>NZ_KB908056.1:0-273096 GCF_000382325.1 Woodsholea maritima DSM 17123
AAGCAACAGCCGCGCGGGATCAGCGGCGGCGAACACCAACCGTTTATCGAATGGTCGTAACAAAGTGGAGAAGGGCTTGCCCTTGTTCGTCCGCCACGCCCGCGTGGCAGATTGATGAGGAAGCAATGGGGGAGGTATGAATGATATGAATATTAAAGAGCTGCAAGAGCCATACATTCTGCATAAAGGCTATGAAGCCTCTTAAATACGGTGACAGGCTTGAGGTTTTTGATGTTAGACCGCGTCCCAGCCGCTCACTCTTCGACCTGATGGATATGCTTCAGATGATGAAGGAGCGGAACATAGCGTTTCGTTCAATCTGTGTGGGGTGGATACAGGCTCGCCGTATAGGGAAGCCATCTACGCCATTGCGAACGCTGGAGGGCAAACACATCGCCGAACGCACATACGCTGGAATCGCTGCAGCGAAAGCACGAAGTTAAGGAGAATATCGGCGCTTAACTGCGAGATAATACGGGAGGCAGGCAATCAAGCAATGAAAAAAGGCATATCTGGACGAGCATTAGCTGCGCACCTCGGCGTTGGACACTCTACATTGTGTCGAACTTGTAGCAAGTTACTTAAGCTGCTTAACCACTAGCAGGCGGTGGTCCTATTATACCCATTTCGGTGGAAACTATCTGACCATCTAAGACAACTTGATGTGGCCCCACGCAAGCACCTTTAAGCACTTTACCAAATGGCTTGATTGTTGCGGTGGGGTCTATCTTTGCAAAGGCCGATACGAGACCTCCGACACTACCATCTGGATTTTTGTGTCTTGATAATAAATCGGGTGAATTTTCCGGCATTGGGTTCGTTCCTTGTATATATTCGCATTGGCGCAATAATTTGAATGCGCGATTCAAGTTAATTATTAATTAATAAAAATAAGCATAAACAACTATAAATGTAAATATAGCAGGCGTTAAAAAACTTAAAATGTTAGCTATTGTAACAAGGGCGTTTAGCACATTTTTTTTTCCGACAAATGTCCGACTATCGTCATCACTAATGCTCTGCGCTTTTGCACTTTGTTTAACATTCTCAAAATGCTCAATTAGAAATGATTTAATTTTATTAATATAATATACGGGCAAAATAAAGCAAAGTGCTGTGAAACTAGCTTGAATTAAGCTTATTGTGTCTTTAGATGAAATTTCGGCAATGCCAAATTTCACAGAAAATTCCTCTACGGACTCCGCTGCTAGTATAAAAATCCCTACAGAATAAATTAACCTATCATTTATAAGCTCTCTATTCATCGTATCGTTACTTCGTCCCCATTTGTAATGATAATCCTTGCTGTGCGGGGCGAGCCAGGGCCTTTGCGCTGTGTGATCTCGACTTTACGGATTTTTTGCCCCTTTAGGGTGTATTGTTTTGCTGATAGGGTGTGGAAAAAGCCATCCTGCATGTATGAGTTTTTGTAAGGCAGCTTTTCAAGATCAGCGATGGGGTACCGTGTAATATTAGGGCTCGGATCAACGTCAATATCTGCATTTGGATGGGCTAGTGCGTGAACCACGCCCGTAGAAAGGATTGGTAAAACAAAGACGTCATCGCCGATTTCCATGCGGTTCTCCTAGTCCCATTTTTTAGGGAAATTTAAGTATGGCGGGTCTACTGATGATCAAAGTTTTACAAATTTGTCAACGTAAAAATAAGCGTAAGAAGTTCGCGTGGCCCACTCCCTCAACGTATTGTAATGAGAAACCCATCGACATTCTCTTCAGCCGCCTCACGAACCTGAGGATCAGGATCGGCTAAAGCCAAGTCACTTCACGAAGCAGAGCGGATAATTCGCCTTTGTTCAAGCGCTTGGCTTCGGATGGATTTGGAATGCGCAGTGTCATTTTGACCTCCCTCGTTGGTGACGAGGAAAGCAACAGCCGCGCGGGATCAGCGGCGGCGAACACCAACCGTTTATCGAATGGTCGTAACAAAGTGGAGAAGGGCTTGCCCTTGTTCGTCCGCCGCGTCCGCATGGCAGATTGATGAGGAAGCGGTGGGGGAATTGGATGTCTTATTAGCACGTTATTTTCAAATTAGACTCGTTAGCTGATGGGTGAAAATGTGGGCAGTTTAAGTTGCGGGTGTGTGAATTACCTGTTAAGCAGTTCATGGCAATTTATGGTAGAAAGCTAAGCCGTTGTGCTCGCGTTTTTGGGGGAAATAATGAGAATGACTATTCTGAGGGCGGGTGTCGCCTCGGTTTCGGTTTTGATGCTGACTGCATGTTCTGTAACGGCATCTAGGCAAGAGATGGGTACCGTTCTTGGCGGCGCGCTGGGGGGATTAATTGCTAGCCAAGTTGCGGATGACAACGAGGAGGCATGGATTGCCTTTGGCATGCTTGCTGGTGGTTTTCTTGGCAATCAACTCGGTCGCTATCTTGATGAGCGCGACCAACAACGTATGGCAGTTGCCACACAACAGGCTGCTGCAACCGGGGTAGCCCAAACCTGGTCAAATCCGGACAATGGTACGGCCGGACAGGCGCGTGTGGTTTCCAGTGAAGTGAAGTCGCAACCTGTTAGTGTGCCAGTACTGCGAGAGCGGATCAATGAGGTTCCTCCGCTGGACATTATGGGCGAGACCTACAGAGCACGTGGCAACTCAAACTTGCGGGGTGGACCAGGAACTGACTATGTGGTCGTTGGTAGTCTGACGCCTGGCGAAGTGGTGAACGTGGTCGGACGAGTGCAGGGCCAGGACTGGTTCATGATTAGCCAAGGTGGGGTCGGAAGCGGCTTCATCTATGCCCCCCTACTTGAGGCTGCCCCCGGCGCTCAGCCCTCAGACCTCTCTACGCAGTTCGCTGATGAAGACGTGTATGAAACGGCGTTGGCCGATGAGCAGCTCTGCCGTACAATTGAACAGTCGATCACGCTTGCCGACGGTTCCACCCATTCCTCCTCTATGGAGGCTTGCCAGGGCGCGAACGGCTGGGTCGCCCAAGCCTAAGGAAGTTTGCGCATCAGCGAGGTGACTGATGAGGATGAAGCGGCATGGGGAAACTTGCAGGAATAGGTGCTGCACTTGCCTTGTTTGCGGCTCAATCTGACCCAGCGCTCAGTCAAGAAAGGGTGCTGGCGTCGGATGGCGCGGACGTAGAACTGACGTTGCCTGGTGATTACACATGTGCTGAAGAAGCGCCCATCACCATAACGACACGTTCGGCAGCATATTTTGATCAGGACGCAGCGACGATCCAGCGGCTCGCCAACGTTGTTAGCGCAGTCCTTGGTTTCGAGTGCTCACTGATTGAACGCATTACTCTAGTCGGCGTAACGGACGGCGTGGTTGTGTTCCGTGCAGATGCTGCGGCGACTCAAAACTGGGCGATCCAGTCTGAACCAGCTCCCCTTGAAGCGCGTGCATTGCTATTTAGCGTTCTGGAGCCAAGCTTCGGGCTTCTCGGCCCGCTGGAAACAGAACTCGCCCCCTTCAGGTCAATCACAGGTCTTCAGGGAAGCCAGCAGTACAGAGCATTCCGAGCGCAAGGTGAGTGGATCACGTCAGAAGTCGTTGATGGCGATCTCGACGCGTTTCGAGCCTATCTAGAAAACCCTGCGTTTGAATTCGCAGAATTCGAACAGGCGCTCGAACACTTTCGCAATATCCTCGCGTCAATCGAGGCGTATGCACCAGAGCAATACCCTGCCTACTTGAGCGCGTATGAAGAAGTGTCTGCGGGTTTGAAGGATCGTATATGGTCCACGAGGGTGGCGCAGGCGCTCGGTGGTGACGACATATCTCTTGCTCCGGCCGTTAGCGCATCGATTGAACTCTCTCGCAATGCGTCCTCGCCGGAATTCAAGACCTATCTAGATGACCGTGTACTGGCTTGGCTTAATGAGCAAACGGCCTGGATCGAAACGGATCTTGAGGAAGCGCCTCTCTTTGATTTGGCGTTTGCAGCCGATCAGATTGCCGCTCTGAACTCTACTGAGGGGCTAGAGGAGCTTCCGACCACCTCATCACGTATTAGCACGCTACCGGAGCTGGCCGCTCCAATTATTGCTGAACGCCTAGACGTATTGCGGGTGCTTGCGGTCGAAACGGTCGTGGCTTCAGGTGAGCGCTACACTGACGCTTCTGTCATGCTTGAGACAGCATTCGCGCTGGCGGAAGAGTTTGAGCTATCCGGCTTTCCTGACGATGCGCAATTGGTCTTCACTGACGCATTAAACGCGATCAACGAATTCTTATCGGGCGACTTGGATACCTATAAACAGGAATTGGCGGAACTCGAATGGTCTGCTGATGACGCAGAGGACGTTCAGCAGCAGGCGCTGTTGTTTGAACAATTGAGCGCCGATTTTACCGCTTTCGGGCTCTACGAGACGGCGGCGGAGACAGCGCTCCGGCGCAACAATAACGAAATCTGTCAGGGTGTGCTTCGCGATGCTCGAGTCAACGGCTTGGATTTCAACAAGCGAATCTTTGTCGATGGAGAGTGGCTAACCCTTACAGAACTAACGTGTGATCTTTTCGAATACGATCATAGAGTTACGGAATTCATTTGGGCGTTCCGGCCTGGCGTATTTAATCTCGAGATTACAGACGCGGACGGTGTTGCGACACGCTTTAGATTCAACGCTGAGAATTTCTTTACAGGTCAGAATCTCCGACCTGTCGACCAGCTTGCGCCTGAAGAGCGATCGATTGATCAAGATGATTGGGATCAATACCTAGCTGAGCTGCTTCTTCCACCTCCGAGCGGGCGACCTGACGCCAACGGAGTCCGAGAGTGTGATGTTCTCGCTGCCGACCCAAATGATCCGACGAAGCGTGCCGAAGGGGTTCACTTTCAGGGTAACGACGACCTCGATTTTGAACTCTTTGAGCGCGGTATCGATGCATGTATTGCGGCGGTCGAGGACGACCCCACAGACACACACTCTCTATACCAACTTGGTCGCATTCTTTGGTATGCAGGTGAACAAGACGAAGCAGCACCCTATATAAATGCGGCATCTGAAGCGGGCTACGCATCAGCCATTCACTATCAGGCTGAGCTGCTTCTCTCGACGTCAGAAGACCCGGATGTGTTTGTCGAAGCGTTGGAGCTGTTCGAGCGATCCGCAGATGCGGGCTATCAACCCGCGCGTCAGATGGTTCTTGAGCTCAATCCCGATGGGATGCATTTCTTCCGTGAAATTTCCCCACCAACTGAGCAAGAGATACTCAGCACGTTATCCAACCGCAATGTCAGAAGTCCGGCCTTTCTCGGGATAACAACTGCCATTGATGTTGTCGGTGTGGAGATACGGTCCTGTTTTCAGACGAATGCAACGGACTTCATGTGCGAGTATCGTCGTATCGCCTCATGCCGGATGTCGGGCGGTGGAAACGATCCGATCATGGGATTAATGAATATGGCGCTTCAGGCTGACTGCAACCAGAATTTCCCTGATTTTCATACGTTTAGGAAGCGTGAAGATGGGCGCTGGACGATGGTCCAGTCATAATCACTCAGCTTGACCAAGCACCAAATAAAAGCGCCAATGATATAATGCCTCTGATGCTTCAATCAGCTCGCCATTTCCAATCATCTTGTAAATAAGCCGCTTGCGCATACCTTCGACCGCCGACGCTAGATCGCATTGCTGCGATAGCGTGGGAAGATTGGGTTTAACGTGAACTGCTATTGTAGGAAGGTCCTTGCGGTTATCGTACGCCCACTCGCCTGCAAAGTCAGCTAGCTGGTCTAGACTTTCAATTCTGTTTTCAAAATAAACGCTGTTTTGAAAAACTCCATCGCAGATAGAAAAAAACTCTTTCCTTTCAATACTTGCATCTAGTTCGATCACGGCATTTTTGATATACTGAAGCTCCTCAGCCCATTGGTTTATTGATATTAGCACTATCGAATCCTTGTCGGGTTTGTAGTCATATGGTTTTTTGATAAGTATACATCGCGACCATCGTCGCTTGCAATAATTCGTATACGGCCCCGATCTGCCGCTCGGGGGTCAGGAACGGTGTACTCCCGATAAGTTACCCCCCGCCGCATTGATGGAAATCTCTCTCGGTTTTCAAAGATCTTGCCCCAGTTGTCACGATTTGCCCAACTCGGACGCGTTCCCGCGCGCACATGCCCATACACACTCGAAATGTTTCGTTGTACCGCCGCTGGGAGCTCGCGCATTGCGTTGCGCAATGGTAGACACCTGGAGTCGTTGTGAACCCAGACCGGCGCTGCAGTGCCACTAGTTCCAGCGACGAAGTAGCTGTGGTAGTTGGCGATTGAAAGATTGTATAGAGACGATGCGCCAGCTAGGTGTTCTATCGCCTGCACAGTTATCAGCTGCCCCCCTGCGCCAATCAGTCGATCACCGATGTTCAAGTCTTCCGCATAAACCCAATCGTCAATATCTCGATTGATAGCTGATCTGGGATTGTTTCGGTCTTGCTGCCGGAAAAAACGATGATTCAGGCTAGCCGTTAAGGTGCTTGTTTCTCCGGTAGCTACATCCTCTACAGAAATGCTCAGCATTTCAAAGTGGCGGCCTCGGTTAATCCAATTGATTTCCTGCCAACCATAATCCAATGTCTCATCACTTCTGGACCAAACAACGTCTGAAAGTGGCATCACCTCGCTAATTCGAATCAATCCCCTTTGAGTTAAGACTAATGTGTCCGGTGAGAAGGAAGCACACCTCGGTGCGCGACAGACACCTTCTGGACAGTTGTTGAAGTTTCGCCGCGCTCTTTGCAAACGGCTATTAGTTAGCCGACCAGCCGCTTGGCGAGGCGGTCGAGTGCTTTGAACTCGGTTAAGAAGCGTTCGGCGTGCATCGATTTGTTGCCGCACCGCCGCCGTCATCAAAGACGTAGGTCTTGGTGCTTGGTCATTGTTAAAACGATTGGTGATTTGTGCCCTTAACGCAAGAACGGGTCGATTTACGTTGCTCGCAATTCCTGCTCTAGAAGCGAGTGAGGCTAGGGTCTGACGCTCCGTCCGGTCTTGTCGCTCATCAGTTTCTCTGCGCTCTCGACGTTCGCGCTCAAGCCTTCTCAACCGTTCCTGACGCTCCCTCATCAATCGTTGCTGCCTGAGAGATTGTCGCTGCCTGCCAATTTCTTGCTGCCGCGCGCCCTGACGACCGGCCTGTACCTGGGCCTGTTGACGGGCGAGCTGACGGTTCGCCATTTGCTGACGCTGTTGCACAGACTGCTGTCGGCGCAATTGAATTTGTTGCTGCATTTGAGCTTGACGTTGGCGCATCATCTGCTGCTGGCGCGCGCGGGCCTGTCGCATCTGCGCTTGTTGCCTCTGCATGGCCGCTTGCTGCTGCCGCATCTGTGCCTGGCGGGCTTGTTGCTGTTGAGCGGCCTGCGCTTGTCGTTGCGCTTGCTGCCTTGCATAGAAGCTGCCGCCACCACCGCCTCGATAGCGTTGTGCCTCCACCGAAAAATCTATGATTAACATCGCGGCAATCGCGAAAAATACTATTGAGATAGTTGTTCGCATGTCGAAGTCCATTAAACACTTAAGATGCTATCTAGCAGGAACTCAAGGGATGGGCTAGTCGATGCAACTAGAAATTATAGATGACTGATGTCTTACCGATGTGGTCATAGATTCGTTCGCGAAAGTTTCATTTTGAAACCTTGCATTGTTAAATTGTTTCATCCTTTTCATAACTGATGTGCCATAAATGGCGTTGTGCGAGATGTGAGCTAAAGCTCGTTGCGCAAGGAGTGCGTTGTAGTACAACGCCGTCCTTGGCAAGGGGACCCGTTAGCACGTCCCCGTTGCATCCCCCCGGCGGTGGCTTGATTGTCTCTGATCCCGTTTCGCTCTCCTGGCACCGGGTTTGCGCTTGGCATCATAGCTGATGTTGCGCATGCCGGTGGGGAGGCTCAGGTGGGACCGATCAATCAAGCCAGTAAACGCGCGCGCGTTTAATCCGCGCTTAGGGAAGCTTCCATGCTCCCCTAAGAACCCCATGGCCATGTCATGGAGACACGTTCCGTGGGACGCTTTCAGCGCGACCAATTCTTGGGGACCAACCCTGCGCGGATTGGATGGCGATCAGGTCTTTCGAAACCCGATACCTCCAAGCCTGTTTTGCTGCCGATGTGAGGCGGCGTGTGTTTATATAATGGGGATGTACTAGTCATAGAGTCTGTATCGCACGCTTACAGACTCTATGATCACGGTTTCAACATCGGGCTCAGCGCTGATGTCAGGGTTGAACAGCGCCAAATTCATTCCGGCTTCGATGGAGCTAGCGTATGCAACACCATCAAAGCCCTGCTTCTTGATAAACTCGCAAAGATACTGACTGGGAATGTAATTGATCGCGGCGGCAGTTGGCACAACGGGCCTAGTTAATTCCGCGCCCAAGTTCTCCAGAAACTCGACATCCCCTCGTAGAGCGGGAAGGTCGCTATCATCAAACTGGAATGGTGAGATGCTTGCGCGTGGATTTCTGAGGTCTGCAATTTTTAGATTGTCTGGGGTGTTAAAGGTGCCCACACAAACGGTTTCACCGGGGTGGGGGCGAACTTCCGCTACCGCAGTCTTTTTGCTCGATGCTAGATACAAGTAGGGGATGCCTGCTGGATTGGCTCGCCCTTGCCCAGCACGCATTTTGGGTGGCGCTCCCATTTCATCCGCGCCAAACTGTCGACCATCCTTGACGATTCGCGCCCTAAACCACTGAGTGGGGAGATATATAGAATCAAGCAGGAGCTGATCCAACAATTCTGCTAGTCGTTCTTTGTTAAAGTCAGAATCTGGGAAAAAACGATTTCGATGTTGTAGCTCCTCCTTTAAGTCTCGCCAACGGTCTAAATTGACCGTCTGACACTGTTCTGACGGTGAGAAATTCCGCCGCACGATTTCGCCATCGTCAAGAATTTCCGCGAGGAGAATTTGAGCTTTCTCCGCTGACATGGACGCTGTCTTGAAAATTAGCCAATCGCCCATCAACCACTCAACAAGAGGTCGGCCACCTTCGTCGTCAGGAACATAAACTCCGATTACGGCACCGAATTGGTCACCCAGTGATCGCGGGGTGACCAATTGTTGGTTAGTCGCTTTGCAGAATGAGCAGCGGCCTGTGCATTCGCTTAGTGTGGGAATGATTTCCTCGCGAAGGTGACGATCTCCGAAGCATTCCGCACAACACAATTTTTCGACGAGCGGCATAGCTCTAGTCATCTCGTCCTAAATATTCGGACAGTGTCTCGATGTGGTGGATCATCGAAAGTTTCTTCACATAGCCTAGGCCTGGATAATGCCCTCTCGCGTGAAGGTCCCGAAACTCTTGCATCGCTGTGGTTTCAAATATCTTGCAATCCGCAGAATCTAGTTCCCGGATTAGTTTTCGCAATGCCTCGGCGAATTTACCGGCTGGGTTCTGAGGGGACTCTTGACTGTCCGACTTAAAGTGATGGACGTCCATCACGTCGTCTCGCTCATCATCGATATAGGTGATGTGGATGGCTACGGTATACGCTGGGCCTCCGCCCTCGGAGTAATCATCCCCGACGATCAGGAAGTCTCCGAACCCTGTCATGTTCTCGTCTTCGTAGGTGATATGTAGGTCGGAAAAGAATTCAGAATCAGGATGATCGCGATTTCTCCGCCGTTCAAACCCATCGCTTACCAAGATGCGTGATGCATGTCCTCGGAAATGGCGTCGATACAACCTGCCGCCACTGCGTTCGTCTATGAAGATGCTAGTAGTGATATTCGGGAAGTCGGCCACGACACCGGCCAAAGCCCCTCCATCTGCGAACCCGTAGTGGATGATTGCGACCTCTTGGTCAGAATAAAGATCGCAAAGGCCCCGAATTTCGTCGAGTTCCGCTTCTTCATCCAACATCAGACCTATAACAAGCTGATCTGTGTCGCGAAATGTTTCGGTCAGCAATTGGGTGATGGGCATATGGTTTCTGGCGTGATCACCAATCGCTGGATTGGCGATGACAATCGCTTGGGCGCCTTCCTCGAACAGAGCATCTAGGGCGCGGGTCAACCCGGACAACTGCCCCTTCACTGGCTCAATGATCGGCACAAAGCCGCTTGCGGCGATAAGTGACGCCCTGTCCCGTAGGGTGATCAATTCGTATTGCTTGCCGCGAAAATATGGATGATACATGCCTATGCCCACTCCAAGGCGTCGCTAATAGATAAGCCCATCGTGCTAATCAATCGGCTGTGATCTTGCCGACGAATCTTCGAAGTGAGGGCTGCTGAGTATAGGCACGATGGAAGTTCATTCACCAATTCCGAAAGCGCAGTCAGCTTGCGCGTGTGCTTCAGGGTGCTGACCATTTGTGTGTGTGCAACGCTACCAGGGATTTGAATAAAAAGTTCGCGGCAGGCGTCATATAAGCGCGTGTTTGGCACTTCCGGGACATCAATCAACAAGTTGCGAAGTATGATCTGAGCCTCGTGTAAATTTATTGACTCAAAGATTGTATCTGCCCGAGTTCGTTCCGGCTTGTTTTCGCCTGTACGGATTGTTGAAATCCGATGCTTTGAGGAAAGCTCCATGACGCCTATCTCTGGCGGGGTCATGTCTAGGACGTGATCAGTATGGTTTTCTCCGACGATGACGTTCACTGTCGCAAAAACGTTCATATACGCGCCTATCTGCCGTTCTAGACGCGTGAGCGTGTCTCGTTCGGATTTGATTTCATAGACGGTCCCAGTGCCATTGAGGATAACAACGTCCGCTTTGCAATCCCCCACCCGAAACTCTGTGATCATCGATGCGGTCTGTAGGGAGTGAGTACCCAGTAACACCTTGTTCGTAATTGCCGATTTATAAATGTACTCGTGACGATGTGCCTTGCGACGCAGCGCGCGGAATGCAATCTGAAAGCATTTTTCGAGAGTTTCCGTCGGGAGAAGTTGTTCGGCCAAGCCAGATTCGCGTAATAGGCGGGCAAGCAGGGGCGAGCCGCCGTAACGACTCAGTTCTTGAAGAACTTTGGCCGAAAACAAGCGAGCGGTTGCGGAAATGTCTATGTTTTCAATATTCTTCATCTTTCCCCTTAGAGTGCACTTGTTACCGTATGCACCACCTGAATTCTAGAATAATTAACAGGATAATGAAACTGAAATCTAGAGCCATTATATTAAAAGAATCTGATGATTAGGTGGTTTTTGAAGTGTGAGTTCGGTCATGCCGGACGGCGGTGGATGGTTTAAGTGGTTCGGCAATAACAACCTCTACATGGAGGTCTTAAGCTGGGACAAGGTGCTGCGTGACGCCGAAATGCGCAACAGTATCTTCTTCCATAAGCTTGGCATCAAATAATGTTTTGTCTTTGTCTCCCCTGCCTTGAATACCCGCAAAATAGCGGCTGCCATGCCGGTCACAACAGTCCTTCCGCGCCACGGCCTTAAGGCCCCGTGAAGGCTATTGTGTCCGCCATTTAAGATCACCCGCTGTTCCTTTTTGCGTTCAAAGCAAAGGAGGAACACATGACCAACATTTATCACGCTACACCTTACGATATTTCAGCAACGGGCTTTTACTTCAGCACTTACGAAGATTATCTCGAAAAATTCGCATCTCACCGCAATGAATATGGTGATCCGGTCGAGGAATATGAAATCCAGTTCATCGACGGCGATAATTATGAGGTTTTTTCAGCCATCGGTGTCAATCAGGCCAATCTCAAGCTTTGGTTCGAAGCGTTCGAGGCTCTGGACGAAGATGATGCCGTCAAGGTGATTTATTTGGCCGATCACTTGGGCTGTACAACCGATGAGGTTTTGGGCCATCTTGATGATGTTTATCTTTTTAAGGGTGCGGCGCTCGAATATGCCGAGCGTTATATCGAGGATACCGGGCTCTTAAGCGAAATCCCAGAACATTTGCGTTATTACTTCGATACCGAAGCCTTCGCGCGGGACATGGTCCTGGGCGGTGACATCACTGAGGTTGAAATCATGGGTCAAAAATGGGTTGCGTGTCCCCATTGACACGCCTTGCACGATACAATGCCTCACCGCTCACGCTCACGCTCCGGCCCCGGAGCGGGGCGGTTTTTGTTTATGCCATGAAGACGCTCCCTGGCTGTTGGGCGTTGGCGCAAGCGGCTTAGCGCCTCTTGATGTCTGGCGGAGATGCCGGGCGGCGCGTGGGGTTGAGCGGCCCTGTCAAAGGCGAGTTTGGCTGAAGCCTGAGCCTGAGTGTTTTTGCGCAAGGTTTCATAGTGCTGGCGCTGCGCCTCAAGGCGTAATTCCAGGGCCTTTGCCTGCTGGCGCGCCTGTTCGCGTTTTTGGTCCAGGTTTTTGCGTTGATCAATATGGCTAAGGATTAAGGCGTCTTTTTGTGCCCGGTCGCGTAAGTGAGCCTGATAGGCGTCATGCTCGTTCTGCCGGGTGATCCGGCGATGTTCCCCGCGCAAATGGTCCCATACCCCTTTCAGGCCCGGCCTAAACCGTGCCTGTCTTTCGCGCGCTTCGGCCCAGTGGCGGCTTTCTATGTCTTTGGCTTGTTGTTCGCGTTCTGCGCGTTGACGTGTGATCAGCGCTTGCTTGCGGGCTTCAAACGCTTCGGCCTCGGCCTGATCCTTCTGCGCGGCTTCGTGTTTTAATCGCTCCATCGCCGCGATCATGCCGCGCGCGATTTTGTCCCTGGCTTCATCCATGGAGGGTAGAGCCGCCGCACCGCCAAGGCGCTGGCGTATGTCCCTGGCCTTAACGCCCGCATAGCGGGCCAGCGCATAGGGCTCGCCCGTATGATCAACCGCCACAAAACCGCGCCGATCACCGCGCGCGAGGGTTAAGCCGCGGTCTTCCAAAGCGTGGGTCAGCGCCGCCGGGCTGTCAGAAATCGCCCAGGCCTCTTGAATGGCGGCCTTAATTTCTCTGGGGTTGACGCCCTGGCGCTGGCATTGCTGCCATTCTTCCAGGGAATAATTTTTAGGGTCCCGCAAGGACCGATCCGTCATGCCGCGCGGGGTGTCCCATCCATGTTCACGGTAAAGCTGCCGCGATAAATCACGCAGCTTATAGCCCGAATGGGAGAGCTGAATGGCTTTCATGGTATCTGGGTCGATGCGGCTCCACACCGCGTGGGCATGGCGGCGGCCTTCTTTTTCATGAAACACGACGGCGCGGGGCTGTCCGCCTAAGCCTAAGCGCTCTTCAGCTTGGTCAATGGCGGATTCGAAGGTCTCGGTGCGAACCTGCTGATCGGGCGGCGGGTTCAAACTTAAGGAAAAGAGATATTGCTTACACCGTGTTGCCCGGCTGAGCGCCTCAACCTCCCGCAAAGCGCCTTTGAGATCACTGGCCACAAAACCGCGCAGCTCATGAACGCTGACATGATCATTCTCATCCTTGAGCAGATGCGCCGCCAAATCACGCGCGCCGCCGCGTTGATTACCGATCAGGATCATGGCGGGCCTCCGGGCTTAAGGCCGAGCCCAGCCATCAACGCATCACGCATCGCCTCAATGTCGGCGCAAGCCTCATGCAGCTCATCAATCAGCTCCGGCGTGACCGGCAATGCGCCCATATGGGCGGCTTTGGCGATTTGATTGAGGTTTGACGACAGGCGCGATTGCCCGAGCGCACTTAAAAGCCGGGCTAGAGCCACCTCATCGGCGCGGGGTTTACGGCGCTCGCTGGCGCGCTTTGACACCTTATCGCCCAGCAATTGATCACGGATATAAGCCCCCAGGGGCCGCCCGCCCGCCATCGCGTCCAGCGCCGCGCGCTCTTCAAAGGTCAAACGCAAGGAAAAAGGCGGGGGCGAACCCGCCTTGGGCTTGCCTGCGCGGGCAAAGGATTTGGCCGCAGAAGCCTTGCTCTCCGGGGCCTTCATGAATCCATCCCCAGATTATTAGATGACCCCTGATCCAAATGCTCGAGTTCACGCGTCCAATCATCTAAAACACTGAAAAGCTGGTTCAAGTCGAGTTGGTCGACCTGCACCATTTTTCTCTTAAAAATTAAGTTCCTCGCTCACGCTGCGGGCGCGCGGTCGCGCTTGCGGCCCGATAGGCCGTTTAAAGCGCCCTCAAATATAAAAGCGAATTGTCATCCCGGACGAACTTTAGTGAGATCCGGGATCTATCGAGTTTGCCATGAAAGCGCATAGATCCCCGATCACGTCGGGGATGACAGGTTTTTTATAAAGTCCTCGCTGACGCTGCGGGCGCGCGCTCGCGCTGGCGAACCTATGGTTCGATTATCTATACATCCTCGCTGACGCTGCGGGCGCGCGCTCGCGCTGGCGAACCTATGGTTCGATTATCTATACATCCTCGCTAACGCTAGGAGGACACAGCAATAAGGATCGCGGCCCCGGACGTGATCCGGGGTCCAGAGACTAAAGCCCCGCCAAATCCATCTCCACCGCTGTTGCCGCGCGAAGGCCTGAGCTGATCGCGCCATCAACATAGCCCGACCAGGCAATCGCGGTTTCAGTGCCGGCCCAATGGATCCGGCCATGGGCTTGGCGCACGCTATGACCATATAGGGACAAAGCGCCAGGCGGCATGAAGGCCCCATAACAGCCCTGCGACCAGGCTTCGCGTGTCCAGTCCCGCTCAAAATATTCAATCGGGGTTAAAGCCTGATCGCCAAACCCGCGCTGCAAAGTCTTCAACACCTCCTGCTTGCGCGCGTCTTGGGTCTTCTCACTCCATTGCGCCGCACAGCGCGCATCAAAGAAGCCCGCCAGAAAGCCCCTCTCACTGCCAGGCGGTGTGGCATCAAACACCGGGGCAAAGGCGCTATCTTCATAGAATAAAATGCCATTCCAGCCCGCATCACGCCAGAAAGGACGCTCATACGCCACCCAAACCTTGATACACGCCCCCATGATCTGGCGTTTCAATAATTCCTGGCGCGCCATGGGTAAGGGGGGTGAAAAGCTCAACTGTTGCACCAAGCCTGGCGGGATCGCCACAATAACCTGGTCGGCGTGATAATTGGCGTCCTGGGTTAAAACTTGAACGCCCGTGTCGTCTTGATCTATGGCCTTAACCGCTTGATTGAGCGCCACAACGCCGGGCATCTCAGCGCTCAATTGCTGGGCCATCTGCGCCAAGGTGTCATGAAAGAGCAGGCTTTGCGCCCCGCCGGGCTTGGCCTCGATCAAAACTTCAAGCCCCCCTGCCGCTTTGACATAGAAGAGGAAGAAGAGAAAGGAGAGCTCCTCAGGCTCGGCACAAAATACCGAGCGTACAATCAAGTTTAAAATCGCACGCACGCGCTTGTTTTTGATATGACGATCCGACCAGCTGGCGACACTATAGGCATCAAGGTGCGCGGCCTGATCACCCGCCCATGGCGCAGCTGGATCAAGAGTTTTGAGATAGCCATTGAGCTTGACGAGGAGAAGGCCGAGCTGAACCTTGGAGATTAAGCCAATCGCATCTTCAAAAGCTTCCCCTTTGGCACGAAAGGCATACCCCCCGGCCTGGCCCTGGCTTTGTCCCTCTAAGGGTGTAGGATAGGTCTTCGCGCCCAGACGTGCCGCCAGAGTTTTCAAGTGAATTTGCGTCGGGCCCAGCCACATCCCACCGGCATCAATATGGCGTCCAGCAAAGTGCGCCATCTCCGTACGCCCACCTACACGATCGCGCGCTTCAAGCACACGCACCTTATAGCCTTGGGATGTTAAATGCTGCGCCGCGGACAGGCCTGCAAAGCCCGCCCCAACAATAATACAGTCAAAACGCTGCATGGGTTTTCCTCGCCCTGATTTGGAGCCCTACGGCCCTCGCCTCTTATGACACGTCGGCTTTGTTTTTTGAGGCGTTTTCATGAAGCGTGGAATATCGCTTAGGCGAAGTCAATAATATTTTATAATTAAAGGGAGGCAGGGAACTTTACGCATCTGCAGCAAAAAAGGCGGACCTGAGGCCCGCCTTTTTCTAGTCTTTTAAGCCGATAAACCGGACTTATTTGAACTTAATTTCGTCTTGCTTGGTCACGACCTGATGGCACAGACCATAGTCAATCGCTTCTTTGGCAGACAGCCAGAAATCACGATCGGTATCTTTCTGAATACGCTCCAAAGGTTGGCCGGTCGCATCTGCAAAGATCTGATTGAGACGCTCACGCATGATTTTCATTTCACGCACCTGGATCTCGATATCAGAGGCCATACCGCCTGCACCGCCAGAGGGTTGGTGCAAAAGGAAGCGGGTATTGGGCAAGCAATAGCGGTCTTCTTTTTCCGCGCCGACATAGATGAGCGCGCCCGCGCTGGCGACCCAGCCCGAGCCCAAGGTGATCACGCGCGGCTTAATAAAGCGCATGGTGTCGTGGATCATATCCCCTGATTCGACATGGCCCCCTGGAGAGGACACGACCATCAAAATCGGATCATCGCTTTTTGCGGCCATGGCAAACAGCTGGGCACATACGGTGCGGGCCATTTTGTCATCCACCCCGCCGGTGATCAGGATGGTGCGCGCTTCAAACAGCGCCTTGCCTAAAAATTCAGGAGCGGCTTTGGCAGCATCGGCCTCGCCCTCTTCCTCGTCATTGCGGATCAAGCGATTATCATACGTCAAAGACATGAGCATCCTCATCAGTCTTACAAGTGAAATAGCCAAGGCGGCCTTAGGCGGGATCTGTGAACCCGAACCGATCCACAGACATTTATACCTGTTCTAGGCGATAACAGTTATCTGAAGGTTAGGAGCGTGATCGCCCTTGCACAAGGGGCAAGACTGCGCCGCTTTACACTTTCAAAAACCGACTAAAGCCCTGTAGCTCACTTTCCACCGCTTTTAAGCGCGCTTCATCAGCGCCACGCGCGACCAAAACCACGCCGCGGGTCATCTCACCGGCCTCATTGTCTTCAAACCAAGGGTATGAGCCTAAAGACAGATCAGGATAATTCAGCGCGGTTTGCCCCAGGGCTTCGGCGATATCGCCTTCACGCACCCCATCAAGACGCACACTGATGGATTGGGTGACGGCCCCGCCCTCTAAGCGATCGGCAATATCCTCCAACATGGCGCGTACGATTTTGGGCACCCCGGCCATGACGAAGACATTGTCTAATTGGAAGCCCGGCGCGCCGGTCACAGGATTGGCAATCAGCCGCGCCCCATCGGGAATACGCGCCATGCGCAAGCGGGCCGGGGTCACTTCGGTGTTGGAGCGCGCATACCAGTCTTCCAGAATTGCGCGGGCATCATCGCGAAGGGTCAAGGCCACATCAAAGGCCGCCGCCACGCATTCGGCTGTGATGTCATCATGGGTCGGGCCAATGCCGCCGGTGGTGAAGACATAGCGATAGCGCGCGCGCAAAGTATTGAGGGCTTCGATGATCTGATCGGCCTCATCGGCGACAATGCGCACTTCACCCACGCTGAGGCCCAAGGGAGCCAGAAAGCTCGCGATTTGCTGCACATTGATATCGCGCGTGCGTCCTGAGAGGATTTCATCGCCAATGATAAGAATGGCTGTCTTGACCGGTTCCATTGTGCTCGTCTCCGCTTATCATACCCTATCTTTTGTAGACCTTTTTATCGTTAAAGCCACGAGTTTAGAGACGCTTATGCAGTTTGACCCTCCGTTGGAAAAAGCGGTTTTGAAAAAACGCTATAAACGCTTCCTCGCCGATATTGCGCTGAACGATGGACGTCTGGTGACGGCCCATTGCCCCAATCCGGGCGCGATGGCAGGTCTAAATGCGCCCAATTCGACCTGTTGGGTCAGCTATAAAGATGATCCCAAAAGGAAACTGCCCTACACTTTGGAAATGATTGAGGTTGAGCGCCAGATCGTGGGCATCAACACCCAACACCCCAATCGCCTGGCCGAAGACGCGATTGCAAAGGGCCTGATAGGTGAGCTGACCGGCTATGACACCCTACGCCGGGAAGTCAAATACGGACAAAACTCGCGTATCGATCTTTTGCTGCAAGATCCGGGCAAAGCCAATTGCTATGTCGAGGTCAAAAATGTCCACTTCGTGCGCACACCAAAGCTGGCTGAGTTTCCAGACGGTGTTACCGCACGTGGGACCAAGCATCTGGGTGAACTGATCAGCATGGTCCAAGAGGGCCATCGCGCCGTGCAGCTTTTCATCATTCAGCGCGATGATATCGAGGCTTTGAGCCCCGCCGGTGACATTGATCCAGCCTATGCGGGTGCCCTAAGGGCGGCGCAAAAAGCCGGCGTGGAGATCCTGGCCTATGCTTGCGAGGTTAGCCCCGAAGCCATCACGGTGAAGCGCGCCATTGAGGTGCAGATATGAGTGCGTCTTCGCATTGGGATCTGCCCGCGCCCTTTATTCATAACATCACCGCAAAGCCGGAAGACATCGACACGTTTGGCCATGTCAATAACGCCTGCTATCTTAAATGGGCCGATGAAACCGCCTGGGCTCATTGGTTCAAGGATGGTCTCACCCGCGAAGATTGCCTCGGCGTCGATCAAGGCATGGCGATCATTCACAGCGAAGCTGATTATTACGGCCATGTACGCGCCGGTGAGGCGTTAGAGTGTGCGGTTTGGATCGCCCAATCGGATGGGCGCCTTCGCGCCCAGCGCTGGTATCAATTTCGTAAAGCCTCGACGGGCGAAACAGTGTTCCGCGCCAGAACCCAACTGGTCTGCTTTTGCCTCTCCAGCGGCAAACCCACACGCATGGCCCCGATTTTTGCCCGTCATTATCATAAACCAGAAGGTGACTTGGCCGTAGCTATCGCTAAACTTACCGAAAGTTAAGCTGACATCCAGAACTATAGCCGCATTGTGATACGTTATTACTTTGCGACGCGCAGAAAATGCAAAGTCTAAGGGGAGAGACATGAAACACTTAATGATCGGCGCCGTATCATTACTGGCGCTTAGCGCGTGTGCGAGCACGCAAACCACCACGGCAATGGCACCTGTGGCTCCGGTGCAACCGACCGTCACCGCCGACGCCATCGAAGCCCATATCCGCTTTCTGGCTGACAATCTGTTAGAAGGCCGCGATACCGGTGAGCGCGGATACGATATTGCCTCGCTTTATGTGGCCTCACAGTTTCGTTTGTTGGGCCTAGAGCCTGGCGGGGATAGTGGCGATTATTATGCCAGCGTGCCTTTGCAAAAGGTCACCTTGGATCCTGAAGGCTCGTCTTTGAAGGTCAATGGCGAAGATCTGATCTTTGGTGAAGAATTCTTGATGGCCGCCCACACGGAAAACGATATGACCCATGCCGAAGGCGAGCTGGTCTTTGTCGGGTTTGGCCTGGACGCAGAACAATTCGGTCTTAATGATTATGCCGATGTCGATGTTGAGGGCAAAATCGTCGTGATGTTCTCTGGCACACCCCATGGTCTGCCCAGCGATGTCGCCGCCCACCTTGGCTCTAACAGCACCAAAGAAGCGATTGCGGCTTCCCACGGTGCCAAAGCCATGATCACGATTGTAGCTGATCATACCAGCCGATATCCTTTCTCAACCTACGCCCAATACGCCACACGCCCTTCGATGAGCGTGCGTAATGCGGGCACCCCGCTGGAGGCGCGTCTGTCCGTTTCACAAGCGGCTGCGGAAAAACTGTTCGCAGACGCTGACGTTACGGTCGCTGATCTGGCCGCCAAGGTTGAAGCCGAAGAAGCCCTCACCAGCTTTGCGCTGCCCGCCCATGCTGAGGTGACACAAAGCTCAACGCGTGAAGATGTGAAAAGCCAAAATGTCGTCGGCGTTCTGCCTGGCTCAGATCCAGCCTTGGCCAACGAAACCGTTGTCATCACCGCTCACCTCGATCATATCGGTATTTGCCGTCTGGAAGAGGCTGAAGACCGCATCTGTAACGGCGCGCTCGATAACGCATCTGGCTCTGCGATCATGCTGGAGACGGCGCGTGCCCTTTCTGAAGGTGAGCGTCCCAAGCGCAGCGTCGTTTTCGTTGCCCTGACCGGTGAAGAAAAAGGCTTGCTCGGCTCGCAATATATTGCCCGCAACCCAACGCCTGCGATGGGTGACATGGTGGCCAATATCAATCTGGACATGCCGGTCATCGTTTATGAATTCAACGACCTGATCGCCTTTGGTGCCGAACATTCCAGCCTGGGCCCGATCACATCACAGGCCGCGGAGACCGCAGGGGCTTATATCTCTGAAGACCCCATGCCGGAGCAATCTTTGTTCGTGCGCTCTGACCATTATAACTTCGTCAAAGTCGGCGTGCCTTCGATCTTCTTGATGACCGGCTTCTCTTCTCCTGATGAGGCCGATGACGAAGGCAAGGGCTTCTTGGGCTTCCTGGGCGGAAATTATCACGGTCCCGGCGATGATGTGATGCAGAATATTCGCTATGATCAAGGCGCGAAATTCGCCCGCATCAACTTCCAGATCCTGCAAGACATCGCCAATGCGGATGAGCGTCCACACTGGAATGAGGATAGCTATTTCGGCAAGGCCTTTGGCCAGCAATAAGTCTAAAGCTGCGTAAAAAGTGTTGAACGAAGACAACGGGCCGTTTCCCAACGGCCCGTTTGTCGTTATATTCTTGGGACATGAAAGGAGCCCCACACTTGGCTGATCTCGATCTCGATACCGCGCACAACCCCACCCGTGATGGTCACATCAAACGCCATGGCCCTGAGGGCTTTGAAGGCATGCGAAAGGCCGGACGGCTGGCGGCGGACGTGCTCGATATGTTGGTCGATCATGTCGATGTTGGGGTAACGACCCAGCGCCTGGACGATTTGGCGCGCAATTTCGTGCTGGAACGCGGCGCGGTTCCTGCAACCTTGTTCTACCGCGGCTATACCAAGTCTTTGTGCACCTCGATCAATCATGTGGTCTGCCACGGCATTCCCAATGATAAACCGCTCAAAGACGGTGATATCATCAATATCGACGTCACAGTGATCGTCGATGGCTGGCATGGCGATACCAGCCGCATGTATGCGGCCGGTAATCTCAAACGCAAGTCAGAGCTTTTGGTTGATGCCACCTATGAGGCGTTGATGAAGGGCATTGAGATGGTTCACCCCGGCAACACCTTCGGGGATATTGGCGCAGCGATCCAGGAATACGCTGAAGGCCAGCGCTATTCCATCGTGCGTGATTTCTGTGGCCATGGCCTGGGCCAGCTCTTCCACGATGCGCCCAATGTGCTGCACTATGGCGAGTACGGTACCGGCGATGTGTTGGAGCCGGGCATGTTCTTCACCATTGAGCCGATGCTCAATGCCGGTAAGCCCAGCGTCAAAGTCCTTGCCGATGGTTGGACGGCTGTGACGCGCGACAAATCCCTGTCGGCCCAGTTTGAGCACTCAATCGGGGTGACGCAAGACGGGTGTGAGATTTTCACCCTCTCGCCCAAGGGCCTTCATCAGCCGACCAAGGCCTAAGATACAAGTGAGGGGGTGTCAGGGTGAGCGAGACCACAATGGATAAGCCCGCCCCCCATTATCATGGCCATCGTGATCGCCTGCGCGAACGCTTCAAAGCGCAAGGGGCCACCGGCATCCAGGATTATGAGCTATTAGAGCTTATCCTGTTTCGGGCCATTCCCCGGCGCGATGTCAAACCCATCGCCAAGGCCCTTTTACACCGCTTTGGTGATCTGGGCCGGGTGTGTGCGGCCGATCTGGATCAACTCTGCGCCATTGAGGGCATATCAGAGCGCACGGCCCTGGATATCAAGCTGGTTCATGCCGCCGCCATTCATATCACCAAGGGGCAAGTTTCTGGACGGCCGGTGATTTCATCCTGGTCGGCGCTCTTGGATTATTGTCGCGCATCCCTGCAGCATGCCAGCACCGAAGAGTTTCGCACGCTCTATTTGGATAAGAAAAACCGCCTGATCGCGGATGAGTTTCACGCCAGCGGCACGGTCGATCACGCCCCGGTCTATCCGCGTGAAGTGGTTAAGCGCGCGCTCAGCCTCAATGCGACCGCAATGATTTTGGTACACAATCACCCATCCGGCGATCCCACCCCCTCGCAAGCCGACATCACCATGACACGCGAGATCAAGGACGCCGCCAAACCCTTTGGCATTGTCCTTCATGATCACCTGGTGGTCGGGCGCGATAATATCGCCAGTTTTAAGCGCTTAGGCCTTCTCTAACCCGCGCTTAAGGGCTGATATAGCTCCAGCTTGATCCCATTGGGGTCCATCAGCCAGGCGAAGAGACCATAACTCTCGCGCAGGATCTCACCTTCCAGCTCAACCCCAGCGTCCGTGATTCGCGCCACCAAGCCTTCCAGGTCATCGACCACCATATTGACCATAAAGGGTTGATGGGAGGGGAGAAAATAATCGCTGTCACGCTTAAAAGGCGCAAAAATCACCTGACCTTCGCCGGACGCAAAAGCACTGTTAATTTTTTTGGCTGGAAAATCAAACCCGCCATAGGCGTTGGGGATAAAACCCAAAGTTTTTTCATACCAAGCCTTTGTCGTTTCTGGATCACTGCACAGAAAGAAAATCCCGCCAATCCCTAAGACCTCAGCCATAGTCCCACCCCATTTTAACGTTCATCATAAATCTTTAAGTTGCTACACTTTCAGAACGCAGCCATCGTGTAAAGCATCGCTTTACCCTCTTGCCGAGTAATCACCGTCTTCGCTACATCACGAGAAAGCATATTTCAGTTTCGATGTCAGGTAGTTACCGATGAACGCGCTCAAAGCCAAACGCCCCCTGGGCTCGATGATGCGCCAGGGATGGGTGCTGGCTTTGCTGTTTGTGATCTATGCGATCAATCTGTTGGACCGCCAGATTATGGCCGTTTTGCAAGAGGCCATCAAACTCGATCTGGGGCTAAGCGATACCGAGCTCGCTCTGATGACCGGATTATCGTTCGCGATTTTTTATTCGGTGATGGGGCTTCCGATTGCCTGGCTCGCCGATCGCCACCCACGCACCTGGATCATCTCCATTTCCTGCGCGGTGTGGAGCCTGTTTACGGCGCTGTGCGGCCAGGCGCAGAATTTCGCCACCCTGGCTCTGGCGCGCATTGGCGTGGGTATCGGTGAAGCGGGCGGGGTCGCCCCGGCCTATGCCCTATTGGCCGATTATTTCCCGCCGAAACAACGCGGCATGGCCTATGGCGTTATGACGCTAGGCATTCCTGTCGGCGTAGCGCTCGGCACTGCCCTTGGCGCAACCATTGCCCACAGTTATGGCTGGCGTGCCGCCTTTATGGCCGCGGCTCTGCCCGGTTTGGTCATCGCGGTGGTTTTCCGCCTCACCGTGCGCGAGCCCAAGCGCGGCCAGTTTGACGATGACAGCGAAATAGCCTCACCGCCCAGCACCAATATTCTGTCTACCCTTAAAGGGTTTAAAGACAATGCGGCCCTGCGCTGGTTGTTCATCGCCAGTGCCCTGGCCTCCATCCCCAGCCAATCCTTCATGCATTGGTTCCCCTCTTTCCTTCAGCGCTCGCATGGCATGAGTTTAGAGCAAGTCGGCCATTACTACGCCCCGGTGTTGGGCTTAGGTGTGATGTGCGGGACGTTTTTGGGCGGGATCCTCGCTGATCGGCTGGCCAACACCTATCCCAAAGCCTATATATGGGTGCCTGCAGGCGCGCTGTTCTTGGCGATCCCCTTCTCGTTGATCACTTTGGCGATCCCCAGCTGGAGCATTGCACTTCTTAGTGCTTTCATCCCCTTTGCCTTGGCAACGGCCTGGATGGCCCCTGTTCTGGCAGCTCTACAAAGCCTGACCCGTCAGGATGAACGCGCCACGGCCTCTGCTTTTCTCCTCTTCCTCAACAATTTAATCGGCATGGGCTTAGGGACTTTATTTGTCGGTGTCTTTGGCGATCTGTTCACGCCAATTCTGGGTGATCAGGCGCTTAGATTAGCGCTGGGCCTGATCCTTTTGGCCCTGCCTTTTGCGGGCTGGAGCTTTTTAAAAGCGGCTAAACACACCCCTACCCCAAAAAAGATTTGAACCCTTTTGCCTTTCGCGCGTCTTTGTCTTGACCCCTGATCACTTTGGGGCAAAGAAGATGATGTGCTGGGGAGACGCATCATGCAGTCCATGCTTTTTATCCGTGCGTTATTGATCGCCCCCTTCTTTGCGGTATCTGTCGCGGCCTGTCATGGCGACCGGGTAAAAGCGCCCCCGCCCGGCGATGACCCGGCAATCCTACCCATTGCGCCTGCGGCCATAACCCTGGATCGTCAGGGTGCGCATCTTTACGCCACTATGATCATGGCCCCCCAGCCGGGTTTGGGCATGGATGTGGAGATGGAATCCGCGCTTCATATGTTGGCCGGGCTTTTGGATGGCGAAGGGCTGAGTTATGAGGATGTCATCACCTTGCATGTCTATGTGCGCGGCATCCCCACGCCCATGGATACGCAAACCCTCGCCCATGCCTATTACCGCACGGCGGGCCATACGCTTGATGTTGGCCCACGTCTTCGCATCATAGGGGTGAGCGAGCTTCCGCTTGCCGAGGCACGCGTGGCGCTCGATGCCGTCATTCAAGCCCCGGAGCCCGCAAATCCTGCCTGATGGCAGGCGCTTTATAAGGCCCTCGCCCATGATCCCTCGCTATACCCGCCCTGAGATGGAAGCCATTTGGTCGCCTCAGGCGAAATACCGTATCTGGTTTGAAATCGAAGCCCACGCCACCGATAAGCTGGCCGAGTTGGGCGTCGTGCCCTTAAGTGCCGCCAAGGCCGTGTGGACCGCCAAAGATGTCGAGTTTGACGTCGCGCGCATTGATGAAATCGAAGCCGAAGTGAAGCACGATGTCATCGCCTTCCTGACCCATTTGGCCGAACATGTTGGCGAGGATGCCCGCTTCGTCCACCAGGGTCTGACCTCCTCTGATGTTTTGGATACCTGCCTGGCCGTTCAGTTAAAGCGCGCCTCGGATCTTTTGCTTGAGGCGATGGATAAAGTCCTCGCCGCGCTAAAAACTCGCGCGATGGAACATAAAAACACCATTTGTATCGGGCGCAGCCATGGCATTCATGCCGAACCGACCACGATGGGTCTGAAATTCGCCCGCTTCTATGCTGAATTTGCCCGCAACCGCGAGCGTCTGGTGCGTGCGCGTGAGGAGATTGCGACCTGCGCCATTTCTGGTGCGATCGGAACCTTCGCCAATGTCGATCCCCAGGTCGAAGCCCATGTCGCCGAGAAAATGGGCCTCAGCGTTGAGCCGGTTTCAACCCAGGTTATTCCGCGCGACCGCCACGCCAATTATTTTGCCGTTTTAGGCCTGATTGCCTCGGCCATTGAAAATATCGCCGTCGAAGTGCGCCACCTTCAACGCTCTGAAGTGCGTGAAGCCCAGGAATATTTCTCCAAGGGGCAAAAGGGCTCCTCGGCCATGCCGCATAAGCGCAATCCGATCCTGACCGAGAATTTGACCGGCCTGGCGCGCTTGGTGCGCTCAGCCGTTGTTCCAGCGATGGAAAATGTCGCCCTGTGGCATGAGCGCGATATCTCGCACTCCTCCGTGGAGCGCGGCATTGGCCCGGACGCGACCGCGCATCTACACTTCGCCCTGATGCGCACAGCATCCATGATCGAAAGCCTGATCGTGCATGAAGATCGCTGCCGGGAAAATCTCGAAGCCTATGGCGGTATCCACAATTCACAGCGCGTTCTGCTGGCCCTGACCCAAGCAGGGGCCTCTCGCGAGGATTCCTATCGCCTGGTGCAACGCAATGGCATGAAGACCTGGGATGAAGGCGGGCAATTGGTCGAGCATTTGAAAAATGACGCCGATGTCACCGCCCTATTAAGCGTTGAAACCATCGAAAGCCTGTTTGATGAGGCCTATCATCTCAAACATGTCGATACGATTTTCAATCGCGTTTTTGCCGATTAAGACCTTATTTCCCCTATCGGATCGCCGATAGGGGACATTTTTGACGAGAACTTTACCATGTCTCAGCCCCCTTTACCTCAAACCGGGACCTGCCGCTGCGGTGCGGTAGAGATAGAGGTTTCCGCCCAGCCGCTGATGACGGCGGCCTGTCATTGCCGGGGCTGTCAAAAGATGAGCGCCAGTGCTTTCTCCCTCACCGCCATGATCCCCAGCGCCGGCTTTAAAGTCACCAAAGGCACCCCTGTGAAGGGCGGCCTTCAAGGCCCGCAGCTGGATCATTTTTGTTGCCCAGAGTGCAAAAGCTGGATGTTCACCCGGATTACCGGCCTCCCTGACTTCGTCAATGTGCGCCCAACCCTGTTTGAGGATCTCAGCTGGGCCACGCCCTTCATTGAAACCATGACCAGCGCTAAGCTCAACTGGGTCAATCTTCCTGTTGAGCATAGTTTCGATGGCTTTCCGCCGGTGGAAGACTATATGGCGTTGATCACAGCCTATAGCGCGGCCCACACACGCGCGTGAGGGCCCCCTCCCCGCGTCGTTTGAGAGTCGTTTGAGACTGGCCAGAGGGAGCGTTAGCTTTTAAACCATCCCTAGATTTGGGAGTGCGTTATGCGAAACTGGCTTCTCGCCCTATTGATCGGTTTGGGAATATGCCTGGGCGTATCTGGCACCAGCCAGGCCCAGGACGAGGCGCGCATCGCGGGCGTGCTCTTTCGCTCCACCTGGTGCCCCCCCTGCCATATCCTTGAGCCGAGATTGAATGCAGCCAAGCGCGACTATCAGGGTCGCATCCATTTTGTGCGCTTTGATTTCAGCTTTCGCGATGAAGAGACCTTGCGCGATCAAGCCCGCGCCGAGGGCTTGGTCGGGGTGTTTAATCATTACCAAAACCAGCTGGGCGTCCTGGTATTGATGGACCGCGATAGCGGACAAGTCCTGGAAGTGATCACCGCACGCTATAGCGCCGAGGATATTGAGGATGCGTTTGAACGCGCCCTCGCCTGGCAAGGCTAAGAATAACGATAATCGGCCGTGATCTGACCGGCCGTGCGCACTTCAGCCTCATGGGGTTCATCGCGCCAAGGCTCCTTCAGGCCCGCCTCATACCACTCCACCATCGCCGGTAAAGCCAGCATGCGCGCGACATAGTCTTGCGCGACTTGACTTAACGCGGGGCTTTAAGTCTGAGCACGAAATACCACAGGGGCCTTGATCACAGGTCGACTTTACGTGACAAGGCGCGCTTTGAGCCGCGCATCCGGTAAGGCGCACATATCCGCACGCCCAAACCAGCGCACACGGTTTCGTGCCAGCACACCATAGACATAATCAAGGACACGAAGAGGGAAAAGCTGCGCACAGCGCGCAAGAATGGCCCAGCCCCCGGCAAGCCTTTGGCCCAGGAAAATCATCGCACTGGCATGGGTATAGACATGGCCCTGGTGCAGGACCATCCAGGTTTGCGGATCTTCAGCGCTTAATCCAGCACGTTCCAAAAGGGCAATGCCCAAGGGCGATTGGATCGTCGCGATACGAATACAATCATCGCCATCATGCTGGCTAAGCGTTCGCGCGCCCCAGCTACAGACCGCACACGCCCCATCCATAACCGCCAAGCATCGCCCGCCCTCAATTGAACTGAGGTCCAATCCGTCAAGATTGATCAGGCGATGCCGCAGCGATTGCATCAGATATTAAGCCGCAGAGACTTGCGCACGCGCCTCAATCATCAAATCAGCCATCTGACGGCGGATCTGATGCTCAGACTGGTCCACATTCTTCGCGGCCAAATCACCTGAGACTTTACGGAAGACGTCTTCTTCGCCAACTTCTTCGAAATCGGATTTGACGACTTCAGCGGCATAGGCATTAGCCTCATCGCCAGAAAGGCCCATCAGCTCAGCAGCCCAAAGGCCCAACAGCTTGTTGCGACGCGCAACAGCTTTGAACTCAAGGTCTTGATCATGGGCAAATTTGTTTTCAAACGCGCTTTCGCGATCATCCAAGCCTGACATGGGCGCACTCCATAGATAAGGATCTTCTCTTGATCTTCTACTTAGAATGCGGCGCGCGGGAAAGCAATTCACGAACCTGTATGCCAGCGTCTGGAAACAGTGATTTTTTTATAAAGAAACGGTCATCCAAAGGGTGAGGCTTGCTTGCAAAACGATCTAGGCCTCACCCCTTTGGCCTAGGACACCATCAACTCGCCATAGGCTTCGCTCATGGTTTCATCGATAAATTTTTGAATTTGACGATCTGACATCTCCACCCCATGGGTGTGGAAATCGGCTTTGAGTTTTGCGAACAGGCTGCCCTGCCCGCCGGCGATATTGGCGCTTAACACCTCATCGGCATAACTTAAGACATCCGCACCTGTGCGCCCCATCAGGCGCGCGGCACGCCGGCCAATTTTTTTGTTCCGGCGCATTTTAGCTTTAAATTCCAAACTTTGTTCATGGCCAAATTGATTAGAGAAGGCCATCGCACGATCTTTAAAGGCTTTCATTCACGCTTGCTCCTCTGCCAGTGCAAGCGCTTCTTTTATACAACTCCTCTTAAATGCGTGTTTCTAAACTTGATTAATATTACTTTGTGCATTTGCGCCGTACAAAGAGGCTTTTCAACAGCGCGCCGATATTGCGAGGGCGAACGCTTCGGAGTAACGTCTGGCCTTAAAAAGCGGCCCAGGATCTGATTTAAATCATCTGGGCCGTTTCGTCTTTATTCGGGCGGGAGAAGCCCGGTGGTGCCGAACAGATCGGACCTCACCCCCCTTCACCGCCCCTCATGCGGGCGCACGCGCGAGCTTTCGAGGCATGCCCGCCAACCACGGAGCGCCCAAGGCCCATGTCCCGCGGAAAAAAACTCTACGAAGGCAAAGCCAAAATTCTGTATGAAGGTCCAGAACCTGGCACCTTGATCCAGCATTTCAAAGATGATGCGACGGCGTTCAACGCCAAGAAGAAAGCCACTTTGGAAGGCAAGGGCGTTCTGAACAATCGGATTTCAGAACACGTCATGGGCCATCTGACCCGGATGGGCATTCCCAACCATTTCATCAAACGCCTGAATATGCGCGAGCAATTGGTCCATCAGGTGGAGATCATCCCCCTGGAGGTGGTGATCCGCAATGTCGCCGCCGGCTCCATCGCCAAACGCTTTGGCCTGGATGAAGGCGAAGAGCTGCCGCGCACGATTGTTGAGTTTTATTATAAAGACGATGCGCTCGATGACCCTATGGTCTCAGAAGACCATATCACCGCCTTTGGCTGGGCCAGCCATGGCGAGCTCGATGAGATGGTCGCCATGTCTTTACGCGTCAATGATATCTGCTCAGGCCTGTTTGCGGCGGTCGGCATTCGCTTGATCGACTTCAAGCTGGAATTTGGGCGTCAGTTTGACGAAGACCAGCTGACCCGCGTGATCCTGGCTGATGAAATCTCACCGGATAATTGCCGTTTGTGGGATATGGCCACCAATGAAAAGATGGACAAGGATCGCTTCCGCCGCGATCTGGGCAATGTCACCGAGGCCTATGCCGAGGTGGCCCGCCGTCTGGGCATTATGAAAGAAAACCAAGTTTTGACTGACACGAATGAGGCCGGCAAATGAAAGCGCGCATCCACGTATTCTTGAAAGACGGTGTCTTGGACCCGCAAGGCGAAGCCATTTCCGGCTCTTTGAAGCATTTGGGCTTTGAAGGCGTGGGCAGTGTGCGTCAAGGCAAGCTCATCGAAGTTGAGCTTCATACCGCCGACGCCGAAGCCGCCCATGACCAGGTCAAGGCGATGTGCGACAAGTTGCTGGCCAATCCGGTGATTGAAAATTACTCGATCGAGCTTTCGGCTTAATCCCTAACGGACGAGGACAGTTTCGCGATGAAAACCGCAGTCATCGTCTTTCCGGGCTCCAATTGTGATCGCGATGCCGCGATGGCCTTGGAGGCCGTAACCGGAAAAGCTCCCCTGATGGTCTGGCATGGCGACAGTCAATTGCCCGACGGTCTCGACTTCATCATGGTCCCCGGCGGGTTCTCCTATGGGGATTATCTGCGCTCTGGCGCGGTCGCCTCGCGCTCACCCGTCATGCAGGATCTGGTCAAAAAGGCCGAAGCCGGCGTGCCGGTTCTGGGCGTGTGCAATGGCTTTCAGATCCTGACCGAAGCGGGGCTGTTACCCGGTGCCTTGATGCGTAATGCGGGCCTACGCTTTGTGTGTGAACCCGCCCCGCTGACCATCGAAAACCACAATTCTGCTTTCACCCATGCCTATGGGGATCGTAAAGACGTGGTCTTCCCGATCGCCCACCATGACGGTAATTTCTTTGCCGATCAGGCGACCTTGGACCGCATCGAAGGCGAAGGTCAGGTGATTTTGCGCTATCGCAAGAACCCCAATGGCTCGATGCGAGATATTGCCGGTGTCAGCAATGAAAAGGGCAATGTGCTGGGCATGATGCCCCACCCAGAGCGCGCGATTGATGCCCATCATGGCGGCACCGATGGCCTTGCGCTGTTTGAAAGCATTTTGGGAGGCCTCAAATAATGGCATCGGTAGATCCAAAATACGCCGAGGGCATTGATGAAGCCATCGCCCTCGATCATGTCACGGCCGAGGAATATGAGGTCATTCTCAAAGAATTGGGCCGCGCGCCCAATATCGTTGAGCTGGGCATTTTCTCGGTGATGTGGTCAGAGCATTGCTCTTACAAATCCTCTCGCCTGCATTTGGGTAAATTCCCCACCACCGGTGAGCGCGTGGTCTATGGCCCTGGTGAAAATGCCGGCGTGGTCGATATCGGCGATAATCAAGTGGCCATCTTCAAGATGGAAAGCCACAATCACCCCTCTTATATCGAGCCTTATCAGGGCGCGGCGACCGGCGTCGGCGGTATCTTGCGCGATGTCTTCACCATGGGCGCACGCCCGATTGCGCTCATGAATGCGCTGCGCTTTGGTGATCCCAGCCATCCTAAAACCCGCCAGCTCGTCTCTGGCGTCGTGGCCGGGATTGGCGGCTATGGCAATTGCGTCGGCGTGCCCACCGTGGGCGGTGAGACCAATTTCGACAAAGGCTATAACGGCAATATCCTGGTCAATGCCATGGCTGTGGGCCTAGCCGACCGGGATAAGGTCTTCACCGCGGCCGCGCGTGAGATCGGCTATCCGGTGCTGTATGTCGGCTCGAAAACCGGGCGTGATGGCATCCATGGCGCAACCATGGCCTCAGCAGAATTTGGCGAAGGCTCTGAAGAGAACCGCCCCACCGTTCAGGTTGGCGATCCCTTCACCGAGAAAAAGCTGATCGAAGCCTGTCTGGAATTGATGAGCGAAGACGCCATTTCCTCAATCCAGGATATGGGCGCAGCCGGTTTGACTTCTTCTTCTGTCGAGATGGCCTCGTCAGGCGGGGTCGGGATCGAGCTGAACCTCGATCATGTGCCTCAGCGCGAAACCGCCATGACGGCTTACGAGATGATGCTCTCTGAATCGCAAGAGCGCATGTTGATGATCTTGAAGCCCGGCTCTGAACACATCGCAGAGCGGATTTTCAAGAAATGGGATCTGGATGTTGCCACCATCGGCGTCACCACCGATACCAAGCGCTTGGTCCTGAAGCATAAAGGCGAAGTGGTCTGTGACCTGCCGCTCGATCCGATCGGCGATAAGGCTCCCAAATATGACCGCCCGCACCTGCCCTCGGAAGTGCGTGCCAATATTGATCCCAACCGCTTAAAAGCGCCCGCTCACCTGGGTGAAGCGCTCTATACCCTGATGACCAGCCCGGACATGGCGTCCAAGCGCTGGATCTGGGAACAATATGATCGCCATGTCATGGCCGACACCGTGGCCTCATCCCAGAACCCGGCCGATGCCGCAATCGTGCGCATTCACAAGAGCGATAAAGCCTTGGCGATAACGACCGACTGCACACCGCGCTATTGCTATGCCGACCCTTATGAGGGTGGTAAGCAAGCGGTCGCCGAAGCCTGGCGCAATCTGACCGCCGTGGGCGCTGAGCCCATCGCCATCACCGATTGCCTGAACTTTGGCAATCCAGAACGTCCTGAGATTATGGGTCAATTTGTGGGCTGTATCGAAGGCATGGCTGAGGCGTGTCGCACCCTCAACTTCCCCGTCGTTTCGGGCAATGTCTCGCTGTATAATGAAACCGATGGTCAGGCCATTCCCCCGACCCCTGCGGTCGGTGCGGTGGGCCTGATCGAACAGCTCGATCAGCGCGCCACCTATGGTGGGTTGGAAGCGGGCGATGTCCTGTTGATCATTGGGGAAACCCACGGTCATCTGGGCGCTTCACTCTATATGCGTCATGTCGAAGGCGATGAAGATGGCTCGGCCCCGCCCGTTGATCTGGCCGTTGAGAAGCGCAATGGCGATTTCGTACGCGCCGAGATCAAAGCCGGTCGCGCCAAGATCGTCCATGACCTCTCTGATGGTGGGCTCGCCTGTGGTGTCGCCGACATGGCGCTCGCCAATATGATCGGCATTAAGCTGGCGTATAATGGCGATCTGCCGGTCTTTGCCTGGCTGTTCGGTGAAGATCAGGCCCGCTATCTGATCGCAGCCAAGCCCGCTATCGCTGAAGACATTCGTCGCAATGCCAAAGCCGCAGGCGTGCCTGTGGATGTGTTGGGCCTTGCTGGCGGGGATGCGATCACGATCAATGGCGGTCATGGTCTGGATCTCATTCGCCTCAAAACCGGCCATGATGGCTGGCTGCCCGCCTTGATGGCCGGTGAAGCCGCCGCCGCGGAATAAAGCCTCATACGCTTGTCAATAAAAAGCCCCGCTCAGTCGAGCGGGGTTTTTTTATGCTTCTGTCAGACAAGGCGACGCCAGGATGCACTTCTAAATACTTGTCATCCCGGAGAAGCGAAGCGCACATCCGGGATCTATTGAGTTTGCCATCAAAGTGCATAGATCCCCGATCACGTCGTGGATGACAAGATCGACCGTCCGCCCGCAGCGAAGTGAGAAATTAAGAACACCTGTCATCCCGGGCAAGCGTTAGCGCGACCCGGGATCTATCGAGTTGGCCATCAGAGTGCATAGATCCCGGATCAAGTCCGGGATGACACAACAGGGCTAAGACGCCCCTTTGCCTGATCTTGTCACCCCAACTTGATTGGGCAGACAGTGTCTTCCCTACTCTCCCGCCTGTTGAGCTGCAGCTTTCTGGGCTGCATGGGCCTCAGCGATCTCATCCAGCTGCGCATCGGCGCGGTGGGCGACATCGACACTGACCGCGATCGCCCCCAGGAAGAACTCCGTCGTCAGGACCTCATAATCATCACTGGGTTCGTGGTAATGCTCATGATCTTCCACACCCAGATATATCGCCGGAATACCCGCCCGAATGAAGGCCCCTTGGTCTGACAGCAAAGTCCAGTCATTGCGGGGATTATCGCTGGGCTCATCATAGCCCATCAACAAGGTTACCGGCGCAGGGATGGCCGCAGCTTCGATCATCTGCTTCAAGAAGGGGAAGTGATAGGTGCCAACGGCATAAAGTTCATTCTTCGTATTATAGCCGATCATGTCCATATTCAGCATGAAGGCCACTGTGGTGAGATCCAAAGGCGGCTCATCCACAAAGGCCCGCGCGCCGCGAAGGCCCATCTCCTCACCATCAAAGGCGATAAGGATCACATCATGGGCGGGAGGGTGATCCATAAAGCTCTGCGCGATGGCGAGCAGCCCGGCAACGCCTGAAGCATTGTCATCGGCACCATTATAAATCTCATCCTCGATTACGCCGACATGATCATAGTGTGCGCCCACGACCATGACAGGCCCAGCGCTTTCACCGGGAATACGCGCGATCAGATTGATGCCTTGAAAGGTTTCACGCGCACTCTCAGGATCGCGAAAATCAATGGCTTGTTCAAAGCTGAAAGGATGCTCGAAACTGTCGCCCAAGGGCTGCAAGCCCATCTCAGTATAACGCGCAAGGATGTAATCGCGCGCCAAAGCCCCGCCTTGGGTGCCAATGGCACGCCCAGCCATTTCATCCGCCGACAAGATGCGCACATCTTCAAGGGCTTGTTGTTCGCGGGCCTGCAATCGCGGACCTTCCCCCGAACACGCACCCAGCGTGATGACGGCGAATGATGCGACCATACCGGCCATAAGAATTGACTTCATAAGCCCCTCCCCGAGCTATGAGCAGGGATGGTCCCTGCGATTTTTTGTCAGCCTACAGCGCCATGAGGCTGCATGCTATGAAAACGCGCACTATATTGAGGGCGAAAGAATAAAGGACACGCGCCCATGCCCATGCCCGCAGACGCCATCATCGCCCTGATTAAAGTGGGCATTCCTGATGCTGAGATCGAGATGATTGATCTGGCCGGGGATAATGATCACTGGAAAGCGATCATTACGTCTGAAAGCTTTCGCGGCCTGCCGCGCGTGCGCCAGCATCAAAAAGTCTATGCCGCTTTAGGTGACAAAATGGGGGGGGAGTTGCATGCCCTGGCCCTAGAAACCAAAGCCCCTTAACCTCTTGTGGAGCGTCTTCTCATGACTGACCAAGCCATCCTTGACGACATCAAAAACACTGTTTCCAGCCATGATGTGGTGCTGTTCATGAAGGGCACACCCGTCTTCCCCCAATGCGGATTTTCGTCCGTCGTGGCGCGGGTGCTGGACCATTTGGGCCTGACTTATCATTCAGTCAATGTGCTGGAAGATGATGGCGTACGCCAAGGCATCAAGGAATTCTCCGATTGGCCGACCATCCCGCAGCTCTATGTCAAAGGAGAATTTGTTGGCGGCTGTGACATCGTTAAAGAGATGTTCGAAACCGGCGAGCTTAAAGCCTTCCTCAATGATAAAGGCGTTCTGAACTAAGCTTCAGACCCAAGCTTTAAAAATAAAAAAGCCGCCTCAGATCTGGGGCGGCTTTATGTTGTCTGAACCCAGCGGATGCAGTATTGTGGCAAAGATTGCCAAAGGGATGTCACCATGGCCACTATGAATGTCTCGCTGCCCCAAGCCCTGAAAGACTGGGTTGAAACGCGTGCAGAAACCGGGCGCTTCAGCAATGCCAGTGATTATGTGCGCGACTTAATCCGACGCGACCAAGACCGCGAAGCCAAAATTTCAGCTTTACAGACCTATGTCGATGAAGCCCTGGCGAGCGGCATCAGCTCTGCCAGCGTTAGCGACATTAAAGCGCGCTTTAAAACGCATTCGACAACATGACCTATCGCCTCAGTCGGGCGGCTGAAGCGGATCTCCAGGCTTTACTTGATTATGGCTACGCCCATTACAGCGCGCACCATGTCGACGCCTACTGGCAGGTATTGATAGACGCCTTTGAAACGCTGGGCAGATATCCGCACTTGGCCCGCCTACGCAGGGAGCTAAACCCGCATGTGCGCATTCATCGCTGCCAAGCGCATATCATCATTTACATGCAAGACGACGGCACGCCGGATATTTTGATCCTTCGTGTGCGCCATCATCTCGAAGACTGGCTGAGCGCGTCTTAACGCTGAACCGGGTTGATCAGGCGCAAACGCGCGCCCGGCGGCAAGCCCAGATCGTCGCGGGTATAAGTCACTTCCACGCCATTGGGGAAGAAAGCCTCACACAGATCTTCATGGATGCGGATCAGCTCAACATCGAAATCCCAACCGGGGCCACCCTCAACATAGGGTTCGAAGCTAGCATCATTGGTGCACCCGCTAGAGCGCACGCGCACCACCAGATCGCCATTGGCCTCTAGGCGCCAGCCATAAACGGCCTCACCCACGGGAGTATAAGGAGGCTCATAGGGAGGATAGTTCGAGTGACCACACGCGGCCAGCCCAAGCGTCACCACCGTCAGACCCAAGCCCGTACGCATCCATTTCATCACAGCCATGGCACTTCCCCTACGCTTAACCATCCCCGTTGGGGCCACCATAACGCGATCTCGATGGCTAAAACAGGGCAAAGTGAAGACAGATCATGGAAATAACGCACAACAAGAAAAAAGGCTGCATGGCAAACCCATGCAGCCTTTGTCTGTTGCGAATGCCGTCCCCTTAAGAGGAGTAGAATTCGACCACCAGGTTTGGTTCCATTTTCACAGGATAAGGAACATCATTGAATTCCGGAATCCGTGTGAAAGTCACCTTCAACGCTTTGGCGTCAACATCGACATAATCAGGAATGTCACGCTCTGGCGATTCCAGGGCTTCCAGCACCAGAGCCATATTGCGAGACTTTTCACGCACTTCGATTACATCACCCGGCTTGATACGGTAAGAAGGGATGTTGGTGCGAACACCATTGACCTTCACGTGACCGTGGTTGATGAACTGGCGTGCGGCGAACACGGTTGGGACCAGCTTGGCGCGGTATACGATCGCGTCCAAACGAGATTCCAGCAAACCGATCAAGTTTTCCGCGGTGTTGCCTTTACGACGAGAGGCTTCGTCATAGATGCGGCGGAATTGTTTTTCGGTGATGTTGCCGTAATAGCCTTTGAGTTTCTGCTTAGCCATCAACTGAAGGCCGAAGTCAGACATCTTGCCTTTACGACGTTGGCCGTGCTGACCAGGGCCATAAGGGCGGCTATTGATTGGAGATTTTGGACGACCCCAAATGTTTTCACCCATCCGGCGGTCGATTTTGTACTTCTGCGAATGACGCTTAGACATCAATACTCTCTTCTACGATATGCACCGGCGAAGGACATTCCCAGGTCCCTCACGATTGAAACGGCGGCACGCACATCATCCCGTGACAATAGAAATAGACCAGACAGAGCACGCTCTTCCGGCTGTGGGAAAGCGGGCAAAATACGCATTTCAGCCCTGAAGTCAATTCCTCTTGGCTGTAAAGCTGGGAAGGCCCACCGGCCCGTGAGAGGGGCGATAATGGGTAATGTCTTCCTTCGGACACATACGCGCGAGCAGATCGGTGAGTGAACGGCCCGGCTCATCGCGAAACCGCTCTTCGAGCACCACATAGGACGCCAGGCGATCAATGCGGAACATGCGAAAATCCTCGCGCAATTCACACCACGCGGTAAACGTCCACACATGACCCCAGCATTCAATCTGTAACGGACGCACAGTGCGCGCACTGGTTTCCTCTTTCAGCGAGATATAATTGATCGAGACTTTATGACGGGTACGAATGGCTTCGCTTAACGGGGCGAGCGCAGAGCGCGCTTCGCGCTCACCCTGCGCCCCACTGACCCAAAAGCCCCAAGAATGGCCCGAGCGTGGACGGTCACTCGGCAGCACCGCATCAATCTTGGAGAGCGCCGCCTTTGCCGCCCGATCATGGGCCGCATCGGCATAGGCTGAAACCATTTGTGCCCCCAGATGCAAGGCGCGCAATTCTTCCTCAGTAAAAGATAAGGGCGGCAGATGCACCGGTTCGCGCAGCAAATAGCCGACCCCGCGCGCGCCCTCGATGGCAATGCCCGAGCCCACCAGGCTTTCAATATCGCGGTACACCGTGCGTTGCGAAACACCCAGGACCTCAGCCAGGTCTTCAGCCCGGTGCAGGCGGCCATCGCGGAATATCTGGATCAGTTCAAATAATCGATCGGTCCGGCGCATCACACTAATCCTTATCAGGCGGCAAAATGCATCAGTTTGGCGTGCTTGAACTCCATCATCGCGGTGTCGATGGCGGCGATGAAAGCCTGAAGGCCGGGCTCACTCATAAACCCTTCAGAGGCCGCGCGGGCATCCTCCAGACAGGCCCAGTGGAGATGATCAAGCCACAGCCCATCCTCCTGCTTCGACAAGCGCCGGCCCATAAAACCGGCAAAGCAAGAGACATAATCCGAAGCTTTCTCTGCCTCGATCAAAAACGCCTCATCACTAATCCCTGGCTTCAAGCGAAATCGCACCGTCTCCACCACCGGCGGATTGCTGGAGTGCATATAATTCCACTGATCGGCTCTTAATATCGCAAGGCTCATACCTGATCCCTTCCTTGTCCCTTAGACTAGCTGAGGAGATCATGATGACACAGTCCTCCTGACACCTTTTGTCAGGAGAGGGTTACGCGGGAGCGCGTTTCAACAGGCAAGGCCTGGCGCGAATCGCTTTATCCTCCTGAAAAATACCGCTTGGTCCTATGCTTTACAGAGCCAAGGATGCGCGCATGAGCCTTGCAGATGGTTTTTTTCTGTTCTTTGCCGCGCTGTCTTGGGGCGGCAGTGCCGCGACGGGCACCATGTTGGCGCTCGCCAATGGCACAAGGGATGCGCGCGATCTGGCCATTACCTCAGACCTCGCCTTTCGCACCAATCTGTTCTTGAACACCCCCGCCCTGTTGGGCTGTGCGCCCTTTCTGGCCGTCAAGCTGACCGGCAGCGGTGCACGGATCGCCCTAGAGCCCGGCCCCCTTGCGCTGGGGCTCTATCTGGGTGTGATCATATTTTGGATCTGGCAAATGGGCCTGCAAGCGCGTATTCGCTTCGAGAGCCAACGCGCGCGCGCCGCGCATGAGCGCTTGTCCGGGCGTTATTATCGGCTCTATGCCATCGGTTATATTTTGGGTTTTCCCGGCTTTGTGATCATGCCGGTGATTATTGGCCTTACTCTATGGGTTTAGCTTCGCCGGCCTCCCCCTTGCGCAAACCATATTTGCCGCGCCCCTTGGCCAAGGCTTTAATGGCACCGCGTAAGGTGCGCACCTCTTGTTCGGTCAAACCACCGCGCGCAAAGATATTGCGTAAGTTCTGCACCATAAGGGGCTTTTTTTCAGGGGGATAGAAAAACCCACCCTTTTCCAGCTCTTCTTCGAAATGAACATAAAGGCGCTCTAAATCCTCACGGCTCGCCATCGGCTCCGCCGTGATAAAATCAGTGTCGATGGGAGCCCCGGCAGCCCATTCATGCGCCAACACCCCGCACGCCATGGATAGATTGAGCGATGAAAAAGAGCGATCCACCGGCAAGGTGATGATCGCATTGGCCATCGTCACGGCCTCATTGGGCAGACCGGACTTTTCCGCCCCAAATAAAATGCCAACCTTTTGATTCTCTTTGATTAGCGTTTTCATCTGGCCGATGGCATCGCGCGCATTGAACACAGGCTTGACCATGCCGCGCGGGCGCGCCGTTGTGGCAAACAGATAGGTGCATTCGCCAATCGCTGATTCGAGATCATCATATAGCTGCGCCTTTTCCAGCACCGGCGAACCGGCCGCCATAGAGACCGCTTTCGGGTTGGGCCAGCCATCACGCGGTGCAACGATGCGTAAATCGGATAAGCCGAAATTACCCATCACACGGGCCGCAGCGCCAATATTTTCACCCAGTTGCGGGCCGACTAAGACAAAGGCAGGGGTCATCAACTGTAGAGCCTCTTTTGCAAATCCGCTGAGGGTGCTAGATCACCCGCAATGTTTTTCCCTGACGTAAGAGAGCGCAGCCTCTCATCGTCGCAGTGCAGCCCCGCGAAGGGGGTCCCCCTTTCGCATACCGTCAACAAAAATGAAAGTTCTCAATCATGGCGAAGATCAAAGTCGACACTCCGGTCGTTGAGCTTGATGGCGATGAGATGACCCGGATCATCTGGGCCCTGATCAAAGAGAAATTGATTCTCCCTTATCTCGACATCGACCTGAAATATTATGACCTGTCTGTCACCAAGCGTGACGAGACCGACGACCAAATCACGGTCGAAGCCGCCGAAGCGATCAAGCATTACGGCGTCGGCGTGAAATGCGCCACCATCACCCCCGATGAAGCGCGCGTTGAGGAATTTGGCCTCAAGAAAATGTGGCGCTCGCCCAATGGCACCATCCGTAACATTCTGGGCGGTGTGGTCTTCCGTGAGCCCATCGTGATCTCCAACGTGCCACGCTTGGTCCCGGGTTGGACCCAGCCAATCGTCATCGGCCGTCACGCCTTTGGTGATCAATACCGGGCGACCGATATGGTTGTTCCAGGTCCTGGCAAGCTGACCATGACCTACACCCCGGCCGATGGCAGCGCGCCGATTACCCACGAAATCTTTGATTTCCCAGGTAGCGGCGTGGCGATGGGCATGTATAATCTGGACGAGTCTATTAAAGACTTCGCCCGCGCCAGCTTCAATTATGGCTTGCAGCGCGGTTGGCCAGTTTATCTGTCGACCAAGAACACGATTTTGAAAGCCTATGACGGGCGCTTCAAAGACCTGTTCCAAGACATCTTCGATGCAGAATTCAAAGCCGATTTCGACGCCAAAGGCATTACTTACGAACACCGTTTGATCGACGACATGGTCGCATCGGCCATGAAATGGTCAGGCGGCTTTGTTTGGGCGTGTAAGAACTATGACGGCGATGTGCAGTCTGACACCGTCGCTCAGGGCTTTGGCTCTTTGGGGCTGATGACCTCTGTTCTAATGAGCCCCGATGGCAAAACCGTTGAGGCCGAAGCCGCCCACGGCACCGTGACCCGTCACTATCGCCAGCATCAGCGCGGTGAGAAAACCTCAACCAACTCCATCGCGTCGATCTTTGCCTGGACCCAAGGCCTGTCGCACCGTGGCCGCATGGATGGCAATGAAGCGGTGATGAATTTCGCCGCGAAACTGGAAGACACCATCATCAAGACCGTTGAAGCCGGCTTCATGACTAAAGACCTGGCCCTGTTGGTCGGTGATCAGCAAGGCTGGCTGTCGACCGAAGGCTTCCTCGACAAAGTCGGTGAGCGCTTCGCTGAAGCCATGAAAGACTAAGGTCAATATTGATCTTGAACTCTGAAAAGGTCGGGCTCTGCCCGGCCTTTTTTGTTTGCACTCAGAAGGTCATTACACAAAGTTTCATTACGACTTGATTTGGGGCAATGGGTGCAAGCCTTGCCCTCCTCTGCATCGCGGGGGAGGTAGTCCGATAGGACCGGAGGGGGCGTGTTATTGTTTGTCATCCTCGCTTCGCAGCGGGCATACGCTTTTTTTGCCTATCGGCTATCGCCTACTTGAGAACAACCGATGGGTCGAATGGATCCCGGCTCAAGGCCGGGAACCTGGTAAGTATTGTCGCCTCTGCGCGGCCCCGGACTTGATCCGGGGTCCATGCTGGAAGAGTATTTATCTTCTTGTGTCATCCCGGAGAAGCAAAGCGCACATCCCCTAGCGCACAACGCAATGCGACCCGGGGTCCATGCCCCCTCAGTCAGCTTCGCTGACAGCTCCCCCGCATGCAGGGGAGCACACCCCCTTCGTCATCCGTAATGGCGATGAATAACTCACCTGTCATCCCCGACTTGATCGGGGATCTATGTGCCTGAATGGCGAGCGTAATAGATCCCGGATGTGCGCTTCGCTTCTCCGGGATGACATGTTTTTTTCTTCTTCAGCGCTGACTTATTCTGCCGCCGAGGATAGCTCGCGTGTGACGGCATGCTTGTAGACATTCTCACGCTCGCACGCCAAACGATCGCGCACCACTTCCGGGGCGAGGCCAAATTCCTCCAATGCCCGTCCCGCGATCTGCAGCCCCGCCTCCACTGTTTCCGGGATCACATAGGATACGCCCAGCTTTGTCAGCTCATTGGCGTGATCACAATCATGAGCGCGCGCAAAGATCGGCACCTCTTCGCGCACCTCGCGCACGGCGCGCACAATGCGATAGGCCTTAAACGGATTATCCAAGGTCAAGATCACCATCGAGGCGCGATCAAGATCAGCATGGTGGAGAATATCGGCCTGGCTGGCATCACCATAATAGACATTCCAACCGGCTTCGCGATGCTGGGCCACCAGATCAGGATTGGCATCCAGGGCCAAAATATCCGCATCTTCGGTGCGCAGAATTTCAGCCACCGCGCGCCCAACCCGGCCAAAACCGATAATGATGACGTGATCACTTTTATCGAGATCGGCTGGCAGATACATCGCATCCTGTGCGCCCTGGGCCTGTGGCACTTTATCGGCCAACCATTGCCCCGCTTTACCCATGGCCGGAATGATCATCATCGAAAGCCCGGCAATCGCGCTGAACATATCTGCTTGCGGCCCTTCCATCAGACCTGTAACGCGCGCAGTCCCAATAACCACAAAGGCAAATTCGCCCGCCGGGGCCAAAAGCGCGGCCACCTCAAGCGCGGAGGCTTTTTTCGAGCCAAACAGCCGCACCGCCAGATAACCGATCACACTTTTCAAGGTGAGGAGGATGACCAGCCCGCCCAACACATAAGGCCAGTTCGACAGGATCGACATTAAATCAAGGCTCATGCCGACCGTCATGAAGAATAAGCCTAAAAGGAGACCCTTAAAGGGCTCCAAATCCACCGCCGTCTGATGACGAAACTCGGTCTCTCCCACCAGAACTCCGGCCAAAAACGCCCCTAAGGCTAGGCTAAGCCCAGCCCCCGCGGTGATCAAAGCCGCACCAATCAGCGTCACCAAGGTCAAGGCCATGGTCAGATCGCGCCCGCCCGATTGCACCGCCAGGCGATAGAGCGGGCGTAGCGCAAAGCGTCCGATCAAAACAATCACCGCAACCGCCAGCACCCCTTGCACAACCGAGGTGGTCAGAAGGCTCATCAAGCCGCCTTCACCTTGGGTGGTCAGCAGCCCCACAAGAATCAAAATCGGGGCCACCAAAATGTCCTGCATCAACAGCACCGCCAGCGCGCTTTGGCCCACAGGGGTCGCGGTGCGCCGTTCTTCGCTCAACACCTGCATGACAATAGCCGTTGAGGACAAGGCCAAGGCTAGGCCCGCGATTAAAGCCACACGGGGCTCAAACCCAACGATCAAGCAAAAGGCCGCGATCACCGCGGCACTTAATAGCGCCTGTAGCCCACCCGCGCCAAACACCGCCTGACGCATACGCCAGAGACGTTGAAAGGACAGCTCCAGGCCTAAAATGAAGAGCAGAAAGAGCACACCCAGCTCAGCAAAGGGCTCGGCGGCATGCGGGTCCGTGATGGTGATCCAGTTGAGAAGCTCAAAATGCTCGGCCAGACGGCCCAACCCATAGGGACCAAAGACCAGACCCGCGATCAAAAACCCTAAAACCGCGCTCATCCGCACAAGGCGAAATAAAGGCACAACAAGACCGGCCGCAATCAGAAATACAATCGCATCCTTCATCCACATCGTGTCATGCATCGCCGGTCCCCTTTTTGATCACTACTATTTTAGCATGCCCTAAAAGAGGTTGGCGGAGTATTATAGGAGGTGCGTCAAAAAAAGTGTTTTTCCAAAATGGACGCTCTAATCGCGGACAAGCGTGATGAAGCTTTCCGCGTCAATAACCCAGATCTTGCCGCGCCGTTTCCATTTGGCGTGATACGCCCCGCGCGCGGATTTGGGCGCACCCCGCTCACTCCAGCGCCCCTGCCACGTCCCAATCTCGCTGGCCAGAGGAAGACCCTGCGCGGTGGTGATCCGTTCGGGCACCCGTTCAAACACCGTATCGGGATTGGCCAAAAAGATAGAGCGCCACGCCTCGATCTGCGCCTCACGCCCGTCAATCAACTGATTATCATCACCCGTGATCAAAAGGGCTTTGGGGTCCAAAACCTCGGCCATGGCGGTTAAGTCATGCCGGGCCAGGGCAGCGTTAAACGCCAAACGGCGGGCAAGGATACCCTCACCCACCGCTTGTGATCCGATAATCTCGGCCCCAATAATCTTGGTCCCAATAATCTCGGCCATGATTTAAGCGCTTAAATGCGCGCGCAAGGCCTCCAGCGCGCTGTCGGCTTTATCCGCATCGGGACCACCCGCCTGGGCAAAGTCCGCGCGGCCGCCCCCGCCTTTACCGCCCACGTGTGCCGCGCCAATGCGCACCAGATCCACGGCAGAATAGCGCGCAGTCAAATCCTCCGTAACGCCCACGGCCAAGGCAACTTTACTATCATTGACACCGATAAAGGCGGCAATGCCCGACCCCATTTGCGTGCGCGCATCATCGATCAGGCCGCGCAAATCCTTACCGCCAACGCCGTCAACCACACGGCCCATAAATTGGATATCGCCCAAGGTTTCGGGACCAACGGGGGCGGCACCGCCGCCGCCCATGGCGAGCTTCTTCTTGGCTTCAGAAAGCTGACGTTCTAAGGATTTACGCTCTTCAATCAGGCTTGAGACGCGCGTTTCCAAATCTGTGGTCGGAACTTTTAACAGATCCGCTGCCGCGCGGGCCAGATCCGCCTGACCTTCGAGATATTGACGTGCCGCCTCACCGGTCAGGGCCTCAATCCGGCGTATACCTGATGACACCGCGCTTTCAGAAATGATCTTAAAGAGGGCAATATCGCCTGTACGCTCGACATGGATGCCGCCGCACAATTCCACCGAATAAGCCCGGGTTTCCCCCTCACGCGCCTGGCCCATCGCCAAGACGCGGACGCTCTCGCCATATTTCTCACCGAAGAGGGCCAAAGCCCCCTTCTCGATCGCGGCTTCGGGGGCCATTTCAGCGGTTTCGGTCTCAACATTCTGGCGAATGACGCGATTGACCTCGCCCTCGATGGCCGCCATCTCCTCACGGGTCAATGCCTTGGCGTGAGAGAAGTCAAAGCGCAAACGATCCGGGCCCACATATGAACCCTTCTGGGTGACATGCGGCCCCAAAGTATCGCGCAAGGCTGCATGCATCAGGTGCGTGGCGGAGTGATTGGCCATCGTCTTGGCCCGGCGCGGGCCATCCACCACAAGGCTCGCCGCATCGCCGCGCGTGATCGCGCCGCCCTCTAAACGCCCAATATGAGCAAAGACATCACCCGCGCGTTTCTTAACATCTTCAACGATAAAGCGCGCGCCGCCCGCGAACACGATCTCACCGGCATCGCCGATCTGACCCCCGCCTTCGGCATAGAAAGGCGTCACATCAAAGACCAGCTCGCCGGTTTGACCAACATCGAGCGTATCGACCTCAGCGCCGCCGGACACCAGGCTCGTCACCACGCCCTTGCCGCTGAGATGGTCATAGCCGGTAAAGACACTCGCCCCCACACGTTCGCGCACGCTGAACCAGACCGCATCCGGGGCCGCATCGCCTGAGCTGAACCCGACCGCGCGGGCTTTTTCCTTTTGGGCGTCCATGGCGGCATCGAAACCGGCCACATCGACCTCAATCCCCTTGGCGCGCAGGGCATCTTGGGTCAGATCCAGGGGGAAGCCATAGGTATCATAAAGCTTAAACGCCGTATCACCGGGAAGGGCTTGGCCCTCAGTGAGATCGCTGATCGCCTCTTCCAACAGGCCTAAACCGCGGCCCAAAGTGCGCTGGAAGCGCTCTTCTTCACCGCGCAAGGTCTCTTCGATCACCGGTAAAGCGCGATTAAGCTCCGGAAAGGCATCGCCCATTTCGCGGGCCAAAGTCGGAGCGAGCTGGTGCATGACCGGCTCATGCGCGCCCAGAATGTGCGCATGACGCATGGCGCGGCGCATAATCCGGCGCAGGACATAGCCGCGCCCTTCATTGGACGGCGTAACCCCGTCAGCAATTAAGAAGCTGGTCGCGCGCAAATGATCGGCAATCACACGATGGCTCGCCAAAGCCTCACCCTCAGCCTTTGATTTCAAGACCTCTTGCGAGGCCTCGATCAAATGCTGGAACAGATCAACGTCGTAATTGTTATGGACGCCTTGAAGCACGGCCGCGATCCGCTCCAACCCCATACCCGTATCGATCGAGGGTTTTGGCAAGTTTACACGCGAACCATCGCTCTTCTGCTCAAACTGCATGAAGACGAGATTCCAGATTTCGATGAAGCGATCGCCATCTTCTTCAGGGGAACCAGGAGGCCCGCCCCAAATATCATCACCATGGTCGAAGAAAATCTCTGAACACGGTCCGCATGGCCCGGTATCGCCCATCGACCAGAAATTGTCCGAGGTTGAGATGCGGATGATTTTATCATCACCAAAGCCAGCAATTTTCTTCCAAAGGCTCGCCGCCTCCTCGTCCTCAGAATAGACGGTCACCAACAGCTTATCTTGGGGAAGGCCAAATTCTTTTGTCACCACATTCCAAGCATTTGAAATGGCTTCTTCTTTGAAATAATCACCAAAGGAGAAATTCCCCAGCATTTCAAAGAAAGTGTGGTGGCGCGCCGTATACCCAACATTATCAAGGTCGTTATGTTTACCGCCCGCGCGCACGCATTTCTGCGAGGAGGCCGCGCGGGTGTAATCGCGCTTTTCCTGACCGGTAAAGAGGTTTTTAAACGGCACCATACCGGCATTGACGAACAACAAGCTCGGATCATCTTGCGGCACCAGAGGCGCAGATTGAACGACGCTATGACCCGCCTTCTCAAAAAACCCTAAGAATTGAGAGCGAATATCACGTAGGGCAGTCATGCGCACACACTCCGGCAAGGCTGGAAACATAAGGGGATAAGAGACTTACCCCGACACAATCTGAATATAAGAACGGGCCTTCAGTTTTGCTGAACGCCCGCCTTTAAACATACATATCAAGTCTCATCAGGGGGGCCAAGTCGCTCACCCACTCAAAGGACGAGCCACGCTGATAGGATTAGCGCACTACAGCTAGCCCAACGCCGCCTCATCATCTTGACCTTCGATATCATCGCCCTCTTCAGGACCGGTCAGCATTTCTTCGGCCAGAAGACCAGCATTCTTTCGCACCTTGGCTTCAATGGTGTCAGCGATATCAGGATTGTCCAGCAAGAATTTACGCGCATTTTCACGCCCCTGCCCGATGCGTTGGGAATCGTAAGAATACCAAGAGCCTGACTTCTCGATGATATTACTCTTCACGCCAAGATCGAGCATCTCGCCCATTTTCGACACGCCCTCGCCATAAAGAATATCAAACTCCACCTCACGGAAGGGTGGGGCGACCTTGTTTTTGACGACCTTGACGCGGGTCTGATTGCCGATGACTTCATCGCGGTCCTTGATCGCGCCAATACGGCGAATATCCAGACGCACAGAGGAATAGAATTTCAGCGCATTACCGCCGGTCGTGGTTTCGGGATTACCAAACATCACCCCGATTTTCATACGGATCTGGTTGATAAAGATCACCAGGCAGTTCGATTTCGAGATCGACCCGGTCAGTTTACGTAAAGCCTGGCTCATCAAGCGCGCTTGCAGGCCCGGCAGGCTATCGCCCATCTCACCTTCCAATTCGGCGCGCGGGGTCAAGGCCGCCACGGAATCGATCACTAGAATGTCAACCGCACCTGAACGCACTAAAGTATCAGCGATTTCCAGTGATTGCTCACCGGTATCGGGCTGAGAAATTAGAAGTTCACCCACATCCACGCCCAGCTTGCGCGCATAGACCGGATCGAGGGCATGTTCGGCGTCAACGAAGGCGGCGGTACCACCCTTTTTCTGACATTCGGCCACACAATGAAGAGCAAGTGTTGTTTTACCTGAACTTTCAGGGCCATAGATCTCGACAATCCGGCCTTTGGGTAGGCCACCAATGCCCAGCGCAATGTCTAACCCCAGAGACCCGGTTGAGATCGCCTCGATATTTTCAATCGGACGCTGGCCCAGCTTCATCACCGAGCCTTTCCCGAAGGCCCGATCAATCTGGGTCAGGGCCGCATCGAGCGCCTTTTTCTTATCGGGATTAAACTCGCGGGTGAATTCACCTTTTTTGGCCATAGGGCTACTCTTTCTTACGTCTTTTAAGGGGAAAGCCCCCATGCGAATCTGTGTCTTATTCCCTTATGTAGGCCAATTTGATCCAGAACACAAGTAGAACAAATTAATCTTAATCCCGGGCTTAGCCCTCAGAATTGCCCTGAACCAGGGTCAGCTCGGCTTTCACCCGTTCCGCTAATTGCGGCAAGGTGAAGGGCTTGGGCAGGAAGGAAATTTCCAAATCCGAAGACAAGGTGTGGGAGAATTGCTCCTCCGCATAGCCGGAAATGAACACCACGCGCGCATCGCCTAACAGCTCGCGGCCTTTCTCCAACAAGCCTGGCCCATCAAGGCCTGGCATCACCACATCCGAGATCAGAAGATCAAAGCCTTGCGGGTTATCCTCCAGGATCTCCAGCGCCTCTTCCCCGTCACACGCCTCCATCACCTCATAGCCGCGCTTGGTGAGGGTTTTGGCGGCAATGGCGCGCACCGCGTCTTCATCCTCCACCAACAAAATGCGCCCGCGCCCAGCCAGATCAGCCGGTTTGACCTCAACCGGGGCGGCGGCCTTGTCTTGGATCTCTTGGGCCTGTTCTTCCTTACTCGGAATATGTTCAGGCAGATAAATCGTGAAGGTCGTGCCGACATCAATCTGGGAGGACGCAAAGAGGAAGCCGCCGCTTTGCTTGACGATGCCATAGACGGTCGCAAGCCCCAGACCTGTGCCCTGGCCCGCGGGTTTGGTCGTGAAGAAGGGCTCAAAAATCTTGCCCAAAGTGGCGTCATCCATCCCGCAGCCGGTATCGGTGACATGAATGGCGAGCCAGCGCCCTTCCTTGGGATCAGGGGCCCCTGCCTTGGCCACATCCTCGCTGGTGAGGCTTTCGGTGGTGATCGTCAACGTGCCACCACCCTTCTCACGCATGGCGTCCCGCGCATTGGTGGCAAGGTTCATGATGGCGTTTTCAAGCTGGGTTTTATCGGCGCGTACCAGCGGCAAATCACGGCCATGCTTAAAGTCCAAACGCACGCTTTCTTCCAAAATCTGGCGCAGCAAAATCGAGAAATCCGACAAGGTGTCAGAGATGTCCAAAGTCTCCACCCGGAAGGTCTGCTTGCGCGAGAAGGCCAACAGCTTTTTGACCAGACCCGCCGCGCGATTGATGGCCGAATTAATGGTTTGCAGCTCTTGATAGGAGGGATCGCCCACCGGGTGACGGCCCAACAGCTCATCAACATTCAAGCGCATCGCGGTCAGCAAATTGTTGAAATCATGCGCCACACCGCCCGCGAGCTGACCAACGGCCTGCATCTTGGCGGCTTGGGAAAACTGACGCTCTAACTCTTTCCACGCGGTGATATCCACCACATAGGCCACGCGTTTACCTCCGCGCGCCGGCGCAAGATAAAGATGCACATCGCGCAGATCAGCGCCCGCCTTCAAGCGCATCTCAACCGGCTCGCCTCTGCCTGCGAGCGCTGGCGCGAAGGCTTCATCCGCAGACTGACCATTTGACCAATCGAACAGATCCACGAAACGACTAGCGGGCAAGGCCGCCCCGCCGGTTAATTGCAACAAGGCCGGATTGGCGTCTTCCAAAAGGGCCGATTCTGGATCAGCCCCATCCATACGCGCCACGCCGAAGGGGGATGCGGCAAACATCTCATCAAAGGTACGCCCGGCCTTGCCCGTCATCGGCGCCATGGCCTGCGCCACACCGGGAGGGGCCCCAGTCGATGACAGACCATAGACCACCACGCGCGCGCGCGGTGGACGGGCGTCATCCCAATCAATGATCAAGGTAACCGGGCTTTCCACGCCTTCACGCGCCAAAATCCGTGCATCCAGACGCGTGACCTCATCTTGGCCCTTGGACTTGGAAAAGACCTTTGCGCCATCCCCGGCCAGGAAGTCTTTGACCTTTAAAACCGCATCCGCGCTGACCCCCAGCCAGGTGCGCAAAGTGGCATTAGCGGCCAGAACCCGGCCCTCGCCATCGGCCATGAAAAGCCCGACCGGCGCCAACTCGGCCCAATCCTGGGACAGTGTCGAGGTTTCATCCTTGGCTTCAACAAAGCGCCAAACCGCCCCGCCCGCCATCGGACGGATATGGGCTTGATAGACCTGCGCCCGGCCATCGCTGAGCGTGATGGGACCGAGAACTTCGATACGCGATTCCTGATTGGCCCCAGCTTTGGCCAAGCGATAAATCGCTGAGCTGGCCGCGCCCGCCCAGATGCGATCCGCCGACGGCGGGGTCAAAGATGCGCCCAGATTGGCCGCTTGATGGGCCAAAGTGCGATAGGCGGCATTAGCCCAGCGCGGCTGTCCGCGCTCATTCGTCACCAGAACCGGATCGGGCAAAGCCTCCAGCGCGCCAAAGGCCAGCGCCGATTGCCCTCCCGCTTCTTTCGCGGGGCGTGTACCGAGGAAGCGTGCCGCTGCCTCCCCTGCTGCCAGCGCATAAAGCAGAAGGAAGGCGACAAAAGCGACCCCTGCGAGAAACACAAAGCCATGCCAACCCGCACTGCTGGCGGCCATCACCGCGACGCCCGCCGCGGCGAGCGCGCCCAGGCCAGCGGCCCAGAACACAATGCGAATGATCCGGTTAAGGCTCGGGGCGGGTTGAGGAATAGTGTCGGTCATGGGTTGTGGATCCCGATTTATGGGCGATTGCACCGCATCATCCCAGCGGATGGTATCGCGGCGGCGGAGGACATCGCTATCGGATGGCTGGGTCATAGTAGAAATCCCCATGGGCGCTGGGCGTGATTCGTTAGTTTAAGGTTAACGCATTTTAGCGCGACTTGTCGCGATCTCTTCGCCCTTTCGCCAGGCTCATCACATAGCCGATGATCTTGGCGACGGCCTTATAATGAGTTTCCGGGATCAGCTCATCCAGCTCTGCACTGGCGTAAAGCGCTCGCGCTAAAGGCGGATCTTCAACGATAGGAATGTTGTGCTCCTCGGCGATCTCACGAATTTTCAGCGCAACCTTGTCCACACCTTTTGCCAAGCACACCGGCGCCGGGGTCTCGCCCTGCACATATTTTAACGCCACAGCATAGTGGGTCGGGTTGGTCACGACGACGCTGGCTTGCGGGACATTGGCCATCATCCGGCGTTGCGAGCGCTCCATACGGATCTGGCGCAATTTCGCCCGGATCAAAGGATCGCCTTCGGTATCCTTATATTCGTCCTTGATCTCGCGCCGGGACATCTTGTTGCGCTCAGTAAATTCATGGCGTTGGAAGAGATAATCGGCCCCGGCGATGATCGCATAGACAATCAAGGCCGCGATCATCAACTGAATGGAGGCTTCACGGATAACGCCCAGGATCGAGCCCAAATCGACGAGCGCCATCACGGCCAGCTCGTCTTGCTTAGGCCATAACACCAAGGTCATAGCCGCCCCGACCAAGGCGAGCTTTCCCAGACCTTTTAAGAAATTCATCCAGCCTTGCGGGCCGAACATCCGCTTCATGCCTTCAGCGGGGTTAAGCTTGGACAGCTTTGGCTCCAGCTTGGAGGGCGTAAACATCAAGCCATGTTGGACGAAATGGCCCATCAGGCCCGCCACCAGCAAGGTCAAAAAGGCAAAGGCCACCAAAATGGCAATGCGAATCCCGGTATCCTTCACCAGCTGAAGCGCCGCCCCGGGATCCAGGCTCAACGTGCCGGCATTGGCAAAGAACAAGCGCAAATCCAGCGCCATCGCCCGGCTGAGCCCTGGCACCATGAAGGCCAAGATCGCCAAACCGGCCGCGAGTAAAAACCAGCCCGAGATTTCCTGGGATTTGGGAACATCGCCCTTTTCCTGCGCCTGCTGCAGCCGGCGCGCGGTGGGCTGCTCGGTCTTTTCACTCTTATCTTCCTCTGCCATCGCGCCCGCCTATTCCAACGTGGCCGCGAAATGCTCAAACCGCTCCATCCAGGCCAGGCTCATCGCGCCCAGCGAAATCGCGAGAATGGCAAAGCCCAATAAGATATTGAGCGGCATCGCAATAAAGAAAATCTGGGCCTGAGGCATCAGCTTGGATAGCACCCCTAAGCCCAGATAGAAGATCAAACCAAACACCACCAAGGGCGAGGCAATCTGCAAGCCCAGGGCAAAGCAATCCACAAACAGGCCCAGCGCCCATTCCGCCGCATCCTGCATCATCGGGGCCTCACCCGCCGGCATCAAATCATAGGAATGGGCCGCGGTTGTCAGCAACATATGATGAAGGTTGGAGGAAAACAGCAGCAGCATAAAGACGATATTCAAAAACGCCGCCGGTAAGGCCCCTTGGGAATTTTGCGTCGGGTCAAAGGACTGCGCCATCGCCAAACCGGTTTGGTAGCCGATGACTTGACCGGCAATGGCCGCAACCGACAAGAAAAACCGGGCCGCCGCACCAATGATCAGCCCGATCAAAACTTCATAGATCAACAGCGCGATAAAGGCCGAAAACACTTGTGGTTCTGCGGGTAAGCGTGAGGCCACGACCGGGCCAATGGCCAGCGAAAAGGCCAGCGCGAAGGACAGGCGTATGCGCGGCGGCACCCCGCTTTCGGCAATGCCGGGCAGCAACATGACCAACGCGCCCATGCGTGCAAACACCAGGCCCGCCACAAATACCCAATTGGTTGGATCAAAGGCCGGTAGATCCATGACTAGCCCGCGATAATACGATCAGCGATGGTATTCATAAAGGCACTGATCAAAGCCCCCATCAAAGGTAGGAACATCAAAAGCGCCACAAAAATCGCGATAATCTTCGGCACGAACACCAAGGTCATTTCCTGAACCTGGGTCAGGGCCTGTAACAGGGCAATCACCACACCAATGACCAGGCCCACAATCATAATCGGTGCGGACATGGCCAGCATGACCCAGATCGCATCGCGCGCAATATCGAGGACTTCTCCGCCCGTCATGATCAACCCTTCTGGTGATTCGTTTGGATAATATTAACACATCAGTAAGTTTACCGCTGGCCCTAGATCCGCAAAGATGGTGATAATGAACAAATAGACTGATCTTACGGGGAGGTAGATCATGACGTTAAAGCTTTTATTGTCCGCCAGCGCGGGCGCACTCTTGCTGGCGTGCTCACCGCAAAATACCAATAGCGCAGAGACTTCAGCGACTTCTCAGCCCGCAGCCCAGAGCCAAGAGGCGGTGGAAAGCGTTGAGACGCAAAGCGAAAGCGAGCGTTTGAACGCTTGGTTCCAGGCCATCTTTGAGGAAGACCTCGCCGAATCGCCAGAACTGCAAACCTATCTGAATATGGTTAGCGAGCCCGCTGCCTATGGTCAGTGGGATGACAACTCTGAAGCGGCCTTCAATGCCGACCTTGAGCAAACCCGCGAGCGTCTGGCCGCAATGCGAAGCCAGATTGACTATGATGCGCTGGATGAAACCGCGAAAATCTCTTACCGCTTCTATGAGTTTGTCGCCGAAGATGCGATCCGCCAAGGCGAGTTTTGGGATCACAATCTGATCTTCACCCAATTCTTTGGCCCTCATACGAGCATGCCAACCACACTGATTGGTCTGCATCAAGTCAATAATATGGACCAGGCAGAGGGCTATGTATCTCGCCTCGAAGGCTTGGGGCCTAAACTGCGCGTTTATATCGATCAAGCCGATGCGCGCGCCCAAAATGGTATTTTGCCACCAGCCTTTGCCTATGAAACCATTATCAACACGGCACGCGGGATGATCACCGGTGCGCCTTTTGATGACAGCGAGACCGCTTCGCCTTTATTGGCGGACTTTGAGGGTAAGCTGGAAAATCTCGACGCCAGTGATGAACTTAAAGCCGATTTAAGAACCCGTGCGCGCCAAGCCCTCGAAACCAGCGTTAAACCCGCCTATGAATATTTGATCGAAACCATGCAACGCCATGAAGTCATGGCCGATGGGCGCAATCAAGGGGCTTGGGCAATGCCACGGGGCGAAGCCTACTACCAAGCGCGTTTATCAAACTACACCACAGGCTTGGATCTCAGTGCCGATCAAATCCATGAAACCGGTTTGGCCGAAGTTGAACGCATCCATGGCGAAATGCGCGACATCATGGCTCAAGTCGGCTTTGAAGGCACAGTCCAGGACTTCTTCGCGCATCTGCGTGAGAGTGATGAATTCTACTATCCCAACACCGATGAAGGGCGCGCGCGTTATCTCTCTGAAGCTACGGCCAAAGTGGACGCTCTGATGGAAGCTGCGCCGAACTATTTTGCGACACTGCCCCAAGCCGAATTGGAAGTGCGTGCGGTTGAGCCCTACCGTATCGAAACCGCCACAGGGGCTTTCTATGAAAGCGGTGCGATAGATGGCTCGCGTCCAGGCGCATACTATATCAATTTGGCCAATATGCGCGAAGTTCCCGTCTATCAAATGGAGACGCTGGCCTTCCATGAAGGTGCGCCTGGTCACCACTTCCAGTTATCTATCGCTCAAGAGCTTGAGAACATTCCAATGTTCCAAAAGTTCACCGTATACTCAGCTTATGCTGAGGGTTGGGCCTTGTATTCAGAATGGCTGGGTAAGGATATGGGCTTCTTTACAGATCCGTATCAAGACTTTGGCCGCCTTTCCTATGAGGTTTTCCGCGCCGCACGCTTAGTTGTTGACACCGGGCTTCATTCAAAAGAATGGAGCCAGGAACAAGCCATCACCTATATGTTGGAAAACACGCCCATGACCGAAGGTGACATTACAAACGAGGTCCGCCGATATACCGTATGGCCGGGTCAGGCGGTGTCTTACAAAGTTGGTATGATGACCATCCAGAACCTACGCACACGCGCAGAAGAAGCGTTAGGCGATGACTTTGACATTCGCGAATTCCACGATGTCGTGCTGACCAATGGCTCTGTACCATTGAGCCTGCTTTCTGACATGGTTGACGATTATATTGCTGAAAAACAAGGGTAATCTCAAAAAGGTTCTCTCATGATCAAAACACTTTTATTAAGCGCCAGCGCCCTGTGCTTGGTCACACTGCCTGCGGGAGCCCATGAGGGCTCCCATTTTCTTGCCAGCATCAATGCTGCGCAGCAAACTGCGAGCCTGGAAACCGAAAGTGATCGGTTAAATTTGTGGTTCGAAGAGGTGTTCGAGGCCAATATCGCCCGTTCGCCCATGACCCAGACTTATCTGGGCCGCAAAACCGCCTATGATCAGCTTGATGAGAATACGGATGGGGAAGCGCGCCTGAGCTATGAGCTTAATCAGGCTTTCGCTGAAGAGATGGTCGCGACTTTCGATTTCGATGCCCTCGACACCCAGGCCCAGCTGTCTTATCGCCTGTTCCAATATGACGCCGAGCAATCGGCCCGCATGTGGGCGTTCCGCGATAATGGCTATATCTTCCAGCAATTCTCAGGTCCACAGACCGGTCTTGCCACCTTCTTGATGAACCAGCACCGCATTGATGATGTCAGCGATGCTGAGGCCTTTATTGCGCGTGTCGTCGAAATTGAGCGCGTGATGGGCGAGCTATTGCCGCGCTTTGAGGCCCGCTTTGAGGCCGGTGTTTATCCTCCGCGCTGGGTCTATGGCAAAATGATTGAGACCGCGCGCAATGTCATCACGGGGGCCCCCTTTGATGACAGCGCCGAGGATAGCCCTCTGCTCGCCAATTATCGCGGCAAGATCGAAGCCTTAGAGATTTCCGATGAGGACAAAGCCCGCCTGATCAGCGAAGCTGAAACGGCGATGCGCGCGCATTTCCTGCCCGCCTATCAACGCATGATCGCGACGTTTGAGCGTCATCAGGAAACCGCCTCCAGCGATGATGGGGTGTGGAAACTTCCTAATGGTGAAGCCTATTACAATGCGCTGCTCCACCAATATACCACCACGGATATGAGCGCCGATGAGATCCATAATCTGGGCCTGGCCGAGATGGATCGCATCCATGGTGAAATGCGCGCGATCATGGCCCAGGTGGGCTTTGAAGGCAGTCTGCAAGACTTCTTCGAGTTTATGCGCACCGACCCGCAGTTTACTTATCCCAACACCGATGAAGGGCGCGAAGCCTATCTGAGCGAGGCAACCCGCATCATTGATACGATGCGCGATACCCTGCCCCAGGTGTTCAATACCTTCCCAGAGGCCGCGTTAGACGTGCGCCGGGTAGAGCCTTTCCGCGAAGGGGCCGCCGGTAAAGCCTTCTATCAACGCCCGGCACCCAATGGGTCACGTCCGGGGGTTTATTACGCCAATCTGCGCGATATGACCCAGATGCCGACCTATCAGATGGAGGCCCTGGCCTATCACGAGGGCATTCCCGGTCACCATATGCAGCTGGCTATCATGCAGGAACTCGACGGCATTCCGTCCTTCCGTAAGTTTGGCGGCTATACCGCCTATACCGAAGGCTGGGGGCTTTATAGCGAATACCTGCCTAAGGAAATGGGTTTCTATCAAGACCCCTATTCAGACTTTGGCCGCCTCGCGATGGAGCTATGGCGCGCCGCGCGTCTGGTGGTCGATACCGGTATCCATGCCAAGCGCTGGACCCGCGAAGAAGCGATCCAATATCTGGTTGAAAACACGCCCAATCCAGAGGGCGATTGTATCGCCGCGATTGAGCGTTACATCGTCTATCCCGGCCAGGCGACGGCCTATAAAATCGGTATGCTGGAAATCCTGCGCATCCGCGAAGCCGCGCGCACTGAGCTGGGCGAGGCCTTCGACCTCGGCGAATTCCACGATGTCGTGCTGGCCAATGGGGCTGTACCCCTTGCCGTGCTGGAAGAGCTGGTTCAGGCCTGGGTCGAGGATAAAAAGGGCTAACCTTCTCTCTTGGCTTAAACATCAAACCCCGCTTCGATGAGGCGGGGTTTTTTGTGCCTTTTTTTATCCTCACTTCGCTGTGGGCGGCCTTTGGCCTAGCGAACCCTTTGGGTTCGATCTGGACCCCGGATCAAGTCCGGGGCCGCGATGTGCTTAAGTATTCAGCCGGGTTCCCGGGCGAGCAACGCGCTCATATAGGCGATAGCCGGTAGCGCACAAAGCGCAGCGCAGAGCCGGGATCCATAAATTGCCAAATGCTGCGCGCCAGCGATGATGAAACCTTAAACTGTCATCCCCGACTTGATCGGGGATCCATGCCGTGAGCGTGACGATTATTCTGCTCGACCAGAACCAAGCTCAACCCGTCCGGCAGGGACCCCAAATCAAGTTTGGGGTGACATTGTCTCAGACACATCCTCGCTATGCTGCGGGCGGCCTTTGGCCTTGCGGGCTGTCGCCCGATTTGTCCTCCCCTGCTTTAGCGGGGGAGGTGGTCCGTAGGACCGGAGGGGGCGTCACTCGCTGAGCTATTCACAAAGCTCTGTCATCCCGGACGAACTTCAGTGAGATCCGGGATCTATTGAGTTTGCCAGTAAAGTACAGAGATCCCCGATCAAGTCGGGGATGACAGGCTGCATGCAGTCATGAAGATGACGACTGGAAAGCCATCTCAAGCCCTTAAATCGGCATGCGCAGGATTTCTTGATACGCCTTGATGACCTGATCGCGCACGGAAACGACGGTTTCTAATTGCACTTCAGCCGCGGCCATCGCGGTCACAACATCCACTAAATCCGATGTCCCCATCGCATAACCATTGGAGAGATTTTCCGCCGATTGCAGCTGGCTTTCGGCCGTATTGACCGCATTGCCGACCATGGCCGCAAAGTCCGCTGCTGGATGATCATCCGCACCCGAAGGCGCAGAGGGGCGCGCCGCCTGTTGCGCGGCCTGAGCATAAGCGCGAAGGGCTGTGGGATCGAGCGCCATGTCCTACTCCATCTCCGCTATTCTAGCGGGTTAAAACACTTAGCGACGCAACAGATCGAGCGTGCGCTGCATCATCTGGCGGCTAGATTCCACCATGTTCAAATTGGCCTCATAGGTGCGATTGGCTTCGCGCATATCCATCAGCTCCACCAAGGTCGAGACATTAGGATATTTGACATAGCCTTCGCCATCGGCTGCCGGGTGGCCGGGTTGATATTCCAGACGGAAATCAGACTGATCGGCCTTCACATCGGTCATGCGCACCACTTCCAGGCCCGTGACCCGATCCAGCTCGGCCTCAAATACCGGGACCTGACGGCGATAAGGGTCTTCATCTGCGGTGCGCCCGGTGGATTGCGCATTGGCGAGGTTTTCCGCGATGATGCGCATGCGCGAAGATTGCGCGCGCAAACCGGCAGCGGCCAAATGCAAGGTATCGTCAATCTTACTCATGATAGGCTCTCCCTAGCTTAACCGGCCGGACCACGCGCCGCCGTGCGCAGCATATTGAGATTCTTCTGGTAAAGCGTCAGCGCAGTTTCAAACGTCATGCGCGCTTCGACCTGGCGCACCATTTGCTCTTCCAACACGACCGAATTGCCATTGATGGTGGTTTCGCTGTCGGGGCTGGCTTCGGCGGTGTAAACGCGTTGGCCGCCATCCGGCCCAGCGATATGCATGGGATGGGTGCGCATCACATCCACCCCGGCGCTGGGACCGCCGACATTGCTCAACACACGCTCAAACTCGCTGCGGGTGATATCTTTCGGGGTGAAGTCGGGGGTATTGGCATGGGCCACATTTTCCCCGATCAGGCTTTGACGCTGCGTGCCGTATTGCATCGTTTGATGCAGCACGCGCATAACCGATAGATCGTCGATACTCATGCATCCCTCTCCTCTGGCTTTCCAGAGATGGCTTGACGCGCGAATGGACCTGATTTTTAGGTCACATGGCCTGAGACGAATCGTTGTCCACAAGCCAATATTAACCTTCTACCCATTTTCCTTAACAAGCCCTTAACCTTCATCGCGAGTCGGTTTAACGCTCAAGCCCTAAGATGTGTGGTGGCTCGGTCCCCGGCACATTATTGTGGTTGAGGTGTGGATAAGGCCCGCTGACATGGATATGCTCGATCTGGCGCGATATATCGCTGGGCTTTTGATTATATTGGGACTTCTCGCTGGCTTCGCCGTGGCTTTACGCCTGATGGCAGCGCGCGGATTATTACCCGGTGCTTTGGCCCTAAACCGGCAAAGCCATAAACGTATGGCGGTCCGCGAAAGCTTGATACTGGATCCGCGTCGGCGCGTGGTCATCGTGCAGATTGATGATCGTGAGCATATCCTTTTGCTCGGCCAACACAGCGAGCAGATCTTGGCCGAGCGCGCGGCACCAATTGAACCCGACCCTCCCGAAGCCTGCGATGAAAACGCGACGCCGCCCCCCCAATCTGGACCCCGGCCCAGCTTCAGCGAAGCCCTCAAACAGGTGTTAAAAGGACGCGCGCAATGATCCGCCCTGCCCTTAAATATCTCATCATGCTGGGCCTGGCCGTGCTCGCGGGCCTCATCTTGATCGAGCCCGCCACGGCGCAGCAATTGAGCCTGGATCTGGGCGATGGCAATTCACTGACCCGCCGGGTGGTGCAGACAATTGCGCTGGTCACCGTGCTCAGCCTGGCCCCTTCGATCTTGATCATGACCACCAGCTTTGTGCGTATCGTTGTGGTATTATCCCTGCTGCGTACTGCCATGGGTTTGCAGCAAAGCCCGCCCAATGCCGTCATGATCAGCCTGGCCTTGTTCATGACCGGCTTCATCATGGCCCCGGTCTTCACCCAGGCGTATGAGCAAGGCCTACAGCCCTATTTCGATAATGAGATCGAGCTGGAAGACGCCTTCACCCGCACCGCAACACCGGTCAAAGACTTCATGCTGTTGCAAACGCGCGAAGATGACCTGGCCCTGTTCTTTGATCTATCGCAAACCCAGCCGGAAAACCCCGAAGCGACACCGTTATGGATCATCGCGCCCGCTTTCATCATTTCTGAATTACGCCGCGCGTTTGAGATTGGCTTTTTGCTGTTCATCCCGTTTTTGATCATTGATCTGGTCGTGGCCAGTATCTTGATGTCCATGGGGATGATGATGCTGCCGCCGGTGGTAATCTCCCTACCGTTTAAGCTGATCTTCTTTGTGCTGGTCGATGGCTGGCGTTTGGTGGTGGGAAGCCTCATTCAGAGCTTCCAGAACGGTGCCCCACCCACGCCTTAAGCCGGTTTAAGTCGCGCTCTCTTGAAAGCGGGTGGCGAATTCGGACATAAAGGCGTCCAAGCCCTCCACCGTCGCCAAATCATTGACCATATCAACCAGGCGCGTATCGCCCGCAGCAATGCTGTCACTGGCCAGGACCGAGAAGGCTGAGGCCTCTGCCGTCTCACCCATGGCGCTGGCATAGCGCGTTTGCAAGCGATTGACGCTGGCCCGGTCGCCGGCCAAAGAAAACGCAATGGCCGCGCGCAGCACATCATGGGCTTCAACCTCGCTCAGGGGCTCACTATCCTGCCAGCGATCCCCCAATAAGGCTTCCAGGCGGCGTCCCGCTTGATCCCATTCGCGCTCATCCCAGGCAATATCCGCGCGCATGCGGAAGGCATTACGCGAGGTATCGCCCTCTAATAATTCCAGCGCATGATCGGTCCGGCCCAGCTCGGCCAGCGCGCGCGCTTCCAGCACCCGGCGCTCATCAACCACATCGCGTGGGATACCGGCCACACGCGTGGCCCGGATCGCACTGATCGCTTCTCCGGGACGATTATCCATCAAATAAATCACCGCCAAATCTGCAGCAATCGTCGCCTTGGCCTGAGCGGGCATGGAGCGTTCATCAATTTGATATTGCAACAGCTCTGCGGCCGGTTCCAACAAATCAAAGGCCACCAAGCGATCGGCAAGACGGCGCAGCATGCGATCGCCTTCCGAGCCCACAGGGGTCAACGCGCTATATTCATAATAGAGCGCCAAAGCCTCGATCGGATCGAGGGTACTGGCTTCATCTTCCAAAAATAGGCGGCGGAAAATCTCATCCATATCCAGCGTCATGCGCCGGGTCATCGGCCCGTCTTCATAGCGGGTCTGGGCAATGGACAAGACCTCTAAGGCTTCGGCATAGCGCCCAGCCTGACTATATAATTGACCCAATAACCGGGTGGTTTTCAGCTCTGTCGCATCACCGCGCCAGCGAAAACGTAAAGATTCTAAGGCGTCCACCCCTTCATTGGGCGTTATTCGCCCCTCATCAATCTCAATCTGGGTTTTATACAGCAAAGCCTCAGCCTGGATCGGCATCCAGGGATGGGTACTCAACCGGTTCAGGCGCCGGATCGCCGTGTCTATCTGGCCATTGGCGGCTTCTAAACGCGCCGCGATCAGCTCAGCCTCGGCCTGGGTCTCCAGATCCGGATCATCGACCTGGATCTCGGCTAATAATTGCGAGGCGACGATCAGATCATTCGCCTCCAAAGCCGAGCGCGCATGGGCGACGCGAAACTTCGCGCGCCATTGCGGCTCATAAAAATAGATCGTATCCGCGCCCGCTTCGAAATGACGGCGCGCTTCGGGCCAATCATTGTTTTGCGCCGCCATTAAGCCCCGCCAGATCTGCGCGGCGGGATCTGTACGCAGGCCCGGTTCATTAAAATACTCTTCAGCGTCTTCCACGCGGCCCATCTGTAGGCTCGCGGCCCCTTGAAGAGCGCGCAACGCCGGGTCCGTAGCCAGGCGTTGGTCCTTATCGAGCGCAATTTGCGCCGCGCCCAGGGCTTCGGCGGCCAGCCCCCAGCCCATGTAAAATTGCGCCAGTCCCAAATAATCACGCGCCTCATCACTCTGTGCGACATCGCGCATCAAGGCTTGCTCGCCGGCCAGATAGCGCCGATTGCCGCGCCAGCGGGCAAAGTCCAAAAAGGCGGGCGAGACTGGGCGAGCTACACTGGCCCCCCCACCCGATACCGCCTGACGCGACAGGGCCAGCCCCCCTGGCCGCGTGATAATCGCGCCCTGCTGTGTTACCTGCATCACCACATCATCAGCCAAGGGCAAGACGGCCAGCCCATGGGTGGAGGGCAAGATTTGCGCTTCGATATATTGGCGGCGCGATAAGACCCCGCGCGTTTCACCATTTCCGGTGAGGACCAAAATATCATCGCCCACAATCGGGTCCGTCAAACGGCGCACGCCATGCGCACCGGCAAAATTGATCCGCAGGCGCGCAGGCTCACCAATTTGGTCTTCACGGCGGATAACCATCGGCTGGGTCGGCGCATCCAGCGCCTGGGTCAAATGTATCATCCAGCGCGCATCCTGATGGCTGACCTCCACCAGGGTTGAGGGGGAAACCATGATTTTCGCTAAAGCATAATCTTCGCCGGTTTGGGCGCTAAAGCCGCGAATATGCTCGCGTCCGCCTGCGCCCAACTCGGCCAGGTCCAGCCCCGCAGGAACATCAAACACCACCCACAAATCATCCGCGCGCCGGAAGACGGCTGCGCCGGGCAGCGCAGCGAAAGGAAAGCTGATCGTGACATCTTCGCTGGTAAAGCGCGCCTCGGCACGCACCACGCCACTTTCAGGTAAGAACGTGTCGGCCTCAGCGGCGGGTTCATCAATGGCTTCAGGGATCAGCGCGGCGGGTTGGTCGGCCGCACGTGCAGCCGCCTCAGCTTGACGCGCAGCCTCTTGCTCTGCGGCAAGGGCCGCCGCCGCATCGGCCTCACGCTGATCGGCATAGCGGTTAAGCGCCTCGATCACGGCTTCGGTGGAATTAGAGCTGTCATCGCGCACATCAAACATCACCTGGCCTTCGCCATCGCGCACGCGCGGGCTCATGCCTGGATCCATCTCGAAGGTCAAAGTCAGGGGGTCGGTGCTGTCGACTTGGATGCGCTGAATGCGTTGAGGCGGATTGGCGCGCAGATCGCGCAGATCAATATTGGCCCCCCGCGAAAAGGTCAGCGTAACCTGATCATCGCTGACATCACTCAAGGAATAGGTCACCGCTTGCGGCCAGAAAAATTCGATCCGGGTATAATCGGGGGCCGTGCCCAGGCGATAGGTAACATCTAAAAGCGGATCACGCCGGTTTGCCGCTTCCGCAGCGCGCTGGCGCGCAGCCTCCGCCGCGCGGCGCTGCGCCTCCACATAGGGCGCTGTTACCTCTGGCAAGGGGGCCATGCCGGGCATCAACAAATCCAAGATCACCAAATTATGCGAGACCTGAATGCGCGGTTCGATCTGTCGATTGAGCGCTAAGCGCAACACCTCCCCGCCTTCATCAAAGCGCCCGCCGGACACCAGATCCGGGGCCGCTTCGCGGATCGCTTCAGGATCAGCGCTCATCGCATCGGAAAACCGCACCAATAACACACTGCCCGCCACGACCTCGGCCTCTGCGGTGATGTCCCCGCCCTGGGCTTCAGGATAAGCAAAGGTTAGGCGCGCCGCCGCACCAATGCGCTCGACTTGAAGGGTCACCGGCGTTTGGCCATGCGCCAACGCCCCGAAAAGGGTAATCATTAGCCCCAGAATAAAGATGAGGCCCGCGCGGGCCGGTTTAGCCAGCGCTATCCTCAAGGCGGGCCTCCAACTCAGCAGCGGTGTCAGGCGGGACGGAGCGCTGGGCCAGACGCGCGGTCAAGGCCGCCGCAAAGCGCGGCTCCATTTCCGCCATGATCGGCGCCAGCTTATTCGTCGCCATGCGTTCAGCCACCAACAACAAAGTATGCTCATCAAGCGCGGCCAGGATGGGGGCCGACTGGCCTGGATCCATCCGGCCATAAAGATCAACGATCCTAGTGACCTCCTGCTCTCGGCGCTCATCAAGTTGGCCCAGCAAAACCTGCACTTCATCGCGCAATTCACGCAAAGCCACGACGCGCTCATCCACGCGCTGCTCGGTCGCCAACAACAGAGATTCGCGCGTATCAAGGGCCTGGGCGCGTTGATCAATTTCGCGCCGGCGCTCAGACAGGCGGCGTAAAACCTCTAGCTCAGACTGGGTAGCCCCAACACGATCGGCAAAGGGATCGCTAACCGGGCAATTGGCGAGAGGATCCGCTGAAGGTTGGGCCTCGACCGGTTGCGGGATTTCACTGACCTCAGCGCCATGGCTGTCGGCGGTTTGTGCGGGTTCGTCATGGCTCTCATCGCCATGCTGGGCCGTTTCGGCGGCCTCAGCCGGAGAAGATATTAAAGCCGTGACCCCATCCACAAGCCAAAGGGCTTTTAATCCTAAAAGCCCCACCAACAACACGGTGATTACGGCAAGCGGTCTTACACCCGGCATCATCGCCTCCTAGCGCATCGCCTTGAGCGCATCCAGCAAGCGCGCGCTGGCCTCATCGCCCTCGGCGCGCTCTTTAAAGTCGAGATCTTTAGGCGCAGGCCGGTCTGGACGGCGCGGTTGAGACAAACGCTCGGCCCGGCGCTCCGCCCCATCGCTTAAAAACGCCAATTCTTCAGACAAAGCCTTCGCGCGCGCCACCTCGTCTTGAAGGCTTTGGCCCTGGGTCTTCGCCGCACGATCTAGCGCCGCCAGACTGGCGCGCGCGCGATCAACGGCCGCATCCAAGTCTTCCACAGTCTGCTTAATACCGTCTTGACCGGAGCGTAGCGCTTTCAACTGGCGATCCACGCGCCAACACATCACGATCGCAGAGATCAGAAGAAGGGCGATCAAGCCTTCAAAAATCAGCATGGCAAAACTCATGATGAAACCATCCCCAGAACAGCGTTACGCGCCGAAGGCTGTAGCGGCGCATCCAAGCGAATTGCTACGTTGTGCCCGATTCGCCCCATTCGCCCCGTGGTTAATTTCACGCTTCCACAACGAAGTTCAATTTCACCATCTGGCCCATTGTCCAGCATCAAGGTATCGCCCACTTTCAGCGACATGACCTCGCCCAAGGGACGCTTTAATTCATCAATAACTGCATTGACTTGCATCTTGGTTGACCACAATTCGGTCGCCAGGTGGCTCTCCCAGATATTGTCGCGCCCAAATTTCTCGCCCATGAATTGTTGGAGCAGCATTTTGCGGATGGGTTCCAAAGTCGCATAGGGCAGCAAAAGCTCAATCCGGCCACCGCGATCTTCCATATCAATCCGCAGCTTCACCAAGATCGCCGCGTTCGCTGGCCGGGCAATCGCGGCAAAGCGCGGATTGGTCTCAACCCGATCAAGGGAGAAATCAACCTCTTTCAAGGGCGCAAAGGCTTGCTTGGCATCCCCGAGCACCACCTCGATCATCCGCTGCACGAGAGAGCGTTCGATCGTGGTATAGGGCCGACCTTCGATCCGCATCGCCGAGGTCCCGCGCCGCCCACCCAGCAACACATCCACAATCGAATAGATAAGGTTCGAATCAACCGTCAAAAGACCATAATTATCAAGCTGTTCAGCGCGAAATACCGCCAAGATTGCCGGCAGCGGGATCGAGTTGAGGTAATCACCAAAACGGATCGAGGAAATATTATCGAGCGAAACCTCAACGTTATCAGAGGTGAAGTTCCGCAAAGAGGTCGTCATCAAACGCACCAGGCGGTCGAAGACGATCTCCAACATCGGCAGGCGCTCATAAGAGACCAGCGCGGAGTTGATGATGGCACGAATACCCGAGCGCTCATTGGCATCATCATCAGAAATGGAGAAGCCTAAAAGGCTATCAATCTCATCCTGATTGAGGATCCGCTCTGGGCCTTGGGGCCCTTGCGGGCCGGACATCCCATCATTATCACCAACCATCGCCTCCCATTCGGAGGCGAGCGCATCCCCGCTGCCATCATCCATGCCAATGGAATCAAAGTCAGGCTGACCGCCCGCCGCAGCGGCTTCCCATTCGGCGGCTAAGGCATCCTGATCGACATCATCAGACATGATGGTTGAGATTTCCTCTTCTCTTAAGACTTCGTTATTGAACGAGCTGATTGACAATCAACACTGATTCGACCCTTTGCGGGGCCAATACCAGATTGACCCGACGCAGCAATTCCAGTCGCAAACGATGCGAACCCGCTGAGCCATAAAGATCCTCAGGACGCAATTCGCGCAGGAACATCATGTATTGATCAACAACTTGCGGCATACGCTCTTCCAAAGTCGGGACCAAATCAGGGCTGGTGATTTCCAAAGACAAGGTCAGGGCCAAAATCTGCGGACGCCCATCGCCGGTATTCATATTCACCAAAATCGGCTGCATCTCATAAAAATACGGGTGATCCCCGCTGGCCCCGTGACCATCACCGCCGCCGCCATGAGCGTCATCCGATCCATGCCCACCAGAACTGGCCCCATGACTGTCCGCACTGGCACCATGACCGTCATCAGACCCATGGCTATCCCCGCCACCGCCATGGCCATCATCGCCTTGTTCGACATGAGCGGGATCTTCATGACCGCCCTCATCCTTCTTACCACTGAAGAAGAGGAGAAAGACCGCCACACCGACCAGCAACAGGATAACAACGCCCAGACCCCCGAAGATGATCATCTTTGGGGGGCCTTTCTTTTTCGCGCCTTCCTCGCCCTCTTCACCCTCTGCGGGCGCTTCGGCTTCGGCTTCTTTCTTTTTATCGGCCATGGTCACATAACCCTTGCAGGCTCATCGCTTTAGATAAGATGAGTTAAGCGCTTTGAAGTTAACGTTTCGTTTGGACTAGTCACGAGTGGGCATTTTTTTCCGCCCCGATGCGCGAGCCTTACCGTCTTTACCTAGATTCGCGAAGCCCCCTCGCGCAAGCCCTTGAAATTTATAAGCACCACATCTGGCACCCTCCTTGCGATGGTTAAGGCGAATTGGCCCGCGCACAACGCTCAGGCCTCGCCAACTTGGTCAAAACGACGGAGGCGAATGTGGATAATGCAATGCTGATCGGGCTGTCGCGCCAGATCACCCTACGCCGGGCCATGGATATCACGGCCAATAACATTGCGAACGCCAACACGACCGGCTTTAAAGCCGAGCAAATTCTCTTGGAAGAAAACCCCTATACACCGGCGCGCCATCAAGATGGACCACGCCGCCTGCAATATAATGATGAATGGGGTGTGGGCCGCGATTTCTCCCAAGGCCCCTTAACGCCCACGGGTCGTCCGTTGGATTTCGCGCTGGAAGGCGAAGGCTTTTTCACCATAGAAACCGATGCCGGTGTGCGCTACACCCGTGATGGTGCCTTTACCCTCAACGCCCAAGGCGAGCTGGTCGCCAGCGATGGCGCGCGCGTCCTTGATGAAGGCGGCAGCCCGATCTTACTCGACCCCGAAGGCGGACCGATCAGCGTCACAGTGGATGGCGAGCTTGCCCAAAACAACGCTCCCATTGCCCGTCTTGGCGTTGTGACCTTTGAAGATTTGGGCGTGTTAGAAAAAGTGGGCTCGAACCGCCTACGCCTGCCTGAGGGTGAAGGCGCTGAACCTCAACCCATGACCGATACGAAAATTCTGCAAGGCATGACCGAAAGCTCCAATGTTCAACCCATTATGGAGCTAACGCGGATGATGGAGGTGAGCCGCGCCTACCAATCCGTCACCCGTATGATCCAACAAACAGATGAGCTTAATCGCCGCGCGATTGAGCGTCTCGGCCGCGCCTAAGCGGGTAAAGAGGAGTGATATAACATGAGAGCGCTCGCGACAGCCGCCACCGGGATGCACGCCCAGGAACTGAATGTGGAGGTTATCTCCCACAATCTCGCCAACATGAACACGATCAGCTTCAAGCGCCAACGCGCTGAGTTTGAAGATCTGATCTATCAAAACATGCAAAGCGCGGGGGCGAACTCCTCGGACAGTGGTACAATTGTACCCACCGGGGTTCAGGTCGGTTTGGGCGTTCAAGCGGGCTCCATCTATCGCAATTACGAACAAGGCTCGATGGAAGAAACGGGTAATAAGCTCGATCTGGGCATTTCCGGACGCGGCTTCTTCCACGTCCAGCTTCCCAACGGACAATCAGCCTATACCCGCGCGGGTAATTTCGCCGTCAGCCCCGATGGCTTATTGGTCACCCAAGACGGTTACCAGGTGATGCCCGGTATCACCATCAATAATGAAGGCCGCGAAATCGTCATCAATAAAGAAGGCCAGGTGCAGATCCTGGTCGATGGCGATCCAGCCCCACAGCTGGTGGGACAGCTGGAATTGGTGACCTTTGTCAATGAAGGCGGCTTGACCGCGATTGGCGATAACCTGCACCTGGAAACAGCCGCCTCTGGCGCGCCGAATACTGGCATTGGCGGTCAAATTGGTTTTGGTACAGTTCGTCAGGGCTTTATCGAGCGTTCTAACGTGGATGCGGTCACCGAAGTCACCGCCCTCATTCAAGCCCAACGCGCCTATGAAATGAACGCCCGGGTCATCTCTGCCGCCGATGAGATGATGGCCGCTTCCTCGAACCTTCGCTAAGGCTAAGTAAATGATACTGCGCGCTTTTGTTGTGATTTCATGCCTAACACTGGCCCCTCTGGGCAACGCCCTGGCCCAAGGCGAAGATCAAACCGTTTACAATGTGATCTTGAAAAATCGCATCGAAGCGCGCGGCGATCAGATCACACTGGGCGATGTGTTTGAAAATGCGGGCAGTGCGAGTGATGTGGTCATCGCCAGCGCCCCTGAACCGGGGCAAAGCCTATCGCTTGACCCAATCTATGTGAAAAACCAGGCCCGCCATAACAATCTGTTCTGGTCGAACCCGACGGATCTGTTGCGCATCACCGTAGAGCGCCCTTCGCGCACCATTTCGGCCAATGACATCACGACTTTGATCAGCGAAAGCCTCTATATGGAGACCGGCGATGTCTATGAGGTGAGCCTGTCGAACCGCACCCTCACCCTTCATGCGCCCCTCGATAGTTCGGCGAGCGCTAGCCTGTCGGATCTCAGCCATGATCCCTATTCTGGCCTGTTACGCGCCACACTGACCGCCTATCCTGGCGGGCCTGAAGTTCAGGTTTCAGGACGCGCCTTTGCCACCACACAAGTCCCTGTCCTTCAACGGTCTTTAAGCCGGGGTGATATTATCTCTGCGGGGGATATCGACTGGGTTTCCATGCGGGTTGATCGCCTGCCCAGTAATGCCATTCGCACGGCAGAGGCCCTGATCGGACGCCAAGCTCAACGGGTGCTGCGCGAAGGGGCGCCTTTGCGAGAATTTGACATCGCCGCGCCCACCGCGATCAAGCGCGGGGAAACCATTCCTATCATGTATCAAGCCGGCGCGCTGGTTCTGATCGCCCAGGCGCGCGCCTTACAAGATGGCGTGGCGGGTGAGCGTATCCGCTTCGTCAATCTCCAATCCAATCGCACCATCGAAGCGCTGGTCACCGGACCTGGACGCGCTGAAGTTGGCCCCTCCACCTATGCCCAAGGACGCACACTATGACCTCGTCTCGTCTTTTCCGATTAAGCCTGGGTGTAGCCGCAGCGGCACTTTTAAGTGCCTGCGCCACCACCGATCGCCTGCGTGAAGTGGGGCGCGCACCAGAGCTGTCTGAGATTGATAACAGCGCCGCCCTGTATGGTCGCCCCACACCCCAGACGGGCGATCAAGCTCAAGCCGAGCATGACCAGCTGCGCCAGCTCGCTCAATTGCGCGGAATTGCTCAGGCCCATCAAGCCGCCGCAGGGGCCAATTCACTGTGGGTCAATAATGCGCGCTCCTTCTTTGATAGTCCGCGCGCCTCACGTGTTGGCGACATTATGACGGTCAATATCGACATTGCCGACCGCGCCCAGGTCTCGAACACCACCGCGCGCTCACGCACCGGATCAAATGAAAGCCAGCTGAACAATTTCTTTGGCGGCGGTGCAGCCCTGGATCGCTTCTTCCATGATAGCTATGATCCGGCGAGCGCTTCGGGCTTTGGCTCCTCCACCAGCTTGAATGGCACGGGCTCAGTCAACCGGACCGAAACCATTCAGCTGACCCTAGCGGCAATCGTGGTGGAAGTGCTGTGGAACGGCAATATGGTGATCCATGGCCGCCAGGAAGTGCGCGTCAATAATGAGGTGCGTGAGCTTCTCATCTCCGGTATTGTCCGCCCGCAAGATATTGCTGCGGACAACACGATTGCCCACACGCAAATTGCCGAGGCCCGCGTGTCCTATGGTGGTCGCGGCCATATCTCTGACATGCAGCGCCCGACCATAGGACAAGAAGTTTACGATATTCTATGGCCTTTCTAGCCTGGCCCGATCTCAGCGCGGCCAAACTCCTCTATAGCTATGCCTATGATGGGCTGGACGGTAAAAAAGTCACCGTCCAGCAATTGGGCCGTGTGATTATTTTCACTTTCACCGGGCGCTATGGGCTCGATGATAGCCAGACCAATGTGCCCAAAGTCGTCGAATATGCCCGCGCACCGGGCATTGACGGCATCGTGTTTAATTTTCAGCACACGCATTTTACCCATACTTTGGCGCAATTTCGCGACCTCGCCCAAACCCTGGCGCTGGCCTATCCTGCCCATCTGCGTGTGGCCTATACAATCGGGCCTGGATCTTTGATCCATGTCCTGCAAATGACGCGGTATTTGCGCAAAGAAGGCGTCAATGTGGGTATTCGCCCCTGCATGGTCACCGCGCTGGGCTTTGTTCAGGGTCAAAGTAAAATGAGCAATAAAAAGCCCGGCAGAGCCGGGCCTAATGTTCAGTCGTAAGAAGATAAAGATAATCTCTTAATCGTCGCGGTGGACCCGTTCAGAACGCTCATGACGCTCCTGGGCCTCAATGCTTAATGTCGCCACAGGACGTGCATCCAAACGCGCTAAGCCAATGGGCTCACCGGTTTCTTCGCAATATCCGTAGGTGTCTTCGTCAATCCGGCGTAATGCCGATTCTATTTTCGAGATCAATTTGCGTTGGCGATCACGCGCGCGCAATTCCAAAGAGCGATCGGTCTCGGTTGAGGCCCGGTCAGCCAGATCCGGCAAAGCGCCCAAATCCTGCTGCAATGCTTCTAAGGTAGATTTGCTCTCGCGAAGGATTTCATCCTTCCACGCCAATAGCTTGCGGCGAAAGTATTCTTTCTGCCGCTCATTCATGAAGGGCTCATCGTCGTTTGGACGATAGCCTTCGGGCAGTTCGATCTCGGAATCCGACGCGCTCATGCGACCGCCTCCTCTTCAAGCCCATTGCCCCCAGCGAAGCCGGGCGAGAATATCCACGCAAGATCATCTGTCAACGCGTGTGCACGATTAATCCACACACCATGAAGGACTTTTAACAGATGAATGAATTCAACTTGTTGAGATTTAACCCCGCCATCCCATAGAGCGCGCTGCATTTACCCTAAAATCTCTGGGTTCAGGCGTCGTATTTGGCCAATTCTACGGCGGCGCGGACCTCAACCTCGTTCAAGACCGCCTCTAATTTAGGGTCACCGGTTTGATCCCGGCGCGATTGCAGAAGATCCATCAAAGCACTTAAACGCTCGCGCGGAATGCCGCCCTCTAGAAGCGCGATTTTCAAATCATCCAAAACATCTAACAGGCTGAACGCGCGCTCACTCGCCTGGCGGCGCGATTGCGAATAATCACCAACGCCTTGCAAGGCCAGCAAGGCATCGACGGAGGATACCGCAGACGCCCCAGACAGCTCCGGGCTCGCCTCAACGCTGGATTTAGCCTGCGGACCTTCAGGCGCAAAAGCGCTGCCCGTGCCCTGCACGCCAGTTTTGCGTTTGCTTGCCGACGTCGCGCCGACGCTGCGCGGTCCTGTGACTTTCATCGCGGTATACCTTTAGGCCTGATGTTAGAGTGTTCGCCCACTCTCTTAATACTTGGTTAAACTTATTTGCGCAGCGGGCAAATTTTGCCGACCTTGGTTAATGCGGCGATTTTTACCGCCTCACCTCTGAGCTAATCCGCTGATTTTTATGAGTTTATATATTTAAACCTTTGGCATGTTTTTCGCTTCAGGGATCTGTGAAAAACTCGCTCTTGATAGGACCAAGAATGGCCCGTGTATGGATTTCCCTCCTCGCCCTGATTCTTTTTGGGGCCAGCGCCCAGGCGGATCCGCGTATCAAAGATATCGCGGACATCGAAGGCGTTCGCGACAACGTCATCGTCGGCTATGGCTTGGTGGTCGGCCTTAATGGCACGGGCGACACACTGCGCAATGCCGCCTTCACCCGTGAATATGTCAACCGGATGATGGAGCGCTTTGATATCCGTATCCGCGAAGCCGATATTCGCTCGGGCAATATCGCCTCGGTGATGATCACCGCGCAGCTGCCGCCCTTTGCCACCGCCGGATCACGCATTGATGTCAGCGTTGCCTCCATCGGGGATGCCTCCAGCCTGCAAGGCGGGATCTTGCTGGCAGCCCCCTTGCAAGATGTCAGCGGCAATACCTTCGTCGTCGCCCAAGGCTCCGTTGCGGTGGGGGGGTTCAGCGCGGGCGGGGATGCCGCCTCCATCACACGCGGCGTGCCGACCACGGGGCGCATTGCCAATGGCGGGATTGTCGAGCGCGAAAACCCTTATGATCTGATGCATGCGCGCGATATTCGCATAGCGCTGCGCAATCCTGACTTCACCACGGCGCGGCGCATGGCCCAGGCGATCAATGCTTATATCGGCTCCCCCGTGGCCCAGGCCACCGATCCGGCGACCGTCAAGCTGACCCGTCCCGATCAATATCCCGACATGATCGGCTTGATCGCAGCGGTAGAGCAATTACGCGTTGAAGCCGATCTGCCCGCCCGCGTCATCATTGATGAAGCCACCGGTACGATTGTGATGGGGGAGAATGTTCGCGTCTCCACCGTAGCCATCGCCCAGGGCAATCTCACCATCTCGGTCTCTGAAACCCCGCTGATCAGCCAGCCCAACCCGCTGGCCAATGGTCAAACCGCTGAAGTCCCCCGCACACAGATCACCGCCGAAGAAGACATGGCCCAGCTGGGCGTATTGCCGGAAACCGTCTCGCTTCGTGAATTGGTCGATGGGCTTAATGCCCTGGGCGTGACCCCGCGCGACATGATCACCATCCTGCAGACCATTAAGGCCGCAGGGGCGCTGCAAGCCGAGATCGAGGTGCTGTAATGGATGAGTTTTTAAGCGCTCAATTTCAAAACGCCATCAGCGCGGGTCAACCCACCCCGCGCGCGCCCAAAGTCAGCTCCGAAGCCGAAGCCTATAAGGCCGCGCAAGAGTTTGAATCGGTGTTTTTAGCCCAGCTCATCACCTCGATGATGGGCGAGAGCACGAAGAGTGAGTTTGATGGCGGGGCCGGTGAAGATGCGTTTCAGGGCATTCTTCACGAAGAATATGCCCGCGTCTTTGCCAAGTCCGGGGGCATTGGTCTTGCCGAACCTTTGGCCCGCGAAATCCTACGCATGCAAGAGGGGGAAGGATAAATCATGAGTGAGCTAGCCGCCCAAACCCCGAGCGAACGCGCCAAAGATCTGATCCGCTTGACCGCGCGTCTGACGGAGCTGTTACAGCAAGAAACCGTCCTGTTTGAGACCAAGCGCCCGCATGAGGCGATCCATCTGCAAGATGAAAAATCGCGCCTGGCCACCATTTACCGGCGCGAATGCCAGCTGGCCGCCAAGGATCGTAGCCGCCTGGCGGGTCTGCCGCTGCAACTGCAAAGCCAGCTACGCGAAAACACGCAAAAATTAGAAACCGCCTTAGAGGCCAATGGCCTGATCGCCGATGCCCTACGCGCCGTCACCGAAGGCATGATCATGGCCGTTGCCGAAGAAGCCATGCGCCAGAAACAAGCCAATGCGGGCTATGGTCCGCGCGCGGGTAAAGTCGAGGGCATCTCGGCCCTGACGATTAATAAAAGCGCTTAGATCTTAGTAGAAATCAGAGATTAAAAAAGGCGGCTCGAAGCCGCCTTATTTTTACAGGAAGAGGCTGGTATTGCCCCCGCCACCGCCCAAAAGGCGATTAAGGCCAGCCTGGTAATTATTGATCTGCGAGGTCAAATAGGCCGGAACCGGTCCGCCAGATTTGCCTTTTTTCTGACCGGTCAGGAAGTCTTTTAAGGCCGGATCAGCGGTCAGCTCGCGATAGGCGCGTTGGATCTTACTCATCGCGCTGGTTAAAGCCTCAGAGGCTTTGGCCGCCAGGTCTTTATCAGAGATATCAAATGAGCCGCCCAGTCCCAAGGCGAAGACTTCCGGGGCGTCCGCCGTTTCATCCTCATTCTTACGATCGAGGAAGGAGCCCTTGCCCGTCACCACACCTTCAGGAAGACCCAGGCCTTTCAAGGCGTCTTGGCCCTCTTTACCGGCGATGAATTCAATCTTGACGCCCTTCTTCGGCGTGATGATCAGCTGATCGCCGTCCTTGGTGGACCGGCGCAAAGTCGCGTCCCCACTCAAGACCAGGGCCGAATTGATCTTGAAGGTTAGCGCGCGCATCGTGTCATCATCATCAAGGGTGATCTTCTTCTTACGCCCGCCATCAACGGAGACATAGAAATGATCCCCGGCACGCACGGCCGAACGATCCGTCACAACGCGGCTGTCCGAATAGGTTAGCGCGCCAGAGGGAAGGCCAAATTTCGCCAAGGTCGTATCGCCTGCGGTATCCACAGCAATACCAAAGCCTTGCGACAGGCCACCCCGGCCCGAGACTTGCTGCGCCCATTCCGGCACGCCCGTGGCCCCATCAACGCTGGCGACAAACATATTGCGGTCACCATTTTGGATGGCACCGCCAACCCCTTCGGCGGTTTTACCCGTCACATACACTTTGCCATTCGCCACGGCGACACCGGCGGCGCCATCATCCCCGCCAGAGCCCAGGAAAGTCACATAATCCACGCTGGGGCTTGCGCCATCGGTGATCTTGGTCACGAAGGCATCACGCGCGCCTGCATTGGCCTGAACAACTGCGCCAGGGGCGAAATCCGCGCCTGCAGAGCCTGCCAGATAGATCGCACCGCTCTCATCCACGGCCAAACCGCCGATACGGCCATCGGAAAGATTACCCAAATTGGTTTCCCATACGGGCGCGCCCGTGCCATCATCACCGGCACCATATTTGCGCAGCACAGCCTGACCATTTTCTTCGGTGGCGACTAACAAGCCGCCATCTTGAGCCACCGCCACCGCGCGCGCGGCGTCAACACCGCTGGTCGCCCCTGTGGCGCGGGTATAAAGCGTGGCCCCATTGCCATCAAAGGCCCGCACATAGCCATCTTGCTCGCCAGAAAAGCCTGCGCCGCCCAGATTAGACTTGGTTTGCCCGGCCACAAAGATCGTGCCATCGTCCGCGATGGTCACATCATTGGCCTGATCATCCTTCAACGCGCCAAAGCGCTTGGTCCATTGTTCGACCCCGGCGCTATTATATTTCACGACCAGGCTATCACTGCCCCCGACCGCATTGGTATCGCCCAGAACGCCTTTGACAGAACCCGCCACGACGATATTGCCGCTATCATCCACAGCGAGCGAGGCCCCAGAGGCTTCATCGGAGGCCCCAAGAACGCGCGACCACACCAGCTTGCCGGTGGCATCATAGCGCGACAGCACCAGATCCTTATCGCCCTTGATGTCGACGCCATCAATGGTAGAGGTCGTCTCCCCCACCGTATAAAGCGCGCCATCGGGGCCCGTGGCGGTATCCAGGATCCGCGTTGGGTTCGATGTGGTTTTAGTTTTTGTTTTAGCCTCAGGATCGGGCGTTTCGCCCTCTTTAACTTCAGGCGCGACTTCTGTGACCGTGGGCGCGGCCTCAATCCGGCGCGAATAGTCGATCACGCCGCCATTGGCGACATCGACAATCCGGGTCAGCTGGCCAGCGGCCGTTTCACGATCGCCAGAAATACCGGCGACATAAATAGCGGGTTTTTCTTCACCGGCGACGGCAGAAAAAGTCACGCGCTCGGTGATAATGCCTTCGATTTTGAAGCCAAAATTATTGCCTTCGATGATGCCGTCTTCGTTTTTCTCACCAATTTTGACGCGCTCAAAACGGGTTTTGACCCCGGCCGCATCCAGCTTGGAATTAATGAAGTCCGCAACATTATCCAGATTGCGCGGCGTTGCGCCCATATCAGCCAGATCAATATTGATCGTCTGATCGGCACCGCTTTTACGCACGGTGATGTCGAACTTCACATCCCCTTGGAAATTGGCCACCTCAGCATCATAGGCCCCGGTGTGAACGATACCGGTGGTGTAAACGCTTTCCCCGCGCTTGATCCGCAGATCACTTTCCGCCTTGGTTAGCTCTTCACCCTTAAGGACGGAGACGCCTTCCAGCTCCATCTTATCAAAGAATTTCGTCATCTCTTCCAAGCCTTCTTGGAAGCGATTATTCCAGAAGCGCCGTTCGAAATCCGTTGCGCCCTTCTCCATCGAGGCGGCAGCCAGCGATTGAAGGCGGCGCACACCTTGATACATGGCATACAAGGTTTTTTCGTCCTTGCTGGCCTTGACGTTGGAGAAATCTTTCAGCTTGTCATCAAAGAAAGCCCCGCCAGACAGCACTTTGCGCTGAACGCTTTCCAGATCGGCAATCTCGCCGCGCGGATCCCAGGGGGGCAGATCTTTTTTGGATGTGGATTTAGATGAGCTGGTCTCACCCGATTGGGTGGAACTGGCCGAAGGCGTTTGACTGGCCAGGCGCACAGCATTTTTCGACTGGTACCAAGAGCTGAGCACCAGATCAGAAATTCCCGCTGTTCCACCTAAAAAAGACATATCACCAAGGCTCCAAGCCCATTTCTACGCTGACCACAATACGCGCCAAGGTGCAAAAAAAGCGTTAGGAAAAAGGCTTAACGCCGCTTAGCCATGACCCAGGCCGCTCTTCTAGGCGGCATGCATAAACTGGACCGGGGCGGAGTTGATATCTGCGCAAAGCCGATTAGCCAAGCGGGCCTCGTTAATCCAGGCCTGATTAATATGCACGAGGTCTGGACGGCGCAGACACAGCCCGGCAAGTTCTGCCGCGCTCAAATCCCAGGGGGTGCGTTTTTCCCCATAGCCCCGATGGTTCATTGCCTCATAAACCGCGCGCGCGAAAGTAACATCTTCATCAAAGACGACCCGCCAGCGTAGCCGCTCCAACCCGCCGCCCGGCCCGGTCAAATTGGCTTTCTGTAAAGGCGGATAGGTGCGCAGCCAATCAATGGGATGGGCCCGCGCCGAAGGCGTGCGCACCTGACGATCGGCATAGGCCAAAATTTCGCGCGAGAAGGCATGACAGCTAAGCCCATCGGGAAAGCCCGCGGGCATATCATTGGTGGCATAATCCACCGCGCTTTCACGGTAAAGCTTCAAGACATGGCGACAGAGCCCTGGATCCAAAAAGGGGCTCGTCGCCTCAATCGCCAGGATATGCTCAGCCTCACTTTCGCGCGCAGCTTTTAAAAACAGACCCAGCAAATCCTCACCCGGCCCGCGCACCACCATCGCCCCGCAATCGCCTGAAATCTCCGCGAGCTCATCATAAAGATGGGCCTGGGGCAGAAGGCTGACCACCAGATCGACATCCTTGATCCGGGCGGCACGTTTTAAGCACAGAGCCAGAACGCTTTCGCCCGCCACCAACTGGCTAAGCACCCGGGCCTGATCGGGCCAGTCCAAACGCATAAAGACGAAGGCGACGACACTCATGGTCCGCTCCCATGATGGGGTAAAGCCTGTAGGTGAAATCAGTGCGCTGCGTCGCCTAATAGGGCGTTAATCTGGATCATAAGAGTGTATGCTGGAGCCAAGACAATTAGCGCAAGGCGATTCGATATGCCCCAAACGCAAGCCCAAACTCATCTAGACGCAAGCTATCGCGACTTTTTGACCCCGGCCCTTGATCTCAATGACAAGACGATTTTGATCACCGGGGGGACAGGCTCTTTCGGCAAGCATTTTGTGCGCACCGTGATTGAGCGCTTTACTCCGCAAAAGCTGATCATCTTTTCGCGTGATGAGCTGAAGCAATACGAAATGGCGCAGATTTTCTCACCCGAGCAATATCCCTTCATGCGCTATTTCATTGGGGATGTGCGTGATGAAGACCGCCTGGATATGGCCATGCGCGGGGTCGATATCGTCATCCATGCGGCGGCCCTGAAACATGTGCCCATCGCGGAATATAACCCGTTTGAATGCATCAAAACCAATGTCATGGGGGCTGAAAATGTCGTGCGCGCCGCGATCAAGCGCGGTGTCAAACATGTCTGCGCCCTTTCTACGGATAAGGCGGCTAACCCGATCAATCTCTACGGGGCGTCCAAACTGGCTTCGGATAAAATCATCACCGCTGCGCAGAATATGGGCGGTGTCGATGGCCCGACGTTCAGCGTCGTGCGCTATGGCAATGTGGTGGGATCACGCGGCTCGGTCGTGCCGTTCTTCAAGAAAATGATCGCCGAAGGCGCAGATCATCTGCCCATCACCGATGCGCGCATGACCCGGTTCTGGATCACCCTGACCCAGGGCGTTAATTTCGTCTTGTCCTCAATTGCGATGGCCAAGGGTGGGGAAATTTTCGTCCCTAAAATCCCCTCCATGCATACGGTGGACTTGGCTAAAACCCTGGCCCCGAACCTACCCCATAAAATCATCGGCATTCGGCCTGGGGAAAAACTGCATGAAGTGATGATCACCACCGATGATGCCCGCTCCACCCAGGAGCTAGCTGATCGCTATGTCATCTTACCCTCCAACCGGGTTAATCTGGCGCGCCGCTGGCATGAGGCGGGCGGGCAGGATTTAGCGGACGGCTTTTCTTATTGTTCTGATTCCAATCCAGAAAAGCTCAACACCGCTCAGCTTCAAGCGCTGTTGGAAGAAAGCCAAAAAGGCGCTTAGGTTTCGCCATAGGCTCCGGTGGTTTGGCGCACATGGCTATTGAGCGCCAAAATTTCGGGATGAGCCTCTAAAAGATTCAAAATATCGGCCAGATTGAAATCCGGCTTGATCGGCGCGAGCTTCTCGATCAGCGCCGAAATCATCGCATAATCCTCGTGAGTATCGACGCAAAGCCGGATATGCCCGGCCTTAAGCCCGAAGGGAATGCGGCCTACGCTAAAGCCTTCCTCCGCCTTCTGCATGAAGGGGGTCACATGCTCGCGGTCATAGGCCGATACCGCCTGTTTATGCGCGCGGTTGAGCGCCGCGCGGGTAAACACCTCCACCGACATGCCATTGGGCAAGGTCGGGGGCACTTGCGGGGCGACATAATGAAAGGCGGGAAAATTGGTGATGAAGAAATTCACGCAATGATCAACGATCACCGGATCAAGCAGCGGGCAATCGCTTGTCACGCGCACGATAATATCTGCATCGGGCGCACAGGCCTCCACCGCGCCTTCAAAGCGGGCCAGGACATCATCGCGCGGCCCACGATAGCACGACATGCCGCGCCCGGCAGCAAAGGCCGCCAATGTCTCTTCCCCCGGTTCATCGGGAATGGCGAGAATGAGATGGTTCAGGCTCTGCGCGCGCGATAGACGCTCCATCATCCAGGCGATGATCGGTTTACCCAAAATGGGCTTTAAAACCTTACCCGGCAAACGCGACGAACTCATCCGGGCTTGGATAATGGCGACGACCTTCATGGCTTACTCCTCGAGGGTGAAGCCCTCAATCATCTCAGCGCGTAACGCTTGGGCGAAGTCTAGATCTTGGTGCGCACGTTTACCTAGAATGGCCTCTAGATATTTCGGTGGCAACCCATGACCAGGCCGAATGGAGCGAATATTCTCGCGGGTAAAAACCTCACCAGCTTTAATCGGGGCCACCACATAAAGCGAGCGTCGCCCGGCCGCGGTAACTTGCTCGCTCTTGGCGCGCGCTAAGCGCAAGGGCCGCGTACCGGCCCACACCGCGCGCGTTTGCTGACAGACTTGCGCCATCTCAGAAGGCTCTAGCGAGAAGAAATCATCTTCCCCCCCGCCCGTGCGATCAAGGGTGATATGCTTTTCCACCACGCACGCGCCCAGCGCAACCGCGCCCGCCGGGATCGCCGCACCCGGCGTATGATCAGACAGCCCGATCAAACAGCCCGGCAGATGATCCTTTAGATAGCCAATGCGGTGCAGATTGGCCTCCTCATACGGGGTGGGATAGCCGCTGACGCAATGAAGCACGATCGGATTGGCACAACCATTGGCGCGCGCAACCGCGACCGCCTCTTGAATTTCTTCTCGATTGGCGAGCCCTGTGGAGATGATCAAAGGCTTTCCAGTCCGCGCGCAGGCCGCGATCAAGCCATGATCAACGATCTCATAGGACGCGATTTTATAGGCAGGGCAATTGAGCTGCTCGAGAAAGTCCACCGCCGTTAAATCAAAGGGCGCAGAAAACACCGTGATACCGCGCGCCTTGGCGTGATCGAAAATCGCCTGATGCCATTCCCAGGGCAGATGCGCATCTTCATAAAGCTGATAGAGCGTGCGTCCCGCCCACGGGCCTTGCGTAATATCAAAATCCGGACCCGTGGCCTTCAGCGTAATCGTGTCGCCGCGATAGGTTTGCAGCTTGATCGCATCACAGCCTGCCTCCAGCGCCGCATCAACTATGGCGAGCGCGCGTTCCAGGGATCCATTATGGTTCGCCGACATTTCGGCAATGATATAAGGGGGATGATCGGGGCCAATGGCGCGCCCGGCAATGGCAATGTCTGGGATCATCTCTTGCGCTGTCATCTCTGCCTCCACCCTATCTGGATCTTCGTGCATGACCCGAAGCGGTAAATAAAGCCTTCATCTTGGCGCGCCACAATGGGATCAAGAATTATATAGGGCCCTTCATGGCGAGCTTATTGTTTATCGGCGCCGGTCTTTTCCAGCTGCCCGGCCTTCGTGCGGCGAAGGCTTTGGGCCATCATGTCATCGCTTTTGATGGCAGTGCCGATGCGCCGGGTTTTCTGGAAGCGGATGCCCATCGCCTGGTCGATATCCGCAATATAGACGCCTGCCGCAAAGCCGTGCGCGCGTTCAAGCCCGATGGCGTTTTGACCATCGCCACAGAAGCCGGTGTCGTCACCGCCGCCCAGATCGCCGCGGATTTAGGCCTTCGCGGCACACCCATAGACGCCGCGCGCGCCGCCACCGATAAGCGGATTATGCGCGAGGCTTTTGCCAAGGCCGGGCTTGCCTCCCCCACTTCCCATCCGTGCCAAACCCTTGAGGAGGTTGAGCGCGCATATCGCGGCGTCGGCCCCAAAGCCGTGATCAAGCCTGCCAATGGCGCAGGCTCACGCGGGGTTAGTTTTGTGAACACTCTTACAGACCTGCCCGCCGCTTTTGACGCCGCCAAAGCCATCGCCGGGTCCCATCCGGTCTTGGTGGAATATTTCATGGCGGGCGAAGAAGTCGCCGTTGAGGCCGTCTTAATCCAGGGCGCATTCCATCCCCTATGCATCAGTGATAAGACCCGCACCAAGCCGCCCTATTTGTTGGACATTTCCATCACTTATCCCTCCGCGCGATCAAAGGCTGAACAAGCCGCGATCCTTGCCCTTGCTGAGGCTGGGGCCCGCGCCCTGGGCCTTGATAACACCCCGCTTCATATCGAGATTATGATGACACCGGACGGCCCCTATCTGGTGGAGATTGCCGCACGCGGGGCCGGATTTCATGTCTTCACCGACATCATACCCTGGGTGACCGGCGTGGACACTTTGGGCCTTCACATCGCGATGGCGCTGGGCCAAGACATCCCCGCCTTTACCCCGCTACAGCGCGGCGCGGTGTTGGAGTTTCCCGTCTTCAAGCCCGGCCGCGTCACCCGCCTGGACGGGGTTGAGGCCATGCTAGCGCGCGAGGATGTGATCTTCGGGGAAAGCTATATCAAAGTGGGTGAGACCCTACGCCCCCTCACCTGCGGCGGCGACCGTGCCATGGCCTTTGCGGTGAAGGGCGAATGCCTGCAAGATGCGCTCAGCGCGCGCGATGACATTGTGCGCGCCCTGAAACTTGAAACGGTATAGGACCGGATATGCGCGCGCTTCCCATCGCTTTGACCTTTGATCTCGACCCGGATGTGTTTGACGAGTCCGTTGCGTCGAGTGAACAGCGCACGCGCCTGTCCTGGCAGGGGATTCATGATGGCATACCGCGCATCAAATCGGCCCTTCACAATATCCTTGCCCCACGGGGGTTAAGCGCCCATCCCACCTGGTTTGTCCGCGTGGATAATCAGATCCGGGATATTTATGGCCATGCGGGCTATCTGCTGGCGACCTATCGCGCCTTGTTTGACGACTTGCGCGCTGAGGGCGATGAAATCGCCTGGCACCCCCATCTGTATCGCCAGGTCGGCAAGGGCTGGGTGCAGGAAACTGATGGTCCGCGCCTTTATGAAGCCATGCGCGATGCTTTAGACGATATGAAGGCGCAGGGCTTCACACCAAAATGCGCACGTATTGGTGAAGCCTATGGCTCCACCGATGTGATGGCGCATTTTGATCGCCTGGGGATCAGGGTCGATTCCACCGCCATGGCGGGGCGCAAACGCATCGACGCCCAGCGCACGATTGATTGGGAAAATACACCGCCAACCGCCTATCGCCCCAGCCTTGCCGATCATCGCACACCCGGCACGCCCCATCATCAGGTCATGGAAATTCCCATGTCCATGCTGCGCGTCAAAGCCGATTATGATCGCGAGCCCTTCCTGCGCTATCTCGACCTTTCCTTTCATCCGCGCGCGTTGAACCATGGCCTGGAAGCGCTGATCGAAACCGCGCCCTATCTGGTCAGCGTCACGCACCCCAGCGCGTTTTTACCCGCCTTCAAGCCCGAAAACGGCCATGGCCTGGTCAGCTTCACGCTTGAAGCCCTCCACACCAATCTCAGCGCCATCCTTGAACATGCGGCCCAGCTGGACCGTGAGGTGCGCTTCGTGACCCTTTCTGAGCTCGCCGAAGAGATAGAAGGTGGCGGCCATGTCCTTTAAGTCTCAGCTGGAACAGCGCCTGGCCGCCGATTGTGGACGCGCGCAAGGGCTGGGCGTGGGGCGAGCAGCCACGGGGCTGTCTTTGATCTTTGAAGAGCTGGCCCAGCATTATACCCAAAGCCCGCAAGTGATCTTCCCCGCCACCTTATGCACCAGCCCCCCCACGGTTGCGCAGCTGGCCGGGGTGAAGCCTGTCTTCTGCGATGTCGATCCGCGCACGGGCCTGATCACGCCAGAGACGTTAGAGGCCGCATTTAAAACCTATCCCCAGGCCAAAGCCCTGCTCTTGACCCATCTCTATGGCCATGTCGGCGATCTGGACGCTTTGATGTCCATCGCCAAGCGTCATCATGCGCTAGTGATTGAAGACGCCGCCCAGGCCCATGGGGCCAGTTATAAAGCGCGCCCGGTGGGCAGTTTTGGCGACCTTTCCCTCCTTTCCTTCGGGCATACGAAAATTCTCGATGTCGGGGGCGGTGGTGTGATCCTCAGCGATGATCCGGCCTGGATGCGGGCGCTACGTAGCCGCGCAGAAACCTTAAGCGCGCCTTCAGAGCATCTCGCGCGATGGAGCGGGGATTATCGCACCGGCTATTATGCCCTGGCCGCCCAGTTCAAAGCCCATCCCGGTTTAAAGCCCATGATCGGTGCGTTATGCCGCCTGCACCCCGGCCTCTATCGCTATAGCCTCAGCGAGGATCAGGCTGAGCGCTGTCTGGCGAGCCTGCGCGATTTACCGCACATCATCGCCCAACGCCGTGAGCACGCCCAGCTTTATGAACGCGCGCTGGAGGGCTCCGCCATTGCCTATCAAGCCCAAACCGAAGGGTCCGTGCCCTGGCGCTTTAATCTGTTCCTACAGCCCGCGCTTAGAGAACAGGCCCTGAGCGATCTAAGATCAGCCGATATTGATGCCAGTGCCTGGTATCCAAATGCTGCGCCTTTCTTTGCAGAATCAGATCATGCTAGCCTGAACTTACCTGGAGGCGATCAGCTGGAGCACGAAATCCTAAATCTCTGGGTGGATCATCGCGTCGATGCGGCGCAGATCACACAGACTTGCGCGCGGATTATGAGCCTCACAGATCATAAGGTAGGCCAATGACACGACCAACCCCCATCCTTCTTGATTGCACCTTGCGCGATGGCAGCTATCAGGTGGAGTTTGGCTTTAGCGCAGCCCACACCCATGCCCTGGTCACCGCCCTGGAAGATGCGGGCATTTCCTGGATTGAGGTCGGCCACGGTCTGGGCCTGGGGGCGTATCGCAGTGACAAGGCCCGCGCCGCCGAAACCGATCAGGGATATATCGAGGCCGCGCGCATGGCCGCCAAAGAGGCCAAGATCGGCGTCTTTTCCATGCCCGCCTTCGCGACCCAGGATGATATCAGCGCGGCGGCCGATTTTGGCATCGACTTTATTCGCTGCGGCATTGATGCGGCCCATTTCGAGCGCGCCGAACCCTTTGTGCGCCATGCCAAAAGCCTGGGCCTGCACACCACACTTTTCTTGATGAAAAGCTATACGCTCGACACCGAAGTGTTGAGCCAGCACGCCCCCCGTTTTGAAGATTGGGGCGCAGATGCGATCGCCATCGTGGATAGCGCAGGCGGATTATTACCCGCCATGGTGCGCGATTATGTCGGCACGGTCCGGCTGAAAACCACGCTGGATATCGCCTTCCACGGTCATAACAATCTGCAATTGGCCGTCGGCAATGCCCTGGCCGCCTATGAGGCGGGCGCAACGATCTTTGATTGCTCGCTGGCCGGTTTAGGACGCTCCGCCGGCAATGCCCCTATCGAAGCGCTGGCCGCCGCCTTCCGCCGGATGGGGCTTGAGTGCGCCAATCCGGTTCACCTGGCCGAGATTGCCCACAAATTTGTCCGCCCTGAAGATTTGCCCGCCCCCGATGTGCGCGTGGACCTGGTTCAGGGCCTGGCGCTCGTGCATTCCGGCATGCAAGGCAAGATCGACCGCATTGCGCTGGCTGCCGGGCTTCATCCGGCGGCCCTGACCCTGGCCGCAGGCGCGCATAAAGGCGGGCTCGACCTCACCGAAGATGAGCTGCACCACCTCGCCCTCACCTTAAAAGCTGATAAGGAACGCCATCGTGCCTGAACTCCCAAGCTTTGATCGTCCTTTAGACTATTGGCGCAGCCAATTTGGCCATGAGTATGCCGAGCGCAATCAGGCCAACGAGACCGCTATCAAAAAACGAGCTCTAACCTGGGGGCGGTGGTTGTGGTCGATGATGGGGGATCTTCCCACCTCCATCTTTGAGGTGGGCTGTAATGTCGGGATCAATCTGCGCGCGCTGTCTCGGATATCTGAGGCCGAGCTTTATGCGCTGGAGCCCAATGACCGGGCGCGCGAAATCATCCTCAGCGAGGGTTTATTGCCCCCCGATCGTCTGTTTAGTGGCGATGCCAGCACACTGCCCCTGCCCGATAACAGCGTCGATCTCAGCTTTACAACCGGCGTACTCATTCATGTCCCGCCCAGCGAATTGCCTGCAGCTATTGACCAGCTCTATCGCATCAGCCGCAAATATATTCTGATGAGTGAGTATTTCGCCGACAAGCCGGAAGAAACGCCCTATCGCGGCCAGACGGGCCTGCTGTTCAAGCGTGATTTCGGTAAATTGATGCTGGAACGTCACCCCAGCCTTCGCATTGTCGATTACGGCTTTCTCTGGCGCGAAGCCGGCGCGGCCGATAATGGCAATTGGTGGCTGTTCGAAAAGCGCTAGGTTCAGTGTCTAGGCGGCCCGAGACTTGATTTGGGCTCCACGCCGGACGGGTTGAGCAAGGTTCTGATCGATCAGGATTAGCGTCAAGTTCACGGCCTGGATGCCAGATCAAGTCTGGCATGACAGGTTTAGGTGACGCCCTTGTTGCGCCCCGATGGGCGAATGGATCCCGGCTCAGGGCCGGGAACCCGGTGGGTGTTCAGGATCAACGTGGCCCCGGACTTGATCCGGGGTCCAAACACCTCATCCAAAAGCGGCTCTTATCAGCCCTTCACGCCCATTCCATAGAAGAAATCAACGCTCGCCTGATCATGGGTCTCCATCAAACGGCCCGTTGAGACCGGATCGAAAACCTCGCCCATCATCATCTTCATCTGCTGAAGGTCATCGAAATAGGCCATCACTTGGCCTCTGCGAAAATCGGAATAGGCGATGCGGAATTGATTGGGGCCCAAGCGTTCCGCACTGGCGCGCAGATAATGTTCTGGCCCTGCCGACACGATAAAGGCGCGCCCAGCGGGAGCCAGCACGCGGTGATATTCACGCAAGGCCGCCTTCAGCCCATGCCCATCATCTTCATAATGGATGACATTGATCGCAAGCAGGAGATCAAAGCTATTCGCCTCAAAGGGTAGCGCTTGGTTGCGCCCTTCGTGAAGCGCGATCGCCAAGCCTTGCGCCTCAGCCGCAGAGCGTGAAATCGCCAGCATATCAGCGTTAATCTCAACGCCCGTACACGCACAACCGCGATCATGAAAGGGGATCAAATTGTTGAGATACATACACCCGATATCGAGCACCCGGGTCTGCGGCGTAATCTCAGGGCTGGTCGAGCAATAGCGCCCTGAAAGCACGCTTCTGAGCATCAACTCACTGGGGTGATGACGGATAAAGCCCTGTGGCTTTGTGCTTTGGCCCAGATTGTCAGCCTGCCAGCTGGCGCTTTTTTCACTCATCCCATCCCCCATCATCCTCAGCCTTTACGAAGGACGCTATCACGCCGCGCCAAAGGACAAAACATCATCCAGCGCCCACCGGCACTATCATCCAGCGGCAGATGGGGATCAATGCCATGCACGCCATGAACAAGATCAGATTTCAATAAGACCACATCGCCGAATTGCAAATCCGGTTCTAAAAACCGATGACCTTCGGGCCCCAAATAATAATTCCCGCCTGTCTGGAAATCCCGGCCATAGTCAGACAGGATTAAAATGCATTGAAAGGCATAATCATCTTGATGGGCGGCCAGGAAATCCCCGCCCTGGCGATATTGGATAATACTGGGCCAAGAGATAAAGGTCTGATCGTCCATAAACCCCGCGCGCGGATCGAGCCCGCTGCACAAATTGCGAAACGTCATCAGCCCCATGGCAATCTCGCCGATATCACCATTACCGCGGCTGTCATTATTCCAAGGGAAAAACTGGCTCAACACAAAGCGGGTCGGTCGACGATCCGTTAAAGGCTTATCCACCAGTTTGACATGATCGGGCGTACCCTCATTATAGGGCATATGACCCGACAGGCCGTGTTGCTGGCGAAAGGCATAGACCCAGGCCTTCATCGCGCGAAGACGGTCGGCGTCAAACAATCCGCGAATGATGGCCGACTTTTGGGTCAAAGTCGCATCAAGTTCGCTTTTCCAAAACGACGCGCGCGCAATCATCGCGCTCAGCGAGCTCTCTTCATAAAGCTTCATGCCACAGACCCGCTGACACGCGCCAAATCTTTCGCAATCTTGGCAATCCGCTCTGCGCCTAACCCATTCACCTTATCGCGCGCACGATGGGCCACACGATCAATTAAATAAAGATCGGGAAGGGTTAAAGTCTCCAGTCCCTGGCCTAAAATAATGCCCTCTTTCAGCATGGGGCAAATAAAGCGGCGTTCTTCATCGGTTTGAGGGATGACATGTACAGCCTTACCCAAGCTCATCAATTCCATCAAAGTCGTGCCACCATTCGTCACCGCAAAATGGCATCGCGCCATCAGTTCAGGCAGATTATCAGGGGTGTGGACGACTTCATAAGGCGCATCGGAGAAATCATACTCACGCGCAATCGGCCCGCGCACCAAAATCACGCGCTCACCCTGATCATGCAGGATCTGCGCAGCCTGCGGACCCAAATCGCCATAATCACTGCCACCGATTTGAATGAGCACATAATCACCGGGCATGGCATGAAGGGCGCGCACATCCTCGCGAATGATCGCATAATCAAGGCCATAAAGGGTGCGCCCCGCGGGGATAGAGGTCAGCGGGGGATTAAGACGGATCAGACAATCAGGCCCAGCCTCTCCCAAATAATCCAAACCCAAAGTGGCAAGCCCCTTGGCTTTGGCCGCGCGCACCGCATCATCTTGGGCATAAGGAAGATCAACCAGGACCAAGCAAATCTCGCCCTTGTCAGACTGGCGTGTCTCGCAAAATTGGCGCGCTAGGGCCGATTGCGGTGACCAGGTGACGCCCATGCCTTGCGCGCGTAGGGCCTTAGCCAAAGTCTCGGTTCGGCTGAGATGGCCAAAGCCCAGGCCCGGCCCGCCATCAACGACAACCTCAACCACGCCGCGTGTCATGTCGCAACTCCCAGTATCTGACATAACCCATCTACCACCCGATCCACATCTTGGAGCTTTAACCGAGCGTAAAGCGGAAGGCTTAAGGTTTTCGTATAATAGGCGAGCGCGCCGGGTAAGAGCGTACGACCATAGCGCGCCTCATAATAGGGTTGGGTATGGACCGGAATATAATGGACTTGCGAGCCGATACCTAAATCGCGCAAAGCCGCCATCACCGCCACGCGGTGGGTGTTAAAGCCCTCAAAATCAATCTGAACATTCATCAAATGGCGACACGGTGTTTGCTGATCCAGCACGGGTGGAGCCTCTAAGCGTTCATCCAGCGCTGCCAGGCGGACGCTATAGCAATTGGATAATTGCGCGCGCCGGGCAACAATCTCAGGCATTTTTTTAAGCTGACTGCGCCCTAAGGCCGCCAATATATCGGGCATGCGATAATTCCAGCCCAGCTCCACCATCTCATAATACCAGCCCTCATCGCCATGGCCAGCTTGAGTAAAGTGTGCCGGATCACGCTCCATGCCATGCGAGCGCGCTTTTTCGATCCAGCGCGCCAGAACCGGGTTTTGCGTTGTCACCATCCCGCCTTCCCCGCTGGTCAGGGTTTTGACGGGATGGAAGGAGAAAGTCGCCGCATCACTAAACTTACACTCACCGACCTTTGCGCCCTCATGATGGACACCGCCAATGGCATGGCAGGCATCTTCAACAATAAACGCGCCATGATGATGCGCGAGAGCCGCAATCGCGGGCATGTCGCAAATCGCCCCGCCCAAATGTACGGGGAGGATCGCTTTAACGGGACCCTGAGCTGCCGCAAGGGCTGCCTCTAAGGTCTCTGGCGTCATCAAACCCGTACGCGGATCGACATCACAAAACTGAACCTCCGCACCGCAATAGCGCACCGCATTGGCCGTGGCTAAAAAGGTGATGGTCGGCACGATACAGATATCACCCGGCCCGACGCCCAGCCCTGCCAACGCCAGGTGCAACGCCGCAGTGGCCGAATTGCAAGAGATGGCATGGGCTGCCCCAACATAGGTTTTGAAATCGGCTTCAAAGCCCGAAACTTCTGGCCCGGTCGTCAAATAATCGGCGCTTAAAACCGGTAAGACCGCGGCAATATCATGCTCATCAATGTCTTGGCGACCATAGGGCAGAAAGGGAAGAGACATGGGGCATCACCCTTAAAACAATGGCTCGACTGAACCAGCCGAGCCATTGTGCGAGGAAAAAACCGTTTTAGGAAGCTTAGCCCCCAAATAGGCTGAGGATAATCTGAGGCTCCTGGTTGGCGATGGACAGCGCCTGAACCCCCAATTGCTGCTTGACCTGCAAGGCTTGTAAGCGCGCACTTTCCTTGGCCAGATCCGCATCTACCAGATTACCGATGCCTTCGGTCAGACTATCATTGATCTTGCTGACGAAAGTGCGGTGCGCTTCCATCTTGTTGAGATCCGAACCCAAATTCGCCAGCGCCTGGTTCACATTCTCCAAGCTGGCTTGCAGGACAGACACCGTATTGGCCGCCAAAGTCGCGGTACCCAGGCTGGCTGTCGCCGCCAAAGTCACGATTGTGCCGCCCAGGTTCAAATTATGCGAGCCCAAGGTGATCGTCCGGCTGGCATCGGCATCGGCCAGGAAAGCAATACCAGGCGAGTTGGTGCCGTCGAGCAGGTTCGCGCCATCAAACTCAGAATTGGTCAGCACCACTTGCAGTTGCTCAACCAAATCCTTGAAGTCGGCATCATAGGCCCTGCGCGAGAAGGTATCGATGGAAGGGTCCATGGCGGCCGTAGCCTTTTCGCGCATCTGAATGATCAGATCGGAAATCGCTTCACCCCCGGCCAGCGCCACATCGGCGATGGAAATAGCGCGGTCCAAAGAGGTTTCGACACTCGACAAGGCCCCAACATCCGAGCGCATACCCTGCGCCACGGCGTAGACCGACGAGTTATCTTTCGCCCCAGCCACTTTCAGCCCTGTATTGATGCGCGATTGAACCGTCTGCATTTCGGTATTGGTGCGGTTCAAATTCTGCAATGCAATCATTGCGGAGGTGTTTGTGTGGACGCTTAGCGCCATAGGTCTTCTCCCAGCTCGTCTCGCCGTTTTCGGCAATCGCTCTTTTTATGAGCAATGAGTGGGCCAAGTTTGGTAAATGCTAAAATTAACTATAATTCAATATGTTAAAAAAGAAAGACCAGTCGCCCCCATGATGGGGGCGCGCACTTTTTACCTATTCGAACGCCTTAACGGTCACTTCTTGCCGAGCTAAACCCGTTCATCCACAAGCCCACCTTGTTTGGACTGTAGGTATTCGATCAGATTGACATAATCTTCTGCGGGCCATTGGCGCACCAAGTCACCCGTATTCGGGTTAAGAATACGATAGACGAACTGTCCACTTTCTTCCGTACGATCAATTTTCAAAACTGAGCGAGAATTAGTTTGAATTGTATCACGTAATTCCTCGATCAATTCCACCTGACGAGAAATCACATCTTCCTTTTCCTCAGGCTTAGCTTGCGCTTCGACCAAGGTCAGGGGCTGAGACTGGAACGCATCACCCCGCTTTTCAGTTGGTTGACGCCCTGTGTCCCGTCCCAAAACCGTTTGCGCATCTTGCGCAGATGTCACGGCCTGCACCTGAACAGCCGTACCGGTTATGAGTTGATCAATCCGCATCTTCGTTTCAAGCGGCGCTTCAAGCGCCTCTAGCCTCCTTCTGTGGCTGTAAGTCAAAAGTGTAGGAGAAGAGACGGGAGCTGATAAGCGCTCCCGTCAATCTCAGTTTATTCCAGATTACCGGAAGTAACCCAGAACAGAACTTGGCGCCTGGTTGGCGATTGACAGCGCCTGCACACCAAGCTGCTGCTTGACCTGCAATGACTGCAAACGCGCACTTTCTTTGGCCAGGTCGGCATCGACAAGATTGCCGATCCCTTTTTCCAAGGCGTCTGAAAGCTTGCCCACAAATTCTTTGTGGATGCCCAAAGCTTTAGAACCCGTACCAAAACGCGCCAGAGACGCATTGAGGTTATCCAGCGAGGATTCAATCTGGCTGACAATGTTGTCAGCCTGCGTAGCGGTACTGAATGATGCCGTAGCCGCCAGCGTGACCTTGGATCCACCCAGGCTCAAATCCTCATCATCTACGGTGAGAGAGTTTGACCCATCAGCGTTTGCAAGCGCACTGACACCGGCAGTTTTAGAGCCATCAATCAGATTGGTTCCGTTGAATTCAGCATTGCTGACAATGGTGTCAATCTGATCGCGCAAAGCTTTAAAATCTTCATTCAAAGCCGTACGAGATGCAGTGTCCAAGGACGAGTCAGCGGCAGCCAAAGCTTTCTCTTTCATCTCAATCAAGACGTCAGAAATTGCTTCACCCGCAGCCAACGCTACATCAACGGTTGATTGAGCCAGATCCAAAGAGTTACCCACTGCTTTGAACCCGTTCACATCAGAGCGCATGCTCTGAGCAACCGCGAAGACACCACCATTGTCGCGTGCAGACGCAACAGCCAATCCAGTATTGATGCGACTTTGAACCTGTTCCAACTCTTTGTTGGTTTGGTTCAAATTCTGCAAGGCAACCATTGCCCCGCTATTAGTATTGATTGTAGCCATTTCTTGGCCCTCTCCTTAGTATTGAAAGAATAGCTTTTTGCTATTCCTGGATATCAGGGCCCTAGAGACTAAGGCCCTGAATGCCGGTCATGGATTAACGGAAGTAACCCAGGATCGAGCTTGGGGCCTGGTTCGCGATGGACAGCGCCTGAACCCCTAATTGTTGCTTGACCTGCAGAGATTGCAGACGCGCGCTCTCTTTAGCCAAGTCCGCATCGACCAGATTGCCGATACCTTTTTCCAAGGCGTCTGACAGCTTGCCGATGAAGGTTTTGTGGATTTCCAGCGCCTTAGACCCCGTACCCAAACGCGCCAAAGACGAGTTCAGATTGCTGATAGAGGTGTCGATGGCCGTAGCCGCCGCACTTGCGGTCGCTGCAGTATTGATCTGTGTGCCAGCAGTAATGGTCAGCGTTGTACCGGTCAGGCTCAAGTCCTCGGCGCGAATGGTAATGGTGTTAGACCCACTCGCATTAGCCAGAGCCGTGATATTGCTACCGCCATTTTCAATTAGATTTGTGCCGTTGAACTCGGCATTCTCAACAATCGTGCCGATCTGATCACGCAAAGCTTTGAAGTCTTCATTCAAAGCTGTACGAGACGCCGTATCCAAAGACGAGTCAGACGCTGCCAGCGCCTTTTCTTTCATCTCGATAAGCAGATCGGAGATCGCTTCACCTGCAGCCAATGCCACGTCCGTGGTTGACTGAGCCAGATCCAAAGAGTTTTTCACCGCACCATAACCACGCACATCAGAGCGCATCGTTTGGGCAATCGCGAAAACACCCCCATTATCACGAGCCGAGGCCACAGCCAGACCAGTGTTAATGCGGCTTTGAACCTGCTCCAACTGTTTGTTGGTAGAGTTCAGGTTTTGCAGGGCAACCATTGCCCCAGCGTTGGTATTAATAGTAGCCATTTCTTGGCCCTTCCTTTTCGTTTCTTCAGAAAAGCGCGCATTTTGCGCGTCTGGGTCTTTTGACCCGCAGTGAAACGAGCAAAGGCCGGGCCAATTAACACTTGACGCGCGCTCGAATCAGCCAAGCGCACGCTTTCATTGGCAAAATTTTTATGTAGAAAACCCCTCCGCGCACATTACTGGGCAATAATTGCCGCGCGCAGACCATAAATACCCGGCACCTTTTGCCGAGTAGGCAAAAAGTTTCTAATTAACAAAAGCTTAATAGCCCCGATCATGAATTTGAAACCGCCGAAAAGAGGGGCCGGGGTTTAACCCCCGGCCTGGTCCACTTACTGGAAGAAGGAAAGAACCTGTTGTGGGCGTTGGTTGGCAATCGACAGAGCCTGCGTGCCAAGCTGCTGCTTGACCTGCAATGACTGGAGCCGAGCGCTTTCCTTGGCCAGGTCCGCATCGACAAGATTGCCAATGCCTTCTGACAGCGAATCGGACAGTTTCGTTACGAATGTTGCATGAATATCCAGAGCCTTAGACTTCGTCCCCAACCGCGCAAGCGAGGCGTTGACATTGTCCAAGGAGGTTTCGATTTGCGACACGATATTATCCGCCTGCGTCGCCGTACCGAAGGACGAGGTCGCAGACAGCGTGACAATCGAACCACTCAGGCTCATATCTTCAGCTGAAACCGTAATGGTGTTCGACCCATCCGCATTGGCCAAAGCCACAAATGAGTTCGTCGAACCATCCACGAGATTCAGACCATTGAACTCCGCGTTCGTCACGATAGAATCGATCTGTTCGCGCAGGGCCTTGTAATCCTCATTCAATGCCGTTCTCGATGCGGTATCTAATGAGGCGTCCGCGGCCGCCAGAGCCTTCTCTTTCATTTCAATCAGAAGATCAGAAATCGCCTCGCCCGCCGCCAGCGCTACATCCGTGGTGGCAACACCCCGGTCGAGCGACTGTTGAACAACGCCGAACCCGCTGACTTCAGATCTCATACGCTGTGCGATTGCGAAAATCCCACCATCATCGCGCGCGCCCGAGACCCGTAAGCCGGTATTAATGCGGTTTTGAACTACTTCGAGTTCAGAATTGGCCTTATTCAGGTTTTGGAGAGCGATCATCGCTCCTGCATTCGTATTAACTGAATTCGAGATCATTTTGGGGTTCCTCCATTCTGGAAGCGTGAACGGCCCTTTTGGCCGGGCGGACTTTTTGTCCAGCCCTTACCCCTTCAACCCCCATGCCGAAACCGCAGGAGAGGTGTAAAAAATTAACTATAAAAATCAGGCACTAAAAAAGGCGCTCCGAAGAGCGCCTCACATAACATCTAATTTTGCCCGGGCGTTTTTTCCCTCGGCGTTTTTTACCTAGCCCGCATTCGGGGCCAGGCCTTGCATAATCGTGCGATTAATCTCGATCAGGAAATCAATATCGCCCTCACCGCGGATCGCCAGGCTCGTCTCCTTAGAGACGAAAATCGCCAAAGAGATGATGCTCGCACGCAGACCTTGGGGTAATTTATTGCCTTCACCGCTGCAATCGGCCGCCAGCGCTGTCCACACACGCCGGTTCCAATCGAGCGCATCGGCCCGCTTGGAAATCTCATAAGGCCCGGCATCCTTTGCCGACATCAGAGCACGGGTTACCTGACCAAACAGACGATACTCGGTCGAGCGCGGATCTTCGCTGCGCGCAGAAGCTGTCTGGTAAGCACGAATGGACATGAAGGTTCACCTGCTTTGCGACTTAAACCCTAAGCCTTGGTTCCTGCACCGAGGAGTTTTTCCTCATAGGTCATGATTTTGCGACAGCGCATCAAGGCCTTGTAGTATTCGCCCGCCATCACTTCGCGGCTGACGCCCACACACTCAGACAGAATGTCTGCATTTGTAACCGCGCTCATAAACTCTGTCATGCGTAATACGAATTCATCGTAAACAGAGTTTTCCGCTTTTGAGGAGAGATACATCATCATGACGGGAAAATAGATCCGGCGCGCGGGCGTGGTGACTTCATGCTCTTGCATGATATCCTTTTCACGCAGCACAGAGGCCCGGTTCTGCAAGATCAACGTGGCCCGACGATCACCGTTTTCAACAACAGCACCGTTCAAGACGAATTTTTCGCCAGGCTTCAAAGATAATTTTAACGGCATTGAACATCCATCCGAGGCAGTCGCGCTTACACCGGGTTATTGTTAACATCCCTTGGCCATACAATGAGGCTTTGAGGTGAACAAACCGTTTCCAAGACGGGACATGAATACGTTAGCAGGTTTTTAATCGAAGCACGGCGCACTGACTTTGACTAGTCCTAGACCATGATCGCGATATATGATGACCCAACTCCTTGATCTTGAAGCTGAACTATCCGCAGGCCAGGAAGAGGCCAAAAACGATATTCACGATGGGGTTGTCAAAAACACCCTCTCCCCCCTCAATAAGGCGCTGGAATCAAGCAAGGTCAAATCTGATCGCGCCCTTCAAAAGCAGATCGCCAAGATCAGGCGCGCCGTCGTCCTGATGGATCAGAACGCGCCGGCCAAGGCCGCGCAAATCCTGTTAAAAGTCCTCGATGAAGACCCTGACCTTCCCGTCGCCAACCTCGCCATGGCGATCGCGCTGGAGAAACTTGGCCGGCTTTCAACCTGCTTGACCTTCTATGAGCGCGCTTGGCGCATGGACCCGCAAAACTCTGAAATCTACCACAATCTGGCGCTGATCGCCTGGCGCATGGATATGTTGGACGCGGCAGAAAAATTCACCCGTCTGGAATGTCAGCTCGCCCCGGACAATCCCGCCGGGCCCATCAATCTGGGCGGAATTTTACGCGATAAAAGCAAGTTTGAAGACGCCATCGAGGTCGTGCGCGCGGCCATTTACCAGCATCCGGAAAGTCATGATCTGTGGAATGCCATGGGCACGATCCTGCTTGAAAGCGGCGACCCCGTACAGGCCATTGTCTTCTATGAGGAATCTTTGCGGCTAAAGCCTGATTTCGCGCGCGGACACAACAACATTGCCTATGCGCATGAACTGATCGGCGATATGGAAAAATCCCTAACCCATTTCGACCAGGCGATGAAAAACCCCGCCTCCTTGCGCGATGCCGTCACGATGCGCCACGGCCTGTCCCTGGCTCAGCTGGCCACCGGCAAACTTAAAGAGGGGTGGATCAATTACCAAAGCCGCCTGCATCGTGAGTATAATAACTCCACCCAATTCCTGATCACTCAACCCTTGTGGGACGGCCAGGATCTCGCGTTGATCGAGAATAAGCATCTGTTACTGGTCGGCGAACAAGGGATTGGCGACGAGATTATGATGCTGAGCGCCCTACCTGATCTGTTCAAGCGCATCGGGCCTGAAGGTAAAATCAGCCTGTCGTGTGAAGAACGCCTAATCCCTTTGTTCAAACGTAGCTTTCCACAGCTTCACACGATTACCCCGCACCGGACCCGCTCCATCGAGGGCCATCCCATGCGCGTGGTGCTGGGCCTGGATAAAGCCTTCACGCCTGATCTATGGGCCCCCTTCGGCAATATGATGAGCGCGGTACGCCATGATATCGCGCAATTCCCAACCTCGGGTGGGCATTTGACGCCCGATCCCGACAAGGTCAAACATTTCAAAGCACACTTAGACGCCCTGGGGCCGGGCCTTAAAATCGGACTGTGCTGGAAATCCAAGCTGATGAATGCCAAGCGGCAGAAATATTTTTCGCCCTTCACGGCCTGGAAACCGGTTTTACAAATGCCCGGTACGGTTTGGATCAATCTGCAATATGGTGAGATCGAAGCCGAGCTTGCCCAATGTCAAGACGAGCTGGGCGTCACCATCCATCAAATAGAGGGCTTAGATGTCATGAACCAGCTGGATGACCTGACCGCCCTGGGCGCAGCGCTCGATCTCGCTGTCGGTCCCATGAACACCTCCACAGCTTTGGTGGCCAGCGCCGGAAGCCCAGCCTTCATCGCTGCGGGTCAAAAACATGTCTGGGCGCAGTTTGGCACCGCGAATTTACCCTGGCTGCCCCCCGCGCGCCTCTTCAGCGCAGAGACTTTTGGCGATTGGGATACGGTGATGGCTGGGATCAGCAAAGCCATTTTGACCCTGCAAAAGGATGGTGCCTGATGGCCTTCACCCCCTTCCCTACGCACGATATCTTCAAGGCCTATAGCCTGGCGCGTGAGGCTTTGAGCCAAGGCAAGAACATGATTGCCACCCTGCGCGAGACGACGGACCTGCCCCATGCGCGCTGTGTTGAGATCGCCTACGCCCTGCAAAGCGGATCTTACACCGCCACCAAAGATAGCGACATCGCGCGCGCCTATCGCGCGGCAGTCCATGATATTGTGGTACCGCTGTGCCAATCGCATCATGTCGAAACCGTCTTTGATTGCGGGACCGGCGAAGGCAATATGTGGTGCGACTTTCCGCATAAGCTTTCGCACTTTGTGGGTCTGGATCTCAGCCTTCATCGCCTGTTATGGGCGGCGCGCAATCTGCAAGACGCCCCCTTCAATAAAACCACCCTGTGTAAGGGCGATATGGCCAGCCTACCTTTGAGTGAGCATAGCTTTGATCTTGTCGTGACCATGCACGCTTTAGAGCCCAATGCCCGTGCGAGCGATCTTATACCCGCGCTCGCCGCCCGCACCCGCGATTTACTGGTTTTGTTTGAACCCAATTACCGCGAGGCCAGCCCCGCCCAGCGTCAACGCATGGAAGCGATGGGCTATGCGCGTGATATTTGGGAGTGCGCTGAAGCGCTCAGCGATTTTGAAGTTCTGGCCAGCGCCCCGCTTGATGTGACGATACGCGCCGACAATCAGACCTATATTCTTATACTTAAAAGAAAAACACCCTTGGCGCGCACAGACTTTGCCTGGCAAAACCCCTTGACCCATAGCCCGCTTCTGGATGTGGATGGAAGTTTAGTGGATGAAGAGGGGTGTTTTTTCTTCCCAAAATTCAAGGATATATTCTGCCTCGCCCCAGAAGATGCGGTTTTTGCCGGACTTTCACCACAAAGCTCATAAATAGGTGCATTTCAGGGCTCGCCCTCGCCTGAGAGGTTGCTTATCTCTTATGGAACAGACACAATTAGAAGAATTAGGACGTCAGCATGCGCTTTACTGGAACTGAGACCTATGTCGCCACCGAAGAACTGGCCGCGGCCGTCAATGCGGCGATTGTTCTCGAACGCCCCCTGCTCATCAAGGGCGAACCGGGCACAGGTAAGACTGAGCTGGCGCGTCAGGTGGCCCAGGCGCTGAATGCGCCCTTCCTGGAATGGCATATCAAGTCGACGACCAAAGCCCATCAAGGCCTTTATGAATATGACGCCGTTGCGCGTCTGCGCGATAGTCAGCTGGGCGATGACCGGGTTCACGATGTTAAGAACTATATCCGCAAGGGTAAGCTCTGGCAGGCCTTTACCCATGACCAGCGCCCGGTGTTGTTGATTGATGAAATCGACAAGGCCGATATCGAGTTTCCCAACGATCTTCTGCAAGAACTCGACCGGATGGAGTTTCATGTCTATGAGACCGGTGAAACCATTCGCGCGGATCAGCGCCCGATCGTCATCATCACCTCAAACAATGAAAAAGAACTGCCCGATGCGTTCCTGCGTCGGTGCTTTTTCCACTTCATCTCCTTCCCCGACGAAGACACGATGGAACAGATCATCAAGGTCCACTATCCCGATCTGAAAGGACGTTTGTTGAGCGAAGCGCTCACCCTGTTCTTTGAGGTGCGCGCGGTTCCAGGCCTTAAAAAGAAACCTTCAACCTCAGAGCTTCTGGACTGGCTGAAATTGCTACTTGTTGAGGATATTGATCCCAAAGTCCTGCGCGAGCGTGATCCGCGCAAAGTGATCCCGCCGCTTCATGGGGCCTTGCTGAAAAACGAGCAGGACATTCAGTTGTTTGAAAAAATTGCCTTTATGGCACGCCGCGGAAACTAAGTTATGCCCGATCCGGTTGTGCTGGAGGCCCTAAAGGCCAAGACCCATCCCATGGCGGCTGCCCCCTCCATGGTGTTCTTGAAGCCTTTATTGGCCGACCATACCAAAGCCGAAGCGGGCGATTGGAGCTATTATCATGATAGCCGTGACCCCACCCGCTTTGGCCAGGACAATATCCGCTATGCGTTTGACTTCATTGAAGATCGCCTGATCATCGGCAAATATTGCTCCATTGCGGAGGGCGCGAGCTTCCTTCTCAATGGCGGCAATCATTTTGCGGATCGTTTATCAAGTTTTCCCTTTGCGATTTTTGCCGAGATGGAGGCTCCCGCCCCCACACCCTGGCCCAATCGCGGCGGCATCAGCGTGGGCCACGATGTCTGGATTGGCTGGGGCGCGACGATCTTGCCTGGGGTTTCGATTGGTCATGGGGCGATCATCGCCGCGCAAAGCGTCGTCACGCGCAATGTCGCGCCTTATGAAGTGGTGGCGGGCAATCCCGCTGAGGTCAAAAAACTGCGCCTGCCAGAACATGACATCGCACAGCTCTTGGCGCTCAATTGGTGGGATTGGCCTGATGAGGCGGTGGCCCAAGCCGGTCCGCATCTGATGAGCCAGGACATCCAAGCTTTAATGGCTTTTGCCAAAGCCCATGGCCTTGATTAAACTCTACCAGCCGCTCATAGAGGGCTAACCATGTTATTACGCTTCTTTTCCGATCTACGCGCTGCAAAAATCCCCGTCTCGACGCGGGAGTTTTTGACCCTGTTAGAAGCGTTGGACAAGGGCGCGATTGAGCCCAATCTCGATGATTTCTATGCCGTTTCGCGCGCCTGTCTGGTGAAAGACGAACGCCATTTCGACCGCTTTGACAAAGTCTTCGCCCATTTATTTGAAGGCATCGAAGCCTTAGGCGATATCTTTAAAGACGCCGACATTCCCGATGATTGGCTGCGCGCAGAGCTGAATAAAATCCTCAGCCCTAAAGAAATGGCCGCCATTAAGGCCATGGATTTAGATGAATTAATGCAAACCTTGAAAGAGCGCCTGGCCGAACAAACCGAGCGCCATCAAGGCGGTAATAAATGGATCGGCACCGGTGGGACCAGCCCCTATGGACATTCGGGCTGGAACCCGGCCGGCGTGCGTATTGGCGGTCAATCCAAGCACAACAAGGCGGTCAAAGTCTGGGAAGATCGCCGTTTTCGCGACCTTGATGGGGATCGCGAATTGGGCACGCGCAATTTAAAAGTCGCCCTGCGACGTCTGCGCAAATTCGCTCGCGAGGGAGCCCAAGACGAACTTGATCTTAATGCCACCATTCAGGCCACCGCCCAACAGGGCTGGTTGGATGTGCAAATGCGGCCCGAACGCCATAACGCCGTTAAGGTGCTGGTATTTTTCGATGTTGGCGGATCCATGGACCCCTATATCGAAATGACGGAGCGTTTATTCTCCGCTGCGCGCTCGGTGTTCAAGACCATGGAATATTTCTATTTTCACAATTGCCCCTATGAGGCCGTGTGGAAAAACAATCTGCGCCGCAAGATGGAGGTGAAGCCCACCTGGGACATTCTTCATAAATATGGCTCTGATTATAAAGTCATTTTCGTCGGCGATGCCGCCATGGCCCCCTATGAAATCACCCATCCGGGCGGCTCGGTTGAACATTTCAATGAGGAAGCCGGCGGGGCTTGGCTGCGGCGCATTGTTGAAGCCTATCCCCATACGGTTTGGTTGAACCCACAGCCTAAACCGTGGTGGAGCCATACCTTTTCCATCCAGCTTGTTCAGGAAATCATAGGACCAGAGCGCATGTTCCCCCTCACGCTCAGTGGGGTAGATCAAGCCATGAAAGAGCTCGCCAAGCGCTGATCGGGCGCAGGCCCTCAGGTGCAGGCCGGGCTGGGCATTCGCGTGCGGGCTACCTATAGAGAGGGCCTGACACACCGATAAAAGACGGCCCCGCCATGGATGATATCTTTAAAGACCTAGAAGCCCGCATCGCAGCCGAAGCTTGCACCGACATGAGTGAGGTGCGCGACGGTGTCGATCGCCTGGACCGCGTGCTGGTACGCCTGATCGCCGAACGCAGCCGTTATATGGAAGCGGCCGCGCGCATCAAACCGGGGCGCGAGGCCGTTCGCGATGAAGCGCGCATTGAAGATGTCGTCGCCAAAGTCCTGACAACTGCGAAAACGGTGGATTTACCCGCTGAGATCGCTGAGCCTGTGTGGCGTGAGCTGATTGAGCGCTCCATCGCTTATGAATTTAAGGTCTATGACGCTACGCGCACTTAGCCAAATCCTCAGCAACGCAGGTGCTGACCTTATGAACTTCGCGCGCAATGGCGATCAAGGCATCGCCGCGCGCATCATCCACGCATTGTTCTGCAATTTCACACGCATGACCAAGTGCCATCGCGCCAATGCCGCGTGCTGATCCCTTTAAAGTGTGCGCCGCATCACGCCAGGCTTGATCGTTTTGCGCTATCTTTAAACGCTCAATGCAGGTTTCGGCTTGGCGCAGAAAAAGACCAAATAATTCAGCCTCCAACGCCGCATCCCCACCGGTATACCGCGCTAAATGCTGACGATCGAGAATAGCAAAATCACCCATAAGAATTATCCTTACACCCCTTATGCACTAAATCGCGCCGACCGGAAACTTCAAGCCAAACTTATTCTTAGCCTTAAAATGCCCTTAATCTTACACTTACATTAAGGATTGATAATCTCTCGTTAGGAGAGTAAAATAGGCGATCAATTGCCGCTCGGGGGGAATGGATGGGACGGCTCTTCTTCAAACGTGAGAATTTAATCTTTTTTGTGTTAACCCTTGGTGTTTATGCACAAATTGGCGCTGCCTGCCTTTTAAGCGTGGCCTTGGCGGAGCGCGCACCCTACATCTTTGATACGCCCTCCCTTATTCCCTTTACACCTGTTATCTTATTAGCAGGTGCAGCGCTGCTCGCGCTCATTCGTCAAAGACTGCGCAAATCGCGCGCCTAAGGTACGCTCCGTCTGGCTTGGCTGACCTATTCAGCCTATATCCGGGCCATGATCGAGTTTTTTTCTTACATCACCTTCACCGATATTATTGGCTTCATGGGCGTGGCATGCGTGCTGGGGGCCTATTTCTGCCTTCAAACCGAATGGCTGAAATCGGATGATTTGCGTTATCTCTCCATCAATGCCTGCGGCGCTGTGCTCCTGATTGTCTCCTTGCTGAACACGATGAACCTCGCTTCAATGGTGATTGAGATCTGTTGGCTGAGCATTTCGGTGTTTGGCATCATCAAAACCCTGACCCGTCGCCGCACCCAGGAGAGTGACTATGAGCGCCCTTAAGGCCCTGAGCGCACAGCTCAATGTGACCCATGCCTCCCCCTGGATGGGCATTGATCAGGCCCGCATCAACGCCTTTGCAGACACGACCCTGGATCATCAATTCATCCATGTCGATCCTGAGCGCGCCAAGGCCACGCCCTTTGGCGGACCGATTGCCCATGGGTTTTTGACCCTATCCCTGCTGTCACACTTTGCTGAAAAAGCTCTACCCCCCGTGCCAGAGGGCTGTATCGGCATCAATTATGGCTTTGATAAAGTACGCTTTTTAAATCCGGTCACCGTCGATAGCCAGGTGCGCGGCCTGTTCACTTTAAGCGCGATAGAGCCGCGTGGGTCCAATCAAGTGATGCTGACCCAGACCTGTCAGGTGGAGATTCAAGGCGCGTCTAAGCCTGCCCTGATAGCCGACTGGCTGACCTTGATGATCCTACCTTAGGCTGTTTCGCGCTATTTAGCACCCAAAGCCTCGGCCTGACGCTCCAGTTTTTTCAAGAGCCGGGAGAGCTCTTGCGCCTCGGCTTCAGAGAAGTCCGCTAACAATTGGCGCTCATAATGATGGGCCAGCGGCACCACCTCTTCATAGACGCTTTGGCCCGTCACGGTGAGATGCACATCTGAGGCCCGTCGGTCGTGGGCTCTTTGCTCACGCGCAATCAAACTACGAGTATCCAAATTACGGATGGCGCGCGAGACGGTGACTTTATCCATCGCGGTCGCTTCGCAAATCGCCTGCGCCGTCAACCCGCCTTGCTGGCCCAGGACCGCAATCACCCGCCATTCCCAGATCGAGAGCCCAAAGCGCGCCTGATAGGCCTGCGCAATCAGCCGGCTCGCCTTATTCGAGGCAACAGAAAGCTGGTAGGGCAAATAGTCAGGAAGCCGCAGCACATCGCTGCGGCCCCCTTCAGGCTTATGATCATCTGGCATCGCCAAAGATTTAGGCGTCGGTTTTGATCACGCCGCGGCGGACTTGATCAAGCTCAATCGATTCGAACAGAGCCTTGAAATTACCCTCGCCAAAGCCTTCATTGCCTTTTCGCTGAATAATTTCAAAGAAGATCGGACCAATATTGGTCGTAGTGAAGATCTGCAACAGCAAGCCATCGCCATTTTCCGGATCACCATCCACCAGGATCGAGTTTTGCTTCAGACGCGGCAAGTCTTCGCCATGACCCGGCACGCGGTCATCAACCAGCTCATAATAGGTTTCTGGCGTGCTTTGGAAGATCACACCATTAGAGCGCAGCTTTTCAACCGTCTCATAGATGTTCTCGGTGGTCAGGGCGATGTGCTGAATGCCTTCGCCATTATATTCACGTAAGTATTCAGAGATTTGCGACTGATCATCGCTCGATTCATTCAACGGAATACGCAGCTTACCGCACGGCCCGGTCATTGCACGCGACAACAGGCCCGTATGCTGACCTTTAATGTCGAAATAGCGGATTTCACGGAAGTTGAAGACATTCTCATAGAAAGACGCCCAATGGTTCATCTTGCCGTTGAGAACATTGTGGGTCAGGTGGTCAAGCACTTCCAGACCCACTGAATGATCTTCGCTCACCTCGATCGGGTCGAACAAAGCATCATAAATATTGCTGTCGCCATATTGGTCGACCAGATACAGCACAGACCCACCGATCCCCTTGATCGCAGGAATGGTTTCGCCATCGGTCCAGATGCTATCGCCATAAGGTTCCGCGCCGCGCTCTAACGCGTCCGCATAGGCTGTCTTGACGTCTTTGACCCGGAAAGCCATCGCATTGGCCGATGGGCCGTGGGCTTTACGGAATTCAGCAGCCTGGCCTTCAGTTTCGCGATTGATCAAGAAGGTGATATCGCCCTGGGCATAGCGCACAATGTCTTTGGTCTTGTGCTTGCCAACCTTGTTGAAGCCCAAAGCGGTGAACAAAGCTTCCAGCTTCTCAGGCTCTGGGCTGGTGTATTCAACAAACTCAAACCCATCAGTGCCCAACGGATTCTCAAAAATATCAGCCATTGTGCTAATCCTTCTTCCACAGCGAAGCCCCGCACGAGGCGAGTGCGAGGTCTTTATGTGCCCCTTCGATGCCGGAAGATAGTAACATTTGCAACTAATTTAAGCCCACAATCTTCACCTTTGGTGAAAAAAAGGGTTATGATCGGCCCACCTCAGCACAAGGATTCTCGACTATGAACCTCAATCTTCTGGGATATTTCAGATCCGGGACCAGCTATCGCGTGCGCATTGCACTCAATTATAAAGGCCAATCCTATAGCCAGGACCCGGTCAATTTATTGGAGGCGCGCCATCATGATGAGGCCTATCGCGCTCATCAGCCCCAAGGCTTGGTGCCCACCTTGCAAGCCGATGGTGAAGATCTGATCCAAAGCCCGGCGATTTTGGAGTGGATTGAGGAAAGCTGGCCAACCCCGCCGCTTCTGCCCTCAGACCCGCGCGAACGCGCCCATGTGCGCGCCTTCGCGGCCGTGATTGGTTGTGACATTCATCCGATTCAAAATTTGCGCATCATGAAGCATATCAAGGCGACCTATGGCCTCGATCAAGACGGGGCCTTGGAATGGGCGCGCCATTGGATCCATTCAGGCTTTGAAGCCTTGGAAAAGCTTGCCCATCTTCATGGCAAAGAGGGCGATTTCATCTTTGGTGACGCCCCCACCATGGCTGAGGTTTATCTGGTGCCGCAAATGTATAATGCACGCCGCTTTGGTGTGCCTTTGGATCATTTCCCGCATTTAGTGCGCGCCGATGCCGCCGCAACAGCTCATCCCGCGTTCGAACAGGCTCATCCGTCCAATCAACCCGACGCCCCCCACGAAGACTAAACTCACGAAAGCGAGGTAGAAAAAAGCCCCGCCAATCGCGGGGCTTTGTCTTAAGCTTCACTCGGCTCTGGGTCTGATCGGCGTTTAAACGCCGGGAATTTGCCATAGGCCAAGCCGCGCCAGAACCATTCCAACGGCCCCATGGTGAAGGATTTCAGCCATAGCGTGGACCAGATCAGTTGCAGCGCCCATACCGCGATCACGATCAAGGCCTGGCCCCAACGCTCGACCTGACCAAATAACCCCAAGCCCGGCGGGCCAACGAAGATCAAGGTCATGATAAAGGTTTGGGTCAGGTAATTGGTGAAGGCCATCCGCCCGACATTGGCAAAAGCATCCCGGATCGGGGTCCAAATCTTCGCCTGACAGATCACCATCACCGCACTGGCATAGGCGAGCGCGACGCCCAGACTGCCGACATAGTTTAGGCCGGATGCAATCCAATAGGTCTTTTGGGAGAAATTGTCGGCGATCTCAATCACAGTCGATCCAATGACACATGCCCCCCCTAGAACACCCCCGATCAATAAAGCTTTGATATAATCACCGGCTTGCCAGTGTAGAGTTAAAAATCCACACTTGAACAAGGCCATACCCAGAAACATCACCCCAATCAAACGTCCGCCAAAAAACGTCAACGCTTGCAATTGCCCCAACAGAGTAATCACAACATTGTAGGGAAGGCGTGCAATAAAGCCTTCACGGTAGGCTTCAATTAAATCATTTAAAGCAGCAGGGGGGAGCGTGCCAAAAGTCAAATCTTCGCCCTGGCTCAATTCGGCTGGCATCAAGGCAGCGCTGGCCTGCATCAACAAGATTAAAAGGCCTGAAATCGCAATCCAGACCCCACCCCAAAACACCAGCTTTTTCACACTCATCTGACGGAAATAAACTGCGATCATGCCCACGATGGCATAAGCGGTGAGAACATCGCCATACCAGAACACATAAGCATGGATCAGACCGAAGACCAAAAGCCAGCGCATACGCGAAAAATGCAGGCGGCGGCGTCCGGTTAAGTCTTCACCTTCGCCCACCATCAACATAATCCCGGCCCCGAACAGCGCCGAGAAGATGGTGATAAATTTAAGCTCGAAGAAGGTATGCTGAATCGCCCAGACGGCCAGATTGATACCCGTAACATCCATATGAGCGGGAGGGTGGTCATAGGCGGCAAAATACATCGCGAAGGCCTGAACATTGACCGCCAAAATGCCCAATACGCCGATACCGCGTAAGACATCTAAGCTTTCAAAGCGTTGTTTTTCTTGAACCGGTCGCATGTCCCCTCCTTAAATATTGTCCGACACCTTAGTGCAAATGCGTGACAATCCAACTGTTATATTCGGGCATATTGAAGGCGGGTCAGGGCTTATTCTTACCAAGATTTCATGGAAATTGTGCGCTGCCTCTCTTGTCATTCCAGATCCAGCCCGTCATAAAAAACAAAAAGGGGACTGATTGTGACTATGCTTTGGAACATACTCTATTTTATTGCCGCCACCGCGCTATCGATGGTGGGCATCGAGTATAAAGCCAGCGAGGGCTGCCCCGAAACACGCACCATCCCCGTGGTTTATCAGGTGAACACCTCTTCCACGCAGCCTGCCGCCTGGTTGGCAACGGAAAAATGCGACACGACCTCGGTCAATTTAACTGGTCGCATTCATCAGATTTGATCCCAGCGTAAAAAAACCGTATCAATAAGGTCTGTGTGCGTCAGGCGCATCTGATTAAGTGTGCGTTAACCCCGCACATCTGACGCAAGATATGTCATACTGCGCAAAAGGCTTCACGGATATATATCGCGTGTGGGTCTTGTGTGATGATGACGAACAATTGAGGCTTGGCGATGGCCGCTGATGATATGTCTCCCCAGACTGAAACCCCGTCTTCTCAACAGACGCGAGCACCCCAGGGCGCGCCGATGGCCTTTGCGCCGCAGTCTCAAGGTCAGATCAGTCCGGCGCAGACCCACCTGCCGCAGAATACATACACGCCCCCCACCCCTGCCCCGCGCAAAGACAATAGCACTTGGATTTCCTTTGTCGGGATCGCCTTTGCGCTCTTATGGCTGTCTGGGGCTGCGGCCTATATCTTTGGCTATCACATGGATGGCAGCGTTCAGCCCTTAAGCCCGGCCCAGCTGGGTGGCTTTGCCATGCTCTCGGCTGGGCCTGCGCTTTTATTCTTGATCAGCGGCCTTTTGGGGCGCGAAGTTTCGCGCTCCTCCAACCGGGCCGATCAGATTGATGTCGCCCTGCAACGGCTTGGCCAACCGATGGAGCAGGCTGAGGGCCAGGTGCGCACCCTGTCCCAATCCGTCAGTCATGAGATTGACCGGCTGAACCTCGCTTTAGAAAGCGCGCTGGCGCGTCTGGCGGCGATGGAAGAGGTGATCGCCCATCACGCTGATTCGCTTGAAAGCGCGTCGAGCGCAGCGGGTACCCGCGCCGAGGCCATGATGCGTACCCTGCGCGAAGAGCGCGCGCGCCTGGCCGATGTCGCTGAAGGTCTGGACGACAAGGCGGCGCTGATCGCTTCGGCCATCAAGGACCAATCGACCATGGTGGCCGCCGCCGCCGATCTTGCGGACAAGCAAGTCAAGGAAAGCGAAGAGCGTTTGAGCAAGGCCAGCGCACGTCTGGAAGGGGTCACCGGTCAGATCAACAAGGCGGGCGATACCGTCGCGCTGACCATTGATAATCGCGCGCAAGAGCTGAAAGATCTCGCCTCCACCCTGACGCGGCATTCGGGCGATCTGGAGCAGGCGTATCTCAATCATTGTGAGCATTTAAGCGATGCCGGTGAGGCCCTGCGCAAAGAGCAAGAGCGCATCGCCGCGGCCTTTGATTTCCACCGCGCTGAGCTGGAGATGATGGGTAAATCGGCCCGCGAAGGCGCTGACACGTTAAAAGCCTCCGCCGAGGAAAGTAGCCAGCTCTTCTTGACCGCCGTTGATGATGCCCTGACGCGCGCGGCGCGGATGGCCGATCGTATTCGTATCGAATCTAAAGACGCCGCGGAGCTGAATGAGAAGGCACTGGCCGTTCTCAATGAGGCCGCAGAGGGCGTGCGCGAAGCGGCGGAACGCTCCGCCGATGCGCTCGATTATCAGGCCACCCATGCCCGCGATGTGTTAAGCGAAATTCGCGAGACCAGCTTTGGCGCGCTTGATGATCAGATGGATCGCATCAAGGACAGTTTCGCCGCTCAGGCTGAAGCAGCCCGCGCCGCGATTGAGCGTCTGAATGAAAGCGGGTTTGATGCCGCACAGCGCTCTGACGAAGCCTTCCAGGCACGCCTGCGTGAAGCGGAAACTTTGACGGCCAAAGCGACGGCGGCGGCGGAAAACGCTTCTGAAACCGTGCGCCGTCAATTGGCCGATACCTTGGCGATGGCGCGCAGCGAAAGCGATAAAATCGAGCGCAGCCTGGCCGATATGCGCGAGCGTTTACACCGTGCGCCCGATAGTGCACGCCAAGTCTCTGAAGAGATGGAAGCGATCTTGGGCGAAGGCCTCGATCGGATGCATAATGCCGCCTTGAGCGCCACCGAACGTGCGCGCGAGATTGATGATCTCTTCCAGGCGCGCCTGCGGCAAAACTATGAGCTGCTCTCAGACTTTATGCTGCGCATGGGGGCGGTAGCCGGCGGGCGCCCGATGATGGATCTGGGCGTCAATGAAGTGCCTTCGCCCTTCACCACCCATCGCGCCAGCCCTTTGAATGAGCCGCGTTCAGAAACGCGCTATGAAGCGCGCTCTGAACCCAAAACCGACGCACCATTGGAACTGAAGGATCCCATCAGCCCGGCCACGTCATCCCCTGCCCCCACGGCTGAGGACACACCCTCGCGCATCTCCGGCACCCGCAATTACATCCGCGAAAGCAGCCGCGAGCGGGAGCGTCAAGCGCGTGAAGAGGGTAAAGCGACCAGCTTTTCTGAACGCGCGCGCGCGCGCGATAAGGACCGCGAAAACCCCCACGAGGATAACAAAGCCGACGCCGCCAAGGCCGAACGCTTCACCCCCATCGCCCCAACCCGCAAGGAGCGCGATCGTAAGAATGGCCCTAGCGAGCCCCTCACGGGACGCACCCCGGATGAGGCTCAGCGTCAAGATCCCAATGGCTGGCGTTGGAAAGACCTGCTCGCCAATATGGAAGAAGACGAGAAGAAACCGAAAACTTGATCCTAGTGGATCACCCAAAAGCAAAGGGCGCTGCGATGCAGCGCCCTTCTTTGTGTTGGCTATCCTTCTAAACGCATTTGCAAGGTCTCTTGCGCGGACATCTCATGATGATAACGCCCGACCTCAACAAAGCCTTGGCGGTCATAAAACCGCCGCCCGATCGTGTTTTTCTCAAACACCTCAACCTCTAACGGGCCAGGTTTTAACCCCCGCACATGGTCCAGCATGGCGCGACCCAGGCCCTGACCATGCCAAGAGGGATCGAGAAACAGCCCCCCGATCGTGCGGTCCAGCATGGCGATAAAGCCGACCGGCACGCCACCCTGGGAATAGATCCAGGTTTCAGAGTTCGGCAGAAACACCGTTCGCGTTAAATGCTCTGCCTCATCCATGAAGGCCGGCGTCAAAAAGGAATGCGCCAAAGCCGAAGCCCGACGCCAAATACCAATCACCGCGTCTTCATCGCGCGGATCATAAAGTTTGATCATTGTTTATAGAGTCACTTGTCCTGTGGCCGCTCAAAACCATGAGGGCCCTTATCGAGAATATGGCTCACCTGCCCGGCACGCATGGACGTGATCGATGGTCAGGGGTGGAAAGCCCCAATGGCTTTCCGGCACTTAGCAGGACATAAAATCTCCAAAGGATCTGCGCGCCAAGCATAGCAAAGCCTGCCCAGCGCGCCAAGATCTTTTGACTTAATCTTCGCCAGCATCCCCCTCTTGGGGCTGGGCGGCCAGGACATCACGCGACCAGGTGACCAGCGTGCGGGAGACCTCCGTGCTGGCGCCATCAAAGGCCTCGACGATGGCGCTGACAGTGCGGCTACGCGCACGCACTTCAGATTCCACCGTGCGCGAACTGATGAGGCTGCGTTCTTGTTCGTCAACAATGCGCGCGCGCATCATGACACGCACCAAAGGCGCGCTATCTTCGCCTTGATCGAACAGGGCTTCGAAATGACGAACCTCTAAACGCAGCGCCCAGCGCGCACGCACGCCATCTTCACTGCGAACGGCGGCAATTTCAGGAATTTCCGCCGCATAGGCATCCATCACCCGATCTTGGATCAGGGCCGGTACGGGGCTAACCCAATTTGATTGCGCCGCATAAGCGATGCGACCATCAGGGTAAGCCAGCGCGATTTTATCATTGATCAAGGCACGCGGCGCGATCGGGCGCTCAATCAAGACCAGGCGCGCTTCTTCCAGGCCTTCACTGCCCAGATCAATGGGCGCGTCCAGGCGATAAATCTGATGCGGCTTGGCTTTGGGGAGAACCGAAATACATCCCGACAGGCCAAGCGCTACAGACAGGCTCAACACACCGGCGCAGACTTTGCCCAAAGTGCCTAGATTGCTGATGGGTGTGATCATTGGGGTAACTCCACCTCTTCACCATTCGTCCCGGCAATAAATCCGGTCGGGTTGTCTTCCAATTCCACCGAAATACGCTCCACATTGCCCAGTAAGCGACGCAGATCCTCAATCGCCAAGGTCAATTCAGGAAGGCCCGTCTGAGCGAAATCTTCCAAGCCGGGGCGCAAGTCTTCCAGAGTTTGCGCCGTCAGTTTAGCGGTGTGATCAATGGATTGCGCGGCCAGATTGGTGTTTTGCGTAGCCGGTGTCAGGTCATTGACGACATAGGTATTAACCGATTGAGAGGTCTGGGTCAGCGAAGCCCCGGCCGCGCTGAGATTTTGTCCTGCATCCTCGATCACCACCAGAGCATCGCGCAATTCGCGCATCAACGCGCCATTATCCGAAAGCTGGTCCGAAAGCTCTTCAAGATTGTTGAGCATCGCACTCGCGCTCTCGATATTCTCATCACTTAACAGGGTCGAGATCCGCGCCAGGGCTTGCTGGGCCGCCTCCAAAGTGGTTTCACCGCCCGCGAACAGCTCTTCCAGATCCGATTGGCGCGCATAGATCCGCGGCACGCGCGATCCGCTTTGCTCATGCAACAGGCCCGCCCCATTTGATCCGCCCGAGAGCAGGATATAGGAAAGTCCAGTTAAGCCCTGGAAATCCAGCTGCGCCGTACTATCGGTTTTGACCGGCGTTTCGGCATCGACGCGAATGCGCGCAATCACCTGATTGGGATCTTCCGGGTTCAGGCCCAGATCAATCACCTCACCCACCTGGATCCCGTTAAAGCGGACATCGGCGGCTTGGCGCAGGCCCGTCACCGTTCCAGTAAAAACGATATCGTATTCGCGATATTCCTTATCCAGGCTGATCTGGCCCAGCCAGAGCGCGAAGAAGGCCCCTGCAGCCGTCAAAAAGACCACAAAGAAGCCGACCAGGGCATGATGCGCTTTCGTCTCCATATCGCTCTCCCGCTAGCGCGTTTCGCGAAGGGCCGCGCGCCCGCGCGGTCCCCCAAAATAGGTTTGTATCCAAGGATGATCCATCGCCGCCACCTCATCGACCGGGGCGTTGGCGATCACCCGTTTTTCGGCCAGCACCGCGACCCGATCACAGATCGTATGCAGGCTGTCCAAATCATGGGTGATCATCACTACCGTCAGGCCCAAAGTGCGCGACAGATCATAAATCAATGTATCAAACTCGCCCGCCCCGATGGGATCAAGGCCCGAGGTTGGCTCATCCAAGAACAAAATATCAGGATCGAGCGCCAGGGCGCGGGCCAGACCTGCGCGCTTTTTCATACCGCCCGAAAGTTCCGATGGAAATTTCGTCGACGCTTCAGGGGCAAGACCAGCCAGACCGATTTTTAAGTCAGCAATCTCATCCATCAAGGACAGCGGCAGGCTGACATGCTCGCGCAGGGGCACTTGCACATTTTCGCGCACGGTGAGCGCGGAAAACAAGGCCGAGCCCTGAAACAGCACGCCCCAGTTTTGCTGGAGGGCCGTTAGATCCTCGGCAGAGAGCTTGGAATAGGCGCGCCCATCATAAAACACCTCACCACCATCTGGCGATTTCAGGCCCAATATCGTGTTGAGCAGCACAGATTTACCCGTGCCGGAGCCCCCGACAATGCCCAAAATCTCACCGCGGCGAACCTCTAGATCCAGATTATCATGCACGACATGGCTGCCGAACTGAGTATGCAGTCCGCGCACTTCGATGATGGCGCGCTCACTCATACACCCAGCTCCAGATAGACCATGGCGAAGAGCGCATCGACAACAATGACCGCAAAGATCGCCTGCACCACGGCCGCCGTCGTACACGCGCCCAGGCTTTCTACATCACCACCCACCTTCATACCCTGGCGGCAACCGATAATGGCGACCAGAAGCCCAAAGACCGGAGCCTTCGACATCCCAACCCAGAAATGATTCCAAGGAATGGCCGTTTCCATGCGGGTGATGAAGAAGGAAGGGGCGATGTCCAAAGTCGTCCAGGCCACCATCATACCGCCGAAAATCCCGGCCAGCATGGCGGCAAACGCCAACAAAGGGGCCATCAGCACGCAGGCGATAATGCGCGGCAGGACCAAAACCTCAAACGGATCGAGCCCGATGACCTTCATGGCGTCGATTTCCTGCTGCATCTTCATCGAGCCCAGCGCAGCGGCAAAGGCGGAATCAGAGCGCCCGGCCAGCATAATCGCCGTGATTAAAACGCCAAATTCGCGCAAAACCGATAGCCCCACCAGCTCAACCGTAAAGACCGATGCTCCAAACGTCGTCAGCAATTTCGCGCCCATATAGGCCACGACCGCCCCGATGAAGAAGGAGAGAATGGAAACAATCGGCAAGGCATCCACGCCCACCACTTCCATCTGATGGACAATCGCATTCCAGCGCAAACGCGTCGGGTTCACCACCACACGCAAGAAGGTCAAAATCGCACGGCCCAAAAAGGCCAGCGTATCCACGCCTTCACGGGTTGCGCTTTCAAAACCTCGACCGATGCGCGCGAAGGTCGCGACAATGCCGCCGCGGCTGGGCGTATCATCAGGCGGGCAATTGAGCATGCGGGTGCGCACCTCCGCCATCAAGCGCTGGGCGACATCATGCGCGCCGATCAAGCTCAGCTCTGGTCCGTTTTGCCCGCAAGGCTTGAGGGCGAAGCGAGACAAGATATAGGCCCCGGCGGTATCAATACGCCCCAGTTCGCGCACATCAATGCAGATTTTATCCACGCTAAAACGCGCCGCAATCTCAGACAGCGGACGGTCAAACACACCAATCGTTGATACCAGCCAATCCCCGTGAGCGATAAGCGTGCATACATCACCCCCATCGTCCACGCTCAGGCGCGCGCGCCCGTCTGGTGAGGTCCAAGACCTGGTCATCCCCCGTACTACCCCGATTACTTCCCAAAAGGGTTCACGAACAGACCACCACCCAAGATGGCCTTATGATCTAATTCCATGTTTTACCCAAGCATAAAATGACATGCCGGTCATCAAAGGCATGATTATGGCAAAACCGATTTTTTATGTTGCAAAATTATCGCAAAGATCAGCCCTGCCCCCGCCGGAAGCATCATGAAAGCAAAGCCATAGGCCCCGAAATGATCATGAAGCCAGCCCGAGGCCGCATAACTCAACGCCAAGGCAATCCCGCCGGACAGCGCGGAATTGACCGCCTGCGCCGTGGCGGCAAAGCGCGCCGGGGCATGATCAGAGGCATAACGCAGAAACCCGAAATAGGATGCCGCAAAACTGAAAGCATGAAGGCCCTGTAAGGGGATAAGCAGCCACAAGGGCGGTGATAAGGCCAACGCGCCCCAGCGTAACAGCGACATCACCCCGCCCAGAACCAGAAGATGCGAAGGCCGCCAGCGCCCAAAGAAGCGTGCGGACACCAGGAAGAAAATCACCTCGGCCCCGACCCCGACGCCCCATAAAATACCGGTCATGGCTTCATTAATGCCCTGATCACGCCAGGTGATGGCGGAGAAGCCGTAATAAAATCCGTGGGCACATTGAATGAGGGCTGAGGCGGCAAAGGCCAAAGGTAGACCCTGGCCCAATAATTCACCAATGCCCTGATAAGGTAGAGGCATCGGACCAGGCGGGCGATGGCCGGGCGGCAAGAGAAAGGCCGCAGCCGCCAAAATCAAGCTGGCCGCGATGATCCAGATCATGATCACTTCGCCGCCATAGAGGCTGACCAAAGCTCCGGCAGTGATATTGCCCACCACAAAGGCCCCGGAGCCAAAGGCGCGCGGTATCCCAAAGGTAAAACCAGCTTGGCGCGATTGCTTCATCGCGAAGGCATCACTGATGGGAATGAGACCGGTGAAGGAAAACCCCGCCAAGGCCGAAAGAATGATCAGCATACCCGTGTGATGGATCGGCCAGTGCAGAATGAACAGCGCCGCCGATACACAGGCAAAGGCGACCAGCACATCACGCTGGCGATAGGCGCGGTCTGACCATAGCCCGCCAATAGGTGCGGCAAACAAGCGTCCTAAGGTTCCCGCCGCCAGGGCGAGCCCGACCGCTTCGGGCGATAATCCACGTGTTTCCAGCCAGACCGGAAGCAGCGGTAAAAACGCCCCGAAGCCTAAGAAGAAGGCCGCATAGAAAAGGGTGAAGCGTAAGCCTGCCGCGTTCATCTTGACCTTCCTTTCCCACGTCAATCTCAACTGCTCTAAACCGGGCCGGATGAAAGGGAAATGACGCAAATGCAGACATTTCCATCTTGGCGCATGGCGCGCACGCGGCTAGCTTTCCAAGCCTTATGAAAGATAACCACGATCCTCGTTCGGCCCCTAGGCCCCCCTTACATCTGAAGCGCCCTTTGCGGGTGTTGATCAGCGGCTATCGCTCGCACCCCCATGTCGGCGGACAAGGGGTCTATGTGCGGGAATTGAGCCGGGCGCTGCGCACCGCCGGGTGTGAGGTGAGCGTTATTTCCGGGCCGCCCTATCCGGAGCTGGATGAAGGGATTGAGCTGATCCGCCTGCCCTCGCTGGATCTGTTCACGGTGGATAACGCCTTTAAGGCACTGCGCTGGCATCACCTGAAAAACAAGGCCGATCGCGGCGAATGGCTGGCCCACAACACCGGGGCCTTTGGCGAGCTGACAGCCTTTGGCCGGCGCTTGAACGCTTTTCTAAAACGCGAAGGCCATCGCTTTGATGTCCTGCATGACAATCAAACCCTGGCCCCGGCGATGATTGCCATTGATCAACGCCTGCCGGTGATCACCACCTTGCACCATCCCATTGCCATTGATCTGGATTTCGCCTTGCAAGGTCAGGACAAACGCATTGAGCGCGTGCTGACCCGGCGCTGGTATTCCTTCATCAAACGCCAAGCCTATACCGCCCAGCGGCTACGCTATTTCCTGGCGGTGTCTGAAGCCTCCAAGATCAGCTATGGGCAATATTGCGGCGTAAAGCCCCAGGGCGTGCACATCGCCTATAATGGCCTGGACCATAACCTCTTCTATCCAGATCCCAGCGTTCAGCGCGATCCCAATCGCCTGATCGCGGTGGCGAGCGCGGATGTGCCGATTAAAGGCTTGGATGTCATTATCGCAGCCCTGGCCCACCTGGTCCCGACGCGGCCCGATTTGCGCCTCACCGTCATTGGTGCCTTGCGCGATGGCCCAACCAAGCGCGCCCTGGAAGATCATAATCTGATGGACCATGTGACCTTCCGTTCGGGATTATCCAGCCAGGACATGGCGAAGGCGTTCCGCGAAGCGGGCCTCTTCGTTTCCGCCTCGCGCTTTGAGGGTTTTGGCTTCCCCCCGGCTGAGGCCATGGCCTGTGGCACGCCGGTGGTGGTGTCCGATGGGGGGGCGCTACCCGAAGTGGCGGGCCCTGCAGGTCTCGTCACGCCGGTCAATGACAGCGCAGCCCTTGCCACCGCCATCGCCCACATGCTCGACCACCCTGAAGAGGCCCGGCACCGCGCCCAATTGGGCCTCGATCATGTTCAGCGCCACTTCACCTGGTCCCACCATGCCGACAGCGCGATTGCGCTTTATCAGCGCGCGCTCGGCCTCGCCCCCGCCCTTCACCCTGCGCAGGCCGCCGAATGATCACCATCCGTTTTGAAGACTTGGCGCTAGAAACTGGCCAGCGCGTCCTTGATCTGGGCTGTGGGCGCGGGCGTCATATGCATGGGCTCTACTGGCAAGAGGTGGGCCTTGATTGTGTCGGACTGGATTTAAGCTGGGACGATTGTCAGGGGGCCATTGAAGGCTTCTTCCAACTGCCCCCGCCCCAGGGCGCTGCGCCGCGTTCAGCCAGCTTCACGACCGGCGATGCCGCGCGCCTTCCCTTCCCCGATCACAGTTTTGACCGCATTATCTGTTCTGAAGTGTTAGAGCATTTACCCGATGTCGATGCAGCCCTGGCTGAGATCAACCGGATTTTAAAACCCGGCGGGCGCCTGGCGATTTCCGTGCCGCGCTGGTGGCCGGAAAAACTGTGCTGGATGCTGTCGGACGCCTATCCCAAGACACCGGGCGGGCATGTGCGGATCTTCCATACCGGTGCGCTAAAACGCCAGGTCGAAGCCTCCGGTCTGCGCGCCTACAAAAAACATGGCGCCCATAGCCTGCACGCGCCCTATTGGTGGCTGCAATGTGCCTTATGGGACAGCCGCGAGACCAGCCGCCTGGTCGCGCTCTATCGCCGTTTCTTGGAATGGGACATCATCCAGGCGCCCCGTTTGACCCGTACCCTCGATCGCCTGCTTAATCCCCTTATGGGAAAAAGCGTCGCGCTGTATTTCACCAAGCCCGACGCGGATGTACCAGGATGAGCCGCGAACGCCCCGCCAGCGCACATTTCGATCTGGAGGCCTGCGCGGATTGGATCGAAACGCTGCAAGGTAAAGACGGCTCTATTCCTTGGATCGAGCGTGGCATCTGGGATGCCTGGAACCATGGCGAGAGCGTCATGGCGCTGGCCATTGCCGGGCGAAAAGATGCCGCCCATCGCGGGCTGGAGGCTTTAGCGGCGCGTCAGAACGAAGACGGCTCCTGGTCGTGTGAACTGGGCGCAGGCGTGCCCATGGATGCCGCGAATGAGCGCTTGGCCCCGCCCCAAAACCTTCCCACTGTGCGCGACACCAATTTTGCCGGGTATGTCGCGGTGGTGGTCCTGCGCACCGCCTTGGCGCTTGATGCGCCGCGCGTACTCACCCAATATCGGTCTATGGTCGAGCGCGCGCTTGATTTCGTACTCGCCCAACAAAGCCCGCACGGCGACATCGTCTGGAAGGCTTTGGACGCGGGGGAAGACTTCAGCAAAGTGGACTCAGTGCGCGCTGGGAATTGTTCGCTTTATAAAAGCCTGGAATGCGGCCTTCGTCTGATGGATGCGCTGGGCGAGGATCGCGCGGACTGGCGTGAAGCGCGCTTGCGTTTGGGGGATGCCCTGACCCGCAAGCCACACCGCTTTGACCGCTTCGCTACCCAACGCGCGCGCTATGCCATGGACTGGTATTATCCCATCCTCTCGGGTGTCCTCTTGGGCAAAGGCGCGAAGGCGCATCTGGATCAGCACTGGGACACCTATGTGGTGGCCGATCTCGGCTGTCGCTGCGTCAGTGATCAGCCCTGGGTGACGGCGGCAGAAACTGCAGAACTGGCGCTGGCCTGTCTAAGTCTGGGCGAGCGCGAGACCGCGCGCACCCTGATCCAGGATCTCGCCCCGATGATCGCCCCAGATGGGGGCTATTGGATGGGCTGGCAGTTTGAGATGGGCGTCATATGGCCGCGCGAACGCCCCAGCTGGACCGCCGCCGCATTGATCCTTGCCATGGATGCACTGGACGAGCTTAGCCCCGGCCATGATCTATTGATCCGCCATGCAGGCCCGTGCGCCGAATTTACACCCGGCGCAGAAATTCGAGCGTATTGACCCGTTCAATCGTCTCAAAAAGGCCCGAGGCCACAGCCAGCTTCCAGATTTCATAAGGCGGGCGACCGCCATCTTTAGGGTCTGGAAACACATCATGAATGGCCAGAACCCCGCCCGGCACGACATGCCCAGCCCAGGCGCGATAATCGCCCAGCGCCGTCGCCATCGCATGGCCACCATCAATGAAAAGCAGACTTAACGGCGTTTGCCAGACCCGCCCGATGGGCTCAGATGGCCCGACGAGGGCCACAACCGTGTGATCAAGACCCGCATCATGGAGGGTTCGCCGGAAGGCCCCCAGCGTGTCCACACGGCCAATGTCCCCATCATAAAGCGCAGGATCGTGATAGCCTTCACCCAATTGATGTTCTTCAGACCCGCGATGATGGTCGAGCGCAAACACCATTCGGCCCTCATCACGTGCGGCTTGACCGAGATAGACGCTGGAGCGCCCGCACCAACTGCCAATCTCCAACACCGGGCCGGGCACATTCAAGGCGCGGACATGGCGCGCCAAAGCCTCGCCCTCATCCACGGCCAAAAAGCCCTTTACACTTTGGGGATCAAATGCGTTTGACATCAAAGTCAATCAGCCGATTGCGCCATGGATCAAAGACCAGCGCTTGCCCGCCAAACGATCTAAAGCGGTGCTCAGCTCGCTCTCAACGCTATTGAGCGCGGCCAGCTTGGCCGTCAAATCTTCACGATCATCGGTTTCTAACAGCGCAAAGGCCTCGCGGAAGGTGACTTGAACCCGGCGCAGATGACTGATCGCGCGCTCGGTTACATCCACATCATCGCCTAAAACATGCGGATCATTCGTGCCAGGCTGCTCGGCGGCCTGCTCTACGGCCTGCGCCAAACGCTGAGAGAGATCCAGCGCATTATCAAGATCCCGGCTGAAGCGAGAACGCACGCTTTCCTGGGCGCTCACAGTGCTTTCTAGATGCACGAGATAGGTTTCACCCGCACTTTGCGTCGGCGTTTCATCACCACGACCCACATCCGAGCCCCCCAATAGGCGCGAGAAAATCTGCCGGGTCTGATCCTGGCGAACCTCAACAACCCATTGATTAAACTGCGCTGTACTGATGAAACGATTAGCCGCTACGCGTACAGCGCGTGCGGTATAATCACTCTCACTCGTAAACGCCGACGTCATATCCAATGGCGCACTGGCACAAGCCCCCATGCACGACGCCAAAACCAACACGAGCCCGAGACGCAGTGTTGAAAAGGACACTTTGATCATGTGTTCCAAAACCCTAAATCGACGCTACGCGCCGCGCTTCCCCCGCACCATAAAACAGCATAGTGTAACGATGAATAAAGCACCAATCTCATCTGAAGCGTCTTTTTTTCACCATGGACACTCATCGCCGCGCCCATCGCCAATCGCTCTACCGCCCGATTGACCCTTACACAACGGGGATGTTGGATGTGGGCGATGGCCACATCCTCTATTATGAAGAATGCGGCAGAGCCGATGGCGTTCCCGTTATTGGCCTTCATGGCGGCCCGGGCGGCGGGGCCAGCCCCGCGATGCGGCGCTTTTTTGACCCGACACGCTATCGCATCATCCTGTTTGATCAACGCGGCTGTGGGCGCTCGCATCCTTATTCCTCGCTTCACGCCAATACGACGGCCCATCTCGTCTCGGATATGGAAAAGCTGCGCACCCATCTGGGTGTCGATCGCTGGCTGGTGTTTGGCGGATCCTGGGGCGTGACGCTTGCCTTATCCTATGCGCGTCAACATGCCGATCATGTTCTGGCCATGGTGCTGCGCGGGATCTTTCTGTGCACGCAAAAAGAACTCAATTGGTTCTACCGCGATGGGGCCAATATCCTCTTCCCCGATGCCTGGGCCAACTTTGTTGAGCCGTTGAGTGTCCAAGAGCGCGAAGATGTTCTAGGCTCTTATTATGCGCGCATGCAGGTCGATAATGTCGATGCGCGCCGGCGCGATGTCTTGGCCTGGGCGGCTTGGGAAAGCGCGCTGATTTCCATGTCCGCGCGCCTGGACGGTCCAGCCCCTGATCCCTATCGCGCCGATGCCCTATCCAGAATTGAAACCCATTACTTCGCCCATCGCGGCTTTCTAGAGCAGGATGGCGCGTTGCTAGACGCCGCCAAGAGCTTCACCCACCTGCCCGCCACCCTGGTGCAAGGGCGCTATGACATGGTGACACCGGTGCGCGCAGCTTGGGAGCTCGCCAAAGCCTGGCCCAATGCCCATTTGGATATTGTTCCTGATGCGGGTCACGCAGCGGGCGAACCCGGCATTATTGATGCCCTGGTGCGCGCCACCGATGCCTATGCCCGCCGCTTTGGCTAAACCTCAATTGCCCGCCCCATAAAAAACCCCGCCTCGATTGAGGCGGGGTTTTATTTTGGGCTGTCATTTCGACTTAGTCGGTGGCTAATTGCTCCCCACCGCCGAAGATCATATCGCTGAGCCCCCAGCCGAAGGTCGCATCAAGACCCAGTACGATAATGATGCTGACCGCAATCGGCGCTGGATAGCGAATGGTGAAGCGCCAGAAGGCAAACATCGCGTTGGACGCCTGAGGCAGTTCCTTACGCATGATTTCCTTAGAGACGATCCACCCGGCAAAGACCGCGATCAACAGACCGGCAATCGGCAAGGCCAAAGAGCCGGAGATGAAGTCGAGGAAGTTGCTGAACTCACCCGAGAAGGCTGCGCCCACACCCAAGAGCCATACCAAAGTCCCGAAAATCAGGGTCGAGGTGACTTTGCCCAGATCGGTATGCTCTTCTGACCAAGAAATCACAGTCTGCAACAGTGAAATCGATGAGGTCAAAGCGGCAAAGAAGGCCAGAATGAAGAAGATCGCCCCAAAGACATTGCCGCCCGGCATTTGCGCAAAAGCGGTTGGCAGCGCTTCAAAGAACAGGCTTGGGCCTGCATTGGGTTCCAGCTCAGGGAAGGCAAACACGATCGGGAAGATCGCCAACCCGGCAATGATCGCCACGAAAGTGTCAGAGCCCACGATGGTCACGCTGGATGAGGCAATATTGTCCTCTTTCTTCAAGAAACCACCATAGGTGATCATGATCGCAGAACCCAGGCTAAGCGAGAAGAAAGCCTGGCCCAGGGCCTGAAGCACAATATTGGGGTTTTCGATGATTTTGCCGAAATCAGGACGGAAGAGGTAATGCACCGCCGCGCCCATATCACCTTGGACAAAGGCATAACCGACCATGCCCAACAGCATAATGAAGAAGAGCGGCATCAAAATGATCGCAGCCTTTTCAATCCCCCCGGATATGCCGCGCATCACGATCAACATCGTCGCAATCATGAAGCCTGTGTGGAACATGATGACGGTTGATTTATCTGCCGTGAAGGTTTGGAACGCATCGCGCACTTCGCTGGCATTCAGCCCTGCAAACGCCCCTGTGCCCATTTTGTAGATGTATGAGATGACCCAACCGGCAACGACCGAATAGGTCACCAGGATCAAGAAGGCCCCGATCATCCCGACCCAGCCGGTGATCGACCATAAAGGCGAAGCGCCCGCATCTTGAGCCATTTTGCGCGTTGAACCAACCGCTGACAGGCGCGCATGGCGACCCACAGACAATTCGGCGATCATGATCGGGAAACCGACCAGAACCACACACAACAGATAAACGATAACAAAGGCAGCGCCGCCATTTTCACCGGTCATATAGGGGAAACGCCACAGATTTCCCAAACCCACCGATGAGCCGACTGCGGCCATAATAAATGCAAATCGGGACGACCATTGGCCGGCCCCGCCAGATGACGCAAGCGCCATGTTACTCCTCCCCTACTCGCGCGGGATCCGCTTTAGCTTTGCTGCTCGCGGGCCCTTTACGCCATCAACGCACCTTATTCAGGCACAGTTGGCCGCGAGCCTTCCCCATCTTCACCTCGCGGTCAAGCTTTTAGGGATGCTGCAGCGCGTCAACCGAGAAGGCCAGCTCCTTTTGGTGGCTCTGCGGCGCGGTGAATATGGGCCCCCATAATCAGGCCCAGCCCCGCCAGAATGGTCAACATCACGGTACCGCCATAGGAAATCATGGGCAAAGGTACACCCACGACAGGCGCCATACCGCTGACCATCGCCACATTAATGAAGATATAAAGCGCAAACGTCGTGGTAATCCCCATCACCATCAAGCGCAGGAAGGTCGATTTGCACGAAGCCGCAATCGAGAGGCAATTGGCCAGCAAGAGCGCATAAAGCGCCAGCACGCATATCCCGCCCACAAGACCAAATTCTTCGCCCAACATGGTGAAAATAAAGTCAGTTTGCATCTCTGGCAGGAAGCGCAATTGCGCCTGAGTGCCTTGCATATAGCCCTTACCGGTCAAGCCCCCCGAGCCCAAGGCGATCTTGGATTGCAAGATGTGATAGCCCGCGCCAAGGGGATCATTTTCCGGATTGAGGAAGGTGAAAATCCGCGCACGTTGGTAATCTTTCAGGCCATATTTTAAAAAGATTGGCGCGGCGATTGAGCCCAGAACCAGCACCCCCCAAATGATGCGCCAGCTCAAGCCTGACATAAAGACAATCGCGGCCCCCGTCGCCCCCAATAATAACGCCGTTCCCAAATCGGGTTGCTTTAAAATCAGCAACATAGGAAGAGTAATCATAGCAGCAGGCGCTAAAAGCCCACCCAGCGAGGAGACTTTTTCCGCGGGCAAGTCATGATAATATCGCGCCAAGGCCAGAACGAGGGCGACCTTCATAATTTCAGAGGGCTGCATCCGGATCGGACCAATATCAATCCAGCGCTGCGCGCCCATAATCGTCAAACCGAAGAGCTCTACCCCGACCAGCAGCACCAAGGCGCCCAGATAGCTGGGATAGGCTATACCCATCCAAAAGCGCGGCGGGAATAATGCGATGACCAGCATCATCACGACCCCAACCATAAAGCGCGAGCCATGACGAATGGCCCAGGGGCTCCAATCACCACCCGCCACCGAATACAACATACCAACGCCAATCGACCCGATCAGCAGAACCAATAAGACAAAGGCCCAGTTGACCTCGAATAATTTCGAACGCAGCGAACGTGGCACAGACTGATTAAAAACCGCCATCAGCTCTCTCCAAGATCTTGCGCATCGCTGGGTAGCGGTCCGATACGTCCCGCCGGATCGAGTAAGACCAGTTCGCGTAAAATATCGCGCGCAGGACGGGCCGCAGCGCGCGTGCCCCCGCCGCCATGCTCGATCACGACACTGACCGCATATTGTGGATTGGACGCAGGCGCATAACCGACAAAAATACCATGATCGCGCAACCGCCAGGGTAGATCATCCTGGCTGCGAACCCCACGCGCGCGTTCTTCGGCTGTGATTGAATAAACTTGCGAGGTTCCGGTTTTACCGGCCATCTGCACGCCATCAATGCCCAGCCCTTGCAGGGAATAGTGTGATGTCCCGCCCGGTTCGTGGACAACCGCCACCATCGCTTCATGCACCCGGCGCACATGATCGGGGTTCAGGCCCAAATCTGGCACATCCAGACCATCTGGACGGCGCAAAAGGGTTGGCGTGATCGCCTTACCGGTCGCCAAGCGCGCCGTCATCACCGCCAGCTGCAAGGGCGATACTAGCGTATAGCCCTGCCCGATGCCGGTATTATAGGTATCGCCCGTACTCCACCCTTGATTATAGCGCGCACGCTTCCACTGCTCATTCGGGAAGATGCCGCGCGCGCGATCCGGGATCGGGATACCGATATCAAACAACTCACCCAAGCCCAGGCGCGTTGCCATATCATGCATGGTTTCAATCCCCATGCGCGCCGCGACTTCGTAGAAATAAAGGTCACACGAGGTTTTGATGCCATCATGCAAATTGACATGGCCATGACCTTGCCGGCGCCAGCAGTGAAATTCGCGATTGCCCAACCGGGTTGAGCCCCCGCAGAAGATCCGTTCACTCGGTGTGATCACACCCTTGGCCAGAGCCGCGAGCGCCATCGCGCCCTTGATCGTGGACGCAGGGGAATAAAGCCCCATTATGGCTTTATTATAAAGCGGGCGGAGATCATTTTCATTAAGCGCGCGGTAGTCTTCGCCCGAAATCCCGGTCACAAACAGATTAGGGTCAAAGCTGGGGTTAGAGACCAGCGCAATCAGTTCGCCGGTGCGCACATCAATACAGACCGCCGCGCCACTTTCTGCGCCCAAGCGCTCGGTCGCATAGCGTTGGATGCGTGCATCAATGGAGAGGTGAATGTTTTGCCCCTGGGTCGCGGCCACCGATTGCTGGGGCAATTCGCGAATAACCCGGCCCGTGGCATTGACCTCAACCTTCAGCTGACCGGCACGCCCGCGAAGGGTTTCATCTTGTGAGCCTTCAATGCCGGAGCGGCCAATGCGAAACCCCGGGTGACGCAGCAGCGGATCATCCCCGGCCACCTCTTCCGGCGCAGATTGCACATAACCCACAATATGGGCGAAAGCCTGCGGCATCGGATACGCACGCAGCTCGCCGACATCCGGCGTAATGCCGGGAAGATCCGGCAAGAACAGATTGACGCGCGAGAAGGTTTCCCAATCGACATCCTCAGCCACCGTGACCGGGCGAAATCGGGGACTGCGCGAAATATCGCGTAAAATCCGCTCGCGCCGGTTTTGCGACAGCGGCATGAAATCGGCCAACCGGTTAAGCACGATCGCCGGATCGCCGCTTTGTTCAGGAACGATAAAAATGCGATAGCTGTCGCGGTTTTCCGCGATCACTTCACCATTGCGATCAAAAATCGTCCCGCGCGAAGGTGGCTGAAGGGAGAAATTGAACTGGTTATCGTCAGACAGCAGGCGATAGCGATCCTGCTGCTGGACCTGCAACTGATAAAGGCGCAAGCTCAGCCCGCCAAAGGCCGCAGCCCCCAGCCCGCCCAGCATAAAGACGCGGCGGTTAAACTGTGCTTGAGCTTCCTGTTTATCGCGGCGCATGGCCCAAAATCGTCCCTAAACCAGTAAGGGGTTTAAAAAAAGCTCGTGCGTTCTTTACGCCGAGCAAACACCCAGGCAAAGACCGGAAAGAGGATGATGGTCAAGACACCATCGGTAATCAAGGCCGTTATACCGGTCGGTGCACCGACCGCAGCCGCACCGGCCAGGGCGGCGACCCCCAAAGCGATCGCGCCTACCAGCAAAAACCGGCCCAACACGGTCATAAATTCAATCCCGCCTTCAATCTGGCGTGGACGACCTATGGAAAACGCCACCAAATACGCCAGCGCCCACACGCCCATCGGCCCACCCGACAACAAATCCTGGGCCACGCCGGTTAAGAAAATCAACCAGGGCGGCGTCAAAGTCGGGGTGCGTACACTCCAGATGAAGAGCGTGATCAGCGGCAATAACAAGCTGACATGGGGGCCTGTCGGAATGCGTGATGGCGCAGCATAGAGAATAAGGCTGATCACCAGGGTCAGTGGGATCAGAATAAAATCCGGCCAGGACGAGCGATCATTGGACTTTTTACGCATTATCCGGCCTGCCCTTGGCTGGGGGCTTCACCTGCATCTTCACTCACCAAGGGGACCGGCGGATTAGCCTCTGGCGCAGGGGTCGGCTCATAGGGCCAGACCCAGACCAGATCAATCGGTGCCGCCTCAGAGTAAAGGCGAACCCGCCAGTGCCCATCACGATCGCGTACAGCCTCACCAATCGGAAGCCCGCGCGGTAAGACATTATCATCGCCCGAAGAAACGATACGGTCGCCCTCAATCAGATCTGGTTCACGACCCAGATATTCCAAACGTGGGAAATCAGAGTTATCACCCACCAACAGCGCGCGGGCATTGGAGCGATCCGCCATCACCGACACACGACTGTTCAAATCAGTCAGCATTAAAACGCGCGAGGAGGTCATCCCGACATCGACCGTACGTCCCACCAGGCCATAGATATTGACCACCGGATAGCCTTCGCGGATGCCGTCTTCATAGCCAATGCCGATAAGGCGCGCACGTACGAACGGCCCGCGCTGTTCAGCCACGGTCCAGGCCGAAATACGCGTCCCGAGCGCAGGCGTTTGCAGATTGAGCGCCTCTTCATAGAGCTGTACCCGATCGCGCAGGGTCAAGGCCAGATCGCGCCAGGCGCGCAATTCGATCAGCTCTTCGTGGAGAGCACGGTTTTCCTGGGCCAATTCCCACTGACGTTTCCACCATGGCCCGATATTGCGAAGCCCGCGCCAGGGTTTAGCCCCGATTTCCAGGGCGGGCGTCGCCACATCATCAAACATGGCGCGAAAGGTCGACAACATGGGCGCGCGATGCGCCGGGCGATCAAAGGCGATCAAGGCCGCAGAAATGCCAATAAGAATAATGAAGAAGGTCCGCGAGAAGCGGACCCCATCATCGCCTTCGCGCTTTGATGGTCCAAACAGAGCCACGCGCGTCCTTGCCCCTCTTCCCGGTTAGAGCCGCTTAGACGGCCTCTGACAGGATTGGCCGCCAAACATTTAAGTTCTCAACCGCTTTACCACATCCCAGCACAACGCAAGAGAGCGGTTCATCCGCAAGGCTGACCGGTAGACCGGTACGATCGCGCAATTCGGTATCCAAATTGCGCAGCAAAGCCCCACCGCCGGTCAGAACGATACCTTTATCGACGATGTCAGCAGCCAGTTCAGGCGGGGTCGCTTCGAGGGCTTGTTTAACGGCTTCAACGATCTGCTCAACCGGCTCAGACAAGGCATCGGCGATCATGGCTTCAGTAACCGCGATTTCGCGCGGCACACCATTCATCAGATCGCGGCCTTTAATCTCCAACGACAAACCTTCACCCTTGGGCGGCGGGGTCGCAGAGCCAATTTCTTTCTTGATCCGCTCCGCGCTCGTCTCACCAATCAACAAATTGGCTGAACGGCGGATATAATTGATAACGGCCTCGTCCATCTTATCCCCGCCCACACGCACAGAGCGCGAATAGACGATCCCAGACAGCGACATGACCGCAACCTCGGTGGTCCCGCCACCGATATCAACGATCATCGAGCCCGTGGGCTCATCAATGGGTAGACCTGCACCCACGGCAGCGGCCATCGGCTCATCAATCAGATAGACTTTGCGGGCCCCAGCGCTCAGCGCGGATTCATGGATCGCGCGGCGCTCAACGGCTGTTGCGCCTGAGGGCACACAGATCACCACTTGCGGACTGACAAAGGCGCGGCGATTGTGAACTTTTTGAATGAAATGTTTGATCATTTCTTCAGCGACATCAAAGTCGGCGATCACACCATCGCGCATCGGACGAATTGCTTCGACATTGCCCGGGGTTTTACCCAGCATCAGCTTAGCTTCTGCGCCAACCGCCTGGACATGTTTTCGACCTTTTTCGATCTTAAACGCCACAACGGAAGGTTCATTCAGGACGACGCCGCGCCCCTTTACGTAGACGAGCGTATTCGCCGTCCCGAGGTCGATTGCAATATCGGCAGAGAGTAGACCGAACACGCTGGAGAGCATGAGAAAACCTGTGTCAGCCAGAAAAAAGACAAAAAGACTTACCTAATAAGTCATCACACACTTGTGCGACGGGTTGGCCAACAATGCAAGTCAGTCCGTGCCATCCATCGCACCTGAAGGTGTTTTTCTTTCAGGTCCGCGCATCCATTTACGGGCAAAAAGCATGATCGCGAGCCACGCTGCGGCCGCGAGAAACAGCAAAACCCCAGTTAAAACACGACCTTCACTTAAAAGCGTCATCAAACCTTGCCCGGCAAAGGCCACCAACGCTGTCTTGGGGATAATTCCGATGCCGGCCCCCGCGATGAAGGCGAAATAGGACATGCGCGAGACGCCCGCGGCCATATTGACGACAATGAAGGGCGCAGAAGGAACGATTCGCACCATCAAGCTGGCCCAAAATCCATTACGCCCGACAAAATCAGAGACCCGATTGACCATATCCCCGCCATAGCGGCGTAAAACATCTGCGCCCAATAAACGCCCGACCCAAAAATTGATCGAGGCCGAAATGATCGTCGACACCCAGGAGACACTAAAGCCCGTCACCGGCCCAAATGCGAACACTGCCGCCGCGATCAGCGCAAATTGCGGCACCCCGATGAAGGAAAGGACCACAAAAATGATACCGGTAATGGGTAGGGCGTACCATTCATGGGCCACACTGGCGAGCCAGCTTTGAACCGCCCCCGGTTCAATCCCCAAAACGAAACGTCCCACAATGAAAATCGCCGCGACCAGTGCGAACAGGCCCAGCGACACGCCAATGGCCCGCGCGGCGCGTTTATCCATGCGGCTAAAAAATTGGATGATCGCCTTCATCACGTCAGGACCACTTTCTTTGTGCATTTTGCCCTGCTCAGCCCCATGGCCCTTGTTATAACAGGGTATTACCTCTTCGCATAAGGCTTTGAAAATTTCCGTCAAGCCCGCGTGCTTTAATTATTGATCAAGGCCAGCCATTCAGCTTCGCTTAACACCGTCACACCCAGGGAGGTGGCCTTTTCAAGTTTCGAGCCAGCCCCCGGCCCCGCCACCAGATAATCGGTTTTTTTCGAAACAGATCCAGAGACTTTCGCGCCCAGGCTTTGCGCGCGCGCCTTGGCTTCATCACGGGTAAATAATTCCAGCGACCCGGTAAAGACCACCGTCTTACCACTGACCGAGCTTTCACTCACCGTGAGTTCGGCCTCCTGTGGGGTCACATGGACCAGTAAAGCATCGAGCGCGGCCACATTATGGCTTTCGGCAAAAAACTCGATCAAGGCATCAACCGCGGCCTGACCAACGCCATCAATCCCCATCAAACCTTCAAAGGCTTCATGAGCGGCTTCATCGGCAACGCCATCAAGAGCGGTTTTTAGGGTATCAAGGTCAGTGAAGCGGTACTTCAAGGCCGCCACCGCGCGCGCCGACAATCCGCCCCCAGCGTTCAACGCACTCCAGCCCAGATCCGCGGCCCAGCTGGGATTTTTGCGATGAAAGGCCATCAAGGTTTCCAGCGCTTTTGGCCCGACGCCCTGCACATCGCGCAGCGCCCAATAGGGTTCGCGATAATCCGCCGCCCCCATCGCGGCCGCGCGTAAAGCGGTAAAACTGCCCTTGGCCTGTGCCAGCAAGCGCGCATTTTCCTCGCCCACATGGCGGATACCCAGCGCAAAGATGAAACGCGCCAGCGACACACTGCGCCGGTCTTCAATGGCCGAAAGGAGATTAGACACGCTCAGCGCGCCAAAACCCTCCAAGCCTTCCATCTCTTCGCGGCGCTCCTTCAAGGTGAAGATATCCGCCGGAGCTTTGACCCAGCCCTTGTCGAAGAAAAGGTCGATCTGTTTTTCGCCCAAACCGTCAATATCAAAGGCTTTGCGGCTGACGAAATGCTTCAAGCGTTCGCGCGCCTGGGCCTCACAGATCAGCCCACCGGTACACCGGCGCACCGCATCGGCCTTGCCCGCGCCTTCATCATGTTCGCGCACGGCTTGAGAGCCACAGACCGGACAGACCTCAGGAAAGATAAATTCGCGCGCATCAGGCACGCGCTTATCGAGCATGACCTCAACAACCTGCGGGATCACATCGCCCGCGCGTTGGATCACCACCGTATCGCCGATGCGAATGTCTTTACGCCGGATCTCATCTTCATTGTGTAAGGTCGCGTTAGAGACCACGACCCCGCCCACCGTCACCGGTTCCAGCTTGGCCACCGGGGTCAGCGCGCCGGTACGCCCGACCTGGATCTCAATCGCCTTGAGGGTGGTCGTGGCACGCTCTGCGGGGAATTTATGCGCGATGGCCCAGCGCGGCGAGCGCGAGCGAAAGCCCAAACGCTCCTGCCAGTCCAGACGATCGACCTTATAGACCATGCCATCAATATCATAGCCGAGATGGGCGCGGCGGGCCTCGATATCGTGATAAGCCTCGATCAAACCCTCCACGCTCTCAACACGTGTCATCTCCGGGTTCACCGTGAAGCCGAAGCTTTCCAGGCGCGCAACCGCCTCGGCCTGGGTCTGCGCCAAGGGCTCAGACAGCTCTCCCCACGTATAAGCGAAGAATTTCAGTGGCCGCTCAGCGGTTTTCGCCGGATCAATCTGGCGTAAAGACCCCGCGGCGGCATTACGGGGATTTTTATAGGCGGGCTTTCCAGCCGCTTCCTGGCGGGTATTGAGGGCCGCAAAGTCCTCATGGCTCATATAAACTTCGCCGCGCACCTCGACGATGGCGGGAATGTTATCCCCCTGCAATAGGCGCGGAATATCGCCCAGGGTTTTGAGGTTTTCCGTCACATCCTCGCCCACACGGCCATCCCCGCGGGTCGCCCCGGTGATCAGCTTGCCGTTTTCATAGCGAAGGCTCGCCGACAGCCCATCAATCTTCGGTTCAACGGTGAAGGCTATCGGCTCACTGGCGGGCAATCGTAGAAAATCCCGGATCGAGCGCACAAAATTGGAGACATCTTCGGCGCTGAACGCATTACCCAAAGACAACATCGCCACAGCATGGGTAATCTCACCAAAGCCGGTGGAGGGCGCAGCCCCCACCCGGTCTGTGGGGCTATCGGCGCGTTTCAAATCGGGAAAGGCCGCCTCAATGGCGCTATTGCGCTGGCGCAAGGCATCATAGCCCGCATCAGAGATTTTCGGCGCATCCTCTTGATAATAGGCCTTATCGTGCTTGGCGATTTCCTTGGCGAGACGAGCAAGCTCTCGCTCGGCCTCCTCACGGGTCAGAGCGGCGGGGTCTTTTAGGGCTGCACTCATTGGGCCATCAAGTCATCTGCCGCAGCGCGCGCAGCGGCGGTGATTTCCGCACCCGACAACATGCGCGCGACTTCCTCGCGTCGGGCTTCACTATTCAAGGCATACACAATCGTGCGCGTTTGGCCGGCCTTGACCTGCTTTTCGATTTTCCAGTGATGGCCCGCACGCGCGGCAACTTGGGGCGCATGGGTCACGACCAAGGCTTGACCCTGGGCAGCCAAGCGCGCCAGGCGCGCACCCACCGCATCAGCCACAGCTCCGCCGACGCCTTGATCGACCTCATCAAAGACCATGACCATATCGGGATTATCCCCGGCCAGACAGACCTTCAACGCCAAGGCAAAGCGCGATAGCTCCCCGCCTGAGGCGATCTTATCCAACGGCCCAAAGGGTGCGCCCGGATTGGTGGCCACTTCAAACGCGATCTGATCCCAGCCCTTGGCGCTGGCTTTCTCGCGTACCGCTTCATGCAGCACACGGAAGCGGGCCTTTTCCAACTTCAAGGGTTTCAGCTCCGCCATCACCGCTTTGGCCAGCGCCTCACCGGCTTTCTGGCGGGTCTGGCTCAAGGCTTCAGCGGCTTGATCATACTCGACCTGCGCAGTTTTCACCGCCGCTTCAGCCTTCGCCAAGCGATCCCCGGATTGATCCAGCGCGTTCAAACGCTCTTCCAGGCTTTCGCGTAAGGCCTGCAGGTCTTCCACCGCGACCGAATGCTTACGCGCCGCCGCGCGTAGAGCAAAGAGGCGCTCTTCAACCTGTTCTAAGCGGCCCGGCTCAATGTCAAAGGCCTCTGCGGCCTCTTCCAGAGCATTTTCAGCCTCATCAAACTCGATCAAGGCGCGATCAATCGCCCCGGTCGCGCGGTCCAAGCTGGCGCGCGCGCGTCCCGCAATGGTGTCATCTGCGCCGCCCTCTGGGTCGGCTTGATCCTCATCATCGCTGCTTAACAGATCGCGCACCCGTTCAAGTCCGCGCAGCGCCGCATTCAGGCGCGCGCCCAAGCCATCCCCGCCAGACAGCTGGTTTTGCGCATTTTGCAGATCACCCAAAGCCTGTTCAGCGCGTTGCAAGAATTTACGCGTCGCGGCAAGCTCCGTTTCCTCACCGTCTTGCGGATTGAGCGTACTCAAATCCTCAACGGATTGGCGCAGAAACTCTTCTTCCTCAGCCGCTTTCTCGCGCGCCGCTTCCAAGGCGTTCAAGGTTTTGCGCGCCGCGCTGAGCGCCTTCCATGCGCTGGCGACACGCTCACGCTGGGCGTCATTGCGTGCAAAGGCATCAAGTTGAGCGATATGAGTTTTGGGGTCCATCAGACCGCGCCCATCATGCTGGCCATGGATTTCCACCAGGATATCGCCCAGCTGACGCAATAAGCCCACACTGGCGGCCTGATCATTAACATGGGCGCGTGAACGACCATCCGCCGTCACTGTACGGCGCAACACCAAAGCCTCACCCGGCTCCACATCCACACCGGCCTCGGCGAGGATGGCATAGGCCTTATGATCGAGATGCAGCTCAAAAATCGCGGTGGAGGTGCCTTTATCGGCCCCGGCGCGCACCTGAGCACGCTCGGCCCGCTCCCCGCAGGCCAAGCCTAAAGCCCCCAAAAGGATGGACTTCCCCGCCCCGGTTTCCCCGGTCAGGGCACACAGTCCCGCTTCGAAAGTCAAATCCAACGTATCGATCAAGACGATATCGCGGATAGAGAGGGATGCGAGCATGAAGCCCTTTACGCCCTTTAAATGCTTACAAACGTGACGGCCTTACCCGAAGATACGGTTGAGCGCGCGTTGTAAATAGGTTGGATCTTTATCTTCGACACCCAGCTCAGGTAGCGTGATTCCCCGTGCACTTAAGAGCGAATAGCTATCCTCATACCACTCAGAACCCGGGAAATTATAGCCCAGAACAGACGCGACCTGGGTCGCTTCCATATCCACGCCCAAGGCGACATAGGCTTCGACTAAGCGGTGCAACGCTTCAGGGACATGGCTGGTGGTCTGATAATTCTCGACCACACCGCGGAAGCGGTTGATCGCGGCCAGGTAATAGCCATTGCGCAGATACCAACGCCCGATATCCATTTCCTTACCCGCCAAGTGGTCACGGGTCATGTCGATCTTCAAGCGTGCATCCTGAGCGTAAACACTTTCAGGGTAGCGACGCACAACCTGTTGCAGGGCATCCATGGCCTGCTGCGTTGTGGATTGGTCCCGGCCCACATCATAGATGCGCTCATAATAGCAGATCGCGACCAGATAATAGGCGTAAGGCGTCATTTGCGAGCCCGGGTGCAGCGCGATAAAGCGCTGAGCATCGGAAATCGCCTCATCATAGCGCCCGCCTTCATAATTGGCGTAGGCGGCCATTAGCATCGCGCGCCGGGCCCATTCCGAGAAGGGGTGCTGGCGCTCCACCTCATCGAACATCGCCGCCGCATCGCGGTCACGCCCGCGCTCAAGCATGTTGAAAGCTTCGTTATAAATCCCTTCAACCGGACGCTCAACATAAGCCAATTCAGCTGAGGGTTTATTGCGATTACAGGCCGATAAACTGGCCACGGCCCCAAGCATCAGAGCAAGTTTTGCAAGCGTTTTCATCCACGCACCACTTTAAGGTCTGGCCGAACCACTCTCATCCAAGAGCGCCTCGGGTCGGTGAAGGTCTCGTCCGCACACATCGTTAACGATTTGCGCGAACCCTCGTCTTTAAGCTTTTAGCCGATTGCTGGCCAAGCACAAAGCCTTGCTTCAGGGCAAAATTGCGGCAAGTCAACTTTTTTCAGGAAAATTCAGGGGATAAGCCTGCTGCCATCCCCTAAAAAGAGGTGCTTTTAACGCGCCATCGCGAGTTTGAGCGCTTCAGCATCGTTCAGCGCGACCACACGCCAGGCCGATTTATCCGCCAACAGCGTATGGACCGCGTGATTGTTGAAGCCATGGCCCGGACGATAGGCCCGGTAAAGCCCCAGGATCGGCATGCCCGCCAGATAAATATCGCCCAGAGCGTCCAGGGCCTTATGACGCACAAACTCATCATCAAAGCGCAGGCCACCGGCGTTATCGACGCCCCGTTCGCCTACCACAACAGTGTTGTCCAGCGAGGCTCCACGCGCCAGACCGGCCTTCAACAAGGCATCATAATCGCGGCGAAAACCAAAGGTGCGCGCCGGAGCAATCATCTGGCTGAATACGGCCGGGTTCACTTCAAAGGCAAAATGCTGATGCCCGATGGAGGCATCGGCAAAATCAATCTCAACATCAATCGCCGCGCGAAGTGCCGGGATCCAGGCGGCTTTACGCCCACCCTGCTCCACCTCAACGGTTTTAAGCACCTGGATAGCGCGGCGCACCATCGGCAGCGTGACCAGGCCCGCTTGGTCGATCAACTCAATAAAAGGCGCAGAAGATCCGTCCATGGCAGGCACTTCAGGTCCGTCCAGCTCAATGAGGACATCATCAACGCCCATACCCGCCAGCGCCGCCATCAAATGCTCAACGGTCGCCACCGAGGCACCATCATCATTCAATAACGTCGTGCCCAGATCGGTCGAGCGTACACTGTCAAACAAAGCCGGAATAACGCGGTCATTCACGTCCAGATCAACGCGCGCGAAGACAATCCCGGTCCCGGCGGCCGCAGGCTTCATCACCATGCGCACACGCTGGCCCGTATGAAGGCCCACACCGGCACAGACCACAGGTCCACGTAAGGTTTGACGGTTTGTCATAACTGCGCACTCTTCTCTTGCTGATCAGGCACGCAGCCCCTTCAGCGTTCACCTGCCCGGATCTTTATCCCTTAAGGGTCAATCACCGAAACTTCAGGCCATCCAAACGTCATTGGCGTGCAAAGTCTGCGCTTTAGCCACACCGACACCTCATCCCACGCCTGGCAAGATATCAGGGCTGAACGCAATCACAATTAAAGCTTTGTTACGAAGTGTAACAATTTAAAGCGTTGAAATAATGAAGTAAAAATTTAAAGCGTGTACTTTTGTTACTTAACACGCCCTCGTCTAACTTGCCTTTAAAGCCCAGGCGCAGAGGTGGGAGGTATATTTGCGTCCCCACGCCCGTTAATGAACACCCTCTCAGGATCGCTTCCTTTAGATCCTCAGGCACGGTCTACATGAAGATGGGTATTACAAACCACCTAGCCTTTGTCATCCCGGACAAGCGATAGCGCAGAGCCGGGATCTGTAGCGTTTGCCATCAAGGTCCATAGATCCCCGATCCAGTCGGGGATGACGTGAAAAGGAAGTCTGTTATGCCAGACTTGATCTGCTCCGCTGAAGCAATGACCGCCACAACTCGCAAATTAATTTAATGCGCTTTGCCACCCTTGCTTAATAATCAATAAAATTACTTAAACAGTATATAGAAAAAACTTTAATGGTACTTTGAAACAAATACGGCTGCCCCATAGGGGCAGCCGCTTGATTTTGGTAAGGATGAAAGTGCTTAGTTCGCTTGGCGACGCAAGAAGGCCGGGATTTCCAACTCTTCTTCATCGAAGCCGTCATTTTGGCGGGTCTGAGCTTTATGCTCAACCTGCGGCGCGACTTTAGACTGAGGCTTTGGGGCCTCCTGCTTTGGGCGACGACCAAAGAGGGAGAAGCCACGCTTCTCTTCTTTGGGCTCAGGCTTGGCTTCAGCCTTTGCAATGCCTGGTGCCACTTCAGCTAAACGCTCTTGAGAACGCACAACCGCAGGCTTGGTCTCAGACGCTTCAGGCGCTTGGCTCGCAGCCCATGCTTCACGCTCAGCCAGGCTGGCGGGCGGCATGCTCTGACGGCTGACCGCTTTTGGAGTTTCATTGACCGCAACCGCATCGGCGGTACGACGGATCAACGGCTCAGCTTGACGCTGGGGGCGGTTAGTGCGCACCCCCAAAGTGTTCACAACCCCGCCATCGCGCCCAGAGCCCATATGCTCCTCGCACTCAATGCCGGTGGCCACGACCGACACGCGCATCGTGCCTTCCATATTCATGTCGAAGGTTGAGCCCACGATGATGTTGGCATCAGGATCGACTTCGTTACGGATTTCATTAGCCGCTTCGTCAACTTCATACAGCGTCATGTCCATGCCGCCGGTGATATTGATCAGAACGCCGCGCGCGCCCTTCATAGACACATCATCGAGCAGCGGATTGGCAATCGCGGCATGGGCCGCTTCAATCGCGCGCTTCTCGCCTTCGGCTTCGCCCGTCCCCATCATGGCTTTACCCATTTCGCTCATCACGGTGCGAACATCGGCAAAGTCCAGATTGATCAGGCCAGGCATAACCATCAAATCGGTAATGCCGCGCACGCCCGAATGCAGCACCTGGTCCGCCATCGAGAAGGCTTCGGCAAAGGTGGTTTTCTCGGTCGCGATACGGAACAAGTTCTGGTTCGGGATCACAATCAACGTGTCCACATGCGCTTGAAGCTGTTCGATCCCAGCTTCAGCCAATTTCATGCGACGAGAGCCCTCGAAATGGAAAGGCTTCGTGACCACCCCCACGGTCAAGATCCCTTGTTCACGTGCAGCGCGTGCGATCACCGGAGCAGCCCCCGTCCCGGTGCCACCGCCCATACCAGCGGTGATGAAAACCATGTGCGCGCCCGACAGGTGCTCGAGGATTTCCGCCAGCGAGTCTTCTGCAGACTGTTCGCCCACTTCCGGACGCGCCCCAGCGCCAAGGCCCTCGGTAATCCCAGCGCCCATCTGGATACGACGATCGGTTTTAGACCGGGTCAAAGCCTGGGCATCGGTATTGGCCACAACAAAGTCGACCCCTTCAAGGTCGGCTTCGATCATGTTGTTAACCGCATTGCCGCCAGCACCGCCAACGCCGAAGACGACAATGCGCGGCTTCAACTCTGTGGTTTCGGGAAGGGATAGATTTAAGGCCATTTGAATGAGGCTCCATACGCGAGGGGGCTTAACGTTAATGGTGATTCTTTTGTGAGTGTTAACCGCATCGCTTAATCGAGCGTTAAAGCCAAAGGCAAAAATTAGGAATACTTACTAGAACATAAACGGAACTTCACTGTAATAGCGAAGCAACCCTCTGAAAAAGCCTTAAAAACTTTCTGCAAACCAGCTGAGCATGCTGCGCTGACTTTTATCACCGCGCTGCTTTTTTTTAACATTTGCGCGCCCAGACCCGCCGGAAGCGTTAATGCGCGGCGGCCCCGCGATGGCTTCGGCAGCCCCGCGGGTGCGGCGCACCACCACCCCGGCGCAGGCAGAAAAGCCCGGACCTGAGACCGCATCGCCCAAACCATTGACATGTTGCGGCCGGCCCAAACGCACTTGCTTGCCTAGAACCCTACCCGCCAATTGCGCCGTCCCGGGCAATTGCGCCGCGCCGCCCGTCAGCACCAAAGTGCGGCCCGAGGCCTTATCCACCCCAGCCGCGGCTAGGCGATCACGCATCAGCTCAAAAATCTCTTCCAAGCGCGGGCGAATAATAGCGTTCAGCATCGCGCGCGGGGCAGAGCCCATCATGCTTTGCGGATCATTGCCCATGGGCGGAATCTCGATCATCACCTGATCATCATCCGGACTATCCAGCGCAGAGCCATAAAGCGCCTTGATCCGCTCTGCCGCCGACATCGGGGTCGAGAGCCCGCGCGCGATATCACTGGTCACATGAGCCCCGCCCACCGGCGCGCCATCGACATGCAGCAAAGAGCCTTCGGCGAACACGGCCGCCGTGGTCATGGTCGCGCCCATATCAATCACCAGCGCGCCCAATTCGCGCTCATCATCGGTCAAGGTCGACAAACCCGAGGCATAGGGCGCAGCCACCATGCCCACAATGGACAGCTGACAGCGCTCCACACAGGTCGCCAGATTGCGCAAGGGATCAATATTGGCGGAGACGAAATGCAGCTCCACCCCCAAAGACCGGCCAAACATGCCGCGCGGATCTTTAACGCCGCGATGGTCATCCACGCGCCAGCTTAATGGAATAGCATGCAGCATCACCCGGTCCGGGGTATGAAATTCACCCAGGCCCGCATCCAGCGCCCGGCGCAAATCTCGGTCCGTGACTTCCCGGTTGGAGAGATTAGCCTCCACCGATAGCCGTGTTGAAGAAGGCCCACCGGCCGCAGTTACCAACGTCACCGCCGTCACCGCATGACCGGCCATACGCTCCGCCTGTTGAACGGCGGCGCGGATGGATTTCTCCGCCGCCTCCATATCCACCACCGCGCCAGAGCGAATACCCCTGCTCGATTGATGGCCCACGCCGATAATGCGCGGGCGCGGCCCGGTCAAAGTCTGCTCAACCTTGGCAATAAAGCACACGACTTTGGACGCGCCGATATCCAGCGCGGCAAAAATACCGGGCTTTGAGGCGGTGGTGGCTTGATCAGCTTTAGAGCGAAACAGGTTCAACATGGAAATAGTCCTATGCCTCGCGGCCAAAATGCTGCGCGGCTTGTGCACGATCGGGCCAGGCCCGGACAATCAATTCACCCGGTGTACGCAAATCAAACGCCTGCGCATCCAGGCCCAAAACGCCGCGATCATTTTGCAAGCCCATGACCAGAGCCAGAGCCGAGGCCGGATCATCCTGAGGCAACATCAGATCAGCGCCAGAGACCAGGCGCAAATTCCAGCGCCGCTCCCCAACTCTTACCGCATGGGTGATAAAAGGTTTTAATTCCGGGCGATGATCGAGGAGATCAATAATCTCCGCGACCGCGACATCGGCCCCAGCCCCGACCACACGGGGAAGATCGGCATATTGGCGCGGATCGGCCTGGGCAATCACCACGCCATGGCGATCAATCACGTGGTGATAGCCCCCCACCTGCCACAGGGCATAGGGTTTACGCTCTTCAATCACCACAGAAATACGATTGGGCCACAGACGGGCTACACTCGCGCTTTCAACCCAGCTCAAACTTTCAATGCGCTGGCGTGCGGCTTCGGGATCAATGGACAACATGGAGACCCCACCGGCTGCGCCCATAATCTCGGCAATTTCAGCGGCGCTGACCTGCTCTGCGCCTGCCACATCGACGGTGCGCACGATGAAACCGGCTTGGGTCAGGCGCGCATCAGCCATCGCCAACAGGCCCGCGCCCATATCATCCAGGCGGCCTAAACCCGCAGCCCCGCCAATGATCAAAGCCCCGATCACCAACACCCCAATCAGGAACAGGCGAAAGGCATAGCTGGCGCGATAGCTGGCCGTGCGCCATTGCGCAGCCAACCAGTTGGACACCTGGCGCTGAGGGGCCGTCCCGGCCACCTTGGTCGTGTTTTGACGTCGCGCGCGTCCGCGCTGAGGCTTATCCTGAGCGCGAGACGTATCGGCGCGCTTTACCTTGGGCAACTCGCATCCTCCGCCATCCACCGCACGAGATCTTCAAATGAGATCCCGCTCCACGCCGCTTGTTCAGGGGCAAGGGATGTCGGAGTCATGCCGGGTTGGGTGTTAATTTCAAGTAACCATACTTCATTATCTCCACCCTCATCCCAGCGGAAATCCGAGCGGGATAGGCCCTGACAGCCCATAGCCTTGTGTGCGAGTAAAGCCAAATTCTTTGCTTTTTCAGCGATTTCTTCAGGGACTTCAGCGGGCAGAACATGGACAGAGCCCCCCGGGGCATATTTGGCTTCGTAATCATAAAATGCAGTGCGCGGGATAATCTCCGTCACGCCCAGCGCGCGATCGCCCAAAACCGCCACCGTCAGCTCGCGCCCCGGGATATAACGCTCAACCAAAATCTCCTCGCCCATCTGCCACTCAGTTGAGCCCAGCTCAGCCGGAGGGCGATTGGCCCCTTCCTTGACGATGAAGACGCCCACAGACGAGCCTTCGGCGTTTGGCTTGGCCACATAGGGCGGGGTCATGGCATGGTTTTGAGCGGCCTCAAAGCGGTTGACCAGCAAACCTTCCGGGCAGGCAATCCCAGCAGCACGCAGAACAATCTTGGCACGCTGCTTATCCATCGCCAGAGCCGAAGCCAATACGCCAGAATGGGTATAGGGCTTACCCAGATGGTCCAAAATGCCCTGCACCCGGCCATCTTCGCCCCACATGCCATGAAGGGCATTGAACACGATATCGGGATCAATCTCAGCCAGGCGTTGGGCCAGGTCGCGGCCCGCATCCACCTCAACCACCTCATACCCGCACGCGCGCAAAGCCTTGGCACAGGCCGCGCCCGACACCAAAGAAACATCGCGTTCAGCCGATAAGCCCCCCATCAGGACGGCGATCTTTTTGGCGGGTGTGTGTGCTGCGCTCACGAGTGTGATCCTTAAATAAAAAAAAGCGTTTAAGACTGACGAAGGCCAAGCCGCTTGACCTCCCATTCCATATCAACCCCGGCTTGGGCGCGTATATCCTCGCGCACCGCCTCGACCAGGCTTTCAAGATCTTCCGCCGTGGCCGTCCCATCATTGATGAGAAAGTTCGCATGTAAAGTAGAGAATGAGGCCCCGCCGATTGTCCGCCCGCGAGCGCCGACTTTATCGACCAATTGCCAGGCCGAAAGCCCGCCCGACAGCGCCGGATCGGGGTTTTTAAAGGTCGAGCCAGAGGTTTTTTCGCGAATGGGCTGGGTCTCTTCACGCTTGGCGGTGATGGCATCCATGCGCGCGGTAATCGCGCCGGGATCATCGCGGTGGCCTTCATAAAGCGCCTCAACAAAGATCCAGTCTTCAGGTGCCCCGCAATGGCGATAGGTATAGGCAAGCTCTTCAAGGGGCGCGATGATCCGCCGCCCATCACGGTCCAGCGCCACGGCCTCAACCAGGACATCCTTGGTTTCGGTGCCATAGCATCCGGCATTCATGCGCAGCGCCCCGCCAATAGTACCGGGCACGCCGACATAAAATTCCAGCCCTGCAATACCAGCTTTCGCGGCCGTCTTGGCCGCCATTTTATCCAGACAGGCCGCCCCAGCGCGCAGGCGCGTCTCGCCCACGGCCTGCGCCTTGCCAAAGGCCGGGCCCAGCTTGATGACCACGCCCGGCACGCCGCCATCGCGCGCCAAAGTATTCGAGCCTGCGCCCAGCACATGAACGGGAATATCATGGGGGGTTTCGGCCAGAAAGCGCGCCAGATCAGGCTCATCAGCAGGAATATATAAAACTTCTGCCGGGCCACCCACACGCAGCCAGGTGATGTCTTTTAAGGGCGCGGCCTCAATATATTTTCCCCGCACCGGGGGCAGGCGGTCGATGACAGCGCTCATGACTTAGCCCTCCGCACCCAAGGCGGTTAAGCTCTCTGGCAGTTCCGCAGCCCAGGCGGTGATATCGCCCGCGCCCAGGCAGACCACAACATCGCCCGCGCTCATGCGCGCTTTGACATCTTCAGCAACGCTTTGGCGCGTAGTGGCACTGACATCACGGTGGCCATGGGCGCGCACGCCCGCCACCAGGCTCATCTGATCGGCCCCCTCCAAGGGGCTTTCACCCGCCGCATAGACCGGGGCAATCATCACGCTGTCAGCATTGTTAAAACAGGTACAGAAATCATCGAATAAATCACGAAGACGCGAATAACGATGCGGCTGCATCACCGCGATGACTTTGTGATCGCCAGCGGCCTGGCGTGCGGCTTTTAACACCGCTTCAATCTCAACCGGGTGGTGGCCATAATCATCAATGATGCGCACCCCATCGACGATGCCGGTCTGGGTAAAACGCCGCTTGACCCCGCCGAAATTGCCCAGCGCTGCACGTGCCGCCGCTTCATCTCCGCCCAGATTTTTCATCACCGCCAAGGCCCCCGTGGCGTTCTGCACATTATGCTCGCCCATCATCGGCAGGTGCAGATCTTTCCAATGCTCATGATCGCCCTTACGCGGCTGGAAGACGACATCGAACACGGCCCCTTCTGGGCCCATGCGCACATTGACGGCGCGCACTTCAGCCTGAGGGTTAAAGCCATAGGTGACCACGCGGCGATCTTCGATCTTCGCGGTCAGGGCCTGAACCTCCCCATGGTCAGCGCACAGGGCGGCAAAGCCATAAAAGGGCAAATTCTCAACGAATTGATAGAAGGCCGCACGCAAAGCATCAAAGCTGCCATAATGCTCCATATGCTCGGGGTCGATATTGGTGATAATGGCGATGGAGCTGCGCAATTTTAAAAAAGAGCCATCGGATTCATCGGCCTCCACGACCATCCAATCACCTTCACCCAGCTTGGCATTTGATCCGTAGGCGGAGATAACGCCACCATTGATTACCGTCGGGTCAAACCCGGCCGCATCCATCAAGGCCGCCACTAGCGAGGTCGTCGTGGTCTTGCCATGGGTCCCACCCACGGCAATGGTGTATTTCAGGCGCATCAACTCGGCCAGCATTTCAGCCCGGCGCACGATCGGAATGCGCGCCGCGCGCGCGGCCATAATCTCTGGATTATCGCGCTTGACGGCACTGGAAATCACCAAGGCCCCGGCCCCATTGATATTCTCGCCCGCATGGCCGATATGAACATGGGCCCCTTTGGCGCGCAGCCGCTCCACAATCGGACTATCTTTGATGTCGGAGCCGGTGACCTGATAGCCCAGGTTCAACATCACTTCGGCAATACCGCTCATCCCGATACCCCCGATCCCGACAAAGTGAATGGGACCAACGGCATGGGCAAGATTGGGGGTCGTCATAAGGCTTATGTCCTAGCGGCAGTTTCAATTAAATCAGCCAAGGCCTCATGGGCCTGAGGGCGACCGCGAAGACGTGCGGCTTCAGCCCGTTTGGCAAGGGCGGGGCTGTCCATCAGCCAACCTTCCAAACACTGATACAGGGTTTCATCGGTAAAATGGGCCTCGTCAATCACTTCGGCGGCCCCAGCGGCCTTCATCTCGGCGGCATTGGCGCTTTGATGATCATCCATGGCAATGGCGAGCGGAATAAAGATTGCGGGCCGACCTACAGCGGCCAGCTCTGACACGGTCGAAGCCCCGGCGCGCGCGATCACGATATGGGCTTCGCCATAGAGCGTGCCCATATCATCGAAGAAGGGCTCGCACACCGCCTGCACCCCGGCCTGATCATAAAGCTGACGGGCCTCGGCAAGGTTTTCCTCACGCGTTTGCTGCACCACGCGCAGGCGCCGGCGGATCGGTGCGGACAGGCGCGCAATGGCTTTGGGCGGAATGGTCGACAAGATCCGTGCGCCCTGCGACCCGCCCAGGATCAAGATCTTGATCGGGCCATCATCATGCGGGGCTTCATAGGGACGCTGGCGGGCCTCCAACACATGGGCGCGCACGGGATTACCCAATACCTCATGGGCGGCACCAGCGGGCAAACGCTCCAAGCGCTCAAAGCCGGACGCCACGCGATAAGCCGAGCCCGCAAACACGCGATTGACCCGGCCCAGAACCGCATTTTGTTCGTGCACGACATAGGGAATGGCGAGCGCCTTGGCGGCCTGCATCGCGGGAAAGGCCGGATAACCGCCAAAGCCCGCCACGATATTGGGCTGCCAGGCCCGCATCAGGGCTTTGGCTTGATTGACACCTTTCAGAAGCTTCAGCGTGTCTTGAACAAAGCGGATAGGATTTTTGAGCGAAGGACTTGCGGCCTCCACCTCGATAATCTCAGACGCAGGAAAGCCGCGCGCATGCACCGCGCCGCGCGCATCGGTGACCAGTTTCACCTGCCAGCCGCGCGCGATCAGCGCCTCTGCCGCGGCGCGGGCGGGAAATAGATGTCCGCCCGTACCCCCGGCGGCGATTAAAATGCGCTTTTCACTCATCACACCCTCGATCTTCAAGGCCCCCAAGCCCCGAAGTTAGACATTCATACTATAGGCCCCAGGCCGCCGGCGTGTCAGCGCCAATAATAATCCCGCCCCATAGGCCAGCGCCAACATTGACGAGCCGCCATAGGAGACAAAAGGCAAGGTCATGCCCTTGGGCGGGATGATATTCAAATTCACCCCGATATTGATCAGCGCCTGCAGCCCGAATTGCAGTGCCAGCCCGGCGGTGGCCAATTGCACAAAGTGATCATTCAGCTTCATGGCATTCATCCAGGCGCGGGCAAATAAAATCGCATATAGCCCAATAATGGCGAGCGAGGCGATCAGGCCATATTCTTCGGCCGCGACGGAAAAGACAAAATCCGTATTGGCTTCGGGCAGGATGCGCTTAATCTCGCCCTCCCCCGGGCCGACCCCAATCAGGCCGCCGCGCGAAATCGCTTCGAGCGCGAACTCCGTCTGCGCGCCTTGTTCGGGATTGAGAAAGCCCTCAATCCGCGCCGCCACATGGGGCAGAAAGACATAGGCTGCAAAGGCCCCCGCCCCGGCAACCACGCCCAGCCCCACAGTCCACATCATCGACAGACCGGCCGCAAACAGCATCGCGCCAAAGATCGCGCCCAGCAAAACCGTCTGACCAAAATCAGGCTGCAAGATCAACAAAGCCACGCTGAACAGGAAAATCCCCAAAGCAATCAAACGCCCCGGCACCGGCTCACCGCGGCTTTCCTCAGCAAACAGCCAGGCGGCAATCACGATGAAGGAAGGCTTTAGAAACTCACTCGGCTGCAGGGAAAACCCGCCAAAGCGGATCCAGCGCGCCGCGCCATTGACCTCATACCCAATGAAGGGAATGGCCAGCATCACGCCCAAAGAGCATAACAGCCCCAGCCCGGCCAGGCGACGCACATCGCGCACGCTAAACGTGGCCAACACCAAAACGATGATCGCGGATAAAACCGAAAACGCACCATGGCGGTAGAGATAATAGAAGGGATCGGCAATGCCGCGCCGTTCCGCCGCCGCCGGGCCCGCCGCAAAGGACAAAATGACCCCGATGGCGATCAAAGCAAAGAAGGTGAACAGCAAGGTCTGATCAATACCGCGCCAGGCCCGCGATAATGAAAAACGCGATTGGCTCATGATGTGCGCTCCATCGCGCTGGCACCCTGATAGGCCTGGCGGAGAATTTCGACATGGGCCTTAAAGGCGGCCCCGCGCGCTTCAAAATTGGCAAATTGATCGAAGCTGGCACAGGCGGGCGACAGCAGGACCGTCGGCGCTTCATAGCTTGACGCCAAGCCATCATCAAAGGCACGCTGGGTGGCATCTTCCAAACTGCGACACTGCACCAAAGGAAGGCTTTGGCCCAATTGCTTGATCAGCTTGCGTGCATCGCGCCCATAGACATAGGCCGCGCGGACCGATTGCAGATGGGCGAGCGTCGCTTCCACCCCATCGGATTTCGCCTCTCCGCCTAAGATCCAGAAAATATCGCGAAAGCGTTGCAGGGCCTGGCTGGCGGCTGCGCCATTGGTGGCTTTACTATCATTGATAAAGGCGACGCGATCAATCGGGGCCAAGCGTTCCTGGCGATGAGCGAGGCCTTTAAAGCTGGCAATTGCGGCTTTGATTACATCCGGGCGAATATGGAGCGTGCGCGCAACACTATAGGCGATACCGACATTCTGGCCATTATGGCGGCCCTCTAAGCTGGGATGGCCATTCAAAGAGAGCACATGCTGGGACCGGCCCAGGGCCGCATCATAAAGCTTACCGCCCAGCACCGAGACCCCATCGCCCAGCACCTTCTTGGCGGATACCGGACGCGGCTTTAACCGGCGATTGCGCAGCTTGGTATAAAGGGTCTGGCTCATCACATCATCCATACCCAAAATGACGCCATCATCAGGGCCAGATTGGGTAAAAATATGGGCCTTTGCCGCCACATAACCGGCCATATCGCCATGGCGTTCAAGATGGTCCGGGCTGAGATTGGTCAGCACCGCGACCTGACACTGCAGATTATCGGCCAGCTCCAACTGATAGGATGATAGCTCCAGCACATAAACCCGGCCGGGCTTGGGCGGATCAAGGTCCAAGACCGCACGCCCGATATTACCCCCCAATTGCACATCCAAGCCCGCTTGGCTCAATATATGGGCAATCAAGGCGCAGGTCGTCGATTTACCGTTGGAACCCGTAACCCCGATCACCTGGGCATGAGGGTCTTTGGCAAAGGCCTCGCCCAGCAAGGTGATGTCATTGATGATCGGCACGCCCACCGCCTTGGCCATCGCGGCAATGGGATGGGGCTTTGGCAGGGTATGCGCAATTCCCGGTGAAATCACCAAAGCGCCGCAATCGCCCCAATCACGCGCATAGAGATCATCCAAAATGAGACCGGCGGCTTCGGCGCCCTCACGCTTGGCAGCGTCATCATCCCAGGGGGAGACCTCTGCGCCCCCCGCCGCTAAGGCCTTAGCCGTAGCCATCCCCGTCCGGCCAAGACCCAGAACGGCCACGCGCGTGCCCTGATAGGCGCGGATGGGGATCATATACTTTACCTCAGTTTTAGGGTGGAGAGCCCGATCAGCGCCAAGACGAAGGCGATAATCCAGAAGCGGATCACAATCGTTGATTCGGCCCAACCTAATTTTTCAAAATGGTGGTGGATAGGTGCCATCTTGAAGACGCGCTTGCCAAACATTTTGAACGAGGCGATCTGGATCATCACCGAAAGAGCTTCAAGCACGAAGAGCCCGCCAATGATCGCCAGCACAATCTCGTGCTTGACGGCTACGGCCATCGTGCCCAAGGCCCCGCCCAGCGATAGCGATCCGGTATCGCCCATAAAGACTTTGGCCGGCGGGGCGTTGAACCATAAAAAGCCCATGCCCGCGCCAATGAAAGAGCCGCAAATCACCGCCAGCTCGGCCGTGCCAGGGGTGAAGTTCAAGAACAGATAATCAGAATACACCACATTGCCGACGAAATACGCGATCAAGCCGAAACAGGCCGCCGCCATCATCACCGGCACGATCGCCAAACCATCCAGACCATCGGTGAGGTTGACCGCGTTGGAGGCACCCACAATCACGATCATCCCAAAGAGATAAAAGCCATAGCTGAGCGGGATCATCAGATCCTTCATGAAGGGCACAGCCACCGAGGTCGCAAAATTATCTGGCACATCCGGCGCACTGGAGAGGAGATAGGTCATCGAGACCACAGCCACCCCGGCAACGGCAAATTGCAGGACCAGCTTACCCTTGCCTGACAGACCATCAGAAGATTTCTTGGTGACTTTGCGCCAATCATCAATGAAACCGATCGCGCCAAAGCCCGCCGTCACCACGATCACCACCCACAGATAAGGGTTTTTCAGATCCCCGAATAACAGCGTTCCAACCAAAACCCCGACCAAAATGATAAAGCCGCCCATGGTGGGCGTACCGGCTTTAGTCACGATATGGCTTTGCGGGCCATCCGCGCGGATCGGCTGGGCTGAACCTTTGGATTTGAGCCAGCGAATAAAGGGCGCGCCCATCACCAAGGCCACGACCAGGGCGGTCATCAAGGCCCCACCGGTGCGGAAGGTCAGGTAATTAAACAGGTTGAAGATCTGAAACTGATCCGCCAGGGGTGAGAAAAACAGATAAAGCATGGTGACTAAGCCTCCGTCGCGCGAACGGGCTCACCCTGTTTCAGGCCCGCAACAATTTTATGAACACCAGAGGCATTTGACCCTTTAATCAGCACCACATCGCCATCTTTTAGCAGTTCACGAAGTTTCGACAGCGCCTCACCGGGTGAACGCGCGATATAACCGCCTGTGGGAACACTCAAATCACGCTCCTCCTTGGCTTCTGGTAGGGCCGCAACCAGGGCGCGCATCAAATCGCCCACACCGATCACGATATCCACCTCGGCGCACTCAAGACGCTCGGCCAGACCTTCATGCAGGCTGACCGCATCCGGGCCCAGCTCCAGCATCTCGCCCAGAATGGCAATGCGCCGGCCCCCTTCACGCGGGGTGCGTGCGCCTAAATTCCCAATCGCCGAAGCCATAGAGACCGGATTGGCATTATAGCTGTCATCAATGATGGTGACTTGCCCGCCCTGCCAATCAAGATCAAACACATCCCCGCGTCCGGCCCCGGCGCGAAGGCCCGACAAAACATCGGCGATCATTTCCGGTTCACACCCGGCGGCCACACCCGCGGCCATCACCGCCGCCGCATTCCAGGCCTGATGCATGCCTGGCATCGCCAGGCGAATGCCGATATGGCGGCCCATAACATCCAATGTGCCGACCCCGCCATCTGGACCATCATTATAATTGACGATACGCACGGCTGCGCCCGCTTTGACCCCGAAATCCAACAGGAAAGCGGCCCCCGAGCGGGTCGCATAATCAGTCAGGATGGCGGCCTGATCATCATCACGCGGCAAAACCGCCACGCCATCTTTCAACAGACCTTCAAAAATCTCGCTTTTGGCTTTGGCGATATTCTCAATCGTGCCGAGATTTTCCAAATGCGCGGGGGCGATCCGGGTGATGACGGCGATATGAGGGTTGACTTGCGCGCTGAGGCCCCGAATTTCACCGGCATGGTTCATGCCCATCTCAAAGACGGCGCGCTGGGTCTCGCGCGGCATCCGCGCCAAGGTTAGCGGCACACCCCAGTGGTTATTATAAGATTTGACTGAGTTATGGGATTTTCCGGCCTTATGAAAAACGGCTGCAAGCGCGTCTTTGACCGAGGTCTTCCCGACCGAGCCGGTAACCCCAACACGAATGGCATCACAGCGCGTGCGCGCCGCTGCGCCCAAACATTGCAGGGCTTCAAGAACATCATCTACGACCAGGCGCGGGCCATCACAGGCCGAAGGGTCAGACACCAGCGCCACCGCTGCCCCCGCCGCCATCGCAGCGCGGGCAAAGTCATGACCATCACGCTGATCTTTCAAGGCCACAAAGATGTCGCCTTTTTCCAAGGATCGCGAGTCGATGGATACGCCGCTGGCCTGCCAGTCTGATCCGCCGATCAACTGCCCGCCCGTGGCTTCACAAGCCTCTGCTGCGCGCCATAACGGATCACTCATGCCCCTATCCCCTTCTCGGCCACGGCTTTACGGGCGGCCTCACAATCATCAAAGGGGATAATCTCGCCTTTGACAATCTGTCCCGTTTCATGGCCTTTCCCGGCAATTAACAAACAATCGCCTGCCTTTAAGCGCGCAACGCCGTCTTGGATCGCCGCCCAGCGATCCCCGATCTCGCTGGCGTTCGGACATCCTTCCAGCACTTGAGCCCGGATCGCCGCAGGATCTTCCGAACGCGGATTATCATCCGTGACGATGATATCATCGGCCAGCTTGGCCGCAACCGCGCCCATTTTGGCGCGCTTAGAGGGATCGCGATCCCCGCCCGCGCCAAAGATCACCCGGACCTTGCCCTGGGTATGGGGGCGCGCGGCACGTAACAGCTTATCCAGACCATCGGGCGTATGGGCATAATCAATCAGAATGGGCGCGCCCTCCCCGGTTTGTGCGGCCAGCTCCAAGCGCCCAGCGACGCCGGTCAGCTCAGCCAAAGCCCCAAATACCTGGCGCGAGGATAGCCCGCTTAACAGCGCTAAGCCCGCCGCGACAATCGCATTGGCGGCCTGAAATTCCCCCATCAAAGGCAGCTCCAACGTGTCTTCCTGGCCCTGATAGGTATAGCGCACGCTCTGGCTGGCATTATGGGGCGTAATTTCTTTGATTTGCAGGCCTTCCCCGCGCCAGCCGACCCGCATCACCGCATGGCCCAGCCTTTCGCAGTCTTTGGCGACGCGCTCGCCATATTCGCCATCGACATTGATGACGACCGGCGCATCATGGTCCATCAGATCACGGAACAGGCGGAATTTAGCTTGATAATAATCTTCAAAATCAGGGTGATAATCCAAATGATCCTGGGTGAGATTGGTAAAGGCCCCTAAATTGACCTTCGCGCCATCCATGCGTTTCTGCTTTAAGCCATGGGAGGACGCCTCCATGGCCAAATGGGTCACGCCTTCAGCCTTTAAGGCTGACAGGCTTTGATGCAGGCGGATGGCGTCCGGCGTGGTATAGCCCACCTCGGTACGGCCCGTGGCGCGCGTCACCCCAAGTGTGCCCAACGCGGCCGCCTCTTTCCCGGCTAAAGCCCAGATTTGGCGCAGAAATTCTACGGTAGAGCTTTTACCATTGGTGCCGGTGACCGCCACGATCATCTCTGGCTGGCCCGGATAAAAACGCGCGGCCATTTTCGATAAAGCCGCCGGCACATCCTCAACCCCGATCAGAGGGGCTGATGTCGGCGTGCCTTTGGGGGCCAAAATCGCCACAGCCCCGGCGGCTTCGGCCTTAGCAATAAATTCGCGCCCATCGACCTTTACGCCCGGCAAAGCGGCAAAAATCTCACCCGGTTTGACGTGACGGCTATCAAGATTGAGACCCGTGACATCCAAATCATAGGCCGCCTCAGCTACATCCCAATCTGCGTCAATCAGGTCTTTCAAACGATGCGTCAAAGCCGTGTCGACAGTCATGATCAAGCTTATTCCTGCGGGCGTGTGCCAGCGGTTGAGGGTTCATAGGTGGCCGGGCGGACAATATCGCCCGGTAAAGGTTCTTCAGGGCCGGGGCGCACAGGCGCTTGCGCGCGTGGGGCGAACATCGCCGCCACCGTTTGCGCGCGCGCCTCTGGATCGGCAATGCGCCGGGATGGATTCAAAATGGGCCCCACACGTTCGATAATCGCCCCCGCCGTCGGAGCCGCATTCCACCCGGCGGTCGCAAAGCCATGCGTCTCTGCGATCCGCTTGGGTCTATCCAGCATCGTCAATAAGACATATTCAGGGTCATCGAAAGGAAAGATTGCGATAAAAGATGTTCGCAAACTCGAGCGCGAATAGCGCCCATTGACCACGCGTTCGGCTGTGCCGGTCTTGCCCGCAATCGCATAATCGGCCACGTCCGCTTGACGTCCAGAGCCCTCAGTCACGACCTTGCGCATGGTGGCCAGTACCAGCGCGCTGGTCGCGGGCGATAAGACCGGATCGCCGACCACCGTTTCGCCTGGCGCAACCGGGCGAAGGGTGGGCGGCACATAGACCCCGCCATTGGCGATCGCCGCAAAAGCCGCCGTTAAAGCCAAAGGACTGACCGAGATCCCGTGACCATAGGAAATGGTCATGGTCTGGATACGCTGCCAGCGCTCTGGCGTGATCGGATCACCGCTTTCCAACAGCTCAACCGGGGCACGCTCTAACAAGCGCAAGCGCTGCAAGAATTCGCGCTGCGCCTGTGGCCCTATCGCATCCGCGACCCGCGCCGAGCCAATGTTTGAGGAGTGGATCAGCACTTCTTCCAGGGTCAGCGGGCGGCGCTGAGGATGAAAATCGCTGATCGAGAACCCACCAATGCGCAAGGGGTAGGTCGCATCGACCACATCATCGAGGTGGAATTGCCCGCTTTCCAGCGCCATGGCCAGATTAAAGACCTTGAAGGTCGAGCCCATTTCATAAACGCCGCTGGTCGCGCGGTTAAACACGGCCTCGGGATCACTATCACCCGGACGGTTAGGGTCAAAATCGGGTAGCGAGACCATGGCGATAATCTCGCCCGTGCCCACCTTCATCAAAACGGCGGCCGCGCCTTCAGCCTGATAGCGCGCCATGCGTTCACGCAGCACGCTTTCCACCGCATGCTGGGCGGTCAGATCAATCGACAGGCTGATCGGGCGCCCATCGCCCGCATCCAGCGCCGTTTCAAACGCCGCCTCAGCCCCGGCAATGCCGTGCATATCGCGGTCGGTATAGCCCAGAATGTGCGAAGCCGCATGGCCGCGCGGATAAACCCGGCCCGGCTCAACCCGGAAATGGATCCCGGCAAGGCCCAGCATATGAATGGCCTGGCGCTGGGTCGGCGTCAGACCCCGCGCGACCCAGACAAAGCGCCCATTAGACGAGAGCTGCTCGCTCAGGCGCTCCACATCAATATTGGGCAGCACGCTGGCCAATTGCTGGGCGGTTTCGCCCGGATTCCAGACATAGCGCGGATCGGCATAGACAGAGTGGTAATCGAGATTATCAGCCAGGATTTCGCCATTGCGATCCCAAATTTCCCCGCGCGGGGCGGCCCGCTCAGCCACCACGACGGTTTCTTCGACCACGCCCCAGTCTTTCAGCGATAGACCCACAGCGCGCGCGCCCATCAAGGCAAAGCACGCACCCAGACCTAAACCCAAAAGGCCCAAACGCAACCGCGTCAGGGCCATGGCCGAAGCCGCTTCATCTTCCAAGCGCAACAGCCGCGTCACATCGGCGGGCGCGGCCTCCCCCCAGGGCAAGGGATCAGGCCCTTTGGAAACGGTGGTGACTTTGGGACGCCCCCAGGGAAAGCGGATCATCTCAGCCCCCTATTGCCAGCGGCGCGGGGTCGCATCGCGCGCATCGGCAGAGGCGCGCCGGGTCAAGGCACTTTGCTCGCCCGGGGCGATACGCGGTAAGTCACTCAACGCGATTTCTTGATCGGCGCGCACGGGCTCAAAGCCCAAATGCTCGCGCGCCAACATCCGCAGATATTCAGGGTCTTCCAAATGGGCGATATTGGCCGACAAGGTATTGATCTCGCCGCGCTCCTCAGCCAGTTCGCGTTGCAACTGCGCCAGACGCGCTTCCGATGAAGAGGCTTCGGTCTTGGCGACATAGAGCGCAAACACCAAGATCGCGGCGACCAAAGCACCCAGGCCATTAATCACTTTCAACATCGTTACAGCTCCAACAAGCGGCTATAGGGGGGCACACCGGCGATGACATCATTGGCCGGATCAAAGGCTTCGGCTTGAGTGCGGATCGCCGCACGCAATTTCGCCGAGCGCGCACGCGCATTGACCGCGGCTTCTTCGGCGCTCGCTTCCAGGGCCTTTTTACGGATTAACGTTAATGAAGGCTCCGGGCCCGCACTGACATCCGGGGTATGACGCGAACCGCGCGGCACCAGGCCCGCCCGCTCACGCATGAAGGTCTTCACAATGCGATCTTCCAAGGAATGGAAGGTCACAACGACCAAGCGCCCAGCCGGTTTCAAGATCTGCTCCGCCGCGCTTAAACCGCGCCACAGCTCACCCAGCTCATCATTGATATAGATGCGCAGGCCCTGGAAACTGCGCGTGGCGGGATGGATCTTTTCCTTCTTACCGCGCACCGCACTCTCAATAATGCTCGCCAGCTGTAATGTCGTGGTGATCGGGGCCTCCGTGCGGGCCCGCACGATCGCCGCCGCGACCCGGCGCGAATGACGCTCCTCACCATAGATCCAGAAAATCTTCGCCAGATCTTCCGCGCTCATCAAATTGACGGCATCGGCCGCGCTGGGACCATCTTGGGCCATGCGCATATCCAGAGGGCCATCTTTCTGGAACGAAAAGCCGCGCTCAGCCTGATCAAGCTGCATCGAGGAAACGCCCAGATCCAGCATCACCCCATCAACGCCGGAGCTATCGGCCGCCTCAACAATATCCTTCATGGTCGAAAACGGACCCTGGGCCAGCGCAAAACGCCCCGAAAAGGCCGCCTTCATATCTTCCGCATGGCCGCGCACATTGGGATCGCGATCAATGCCCAGAACGCGTGTACCTTCAACACCCAACACCGCGCGCGTATAGCCGCCCGCCCCAAAAGTGCCATCGACATACAGCCCGCCATCGCGCGGTTCCAGCGCGTGCAAGACCTCATCCAACATCACCGAGATATGCGGCTTCTTATCCATCACGCCTGCCCCTTGGGTGCTTTAAAGCCCGGCTGACGCAGGGCGTGCTTATTCTGTTTGGCATAGGCGAGACTTTCGTCTTCCTTGGCCTTGTGCGCGGCGGGATCCCAGATCTCAAACCGCCGACCCAGGCCGACAAAAGTCGCTTTTTTCTGATCCAGGCCCGCATGCTCGATAAAGTCCTTGGGCAAGGTCACCCGGCCATTGGCATCCAGTCCCAAAGGCCGCGCGCCGCCGAAAATCACCCGCTCAAACGCCATGCGGTCATCGTCATAGGGGTCCATGGCATCAATGGCGTCTTGGAAGCGCTCCATCAGCGCCTGACCGCCACCCTCCAGATAGGGACCCTCGAACGAGCGCCAGACATAGATCGGCCCCGCCCCCACCACCGTGCGGAATTCCGCAGGGACCGAAACCCGGCCCTTGGCATCAATGCCATTCGTGGTGGTGGAGAGAAACATCTCCCAGCCCTGCCCCAAATCACGCCGCGACCCCATGCCGTGGTTAACAATGGGATAACATGGGATGAGATGGGAAACAATGACATTAACAGCCCCAAAGCGGGATTTTGGGCCAAAAAGTGCCTTTTTGCCTATCAGGGCAGTGACTTAAACGGAATATTAAGGGAACAAAATGCGTTCAACGGGGTAAAAAAGGTTAACGCCCCGCCCAAAACACGAGTTTTAAGACTTATGAACAGCCCCGCCGAGACGGTGATTTGGGCGATTTTATGACCCAAACCTCGATTTAGGGGCAAAGTGGGCGCTCATCCCATGGCAAGGGCGGTTGCGAACGGGTCTGAGCGTGCGTGGCTATGGACCCCGGATCAAGTCCGGGGCCGCGATGATGCGACAATGCCGACCGGGTTCCCGGCCTTGAGCCGGGACCCATACTTTATCCTGTCATCCCCGACTTGATCGGGGATCTATGCGCCTTGATGGCAAACTCAATAGATCCCGGATCTCACTTCGTTCGTCCGGGATGACAGTCTTTACTATATTATGGGAAGGTTCCATTCGGCCCATCGGGCCGCTAGGACAGCGTCCTCAAGTAACCGATAGCCGATAGGGCTAATCAATAAAGTCAGACGGCCGATAAGCCGGGTTCTGTCCGCCCGAGGGCGTGACGACCATTCATCTGGGGGCCGGTTTACACCGTCCCTCATGCAACCTACCCGGATGGCGCGCGGAAACTCGCGTGTTGGCGAACCAACGTCCATCTCTATTCGGTCTTGCTCCAGGTGGGGTTTACCGTGCCCCTTGCCTTGCGGTTTGGGCGGTGCGCTCTTACCGCACCGTTTCACCCTTACCAGAACGCATTCTGGCGGTTTGTTTTCTGCGGCACTTTCCCTAGGGTCGCCCCCGCCGGGATTTCCCCGGCACCTTGTCTTCCGTGGAGCCCGGACTTTCCTCTCCCCCGCCTTTTCAAGCCTTGGGGGAGCGGCCGCCTAGCCGTCTGACAAGGCGCATTCCTTGGCCTTTTTCATAAAAACGTCAAGCGTGGGATGTGGTTGAAGTTCAGCGCTGGGCGCTCAACGCGCCTATCATCGCGCACAGGTGAGGCCCGGCCTGCCCGCTTAAATCCGCAGGCGTATAACGGCGCTGAACGGCGCAGATCAGATCACTAAACGCTCCGGCTGCGCTGACATCATACCCGATGGTGGAAAGACGCTGGGCCAGCGCCGCTTCCTCAAGGATGTCCTCACTCGCCCCCCCTTCGGGAAAGAGCCCAATGCCCTGAGCGGCCAAACGCGCCCAGGGAAATTTCTCCCCCGGATCGGTTTTGCGCGACGGGGCGATATCACTATGACCAACAACATCCAGGGGATGAATAGCATGACGGCTGAGAATATCCTGACAAAGGGCGATGACCGCTTCGATCTGAACGGCGGGAAAATCCGGCAAGCCAAAATCATGCCCGCCATTGACGATCTCAATCCCGATGGAGGCCGAGTTAACATCGCGAACCCCGTTCCAGGCACTGACCCCGGCATGCCAGGCCCGCTGATCCTCCGCGACGAGGTTTAAGATCGTGCCGTCTTCCTCCACGACATAATGGGCACTGACCTGAGCGGCAGGATCGCACAGGCGCTCAATCGCCGCCTGCCCGCTCTCCATCCCGGTATAATGCAGCACAAGCATCGAAATCGGCAGCTTGCGCGCATTGAAATTTGGGGACGGACACGGGATCACTTTCATCGATCAGGGCCTGGGTCTTTGCATGACTTCAGCCGGGTTGATCGTGCGCGCCCGGCGCGCCGCCACAATGCCGACCCCGCCCAGGGCCAACAAGCCGCCGACAATCATCTGCCAACTGATGGCATCGCCGGTGATGAAAACGCCTGATAGCACGCCAATTAATGGCCCCATCAAGGTCAAAGGCGCAATCAAGCTGGCATCATAACGCTTGAGCATCAGATAATAGACGCCATGGCCGAAGATATTGACCAGGACAATCGTATAGCCCAACGCCGCAACGAATGTCCAACCGCCCGCGACCGAGCGCGCCAGCTGGTCATGCTCAAACAATAAGGTCGCCAGTAAGAGCGGCGGGAAAGACACCAGCCCGATCCAGGCCTGCATCTGAATGACGCCCATCTGAACTTTCTTGACCAGAATTGAGCCCGCCGCCGCAGCAAAGGCTGCGCCCACGCCAATCAACAGGCCGAAGGTCAAAGACAGCTCGCCCGGCTTGGCGATCACCAATCCCACCCCAACAAAGGCCATGCCCATGCCCGTGATGCGCACCCAGCGCACCTTCTCCTTCAAGAAAATCACCGACAGGATCGTCATGAAGGGCACGGTTAATTGTACCGTGATGGCCAGGCTGGACGGGGTTGCAAACTGCAGCGCCAAGAACATCAGCGAATACTGCACCGCGCCCATCATCAAACCGGTCAAAATCACCGGGCCAATGGGGCGTGGAATCGGAAATAGCCAGGGCGCCAGACAGGCATAAAGCCCCAAATGGCGCATGAAGGCGAAGAAAAAGGGCGGTGATCCTTCAAATCCAGGCACGATGACGGGTTGTCCGGTGACGGACCATTTGGCGACGACGAAATTAACGCCCCAAACCAAACATACCAGGAAGAAGAGAAAAAAATGACGCGGGCTCATAACCCGCGTCTAAACGTATACCTTGTTTAGTGCAAGTGCACTAAATGTTACGATCTGTCACCATCAACGGTCCAGCCATGGGGACCACGACGCGCAACCAGAACATCATTGTCTTTTTGACGTGCTTTACGCACACGGATTTTACGATAGGCCCAATATGCCACGCCGCCCATGGCCGCGACACCCGCCACAACCAGCGCCGCCGCCGTCAAGAAAGCGGCCAATAAAACAACGAGGCCAATAAAGGCAGCAGCCAGGATCGCGGCCAAAATGGCCCGCAGCAATCCCACAGGCCCGTTTTCGAAAAAGGCTGCACGCATCATAGTCATTGGGATCTGCCTCTTCTGATGTCATTTATTACCATCCCCACGTGGCCCTAGAATTGGGTATAAGACCTGTGTTCGTCAATGGGGGTTAGCTTACAGATGCGTTAGGAAAGCCCGCGCTGTGACAAAATTTCGCGGTAAGCGGCGTTAATCGTCGCCATTTTATCCACGGCCAGCTTCTGCATTTCACTGGGCGCGCCGCGCGCAAGCAAGCGATCGGGGTGATTGTGAAACGCAATCCGGCGATAGGCGCGTTTCAAATCCTCATTATCAATGTCCGGATCAACCCCGATGATCAAATAGGGATCATCCTTAGGTAAGCCCACATGGCCTAAGCGGATGCGGCGATATTCGCGCTCGGAAAAGCCGAAAATATCCGCGACCTCTTGCAGATAATCTTCCTCCGCCGCAGTGACACGCCCATCAGCCTTGGCAATATGAAATAGCCCATCGAGCACATCTTCCAACACCGCCGGGTGACCGCGAAAGCGCCGCGCCAGGCGCTTGGCATAGCCCTCAAAGCCCAGCGTGGTTTGCTTGGCCAGATCAAAGGCGCGTTGTAGCGCGCCTTCCGCGCCTGGGGTCGGGCGAAAGACTTGGGAGAAGGCGAGAATTTCTGAGTTGGTGACATGGCCATCGGCCTTGGCCATTTTGGCCCCTAAACCAATAAGCGCCATCGCAAATTCGGCGTCATTCACCCGCCGGCCCGGCACACAATCCGCCCCGTCACAGCCAAAAGGATCGGCTGGTCCCACCAAGAGCTCGGATAAGCGTCGCCATAGTCCCATCCCCTTACTATACCCAGCTCTGCGCGCTGTGCCATTTTCTTTGTGCACCTGCGTTGTGGAATTTATGTTCAAGTTTACTTGAGCGGTCTATCAGCTAGCAATTCTTCAGGGAAGGTATTGTCCGAACCATACCTTTGTCATCCCGGAGGAGCGCTAGCGCCTGTCGGCTACTTGAGCGCGACGCTTGCCCGGGATGACATGATTTATTTGCCCAATAACGCAAACCCACCTTCAGCGGCAAAGCGCCCCTCACCCTCTATTTGCCAGCCCCCGCGCTTCGCGCTATCGCTAAGGCAAAGACACGGAGGGTGAGATGAGCGGTATGTGGGAGTTTTGGATTGATCGCGGCGGCACTTTTACTGACATTCTGGCCCGTACGCCCGATGGCGATGTCCAAGCGCTGAAACTCCTCTCAGACAGTGAAGCCTACCGCGATGCGGCCTCTGAAGGCGTGCGCCGCCTGATGGGGCTCAGCGCAGATGCGCCCCTGCCCGCCAACGCCGTTCAGGCCGTCAAAATGGGCACGACCGTCGCCACCAATGCTCTGTTAGAGAAGGCGGGCGCCAAGACACTCTTCCTGGTCAATGAGGGCTATCGCGACATCTTACGCATTGGCGATCAAACGCGCGGCGATCTTTTCGCACTCAATATCGAAAAACCGCGCCCGCTTTATGATCAAGTGATTGAGATTGCCGGGCGCATGAATGCCGACGGCCAAGAGATCACGCCCCTGGATGCAGATGCCGCGCGTGAGGCTTTGCGCGCCGCCAAAGCCGACGGGGTAGAGGCCATCGCCATCGCCCTGATGCATGCCTATGCCAACCCGGCCCATGAAATTCGCCTGGGGGAGATCGCGCGCGATGTCGGCTTTAGCGCTATAACCCTCTCCCATGCGGCCAGTCCCTTGATCAAAATCGTGCCGCGCGCCTCCACCGCCGTGATGGACGCCTATCTGACCCCGGTGTTGCGCGATTATGTCGGGCGCGTGCATCAACGCCTGGATGAAACGCCGCTTTTCTTCATGCAATCATCTGGCGGATTGGCCCAAGCCCATCATTTCCATGCCCGTGATGCGGTCCTGTCGGGTCCGGCGGGCGGTGTGGTCGGCATGGCGATGACCGCCAAGGCGGCAGGCTTTGACAAGGTGATCGGCTTTGACATGGGCGGCACCTCCACCGATGTCTCGCGCTTTGACGGCCAGTATTATGAGCGCACCGGCGAAACCAAGATTGAGGGCTGGACCCTGCGCGCGCCCATGCTGGGCATTCACACCGTGGCGGCGGGCGGCGGATCTGTCCTCTTTTTCGACGGCGAGCGCGCGCGCGTCGGCCCGCACAGCGCCGGGGCCAATCCCGGCCCGGCGGGCTATGGCCGTGGGGGCCCCGCCGCCGTTACCGATGCCAATATCGTTTTGGGCCGCATCCAGGCCGAAGGCTTTCCGCGCGTCTTTGGGCCTGATTTCAACGGGCCATTAGACGTCGCCGCTTCACGCAAAGCCCTGGACATGCTCGCCAAGGAAATGGGCCTTGAAAGCGCGGAAGCGGCCGCTGAAGGCTTCCTCACCGTCGCGGTTGAAGCCATGGCCGGAGCCATCAAACATATCTCCATCGCCCAGGGTATTGATCCGCGCGGTTATGCGCTGAATGCTTTTGGCGGCGCGGGCGGACAGCATGCCTGTAAAGTCGCTGAGACTTTGGGGATGAGCACGGTGTTAATCCATCCCCATGCCGGGCTATTATCGGCCTATGGCATTGGCTTGGCGAGCCTCATCGAAACGCGCGAAGCCGCCTTTGATGTCGCCTTTGATGGGACAAGCCTAACCGGCGCCAAGGCCAAGCTGGAAACCCTTCGCGGCGAGGCTGAGGCCGCGCTTCACGCCCAGGGCGGGCAAAATTTAAGCGCCCAGTATGAGCTGCGCCTGCGCGCCAAGGGCTCGGACACGGCGCTGCCCATCGCATTGAGTGATATGGCGCAGATCCGCGAAGACTTTACCCGCGCGCACAAGCGCCTGTTTGGCTTTAGCGCCGATCATCAGGCGCTGATCCTCGATTCTGTGGCTGTGATTATCGAAGCCGCTCCGCCCGGCACGCCCAAGAGCGAAAGCGCGTTGAAGCGCGAAAAAGGCACCCCCAAGCCCGACACCATTGTGCGCCTTTATGATCAGGGGGAATGGCATGGCGCCCCGGTCTATACGCTAGAAAACCTCAACGCCGATGTCCATCTAACCGGCCCGGCGCTGATCCTGGATAAAAATCAAACCATTGTGCTCGATCATGGCTGGTATCTCACGCGCCAGAGCGACGGCATGGTGGTGATGACCCGCGACAAATCACACAGCCCCAAAACCGCGCTTTCCACTGAACTCGATCCGATCACCTTGGAGCTCTTCAATCGGCGCTTCATGAATATTGCCGAGCAAATGGGCGTCGTACTGGAACGGACCGCCCACTCGGTCAATATCAAAGAACGCCTGGATTTTTCCTGTGCGATTTTTGATGGCGCAGGCGATTTGGTCGCCAATGCGCCCCATATGCCGGTTCATTTGGGATCCATGTCGGCCAGCGTGCGCGCGGCTTTAGAAGCCCATCCCGATATGGGCCCTGGTGATGCCATTGCCCTTAACGCGCCCTATAATGGCGGCACGCATCTGCCTGATGTGACGGTGATCCAGCCCGTGTGTGATCCCACAGGAGAGCGGATTTTCTTTGTCGCGGCACGCGGCCACCATGGCGATATTGGCGGGGTCCAGCCCGGCTCGATGCCGCCCTTCTCCACCACGATTGATGAAGAAGGCGCAGTTTATAACGCCGTTAAGATCGTCGATGCCCATCATTTCCAAGACGATGCCGCACGCGCGCCCTTGCTGGCTGGGCCCTATCCAGCGCGTAATCCCGATCAGAATATTGCCGATCTTAAAGCCCAACTCGCCGCCTGCGCCAAAGGGCGTCAGGCTCTTGAACATATGGTCAAGGATTTCGGCCTCGACGCGGTCAAAGCCTATATGGGCCATGTCCAGGATAATGCTGAGCGCGCAGTGCGCCGCGTCATTGGGGCGCTGAAAGATGGCGCGGCCGTGATGCAGCTTGATCAAGGCGGCCAGATCGCGGTCAAGATCACGCTCGATCAAGCCTCGCAGAGTGCGCATATTGATTTCACCGGGACCAGCGCACAAAGCCCCACGAATTTCAACGCGCCCAGCGCGGTGGCGCGCGCCGCCGTGCTCTATGTGCTGCGCTGTCTGGTCGATGATGACATCCCCTTGAATGAGGGGTGTTTGAAACCCATCACGCTCACCTTGCCTGAAGACTGCCTGCTCAATCCCAAATCCCCCGCTGCGGTGGTCGCGGGCAATGTGGAGACCAGCCAGCTGGTCGTCGATGCCTTGTTTGCCGCCACGCGGCGCATGGCCGCCGCGCAAGGCACGATGAATAACTTCACCTTTGGCAATGCCCGCCATCAATATTATGAAACCATCTGCGGCGGGGCTGGGGCCGGTCTGGGCCAGCACGGTGGCTTTGACGGGGCCAGCGGGGTGCACACCCATATGACCAATTCGCGCCTGACCGATCCTGAAGTGATGGAGCGGCGCTATCGCGTACGTATCGAGACCCATCAGATCCGCGAGGCTAGCGGTGGGGCCGGGCGCTTCAAGGGCGGGGATGGCACAGTGCGCCGGATCACAATGTTAGAGCCGATGGAAGCCGCGCTCCTCTCTGGACGGCGCACGGTAAACCCGCCGGGCTTAGAGGGCGGCGAAGCCGGTCAACCCGGTGCGGCGTATTTCATTGAAAAAGACGGGACGCGTCATGCGCGCCCCGCCCTGTTCAGTCTCAGCCTCAAAGCCGGTGAAGCGATTGAGATCCACACCCCCGGCGGGGGCGGATGGGGTCAGCCCGATTAAGCGGGCTTACCCCTCTCGGGTTCAGGTTGATATTGAAAAACCTCTTCTAGGGGCACGCCAAAGACCAGAGCGATTTTAAACGCGACCTCCAGCGAAGGAGAGTATTTGCCCTGCTCAATCGCGATCAAGGTCTGACGCGTCACGCCCACCTGACGGGCCAAATCGGCCTGGGTCATTTCATTCGCGTGAAATCGCAAGGTACGGATCTGATTGGTAATCGCAGTGGGTTTGGCCATGACCTAAACCCCACGGCGATACAGCATGAAGCGCGAGCCCGCGCCCACCAGCTCTGAAATCACCAATCCCGCCCATACCACATGGAATAGCACAACCGGCTGCATCTCAATCAAAAAGCCCAAAATGGCCAGGGCCAGGGTAAAGCCCTGCACCGCGCCGGCATTGCGCCCGACTTTGAGGGTGATCAAGCGATCACGTTCATCGGTAAAATCAATCTCTTTAAAGTCAACAATACCAATCGCAATATGACCGGCCACAATAATCACCACGCTGGCGATCACCGCCATGATCACCGAGCCGCGAAGGCTGGCCATCGTCAAAGCCTCCCCCGCTTCAGCCATCCCCAACACATTATGGATATATCCAACCCCAACCACAACCAGCGCCGCGATCACCGACACTGCACTCTTTTCACCTGCCGTCATGTCAAAAACTCCAACCATGATGTCTATTATTCTTTACATGAGTGGGTGTAAGGCAGGCGCAACAACATGTCAATTATTTTTTACCTAGAGTCATAAAAATTAGTCCCACCCGCTAAGCGGATGGGACTAAAACCGATACAATTCAACAAGTTTTCTATTCTACACTCGGGCGGAGAATCTCCTCACTCACCACCGGTTTACGGCGCGGCTTGGGTTTACGCACCACATGAACGTGGTTTTCAATATATTCCAGGATCATGCTGGTCACATCTTTTCCAGAGGTGGACTCGATCCCCTCCAAGCCCGGCGAGGAATTAACCTCCAAGATTTTAGGCCCACTATCGGCGCGTAATAAATCCACACCCGCCACCGATAAGCCCAATGCCTTAGCCGCTTTCACGGCCGCCGCGCGCTCTTCCTTGGTGATACGCACCTTCAAACCCTGCCCGCCGCGATGAAGGTTGGAGCGAAACTCACCCTCTGCGCCTTGACGCTTCATCGCAGCGACCACTTTACCGCCGACAACGAAGCAGCGAATATCCGCACCGCCCGCTTCTTTGACGAATTCTTGAACGATGAAGTTCGCATCCAGTCCCCGGAAAGCATCAATCACCGATTCGGCCGCCTTCTTGGTTTCCGCCAAAACCACACCGCGCCCCTGGGTACTTTCCAACAGCTTCACGACCAGAGGCGAACCGCCAACATGGTCGATCAAATTCTTGGTGTCTTTAGGCGAATGGGCAAAGGCCGTGGTCGGCATGCCAATACCTGCCCGGGCCAAAACCTGGTGCGCATAAAGCTTATCGCGGCTAGCCCCAATGGCATCGGGCGCGTTCAGACAGTATGCCCCCGTCAGCTCGAACTGGCGCAAAACCGCCAAGCCATAATTGGTCATCGAGGCGCCGATACGCGGGATCACCGCGTCATAGCGATCCAGCTTGCGCCCATCATAAAAGATCGCTGGAGAGAGCGCATTGATGGCCATTGTACAGCGCGCCGTGTTGATGGGTTCAGCGATGTGTCCGCGCTCCATCGCGGCTTCGACAAGGCGCCGCGAGGAATAATTGTTGGGCTCACGCGTTAGAATGGCGATCCGCAAGGGGCGCTTGACGGGCTTGCGCCGTGGGAAATCACGATAAAGATCATAGCTGAGCTCACCTTGTGCGCATGACACGGTGGGATTGACCACCATATCAGGCTGGATCGCAACGCGCCCTAACAGCATGCGATACATCATGGTTTCGCGATTGGTCAAAGTCAGCTCGATGGGCCAGCTGCGCTCACCAATTTTCAAATGAGTTTGGATGACCCAGCGCAATTCCGCTTCGCCATTGGAGGAGATCACCTCGCGCCGATCGACCGCACGCGCCGCACAGGTCACCTCAACATCAGGTTGATCGGGAATAGGGTGCATCAAGAAACGCACTTGGGGATTATTCGCCGGGCCAAAGGGCTCAATCGCCACCGCATGCAGTGCGGACGTGCGCGCGCCAGTATCGACCTTGGCCTTGATCGCAGGCAGGCCCAAATCGGGAAATGCGGCCCACTCTTCCCAGCCTAAAACAAAAGTATCGCTCATCATAACCTTTAAAACCAAATGTCGAATGCGGGGCGTGTAACCGAGGATCGCTTCAGCGTCTACTTCCAAAACACCCAAATCTGAAAGGGATTTAGATCAAGCGCCTCAGGATCGAAGGCAGGACAACCTTAAGCGGTTTTGCCCCCCTGGGCCAAGAGGGAACGCCCAATTATTTTGAACCCATTCAAAAAAGAGGGGGCGATGCCCCCTCTTTTCATACATTCCGCTTTATTTTACTCCGCCGCCTGGGCCAATTTTCTTGGATCGTAATCCAGAATGGGGCTCAGCTCTTTTTCGGCCCGCGCGATATCCCAGCCCTTGCGCGCGGCATAGTCTTCGACCTGATCGCGCGTGATCCGCCCAACCGCGAAATATGCGCTGTCAGGATGAGCAAAATAAAGCCCTGATACCGAAGAGGCGGGCATCATCGCCCAGCTTTCGGTGAGGCTGATCCCGGTATTGTCTGTGGCGTTCAACAGGGCAAACAGCGTGCCCTTTTCGGTATGATCGGGTTGCGAGGGATAGCCCGGTGCCGGGCGGATGCCCTTATAGCTTTCCTTGATGAGGTCTTCATTGGACAAGGCTTCATCCTGGGCATAGCCCCAGATCGTTTTGCGTACCCGCTCATGAAGATATTCGGCAAAGGCCTCGGCAAACCGGTCCGCCAAAGACTTAAACAAGATCTCAGAATAATCATCATTGGCGAATTTAAAACGCTGGGCGATCGCTTCTTCATCAGCCCCGGCGGTCACGGCAAAGCCGCCCACCCAATCGTCTTGCGTGGCACTAACAAAGTCAGAATTGCAATAATGCGGGCGGTCATTGGTCTTTTCATTTTGCTGACGCAACCCGAAAAAGCGCCCCGCTTCACTTTGACGGCTTTCATCGGCGAAGACCACAACATCATCGCCCTCGCGCTTGGCGGGCCATAGACCGACAACCCCGCGCGGTTTCAGCCAGTTTTCTGCGACCATGCGATCGAGCATGTCTTGCGCATCTTTAAACAGAGTGCGCGCGGCCTCCCCGCGCTTGGGATCCTCCAAAATCTGGGGATAAACGCCTTTAATCTCCCATGACATGAAGAAGGGGGTCCAGTCGATATAGGGCCGCAAATCACCCAAGGTCACATCATCAATGACCGTCACCCCCAGTTGAGCCGGGCGATAGGGCGTATAACCGCCTTGATCGGCATCAAAGCTGTTGGCGCGCGCGCGCTCAATCGTCAGGCGCGCCTTGCTTTGCTTAGCACGAGCCCGGGTTTCGCGGATTTTCTCATGCCCGGCAGCGATTTCCACCTCAAAGGCGGGGCGCTGTTCCGCCGACAAGAGCCGAGAGACCACACCCACCGCGCGGCTGGCATCGCCAACATGGACCACCGGGGTCACGGTTATCTCTGGGTGGATCTTCACCGCAGTATGGGCGGGGCTGGTCGTCGCACCGCCGATTAACAAGGGCTTATTGATGCCCAGACGCTCCATCTCCTGGGCGACGAACACCATTTCATCCAGCGACGGCGTGATGAGGCCAGACAGGCCAATAATATCAGCGTTATGCTCCTCCGCCGTTTTGAGGATTTTATCGCAGGGCACCATGACGCCCAGATCAATGACGTCATAGCCATTACATTGCAGAACCACGCCGACGATATTCTTACCGATATCGTGGACATCACCCTTCACGGTGGCCATGACGATCTTGCCGTTTGATTGCTGGGTCAGGCCCAATTCCTCGCGCTCTTTTTCCATATAGGGAAACAGATAGGCGACGGCCTGCTTCATCACGCGCGCCGATTTCACCACCTGCGGCAAGAACATCTTCCCCTCACCGAAGAGATCGCCGACGACATTCATGCCGTCCATCAAAGGCCCTTCGATGACATGCAAAGGCCGCTCGCTGGCCAGATGCGCCTCTTCGGTATCTTCAATGATAAATTCGGTAATGCCTTTGACCAGCGCATGCTTGAGGCGCTCACGCACCGGCAGTTTGCGCCATTCTTGATCGACCTTTTTGACCTCGCCCTTTTGATCGCGATAGCCTTCAGCCGCTTCTAACAAGCGCTCCGTCGCATCCTCGCGCCGGTTCAGGATCACATCCTCCACCAGCTCGCGCAAAGTGGGTTCGATCTCGTCATAAATATCCAGCTGGCCCGCATTGACGATGCCCATATCCATCCCCGCCTTGATGGCGTGATAGAGAAAGACCGAGTGCATTGCACGCCGGACCGGCTCATTGCCCCTAAAGGAGAAGGAGACATTCGACACCCCGCCCGAGACGTGACAGCCGGGCAAGTTCTCGCGAATGCGCCGCGTACCTTCAATGAAGGCGACGCCATAATCATTATGCTCTTCAATCCCGGTTGCGACGGCAAAGATATTGGGATCGAAGATAATGTCTTCCGGCGGGAAGCCCACCTCTTGGGTCAACAGCTCATAAGCGCGCTGACAAATGCGGAATTTATCATCTGCCGTTTCGGCCTGGCCCTGTTCATCAAAGGCCATCACCACCACAGCCGCCCCATAGGAGAGGCATTTGCGCGCCTGCTCCAAAAAGATCGTCTCGCCTTCCTTCATGGAGATGGAGTTGACGATCGCCTTACCCTGTACGCACTGGAGACCCGCCTCGATCACATCCCATTTCGAGGAATCAATCATGATCGGCACGCGCGCAATATCGGGCTCGCCGGCGATCATATTCAGGAAGGTGACCATGGCCTGCTTTGAATCCAACAGGCCCTCATCCATATTGATGTCGATGATTTGGGCCCCGTTTTCGACCTGCTGTAGCGCAATCGCCAAAGCCTTTGCGTAATCGCCCTCAACGATCAGCTTACGAAAAACCGCCGAGCCCGTGACATTGGTCCGCTCGCCCACATTGACGAAGGTTGCAGTAGATTGGGTCATATCCGTTTACGCCAGTTCAAAAGGTTCAAGTCCAGCCAGGCGCATGGCCTGAGGGCGGGCGGGGATGGCGCGCGGGTCCACGCCCTCAACACACTCGGCAATGGCACGAATATGGTTCGGCGTGGTGCCACAGCACCCCCCGACCACATTCAGCAATTTACCCTTGGCCCAATCACGAATGAAGGCCGCGGTTTCAGCCGGGGTTTCATCATATTCCCCAAAGGCATTAGGAAGACCGGCATTGGGATAGGCGATGATGCGGGTGTCGGCGACGCGCGACATCTCAGCGACATATTGGCGAAGCTCTTTCGCGCCCAGCGCACAATTGAGCCCCACCGCCCAAGGCCGGGCATGGCGCACAGAATTCCAGAAGGCTTCGGTGGTTTGACCCGACAACGTACGGCCCGACGCATCCGTAATCGTACCAGAAATCAGCACCGGGATGTCCGCATATTCAGGGGCTTCCACACGGAAATCCAAAATCGCCTTGATCGCCGCCTTGGCATTCAAAGTGTCAAAAATCGTCTCTATCAGGAAGAAATCCACATAGGGAGCCATGGCGCGCACCTGGGCGATATAGGTCTTACGCACATCTTCAAACGTGACATCGCGATAGCCCGGATCATTGACATTGGGCGAAATCGACAAGGTTTTATTGGTCGGGCCAATCGCCCCGGCAACAGCGCGCACAATGCCGCTCGCCCCCTCAACCTCATCAGCGGCCTCACGCGCCAGACGCGCGCCCTCGCGCGCGATCTCATCGGCGAGCTCTTCCATCTTGTAATCGGCCTGCGCAATCGTGGTCGCAGAGAAGGTATTGGTTTCAACGATATGAGAGCCCGCTTCGAAATACGCTTTATGGATCGCCTTGATGGCTTCGGGCTGGGTCAGGTTCAGCATATCATTATTGCCTTTGACCGAGACCGGCCAATCGGCAAAGCGCGTCCCGCGATAGCCGTCCTCATCCAGCTTCAAGCCCTGGATCTGGGTGCCCATCGCCCCATCGAGTACAAGAATGCGTTGCGTGGCCAGCGCATTGAGCGCAGCTAAACGGTCCTGACGGGTCATCGCCATTGTCCTTCGTAAAATGGGCCTTAGGCGGCCAGAGTTTCAACTGGCTTCACGCCCAATAAATGACAGGTCGACAAGGATAATTCGGCCCGATTAAGGGTGTAGAAATGAAAATCCTTAACGCCCTCTGCCGCCAAACGCTCGCACAGCTTGGCCGCGACATTGGCGGTGATCAGCTCGCGGGTTTTGGCATCATCTTCAAGTCCGGCATAAAGCTGATCCAGATGCGCCGGAATATTCGCCCCGCATAGACCCGCCATCCGCTTCAAGCCTACGAAATTGGGCTGTAACATAATGCCCGGCACCAAGGTGACAGAAAGGCCTGCCTTTGCCACCGCGTCGCGATAGCGCAGGAATGTTTCGGGTTCAAAAAAGAATTGCGTGATCGCCCGGCTCGCCCCGGCGTCCACCTTGGCCTTTAAAACGTCAAGATCATGGTCCAGCCCCGTGCTTTCAGGATGGACCTCGGGATAACACCCGACAGAAACCTCGAAATCAGCAATGGCCTTGATCCCCGCGGTCAGCTCGGTCGCATTGGCATAGCCGCCCGGATGGGGCATATAGGCCTCGCCCAGACCTTGAGGGGGATCACCGCGCAAGGCTACAATATGGCGCACACCCGCATCCCAGTATTCGCGGATCACCTCATCGACCTCTTCACGGGTCGCAGACACACAGGTCAAATGCGCGGCTGGCTTCAACTGGGTCTCTTCGACAATGCGGCGCACTGTGCGGTGCGTGCGATCACGCGTTGAGCCCCCGGCCCCATAGGTCACTGACACAAAACGCGGGCCCATCACCTCTAAGCGGCGAATAGACTCCCACAAGCGCTCTTCCATCTCATCGGTTTTCGGCGGAAAGAATTCATAGGAGACATTTAAGTTTTGCGTCAGCTCACCCGGGGTGTGCGTCATGGGGAGACATCCTTATTCAGTGTTTTATTTTTGCTATTAGCGCCGTCATCAGCTTTGATTTTCACAGCCGTCCAGATGAGGACGGTCAAGCGCCCATCTTCGGTGCCTGGGGCCAGCGCGGTGATGGGCTTGGGTTCCAGCCCCGCATTTTTCAGCCAGCCTGCCACTTCCTCAGCATGGAAGCCTAGACGACGATGATGGTGTTCTTCGCGCAAGAATTCCAGCTTATGCGGCGCGAAATCGGCAATCACGATCATCCCACCTGGCTTCAACACGCGGGCACATTCGGCCAGCGCCCGAGAAGGCTCATCAAGATAATGCATCACCTGGTGAATGGTGATGAGATCGGCCGATTGGTTATCCAGCGGTAAAGCGGTCGCATCGCCTTGGCGCACAAAACGGTCGGTTAAACCAGCTTTGGCAATGTTTGAGCGCGCGATATTGAGCATGTTGTGGCTGAAATCCACACCCATGCCGTCTTCGGCTGCGGCAGCAAACACTTCCAACATCCGGCCCGTGCCGGTGCCGACATCCAAATGGAATTTAAAGCGCCGATCTTCGACGGTGGCGCGCATCGCCGCTTCAACCTGGGCTTCAGGAAAGTGCAGCGCGCGAATACGCTCCCAATCCTTGGCGACATGCTCGAAATAGCCCGCAGCCGCAGCAGCTCGCTCGCTCTTCACCGCTTCAAGGCGCTCCAAAGCACGCGACAGATCAGGATCTTCAGCTTGGGAGACAGAATTGATCAATTCAGCCAGCTTCGCACTGACCCCGGAGCGTTCCAAGCGATAGAAAACCCACGCGCCTTCCGGCAAACGCTCAGCCAAACCTGCATCGGTCAACATCTTTAAATGTCGGCTGACCCGCGGCTGGCTTTGCCCCAAAACTTGCATGATCTCGCTCACGGTCAATTCGCCATGGCTGAGCAAGGTCACGACCTTGAGGCGCGTTGGCTCGGCCAGGGCGCGCAGTTTTTTTAGCAAATCATCCATATCAACACCATGACAATATAAAGACATCTTTATATCATTATCTTCCAAACTTCAATGTGCTTTATCCGCATCCGTGGGCTTTGCACACAAACCACACTTCCTAAATAAGTGCAGGGGTTCGCCCCGCCCTTGCCCCATGACGAATTGTTCGCCCGCCCCAAACGGGGTATTGCAAGACAATTAAATTAAGGATGGCTCGATTATGACCCTGCGTGCGTTAGCAAAGTCTTGTTTCATCAGCTCCTTGGGCCTAGTCCTTCTCGGGCTGAGTGCGTGTACGACGAATCCTCAATCCTTGGAAGCCAATGACCCGCTTGAGCCGCTCAACCGCGAGATTTATGGCTTTAACACCACAATGGATGAGGTGTTTTTTGAGCCCGCTTCAAAGACCTATGTCGCTGTAACCCCCAAGGTGGGCCGCGAGATGGTCGGCAATGTCATGACCACGCTTAATCAGCCGGTGGTTTTTGCCAACACCACGCTTCAAGGTGACTTTGAAGGCTCGCTGATCACGCTGGCGCGCTTCGGCATGAATGCCACATTAGGCGTTGCAGGATTGTTTGATGTCGCGACTGTCGCGGGCCTACCCGAACGCCATGAAGATTTTGGCCAGACGCTGGGCGTTTGGGGCGTAGAGAGCGGGCCTTATCTGATGCTGCCAGTCTTTGGACCTTCGAATTTACGCGACACAACAGGGCGCTTTGCCGACCGGTATGCGCACCCGCTGAAGTGGAATGAAGATGAACCCGCATCCTCGACCAAAATTGGGATCCGCGTTCTCAATGGCATCCATCAACGTGCTGAGCTGCAGGACGCTATCGACAGCCTGGACCGCACCGCGATTGATCCCTATGTGCAATTGCGCACGACCTATCACCAGCGCCGGAATATGGCCATAACAAATGGTGAGGATGCCTATGCAGACTTACCAGAGTTTGACTAACCCTCACCTTACACGGCAAATTTATCACACTTTTTGAGCGATACAGACTCTGTCTCGCCATACTCTGGACGCATAGGCCAGGGATACTTATGTGCGTGTGCGCGTTCTTGAAGAAGGGCGCGCTTGCGCCTTTCTGATTATACACGCCTGCCTTCAAACAAAACACATATCCGCCAATAAATGGGTCGATCACAAAATGGGTAAGGCGGATCATAACAAAAGCGAGACTTTGACATGAACCGCCTTTCTCTCTCCCCTGTTATCATAGGCCTCTCCGCCCTCATTCTTATAGTTAGCAGTTTCAATACGGCCCAAGCCAGCAGCCCGCAGGACGCTGAGAATTTTGTGCAGACCAATGCCCAAGCCGTGATTTCCACGCTGCGCGATTATCGCAGCGGCGGCACCGATCTCAGCGCCGTTAAGCGTGAATTTCGCCAAAAGATTGACGTTCTGGCCGATGTTGATCGCGTGACTAATTTTGTCCTGGGCCGCTATCGCCGCAGCGCAGACCCCGCCGCCCTAGAGGAATTTCGCGGCGTGTTTCGCGAATTTGCCATCAATGCGTATGAGCGTGAGCTGGCCAATTATGGTGGCCAAACCTTAGAGGTTACGGGCTCGGTCCAACGCGGTGAAGGCGATTATATCGTCAATTCGCGCATTTATGGCGGGCCAGAAGGGCGTGAATATGACGTCAAATGGCGCGTCTTAGAGCATAATGGCCAATATAAAGTCGTGGATGCAGAAGTGCTGGGCATTTGGTTGGCGCAAAGCCAACGCGACCAGGTCACCTCCATCATTGGCGATCATGGCGGCGATGTCAGTGCCGCAACCCGCCAACTCCGTAACCGAATGCAGGGCTAAATCCGATGAGCTTCAAGCCTTAGCGCTTGAAGCTCAGGCCTTGGCCAAAGACGCGATATCCAACACAAAATTCGACGCCAAGCCATGGGTGACAATAACACTCTGGCCCGATGACACGCTTTGAGCGAACGCAGCGGAAATTTCAAAGCTCTTATCACCAATATCGAGCATATGGCGCTTGGGCGCTAACAGGCCCACACCGCCCGTTTGGCGCAGGCTTGCCACGCCGCTGGTGCGCATATAAGTGCCGTTTGAGAGATCTTTAGCCGCTTTCTGATAGCGCCCAAGGCACGGCCACAGCGCCCAGATCCAGATCAGGCTGAGCGGTAAAAGGATCACGACAGGGTTAATGAAAAAAGCAAATCCCGGCAGAGCCCATAGCCCTAAGGCGACGCTTAACCCGACCAAGGCCAGACCCAACCCCATCAAGCCAAAGGCCTGGCGTTGACGCCAGGCCTTTAACTTTGCGATGCCCTCAACCGAGACCATCTTGTCCAACTTAACGCTCAAATTTCTGGAATTTGATGCGTCTTGGCATATCCGCATCCGGACCCAGACGGCGTTTCTTGTCTTCCAGATAATCAGAGAATGAACCTTCGAACCATTCCACATGGCTATCGCCTTCAAAGGCCAGCATATGGGTGGCAATCCGGTCAAGGAAGAAGCGATCGTGCGAGATCACCACGGCACAGCCTGGGAAATCTTCCAGCGCCGCTTCCAGCGCGGTCAACGTCTCAACGTCCAAATCATTGGTCGGTTCATCGAGGAGTAAGAGATTACCACCCTCTTTGAGCATTTTCGCCAAGTGGACCCGGTTACGCTCACCCCCAGACAGAACGCCCAGCTTCTTCTGCTGATCGCCGCCCTTGAAGTTGAACGCACCCACATAGGCGCGGCTGGAGACCTCTTGGTCACCCAACATCATCATGTCATTGCCGCCAGAGATTTCTTCCCAGACCGTTTTATTCGGGTCGAGATTATCGCGGCTCTGATCGACATAGCCCAGCTTAACCGTATCGCCCAAAGTCAAAGTGCCACCATCAGGGGTGTCCTGACCGGTGATCATCTTGAACAGAGTTGATTTACCCGCACCGTTGGGACCGATCACGCCCACAACACCGCCCGGGGGCAGAGAGAAAGTCAGATCACGCACCAGCAATTTATCGCCGAAGGCTTTATTAAGATGCTCAACTTCCAGCACTTTACCCCCCAGGCGCGGGCCCGGTGGGATGCGAATGGTGGCGGTTGAGATTTTTTCCTTATCGGCCTTATCGCGCATTTCCTCATAAGCTGAAATACGCGCTTTAGACTTGGCTTGGCGCGCTTTCGGGCTGGAGCGGATCCACTCCAGCTCGCGGGCCAGAGCCTTTTGCTTAGCGCCCTCTTCACGCGATTCTTGCGCGAGACGTTTTTGCTTCTGCTCCAACCAGGACGAATAATTGCCCTCATAAGGGATGCCCTGACCGCGGTCGAGCTCCAACGTCCAATTGGTCAACGCATCCAGGAAGTAACGGTCGTGGGTCACGACCAACAACGCGCCATCATAATTGGACAAGTGATGCTGCAGCCATTGCACGCTTTCGGCGTCCAAGTGGTTGGTCGGTTCGTCGAGCAGCAGCATATGCGGCTTTGAAAGCAGCAAACGGCACAGCGCCACGCGCCGGCGCTCACCGCCCGACAGATTGGTGACATCGGCTTCGGCGGGCGGACAGCGTAAGGCCTCCATCGCCATTTCGATCTTGGAATCGATATCCCATGCATCGCGCGCATCGATCTGCTCTTGCAGAGCGGTCATCTTTTCCATGGCTTCGTCGGTATATTCTTCCGCGATCGCCATCGCAGCCGCGTTGTAATCGTCGTAGATTTTTTTGTCTTCCGAGCCTTCGATTACGTTTTCCCAAACGGTTTTATTGGGATCGAGCTGGGGTTCCTGCGGCAGATAACCCACGCGCACGCCCTTTTCCGCCCAGGCTTCACCGGTGAAGTCCTGATCAAAACCGGCCATAATGCGCAACAGTGATGATTTACCTGCACCGTTAACACCGACCACGCCGATCTTGGCGTCAGGCAGGAAGTGAAGAGAAATGCCAGAGAAAACCTGCTTACCACCGGGATAGGTCTTTGCCAGTTTATCCATGTGGTAGACGTATTGATAAGCCGCCATGTGCCGGACGCGCTCCTAAGGAAGAGGGGGAAGATTAAAATTTAACCCATGCCTATATCCGATCCCGACCGGGTGTGGCAATGGACCCGGTGAGATTTCGCCGTTATCCATCTCAGACAAAGGTCTGACTAAATCGAGCTATACGTTACGCCCCTTACGCGATATCATAATGGCATTGTTTTTTTTGGGGGATGTAATGATTAAATATTTAGTGGGCTTAGGCCTTACGCTTTCTGGTTTGTTCCTGTCGGGATGTGCACCGGAAGAACCCAGAACAATAACAGTCAGCGTTATGGGAGAAGTCACTCAGCCTGCTGAGACTTTTGCTATATCTGTTAGTGTAAACGCCCAGGCTTCTTCTCAATCTGAAGCGTTATCTGATTTGAGCCAGCGTTCAGCACAATTGCTTGAAGTTTTAGGCCAAATGGAAGGACTATCGCACTTCGTAGTCGAAACAGACGGTGTATACGCTAACGCCTTATGCATGAGCGAGCAATCTCGATACAATTCAGATAGGAATACCTCAGCGTGCAATGGCGAATTTATCTATGCAACATCACAAAACATTAGTGTTCGAGCCGCTCCAGCCAACATGCTTGGCAACATGATTAGCCTCGCCATGGAGCATGGAGCCCATTCAGCCCAGTTTCAAAACTTTGGTATCTTTGATGAGATCCAACTTGCAGATTTGACTGTTATTGATGCACTCGCAAAAGCAAGGCGCGAAGCATCCCTTATTGCAGAAGGTCTTAATGGTCGTGTGGGTGATGTCTTAACCGTGACGCCTCGGGTTAGTCGAGAAAGCAGTTACCTACTTCGCCAAGCCCAAAACATGGGTGAACCGCAACAAATTGTTATGCACGCTGCTGCGCCTAGAATTCCTATCCCGACCCAACCCAGTCCCATTATACATAATGAAATTATGACCATCACTTTCGAGCTTTTGCCGAAGGATGAAAGTGAAGCTTCGGATATAGAATAGCCACCCAGCGCCCCACCCAAAAGGTGGGGCTTTTTCATCGCTTGATGTTATCTGATAACACATCCTTCATTGCGCATTTGAAAAAGGCGATTTAGCCTGCCTGCCAAAGGGCGAAATCGCCCATGGTAATAAACGCGGGGAGGAGACGTTTATGCTACGAGTTTTATTACTCTCAGGGGCCAGCCTGGGATTACTGAGCGCATGTGCAGACAATACCGGCGGGGTGGAGCCCCATGCCTTCCGCGGGTCTGCCGCCTATGCCAGCGAAACCGCGCGCCAGATGGCTGCGCCGGTGGATACTCATACTGGGCCCAAGCTGGATATCGAGCGGCTTTATGGTTCGCCCAGCCTTTATGGTGCAACACCGCGCGGTTTGACATTCTCACCAGATGGCGAACGCATCACCTTCCTGCTACCGAAAGAAACCGACCGGCTAAAGCTGGATCTCTGGGCCATGGATGTCGCCGATGGGAATACATACCAGCTGGTAGACAGTGATGTTCTGGCCCCCGAAGAGCGGGCCTTGACCGAGGCCGAGATCCAATATCGCGAGCGTGCACGGATCTCTAATACCGGTATCGTCAGCTATGACTGGGATGCCAATGGCGATGCGGTTCTGGTGCCGCTGGATGGCGATGTCTTCTATGTCGATGTGGAGACCAAAGTCGCACGCCGCCTGAGCGAAACCGAAGCCTTTGAAACCGACGCCCGTGTCAGCCCCGAAGGCGGGTGGGTGTCGTTCATTCGCGACCAAAATCTGTGGATCTATAATCTGGCCACCGGCCAGGAAGGCCCTGTCACGAACGAAGGCGGCGATCTCATCTCCTGGGGTGTGGCTGAATTTGTCGCCCAGGAAGAGATGCAGCGTTATACCGGGTATTGGTGGTCGCCCGATGATCGCAAGATCGCCCTGACCCGTGTCGATGAGAGCCCCGTGGATGTCGTGGAGCGCTTTGAAATTGGCCCCGATGGCGTGGTCGTCCATGATCAACGCTATCCGCGCGCGGGTAAGAATAACGCCTTGGTATCCCTGCATGTCTATGACATTCGCACCAGCCGCATGGTCAATGTCGATCTGGGGGCAGACACCGACATCTATGTCGCGCGCGTCAACTGGTCGGCCGATGGCTCGACCCTCTATGTCCAACGTCAAAATCGTGAACAGAGCCGTTTGGATCTGTTGGCGGTCGATCCCAATACCGGGCGCTCGCGCATTGTCTTGAGCGAAGATGCTGGCCAGTGGATCAACCTCACCAATGACTTCACGCCTTTGGAAGACGGCGGCTTCATCTGGACCTCGGAGCGGACAGGCTTCCGCCATGTCTATCACTATGACGCTGAGGGCAATGCCCGCACCTTGACCTCGGGCGAGTGGGTGGTCGGCAATATCACCCATGTCGATGAAGACAGCCAAGTGGTCTATTTTGAAGGCTGGATGGAGGATCCCACCCAGCGCCATCTCTATTCGGTGTCTTACGGCCCGGATGGGGCCTCAACGCCGCATCAAATCACCTCCGGCGAAGGGCGCTGGGGCGTGTCCATGGGCGAAGGCGGGGCCTTTATCGGATCTTATTCCGACATTCGCACCCCGACCCAGACCGGGCTTTATAATGTCAATGGCGAGCGTGTGGCCTGGATTGAGGAAAATGCCCTCAATGAAGATCATCCCTACTTCCCTTATCTCGATCGCCACGTCTATCCTGAGTTTGGCACCGTGATGGCCGCTGATGGCACGACCGAGTTGCAGTATGAAATCTACCGTCCCGAGGGCTGTGATGGCGCTCATCCCTGCCCCGCCATTGTCGAGGTTTATGGCGGCCCGCACGCCCAGCGCGTCACCAAAGGCTGGCAGTCTTTGAACGATCAGCTCTATGTCCAGGCGGGCTATGTCTATTTCCGCCTCGACAACCGGGGCTCATGGAACCGGGGTCACGCCTTCGAAGCGGCGCTTCATCGCGATATGGGCAATGTGGAGGTTCAAGACCAATTAAAAGGCCTCGACTATCTCAAAAGTCTCGACTTTGTCGATGGCGAGCGGGTCGGTCTATGGGGCTGGTCTTATGGCGGCTATATGACCTTGATGACCACTTTGCAGGCGCCTGGAGCCTATGCGGCAGCCGTATCCGGCGCACCGGTCAGTGATTGGTCGCTTTATGATACGCACTATACTGAGCGCTATATGGGCACCCCTGAGAATAATCCCGACGGCTATGCGCGCTCGGATGTCATGACCCATATCGAAAACTATCAGACGCCAACCTTGATGATCCACGGCATGTCCGATGACAATGTGACCTTCGATCATGCGACACGGGTCTATCACGCCCTGCAAGGGGCCAATCAACCCTTCGAAATGATGACCTATCCGGGTCAACGCCACGGCATTCGCGGCACGGAGCGTCAACGCCATCTGTTGCGCGTCATCTCTGACTTCTTTGCGCGTAAGCTAGATGGGGAGCGTTTGGACTAAGTCCAAGCGTCAAGCCTCAAACACAACCCCCGCAAGCGCGCCTTGCGGGGGTTTTTTATGGCATGGCCCGTGCATGAATAAAATTACGCTCACGCTTTGATTTTTTACTTATCTTGGCGTGCGCACCGCGTTAAGTTTCACTTAACATAGGACCTCCGGCCCGCTATGGTCTGGGGGATAGATGACATAAAATTCGGGCGCGATGTGGGGACATCATCGCCAAAGGTATGAGGGGGAAGCCATCCATGACGTCTGAAGTGATGATCATGAACCGACAGGCCATCGCGCTGGCCGCAGATAGTGCCGTGACCTATGGCGGGGGCACCGACAGCGTTGTGACGTTGGAGGCGGAGAAAATCCTCACCCTCTCACCCACGATCGCCTTGATGGTGTATTCGCGCGGTGATGTGCTGGGCCGCTCCTGGTCACAGATTGCCCATGCCTTCCGCAAGGAATATGGCGATCAAGACTATGCCAGCGTCGAAGAGTGCGCCGCGACCTTCTTTGCTTTCATCGACAATAATCGCCGCCTTTTCCCGGAAGACGACGAGCGCGAAGAGTTTGAAGATCTGTTGCGCGCGGCCTTCTCCACCGTGCTCGATTATGCCAAAGGCCTGCGCAATTATCCCCATTCGCCCTACGCCTCCGATGAAAGCGCGTTCGAAGCCGCCCTCGATATGTATCGCCGCATGCTGGCGCTGGATGAAGGCGGGGAGGTGCGCGACACCTTGGCCGTTTTTGAAGATTTCACTCAAGAAGACTTTAATGGCCTTTATGGCGCGCTCATTGACGCCCTGATCATCGAGGCGCTAGGCATCTATGGCGAAGATGAAGCGGTCCGCGCCAAGCTTTATGACTTTGCCTATATGCTGATGGTCAAACCGGCCTTTTTGGAAACCTATGCCGGTCTCGTCTTTGCCGGCTTTGGTCAGGACGATATCTTCCCGGTATACTCCCATTATTATGCCTCCATCCTGGTCAATGGCGTGATGAAACGCGGCCATGATGAAACCATCCATGTCGCCGTCGATGATGGGCCCAGCGCCTTCGTGCGCACCTTCGCCCAGGCCGACATGACCCACGCCTTCTTGCGCGGTGTTCATCCCACCATGTTCGATCTGATGATCTCGTTGAACATGCGCGCCAATGAAATTGCGGCCGAAGTGGCGTTGACCGAAGCGGGCCTCTCGCGCGATCAAGTCGTCGAGGTCATGGGCCGGATGCAGGATCATGTGCTGCCCGAGCTCTCCATGGAGTTTATTCGAGTCAGCCAAGCCGTTTCACAAGAAGAATTTATCGACCCCTTCATCAAGGTCGTGTCGGCATCGGGTAAGCGCCAAATCGCGGAAACCGCCAAATCACTGGTTGATCTTAACATCCTCAAAACCAATCTCCATATGGTACAGACCGGTGTGGGCGGGGATGTCGATGTCGTGATGATCTCGCGCACGCACGGGGTCGAATGGTTTGCACAAAAGTCCTAATGGATGAAAAGGTTTAGTCCCATGACTACGGACAATACCCGCTTGAATATCGAACGCGCGCGTGAAGCGCTTCACCGCGCCAAACCCTCCAGCTTGGCCGCCATTCGCTCACCGCGTCCGGTGGATCTGCGCCAATTGGATGCTGAGCAAACCCAGCGCGCCAAAATTGACCTGCACGCCGATGCCTTCCGCCACACTTTGCGGGAAAAACTGGGCGTCCATACTTTCAATGGCGATTATCAACCGATGATGACGCCCACGGCGCGCGCATTGATGAATGATCCCATGTGCGATGCGGATGTGTGTATGCCGCGAAGCCTGTCCTCTTTAATGCCGCAACCGGCCCCCGCCCCGCGCCTGGATCGCGGTGAGGACGCACAGATTGATATCAACGCGGTTCTTGAAACCGGGGTCGCCCTGCGTGACGCTCAAGGCGATGACGCCGCCATCACGCCAGAGATCGAGATCACACCCGAAGAAGAGCCCGTAAGTACCGAAGCTCATGCGGAGGTTACGCCCTCCCCCTCTATCGCGACGCACGACAAGGCAATCGAAAGCGACGTTGAGATCGAGAGCCAAGAAGCGCCTTTGACTGAAATGAGCCCGGCCTCTGAAGCGCCGAAGAAGCGCAAAAAATTCCTCGGCCTTTTCTAAGCGGATACGAAGTTACAAAAAAAGCGGTCTCCGGCGAGACCGCTTTTTTTGTTGAATGAGCCAGCCCTTAAGCGACGAGCAGGCGCGCGCAAATCGCCTCCAAGCCCTCTTGGTCAATCTCATCAAAGGCCGCGGGCTGATCACTGTCGACATCCAACACGGCCCGTAAGCGCCCTTCGCCGTCGAACACAGGGACCACGATTTCTGACTGACTGCGCGCATCACAGGCAATATGGCCAGGAAAAGCGTGCACATCGCGCACCAGCTGGGTCTCCCCCGCTTGCGCGGCCGCCCCGCACACCCCTCGCCCGAAGGGAATGCGTAAACAGCCCAAAGTGCCCTGATAGGGACCGACCACCAATTCGTTGGGCTTATGGGGATCGACTTCATAAAAGCCGGTCCAGAAAAAGCGGGGCGCAAAACTAAGGGCCAAAATACAGGCCGCGCTGGCATAGCGGGCCGTGGTGCTGGTTTCACCGGCGACAACGCTTTCAATTTCTTTTAAAAGCTCACGATAGCGCGCGCGCTTGTCCGCAGGTGAGGCCTCTTGCGCCAGGGCTTCGATAGTGGGTTCCGCCATACTGAGTCCCGTTATAGCTGTTGCTCTTGCGCGCTAATATCGGGGTCTTGATGCGATTTGGGAACCACCCGGCTCATCATCGTCAACATATAGCGCTGCATAAAATCACTGACCCGATCGCCCGGCACGGGATGACCCAGCGCATAGCCCTGAACGCCATCACATCCCAATCGACGCAGCACGTCCATCTCGCCCTGGGTTTGTGCCCCCATACCGATGACGTCACTCTTCAGCGCCCGGCCCAAAGCGATCAAGGCCCCCAAAACCTGGCCCTTATGACGGTCCTGATCGGCTTCAGCGATCAGACTGCGGGCAATCTTGATTTGATCAAAGCGAAAATCATTGAGCGCATGTAGGTTAGACAGCCCCGCCCCAAATTCATCCAAGGCCAGTTTAAAGCCCAGAATGCGTAAACGCTCCAGCAAGGGTAAATGGCGCGCCAAATGATCACCCAGGGCCACTTCACTGATTTCCAAACACATCCGCTCTGGCTGAATATCAAATTCCTTCACATAACCTTTTAAAAGCTTTTCCAGATCTGGGTCATCCAATTGCGCTTCTGCTAGATTGACCGACATCGTCAAGCTTTCAGGCCAAAGCTTCAGACGTTCAAAAGCCCGGCGTAAAATCACCCGCCCCAACCCTTGCATCAGTCCACGGTCTTGCGCGATGGGCAGGAATTCCTGCGGCCCCACGGGGGGATCTTGACGCGGCCAGCGGGCCAAAGCCTCAAAGCCGCGAATTTTACCGGTCACCAAGCACGCTTGAGCTTGAAACGCTAAATCAATGCGGCGCGCCTCGATCGCTTCACTTAAAGAGATCTCCAAGGCGAAGCGGCGCTGGCGCGTGGTATTCATAGCTTCATTATAAAAGACGATGATATCTTCACTGTCGCGGATCAACGCACTATCGGTATGCTTTAATAAAGTCTCGCCATCTGCGCCATCAAAGGGATAGACCGCAACCGAGAATTTGAACTCCAAATCCTTTTCCACCGGTTCGTCATGCTTGAGATAGGCTTGGAGCTGGCCCAAAAGGCGCTCTAAGTGAGAGGACAGGGCCTCGACATCCCCACACTCTCGGATGAGCAGCGCAAATCCATCTTCCGTCAGCCGACCCAAGCGCATGGTTTTATCACTCATCGCGCGCAAGGCCTGGGCAACATGCATCAAGCAGGCATCTCGCCCCCCCGGCACATCACTCAAGCGTCCCTTCTTAAACCCAACCCCCATGCGCACGACGGCCAGGTGTTCGTGGTGCGTGGCCGCGTAATTGATCGCGCTATTGACCGCCTCAATAAACAAGCCCCGGCGCGGCAATTGGGTGATACTGTCATGGGTTGCCAGGCGATGCATTTCATCACGGCTGGTTTCCATTTGGCGCAAATCGCGTACCGCCGTGACATAACCATCGCCGCAAAATAACCGCCGGGTTTGCATCTCAACCGGGATATGGTCTTGCATGCCCTTTAAAGTCCCCGGCGCATTGGCACTGTGATAGGGTAAATCATCGCGCGGCCAACCGACTTCAAATAAATCGCTGACTTTAGTGCCTGTTAAAACATGCGCGGGCCATCCGATAAGGTGTGCAAAGGTGACGTTGACATCTACGATGCGTCCGTTTTTGTGAATGATCAAACCTTCAAAGGCGGCGTTGGCCAAATCGCGCATGGCGCGCATTTGACGACGCGCATGCCATAGCCAGGCCCCAAGGCCAGCCACACTCAGCCCCATCGCCCCAATGCCGATCAGGCTCACCACACCCGTGTGCTGGGCCAGCCACGTTACAATTGCCCCAATCATATGTGCGCCTATTGACGATCTCACCAGCCCCTAGGGCTAGCAAACCAGCCTTAAAGGGGCGTTGCACATACGGGCTGAGCATCGCTTACCTTCACGTCGTTTTCCGGTTCATCCCCGCGTGTGTGGGAAGGCTCAGTTTAAGACGTTGCGCAGGGCCTGATAAGGACGAGCTTTCAAAGTCGACATTCGAGGACAGCCCTTACCATCCAATCACCAACATCCACCGCGCGCTCGGGAACAGAGCGCATATGAACTAAGCTCCCGCTCAGTGCGCGCCTATAAGGGTCGTGAGTGACCAAACACCGGCCTGCCAGGCAGCAGCCTGGCATCACAAAGCGCTCTGAAATAAAGGAAAGGGTGGAGCTCAATGAGCCATAACCGAACCCAACGGGTTCGCAAGCGCAAACGCGCGCCGCCCGGCCAGGCCGCCCAATCGGAGGCGTCCGCGACGCGGACTGCCGCGAGATCGATGGAAATGGTGGGCCCGGAGGGACTTGAACCCCCAACCAAGCGGTTATGAGCCGCCGGCTCTAACCAGTTGAGCTACAGGCCCACAAAACTGGCGAGCGAGGAGGTATAGCGGCTCTTTTCGCCCATGCAAGGGCCTAGACCAGCCTGGTGTGATGAAGATGAACGAAGCCCGCGCACGCATTTCAGGGCGCGTTCATCGCGTGGTGTTTAGATCTGCAACGATCAACGGGCCGGGCGCGTTAACACCAGATGGACAAATGCTTGCCTTTTTCTCGCCTTCAACGAAGAGTGGGATGGCCCTTCGAGGGACAAGCGAATATTCGCTTTTTTGGGAGATACCACATGCTACGCACCGCCCTATTATCTTGCGTTTTGGCCTTACCGGTTTTGAACGCCACGCCGAGCTTCGCCCAAGGCGTCCAGATCGTCGATCAACAACCCAGCCTGACTTTAAATGTCGCCGGTGAAGTGCGCGCGGCCCCCGACATGGCCAGCGTCTCTGCCGGGGTCGTCACCCGCGGTGAAAGCGCCGCCGAAGCGCTGGCTGAAAATGCCCGCGTCATGAACGAGGTGTTTGCCCAGCTTAACCGCTCTGGCATTGCTGAACGTGACCGCCAGACCACCAATCTCAGCGTCCAGCCGGTTTATGAAAACCGCCCCTATAATGCCAATGAAGAAGAGCGTGCGCCGCGCATTGTCGCCTATGAAGCGCGCAACACAGTGACGGCGATTGTACGCGATTTGGACAAGGTCGGGCGCACCATTGACGCCTTGGTCAATTCCGGGGCCAATCAATTACAAGGCGTGGAATTTGGCCTGCAAGACCAAAGCATGATCGAAGATCAGGCCCGCCGCCAGGCCATGACCAAGTTGCGCGAACGTGCAAACCTCTATGGCGAAGCGGGTGGATTTGAAATCGGGCGTATTCTGACTTTGAGCGAAAGCGGATCTTACCGCCCCAGCCCTGTCATGTATGCGCGCGCCGAAATGGCCTTTAATGATGGCGCAGCGCCCAGCCCCGTTGCCGGGGGTGAATTGGTGGTCAGCGTCAATGTCAATGCCAGCTTCGCGATCATCGAAGACTAAGGCTCTTACACTGCCAAACACAAAAATGAAGGGAGCTCTTGGGCTCCCTTTTTTTGTCTTACGTGCCTTCAGGCTCTGATTTCGGTAGAAAGTCTTCAACCGGCCTCAGCGCAAAAGACCGCCCCGTGGCGCGTGCGCTTTGCAAGCGGTCACAGCGAAAGGTACGCGGGCCTTCACGTAGATCATCCTGGGCGATGACATACCAGACCGGATATTTCAGCAACAGATAATGCGGCTCAATCACGCGGCGCGAGAGCGCGCCATCTTCGCGCTGATAGCTGATCTCCAGCGCCTCTTGATCCATAAACGCCTGGTGGAGGGCTTGGACCACGGGTTTCGACGGTGGCGCGATGCTCGATTGCACCGGAAGAGAGGCCGTCGGCCCGATCAAGATCCGCGACTTCAAACGCTCTATCCTGGCGCGCTTTTCTGGAGAGAAAGAGGCCACCAATTGGCGACGCACCGCGCCCAGATTACCCAGAAAGATCGCCGAGCCCATATGCTCAGCCACCTCAATACTGATCAGCAAATCAACCGCTTCGGCGTAGGCAAGATTTAACCGCCCCACACCCCATCTGCGATCCAAGCGTACCCCGCCGCCACGTCCGCGATCGGCATCCAGGGGCAGGCCTTGCTCGCGCATCAAGGCCAGATCGCGCGTGATCGTGCGGGCGCTGACGCCATGATGACGCGCCAAATCCTGGACCGTGCAAAGCACATCCTCTTTCAACTGCGCGGCCAGCAGATCCAACCGCCGCATACGATCTTGGGTTTTCGCACGGGTCATCGAACAAATACGACATAAAATGTCGCATTTGACAATAAGAAGCCCTCCACAGCCCTCCCCCCCCTTAAGGAAAGGTCCTCTTATGAAAATCAGCTATTGTGTACTCGGCACCAATGACCGGGCCGCCGCCACATCGTTTTATGACGCCCTCTTCGCCCTGAAAGGCATTACCCAGGTCGCCGCCACCGATCGTATGACCTATTGGCAAACGCCCGATTTTGCCTTTGCTGTGGCCACGCCCTTTGATGAACAACCCGCCACCCATGGCAATGGCACGATGGTGGGCTTTTGCGTCGGCACGAAGGATGATGTCAAAGCCTTCCATCAAAAAGCCTTAGACTTAGGTGGCACCTGCGAAGGTCAGCCCGGCGAGCGCGGGCCGTTCTATTCCGCCTATGTGCGCGATCTGGACCACAATAAGCTCTGCTTCTTCGCCGATTTTGCCTAAGGCCCAATCAAAAAGGGAGCCCACCGGGCTCCCTTCGTTTTATGCTCTCAATGCATAGGCTTAGTGGCCCATAAAGACCTCACGCCCATGCAGATCCTGCACCGGGCGCGCATTTTCATGGAAGATATGGGCGAAAGCTTCGATCTGATCATGCGAGGCTTCCAGCGCGTGGCTCATCACCGTCCAGGACACAATTTCTGAGCAAGGCGGCGTGGTCAAAGAGCCCTGATAGCGATAACCGGCGTGATCACTGGGCAAGAAGGCGGTATAATCAATCGCGCCATCAATATCATGGCTGCCGACATCGCCGGGAATAGCGGACCAAATCTTGGCCAGCTCCGCATTCTCCGCGCCTTCTTCGAAGAAGACACCAACCACGGCGAGATTGCCATTTTCTGCGGCATGCACGAAATGCACTTCCAACGGATAGGCATGGCCATCCACAGTATGCTCACTCATATGGTGGAAGTGAAACTGGATGAGGTTATAGGTCACCCCATCAAGCACCAAGGAACTGCCCGCAGGGGTATTCACCTGGGCGGTGTGACCATTATTCGCAACCTGCAGATGATCGCCGCCGGTCCAATGCAGCTCTGGCATATGGCCATCACCGGCATGGGCATTATGAAGATCAACGGGCGATTGCTGATGCCCCGCGCTGCACACGGCAAATTCCGCGCTGATTTCGCCCCAATGTTCTGGGCCATGCGCACCGTGATAGCCCCACTCATCGCCATAAGCGAGGCTGGAGCCGAACATGACCAATGCAAGAGAAAGTGCCAGCTTCATATTAAACGTCCCTAATTGGGCCCAACCGTAGAGAAGCGGAGGGGCAGGATGGAGTTCAAATTTCAGCCAAGCATCACCCTAAGGAGTGCATACTTCTTAAACCACATATCCAAAAATTAGACCACAAAAAACCCGGCGCGCGGCCGGGTTTTTTTCAGTGTCTTTTGTAGAGCTTAAGCCGCTTTAGGCGCACTGACCACATCATTATGTTCATCCAGCAGGACAACTGTGGGCTTATACGCTTTCGCCGCTTCGGCGGCCATGGCCGCATAGGCCACCACGATGATCCGGTCGCCGACCTGGGCCAGGCGCGCGGCCGCACCATTAATGCCAAAGGTTTTCGAACCGCGCGGTGCCTCAATCGCATACGTGGTGAAGCGATCACCGGTATTGATGTTCAACACATCAACCTGCTCGTGGGGTAAGATACCAGCCGCATCCAGCAGATCGGCATCAATGGAAATGGAGCCTTCATAATGAAGGTCAGCCTGGGTCACCGCCGCGCGGTGAAGCTTGGCTTTCATCATGGTGAGCTGCATAGGGCTGCATCCTTTATAAGTCTTGGGGCCTAACGGGCGTTTTTTCTTGCCAAGAACACATGAGCCCGCATCATACTGGCGCGGGGTATACCTGATCTTACCCCACCAATATAGGGCCTGGACGCACACAGCTAAAGGGGGAGACAAGCGATGAGTGTCATTCGCACAGCGGTTTTACAACATGCCATGCAGGCCGATATGGACCTGAATGCGGATACGGGCGTGCGCATGATTGCCGAGGCCGGTGAGGCCGGGGTTCAATTGGGCGTCTTCCCCGAGGTCCAACTCTCCCCCTTCTTTGCCAAGCATAAGGGCGGCGATGCCAGCGCCTGGGCCATAGATCTTCACCATCCGATCTTGAAGCGCTTTTGCGATGCCGCGCGCGCCGCGCGCATGGTGGTGGTGGCCAATATCTATCTGGAAGATGAGGGAAAACGCTATGACGCCTCGCCGGTTTTCGATGCCGATGGGCGCCTGTTAGGCGTCTCAAAAATGGTTCATATCGCCCAGTTTGATGGCTTTTGGGAGCGTGATTACTACACCCCCGGATCGCGCTTTGCTGTCTATGACACGGCCATCGGGAAGCTGGGCGTGGTGATCTGTTATGACCGCCATTTCCCCGAAAGCTATCGCGCCTGTGCGCTGGCGGGCGCGGAATTTATCGCCACACCAACCTGTGTGGAGCGCGATGAACCCCATGACCTGTTTGAGGCCGAGTTACGCACATTGTCCTATCACAATTCCATCTATGCCCTGTTCGCCAATCGCTGCGGGGATGAAGACGGGCGCAGCTATGCCGGACGATCCGCGATTTACGGCCCTCAAGGTGATCAATTGGCCCGCGCCGGCGACGAGGCCTGCGTATTGATGGCTGATTGCGACAAAGAATTTCGCCAACGGGTCGCACAAAGCATGGATTTCTTAGGGCAATTAAAAAAAGGCCCCTTTGGCAAACCTTAAATTGCGCCCAATTTCGCCTTCTGCCTTTTCCTGACCCCAAGGGTTATGATAAAGTTAACGCAAATTGGGGGATGTGCCGATGCGTGAGCCGAATTCAGGACCCTTATCGCGATTAAAACACCTCTGGCCCATGATCGTGGGTATTGCGGTGATCATCGTGTTCGCCCTGGCCATGAGCCGCCCGGCACATAGCCAACAAGAACGCCCCCAAGCCCAAAACTTTTCCCAAAGCTTTCCCCAAAACATTCAACGCGTCCAAGCTGAAACCCCTGATACGCGCCTTCGCCCCATTGACTGGGACGCGGTCGAACGCGATCTGGCGATCCAGGCCCGGCGTAATCTCTCTTCCACTCAAGCCTTTGCCAGTCAGCCGAATTTCTTGCCTGTGAATGGGGCGAGCCAGGAAGATGTCGCGGCCGCGCGCCTACCGCTTTTGCTACCGCGCATCCGCCTAGCCTATACCTCCCCGCCAGAATTTGACGGGGCTGAGCGCGGTCTCTTCCTGTTTGCTCGTCCTAATTTCTACACCGCGACCTTCTATGTGAACGGCGCGATGGTGGAGCTGATGGGCACGCGCGTCATTCATGTGCGCCTGCCCGCCACGACACAAAGCCAACGGGTCGGCGTCCTCCTCAATAGCGAAAATGGCTTTGTCACCCGCACTGAAAGCGGCATAGAGATGAGCTTTGATCGCTATGGCGCAAGCTATACAATCACCCTCAGCTGCGATGATATGGAGGGCGATCCGCGGTGTTTAGAGCCTGATTATATTCAGTCCATCGCGCGTAGCCTTGAAATACGCGGCGGGCAAAGCGGGGAGTAATCATGAAAAGCATGAAGCTCTCTTACATCCTCGCCGCCGCTGTGGCCGTGATTGCGCTGTTTCTCTTATTCTTTTGGGAGCGCCCAGCCCCGGATCGCACTCCCGATCCGGATGGACCGCATGAACCCGGCGATCCGGACCCCAATCCAGATCCAGATCCCACTCCGGATCCTGACCCCGCGCCCCCTGTAGATAGCGCAGGCATCGAGGTGAGCTTTGGCGATCCCGGCGATCTGGTGGAAGAGTCTGGCACAGGCTTAGAACTGGATTTAAACTTCGCACCGGGCATGCGCTTCCCCGTTGAAAGGCCCCGCGCCTTTGCCAACAGCCAGGTCTATGGCGTCGGCGGTCTTCATGGCCCCGCCGGCGGGCAATGCGATGCGCGCAATTACAGCTATCCCTGGCGCGATAATTTCTGTGAGACGCGCGGCTATGCCACGCCCATGTGTCCCGCAGGAACCGGCCATCAAGGCCAGGATATTCGCCCGCCCCATTGCCCCCCGGCGCAACCGGACGATCAGCGCACCTTCTATGCGGTTGCGACCTTTGACGGCCAAATCACGGGCCTGCATCGTCATGTCATGACCCTGACAGACACTGTGGGCCGCCAGTATAAATATCTCCATCTTGATCCCAATCAGTATGAGGTCGCGTTAGGGGACCTGGTGAGCCGAGGTCAGCGCCTGGGCGTCATCTCCAATTATTTTGGCGACACACCCACCACCTATCATCTGCACTTTGAGATGCGCCAATCGGTGGAGCTGGGTGGGGCTTATGTCATGACCCCCGTCTCGCCTTATGTGGCTTTACGCGAGGCTTATCTGCGCTTGATAGAGGGCGATGAAGACGCATAAAAAAAGGGGAGCGCCAAGCTCCCCTTTTAAACGATTGAGATCTGGGCCTTAACCCTTTTTATGCTCATCGCGCCAACGCTCCATGGACGCTGAGATACCAAAGGTTTCACGGTATTTGGGCGAGCCGGTCGGACGCGGTGGATTGTCTGCGGTGAAATTCATGATCTCGGCCAGCTTGTTATGCGCTGCGCCCGATTGCCCAGCCCCGATATAAGCGTGCAGCTCAACCAGCGCATTGGACAAAGGATCATCGGCCCGGATGACGAAATACGGCTCGTCTTCGGCCAAATGGGGCAAGCAATCAAATTGAGAGGGGTTGGCTTTGGAGCCGAGGGGGGCGGTCATGGCGCGCTCCTGAAAATGGATATGATCTTATGTTAACCCTAACCTAGATTTTGACTTTCGAGGAGCCTCTTTTCCAGCCCATTCTCACAGACCCAGGGGGCGATAGATCGACGCGGGTGATTAAGACTGTACCCACCTTTGCGCGCGAGACTATGGACAAAATTCGTGAGGAGATGCGCATGCCTATTATGCTTTGGGATGACAGCCTGGATATCGGCGTGGCCGAGATGAACCGCGAGCATCAGGGCCTTCTCGACCTCATGAATGCGCTCTATGACGCCTCGCACGGGGGTAAAACCGGACCTGAAGTGCTTGACCTTCTCAAAAAGCTGGAAACCGCTACGGTTGAACATTTTCGCGATGAAGAAGCCTATATGGACAAGATCGGCTTTCCTGGCGCGCCCGGCCATAAGCTGATCCATAAGGATCTGTTGGAGAAATTTGGCACCCATGCCAACGCCATTCGTGCCCAGAACGGCCAAATCAGTGAAGACTTCTTCAAATTTCTGCGCTTTTGGCTGTCCGCGCACATTCGTGGCATCGACATTAAATATGGCCAGATGAGCCACGCCAAGGCGGGCTAAGCCCCGCTCTGCGCAAAGTCTTCTCCAAGCCTTACGAATCCGCCATACTAGAGCCTTCGCATAAGGGGTTCGCACCGTATGAGCGCTTGGAGCTCCAGATTTCAATGGAAACCCACCATGGCCACCGGGATTGAGGCCATGGATATTGACCATCAGGTTCTGATCGGTCTGATGGCGGTGATCGAAACGCGCCACCACGCGGGCCAAAGCGGCGATGACATCCTGGACGCGATCATTGCGCTAGCCAATGCCACGATGGACCATTTTGCCGCTGAAGAAGCCCATATGGCCGAAGTGGAGCACCCGGCCCTGACCCGTCACGCCCTGATCCATCGCGATCTGATGGAGCGTTTTGCGGGCCATGCCGAACGCATCGGCCATGCCGGCGGACAGGCCGATGAGGCCTTCTTCAACTTCTTAGAGTTCTGGGTTCTCACTCATATCAACGGGCTGGATAAAGACTACGCTGAACTTTAGCCCTGGGGTGTTTCGTGATTTTCAGGGTCACTTGGCGCGATGTCGCTCTCATACATTCCCGCCTCAACCACATTCTCAACCTTAGGGCGGCCAAACACGTCAACCTGAGCGCTTAACGGGTGATAGACCATGCGGAAAATAACGCTAAGGACCGCCCCGCCCGCATAAAACATCCATGCGGAAAGCCCCCATTTGAACATCTGATCCAAAGTCATCGCCACCGCGCGCATCAAAGTGCCACCCAATAAGGCCACCGCGATCATTAAACCCCAGTACACAATCATCCCAGCGATATGCGAGCGATTATAAATCCAGACCATGACATGGCCTTCCATGCGCTCTAACGCTAAAATCGGCCCACGCGAGCCAATAAGCGCCCCGATGATCAGACCCATCATAATGAAAGCGAGTACAATCTGCAGGATACCATTATCCGTCGTTTTCATGAAATGGCTCACCGGCAATATCAAAATCACCAAAATGAAGAGATATATAAAAAAGGACAGAGGCCGTTTGACACCTTGATAAACAAACCAAAAAATCGAACCGATAAGCGCAACAATTAATCCGATGAACCCACCAACCTGACCTGCACTTTGCTCAGCTTCGTATTGATCTCGACTTACCCAGCGTGTCATTCTTGCCCCCCATGTACGGACATAGCTTAGTGAATACCTTATTTTTTATAGAAGATTTATGACCCCAGCATGAATAGCCCTATTTTCTTTATGGTAGGCTGCAGCACAATGTCCAAGGTCTGATTAAGACCATCCCCATAAACTGCGCGCTATGTCCCACACGCGATTGAGGCCTGCTGGCATGTCATGGCGACATTCCTTTTTACCGATCCTTGCCGGTCTGACGTGCTTAATTTTATTTTGCCTTCTGGCCTGGTTCAGCCACCTCCAGGAAGAGCGTGCGGTTGCCGTTCAACTGGAACAACGCATTCACCATATCGAACATGAAACGAATGCGCGCCTGAATGCCATCACCAGCGCCCTGGACCGCATGGCGAAACATTGGATCGCCGAAAGCGGAACGCCACGAGACTTGTGGGAAAGTGGTGCTTATCACCTGGTCGAAGACCACCCTGAACTGCGCGCTGTCGAATGGGCATCGCCCGATTTAAAGGTCCAATGGGTTGTCCCCCTTGAAGGCAATGAAGCCATCATCGGGCTCGACTTAATGTTCGAAGAAGACCGTGCCCGATCAGTACGCGAGGCCATCGAACGGCGCGACCTCTACACCACCCACGCCATTGACCTGGTTCAGGGCGGTGTGGGATTTTTGATCTATTTCCCGTTATTTTTTGAAGATGAATTTGATGGTCTCATCGTGGGGGTTATTCAAATTGACCGGGTGATCAACAGCGTTCTGGCCGAGACCGATGAGCGTTTCATCGACCTCACCGTAATGGAAAATGGGCGACAAGTCTTTGAAAGCGGGGCCCCTGGCGTTGGCAGTATGTCCACAACCCGCACGATCGAAGTTCCTGGATCGCTATGGACCATTACCGCACGGCCAAGCCAAGCCTTGATTAACGGCGAACGCAATCAGACCAGCTGGATGCTGTTGACGATCGGTTTTTTCACTGCCCTTACCCTGGGCGGGACGGTAACCGCCCTGGTAGTTTCCAATATTCGCCGCGACATTCTTATCCAGGAACGCGGCCAAGCTCTACAAGAGCTTAAAACTCATCAAGATCGCTTCGAACTGGCGGTACGCGGATCATCAGACGGAATTTGGGACTGGGACGTCAAAGAGGATGTCGCCTATTTTTCCCCCCGCTTTAAAGAGTTGTTGGGCTATAACAATGATGAATTACCCAACTCCATGAAAGCCTTAACAAAAATCTTGCACCCTGAGGACAAACGGAGCACCTATCAAGCGCTGAGCGATCACCTTGATCAAGGCATCCCCTTTAATCACCAAGTGCGCCTCAAACATAAAAACGGTCAGTATCGCTGGTTTTCAACCCGCGGCATGGCGATCCATGATGAGAGCGAAGCCCCCATTCGTATGGCGGGTTCAATCAGTGATATTACCGAATTAGTGAGCGCCCGTGAACGCGCTGAAATCGCCAATACCGCCAAGTCCGAATTCCTCGCCAATATGAGCCATGAGATCCGTACACCTATGAATGGTATTCTGGGCATGGCCCGGATTATGGAAAAGTCAGACCTTCCCGCCAGCGCCAAAGAACGCCTGCAGGTGATTTTGAACTGCGGCGACAGCTTGATGCATATTCTCAATGACATCTTGGACCTCTCCAAAATTGAGGCCGGCCAGCTGGAGATTAATAAAAGCCCCTTCGAGCTGATGCCCTTGTTGTTACGTGTCACCACGCTTTATGGCGATCAAACGCGCAAAAAGGGACTTATTTTAACGCTAAAGACCGACGAGCCAGCGTGGCGCATACGCGAGGGCGATCCCATTCGCTTGACACAATTGCTCAACAATCTCGTCTCAAATGCCTTGAAATTCACTGAAAAAGGACGAATTGACATCACGGTCAAAGCGCGCGAAGCCCACCAGAAAAATCATATTCTGATCGAAGTGCGCGATACCGGCATCGGTATGGATGAGCGCCAACAGCGCCATGTCTTTGATAAATTCGTTCAAGCCGATAGCTCCATTACCCGGCGCTTTGGGGGAACAGGCCTAGGGCTGGCCATCTGTCAGGGACTTGCGCAAAAAATGGGCGCTAAAATTTATCTTGAAAGTCGCATCGGGGTGGGAAGTACTTTCACGATCGACATTCCCATGCCCATCTTGTCCGATGGTCAACCCGAAAACAAAAGCCCCATTCGGCACACCGAAACCCTCCTGCCCATCACAGTGGCGGGGTGCCCAGCCCGCCTGTTGGCCGCCGATGATAATGCCATCAATCGTACAGTGCTCAAGACCTTCCTGGAAACCTTGGATATTGATGTGACGATCGTCAATGATGGTAAAATGGCGTTAGAGGCGTTTTATAAAAACAACTATGACCTCATACTCTTAGACATTCAAATGCCCGTCATTGACGGTGAAGAGGCACTATATTTCATGCGCGACCATGAAGCCAATAATAGGCTTGAGCCCACGCCGATTATCGCCCTGACCGCCAATGCCATGGTCGAACAGGTCCAGACCTATCTCGAACAGGGCTTTGATGCGGTGGTTGAAAAGCCTATCAATCCTCAGCGCCTCTATCAGGCTATGCGTCAAATGCTGTATTATGGCACACGCGTTCGCATCCCGACGGCCCATATCGAAACCTTTCAAAGCGAACGAGAAAAGAAAAAGGCGCCCCCTTAGAGCCGCCTTTTTCAATCTGTAATCCGTGAAATGCCTTAGCTGTCCAAGAAAGAGCGCAGCTTGCGGCTACGGCTTGGATGCTTGAGCTTACGCAGCGCCTTGGCTTCAATCTGACGGATCCGCTCACGCGTGACCGAGAATTGCTGACCCACTTCTTCCAAAGTGTGGTCGGTATTCATCCCGATACCAAAGCGCATACGCAGCACGCGCTCTTCACGCGGGGTGAGGCTGGCCAGGACCAAAGTCGTGGTTTCACGAAGGTTGGAATGGATCGCGGCATCAATCGGCAGAACCGCATTCTTATCTTCGATGAAATCGCCCAGATGGCTGTCTTCCTCGTCCCCGATCGGAGTTTCAAGGGAGATCGGCTCCTTGGCGATCTTCATGACTTTACGCACTTTTTCCAGCGGCATGGAGAGCTTTTCCGCCAGCTCTTCCGGGGTTGGCTCACGGCCAATCTCATGGAGCATCTGACGGCTGGTGCGTACGATTTTATTGATCGTTTCGATCATATGGACCGGGATACGGATCGTGCGGGCCTGATCGGCGATAGAGCGCGTGATCGCCTGACGGATCCACCAGGTCGCATAGGTGGAGAATTTATACCCGCGCCGGTATTCGAACTTATCCACCGCTTTCATCAAACCAATATTACCTTCCTGGATCAGATCCAGGAATTGCAGGCCGCGATTGGTGTATTTCTTGGCGATGGAGATCACCAAGCGCAGATTGGCCTCGACCATTTCCTTCTTGGCGACGCGCGCTTCGCGGGCCCCTTTCTGGACGGTCTGAACGATCCGGCGGAAGTCATCGACCGGCACACCACATTCTTGCGCCAATTCGGAGATTTCCCCGCGCAAGATCTCGGTCGCTTCCGCTTCACGGTCGATATATTTATCCCAGGCTTTCGATTTGCCCTTGTAAGGCTCCAGCCAGTCGGGATTAAGCTCATTGCCTTGATAGGCTTGCAGGAATTGCATGCGCGGCACGCCGTGCGCGTCGGCCATGCGAACCAGCTTACTTTCCAAGCTAATCAGACGCTTATTGATCGCATCAAGCTGTTCGACCAGCGCCTCGATCCGCGCATTGTTCAAATGCAGCGAATTCAAAGATGTCACGATGCGCTCAAACACACCGTCATAGGTTTCCTGATCTTTCGCAGCGAGATTCTTGCCCTTCAGGCGCGCCTCAACCAGCTTATCCTGCAAGCGACGGAAATTGACGAAATCGCCCGCAATCGCGTCCAGGGTTTCCATAACCCCGTCGCGCAGCTCAGCTTCCATGGCCGCGAGCGACATGTTCGCGCCATCATCATCATCGTCTTCGTCGTCTTCAGAATTCGCTTCGCCCTCTTCACCCTCTTCAGTTTCATCATCCTCAGAGCCTTCAGAGCGCGCTTTAGAGCCCTCTTCACTCTCGTCTTCAGAGGTCGTGGCGGCGGGGGCTTCGTCTTCGTCCTCCTCCTCGGCGTCTACGCCTTGGGCGAAGGCCATGGAGTTATCTTCCTTATTGCCACCCATGGTGGCATCCAGGTCGATAATATCACGCAGAAGAACCTGACCGGTCTGCAATTCTTCGCGCCAGACCATGATCGCTTCAAAGGTCAGCGGGCTTTCGCACAGCCCGCGGATCATCGCATTGCGGCCCGCCTCGATGCGCTTGGCAATCGCGATCTCACCTTCACGCGAGAGCAGCTCCACCGAGCCCATTTCGCGCAGATACATACGCACAGGGTCGTCAGTACGGTCCTGGCTGGCATTGGTGTTCTGACCCGAAACGACTTCACCGGCGCTTTTGCGTGCGACGGCCGTGGTTTTACCCTCGTCCTCGTCGTCATCGCCGTCATCATCACTCTCTGCGCCTTCGTATTCGTCTTCACTATCGACAACCGTGATGCCCATCTCTGAAAGCTGGGCCAACACGTCTTCGATTTGCTCAGAAGAAAACTCTTCAGAAGGCAGAACCTTGTTCAGCTCATCATGGGTCACATACCCACGCTTTTTCGCCGTCTTGATCATCGCCTTGACCGACTGATCGGTCAGATCGAGCAAGGGGCTGTCGCCGCTTTCTGGATTATTATCTGCTGCTTCTGTTGCCGTTTTTGTCATTCGCCGTCCCGCTCCTTTATGAGCGTTGTAAAAAGTCCGCCCACAGGGGCCATTAATCCAGACTGCCAGAACGCGTCCGGCCCTTATGAAGTCCTGCAACCATACGCTTGATTTGTTCGGATTTGCCTTCTCCGATCATCGTCTCCAGTCGCGCACGAACTTCCGCGTCTCGGCTTTTAGACTGTGTACGCTCCATATAAGATGTTGCGCGCTTTCGCCAAGCCTCGGCCCGTGCATCCAGATCTGCGTCCTCTCCCCCAAATGCGGCCCGCATGGGCGCACGATCCAGCTCCAAGCGACGTAACATGTCCTCATATCCGCGCCGAATCAATGCAGCACGAAGGCTGTCGCGGTCCGCGACATCCCCAGAGGAGCAGGCGTCTAGAATGGCGTCACCCAGGCTGTCAAGCCCATCGAAGGAAAGTTCTGCAATTGTTTCCAAGAAAATCTCAGCCAGAACGGGCCATTCGATCAAGGCCAAAATCAGTTGGCGCGCGTCAGGCGAGCTGGTTTTTTGAAGCCGGGCACGGCGTAACGCCGCGCTAGGCCCTTCTGGAACACCCTTTTTCGCGCTCCAGCTGCGGGTAAAATTTTTCTGTGGATTGCTGGCGCGCCCAAAGGCCGTTTCCAAGCGGCGATCAAATTCGGCCTTATACTCGGCCTTGATATCGGGATCGGCGATTTTCGCGGTCAGGGCGCGAAGTCGCTTGCGAAATCCCGCGCGCCGATCTGGATCGCTCAGCGGTTCTTGATCAAATTCCCGCTGCCAGAGCACATCGACCAAGGGCTTGGCCCCGGCAATAACCGCTCGCAACGCGGAAGAGCCAGCCTCACGCAGTAAATCATCAGGGTCCTGACCATCAGGCAGGAACACAAAGCGCAGGCTCCGGCCCGGCTCCAGTAAAGGCAAGGCGCGCTCCGCGGCCAGGCCCGCCGCCTTGGTGCCCGCACTATCCCCATCCAGACAGAAGACCGGCTCCGGCCCGGCCCGCCAGAGAAGGCGCAACTGGTCTTCGGTCACGGCGGTGCCCAGCGGAGCCACCGCCTGCTTCATCCCGGCGCGCGCAAAGGCGATGACATCCATATAGCCTTCCGCCACGATGACGCCTTTCAGACCCGAGGTCGGCTCGGCCACAGCTGTGCGGGCCTCAGGATAATGATAGAGCAAGCTTCCCTTGTGGAAGATCGGGGTTTCGGGCGAGTTGAGATATTTCGCGCGCGCTTCTTTATTGAGGGCGCGTCCGCCAAACCCGACCAAGCGCTTGCGCGGATCATGGATCGGGAACATCACCCGGCCGCGAAACCGGTCATAGGGCGCACCGCCATCATCGGGGGCAATCAATAGCCCGGCCTCGACCAATTCCTTCATCGGCGCGCCTTCGGCCAGCAGGAAGTCTTTCAGGGCTGAACGCCGATCGGGCGCATAACCCAGACCAAACTCGTCCCACACATCAGGATTGACCCCGCGCCGGGTCAGATATTCACGCGCGATCGCCCCATCATCACTTTTCAGCTTGCGATGGAAAAACCGTCCGGCCAACTCCATCCACTCGATAAGACCGCGCCGGCGCTCTTCTTTCTGGGCCGCTAGGGGATCGGCTTTAGGCACTTCCATGCCAGCTTCTTGAGCGAGGACTTCAATCGCCTCGCCAAACGACAAACCTTGGGTTTCTTGCAGCCAGGAAAACACATCGCCATGCTTTTGCGTGGCAAAGCAATGATAGAACCCTTTGTCATCATTGACGAAGAAAGAGGGCGTGCGTTCTTTTTTAAACGGCGACAGGCCCACGAATTCACGGCCCTGACGCTTAAGCGCAACGGTGCGACCAATCAATTCTGACGGGCGAATACGCGCTTTAATTTCATCGACAAAGCCATCAGGCACACGCATTGCATTGCTCACAAGGCCAGACCAAAGACCTTGAACCACGCATTGCGCGCGGTCAAAGCCTATTTACTGCTGAAGGTGGCAATCGCTTAGGCGTGTGCGCCCAGAAGGGATTTAATTTCGGCCCCAGCCTTGGCAAAATCCATCCGCCCGGCAAAGCGCGTTTTCAATGCGCCCATGCATTTACCCATATCTTTCAAGCCTGACGCATCCAGCTCATCGACCACGGTGCGGGCCGCGGCTTTAATTTCAGCCTCATTCATCGGCACAGGCAGATAGCTGCGCACAATCTCGGCTTCTTCACGCTCACGCTCAGACAGATCCAGACGGCCCGCATCTTCATAGGTCTGAGCGCTGTCTTCACGCTGTTTCACCAGTTTTTGCAAGATGGAGAGAATTTCACTCTCCTCACATCCCTCGCACCGATCCTCGGCACGCGCCGCGATGTCGCGGTCTTTGATCGCAGTTTGAATGAGCCGCAAGGTGCCCACGCGAAGGCTATCTTTGGCCTTCATCGCCGTTTTTACATCTTGCGTAATTTGCTCGCGCACTGACATTGTTTTCCAACCTCAAGGGCTTGCGCAGTGATTTTCTGCTAACCCTTTAAAAATCCAACCGTATTTTTGCGAAGCTAAGAACTTGACCTTGCTTCATCACTCCCTTACCGTCCGCGCGTTTATCTGCCCCCAGGCGGGGCAGTGCTGATCCCAGCGGAACGTCACAGGCGGTGCACTAAGGAGCGGGCAAATATGCCGGATACGATCAAGAATCAAGACCAGGACCGTTCAACTCTTACCACGAGCCCCCTTGCCACAGGCTTAATCGTGCTTTCCGACGGGACGGTTTATCGCGGATTTGGCGCAGGCACAACGGGCCAAGCCCTTGGCGAAGTTTGCTTTAATACCGCCATGACCGGGCATCAGGAAATTCTGGCTGACCCCTCTTATGCGGGTCAAATTTTATGCTTCACATTTCCGCATATCGGCAATGTCGGGGCGAATAGTGAAGATGAAGAGGCCAGTTGTGGGCGCGCGCAACGCGCCGCCGTCGGCATGATCGCGAAATCTGAAATCACCGCGCCGGCCAACTGGCGCGCCAGCCAAACCTTCAATGAATGGCTGCTCACCCGCGGCATCATCGCCGTCACCGGCGTCGACACCCGCGCGCTGACCCGTAAGCTACGCGTTGAGGGCATGCAGATCGCCGCCATCGCGCACGCCAAAGACGGTCACTTCGATATTGAGGCCCTTAAAGCCCTCGCCAAAAATGCGCCCACCATGGAAGGCAAGGAATTGGCCCGTGATGTGACGCGCGAGGAAGCAGGTGATTGGAAAGAAGGCGACTGGGATTGGCCCAATGGCTTTAAAAATGGCCCTGAAGACGGACCCAAAGTCGTCGTGCTCGACTATGGCGTGAAGTCGAACATTCTGCGTCGTTTGACCTCTGCGGGTGCGCATGTCGTGGTCAAGCCGGGTTCGGCTTCGGCTGAAGAGGTATTGGCTGAAAACCCGGATGGTGTTGTCGTTTCTAACGGCCCCGGCGATCCAGCGGCGACCGGCGAATATGCGTTGGAGACCCTGCGCGCCCTCTTGGACAAAAACATTCCGATGTTGGGCATTTGTCTGGGCCATCAAATGCTGGCGCTGGCCCTGGGCGCGAAGACGTTGAAAATGGCCCAAGGCCACCATGGCGCAAACCATCCGGTGAAGAATTTCGATACCGGTCAGGTGGAAATCGTCTCCATGAACCATGGCTTTGCCGTGGATGGTGACAGCCTGCCCGCCAACGCACAACAGACCCATATCTCTTTGTTTGATGGGACGAATTGTGGCTTCAAGCTGAACGACAAGCCTGTGTTTGCCGTACAACACCACCCTGAAGCCAGCCCTGGCCCGCAAGACTCTTTCAATGTTTTTGAGGGTTTCATTGAGGCTATCAAGGCGCGTTAAAATTAGTCTTTTCTAAATTACACCTCAGCTAAGACGCGCTATAGTTAATCTGTCGCGCGTCTTTTTGTAAGCGCGCACAGGCATAAGGGGAATGCCATGTCGCTGCGTCGGATTTTGTTGAGTGCGGTTTTCACCACCGCGGCCTTGGCCGTTGCAGGATGTGGCGGTGGGGGCGGCTCCTCTGGGGGCACGCCCGTGATCACGCCGCCTCCCCCACCGCCGCCACCTCCCCCCCCTCCTCCGCCGCCCCCTCCGCCACCGCCACCGCCCGCGAGTGCATTCGAGACGGCAGAGTATAATTACCAAGACGGCCTCGGTGTCATTCACGCCTCCTCTGCCTATGCCAAAGGGGCCAGCGGTGAAGGCGTGTTGGTTGCTGTCATCGATAGCGGGGCCAACCGCACCCATCCCGATCTAGCGGGACAGTTTTCCTCAGCCTCAACCGATATTGTCGCCAATCGCGGCGTGACGGATATCGATGGTCACGGCACGGCTGTGTCCGGAGTTATTGCCGCACTAAAGAACAATCAGGGTGCACATGGGGTCGCCTATAATGCTCAGATCCTTGCCATCCGCACTGACGAGGTTGGCAGTTGCGAAGAAGATGGCGGTGAGGGCTGTAATTTCACAGACACCGATGTTGCGGCAGCCATTGATTATGCGCGCACGCATGGGGCCAAAGTGATCAATCTCTCTCTCGGCGGAGAATCCAGCAGTTCAGATTATCTCACCGCGACCTTTGCCGCGATGCGCCGTGCTGTTTATGAGGGCATTTTCATCGTCGTGTCATCGGGCAACCAAGGTGATGACGAAGACACCCCCTCACCGAGCCCGTCTTTCCCCGCGACCTTTGCCGGCGATTCTGGCGCGTTCGGATTTGCGGTCGCCGTCGGATCTGTCGATGATAATGGCGTCATCTCAGATTTCTCTTATCGCGCCCAAGGCTATGAAAATTATTTTCTTGTGGCACCCGGTGAAAGGGTTGAAACCCCTTATCTCGACGAAGATTATGTGCGCGCCAGTGGCACATCCTTTGCCGCCCCGCATGTCGCTGGGGCCTTGGCGCTGATCTTAGATGCTTTCCCGAACCTGCAAGGCAATGACGCGCTCGACATCCTGTTTGAGAGCGCGCGCGATCTGGGTTCACCGGGCGCGGATTCGACCTATGGCCGCGGCCTGATTGATCTCGAAGCGGCCTTCCGCCCCTTAGGAACCACCAATGTCGCGATGGCCAAAAGTTCAGCGCCCGTGTCCACCGATATTGTGTTTGCCCGCCCTGAAGGGGCCAGCGGCGATTGGATCTGGAACAGTGGCCTGTTTGCCGCTTCGGTATTGCGCGATAAATATAATCGGCCTTTCACCTTCGATCCTGCCGCGCCTGAAGCCTCCGCCGATACCAGTGTTGCGATACTTGAAAACGCGGCCCATCAGCAATTGGCGCAGGTTAAATCCGTAGGCGCAGGCCCGCTAGGCGTGACCTTACGTCTGGATGAAGATCGTCCCCATCCGCTTAAAAACTTGCCCGAAGAGCTCAACAAGGCTCAACCCGATATGATGATCCGCTTTTCCCAAGGTGATCTGACTTTGGAGGCGGGCCGTGGCTTTGCGCCGCGCGCGCCGCTACCGGGCGCGGGTCAATCTCACCTTTCCAGCACCCATTTCACGGGCGCGGCGGCCAGCCTCGCCGATCAACGCGATTGGGTGGCTGTGGGGTATGATTTTGACAATCTGACCGTGTCGCTGCGCGCGGCCGGTCATGACGGTGAAGGCTTCAGTGCGGCGGCCCTGACCTATCATTTCGATGATCAAGCCATCGGCTTTGAAGTCGGCCAAGCCCAAGAGCGTGACCGCGCGCTGGGCGGCAATTTTGCGGCCCGCTTCGGCGAAGACGATCACACCCGCTCCACTTTCACCGCCCTCCAATGGCACGGCAATTTGCCCGCCGGGTGGCAAGGGGCTGCACGCTTTGAGATGGCCAATGCCAACCTCACCCTGCCCGCCGGGCTTCAGCTTCACGAGGATGTGTGGGCCAGCGCCTGGAGCTTTGGGGCCGATCGCGCCTTCATGGGCGGACGCTTTGGCGTCACACTGGCTCAACCCCTTCGCGTAGAAAGCGGCAGCGTGCGCGCCGATATTGCCGTTAGCGTTGATCGTAAAACTGATCTGGCGGTCTATGAAACCCGCACCGCCAGCCTGACCCCATCAGGACGCGAACTATCCATGGAAGCCAGTTATCGCTGGGCCATTAATGATCGCCTGGATGCGGGTGTATCGCTGCGCCAAACTTTTGAGCCTAATCACCGCCGCGATGAAGGCTCCCAAAGCCTGGTCTGGTTTGGTGTGAAGTCGAACTTCTAGTATGCGGCACTAATTATCACCCTCGAGGGTGGGGGCTGCGGCTCCCTCCTCGCGGACAAACTCCAAAATATCACCGGGCTGACAATCAAGCGTATCGCAAATCGCGATCAGTGTTGAAAAGCGCACGCCCTTGATGCGCCCGGTCTTGATCTGGGATAGCGCCTGTTCAGACACGCCAATCACTTCGGCCAATTCCTTGGACCGCATCTTACGCTTGGCCAGCATAACATCGAGATTGACGACAATACGCATCGATTACAAAAAGCTTTCCACTTCTTCTTGAGCTTTTTGAGCCCGCACCAGCATATGCGTGATCAAGAAGAACACGCCCGCGACAAAAACTTCCCAGAGGGTGTTGCTGCCAAACATCAAGGACATCACACCTTCGGCCTCAGGCGCGTTGACACTCATCCACACAATGACGGCTGCTCGTGTAAAGGGCGCAAGAATGGCCGAAATTAAAATGCACATCGCAAAGGCGCGAAACGCCTGAATGGCTTTCAAAGAAAATAAAGCACCGGTGATACTGCTTTGAAAGTATAAGAATATTCTCATCAAGCCATAAATCGAAATCGCATCTGAAAGACTATCCAACACCAGACCGATCAGCCGGACCTTTATCGTGAACCAGCTGGGGTCGATCACAACCCCCGGCACATCCCAGAACAGGGTGCCCGTGGGTAAGTCCCAGAACCAGTCATAAAGCCGCAAACCGATCAGGGCGACACAGCCAATCGCGATGATAGCCTGCAATATGCGGGCAATGATGCGCATCATGGCCAGTTGGGGGGGATGAGACACCAGCATCTAAAGAAAGCTATCCACTTCATCTTGATGGACTTTGGAAATCTCAAGAGCATAGCTAAACCAGATAAACATCAGCCCAACTCCGGCTTGCCACAACAGGCGAAGTGAAGGATCCACCATCCACACCGTATCCGCGATCGGGGAAAAACTGGTGATATAGGCCATCACCAAGCTGCCTTGGATGGGCTCTAACAACGCTGAGATCAAAACGCCCAAAGCAAAGATCCGAAAACTGCGAATCGCCGTAATCGTAAAAGGGTCGCCATCAATAACCGCTTGAAAAAACTTGCGAACATACCATAGCCCTACCAAGGCTGGCACACAGGCCACACACATAATCACCGCTAAACCAACACGCGCGGCCAGACCCATCTGGCCCACGGTTTGACTGAGTTGAGGATAATCAAAAGCCACTTCCAAAAAGGTTTGCGTGTAAACAAATCCGGCCAGGTGAGACGCCACCAGAATTAAAATCCAAATCAGGGATGAAACTTTCAGTACGCGCGCGATCCATTTCATACGGCCTGAAGGAAAGTTCGAATTTAGCATTGCCGTGACCAAAGCACACCCCAGAAATTAAAGTTTTACTTTAATTTTCATCATAGATATATGAATTCATACCCCAGCTTGCGCCCGGCGCAAAGCCAGTCATGCGCCAAGATCACGCCAGTTTTATGTCCATAGACATCATCCCCTTAGGGACCTGCAGTCATACCCACCCCTCGTCCAAGTGTTATGGGATCAAAAATCACTGGCCTCCCCCCTCGCCAAGCCAGCATTTTCGGGTTAAGCCTTCCGCTCACGATCTATTTCCATACACCTTCGCGCTTGGTCCCGCCCCTCGGGCCCCGGTATGCGAGGGCGCGCGCACGTGAGCCAAGCCCATGCCCAAAAGAACTGACCTGAAATCCATCCTGATCATCGGCGCTGGACCCATCGTTATCGGCCAAGCCTGTGAGTTTGACTATTCTGGCGTCCAGGCGGTGAAAGCCCTGCGCGCGGAAGGGTATCGGGTGATCCTGGTCAATTCCAACCCCGCCACCATCATGACGGACCCGGATCTGGCCGATGCGACCTATATCGAGCCGATCACGCCGGAGATGGTCGCCAAGGTGATCGAGAAAGAGCGCCCCGATGCGCTGCTGCCGACCATGGGCGGGCAAACCGCGCTCAATTGTGCGCTGGAGCTGGAGCGCCGCGGGGTTCTTGATCTTTTCAATGTGGAGATGATCGGGGCCAAGGCCGATGTGATTGACAAGGCCGAAGACCGGGAACGCTTCCGCCAGGCCATGGATAAGATCGGGCTGGAATCCCCACGCTCCCGCACCGTGAATAATCTGATCGAAGCTGAAACTGTGATGGAAGAGCTGGGCCTTCCCTGCGTGATCCGTCCGTCCTTCACCCTGGGCGGTACGGGCGGCGGTATCGCCTATAATATCGAAGAATTCCGCGAGATCATTGCCTCGGGTCTCTATGCCAGCCCGGTCAATGAAGTGCTGGTCGAAGAATCCGTTCTGGGCTGGAAAGAATATGAGATGGAAGTCGTTCGCGATAAGAACGATAACTGCATCATCATCTGCTCGATCGAAAACTTGGACCCGATGGGTGTGCATACGGGTGATTCGATCACCGTCGCCCCGGCCATGACCCTGACCGATAAAGAATATCAGCGCATGCGCTCGGCCTCGATTGCGGTCTTGCGTGAAATCGGCGTCGAAACCGGCGGCTCCAACGTCCAATTCGCGGTCAATCCCAAAGATGGCCGCATGGTCGTCATCGAGATGAACCCGCGCGTGTCACGCTCGTCGGCCTTGGCCTCAAAAGCCACCGGCTTTCCGATTGCCAAGGTCGCCGCAAAGCTGGCGGTCGGATATACGCTCGACGAGATCGACAACGAAATCACCGGCGGGGCGATGCCAGCATCCTTTGAGCCGACGATTGACTATGTCGTAACTAAAATTCCACGCTTTGCCTTTGAGAAATACCCAGGCGCCGAAGCCAAGCTGTCGACCTCGATGAAGTCTGTCGGCGAAGCCATGGCCATGGGCCGCACCTTCCAGGAATCGCTACAAAAGGCTTTGCGCTCTTTGGAAACCGGGCTGTCGGGTCTCGATGAGATTGAGATCCCCGGCTATGACAGCGCCGAAGATGGCGCGGGTCGTCACCAAGCCGTTCTCAGCCTGTTGGCCCAGCCCACCCCGGATCGCCTGCGCGTGATCGCTCAAGCCTTGCGTGCGGGCCTCAGCGTCGAGCAGATCCACAATGCCTGCGCCTATGAGCCTTGGTTCCTGCGTCAAATCGAAGAGATCATCCAGGTAGAGGAAGATCTTTCTACCCTGGGCCTTCCGGATACGGCCGAAGCGATGCGTAAGCTCAAATCCATGGGCTTTGGCGATGCGCGCCTGGCCAAGCTGACCGGTCAGAGCGAAAAGGCCGTACGGGCCCATCGCCGCGCCCTGGGCGTGCGCCCGGTCTATAAGCGGGTAGACACCTGCGCGGCGGAGTTCGAATCCGTCACCCCTTACATGTACTCCACCTATGAAGTGCCTGGGGCCTTTGCTGAACCTGAAGATGAAGCCCAGCCGAGCGATCGCAAGAAGGCGATCATTCTGGGCGGTGGTCCGAACCGGATCGGTCAAGGGATCGAGTTTGACTATTGCTGCTGTCACGCGGCCTTTGCCTTTGCCGAGATGGATATCGAATCCATCATGGTCAATTGTAACCCCGAAACCGTCTCTACCGATTATGACACGGCAGACCGGCTGTATTTCGAGCCGCTGACCGCCGAAGACGTGCTGGAGCTGATCGAGACCGAACGCTCCAATGGCGAATTGCTGGGCGTCGTCGTGCAATATGGCGGTCAAACGCCGTTGAAACTGGCCGCCGCCTTGGAAGAGGCCGGGATCCCGATCCTGGGCACTCAGCCGGACGCGATTGACCTGGCTGAAGACCGCGAGCGCTTCAAGGCGCTACTCGACAAGCTGGGCCTGAAGCAACCGCCCAATGCCATCGTCAAATCCGAAGATGGTGCGCGTGAAGCGGCCAAAACCTTGGGCTTCCCGCTGGTACTGCGCCCGTCTTACGTCCTGGGCGGACGTGCGATGGAGATCGTGCGCGATAGCGAAAGCCTGGAGCGTTATATCCGCGACGCCGTCAATGTCTCTGGCGATACGCCGCTCTTGATCGACCGCTATTTGACCGACGCCTCTGAAGTCGATGTCGATGCGATTTGTGACGGTGAAGAGGTTTGGGTCGCCGGCGTGATGGAGCATATCGAAGAGGCCGGCGTGCACTCGGGCGATAGCGCCTGTTCGCTGCCACCTTATTCCTTGAGCGATGAGATAATCGCAGAGTTGAAGCGTCAAACGGAAGCGCTGGCCATGGCCATCGGCGTTAAAGGCCTGATGAATGTTCAGTTCGCGGTCAAAGACGGCGAGATCTTCCTGATCGAGGTCAATCCGCGCGCCTCGCGCACCGTGCCTTTCGTCGCCAAGGCCCTGGGTGGGCCTGTCGCCGCGATCGCCGCCAAAGTCATGGCGGGGGCCAAGTTGAAAGACTGCACCCTGCCCTCAACCAACCCTGAGCATATCTCCGTCAAAGAAGCCGTGATGCCCTTTGCGCGCTTCCAAAATGTTGACCCGATGTTGGGCCCTGAGATGCGCTCAACCGGTGAGGTGATGGGCATCGACACCCGCTTTGAAGCTGCCTTTGCCAAGGCGGAGCTGGGGGCGGGCGTGGCGCTGCCGCGTACCGGCGGCGTCTTCGTGTCCTTGAAGGACAGCGATAAGGCCGCGATGATCGAGCCCTGCCGCATGCTGACACAAATGGGCCTGACGTTAATGGCCACGGGCGGTACGGCAACCACCCTTCAAGAGGCGGGCGTCGAGGTCAAACGCGTCAATAAGGTCTTTGAAGGGCGTCCACACATCGTTGACGCCATCAAGAACGGTGAAGTACAGTTGATTTTCAACACCACCGAAGGGCGACAGTCACAAATTGACAGCTACTCCATTCGCCGTACAGCGTTGGAAATGCGGGTACCTTGCTACACGACGGCCTCGGCCAGCCGTGCAGCTGTGAAATCACTTGCAGCGATTGACGCAGGAGAGCTTGAACCGCGCCCCTTGCAATCCTATCGTAAGTAATGACTTGATCGCGCCACTCCTGCAGGGCTAATCTCCTGCGTTCGTTAAAGCGAGACGAACATTCATGAACAAAATTCCAATGACCGTTGAGGGTCACCAGGCCCTCGACGATGAACTCAAACACTTGAAAGCTGTGGAACGTCCCGCAGTGATTGCGGCTATCTCTGAAGCCCGCGAGCATGGCGATCTTTCTGAGAACGCTGAATATCATGCTGCGAAAGAGCGCCAAGGCTATATCGAAGGCCGCGTGCAAGAGCTTGAAGACAAGCTGGCGCGCGCCCAGGTTATCGATGTGTCGAAGATGAGCGGCGATCAAGTAAAATTTGGGGCCACGGTCACGGTGATCGATGAAGATACCGAGGAAGAGGCCAGCTACAAAATCGTCGGCGACGATGAGTCCGATGTAAGATCGGGCAAAATCTCGCTGTCATCTCCGATCGCGCGTGCGCTGATCAATAAAGAGGTCGGCGATATTGTCGAGTTTAACGCCCCCGGCGGGGTCAAATCCTATGAGATCTTGAAGGTGGAGTGGGTCTAACCCCTTCCTCCGTCCCTGCCTTTTTCGCGATCAAGCAAAAACCCCCGGCGTTTACGCCGGGGGTTTTGTTTGGCCCTGATGATAGGGGTTCGGGCTCTATCGGGCCAAACCGGGAAGATGCTCAGCCGGATCCAGGGCCTCGCCATTATGATAGACTTCGACATGCAGATGCGGCCCGGTCGACAATCCCGTCGTGCCGACATAGCCAATGACATCGCCGACATGGACGCTATCGCCTTCGCTCACCGCAAAGCCTTGCATATGGGCATAGACGGTCTGCCAGCCTTCGCCATGGTCTAAAACCAACAGATTGCCATAGCGCTCATGCGCTTGGGTTTTGATCACCCGTCCCGGCGCAGGTGCGATAATTTCAGTGCCTTCAGCGGCCTTGATGTCATGACCGCGGTGGAAACGCGGCACATCCAGCTGCGGTAAATCCCGCGGGCCAAAGCGCGAGGTAGTTTCCCCCACCAAGGGGCTGGCGGTAAAGGCCACCGGGCCGGAAGCCGCCAGATAGATATAGCTGATCTGGGCAAGCGCCAGCGGGGTCATCACCCCGGCCAGAAACACACTGATCGCGGCCATCAGGCCCATTCGGTTCGGGGTCGGTTTTAAAAGCGCAGTCAAACGCATGGTCAAAGCCTTTTTACTATCTACGCCAAATCCCATCGCAGGCGAGATCCCCGAACCGACCCGCACCACGTCCAGCAAGGTACGGGCGTAGCGGCGCACCTCTGTCTGATCTGAAAACAGTTTCAAGGCCGCACGATCACAGGCCTGCTCAACGCCCACACGGCGCTGGCGCTCGAGTGCGAACCAAAAGGGGTTGAACCACAGCGCGCAGCCGATCAGGCGCAGCGCAAGCGTTTTGATCCAATCGTTACGGCAGATATGGCTCAACTCATGCGCCAGGATCAGGGCGAGCTGATCACGCGATACACTCTCATACACCGCACGCGGTATCATGATCTGCGCGCATCCCAGGCCACAGGTGAACGGGCTTAAACGCCCCTCTATCAGACCCAGGCGCGCAGTCCTCGCCAGCCCCAGGCGTGATGACAAAGCGCTTAGCTGATCTTGCATTTCCTGCGGTGCAGGTATGGCAGCGCGTAGGAGCGCGATCAGGCGCAGCTCGCGGCGCACTTCCAACCCGAAACGCATAAGCCCGCCCAGGCCCCATAGGCTGACCCCAAGAAGGGACCAAGGCACAGACAGGCCGGATGCAGACACCGCCGGTCCAGGCTTTACGTTCAAGACATAAGGCTCAGGCGTATCAAAGCCCATCATCACAGGGCCAGGATGCGGCAGATGCGCCATGACCCCCGGCAACACACTCATCAAGAGCAGCGGCAACATTACGCTGACAAGGCCCAGCGCCCACAGGCTTTCGCGGCGCGGCTCTGATCCCCCATTTAAACGGCTTAAAGCGCCATAACTCAGCGCCCCAATAGGAAGGCTGAGGCCCAGGGCGAGGAGAAGATCGCTCATGCGCCCTCCCCTTGCGATGTGGGCTCGTTCAACAGGCCCTCAAGCTCGGCCAGATCATCGGCGCTCAACAGGGGGCTCTCAGCAAAGGCTGACGCGGCAATCGGGGCGTCCAGATCGAAAACCTGAGCCGAAAATGTCCGCACCATGGCGCTTAACACCTTGGCTTTGCTGTACGTCGCGGTGAAGACCGCAAGGCCATGCACCGCTTCACGCGCGATCAAGCCCTTTTCCGCCATCCGGGTTAACAGCGTGCGCGTGGTGGAATAGGACCAGTCTTGCGCGGCCCCGATCTGATCTTGCACCTCACGCGCGCTTTGTGGCCCATGATGCCAGAGCACTTTCAAAATCGCCATTTCACTGGGGCTAGGGGCCGTTTGCATGTCTACCTCGTCATAACATTGCTACAGATGTAACACGCTCGCGATATTCGTCAACCCTCCATGAGGAGATGACTTGACGCTGGGCGTAGAAAGCCGTTCAACCAAAACCATGAGTGCAGATCATAAAACCTGTTTTGTCGTGTCCGATGGCCGCCGGGGCATCGAGAATCAGGCCCTGGGCCTGGGCGAGGCTTTGGCCCGCAAGATGGCCTTGCAAATCATGCCGATCCAAGTGCCCCGCACGGGAGCCATTCCCGATCCAGGCTCCATCGCGCCCGATATCTGGATCGGGTGCGGACGCGCAGCCGTGCGCGCCGCGCGCTTGCATAAACGCGCCTTTCCCAAGGCGAAATTCGTCTATGTTCAAGATCCGCGCGCGGGCCATGAGCTGTTTGATTTGATCGTGCCGCCCTTTCATGATGATCTCAAAGGCCCCAATGTTTTACCGATTTTGGGCTCGCCCAATCGCGTCACCCCGGCGCGTCTGAAAGATGGGGTTGAGCCTTTCAAGGCCCGTATCGCGACCCTGGCCGGGCCGCGCATTGCGGTGCTGATTGGCGGTGATAGCAAGCATCATCATTTCACCCCGGCGGTCGGCCATTATCTGTTGGAGCGCTTGGAGGATTTGCGCGATCTGGGCGCGAGCTTGATGATCACCACTTCGCGGCGCACACCTGAGGCATTTGTGGGGCTTTTAAAAACCCGCTTCATGGATGATTCTCGCGTTTGGCTGCACGAGGGTGAGGGGCCGAACCCCTATTTTGCCTTCTTGGCGAGCGCCAATTGGATCTTCGTCACTGAAGATTCTACCAATATGTTGACCGAGGCTGCGGCCACTGGCACACCGGTTTACCGCCTGCCGCTGGAAGGTAAGCCCAGCAAATTCACTCGCCTTTATGAGCAGTTAGAAGGCCATGGCAGTGTTCGCCCCTGGCTGGGCCAGCTTGAAGACTGGACCTATAGCCCGCTTCGCGAAACTGAACGTGTGGCACAGCGCCTACTTGAAATGATGGGCCAAAAGCCTGACCTTTAGGCCCAAGATCGTAAGAGCTATCGCGCCTGCCGGGGGCGGCGCGCAAGACAAGAAAGGAAGGGCCAGCATGAGCGAGACCCGTCACCAGAAAGTTGTGATCATCGGTTCCGGCGCGGCCGGATATACCGCCGCCATTTATGCCGCGCGCGCCATGTTGGAACCGGTCTTGATTGCGGGCCTGCAACCAGGCGGTCAATTGACCATCACCACCGATGTTGAAAACTATCCCGGTTTCGCCGATCCGATCCAAGGCCCTTGGCTGATGGATCAAATGAAGGATCAGGCCGTCAATATGGGCACCGAGATTATTTCCGACATCATCGTCAAAGCTGAGCTGGAAGAGCGTCCCTTCAAGCTGACCGGCGATAGCGGCACGATTTACACCGCCGATGTTGTCATCATCGCGACCGGGGCGTCTGCCAAATGGCTGGGCCTGGACTCAGAGCAAACCTATCAAGGCTTTGGCGTTTCGGCCTGTGCGACCTGTGATGGCTTCTTCTATCGCGGCAAGGAGGTCGTTGTTGTGGGCGGCGGCAATACCGCCGTCGAAGAAGCGCTCTTCTTGACGAATTTCGCCAGCAAAGTGACCCTGGTGCACCGCCGTGACAGCCTGCGTGCAGAAAAAGTCATGCAAGAACGTCTGTTCAAGCATCCCAAGGTCGAAGTGATCTGGGACAGCACCCTGGAAGAAGTGGTCGGCGAAGACAATCCGCGCGGCGTGACGGGCGTGAAATTGCGCAATGTCTTGAGCGATGAGATCAAAGACGTGCCCGCGCACGGCGTCTTCATCGCCATTGGTCACGCCCCGGCGACATCGCTGTTCGCCGGTCAATTGGACATGAAAGAAGGCGGGTATCTGAAAACCCAACCCGACAGCACCGCGACCAATATTCCAGGGGTTTTTGCCGCCGGGGATGTCACCGATGATGTCTATCGCCAAGCCATTACCGCCGCGGGCATGGGCTGTATGGCTGCCCTGGAGGCGGAGCGCTATCTCGCTGCGCACGAAAGCGCGCACGAAGCCGAAGCCAACGCCGCTTAACACCGCATAATTCACTTGGCGCAGGCCGAAACCTACGTTACTCAGTAACGCATGTCTTCGCCTGCGCTTCGTCTTTGTGATCTGCAATTTTCCTATACACGCCGGGGTCCGCGCGTGATCGACATCGCGCATTTTGCGCTCGATGCCGGGGAAAAAGTCTTCCTTAAAGGGGCCAGCGGTTCGGGCAAATCAACCCTTCTGGGCCTGATCTCCGGCATTCTCAGTGCCCGCGCGGGCTCGATTGAATTTGCCGGTGAGGATCTGGCCCAGCTCTCGCCCGCGCGCCGTGATGATCTGCGCGCCAGCCATATGGGCGTCATCTTTCAGCTGTTTAACCTGTTGCCTTATCTTCCCGTGGCGGAAAACATCCTGCTCCCCACGCAGTTCTCCTCCGCGCGCCATCGCGCCTGCCTTGAGCATGGCGGCCCGACGAAGGAAGGCCAGCGCATTCTGGCCCGTCTGGGTCTGGATCCTGCCCTCTATTGGCATGCGAAAACCCGTGATCTCAGCGTCGGGCAACAGCAAAGGGTGGCCGCAGCGCGCGCGCTGATCGGGCGGCCCAAGCTGGTGCTGGCCGATGAGCCAACCTCGGCCCTTGATAGCGATAGCCGCGATGCCTTTATCGAGCTGGTCAAAGACGAGTGCGCCCATTCCGGTGCGGCCCTGCTCTTCGTCAGTCATGACGCCTCACTGGCGCAGCATTTTGACCGCACGGTGATCTTGCAAGAGCTCAATAGGAGCGCCGCATGAGCCGCGCCCCGATCACAACCCTGGCCTTGCGCTCGGTCTTTAACCGCCGCCTGACCGCCTTTTTAACGGTGTTAACGGTGGCCATTGCGGTCTGCCTGTTCTTGAGCGTGCAAAAGGTGCGCGATGGCGCGCGCGACAGCTTTGAAAACACCATATCCGGCACCGATCTGATTGTTGGCGCACGCTCCAGCCCGGTGAATTTGCTGCTCTATTCGGTCTTTCATATTGGCGATGCCACCAATAATATCACCTGGGATAGCTATCAGGCCGTCGCCAACGCCCCCGGCGTGGCATGGACCGTGCCCTTGTCCCTGGGCGATTCGCATCGCGGCTATCGCGTGGTCGGCACGAATAATGATCTCTTCGCGCGCTATGAATATGGTCATAATCGTCAGGTCCGTTTTGAACAGGGGCAGGCGCTGGACCAGCTTTTCGATGTCGTCCTGGGGGCCAGTGTCGCGGGCGATTTGGGCTATGATCTCGGCGATAGCCTCGTCTTAGCCCATGGCGGGGGCGAGGTGGGCTTTATTGAGCATGACCATAACCCCTTCACGGTGGTCGGCATTCTCGCGCCGACGGGAACGCCGCTTGATCGCTCACTCTTCGTCAGCCTGGAAGCCATTGAGGCCATCCATGTCGCAGGCCCCACCGGGCGCGGCATGGATATGGACCACCACGATCATAGCCATGAGGGCGAGCCAGAGGGTGATGATCACGCAGCGGCTTATGATCTTGAGGCCCTGCAGCCCGATCAAATCACCGCCTTCCTGGTGGGGCTTAATAGCCCCGTTGCGGCCCTACGCCTGCAGCGCGCAGTCAATACCTATCCGCAAGAAGCTTTACAGGCCATCATTCCGGGCCTCGCCCTGGCCCAGCTGTGGGGCCTTGTTTCCATTGCAGAAAAAGCTTTGACGATTGTGGCAGCCTTCGTGGTTGCCTCGGGTCTCATTACAATTTTAATCTCGATCCTCACCAGCCTGAATGAGCGCCGCCGTGAAATGGCGATTCTGCGCGCACTGGGGGCACGCCCAGGCCATATTTTCGTTTTACTGGTCAGTGAAGCGGGCATTCTCGCCGCGCTGGGGGCCGTAACGGGGCTTCTTCTGACCTATGGCGGATTATATATAACCGCGCCCATTGTTGAAGCTGAATACGGCTTTGCCCTGCCCGCCTTTAGCCCAAACCTCAATGACTTGGCCCTCGTCGGCATTGTCACCTTGGCCGCCGGCCTGCTGGGCATGATCCCAGCCTGGCGCGCCTATCGCAATTCTCTTGCTGACGGCATGAGCATTCGCCTCTAAGCTTCTTTTCATACCAAGATGACATAAGCCCAGGCGACTTGTTCACAAGCGTACCATGGGACGGGGACTGCCAAATGGATTGGGACAAACTCAAAACCTTTCACGCTGCCGCTGAGGCGGGCTCGCTGACCGGTGCGGCAGAGGCCTTAAACCTCTCGCAATCAGCGGTCAGTCGTCAGATTTCCGCGCTGGAAACGGATATGGGCATTAAGCTGTTCCACCGTCATGCGCGCGGTCTGATCGTGACGGAGCCGGGCCGGATCCTGCATGAAACTACCCGCCAGGTGTCAACCCAGATTACCTTTGCTGAGGTTCAGGTCCAAGACTGCCGCGATGAACCCTCGGGCCTGTTACGCGTCACGGCGCCCACGGCCCTGGGCGCATTGTGGATTGCCCCGCGCCTGACCCGGTTCAAGGCGATGTATCCCAGCATCAATCTGCGCCTGATCTTTGTCGATAACGAGCTGGATCTTGCCAATCTGGAAGCCGATTGCGCGGTAAGACCGTGGGCCTCCAGCCAAAATGATCTGATCCAACGTAAAGTCATGGAAGTGCCCCAGCATCTTTATGGATCTGAGGCCTATTTTGCCCGGTTGGGCGAACCCAAAAGCCTGGCTGATCTTGATTCGGGTAAGCACGATCTCATCACCTATGGCCCGCGCAAGCATGCCCCCCTGCCAAATCTCAACTGGATTTTGGATATTGGCCGCAGCGAGCAGCAAGGACCACGCAAACCTGCGATTGAAATTAATACGATCAATGGCATGGTTAAATTGGCTGAAGCGGGGCTGGGTTTGACCGGTTTACCCGATTATGTCGCCCGCGAAAATGCGATGTTAAAGCCAGTTTTGCCTGATTTATTAGGCCCCCCTTTTGAGATTTTCTTTGTATATCCCAATGAGTTAAAGGGATCGCGGCGCATTGCGGCTTTCCGTGAATTTTTGATGCTGGAGATCAAAAATTGGGACGTCGCCCAGCTGTAAAGAAAGCGTTAAACAACTGTCAGCTTTGCGTCACAATTGGTAAACCCTAACAGCTTGCCGCAAAAATGCATAGCTCCCCTACCCAAACATCTCTTCTGGTCATGCATGGATATGCGTATAACCCCCCTCGACGACAGCGGCGCTGTCTTCCCCTTTTGCGCATACCCGTCTCCTCCCCGATCAGGTATGCTAGACTGAGCCAGTCTGCTGAGGCAGCCTGGCTCTTTTTTTTTCTAGCGATCTGTTGAGCTTAAATATCCGCCCCGGTGTAGAGCGCGGTGAACATCAAGCTATCGACCAGCGCATGGCCAATCACCAGCGGCCAGATATTTCGCTTATAAACTAAAAACAATGTCCCCAGGATCAAGCCGATCGCGCCCGTGGTGATCAAACCGCGCAGGCCCTGATAATACATATGGCCCATACCAAACAGTGTCGCCGCCGCAATCACACCCAGGACATTGGCCAAGGGCAGCCCCCGGAAGGCACGCTCAAACCGGGTGATCAGAAAGCCGCGAAACATGATCTCCTCGCCCAGGCCCGCACCCAGCCAGGCAATGACCATCCAAAGCAGATATTTGTTTAAATTCCCGGCAATCTCGCCAAAACGCTCTTCAATGCCCTCTGGCACCGTCTGGAAGGCGGGAATGCCCATGGCTTCACCCACAACGGCGATGCCCCCGCCGGTGACCAGAATGGCCACGACACACAATAAAGCTTGAGGGATAAGCAGCCCCATGGATTTAAGACTTGAAAGATCACGCAAACCCAAATGCGAAAAAGGTTCTTTTTTCCAGATTAAATAAACCCCCAAAACGCCCAAGAGGGCGATGAGGGATACAGGCCCCGCATAACGCCAGATAAAAATAGCGAGCACCGCTTTACTGACTAAGGCTAAAGTAATGAAAAATATAAGCTCCACCAAAGCGACACTTCGCTTTGGCTTTATGCCTTGATCCTGAACGTCAAGATCCGTTGATGTCTGTTGCAGCATTGACCGTCTCCTTGTTGATACCTCCAAGATGAGTGTCAAAGCGCGAATGGATGCATTTCTTTATGATTTTCTAAAATAAAACCCGCCCATGAGATGCAAAAAAACGCCCACCCCCTAGGGTGAGCGTTTTTAAACTCTAGTATCAGAAGCGTGTTAGCCCAAAGTGGCCCGCAGCATCCACGCGGTTTTCTCGTGGGCCGTCACGCGCGGGGCCACCAGATCTGCCGTTGCCTCATCTTCATGCTCGCCCGCCAATTTCAGAGCGGCGCGCGCGGTATGCACAACCTGCTCATGACCGGCGATTAGATTTGCGACCATCTGATCGGCCGAAGGCGTTTCTGTGTCCACTTCGATAGAAGCCGACTTCACCATCTCGGTGTAGGAAATCGGCGCTTTGAAACCTAGTGCGCGGATACGCTCTGCGATGTCATCGGTTGCGGTCCACAGCTCAGTATATTGCACTTCAAACATCGCATGAAGATCATGGAAACGCGGACCGGTGACATTCCAGTGATAGGCATGCGTCTTGAAATAAAGCGCATAGGTGTCGGCCAGCAATTGTGTGACCGCTTCTGCCATGGTTTTACGCTGGTCTTCAGTTAAGCCCATATTGATTTTCATGACGAGGTCTCCTTGTACGGTATGCCGCGCCGTGTTGGCCCGACCTGTTCTACACCAGAGATATAGGCTCTGATGAGCCATAAAGCCAATAAATCGTTTGATTAAGAGGTATAGTGCGACACTATACCTCGTATTGCGTATCTTAAGCCGTCAAACCCTCACAGAAGCGGCGAATACGCTTGCCCGCCTCGATCAAGGCCTCATCAGAGGTCGCATAAGAAATGCGGAAGCCTGGCTCCGCGCCAAAGGCCACGCCGGGAACCACCGCAACGCCTTCATCTTCCAGTAACGCGCCGCAGAAATCGAGATCATTGGTGATCTTCTGGCCTTTGGCGGTGGTCTTACCCATCGCGCCAGAGCAATCGGCGAACACATAGAAAGCCCCTTCTGGGGTCGGCGCGCTCAAACCCGGTGCGGCGGCAATATCGGCCAGCACCAAATCCCGGCGACGTTTAAACGCTTCGTTGCGCGGCACCAAGAAATCATGCGAGCCATTGAGCGCAGCGACCGCGGCCCATTGCGAGATCGAGCACGGGTTAGATGTCGTCTGGGTCATCACCTTACGCATCGCCGAGATCAGCTTTTCTGGACCACCCGCATAGCCAATCCGCCAACCGGTCATCGAATAGGCTTTAGAGACGCCATTCATGGTCAAGGTGCGGTCATAAAGATCAGGGGCGACTTGCGCGATGGTTGCGAATTTATAATCGTCATAGACCAGATGCTCATACATATCGTCGGTCATGATCATGACATGAGGGTGACGACGCAGAACCTCGGCCAGGGCTTTCAAATCATCCGCCGTATAGCCGACCCCGGTGGGGTTAGACGGCGAGTTCAAGATCAGCCAGCGGGTGCGCGGGGTAATGGCCGCGTCGAGCTTTTGCGGACTTAGCTTGAAGCCTTCTTCGAAAGTCGCTGTGGCAATCACCGGCTCACCGCCGCACATGCGCACCATTTCCGGGTAAGACACCCAATAAGGCGCAGGGATCACCACTTCATCACCGGGGTTCAAAGTCGCGAGCAGCGCATTATAAATCACCGGCTTACCGCCCGGCCCGACATTGATTTGCGCAGGCGTATAGGTCAGACCATTATCACGCTTGAATTTCTCAACAATGGCGGCTTTCAGCTCAGCAATACCATCGGTCGCGGTATATTTGGTCTCACCGCGAGTAATCGCGTCGATGGCGGCCGCTTTAATGTGATCGGGCGTGTCGAAATCTGGCTCTCCGGCACCCAACCCGATCACATCAACCCCCTTGGCCTTGAGCTCACGCGCCTTTTCCGTCACCGCAATGGTCGCAGAAGGCTTAACACGAGACAGGGCATCCGAGGTTTGGATCGTCGTGGACATGGGGCATCTCTTTTAAAGGTGAAGGCGCGTTTGATGCGCGTGCGAAGACAAGTGTGCGCACCCTAAACCTCTCTTTGCGCGCTTCCAAGGGCCTTGGCACATTCACGCCGCAATTCGCCGCGACATGGCCTTTTTCGCGCCCCTTTAGCGACGAAGTGCTCGCTAATATAGCACACACGGACATCGGACATGGGGAATAGACAATGGCCCACGGGACACAGAATGAGCGCAGTGTGCATCTGAGCTCTTTGATCAGTTTTGTAATGGCGGCGCTGGCGATGATTGCTTGCTTCTGCCTGTTTTCCTCGGCGAATGCCGCGGTCTTCGTAGAAGGTCCAACGACAATGGCCCATAGCGGTGAAATCTTTTTCTCCATCGGCTTACTGGCTGCTTCTTTTGCCTTTTTTGCGCTGGCGCGCTTTCAGGCGACGCGGATTTCACCGCACTGTAACAAAGATCAGTTGTAACGCTTTTTTCAATTGAAGACGCGCGCAGCCTCGGCCATGTCTAGGGATGTGGAAGAGATCTTTGTTCAAACCCTCACCGCGCTGCGCACCCCGGACGGGCAGCGCCGCGGCATCGCCTATGGCGTCACCGGCCTGATCCATATCAGCGCTGCGGCTTTGTTATTGATGGCTCCACCTTTGATCCCAGGACAAAAGGGCGGCGGCGGGGGCGGCGCGATCAATGTGCGCCTTTATACGATTGCTGGCGGAGATAATGCGCAAAGCGATGCCCCCTTGTTTGAGCCGACCTTGGCCGATAGCGCCCAAGGCTTCACCAGCACCCACCCTGAGACCAGCGAAACACCGTTCAACGATCTGACCAGTGATCAAACACCCTTAGGCCCTGTGCGCGATGTGAGCGGAACCGGGGATGGCACCGGAGACGGATCGGGCGAAGGCGCAGGTGAAGGTCAAGGCGCCGACATCACAACACGCGATACAACGCAGCGCGTTGAAACGCCCAACCTGGAGGCCGAGCCGACAATCGAGCCGGAACCCGTCTCACCCAGCGTAGAAGAAACCCCCGACATCGCCGCCCCTGAGGAACCCATCGCCCCAGCCCAAAGCCAAAGAGATGTTAGCTTGCTGCAAACCACAGGGCGCGCGGATGATGAGGCCGAGCGCGAGGCCAATGCACGCACCACCCAAGGGGGGCAAACCTCAACTACGTCTTCAGCATCACGCGCAGGCGGCGCACCCGCCGCCAGCTTGAGCCCCGGCCCTGTGGCCACGCCGGTTCAAACCACAGGTTTGCAAGAACCGCCCGCGCGCCAGGCACGCGGCGAGCAGCCCAGCTTTGCCGACATCGCAGCACGCGCACGCAGCCCTTATGATATTTCTCATTTCCCGCTCACCGGGTTCGGACCCGTGAGCGGCGATACGGTCAGTGAGAGCCTGTGCCTTGCCTCCTCTGATGCAACGCGCGAAGCGGCTGAATGCCCGCCCGGTGCCAATCCCGAAGCCGCGCGCCTGGCCGATTATGCCCTCACTCAATTTGGCGAGCAGGCCCCGCAATTCCTGGTCGATCTGGAGCGGGCGATTTTCTTGCGCCAAAATGGGCAAAACGGCTCTTTCCTGGAACGCTGGTTCACCGAGAAAGATATTGCCCAGCGCGAATTGCGCGAAACGCCCCAGACCCAGCGCCGGGTCTTGCGCGACATGTATGGCGAGGTTGATAATCTGGGCTATCTCACCGCGCCAACCAGCCCCTGGAAATATCAAGATCCGAATGGCGAGCGCATCACCCTGCCCGAAGGCGGTACCTATGGCGAGCTGACCTCGCCCAATGAGGGCAATTAAATGAGCTTTTTGTCTGACACGACCGCCCCGGCCCATCCCAGCTTGATTGAGGCCATCGCGCGAGCCAATACGGACTTTGCGCCCAGCTATGGGGCCGATGCGATCAGTGCGCGGGTCAAGGCTCAGCTTTGTGAGATCTTCGAGACAGACCTTGAGGTGCTCTTCGTCATATCCGGCACCGCGTCCAATGCCTTGGCACTTTCCATCCTGGCTGACCCGGATGGTGCCATTTTCTGTCATGATGAAGCGCATATTCACCGCGATGAACGCGGCGCGCCGGAATTTTTCACCCAGGGGGCCAAGCTGATCCCCCTTCACGGTGAGCATGGCCGAATTGACCCCAAAAGCCTTGAAGCGGCCCTCGCCCAATGGCCGCGTGACTTTCTTCATGCCGCCCCGCCGCAAGTTTTAAGCCTCTCCCAGCTCAATGAAGCCGGATGCGCCTATAGCCGGGATCAATTGGACGCTTTGATCGCACCGGCCAAAGCCGCCGGGCTCAAAATCCACATGGATGGCGCACGCTTTGCCAATGCCTTGGTGACAAATGGCCTCAGCCCGGCAGAGCTCACCTGGAAGGTTGGCGTCGATAGTCTCTGCATGGGGGCCACCAAGAACGGTGCTTTAGGGGCCGAAGCGATCATCCTTTTCCCCAGCGTCAAAGACCGCTTTGCCCGCCTGCAAGCGCGCCAGAAACGCGCAGGCCATATGGCCCCGAAAATGCGCTTTATCGCCGCACAATACGAAGCCTGGTTAAAGGATGATCTCTGGCTGGATCTAGCCCGTCACGCCAATGCCAAAGCCCTGGACCTTAAAGCGATATTTGAAAGCCAAGGCGAGATCGGCTTCGCCCATCCGGTTGAAGGCAATGAGCTGTTCGTGCATATGCCCGCCCCCATCGCCGAACGCCTTCGCCAAGCCGGGATCGGCTTTTATGGCTGGCCAGATGGATCCGCGCGCTTCGTCACCAGCTGGTGTACAAGCGATGCGGATATTGAGCGCGTCAACGCCGCGCTGAAACCTTAACTTTAGATTGCAAATCGGCGCCAATCAGCCTAGCGATACTCCCCAGGGGTGCGTGACCATCTGATCGAAAGGTCAGATTTTACACGTGGAGTTTTTATGTTCACCCCTTCTACCCGCACATCCATTCAGGTGAAGTATCAAGGCCTGACGAGCGATCAGGGCCTTAGCTATTATGTCCTCCTGACCGCGAAATCCGTAACGGGCCTTAAAGGCATCGCGCTCAATACGGTGACAAAGCTGAATGACATTCCCAAAAAGGCGATCAGCTTTGAGACGATACAAATCGGACGGCTCTATATTGCACGCGACACCTTCACCCCGCCGCCCCTGCCCACGGGCAGTCTGGACTATGGCTGGATCGAGCTCACCAAAGTCAGCCCCAACGCACCGGTTTGGATCAATTTAACCGCCGTTGATGAGATCAGCTTACCCCTCATCCTATCCGGGACTGAAGCTGATAGCGGTAAAGCGTTCTCTCTGGGCTATCGCATTCCAATCGCTGCCGATCCCGGCGCGCCCAGCCTGATCAGCATGGTTGAAGCCATTTTGGTGGATCAAACCCCGGTCATCAACACCACGACAGGCGAAACCAAAATCGCCGCCCCGACCCAATATCCGGCAAGTTATCCCAGCTTCGCGCCCTATCTTAAAGCCCTCACCGAGAAAAAGCGCACCCCCATCACCATCCAATCTGATAGCCCCAGTAATGGCCCGCCCAAACTCTTCAAAGGCTATTTTGAAAAAGCCCAAATCCTGGCCGATGATGGCGAACCCGATGATGATTTGCCGTTGATCACCTTAACCTCGCAAGATAGCGCGAAGGATAAACTCGTCATTCAGCGCAAGGACTTCACCTCTGAGATCATTTATCGCTGCGGCGGGGGCGAGCTGATGTATAATGGTGTCAGCTATCCGCAAAATCGCACGGCTGAAAATGATCCCGGCAGCACCGCCAATCAGCGCCTGATCACCAATTCAGTTTTTCGTCGGCTGGTCATCGGGATCAATGAAGGTTATTTCAGCCCCGATGGCCCGAATGATAGCCGGATCTTCTCCGGCATGGAGCCCTTCAGCGACAATCGCGGCAATCTCTATGCCAAGGCCGTCTATCAAGCCAGCAATGCCTATGGCTTTCCCTATGCAGATGCCAATCTGAAGACTTTAATCAAGGCGCAATCTAACGGCGTCATTAAGCTGGGCATTCTGTCCAGCACCCAGGCCCAGGGGTATCAAAACTATCCCAAAACGCCCTCAGACGGGCTTTATCAATTTGGCATCGGAGCCGATAGCCAAAGCCTGGGCGCAATCCGGATTGGCGAATGGACCTATGAAGCCAATGATGCAGGGGCCTATGGCGGCTATTTGCCTTACCTGCCCGATTGGACGCGGATGCATTTCACAGGGCTGGGAAGCGATCATTATATCTGGATCAAAAACGGCGCGGTTGCAGCCGGTGATTGCCTCAGCGCTGCGCCCAGTTGGAATTCCAGCCAAACCTATCTCAGCTGGCCAGCGGACCTCAGCTGGGTCACAGGCCAAACCCCACCCGCCAAGCCGACATAACAAGGGGGCCTTTCGGCCCCCAACCCTCAATAACCGTTTTCATCACAGCTCTCAGTCCAAGAGCTACCCGTATTGTGATCATAACAAATTACGAAGATACATTCCTGGCCTTCAGGGTCCGCTGAAAAAACATGGCAGACAGGAAAATCCTCATAATTCGCCAAAAGCCGCGCGCTTATTTCATCGCTCGATAAGTAGGCAATCTGCGAACTGTTTACAGCAGAACTTAGGACCTCACCGGATGTTACATCACTAGGGTTGAAGGTCACTGACGCTAGAAGGCTCACTGCAATTAAACTGATCATGTGTTTCTCCATTGATGATCTTGCAATTTACCCTCAAAGGAGAAAAAGTAAATTTAAATTCTCTATATAAGGGAGCCTTATTAATGAAGCATACTCTATAAAACCGGCCAACTTTTAAAAATACTCTTGAAAAGCAAGCTACTCAACCAAAGTCGACATCGTCGTCCTTGCTCATATTCTGCTTATCTGTGGCGCGCCGCCATGGGCCGGTATAGCGCGGATCCTGACGCCGGCGACGATCGGGGCCGAAATAGGTCGGGGCCTTCACAAAGCGTCGCGGACGTTCAATAAGGGCCACCAAGCGATTATAAACGTCAATCGGACGCACCGGCTTGGCAAGATATTCATTCACCCCGGCCGCAATCGCTTCCATCACGCGTGAGCGGTCGGTATGGCCGGACACCATGACGATAGGCAGATATTTATTCGGGCTATCCGATGCGGTGCGCACCAGCTGGGTAAATTCCAGCCCATCCACATCGCCCAGCATATAATCGACCAGCGCCAAATCAGGATTGTGATTGCGCATCGCCTCAAAGGCGTCGGCGGCATCGCGCGTTTCATAGATCTGACGAATGCCGAACCCTTGCAAGACCTTACGCAGGATCGTCGACATATGGTTATTGTCCTCAAGGATCAGGACACGGACCCGTTCGAAACTTCCCTCAGACGACATTGCGGCTCACACGGTTAGGATACTTCTTAAAGCCTCAATCTGGCGAAGGAGGGTAACAACAAGGTTAATCAGATTAAACCCTTTGCACAAATTCAAAAAGAAAAGGGACCTGCGCACCACTCTTCACGCAGATCCCTTTTTAAAGCGGGTCTAAACCCTTTTAATCCTCTGATCCATCACAGCGACGGAAAGGATTGGGTTTTTGAGGACAGGCAATCGCCAAGCAATTGCCATGACTGTCATAAATCGCATAGCAGCCTTCAGGGATGACCGGATCTTCCGCCATCGCCAACCCCGGACCAAATACAGCCCCAGCCATCGCCAGGCCCGCAACCGCAAGGCGTTTCAGAATTAGGCGCATTCTTTCCTCCCTCGGTGTTTGTTATCACGCTTGATAGCGCGCAGGAGGCATTTTGACCGAACAAATGCTAAATGGGGAGTCCTTTTTGAAAAAATCGCCTGCCCTCCTGTCACTTGATATGTCAGGAAGCGACGGCGAGACTGGAAGTCTGCGCCAAGCCGCGCCATATTCGCCCCATGGCCAAGATTACCCGCGACGACAGCGCCTATGCGCCCCTGGATGATGAAGAGACCGAAGCCCCCGCGCGCCCTGCCCGCGGCGTGTCAGATATGGGGCAAGTCAAATTTGAGATGGACAATGTCCATCCCCTGACCCAGGCCGGAGCCGCGCCGATCGCGCTCGTCACGCCCGAGGATTGGCAGCCGCACCGCCCCTCACGCCCGCACAAGTCCCAAGGCGGCATCGCCTTTGACTGTGTGTCGGAATTCAGCCCCATGGGCGATCAGCCCAAAGCGATTGAGGAACTGGTCGCGGGCCTCAAAGAGGGCGAGCATGATCAGGTTCTGCTCGGCGCGACCGGCACCGGTAAGACCTTCACCATGGCCAAAATTATCGAGGCGACCCAGCGCCCGGCCCTGATCCTGGCCCCGAACAAGACGCTTGCCGCCCAGCTCTATGGGGAGTTCAAAAGCTTCTTCCCCAACAATGCGGTGGAGTATTTCGTCTCCTACTACGACTACTATCAGCCCGAAGCCTATGTGCCGCGCACCGACACCTATATCGAGAAGGAAAGCTCAATCAACGAGGCGATTGACCGGATGCGCCACTCCGCCACGCGCTCGATCCTGGAGCGTGATGATGTGATCATCGTCGCCTCGGTCTCGTGCATCTATGGTATCGGCTCGGTCGAAACCTATACCGCCATGGTTTTCGATCTCGAAGTGGGGGCCATGAAGGACCAGCGCGACGTGATGCGCAATCTGGTCGCCCTGCAATATACCCGCAATGAGGCAAGCTTTACCCGCGGCACCTTCCGGGTCAGGGGCGATGTGGTGGAGATCTTCCCCAGCCACTATGACGACGCGGCCTGGCGCATATCCTTCTTCGGTGATGAGATTGAAGACATTGTCGAATTTGACGTTCTGACCGGCAAAGCCGCCGCCAAGCTGAAACAGGTGCGCATCTATGCCAATTCGCACTATGTCACCCCGCGCCCAACGCTCAACGGTGCGATCAAGTCGATCAAGGCGGAGCTGGCGACCCGCCTCACCTGGATGGAGGCCAATGGCAAGCTGCTCGAAGCCCAGCGCCTGCAACAGCGCACCGAGTTTGACCTGGAAATGCTCGAAGCGACCGGCGTGTGCAACGGTATCGAGAATTATTCGCGCTATCTCACCGGGCGCAAGCCGGGCGAACCCCCGCCCACCCTGTTTGAATACATCCCGGACAACGCCTTGGTTTTCATTGATGAAAGCCACCAGACCGTACCCCAGCTGGGCGCGATGTTCCGCGGCGACTTTAACCGCAAGCGGACTTTGGCCGAGCATGGCTTCCGCCTGCCCTCTTGTATGGATAACCGCCCGCTGAAGTTTGAAGAATGGGAGGCGATGCGCCCGCAAACCGTCCACGTCTCCGCCACGCCGGGCAAGTGGGAATTAGAGGCCACCGGCGGCGTCTTTACCGAGCAAGTTATTCGCCCCACCGGCCTCATCGACCCGCCCGTCGAAGTGCGCCCTGTCGCCAAGGACGGCTTCAGCCAGGTCGATGATATCATTGATGAAGCGCGCGCCGTCGCCGCCCGGGGCATGCGCACCCTCATCACCACCCTCACCAAGCGCATGGCCGAGGATCTGACCGAATACATGCATGAGCAGGGATTGCGCGTGCGCTATATGCACTCCGACGTCGATACGGTCGAGCGCATTGAGCTGATCCGCGATCTACGCCTGGGCGAATATGATATCCTGGTTGGGATCAATTTGTTACGCGAGGGTCTGGATATCCCTGAGTGTGGCCTGGTCGGCATTCTCGATGCCGATAAGGAAGGCTTCCTCAGAAGTGAAACCAGCCTGATCCAGACCATTGGCCGCGCCGCGCGGAATGCCGAGGCGAAAGTCATCCTCTATGCTGATCGCGTGACCGGCTCGATGGAGCGCGCCATGGAGGAAACCAACCGCCGGCGCGACAAACAAATCGCCTATAATGAAGCCCATGGCATCACCCCGCGCACCATTGTGCGTGGCATCAGTGATGTCCTGGAAGGTGTCATCGAGAAAACCGCCAAGGGCCGCAGCGCCAAAGCCAAATCGCGCAATGACCGCCGTAAAGGCGTCGCGGAGGAGCAGGCGAGCTTTGAACCCAATAACCTCAAAGCCGCCATCGCCGATCTGGAAAAACGCATGCGCGAGGCCGCCGCCAATCTGGAATTTGAGGAGGCCGCAAGGCTAAGGGATGAGATTAAAGAATTAAGTGGGGAGTAAAACCTCACAATTAGAGAGATCTACAATGGAAGTACCAACTTTTGAAGAACACGACTTATTCAACAAAAAGAAACTTGCTGAAGATATAATTAAAGTATCTAACGCTAAAAGCGAGCCTATTATTTATATGCTTGATGGACCATGGGGATCGGGTAAGACTTACTTTATAAACCAGTTTATTAAACATTGCGACTCGCTAAAAATACCCGTCATTCATTTTGATGCTTTCAAACATGATATCAGTAGAGACGCGTTTGCTTCTCTAGTGGGCTGCGTAGCTAAATACGCTGAACAATCAGACCCCAAGAACGAACTAAAAAATCAAATAATAAAAGCAGGATCAAAAGTTGGGCTTTCACTATTGAGGGGCGGAGCCAGTACAATAATAAGCTTAGCGAGTGGTGGCTTAATTACGAGCCAGGTAATGGATGGAGCAGGAGAGAACTTGAAAAATGCTGTAAACTCAGGAATAGGAAGCACACTTAATTCATTAACCGAAACCGCCTTGGAAGAATGGATCAATAGCCAAACTGAAAATGAAGTCAGAATTCAAGATTTTAGAGACATTTTGACAAAAGTTGTTAAGAAAAGTATAGAGCACACTGATGCACAAAAAGCTTATTTTATCATAGACGAATTAGATAGATGCAGACCGAATTTCTCCATTGAAATTATAGAGTGCATAAAGCATATATTTAATATAGATAACATCGATTTCATCATAACCACAGATAAAAATCACTTGGAAAACTCGCTTTCCCATCTATACGGACAAAATATTAATACAACAACATATCTTGAAAAGTTTTATGATTTACGCATTAACTTCTATAGATCAAGCCACTCAGAACTAAATAATGCAAAAAAATATATTCGACACCTATGCTTACAACACCTAAACTCTAACGCCAATTCTATTGGCTATGCACTTGAATTATTAAATATTTGTGCAAACACTATTAGACTGTCATTTAGAGACATTAAGAAAATTATTATCCACCTGTCTATATTACAGCACCTTCCTGATCCAAATTACGGTGTTGCCCTGTTCCCATTAATTTTCTTGAGGCAAATTGATAATAACCTATATTTATCAGCGATAAGGAAAGAAGTTTCCGCACAAGAAATAATGCACAAATGTGGTCTTAGAAAAGAGAGTACTGAGTATTATAACGACCTAGAGTCTTCTTTGCATGTGTTAATTTTTAAAACAACCAGAGAGGACAATAATTTAGATCAAGGAAATCTTGATCAATTATGGTTAAATAGAATAAACATACCGCTTGAAGAATATTGCGATCGCTTTATTGAAATTATTTCACCTTAATATGTTGAAATTTTTACTTACTTACACCCCCCTTCGGGAGTTTTCTTTTGAATTCACAACTTAGCCAAACTCAATCTAATGCCCTCAAATCCACGATTGCCGATCTGAAAAAGCGCATGTTATAAGCCGCCGCCAATCTGGAATTCGAAGAGGCGGCAAGGCTACGCGATGAGATTAAAGAATTAAGTGGGGAGTGAGGCTTCATCATGGCTTGTCATCCCGGACAAGCGTAGCGCTCAAGTAGGCGCTAGCCGATAGCGCACATCAATAAGCGCAGATCCGGGATCTATTGAGGCTTCCTTCAATGTACATAGATCCCGGCTCAAGGCCGGGATGACATTATATTTAAACTGACATCCACTGGACCAGAATAAAAATTCTTAACCCACCTCATATCCTGTCATCCCGGACGCGCAGCGATCCGGGATCTATTGAGAGTGCCATCAATGCGCATAGATCCCCGATCAAGTCGGGGATGACAGTGTTTATCTCTTCAACAAGCGGCCACTACATCCGCTCTGGGATGTCCATCCCGATGAGGGAGAGCGCCAGGGTCAATTGATCCAGCATCGCTTTGGCCAGCGCGAGGCGAGAGGCGCGCACCGCGTCATCGCCCTCAGGCAGGATGGGACACGCCGCATAGAAGCTGGAGAAGGCCTGCGCCAGCGCAAAGGCATGTTCACAAATATGGTTCGGCGCACGAAGATCATAGGCGCGTTGCAACGCGCCATCAAACCCATCGAGACGGCGCACCAAAGCGGCCTCTTCCGGGGCGGTGATCTGGATCGCGCCGGGCTCTAGGCCTTTCTCCTTGGCTTTACGCATCAAGGATTTCACCCGCACCGCTTGATAAAGCAGATAAGGCCCGGTCTTGCCTTCGAAGGAGATAAACCGTTCCAGATCAAAGATATAATTCGTGGTGCGATAATTGGAGAGATCAGAGAAACGGATCGCGGCATTGGCGACCAGACGCGCGACCTCGGCCTTATCCTCGGCGGATAATTCTGCGCCCAGACCGGCTTCATCAATGCGGGCCGCGGCGCGCTCACGCGCTTCGCGAATCAAATCGGCCAGGCGGAAGGTGCCGCCATCGCGGGTGCGCAGGCGCTTGCCATCGGGGCCATTAACAGTGCCGAATTTGATATGCTCAAACGCGCCCTCTTGGCCCAATCCGGCCTTATAGGCGGCGCGGAACACCTGTTCAAAGTGATCAGATTGGCCCAAATCCACGACATAGAGCGTGAGATCGGGGTTCTGCTCGACTTTACGATCTTCAATCGTGGCCAGATCGGTCGTGGCATAAAGCGCAGAGCCTTGCGAGCTGATCAAGATCAACGGCGGCAGCTCTTTCTTATCATCCTCACGCGCGACCGGAATGATCCAGGCCCCATCAGACTGGATGGTCACGCCTTCGGCTTTAAAACGCTCGACCATAGGCGCGATGCGATCATGGACATCGCTTTCACCCTTCCACAGGTCGAAAGACACCCCCAAATCGCCAAAATCGCGCTTCAGCGCCGCGATAGAGACCTCAATGAAATGCCGCAGCAGGGCACGATAGCCGGGACGGCCGGCTTGTAATTCTGCCGTGGCCGCACGCGAGCGCGCCATGCGCGCCTCATCACTTTTTGCCTTGGCCGAGGCCTGAGGGTAAAGCCGGGCGAGATCTTCAATATCGACAGGGGCTTCACTGGGGTAAGGCCCGGTGAAATTGGCGTCAAAATAGGGAAGGTCGGGCTGCTCATCCTGCAATTCAGTGACCAGATGGCCCATCTGCAAGCCCCAATCGCCCAGGTGAATATCGCTAATCACCTGATCGCCGCGAAAACGGAACAGGCGCGAGAGGCTGTCACCGATGACGGAGGAGCGCAAATGGCCGACATGCATGGGCTTGGCCACATTCGGCCCGCCATAATCCATCATCACCGTGCGCGGTGTTGCCACCTTACCTGCACCGGCACGCGGATCAGCGGCAATTTCATTAGCGCGCGTCGCATAAAAGGCGGGCGTCAGGCGGATATTCATAAAGCCCGGCCCGGCGATCTCAATCTCCAGATCCGGGGCTGCGGTTTTGAGATGTTCAACAATCGCTTCGGCAACCGCGCGCGGGGCTTTTTTAGCGGCTTTGGCTGCGGCCATCGCGCCATTACACTGATAATCGGCCAGTTCGGGGCGGTCGCTTTCTTTGACCTGACCCAAATCAGCAGGCAAATCCAAAGCGGCAAAAGCGCCACCGAAGGTGGCGCTCAATTGATCAGGAATACTCGTCATCTATCGTCTCACTGCGGGCGCGAAGGGCGCGCCCAAGAGGGGTTAGTCACCAGAACCGGCAGACACGCGGAAGCGCTGACCTGACCGATTAAACTCTAATTGCTCTTCGCTCAGCTCAAAACCGACCAGGATCTCGAAATTGGCACCCGAGGTGGTTTCAGTTGCGCGCGGGATGACAATATTGTCAAAGCTCTCAACACGCTCGACCCGGTTTTGGCCGGGCTCAAATCGCACTTCAATCGGGAAAGTTTGTCGCTCAATCACCGCCAGATCGGTGCGGGTAACGGCCACAAAATAATGATAGGTATGGGTCATACCTTCCGCGGCAGGGCCACGGCCAAAGGCAAAGCGGATTTGCATATTGTTGACAATCGGATCGCTGCCCACATAGCGGCACAAAGAGCCGACGTTCAAAATCTCGCCGGTATAGCCCACATTATCGTAGGCGACGGCTTCACCCTGAAACTCGACCACGCGGTGTGCGTCATAGAGGCTCAGCGCATTGGGACAAGGCCCTGCGTTTTGCTCTGGCGTATCCAGCGCATCGCCAACGGTTGAACACCCTGATAACGCCAACCCTGCAATGGTCAGTAAAGCAGCAAAACGCATGTGTAGGTTCCTTAACTTCGCGCGCGACCCATATTACCCCTAAGCCTAAGCCTCTTACCCAAAGAGACGGGCTTTGATACACCTCTACGACGTGGAGCCCCTAAGAGCAACGCTTGAGACCGCAAGGCGCTGAGGATTTTATGACTTCTAACCCAAAATTAGCCGTTTTTTTGGCAAGCCCACGTGGTTTTTGCGCCGGTGTCGATCGTGCGATCCAAATTGTTGAAAAGGCGCTGGCCCGCTATGGCGCGCCGGTTTATGTACGTCATGAGATTGTGCACAATAAACATGTGGTCAACCGGCTAAAAGCGATGGGTGCGATTTTCGTCAAGGAATTGGATGAATGCCCCGATGATCGCCCCGTGGTCTTCTCCGCCCATGGCGTCCCCAAATCGGTGCCCGCAACGGCTGAACAACGCGATCTTCTGTATGTCGATGCCACCTGCCCTCTGGTCTCGAAAGTCCATATCGATGCCGAGCGCCATGATAAGGCCGGGCGCGAGATTATTCTGATCGGGCATGCTGGCCACCCTGAAGTCATCGGGACTATGGGGCAACTCGAAGAGGGCCGCATGGTTTTGATTGAGACCGAAGCCGATGCCGAAGCCTTCACTCCGCGCGATCCCGACAATCTCGCCTACGTCACCCAGACCACGCTGTCGGTCGATGACACATCAGCCATTGTTGAGATTTTAAAGCGCCGCTTTCCCCATATGGCGAGCCCGCATAAAGAAGATATCTGCTACGCCACCACCAACCGCCAGGGTGCCGTCAAAGCCATCGGGCCAAAGTCTGATCTGGTCCTGGTCGTGGGCGCGCCCAATTCGTCAAACTCGCGCCGCTTGGTCGAAGTTGCCACACGCGCCGGGGCCAAAGCCTCCTACCTGGTGGAAAAGGCGGACGATATCGACTGGGCCTGGTTTGAAAACATCTCCAGCCTGGGGGTCAGCGCCGGGGCCTCCGCGCCTGAGGACTTGGTCGAAGACCTCCTCGCGGCAGTGGCAGAGCGCTTTGACATCACCGTCGACACGATCGAAGTCGCCAAAGAAGACGTTATTTTTAAACTTCCCAGAGCCGTGGCCGAGGCATGAGCGAGAATAAAACCCAAGCCACGTGTGTCGATGTTCACCGCTATTTAGCCGGTGTCGAACCGCAACGCCGTCGCGAAGACAGTCTGATTTTATTGGATCTGTTTCAAGAGGCTACCGGCTGGCAACCGCGCATGTGGGGGCCGTCCATGGTCGGTTTTGGCCGTTATCATTATAAATATGATACGGGCCGGGAAGGGGATTTTTTCGCTACCGGATTTGCCCCGCGCAAAGCCAAAATGGTCGCCTATATCATGCCTGGTTACCAAGATTATTCAGACATCCTCTCGCGACTAGGCAAGCACAAGCTGGGTAAATCCTGTTTGTATTTCAACACGCTCGCCGACTTAGACCTTGAGGTCTTGAAAACTCTCATCAAGACAGGAATTCGGGATTTAGCGCAAAAATACGAAGTTTTTGATCAATGAGCCTGATTACCATTCACACCGACGGTGCCTGCTCCGGCAATCCGGGCCCAGGCGGTTGGGGCGCGATTTTGGAATGGCGCGGCCATAAAAAAGAGCTTAAAGGCGGCGAAGCGGACACGACCAATAACCGCATGGAATTGATGGCCGCGATCCAGGCGTTGGAGGCGTTAAAGCGCGCCAGCGATGTGCGCCTGGTGACCGACAGTGTCTATGTGCGCGATGGCGTCACCAAATGGATCCATGGCTGGAAACGCAATGGCTGGAAAACCGCCAATAAAAAACCGGTCAAAAACGAGGATTTATGGCGTCGCTTGGATGAGGCAACCCAGCGTCACCGCATTCAATGGGACTGGGTGAAAGGCCATGCTGGGGATCCCGGCAATGAACGCGCGGACGAGTTGGCGCGCGAGGGCATTGCCGATTTAAAACAGGACGGGGTGCAAGACGCGCCCTCTGAAGCCCCCGAAGCCCCTTAAAGTCCTTGAAAGTGCAACACGTCCTGCGCGCGATGAATATCACAGGAGATCGGGCCAAAGTGGGGCATCTGGCATTGGGCACTTTCGCGTTGACTCAAACGCGCCTGAAAACGCTTTTCATCGCGCATCCAGATTTCAAACCGGCCATCGCCGGCGATTTCACAGCGCAGTTTTAATCGTCCGCCAACGGAACAACGCGATTGCAGATGGCCATATTTGATCAGTTTGAAATCTTCATAGTCATAACTTGAAACCGGAGCATGGGCGTCCACGGTTAAATCCCCGCCATAGCTGGGAATCCCACCCATGAGCGCCAAAGCCAACCATAGCATTTTTATATCCCTCCCCAGGAACAATCTATAAAATTTGGCCATGATTTTGGGGAGAGATCAAGATTTAAGCTGTAGGTGAAATTTATGCCCGCTTCACCACCAAGACCGTACTATCCAGAGCGGTGATGATCACGCTGTCGCCTTCGGCAAAATCCTCGCCATTTTCAGCGCGCGCAGGCCAAGCACTATCGCCGATCTGAACCCGGCCCTGTCCGCCGGAAAAGGCGACCACGACTGTGGCGCGCTGGCCGACCATGCCCTGGGCTCGATCATTAAGGACCGGCCCGGAGCCCATAGATTTCAGGTAAGGCTTCACAAAGCGATCCCCGATGAAGACCAGCGCCAAGGTCAAAACGCCAAAAACGGCCATTTGAAGGCCCCAGGGCACGCCTAACACTTCAAGACTGATCCCGCCCACGATGAAGGCCGCAGCCGCAGGCCACAACAGATAGGTCGTTCCGGTGATCAATTCCCCGATCAGGATAAGGCCCGCCAGGCTCCACCACACCCAGATATTCAGCTTGTCCATCAGGGCAAAAAAACTCTCCATGGATGATCCTTTCGTTCAAAGCCCGCCGGATTAAACGCCGGGTCGACCATCACTTGTGTTCTCGCTGGAATTACGCACGGCTTGGCCCGCAATATCCTTGGCCGCCTTGGCGAGCTCGCCCACACCGCTGACCGTGGAGACGATTGAGCTAAACTCGGCCGGGATAATCACCGTCTTGGTCTGGTTGGAACTCGCCAGCTTACCAAAGGCCTCCACATAGGCCTGGCCTAAGAAGTAATTGATCGCGCTGACATCGCCCTGTGAAATCGCTTTTGAGACCATTTCGGTGGCTTTGGCTTCGGCCTGGGCTTGGCGCTCACGCGCTTCAGCATCCAGGAATGCCGCTTCGCGCCGGCCTTCAGCCTCACGGATTGCGCTTTCCTTCTCGCCTTCCGCGCGCAGGATGGCTGATTGCTTTTCACCTTCAGCTTCCAAAATTTGCGCACGCTTTAAGCGTTCTGCCTTCATCTGGCGCGCCATCGCTTCGGTAATGTCCATCGGCGGGGTTAAATCGCGGATCTCAATCCGGGTGACTTTCACGCCCCACGGATTGGTCGCCGCATCAATGACGGAGAGGAGCTGAGCATTGATCTCATCACGCTTGGAGAGAGTCTCATCAAGGTCCATCGAGCCGACCACCGTACGCACATTGGTCATGGAGAGATTGATGATTGCCAGCTCCAGATTATTCACTTCATAGGCCGCGCGGGCTGAATCAATCACCTGAATGAAGACCACAGCATCCACCGAAACCATAGCGTTATCGCGGGTAATCACGTCTTGATTGGGCACATCCAAGACGCGTTCGCGCATATTGATGCGCGTGCCGACACTATCAATAAAGGGGGTAATGAAATGCAGGCCCGGATGCAGGGTGCGGATATAGCGCCCAAAGCGCTCCACGGTGAATTGCATACCCTGAGGGACAACTTTGATCGTCGCTCCGGTAATGACCAAAGCCAGAATGACAAAAACGACGACCAGAATTAGGCCTGGATTAAGCATGAAAACCCCCTCTTGAATCTAGACGCCAAGTATAGCGTGAAACCCAAGAGGGGAAAAGCAAAACCGGAGATAAATCGGTTTTAGATCAAAGCGCTTAAAGCTTGTTCAGCACATAATCAGCGCTTGAAACTTCAAAACTGCCGGGCTCTTCGACAAAGACATCCTCAACCACGCCGTCTTTGACAATCATGGCATAGCGTTGCGAACGAAGGCCCATGCCAAAGCCGGTACCATCCATGGTGAGACCAATTTCTTTGGCGAAATCACCATTGCCATCGGCCAGCATCAACACTTGATCGCCGCCATTTTGGCTTTTGCCCCAGGCATTCATAACGAAAACATCATTGACCGAGACGCAGGCAATGGTATCGACGCCCTTGGCTTTGATCGCATCGGCCTTTTCAACAAAACCCGGCAAATGGCGCGCCGAACAGGTTGGGGTGAAGGCACCGGGCACCGCGAATAACACCACGCGCTTATCTTTAAACACGGCCGCCGTGTCCAAAGGCTCCGGGCCGTTCTCGCCCATCGTCATGAAAGTGGTTTGAGGCAGGCTGTCACCGGCTTTAAGGGTCATCACGCAATCCTTTTCGTGTTGAAGGGCAAAGATGAGGTAAGACATCCCCACGTAGAAGGCTTTTTACGCGGGCGCAAGAAAACGGCTGGACATCCCCCACGTCTTTGAGAGAAGCTTTATATATGAGCGATGATGACGATATCCAGGACGATGGCTTCTTAACGGGGCGGATTTTAATCGCCAGTCCCACCATTGGCGATCCGCGCTTTGATAAAAGCGTGATCTTTTTATGTGCCCATGAAAGCGATCACGCCATGGGCCTGATCTTAAATAAGCCGATGTATAGCCTGCGCCTACCGATGTTATTGGAGCAATTGGGTGTGGAAAAAGCCAAAATCGCCCCCGATAAGCCGGTTCTCGCCGGGGGGCCGGTGGAGAAAGATCGCGGCTTTGTGCTCCATACCTGCGATTATCTATGCCCCGAGGGGACTTTACCCATTGCCGCGGGCATTGGCCTGACCGCAACGCGCGAAATGCTCGACGTGCTGCCCAGTGCGGATGCGCCGCGCCGCGCGCTGATGGCTTTGGGCTATGCCGGTTGGGAAAGCGGACAATTAGAAGATGAAATCCAGGCCAATGCCTGGCTGGTCACTGAACCCGATGAGGGCCTGATCTTTGATGACGATCATGGGCGCAAATGGGAACGCGCGCTGCATAAATTGGGTGTTGCGCCCAGCCAGTTGATCGGATCAGCCGGTCACGCCTGATGGGCGTGATAGCGCCCGGCCCGGCCCGCGCTTAACACCGTTGAGGCCGCCTCGGGGTTCAGCGCGCCATCATAATAAAAGCCTTGCGCATAGGTACAGCCCATATCACGCAGGCGCAGCGCAATGTCACGCTCCTCCACGCCTTCGGCCACCACGCTGAGGCCCATATCCTGCGCCAAAGTCAGAACGCTTTGCACAATGGTGCGCGCGCCCTCATCACTGGCCATCGCGCGAATGAAATATTGATCGATTTTCAGCCCATCGACCCCAAAACGCGATAGCCGCGCCAATGAGGAATAACCCGTTCCAAAATCATCAAGCAGCACCAAAACCCCATGACGGCGCAAGGTTGCAATCGCGCCCATCGCCGCATCGGCATGGCGCATCACTTCGGTCTCAGTAATCTCGACTTTGATCTGACCGCGTTTAAGCCCTGCCCCCACCACCAGAGCGCTCAACTGCTCAGCAAAACCGCGCTGGGTCAGTTCCCATCCGCTGACATTGACCGCCAGATAGAGCCCGTCATGCCCGCTGGCCGTCCAGGCGGCCATATCTTTCATGGCACGCGCACGCACGGCCTCGCCCATCGTACCCAACAGGCCCAAATCCTTAGCCAGGGAAAAGAAATCATCTGGACCCAACAGGCCTTGATCGGGGTGATACCAGCGCGCCAAAGCTTCAAAACCGGCCAAGCTCTCATCTGACAGACGGATCAGGGGTTGGTAGAAGGCCGTCATCTCGCCGTCTTTAAGGCCTTGATGCAGGGCATGTTCGGCCTCAATCCGCGCCAGCCCCGCGCCCGGCCCGGTCCCGGCCGGCAAGATCAAGCCCTGCCACACCCCGCCTTTATGTGTTCCGACCAAGCGCACAAAGCGCACGACGTTTTGAGGGTCAATCAGGCGCAGGCGGATATCGCTGCGCCCTTCGCGTGCTAAAACCGTCAGCTTGGGCTGATCGACCGGCGCACAGAGGGCTTGAAACGCGTTGAGCATGCCTGCGCCAGGAAGGCTTAAGCGCGTTGATACCCCATCTATGGCGAACTGATCGCGCGGATAATCCACGCGCAGAACCAGCGCATCCGCACCGGCCAAGGCCTCGGTGATACATGCGCGATCCATACTGCGCCCCTCCCCCTTTTGCCCCGTCATGATCAGCGAATGGGATCGCCCTTGACGATGGCAAAGCGCATATGATCGCGCCACGCGCCATGAATTTTCAGATATTTGCGCGAGAAGCCTTCGGGTGAAAAGCCAATGGAAAGCAAAAGACTGCGCGAGGCTTCATTCTCGGGCCGCGTTGCCGCTTCAACCCGGTTCAGCCCCATAGGCCCAAACGCAAAGACCAAGGCCCGGCATACCGCCGCGCGCGCATACCCCTTACGCACATAGGGCGAGCCAATCCAATAGCCGATATCGGCCGATTGCAAGACCCCGCGCCGGACATTGTTGAGATTACACGCGCCCAGCAAAACCCCATCGGTTTCGCGGAAGATGAAAAAGGGATAGCCTTGACCGGTTTCCACATCCTGGTGATAGCGTTTCAGGCGGCGCTTATAGGCGGTCTTGGTCAGCTCATCATCTGACCAGCTCGGCTCCCACGGCTCAGTATGAGTGCGCGAAGCAGAGCGCAATTTGGCCCAGGCCTCATAATCATCCAACATAGGATGGCGCATTCGGATCTTGTCGGCCCAAAGGACCGTCTCGGTAAAGTCATCACGCCAAAGGGCCATGTGAACGCTTCCCATCCCGGCTTCTCAACTGGTCTTTTTATCTCTAATAGAGCGTATTTTATGCTCTAAGAGCCAGTCTAGCGCGATTATTCTTTCTTTCGCGTGAAAATCAAACGGCCCGACTGCACATGATACACGCCATAAACCACGACCAAGGCCAAGGCCATCAAGAACCAGGTCAGGGCATAGCCGAAATGACGCTCTGGCGGGGTCTGGGTCAAAAATTCTGGCAGGCTGCCATTATCCAGCTCAATCCAGCCTTGGGGAGCCAAGGCAGAGCCCGGCAGGTTCAGCGCTTGGGCCATGGCCAGGGGCTGAAAAGCATAGAAAGTCCGCTCCGCCAAATTCGCCTCAGGCGTAAATGGGCCCACTTGCAGACCTGTGGCAAAGCGATAGGCCGGTTGCGCGGTAAAGCTAACGGCTTCCTCAGCCAGAAAAGGCTCAAACCCGGTCTCGATCAGAATGGCCGCGGCACCTAAACAGGCCGGGGCCGACATCGGCTTAAACACGCGCCAGCCCGCCACATTCTGCGGGCCCCGCCCCCAGACCTTGACCGCACGGCGCTCCTCTAAGCGGGGAGGTTCCACCAGAAGCGGACGGCCCGAATCCAGATTGGGCGCACACAGGGCAGTTTCCAGATCCTGCGCAGGTTCTGCGCGCATCGCTTCAAAGCGCGCGATCAGATCCGATTTCCAGCCCATGCGCTGGACCTGCCACACCCCGAGGCCCAGCAATAAAGCCAGGGCCGGGATCAGGCAGAGCGTTAAAACCGGATAGGGACGAAAGCTCATCACGCGCCTTTAAGCGCTGGGCGGCATTGATGGCGGGCTAGCCCCGTCACCGGCCTCATCGTCTTCCAGGCGGGCCTCTTCGGCATCATTCTTAAATTGCAACGCAAACATCACCGCCTTAAATGGACGGATCATGATCAGGCAGAGAAAGAGCGATAAGGGCAGCCATAACAGCGCGTGCAACCAGTAAGGCGGCTGGGCGGCCAATTCCAACACCAAAGCCAGCGGCACAACGATAAAGCCGACAATGCTCATGATGAAGACCGCAGGGCCATCGCCAATATCTTCAGAACTGAAGTCTTGACCGCAGGCATCGCAATGCTCGGTCACTTTAGAAAACCCATCGAATAATGGGCCTTCACCACACGCCGGGCAGCGCGAACGCAGCCCGGCGATGAAGGGATCAGGACGTGTGGTCACTAGTGCCCACCGCTAACAGCGCCTTGGAAGACGACATAAACGAAGGCGAACAGGAACAACCATACCACGTCAACAAAGTGCCAATACCAGGCCGCCGCTTCCAGACCGAAATGCTTTTGCGGGGTCATTTGACCAGCCAGAACGCGCAGCAAGCAGACCAGGAGGAAGACTGTCCCGATGATCACGTGCGCCCCGTGGAAACCGGTCGCCATGAAGAAAGACGCGCCATAAAGGCTGCCCGAAATACCGAACTGAGCGTGGCTATATTCGTAAGCCTGCATGCAGGTGAACAAGAAGCCCAAGATCACGGTCAACAGAAGGCCGATTTTCGTACCCTTACGATCGCCATGCTGGATCGCGTGGTGTGCCCAGGTCACTGTCGTGCCTGACAACAACAAGATCAAGGTGTTGATCAAAGGCAGGTGGAAAGGATCAAAGGTATGAATGCCGGCGGTGAAGCCCTGCGTCGCCCAATCGCCCAATTCATACATTTCAGTGTTCCAGCGATGTCCCGCGCGGTCATGACCGAACAAAGCGCCTTCAAAGAACATCCAGAACCAGGCCACGAAGAACATAATCTCCGAGACGATGAACAAGATCATGCCATAGCGCAGACCCAGATCAACAACCGGAGTGTGATCGCCTTTGAGCGATTCTTTGATCACATCGCCCCACCAGCCGACCATGACATAGCCGATGCCCAGGAAGCCCAGGATCATCAGCCACGGATGGCCTTTGCCCAGAAAGAAATAAGCCCAGCTGGCTTCATCCGTCACCAGACCTTTCATAAAGGTCACAGCCCCAATCGCCAGAATGAACGCCGATAACGACGCGACGAAGGGCCATGGGCTTGGATCTACCAAGTGATAATCGTGTTTTACTGCGCCGCCAGCCATTTATTATTCTCCTGAACGTCCCTACACAGTCATGCGCCCGTCATAGCCGGGCTCACCGTTAACTTCAATCCAAACTCGCCGTTCCCCGATCAGGTCCGGCAGACGATATATTTGTCTCATCCGATTCTGCTTCGTAGAAGGTATAAGACAAGGTAATGATGCGCACATCGTCCAGACGTGCCGTCTCATCAAGATCAGGGTCCACAAAGAACAGAACCGGCATATCCATGCTCTCGCCTGGGGCCAAAGTCTGTTCTGTGAAACAAAAACACTCGATCTTGGAAAAATAAGGGGCCGCCTTAAACGGGGTGATATTATAGGTCGCAACCCCAGTAATCGGATGATTGGTCGGATTAGTGGCGCGGTAATAGGCCAAAACTGATTCGCCAATATGCACGGTCATCTTGGTCTGTACTGGCTCAAACACCCAGGGCATCGAATGATCAGTACTGGCGTCAAAGCGGATTTCAACCGTGCGATCAAGAACCTGGCCGGTATCCGCCTCAGCGACCTGTGTCGTGCCGCCATAGCCCGTCACCCGACAGAAAAGATTGTACAGTGGGACCGCGGCATAGGCCATGCCCACCATGGTCACCACCGCAGCCAGGCAGATCGTTAAAACGCGGGTATTTTTATCACGTAAAAACTTCATTTAGCCCGCACCCCCGGCCGAAATATTGCTCGCCAAACGAATAACGGTGACGGCGAAAATCAGCCCCATAAAGCCCACGAGCGATAAGGCAATCATGATATTGCGCTTGTTACGGGCCGCGAGCTCTTCCGGGCTCAGCTTTACAAAATCCAGCTTTTCCCCATGAAGGGTATCGTGGCTGTCATTGGTGTTAGACGTCATGTGATCTTGGTTCATTTATGCACCCCATATCCGAGACAAGGGGATATAGGCCGCCAGGCCATGTTCGATCAGGAGTGCGGCAAAAAGTAATGTCAGATGCGCGATCGAGTAAGCAAACAGATCACGCGCAGCCTTGTCGCCCGCACGCACGGCATAAAGCTCATCCTCGGCCGCATTGGCATCGCCTGCGCGCGAGAGCCCCACACGGATCGCCAGCGTGAAGAAGAGCGCGCCACCAATTACAGAGGCCACAGCATAAACGACACCGCCCAGCCCCGTCGTCAAAGGCGAAAGGCTGGCCGCCAGATAGGCAAAGGTATAGAGCACGATCTGAATACGCGTGTAGGGCGCGCCCTTGGCCACGGGCATCATCGGGACTTTGGCCGCAGAATAATCACCGGCTTTATAGAGGGCCAGCGCCCAGGAATGGGGCGGCGTCCACAAGAAGATGATCAAAAACAGAAGGATGGAATTCCAGCTGACATCCCCGGTGGCGCAGGCCCAGCCGATCATCGGCGGAAAGGCACCGGCCGCACCGCCAATCACGATATTTTGCGGGGTCGAGCGTTTAAGCACCATCGTATAGATGACGGAATAGAAGAAGATGGAAAATGCCAACAGGCCCGCGGCGACATAATTGGTAGCCATAGCCATCAACAAGCAAGCGCCCAAAGCAGCAACAATCCCGAAGGCATAGGCATTTTCACGGCTGACAACGCCGCGCGGGATCGGACGAAGGCGCGTGCGCTTCATCACCGCATCAATATCGCTGTCATAGGCCATATTCAGGGCACCGGCAGCACCCGCCCCGACCGCCAATGCCAGAATGGCAATCGCGGCAGACACAATATTCATGTCCACTGGGGCCGCCACAAGGCCGGCCAACCCGGTGAACACCACCAAGGTCATGACCCGCGGCTTCATCAGGTCAAAATAGTCGCGGGGCGACGCTGTCGAAACAGCACCGCCCGCGCGTGGACTGACACTCATGTCGGTCAAAATGGTCTCACTTTCCTCGAACAGCTTACTTGATTTTCGGCAATTCGTTGAATTGGTGGAAAGGCGGAGGAGACGACAAGGTCCACTCCAAAGTCGTTGCGCTTTCACCCCAAGGGTTCGCCTCTGGGCGACGCTTCGGTGTGTTCCGCAGTAAGATGCTTTCAACCAGAACCAAGAGGAAGAAGAACATCCCAACGAGCATGACGACATAGCCAATCGAAGAGACCATGTTCCAGAAGGCATAACCATCTGAATAGTCAACATAACGACGGGGCATACCGGCCATGCCTAAGAAGTGCTGCGGGAAGAAGATGAGGTTCGCACCGACGAAGAAGAAGAAGAACTGGATATTGGCCAGCATCTCATTGTACTTCACGCCGAAGATTTTCTCGTACCAGTAATAGAAACCGGCAAAGATCGAGAACACCGCACCCAGGGACAGAACATAGTGGAAGTGCGCCACAACATAATAGGTGTCATGGAAAGCCTGGTCCACACCGGCATTGGCCAGCATAACCCCGGTCACACCCCCGACGGTGAACAGGAAGATGAAGCCGATCGCCCAGATCATTGGGGTACGGAAGGAAATCGACCCGCCCCACATGGTGGCAATCCAAGAGAAGATCTTAATCCCGGTTGGCACCGCGATGATCATCGTGGCGGCCACGAAGTAAGCCTTCAAATTCACATTCATACCCACGGTATACATGTGGTGTGCCCACACGATGAAGCCGATAAAGCCGATGGCGACCATCGCATAGGCCATGCCCAGATAGCCGAAGACGGGCTTGCGTGAGAAGGTCGAAACGATGTGCGAGATGATGCCGAAGCCAGGCAGGATCAGAATATACACTTCAGGGTGACCAAAGAACCAGAACAAGTGCTGGAACATGATGGGGTCACCACCGCCCGCTGGATCAAAGAAGGTCGTGCCGAAGTTACGATCGGTCAGCAACATGGTCAACGCGCCCGCCAGAACAGGCACAGACAGAAGCAGCAAGAAGGCCGTCACCAAGGTCGCCCAGGCGAACAGCGGCATTTTGTGCAAGGTCATGCCAGGGGCACGCATGTTGAAAATGGTGGTGATGAAGTTGATCGCGCCGAGGATCGAGCTGACCCCTGCAATGTGCAGAGACAGAATGACCAAATCGAACGCCGGACCATTATGGCCCGAGGTTGAAAGCGGCGGATACATCACCCAGCCGCCGCCGAACCCGTTATCCCCGCCAACGCCCGGTACAAACATGGACAAAAGCAGCAGAGAGAAAGAAAAAGGCAGGAGCCAGAACGAGATATTGTTCATCCGCGGGAAGGCCATGTCCGGCGCGCCAATCATCAAAGGCACGAACCAGTTACCAAAGCCCCCGATCATAGCCGGCATCACCATGAAAAAGATCATGATCAGGCCGTGCATCGCGGTGATGACGTTATAATTGTGAGAGTTCCCCCAGAAGCCGTTATTGAAGACCTGAAGGCCTGGCTCTGCAAGTTCCCAGCGGATGAGACCGGACATCGCGCCCCCGATAATCCCTGCGAGGATCGCAAAGACCAGGTACATGGTGCCGATATCTTTATGATTGGTCGAGTACACCCAACGTTTCCAGCTCCAATAGCTTGGCGTGTGGTCGTCGTGGTGAGCGGCGGCTTCGCTTGACATGTTCAGCTACCTCTAGCGCAGAGCAGCGAGTTGGGTCTCGCCTTGAGTTTGGTAATAGGCCGTTAAAACTTCCGGCGCGGTGTAAGGATCGTTTTGAGCCGCTGCAATCCAGCGATCAAAGACATCTTGAGGCACAACGTGCAGCTCGATCGGCATGAAAGAGTGATCACGCCCACATAGCTCAGAACACTGACCGAAATAAACGCCTTCCTGCTCAACATAGAACCAGGTTTCGTTCAAACGCCCAGGGATCGCATCCATCTTGATCCCAAAGGCGGGCATGGCCCAGTTATGGATCACATCAGACGCCGTTACTTCCAAACGCACGGTCTGGCCAGCGGGAACGACCATCGGCAGATCAGCAGACAGATTGCGGTGCTGACCCGGGCCAATATCTTCGGCGGCAACCATACTTGAAATGAACTCAAACCCGCCTTGATCAGGATAGGCATAGGTCCAGTTCCACTGATTGCCCGTGACTTTAATCGTCATATCCACGGCGCTAACGGTCTCACCAGCTTCGTTCTGCTCGGTCGGCAACACATCTTCAAGATAGAGAAGACGGAAAGACGGCACCGCGATAACCACCAGGATCAGAACCGGTACGGCCGTCCAGATGATTTCCACCAAAGTGTTGTGGCTGAATTTGCTGGGGTTGGGGTTGGCTTTGGCGTTGTAACGCACAATCACCCACAGCAAGAGCGCCAAGACGACTAAGGTAATGATGGTGATGATCCAAAGGACCATGGAATGGAAGCTGGTAATGGCTTCCATGACGGGTGTGGCAGCCTCTTGCAAGCTCACTTGTTTATCCGTGGCAATACCGCGCACAGTGGCGGACGCCCCGGAGGCGAACAGGATAGAGGCGATGAAGGCGATAAGAGCGGCCTGGAAACGCATGGCTCCCCCGAAAGGTCAACGGTTCGAAATAAAGACACCAAGAGTGTCAGATTGCGGCGGAATATAGGCCGGTCCTCCCTCCCTGTCAGGAGGTTAATGGCGCCTTTTTGTCGCAGGGGTGCCACTTTTTGTCACCCCGACCCTAATTCCGCCTCTGGTGAATCTAGTTTGAGTTTGTTATTGTCTATGTGGGGTTAAACATTTGGGTGGGAATTGCAATGGCCTTTGATCAGAACCAAAGCCGGAATAAATGCATTAAAGACGCCGCCTTTGGCGGGCTTGCAGGCCTCGTCGTTGCGATTGGCCTCATCCTTTTGATGTCCTTCATCATGGGCGGCAATGCCCATGGCCAAGAAAGAGATTCGCGAGAATCGCGCGTCAATCCCGATGCCTCTTATCTGGCCGCCCTCACCGATTGTCAGGCTGGAACGCGAATGATCACTCCCAGCGCCTCGACCTTGGGGGCATGTGATTATGCCCTGAACGCCAGCACGCACGATACCCGCAAAACCGCAGAAATTCTCATTGATCGCGCCATTATCGCGCTGAACCGCAATGAAATCCGCCCCGCCCTCGCCGATCTGGAGCGCGCCATCAGCTTAGAGCCTGACATGGCCGTGGCTCATCTCAATCTCGCCGCCGCCGCTATTAAAGCCGGGCAGTTCCAGCGCGCCCTGGGGGCCGCGGAAGCTGCGCTTAGCCTCAATATCTCTGATCCAGCCCTGGCGCATTATAATCGTGCGATCGCTTTGGAGGGTCTGCGCCTGTGGGATGAAGCCTATCTCGCTTATGGTGAGGCCGCAGCGCTTGCCCCTGACAATGTTGAGTTTGCCGCTCAGCCCCGCCGCTTTCGCCAGCATCAGGGCTAGTTCGCGCCTCTTTATTCCTGCCTTATCCGCATGAAACTGCCGCGCGCCCCTCGCGCTAGGCAGTCTGGCGCGCTATGTCTTAGATCTCATCGTAAGATAATAGCGGAGCCGAGCCCTGATGACCTCCACCCCCTTTGACGCTTTTGACTTTACCGCCGAGCAAGCCCGCACCGTCCTCAGCGAGGCTTTAAGCGGGGCCGATGATGGGGAATTATTCCTAGAGGTCTCAACATCGGAATCCCTCGCCTTTGATGATGGCCGCTTGAAAATGGCCAATTTCGATTCTGAGCGCGGCTTTGGCTTACGCAGCGTTTTTGAGGACAGCTTTGGCTTTGCCCATTCCAATGATCCGACTTTGGCGGCTCTAAAGCGCGCCGCCGCAACGGCCAGCGCCGCGCGCCAGGGCCGTAATGCCGTCATGGCCCCACCGCCTGCGCGCACCAATAATGTCCTCTATGGCGATATTGATCCCATCGTCTCGCCCGGTTTCGATGCCAAAGCGAAATTGCTGGCCGAGATCGACGCTTACTTACGCAACAAGGATGACGAGGTTGTCCAGGTCGCCTGCTCCCTCAGCGGGGAGCGCCGGGTGATCGCCATTGTACGCGCCGATGGCGATGTACGCACCGATATTCGCCCTCTGGTGCGCCTCAATGTCTCCGTCACGATAGAGCGCCAAGGCCGCCGGGAAAGCGGTTCAGCCGGCGCGGGCGGACGTGCCGAATTTGAACGCTGGATCGCGCCGGAACACTGGAAAGCCCTCGCCGATGAGGCTTTACGCGTGGCTAAAGTCAATATCGCTGCCGTCGACGCGCCTGCGGGCGAATGGGAGGTGATGCTGGGGGCCGGTTGGCCCGCGATTTTGCTGCATGAAGCCGTCGGTCACGGCCTGGAAGGCGATTTCAACCGCAAAGGCAGCTCTGCCTTCGCCGGAAAAGTCGGCCAGCACGTCGCCGCCAAAGGCGTAACGGTCATTGATGACGGCACGATTGCCGACCGACGTGGCTCGATCACCTTTGATGATGAAGGCACGCCCAGCCAACGCACCACCCTGATCGAGGACGGCAAGCTGGTCGGCTATATGCAAGATCGCATGAATGCGCGCCTGATGGGCGTTGCCCCCACTGGCAATGGCCGACGCGAAAGCTATGCCTGCCCGCCCATGCCGCGCATGACCAATACCCTTATGGCCAATGGGGATCGTGATCCGCAAGAGATGCTCGCCGATGTCAAAGACGGCATCTTCGCCAAGAATTTCGGCGGCGGTCAGGTCGATATCACCTCCGGCAAATTTGTATTCCGCTGCACCGAAGCCTATCGCGTGCGCAACGGCAAAATTGAAGAGGCGATCAAAGGCGCAACCCTGATCGGGGATGGCCCCACCGCCTTGACCAAAATCTCCGCCATTGGCAATGACTTTGAAATGGACCCTGGTGTCGGCACCTGTGGTAAGGCGGGCCAAGGCGTGCCTGTCGGGGTCGGTCAACCCTCCCTCACCCTGCAAGGCTTGACCCTTGGCGGCGCGGGTTAAATCAGAACCTCGTGATTTTTAAGTGAAAAGAGAGCCAATTGGCTCTCTTTTTTATGATATGGGATCACAAGAGATAATAATGATGTGACTTTATTTCTATCATCACAACTATATCACGCGACCTTGATCGCATTCATGTGAATATGAATTCAAACACAGCCTGTTTTATAGCAGCGCGCCCATCGCTCTATTTTCTTAGAGATCAGTAAAACCTTTTAAAGGGGACGGCCGAACGCCGGCGCAGCCCTATAGGGCTGCGCCTTTTTATGAAGCGTGTGTAATATTCAAGAAATGTGACAGATGTTTAAGGTCGTAAAAATTACACCGGCCAGAGATACTGACAATGTAATTTAAATTGAAAAATCAAAAACTTGAAACATATGAATTTACTCAATTCACGCCCATCTCACACCCCCGTGAGATTACCTACCAAAAGTTCAGTACAGCTTTGATCCGGACAAAAATATGGTCCCGTCATATTTCGACCGGATTGGGGACATTGTTATGACGAAATTCTCTCTTGGGCTTGCGAGCGCACTCTTGCTCTGCGTCGCCAGCGCACCCTTGGCCACGGCGCAAAACACAGCTGCATCTGATAGCTCGATGATGAGTTATGACAGCGAATTTTTTGCCCAATTCAATGCCCTTACTGCGCTTGACATGGTTCAGCAAGTGCCCGGCTTTACCATTGATGATGGCGACAACCGCCGCGGTCTCGCCGGGGCTTTGAGTAATGTTCTGGTCAACGGCAATCGGGTCAGCACAAAGGGCAGCGGGGCCTTTGGCACGCTGCGTCGCATCCCGGCCTCTGATGTTGTCTCCATTGAGCTGATCCGGGGCAATGTTCCCGGCATTGATATGCGCGGCCAATCGAGCGTCGTTAATGTTCACCTTAAAGAAGGGGCCGGGACCAGTGGTTCAACGCGCCTGCGCCTTACCCATTGGGAAAGCAATCGCATCATGCCTAGCGGGGAAGCGTCTATGACCTTTGCCGGGGACAATCATGATATCACCTTCGGGGTTGAGCTTAACTCCGCTGGCGGTGGCAATCCGGCCAACCGCAAGCGCTATAATAGCGTGGGCGAACTGACCGATCACCTCGAAGATCGTGATCACGGTTTCTTTTACGAAGCCTCGCCCTTCATGAATGCGACGTACAATTTTGCGAATGGCGACACTTTCACCTTTTCGGCTCAAGGCTGGAACTGGCACGATGATTGGTATGGCATTTCGCGTCACTACGATGGTCAAGGACGCTATGTCGACATTCAGGAACAAGACCGCGATGTCGGAGGCTTTGTTTACAATCTCAATGCTGAGTATGAACATGCTTTCTCTGAGACTTTAAGCCTCAAATTCATTGGGTTTTATCGCGACGGAAATCGTGATGCCCGCAGAGATTTTACCACCCTTCGCGCCGACGGTCCGCTTGATCACCGTGCCTTGATTGATGATGAGGTAGAGTTTGGTGAGCAGATCCTGCGCTCCCAGCTGAGCTGGACGCCGCAGGGCCCGCATAGTTTTGAGTTTACGGCTGAACGCGCCTTCAATTTCCGTGACAGTGATTTTCTATTGCAAGAAGATGATGGATCAGGGCTGGCTCGCGTTGCCCTGCCGGTCAGTAACACCCGCGTGGAAGAAGTGCGTTGGGATTTCTCGGCCTCTCATGGCTGGCAAATCCGCGAAAACCTCAATCTTGAAACCATATTGGCTTGGGAAACCTCAACCATTAGCCAAAGCGGTGATGCTGAGCAAGAACGTGATCTTCAATACTTCAAACCCAATGTCACATTGACTTGGGATCTTGACCCGCAAAACCAGATCCGCCTGAAAGTTGAGCGCGAAATCGGTCAGCTGAATTTTGAAGACTTCATTTCTTCGGTCGATGTACGCGACAGCCAAACCAATACCGGCAACCCCAATCTGGAACCTACCCAGGCCTGGCTGGCTGAGGCCGTTTGGGAACGTCGTTTTGGCGAGGATGCCACAATCACCCTGACCGCCAATCATCGTGAGTATGATGCCGTCAGCGGCACTGTGGCGCTCGGCGGCGGGCTCAGCGAAGGGCCCGGCAATCTCGAAAACGGCAAGCGAAGCGAATTGATTTTCGACGCCAACCTGCCTTTGGACCGGATCGGATTACGCGGCGCGGTTCTTGAACCCATCTTTGCCCTGCGTCATTCTGAAGTCACTGATCCCTTTACCGGTGAAACTCGTCCCATTCCCGGCGTTTCTGACTGGCGCTTTGATGTCGACTTCCGCCAAGATTTCCAAAACTTGGGTTGGGCCTGGGGCTTTGATTATCACTATGCCAGCGAAGAAGACGTCTATAGATTGCGCGAGAACCGGTATATTCAACAATCCAAAGGTGATCTGGACATCTTTGTTGAAACCAGCCGCTATTTCGGCGTGACAACACGCTTAGGCGTTGATGGGCTGATCCACGATGCCCATGTCCGCCGGCGCGTCTTCTTCGACCCTCTCAGAGCCAATGGCCAATATAATGGGGAAGAAATCCGTGAAACCAATTTCTACCGCACGATCTATCTGGAAGTCACAAAAACCTTCTAGCCCGCCGAGTTTTCAGGACGCAGTCGCTCTGCCCCCCCAGCGCAGTAAAAACCGTGTCCTGACCCTTCGCCAAGGGGCCTTTGGCCTCTTGGCGGGGGGAATTTTATCCAGTGTTGGCGGGGCGCAAAACCTTGAGCGCACGAGCCTGCCCATGCACCAGGTCGAAAGTGGGCATTACGTGGTCGATGTCAGCCTGGGCCGCTCCATTCACCTGCACCGCGATGATGCTGAGCCCCAGAGCCGCTTTCCGTTTATCGTTGATACCGGTGCCAGCCATACCGCCCTGGTTGAGCACATTGCCACGCATCTGGGCTATCAGCGCCCAATAGAATTCGATCAAAGCGCCACATCATTGACCGAACGCTTCGATACACACATCTATCGTTTAGAAAGCTTCGACTTTGGCCTTGGTCCAAGATCTATGGACACCGTCATTGTTTTCGCTGAACCCGATGAAGACTTCTCGGCCTTTGGCCTCCTGGCCGCCAATCACTTGAGTGATAGTCCCTATAGCCTGGATTTTCACGCTCAAACGATAAACTTTGGCATCCCTGAGCCGAGCCGCCAGGATATTAAGATCAGCGATCACTTCAACATTTTATTGGGCGAGGCCTATATAAGTCGGAGACAAGAGCCAATCCACGTCATGCTCGATACCGGCTCAACCCGGACCATTGCGAATAGGGCTTTAGCACGCCGCCTGGTGAGCCTTGATGATACAATCGTGCTCAATCTTCGCGGCGTGGGCTCGCGCATCCCCCAAAGGGCAACAGCTGGTGTGTATTTGACCCATTTCAAGATTGGCGAGGTGTGCGTTGGGCGCATGCCCGTGATCGAAGCCGATCTTTTCGTCTTCCAAGAGTTAGGTTGGGCGAATGAACCTGCATTATTACTGGGCTTGGACGTCTTGCAATATACCCGCCTGAGCTTTGATCCCGATCACGCCAGTGTTGAGGTAACGGGCTATAACCGCGCGCAATGTTGAACCTTATGAAGCGTATAAAAAAACCCGCTGAAGCCATCGCTTCAGCGGGTTTTTTGTAAAGGTCAAGTCCCTTAGCGCTTAAACACCATGGGTATCTTGATTAGGGCCAGAGGCCTCAACGGTTTCCAAAACCGCTTGGTCTTCGGCACGTCCATGGCCCAGCTTCTTCAAGAAGAAGCTCAAAATACCAAAGACCACACCCAGCCCGATCGCCATCATGCCCAGGAAACCGAAGACATCGACATAGCTTTGCAAGGCAGCAGCCTGGTCAAGAACCTGACCGGCAACTGTTTCGGCTGCGGTCATCGACGCGATGATACCGGCCACATATTGCGCGAACGAACTCGACAAGAACCAACCAGCCATCATGGTCGAAACAACCGCCATCGGCGACAGCTTTGTGATCGCAGACAAGCCCACAGGCGACAAGCATAGCTCACCCGTAGTGTGCAACAGATAGGCACCCGCCAGGAAGACCAGCGGCACGCGGTAGCTGTCATCAGCGAAGTTTACGCCCCAGACCAGCAACATGAAGCCCAAACCGACCTGGATCAGCGCCAGAGAGAATTTTAAAGGCGTGTTGGGGTTGTGTTGCAACTTAGCCAGGAAGGCCCACAAAGCGGCAAACACCGGCGCAAACAGCAGAATGAAGCCCGCATTGAAAGACTGCACCTGAGAGGCCGTGATCGAAGTATTGATCGCGATCGGCCCCAGATTAATCACATCAGCCGCCACGACATCCAGCTGCGTGTTACGCGCAGCGAACAAATTCATGGACGATCCAGCCTGTTCGAACAAGGCCCAGAACACGACCGAGACAAAGATCAAGATCAGAGCCAGAATCAGGCGTTGCGCCTCAACCTTCGAGCATTCCTTGATCATGTAATAGACCATATAGCCGACAAACAACACGCCACCGACAATCAGAAGGCCCGCCAGAAGGTCAGACTCGCCAATTTTAATGGTGTGCGCTTGAACCATCAGCCAGACAACACCGACGCCCAAAGTGCCCAGAATATAGATCAACCATTCGGTGTTCACTGGACCCAGGATAGGTTTTTTCAACTCTTCCGGCTTCGGCGGATTACCGACATGGCCGATCAAGTTTTTCCCCGGCATGAAGAAGAGGACTTTACCCCGAACGAAGACCAGCCAGCCAACGCCCATGCCGACCCCGGCCAGACCAAAACCAGCCCACCAGCCGACGGTTTCACCTAACAGACCACACAAGATTGCGGCCCAGAAGGAGCCCAGATTGATCCCGTAATAGTAAAGGAGGAAGCCTGAATCGCGGCGCGGGTCGTGCTCGTCATACAGCTCACCCACGATGGAGGAGATGTTGGCTTTCAAGAAGCCGACGCCCATGATGATCAAAGCCAGCGCCAGATAGAAGATATTGACATAGCCACGATCGCGCACAGGCTCTTCCATCACAAACTCACCGGCAGGCAAGATTTGTGGAAGGGACGCCGTAGCGGGCAGATCCACGATTTCCAGATCCCCGGCTTGGCTTGCACGGAATTCATATTCTGCGCCATCAACTTCCAGATGCACAACGCGCGAAGCGCCGCGACCTTCGGTCACGAACTCATATTGCGCATCATTATAGGTCAGGAATTGTTGAGCCTCTTTACCTTCAATACCCATGGTGAAGTGACCGGCCACCAAGAGCAGAGCCCCGAAGGCAGTCGCTTTACGCGCGCCGAGATATTTATCGGCCAGGAAACCACCCAAGAGCGGCAGGAGGTATACCAGTGAGGTATAAGCGCCATATTGCGAGCTAGAAAAGCTGTCGCTGAACAGGAAATGCTGGGTCAGATAGAAAATCAAAAGCCCGCGCATACCATAGTAGGAAAAGCGTTCCCACATTTCAGCGAAGAAGAGGATGTGCAAGCCCTTGGGGTGTTTGCGCATCTGGGTAAAGACCGGTACGGCCGTCGCGATTGTCACCAAAAGGCCAATCGCCACCACGATATTAATAACCATATTCTCCCCCAGCATGCCGCCCATTCATCCCATTTGGATTGCGTTCTGCGTGCATGCTTTTGTCTGTTGATCTGGCAATAGACCATAGCCAGGGGGGAAGGCTCAAGCCCTCTTTGCTGAAACGTGTTTAATTTAGTAAGCGCTGGCTTCAAAAATCGGATCGATCTGCCCACCCCATTCGGTGTGATAGCGCTCTAACAGACGCTCGGCCGGGGTGACACCGCTGGAAGCGATTTCATCAAGATCATCAAGGAAGTGTGCTTCATTTTCGCCATGACCATTGAGCTTGGCGCGCGCTTTAAGCCCCTGGCGCGATATGGCCAGGACCTGCTTTGCGACCTCTTGAAGAGTGGTATGCCGCAAAGGCGTTTTCAACGCCGTTTTGGCCGCCGCGATCCGTAGAGAATCACGCTCGTCCTGGGTCCAATCTTTCACCAGATCCCAGGCCGCATCTAATGCCGCCTGATCATAAAGCAGCCCCACCCAGAAGGCCGGTAGAGCGCAGAGCCGGCTCCATGGCCCGCCATCTGCGCCGCGTTGTTCAAGGAAGGTTTTCAAGCGCACTTCAGGAAACAGGGTCGAGAGGTGATCTTCCCAATCGGTCACCGTCGGTAATTGGCCCGGCAGGATCGGCAATTGGCCTTTCAAGAAATCACGGAAGCTGAGCCCGGTCGCATTGAGGAATTTGCCCTCACGCTTGACGAAATACATCGGCGCATCCAACGCCCAATCGACATACTGCTCATAGCCGAAGCCCTCTTCAAAGGCGAAGGGCAAGGTTCCACACCGTTGATTATCGGTATCGGTCCAGACATGCGAGCGATAGGAGAGATAGCCATTAGGCGTCTCATCCGCAAAGGGCGAATTGGCAAACAGCGCCGTCGCGAGGGGTTGCAGCGCCAAAGACACGCGCAGCTTCTTGACCATGTCCGCTTCTGAGGCAAAGTCCAGATTGACCTGAACGGTGCAGGAGCGGAACATCATCTGATGGCCCATCGTACCGACCTTGGGCATATAATCCTTCATCAGACCATAGCGGCCCTTGGGCATCATCGGGGTGTCTTCCAAAGACCATTTGGGCGAGAAACCCAGCCCGAGAAAGCCCGCGCCCAGCTCATCGGCGACATCGCGAACCTCTTTGAGATGCAAATTCACCTCAGCGCAGGTCTGGTGAATGGTCTCCAAGGGCGCGCCAGACAGTTCAAACTGCCCACCGGGCTCCAAGCTGACAGAAGCCCCATCGCGTTTAAGGGCAATGATGAAGCCGTTTTCGATCACCGGCTCCCAGCCAAAGCGGGTCAAACCCTCCAGCATGCCGCGCACGGTCGGGCCGACAGCGCTATCATACGGGATGGGACGTAAGGTCTTTGTGTTGAAACCGAATTTTTCGTGTTCAGTGCCGATGCGCCAGGCTTCTCTTGGCTTTTCACCCTTGGCAAGCTCAGCAATGAGTTGCGCTTTTTGCTCAATGACAGCGCCTTCGCCGCCCTTGGTATAGGTCCCACTCATAAATATCCCGCCTGCCGTTAGGGTCTTTGAACACAATCTGACTTATGCAGCTTGCTTTCAAATTGCAAGAGAGCAGATCGCCCCCTTGCACAGCCCATAAAGCACACGCGTTATTGACGCGGGGTAAGCGACCAATCCCCGATCACGGCCTGAATAACGCCTAGAGCCGCACAGGCGGCCGTATCGGCGCGCAGAATTCGCGGACCCAAGCTCACAGGACGCACACAATCAAGTGATCTTAGAAGCGTGCGTTCCTTGTCATCAAAGCCGCCCTCTGGCCCGATCAGCAACGAAACCGGCTGATTGGGATCAAGGGTTTTCAAAACCTCCAACAAAGGCCCGGCGCGGCCCGCGTCTGCGCCCCAGTCCTCGCCCGGATTATCCCCCGCCTCATCACAGAAGATCAAAACCCGGCCCTCAGGCCAGTCTTTCAAGACTTTTTCCAGGCTGACCGCATCCTCGACGTCCGGCAAATCCAGACGCTCGGTCTGTTCCGCCGCTTCGCGCGCGGTCGCCATCAGGCGCTCAACGCGAACCTTGTCGGCAATCGTGCGATGGGTCAGGACCGGGCGAATAATCGATACGCCCAGCTCGGTCGCCTTTTCGACGATGAAATCGGTGCGGGTTTTCTTGACCGGGGCAAATAACAGCTCCAGATCCGGGGTCTTGCGCTGTTCACGCACTTGGCGGGTCACGGCCAGGATCGCGGTTTTCTTGCTGACATCGCCCAACTCGCCCAGCCATTCGCCATCTTGCCCGTTGAAGATACGGACTTGATCGCCGCCTTTCAGACGCATCACGGTTAAAATGTAGTGGCAAGCTTCCTTACCCAATTCAATGTGTGCACCCTCATGCAGGGGGCTGTCTAAAAATAGGCGTGGCGTGGCCATCGCAGGGGCATTCCTTCTGTAACCTGCGCCAAAGTCTGGGGCGCATAGCTGCCACCATGCGCACCCTTGCCGGGCAGTGCAAGGGGTTTAGCATTATCAAGGCGAACTTGCCCCCTTGTCAGCGCTCAAAAAGGACGGCACACCAGCGCCATGACCCTTCAAACTGATCGCCGTGTCCCTGATAGTATCGCCCAAAGCTGGGTCGATCGCGCGCCCGCCGCAATCCGGCCCTATCTGCGCCTGGCGCGGATGGACCGGCCTGTGGGCTATTGGCTGTTATGCCTGCCGTGCTGGTTCGGACTTTTGCTCGCCCGTCAAGGCCAGGGATTGGGCCTTTCTGATGTGATCTGGATGGGGCTTTATTTCTTGGGCTCGCTCGCGATGCGGGGCGCGGGCTGTACCTATAACGACATTGTTGATCGTGATCTGGATGCCCAGGTGGCGCGCACGGCGGATCGCCCGCTAGCCGCCGGAACGGTCAGCTTAAAACAAGCCTGGGCGTTTTTACTGGGCCAGGTCGGTCTGGGCTTTTTGATCTTTCTGGCGCTACCGCTGTTTGCAAAGCTGGTCGCCCTTTTCTCGCTGGCCTTAGTGGCCGCCTATCCCTTCATGAAGCGCATCACCTGGTGGCCGCAGGTCTGGTTGGGCCTGACCTTCAACTGGGGTTTATTGATCGCCTATAGCGCTGTAACGGGCGAGATCACACCGAGCGTCCTTTTGCTTTATGCAGGCGCGATCTTGTGGACCCTGGGCTATGATACGATTTACGCCCATCAGGACGCCGAGGATGACGCCATGGTTGGCATAAAATCGTCAGCTTTGGCGCTGGGCGACAAGACCAAGCCCGCCCTGTGGCTGATTTACGCCCTCAGCGCGGCCCTTACGGCGGCTGGGGTGATTTTAGAGGGCACATCCTTGATCTTCGCCCTCGTCTATCCGCTCTATGTGCTTCATCTTTTGAGCCAGATCGTCCGCTTTGACATTCATGACGGTGGCTCTTGCCTCAAAGTCTTCAAAGACAATCGAACGACTGGGCTTTTACTGGTTTTCGCGTTAAGTTTGGGGGCACTTGCCCCGATTTAACGCAAGCGAGATTCGCAAAACTTCGCATGCGATCTATTTAAGAAGGTCAAATCGCTCATGGCTCGGGTTCGCGCAACCGATCGACGATTATTCCTCTTAATTGAAGTCGCCGCGCGGCGGCTCAATCGCGAAGCGGATATGCGTCTAAAGGCTGAGGCCCGCGTGACGGCGGCCCAGGCCGCCGTGCTCTTCCTGCTGAAACGCCGCGGCGAACGGCGCATGGGCGCCATTGGCGAGGTCTTGGCCCTAAACCCGCCTGCCGTGACGGGTCTCATCTCGCGCATGGAAGCGGCCAATCTGGTCACCCGCCATAGTGATCCCGATGATAAACGCTCCAGCGTTGTCGCCCTTACCGAAGCAGGGCGTCAGGCCGGGGAGATCGCCGAGATTATCTTGCGCGATTTCAATCAGGAAATTGCTGAGCGGATTGGCCCTGATAGCGCCGATGAAGTTTATGACGCCTTGACCCGCCTTGTGCGCGATGATGAGCTATAAGCGAACACAGACTTTCAAACTTGGCCCCCTGCCCTAAGCGCGCTAGCGTCCCTTCCAAAGATAAAAACCACTGGGAGACAACCGCGCGATGAGCGATCATATTTTAAGCCGCGATGACGGCCATGTCCGTATTCTGCAGATCCACCGTCCTGACAAGAAAAACGCGCTGACCCGCGCCATGTATACGGCCCTGTCTGAAGGGTTGGAGGACGCCAGCACGAATGCAAGCGTGCGCGTTGTGATCCTTAAAGGTGAAGCCGGGGTTTTCACCGCCGGCAATGATTTGATGGACTTCATGCAAGACCCCCCCAGCATTGGCGCAGAGCCCATGCCCCCGGTGGAGCGTTTCATGCGCGCTTTGATGGCCTGCACCAAGCCTGTGATCGCCAGCGTTGATGGGCTGGCGATCGGCATCGGCACCACCCTGCTTCTCCATTGCGATCTGGTCTATTGTTCTGAAAATGCGCGCTTTAAGACGCCCTTCGTGGATCTGGCGCTGGCCCCGGAATTTGGCTCTAGCCAGCTCTTGCCGGGCCGGGTTGGGCGCGCGCTCGCCGGAGAGCTCCTCCTGCTTGGCACCGAATGGGATTATCAACGCGCAGTGGAGAAAAATCTCGTCACCGCCCATATCCCAGCCCAAGATTTGGATGCGCGCGTTCTAAACCTGGCTCAAACCCTGGCTGCCAAGGCCCCGGCGGCGGTGCGTCAGGCCAAAGCCCTGATGGCGATGGAGCAGGAACCCTTGCTCGATCGGATTGTGAGAGAGGGAGAAGCCTTCACTGCACTCCTACGCTCACCCGAGTTTCAAGAGGCGGCAACGGCCTTTATGGAGCGCCGAGCCCCGGACTTCTCCAAATTTAACGCTTAAGCTAGACAAATTCGTCATCCTGCGCCAAGACGGGAGCCCCCGCTTGGCGCAAGGTCCAAACAGCCATGACAGATACGCCCACCTTCACGATTGAAGAAGAAAAAACCGGTATCAAAGGCCGCTATATTGCGCGGGCCGCCGGTAAGTCTGAGGCATATCTGAGTTTTTCACGCCCCAATTGGCGAATCACAACCCTGGATAGTTTCACCATGCCCGAAGAATGGGCAGGCTTCAGCGTGGGCCGCGCTTTGGTCGCCAAGGCGGTTGAGGACGCGCGCGCCAGTGGTGGACGCATCCTACCCCGCTTTGATTTTGCCAAGACCCAGTTTGAACTTCATCCAGAATGGCAAGACGTTTTAGGCGGCCAGGCCAAACATGACGATGACGATGAGGACTGGGACGAAGATTAAACCCTTCATCGTCTTCACCAAAAAAGAGGGCCGGAAAAACCGGCCCAGGTAATCATTCAAAGGGGGGAAACAGATGTCATCCTTGCGGCAATTTCTTTAAATGTAGTTATTGAATCTGTTCATTTCAATATAATTATTCCCCCTGGATCACATCTTCGCCGCGCCATGGCCCGATGGGCTTCGGCCAGATAAGGCGCATCTTCGATCAAGCGCCGCAAAGATCAGTGATCGAATACGCATATTTGGTCCCTTGATGGTCGAGACCCCCAACCATCGCAAAGTCTGAACTGCACGAAATGCACATCGTGATCTTTGCCTTTACCTTCAACAGGCCTAGGTATCAGGCCAATGACATCTCTGTGAGGATAGTATGGCCTATAAATCTTTGCGCGACTTCATAGATTTATTAGAGCAGGACGGTGATCTGGTGCGAATCAAGCGCCCCGTGTCCACCCATCTGGAGATGACGGAGATCCAGCGCCGCCTGTTAGAAACCGGCGGGCCAGCGGTTCTGTTTGAAAACCCAGTTCATGAAGATGGTCGGCCCAGTGAAATGCCCGCTCTGGTCAATCTCTTCGGGACGGTGAAGCGGGTCGCACGCGCCGTGACTTTAGGGGGCCATCCACGCGAAACCGCCAAGGATCTGCGCGAGGTGGGTGAACTGCTCGCTTTCTTGCGCCAGCCCGAACCCCCGCGCGGCATCAAAGACGCGCTTGAGATGTTACCGCTGGCTCAATCTGTGATGTCCATGCGCCCGAACACGGTGAAGAAAGCCCCCTGTCAGGAGATTGTTCTCACCGGGGATGATATTGATCTTGATCGCCTGCCCATTCAAGGCTGCTGGCCGGGCGAGCCCGCGCCGCTGATCACCTGGCCGCTGGTCGTCACCAAAGGCCCCTCTAGCGATAAGGTCGATGATTATAATCTCGGTATTTATCGGATGCAGAAGCTGTCTAAGACGCGCACTTTAATGCGCTGGTTAAAGCATCGCGGCGGCGCGCAGCATTATGCGCGCTGGAAAAAGCAAAAGCCTGAGCCCCTGCCCGCCGCCATCGTGCTGGGCGCGGATCCGGGCACAATCCTGGCCGCCGTCACACCTATTCCCGACACGTTGTCGGAATATCAATTCGCCGGGCTGTTACGCGGCAAAAAGGTCGATCTGGTTGAGTGTAAGACCATCCCTTTAAAAGTCCCCGCTGAGGCGGAGATCATTTTAGAAGGCCATGTCCTGCTGGATGAAGATGGCCCTGAAGGGCCCTATGGCGACCATACGGGCTATTATAACTCAGTCGAGCGCTTTCCTGTCTTTGAGATCACGGCCATCACCATGCGCCGCGATCCGATTTATCTCACCACCTTTACCGGTCGCCCGCCAGATGAGCCCAGCGTTTTGGGTGAAGCCTTGAACGAAGTGTTCATCCCCCTCCTCCAACAACAATTTCCCGAGATTGTCGACTTCTGGCTACCGCCCGAGGGCTGCAGCTATCGCATCGCCGTCATCTCCATGAAGAAAGCCTATTGCGGTCATGCCAAGCGGGTGATGATGGGGGCCTGGTCGTATCTGCGCCAATTTATGTATACCAAATGGATCATTGTCGTTGATGAAGACATCAATGCGCGCGACTGGAAGGATGTGATGTGGGCGGTGTCGACCCGCATGGACCCGGCGCGCGATTGCACCTTTATCGAGAACACCCCGATTGATTATCTCGACTTTGCCTCGCCGATTTCTGGGCTGGGTTCAAAAATCGGCCTGGATGCCACCAATAAATTCCCCGGCGAAACCCACCGCGAATGGGGCGAAAAACTCTATATGGATGAGGATGTCATCAAAGCCGTGGATGCGATGTGGGATGACTTGGGACTTTGACCTGACAAATTACAGGATTTTGCCCGCGCGGTTTCCATCTTTTTAAGGGGTCTATGAGTAGATTAAGTTAACCCATTCAAGACTGCGGGAGCCAAGCGCGTGAACGATACCGTCCAAGCCTCTGATGTAGGCTTTAGCTCTGATGTGATTGTCGAAGCCCAGCAAATGAATGTGCTGGTGTGTGAAGCCAGCCAGGTTCAGCGCTCGATCCTGACGCGCCTGCTGACGGAGGCCGGTTTTACCGTGCAATCCATCAAGGATGCTGATTCAGCCCTTAGCCTGATGGAAACCAGCCCCCCAGCCATCTTCATCACCGGCGTTGAGGTCGGGCCAACGTCCGGGCTTGAAGCCTGTTGGACCTTGAAAGCCAGTCCCGATACCGCCCATGTCTATACGATCGTCGTCAGCGCCTCGACCGACAACCGGATTGCCGAAGCGTTGGATTCCGGGGCCGATGACTTTATTCGCAAGCCTTATGAAGCGGTGGAAATGAAGGCGCGTCTGCGCGCTGCGGCTCGCATGGTGCGCCTGCACCAACATTTACGCGATCAGATCGAAGCCGATCCCCTGACCGGGGCCGTCAACCGCAACGCCTTTATCCGCAGCTTGAAAATGGAAGTCGCCCAGGCGCGCCAATTGCGCCTGCCGGTCTCTGTGGTCATGGTCAATTTCGACCACTTCAAGAAAATCAACGATACCCATGGTCAAGAAGTGGGTGACCGGGTGATGACGCGCGCGGTCAATACCTTACGTAATGAGCTAGGGGCCTATGATGTGATCGGGCGCCTGGATGGCTCTGGCTTTGGCATGATCATTCCCCGGCTCAATCAAGGCGCGATCCAGGATCTGGCCGAAGATATGCGCCGCGCGCTGGCAAACCTGATCGTGGAAGATGATTTGGGCCGACCCATCCCCCTCACCGCCAGCTTTGGTATCGCCTATTCCCCCGCGGACCGCGAACGCATCTCCTATGACCGCATGATGGGCCATGGCGAGAAAGCGCTGAAATCCGCCAAAGATACCGGACGCAATAAAGTCGTCCTGTTGCCAGTGGCTTAACCTTTTACTTCTTTCAAGTGTGAGCCTGAACCGGGGAGCGCGCCCCTTCAAGTAGGCGATAGCCGGTAGGGCAAGAGAAAGACGCCCCCTCCGGCCTACCGCCCCCCCGCTTCGCAGGGGAGGACATGTCGGACCGCCAGCGAGGATGTCTTGAACGGCCCCTTAGGCCGCAAGGACAATCGTCCGCCCGCAGCGAAGCGAGGACTTTTCAAGAAACTGTCACCCCAAACTTGATTTGGGGTCCATGCCGGACGGGTTGAGCGTGGTTCTGATCGCGCAGATTATACGGCAAGCTTACGGCATGGATGCCAGATGTGCGCTTCGCTTTTCCGGGATGACAGCCTTCCTTTGATTAGTGGGATGCGCGTTCAAACTCACGGCATAGACCCCGCAAGAGCACACCTATCGGACATGGTATATATACTGTCATCCCCGACTTGATCGGGGATCCATGCACTTTGAAAGCAAGCTCAATTGATCCCGGGTCGCACTGCGTTTGCCCGGGATGACGGCTTTTATATTGAAGCTTCCTCGCGCACGCTGCGGGCGCACACGCCCTACCGGCTGTCGCGCACTTGAGGGCCTGTGCTCCCCTGTTTACGGGGGAGCTGTCAGCGAAGCTGACTGAGGGGGCATTTTTTACGACCCCGTTTCGCCCCCTCCGCCCCCTCAGGCCACCTCCCCCGCTAAAGCAGGGGAGGACTTATCTCTGACCTGTCATCCCCGACTTGATCGGGGATCCATAAGCCTTTGCGGCAAATACAAGAGATCCCGGATCTCACTCGGTCATGCGCAACCGTCTTCAGCCCACCTGTTTTACCGCGCATTAACTGGGTTGAACGCTTTCAGTGGAATGTGCGCCCGCGCTGGGACATCATCTCCCCATGAACAGCGCAATCACATACGGGCTACAAAGTTACGCCAACGCTACAAGCAAGTTAAACACAGCTGTCGCTCGTACCTTGCCTGTTCCTTCATCACAAACTCCATCAGCGGCCTCTCAAACAGAGCGACCCAATGAAGCCGCAAACAGAACTGGCGCGTCTCAACCTGCCCGCACATCCCCCCCCGACACCCCTGCTCGGGTTGGGCGCGCCACGCCTCTCACGCCTGACTATGTCGAAGCGAGCGTTGCACGCATCCAAGCGGAACAAGAAGCGTCCCTGGCGGTGACCTCTATTCGTGCCGCAGATGATCAAATCGGACAGATTTTGAACATCAAAGCCTAATTTCGAGCCGTTACGACATTTTATGATCACATCGTCCATCCAATTGTCCTATAGCTTCGCTGGTGGGTATGTCAGCGGAGCTTCTTTGTGTCTCAAGACGTTAAGCGAATACATTATCGCAGTTTAGGTGAACAACTCGACGCCTGGATGTCGGCGCATTTATGGGCGCAAGTCATCGCCGGATTGATCCTGGGTCTGGGCGTGGGTCTGCTATTTGGTCCCGATTTGGGCTGGATCTCCCGTCCCTTGGCCGAGACCATCGGCAATTGGCTCGCCCTGCCCGGGCAAATCTTTCTAGGCCTCATTAAAATGGTGCTGATGCCTCTGGTGGCCAGCTCCATCGTTTTGGGCCTCGCCGCGGGCGCGTCGAACCCTGAAAGTCTACGCACTTTGGGCACACGTCTGGCGATTTTCGTCACCACCACCACGGCGCTCGCCGCCACCCTGGGCGCAAGCTTGGCCCTTCTCTTTCGCCCAGGACGCATGGTCGAGGTCAGCAATATTCCGGTGCCGCGCCTGAAGCCCGATGTCACTGCGATCACACCCGATCCCTTGGTGGAAATTGCCAATGCCGCCCCGACCCTGATCGCGAAAATCGTACCCGAAAACCCGCTTGCGGCCGCAGTTTCCAACGAAATGCTCGCCATTGTTGTCTTTTCGGTATTTTTGGGCCTGGCCTATGTCACCAGCGATCACCGCGAGAAGATGGACCCTCTGGTCAGAGTTTTAGAGGCCTTGCTGGAAGTTTCTATGACGGTCGTGAAATGGGCGATGTATCTGACCCCTTACGCTGTTTTTGGCCTGACCGCGCAAATGACCGCGCAGATGGGGGTCCATTCCCTGTTCACCTTAACGGCTTATCTCGGCACCGTCCTTCTGGGCCTTTTCCTGCTTTTAATCCTTTATTTGGTGCTGGTGGGCTTTTTGGGCCGGATCAGTCCCTGGCGCTTTTTGAAGGCCGTCGGCGAAGCCCAGCTTCTGGCCTTCTCCACCTCGTCCTCCGCCGCCGTCATGCCCGTAACGATTGAAACGGCAGTGGAAAAGCTACGCGTGCCGTCCTCCATCGCCAGCTTCGTCATTCCCTTATGCTCCACCGTAAACATGGCCGGGACCGCGCTGTATCAGGCCACCGCCGTGATCTTCGTGGCGCAAATCGCCGGTGTTCATCTGGAGATCCATGAGATCGCGCTGATTATTCTCTCCCTGGTTGCCGCCTCCATCGGGGCACCGGGCGCGCCAGGGGTTTCGATTGCGATCCTTTCCAGCATCATCGTCAGCTTTGGCATCCCGCCCCATGGTCTGGTCTTCGTGCTGGGGCTCGATCGGATCTTGGATATGGCCCGCACCGCGGTCAATGTGACCGGCGATCTTGCCGCAACGCGGATTTTAAGCCCTAAACAGAGCGAATTAACCCCAGAACAGGCCCGTCACAGCTAAGCAAGGTTTGTCAAATGGCGATGGAATGCTTACATCTTGGCTATGAATGATTTATCCAACTGCCGCTCTGATTGCCTGATTGAGTATTTCGTCTCCAATTTCGGGGATCGCTGGAGCCTGATTGTGCTGCGCGATCTGATGATGGGGCGCAAACGTCGCTATTGTGAACTGCTTGAAGGCGAAGAGCAAATCGCGACTAATATTCTGGCCGACCGGCTTAAACGCCTCGAAGCGGCGGGCTTTATCGTCAAATCGCGCGATCCGGAAAATAAGCGCTCCTTCATGTATACCCCAACGCAGAAAGCACTGGATCTGTGCGAGGTTTATACCGCCATCATGCGCTGGGCCTCGCGCCATGTGCCGGCCTCACGCGTGGATGAAAAGCTCTATGATCGCCTCAAAGACGATCCCCATGGCTTTACCGCCGATTTGATGGCACGGTGCGGCGAACCAGACTGCTGTGATAGCGATGATCCTTCCCTTACCAGCAAGGCCTCTTAATCCATGACCCAAGGTAATGTCAGCGTTGATCTCGTGATGGATTTTGTATGCCCGTGGTGCTGGGTGGGCCTGCGCCAATGGCAAACGGCCCTGGAAAAACGCCCCAAAGTCGGCGTTGAAACACTGATCCGCCCTTATCAACTGGACTCTACGGTGCCGGTTGAAGGCGTTGATTATCAAAGCTTTATGCAAGCCAAGTTTTCTGGCGATGGCGCAGAGCGCTGGCAGAACATGCGTGATTATTTAGAAGAGCTTGCCCCTAAGGCCGGGATTACTTTTCGCTTCGATGAGATTAAGATCCGTCCCAATACTTTGCGCGCCCATCGCCTGATGCGCTGGGCTGGGGGTCAGGGTCTGAGCTTTGAGGCGGCTGAAGCCCTGTTCAAAGCCTATTTTGATGAGCTACGCGATATTGGTGATGTCGAGACTTTGGCGCAGCTCGGTGAAAGCATCGGCATGGATGGCATGGTGGTGCGTGATTTATTGGCCACCAACAGCGATGAAGGCGCCGTCATTGAAGAGGAATTCTTCTATCGCCGCCTCGGCGTTCAAGGTGTGCCGGCCTATATCTTCAATGGTCAATTTGCCCTCTCCGGCGCGGAAAGTCCTGATGTCCTGGTCCAGGCAATTGATCGCGCCGCGAAAATGCCGGTTCTGGCCGAAGACGAATAGACCCAGACCCACGCCTCTATCCCCAACGACTTTTTTACCGATTACCCCCGGAATTATCTGCAAGAATGTTGCAAATTCCCGCCAAAAAAGGCTATAGCCCGGCCCATGACGCACGCTTATTCTGCCCCCGACCTTCATCATCTTTCGCAACTGGCTGACGATCTGATCCGCCGGGCCAAGGCCCGCGGGGCTGAGGCCTGCGAGGTGTCCATCTCTGAAACGCGCTCGCTGGATGTCGGCGTGCGTGAAGGCAAGCTGGAAGAGGTGGAGCGCTCAGAATCGCGCGATGCCGGGCTGCGGGTCTTTATCGGCCAGCGCCAGGCGGGCGTGGCCTTCTCTGACCTGTCCGAAGCGGGCATTGATCTGGTGATTGAGCGCGCCCTGGCCATGGCCAAAGCCGCGCCGGAAGATCCCTATTGCGGCTTGGTCGCGCGCGATAAACAAGCCAAAACCCTGCCTGAGATCGCGCTTTATGATCCGGTCAGCGATGATCCCGCCGCCTTGGAAGAGGCAGCCCTGCGCATGGAAGCCGCCGCCATGGGCGTAGAGGGCGTGGCGATGATCGGCTCGTCCAGTGCCGGCGAAAGCCTGGCCGCCACGGTCTTCATGACCTCAACGGGCTTTCATGGCACACGCCTGGCTTCACAACGCGGGCTCGGCGTTGCCGCCATCGCCAAAAACGGCGATGCGATGGAGCGTGATTATGATCAAGACACGATGCGCCGCGCCGCGGATCTGAAATCCCCAGATGAACTAGGCCGCAGCGCCGGGGAACGCGCCGCGCGCCGTCTGGGCTCGGATAAAATGCCCTCAGGCAAGAAGCCTGTGATCTTTGACAATCGCATTTCAACCACCTTTATCGGTTCGCTGTTAGGCGCGATTTCCGGGCCCGCGATCGCACGCGGCACGTCTTTCCTGCGCGACAAGCTGGGCCAGCAGGTTCTGCCTGAAGGGCTCGACCTCATCGAAGATCCGCTGAAAGATTGGGGCCATGGCTCGCGCGCCTTCGATGGGGAGGGCGTCGCAACCTACCCGACCAGCATCGTTGAAGACGGCATTCTCACCACCTGGCTGCATAACAGCGCCTCAGCGCGTCAATTGGGCCAAGAGCTAACCGGCCATGCCGCGCGCAATCTCGGCGCGCCTCCCGGTGTGCGCACCTCCAATGTGCATCTCTCGCCGGGTGAAGACAGCTTAGACAGCCTCATCACCTCCATTACCGACGGGCTTTATATCACCGAGATGTTTGGCCCATCGCTTAATGGCAATACCGGGGATTGGTCGGTTGGGGTGTCGGGTTTGCGTATTGAAAACGGTATCCTGACCCACCCGGTCAGCGAAGTTACCGTGGCGGGTAATATGATTGAGATCTTGCTCAATCTGGTCCCGGCTAATGATCTAGACTTCCGTCACGCCACCAACTCACCGAGCGTCTATGTCGACACCCTGGCCATCGGCGGACGCTAAGGCGGATCGCGATCTTTTAGGATCTGCGGTGCGCGCCGCGGGCGCGCTGGTGGCCGCCTTTTATGAACGCGGGGCCAAATCCTGGGATAAACAACCCGGTAATCCCGTCAGCGAAGCCGATCTCGCCTCAGATGCGTTGTTACAACAGCATTTGAAAACGGCCCGGCCCGATTATGGCTGGTTGTCCGAAGAAACCGTGGACGATCACTCCCGCCTCAGCGCCAAGCGCAGCTTTGTCGTCGATCCCATTGATGGCACGCGCGCCTTCGTCAAAGGCCGCGCGGAATTTGTCATCGCCGCCGCCGTCATCGAAAACGCATTGCCAATCGCCGCAGCGATTTACAATCCCGTCACGCAAGAACTTTATGATGCGGCCAAAGGCCATGGCGCGCGCAAAAACGGTCAACCGATCAAGGTCAATCACCCCGATGCCTTAGAGGCGGCGCGCTTGATGGGCGATCCAGGGCGCTTAACGGCGCTGCGTGAAGTGTGTGCGGTGGCAGGCACGGTCAATTCCGCCGCCCTGCGCCTCGCGCTGATTGCCGAAGGCGTCTATGACGGCTTGGTTTCGGTGCGCGGCAAATATGATTGGGATGTCGCCGCGGGCCATTTGATCATTGAAGAAGCGGGCGGAAAATTTACCGCGCGCAATGGTGATGCGATTGCCTATGACCGCGCCGATCCCTGCCAACCCCCGCCGCTGGCCGCTGGCCCGGCGCTGCATGCTTTGCTATTAGAACGCTTAAAGACGATGGAGATCTAACCCATGAGCGACAAACAACTTCTGCATCTGGTGATCGGTGGCGAGCTGAGCGATGTTGGCCCCAATGCCGTTGAATTCAAAGACCTTTCTAAGGTCGAATTTGTCGGGGCCTATCCCGATTATGATGCCGCGCGTAAAGCCTGGAAAGCGGCCGCGCAACGCACCGTGGACAACGCCCATATGCGCTATTTCGTCATTCACGCCCATCGCCTGCTTGATCCCGCTAAAGACTAAGCCTTAGACGAAAGCCGGTCCGCTGACCTTACCGCGCCCCACTCCACCCAGCCTTACCCTGCCCCAGCCGGGTGAGGCACAATCAAGCCGTGCGATCATCGCACGGCTATGGCGTGATTGGCTGGCCTCCAAATGGAAACTGATCCTATGGGGTCTCCTGCTTTCTATCATTACCGCGAGCGCCGTCAGCTCCTATGGCTTGGCGATCAAGTATATCTCTGACCTTATCCAGGTGCGCTCGAAAGATGTGATCTGGCTGGCCCCGGCCCTTGTCGGCATCATCGTCTGCATTCGCTCCTTAAGTCTTTACTATCAAGGCCTTGCCACAAATCGCCTGGCCCTCTCGGTGATGCGTGATTTACAAACGGCGATGTATGCGCGCCTGATCAAGGCTGATTTTGCCCGCCTGCAGGGCGAGGCGGTCGGCACCCTCATCTCGCGCTTTACCAATGACATCACCATGCTGCGCGAAAGCCTGGTGCGCGCGGCCAATAATTTGATGCGCGACAGCTTTACCGTGATCGCCTCGGTCGCGGTGATGATCTATCTCGACTGGGTTCTGGCCCTGATGGTGCTGGTGATTTTTCCCCTCGCCGGGCAACCTGTTCTGAAGATCGGTAAAGCTATCCGCAAGCGCTCCACCGCCATGCAGACCCAGATGGGCGATGTGACGAGCTTTCTGGAAGAAAGCTTTTCCGCCACCCGCATGGTCAAAACCTTCGCCCTGGAAGACTATGCCGAGGCACGCGCCAAAACCACCTTCTGGGAGCGGTTTAAGATCACCCTCTCCATGGTCGCGGAACGCGCCAAGATCGAACCGGTGATGGAGCTGGTCGGCGGGCTGGCCATTGGAGCCGTGTTCGCCGTTGCGGGCTGGCGCGCTGCCAGCGGGGCCAGCGACCTGACGGATCTTTTGGGCTTTATCGGAGCGATCATGGCGCTCAGCCCCGCCGCACGCGCTTTAGGCTCGCTCAGCGGGGTCATCCAAGAGGGCCTTTCGGTGCTGGACCGGGTGTTTTCAATCCTGGATGAAACGCCCAAGCTGGTTGATCAGCCTAATGCCAAACCCCTGACTTTTAAGGGCGGCCATATCCGCTTTGACGCCGTCAGCTTTGCCTATAGCGATGGCAGCCCAGCGCTGAAATCCGTCACGATTGAAGCGGAACCGGGTCAGACCATCGCCCTTGTCGGACCGTCCGGCTCAGGCAAGACCACCGTCCTTAATCTGATCCCGCGCCTTTATGATGTCAGCGACGGCGTCTTGTCTGTGGATGGGCAGGATGTGCGCACGGTGACCCTTTCTAGCCTGCGCGCGCGCATGGCTTTGGTGAGCCAGGACATCACCCTGTTTGATGACACCGTGCGGGCCAATATCGCGCTGGGCCGCTTGGACGCCGATGAAGCGGCCATTGTGGCCGCCGCCAAAGCCGCTGATGCCCATGACTTCATCATGACCTTGCCCCAGGGCTATGACACCCCTGTGGGGCCTAAAGGCTCCAGCCTGTCCGGCGGTCAGCGCCAGCGCCTCTCCATCGCGCGTGCCATCTTGAAAGATGCCCCGATCTTGTTGCTCGATGAAGCAACCTCGGCCCTCGATGCGCAATCTGAAGCGCGCGTGCAAGCCGCTCTCGACCGTCTGGCCCAGGGGCGCACCAGCCTGATCATCGCCCATCGCCTGTCCACCGTGCGCCATGCCGATCAGATCTATGTGATGAGTGAGGGCGAGGTGCGCGAACGCGGCACCCACGAAACCCTTCTGGCGCAAGGCGGGCTCTATGCCGATCTGGTCAAATTGCAATTGCGCGAGACGCGATGATAGGCTGGGTCTGTCATCGCGGACTTGCTTTGAGATCCATCCGCAGAGTGAACGAGGATGTCTTGAAAACCTGTCACCCCAAACTTGATTTGGGGTCCATGCCGGAAGGGCTGAGCCAAGTTCTGCTCGATTAGATTATACTGAAAGCTCACGGCATGGATGCCAGATCAGGTCTGGCATGACATGTTCGACCCGAAGGGTCGCAAGCGCGAATGTCCTCAAATAGCCGACAGGCGATAGGACAAATAAGAAGTGCGCGCCCACAGCGCAGCGAGGATGTCTTGATAATCTGTCATCCCGGCCTTGAGCCGGGATCTATTGTCCGTGATGGCCATGTTTATAGATCCCGGATGTGCGCTAACGCTTCTCCGGGATGACAGGTCTTTGTTTTAGCTGTTGCTGCCAAGCGAGGAAGCTTAACAAAAACCGCCCCCTCCGGCCTTTCAGGCCACCTCCCCCGCTTCGCAGGGGAGGATAATCGGGCGATCAGCCCGCAAGCGCGAACGCGCGCCCGCAGCGCAGCGCAGCGAGGAAATTTAAAGAAAAATGTCATCCCGGGCAAGCGTTAGCGCGACCCGGGAACTATTGAGGGTGCCAGCAAAGCGCATAGATCCCGGATCTAGTCCGGGATGACAGTATTCATTGAAAAGCCCAGAGAAAACGGCCACCCCCCGTTTCGCCTGCGAGCATATATCGAGCCAACGAACTCTCCCGGTAAGCATGAGCGCCTAGCGTCCCCACCCCAGACACTAATCCCAATCCTTGGGCTTAGAGCGGGCGGCCTTAACCCCGGCGCGTTTAGATTTTGCCACCTTGTTCCGTTCAACCGAGGCGCGGGTCGGGCGTGTCGCCCGGCGCACTTTAGGCGCGATCTGGGCGGCCTCCACCATCTGGCTGAGGCGCTCTAAGGCAATCTGGCGATTTCGCTCTTGCGTGCGTGCGCTTTGCGCGGTGATCACAATCTCACCATCTTTGGTCAGCTTACTTCCGGCCAAAGTCTTCAAGCGTTGGCGGACATAAAACGGCCAGTGCTGGGCCTGATTAAGATCAAAGCGCAATTGCACCGCCGTTTCGACCTTATTGACATTCTGCCCGCCCGGTCCGCCGGCACGGATAAAACGCACACTCAGCGCGCGCTCTTCAACGCTGAGCTGGGATGTCAGATAAATGCGCGCCATCCCAAAACACCCCTATTCGCGGCGCAACAGTTTTTCCGTAATGACCGAGCCCAACCAGGTCGCCATAAAACCATCATGACAGGCCTGACGGTCATATTCGTTGCGCACCCAATCGAGGAATGCAATCGGGCTTTGTGCATTGCGCACGCGGTAAAGCTCAAAGAAATGATCGAGCATGCCGGTCTTACCCTGTTTGACATGGCCGTACTTGCCTGAAAGCTGCTTGATCGCCACCTCAAAGGGCGCTTTTTCATGCAGCAACATATACATCACCGCGACAATGCCCGCCCGGTCCGCCCCGGATTTACAATGCATCACGGCCGGATATTGGATCTCGTTAAACACCTCGATCAGGCGCTCAATACGCTCCACATAAGGGGCCTCACGCGAGCCCCAAGGCAGATCAACGATATCCATACCGATCTGTTGGCAGGTGTAATGCTCCAGATCATAATAATGACGGCCCGGCTGGGTTCCGCGCAGATTAAGGATCGTCTTGAACCCTTGATCCTTTAAATTGCGGATTTGCGCGGGGCTGGGCTGGTTACAGCGCCACATATCCGCGCTGATGCGGTGCATATTTTTGAACGCCAGTCGCAATACCCCGTGGTCACCCCACATCAGGCCCTGCATGGCGCGTTTATAGTCTTGTGGATTATCGAGATCATAGGTCATAACAGCAGTGCTTTTACTGACTTCTCTTCGATAGGCAACCACACTGAACGCTTGACCGCGCGCGCCGGTACAGCCGACAAGACATCATGGCCAGCAAACTGCTCTCTTCTCCGATTATTCAGACTGCCATTGCGGGTGTTTTGGCGAGCTATATGAGCTTTGTGAAACTCACCACGAAATGGGAGGTGCGCCACCGTGAGCGCGCCGAACCGGCCTGGGCCCTGAACAGCGGGGTTATTTGCTGTCTGTGGCATGGCCGCCTGTTGATGGCCTATCACGCCTGGCCCAAAAAGGGAGCCCAGCAAGTCTCGGTCCTTGTTTCGCGCTCGGTTGAGGGTGATGTGATCGATAAAACGATCTCGCATCACAATCTTCTGCCCATCCGCGGATCGTCTGAGAACAAGACCAAGAAGAAAAGCAAAGGCTCGCTCAAAGCGTTTCGCCTGATGCTCAAACACGTCAAAATGGGCAAATGCGTCGCGATCACCCCCGATGGTCCGCGCGGACCGTTACAGCGCACCGAACCGGGCACTTTGCATTTGGCGCGCGCGGCCGGTGTGCCCATCGTCACGTTAAGTTGGTCCACGCAAAAACGCGTGGTGATGAAAAGCTGGGACAAATTCATTCTGCCCTTGCCCTTTGGACGCGGCGTCATCACCTATGGGGAGCTGATCCACGTCCCGCGTGAGACCGATGATGAGGGCCTTGTCCATTACATGCATCTGTTAGAAGACACGATAACGGCGCTGAATGATGAGGTGGACATCGCCTGCGGGCACGCCCCCATCACCCCTGCCCCGCGTCCTCAGTATAACACGGCCTCCGAAGCGCAGAGTATTGCGAATGCGAACAATTCAGGGCGAGCCCACCCCAAGAGCGATGAGGGTGATGAAGAGGAGGCGCGCCCATGAGCCTTCCTTTTGGATTGCGCCTTTATCGCGCAGGCACGCATCTGGCCGGTTGGATCGTCCCCCCCTTGTTGAAAGACCGGGTACGTAAAGGCAAGGAAGACCCTGAGCGGTTATGCGAACGCCAAGGGCTCAGCGCGCTGGCCCGCCCCGAAGGCCGTCTCATCTGGATCCATGGGGCCAGCGTCGGCGAAAGCCTGATCTCGCTTTGCCTGATCCATGAGTTGAAAGCGCGCCATCCCAACGCCTTCATCCTGTGCACCTCGGGCACGCGAACCTCGGCGCATTTATTATCCCAGCGCCTTCCTGAAGGCAGCGCCCATCATTATGTGCCTATTGATCGCCTGGACTGGGCCAAGGCCTTTGTTGATCATTGGCAGCCTGATCTGGCGATCTTCGTGGAATCCGAGCTGTGGCCCAATCTGATCATTGAAACCGCGCGCACCGGCGCGGCGATGGCCCTGGTCAATGCGCGCATGAATGAAGGCTCGCTGAAATCCTGGCGCGCCTGGCATGACAGCGCCAACTGGCTGCTGGGCTGTTTTGACTGGATCGGCCCGGCCGATCAACGCACGGCTGAGGGCCTGTCCAAGCTGCTCGGACAAGACATCGCCGTCGCGGGCAATCTGAAGCTGGATGCCCCCGCCGCCCCCGCCCCGGCCAATCTGGTTGAGGATATGCGCACCCTGGTGGGCGATCGCCCCCTCTGGCTCGCCGCCTCCACCCATGAAGGCGAAGAGGCGCTGGTGTTGAACGCGCATAAACAGCTGCTCAGCACCGATCCCAACGCGCTCTTGATCTTGGCTCCGCGCCATCCCGAACGCGCCCAGCCGATCAGCGATCTGATCACCAAGGCGGGCCTCAGCTATGCCCAGCGCTCGAAAAAGCAAGATCCCGATGCCCAGACCCAGGTCTGGCTGGTGGATACGCTGGGCGAGATGGGTTTCTGGTTTGCCCTGGCCCCCGCCGCGCTGATGGGCGGCAGCCTGGTCGATGGCATTGGCGGGCATAACCCGGTTGAAGCCACCAAGGCGGGCGCGAAGGTTGCCACCGGGCCGTTTACCGCCAGCTTCACCGATATTTATGCCGCCTATATCAAGACCAAGGGCGCGGTGATCACCAAGGATAGCGAAGCCATCGCCGCCTTTGTGCGCCAGGTTTGGGCCGGGGACGGACCGAGCCTCGATCACGCCCGCCAAGCCTTGAAGATCGCTTCCGGCGGGGCCTTGGAGACGACGCTGAACGCGCTGGATCGCCTGATCCCTGAAGAGGCTTAAGCGATGCGCGCCCCCAGCTTTTGGAGCGCCGATGAAGCGCGCGGCTCTGCGCGCCTGACCCGCGCCTTACTCAGCCCCTTGGGTTATCTTTATGCCTGGGGCACGGCGCACCGCATCGCAACAACCAAACCCCATAAGGCCGAGGCCAAAGTGATCTGCGTCGGCAATCTGACTATGGGCGGCACGGGTAAAACCCCCCTCACCGCGCGTCTGATGGAAATCCTGCGCGAGATGGGTCATCGCCCGGCCAGCCTGTCGCGCGGCTATGGCGGGCATGAAGCGGGACCGCTAAAAGTGGATCTCACCCGGCATACACCCCGCGATGTCGGGGATGAGCCTTGCCTGCTGGCACGCACGGGCGAAGCCTATATTGCGCGCGAACGCCCAGCCGGGGCGGATCTGGCCGCGCACAATGGTGCCGATGTCATCATCATGGATGATGGTCATCAAAACCCAACCCTCTACAAAAATTACTCAATTGTCGTCGTCGACGGGCAAACCGGCTGGGGACCAGGTCCGTTGTTTCCCGCCGGGCCGTTACGCGAACCGGTTCAAGCCGGGCTCGCGCGTGCGGACATGATCATCGTCATGGGCCCGGATGACGCTTTCACCCCACCCTATCGCGCCCTGGGGCTGGAGGACTTGGAAAAGCCGATCCTGCGTGCCTGGCTCGCGCCCACATCCCCACCCCCCGAAGGTCCCTTGCTGGCCTTTGCCGGGATTGGCCGCCCGCAAAAGGTGTTCGATGCCCTGACCCGGGCAGGCGCAAATCTGGTCGAAGCGATTAGCTTTCCCGACCATCACCCCTATAGCGAGGCCGAGATTGCCCGCCTTCTCGATCTGGCCGAAGCCCATCAGGCCCGTCTCATCACCACCGAAAAAGATTGGGTACGCTTATCGCCCGCGCATCGCGAAGCGATCCTGACCTGGCCTGTACGCGCCGAGATTTCCCACCTTGACAGTCTCACCGCGCACCTACGCACGGTGATGGACGCGCCTCTCACCTTGGAGTAAACCCGCCATCATGACTGGATTTCTGCAACATATCGGATGGCGTGCCGAGGCCTTAGCCTGGGACGGGTATAATACTATGTTCCGCGCCATGGGCCCGGAAAAAGCCAGCCAGTTTGGCGCAGATCTGTTTAAAGTCTTAGGCCCCAAAACCCCGACCGATCATATTGCCCGGGTCAATATGCGCGTGGCCTTCCCCGATGCGCATGAGCGTGAGATTGATCAATTGATCGTGCGCATGTGGGATAATTTCGGGCGTACGGCGGCAGAATTCCCCAATATGCACCGCCTGGATTATTCAGGAAAAAGCGATCAGGTTGAGATCGAGGGCCTGGATATCCTGCATGAGATCAGCAAAAGCGGCGAGCCCGCCATTCTGGTCGGGGGCCATTTTGCCAATTGGGAAGTGTTAGGCGCGACGATCAGCAATCATGTTGCGACCTGCCGCATCACCTATCGCCACGCCAATAATCCCATCATCGACCAGCGCATTATTGATCAACGCGAAGCCTATGGCGTGCGGATTTTCGCGCCCAAAGGCAGCGATGGCGCGAAGGAAGCGATGAAAGCGCTAAAGCTGGGCAATAGCGTCGGCATCATGAATGATCAAAAAATGAATGATGGGATCGCTGTGCCCTTTTTTGGGCGCGAGGCGATGACCGCCTCTGGCCCCTCACGCCTGGCCATGAAGTATAATGCCAAGCTGATCCCGATGAATGTGCGCCGCCTGGACGGGGTACGTTTCAAGGTCACGGTCTATGAGCCCATCGCGCTTTCAACCCATCCCAACAAGACCCAGGCGATTTATGAAACCGCCTGTAAAGTCACCCAAATTATTGAGCGTTGGATCCATGAAGCGCCCGCGCAATGGTTCTGGGTACACCGGCGCTTTGAAAAATCGCTCTACCGCAAGACCTCGGGCTGAAGGTCCAACGTCAGGGCCGGATCGATATAGCGATCATGCCATTTGATCCGCCAATCGAGATGCGGACCGGTTGAACGCCCACCAGCCCCAATCGCGCCGATGCGATCACCTTGTTTGACGACCTGACCGACCTCAACATCCACCGCAGAGAGATGCAAGAAGGCCGAGGTGAAGCCCTGGCCATGGTCGATAAAGATCAGACCGCCCTCATAATACATATCCGCATCGGCCAAGGTCACGATGCCATCGGCCGGAGTGACAACTTCAGTGCCCACGGGACCGGCCATGTCCAGGCCATAATGGGGCCGGCGCGGCTCGCCATTATAATAGCGCTGCGAACCATAAACCCCGGTAATCGGCCCATCGGCGGGCATAATAAAACCTTCGGCAAAGCCTGGGACATCCCAGCGCGAAGTATAAGCCTCGCGCTTGCGCGCGCCTTCGGCCCGGATACGCGCGAGCACCTCGTCTGGCGGGCTGACATATTGCTGGGGCACACCCTCGACATATTGGATATCGTATTCACGCTGGGTCACGGCGATGTCTTCGCGATACGTCTCTTCACCACCCATGCGGACCACCATCTGGGTTTCGGGCTGCGCATCGCGGTCATGGCCCAGAACCACCCAACCAAAGGCGTCGGCGCTGACGGTAATATCACCCAGGCTCACTTCGCTGCCCGGTAAAGTCCGGCAGATCAGTAACGCGCCTTGAATATGCTCACCCACGCAGGAAATGGGACGGGCCGCTGGAGCGGGCATTTCGCTAGATTGAGACAGGCTCGCGATCAGCGCCAGCAGAAAAGTGGTCATATCCTCATCCCCTCAAAGGCTAGATTAATTACCCGGCGTATCGGCGTGAATTTGTAGCCAGCGCTTAGTTGCCGTCGGCCCATCGATATAGGCCTCTTGCAGCTCCGCACTCCAATAGCGCAGATTGTTCAAGGCAATACGCTCACCCGTCACCGCGCACAGCACATATGCCCCCGGCTGGAGGATGATGTAATCCGCATCGCCATATTCGATTTTGGCTTCGCCCGCAAAATCGCGGTCAAACTTGTTCATGAAGCTCTCCGTGTTCCTGCCTGATGTCTTATCATGAAGATCCAAGCTGAACCAAGACTGATGATGTGTTTTACGGCCAAGATGGGCGATGGAGGAATTCAGCCAGAAAGCGCGCGCGAACCGTCAAAGGAAGCTGTCACCCCAAACTTGATTTGGGGTCCATGCCGGACGCGTTGAGCCAAGTTCTGATCGATTAGAAATATACTGAAAGCTCACGGCATGGATGCCAGATCACGTCTGGCATGACAAAATCAAAAAATGTCATCCCGG
>NZ_KB908056.1:273721-625017 GCF_000382325.1 Woodsholea maritima DSM 17123
CACTATCGTTCGTCCGGGATGACAGTATTTATTGAAAAGCTAAGAAAAAAAATGCCCCCTCCGGCCGTACCGGCCACCTCCCCCGCTTCGCAGGGGAGGACTTATCTTATCTGTCACCCCAAACTTGATTTGGGGTCCATGCCGGACGCGTTGAGCCAAGTTCTGGTCGATTAGAAATATACTGAAAGCTCACGGCATGGATGCCAGATCAAGTCTGGCATGACAGGTCGACCCGAAGGGTCGCAAGGACGACCGCCCTCAAGTAGGCGACAGCCGTTAGGGCATTAAAGAGATACCGCGCGCAGCGCAGCGAGGACGCGTCTAAAAACCCTGTCATCGCGGACCTGATCCGGGGTCCATCACCCCTAAAACAAGCTGCCTTGTTCAGGTGGAGTTTGGGGTTTCGCCTTTGCGCGCGGTTTGGATTTCACACTTGGACTGGGTGCAATGACATCGCCCTCGCCCAACACCTGGACCTGACGCGTCGCATCGCCAAAGGTAAGGCTGAGCCCCGTGCCATACGCCAAAGCCCGACCCTCGCGTACCACATGGCCCGCCTCATCGCGCACCAGGGCAAAACCGCGCTGCAAAGTGCCCTGATAGGAATAGGCTTCAAGCTGGCTCGAGAGGCTTTTCAATCGCAGGGCCTGCGCCTTTGACTGGGCCTGACCGGCACGGCCCAAACGCGCCATCATCTGGCTTAGCGCATCGCCCTTATCCTTGGTCATACGGGCCAAACGCTGGGGCACCAAGCGTTGGGCGCTGGCCTGCAAGCCTTGGCGGCGCGGGGCGATCTGCTGGCTCAACCCAGCTTTTAAACGCCGCGACAGATCCTCCAGACGGCGCATCCGCTCGGCCACATCGCGCGCCATGGCTTCGGGGCGCAGGCGCACCTCTAACAAGGCTAAGCGATTAGCGCGGCGTTCCATCCCGCTCTGTAGTGCGGGGCCTAAGCGGCGTTGCAGATAATCAAGGCTTTGGGTTTTATCTGCGATCAAGCTATCCGGGCGCGGTAGCCCACGCGCCGCTGCGCGCAGATCCGCGCCCTTATGCTCTAAGGTGCGCAGCAACGCCGCGCCCAGGCGTTGGCGCTGACCATCCAAACGCTCCAGCAGATCCAAGCGCACCGGCACCGCCATCTCTGCCGCCCCGGTTGGGGTTGGCGCACGCCGATCCGAGGCATAATCAATCAGCGTGGTATCGGTTTCATGGCCCACGGCGGAAATGAGCGGGATTTCAGAGGCTGCGGCCGCGCGCACCACGATTTCCTCGTTAAAGCACCACAAATCTTCAATCGAGCCACCGCCGCGCGCCACGATCAACAGATCAGGGCGCGGCACCGCCCCGCCCGGCATAATCGCATTAAAGCCTTCAATCGCCGCCGCGATTTGCTCTGCGGCTTTATCACCCTGCACCAGAACCGGCCAGAGGAGGACATGGCGCGGAAAGCGATCATCCAAACGATGCAGGATGTCGCGGATCACCGCGCCCGTGGGCGAGGTCACAACGCCAATCACCCGGGGCAAGAAGGGTAAGGCGCGCTTACGATCGGGACTAAACAGACCTTCAGCGGCGAGTTTTTTCTTGCGCTCTTCGAGCAGCGCCATCAGCGCGCCCGCGCCTGCAGGCTCCATCTTTTCAATGATGATCTGGTATTTTGACCGTCCCGGAAAGGTCGAGAGCCGCCCCGTGGCCACCACTTCCAACCCCTCTTCCGGGCGGAATGATAATTGGCTGGCGACACCTTTCCACATAATCGCGTCGATGACGGCCTTATCATCCTTCATGTCCAGATAGACATGACCGGATTTGGCCACCGTGACCCGGCCTAACTCCCCGCGCACCCGCACATGATCATAGGTTTCCTCGACCGTGCGCTTGAGGGCGTTAGACAGCTCCGAAACGGAATATTCAGGGGAATTGGTAATTGCCATAATCAATCAAAGGTTTATTGGAAAGCCAGGTTAAGCTTAACCCAGATCGGGGGGCGGAGGCAAACATTCGTGCATTAACCTAATTCGACAATTGACGAACACGTCAACTATCTGCCATCACTAGGGTGCTTGGACATCAAGAGGGGGTCGAGATGCGCCATTTATTTTTGATTTGCGCTTTATTTACAATGACGTCACCTGCCATGGCGCAGATGACCGTCCTGCGCGATGACCCCGAAGCCCAGCGGTTGATGGATGATTATAGCGCTTTAACGGTCGCGTATTTCGTTAACGAGGCCTGTGATGTGCTGTCATCGGGGGAGACCAGCACCCTGCGCCGGGTTGTAGAAGATGCCACCCAAGCCATGAATTCGCTGCTGGATGAGCGGGTCGGCGCACGCCACAGCCAAGCGCTGATGATTGGCCTTCAGCGCGATAGCTATTCCCAGGCGCAAAGCCGCTTTGGCCGCTGTGATAGCCTGGCGCGGGACTTCGTGACCGCGAACCTCTCGGGCGCGCAAAGCTTTTTAGCCAGCCTGCCGCGCTAATCCCCGATCAATTTCGCCGCGCTGAGCCTTAGGACTAGATCCAAGGGCCTTCCATGCGCTATGGCCCTTCTTTAACGATGGGCGCGCTGCGACTGTGTGCGCTGCGCCCACCCCCTTTACTTACGACCGTTAAGGAGACCCCCTCATGAAAGTGCTCGTCATTGGCAGTGGTGGCCGTGAACATGCGTTGACCTGGAAGGTCTCTCAAAGCCCATTAGTGGATGAAGTCATCGTCGCACCCGGCAATGCAGGCATGGTCGATGTCGCGCGCTGCGTCGATGTGAAGGCCGATGATCTCGAAGGACTGATCGCGCTGGCCCAGGATGAAGGCGTCGGCCTGGTCGTTGTGGGCCCAGAAGCGCCGCTGGTCGAGGGCATCACCGACCGGTTTGAAGCCTTAGGGATTTTATGCTTTGGCCCCAACAAGGCCGCCGCGCGCTTGGAAGCCTCCAAAGCCTTCACAAAAGAGATCGCAGACAAGGCCAAAGCCCCTACCGCGCGCTATGGTAATTTCACTGATGCCGCTGAGGCCAAAGCGTTTCTCGACACGGTTGAACCGCCCTATGTGTTGAAGGCCGATGGTCTGGCCGCGGGTAAGGGCGTTGTTATTTTGAACGAGCGCGCCGAAGCCGAAGCCGAAATTGACGCCATGCTGGGCGGAAAATTCGGGGCTGCATCCCAGCGCCTGGTCATCGAAGAGTTTATGCACGGTGAGGAGGCGAGCCTGTTTGCGCTTGTCGATGGCGACAGCGTGATTGCGCTCGATGGCGCGCAAGATCACAAGCGCGCCTTTGACGGCGATCAAGGCCCCAATACCGGCGGCATGGGAGCCTATTCGCCCGCGCCGATCCTGGATGAAGCCATGCGCCAGCGCGCCATGGATGAGATTGTCATCCCCTGCATCAAAGCCATGGCGGATGTGGGTGCGCCCTATCGCGGGGTTCTTTTTGCGGGTCTGATGATTGATGACAACGGCCCGCGCCTGGTGGAATTCAATGTCCGCTTTGGCGATCCAGAATGCCAGATCCTGATGGCGCGCCTGGAAAGCGATATTGTGCCCTATCTCTTGGCCTGCGCCGGGCAAGGCCGCTTAAGTGATCTGCCCCCTTTAAGCTGGAGCAGCGAACCGGCCGTTACCGTAGTGATGGCGGCCAATGGCTATCCTGACAGCTATGACAAGGGCAGCGAAATTCGCGGCATTGATGAAGCCAACGCCCTTCACAATGTCATGGTTTTTCATGCGGGAACCAAAATGGGCCCTCATGATGCGATCCTGGCCAATGGGGGGCGCGTCCTGAACGTCACCGCCCTGGGTGAGGACCTCAAAGATGCGGTCTATCACGCCTATCAGGGGGTTGATCTGATTGATTGGCCCGAAGGTTTTTGCCGACGAGATATCGCCTGGCGCGCGCTGGAGCGTTAAATCAAAGCCTTCGAGAAAAAAGAACCCGCGGGTTTGACCCCGCGGGTTAAGCTCATCAAAAGGGAACGATCGTCAACAACGATCCCTTCGAGCTTTGCCGCGATGCACATAAAGTTTCAAATTACAAAGCCGTAGGGTCTGATCCTTTAATCTCGAGGTTATGCTCGTGTAATCTCGGCGTTAGGCAATGCCCACATTATGACAGTCTCACGCTTGTTATTTGACTTTTCCCGCTCAGGCGCTTCACATATCCCCTATAAAAAAGGGGAGGATCCTATGTTCCACACAACCGCAAAGCTGCTCGCCTCGAGCGCTTTGATCGCCTGCGCGATCACCAGCCAGAGCCTGGCCCAAGACGGGTCATTGCAAGTCATTCATGCCGGGCATGTCCTGACTATTCCAGGTCAACCCTTCCAAGCAGAGCAATCCATCTATGTCCGCGATGGAGTGATTGAGCGCGTTGAGGCGGGCTATGCCAGCCCAGAGGGCGCTGAAATCATTGATCTTACAGATCAATGGGTCATGCCGGGCTTCATCGACAGCCATGTCCATATGACCAGCGAGCTGAACCCCAATGGCCGCTTGATGACGGTGACCGATAGCAGTGCGGATCGCGCCATTGATGGAGCCAGATTTGCCCGCGCGACCTTGATGGCGGGCTTTACCACCGTGCAGGATGTGGGCGGGAATCTGGATGCGGTCACGGCGCTGCGCGATGGCATCAATGCCGGGGATATTCCCGGCCCGCGCATGCGGGTCTCTGGCCCTGCGGTCACGCCCACCGGCGGGCATGGCGATATCAATGGCTATTCCAGCGAAGTGATGGACCTTCTTACCTCGCGCGCGGCCTGTAATGGCGCTGCCGATTGTCGCCGGGCGGTGCGCGAATTGGTGCGCGGCGGCGCGGATGTCATCAAGATCACGGCAACCGGCGGGGTGCTCTCCAACACCGCAGCCGGGGTTGAGCAACAATTCTTTGATGACGAACTCGCCTCTATCGTTGAAGCCGCCCATATGATGGGGCGTAAAGTGACCGCCCACGCCCATGGTGTGACTGGGATCAATTCGTTTCTTGAGGCTGGCGGCAATTCCGTCGAGCACGGGACTTATCTGGACCGAGACTCCATTCGCCTGTTCAAGCGCAATAATGCTTATCTGATACCTACCGTTCTGGCCGGTGTCACCGTTGCAGAAATGGCCGAAACCGCGGCCTGGATGACGCCTTTTCAACGGGCAAAATCGCGTTTGGTCGGCCCGATGATGATCGAAATGGCCCGGCGTGCCCATGAGGGCGGGGTTGCGATCGCTTTCGGGACGGATTCCGGGGTGTCGCGTCATGGCCTGAATGCGCGTGAATTCGAGCTGTTGGTCGAAGCGGGCCTCACCCCGATGGAGGCGATTGTCACCGCCACTCTTAATGCTGCCGATCATCTGGAACTCAGCGCACATCTGGGCACCTTAGAAGCGGGCAAATCGGCGGATATCATTGCGGTAGATGGTGATCCCCTAGCCGATATTCGTGAGCTTCAAGATATGGATTTCGTCATGGCGCGCGGCACGGTTTATCGCAACGACTAAGACAAAATCTAAATAAACCTTGTGCGAATCTTCAGCCCAGGCCTAGCTTGGGCTGAAGTCATTTTTGGAGGCGGTTATGGTATTGTCTGTGCATGACAATCCAAAGGTTCAGAATCAATACGAAAACTGGCCTTATCCCACTCCGATCAAAACCCTGGATGATTTTACCAAACCGGGCGGATTTTTGCTGGGTGACCCCAGTTTTGAATTTTTCAATATCTGGCCGGAGGGCCATGAGCGCACCTTGTCCATCCTGGTGGCGGGATGTGGCACCTTTCAAGCGGCCTATACCGCCTGGCGCAATCCGACCTGTCAGGTCGTAGGCATTGATATCGCCAAAACCAGCCTGGCCGAAAGTCGCCGATTAAAAGCCCATCACGGCCTGGATAATCTAGAGATTAAACGCCTCAGCCTGTTTGATGTCGCAAGCTTAGGGCAAGCGTTTGACTATATCTTGTGCAGCGGCGTCGTTCACCACCTACCCGACCCTGTGGCCGGGGTCAGGGCGCTCTCAAACGCCTTAAAGGACGATGGCGTCCTCCACCTGATGGTCTATGGCAAGGCCATGCGCACCGGGGTCTATATGGTGCAAAGCCTGTTTAAAGCCATGGGATTGGGCCAAAGCAAAAAAGATATCGCCCTGGCGCGCGAGGCTCTTCAGCATCTGCCCAAAGGCCATGCGGTGGAGCGTTATATCGCGATCTCCCCAGAGCTGGAGGACGATGCAGCTTTCGTCGATACCTTCCTCAACGCCCAGGATACGGCCTTCGATGTCCGCGATATTTATGATCTGGCTGAGGCGGCAGATCTACAGTTTCAAGGCTGGAGCGATCGTCATCGCTATAGCGTGATGAGCACGCTCAATCCCGGTCATCCTTTGCGCGAGACGGGCTTAAAGCTCTCGCCGCGTGATCAAGCCATCGCCATGGATCAATTAACCCAAGGTAATGGCCGTCATTTGTTTTGGTTGCGCAAGAAAGCGTGCGATCCCAAACGCTTCACCCCGGATTTCACGTCCGAAGCGTTCTGGACCTATGTCCCAATCCCTTCACCCTATCTGGAGATTGAAGGCCCGATTGCCACGGGCAAGGCCGGGCCGGTTCTGGCCCATCATCTGGGCACCATCCATCCGCTGTCCCTGGCCAGCCAGCTTTTTCTGACCGTGGCCGATGGCTCACGCAGTATAAAATCCTGCCTCAAAGCTCTGAGCGAGCGCGGCGCGCAGCTCTCTGATGAAAGCGAAGCCATGACCCGCGCCGTCTTCCAAGAGTTTTACGAGCGCGGGCATATCCAGATCCACATGCCCTAAGGGGGGTTAAGCCTTTCGCGCCATCACCGCTTCAGACGCGATCAAGGCCCACAGCACGATAAAGGGCTGAAACAACGGGCGTAGGGCAAAATAGGCGTCGCCAAAATTCATGCCAGCGACCTGGGCTTGGGTTTCGGCGATGTGAGCATTGGCGATCACCATGACGCTGAGCAACATGGCCAGTCCCACCCCGGCGACAGGACGTAAGTTTGGCAGTTTAGCCAAACGCCAGCCCGCCAAAGGCATAAGAAGCCCAATCGCTCCGGCCAATTCCAACCCGCCCGACATCGCCACCAGGCCATAATCATAGGGCGCAAGATAATCCGGGATCATCGGCTGATAGCGCTGCGCCCCGCGCAGGAAATGATCAATCCCGGTATAGAGAAAGCCCCCGCCCATACCCTGGCGCAGCGCCATGCGCCAATCACGCTTATCCCCCCAAATTGCTTGTGGGATATAGCTGATCAACGCGATCACACTCATCAATATCAAAAAACTCATAGGCACTCCAAAGGGCTGTGTTCCGCCTGTGGGTTATTCATGCGCACACTTGTAACTTAACACTGTTAAGTTGGCAAGATTGATTCTGTTCAATTTATTGCGCAAGGTAAAAAAAGGATGGAGAATCAAATGAGCGAGGGTGCACAACCATCATCTGATCTGCGTGAGACCCTGATCCATTGTGCTTTACATTTGTTAGAGCGCGATGGTTTGGCGAAGGTCAGCCTGCGCGCGGTCGCCAGGTCGGCAGGGGTCAGTGAGGCTGCGCCCTATACGCATTTTTCCGGCAAGTCCGGATTGATGGCGGCCGTGGCGGCCCACGGCTTTCACATCCTCAACCGGCGTCTAACCCATGCCCCGCAAGAGCAAGACCCTCTCCATAGCCTCACCTCACTGGGCGTGATTTATATCCGCTTTGCTGAGGATTATCCCGCGCTGTACCGGGTGATGTTCGGCCCCTCAGACACTTTGGATCAAGATGAGGCCAGCTATGTGCGTGAAAGCCGGATGTCGTTTGAGCATTTGCTGAAAACCGCCGCGCTGTGTGGCGCCCATGCCCCCACCAGTGATGAGGCGCAGATTGATGCAGCCGCGGCCTGGTCGCTGGTCCATGGTCTGGCCATGTTGCGCCTGGATGGGCGCCTGCCTATCAATCCGCCCGATTTAACCCGCCGGGTCGCCCAGCGCCTCGCCGCCGGGCTAGGCAAGATCGACTAGGTCCAAATCGATTGAGCCCTAAACCTGTAAAGCACGGGTGATATCAACATCAGAGAGATAGCCCACAACCGTTCCAGCCTCGTCCCCGCTTTCGGTGACAAAGGCGTCAGCGCATTTATCGCGTACGCTCATGCGCCGCTTCACCGTGTCCAGACTATCGCTGGCCTTCACGCAGATAAAAGCATGGCTGAGCCAGCTCCACGCGGGTTCTTCGACAAAGGCCTTGATCGTCACTTCATTCTCGGCGTCCGCCATGGCAAAGCGCATCACGCCCGGTCCTTGTAAACGCTCCAGCAAAGACGATTTATGGATGACCAACTTGGGGCGGTCTTCCTTCATGATCAAAGCGCGGTTAAGCCCAGCATGTTCATCAAAGAACAGCTTCAACGTCGTCAGGCTTTCCTCCATCGGATCGTCTTTTTCACCCTTGAAGACCCGCATCTGCCCCCGCCGGATCATGACATCGCTCACAGTCAGCGCTTGAAGCTGGGCTTGTTCTTGATTGATCCCGACCCGCGCCATGCGTTCGGCATTACGCGCGGCGGCGTTGAAATTCTCACGTGAGAAATAAAACGCCAACACGGTCCCGACCCAGATGCCGATCATGGGCAAAAGCGCGTCCTGCAAGCCTTCCAAGACTTGCGAACCACGCTCATGGCGGGCAATCGCGTTTTGACTACCTTCAAGCGCCATTAAAGGCGTGCGTAGGGTCTTGTTGAGCTCCAGCCCCATATACACCAAAAGATAGATGATAAAGACCGCCCCAACAATGACCGCAATGGCCAACAAGGTTTGCATCAGAACTTTCGGCTCGGGTAGACTTTTACCCGGCAATTGTGGATCTCTATCCATACTCAGCCCCTCTCGCTCAAAAGACGCCCTTTGAGGTTGCATGTCGCTCATCATAATTCTCCTTACGGCGCTGGCAACGTCTTTTATATCCGCCATTTTCGGCATGGCAGGGGGGCTGATCCTGATGGGGGTCTTGCTGGCCCTCTTGCCGCTGTCCAGTGCGATGGTGATCCATGGCGCGATCCAGAGCCTGGCCAATGGATCACGCGCCCTCTTCCTACATCGCCATATCCAATGGAGTTTTATCGCGCGCTATCTTATGGGCTCCCTGACCGCAGGCGCGATTTTACTTCTGATCACCTTTAAGCTGGATAAGGCGCTGACCTTCATCATCCTGGGACTGGTTCCGCTATGGATATGGCTGCCCAAATCCTGGTTTCACCTCAACGCCGCCCACCCGTTACAGGCGACGATCTGCGGTGCAATCGTCACAGGATTAAACGTCATTGCCGGGGTGTCAGGGCCGCTGCTCGATGTGTTTTTTCAGCATACCGCGCTTGATCGGCGCGCCATCGTAGCCACCAAAGCGACCAGCCAAATCGCCGCCCATGGGGTTAAGATCGCCTATTATATCCTACCCGCTCTTCACAGCACCGATAAGGATTTGCTTTGGATTATCGCCCTGGCCGCCCCGCTTTCCATAGCGGGCACTTTCCTGGGTGGACGCCTCTTAGAGCGGATGAGCGAAAATCGTTTTCGACATTGGACGAAACGCATTGTGAGCGTCATTGGCGCGATCTATGTGCTAAGGGGCCTCTCTCTATTTCTTGGTTAAGGCTTTCACCATGCATTTGACCCCGATCCTGCTTGAAAACGACCATGTCCGCTTGGAGCCCTTGCGCGAAGATCACCGCGAGATTTTGCGCCCCCTCGCGCAAGAAGAAGAGATCTGGGCCTTCAATACCCTGCTCGGCCATGGTGCGCATTTTGATGGTTGGTTTGACTGGATGCTTGATCAACAAATCAAAGGCGAACAGATCAGCTATGGCGTCTATTGCAAAGCCTATAACAGCCATGTCGGCCACAGCGCCTATATGATGATCGCCCCGCCCCATGCGCGCGTTGAAATCGGCTGGACCTGGTATGAAGCGCGCGCGCGTGGCACGCGGGTTAACCCGGCGGCCAAACATGCCCTGCTCAGCCATGCCTTTGCCTGCGGCGCAGCGCGGGTAGAGTTGAAGACCCATCATAAAAATCTACGCTCCCAAGCGGCGATGACCAAGATGGGCGCGGTGCGTGAAGGGACTTTGCGCTCTCACACCCTCACCTGGACGGGCGAGCGGCGCGATACGGTCTATTTCTCCATCCTCGCGGATGAATGGCCCAAGGTTAAGGAAGGTTTAGACGTCCGGCTCTAGCGCACACCCGGTCAAGCGCCTACATTTCAGCCCATGATCCGTATTGAATATGAAAACTCAGGGTGTTTTTCAGGCTGTACCGGCATTATCGCGCTGGCCGGATGGTTTACGGCCGTGATCCGCGATGTGATGTTTTCCAAATGGCTGTGGGTGATTTTTGACGTGCTGATCCCGCCCCTTGGGGCATTTCGCGGCATCTTTATGTGGCTGGGCTGGGCCTAAACCTTACCCTTCACGTTTCAAGGCCTTTGCCGCCTCGCGCTTGGCTTTGAAGAAGCCGCGTAACAGATCTGCACTCACTTCTTCACAAATCCCGGACACCACGTCTGGGCGCCAATGGCAGGTCGGTTGCGCAAAGAAACGCGGGCCATGGTCAATCGCGCCGCCCTTCTCATCGCCTGCGCCATAGATTACCCGACCCAGGCGCGCATGTGAAATGGCCCCCGCGCACATCGCACACGGTTCCAAGGTGACATAAAGCTCTAACCCCATCAGGCGATAATTGCCCAGCTTTGCGCCCGCTAAACGGATCGCAGTCAATTCAGCATGGGCCGTTGGATCACAGCTCGCAATCGGCGTATTATGTCCGCGCGCCAGGACTTCGTCTGTGGCCGGATCGACAATCACCGCCCCGATGGGGGCTTCATCAGCCTTGGCCGCCAGACGGGCTTCGTCCAGCGCCAGGCGCATAAACATCTCTTCGCGCGTTGGGGTCATACCTTCGCTTACTCACCTTCGGGAGCCTGATCAAGCGTGAATAAAGCCTCACCCCCCTCCGCCAGCCCTGATAGCGGCGATCGCATTGCCAAGGTTCTCGCCCATGCCGGGGTCGCCTCGCGGCGCGAAGCGGAGCGTCTGATCGAAGCTGGACGGATCAGCGTCAATGGCAAGGTGTTAAAAACCCCCGCCCATAAAGTGACCCCCGACGATATTGTCTGCCTGGATGGAGAGCCGATCTCCAAACGCCCTCCAACCCGGCTTTGGCGCCATCATAAGCCGATTGGCCGTGTCACCACCCATTCCGATCCCCAGGGGCGCGAAACCGTCTTTGCCAATCTGCCCCCGGATATGGGCCGGGTGATCTCTATCGGGCGCCTGGATCTTAATTCTGAAGGTCTGATTTTGCTGACCAATGATGGCGAACTGGCGCGGGCGCTGGAGCTTCCCTCCACCGCCTGGACGCGGCGCTACCGGGTGCGCGCCTATGGCAATGCCAAAGACAGTGATCTGGCGAAATTGAAAGACGGCATCACCGTTGAAGGGGTCAAATATGGCTCAATCGAGGTTGAGGTTGATCGGCGTACCGGATCGAATGTCTGGCTAACCGTCTCTTTGAAAGAGGGTAAGAACCGCGAAGTGCGTAAAGTGCTCGCCGCGGTGGGCCTCACCGTGAACCGCTTGCTGCGCACCGCCTATGGCCCGTTTCAATTGGGCGCGCTTAAAAAAGGCGAGACCGAGGAGATCAAACGCTCGGTCCTGCGTGATCAATTGGGTAAAATCTATAAAATCGACAAGGATGGCCAACCGATATGAGAATTGTCGGGGGACAGTTTAAAGGCCGCCCTTTGGTGGCCCCTAAAGGGCGCACCACACGGCCCACGGCGGACCGCGCGCGCGAAGCGATTTTTAATAAAATCGCCCATGCCCCCTGGAGTGCGGGCCTGGACGGCAAGCGCATTATCGACCTGTTCGCGGGATCCGGCGCGCTGGGCTTTGAGGCCCTCTCGCGCGGGGCAAAATTCTGCCTTTTCGTGGAAACCGATACCGCCGCGCGCGGGGCTTTGCGTGATAATGTTGAAACCTTGATGCTGTTCGGCAATACCCGCATCCACCGGCGTGATGCCACGGCGCTGGGCGATAAACCGGCCAATCTGGGCGCGCCCTTTGACTTCGTCTTTCTCGACCCGCCTTATGGCCAGGGCCTGGGCGAAAAGGCCCTCGCGCGCCTTATCGAAGGGGGCTGGGTCAGCGAACGCGCCCAAGCCATGTTTGAGGTCGGCGTGGAGGAACATCCGGAGATTTCCGGCTGGACGACCCTGGATGAAGCCGAATATGGCGCAGCACGGGTGCTGTTTTTAGAACGCTCGGCTGAATAACCTCATTTAACGCACGCTATCTTCACCTCAATTTTACCCGTCTTCGCGCACATTATCCCTAATCTGGAATAAGAATGGGCGCGTAAAGCGATCCCGGGTGTAAAGGCGCGGCACAGATATGAGCAGTTTATCAGCAAAAGCCGGGAATTTAGCGATGATCCGCGATAGCGGATCTACGGCGCGCATTCTCAATCTTCTCTCTGTGAAAGACCGCTATAGCAAAACGCCCGAATATACCGAAAAGCCGCTGTTTCGCTCGACCCGTCTCAATGCCTGTTTTATCATCAAGCATACCATGCGCCCGCGTGAACGCATGCAGATGCGTCTGCACCGCCTGACCGCTACCAAAGTGATCTTGCCCTTCTCAACCGAGAATTTACGCGTAGGAGGGCTGTCGGTCTTCGTAGAGCAACCCGATGCCAGCCGCATGCTGTCGGAAACCCTGGGCAAGGCCGTGACCAATCCTGATTTCCGCCAGGATATGCAAACCTTGGATGAAATATCGCGCCTGCCTTCGCTTGATCCTTATCTGCTGCGTGAGCGCTTTAATAATCTCGGCCGCGAAGTGGCCCGGTGCTATTTCGACGTCTCCGAAGCCGATATGGCGCGCATGCAAAAACATGTCAGCGATCAGATTAAACGCTTGGTAGAATTGACCTTCAAAGGCCAATCCACGAACGCCCATGGCATCGCCAATAAGCTGGCTGAGCTGTTGATGTCGGATATGACCAATGAAGCCTTGATGCCGCTGCGCAATGCCATGCGTCTGTCTGAAAAAGACTATTCTGAAGGCATGTATGGCTGGAAAGGGTTTCTCTATTATACATGGCAATGGACCCAGATCGAAGATCAATTAGCCCCGATTGCCGAAGACCTGTTCTCCATGCGCTTTTCCAATGCCGATTCCCATCAGATGAAGGAATTAGACCGCCTACGCGACCGGGTCTTTGAGGGAGCCAATGCTCGCGCCGAAGCCGTGCGCCGCGATCTGGAAAGCTATAAAGATGCCTTCAATGGCCTGGTCGAGCGCAATGAGCCTTTGGCGTTCCGCAACTTCCTGCTCAATGCGCCCGAAATGTTTATCAATACAGGTGAGCACTTAGCCGCCATTACCCATTTGGTCAGCTTTTGGAGTTTCCGTTTCCGTGATGGCGTGATGATGGCCGTCGATTCCACTGAAGCGGTCGAGATTTTTACAGATTTAGAGGATACCCTGCACACGGATGACGAGCTCAACATCGCTTGAGCGCGTCAGAGCGAGGCGATCTTTGAGCTCGATTAAATCCCACCTGTTGCGCGCTATCTTCGACCGAAGAGGCGCTCAATATCAGCCAGTTTCAATTCCACATAAGTCGGACGGCCATGATTACACTGACCCGAATGGGGGGTAGCCTCCATCTCGCGCAACAAGGCATCCATTTCTTGGGCATTCAAGCGCCGACCTGAGCGCACCGAGCCATGACAGGCCATGGTGCCAACCACCTCTTCCAGCTTTTCTTTAAGCGATAAAGCCTCATCATATTCCGCGATCTCATCGGCCAGATCGCGAATAAGCCCCTGGACGTCCAAACGTCCACCCAAGAGTGCGGGCACATCACGCACCGCAATCGCGCCCGCGCCAAAGCCTTCAATCACAAGGCCCAATTCGGCAAGCTCATCGGCGCGGCTTAACACCCTTTGCGCCTCAGCCTCGTCCAGCTCGACAATCTCAGGCACCAGCAAGGCCTGGCGCGAAACCCCGGTTTCGGCCATCTGCTTTTTCATGCGCTCATAGACCAGGCGTTCATGAGCGGCATGCTGATCGACAATCACCAAGCCATCATGGGTCTGGGCGATCACATAGGTCGAATGCAGCTGCGCACGCGCCAGCCCCAAGGGCCGCCCCAACGGATCTTCTGCAGGCGCGGGTCCATCATGGACCTCATGATCAAATCCGGCTGTGGGCTCAACCCGGGTCGAGGCGCCATCGATGAAACGCGCCTCCACGCCCTCGCCAGCGCCCAAAGCATCTGGGGCCAGCACCTGGTCATAACTGTGTTGAGCCTCGCGCATCTCCGCGCTGGGACGATAGCCACCCCCATAGGCCGCCGGTCCACGTGATCCCCAAAGCCCGCCGCTGGGCTGTGGGCTCGATCCGGCTTGCACCCGGCCCAAGGTATAATGCGCGACGGTCGTTGAGGCGCGATGGCCAGCGCCCGCCAGGGCATGGCGCAACGCCCCGACGATCAAACCGCGCACCAGACCGGAATCGCGAAAGCGGACTTCCGCCTTGGCGGGGTGAACATTGACATCGACTTGCGAGGTTGGAAGATCGACATAAAGCGCCACTACGGGATGACGATCACGGGCCAAAAAGTCCTGATAGGCCCCGCGCACCGCGCCCACGATCAGCTTATCCTTTACCGGGCGATCATTGACGAACAGATATTGATGCTGGTTCGAGCCGCGATTATAGGTCGGAAGGCTCGCCCAGCCGGTAATGCGCACGCCCTCGCGCTCTTGATCAATCTCCAGCGCATTCTCACCGAAATCCCCGCCCAGCAACGCCGATAAACGCGCCTTACGCGCCTGGGCCGGGTCTTCATGAGTTTCGGCGACAAGAGAGAGGCGTGAACGTCCATCCACCGTAAGGTAAAACCCCACATCCGCGCGCGCCAGCGCCAGGCGCTTCAGCGTGTCGGCAATTGCAGTCGATTCAGAGCGTTCCGACTTCAAGAACTTCAACCGTGCGGGCGTCGCATAGAAAAGATCGCGCACTTCAACGCGTGTCCCGCGCCGACCCAACGGCGGGGCCGGACGAGGGCCTTCCAAAACGCCGCCCTCCACACTCAGCTGCCAGGCTTCGCCTAAATCTGCGTTCTGAGAGAGGAGTGATAACCGCGCGACCGAGCCGATGGAGGGCAAGGCCTCACCACGAAAGCCCATCGTATCAATATGAAGAAGGTCATCCTGGCCATCTTCGCCCACGGGCAGTTTTGACGTCGCATGACGCTCCACCGCCAGGCGCATCTCATCGCCATCCATGCCGCAGCCATTATCCTCAATCACCAAACGGACTAAACCGCCGCCTTCGGCGCGCACATCAATGCGAGTGGCCCCGGCATCCAGGGCGTTTTCCACCAATTCTTTCAAGGCGGAGGCAGGGCGTTCAACCACTTCACCGGCAGCGATGCGGTTGACGGTTTCAGGCGATAATCGACGGATCTTGCTCATGGCCTCACCCTCCCCTCGCGCGGTGAGTCGGTCAAGGCCAGCACGCGGTTCACCCCAGCAAAAAACCCGGCTCAATCGAGCCGGGTTTTTCAATTCCAAAACCGAAGCCTAAGCCTAAGACTTATAGACCAGGCAATTTGCGGCGGTTTTCGCGGCGACGCTCGATCTCAACCTGACCACCACCGGTCACGGAATCGATCTGGGCTTGTGCAGCCTCTGGATCAAGCGCATCAGGGCGATCAGCCGGCGGGGCATAGCTGTCATTCTGCCAGAACAGAACACGATCTGCGAAGGCAGAGCGTTTACGCACCACGGCAGCGGTTTCCCCATCAATCAACTCGCGGATCGAAGGATTGGCCTGAGCGGCACCGGCGCGAGACGCGAACAGGATTTCCGCATCGGTTGCGGTGCCATCACTAATGCTGCCGAAAAGCGCGCGTTGGGCCTGTTGATCAACGAACACGTCTTCGGCGCGCAATTCACCCGGACGCGGTGGGCGCAGATTATATTCTGGCGGAACGGACAAAGGCGCGATGGTGACCACGCGGAATTCATCCGGGGTGGTTTTCTCGGTACCAAGGGCTTGGCGAACACCTGACGTACAGGCGGTTGCCCCCAAAAGGGCCATCAAGGACGTCGCGATGAGGGTGCGGCTGCGCATGGCAAGGTCGCTCCTTTAAAATCCACTGTGATCAACACTTAACAGATGCTTAGGCCCCATGCCTAGGGCCCATGGCATCTTCGAGGCGTTTTTAACGCCGAGCATCGTCGGAGTTAAACAACAAATCAGCAAAAAGTAAGGCAACCCCGACACAAATTCCGGCATCGGCGATGTTAAAGACATAAGGGAAGTAAAGCCCTGAGAAGTCCAGAAAATCAACGACCGCGCCATAAAGCGCCCGATCGATGACATTGCCCACCGCCCCACCAATGATGAGACCAAAGGCCAGCGCCTGTAAAGCGCGGGTGGTTTTGGTCATCCATACGACCAAAAAGGCTGATACCGCCAGGGAAAAGCCGATGAGAACACTGCGCTGCCACAGGCTGTCCGCGGTGAAGAGGCCAAAGCTGACCCCGCGATTCCACACCATGGTGAGGTTAAAGATCGGATCTAACACCTTGACCTGCGCACCGGGACCGCCGGCATCGAGATCAAGGATCTGCGTAATCCAATATTTGCTGAGCTGATCAAGGATCAGGACCACGCCCGCAATTGTGAAACCATAGACCGGCAATAAGCCGCCACTGCGTTTACGACGAAACATCCCTCACCTCCAAGCTGATACTCTTTTAGGCCCATGGCTTTAAATAGAAAAGAGGCAATGATGACCATTGCCTCTTTTTATAAAGTCGCCAAAGCGCGTTTAGTTCACACCGTCATAGTGTGCCACGGCATCGGCATCGCGCACGGAGAGATCGGGATAACGCGCATCCGCGCCCACATCTTGGCGGATCCGCCAAGAGCGCGAACATTTGCGCCCTTGGGCTTTTTCCACCACAACGCCCAGATCACTGACATCGTCCAAGGTGAACGCCCCTTGCGGCAAGGCCCCTTCGACCAGGCGCGCTTGCGAGGTGATGGCCATATCGGCGAGGAAGTCTTCCAAGACCTCATCACCGGCTTCAGCTTTCAGGGCCTCGGCATAACTTGGATGCGTGGAATACACGACCGGGGCCGCTTCCAGGCTGGACCCGATACGCTTTTCACGGCGCTCCAACTCCAACGCGCCGGTCACGACACGGCGCAGTCGACGAATGGCCGCCCAATTGTCGGCACGCGCCTCATCGCGCCATTCGGCGGGTACAGGGGCAAAATCCATCAGATGGACAGAGCCGTCTTCGCTGGCGAAACGATCCTGCCAGGCTTCTTCGGCGGTGAAGGGCAGCAAGGGGGCCAACCACAAGGTTAGATGCTCAAACACCTTCGCCATCACCGTGCGGGCGGACCGACGCCGGATCGCGTCCGGACGATCGCAATAAAGGCTGTCCTTACGCACATCGAGATAGAAGGCCGACAAATCATTGACACAGAAATTAAACAAAGCCGCCCAGGCGCGCTTAAAGTCATAGGCCGCATAGGCCTTGCGCACGGCCTCATCCACCTCACTTAAGCGATGGAGCATGAAGCGCTCCAGCGAGGGCATCTGTGCCAGCTCAACCGCTTCGTCCTCGCTAAAGCCATGAAGCGCACCCAACAGATAACGCAGCGTATTGCGCAGCTTACGATAGGCATCGACGGAGGATTGCAAGATCGCCTCACCAATGCGCAAATCGCCTGAATAATCCGAGCTGGCCGCCCACAGGCGCAAGATATCCGCGCCATATTTCTCCGCAACCGCAGCCGGAGCGACGGTATTGCCCAAAGACTTGGACATTTTACGACCGTCTTCGGCCATCGTAAATCCATGCGTCAGAACCTGCTTATAGGGCGCGCGTCCACGCGTGCCGCAGCTTTCCAGCAGAGACGATTGGAACCAGCCGCGGTGCTGGTCAGAGCCTTCCAGATAGACATCGGCCGGCCATTCGCCTTCACGCAGGGCAAAGGCATGAGTGGAGCCGGAATCAAACCACACATCCAAGATGTCGAAGACTTGCTCGAACGCGTCGGCGTTATATGCCTCGCCCAGGAATTCGCTGGCGGGATGTTCAAACCAGGCATCGGCCCCGCCTTCACGCACGGCCGCGATGATGCGCGCATTGACATCCGGGTCGCGCAGGATTTCGCCCGTGGCTTTATTGACAAACAAAGTCAGCGGCACGCCCCAGGCGCGCTGGCGTGAGATCAACCAGTCTGGACGCCCTTCAACCATCGACTTGATGCGGTTCTTGGCCACAGCAGGCGTCCATTGCGTATCATCAATGGCGCGCAAAGCCGTATCGCGCAGGGTTTCCCCGTCCTCCATCGCTTTATCAATGGCGATGAACCATTGCGCGGTATTGCGGAAGATCACCGGCGCTTTTGAGCGCCAAGAATGCGGATAAGAGTGGGTCAGTTGAGCCCGGCCCAACAATAAGCCCGCCTCGATCAATTTCGCCATGGACAGCTTATTGGCATTACCGTCTTGACCGGCTTTTTTACCTTCTGTGCGGATGATCTGCTCGCCCGCAAAGAAAGGAATGTGCTCGAGATAGGCCCCATCCGGACCCACAGTGTGGGGGATCGGCTCTTTAAGATCATGCCAGTCTTTATGCTGCATCCAGATGACATAGTCGTCCGCACCATGGCCGGGTGCGGTATGGACAAAGCCCGTACCCGCATCAGCGGTCACATGATCGCCAGCAAACATCGGCACACGGTAATCCCAGAAGCGATCAAGCTTGGCAAAGGGATGCGAGCAGATGAGGCCCTCTGGATTGACATCGCTCAAGCGCCGCCAGCCTTTGACAAAGCCCACCTTGGCCACGTCTTCCCACAGATTATCCGCCACGATCAATTTATCACCTGGACGGGTCCAGGGCATGAAATCCATCTCGGTATCAACGGCCGTGACTTCGTAAAGGCCATAATTGATGGCTTTGGAATAACATACCGCCCGGTTGGCCGGAATGGTCCAAGGCGTGGTCGTCCAGATCACGACATGCGCCCCAGCCAGCGCGTGAGGGATGGCGACCCCATCTTGCTTCACCGCACGCAGGGGAAAGCGCACCCAGATCTGGGTCGAGACTTTATCTTGGTATTCCACTTCCGCTTCGGCGAGCGCGGTCTGCTCCACCGGCGACCACATCACTGGCATGGAGCCGCGATAGACCAGATCCTTCTCAACGAAGGTCAGGAATTCATTGACGATGGCGGCCTCTGCATCATAGGCCATGGTGGTATAGGGATCATGCCACTCGCCTTCCACGCCCAGACGCTTGAACTCTTCACGCTGCACATCCAGCCATTTTTGCGCATAGGCCCGGCATTCACGGCGGAACTCCGCCATGGGTATATCGTCTTTGCGCTTACCTTTTTCGCGATAGGCCTGCTCGACCTTCCATTCGATGGGAAGACCATGGCAATCCCAGCCCGGACGATAAGGGGCGTCTTTGCCACTCATACGTTGGGTACGGATCACAAAATCTTTCAAGATCTTGTTGAGCCCGGTTCCGATATGGATATGGCCATTGGCATAGGGCGGACCATCATGCAGCACAAAGCGCTCTTGACCGGCTTTGGTGGCGCGCATTTTCTCATACAGCTTAATCGCGTTCCAGCGTTCCAACCATTTGGGCTCAGCCTTGGGAAGGCCCGCGCGCATCGGAAAATCCGTCGTGGGCAGAAACAGCGTGTCTTTATAGTCGCGTGCAGAGGCTTCGCCGGTTGCGCCAGCAGAAGTGTCGATCATATCGGTCATGGATCGGGTGTCCTATGGGTGAGCCGTTAAGGCCCAACAAATCAAGAAACGTAAAGGCGTGCAAGATATATCCCGGCACCGCAGCGCTCCGCTTCAAACGGATCAGGCGCGGCCCGGGCCCATAATTCGTAGGCCGATTATCGTGCAAGCATAGATCATGAAACAAGGTTTAACAGGGCCCATGCCCAGCGTCCAGCCAAGGATGACAGGCGATCACAGCCCCTTTTAACGCCGCTCTAACAAGGCGCGCGCCTGGGCACAATCTTGCGCAATCTGGGCCTTCAAAGCCTCCAGCCCGTCAAATTTTTGCTCCGGGCGAATAAAGTCCAGCAAGGCCACCTGTAAGGTCAGATCATAAAGATCATCCTCAAAGTCAAAGACATGCACCTCCAGGCGCTCTTGTGTGCCGTTGACGGTGGGACGCGCGCCCAAATTGGCAACCCCTATTAAAGGCCGCTCGCGATCAGGGTGGTAGACATGCACCGCATAGACGCCGAATTTGGGTCGAACATAATCACCCAAAGCGATATTGGCGGTGGGAAAGCCCAGCAAACGCCCGCGCTTGTCCCCATGATCGACAAGGCCCTCAATGGTAAAGGGTCGGCCCATCAAGGTTCTGGCCAGACGCGGATCGCCTTCGCGCAGGGCCTCACGGATCATAGAGGAAGAGACCTTCTCCCCCTCACCAGCGCGCGCATCATCCATGATCGGTTCAAGAGCATGATACGCAAAGCCATAACGCGTCGCGAGATGGGCCAAAGTATCGGCATTGCCCGCACGGCCCTTGCCAAAGCAGAAATCCGCCCCGGTCACGACACCGCGCACACCCAGCCCATCCACCAAGACGGTTTTTACAAAGACCTCAGGCTCCATTGCCGAGAGATGGGCATCAAAGGGCAGATGAACAATCGGATCCGCCCCTAACATCCACAGAATATGCGCGCGTTGGGCATCGCTCGATAAACGAAAGGGCGCAGCATCGGGCGCGAACCATTGGCGCGGATGCGGGGTGAAGACCGCAGCGCCCCAACGCGTGTTTAAGCTCTGAGCGATCACTTGCGCGCGGGCCAGCACCGCACGATGGCCCTTATGCACGCCATCAAAATTACCCAAACCAATCACAGCCCCGCGCACATCATCGTGCAGGGTCGTCCATCCAGAGAGGATCCGGGCCGTGTCTATCGCCATAACGAAATGCCTTAGGATTTAGGGTAATGCGTTAATCTGCGGATTTTTTGCGACGCTTTCGCACCATAACTTCGGCATCCGCCTCCATCACGATCTCATCATCGACCAAGCATACACATTCCAGGATTACCCGGCGTTTGGTAACATCAATATCCTTAATTGTGGCGCGCGCAATCACTGTATCGCCGATGCGAACGGGCTTGGAAAAGCGCATAGACATGCCCGCAAACACCGCGCCAGGCCCTGGAAGGTGACTTCCCAGGACACAAGACACAAAAGATGCAACTAATGCACCATGGGCAATTCGGCCGCGAAATGCGGACTTCGCCGCATAGGCTTCATCCATGTGAAGCGGGTTGTAATCACCTGAAACTTCAGCGAATTTCTCAATTGTTGTTTCATCGACCAGACGCTCGATTTGGGCACTTTGGCCCACCCATAATTCGTCCAATCCGAAGCCTTGTGTGTCACTCATGTATCTTTTTCTCCACCTGAAGCGCAGTGTTTAACCGAATTTTGACCGCGCTTGTCTAGCCTTTAGTCTCACTGGCGGGGATCTTCTTAGCTGTGAGAGGCGTGAGAAGGTCTGGTATCGGTTTAATTTGGATGGAGGTTGGGGCATGGCTGTCGAAATGTCGATGCCGATTCTTGTGGTAGATGACTACAAGACAATGGTGCGCATTATTCGCAACCTGCTTAAGCAGATTGGTTTCGAAAATGTGGATGAGGCCTCGGATGGCCAAGAAGCCTTCGAGAAAATCAAGAAGCAAAGTTACGGTTTGGTGATTTCCGATTGGAACATGGAGCCGATGACAGGTTACGAGTTATTGAAAAAAGTGCGCGCGGATGATTCTGTTCGCTCTACACCCTTCATCATGGTCACGGCCGAATCAAAAACGGAAAACGTTGTGGCGGCGAAGAAGGCAGGTGTGAACAATTACATCGTGAAGCCTTTTAACGCTGCGACCTTGAAGGCGAAAATGGCGGCCGTTCTGGGTGATTTCTAGAACATAAGGCTTTGTTTTCGCACTAACGCTAAGGGAGGGCCCTATGCCCGCCGCAGAAGTCGCAAATCGCGTCCGTGAATCGCTGGCAACCTTACGCCAGAGTGATCTGAAAGATGCTCAGATCATGGACGTGCTGAAACTGGCTCATCAGCTGACAGATACGATGCAAATCTTCTTCAGCTCGTTGGACCAGTCGATCTGCAATGAGTTTTCCTATATCGCGGATTATATCGCACGCACGCGGTCTGAAATCGCGCACCTGCGACCCAATGATATCAAGGAACAACGTATCCCGACGGCCGGTAAGGAACTCGAAGCGGTCGTTACCGATACAGAACGCGCCACCGAAAGCATCATGCAGGAAGCTGAGAACATCCTGTGTGCCGAGGCCGAAGATATGGATAGCTATAAGGCCATGGTCGATGATGCGATGTTGCGCATCATCGAGGCCTGTTCTTTCCAGGATTTGACCGGCCAACGGGTGTCAAAAGTGGTCGGCTCGCTCAATCACGTTGAAAAACGTGTGACACGCTTTGCCCGCGTGATGGGCGTCCATGATGCCAGCGCCGATGAAGACGAACTGGTGGAAAAAGAACGCGCCAACAAGCTGCACCTTAATGGTCCAGCCGTCGGCGGCCCTGAAACAACACAAGAAGAAATCGACCGCATGCTTGCCGATGATTTCGGCGGGGATGCAGGCGGGGGGAATGAAGACCCCGGTTCTGGCCTGGACCAGAATGATATTGACGCCCTGTTCGATTAAAGGTCGTCTCGCCCCTTAATCCCAGATCAGCGCCGGTGCGAACCATCGCACCGGCGTTTTATAGGGGGCTAAGAGCGCCTCTATATCGCCGCGTGTGGCATCGCCCTGAACCTGGTGGCCAAAGATGCCCGCCGTGATAAACAATGCATCCATGCCCTCACGCGCCGCGCCGATCAGATCGGTTTCGATACCATCGCCAATGGCCAGTATCCGGGCGGGATCGCGATGGCCCAGCCCGGCATTTTCCAACGCATTCAGGGCCAGATCATAAATTGGCGGATGAGGCTTTCCGGCGAAAATGACTTCGCCGCCAAGCTGGCTATAACGCTCAGCCAGCGCCCCCCCGCACGGTAACAGGCGATCGCCATTTTGCACGATCTTGTCCGGGTTCGCACAGACCATGGGAAGATGGCGCAGCTTGGCTTCGCGCAACAGATCTTCGTAATCGGCGACGCTCTCGGTTTCATAATCCACCAGACCGGTGCAGGAGATGAAAGCGGCCTCCTTCAAGGGCGCGAAATCCAGCCCCGTGCCCTCATAAATCTCATCATCCCAATCAGGCCCCAGCTTATAGGCCGGTCCAGGGGCCAAACCGCTCAGCGCCGCATGGGTCGCATCGCCCGAGGTGACAATATCGTCCCACAGACCCGCGTGGGCTCCCTCACGGGCCAATTGATCCTTCAAACCAAAGGCGCGCTGCGGCGAATTGGAGATCAGGACAATCGGCTTACCGCTGTCGCGAAACTTGGCCAAAGCGTCCAAGGCGACAGGCAAGAGGCCTTTGCCATCACGGATCACACCCCACACATCACACAAAATCGCGTCATAATGGGCGGAAATATTTTTTAAGGTCACAGGTCCAGTCATGCCCACTTTGGAGCAAGACCCAGGGTGAAATGCAAGAGAATTTAAAGTGACAGCTGCACTTAAGCCAGACCCAGCACCGGCGACAACCGCGCCAAGCCGATAATCAACACCACGCTGGCAAAAACCCGCGCCCAATGCAATCTAGCCGAACGAATTGGCCCCATGCCGGGGCGACGCGCGATCACCTGTAACCAGGCAAAGCCCAGCCCCCCACAGCCCAAACCAATGGCAAAGGCGGCTAGAATAATCGCGACATGCGTCATAGGCAGAACCAGCGCCGGTCCCGCCATATAGAGACCACACACAAAAGCGACATCAATGGCGAGCCATTCCGCAAAAAAGGGAATCGTTTGATCGGTACGCGTCATGCGCGCAATTAGACCGGATCAAGATGTCGGTTTAATGACGACTGAATGAGTTTTAAAAGACAAAAAGGTTAATGACTTAGCTGACCATACGGGCCGGTACGCCCGTCTCAGCCATCACGTCCTCGCGCACGGGACGCGGCTCACCAAATAAATGGCCCTGACCATAGGCGACATCCAGGTCGAGAATCTCCACCACCGTGCCTTCGGTCTCAATTTTCTCGGCAATCAAATCAACGCTATAGCGCGCAAACAGGCCCGCAATATCCTCAGGCGCGATCGCGCCCGGCTCACGTCCGGCAATCGGCTCCGCCTTGCGGGTGGCTTCAATCAAGCGTTCCCCGCCCACCTTCATGAAGCGCACGCTGGCGCGCTGCAATTCGGCCAAGTCGACATTTAAATTCGTGACTTGGTCGATAGAAAAGCGGAAACCAAAATCAGCCAAACGCGACATATTACGTGCCGCAATGGCCGAGCGATTTAAAAACGCGCTCTGAGGCATTTCAAAAATCAAAGAGCCCGCCAAATCTGACTGGCGGCGCAGGAATTCCAAGAAATCTGGAAAGAACGTCTCATCCTGTAAAGAGCGCGGTGAGATATTGCAGAAAATCCCAATCCGACGATCCGATTTGGTCAGGCGACGCACAATCTGCACACAGCGGAAGAGAAGAAGGTTATCAACTTCAGTAATCAGGCCCGCTTCCTCAGCCGCACTTAAAAATGCGCCCGGTGGAATGATCTTGCCCTCATGATCACGCAGGCGCGTAAAGCCTTCATAGAAATACGTCCGGCGCTGAGGCAAGGTCACGATAGGCTGCAAATACAAATCGACGCGATTTTCATCGAGCGCCTCTTGCACCACGTCGGCATCAACACCGCCGCGCTTGATATTGGGCGAAAGCTCACCCGAATGCGTGCCCGCCTTTTCCAGCTTCGCGATCAGTTCGGCGATGACATTTTCTTCGGCGAGATTGGCTTGAGGCACGGTCGGCGCCTTCTCATCCACCCAATGGCGCTCAATCTGATCTTGCAGAACAGCCTCAGTGCGCTGAGCAATCTCATGGGTATCGTGCACTTCGCTTTGCAGCTGTTCGACCCGGCCAGATAACCCTTCCAGCTCATCGAGCAGCGACATATTCGCCGCGCGCATTTCATGAAGCTCGTTTTCGTATTTCGCGCGCTCTTCCACCCGCGCCGCCGCGGAGTGAACCTGGCCCGCCAACAAGAAAACCATGGCCCCCATCAGCCAGGCCAAACCGGTCGACATCAAGCCAAAGCGCTCAAACGCCAGGGCTGCGACAACCGCAACCAGCGCATAAGTGATCACCACTAAAATATCTGTCGCACGAGGCATCACGGGCTTAGGTCTTTATCTCAGGCCAGAAATACAAAGGTTCATCCTGAAGTAAGTCATGATTCTGACCATGTATCTAACCTCAGTACAGACCTATTTACAGTTTATTAACGACAAACGCGCCCCACCCTTAAGGTGAGGCGCGTTCATAGTGTCAAATTTAAACGCCAGGCGTTAGATCTTTAAGACGCAGTGTGCGGCGCGATCTTGATCTCAACACGGCGGTTTTGCGAACGCCCCTGAGGGCTGTCATTGCTGGCGATCGGTGCGCTCTCGCCCATACCCGCCACGAAGAAGCGGTCACGAATGACGCCTTGGCCGATCAGATAAGAGGCGACAGAGGTCGCACGACGCTCAGACAATGCCTGATTGTAATCCGCTGCGCCGGTTGAATCGGCATGGCCCACCACGTCCACATAGGTCGCGGGGAAGGTCTGCAAAACGTCAGCCACGTCATTCAATACAGGAACGAATTGCGGCTTGATGCGCGATTCATTGGTGTCGAAGGTAATGTCGCCCGGCATCACCAGGTAGAGGTTTTGACCTTCACGGCGTACGCCAACGCCAGACCCGCGCAGACGCTCGCGGAAGGCGCGCTCTTGGCGGTCCATATAATTACCGATGCCCGCACCGGCCAAGGCACCGATCCCGGCACCAATCAGGGCGTTGGTACGGCCTTCTTCTGAATCATTGGTATTGGTGAGATAACCGAGCAGGCCGCCAGCCGCCGCACCGATCAGCGCGCCGCGCCCGGTGTTATTGGCATAAGTGTTGCCGTACTGGTCGGTGGTTGTACATGCAGCTGTCACAACCAAAGTCATGACGATGGCAATCATGGAACGCAATAATGTGGTCACAGCGACCCTCCCTCGAAAACGTGATTAAGCCAGACCTTAACCTGTCGGCCCCCAAAGCGCTATGGGTGTTTAAGCGACAATCAGATGAATATAGCTTGAATGGCGTTGGCCTGCTTTGGTTCCCAAAAAAGTGCAAGAATTTTTGACCAAAGTGTGATCACCCCCCTTGACGCTGGACGATGAGCCCCCTACTTCCAGCAGCGTTAGCAGCCACACCCCTCGAGTGCTAATGCTCATGTGGCGCTAATGCTTGGATATAACCCTAGAGCCCTTATGGCTCAACTTTTAGGAGCGAGACGCGATGAACTTCCGTCCTCTACATGATCGCGTGCTGGTAAAGCGCGTTGAGGAAGAAGCCAAAACCAAAGGCGGCATCATCATTCCTGATACCGCAAAGGAAAAGCCTTCCGAAGGTGAAGTTGTTGCCGTTGGCGGCGGAGCCATCAAAGACGATGGTTCGGTGCGTGCCCTCGACGTGAAAGTGGGTGACCGCATTTTGTTCGGGAAATGGTCGGGCACCGAAGTCACTGTAAGTGGCGACGAACTGCTGATCATGAAAGAATCCGACATTTTGGGCGTTCTGGCCTAAAGCCTAATCACACCCATCTCCCCATTTAACCCCAAACAGAGGGAAAAAGATCATGGCTGCTAAAGAAGTCAAATTTGGTGCCTCTGCCCGCGAGCGCATGCTGCGCGGTGTAGATATCCTGGCCGACGCCGTCAAAGTGACCTTGGGTCCTAAAGGGCGTAACGTTGTCATCGAAAAATCTTTCGGCGCACCGCGCACCACAAAAGACGGTGTATCGGTTGCCAAAGAAATCGAGCTGGAAGACAAGTTCGAAAACATGGGTGCCCAGATGGTCCGTGAAGTGGCCTCTCGCACCAATGACGAAGCTGGTGATGGGACCACCACCGCAACCGTTCTGGCTCAAGCCATCATCCGTGAAGGCATGAAGTCTGTTGCCGCTGGCATGAATCCTATGGATTTGAAGCGCGGCATCGACAAAGCTGTGGCTCTGGTTGTTGAAGAGATCAAAAACGTCTCTACCCCGATCAAAGGCTCTTCTGAGGTCGCTCAGGTCGGTACGATTTCTGCCAATGGCGAAAAAGAAATCGGCGATATGATCGCTGAAGCCATGGAAAAAGTCGGCAATGAAGGCGTTATCACGGTTGAAGAAGCTAAGTCTTTGGCAACCGAGCTGGAAGTTGTTGAAGGTATGCAGTTTGACCGCGGCTACCTGTCTCCATACTTCGTGACCGATGCGGACAAAATGGTTGCGAACCTGGAAGACCCCTTCATCCTGCTGTTCGAGAAGAAAATCTCTTCGCTTCAGCCGATGTTGCCGATCCTGGAAAGCGTTGTTCAGTCTAACCGTCCTTTGCTGATCATTGCAGAAGATGTTGAAGGCGAAGCTTTGGCGACCTTGGTTGTCAACAAGCTGCGCGGCGGCCTGAAAATCGCTGCCGTTAAAGCCCCTGGTTTCGGCGATCGTCGTAAAGCCATGTTGGAAGACATCGCGGTTCTGACCGGCGGCCAAGTGATCTCTGAAGATCTGGGCATCAAGTTGGAAAACGTCTCTATCGACATGCTCGGTACGGCGAAAAAAGTCGCAATCACCAAAGACGACACCACGATTGTTGATGGCGCTGGCGAGAAAGCCGACATCGAAGGCCGCGTTTCACAAATCCGCGCTCAGATCGAAGCCTCGACCTCTGATTATGACAAAGAGAAGCTGCAAGAGCGTCTGGCGAAACTTGCTGGCGGTGTTGCCGTGATCAAAGTCGGCGGCGCGACCGAAGTTGAAGTGAAAGAGCGTAAAGACCGCGTTGATGATGCCTTGAACGCAACCCGCGCTGCGGTTGAAGAAGGCATCGTTCCTGGCGGTGGCGTTGCCCTTCTTAAAGCCTCAAAAGTGCTTGAAGGCGTTGAAGGTGAAAACAACGATCAGACCCAGGGCGTGGCCATCATTCGCCGTGCGATCCAGGCTCCGATCCGCCAGATCTGCGCCAATGCCGGTGTTGAAGGCTCTGTCATCGTCAATGAGATCCTGGCCAACACCAATGCAAACTTTGGCTATAATGCTCAAACCGAAGAATACCAGGACCTGGTAGACGCCGGTGTGATCGACCCCGCTAAAGTTTGTCGTACGGCGCTTCAAGATGCGGCCTCTATCGCGTCTTTGATGATCACGACCGAAGCAGCGGTTGCTGAAGCCCCAAAGAAAGATGCCCCAGCTATGCCTGCCCCTGATATGGGCGGTATGGGTGGTATGGGCGGCATGGGCTTCTAAGCTCAACGCCGTTTGGCACCAAGAGAAAGGGCGGCTCAACCGAGCCGCCCTTTTTTGTTTTACTGAACCACCTTGGTGTAGCTCACCAAACGTTCCGGCAAGAAATTCATGAACTTATACTGCCAGCCTGCGGGGACCATAAAGGTGGATGTATCCATATTATATTCCCAGCACCGGGCATCTTCTAAATACTGCTCCGCGCTCATCGCATCTTTTCGGATATAGACTTGAACAACCTGGCCGCCATTATTGGCGCATAAGCGGGTCATGGAGAAGAGGGTGTCCGTCCCAACGCTCGTCCAAACATTCAAAGCGGTAGGCACATTGGTATTGATCGTCAGCTCACCTTCATTAGCCCCTGCGGCCACAGCGCCTTCCAAGTCTTCCAGGCGACTTACAAACTCATCCGGTGCCACACCCACGGGGTTTGTCGGTGAATTAAACAAAACCCCGCTGGTCCAGGCGCGGTTGAGCACGGCGTTTTGGCCCTGACGCCAGCTCACCGTGGTGCAATCCATCAGATAGAATTGAACCTGAGACTTCGCCTGAACCGCCATCATCAAAAGGGGAGCAATTGTGGGCAGAAAGTTTGGATTATTAGGGTCTTCCGCCACAAAAACCGGACGGCTGACCCCCGGGCTGCACTCATTGACGTCATTAAAATTGCCATAAACCAGCAAGCCACCGTTGGAATACTCCACGACCGTGGGCACCGCCCAGCCCGAATACCCATGGGCAAACGCTGAAGACGAAAAAAGAGCCCAAAGGCCCGCACAGATTAATTGCTTCATGATGTCTCCCCTGAAGACCAAAAGGCTAAAAACACACCCAGTGTGTGCAATAAGAGAGAGTGCGGCTGCGGACATCAATTCGCAATTTAAGATTTTATGACAAGCCAAACTTAGGCCTTAAGTTGAGAAAGAATTTAAATAAATGCTCTTATAAAAAAGGCGACCAAATGGTCGCCCCCCCCAATCGACATCCCATTTTATCGGGTTTCAATGGGCTCCAACGCCCCTTCAGGGAGAGGGGTCATCAAAGCATCTTAATCAGACGGATTAGAGATTGGCGCAAAACCCCGCTTATGAATAAAGGCAATGATAGTGCTGTCACCGCACTCCCTCGCACAGCTCGCCAGGCAAAGCTGCTTCACGCTAGACCCGGCTGGCAAGGCGTGACAGCTTTGCATGTAACAGGTATGAAAACAGGCTTGGTCATCGGGCTCGCTCGCATGGGCCGTCTCGATCAAGGCTAAACACGATAGGCTTGTGGCTAACATAAATCGCATTGTGGCCTCCCAAATGATGCAATTTACGCCAAAAAGTCGAACGCTCGCTTTCATTCGTGACGACATAAAAAAAAGGCGGCCCAATGGACCGCCTTAAGTAACAAAGAGGAACGCTCGCGTGATTAGAAGTGCTTAGTCACGTTCAAGAAGAACGTCCGACCACGCAAGTCGTATCCGACACCGCGAATGGGAGACCCATTGTTGTTTGTCAGATCTGGCGCTTCATCAAAGACGTTGCTGATACCACCACGCATGATCCAGTCACCCATGTCATAACGCGCTGACATGTCGTGTACCCAGTAATCGCCTGCGTCGTCGTAAGACCAGCATTCGGCTTCGCCAGCTTGAACACATGGGTTCAGGCCAGAGGTAACTTCGTCGATTGGATCATCATTGGCTTCAATGAAGTTATCAACAAAGCGAGATTGGAAAATGAAGCTCATATCTTTGTAAGACAGAACGTTGGTGTAGCTCAGGCGCCAGCGTGGGTTCCCGAACTCACCCAGATCGTCATTAATCTGCGTGCCTTCAGCAAGATATTCTTCTTCGGTTTGGCTCAGCATGTAGGTTGAACGGAAGATACCGCGATACCCAATTTCACGCTCAGTCCAAGGCGTATTAAAATCAAAGTCGAGTTCGAAGTTGTAATCGATCCCTTCAGAGATTTGCTCGCCCAAGTTTTGGTTCAAGGCTTCAACGAATGACACCTCACCAGTCGATGGGTCACGTTGGATGAACGCACACTGCGGGTCGTTCAAGCTTGGTGAATTATAGCACCGCCCAACAATGGTTGCAGCTGTCAACGCATCAACTTCGTCTTTCACAGCAATGTGGAAGTAAGTCGATGAGAACTGGAAGCCGAAGCTATCAAACCATGGCTGTTGGAAAACAATACCACCTGTGAAAGCGTCAGAGGTTTCTGCGCCCAATTCTGGGTTCGAACCGCTGGCCACTTGGGTGGTTGCGCCCAAGAAGACTGGGCTTGATGTTCCAAGACCTTCTACGCCAAGGCTGGTTGGATCATTGCCCGGCAGATTGAAGGCACCGCCCCCATTGCGACAATTGGCCAGCAAGGTCGGATCGCGCGTATCCAGTGCAGGATTGTACAAACGCACTTCTGGGGTTGATGGATCATTGTCATGATCGACGAATGGCACCGCAATACCTGGAACGCGGCAAGGATCGCTTGGGTCTGCGAAGCCCGTTACACGCCCGCCGAATTGCTCACCCAGGTTAGGCGCGCGGAAAGACGTGCCATAGGTGGTGCGGAAACGCAGCCAATCGGTCGGTGCATAAGTCGCCTGGATACGATAGGTCCAGTGTGCACCAAAGTTCTCTTCCTCAGTCCAGCGTGTGGCCAAGTTCAAAGACAGCTCATCCGCGAAAGGACGGTCGTGCAACAAGGTTGCCTCAACCTCAGCAAACGCTTCCATCAAAGAACGAGAGCCGTTCGAACCTGGATCGCCGAAGAAACCTTCGAAATCACCGCTCGCGGTTGCCGCATCGGTTTCGGTGCGGATAGACTCATCGCGGTATTCGAAACCCAAAACGCCGCTGACAGGGCCATCAGGAAGGTTGAACAAATCACCAGAAATAAAGCCGTTGAAGATCGCCTGATCAACATAGGTGTTGGTGATACGGTTCGGCAGGAAGTATTCATTGTCCGCCTGATCCGCAAAACGACCTGTGGTGATGAATGTCTGATCGAAGAAGTTCAATGGGCGACAGGTTGAAACAACAGATGTGCCGATTGAATCACACACGATATTGCCGCTACCATCGTCATGCGTATTAGACATAACTTGGTTGAAGCGTGACTTCAGGTAGTAACCATTTACGCGGTCAAAACCCTCAGAGCGGCTGAAGCTACCGTAAACATCGTAGTTGAAGTTGTTGAAGCTTGGCAGCAAGCGATCAACGAAAGGCAAGTCACCTTTCAAACCACCGATCAAGCGGGTTTGAGAGACTTCGGTGAAGTTCTCAGCACGGTTCAGGAAGTACAAAGTACCTGCTGCTGGGCCTGCCGCATTTTCAAATGGGTTGTACGCATAGTCAGCGGTAAACTTGATGTTACCTTGACCAAAGCGCGTGGTTTCGCTGCGACGACGCGTGTGAGACGCTTCGTAGTAAGCGGTCATGTTTGGCGCAAGCTCAAATTCACCCACAGAATAAAGCGAAAGACGCTCAAGGTCAGGCGTGAAGCTAGACTGCAGCTCTTCGGGATGCAACAGCAGCAAACGACCATTTTCGCTTGTCGGCAACAACAGATCTGGCGTTACGTCGATACTAACCCAATCAGCGGGCAACAGACCAGACGCAGCCGTACCTGGAACCAGGCCAACATAGCCTACGCCATTCACGCTGGCCGAACCAGCACCGAATGAACCAGCACAGGTTTCGTAGATTTTACCGCTTGTACCTTGGGTGTAGCTTGATTGACAGATCCCAGAATAAGGCTCGTAGAAGCTACCAAACTCGCCACGGGTGTGACCGTCGGTTTTGTTATACTCAAGCGCAAAGGCCATAAAGCCATTGTCAAAATCTTTACCGTAGGTCGCAGAGGCAATGTATTGCCCGTTATTACCGTCCATTTGCGGGAAAGTTTGATTGAAATCAATGGTGAAGCCATCGAAATCGGTACGAAGAACGTAGTTTACAACACCCGCAACCGCGTCAGAACCGTAAACAGAAGACGCCCCGTCCAAAAGCACATCAACACGTTGGATCAAAGAGCCCGGGATCATGTTCAAGTCTGGTGCAGAAGGCGCGCCACGTACACCCGCAGGTGCCAGGCGACGACCATTAACCAGAACCAAAGTCCGGCCCGCATCCAAACCGCGAAGACCCGCAGTCGCAGACCCAGGACCGTTATCAGACAGCAAGCCCGCGGATGTAGATACACCCGTGGTGATCTGCTGACCTTGAACAACTGTTGTTTGATTGAGCAGCGCCGATGCATCGATCAAACCCAAATCACGACCAAATTCACCGTCAATGGTCTGAATTGGAGACATAGCTGAAAATTCGTTACGACGAATGCGCGAGCCCGTTACGACGATTTTGTCGCCTTCTTGAACGTTGCTTTCTTGAGACTGTTCAGATTGATCTTGAAGCTGCACAACGGCAGGATCATTTCCCTCTTGCGCTGAAGCATTTGCTTGCGCAAAACTTGCGCCTGCAAACAACACAACAGCCGCACTACTTAACAGTGTGCTACCTACCAGGGTATCACGTAGTTTTTTTCTTGACATTATTTTCCCCTTTTTACGCTTGTATTTAAGATTTTTTTACAAGCTGCTGAAGGGTATAAATTTATTTATCTGAGCTGGTAGGACGCTGCGTCATCACTTTGAGACCAAAGCGTCATAATGCGTTTATTATGCCACACTCATACGACCAAATGGCCACGCCATTGCGCATTTTATGGTCTGCTTTTTAACACAAGAACTCACAAAATTTTCACATAATTCAACAGGATAGCCACGTTGAGAAATAATTAAGTATTCAAAACATTACAATGTGTTAATGCAAAATTTAGATTCGAATTACACATATCTAGTTCGGACACATATTACATTTTTATTGAATCAAATTTCTTATCATTACCTAAAGATGCGCACTTACTTAAGTTCAACTTGTAGGCGCCAAATGCACAACTTTCAAACCCCTTTAAGTCCGGACTCATTGCCTCTTTCAATGACATAATCATGTCATTTCGGGCGCACTAAGGTTATGAATTCATGAGGCTATAATCTTAAGCTGTATACGGATTTTATGCGCGGCGGCATGCTCGCAAAGCTGTTTCATGACATCGAATTAAGCTGAGCGACGCCTTGAAGTAATCTTGGCTCAATTATGGTCCTTTCACAGATTGGGAGGACATAATGCGAACCTTACTGACAACCCTTTGCTTGGCTCCGCTGATGATCTCAGGATCCAGTTGGGCACAAGAGCCTCAAACCCAGACGCGTATTCTCATCGTCAATGGCGAGCGCTATGAGTTGAGTGAAGACGCCGAGGTTTCCGACATCTTAGAAACCTCTGAGCGTGCCAATACTGCGCGCGGGCAGAAAATCTATGAGTTTACGTCCTTAGACGAGGCTGAAATTGAAATTTTGGTCGATGACGCTATGCGCGTGGTTCAGCAAACCCTTGCTGAAGCCGAGGTTAATTTTGCTGGCAGCATCGTGATCGACTTGCAAGATGAAAACGAGGTTGAGCGCGTTTTCATCCATGGCCCCGACGCCCCACCCCCGCCGCCTGTTCCGCACGACATTCATGTGCGCGTGCGCGCCAATATAGATCACGCCTTGGCGCAAGCGAGACGCGACAATAGTCGCGAAAATGTCCGCGCCCGCATCATTCGCGATGTCACACGCGCCCAAGCCCATGCTGAACGCGACCATGCCCGCGAATTAGCGCGTATGGAGCATCGCTTGGCCCGTAATGAGGCGCGCACAGAGCACGATCTAGACCGCGACATGCGCCGGGTTTTTATTGAAGTGGAACGTGAAGCCCGCATCGCAGAAGCGCACGGACGCCGCGCCGAGGCCCAGGGCCGCCGCGCTGAGCGTATGGGCTTAGAAGCCGGTGTCGTCGGCCTTCGCGCGGGCATTGAAGCCTTAGAGATAGCCCTGCGTGAGGGCTATGTTGAAGATGACAATGGCCGACGTGAGATCACCCGCCGTGAGCGGCGCGAATTTCGCGAGAATATCGAAGATATGCGCAAAAACTTAGAGGATATGGAAGAACAAATCGCAGAGCTGCCTTCTGCGCGCCACATCGCCTCTCGCATGGAATGGATTGAGCGCGCACCGCGTGCACCGCGCGAGCCCCGCATCACCCATGGCAGCTTGCGCATCGAAGAAAGCGATAATGGCTCTCTTCGGGTTTGGGAAAATGGCCAGGAACTGACCGGCGATGAATTAACCGCATGGCTCAATGACACAGAAGCCAGCCGCCTCGCCGGTGGGCCCGAGAACGACTAAGCATTCATCCAGACATGAGCATAAAAAAGAGGCCCGGTGAAAACCGGGCCTTTTCAAGATTTGGTTGGTCGATCAACGGTGGTCTCCTCCCCGAAGACACCGTAACGATAAGACGGTCAGGCCTCATCTGAAGGTTAGAGTGACGTATAGAGTGGGGTGACGTCAAGTCCCTCTATGCAATCGGTTTAAACCAGTCGTTCATGCAGGGCCTTGGCAAAACCGGCCAGTGGCAGGGTAAATTGCGCGGGTTGATCCTCTCGCCAGGCCTTATTGTCTTCAATCTGTTGCGCTAAACGTGCGCCTAGCTTCAAATCCTTGATTGTCACGGTCTGGTTTTGACGCTCATCTTCACCGACAATCACTGCAAAATCTGCACCCCGGCGATCGGCATATTTCAATTGCTTACCCATGTTTCCGCCCCCCACAAAAGCTTCGGCGCGAAGCCCTTCAGCACGCAATTGGGCCGCCAATTGGAAATAAGTCGCCATATGGTCTTTATCGACCGCCAAAACGATGACCAAAGGATCCGGCGCGCTATCCTTGATACGATCAAGCGCAGAAAGCGCGGCGGCAAAGCGGCTAACCCCGAAGGAGAAGCCCGTCGCCGGTACGGCCTGACCGGTAAAGCGCGCCACCAGATCGTCATAACGCCCGCCCCCGCCAACAGAGCCAAAGCGGATCGGCTGACCGTTTTCATACGTGGCACTCAGATTGAGCTCAACCTCAAACACCGGACCGGTATAATAGCCAAGACCGCGCACGATGGAGGGATCGAAAATCACTTGGTCTTCATCCACATTCAACGCGTTAAGGATGGCGGCAATCTCTTCAAGCGCGCTTACACCGGCCCCGCCCACACCGGCACCCACGATGGGGATCAGGCGCTCAATCACCTCGCCGCGCGTGCCCCCGCCCGCCTCGATAAAATCAAGAACCCGCGTGATGGACGCCGCATCCAGACCGGCACCCGGCGTGAAATCACCCGATTCATCCTTGCGGCCTGCACCCAGCAAAAGCTCGACCCCGTGACGGCCCAAACGGTCCATTTTATCAATGGCACGCAGGACTTTCAGGCGCGCCTCAGCGGCCCCTGCGCCCAGGCTTTCCAAAATCCCATCCAGCAAGCGGCGGTCATTGACACGCACGGCATATTCCCCGCGCTCCAAGCCAACAGCGGCCATCACCTCACTGGCAAGGGCAATAATCTCCGCATCAGCCGCAGTGCCCGGGGCACCCACCGAATCGGCATCACACTGAATGAATTGGCGGAACCGCCCAGGGCCCGGTTTTTCATTGCGCCAGACATCACCATATTGATACCGGCGGAAGGGCTTGGCGAGGTCTTGGAAATGCTCCGCACTGAAACGCGCCAAGGGCGCGGTCAGATCATAGCGCAGCGCCATCCATTGCTCATCATCATCTTGCAAGGCGAAAACGCCCTCATTGGGTCGATCATCATCAGGCAGGAACTTGCCCAAGCAGTCGGCAAATTCAAAGGCGGGCGTCTCCAAGCGCTCAAAGCCCCACCGCTCATACACGCCCGAGGCGGCCTGGATCAGAGCCTGCTCCGCACGCAGATGATGGGACAAGCGGTCCTCAAATCCACGGGGGCGACGCGCCTTGGGTTTAAACGCTTTGTTAGAGCTCATGATGGCATGCCTCATGCTTGGTAAAATAAAAATGCGAGAAAATGGGTTAGCGTGCCATGGCCCACCAATCAAGGTGCCAAACCATGGCCCAGGTGAATAGGAGCTGTGACATGCGCGCGATTGTGACGCTGACTTTAGGACTGGCGCTTGGCCTTGCCGCTTTCAGCACTCCGCGCGCTCACGCCCAATGGGGGAGCGCAATGGAAGATCTCGCCCCTCTCACCGAACGCTTAGACGTAGAAGCCCGCAGCCGTGCACAGCGCCTCGCGCCCACCGCGATCGCCCCGGCCATCCCCCTTGAAAGCGAAGATGGCTTCATCCTCGACGTGGAAGACTTTGTTTTAAAAGCCCTTCAGCTGAGCCACGCCATCGAAGCTCAGGGCGGCCCACAAGATTTGGCCTGCATCTTTCGGGGCATGTCGGGGGATGCGAATACGCGCCTGGAGGCCTTACTGAACGCGCAAACCCGCGGCGATCAGGCGCGCTTTTATCTCGACTATGCCGACCTTTTCGAGGTCGCCCATGAGATCACGTCCGACCCCGAAAACCAGCCTGAAACCAGCGTCTTTTCCAGCTGCCCTGCGCCAGAGCTTTAACGCGCGCGCTCAATCGCCGCTAAAACCAAATCCTGGGTCAAGAGCGCCGGCAAAATTTCTGCCTCACCACCATCAGCCGGATAAATGACATAAAGCGGTACACCGGCTGCGCCATACTGCTCCAATGCTGCAGCGATCTGTGGGTCTTGATTGGTGAAATCCGCCCTGAGGAGCGCGACATTCGCCTCAGCAAAGGCCGTCTTGACCGCATCCGTCGACAACACCGTCAACTTGTTCACCTGACAATTCACACACCAGGCGGCGGTAAAGTCGATGAAGACCGCGCGGCCCTCAGCGCGCAGATCGCTAACCTTTTCCGGCGACCAGGCTTGATAGCCTTCCTCAATCGGGCTGGTCGTAGCTGGCTCTAAGCGGGAGGTCAGGCCAATCCCAGCGATCAGGCCCAGTAAAGCCAGCACCGCCAATACTCGCGCCACCACACCCTTAAATCGGAAGAGCCAGATCATCAGGGCCGCGCCCAGGAAGAGCGCCAGGATCAACAACGTACCGCTGGCCCCCGTCTGAACGCTCAACACCCAGGCCAGCCAAATCGCGGTGGCAAACATCGGGAAGGCCAGCGCTTGACGTAAGACCACCATCCACGCGCCAGGCTTGGGCAAAGCCGCCAAGAGCTGCGGCACGAAGCTGACGATCACAAAGGGCAGCGCCAATCCCACGCCCAGGAATAAGAAGATGATCAGCGAGGCCCAGATCGGTTGGGTCAGCGCATACACCAGGGCCCCGGTCATAATCGGCGCCACGCATGGGGCCGCGACAAAGACCGCCAGCACGCCGGTCAGGAATGATCCGCCCCGGCCAGAACCTGACTGGCTCTGCCCGACACCTTGTAAGGAGGTGCCAATTTCAAAGAAGCCTAAGAAATTTAACCCGATGAGGAAGATCAGAACGCTTAAAGCCGCGACCACGACGGGGATTTGCAATTGAAACCCCCAAAGGCCCGGTAAGCCCATAGCCCTTAAGCCCAAAAGGCCCGCCCCCAGGACCAAAAATGTTGTGATCACCCCAGCCCCAAAGAGCAGACCTAAAGTGCGTGCCTCAGAACGCTCAGCATGGCCTTTATGAAGCAGGTTCAACGCCTTCATGGAGAGGATGGGGAAGACACATGGCATCAGATTGAGGATCAAACCGCCCAGCAGCGCAAAAAAGGCCGCTTGCAACAGCGTCAAACCCGCCGCATTTTGATCTTGAGATTTCACCCATTGCACTGAGGTCTCCGGCGACGTGCTTTCAACCTCCGCCGTGGTGGCAATGCCATCGAGCAGCGGCAGAGCATCGCCTAGAGTGGGGCTTAACGCGTAGGCTTTTCGACTACCGTCTGCAAAGCTTTGGATCAAAACTCCGCCATAGGCCTGATCCAGCGCGCCAGACACCTTCCAGCCGGGTTGCAGATGAAGCTGAAGCCCCTGTTCAGAGACCCCAACGCCCTGAGCCGCATCATGGGTAATAATCCCGGCTTCATAAGGGAAAAACACGGTTTCAACCGCGCGTGCGTTATCATCCGCCAGTGCCGGGTCGGCGACCGACAAGATGATCTTGCCCGCACGCCAGCTCATCGTGGTGGGAGCGGTCAACGCCTGCGGGGTCTTGTCGAGAAACCGGATGATGAGATCAGCGTCCGGGCTCGCCACACGGGTCTCATCAATCAGAAGACTTAGACTGACATCGCTTTGTTCGGGGATACAAATCTCCTCACAAACCAGCCAATAGGCCTTGCCGGTGATCGTGATCGGCCCCAAGGGCGCGTCCATAGGGATGGTGAGGGTCTGGCTTAAGACAACCTCATCAGAATAGCCATAGTTGGTCAGCGGTCCCAGATCATAAGCCTTAGGCGTCGGCCAGACCCAATCAGAAACATGATACCCCTCCGGCAGATCCAGGCTCTGACGGGTCGGCTCCCCACTATCTCCGGGATTGATCCAATAGGTATGCCAACCGGGCTCAATACGTTGATGCAGCGCGATCTGGATCTCATCACCGGGGCGCGCGCGCGTCACATCAGAGATTAAGCGCGCTTCAACCTTGGGGTCTGAATTCCAACTGCCTTGGGCGTGCGCGATCCCTGAGGCGCAAAACAGCGTTGAAATTAAGGCGAACACTCGAAAAAGCATACTTATTCCCCAAGACCTAAGCGTGAAGCTTAGACCCTACATAGACCAAAATATCTAAAAGAGAAGTCCAATCGCGCCCTTGTGATAAGGGGGTGGTCAAAGAAAAAGCCGGTGCGAAACGCGCACCGGCTTTTGATCTTTAGACGCTTAATAGACTTAAGCTTCTGGTGGCGGAGGCACCGCACCGGCCGCCGCGCCATTTTGCGCAGCTTGAGACGCACGCACGGTCGCACGCTGGATCAGCGCATCCCAGTTCGGGATCGACATCATGTGCGCGTAGATCGCGCCGAGATACGCATTGTCACGCAACTCAACAAGAACGTCAGGCGACAAGGCGCGCAATTTCTGCCCCGATACACCCCAGTAAGAGGCAACGGTCTGCGGCTCACCTTGAGGATTGCCCTGAGCATCGCGCGGCTGGAAGGTTGCTTTTTGCTCTTCGAACAGCTCCAACTCTTCCATACGCTTCAAGAACGCATTGGTAGAGGCGACATCGGCTTCAAAACGCTTCACATAATCAATGGCGTTTTGGGTGTAAGCCGTTGGCTGACCATCGGTGCCAAAGAAAGGCTGATCAGGTTGATCCGAGACCAGATCAGATTCGCCATCGATGCAGATGGTGAAACGATCGGTATCATCTGAATGGCTGGCCGATACGAAGGGGTAGCGACGCACATAGGCGGGCAGATAGCCGAAATCTTCGAACTGACCGGCTTCGTTCACGAACAGGTTTTCACCGGCACGAAGACCCATTGCGGCCACAGGGGTTTTCTTATCGCCCAAGAAAATGATGGGGTAACGCCCGGCGCACGTGCCGAATTCACCAATGGTAATCGGTACGAAGTGGGTGTTTTTCAGAAAATCGAATGGGCGATCAGAGAACTTTACGCCTTTACCGGCATGCGCCTGGGCGCTTAAAGGTTCAGGTTTTTTGTAAAGCGGCAAAGTGCCGGTCACGGTTGCTTGGTTCGCTGCGGCGTCAGCCATATTTTCCCCCTGAAGAGTTAAGGTTGTTATCGTGTTAGCCGATGATACGCGATCAGACAACAAAGGGGCGCACAATTACAGTTAAGTCCCCAAGAAAAAGGCGCTGCCCACCGGGCAACGCCTTTATTCACCTTACGATCTGGTGTCTATGACAGATCAGTAACGATAGCCAATACCCACGCCGAAGATCCAGGGATCAATATCGGCATCGGCTTTAACGATGCCTAAAGCGCCCGCATCAATGGTGACATCGGTATTGATTTTGACTTTCTTCAAATCGACATTGAAGAACCAGCGCTCGTTAATCGCATAGTCAAAACCGACCTGCGCGGCCCAACCGAAGCTGGAATCATAATCAATATCCTTCAGCACTGAGCCAGAAGGCAGATCGGCATTGAAGAAGTGAGTGAAATTGACCCCGGCCCCGATATAAGGGCGGAACTGGCCTTCAGGATTGAAGTGGTATTGTAAGGTCAAGGTGGGCGGCAGCAAAGTCACATCACCTAGATCCACTTCACCCAGCGCCGTACCGACCGCTTTCACATCATGGGGTGTGACGCCCAAAATCAGCTCTGCAGCGATATGATCGGTGAAGAAGTAGGAGATATCGAACTCAGGCACGACGCTATTGTCGATAGAAACATCACCGCCAATAGGGGTAATCTTTGCGCTTTCATCGGGCTGAACGCTCAGCGCGCGAAGGCGGAACAACCAATCGCCTTGCTCTGCCATAGCAGGCGTTGCGAGACCGGCAACCAAGGCAATACTGACACTGGTGAGAAGAAGGGCTTTCATGATTTAATCCCCATAGCCACAAAACTTATGGGGACTTTATGCGCCTGAATACCAGCGCTGTAACGTGCGCATCCTGACGCGCGTCAGCCCGCCGCGCGGCGGGCTGACGCAGGCGAGAAAACATCCTTTTTTAGAATGCCTTACGCACAGACACCCGCACGGACCGGCCCTGCGCTGGCAAATGATCCTTCAAATAAGAGGTATGAAAGCGCACCTCTTCATCGGTGATATTGCGCACCCCCAGGGTCAATGCCAGCGAGTCTAGGCTTTCGGGGCGCCATTCGACATCCCCATTGAGAAGCACATAGCCATCGGTGGGCAGCTCATTCGTCGCGGTTTCATCCTGCTCGGCCACAAATTGCGCATCTGCACGCCAAGACAAGCTCTCATTAACCAGCTCCAAGCCGGTTTTCAGGCTCAAAGGTGAGATGCGCGGCAGATTTCCGCCCTGATCCAACTCGCCGCGCACATAGTCGAGCCCGGCATGGGCCAAGATGTCATAGCCAAAGGCTTGACCCAGCTGGGTATTGGCCGCCAGCTCAAAGCCATAGAGGCGCGCATCTGCTTGGGTGTACTGATATACATCCAAGCCATCGCGGGTCTCACCGCTCGCCATTAAGGTGATGAAGCCATCATAATCGGCATAGAATACATTGGCTTCGGCATGAAGATTATCATGATCGTAGCGGAGCGTGCCTTCCAGAGACCAGGCTTTTTCCGTGTCGAGATTGAGATCACCGATTTCAAAGGCGCGCGTCGCCAAGTGAGCCCCTTCTGCGAACACTTCAACGTCTGTGGGCGCACGCTCCGAACGTGACACGGTCACACTGGTGAAGAGGTCAGGGTGCGGGCGCGCGAACAAAGATCCCGAAGCCGAAAAGGCGGTATAGGTGTCTTCTTTACGCAGACCATTCAAGCGGCGACGTTCCAACCGGGCCCCAGCTTCAAAGCCCCAAGCCTCACGGTCAAACCGCTCCAGCGCGAACAGGCCCCAATCCTGGGTCGTTACCGGCTCGATATAGGCTTCCTCGCCTTCGGCCTTGAAATCCTTAGTCAGAGCCTGAAGCCCCCAGGCCCCTTGCCAATTGCCGCCATGATCATGGCTAACTTCAACGCGGCCCTCAAAGCCTTCATTATAGAAGGTGGTGGCTATCTCATCACCTTCGCGTTCTTTGTGCTCATAATCAGAATAGGCGCCTGACCAACGCACCCGGTTGATAAACCCATCAAGACGCACTTCACCACGCACATCAATGCGGGTCTGATCCATCACCAGACGCGGATCCGCGTGTTCATGCTCATGTTCATGATCATCATCGTGATCGTCGTCGTGATCGTGATCGTGGTCGTGATCGTGATTCTCATCTTCATGAGCGTGCTCATGTCCAGGAAGACCATATTCCGCATCCGTGACTTTCACAGCCAAACCGACAAAGCCCCAGTTTTGAATATAGGAGACGCCACCCGAATAGGTTTTAAACAGGAAGTCTGAATTCTCGACATGATCGCGAGCGAATTCCTCTTCATGGTCATGGTCATGATCGTGGTCATGATCGTGGTCATCATCGTGGTCGTGATCGTGATCGTGATCATGATCATGATCATCATGCTCGCCCTCTTCCAGAGCGCGTTGACGCGCTGAATCGGCAAAGCCGGGTATGTCATAGACACCCGCTTCGCGGCGCTGACCCTCCAGCGTAAAGGCGAAATCGCCCGCCCCTACAATCACCCGGCCCGCCAGCTGGTTGCCGTCATCCACGCTGGTATAGCCGCCATAAACCTCACCCGAGAACGGAGCCTCTGGGCGCTCTTCAACGATGCGGCCATCCATAATATTGACCACGCCGCCAATAGCGCCGCCGCCATAGGCAATGGCCGAGGCCCCACGCAGCACCTCAATTTGCGACGCACTGAGTGTTTCCGCCGCGATCGCATGATCCGGGCTTGCCGCGGAGGCATCAAGCGAGCCCACCCCATTAACCAGAACCCGAACCCGATCTGCGCCCAGGCCCCGAATGACGGGTCGCCCGGCCGCCGGACCAAAAAAGGTATTGGTCACGCCAGGAATATTGGCTAAAGCCTCACCCAGATTGCCCGCCCCCAGGCGCTGAATCTCTTCATCATTTAAAATACTCGCCGCGCCGACCACATCATGGTCATGCACATTCAAAGGCGAGGATTTGACGATGATCACATCAATGTCGTGATCATGGGCCTCTTGAGCCTCTTGGACCTGTTGAGCATGGGCAGAGGTCGCCGCACTCAGCGCCAGGGCGCTGGCCGCAAGGCAAAGGAGTGACCGTCTTTTATCGTTAAACCGTAGCATGGTGTCCCCCAGCGGTTGGGTATGTTATAATGTATCTTGTTATTGTATTACACTTGAGGGCCATGCCTGACAAGGCGTGAGCAGCAAAATTAATGTTTGTTCAAAAAATGACGAACTTAAGGGCTCGCCACCTCAAACAAATGCGGTTAAAAAAATTCCATGACCTTGCATTCTGATCTCACTCACTCTCTGGCCGAAGCTGAAGCCCTTTGCGCACGCAAAGGGGTCAGCCTGACGCCGATCCGCAAACGCGTTCTAGAGTTATTGCTGGATGCCGATGGCCCAGTAAAAGCTTATGATTTGCTGGCTCAGCTCAAACCTGGCGCAGGGGCTGCCCAGCCCCCGACCGTCTATCGCGCGCTGGATTTTCTGGTTTCCACAGGCCTCGCGCATAAGGTCGAATCGCTCAACGCCTATACCGCCTGCATCCATGGCGAAGAAGCGGGCGGGCCGGTGCTTTTCATTTGTGAAAAATGTGGTGCGGTTCAAGAACAGCACGCCCACGCCAAACTCAAAGACATGCCTGAAGGCTTTCAACTGACCCGCTCGGTCGTGGAACATTATGGCCTGTGCGCGAATTGTCAGGCAGCGTGACACTTTTAAGCCTTGCCCCATGGCGTTGGGGCCAATAAACCATATCTTATAGCCCACTGAAGGGTTTTCAGACCTATAGGAGCGCGCCCATGCAAGATCTCTGGCTCGGCAATGCCAATGCGTGGGAGTGTGATGAGCTGGGCCATCTCAATGTGCGCTATTATCTCGCCAATGCCATGCAGGCCATTGGCACGCTGGCTGATCGCTTAGGTCTCAACGAAGCTTTTACCCGGCGCGCCACCGCAACACTTTTGGTGCGTCACATTCATATCCGCTTCCATGCCGAAGCCCGCCCCGGTGCCCCTTTAAAGATTGAAGGCGGGGTCTGCCATTGGGATGAGACGAGCCTGGATGTCCTTCTTATCATGCGCCATGTCGCGCGTGATAAAATCTGTGCCACGTTCCGCATTACCCTGGATCATATCGCGCCCCATACCGGTCGCCCGTTTGAGTGGCCGAAGCGTGTGCGCGGCGTTTTAGATGGCTTTGCCGTGCAGATCCCCGATGAGGCCCAGCCGCGTGGTGTCGATCTCAGCCCAGCCCCACGCGAAGACATTTCCCTCACCAAGGCCGATAGCCTGAATATGGATGTGGCGGGTATGGGCCGGTTCAGCCATGCGGATACCGATGTGTTTGACCGTATGCTGCCTGAACTCACCTTGGGTAAAGTTTCGGATAGTGCGGTGAATTTCCATCGCGGCTTCCCGCGCATGTGGCGCGCCCACCAAAGCGGTAATCCCGTACGCATCGGTAATGCTTTGTTGGAATGCCGCATCCATGTCTATCGCTATGCCAATGCTGGTCAGGGCTATGTCATGCGCTCGGGCCTCAAAGCCGCCAACACCAAAACCCGCACGCTTATTCACTGGCTGATGGACCCCATTACGGGCGCGCCGCTATGGACCGTGGAAGGCATTGGCTGTGATATGGATTTAGATGCGCGCAAGTTGATGCCCACCGAAGGGGAATTCCTGGAGGAATTACAGGACGCCGTGATTGACGGGCTCTCAATCTAAAATACCGATTTAAACGCTTAGCGTTGCTCGAGGCCCCGTAAGGCGCGCCGCGCCGCCACAGCCTGTGCATCCCCGCGCGCGGCTTGAAACGCTTGCTGATAGAGCACCCGCGCCCCATCGCGATCACCGCGCGCCAGACGAATCTCGGCCAGCGCATATAGCGAATCAAAATGGCCCGGCTCCAGCGCGATCGCTTGTTGCAAGATACGCGTGGCCGCCGTTTGATTACCTTGATCAAGGAGACAATTGGCATGGGCGGCCAAGCCATTGACATCCCAGGCCGCCTCTTGCACGCGGCGCGCCGTAGCCTCACAGCCCTCACTAGCGCCTTCGGCTTCGTTTTGGCGCGCGGCCGCCGTCATTGGCAGAGTATCGCGCGCGCCGTCAGAGCGTCCTTCGCTTGACGAGGCCCCCGGACGAGATATGGGAGGCAGACCACCACTGGACGCGTTTTGAGACGGAGCGCGGCCATTGCCGGTCAGCGCGATCACCACCGCGCCATCACGCACCTCACCATAGGCGCTTTGCCAGCCACCCGGGATTGTCACCCGGATTTGATCGGTGCCAGAGGGTGTAAATTGAAGCCGGGTTAGCTCCCCGGCTTCATAAAGCTCTAGTGTGCGCGCGCGCTCACTCACGCCCTGTACATCAAAGGCCGATCCGCCCGCGGGCGTCACGCCCTGAACTGGGCGATCAAAAATCAGCCACAGATTATACTGAGCACCATCCTGTGCCAGGCGCGCATCGACCAGCTCGCCATGGGCGGGCGCACATAAAGATGAAAGGCCCAAGGCCAACAAACAAGCGCGTGTAAACATAGCTTTGAGATAGGCTGAGTCGCGTCAGAGCCGAAGGCTTATCGCGATCCGCCCAGGGCAATCTCTTGCGTGCCAGACCCACAGGCATCATGACCCAGCGCCCCGATCAGGGCACCGGTTTCATCGCGCACCCGCTCCCATTGATAACAGGCTGTACCGTTTTGCGGCATTTCCCCCAGCACGAAGACCGGCGTACCTTCCCCGTCCAGAGCGGGCTCACCATCCAGCACCACGGTCCACTCAATGAAAGGCTCCTGGCTATCACGCACACCGTCCTGCACCACACAATCCATACGCCCGGCATCGGGATAGGCAAAACGCACGACCACATCCGCGCCATCGCGGCGCACATGGGTCACTTGACGCTCACCCGCGCCGCGCAGATACGCGATCGAGCGCACGGCGGCCGCGCGCTGACACGCTTCAATGGCAGGCAGATAGGTAAAAATCTCTTCAGACCAGCTCTCACTTGGTCCGGTTTCTTTCGCACACGCCTGATAGCGTAAACGCCCGGCCTGAACATTGGCGAAATGGCTAAAGGTCTGGCCACCGGTCCGACACGGCCCAGCCTCCATCTCCACCTTCAGATCCAGCCCCGAATAGCTTTCACCATCAAAGGTGCGTTTACCCTCAGAAATCCAGGGCCGGTGCATTTCCAAATCACCTAGGAGTGGACGAGCACCCGGCACGCGATGTTCATAATACACCGCCAGCTTATCGCCTTCATCTTCATAGGTAATGTCGGCGGTAAAATTCTCACCGATCAGCTCATATCCGCCAACAATGCTGGAGCGGGAGGAAGTGGAACGACGGACCGGCGCACTTGTACTTGCCCCGCTCTCAATAAAGCTGGTGGGGATCAGTTCAGGCTCCATCACATCATCACTGGCGCAGCCCGCTACGACCAAGCCCAAACCGATTAAACCCAAGCGTTTCATCATCACGTCCCCCGTTTTACCGGCAATATGGCCCGCCCGTGCGCAGATGCATAGATAGTCTGGCTTAAAAAGGACGGATAAAGTCACTCCATGGGCTCTGATTCTTCATTCACCGCGTTAGAATTTTTTGCCGGCGCAGGCATGGCCCATTTCGGGCTAGCCCCGCACTGGCGCGTCATATTTGCCAATGATTATGACGAGAAAAAGACACGCTGTTATCAAAGTAATTTTTCTTCACCCTCGCCCCTAACGCGAGACGTGCACAGCCTAAGCCTCAATGATCTGCCTACAGAATTTGCAGATCTTGCCTGGGCCAGCTTCCCATGTCAGGACTTATCGCTGGCCGGGGCGCGCGGCGGGCTGCAAGCCCAGCGCTCCTCAGCGTTCTTTGGCTTTTGGAGTGTGATGGAGGCGCTACGCCAAGATCACCGCGCGCCACATATTTTGGTGCTGGAAAATGTCAAAGGCCTGCTGACCTCTCACCAGGGCCAAGACTTTACGCTCTTATGCCATCTCTTGGCCAAGTCCGGATATCGCTTTGGCGCGCTGGAGCTGGATGCCAAAGCCTTCCTGCCGCAATCACGCCCGCGCCTGTTCATCATCGCCTGCAGGGCCGATACACCCCTGCCCTCATCCTTCCTGGCCTTAGGCGAAGGCGATCATTATGGGCTGACCCCCGCCATTTACACCGCGCGCGATCGCCTAGGCGCGAGCCATGGTGTGCGCTGGATCGACTGGCATCTACCCACCCCACCCGCACGCATGGCGAGCCTTGATCAGATCATTGACCCCAGCCTTACCTGGCATAGCGCTGATCAACGCCAGGCCCTGTTGAGTTTGATGAATGACACTCACCGTCAAAAGGTCGAAGCCGCACACGCGCGCGCGCGCCTAACAGGAAAGCCTCAGATCGGCTTTATCGTGCGCCGGACCCGTCAAGAACAGGGCAAACGCCAACAACGCGCCGAAGTGCGCTTTGACGGCCTATCGGGGTGTTTGCGCACGCCCGGCGGGGGATCATCGCGGCAATTTGTGATCTGGTGTGAGGGCCAGAGCATCGAAACCCGGCCCATGGCGGCGCGTGAGGCCGCGCGTTTGATGGGTCTGCCCGGTAGTTTTCAGCTACCCACCACGACCGGCGCGGCGCTCCATGTCATCGGGGATGGATTGTGCGTGCCCGTCGTCAGCTGGCTTGATACCCATCTGTTAACGCCGCTGGCCCAGCATTTGAAAGCCAGCACAGAGGCGGCTTAACACCGTTAAAAGCCGTCCTTGAACCAATCGCCCAGGAAATCGACGAACAGGCGCACCCGGTGGGTCAGATAGCGATTGGAGGGGAAGACGGCCCACAAATCACGATGATCGGGCTCCCACTCTTGTAAAATCCGTACCACGCCCTCTTGCTCTAACGCCTCGCGCGCGGCCCAATCAGGCGAACAGGCAATGCCCATGCCCGCACAGGCGGCTTTCACCGCGGCACGCGCGCCGTTCAGCGATAAAGGCCCATCGACTTTAATGACTTGGGTATCCCCGCCCTTTTGAAACACCCATTGATACGGTGTCGGCTTATTGCGGTCGATAATGCAATGATGATGGCCCAGATCTTTAGGATGGGTGGGCGTTCCCGCCGCTTCAAGATAATGGGTGCTGGCAAAGACCGCCATCCGGCTATGAGAGAGGCGTTTGGCGATGAGGCTGGAATCGGAGAGATGCCCAATGCGCACCGCCAGATCATAACCCTCATCCACCAGATCCACCATGCGATCGGACAGATCGAGCAAAACCTCCACCTGGGGCCATTGCTTCATGAAGGCCGTGACCGGATCAATCAGTTTTTGAACACCGAAATCCGTGGGCGCGGAAATCCGCAGTCGCCCCGCAGGCGCATGGGTTTCACAGCTCATCCCCTGTTCGATGGATTCATATTCCTGCAACCAAGGCCGCACCCGCTCCAACAAGGCTTTGCCGCCATCGGTCAAGCGCACCGAACGCGTCGTGCGCTCTAACAAGCGCACTTGCAGACGCTCTTCCAGGGCAGAGACCTGTTTTGAGGCCGCGCCCGGCGTTAAATTCATCCGCTCTGCGGCTTTGGTGAAGCTTTCTAATTCTGCAACCGTGGCAAACAGGTGCAGCGCGTCAATCCGGTCCATCAAGGCATCCTTGCCCATCGCGGGCCGTCAAGAGTGTTACCTCAAGTATCAGGCGCGATTATTGCCAAAATGGCAAGAGTGCTTCGTCAGGAATCTGTCTTGGAATCGTCATTATCTGATGGGGCCGTTTCGCGCAAATGCCATAAAACAAACCCGCCAAGCCCCATGATGATCAGTCCGAAATAAAACGCTAAATCATCCAGAGAGATTGTCGTGGTCCGGCGCGAGAGCCCGACATCATCGGGTAAAAAGATCGGCATGACGATCGCAAGCGCAAGCCCAATTGCCAAATAGGTCGCGCCCAATTGCATGATTGCGCCGCGTCGCGAGCGCTTAAACCGACGTTGGATCGTCGCCACGCTGCCCTCAAACATATCAAACAGCTTTTTATCATCATCTTGCGACATTTTAGGCCTCCAAAGCGCCAGCCGATGGGCAGGCATACAAAAAGCCCCTCTACAGCGTAAAGGGGCTTTTTGCGTTCGCGTTAAAAAAACTTACGCGGCTGCGGCTTCGTTTCCAAAGCGGCCATAAAATGTCTCATTCTTGGCGGCCATCTCTTCAAGAAGCGCCGGAACCTCAAAGGCTGGCCCGTAATGCCCGGCCAAGTCCTTAGCCCGCGCAACAAAGGCCTTGGCCCCAATGGTGTCGATGAAGGACAAAACCCCGCCCGTGTAGGGCGCAAAGCCCCAGCCCAGGATCGAGCCGACATCGGCTTCGCGTGGATCCACGACAATGCCTTCGGCCACGGTACGCGCCGCCTCGATGGCTTGGGCGTATAGAATGCGGTCTTTGATCTCTTGCACCGAAGGCTGGTCTTCATCGGCCAGAATGCCCTTCAGGGCAAACTGACCCAGCTCTTCCCAGAGATGCTTCTCTTTACCCTCGTAAACATAAAAGCCCTTGGCGTTTTTACGGCCATAGCGCTCCAGCGCATACATGCGATTGATGATCGCATCGGTGGGGCCTTCTTGATACTCCGCGCCCAGATCGGCTTTGGTCTGGCTGAGGATTTTGTACGCCAGATCAATCGCCACTTCGTCTTGCAGCGAGAGCGGACCCACCGGCATGCCGGCCATTTTCGCGGCATTTTCAATGAGCGCAGGCTTAACGCCCTCAGACAAGAGCGCCATGCCCTGTTCGATATACCGCATCACGCAGCGATTGGCGTAGAAGCCGCGGGTGTCTTTGACCACAATCGGCGTCTTCTTGATTTTCGCTACAAAATCAATCGCTTTAGAGATGGCTTTCGGCCCGGTCTTCTCGCCCACGATCAATTCCACCAGCATCATTTTCTCAACCGGTGAGAAGAAGTGCACGCCGATGAAATTCTCTGGCCGTGATGACGCCTCAGCCAGCGAGGTGATCGGAATGGTCGAGGTGTTAGAGCCAAAGATCGCGCCTTCGGGCAGAACCGCTTCGGCGGCCTTGGTGATCTTATGCTTCAATTCAGCGTTTTCGAACACGGCTTCAACGACCAGATCGACATCTTTCATGGCGTTGTAATCGGTGGTCGCGGTGATCAAGCTGGCGAGTTTATCCGCCTTCTCTTGGGTGAGCTTACCCTTAGAAACACCTTTGGCGAAGTGATCGAGGGCATGTTGACGGCCTTTATCGGCCCCGTCTTGATGGACATCAATCAACACCACTTCGATACCGGCCTGGGCCGAAACGGTGGCAACCCCAGCGCCCATAAAGCCCGCGCCGATGACCGCGATTTTCTTGATGTCCGATTTTTCCTGACCCTCTGGGCGACGTCCGCCCTTCTCCAACGCCTGTTTCGACAGGAAGATGGAGCGGATCATATTGCGGCTTTCCGGACGTAGCAGCAACTTGGTGAAATACCGGCTTTCAATGCGCAAGCCCGCATCCATAGGCACTTGCAGGCCTTCATAAACGCAAGACAGGATATAACGCTGAGCGGGATAATTGCCGTAGGTGTTTTTACGCAGCATCGGCGACGCCCCGCCAAACACCTGAATGCCCGCAGGATGGTAAGGCCCGCCGCCTGGAATTTTGAACTTATCGCCATCCCAGGGCTGGGTGGCTTTTTTGGGGTCCGCTTTAACCAGCTCTTTGGCTTTGGTGATCAGATCATCCGCGCTGGCAATCTCATCGACAAAGCCTTGGAATTTCGCCATATTCGCATCATATTGCTGACCTTGCAGCATGATCGGCGCAGCATTCATGACACCGACCAAGCGCGCCAAGCGCTGGGTCCCGCCACCGCCGGGCAAAACCCCAACCATGGCTTCAGGAAGGCCCAGCTTGGCGCCTTCAGCCATCACGCGGTAATGACAGGCCAAAGTGACTTCAAAACCGCCCCCCAGCGCCAAGCCATTGATGGCGCAGGCCACCGGCTTGCCGCAGGTCTCAAGCGCGCGCAGCGCCTGGTTCAGCTTATAAACCTCATCGAAGAGTGTCTGCTTGGCCTCATCTTCAGGCAGGCCATCGAGCGCCTTAAACGCGGCACCCAGCTCCGACAGGTCCGCGCCCGCACAAAAGGCCGCCTTGCCCGAGGTGATCACCGCGCCCTTAATGGCCTCATCCTGAGTGATCTTGGCGATCAGATCGACCAGCTCTGCGATCACCGCATTGGACAAGACATTCATCGAGACATCGGGGCTGTCAAAGGTGATCAGCGCAATGCCATCGCTATCGGTTTCGAATTTGAAATGTGTGTAGCTCATTTGGGAGCCTCCTGCGAGGATGCGTCCTCGTCCTTTTTTGATGGTTTTTTCGCCAGAGTGACCGATAGTGCCGCACCAATCGCTACGCCGAGCCCAATGCCCAGGCCCATATTGCCCAAGGCCACGCCAAAGGCGGTTCCTATCGCGATGCCAATCGGCAACCAGTATAGGGATTTTACGGTGTTCATATCGGTCCTCGCCCTTACATCCGCTCGATAATCGTGGCTGTGCCCATACCGCCGCCCACGCACAGCGTCGCCAGGCCCACGCCTTTACCGGTGCGTTCCAGCTCATCGAGCACCGTGCCCAGGATCATCGCCCCGGTTGCGCCCAGCGGGTGACCCATAGCAATCGCGCCGCCATTGACATTGGTCTTAGCGTAATCGACGCCCAGATCTTCCATGAAGCGTAGAACCACGGCCGCGAAGGCTTCGTTCATCTCATAAAGGTCGACATCGCTGGGGCTCATCCCGGCTTTGGCCAGGGCTTTGCGCGCAGATGGCGCAGGCCCGGTCAACATGATGGTTGGCTCTGACCCGATAGAGGCCATGGCCTTGATCCGTGCGCGCGGCTTGAGACCCAATTGTTCACCGATGGCTTTTGACCCGACCAGCACGCCGGCGGCCCCATCGACGATGCCCGATGAATTGCCCGCATGGTGGACAAAATTGACCGCTTCCAGATCGGGATAGCGTTGCAGCGCCACGACATCAAAGCCGACAAAGGCCGAAAGGTCTTTGAACGAGGGCTTTAATCCGCCCAAAGTCTGCATATCGGTATCCGGGCGCATCAGCTCATCATGATCGAGCTGGGTCAGGCCCAGCTGGTTTTTCACCGCCACAACCGATTTTTTAAAGCGCCCTTCATCCCAGGCCAGCTTGGCGCGCTTTTGCGATTCCACCGCATAGGCGTCCACATCATCACGGGAATAGCCGTATTTGGTCGCGATCAAGTCTGCCGAAACCCCTTGCGGGACCATGTAATGATCAAAGGCCAGCTCCGGATCGGCAATTAACGCCCCTCCATCAGAGCCCATGGGCACGCGGCTCATCGCCTCGACCCCGCCGCCAATGGCCATATCGGCTTCACCGGACATGACTTTCGCTGCGGCGATATTCACCGCTTCCAGGCCCGAGGCGCAAAAACGATTGACCTGAAACCCTGAGGCGGTTTCAGCATAATTGGCGTTGATTGCGGCGGCGCGCGCGATATTGGCCCCTTGCTCACCCACGGGTGAGACGCAGCCCAAAATCACATCATCAACTTTGGAGGTGTCGAGATCATTACGATCACGCAGCGCCTCTAAAACCTGGGTTGCCAATTGCAAACCGGTCACTTCATGCAAGGAGCCGTTTTTCTTACCCTTGCCGCGCGGTGTGCGCACCGCGTCATAAATATAGGCTTCAGTCATGAGGGGTCATGTCCTCCCAATTGGGGTTTGAAAGTCTTCTCTGCTCCCTGCGCCCGCTTTGCGGGGTGGATAGAGAGCCGTACATCGAACAAGGCCGTCTCCCCCTGTTCACGGGGGGAGTGGCCCGAAGGGCCGAGGGGGGCGTTCAAAGTCATGCCTATAACGTCCTCGAGATCAGAACCTTCATGATCTCGTTGGTGCCGCCATAGATGCGCTGAACCCGGGCATCGCGCCACATGCGCGCCACGGGGTATTCATTCATATAACCATAGCCGCCATGCAGCTGGACGCATTCGTCAATCACTTCGCACTGGGTATCACTGACCCAGTATTTCGCCATCGAGGCCGTGGCCGCATCAAGATGGCCTTCATAAAGCCGCTTAGAGCAATCCAGGCAGAAAACCTCGGCGATGGTGGTTTTGGTTTTCAGTTCAGCCAGTTTGAATTGCGTATTCTGGAAGTCCATGATCGACTTGCCGAAGGCCTTGCGCTCTTTGACATAGGCGATGGTCTCTTTCAGAGCGGCCTTCATCATACCCACGCCGTAAAGCGCAATCTGCAAACGCTCTTGAGGTAGCTGATCCATCAACTGATAGAAGCCCCGGCCCTCTTCCTCGCCGATCAAAGCATCCGCCGGCACAACCATATCATCGAAGAACAGCTCGGCGGTATCTTGCCCCTTTAGCCCGACTTTATCGAGCACACGCCCGCGCCGGAACCCTTCCAGCCCGTCAGTTTCAATGCCAAAGAGCGAAATGCCCTTCGCGCCCTGGCTGGCATCGGTCTTGGCCACGACAATAATGAAATTCGCCGTGCCGCCATTGGTGATAAAGGTTTTCGAGCCATTGATGCGATAGCCATTGCCTTCGCGAACCGCTGTGGTCTTCACCCCTTGCAGATCAGAGCCTGCACCAGGTTCCGTCATCGCAATCGCGCCGACATAGTCCCCAGACACCAATTTTGGTAAGAGGCGCGCTTTTTGCTCTTCGCTGCCATAATGCCAGACATAGGGCGCAACGATGGAGTTATGCAGCGACGCACCCCAGCTATCACAGCCCGCCTCGGCCAGCGCCATGTGGAAGACGTGATCATGGCGCCAATCCCCGCCAGCCCCACCATAGGCCTCGGGCGCAGACGGCACCAGCAGCCCCGCCTCACCGGCTTTATTCCACAGCGCGCGATCGACGACGCCTTCCTTTTCCCAACGCTCAATATGCGGGGTGCATTCCTTCTCTACGAAGGCCCGCACCGCATCGGCGTAGATATTCACCTCTTCCTGGTCCAGCCAGTCCGGGGTCGGCACATTCGTCACCTGTGCACTCATGCTTTCCTCCCATAGGGTGTCGGGTTCTTTCTGTATCGCGAACCTCGATTTTTAAAATTTGCCCAGGATCGAGCCCAGGCAAAAAACCCCGCCCAGTCAGCTGGGCGGGGGTAAGCGTCTTAGAAAGCCTCTACCTCGAGGGCCATCATGCTGGTGGCACCGGCGCGGATCTTATTGAGATGCGCATCGGCTTCAGGCAGCCAGCGTTCGACGAAATAGGTCGCGGTTTTGATCTTGGCAGAATAATGAGGGTCCTGCGAGCCTTCTGCCAATTTGATCAGCGAGGCTTTGGCCATGCGCGCCCACATATAGGCAAAGCAGGTCAGGCCAAACAGGTGGAGATAATCGTGCGAGCCCGCACCGGCATTATCAAAGTTTTCCAAGCCCTTCTCGACCATCCAATCGGTGGCAGATTTCAGCTTTTCCTTCACGCCCGCCAGCCCGTCGATGAAAGGCTTCATCGCTTCATCGCTGGCATGTTCGGCAATATACCCATCTAATTCCGCCATGAAGGTGGTGTAGGGGCGCATGCCGCGCATGGCCAGTTTACGGCCCACCAGATCGAGCGCCTGAACACCATTGGTGCCTTCATAGATCAGGGTGATACGCGCATCGCGAAGCAGCTGAGACAGACCCCATTCTTCGGTGAAGCCCGACCCGCCATGGACCTGAAGACCGGCTGAAACGCTGTCATAGCCCTTGCCCGTTAGATAGGCTTTCACGATGGGCGTCAGCAGCGCCATATAGTCAGAGGCCTTATCGCGCACCGCCTCATCGCTGGCGACATGTTCCAGATCGGCCTGAACCCCGATCCAGAAGGTGAAGGCCCGCGCGGCCTCAACGAAAACCTTCTGATCCATCAGCATACGGCGCACATCAGGGTGCACGATGATCGGATCAGCGGCTTGATTGGGTTCTTTTGGACCGGTCAAAGCGCGGCCCTGAATGCGGTCCTTGGCAAAGGCGAGCGAGTATTGATAGGCGGTTTCGGCCAGCGCATAGCCCTGAAGACCAACGCCCAGGCGCGCCTCATTCATCATGATGAACATGATTTTGAGGCCTTTATTTTCCTCGCCTACCAGCCAGCCGGTCGCGCCATCATAATTCATCACACAGGTCGCATTGCCGTGGATGCCCATCTTCTCTTCCAGGCCGCCACATTGCAGGGCATTACGCACGCCCGGCGCACCATTTTCATCGGGAATGAATTTGGGAACCACAAACAGGGAAATGCCTTTCACCCCGTCGGGCGCACCCTCAACCCGGGCCAGCACCAGATGGATGATGTTTTGGCTCATCGGATGCTCACCGGCGGAGATCCAGATCTTCTGGCCGGTGATTTTATAGCTGCCATCACCTTGCGGCACGGCTTTCGTGCGCAACAGGCCCAGATCCGTCCCGCAATGCGGCTCGGTCAAATTCATGGTGCCTGACCACTCACCCGAGATCATTTTCGGCAGATAGAGCGCTTTTTGCTCATTGCTGCCGCCATGATAGAGCGCCTGCGCCGCCCCCGCGGTCAGGCCGGGATACATACCAAAGGCCATATTGGTGGAGGTCACCATTTCGCTGGAGGCCAAATTCAACACATGCGGCAGGCCCTGCCCGCCATATTCAGGATCGAAAGAGAGGCCCGTCCAGCCATTTTCCGTCATCTGGTCATAGGCCTCTTTGAAGCCTTCGGGCACGGTGACTTCACCGTCTTTCAAATGACAGCCCTGGGTGTCGCCAATTCTATTGAGCGGATGCAGGACATTTTCCGCAAACTTGCCGCTTTCTTCCAAGATCGCATCGACGATATCGGGACTGGCCTCAGAAAATCCGGGCAGATCGCTATATTGCTGGATATTCAAAACATCATTGAGAACAAAGCGATGGTCACGAAGGGGGGCGCGATAGGTGGGCATTCTTGTCTCCTCGCCTGGGGCATCTTTTTTTTAAGCCTTGCGCATTTGAGCCCATGACGATGGGCGTGCGCAAGATATAGTTAACGTCTGCGTCAATTTTCAACGGTGGTCCGGACCGATTTGGACTTAGGCGTCCTCCTCAATCGCGCTGGACCAAGGCGCGAGACGCGCCGCCGCCAAAGCTTCAAAGGCGCGCGCACGGTGCTTGATATCTTCAGAGGGCTCGCGGTTTTCCACCCGCTCCTCCATCCAACGACACCCGGCTTCCAGCTCACTTAAAGCCCCATCAATATCATCGCGCTGGCGGCGCAAATCCTTGATCCGGGCACGAAAGCGCACAATCGCCGCCTCCAAATGGGTCTTACCGCCCTGATCCAGCGCTTCGAGATCGAGCATCTCTTTGATGTCAGACAGGGCAAAACCTACGCGCTTGCCGCGCAGGATCAACACCAGGCGCGCGCGATCAGCGGCGGAGTAAATCCGGTTTGCGCCCTTGCGCTTGGGACTCAACAAACCCTTCTGCTCGTAATAGCGCAAGGTCCGCGCCGTCACATCAAAGGTTTCGGCCAGTTCGCGGATCGTAAACTCTGCGTGGGGCGGGACAATCTCTACCATAAGCGTCAGCATGCGACGAAGTTGACGCGAACGTCAACGTCAATTTTATCCTCAAGGTGAATTTTATTTTCCGCCTACAGTCCCAGTCGCGGATCGCTTGCGCCCATGGCGCGTTATCCTTAATCAGGCTAAGATGAATTGATCATGTCGTGAAGGGGATCAGAGAATGAACATCGCGCGTTACGGGATTATTTCTGGCCCCATCTTGTCTGGCCCCATCTTGTCTGGCCCCATCTTGTCTGGCCTTGCCGCTCTGGCCCTGACGACCAGCCTCAGCACACCAGTCTTCGCCGATCCCGCCTTTGGCCCTCACATTGATCTAGCAACCTATATAGATCAGCGCGGCGGCTTTGAGGGCCCGGCCTGGACCTTGAGCTTTGAGCACAGCGCGCGCCATATCTCCACCGGCGCGGTTGAAGGCCAACAGCCTCAAACCGAAAGCCCCTATCGGGTTCGCTTCGGCCAAGATTATGCGCTTGATTTCAATCAAGAGCGTGGACCCTGCCTCATCGACTTCAAGACCGAGCGCACCCTATGTGACAGCGCGCAAGCCACCGCGCTGACCAACACCTCTTTCTTTGGCCCGGTCCGGCGCAATATTGATACCTATGTGGGCCTTTCTCAAAGCGGCCAGCGCGAGATCATCCAGTTCGGCGCGAACCAGACCTTTGAGCGTTTCTGGCTGGAAGCGGCCATGGGCGTGCGTGCGACCCAAGTCGAGCTGAGCGTCACCCTAGAGGGCGATCTTCACCATTTGAGCCGCGGTGAAGAGCGTGTGGCCACGTTGGATTTCACCGCCAGCGACAATCAGGCCGCGCTTGATGGCCATGTGCTGACCAGTTTTACCCGCTGGGCAAGCCATAATCTGACCCTGCACCCGGACATTCTGGCCTATATCACCGAGGTCGGACACATCCCCAGCGCCATGACGTTCAAAGTCGTCAGCCCCGAAAGCCCTCAAGGGCGCATGGAGCATTGGCAGCTGACCAGCGCCACACCCAACCCGGACCTGCCGGAGCTTTTGAACGATAAAACCAGCTTCATCTTCCCGATTGAGGGCGAAGTGGGCGATGTAATTGAACATGCCGCGGCAGGGCTTTTCTCCTATCGCCCAACGCAGGAGAGCTTTCTCAGCGAATTTCAAGACGCGTTGGGCGAGGAGGATCCCGCCAAGGCACTTTTAATCGCCCATCAAGAAGCCTTTCACTTTGGCCCCTGCCCGCGTGAAACCATTGGTTCTTCGCGCCTGGTATGCGCCAGCCTTCAAGGTTTGACGAATGCGGGTGTCGGCAATGCCCGCTTTGAAGCGCTTAATGATGTTTTGATGCGCCTGGGCCAGGTGAATTATGTCGATCTGGAAGCCGCGCTGAGCCCCTATCTAAACGCCGATGGCCATGCCGGGGCGGGGGCCAATCTGATCTATGGCCTTGAGCTGAGCCGTTTGGCGCAAAGCGACACGACTTTGATCGAGGATAGTGCCCTTTCCCCGCAAAGCGCTTTAAATGCTGCCCTCCTCAAAGATCCCATGGCCGGGGATACGTATTGGTATCTCGCTCAACATGCGATTGCCAGCGGGAACTATGATCAAGGCTGGGCCTATTTAGATCTGGCGCGCGCCGGGGCGCAGATCGAAAAGACCCCCGCTTTAGACCAGGCCGAAGCCATCGAATCACGGCTCAAAGCCCTGGCGCCGGGATTCTTCCTGCCCAGTGAAGAAAATCTTCAGATTTCTGAATAAATATTAGCGCGAAACCCCAGGCGTTAACGCTGCATTAACCGCACCAACGGCTCTTGATTTTATGGGAGTTTGGTGCGGTGCGCGCCCCAACAGCGATTCGGTGTGGATATACCACATCTTGAGGGGGCAGACATGGTTTACACAATATTAACCGCTCGATACCGTCTACCCATTGAGTGATGGAGTTGAGTCGTATGGCGTCGGGAACGCCCTGGAGCATTAAAGGCATTGACCCTCGTGCCCGTGCAATCGCGAAAAGCGCTGCGCGCAAGGAAGGCATGACTTTGGGCGAATGGCTAAACAGCGTGATCCTTGAGGATGGCGAACCTGCGGCTGAGCGCTCCAAGCCCTGGGACAAGCTGGCGGGTTTTCCCGGCTTTGCCCGTCCTGGCGGCGGTGGCGGGGATGATGATGGCCCCGGCGACGAAGACAGTGAGCTGAACAATATCGTCCAACGCTTGTCCGAGCGTTTGGAAGCGGCCGAGCAACGCTCTGCCCTCGCGCTGACCGGTGTTGACCATTCCGTGCTTAATCTCGCGCGCCGTTTGGAACGGATTGAGGAAGAGCGCGATCAGCATGATAGCGATCTTGATGAAACCCTGGTGCGCACCCGCGCGGCCCAGGAAGAATTGCTCGACCGGATCCGCAAGCTGGAACGTCAAGACCCTGCGCAAATCACGCCGGAGAGCGTCAAAGCCATAGAAAAGGCGGTGGGTAAAATCGCTCAGCGCCTGTTTGAGACGGAAAACACCGTACGCTCTGAGCTGCAACACGCTGAAAGCCGCGATGACAAAGCTCAATCGGATCTCGAAAAAACCACCAAAGCCCTTTCGACCCGCCTGGAAGACATCGAAAAGCGGGCAAAGGGTGAATATAACGAGCTGAAAGACCTGTTAGAGAGCCGCGAGCGGCGCGCCACGGAAGGTCTGCAAGGGCTCTATGATGCCACGCGCGCCATGCAATTGCGCCTGTCACAAGCCGAAGAGCATACCGATCACGCGGCCAAAGCGCTCTCCACCCATCAAGAGATGTTTGAACAGCGCCTGCGTGAGATTGAAAGCCGCAGTGCGGGATCTGTCTCCACCCAGTCCTTCCAGCGCCGCTTTGAGCATCTTTCTGATGAGCTCGCTCAAGTCATCGCGCGCACCCGCAGTGAGCTGGCCAATGAGATCAGCCGCGCCAGCCAGGCCCCGCGAGTGGATCAAATCGAAGCCGCGTTAAAAGCCGCTGAGAGCCGGATCGAAGCTGCCGAAGCGCGCCATTCTCAGGCGCTGGCTAAAATCGGCACGGAAATCGGACGCATGGCGCGCGCCATGGATCGCCGTTTGAAAGAGACCGAGCGCCGGGTTCAAGTTCAGGCACAAGCGCCCGCCCCGCGTCCTGTTCAACCCAGCGCCCATATCGAAGCGCGCCTGGATGAAGTGCGCCGCGAAAGCACCGATGCCGTAAAGCGGATCGGCGAAGAAGTCTCCAAGCTGGGCAATAACTTAGCTGAACGCGTTAGCGAGGCCGAAGCCCGCTCGGCCGCCGCCGTCGAAGCGGCCGGTGAGCGTATGGCGCAGATGCTTGAGCGTTTGGAAAGCCAACGCGTTGCAAGCCCGGAAGCAGATTTGGAAGCGCGCATTTCCGCCTCAGAAGAGCGCACCGCGCGCCGCATAGAGGAAGCCATGCAAGGGGTTCATCAACGGCTCGACATCGCGCGCGCCGAAACGCACGAGGCCTTATCCCCGGTGCAACGCGCCATGACCGCGCTCGCCGAACGGCTCGAAGCGATTGAACAACGCCATCCCGGTGCCCATGCCGCGCGCACCCAACACGCCCCCGCCCAAGAGGATGCTGGGGAATGGATCGAAGCCCAACCCCAACAGCCCTATACGCCGCAAGCGCCCAAGGCCGAGCCCACGGGGGGGGCCAATCGCGATTTTGATGAGCCGCTGCCCTTACCGCCCGGCTATAATCTGGGGGCCCAGCCGCACAGCGATCCGGCCTTGGAAGACGATGGCTTCATCCTGAACGCCCTTGATATGCCAAGCCAGCAGCCCCAGGGCGCGCGCCAGCCTCAAGCGCAGGCGCAGACAGCCCAGCCTCACATGGCTCAAACTCAGGCAGCACAAACTCAGGCGGCTCCGGCTCAACCCCAAAACGCGCCGCAGCCCCAGGCGCAACCGGCCAAACCCGCCCCCTTGGGGGCCACGGCCAACGCTGAATTCCTGGCGGCCGCACGCAAAAGCACCCGCACGGGGCAGAACAGCTATAATCAAGCCATGGGGGCTGCGCCGATGGCGAGCGCGCCGGTCCAGGGCCTGAGCCTTCCCAAAGCCCAGGGCGGACGCTTACTTCTGATCGGACTTCTCGTCGTGGGGTTCTTGACGATTGGCTCGGCCTTTGCGCTGTTGATGCTGGATCGTACGGGGTCTGAACCCCGTCAGGCCCAAGCCAATACCGATGCGGTTTCGCAATTATTCGCGGCTACGCCCTCTTCTGCGCAAGAGCCACCGGTCGCTGAGCCTCAACAGCCCCCGCAGACGGAGGGCGAAGGCGAAGCGCGCCCTTTTGATCCAGACCAAGGCAGCGCACGCCCGGACTCCCTTTCCAGCGCCGCAGATGAGACACCCCTTGAGGCTCCGCGTGAGGCCCAATCTGCGCCTGCACCGCGCCTAGAAACACCCGCCCAAAATGTGGAGCCGCAACCCATTGGCGCCGCGCAAGAGCCAGGCGCACAAGACCTAGGCGCGCCCAGCCCGGCGGTTGAGCGCGCTGCCCCGCCGCTGACTTTAGAAGCCGCCGCCGCTCAAGGTCATCCCATTGCACGCTATCAATTGGGCCTGCGCCTCTATCGCGAAGGTGAGTTCGCGGATGCCGCCGCGCTGTTGCGCCGCGCCGCGGAACAAGGCGTGCCTGATGCCCAATATCGCTATGCCAAAATGTTGGAACGCGGCGAAGGCATGGAGCAAGATTTCCTGGGCGCTGCGCGTTGGAACCAGGAAGCGGCCGAAGCCGGTCATGGCCGGGCCATGCATAATATGGGCGTGCTTCTGGTGACCGGTCAGATGGGCGAGCCTGATTATGAACGTGCCAAGCGCTGGTTTGAGCTGGCCGCCCTGCATGGCGTGGCCGATTCGCAAAACAATCTGGCGCTGTTCTTTGAGCGCGGTATTGGCGGTACAGCGCAAAGCCTGCCCGATGCCTATGCCTGGTATTCGATCTTGGCCCAAAGCGGCGATGAAGCCGCACCCGAACGCGTCGCGGCGCTGCGCCCGCAAATCAGCCCAGAAGCCGCGGCCCAAGCCGATCAGGTCGCACGCCAATTTACCCCCCGCCCTCTCGATCCAATTGTTCAAGGCCAATATGGCCCACAAGCCTGGGACCAGGGAGAAAATTCAGTTTCTGTTCAACGTGCACAAACTTTATTAGCACGCTTGGGCTATGATGTGGGTCCAACCGATGGTGATGTCGGACCCAAAACGCGGGAGGCCATTATCGCTTATCAAAGCGAGCATAATCTTGATCAAACCGGAACGATTGACGCAGCGCTGATTGCACGCCTAGAGCGCACAGACGGGCGTTAAGCCCGATGCAAATCTACCTGCCGATCGCGGAAATTTCGATCAATATTTTCCTGCTCTTAGGATTAGGGGCCGGGGTCGGCTTTCTATCGGGTATATTTGGCGTCGGCGGCGGGTTTTTGATGACACCGCTGTTGATTTTCATCGGCATTCCCCCCGCCGTGGCCGTTTCGACCCAAGCCAATCAGGTGATTGCCTCCTCCGCCTCGGGCGCGTTGACGCATTGGCGCCGCCAAGCCATTGATATCAAGATGGGACTTCTCCTGCTGATCGGCGGCTCACTGGGCTCCGTTCTTGGGGTTTTCCTCTTCACATGGCTGCGAACCCTGGGTCAGATCGACCTTTTCGTCTCGCTGGCTTATGTCGCGCTCCTCTCCATCATTGGCGGGTTGATGCTGGTCGAAAGCGTCAATGCCCTACGCAAAAAATTCCTGGGCAAGGGCGATGACAAGGCCAATCCGCGCCGCAAACGCCGCCTGATTGACCGGCTGCCTTTCAAAGTGCGTTTTGCGCGCTCTGGGCTCTATATCAGTGTGATCCCGCCTTTATTCATGGGCTTTTCGGTTGGGGCATTGGCCGCAATGCTGGGCATTGGGGGCGGCTTCATCATGCTTCCGGCCATGATTTATATCCTGCGCATGCCGGCCAATGTCGTGGTGGGAACCTCGCTGTTCCAGATCCTCTTCGTCACCGCGCTGACCACCTATCTTCAAGCGGCGCAAAACCAAACCGTCGACATTGTTCTGGCCCTCACCTTGATTGTGGGCGGGGTGATCGGGGCGCAATTTGGCGCGCGCCTGGGCCAGCGCCTTCCGGCGGAAGAATTGCGCACGGGCCTAGCCTTGCTGGTTCTGGGCGTTGGGGTCAAGCTCGCCTGGGATCTGGGCTCAGAGCCCAGTGATATGTTTGAAATTATTCAGACCGGGGTGAAGTGATGATGCGCGCCCTTCTCCTCACCTCGCTCCTCATCCTCATCAGCACACTCAATAGCGCCTTGGCCGCCCCGCCCGATGAGTTAGAGCGCGAGGCCGATATCGTTGCCGCTCTATCCCAGACGACCGTCGAGATCCGCTCCAATTTTGCCGGGGCGGATTTGATTTTATTTGGCGCAATTGCAGGCTTTCAAGACGGCGATGATGTCGCGGTGGTGGTGCGCGGGCCGGCCAGTGATTTACGCGTGATGCGTAAAGAGCGCAGCTTCGGCATCTGGATCAATCGCGCGCCGGTGCGCTTTGAAGAGGTCTCTGGCTATTATGCCGTGGCCTCGACCCGGCCCCTGAAAGACATGGGCACGTTCTCGGCCCTGAGGCGCAACCAAATCGGGCGCGATCATGTGCGCCTGAATGCCCCCGAAACCCAGCGCCGCGAGACCCGCTTTGGCGTCAGGGATGTGTTGGTTTCGGATCTCGGCTCGGAGATAGTTGATTATCGCGAAGCCTTGGGCCGGATCAAAGGACGCGCGGGGCTTTATGTCGAAACCCCCGGTGGGGTGACGATTTTGGAAGGCGGGCTGTTCCAAGCGCGCCTGCGCCTACCGCCCGCCACGCCCGTGGGCGATTATGTCGCCGATGTCTATCTCTTCCGCGCTGGTCAGCCCATCGCCAGCCGTCAGATTTATCTTGATGTGCGTAAAGCCGGGTTGGAGCGCGCGATTTATGATCATGCCCATAACCATCCCCATCTTTATGGGTTAATCTGCGTCCTACTCGCGGTCTTCGCCGGATGGGCCGCGGCCGAGATTTTCCGTCGCCGCTAGGGGAAAGACCATGAACCATCTCAAAGACGCACCGACCCTTCCTTTGATTTTGGGCTTTGGCGGACTGATCCCTTTTGCCTTAGGTCCGATAATGTGGCTGATCGGCGGGCCGCTCAGCGCCGCGGCGCAACTAGCCTTACCGCTTTATGGCGCGATGATCCTTTGCTTCCTGGCCGGGGGACGCTGGAGCGCCGAGCTGGTCCTAAAAAGTGATGCCCCGCGCGCCGCGATCATGATCGAGAGTGTCACCATCATGGTGCTGGCCTGGGGCGCGGCGCTGATCTTGATCTGGCCCAGCGTATTGATCATTAAGGGCGTCAATTTGCATCTGGTCAGCTGGGGCACCCTGGCCCTGTTGTTCATGATCCAATATCTGATTGATCGCACAGCCGTGCGCGAAGCCATGCTGGCGCGCTGGTATGGCGATCTACGCTTTTGGCTCAGCGCGGGCGCGGAGATCTCCATGCTGAGCGCCGGTGCGCTGACCTATGCCCAGCTGGGCGCTTAAAGCCTAATCCCCGACACAGCGCGCATAGGCGATGGGATACATCTGATCCTTGCCCATCACATAGGCGCGCGGGGCTTCCTTAAAACACGCCGCAAAAGCCTGATCACGGATATTGAGCCCACCGGTATAAGCCCCAAAGGCCGGCAGGATCAGGCGCGAACCATCGCTGACAAAGCAACGCCGTCGCACCGCGCGCCCACTGGCGCGCACCTTGGCACAGGGGTGGAGGTGGCCGGCAATCTCCCCCACTTGCGGGCCCGGCAAAGGATCATGGCGCAGGCGCAGGGCCCCGATATGCAAAACCTCGCGGCGTTGACCGCCAAAGCGCGTTGGCGGGGCAGGATCGTGATTGCCTTCAATCCAGATCCAATCTTCAACACTGGCGATCAAGTGCGCCAAGCGGCGCTCATCATCCAGATGCATGCGCCCATCTGCGCCCAGATCATGGAAGCTATCGCCCAGCGAAACCAGGCGGCGCGGGCGAAAGCGCACAATCAATTCAGACAGGCGCGCCAGGGTCGCGCGCGTATCATAAGGCGGCAGCAAAATGCCTTTTTGGGCAAAAGCCGAACCCTTTTCAAAGTGGAGATCAGACACTACCAGGGTGAGGCTATCCTCATGCCAGAGCGCCCCACTGAGATCAGCCCACAAGGCTTCACCGGCTACAGTCAATTTGGCCACGCTCAGCTTAGCACCGGGCGCGGGGGTTTGGGGTGATGATAGTCGGGCCAGGCTGGGCTTCACCCCATCGCCTCCTCAATCAGATCTGTATCTGCGGCATCTTCCAAAATGGCATCATGGGCTTCGCCATAGACCGGTTCGCGCCCAACCTCCAGCATCACTGGAACCGCCAGAGGAGAGATGCGCGTCAAGCGCTCTACATCGACATGATTTTGGATGCGTGACAACCAGTCTGAGAGGCGGCGAATATCCAAAAGCCCCGTGGCCGCATCCTGCCAGGCCGCCTGAAGCAAGATATGATCGGGTTCATGCTGGCGCAGAACATCATAAATGAGATCGGCCGAAAATGTCACCTGACGCCCGGTTTTCTCAAGGCCCGGCACGCGGCGCTCGATGAGGCCTGAAATCAGCGCACAATTGCGAAATGTGCGCTTCATCAGCGCGCTTTCATCCAGCCAAGCCTCCAGATCATCACCCAGCATGTCGCTGTCGAACAGGGCGGCCATATCCAGATCCGCCATATCGCGCAGCCCCCAGATCGACAGCGCATATTCATTGGCGACAAAGCCCAGGGGCCGCATCCGCGCGCGCTCCAACCGGCGGGTCAGCAACATGCCCAGGCTTTGATGGGCCAGGCGCCCTTCAAAGGGATAGCAAACCAAATAGAATTTGCCCGCGCGTGGAAACGTCTCCACCAACAACCGGCCCGGCTGGGGCAAGCGCGATTTTTGCTTCTGGATGCTCAGCCATTCGCGGATCTGATCAGGCAATTGCCCCCAGAGATCTTCCCTGTGGACCAGATCGCGCACGCGCTCAGCCAGATAGGTCGAATAGGGAAATTTTCCGCCATTATAGGCCGGGATTTTAGGGGTTTCATCGCGCGCGCGGGTCACAAGACAATCAGCCCCGCTAACCCCTTCAAAACGCAAAACCTGCCCACCAAACAGGAAGGTATCCTTCGGGCTAAGCTGATCGACAAACCATTCTTCAATCTGGCCCAGGCTGGCACCCCCGACGGCGCGGATTTGCGGATGGTCCTTGTTGGGATTGATCACCTTGGACAGGCGCACATGAAGCTGAGCGGCTTCGATAATCGCGCCGACATTCATGCGATGACGGGTAATGACCTCACGCGAGCGCGGTCGCCACAACCCATCGCGGGTTTTCACCAGGCGGCGGAAACGATCATAATGATCCAGCGCATAGCCCCCATCGACGACGAATTGATGGATGCGGTCAAAATCAGATCGGCTGAGATGGGCATAGGGCGCAGCACCGGTGATTTCGCGGTAAAGATCATCAAGATCATACGGATCCCCACAGGCCCGGCCCATAATATGTTGCGCCAAAACGTCCAGATGACCCGCCGCCAAAGGATCGCCATCCATGACCCCTTCATGAACGGCGGCGCGCGCAGCGGCACATTCCAAATGCTCAAACCGGTTTGTCGGCACCAGAACCGCGCGTGAGGCTTCATCCAGGCGGTGATTGGACCGGCCTAAGCGTTGGATCAGGCGCGAGGTTCCTTTGGGCGCGCCCAGTTGTATCACCAGATCGACATCCCCCCAATCTATCCCCAGATCCAGGGTCGAGGTACACACCACGGCCTTTAACGCCCCGCGCGCCATGGCCGCTTCGACCTTGCGGCGCTGTTCTGGCGATAACGAGCCATGATGGAGCGCGATGGCCAGATGATCCTCATTCAGCGCCCACAGCTGTTGGAAGGTAAATTCCGCTTGGGACCGGGTATTGACGAAGATCAGGCTGAGGCGCGCCGATTTGATGGCCTGATAGACATCCTCCATCGCGTGGCGCCCTGAATGGCCCGACCAGGGAATGCGGCTCTCGCTGGCCAGGATCTCAACTTCACTGGGCTTGCCGGCCTGGCCTTCGATAATGCGGGCAAAGCGCGGCTCCCCCCCGCTTTGTAAGGTCAACCAACGGGCATGGCCCATCACATCTTTGACGGTGGCCGAAAGGCCGACCCGGCGCATAAGCGGGGCATAGCGCGCCAGGCTCGCCAGCCCTAAATTCAACAAATCCCCGCGCTTTTGCGGGGCCAGAGCATGGATCTCATCCACGATGACACAGCGTAAATCGGCAAAAAAGCCCGCACAATTATCCTGCGCCATGAATAAAGCCAGTTGCTCGGGCGTGGTCAGCAAGATGTCCGGGGGTTGGGCGCGCTGGCGCTGGCGCTTAGCCGGTGAAGTATCACCTGTTCGCGTCTCGATCCGCAGATCCAGACCCATCTCCTCAACCGGGGTCATCAGATTGCGCGCCACATCCACCGACAGCGCTTTCAGCGGAGAAATGTATAGCGTGTGCAGCCGATAAGGCCTTGAAACCCCGTTGAAACTCTCAGCCTGCTGGGCCAGATCAATCAAGCTTGGCAAAAACCCGCCCAGCGTCTTGCCTCCGCCCGTTGGTGCGATCAATAGCGCGTCTTCGCCCGCCCGGGCGGCCTCGATCATCGCCAGCTGATGGGCACGCGGATGCCATCCGCGCTGAACGAACCAGTCGGCAAAGCGTTGAGGAAGAAGCGAAAGCGCCTGATCAGCGGTCATATCTTATTAGATAGAACGGAAGATGAGCTATCGACAGAGCAAATGCGCTTCGTTACTGTGTAACCAAATAAATTCGCTATGCGCGCCCTTGGGGGGGCGTGTGACGTTAAAAGGGGAGATCCTAAATGCGCCATCTTCTATTCTGCGCGGCTTCAGTGCTGGCCCTTGCGGCCTGCGCTGAACCCGCCAATACCGCGTCTTCTTCTGAAGCTGCGAGCACACCTTCCGTTGAAGCAGAGAGCCAACACGTGAGTGAAACCAGCTTCACCTATCCTGAAACCCGCACCGTCGATCAAACCGATGTTTTCCAATCGGCCGCAAATGGCGAGGTCACCATTGCTGACCCCTATCGCTGGTTGGAAACCGATGTACGCGAATCCCAAGAGGTCGCCGACTGGGTTGCCGCCCAAAATGAGCTGACCTTTGGTTATCTGGAAAACCTGCCCGGGCGTGAACAGATCGCCGCGCGCATGACCGAATTGTTCAATTATGAGCGCGTCGGCATGCCTGAAAAAAACGGTGAGCTGTATTTCTTCTCGCGCAATGACGGTCTGCAAGATCAATCGGTCTTCTACGTTCAAGAAGGCCTGGACGGCGAGCCGCGCGCCCTGATCGACCCCAATGGCTGGTCTGAAGATGGCACGGTGGCGCTGGCCGGGTCTGTCCCCAGCCCCGAAGGACAAAAAGTTGCCTACTTCATCCAGGATGGCGGGTCTGACTGGCGCACCGTACGCGTTATCGACACGGCCACCGGTGAACTGGATAGCGATGAGCTGAGCTGGGTTAAATTCTCTGGCATTTCATGGGCCAAAGACGGATCTGGCTTCTATTACTCGCGCTATCCTCAGCCTGCAGCCGGTGAAGAGTTTACCGCGCTCAATCATAACCAAGCGGTCTATTTCCACACGCTCGGCACTGATCAAAGCGAAGATCAGTTGATCATCAGTGATCCAGAGCAGCCAGAAGTTGGCTGGGGCGGCTATGTCACCCATGATGGCCAATATCTGGTCATCTATACCTCTAAAGGCACCGACGGGAATGGCATCCGTATTCTGGACCTGACCCAAGAGGGCGCGGAGCCGGTCGTGATCTTTGATGGCTTTGACAACAATCACGGCTATATCGGCAATAATGGCTCGACCTTCCTCTTCTCTACCGATCTGGACGCGCCAAACAGCCGCGTCGTCTCAGTTGATCTCGCCAATCCAGGCACGTTGAGCGACATCATCCCTGAAGGCGAGAGCCCGCTGCAAGGCGTCTCTTATGTCGGCGGTCATTTGATCGTTGAGAGCCTGGAAGACGTCCAGTCTAAAGTGCGCGTTTTCACCCCAGACGGTGAGTTTGTACGCAATGTCGAGCTGCCGGGCATTGGCTCTGCAGGCGGCTTTGGCGGCGAGCCGGATGAAGCGGAAACCTTCTACAGCTTCACCAGCTTCAATCGTCCTTCGACGATTTATCGCTATGATGTCGCGACTGGGGAAAGCACGCTCTATCGTGAGCCGAACCTCCTGTTCAATCCTGATGATTATGTTGTTGAGCAAGTCTTCTATGGCTCAACCGGTGGGGCGCAAATCCCCATGTTCATCATCCACCATAAAGACGTCACGCCAAACGGTCACAACCCGACCATGCTCTATGGCTATGGCGGTTTTGCGATTTCCCTAACCCCAGGCTTCTCCGTCACCCGTCTGCAATGGATGGAAATGGGCGGCGTGTTTGCCATCGCCAACCTGCGCGGTGGGGCCGAATATGGCCGCGATTGGCATGATGGCGGGCGCTTGAAAAACAAGCAGAACGTCTTTGACGACTTCATCAATGCCGCGGAATACCTGATCGACAATGATTGGGCCGGACAAGGCACGATCGCCATTCAGGGCCGCTCTAACGGGGGTCTTTTGATTGGTGCCGTCACCAACCAACGCCCAGACCTCTTCGGCGCGGCCTTGCCAGGCGTGGGCGTGATGGACATGCTGCGCTTTAATCAATTCACCGCCGGTCGCTTCTGGGTTGATGATTATGGTAGCCCGCAAGACCCTGAGCTGTTTGATGTGTTGAGCACCTATTCGCCTTATCACAACATCCAGCAAGGCGTGGATTACCCCCCTGTCATGGTCATTACCGCCGATACCGATGACCGCGTGGTCCCTGGCCACTCGTTCAAATATATCGCGGCCCTGCAGGCTGCTGATGCTGGCAATGCCCCGCATTTGATCCGCATCGAAAGCCGCGCAGGCCATGGTGCCGGTACGCCGGTATCTAAAGTGATTGAGGCCGCCGCCGATGAATGGGCCTTTGCCGCCTATCATACCGGGCTGGATCTGAGCGAAAATGAGGGCGAAGCGCACTAAGCGCTTTTCCCCAATTCCTTGAAAAAGGCGGTGATTTTGTCACCGCCTTTTTTCATGGCTGAACGCGCTCAAAAAAATATGCGCGTGAGGCCAAGATTTACTTTTTTATAAGACATTTCCCCTTATAACGGTAATGCAAAACGCGTTCAACGTATGCATTTACTTCGGAAGCCGATAGTCTCCCCCCTCGCTAGAGGCTTCCCCATAAGGCACCGCACAGCGCTCTCTTCCCCTCCCCCCTTGAGATCCGTGCGGTGCCTTTATTTCTTCTTCCCCACTTTACCCCTTAAATCTGTCACACATGCACGCTAAAATCGTGGCTATGGGGGACACACGCTTACACGCTCAGTCGATTATCAAGGCGCTGCGCCAGCTGGTGCTGCGGGTGGAAGAGCGCTTTCCCACAACCAGCCTCAATGGGGTCTGTAAGGATCTGCTGGAACAGGCCGAGCGCAGTGACAGGCGCGTGCGCGCCATTGCTCGGCCCTATATGTTGTTACGCGGCGGATTGATGATTTTGGTGGTGCTGGGGCTTGCCGGGCAAGCGGTCATCATCAGCCATATGGTCAATCTGTTCGACTTCAATGTCTCCAACACCGAGGTCTTTTCCTTCGTCGAGGGCGTTGACGCCGCGCTCAATACCCTGATCTTGATGGGCGCGGGTATTTTCTTTCTGACGACGGTGGAAGAGCGCATTAAACGTCGGCGCGCCCTGTCCGACCTTCATCAATTGCGCGCCATCGCGCATATCATTGATATGCATCAGCTGACCAAGGATCCCACGGCGATCCTGGGTCATGGTCCGCGCACGCAATCCTCACCTGATCGCGAACCGATGACCGCGTTTCAGCTCAATCGCTATCTTGATTATTGCTCGGAAATGCTTTCGCTGACAGCGAAGCTGGCCGCGCTGTATGGTCAAAGTGCCCATGATCCGGTGATCATCAATGCAGTGGCGGATGTCGAAAACCTCACCACCGCTCTCTCACGTAAGATCTGGCAGAAAATCATGCTGATCAACCCGAATGTTATGACGGGCGAGGACACTCACTAAGCTTAACGTCTTTAAGAGACCTCCAGAGCCTTTAAACCACGCATAAAAAACGGCCCCGCAAAGCGAGGCCGTTCTTTCATATGAAGGCTAAGAACGCTTACGGGTTCATCGCCGGTAGCGTGTAATGAACCTCTGCGCCCGGCCCCAAAGGCCAACCCAGATAGACCCAGGCCACGGTTAGTGCGACACCGACAATCATCAGCCAGATTGAATACGGCACCATGGCCGCAGTCAAAGAGCCTAGACCAAATTCAGGCTGCCAGCGTTGGGCAAAGACCAAGATCAGTGGGAAATAGACCATCAACGGCGTGATGATATTCGTGGCACTATCCCCAACACGATAAGTGGCGGTGGCCATTTCCGGGCTGACGCCCAGCAACATCATCATCGGCACCATAACAGGGGCCAATAGCGCCCATTTCGCACTGGCCGAGCCCACGAAGAGGTTGGCGATACCGGTGAAGATCACCATCAAACCCATCAAGATCGGCAAGGGCAGACCGGAAGCCTCCAGCGCGTGTGCGCCATTGACCGCAAAGATGATACCCAGATTTGACCAATTGAAGAGCGCCACAAAATGCGCCGCAGCAAAGGCCAGAACCAGATAATAACCCAGATCCTTCATCGCCCCGGCCATCATCTCCACCACATCACGGTGCGATTTAACTGTGCCTGCGGCCGCGCCATAAAGCCAGCCTGCAACCAGAAACAAGAGAAGGAAACCCGCCACCAGTGAGCGATAGAATGGCGTTAAACGCCCCGGCCCGGTTGCGCTTTCATCGATCAGCGGGATATTCCCGCCCCACAGTGAGGCCGCACCACCCGTGACCATCGCCAGCACATCCGTCGACAACAGCGCCCAAATCGCAATGACCATCAGCAAGCCTAAACCTGCCATCATCAAGCCCTTGCGCTCACCCGCATTCAAGTCCTGACGGTCGGTATCCTCACTGTTCGCGGCACCATGATCGCTCCATTTACCCAGGCGGGGCTCTACGATCGCATCGGTGACAAACCAAATGACCGGCAAGAAGACCAGGGTCATCGCCGCAATGAAATACCAATTACCCGCCAGATTCACAGTCCAATCCGGCACCAAGGCCTGAACGGTGGTTTCGGTAATCCCAAACAAAAGCGCATCAAGCTGGCCCGGGAAGATATTGGCCGAGAACCCGCCCGACACCCCGGCAAACGCCGCGGTAATCCCAGCGATGGGATGGCGCCCAGCCGCCGCAAAAATCACGCCCGCCAAGGGGATCAAGACCACATAGGCGGAATCCGCCGCATGGTTCCCGATCATCGCCACCAAGGCAACCATTGGGGTCAAAAGGAAATGCGGGGCTTTAGAGATACTGCCGCGCATCGCGGCGCTGAACAGGCCGGTGCGTTCGGCCACACCCGCGCCCAGCATCACCACCAATACATAGCCCAAAGGGTGGAAGTGGGTAAAGGTGGCCGGCATTTGAACGATCAAGCGATTGAGGTTTTCAGCTGAAAACAGGCTGACCGCTTTGATGATCACGGGATTGCCGTTGTCATCAAGCTGGGTGGGGTGCTCCACCGCCAGACCGAACATCGCGCACAAGACACTGATCGCGATTAAACCCGCCATCAGATAAAAGAAAATGAAAACAGGGTCTGGCAGACGGTTCCCCGTGCGCTCAATCCAGCCCAAAATCCCTTTGTTTTGCACCATATCCGGCGCAGGTGGGTTTGCCATGTCGTTCTCCCCAAGACAATCTGGGAAACAACTTACCCAATTTTAACCCATCCCCATACCCGCATTCGACATATTGCTCTGCAACACTTCTAGAATTGAGTGCATTATAGTGTTAGCGCTAAGTCTAATATTTCTTATCCATCCCTGGGGGACATAATGGAAGACAAAGGTTTTGATCTGGCCGCCCTGGCCCAGCCCTTAATGTTTCGCGGCCTAGAACTGGCCATCAATGTTGGTTTGGCTGCCCTGATTTTCGTCGTGGGTATGTTCATTGCGGGTTTCGCCAGCCGCATGGTGCGCCGCGCCGCTGAACGCAATCCGCGCATTGACAAGACCTTATCGTCTTTCTTCTCTTCCGTTGTGAAATACGCGATCATGGCCGTGGTCTTCATCTCGGTCCTTAATCGCTTTGGCGTTCAGACCACCTCAATCGTGGCCGCCTTGGGTGCCGCAACCTTGGCCATCGGCCTTGCCTTACAGGGCACACTCTCAAACCTGGCCGCAGGCGTGATGATCGTCTTCTTCCGCCCTTATCGCATTGGAGATTTCGTCGAGATTGCGGGCACTTCAGGCACAGTCAAAGAAATCACCCTGTTCACGACAGAGCTGGCGACGCCGGATAATAAGCAGATCATCGTTCCCAACGGCAATGCCTGGGGCCAGGTGATTACCAATTATTCTTTCCACGCCACGCGCCGCGTCGATTTCACCTTCGGCATTTCCTATGATGACGACATCAATAAAGCGATGAGCGTCATTCGTGAGGTTGTCGCCAAGGACACCCGCATCCATGCCGAGCCTGAAGCCTTTTTGGGCGTCCTGGCGCATAATACATCCTCCATCGACATTGTGACCCGGGTCTGGTGTAATACAGAGGATTATTGGGGGATTTATTTCGACACCATGAAAGCGGTCAAAGAGGCCTTTGACGCCAACGGCATTGAAATACCCTATCCTCATCAGGTCGAGATTCATAAAGGCGGCGAGGCATAGGCCTGGTGCCCCACATGACCAAAGCGTAAGGGATGCGGCCACAATCCGGCCCTAATTGGAAGAAAGATTAAGGCTATGAGCCCGTCAAACAACACGCCTGAGAATACAGTCGAGGACAAGCGCAGCTTTGTTCAACGCCTGATCAGTATTAAACCGACCGACATCATTACCTTGATCATATTCTGTGTGGTCGCGGGGCTGGTCCTCGGTGCGTTTAATGTCGACCCGGCAGATCTGTGGGTCGATTTCTTCGGCACATTGTTTGAGGCCTGGGATCGGTTCTTACACATCATCACCGAATCCTTCGGCTGGTCCGTGCGCTACTTCTTCTTAGGCGCGGTTCTCGTCGTACCGATTTGGATCTTGTGGCGGGTGCTCAGCGCGCTCAATGCCAAGCGTTAAGGCCTATAAGGGGTGAGGCGTTCAATCGCTTCACCCTTACTTAACCCTAACCTAAATTTAGCCACGCGCGCGTGGGAACTTTACGCTATCTCCAGCGTCTTTCTTGGAATGGACGATGGGGACGGCAATGGCGATCGAAGCGGTATCTTGGCAAGAACAAGAACCTCAAAGCGTGAAAGACTGGCGAGAGCGCCTGGTCATCATCTGCGATCCGTTTTCCTTCACCCGTCAATTGATGCGCGACATCCTGCGACATGCGGGGGCGCGCGCGGTGGAAACCACCCAATCGCCCGAAGATGCGTTAAATGCCCTGGCCATCGGCAATCAGGCCACCCTGCTGATGGATTGGCAGGATAATAGCACTCAAGGCCTGCACGCTATTCGTCAACTGCGCCAGTCCCCCAAGCATGCCCGCCAAACCCCGATCATGGTGGTGAGTGCGCGCAATCGCTTTAACGATGTCGCCTCGGCCCGTGATGCCGGGGCCAATGAATATCTGCTCAAGCCGATCTCGCCCAACCGACTGATTGCCCGCCTCGATCAAATTCAAGATAGTCCGCGCGCCTTTATCTTAACCGAAGGCTTTACCGGGCCTGATCGCCGGCGTCGGCGTCCACGCCCGCTACCCAGCCATAATTATAAGCGCGATCAGGATATCGAAGCTGGCCTCACCGATCCGCTTCAGGCCGCCATGGCCCAGGCCGACAGCATGTCGTTTGAAATGCTACGCCGCGGCGATCCGATCGCCGCACGGGTTGGGCGCTCTTTGCGCTTCTTCTTAGAGCGTGTGGACCAGATCGACCCCGAAGCCCAAGCCATTATTGGCCTGCATCGCGCGACCCTTAATCGGATCCGTGATCTGTATGAAGCGCGCGCCAAAGATCGGCTAGACGTCATTCATGGCTTGGAAAAAATCGTCGGTCGTCACGCACATCACTAAATCGCGTAAGGTATAAAATATTAGACCCCTTACACGTTCTCCGGTATGAGCGAGGGTATGGATAAAGCACCCCACCCTCAATTGGTTGAGCTGGGCCATCTTATGGTCGACGGCTCACCCCATGCCGTTCATCTGGGTCTGAAATTAGAAGCCATTGGTGAAGGCAGCGCGCAAATGCGCGCGCCCTATCATGGCGATTTTGTCGGCGATCCTGAAACCGGCGTCATTCATGGCGGGGTGGTTACGGCCCTGTTGGATCATGTCTGCGGGCTTGCGGCCTTTGCCGGTTTTGGCGGCCATGACCCGGTAGCAACACTGGATCTGCGTCTTGATTATATGCGCCCGGCCCAGCCTGGCGCGGATATCGTCGCTGAGGCCCATTGCGTCAAAACCTCTGGCCTGATCGCCTTCGTGCGCGCCAGTGCCCATGATGGCGATCCAGACAATCCCGTGGCCCTGGCCCAATCGACCTTCATGGTCACGCGCGCCAGCCAAAAAGCCGTCGAAAAAGCTAAAGCCCTCTTCAAAGGAGACGCCTCATGAGCCAATCCTTGGAGCGCTTGTTGACCTCGCCCTATGTCAAAGCCATGGGCGTACGCTTCGATCAGCATGGCGATGAACTGACCGGCGTTATGGCCTTCGCACCGCATATCGTGGGTAATCCCCTGATCCCCGCCCTTCATGGCGGTGCGGTCGGCGCTTTCATGGAAATGACGGCGAGCGCGAGCCTTCTATGCGCGGCTGAGTTAGAGGGCCTTCCGAAAACCATTGACGTTTCCGTGGATTATCTACGTCCCGCTGCGGCCAAGGATGTCTATGCGCGCGCCGTGATCGGCCGGCTGGGCTCTCGCGTGGCCAATGTCCGCGTCGAAGCCTGGCAAGATCGCCGCGAAGCCCCCGTCGCCACGCTCCACGCTCACTTCATGATCAAACGCGTCGATGCGGCGTAATGGCTCATACAGTTTCGACTATAAGGGTTTAAACTCTTCACCATGACCGAGCCAACATCCAATACCACTGCCCTCACCGTGTGCTATGACGGGGCCTGTCCGGTGTGCCGCACCGAGATCGACGGGTACCGTGCCCAAGGCGTGGCGGCGGACTTCGTTGACATTTCTCAAGACCTCACCAGTCTTGAGCATGCCTCTGGCGCACCCGATCAAGCCCAACTGATGGCGCGCTTTCATGTTCGCGACGAAAATGGGGCTTGGATCAGCGGTTTTGCCGCCTTCTGTGCGGTCTGGCAGCGCTCACCTAAGATGAAAACTCTCGGTAAAATCTGTGCCCAGCCGCCCATCGTCTGGATCGGCGAAGGACTTTATCGCTGTTATCTGATTTTTAGACCACTCTTAAAAAGATAACGGAAACAGCGCTTTAATTGCCCTCAAATTAAAGCTTTCCCCTATATGTCCAACACATAACCGCATTTTAATATGCGCCTAAACATCTCTATGAAATAGACTTTCTATATTAATGAACCAAGAATGAATATTTTGACATCTTCGCGTTAGCCCTGTGCAATCTTCGCCTTGCGATAACGATCCTGCCGACTTTCACAACAGATGAAAGCCGCATTGGTTGATTAAAAACGAAAGGCGTCTCCCATGTTCATTGCAACCCTGTCTAGCTTAGTGCTATTAGCATCAGGCGGTCAAACAACTCTAAGTTCTGATTCTGTTGTAAAGCAACGCACAATCCACCTCTCTGATTATGATCTTTCTGACGAGCGTGATGTTCGTAGACTACGTGATCGTATTGATGCTTCATTGCTTAATGTTTGCCCTTATTTTGCGATTTATATGGAAGGTGAAGATCAGCAATCATGCCTAGACCAAGCCCGCACTGCGGCCTATGCGCAATTGGACCAGCACATTCAACATGCACAAGCCCACCAACGTCTGGCCCAAAATTGACTTTGCGCAAAAGATTGGGTGATCACATTTAGTGAATCACCCAATCTTTCATGACACATTGCGAATGTCGAGGCATAAAGCCTTGCATTTTTGCAATCGTGCGTTGCGTGAACACAGCACAACCTGTCATGGTGTCGTCATGGGAGTCGGGCACAAAGCCCGTGCCGGCCAGGAGATGTCTGGACAAGAGATCCGGACACCTTGGCTTGCTTGGTCAAATAGCCCTTAGGAGCTCCTCCCATGCGTATCCTTTTGTCTGCCTCTGCCCTTGTTCTTACTCTGTCTGTGTCTGCTTTCGCGGCCCCTTCAAACCGTTATGAAATTCGCTATAATTCTGACGAATTGACCATTCAAAGCGGCGTTGAGCGCCTGGAGCGTCAAATCCGCAATGCCGCTGAAAACGTTTGTAATGCTGACTCAGCGCGTAGCCTGACTGAAATTCGTATCGCCCGCGAATGCGTAAGTGAATCTGAGCGTCGCGCTCTCGACGTTCTTCACGAACGCGTTCGTAACGCCAATAGCGAAAATGGCTCAATCACTGTTGCCTCTCGCTAAGGCCGATCTCCCCCTTCTGATGACGCAGAAGGGGGAGAATTTCTTTACTCACTGAGTTAATTCAATTTCAGTCATTCTCTGACATTGTCCCCCCATACCGCCCGCAAGGGGTGGAAGAACAAAAGTGGTGGAGTGTCAGAGAATGAAAATGATTGTATCGCTTGCCCTAGCCAGCGTTCTGGCTGTGGCGACTTCCTCAGTCAGCATGGCCGTTCCGCCTCGTGATCATGATGACGAGGTTGGCTCCGTTGAAATCTGGTTCAATACCGACGATTACAGCGATCCGCAAAAAATCCAGGAAATCGAAGCCTATATCCGCTCAGCCTCGGTGGATGTGTGCACTCCGCGTGAAGATCAACCGCGCCGTTCTAGCTATGAAATCACCCAATGCGCGCAATTGGCTGAGCTTCAGGCGCTCGCCTTATTCCATGCACGCCTCGACGCGCACCAAAACTCATCACGTGAGCTGTTATCAACGGTGAGCGAAGCTGAAGACGAGGCCTCATCCGTTGAGGTCTGGTTTGACCGCGCTGCCCTAGACGATCCAGATCAATACGCCGGGGTTGAAGCGCGCATTCGCGCGGCGGCCGCACGCGTCTGCGCCCCGGAAGAAAACTATCGCTATGTCGAGCGGCGCACATCCCATGCCCGTTGCACCCGCTTGGCGACCTCCCAAGCGCTGGCGGTCTTACAAGCCCGCGCCGATGCGATGGCCAATGATGAGCGCGAGCTATTACCTGAAACCCATAACGAATAACCGGCCAGGGGACTGACCGGCGCGGGCTAAGTACGAACCTCCGGCGTACTTAGCCCCCCCCCTTTTATTGCCTAAACATCATTCTCCAGAACAATACGGTAATGGGCCTTGCCCTGACGCAAGCGCTCAAAAGCCGCGTTGATCTCAGACATTTTCATCACCTCCACCTTAGGTCGGATCTGGTGACGGGCACAAAACTCCAACATCGTGGCTAACACAGACGGTGAACTGACGGGCGAGCCTGATATCGCGCGTTGTTGATCAATCAATTGACCGGCATGGGCCGGGATCGGCTCTAACGGCACGCCAACACAATGCAAGCGGCCCTTCGCGCGCAGGGTTTCCATATAAAGCGGCCAGTTAAGACTGACATTGACGGTCGAAAGGATAAGGTCAAACCGACCCTTCTCGGCTTTGATGGCCGCTTCATCCCGGCTATTGACCACGCGGTGTGCGCCAAAAGCCATGGCCTCTTCGCCCTTATCGGCTGAAGAAGTGAAGGCCGTCACCTCACACCCCCATGCGCGCGCAAACATCAAGGCCATATGGCCCAGCCCACCAATACCCACAACGCCGACCCGATCAGTGGGCTTGATGTCACAGGCCATAAAGGGCGTGAACACCGTGGCCCCGCCACAAAACAAAGGCCCCGCACTTTGGGTGTCGATCCCCTCAGGCAATGGTACGGCCCACAAGCTTTTTACCCGCACCCGATCGGCGAACCCGCCATGGCGGCCCATGATAATGCCTTGGCGGTCCCCACACAGATTATGATCACCGCTTATGCAAGGATGGCAATGGCCACAGCTATGGGCATACCAGCCCACCCCCACTTTTTGGCCCGGTTTAAGATGGCTCACCCGATCGCCGGTCTCAACAATTGTACCGATAACTTCATGACCTGGGACAAAGGGAAATTGTACCCGGCCCCATTCCCCATCCAGCAAGGACAAATCCGAATGGCAAAGCCCACAGCTTTCCACTTTGATTTCAACCTCTTCAGCCCCAATCTCACCGGGATCATAGCTATAGGGTTGAAATTGACCTTGGCTTTCAAAGGCCGCATAGGCGTGAAACATGGCGCGCTCCCAAAATTGTATCAGTGGGTCAAACAGTAAGATACAGATCCCCACTTGCAAGAGAAGACGGAGGCAGGCTAGCTGAAATGATGGCTTTATCCCTCACCAAGCGCGCCGATGTTTTCCTGCTGGCCGTGCCGATCATCGCGGCGAATATCGCCAGCCCTCTGGTGGGCTGGGTGGACACGGCTGTTATTGGCCAAATTGGCGATGCCGCCGATCTGGCCGCGCTGGCGCTCGGCACACTGATTTTCAATGCGCTCTACTGGTCCTTTGGCTTTTTACGGATGAGCGCCACAGCCCTGACCGCCCAAGCCCTAGGCCGTGAAGATAAAGCCGCCCTACCCCTTCATCTCTGGCGCGGCATGGGGATCGGGTTCACAGTCGGCTTGAGCTTTATTGTGTTCAGCCCCCTGATTATGCCTCTGGCCTTGATGGCTTTCTCAACAAGTCCCGCGCTCAACGATCTTACAAGTACTTACGTCTTTTCGCGCATCTGGGGGGCACCCGCGGCGCTGGCCGGAATGGCCGTGCAGGGCTGGCTGATCGGCATGGGCCGCACGCGCATGGTCTTCATCATTCAGCTGGTCTTGAACCTGGTGAATGGTGCCTTCTCGATCCTTTTTGTGCGCGTTTTTGAGGGGGGCCTGGGCGGGGTTGCCGCGGCCAGCGCCCTGGCGCAAATCGCCGCCCTGGCCGTCGCACTTTATGGCGTGCGTGATTATTTGCGCCTGGATCTCAAAGCCCTTTGGACGCGCTTGATCGAACGGGCCGGACTTCGCGCTTATTTCGGGCTCAACCGCGATATTTTCCTGCGCACCCTCGCCCTCTTGGCCGGGTTTTATTGGTTCAATGAAGCCTCCCTGCGCGCAGGCACTGAAGTCCTGGCAGGCAATGCGATTTTATTGCAATTCATCACCCTCGCCGCGATGTTTCTCGACGCCTTTGCCTATCTCACCGAAAGCGCGGTCGGGCGCGCGCTCGGCCGCGGGTCGCGCCAGGATTTCCTGCGCATGCTCTACCTCACCAGTGAACAAGCCCTAGGGTTTGCCTTGGCGTTAAGCGCCCTCTTCTTCCTGGCCGGGCCTGAGATCATTGACTTTCTGGCCAAGGATGAAACCGCGCGCGCGGCCGCCAAAACCTATTTGCCGTATTGTGCCCTCGTGCCGCTCATCGGCCTCGCCAGTTGGCAGCTGGATGGGGTAATGATCGGGGCAACGCGCGGCGCGCTGATGCGTAATGCCATGATCGCGGCCTTTATCCTTTATCTGGCGCTTGATGCGATACTGCGCCCGCTGTGGGGCGGGCATGGACTTTGGCTGGCCTTTTTAGGCTATTATATCGCGCGCGCGGGGACGTTAATGCTCGGCTGGAAAGGCCTGATGGCGCAATTTCACGCCCCGGCCTCGACCCCTACCGCATCTGCGATCGACGCATAGCCCTCGGCTTTTACCAAATCCAGCAAGCCATCGCGCACGCGCTGAACCAGACCCGGACCTTCATAGACCATGGCCGAATAAAACTGCACCACATTGGCCCCGGCTTTGATCTTGGTAAAGGCGGTCTCAGCGCTGGAAATCCCACCCACGCCCATGATCGGTAAAGCGGGTCCAGCCGCGCGGCGGAAGGCCTTTAACAAGGCCGTCGAAGGCTCAAACAAAGGCGCACCTGACAGTCCGCCCGCCTCGCTGGCCTGCGCATCTTTCAAGCTTTCAGGGCGTGCCAACGTGGTGTTGGAGACAACCAAACCAGAAAGATTATGGGCGCGAACCGCCTCTAAAATCGGCTCAATCGCGCTGTCATCCAAATCGGGCGCGATTTTCAAGAAGACCGGCTCCGCGCCGCGCGCATCATTGACCTTTTCTAAGAGGGCATGAAGGCTCGCCTCATCTTGCAGCCCGCGAAGGCCGGGCGTATTGGGCGAGGAAATATTGACCGTAAAAAAGCTGGCCAATCCCGACAAGGTTTCCAGCAAGGCGACATAATCGGCGATGCGATCAGCAGAATCCTTATTGGCCCCCAGATTGATCCCGACCACGCCGGGCTTACCCTTGCGCGCTTCCAAACGTCGCGCCAAAGCCTCAACGCCTTGATTGTTAAAGCCCATGCGATTGATGACGGCTTTATCCGCGCTCAGGCGAAAAACGCGTGGTTTTGGATTGCCCGCTTGCGGGCGCGGGGTCACCGCACCCAATTCAACAAAGGCAAATCCACAATTAAGCAGAGCGTCCGGCGCTTCACCATTTTTATCAAATCCGGCCGCCAACCCTACAGGATGGTCTAAAGCGAGACCCGCAAAATGGGTCTTCAATTCAGGGGCATTCAACGCCGGAACCTGCGGGCCAAAGCCCATTTTCAAACCCGTCAGCGCCAAGCCATGGGCCGTTTCCGCCGGGAAAACATGCATGAAACGGGTCATCGTATCGTGAAGGCTCATGAGGCTTATAATCCCTGCTCTAAATCACTCGGCAACACCCAATCCCCCTCGTCATTGCGCCGGATCAAGCGCACGCTTTCAATCGCGCTGAAGGGTAAGGGGCCATAAAGATGAGGAAATAGCGCACCGCCGCGCGATTTTTCCCACTTCAGACGATCATTGACTGACGCAACACGGATCTTGGCCAGGGCCAAGCGCTCAACACCGTCAAAATGAAGGCTCAATGTGTCTTCCAATTGCTCACGTCGCGAACAATGGATGTAGCCATCGCGATCATCAAGCGCCTCGCCCGCGAATGCACCCGATAGCGAGGCTTGCGCCATCGCCTCAGGGGCGGCAAGGCGGTAAATATAAACATCTTGGGGAAGGGTCTGGGTTTTGCTCATAGCTTGGGCCATAGCCCGCAGCGCAGCCGAATGCAAGCATTTGAACAGGCGTGTAAGAGGACGTGCCTCCCACACGCGTCAATACATTTAGACGTCACAACTTCCAAAGCTAAGACGTTCCGAATATCGCGTATAATCACCCCAGCTGCTGAAACCTGCAAAGCAGTCATACTCAACTTCGCCCACTAATAGCTGATGGTCTTTATCGGCATAATAGCGAATGATAAAAAGCTCCTTAGGAACCCTTGTCACAATCGCCGCACCGCCGACCAAAGCAGACACCAAAAATACACTCAGAACAAAGACTTTAGAGAGTGTCATGATTAGTCTGTCTCACATTTTGATATTTTTATGATCGCAAACGCACAATTGAAAAGCGCCAGATGAGAAACCCATCTGGCGCTTGGACTTAACAAGGCCCGTAAGAAATCCGGGTTCGGTAGGATGTACGCTCCCCCCACGAATAGAAGCGAGAGCCACAGTAATATTCCAGACCGCCCACAACATTGGTTTTGGACGGGTTGGAGAAATAAATCACTTCAAAGGCTTCATTGGGCAGAGCGACAACAGCGGTTGCAGCGGCGCTAGCCAGCAATCCTGCTGAACACAAAGCAAGTGTAATCTTTTTAGAGATCTTCATAACGTGCACCGCTTAGTAGTAACCACCACCATTTTGATCACACCAACCCACGACATAGCGGGTTGAATAAGAGGTTTGCTGCCCCCAAACTTGGGTCCAAACGTGACCTGATGAACAACGGTCTACACCGTAGCCGACTTCAGTTGTTTTAGCGCTGTTGGAATAGTAGGTATATTCCCACATTTTGGAACTGAACAAAGCAAAGGCTGAAGCAGATACTGAAACAGCACCCAGAGTAGCGGCTAGAATTGCGAATACGGCTGTTTTTTTCTTGATTGAAAACATGATGTTTTCTCTCCTCCCTTTATGGTTAACGGAGAAAAAATATCTCACGGTGAGAGAAAAATCACGCTCGAATTCAATGAATTTGATAAATTATATTGTATGAACTGAAACAGGCATCTAAGTGTTCACCCCACCATTTAGCGAGAGAATGAGGGGCCGTCGCCCCTCACCCGTTAAAAACCATCACAGTCCTGCGTTAAGTCGACATACTCATAATATGGCGTTCTTGAACCATTGAAGTAAAAACGCCCATCGCACAGAACCGCTTCTTCACCAACACGCGTCACCATTTCCGGCCCCGAGTAGTAAGTAATTGAGTAGTATTGACTCACCGCATGTGCAGCATATGTACCGACAACAGCAATCAAGCTCACGGCTAAGCCAATTTTAAGTCCTAAGCTTTTCATAGTTTATCCCTCACGGTGATGAATAACATGTTTAAGGATTTAGAAGCATCCTATTGGGGGATTTTTTCAAATAAAATCCCCCAATAGGTTATACCCAGCGCCGTACACGCTGACAATAGGCGCGATACTCATCGCCAAAAGTGGCGCGCATATACGCCTCCTCATAAGTGATCCAGGTGAAATTCATCACCAGACCAAACACGACAACAGGGATCAAGGCCCCGGCTGAGCCCAGGAAAAGCCACGCCCCGAGCAAGGCCAAAAGAAAGCCCAAATACATGGGATTACGAGAGTATTTGTAAACGCCATCATGAATGAAGCGCGTTGGGGCTTTATGGCTTCGCACATTCGCGCCGTGGCGACGAAAGCGCCCCGCCTGACCCATCGTCAGCACCAAGCCGATCATGATCAGTGCCAGCCCCACCCAGCGATAAGGCCCCGAGACCCATTTCGCGAGGGGCCAAAACTTATGAATAATCACCATGGCCATCAGAGCTTCAAAAAAAAGGATCGGAGGAAGAAACATAACAACCACATCACACTCCACTTTGTTAAGCGGCTAAACTTAATAAGCAAATAAAAAGCGAAGGCCTACTTCGCTTTCTCATGCGCCTCACTGTCAGCGAAATGCGCGATGATCTCGCCCATCTCTGCCATAACCTTCAGGGCCTGATCGAGGCGCACCTCCATATCCGGCCCATAATAGTCCCTAAAGGTCTGATACATCGCCCTATGGAACGCCTTATGGGCCGCAACCCCTTTTTCGCCCAAAGCGCTTAAGACCAGGACAATCTCCTTACTATTACGTCCTGCCTGGCGCGTAATCAGACCTTTATCCTCTAACCGGCGCGCCATTTGCGACATCGCCCCGCGTGTCACGCCCATGCGTTCGGCCAAATCCTTCATAATCGCGCCCTGACTATCGCCAATGGCCTGAAGGGTATGGATTTCCGCACGATGTAGAACAACGCCGGTATTGAAGGTGCGGGGAGCCTGGTCAATCTCTTGCGCCCTCATCATGACATGGTGGAACAGCTCAACCAATTGGTCGACCTTGTTCGCGTCATGATGACAGCCCTTAAAACTCACGCGCACTCCCTGCGACACAGATTGTTTAGCAGCTTAACACGCTCTCTTCAAGCACAAAATGAGCCCCCCTTAGGAGAGCTCACCGCGCAGACCCTTTTCAATCAGGCCAATCGTCTCTGGCACGCCATAAATGGCAGCAAAACCCCCAAAGCGCGGGCCTTGGGATTGCCCCAGCAGCACCTCATACAGCGCCTTGAACCAGTCGCGCAGCTGTTCGATACCAGCGTCTTTACCGGCGGCAAAAACCTCGGTCTGGATCACTTCGGCATCGGTCTCCCCCGGATCGAGCGCCTTAAGGCGCGCCACCAAGCCTTCCATGGCTTGGCGCTCTTGATCCGTAGGCGCACGATAGACTTTGGTCGGTTTGACGAAGTCTTCGTAATAGGCAATCGCATAACCCGCCAAACGGTCGAGGAAAGGATCACTTTGTGGGCTCGCTTCTGGGGCATAGCGTGAAATAAAGGCCCACAGCGCCGCCTTGGTTTCGACATTGGCCGCAGAGACCAAGTTCAACAGCAAGGCATAGGTGATGTCTGAGCCTGGCTGTGGCGGATTACCATCATGGATGTGCCAGACCGGATTTTCGATCTGCTGTTTACGCTCCTGCGTGGGATAGGCCGCCAAATGCTGGCGATACTCATCCACCGCCTTGGGGATCACATCAAAATAGAGCCGCTTGGCCGTACGCGGTTTTTGGAACATGTAAAGCGCCAGGCTTTCTTGCGGGGCATAGCGCAGCCATTCTTCCACCGCCAAGCCATTGCCCTTAGACTTGGAGATCTTTTCACCCTGATCATCCAAAAACAGCTCATAGACATATTGCACAGGCTGTTCACGGCCTAAAATCCGGCAGATTTTTGAGTAAACCGGGGCATTAGACTGGTGGTCCTTGCCAAACATTTCAAAGTCCACACCCAGCGCAGCCCAGCGCATGCCAAAATCTGGCTTCCATTGCAGCTTAGTGCGCCCGCCGGTCACCGGCATGGTGATATCTGTCCCGTCCTCATCCTCAAAGGTGATCGTGCCAGCCTTGGCATCAATCGCCTTCATCGGCACATATAAAACCCGGCCCGTGGTGGGAGAGATCGGCAGGAAAGGCGAATAGGTCGCCTGACGCTCCGCGCCCAAAGTCGGCAACATCACCGCCATAATATCGTCGAACTTCTCCAAGGCATGCAGCAAGGCCTCATCAAACGCGCCGGAGCGATATTCATGGGTCGCAGAGCGGAATTCATACTCAAAGCCGAAGCTATCCAAGAAAGAGCGCAAACGCGCATTATTATGCTGAGCAAAGCCCTCATGAGTGCCGAAGGGGTCGGGCACATCGCTTAACGGCTTGTGCAGATGCTCGGCCAACATCTCTTGATTGGGCAAATTGGTCGGCACTTTACGCATGCCATCCATATCATCAGAAAAAGCGATCAGCTTGGTTGGATATTTATCCTCACACAATTCGCGAAAGGCATGGCGCACCATCGAGGTGCGCGCCACCTCCCCAAACGTGCCGATATGAGGAAGGCCAGAAGGGCCATACCCCGTTTCAAACAGGACGTAATCACCCTTCATGCCCTGCTTCTCCACCCGTTTGAGCAAGAGGCGGGCCTGTTCAAAGGTCCAGGCCTTAGCCGTTTGGGCGAGCGCAGAAAGATCACTCATGATGATTACCGTCCTTTTGACAACAATAATAGAAGCTCAAGCGAGTAGCCCTTTTGTTGCAGACGCGTCAATACAGACTGGCAACCCCAAGACGGTTTAGCCCAAGGTCGTTAGCCCCAAAAACACAACAAACATCCAATCCAGGGCGGACATCACCCATGTGCACAGAACATCAAGCATAACACAACCCCGTGCCTATCGCGCTAAGCGTCTTTAACGTGAGCGGAAAAGAGACGTTGAAACAAGACTTTGCGCTTTGCAAAAATCGTCCAGCCGCCAATGACGGCCCCTGTCCACATCGCCAGTTCTGTTAAAAGCCCGACCGTCAGCCCCAAGGCCAGAAGCTGAGGCTTAGACAGATCAAGCAGGGTGATCGCTACGCCAAGGGCAATCCAACTCAGACCCGCCAACACCAATACACTCAACAATGCACTCTTACGAAATTGGGCTTTAGTCATGACTTCCTCCAAGATTTGTAAAGCTCACTTTCCACTATATGGAAAGCGAGCTTTACGTCAAGCCCCCTTGTCATCATCGCATAAAAAAGAGCCGCCCTAGGGCGGCTCTGATGCATCACTCAGCGTTAAAGCGCTTATTTATTGGGTTGCGGCGTGGTGCGCAGATAAGGCTTGATCTTAGTAAAGCCTTTTGGAAACAGCTTTTCTGCGTCTTCATCAGACAGGGTCGGCACGACAATCACATCTTGACCATCTTCCCAATTCACCGGGGTCGCGACTTTGTACCCATCCGTCAATTGCAGAGAATCGAGTAAACGCAAGACCTCATTGAAGTTACGCCCTGCGCTAGGGGGATAGGTGAAGGTTGCACGGATTTTTTTATCAGGATCAATGATATAAACCGCACGCACCGTCACTTTGGCGTTCGCATTGGGGTGGATCATCGAATAGAGATCAGACACCTTCTTATCGATATCGGCAATGATCGGGAAATTCACCGCGCAATGTTGCGTCTCTTCAATGTCTTTGATCCAAGCCTTATGATCTTCCAAAGGATCAACCGACAGTGCGATGGCCTTTGCATTGCGCTTGGCGAATTCATCTTTTAATTTCGCAGTATAGCCCAATTCTGTTGTGCACACAGGGGTATAATCCGCTGGATGTGAGAAGAAAATCACCCAATTATTACCAATCCAGTCATGGAAGTTGATATTGCCTTCGGTGGTTTCAGCGTCAAAATTCGGAGCGACATCGCCTAATAATAAACCCATGTTTTTTCTCCTTCAGCCGTGACGGCGATAAAAAACCAGTATTTACTTGGACCTCACACCGCACACTTACAAGCCCCCTTATTGTCACGCCTCATCGAAAAGGGTCCCTCATGCCTCACATTATCTTGATGCGCCACGCCAAAGCCGTTGACCGCCTGGAAAGCGATGACGATTTTGATCGCGCGCTCAATGAGCGCGGGCAAAGACAAGCGCGCGAAGCCGGTGAGATTATGCGCGCTGCTGGGATTACCTTTGATGTGGCGCTGGTTTCCCCGGCGCTTCGTACGCAGCAAACCTGGAAAGCGGTGAATGAAGTTCTAGGACAGGACGTTGAAGTTCAAGGCGGTATGAGCCTCTATCATGCCTCGCCAGACATGCTGCGCCGTGCCCTGGATGACGCCCTGCAAACTCATACCTCGCTCATCCTCATCGGCCATAATCCCGGCATTGGCGCGCTGATCCATAGCCTGTGCGGCGATGTCGGCCAGCTGCAAGGCCTGCCCCCAGGCTGGCCAACATCTGCTTTTATGGGCTTTAAGCTTGAGGGGACAAATTTATCCCAGATCATAGCGCGAACGCTCCATCACAACCCTAAGGCGCAGAACTAAGAGAATTTAGAAACCTCTGATCGCTCGAAGAAAATTCCATTTTCCCCCACACTTCACAGCTTGTGGAAACACCAGGGGGATCAAAGGTGGAGCGCACAGCCAGCATCACGGTCCTATTCAAAGACGGGCAGACTTCCCCCCCGGCTAATACGGTATTAAAACCGACGCACCTTTCCGACCCTGCCGCCCTTGTCAGCCTGTTTCGCCAGCCGGCGACGCAGCCCCAAGCCCCCAACTCCGGCCCGAATGCCAGCCTCATCACCTATCAGGCGTTTCGCGCCGCCTTCGCCCTGAAACGCAACTCTCCTGAAGCCTGCCTGGGCACGCCCTGGCCTGCGGCAAAATTTTATCAAGCAAGCCTGCCGCCTTGCATGTTCTTGCTGGGACTAATAATCGTCGCCCCCCTCTTTACGCTCAAGGCATGCGCGCTGTGTTTAAGCCTGGGCTTTATCGCCCTCAGTCTTTTTCGCTTGAGCGCAACCTTGTCCACGCCGCTCAAAGCAAGCTTTCCCGCGCGCCAGCCCGATCATAGCCTGCCCAAAGTCAGCCTGATCCTTGCGCTCTATCAAGAAGCCAATAGCGTTGAAGACCTGATCGGGGCCTTAAAAAAACTCGACTACCCTGATGATAAGGTCGAAATCTTATTGGCCATTGAGCAAGATGATGTTGAAACGCTGTCCAGGGCCGCACTGGCCATTTTAAAAGATAAACGCTTTCGCCTTATCCCCATCCCGCTCATCGGCCCGCGCACTAAACCTAAAGCGCTCAACTTTGCCTATTTGCAAAGCCGCGGGGACATTATTGCGGTTTATGACGCCGAAGACGCCCCCCACCCCCAGCAAATTCGCCATGCCGCCGCAGCGTTCGCCCAGAACCCCAAGCTCGGCTGTGTTCAAGCGCCCTTAGGATGGTATAATGCACATGAAAACTGGCTGACCCGGCAATTCACCATGGAATATGCCGCCCACTTTCATGTGATTTTACCCTATTTCTCACGTCTGGGATGGGCACTGCCGCTTGGAGGCACCAGTAATTTTTTCCGCCGCCAAGCCTTAGACGAGGTCTGCGCCTGGGATCCGTTTAATGTTACCGAAGATGCCGATCTGGGCTTTCGTCTGGTCAAAGCTGGATGGCAACTGGATATGATCGCGCCGGGGACCCTGGAAGAAGCGCCCCTCACCTTAGAGGCTTGGCTCAAGCAACGCTCACGCTGGCTCAAAGGTCACGCCCTCACCTGGCGTATACACGTACAACGCAATGCTAAAGGCGAACCCATGGCCTATAAAGATCAAGCCGCCTTGCATCTTTGCCTCGGGGCGGGCGTTCTTAGCGCATTGATCCATGCGCCGACCCTCTTGGCTATCCCCACCGGCCTCGTCTATGCCCTCCTTCGCCCCCAACCTTCGGCCCTACTGCTCCTCTCGGTCATCACTGTGGCCATCTGCGGGCTCAGCCATCTATGGATCTTGCAAACCGGCCTGAAGCGCGCCCAGATGAAAGTCGGGCTTTGGACCCTACTCAGCGCCTTCGCCTATTGGCCTTTGCAAAGCCTGGCTGCATGGCGTGCCTTGCGCGAACTGCTCACGGCCCCCTATCTGTGGCAAAAGACAACGCATGGCCAATCCAAACATAACCGCCATGCGCCACATTAGGGCTCGTTATGGACTTCACCACCACCCTCATCGTTTTGACGATATGTGTCGCCCTGTTCGGATTAAGCGCCTGGCGCTCTAGCCACCGCGCGGACCCCAATCGCGGCGTCAGGCTGATCCCCTGGACCTTTTTGGCCTTGATATTTGCGGTATTTTCTCTGGTGGTTCTCGCCCATTTTGTCAGCTTTTTCGGGATTACGACCGGCGGGCGCTTTAGCTGATAAAAATCATCACAAAGAGGATAAAGAAAATCGCAAAAAAGCTGGCGATGATCAAGCGGCGATAAAGCCCAGGCCAGCTGCGCCACCAGCGAATAAGCGGCGTCCCAAAGCAGTAGACCAACAGCGCCATCGTGCCATAGCGCACCGCGCGCCCGCAGGCGATGGCCACCATGACTGCACCGGCATTTAACCCCGCTAACCCCGCCGCCAAGCATGTCACCTGAACCGGAACCGGGGTCATCATGGCCATGAACACCGCCCAGGGGCCTTTGTCATACAAATGAGCCTGCCAATAGCTTAAGCCTTCGCCAACATCGGCCCAGCGCTCCACATAGGGCGCGATGAGGCTCGAAGCCCCCAGCCCCAGGGCAAACATCACCGCACCGCCCACAACAGAGCCCAAGGTCACCGCAATCGTCGCCGGTAACACCGCTCCGCGCCCGCGTAACATCACGGCCAATAAAGGAAATTCTATCGGCCAAGGTAGCAGCGTCGATTCAATCACTGACCCGGCGAACAACCAGATATATGCGCGCCATCCGCGCGCCATACCCGCCATACGCATCCGCCAATAGCGAAGGCGCACCTGACGCGCCAAACGATTAGATTGCGAGTGCGTTTCAGAAGCCATAACCCGCTTATATCGAGCTTCGCACGCACTGTCGCGCGGCAAACGCGCACAGCAATCAACAAAGTAACAGGAAATAAGTTGGAGCGGGTGAAGGGAATCGAACCCTCGTCGTAAGCTTGGGAAGCTTCTGCTCTACCATTGAGCTACACCCGCGAGCAAGCGCTTAGATAAATCACTTTTTGCGGCTTTGGCAAGCGCCTCAAAACAGGCTCACGCGCGCCTTACGCATCATGATAGCGCCTGAAGCAGGCACGAGCGATCATATAGCTGGCACACCAAACCACCAATAAAGGAGCGCCAATCAAAGTGTCGACAAAGGGCTCCATCAAGGGAAACCATGTCGTCAATGACACGCTGATCACCCATAAAATGACCGAAACGATCATGCCCGTACCTAAGGCCTTAAATTCAATCATCCGCTCTAATTCATCAAGGCGGCGATACCACCCCGTATAAAGCCAACCATAACCGCCTAGAATGGCCAGAATAGTCAGCACAAAAACACCAATCACCAGAGCGGGATGCACCCCCAGCCAACCGGCCAAAGGCACAGCGCCCTCAAAGCCGCGCTCCACCGCTTGTTCGGTTAAGCTAGAGCCCAAGCCAATCACAAAAGTCGGAATAACCGCGGCAAAGATCGACCATAATGACCAGCAATCGGCCCGCGTGGGGCGAATGATCTGGATAAGAAAGCTGAGAAATCCGCGTCGTTCTGTCTGATCGTCGTCCATTTTAACCCTCCCCCTCATCGTCTGAAAAAATATCTTCGATTTTCAGATCAAAGACCCGCGCAATTTTAAACGCCAATGGAAGCGAGGGATCATAGCGCCCGGTTTCAATGGCATTGACGCTCTGGCGCGATACCCCCAGGATTTCCCCCAAGGCATTTTGGCTCCAGCCCCGCTCAGCGCGTAATTCTTTGAGATGGTTTTTCATTAGCCTGTTTTAGCCCGATTTTTATGGCCGCAACAACCGAGGCCAGCTCTGATCGCGCCAATGGCGGAAATGTTTCGACAGTTTAAGCCCTTGAGCCTGATAATTCGAGCCTGATGCGCCATAGGCAATCGCAACGCTACCGGCCATCGGCTCATAGACCAATTTCGCGATGGATTGACCATGTTCCAGAATAAACGGCACATCGCGCCCACGCACCTCCAGCACCGCACGCGCGCCGCCACATGCAACCCCAAAGCCGGGATCGAAAAATCCAGCATAGTGCGCGCGAAACTCACCGATCTCGGGCGCAATGGGGGCCATCTCCGCGGCGTCATGGATAGGGATCTCTACCGGCTCGCGCGAGGCGAGGATGTAAAACTCACCCGGATCCAAGACCAATTGCCCGTTCGGGGCAAATAAAGGCTCCCAATAGGCCAGCGGATCATGTCCCCCCACGTGGGACAGATCAACAAGGCCCGCATGGCGCTTGGCACGAAAGCCCACCGGTTCGCCCTGAGGATGCTCCAGATCCACGCTCAAGACCAAGGCATCTCCGCCTTGGGCTTCACCGCGGCGAAGGCGCACCTGAACCAGGCGATCACCCGGGCGCGCCAACACCGGGAAGGTGCGCGGGCTGATCTCCACATAAAGCGGGCCTTGATAGCCCGCCGGGGCGCGATCAAAGGCCGTGCCCTGATCGGTGATCACGCGGGTAAAGACATCCAAGCGCCCGGTGGAGCTTTTGGGATTCATCACCGCGTGAAGATCCTCGCTGAGATTGAGGCTCTCTTGCAGCGGGGCCAGATAGACACAGCCCGTCTCCAAGACTGCACCCGGTGTCAAATCCATTTCATGGATGACCAGATCACCCTTCAAGCACGCTTCGATAGACCGGTTCGGACCCGGTAAGAAGCTGGCGCGCAGGCGATAGACCTTATCCGACAGGCGAAGGTCTAAACTGGCCGGTTGGATTTGATTGTCCGCCAAAGGCGTTTGCGTGCGTAAAACCCCCTGCTCAAAGGCTTGATAAAGCTCACGATCAGGCAAAATGCCGGGGGCTGGGGACATAAACTACACTCTGAGGCTAGGAATCGTTAAACCAAGATGGTCCTAACATGGCGTCAGCACACGCGATCTGTCCAGCATCCCTTGTGCGATCAGCGCATTCAGGTCAGTGTAGAGCCCCAAAACGAGCGGGTGGTAAGATCATGTATGAAAGCGTGACCCAGGGGATTGTGGTTCGTGTTCAGCCTGATTTTCTTGAAGGCGAATCCACACCGGAGGAAAACCGGTATTTCTGGTCCTATCGGGTGGAAATTGAAAATCGCACCGGCGAAAGCGTGCAATTAATGACCCGCGAATGGCGCATCACCGACGCACGCGGGCGTACCCGCATCGTCAAAGGTGAAGGCGTGGTCGGCGAACAGCCCGTGATCAGGCCGGGTGAACGCTTTACCTATACTTCAGGCGCCCCCTTAGAGACCTCATCCGGCTTTATGAGCGGTTTTTATGGCATGAAGATCAGTGATGGCACGCCCTTCCTGGCGACCATTCCCGCCTTCGCGCTTGATTATCCCTTTGATAACACGACCCTTCACTGATCGGACACCAGCGCCATGACCGCATCTGGCCGTACGGTCATCTTTGCCCTGGGGGCGCTGTTGGCTGCGCTATCGCTGGCGCAATTCATCCCGGCCATTGTCGATCTGCATCATGATGCACAAAGCGCCCATGCCTTCTTTGGCTCAGCCGTATTTGGATTTTTCCTTGGTGGGCTGATGGTGTTCTTCGGGCGCGGCGGAGAAAAGCGCCTGACCCCGCGCGGCGCGATCATTCTGACCGGGGGATCCTGGTTCATGTTGTCCATCGCCTCGGCCCTGCCGCTCGCGCTCTCGGGCGTCGGGCTATCCTGGACCGATGCCCTGTTTGAAGCCACATCAGGCATTACCACCACCGGGGCCACCGTGATGACGGGGTTACAGACCCAACCGGCGGGCATTTTACTCTGGCGCGGGATTTTACAGTGGATTGGCGGCATCGGTATCATCGTCACCGCCATGGCGATCTTTCCCTTCCTGGGCATTGGTGGGATGCAGCTTTTCCGCATGGAAAGCTCGGACCAATCGGACAAGGCTCTGCCCAAAGCTGGGCAAATCGCGGCCTCTGTCGCCCTCGTCTATCTGGGACTAAGCGTCTTATGCATGTTCACCTATTCAGTGGCGGGTATGAAGCCGCTGGATGCGATCATCCATGGCATGACCACGGTCGCCACGGGTGGATTTTCCACCCATGATGGCTCAATCGGGGCCTTTGCCGATCAAGGCGCAGATCTGATCGCGCTGGTCTTCATGATCGCGGCGGGCCTACCCTTCTTGCTTTATCTGCGCGCCTTACAAGGGCGTCCCTTAGATCTCTTCAAAGACAGTCAAGCGCGCGCCTTTTGTCTTGTCGCCTTTGGCGCATGCGCTTTTATGAGCTTGTGGCTCGCCACCCAGGATATCCTACCTGATCCGGGATCCGCCTGGCGGGTGGCCAGCGTCAATGTGGTCTCCGTGCTCACCGGCACCGGCTTTGCCAGTGCTGATTTTGCCACCTGGGGCGGCGGGGCGGCGACCTTTTTCTTTCTTTTGATGTTTGTCGGGGGGTGTGCCGGCTCCACGACCTGCTCGGTCAAAATCTTCCGCTATCAGATCGCGGCCTCAGCGCTGCGCGCCTATATCGAGCAATATGCCCGGCCCAACTCCGTGCGCCCCGTACGCTATCGGGGCAAAGCCCTGCCCCAACAAACTGTGCGCTCGGTTCTGGGCTTTCTCTTCGCCTTCATCGCGACCTTTGCGGTCAGCGCCTGTCTGTTGGCCGCGATGGGTCTGGATACCGTCACCGCCCTTTCAGGCGCGGCCACCACCCTCGCCAATGTCGGGCCTGGCCTAGGCCCCATCATCGGGCCCGCTAGCACGTTTCAAGACCTGCCAGACATGGCCAAATGGGTGATGATCCTTAACATGCTGATTGGCCGGTTGGAGGTTTTCACGGTGCTCGTCCTCCTCTCCCCACATTTCTGGACCCGCTAGATAAAGCGGCGCACGCGGGCCTTATAGGCGCGATAATCCTCGCCATAGACCTGTTCTAGCCACGGTTCTTCATAAAAAGGCGACACTGCATAAAAGGCGGCCCACACCGCCAACAAGATCAACACCCACGCCGAAGGGATAAGAACGGCCCATCCCGCCATCCCGATCCAACTGGCCACATAAATCGGATTGCGCGAGTGTGCGAACCAGCCGCTGGTACATAGGCCCTCATGCGCGCCAAAAGCGTTTTTCCAGCCCATCGACCAGATGATCCGGGCCGCCAGGCCAAACCCGGTTATCAGCACCGCTAGCCCCGCGCCCATACGAACCCAATCTTCAAGGGCTGCGGGCCAGCGGATCTCAAAAATACTCAGAACAATCAAAGGATAGATGAAGGCGCGAAAGCCCCACATATAGGTCGCATAAGCCCAGCTTTTGCGGCTGAGCGCGGGCCAGAATTGAAACGCACTGACCCCGGCCTGCACCCCCATCAATCCACCCAGAAAGAGCGCACTGGAAAAGGATATCGCGAACAAAATATGTGACAACATTCTGCTTTCCCTAAGCTTTCGATAGCTTAAGGGTAAATTGAATGCGCGAACAAGTGTGTTTTTATTGAGGCGGTCTGTGTTTTAAGCCTTCGGCTCAATCTCTGCCGGATCAAAATTCCAGTCGCGATTACAATATTCGCACGTCATCACAATCTGCCCATCACGCACCATATGGGCGCGGTCATCGTCTGGAAATTGCGAGAGGATCGAGGCCAAACGCTCACGCTCACACGTACAGCGCTTGATCACGGTTCGCGGTTCAAACAGGCGCACGCCATCTTCATGGAACAGCCGATAGAGCAGCTTGCCCACCGAAATCGTCTGATCGAGCAATTCTTGATCTTCAGTGGTTTCGAACAGCGCTAAGCCATGGTCCCAGTCTTCCTGAGTGGCCGGGCGGGCATGATCACCGGGGAGTTTTTGCAGCATGGCCGCACCGGCGCGCCAGCTGGCTCCTTCACCGGTAATGCTTTGGCCGACGGCCAATTTGATCCGGGTGGGCACTTGTTCCGATTGCGCGAAGTAATGCTCGGCGCAGGTCGCAAGGCTAGGCCCTTCCAGGGCGACAATGCCTTGATAGCGATCCATGTCAGAGCCCTGATCAATGGTCATCGCAAAACTGCCCTGGCCGAGCAAGAGTTCAGCGCCAGGACGCGGGCCATGCTCGGCCTCCAGCGCTTCCACCGCTTCGCGATCAAACTGGGCAAAGCCGCGCACCCCTTCACCGGTGGCAAAATCGGCCACGACGAATTTCACAGGGCCAGATTTACCACTCGCCTGAACAATCAAGCGGCCATCAAATTTCAAGCTGTCCCCGACCAGCAAAGCCAGTAAGGCGGCTTCACCGACCAAGGCCGCGACCGATTCGGGATAGTCATGGGCGGACAGGATCTCATCCATGGTCGAGCCCAACTGGGCCATACGCCCCCGGATGGGGCGCTGGTCCAATTGGAAAGCGGCAACGATATTGTCCGCCTCGCCTAAAGGGTCATCGCCATGAACCGGGGTCTGCGCATCCATCATTGATCAATCCTGTCCTATCCCAAAGCCTGATTAGGCTGACTTCAATGCGCCCAAAGCTTCGTCCAGAAGGGCGACAGCATCGCGCGCATGGCTTTCTTCAATATTCAGCGCCGGGGCCATACGGGCCACATTATCGCCCGCCGCACCAATCAGCAGATGACGATCGCGTGCAGCCACCACCAGGTCTTTATTGAGGAAGCCCTCACGCAGTTTCAGACCCACCAACAGCCCCTTGCCGCGCACCTCTTCGATTTTGTCTTTATGGCTATCGGCCAAACCTGCAAGCTGTTGATGCAGAAAGTTTGACACCTCGATCACATGATCAAAGAAACCGTCTTTGGTAATCTCATCATAAACGACATTGCCCACAGCCATGGCCAGCGGATTACCGCCAAAGGTCGAACCATGGGTGCCGACCACCATGCTGGCGGCCGTTTTTTCATTGGCAAGACACGCGCCCATGGGGAAGCCGCCGCCCACCCCCTTGGCCACCGCCATGATATCAGGCTGGGCATCCCCGGCCCATTCATGGGCCCACAACTTCCCGGTCCGCCCGGCCCCGCACTGCACTTCATCATAAATCAGGACCAAGCCATGCTCATCACACAGCTGGCGGATCTGGCGCAATTGCGCTTCGGTGAAGGCACGAACCCCGCCCTCGCCCTGCACGGGCTCCAAAATGATCGCGGCGGTTTCTTCGGTGATGGCAGCTTTCAAAGCCTCCATATCGGCGAACTCAACCTGGTCGAAGCCCTCCATGCGCGGGCCAAAGCCTTCGAGATATTTCGCATTACCCCCGGCATTGATCGCGCCAAAGGTCCGGCCGTGGAACGCCCCGGTGAAGGAGATGATGCGATAACGATCAGGACGGCCATTGGCAAAGTGATAGTGGCGCGCGGTTTTCAGCGCGCATTCAATGGCTTCGGTGCCGGAGTTGGTGAAGAAGACCCGGTCAGCAAAGCTGTCACGGGTATATTTCTCAGCTAATTCATACCGCCCGCGCACTTTGAACATGTTCGAGGTGTGCCACAGCTTCTCCGCCTGCGCTTTCAGCGCCGCCACGGCTTTGGGATGAGAATGGCCCAGCGCATTCACCGAAATGCCCGAGATGAAGTCGAGATAGCGCGTGCCATCTTCGGTGAACATATACGCCCCTTCCCCACGATCAAACATCAGATCTGGCGGAGAATAGGTATCCATCAAGGCATTCATAGGCGGGACCTCCCAAGGAACTGGCTGAGACAAATATTTTATAGGGCTAGGTTTAGGACGGCCCTGCTAGCTCTTCAAGCGCCAGCCCGAGTGTAGAAGGAGGTAGCTTGCAGTTAAAAGCACTCCATTGATGGCTCCGATCACCAAAACCCCGATCCAAATCTGACTATCCGCGACGCCGATGAAGCCATAACGGAAGCCATCAATCATATAAAAGAAAGGGTTAAAGTGGGTGATGGTCAAAAATGGCTCCGGCAAAACCTCTACTGAATAGAAGGTGCCTGACAGAAAGGTCAAAGGCATGATGACGAAGTTTGTCACAACGGAGAGATGGTCAAATTTCTCCGCCCACACCCCGGCAATCACCCCAATGGCAGACAGCATGATCGCTGCACCCAAGCCGAAGTAAAAAATCGCCCAGATATGACTGATCGGCACGGCCACAAAGGGTATCACCGCTAAGCCCGTCACCGCGCCCACGATAACACCGCGCGTCACCGCCCCGCCAATAAAGGCCACCGCCAGCTCTACCGACGACAGCGGCGGCATCAGGAAGTCCACCGTATTGCCCTGAACCTTGGCCACGATCAGAGAAGAAGAAGAATTGGCAAAGGCATTGTTTAAAATGCCCATCATGATCAAGCCGGGCAGCAAAAACGCCGTATAGGGCACACCATGAACCTCACCGCGCTGGGCGCCAAAGGCCAGCGAAAACACCATCATGAACAATAAGGTCGTCGCCACGGGAGCCGCAATCGTCTGGATCGAGACCTTCAGGAAGCGGAAAACCTCTTTCTTATAAAGGGTCCACAAGCCCAACCAGTTGACCAGACCCACCGGGCGCGGCTGCGGTGGATTAGGCTGCGCGGTAATTTCTGCTTGATCGCGCATGGGCGACTCCCTCTATAGACGGGTGATCCGGGTTGGAAGCCTTATTTAGGCAAGACCTTAGCCTCTGCCCACCCCTACAAGAGGCTGGTTTCATTTTTCCACAGCAAAAGTGCGTGAGTTATCCACGGCTGGATGAAGCGCGCATCTTGTGTCTTTGCGCACTGCGGATACTGTATCTCGTGGATAGCGCAAGATATTGCGGAAGTGGTTACCAAATCCTCAATATCTTGAGAAAATAACAGTGAGCCTAAAAGGCAAGGAGCGCACGGCCATGGCGTGGACAGATGATCGCGTTGAAACCCTTAAGAAACTTTGGTCTGAGGGCTTAAGCGCAAGTCAGATTGCCAAACAATTGGGCGGGGTGACCCGCAATGCCGTTATCGGCAAAGTACACCGCCTGGGCCTATCGGGCCGCGCGACGCCGTCTCGCCCGCCTCAGCGTCGTGTGACGACCCCCAAGCCGACACAAGCGCGCGTGGCCAAGCCTTCTGCGCCTGCGCAAGTGAAACCGGCTGCAAAAATCGACGCGACCAGCGCGAAGCCCGCGCCTGTCCCTGCCGTTGCTGAGCGTGTTGCCCCAAGTATTCCGGTTGAGGCCCAGCCTTTGCCCAATGGTGAATACGCCACCGTTTTGACCCTAAAAGACAGCATGTGCAAATGGCCCATCGGTGATCCGGCCGATGCGACCTTCCGCTTTTGCGGACGCAAGTCCCAGCCCGGTCACGCCTATTGCGATGCCCATGCCAGCATGGCCTATCAGCCCCAGCAAAAGCGCAAGCGCAAAACCACTGATGCCAACAGCGTCCTGGACGCGCTAGGCACCGGTCGGCGTGCCAACGTCTAAGCCCGCTCTATCCAAACAGATAAAAGCCGCTCTCGTTCGAGAGCGGCTTTTTTTAGTCGACATGTCGGCGTGATTACATCGTGCCGCTGGTATCCAGGGCATAGCCCACAGAGCGGACCGTGCGGATCGGGTCGATCTCGTCGGTCTTATTCAAGGCCTTGCGCAAGCGCCCGATATGAACATCGACCGTGCGCTCTTCCACTGAGACATTGCCCCAGACGGCGTTGAGCAATTGATCCCGGCGGAAAACCCGGCCCGGATACTGCATGAAGTAATCCAACAGCTCGAATTCCTTGGGACCCAAATGAATATCACGCCCACCCCGGGTTACACGGTGCGCCACCCGGTCAATGGTGATATCGCCGCACGTCACCTGATCATCAGCCAGGGCCGGACGCACCCGGCGCAACACCACACGCACGCGCAAGATGATCTCTTCGATGCTGGTGGTCTTGATGACATAATCATCCGCGCCGGTTTCCAGCCCGCGGATACGATCACTTTCTTCCCCGCGCGCGGTCAGCATGATGATGGGCAGATTGCGGGTTTCATTGCGCCCGCGCAGACGCCGGCACAGCTCAATCCCGGAAACCTTGGGCAGCATCCAGTCCAGCAGGATCAGATCGGGTTGTTCTTCTTCGACCAGAAGAATGGCTTCCTCACCATCCTGGGCCACAGAGACCATGAAGCCTTCACGCTCTAGGTTATAGCGCAACAGCTCTGCAAAAGCGTCTTCATCTTCGATGACGAGAATATGCGGTTTCATCGGTAGGGTTCCCTCAGCCTTCCATTAAGTAGCATCAAGTTCCGGGCGCGGACCGCGCGGGCGTTCCCGCGTCAATTCCTCACCCGTCACCAGGAAATGCACGACTTCAGCAATATTCGTGGCATGGTCCCCGATCCGTTCCAAATTCTTGGCCACAAATAACAAATGCGCCCCCGGCCCGATCAGACGTTTGTCCTCGGCCATGAAGGTCAGCAATTCACGAAACAGCGCCGCGTAATGTTCATCGACATCATCATCGCGCGCCCACACGCCCACCGCCTGCTCAGCTTTCCCGGTGGCATAGGCATTTAGAACTTGATTGAGGTGGCCCTGGACCAAGCGCCCCATCCGCTCAACCGCTTTATTGAGCGCACTCGGCTCAATCTCAGAGAGCGGTTTAACGCGCCGCGCGCTGCTTTTGGCCAGATCACCCACACGTTCGAGATCAGAGATAATCTTCAAGGCTGAAATCGTAGCACGCAGATCGCCCGCCATCGGTTGGCGCAACGCCAATAGGCGCAGGATCTGCTTTTCGATATCGCGCTGCATATCATCAAGCTTTTTATCGCGCTCAACGACACTCATCGCCAGATCAATATCGCGCGTCACCAAGGCCTCGATGGCATCCGAGACAAGGCTTTCGGCCAAGCCGCCCATGCGCGCGACATCCGCGGTGAGTTGCTCCAACTCCCCCGAAAACGCCTTTACCGTATGTCCACGCCCAAGTGGGGCCATGACATGTCTCTCTTTTCGTCTCTACCCTTAACCGAAGCGTCCCGTGATATAATCTTGGGTGCGGGTATCCTTGGGGTTGGTAAAAATCTCTTCCGTCGGGCCATATTCCACCAGGCGGCCCAGGTGGAAAAAGGCCGTTGATTGCGACACACGCGCGGCCTGGGCCATCGAGTGGGTCACCATGATAATGCAGTAATTCTCACGCAGCTCATCAATCAGCTCTTCAATGCGTGCGGTCGCAATGGGGTCGAGCGCCGAACACGGCTCGTCCATCAAGATCACTTCTGGATTGACGGCAATGGCGCGCGCAATCACCAGGCGCTGCTGCTGGCCACCGGAAAGGGCGGTACCGGGCAGGTCCAGACGATCGGCCACCTCTTCCCACAGACCCGCTTTACGCAAAGCTGTTTCCACGATGGCATCATGTTCTTCTTTGTTTTCCGCCAGGCCATGAATACGCGGGCCATAGGCCACATTATCATAAATCGACTTGGGAAACGGGTTCGGCTTTTGGAAGACCATGCCCACGCGTGCGCGCAGGACCACGGGATCAACGCTGCGATCATTGACCTCTTCGCCATCAATCCGCACCGAGCCGGTGACCTTGGCCGTATCAATGGTGTCATTCATCCGGTTCATACACCGCAAGAAGGTCGACTTCCCGCAGCCCGATGGGCCGATAAAAGCCGTCACCGAGCGATCAGGGATATCCAGCGACACATCGAACAAGGCCTGCTTGTCAGCGTAAAAGACATCCACGCCGGTCGTTGCGACTTTGATTGGCAGATTGCCAGTCAAAGGATGGTAGGTCGCGCCAGATTTTGCCGTAGGTGTATAATCGTCGACCAACTTACCATCTCCGTTCAAAGCGTCGACGCAGATAAATTGCGAACGCATTTAGAATAATCATCAGGCCCAGCAACACCATAATGGCCGCGGCCGTGCGCATCTCAAAAGCCCGCTCCACCCCACTGGACCACAGATAGACCTGAACCGGCATTACGGTTGCGGGCTCTAAAAAGCCCCCCAGCGACAGGCTGGGCGCATCGGCAATGAAGGCCACCATGCCGATCATCAACAAAGGGGCCGTCTCACCAAAGGCTTGCGCCAGACCGATAATCGCCCCGGTTAAAATCCCCGGCGCAGCCAAGGGCAGAACATGGTGGAATACCGTCTGCATGCGCGAGGCCCCAATGCCCAAAGCCGCTTCGCGAATGGACAAGGGTACCGCTTTCAACGCCGCGCGCGAGGAAATAATCACCGTTGGCAAAGTCATCAGAGCCAAAACCATACCGCCCACCAAGGGGGCCGAGCGCGGCAGGCCAAACCCATTGATGAACAAGGCTAAGCCCAACAAACCGAACACGATCGAGGGCACCGCGGCGAGGTTGTTGATATTGACTTCGACCCAATCGCTCCAGCGATTTTTGGGCGCAAACTCTTCTAGATAGATCGCAGCGCCCACCCCAATCGGCACAGCCAGCAGCATGGTCACCATCATAGTCAGGACCGAACCAATGGCTGAGCCTAAAACCCCCGCTAGTTCAGGTTCGCGCGAATCCGCGCGGGTAAAGAGCCAGGTGTTGAACCGCTTTTTGACAAAGCCGCGCTCCTCCAAGGCCCGCGTCCAGACAATCTGGCGATCAGTCAATCGCGCGGCAGAGGCAGGCGTTTCCAAAATCCAGCGGGTCCAGTGACGCGCTTGCGCCAAGTTTTCCAGAGGGAGAACCACTTCACCCTCAGCCGAGCGCCCATCTGCGCTCAAACGGGTGACGCGCACCACGCCCTCATTCACCCGCACCAACAAGCGCGGCCCATCGGGCTGCAAGGTTAAACCCTCAGTATTGAGCCGGGTAACCCGCTCGCGCCATAACTCACCGGTGCGCAATTCGCGCTGAGCATTCGCACGCTCGGCTTCAGCGGTTTGGGCGTCGATGCCCGGCAAAGACGCCCGGTCAAAAGCGGCGCTGGCACGCGCTTCTGCCGCTTCGGCACGTGTGATATAGGCCTCACGCACCAGTGTCAGAAAGCCTTCAAAAACAGGAGCCGGACTGGACAGCGCCACCCCATCTTCATGCTCGATCAGGCTCAGCGGGGCTTCAACATCCTCAAAACGCTCTTCAACCGAGCGCCCTTTTAGATAGAGGTCCACATCATCTGAAATCGGCATTTCATAGGTGACGGTCTCACCGATCAAATCCGGACTTTTGACGACTTTTTGTAAAAGTCCCGCCGCATTAACCGCCGTGTAGAGCCCAAAGAGTTCGCGCATGTGCGCGCGCGAGGTCACGCCGGGAAACTCCGTTTCCAGCGCCGTTTGCATCATGCGATTATAGCTGCCGCGCCGCAGAGACGATTCGCTGCGATCTCCACGCGGATCGGCCAAATCAGGATCGATCACGACATTCAACGTCAAAGTATGGGCGCTAAACGCAGACACGGCCTTATAGCCAATCGAGCCCAACAAAATCAGCAAAACCAAAATCGCGACACCAATCGCCGACAGGCCATAGACCTGAAAGCGAATTTCCGCGCGATGGCGCTGGGCCAATCGACGCGCTACCGCATCACTGATCTGGGGCGCGCGCTTAAACTCAGTCATATTTTTCCCGATAGCGCTGCACCACCCGAAGGGCGATAATATTCAAAAGCAAAGTCAACATGAACAAAACCAAGCCCAACGCAAACGCAGAAAGGGTTTTGGCGCTGTCAAATTCTTGGTCGCCAGTCAAAAGCGCGACGATTTGCACCGTAATCGTCGTGACCGATTCCAGCGGGTTAATCGTTAGATTTGCCCCCTGCCCGGCGGCCATCACCACAATCATGGTCTCACCCACGGCGCGCGAAACGGCCAATAAAATAGCCCCCACAATGCCCGGTAAAGCGGCAGGCAACACGACCGCACGCACAGTTTCAGACTTGGTCGCCCCCATGGCGTAAGAGCCATCGCGCAAGGTCTGCGGCACGGCATTGATGACATCATCGGACAAAGACGACACGAAGGGGATAATCATCACCCCCATCACCAGACCCGCCGAAAGCGCGCTTTGCGTCGCGGCATTTTCATAGCCCAACATTAAAGCGACATCGCGCAGGAACGGGCCCACAGTCAGCAAAGCAAAGAAGCCATAGACCACAGTAGGAATGCCGGCGAGCACTTCCAAAATCGGTTTGGCCCAGCTGCGCATCAACGGGCTGGCATATTCAGAAAGATAAATCGCGGACATCAAGCCAATAGGCACCGCCACCGCCATAGCAATCACTGTGATCAGCGCTGTGCCAGCAAATAAAGGCACGGCCCCGAAGGCCCCGCTCTGGCCGATTTGATCGGAGCGAATGCCTACTTGTGGGCTCCAATGCAGCCCTAACAGGAATTCATGTAAGCGCCAATCAATCGCCCCAAAAAAGCGTAAGCTTTCAAAGATCAACGAGCAAACGATACCTAATGTCGTTAGAACCGCGATGACGGAGGTGGCGAATAAGAGCAGGGACAGCGCTTTTTCGACATGATTGCGCGCGCGAAACCGCTTGGCGATTTTACCACGAGAGAAGACCAGCCCCGCGAGCGCCAAAGCCAGCGCCAGCCCGGCCACGCTATAGCGTAGAATCTGGTGATAGGGTCGAAATAACGCGCCCGCCGCGCGCAGTTCAGGCGTATCACGGCTTGCTAAAGCTTCATCAAAGGCATAGGCGCGCATATTACTGATATAAAGCTGGCGGCGTTCAGGGGGTAGATGGCTAAACTCAAACCCCGCACGCGCGGTAAATCCATCCCCCTCCACAGGCGCGCCTTGAAACACGCCCAGATAGATCTCTTCCTCACGCGCATCGATTTGATTGATCAGTGAAATGCGTTGCGAAGACACCTCTGGCAAGCGCGCGCGTAGATCTTCATAGCGTTCGGCCTGAACCGTATTTTCACGGCGAATATAGGAAATTTCACGCTCAACCGCCTCTAACTCCGCGGTGGATTGTACAAGCTGCTCTTGCAAATCCTGATAGAGCTGATCTTGGTCCAGCTGCGCTTCATATTGCGCGACTAAAGGCGCGCCAGCGCGCTCCAAGTCCTTCAGGACCAACATGTTGACGAGGCCCGCCCCGATCACGCCATAGACCGCCAACAATAAAAATGCCGGTGCCCCGACCCATAACGCAATATAATAGCCATAATAATTGGGTAGAGAATGCAGGCTCGCCGCACGCCCCCGTCCCGCGCCGTAGGCACGTTGGCGTCCGATATAAAATCCAATTGCGGTCAACACCAGCAAAGCCAGTGCTGTAAGCAGCGAGATATGCATAGAACTCCTTAGGGAAATCCCTTTATAGTCTTCACCTTACCCAAATGATCGCCAGCCCCCCATCATTTGAGTAACGGCCAATGTGCCGTGAAGCCGTAAATCAATTGTGACGAAAGTACTACATTTTTGTGACAGCGCAGATCCTTTGCTCAATCCTAAGAGCAAAGTGTTGCTTTAATTCGAGAAACAAGTGGTTACTCAGCTGCAGCGCTTTTTGCAGATCGCTGGTCCAGTGGGAAGAAAACCGTAAAGACAGATCCCACCCCAGGCGCGCTTTCCACCGTGAAGCCGCCCCGATGGCGGGTCACAATGTGCTTAACTATGGCCAGACCTAACCCAGTTCCCGCCTTAGGTCCACTTTTTTGGCCATCGACGCGATAAAAACGCTCTGACAAGCGCGGTAAATAGCGCCGATCAATGCCATCACCTTCATCACGCACCCGGATCACGCCATAGCGCGCCTGACTATCCAAAGCCGGTGCGGCAATCGTCAACCGGGCAGACATCTCACCAATGCGCTCTGGCAAATGCTCCGACGCGTCACGGCTTAAGGAGCTTAAGACCTCAACGACAACCCGCTGCCCCTCATGCGAATATTTCAAGGCATTTTGTGTTAGATTTTCAATGACTTCATGAATTTGATCGACATCACCATGGATGAGAACGCGCTCATCCTCGGGCGGTGCAATCAATTCAATCGCCATGTCGCGATTTTGCGCCACGAGCTCCAAAGCCATCACCACTTCGGAAGCAACCTGAGCGATATCGACCTGTGTATCCGGCAAGATATGCTCATTCATCTCCACCCGGCTGAGCGAGAGTAAGTCATCAATCAAACGGCGCATACGATCAGTTTGATCGCTCATAATGGATAAAAATCGCGCTTGAGCCTTGGCATCTTCGCGCGCAGGCCCGCGCAATGTATCAATAAAGCCCGCCAAAGAGGCCAAGGGCGTGCGCAATTCATGGCTGGCATTGGCCAAAAAGTCGGCACGCATACGCTCCGCGCGCTTGGCTGAAGTCTCGTCGCTTAAACACAGCATGGCGCGCCAAGGTAAAGCCCCATCGGTTTCAATCTTAATCGGCTCGACAAACGCGCGCACATGGCTTTCGTGCGGTGACAAAGTCGCATATTCAACCGTAGAGCCACTTTCCCCGCGCAGCGCCGCGCTGACCGCCTCTAAAATGCTGGGCTGGCGTAAGACCGTCGATAACAGCGCGCCCTCATTGGCTAAGCCCAAAAACGCCCGCGCGGCCGGGTTCGCGCGCTCAATCCGCCCCCCCGGACCGATCAGCAAGACCGGTGTTTCCAAGCGATCTAAAATCGCATCGGCCAGGCTTTCACCCCCCGATTTTAGCGTGGCGATCGGTGCGCGCGCGGGCAATGGCTGGGCACTGGTAATCGCCGTCAAAAGATAGACAAAAGCCAGCGCACTCAAAGCCGCCGCAGAGGCCAGAAAGGGTAAAAGGTCGATGACCCCAACACTTAATAAAACAATCAGGATGGATAAACCCAAACCCGCTGTGATCACGATATCACGCCGACGCGGACGATCGGGCGTACGCACAGGCGCGGACGAAGAAAGGAGGGGATTGCCATCAAAATCACTCATTTCACCGCTTTAGCATGCAATTGTGACGAACGCGTAGCTAAAAACTGCATTCACCCTCAAACATGAATTTTATGTAATTCGAGATCCTTTTAGCGTTTTTCGATAAACTTTTGTTGACATTCAAAAAGAGTGAGCTAGGTTGCCATCATGCTTGGATTTGAAATGGGAGGACGCCGGATGCTCCGGCAGAGTTTGATGATCACCGCCGCACTCAGCCTAACCGCTTGTGCCGGCACAGGGGCTTTAACTAGCCCGCCAAATTTAGACGCGCCCGCGCAGTTTGCCTCGCAAAACGCAAGCCCTGGGCGTTATGTTGAAACCAATTGGGTTGCGCAGTTTAACGACCCTCAACTAACGGCTTTAATTGAAGAAGCCCTCAACGCCAGCCCCACTATTCTGGCTGCGCAAGCCGATCTGGCCCGCGCACGCGCCGGGGCACGCCTGGCTGGGGCTGACCGATTGCCATCCTTAAACGCGGGCCTCGAGGCCAGTCGCACCGATTCCGATAATGGCCCAGCGACCGAAAGCTACAGCCTAGGCGTCAATGCCAGCTGGGAAGCGGATATCTGGCAAAAGGTCGCCGATCAGGCCAAGGCGGGTCATTTCAGTGCTGAAGCGGCGGCGCAAGATTTAGCCGCAGCGCGCCTGTCTTTGGCTGGGGCTGTCGCCCAGTCCTGGTTCCAGGTCCTTGAGGCCCGCCAGCAAACAGAGCTCGCTCTGTTTGATGTCGAAACCCGCCAACGCCAGCTCGACATTGTCGAGCGTCGCTTTGCGCGCGGGGTCGTGCGTTCGTCAGACGTGCGTACGGCGCGCTCGGTTTTGGCCAGCTCTGAAGCGAGCTATGCCGCGCAGCAGCGCGCGGAAGCCGCCACTGTGCGCAGTCTTGAAACCTTGCTAGGGCGCTATCCTTCGGCCAGCCTGGCCCATGGCGGGGATCTGCCCTCCATCGGGGATGCGCCCTCTAGCTTAACGCCTGAAAGTCTCTTGGCGCGTCGCCCTGATATTCTGGCCGCCGAAGCCCGGCTTCGCTCGGCAGGATATTCCGCTGAAGCGGCCCGTAAGGCGCTCTATCCCAGCCTGACCTTGAAGGCCAGCCTGGGCAATAGTGATAGCGAGTTTGGCGAGATCTTCTCGACCAGCAATCTCGTCAATACGATTGTCGGCAATATCGCCGCCCCGATCTTCAATGGCGGAGCCTTGCGCGCCCAACGCGATCAAGCGCTTGCGAACGCCGAAAGTGCAGCGATTGACTACACACGTACAGCCCTGGCGGCCTTTCAGGAAACAGAAAACGCCCTGTTTGCCGACCAAATGTTGGCTGAACGTGTCGCGGCCTTAGAAACAGCTCATGAAGAAGCTGCCGCAGCTCAAGAACTCGTCGAACGTCAATATGCCAGCGGTGTCGCCGGCATTGTAGAATTGCTAGATGCCCAGTCACGCGCGATCTCAGCACGTTCGGCTCTCATCAACGCGCGCCAAGAACGCGCCAGTAACCGCGTTGCGCTACACATCGCCATGGCAGGGGATTTTGCCTTGGGTCAAGCGCTCAGCGGTCAAGAAAACTAATAAAGAGGTTGGTCATGTCAAAAACAATGGGACGGTTACTAATCGTTGGTCTACCCGTGGCGATTATCGCCGGGTTTATCTTCTTATTTATTGTGATGGCAACGCTGGCACCCAAGCCGGAAAAAGCCGATGCGAGGCCCCGCCCTGTGGCCGTCTTCGTGGCGGAGGCAGAACGCGAGCCGGTAGCCCTCACCGTATCAAGCCAGGGCGAAGCACGTCCGCTCACTGAGATCAGCCTGGTTCCGCAAGTCGCGGGCCGGATTGCCTATGTGAACCCAAACTTTGTGCAAGGCGGGTTCTTTGAAGCTAACGAAGTTCTGGTGCGCATTGAAGATGCCGATTATCGCCTGGCCGTCACGCGTGCTGAAGCCAGTGTGGCCCAGGCCCGTCAAGCCTTGATCCGCGAAGAGGCCGAATCTGAACTTGCGCGCCAAGAATGGGAAAGCCTGGGTGAAGGAGAAGCCTCAACCTTGACCTTGCGTGAACCCCAACTGGCCGAAGCCCGCGCGCAATTGGCCGCGGCAGAAGCCAGCCTTCAAGAAGCCCGCCTGAACCTGTCGCGCACACGGATTTTTGCTCCGTTTGCAGGACGCGTGCGTTCAAAATCTGCCGATTTGGGCCAATATGTCGGCCCGGGCGCCGAATTGGGGCAGATCTTTTCATCGGATACCATCGAAATACGTTTGCCCCTAACGGACAACCAATTGGCATTGCTGGGCATCCCTGTCGCCTTTATGGAAAGCGAAGCCAGACCGGGGCCTAGCGTGACTTTAAGCGCGATCCTGGCCGGGCAGGAACGCCATTGGCAGGCACGTTTGGTGCGTACAGACAGCTCGATTGATCCTCAAACCCGCGTCCTCTACGCCATCGCCCAATTGAATGATCCCTATGGAGCCGGTGCCGACAACGGTACGCCTTTACCTGTTGGCATGTTCGTCAACGCCCAGATCGAAGGACGCACCCTGGACAATTCGATCCGCCTGCCGCGCTCTGCGCTGCGCGGTGAAAATAATGTCTATGTTGCCGAACAAGGTGGGCGCCTGTCCATCCGCACCGTGGCTGTCGTCACCAGCAATCATGAGTATGTGATTTTGACCTCTGGGGTCAGCGATGGCGACATGGTGATCACATCGCCCGTGCGCTCTGCCACCAATGGCATGCCCATTCAAAGCATTGGTGCCGATGGTCAACCGATCGAAGCGCTGTCTGCCGATCTGACCCAAACCGCTGAAAACACACCCCCCGCCGAAGGCGATAGCTCAGTCGCGCACGCTGACTAGGGCTTAGCTAGGAATGGGTGAGGAGACATAAAATGAGTGATGACCATCACAACGATGCCCACGAGGCCCCAGAAACCGAGCACAAAGGCATTATTGCCTGGTGGGCTCAAAACGGGGTCGCGGCCAACCTCTTGATGTTGGTTGCAATCGTCGGCGGTATCATGGGCTATTTCCAGATGAGCCGCCAAGTCTATCCAACGGTGCCCTTCAATGGGGCTTCGATCACTGTGGTCTGGCCAGGCGCTTCGCCACAAGAGATTGAAGAACAAATCATCGTACGGATTGAAGAATCTCTATCCGATCTTGAGACCATCAAAACCATTGAATCGACCGCACGCGAAAGCGCCGCTTCGATCAATATCGAAGCCAAACGCTCTGCCGATCTGAGTACTTTTATTGATGACGTCAAACTGCGCATCGATTCAGTCAACAATATGCCGCCTTCGGCCTATCGCCCGATCGTGGAGCAATGGCGCTCACAAGATCAGGTCGTGGGCTATGCCCTTCACAGCGCCACCTATCCGCGCCGTGATTTGCAACGTCTGGCCGAAGAAATCCGCGATGAAGTCGCGGCCAATGTTACCGGCGCATCTTTGGTCAATGTGTGGGCGACCCTCGGCGAAGAAGTTGCCATCGAACTCTCTGAAGAGGCGATGCAACGCTATAATTTGACCTTTGATGATGTCGCCAATGCGGTTCGTTCTTCATCTTTGAACGCGTCTGCCGGTAATGTTCGCACCGAATTGGGCGATGTGCCTTTGACCTCGCGTCAGTTGGCCGATTCCAAGCAAGACTTCGAAAACATCATCGTGCGCCAAACTCCTGATGGCGGAACCATTCGCGTGGGCGATGTCGCCACCGTGATCGACGGTTTCGTCGATCAAAACCTGATCGGAACGTTCAATTCAGAACCCATGGCCTTGATCGTGGTCTTGACCACACAAAACATGGATGTGGTCGATGTCTCGCAAGCCGTTCACGACTATATGGATGAGAAACGCGCTGAACTGCCTGAAGGCGTGTCACTGTCTGAATGGTGGGACAATTCCGAGCAATATAAAGGCCGGATGTCGACGATCTTGAACTCGGCCACCTCCGGTATGATCCTCGTTCTGATCTGCTTAGTGCTTTTCCTGCGCCCTATCGTGGCTTTCTGGGTCACAGTCGGGATCGCCGTAGCGTTCAGCGGGTCTCTACTGTTACTTCCGCACTTTGATGTCACCTTGAACATGCTGTCCTTGTTCGCCTTCCTAATTGTGATCGGGGTGGTGGTCGATGACGCCATTATTGTTGGTGAGAATATTCACAACCGGGTTGAACGCGGTGAAACCGGGATGACGGCCGCCATTGTGGGCACACAAATGGTCGCCAAGCCAGTGATCTTCGCGGTCATCACCACGATCATGGTATTTGCCCCCTGGATGATGCTGACCGGGCCGGAAGTACAATTTACCCGTCAGATCTCTCTGGTGGTCATTTGTGCGCTGAGCTTCTCGTTGATCGAATCGCTTTTGATCCTGCCCGCTCACTTGGGCCATATGAAGCCACAAAAAATGGATGGCTTCTTTGCGCCCCTGTTCAAACTGCAACGTGCCATTGCCGATGGCCTGATCTGGTTTGCCCAGAACATCTATGGTCCGGCTTTGGTGTTCACCCTGAAACGGCGTCTATCGACCGTCATTTTCTTCATCGGCGTGTTCGCAATGGCCATTGGCCTGCAAGCCACCAACCATGTTGGTAGCGTGTTCATGCCGCAAATTGAAAATGAAACCATCCAGGTCAATATCCAGCTGGCCGAAGGCACGCCTTGGCAGCGTACCGAGCAAGTCCGCCTGCAGCTAGAGCATGCTGAAGAGCAAACCTTGGAGCATTATCGCCAAGAATATCCTGGCTCCATTGACATGATCGAAAGCCGCTCAACCTTGGCCACCGATGGGCGTATCCGCGCCTGGGTGACGGTTGTTGAGCCGGAAAATCGCCCGGGCCATCTGCCCACACGTGATGTGGCTCAGGTTATGCGTGAGTACCTTGGCAATATTCCGGATGCGGAAGAAGTACGCCTGGACGTAACCATCAATGATGGCGATGCTGGTTTGCAATTTGCGATCAGCCACCCTGACTTGGATCGCCTGCGGGAAGCGGCCGATGACTTAAAGGCGCATTTGTCCACCTATGATGTGCTCTATGACATCGTTGATAATCTGCAAGCGGCCAATGATGAATTGCAAATCTCCTTGCGTCCGGATGCGCAATCTTTGGGGCTGAGCCTGGCTCAAGTCACCAATCAGGTCCGTCAAGCCTATTACGGGGAAGAAGCTCAACGCCTGCCGCGCAATGGTGAAGATGTCCGCGTAATGGTGCGTTATCCGCGTGAGACGCGCGAGTCTTTGGATACCCTTCAAGACCTGCGTATCCGCACCAATGATGGGCGTGAAGTGCCCCTCTCAGCGGTTGCCGAGGTTCACTACGCCCCCGGCTTGAACCGGATCAACCGCCGCGATCGTATGCGCACGATTACCGTCAGCGCCGAGCTGACCAGCCAGGAAGCGCGCAAAGCCGTGATGGATGATCTCAACGAGAACTTCTTCCCGGCCTGGCAATCACGCTTCCCAGGGGTTTCGCGTGAAGAAACCGGCAGTGCCGAGGGTGAACGCGAATTCATGCAAGAAATCATGGGTCTTCAGATCCTGGTTTTGGGGTCCATGTATATCTTATTGGCGGTCGCCTTTAAGTCTTACACCCAACCCTTCTTGATCATGACCGCTATTCCCTTTGCCTATGCCGGCGCGGTCTTTGGACACTTCCTGTTTGATATGCCGATTGCGCTCTTCTCCTACTTTGGGGTCGGGGCCGCGGCCGGGGTTGTGATCAATGACAACCTGGTCCTGGTGGATTTCGTCAACCGTCTACGCCGAGAAGGGGTTGGAGCTTTCCAATCTCTGGTCGATGCCGGGGTTCAGCGTTTCCGCCCGATTTTGTTGACCTCAGTAACGACCTTCCTGGGCATTCTGCCCATGATGGCCGAACAATCGACCCAGGCTCAATTCTTGAAGCCTATGGTCGTGGCCTTAGGGTTTGCAGTGGCCTTCGCCCTGTTCCTGACCCTGTTCATGGTGCCCGCGCTTTATGCCTTGGGTGCCGACTTTAAACGGATGATTGTGGCGCTTTGGACCGGTCAAAAGGCCGAGAAATTGGGCCACACCTATCCAGAACACCACAATACCCTGGATGGCGTTGACCTTGGTCACACCCGCCACGCGTCAGAATAAACGTGCCTATCAGGTCTCGCCCTTGATTACAGGGGCGAGACCCCTTTAATAGCTTAATGATAAAAACAATCCTATGGGGGAACCGATGAAACGGATTCTACTGTCTACCAGCGCCCTGATCCTGGCCGCCGCAGCCGCGCCAGCGTTCGCCGCCCAAGCCTCTGCCCAAAGCCATGCCGAACACAGCGCCGATGCGCCGGTCTATGGCAGCTGGGGCTTTGATATTGAGGGCATGGATCGCTCGATTGATCCAGGCGACAACTTCTTCATGTATGCCAACAAAAATTGGTTGGAGAGCACTCAGATCCCGTCTGATCGCTCGAACTATGGCATGTTCACCGTGCTGGCCGATGAAGCCGAAGACCAAGTTCAAGCCATCATCACCGATGCCGCTGCTGAAAACGCAGCCACCGGCACCAATGCCCAGCTGGTTGGCGATCTTTATGCCAGCTGGATGAATGCCGATGCCATCGAGGCGGCAGGCCTGGCCCCAGCCCAGCCTTACCTGGATCAAATCAACGCCGCGTCCAGCCATGATGACATCGCGGCTCTGTTCGCGACCGTTCATTTCGCCTCACCGTTTGGCGCTGGTCCGATCCCTGATCCGGCAGACACCACCCGCTATACCGTTTATGTCGGTCAAGGCGGACTGGGCATGCCCGACCGGGATTACTATCTGGAAGAGGGCGAAGCTCAAGACGGCTATCGCGCCGCCTATCTCGCCTATATCGAACAGCTTTTGAACCTTGGTGGTTTCGAAAACGCGGCTGAGAAAGCCCAAGCCATCATGGCGTTTGAAACCCGTATTGCCGAAGTCCACTGGACCCAGGAAGACAGCCGCGACATCCAGAAAATCTACAATATGATGCCAACGGCTGATGTCATCGCCCTGGCACCGGCTTTCAACCTTGAAGCCGGCCTCGCCGCGCTGCGCCTAGACAGTGTTGATCAATTCCTGGTCGCACAGCCCAGCGCGATTTCAGGCGCATCTGAAGTGTTTGCCGACACCGATGTTGACACCTTGAAAGCCTATCTGGCCTTCCACTTCCTGTCAGACAACGCAAGCGCGCTGCCGAAAGCGTTTGATGATGCCAGCTTCAATTTCTTCAGCAAAACCTTGAACGGTACCGAAGAACAGCGTCCCCGTGAAAAACGCGGCGTAAATTTGGTGGGCAGCGTTTTGGGCCATGCCGTAGGCCAGATCTATGTTCAACGCCACTTCCCTGAAAGCTCTAAAGAGCAGATGGATGGTCTGGTTCAGAACCTGATCACCGCTTTCGAAGGCCGCCTGGAAAACCTCTCCTGGATGGATGATGAGACCCGTGAACGTGCGCTTCACAAGCTCTCAACCTTCGAACCGCGTATTGGCTATCCTGAAATTTGGGATGATTACACCGGTCTGGAAATCAGCGCCGATAATTATTTCGCCAATCAAATGCACATTGCCCAATTCCAATGGGATCAACAAATTGAAGATCTGGGCGGTCCCGTCGATCGCCGCGAGTGGGATTGGCCGCCACAAATCGTCAACGCGTCTTACAATCCGTTGATGAACCAGATCACCTTCCCTGCCGGTATCTTGCAGGCCCCATTCTTTGATCCTAACGCCGATCCTGCGATCAACTATGGTGGCATTGGTGCCGTTATTGGCCACGAAATCGGCCATGGCTTTGATGACCAGGGTCGCCGCTTTGACTATGATGGGTCGATCCGCGATTGGTGGACTGAAGAAACCAATCAGGCCTTCATCGAGCGCTCTGACGCTTTGGTTGCTCAATATGATGCGTACGAGCCTCTGCCCGGCGAGCACGTCAATGGTCGTTTCACCCTGGGTGAAAACATCGGCGATCTGGGCGGTCTGCAAATGGCTTACACTGCCTACCGCCACTATGTGGAAGAGAACTATCCGGGCGGCGAAGCGCCTGTACTGGATGGTTTGACCGGTGATCAACGCTTCTTCCTGGGCTGGGCGCAGGTTTGGCGCCGCCTGTATCGGGAAGACAATCTGCGCTCGCGTCTTTCGACCGATCCGCATTCACCCTCTGAATATCGCGCCAATGTCGTGCGCAATTTGGACGCGTGGTATGCCGCCTTTGACGTTCAAGAAGACGATGCGCTTTACCTGCCACCAGAACAGCGCGTCAAAATCTGGTAAGATAAAGATTATAAATAGCTTTACTGAAAGCCCGGTCAATTTTGACCGGGCTTTTCTTTACAAACCTTACTGTTATGTAATCCAATAAATGTGAGTCAGGACTAGTCGACATTGCTATTTTATTACACTCTCGCGGCTTATTAGATCATACGTGAAGACTGAACACTTCAGTCAGGCGTTGGGGAGAGACCATGAAACATCTTCTATTGGGCACATCAGCCCTCGTTCTGATCGCTTTGAGCGCGTGTACGCCTGACAGCGGACAAGCAAACCAAACCACACATGCACAAACCCATGAGCAAGCCTCAGTTGAGACACCGGTCTATGGCCAGTGGGGATTTGATATCGCGGGCATGAATACTGAAGTCCATCCCGGTGATGACTTCTTCGCCTATGCCAGCGGCACTTGGGATGAAACCACGCAAATCCCATCTGACCGTTCACGCTATGGCATGTTTACGGTTTTGTCCTTGAAGGTTGAAGATCAGGTCAAAGCGATCATCGAAGACACGGACGCGACGGGCCAGCCCAAAGGCTCCAACGCCCAACTGGTGTCCGATCTTTATGCCAGCTGGATGAATGCCGACGCGATTGAAGCAGCAGGCACCGCGCCTTTGCAACCGTATCTGGAAGAGATTTCCACCGCGCAAAGCCATGATGATATCGCGGCTCTGTTCGCAACCGTTCAGCATGCTTCACTTTATGCGCTACCGGTTTGGGCCGACCCGTCTGACCCATCAATTAATGCATTGCGTGTCTATCAATCCGGCCTCAGCCTGCCGGATCGCAATTACTATCTCGATGAAGGTGAGCGTTTCGCAGAATACCGCGCGAAATTCCGCGATTATATCATCACCCTCTTCACTCTTGCCGACATCGAAGACGCTGAGACCAAAGCCGATGCGATCATCGACTTTGAAACCCGCATTGCTGAAGTGCATTGGAGCCGCGAAGATTCGCGCGACATCACCAAGACCTACAATGTCGTCAGCATTGATGACTTGGCTGAGCGCGCACCGGCTTTCAACATCCATGAAAGTTTTGAAGCCCTGGGCCTTGGCAATGTCGAAAACGCCATCCTGGTCCAGCCCAGCGCATTTGAAGGTATGAGCGAAATTTTCGCCAATACCGATGTTGACACACTCAAAGCCTATATGACCTTCCACTTCATTGATAACCGCACCTCGCAATTGCCTGCGGCCTTTGATGAAGCCAGCTTTGATTTCTACAGCCGCACTTTGAACGGTCAGGAAGAACAACGCCCCCGCGACAAGCGCGGTGTTGGCCTGGTCGGTGGGGCCTTGGGCCATGCCGTCGGTCAGATCTATGTTGAGCGCCACTTCCCTGAGAGCTCTAAAACCCAGATGGATGAGCTGGTGGCTAATCTGCGCACCGCATTCCGGGGTCGCCTGGAAAACCTCTCTTGGATGGATGATGAGACCCGCGTTCAAGCGCTTGAAAAGCTCTCAACGTTTGAACCGCGTATCGGCTATCCAGAAATCTGGGACGAATATGATGGGCTCGACATTCGCGCCGATGATTATTTCGGCAATCGCATGCGCATGGCTGAGTTTAACTGGCAGGAAAATGTCAAAGACTTAGCTGAGCCCGTTGACCGCCGCGAATGGAGCTGGCCACCGCAAATCGTCAACGCGTCTTATAACTCTTTGATGAACCAGATCACCTTCCCGGCGGGTATCTTGCAAGCCCCGTTCTTTGATCCCTATGCGGATCCTGCGATCAATTACGGCGGGATTGGCGGCGTCATCGGTCACGAAATCGGCCACGGCTTTGACGATCAGGGCCGTCAATATGATGCCCAGGGCCTGCTGCGCGATTGGTGGACCGAAGATACCAAAGCTCAATTCATCGAACGCTCTGATGCGTTGGTCGCCCAATATGATGGCTTCAGCCCGATCGAAGGCGAAAATGTCAATGGTCGCCTGACCTTGGGTGAAAATATCGGCGATCTGGGCGGTCTGCAGATGGCCTATTCGGCGTGGCGTGAATATGCCGATGCGCATTATGAAAACGGCGAAGCCCCTGTGATTGATGGCTTCACCGGTGATCAGCGCTTCTTCCTGGGCTGGGCGCAAGTTTGGCGGGCCAAAGCGCGTGAAGATGCGCTGCGTGCTCAGTTAAACACCGATCCACACAGCCCTGCGCTGTACCGGGTCAATGGCGTCGTGCGCAATCTCGATGCCTGGTATGAAGCCTTTGGCGTCACCGAAGACAATGCGCTTTACCTGCCGCCTGAACAGCGCGTCAAAATCTGGTAAGCGACAGATTTAAAAACTTAAACTTCAAGGCGTGCGGGATCCCTCGCACGCCTTTTTTCTTTGCGCGCACATCCAGGTGCAGACCAGCCCCATCGCGGCGTGCAATTGTCATAGAGACGCGCTAAACAAAGTCCATCTTCGGACCATGAGGGGAGACGGACATGACCTTTCGCAGCTTGATTTTGGCGACCAGCGCCTTGACGCTGATGGCCTGCACACCACCATCACAAAGCCAGACCGCCGCCCCGGCCGCGCCAGAAGGCCCAAGCCTTCATGAGGTTGAGTTCCAAGGCCCCGGCGCTGCGTATCGCACCCGCGCCCAGAACGAATTGCGCGCGCGTATTGAGCGCCCGGAATATACCGGCACGGCCAAGAATGTGATCTTGTTCATCGCAGATGGGATGAGCCTGGGCACCGTGGTCGCCACGCGCATTTATGATGGCCAATCCAAAGGGATGAGCGGGGAAGACAACACTTTACCGTTCGAAGCCTGGGGCCATAACGCCACCATAAAAACCTATTCTGACAATGGCCAGGTGCCTGATTCTGCGGCGACAGCAACAGCACTGATGACTGGTGTTAAATCCCATAATGGCTCGATTTCCGTTTATGCTCGCAATTGGCTGGAAACCTGCGCAGCGGATGCCGCTCTACCACGCACGATTTTGGAACGCGCCGAAGACACCGGTAAATCCACCGGTGTGATCTCTACCGCGCGAATTACTCATGCAACGCCTGCAACCACCTTTGCGCACGTGCCTCATCGTGATTGGGAAAATGATGCGGCACTGCCCGCTGATGCGGCCGATGCCGGATGCCGCGACATTGCCCGCCAGTTGATCGAGTTTAACTACGGCAATGGCGTGGATGTGGTGCTTGGTGGGGGCCGCGCCTCTTTCCTCACCACTGAGGAAGGCGGACAGCGTCAAGACAATCGCGACCTGACCCAGGAATGGACCCAGCGCGAGCAGGGCGGCGTCTATGTAGATGACCGTGCCGGTTTTGACAGCCTGGACCCCACTGATGCAACCCCGGTTCTGGGCCTGTTCACCAATTCACATATGGCCTATGAGCTGGACCGTGATGCCAGCGCAGAGCCAAGCCTTACCGAGATGACGCATTTCGCCATCGAGCGCTTGTCGCAGAATGAAGAGGGCTTCTTCTTGATGGTTGAAGGCGGCCGTGTCGACCATGCGCACCACGCCACCAATGCCGCGCGCGCCTTGGGTGATGCCCAGGCCTTTGCCAAGGCCATCGAAGATGCCGCCAATCAGGTGGATTTGAGCGAGACTTTGATCCTGGTCACCGCTGACCATGGTCACGTCTTCACGATCGCCGGTTACCCACGCCGCGGCAACCCTATTCTAGGCCTGGTTCATCCGCCCGCCCCTGATCTCAGCGATGATCCAACCCCGCCCCTGCCCGCCCAAGATGGTCGCCCCTACACCACGCTTGGCTATTACACCGGTCCGAACCAGCGTCATCCTGATGGCGAAGTTCTCACCGATGAGCAGGTTCTGGATAAAGACTATCGCCAGCAATCAGCTATCCCGATGGGCTCTGAAACCCACTCCGGCGAAGATGTGATCTTGTATGCCGTTGGCCCACAAGCCCATCTGGTCAATGGTGTGATGGAACAAAATACCGTCAACGCCCTGATGCAATACGCCTTTGGCTGGGAGCCACAGGAATAGGAAGCATTAACCTCCCCCGGCAACGGGGGAGGATTATGCAAGCTAAATGTCATCCCCGACGCCGCAGGCGTCTGGGGATCTATGGATTACCAGATGCTTCGCATCGGCAATGACGAGAATGCTTTACATGTCACCCCACACTTGATGTGGGGTCCATGCCGGAAGGGATGAGCGAGGGTCTGGGCGTGAAGACAATGCCGCAGAGCTCACGGCATGGATGCCAGATCAAGTCTGGCATGACAGTTCTTTTTAAGTCCTCGCTTCGCTGCGGGCGCGCGTTCGCGCTTGCGACCCTTCGGGTCGACCTGTCATCCCCGATTTAATCGGGGATCTATGGACCTTCATGGCTCGCTCAATAGATCCCGGGTCTCACAAAAGTTCGCCCGGGATGACACGCCCTGCAAGGCGAGGAGCACATAACCGCCACGGTTGTCACCCCACACTTGATGTGGGGTCCATGCCGGAAGGGATGAGCGAGGGTCTGGGCGTGAAGACAATGCCGCAGAGGCCCCGGCATGGATGCCAGATCACGTCTGGCATGACAGTTCTTTTTAAGTCCTCGCTTCGCTGCGGGCGCGCGTTCGCGCTTGCGCCCCTTCGGGTCGACCTGTCATCCCCGATTTAATCGGGGATCTATGGACCTTTATGGCCCGCCCAATAGATCCCGGCTCAGCGCTTGGCTTGGCCGGGAACCCGCAGAGTGTTTGATCGGGTCTTGGCCCGCAAGGACGACTGTCCGCCCGCAGCGAAGCGAGGATGCTTTATAAAAAAACGCGGCCCCGGACTTGATCCGGGGTCCATACCAGACCCCCTTAATCGTGGCTCTCGCCGTTTTTACCCATGCAAAAAACATTGAGCTTATTGCCATCCAGATCACGGAAATAGGCGGCATAAAATCCCCCTCCGCGTAGGCCCGGCTCGCCTTCACTTTGGCCGCCTAACTCTAGGGCCTTGGCATAGACCTCATCGACTTTAGCCTGGCTGGGCACGGCCAGCGCAATCATACCGCCATTAGACACCGTATGAGGTGACCCATCGAAGGGGGTTAAAACGCCAAACCCTGGCTGCGTCATGCTGGTGCCATAGGCCACGCCGCGATCAAATTCCATCACCCGCGACGCACCCAGCAGAGGGAATAAGGCATCGTAAAAGCCCAAAGCTTTATCGAGATCATTCGTCCCTACAGTCACATATCCAATCATTATCTTTCCCCTGGTTAGTAAACTTCAAACAGGCCGGCTGCGCCCATACCCCCGCCGACACACATGGTGGCGACCACGTATTTCGCGCCCCGGCGCTTACCCTCAATCAAGGCATGGCCCACCATGCGCGCACCGGACATGCCATAAGGGTGACCGACCGAAATCGCCCCGCCATTCACATTCAGCAAATCATCCGGAATGCCCAGCGTATCGCGGCAATAAAGCACTTGAACGGCGAAGGCCTCATTGAGCTCCCACAGGCCAATATCCTCGACCTTCAACCCATGCGCTTTCAAGAGTTTCGGCACCGCATAGACCGGACCGATCCCCATTTCATCAGGATCCAAGCCCGCAACCGCAATCCCGCGATAGGCCCCCAGTGGGGCCAATCCCGCCTTCTCGGCGCGTTTCGCCTCCATCAACACGGCCGCTGAGGCCCCATCGGAGAGCTGGGAGGCATTGCCCGCAGTGATGAAGCGCCCTTCCTGGATGACCTGACCGTTGGCAAAGACGGGCTTCAAGCTTTGCAAGCCCTCTAAAGTCGTCTCTGGGCGATTACCCTCATCCTTGTCTAACAGCGTATCGACAAAGCTAATCTCTTTGGTCTCTTTATTCATCACGCCCTGCTTGGAGGCGAGGGGGACAATCTCGTCATCGAACTTACCGCCCGCCTGGGCTGCGGCGGTACGCTGTTGCGATTGGAAGGCATAAGCATCTTGGGCCTCGCGCGAAATGCCATAGCGCGCAGCAACCACTTCAGCGGTTTCCAGCATGCTCATATAAAGCGCGGGGCAATGCGCATTGATCCAGGGATCAAAGGCGCGGTGGATATTCATATGCTCGTCTTGCACCAGAGAGATGGATTCAAGTCCGCCGCCCACGGTGACCTCCATGCCATCAGAAATGATCTGCTTGGCCGCCGTCGCAATCGCCATCATGCCAGAGGCGCATTGACGATCCAAACTCATCCCCGCCACGGATGTGGGAAGACCGGCGCGGATTGCGCATTGGCGCGCGGGGTTTTGAAAGGTTGAACCCTGCTGCATCGCCGCGCCCATGATCACATCATCAATCTCAGCCGGGTCAATTTTGGCGCGCTCAACCGCATGCTTGATCGCATGCCCGCCCAAGTCCTGGGCCTGGGTATTATTAAATGCGCCTTTATAGGCTTTACCAATGGGGGTACGGGCGGTGGATACAATAACGGCTTCACGCATGTTTTCTCTCCCTATGAACGCGCCGCTTGTGATGCAGCTTGGTGCCCATTCGAGAGGCTTGGTGAAGGCTTGTCCAGTGAATTCGTAAGGCTTTTAAATCGGTGGGGATGAAGGGGAGGCAAACTCCCCTTCCCCGTGCCGAAAACAGTCTGAAGCGATTAAAGCAGGAAGGCCGGTGCGGCGACGTTTTCAAAGTCATTGCGGGCAATAAAACGCGCCACAGAGCGCTCTGCACACGCGTTTAACTTGTCCGGATTTGTCACAAGCCGGCGCGTATCGCCTTCGATCTGACCTACGCCATTCGCCTCTTTCAAACTCATCCCGATATAGCTTTCCCAATCAGCCAAGGCATTCTCAACTGCATCGGGGGCAATCGTGGTATAAGCATCTACACAGGCCGCCAGACGTGCCCCCGTCAAAGCGCGCAGATCCAGCACGATCTGAACCTTGAAAATCTCATCCAAAGGCCATAGGCGCATCCGCCCGCCATGGGGGCGCACGCCATGCATGGCGGTAATCCAGCGCAAACGCTGGAGATGGCGCAGCACGCTAATACTGGCCTCACCCTCCAGGGCACCAGCCTGAGCACGATCACCAAGGACTTCGTCATCGGTAAGCAATTGGCGCATCCGCCAATCATAGATCAACAGGGCAGATAAAGCCCCAGGGTCACGCAAGGCAAATTCGGCACGCGAAGACATCATCATGACGCAACTTTCTCCATTGGACGGAAGGGAAGATCTAACAAGGCATCGACCAGGGTTTCGCGCGCGACGGGTTTCAACAACACATCGCGCATACCCGCCGCTTTCGCGGCTTTGCGAACGCCCACCTGGGCATCCGCTGTGAGCGCAAAGATCGGTACGCTCGCATTCTTGGAAGATTGGGTGTGAATAGCTTCACAAACCTGATATCCGCTCATATTCGGCATGCGGATATCCATAAAAACGGCATCAAAGGCGCTGTCCTTGGCCTGGGCGATTGCGTCCTCGCCATTGCTGACGGTCACAACATGCGCACCGGCGCTTTCCAGTAATTCACGCAGCACAATCAAGGTGAGAGCATTATCATCGACCACTAGAACCTGACGCTCAGCCAATTCCGCTGAAGCGCGCCGGCGCCCGGTCACCGAGGCATTTGCGCGCTCTATTGCCGGGTTTTGAGAGCGCTCAAGCACCAGATTAACCTGGACAAGCAGCCCGCCTTCTGGCGCATCGTGAAGCGTGATTTGGCCCTTATAAGCCTCCGCTATTTTTTGCGCCAGGGCGAGGCCTAGCCCCGCACCCTCACACCCGCCCTCCATATGAGGGTGAAGTTGAACAAAAGGCTGAAACGCGGCTTCAAATTGGTCAGGCGCAATACCCGAACCGCTATCTTGGATGTCCAAGCGCAACACCAACGCGCCCTCTTCGCCATCATGACGCGAGGCTTTAAACACAATCGGACCGTCGGGCGCATGCTTGCGTGCATTGCCCAAAAGGGCGCTGATCATTTGGACAAGACGATCTGGATCAACCTTGACCCAGACATTCTCAAGATCCTGAGTATCCATTTCATAGCGATCAGGGTCAGGATCTCGGCTTTGCTCACGCTCCCAAACGGTACGCAACAATAAAAGTAAGTCACAGGTTTTTGGAGAAAGCAGCAAGCCCTCATCATCAATTTCAGCATAATCAAGGATCTGAATAATAAGCTGACTAAGCTGATGACAGGCCGTCTCAGCCAAATCGACAAGACCGTCGACCCGATCAGGGTCTGTCGTATTTCGAATGACCTGAAGCGCGCCCAATACACCATTAAGGGGCGTGCGCATTTCATGACTGAGCATAGTGGCGAACCGATTGCGGGCCTGGTTAACCGCTTGCGCATGCGCCTGAGCTTGGCTCAAAGTTTCAACGCGCGCATTCGCTTCTTGCTCTCGGGCGCGCAAACGTCCTTCGCGCTCACGCTCTTGGGTCACACATTGAGCACTGCCGATGAGACGAGGATGATCCGAGGCAATATTCAGCCAACGTCCACGTATGGCAATCCAGCGCCCTGTATCATCTAGACTTGGTAAACGTACAACATGTTCAATACCGTCCTCACAAGGCGATCCAGAAAAAACACCCTGCAAACAGTCACGACTTGCCTCATCCAATAGACCCAAAAACTGATCAAGAGTGGGAGGATCAATTTCACTCCACCCAAAAATATCATAGGTCACAGAGGTCCAGTCAAAACTCTGGGTCGTGGAGTTAAACTCCCAAGGCCCAACTTCAGCAACGCGCGTGACCTCCCCCAGCAAAGCATTCTGGCGGCTCAATTCTTCGCGCAACTGGCGACGATCGGTAATGTCGCGTAAAATTCCTACCGTGCGTGTGCCCGCACCATCGGGTTTGATGACATTTTGAACATTAAGCTCGCCCCAAAAAGGCGTACCATCCTTTTTATAATAGAGGATTTCTTCGCGTGTCGGCTGTCCACTCGCGATGGCGGTCAGAATACGCGCCCGGGTCTGTGGATCAGTATCGTCCCCCACCAACAACTCACCGGGTGTGCGCCCAAAGCCTTCGCTTAAAGAGTATCCCGTCAACGTCTCAAAACTGGGATTGACCCATTCAATACGCGCATGACCATCGGTAATCACAACCGCGTCGCGCGCATAATGCGCCGCCAAACGAGATTGTTCCCATTGGCCCCCTTCAAGAATGTCGCGATGAACATCGCTTGGACAACCGGTCACATCATGGACGAAGCCAACAAGTAAATCACCGCGTGAATGGCGCAGGATCCGCGCCGTGCTGGCCATTTCACGCACCTCGCCCTGGCGAAAGATGTGAAAGCGACACGAAAATTCAGCTTGCCCCGCAAGGGCATCGGAGAGCGCTTTTAAGACCCGAACTTCATCTTCAGGACAAAGGCATCCGCGCCAACGCTCATAAAGTGAGCCACGTTCTTGTGGGTCGATCCCATATAGCGCATAGGTTTGTGCATCCCAAATCCAACAGTGCGCGGACAGATCCCATTCCCACACGCCTGCACGGGTGACATCCACATCCGGACCTGAAATTTGCATCGTCCCCACGGTGCGCCCCGTATTTTGAACCTTTGGCAGATCTGCCATCGATTTGACCTAACGAATCCACTGACCCTGTTCATTATGCACGTTCACCTCAGCCGGTTAACTTAGAATTAATGCGTTCATTGAGTTTGTAAAAAATTAGCTTGCCACGCTAAAACAGCGTGCTTTTTGTGATTTATGGTTAAGAGAAAGCAAGCACTCGCACTATTTTTTATTCGAATAAAAAAGGCAACTTAGCCCTAATCACGACCTATTTTCGCCCATCGTAAGAACTAAATCAGTCTTGGGATATGCATCAGATGGAACAGATCATGGCAGCTTGGCGTGTGGGGATTTTAGCCGCCTTATTTTTAGGGCAAGGTGCGTGCACATCGAATTTTGAGGGAGAACCTCAGCTCTCCACTTATGATAACCTCCACGAAGGACGGCGCGGCTTCATTGACGTTCAAGAATATGCCAATGACACTGCGTTGGCCCAAATGGATGGGCTTTATATCGCCCCCGTCATTATTGCAGATGGCGTCGCCCGAGACAGTGGGCTCTCACCTGAGCAAATCGAAGACTTGCAAGAAGAATTACGCGGGACCACCTGCCGCAGCTTTGCTTTCTCCAAATTGCGTATTGTCAATGAGCCAAGCTTGGCCAGCCATGAAATTCGCATTTTTGTGACGGGTTTAACCACAACCAATGTTGCAGCCGCCAGCGCATCCTGGGTCGCAGGCTGGGCTCTGCCCGTGGCCGTACGCGCGCCTATGGGCCGCGGCTCATTGGGCGTGGACGCCGAAATTCTCGACAACACAACAGGCGAGCAAGCCGCCGCCCTGAAATGGGGCCGTCAAGCCAGCCTTGCTGCTGATGGAGGCTTCACAGAGCATACCGATGCTTTGAACCTCTCCAGCGATTTTGTCGATGCTATGAAAGACATCATCCTTGAAGCTCGCCGGCGCGAAGATGCACCAACGCAGCACACCGAACGCGATACCTGTGACAAACCAGATGTGGCGCGCACCATTCAGCGCTTTCTCTAACCTCTCAAAATCGTGACGCGCATAACCGACGCAGTGAAACATGGACGTCACAAAAGCCTGTATAACGAACCTGCTCATTATAGGAGGTTTTATATGTTATACTGCGCGCTCGCTCTTTTCAGCCTCACCCTGGTTCTAAGCCCGCTGGCCCAAGCCCAAAGTGCCCAGGTCGATACACGCCCCGTCTATACCGGCACCTTCTCCAACACGGCGCTGGAAGGCTATGACGCCGTGGCCTATCATAGCGAAGGCCAAGCCATCCGCGGCCATCGTGATTTTCGCACGCAGTGGCGCGGTGCTGAATGGCGCTTTGTCAGCCAAGACAATTTAGAATTATTCCTGGCCGATCCTGATCGCTATGCGCCGCAATATGGCGGGCATTGTTCCTGGGCTATGGCGCAAGGCTATGGCGCGAAGGGCGATCCGCTGGCCTGGGACATCGTCGATGGCCGGCTCTATCTCAATTACAACCGCGAAATCCAAGAGCGCTGGCAACAAGACCCCGAAGGCTTCATCACCCAAGGCGATGAGAACTACCCCCATGTGTTGAGCGAGTAAGCCCCAGCATCCAAATTTCAGACCTTGAATGAAGGGCGAAAGCACGCTTTAGTTTGGTAAGAGTTTGTTTAAGGACATCAGCATTTGCCCCTTGTCTTTCACACCCACCCAACCCGCCAAGCCCGCGATGTTGCACTCTGCCAAGTCATTGAAACTCGGTTGAGGTCAGCTCTCGCAGAACGCGGACAAGCTTGCTTTATTGGTGCGGGGGGTGGCACGCCGCGCGGGGTGTATGACGCGCTCTCACACTGCGATCTGGATTGGCCTCGCATTACGCTGACCACCAGTGACGCCATCTGCCTGCCTGAGGCTTTGATGGATGATTTCCCCCATGTGATGAAAACCGCGCTGCATCAGAACAAGGCTGCACATGCGCCCTTTACGGCCCTCTATGAGCGCGGAGAAAGCGCGGATCAAGCCATCACCCGCGCGCAAAACGCCCTCAAGCCGATGATGACGGGGCCGGTGTATACACTGCTGGGCATGGGCACTGACGGCCATATCGCCTCGCTCTACCCCCATGCTTTAGGACTAGAACGCGCGCTGGCCCTGGATACGGATGATCTTATCGCGCCGCTTGCACCCACCAATCTCAACGCCCAACCCTTTGTACGGATAAGCTTTACCTACACCGCATTGATCGCCAGCACCGCCCTCATGATCCTTCTCGACGGACCTGATAAGCGCGCGGCCCTAGATCAGTTTTTGAACAATGATGACCTCATCGCCCATCCCGCCAGCGCAGTTCTGCGTCAAGAGCAAACACCGGTCGAGATTTATTGGTCGCAGGTGTGAGGGGGACGCGCTTAGATCGCACGTATAAATCCTCTTACACCTGACGCACCATCGCTCCAATCATCGCCCAGAAAATACCCCGCAATAATGAAGACGTGTGGCGGTGAGATGCAGCTCGCCCCTTTAAACGCGGCACATTAAATGTAATAAGATATGTTATATCATAACCCTTCATTTCGGAGCCTTCTTACATGTACCGCATACTGTCGCTCCTCAGCGCTTCAATTCTAACAACACCCCCCATCTATGCTCAGCCCAGTGAGGACGCGCCGATCATCGATAGGATTGTGGTAACTGCGCCTGCACTCAACCGCGTTCATGAAATTAATGCCGGTGCCTTTGGTGCAAGAGACGTGATGGAGATTCCCTTGGCCATTCAGAGCTATGACGCGCGCGCCATCACTGAAGCCTCAGCGCGAACCGCTGCAGACATAGTATTAAGAGACCCCTCTGTGCTCAGTGCGAGTGGCGGATCTGCGTTCGATAATTTCCGGTTGCGCGGTTTTGCGATGGATAGCTTTAACACGATCCGACGCGATGGTCTGACCTTGGCCCCACACCATGATGTGCAGTTGGAGAATGTTGAGCGTATCGACATTCTCAAAGGCCCTTCCGGCTTCCTCTACGGTTTCAACTCTCCCGGCGGGACAATCAACTATATTCTAAAACGCCCCACCCAAGAGCCCTTTTTAACCGCGACATTAGGCGGGTCATCTCTTGAACAGACCTATATCGCCCTTGATGGCAGCTTAACCACCATGCAAGACACGCTGGGGGTCCGTGTGAATGCAGGCCATGAAAAGACCGGCAATTTCGACCATGCGCGCGATATGGAACGCAGCTTTTTCGGGCTCGCGACAGACATCCGCTTCAGTGAGGGCGCGCTTCTTCAAATCAATGGTGACTGGTCCAAAAAGTCGACCATTGCTGACCCGCTCCTGCGCGCGGATCAAAGCCCGCGTACCGACCCGCTTGACCCAGCAAGCTTTATCTTGCCGCCCCGCATTGACCGGCGCGACCTTCTCACAGGGAGCTGGTATCGTCATGAAACCGAAGGATTAAACTTCGATACCCGGCTTGAACTCGCGCTTTCGCAAAATTGGCTCACCATCCTTCAGGCCAATTATTCGCGCGTTGAGCGCAATGGCGGCTACACCGATCTTTTTGATATTCAGCCCAATGGCGATATTGGTTGGGGCGATCTTTACGCCTCTCGTGGCGAAATTTTCACGACCTGGTCCGTTCAAGGCTACCTCGCGGGTCAATTCGAAACTCAAGGCATCAGCCATGATGTTTTCTTCGGCGTGTCTCATCGCAGCTTCAGCGATAAAAGCCCATTTTGGGACTATGTCGACACCGATGGCCCCTTAGGGATGAATGGCATTACCGTCGGCAATATTCTAAACCCCGTTCAACCGCCCGTTTATGATTTTGGCCCTGAACAAGCGATTAATTTCAAATCCAGTATTAAAGAAAGCTCCGTCTTCGCCACGGACCTTGTTACACTCAATGATCAGGTTCAGCTCCTGTTCGGGGGACGTTACATCTGGTACCGGGCGGACGACCTGTCTGCAGACGCGCTGCCCCAGCGGGAAAACACCTTCGTCCCGACCGGGGCCGTAATGTTTCGCCCCACGACTAACATCCTGACATATGCCAGTTATTCACGCGGACTTGAAAAAGGCGATTATGCACCGTTTAACGCAAACAACGCCAATCAGCCCACCGATCCCATCGAAAGTCGTCAATATGAAGTTGGCATCAAGGCCGACCTTCTGACCAACCTCAATCTCGGATTGGCGCTCTTTGACATCAAACGGGACGCCAGCTACCTCAATCTGGACAATGATTATGTCAGTGCGGGGCGCTATCACCATCGCGGAATGGAATTCACCCTAACCGGACAGGTAACCGACACACTCTCTCTTACCGGCGCTCTGGCCTGGATTGACACTGAACTTAAAGATGTAAGCGATGAAACGACTCTAGGCAAACGCACTGAAAGTGTTCCCGAATGGAAGACAACTCTTGGCGCACGCTATCAAATTCAGGCGCTACCCGGCCTTTCAGTCGACGGCCAAGTCAACTATGTTGGAAACCAGCCTGTTGATGCGCAAAACAGCGGCTTTATTCCATCTTTCACCGTTGTTGATGCGGGTATCAGTTATGATACATCAATTATGAAAAGACCTGTTCAATTGCGCGTGCAAGCAAAAAATCTCTTTGATAAATATTACTACGCCAGCGCTTATTACTCAGGGGGCCTAGATATTGGTCGACCCCGTGAAGTCTTTGTTACACTTAAAACAAGCTTCTAATCAGCCTCAACACTCTTTTGTAAGCCCTGCCCGTTACGGTGCTTTCGCCGTCGGGCGGGGTTTTATTCACTTTAGCTCTTAAAAAGGGCCGCGTAACAGCACATATCTGCCCACTCGCGCAGGCTTCGCGACATCGTATTGGATTTGAAGAGGAATGGCGCGCCTTGGCGGGCCCACTTCGAACCCGCAGGGTTCGCAAGGGCGACCGCCCGCCCGCAGCGTGAGCGAGGATCGACTGAGCGGACGCGAAGGAGAACAAGTAAAAATGGCGCGCTGGGGAAGATTCGAACTCCCGACCCTCAGATTCGTAGTCTGATGCTCTATCCAGCTGAGCTACCAGCGCCAAGCGGTGTGTGCGTCGTGGCCAACACCGCTGAAGAGGCGCGGAAACTAGCGGAGGGTTTCGCACTTGGCAAGCACCGGTCTGCACATAAAGTGCAGCCATATGCAGCGCGCACCATTATTCCATATGTATCAATATGTTAGCTTCACGCCAGGCTCTAAATTAAGACACCTAGCCCTCTCCTTTCGCCGCATGACAGCCGCGCGCCACGGCGCGGGCCAGACAATCGGCCGCCAGACTGCCCAGGCGCGCCAAGGTGAAGGGCTGGGGCTCACTTAGAGGCTTCAGACCTGTTGAGACCACAAAGACCACATCGCCATCGAAGGGCGTGTGGATGGGGCGCAGCGCGCGCGCCAAACCATCTTGGGCCATCACCGCCATGCGCCGCGCCTGATCCTTGGTGAGGATCGCATCGGTGGCAATCACCCCAATCGTGGTATTGGTGCGTGGACTTGCCTCAACCTTGGCCGCGCCCCAATCCTCACCGTTGAGGACATAATCCGCGGGCGGACGCACGCCGCCAAACTCGCCCTCAATCTCCAAAGGCCAGGCCCAATAGGCCTCAGTCCCTGGCAAGGTGGGCGATCCAAAACTGTTGACACAGACCAGCGCCGCAATTGTAAAGCCCTCATCGGTGACAAAACTCGCTGAGCCCGTGCCGCCGGGATATTGCCCCGCCTGTGCGCCATAGCCGGCCCCGGCCTTACCCTGTTTGACCGGACCATCGCTTAAGGCTTCAAACGCTGCGATGCCTAAATCACGGTAAGGAGGATGATCGCCCCAGGCCTTATCCCCGCCATTGGCGAGATCATAAAGAATAGCACCGGGCACAATCGGACTTTTGGGTACGCCGGGCAAATCCATCAGGCCATAGCCGCGCCCCATCGCGCCCAGGCGCGCACACACGCCATCACAGGCCGCCAGCCCATAGACAGATCCGCCTGACAGCACGATAGCATCGACCTGATCGACCAGACCGCCCGCATTCAGCGTATCGGTTTCGCGCGTACCCGGTCCGCCGCCACGCACATCAACCCCGGCGGTCATCGGTTGATCGCCGACAATCACGCTGACCCCGGTTTTTACGTCTAGACTGTGGGCCTGACCCACTTTAAGCCCCTTAACATCGGTGAGATCATTCCTATATCCGGGCCCGGCCATGGCATTTTCCTTTGTCAGTCAGACGTTGGACGTTATGGTGAGTATTCTGCGGTAAAGAGCAAGGGGGGAGCTATGCGCTCGATCGGTCTTTTCACGTCATTGTGCCTTGGCGCATCCTTGATCAGCCTGGCCGCGTGTCAGCCCGCTCCCGAGGCGACACAAACCCAGACGGCCCCTTCCCCTGCCCCCAGCGTGCAAGAGGTTCTGACCCCCACCCCGGTCAATGTCTCGCAAGAGCGCCCCAAAGCCATGGTCGCGGCGGCCAATCCTTTGGCGGTTGAAGCGGGCCTGAAGGCACTGCGTGATGGCGGTGATGTGGTCGATGCCGCGATTGCGATCCAGGCCGTTCTGGGCCTGGTAGAGCCGCAAAGCTCTGGCATTGGCGGCGGGGCATTTATGCTGCGCTATGATGCCAAGGCGCAAACCATCACTGTCTATGATGGACGTGAAACCGCACCCAGCGCCGTTGATGAGACGTTATTCCTCAGCGAAAGCGACCAACCGCTTGATTTCCTGACCGCCTGGACCAGTGGACGCGCCGTGGGCGTGCCCGGCGTCATCGCCATGTTGGCCATCGCCCATGACGATCATGGCAAGCTGGACTGGGCGAGTGATTTTTCCAGCGCCATCAGCCTGGCCAATCACGGCTTCCCGGTTGCCAAACGCCTGCATGATGTCAGCGAGCAAGTGATGGCCTATTCCCCCCTGGATGAGCGCCCGGCCACGGCCAGCTATTTCTATGACGATCAGGGTCGGCCTTGGCCCATTGGCCATGTGCTGACCAATACCGCTTATGCCCAGACTTTGAGCTTGATCGCCGCCGATTGGCGTAACTTCTATGAAGGCCCGATCGCGCTGGGCATTGTTGAGGCCACCCGTGCCGAGCCCTTACCTGGGGCAATTACCATGGAAGATCTCGCCAGCTATACCCCGGTAAAGCGCGAGGCGTTGTGTGTGCCCTATCGCAGCTATCAAGTGTGTGGCGCGCCGCCGCCCGCCTCTGGCGGCGTCGCCGTGGGCCAGATCATGGGCATGCTCAACCATTTCGATATGCAGGCCCTGGGCCCGACCCGCGATGGCTGGCACGTCTTCATTGACGCTAATCGTCTGGCCTATGCCGACCGCGATCAATATGTCGGTGATCCGGATTTTGTAGATGTGCCCATCGAGGGCTTATTGGATAGCGATTATCTCGCCAGTCGGGCCGCCCTGATCACCATGGATCAAGCCCTGGTGCGGGCCTTGCCCGGTGAACCGCCGCGGGCTGAAACCATGGGCATTGATGCCTCCAACGATGCGCCCGGCACCAGCCATTTTGTCATTCGCGATAATGACGGCAATGTCCTGTCGATGACCACGACGGTGGAAAGCCCTTTCGGCAGTCAGCGCATGACCCATGGCTTCCTGCTGAACAACCAACTCACCGATTTTGCGCGCGCGCCGCGCGATGAAGAAGGGCGTTTGATGGCCAATGCCCCGGCAGCGGGAAAGCGTCCACGCTCATCCATGTCGCCGACGATTGTTTTGGATCAGGACAATAATTTTGTGCTGGCCACAGGCTCACCGGGCGGTAATTCCATCATCGGTTACACCGTGAAATCTCTGGTCGCCATGCTGGACTGGGGCATGACCCCGGGTGAAGCCGCTGCCATGCCCAATGTGGTTGCGCGCGGGGAAATCACCCGCATGGAAGAAGGGTTTGATCCGGACATCCAACAAGACCTACGCGCCCAAGGTCACCGCATCGAAGGCGGACGCGGCGAAGTGTCCGGCATTCACATCATTCGCGCTCTACCCGATGGCGGCAGTGAAGGCGCGGCAGATCCGCGCCGCGATGGTCAGGCCCGCCATCCTTAAGCGCTTAAAGATTGGTGCTCCGCCAGATGTGCGCGTTTGAAGAGCACTTCGAACGCGCTACCGCGCTCATCGGTTTTTACCAGGCGCACATCCCCGCCCATATTGCGTGCCAATTCGCGCGCAATGGAGAGGCCCAAGCCTGAGCCCCCCACGCGGGTGCTGGTGCCGAAGGCCTGAAATAGGCTGTCCCGCACACGCTCTGGGATGCCTGGACCACAATCTTCAATCTGGATCCGCACCTCATCACCCTCCACCACCGCATCAACCCGCAGACACCGCTGCTCTTGGCCCTCCATGGCCTGCAGAGCGTTGCGAAACAGGTTGAGGAAGATGCGATAAGCTTGCTCGCGATCGGCCTCGATATGGATCTCAGCCTCAATCGCGTTGATCCATTCAGCATCGCCCAGGATTTCCAAGGCATCGCGGCCCGCCTCATCCAGTAGCGCTCCCAAAGGCGTGGCATCCAGAACCGGCGCACGCTCGCTGGTGCGGCCATAGGCCAACACATCCTGACACAGGCCAATCCCGCGATTGACCGCGCGCACCAGACGCTCGCCCAGCGCGGCCGTCCTTTGATCGCGCGACATCGCCAAGCGGTCTGACATCAATTGCGCAGACGCCAGCACATTCCTAAGATCATGATTGATCTTGGCCACCGCCCCGCCCAAAGCCGCCAAACGCTCGCGCTGGCGCAGGGCATCGCGCACATCCTTTTGCATCTCGGCTAAAGCCTTTTCGGCTTCACCGATTTCATCCCCAGATACCGACGGCGTGATCTGACGGGTAATATCCATGGGATTTTCTTGAAACGCCGTCATCGACTTGGCAAGACGACGCATCGGGCGCACCAAGAGAAACAGGAGGGAGATATAGATCAGGCCACCGGTCAGGATCGAAGTAAACAGCGAAACCCCCAGCATATAGCGCGAATAACGCGACAGCGCTTGCTGCAAAGGGGCCTCTGGTACGATCACAAAGACCAGCTCATCTGGGCGCGAAGGCGGGCGGGCTTTGATCAGAATATGGCGGGGTTTCTGATTAAAAAAGAAATCCATCAAAGCGATCATGTTCGACCAGGGATTGACGTGATCAAGATCAGCTTCGATCAGATGTTCCGGCACCGTCTTGGTGCCCAGCACCAATTCATTGAAGCCATCCCAAACCCGCGACACCGCAATCGCATCCACACCGCTTAACAACTCCAGGGCGATTTCATCCCCCACCGGCATACCACCCGCCGCATCTACGGCGAGAATCGCTAAATGCGCGTCCGCCGCGCGCCCTTCCAACCAACGAATCCGAAAGCTGGCCGCCGAAGGGATAAAAATCATCACCTGGGCCAACATGACAAAAAAGATGGTGAGCAGCAGCAACTTACCCGGCAGGGAGCTTAAGGCACGCCCAAGCCCATGCCACGCCCGCCCAATCAGACCGGTGCGCGCCTGCATATCGTGTGTGTGTGCGTCCTTCAACGTCACACGCGGCCCCCTTAAGATCATCCCTCACGCTTCATCACGTGTTATATGGGTAGTTGCATCCGGCTTTGGCATCGCCCACGCGCTACGCACGCCCTTGCGCCTTGTGCTGGAATGCCTGTCAGTATAGCGATTTTTCACCCAAGCGTGAAATACCCTATGCTGGCCCTGCTTGTATCGCGCTTTATCAGGCCTCAAAATGGCAAAAACATGAACAATCGGTCATGATAAGCGCAGGCCGTCAGCGAGTTTTCACTGCGTTTACGCATCATCGCCCTTGACTCCTCGCCCCTAGCCACGTAGATACGCCCGCTCAAATTCAACGCGCTTAGCCTATGGAGCCCAGCCGTGAAACGCACGTACCAACCGTCGAACCTCGTTCGTAAGCGCCGTCATGGCTTCCGCGCACGCATGGCGACCAAGTCCGGCCAGCAAGTGATTGCTCGTCGTCGCGCTAAAGGTCGTCATCGCTTGTCTGCTTAAGACCAGCGGCCTTACCCGTGTTAGACTATCCAAATCGCGCCGCTCGCCTTCGCAAGCGGCGCGATTTTTTGCGTCTCAGGCATGGCTTTAAGGCCGTGCGTAAAGGCTTGATTGTTCAGGCTCTTCCTCATCCCACTGAGATGGACGCCAACACGCCCAGCCGCATCGGCTTTACCGCGACCAAGAAAATCGGCAATGCCGTAACGCGCAATCGTGCCAAGCGCCGGTTGCGCGAAGCCGCACGCCTACTGCTCTCGCAGTATGGATCACATCATACAGACTATGTATTCATCGCTCGAGCTGTTACACCGTCTCGCAATTGGACGGCTTTACTGGACGATGTGAAAAGCGCGTTGCTCAGCCTCGCGCCGGATCGACGTGAAGCGGGCACTCGCCCCCCTTCGCAGATGTCCCGGGGACATAGAGAAAAAGGATAGCGCCGCACATGGGCGATAATAAGAACACGATCATTGCGGTTGTTTTGGCCGTGATCATTTTATTCGGCTATGACTTCTTTGTTTTGAAGCCTATGCGTGATCGCGCGGCCGCCGAAGCAGAAGCAACCCAGGCGGCGCAAGAGCTGGCCCAGGCCGACGCGCCAACCCCCGATGGCATCACGCCCGACATGCCCGCAGCCCCTGTTCTGCGCGCGGTTGAAGAGGTGTTAAGCGAAGGCCAGCGCATCCCTGTACGCACCGCCACGATCGAAGGCAGCTTGAACCTAACCGGTGCGCGCCTGGATGATATACGTCTGCTCGAATACACAACCGCCGTCGATTCAACGACGCCCGTCACCTTGTTGAGCCCGCAAGATGCGCCTTTCGCCTATTATGCGGCGAATGGCTGGACCGGAATTGAAAACGCCCCGTCCAATATGCCAGGTCTCAACACGTCTTGGACCTTGGTTGAGGGTGATGTGCTGACCCCAACCACGCCTGTGGTTTTGGAATACACCACCGGGGATCTGACCTTCCGGCGCACCGTGCGCGTGGATGAACATTATATGTTCACCTATGATGACAGCGTCACCAATGCCAGCGCCCAGCCCGTGACTTTGGCGCGCTATGGCCTGGTGCGCCGCCATGGCCAACCCGCAGATCTTGCCAATTTCTACGTCCTGCATGAAGGCCCGCTGGGCGTCATGGGCAATACCTTCTTTGATCGCAAATATAAGAAGATTGATAAGGATGGCGGCCTGCAAGAGACCGGGCAAGGCGGCTGGATTGGCAATACCGATAAATATTGGATGGCTGTTACCGGGCCTTTGGGTGAAAATCCAAATCTGCGCGGGGAAATCCGTACGCTTGAGGCACGCGGTGAAACCATCTATGAATCGAATTATATTCGTGATGGTCAGATCATTGCGCCCGGTGAAACCCTCACCTCGCAAGCCTTCATCTATGCTGGTGTAAAATCCTCAGGGCTGCTGCATGACTATGAAGAAGAGCTGGGCATCCCCCGCTTTGACATGGCCATCGACTGGGGCATGTTCTGGTTCCTGACCCGTCCTTTCTTCTATCTCTTGCACCTATTTAATGGCTTCCTGGGTAATTTCGCCCTGGCCATTTTGCTGCTGACGGTTCTGATCAAGCTGGTGCTTTATCCGCTGAACAATCGCGCCTTCAGCTCGATGGCGAAAATGCGCGCCGTTCAGCCCAAAGTCCAGGAATTGCGTGAGCGCTTTGAGAATGACAAAGAGCGCCAAAGCAAGGAAATGATGGAGCTTTATAAACGCGAAAAGATCAATCCGGTCGCCGGATGCTTGCCCATCCTACCGCAGATCCCGATCTTCTTTGCGCTCTATAAAACCGTGTTCATCTCGCTCGATGCGCGCCATGAAAGCTTCACCTGGATCCAAGACCTGTCAGCCGTTGATCCCACCACGATTTGGAATTTGTTTGGATTATTGCCGTTTGACCCGTCTGGATTGCCGATTTTGGGCACGAGCCTGCATATCGGGGCATGGCCACTGATCATGGGGATTACCATGTGGGCTCAGCAGGCGCTGAACCCACCGCCCCCAGATCCGATGCAGCGGCGCATCTTTGCCTTCATGCCGATCATTTTCACCTTCGTGATGGCAAAATTCCCTGCGGCTTTGATCATTTACTGGGCCTGGAACAACACCCTGACCGTGCTGCAACAATACATTATCATGCGCACCCAGGGCCAAACCACCGAAGTTGATCGCCAGATTGCCAAGCTTCGCGATCGCTTCCTGCCCCGTAAGGGCGAAGGAGAGAATTAAGTGAGCGAGGAGACCTCTAGCTCATCTGATGACGCCCATGCGGCCCGCCTCGAGGCGGGCCGCATGCTCTTTGCTGCCGGTTGCGAGTTCATGATGGGCGCGGTGAATATGAACCATTTACCGCCCAGCGATGTGCCAGAGATTGCCTTTGCCGGACGTTCAAATGTGGGCAAATCCTCGCTGGTGAATGCCATTACAGGGCGCAAATCCATTGCGCGCACCTCTGGCGATCCAGGCCGGACACGCGAGCTCAACTTCTTCAATCTCTCCGATCGCCTGCGCATTGTTGACTTGCCGGGCTATGGCTTTGCCAAAGCCCCCAAGGATGTCGCCCAGCGCTGGACCAGCCTGACGCAGGATTATCTGCGCGGCCGCGTCAATCTCAAGCGCGTCATTTTGCTGATCGATTCGCGCCATGGCATTAAAGAGAGCGATGAAGCCATCATGCAGGTCTTGGATAAATCCGCAGTGGTCTACCAGATCTGTCTGACCAAGCTCGATAAGCTGCGCCCCGATGAGCAAGAGCCCGCGAAAATCGCCGCTGCGCAAAAAGTTGTCCGCCGCGCCGCCGCTTACCCCTTGATTGCCGCGACATCCTCAGCCAAAAAACTAGGGATTGAGGAATTAAGGGCCGATCTTGCTGATCTGGCCCTACCAGGATAGAGCCGATGATCAAAACCTCGTTAAGCGCCTGTGCCCTTGTGATCGCGTTAAGCGCACCCGTACTGGCCGGAGAGGTTTGTAACGAAACCAGCTTCGTGGTGGAGATCGCCACCGCCTGGGATGGCGAGAATGCCATGACGGTCGCGGGCTGGACCCGGCTGCGCCCCGGTGAATGTGGCGAGACCCAACCGCGCACCGCGCCTGAAGGCGGCTCGGTCTTTCTCTATGCCCGCTCCAGTGATGCTTATCTGGGCGGCGTGCGCGAATGGCGCGGGGCTCATCCTTTCTGTGTCGGTGATGACACCTTCAGCTATGAAGGCGTGCAAGACTGCCTGCCCCTGGGCATGCAGGAACGCCATTTCCGCCAATTGAGCGCCGATGAGATCACCCGCACCATCTTGGTTGAGCCCTCAAACTTTGGCGAGCGCGCCGATGAGGCGGGCTTGCAGCGCCTGTTACAAAGCGCGGGCTATGACATCCGTAATATCGACGGCTATGCCGGGCGACGGACCACGCGCGCGGTGTCGGCCTTTGAAGGCGATGTCGATCAGCAATTTGGCTCAAACCGGGCTGGCCTTATGGATGCGCTGGAGCGCGCGGCCATCGCACGCAATGCCAGCGCAGGCCTGAGTATTTGCAATGATGCGAGCGCCCCCCTCGCGGTAGCCGTGGCGCGCCTTCGCCCTGAAGGCTGGCAAAGTAAGGGCTGGTGGCGTATTGAAACGGGCACGTGTGAACGCACCATTGCGGCGCGTTTAAGCGCCAATGAAACCTTCGCCTATGCCATGCGCATTGACGGCGATACGCCCGAACCTATGGTGACCGGCACACAAGGTTTTTGCCTGGCACCCGCGCGTTTCCTGGCTGAAGGGGAAAATGAGTGCGAGGCGCGCGGCTATCAATCGGCGCAATTTCGCGCCGTCCCCGCGCCTGAAAACGGCGCGACCATTCTGCGCTTCAACGATAGCGATTTCGTCTCCGCCCCACAGCCGCGCCAAGCAGGAGGCCAATAATGGCCCCAAACCTTTTCAAGCCCGATCTCAACCATGTTGAGACCTGGGTTTTTGACCTAGATCAGACCCTGTATCCGGCCGAAACCGCCGTAATGAGCCAGGTTCAAGACCGCATGACACTCTATGTCATGCAGCTGTTAGACTTGCCCCGAGACGAGGCCAAACAGGTCCAATCGACCTATTTTCGTGAATATGGCACAACGCTAAGCGGTTTGATGCACCATCATAAGGTGGATATTCACGAATTCCTGGATTTCGTGCACGATATTGATCATTCGGTGATCACGCCTGATCCGCGCTTGGGTGAGCATCTCGCCCGCCTGGACGGCAAGCGCTATGTCTACACCAATGGCTCGCGCAAACATGCCGAAGACGTGCTTAAAGCGCTGAAGATAGAGCATCTTTTCGATGATCTCTTCGATATCGCCGCAGCCAATTTCACCCCCAAGCCCGAACGCGCGGCCTTTGATCAGTTTTCCAAGCATTTCGCCCTGGCCCCTAAGGCAACGGCCATGTTTGAAGATTCTGCACGCAATCTGGAAACCGCTGCAGCGCTGGGCTTTACGACCATTCTTGTAAGGTCCAAAACCGACCTCAAGGATGGCCATACTGCGGGGCCGGGCGAACATCCCGCCCATGTCCATTACGCGGTTGACTGTCTGCCGACCTTTCTTAGCCAATTGGACTTTAGTGCGCGCAAGGCCCGCTAAGCTCCTGTCGATCCGAAGAGGCCCCTCATGTCTATCCTTCTCCAATTGGAAGATGCGGTAAATCGCGCCTGGGACAATCGCGACACCATCACCCCAGACACCCAGGGCGAAGCGCGTGAATGCGTAGAGACAACGCTGAGCCAGCTCGATAACGGCACTTTGCGCGTGGCTGAAAAGGGCGCGGATGGCAATTGGGCTGTGCGCGAATGGGCCAAGAAAGCCGTGCTTTTGTCTTTCCGCTTGAACCCGATGGCCCCGATTGAGGGCGGCATCGCGGGCGCGCATTGGTGGGATAAAGTACCATCAAAGTTTGAAGGCTGGAGCGCGCAAGATTTCCAGAAAGCGGGTTTCCGCGCTGTACCGCCCTGCGCCGTGCGCCGCGGGGCCTATATCGCCAAGGGCGCGGTTTTGATGCCGTCCTATGTCAATCTGGGGGCCTATGTGGATGAAGGCGCGATGATCGACACCTGGGCCACGGTCGGCTCTTGCGCGCAAATCGGCAAGAATGTGCATATTTCCGGCGGAGCCGGGATTGGCGGCGTTCTAGAGCCTTTACAGGCCAGCCCCGTCATCATTGAAGACAACGCCTTTATCGGCGCACGCAGTGAAGTCGCAGAAGGTGTGATCGTGCGTGAAGGCGCGGTCCTGTCCATGGGGGTTTTCCTGGGCGCATCCACCAAAATTGTCGACCGCGCCACGGGCGAAGTCACGCGCGGCGAAGTTCCCGCCTATTCGGTCGTCGTGCCGGGCACCTTGCCTGATCCCAAGGGCGGGCCGTCTTTGGCCTGTGCGGTCATCGTGAAACGCGTTGATGCCCAGACCCGGTCTAAAACCAGCATTAACGAGCTGTTGCGCGACTAAGCCCTGCCTTTAATTATTGAGACGCCGACCATGACAATTGACCCCACTGATCCGATTGCGCTCAGCCAAGCCCTGATCCAGGCCCCCTCTGTCACGCCGCGTGATGAAGGGGCCTTGGACACGGTTCAAGCCGCGCTGGAGGGTCTGGGCTTTACCTGCACGCGCTATCCATTTGAAGAGGTGGATAATCTCTATGCCCGCCTGGGTACGGCTGAACCCGTGTTCTGCTTTGCCGGTCACACGGATGTGGTCCCGGAAGGCGATAGCGCGGCGTGGAGCAAAGACCCCTTTGGGGGTGTCATCGAAAACGGCATTCTATGGGGGCGCGGCGCCGCGGATATGAAGGGCGCGATTGGGGCCTTTATCGCAGCCACAGCGCGCTATCTGAAATCTCACCCCGCGCCAACGGGCTCCATCGCGCTCCTCATCACCGGTGATGAAGAAGGCCCTGGCCTTCATGGCACCAAGCGGGTCTTGGAAGCCATCACTGCGGCCGGTGAGCGCCTGACCCATTGTCTGGTGGGCGAGCCGACCAATCCCAACACCCTGGGCGATACCATCAAGGTGGGCCGGCGCGGCTCTCTCAATGGCGTCATCACGGTCCATGGTCGTCAAGGCCATGTCGCCTACCCGGAGCGGGCCGTTAATCCCATCCCTACCTTGATGGCTTTGCTATCTCGCCTGACCGCTCGGACCCTGGATGAGGGCGCACCGCATTTCCAACCTTCTAATCTGGAGATCACCAGCCTGGATGTGGGCAATCCCACCCATAATGTGATCCCGGCCAAGGCCAGTGCGCGCTTTAATATCCGCTTCAATGTCGCCCATCAGGGCCATGATTTGAAACGCTGGATCGAACAAGAAGCCCACGCCATCGACTTGAGCTTTCCCGGCGAGATTGATCTCGATTTGAAAGTCACCGGGGAGGCTTTCCTGACCGAAGATAACGCCTTCACGGGCCTTTTGAGCGAGGCAGTCGAAGCCCATACCGGACGCAAGCCTGCCCTGACCACCGGCGGGGGAACATCCGATGCGCGCTTCATTAAAAACTATGCCCCTGTGGCCGAGTTTGGCTTGGTCGGTGCCACCATGCATCAGGTTGATGAGCGGGTGCCCGTGGGCGATATCGAGGCCTTAAGCGCGATTTATGAGACCATCCTGACGCGCTATTTTCAGGCCTTTCGCGCATGATCTCGTCCAGCTTGCGTGATATTAAACCCGCCCTCATCGGCTTTGGTAAATTGATGGCCTATCAAGACGGCTGGAGAGACTATTTCGATGTCTCGACGGCCGGGGTTTTGCGCTCTTTCAGCGCCGCGATCTGGTCGCTGCCGATCTTCATTCTCTATTATTTTTGCGTCAATTACTTCTTATCGGGCCTAGCGCCTGTCGATGGCGAGCCCATTGCGACACTTGGCCTGTTGGATGGCGTCCTGACCTTTGTGCGCATCTGGGTGGCGTTTCCGATTATCGCCTTTGTGACCGTGCGTATTTTAGGCTTAGAGGCTCTCTTGGGGCCCTGGCTGAGTGTGCATAACTGGACGGTCTTCATCCTTTTACACTTCACCGGTTTTGTCTGGCTGATCTATGCCGCAGGTCTGATCGATGAAAATGGCGTATTGATCTTCAACGGTTTTTTCTATCCCGTTGTGCGCCTCTTCGTCCATTACCGCGTCGCCGAAGGGGCTTTGGGCTGTCATTGGACCACAGCGCTGGCCGCCGCCGGCATTCCATTAGTGGCCGATTGGCTGCTGATTCAACTTATATGATATTTTAGCGCTTGATTGCTCAAGTCTCTACTCGTAAGTATGATGAAAAAGGATGTCAAAAATGAGCAACAAGGCTTTCAGACTTGGCTTTTACAAAGGGGTTTCATCTCCTTTACAGTTTTTCTCGCGCGCTAACTTCAAACGCTCCCTTGCATATAAACCCTCACACGCACGTGCTTGGATAAACATAACACAAAGCATCAATCGCTCCCTACCAAAAACTGATCCATTATGACAAATAAGCATTTGCCTGAACGCAATGATGAAAAAGTCTCTCTAGACAAAGAAATATCGAACATCATTGAAAACACTGTTGGCAATAGCCCTAACGGCAAAATCGCCCAAGAACAAATAATTAACGTTTTACATAAGCGTACACAATTCTCAGGTCCATTACCTCCACCTGGACTTCTTCAAGCCTATGAGGAAATTAATCCTGGATCTGCTGAACGAATACTCAAAATGGCAGACGAAGATTTAAATCATCAACATAATTTTCATTATAGATTACTTATTGAAGATAGCAAGGATGCCTTATTAGGTCGTATATCTGGAATTTTTGCTCTCATACTTATAATTGGTGCCTCAGTTTTCTGTGGGATGAATGGCTTAAAAGAACTTTCATTAGCATTAGTTGGCACTAGTGCTATTGGTGTTATATCGGCGTTTATTATTGGAAATCGAAATAATACCGGTAGCAATTCTCAATCGTAATCGACAAAATCGAGATATAAGCCATCGGGCGGGGCCACCGGACCACAGGCCTTACGATCGCCCGCATCCAAGGCCGCTTTAAAATCCTTCGGGCTCCATTTACCCGTGCCAACCTCGGCGAGGGAGCCCACGATGGAGCGCACTTGTCGGTGAAGAAAGCTGATCGCCGCGCAGCGAAAATGCACTTCATCGCCCACTTGTGCGACCCAGGCCTTATCCATGGATTTCACCGGGCTATCGGCCTGACATTGCGCATCGCGAAACGTGGTGAAATCATGCTCGCCGATCAAATATTGCGCCGCGGCATGCATCGCATCGACATCTAAGGGCTTGAAAACCCGCCAAACCTGGCCTTGGGTCAAGGTCAAAGGCGCGCGGCGATGGATCAGGCGATAGACATAGCCGCGCTTAATCGCGCTGAAGCGGGCATGGAAATCATCACTGACCGCTTGGGCCTCAACAATTGCAATAGGTTGGGGTTTCAGGTGATAATTCAAGGCATCGCGCACTTTGTCGGCGCGGATATCGCGCTCTAAATCAACATGGGCAACCTGGCCCAGGGCATGAACCCCGCTATCAGTGCGCCCCGCGCCATAGACCTCGCGCGGACCGCCATCGAGCGCCTCACACGCGGTTTCGATGGCCTCTTGAATGGAGGGGCCATTATCCTGGCGCTGCCAACCGACATAATTTGTGCCCTCATACTCAATAGTCAGCTTGAAGCGGGCCATGATTATAGCTGGCTACCTTTGGGTATATTATTGCCGCGCAAAAAGGTCTCCAGATCCATCGCGCCCTTGCCTTCACGCTGCAAGCGCACCGGGCGCAGCGCGCCAGACCCACAGGCAATCGTCATGCGATCATCCAGCACCGTGCCCGGCGAGCCCTCGCCCGCAACGGCTTCGGCCATTAACAGCTTAACCCGCACGGGGCCTTTATCACTGTCCATCATGAACCAGGCCCCGGGGAAGGGCGACAGGCCGCGCACATGATTGACGAGATCGCCGCCGGGGCGCGACCAATCCATTCGCGCCTCTTCAGAGGTGATTTTGTGGGCATAGCTCACCCCCTCTTCGCTTTGCGCCACCGCTTCCAAAGAACCGCGCTCCAAGGCCGCCAGAGCGCGCGGCCACAACTGGGCCCCAATACCCATCATCCGGTCATGAAGCGTTGCGGCCGTATCTTGCGCTGTGATCGGAACAATTTCAGACAGCAAAATCGCACCAGTATCGAGCCCGGCCTCCATCTGCATGATCTGCACCCCCGTCATCGCATCACCGGCCATGATCGCGCGCTGAATAGGAGCCGCACCGCGCCAGCGCGGCAATAGCGAGCCATGAAGGTTGAGGCAGCCCATCTCAGGCGCATCTAACGCCGCCTGGGGCAAGATCTGGCCATAGGCAACGACGCAGGCCACATCCAGTTCTAAGGCGGCAAAATCGCCAAGAACATCAGGATCACGCAAAGAGGCCGGGGTATGAACCTCTAACCCGAATTGTTCGGCCAGCGCATGAACAGGGGATTTCTGCTCGCTCATCCCACGGCCCTTTTTTCGCGGCGGCTGGGAATAGACCCGCACAACCTCATGGCCCGCGCCGACAATTTCAGCCAGCGAGGCGGCCGCAAAATCCGGTGTACCCATAAAGGCCAAACGTAGGCTCATGTTCTCTTTCCTTCCTAGTTTCCTTATCGCTTAAAACCCCAAGCGCGCCCTGCCAAGCCCAGGCCCGCACCCCTGGGAGCCTCGCATGCATATTATCGGCCATGGAACACAGCGCCCATTTCTTCGTTTCTTCCCGGATCGCCTTATGGCATACCAAAGTAATCGCAACACCGTGGAGGGGATTATGCGCGCTTTTTGGCTTGGAGTGATGTTTTTCGTGGCGGCCTGCGCCGCACCCGTGTCCAGCCCATCCCCAGAACCGGTTGATCCCCCGCTTGCTGGCACTGAACTGCCTGCAAACGCAGAAACCTGCGGCGGGCTAATGGGTAAGATGTGTTCTAACCCTGCTGATTATTGCCGCTATGAGCCAACCGCCCATTGCGGGGCCGCTGATCAGATGGGCACCTGCCAAGAACGGACCTTCGCCTGCACCCGGGAATATAATCCAGTATGCGGATGTAATGGCCAAACCTATTCAAACCCGTGCGAAGCCGCCGGGGCCGGTGTTAGCGTCGCTCATCACGGCCAATGTGATGGCCCAAGCCTGCAAGACCAGGTCGAAGGCAAGACGACCGAACACTAAGTTATAAGGCTTTGAAAACACAAAATCCCCAAGCCAAGCTTGGGGATTTTGTGTTTCAAGCGATAGGGGATTGGCTGCGCCCTAGCGATGCCCCTAGCGAGGCTTAGAGGCTTAAACGATCTATGCGTCAGGCCATGCAGGCCTTGTTACAGGGCTAAGCCGCGTCGGAGCGGGTCTTGACCAGCTTTTGAACCTTCTTAACCGCGCGTTCGCGTTTCAGGCGCGAGAGATAGTCAATAAAGACAATGCCTTCCAGATGATCCATCTCATGCTGGATACAGGTGGCGAACATGCCTTCAGCGATTTCCTCGCGCGCTTCACCCTCGTAATCGAGATAGGTAAGCTTGACCTTGGCCGGGCGCTCAACCTCATCATAAACATCGGGGATCGACAAACACCCCTCTTGATAGGGCCGCACATCCTCGGTTAAGGGCGTGATCACCGGATTAACAAAATAGCGCGGTTCTGCACGCTCTTCAGGACCGGAGAGATCCATCACGATCACGCGCTTTGCAACACCCACTTGGATTGCCGCAAGACCAATGCCATCCGCAGCATACATCGTCTCCAGCATATCATCCATCAAGGCGCGTAGATCATCATCAACCCCGTCAACGGGGTCAGAGACGAGCTTCAAGCGCGGATCAGGAACGGTTAAAATGTCTCGAATAGCCATGAATATAACTTAATCTCAGCGCCCTTGCCTTTCAAGGGACTTCACCCTTGGTGCACACAGCCTAGCCTTCAGTGTCTTGCGAAGCGGTTACACTGACCTGGCGGGGCGCATCTTCCACCTGAACCGGGGCTTCAATCGCCTTCACCCCTGAGGTGGCGTTTAAATCCGACATCTTACGCGCTGAGACCAGCACCCGGCCCTCTAAGGAGGCCACCGCCTTATTATAATTGCTGGTGGCCGTTTTCAGCCCCGTACCCACACGGCCCAAATGATCGCTAAAGGTTGAGAGACGATCATAAATTTCCGCCCCCAGGGCTGAGATCTGCTTGGCATTGGCTTCCAGGGCTTGTTGGTTCCAGCCATAGGACACCGCCTTAGACAGCGCCAGCAATGTTGCTGGCGTAACGATAATCACCCCGGCCGCAATGGCATCATCAAAAAGGCCCGGATCTTCATCCACCGCCGCAGAATAAAAGCTCTCACCGGGAATAAACAGCGCCACAAAGTCGATCGCCCCATCGACATGCTTGGCATAATCCTTTTTGGCGAGCTGCTTCATATGGGTGCGCACCTGATGGGCATGACGGCGTAGCGCATCTTTGCGCGCAGTATCATCGCGCGCTTCAACGGCATCGAGATAGGCGCTCAAGGCGACTTTGGAATCAATGACAAAGCGGCCCCCACCAGGCAGGCGCACCACGAAATCAGGGCGCAGGGCATCCCCCTCCCCGGTGCGGGTCTGGTGCTGGCCTTCATAATCAATGCCCTTGGTGAGCCCCGCAAGCTCTAGGATATTCTCAACCGTGCGTTCGCCCCATTGACCGCGCGTCGTGGAGGAGCGCTGCAGGGCATGCACCAGCTTGGTGGTTTCTTGATGTTGACGCGCGAGACCTTCAGACAATTTGCCAATTTGGCTTTCCATCTGGCCACGATGTTCGGCGCGTTCTTTTTCAATGCCTTCGATTTTGGTTTTAAACGCGTCCAAGCGCTCGCGGATCGGTTCAACCAGGCTTTTGACGCCAACCTGATTATGCTCGGCCTGAACTTTAAAACTTTCCTGGGCCTGCTCAAAAAAGCGTTTCTGGCTCTCGCCCAACACATCATGGGCCATAACTTTGAGGCGTTCTTCGATCTCACCGCGCAATTGGGTCAGGGCCTCGGACTTCTCGGTAAACCCCTTTTGGCGCTCTTCACTTTCAGATTTCAACCGAGCCAGTTCGGTTTCCACCTTTCGGCGCTCATCGAGTTCTAATTGCACGCGGTTTTCAAGGGTTTCGATCCGGCTGGCGCGCGCTTCTAAATCTGCGGCGCGGGTTTCGGCGCGCTGACGACGTTCGGCCTCCTCCTCTAAGCGCGCTTCTAAGCCTTCAACACGCAAGGCTTTGGCTTCGGCCACAGCATGGGCTTGTTCTGATTGCGCTTTTAAGATTTCGGTCTCGCGCAACTGGCGCTGTACGTCCTCCAGACGAGCATTGAGGCTCTTCATCTGACCTTCGCGCAGAAAACCATAGGCAAGCAAGATCGCAAAGCTCGCCAGCATCGCTGCGCCCATCAGAAGATATGCCACATTCAACCCGTCCATCCTGCACCCCAATCCTTGTTCTCGTTATGTTTCGCACATCTTTTCACGTTCGGCAAGAGGTTTGCATAACGCCTCTCAAGTGAAAGGAAAACCAGCTGATGCGCTATTTTAATGTCTCAATTCAAGACTTAAAGACCCGCGATCTAGCGCTATGGCAGGAGTATGCGGCCCCGAACGGTCAGCTGATCAGTCCTTATTTGACCCCGGATTTTGCCCAGGCAGTGGCGCGCGTACGCACTGATTGCCGAGTTTTGCTCCTTGAAGATCAGCAAAAACCAGTGGGATTTCTGCCCTTTCATGCCCCTGCGCGCGGCATTGTGCGCCCCATCGCGGCCCCAATGTCTGACTATCAAGGCTTGGTTGCGAAACCGGGTTTGACCCTTGATCCCGAGGCCGCGCTCTCGCATATGAAGGCCAGCGCGATGGTGTTCAATAACTGGACGGGCCCGATACCCAGCGGCGTGCGTCAACGGGCGGGGTCGGCAGTGATTGACCTTTCTAAAGGCGCGCAATGTTATTTCGCCGCGCAAAGTGCGCGTTTTAAAGATCATTTCAAGAAAATGGCCCGCCGCCTTCGTAAAGCTGAAGCTGAGTTTGGCCCGATGCGCGTTGAGCTGGGCGATGCCACAGGCACGGCGTTTCAAACGCTTAAAGCCTGGAAATCGCGCCAGTATCAAATGTCGGGCAAGCTTGATCTCTTCGCGATCGAGTGGGTCGACCAGCTGCTAAGCGATCTGGCGAGCCGCCGGTTTGGGACCTTAAAGGGCATCGTCGCCTCGCTCTATTTTGGCGACACTGTGGCGGCGGTTGAGTTTGGGATTGCCGCCGGGGATGTCTACCATTCCTGGTTTCCGGCCTATAATCCACAATTTGCTAAAGTTTCACCCGGATTATTACTGCTGCATGGCCTGATTGAAACCGTAGGCCGTCAAGGCATCACCCGCATTGATCTGGGCAAGGGCGATTGTGCGTATAAGAAGTATTACACCAGTTATGAAATGCCCTTGATGGAGGGGCGCATGCTGGCCCCCGGCCTGGCCGCGGCACGCATTTATGGCATGGAATTGGCGCAAGACATGTGTGATCACCTCCCCGGTGTCGTCTCCAAAGGCGTCAAGAAATTGCGCGGGCGCTGGGCCCATACGGCGGCGTTTGAACGCCGGTTGGATCGCCGTTTCCAGTTGATGGGAGCCGCCATGGCCGCGCAGCTCAGTGCGAAGTCATAATCCTCACGCAGATATGATCGCTTGGACCGTGCACGTGGGCTGAAACGGCGACGCCTTCGCGTTATTCTCCCCTCACCAGATCAGGGGAGAGACTATGTATAAATCAGCACTCTTAGCGTTCAGCCTTTTAAGTGTCAGCGCGCCCAGCTTCGCACAAGATGTGATCGAAAGCGAACAGGCCCGTTTCCAGATTGAAACCGTCGCCGAGGGTCTCGCCTTCCCCTGGAGCCTGGCCTTTATTGATGAGACAACCTTATTGGTCAGCGAGCGCGATGGCTTTATGCGCCTGATCAAAAACGGTGTCGTTCAACCACGCCTGGCCAACACACCTGAAGCCTTTGTCTCGCGTCAAGCGGGCATGTTTGATATTGCCCTGGCCCCAGATTTTGCCGAAAGCGGTATGATTTATTTCAGCTTTGCCCAAGGCGATGCGGACAATAATCATACCACCCTGGCCAAAGCCCGCCTCAATATCGAAGCCAATGCTCTTGAGAAGGTTGAGATTATCTACACCGCCCACCCCGACAAACGCCGTGCTCTTCATTTCGGGGGTCGTATTGCAGTGATGAGAGATGGCACCCTCCTCCTCTCCATCGGAGAGGGCTATATCCACATGCAAGAAGCGCAAAATCCCCAGGTAAGCTTTGGCAAGCTGATCCGGATCAATCCCGATGGCTCAATCCCGGCCGATAACCCGTTCGCAGACGGCGTAAATGGCGCGCCAGAGGTCTATAGCTATGGCCATCGCAACCCCCAGGGCCTGGCGCTGCACCCTGATACCGGGGCGATCTGGATGCATGAACATGGCCCACGCGGCGGGGATGAGATCAATATCATCACCCCCGGCACCAATTATGGCTGGCCCCTGATCACCTATGGCATTGATTATTCTGGTGAGATCATCACCGAAGATCGCACAGGCCCCGGTATGGTCGAACCGATCTGGTATTGGGTGCCCTCCATCGCGCCTTCTGGCATGACCTTCTATCAGGGCGAAGCCTTCCCTGAATGGCAGGGCGATCTGTTTGTCGGGGCCTTAGCGGGTTCAAAGATCGAGCGCTTTGAGCTGGATGGCGATCGCATCATCTCCACCGAGGAGTTATTATTTGATGAGTTGGGCGAGCGGATCCGCGATGTGCGCACCGGACCGGATGGCTATCTCTACGCTCTGATTGATGACGCCGAGGGGCGCATTATTCGTCTGGTGCCAGCAGGGGATTAGTCAGGGATCTCGGCTCAAGGAGCTGATATAAAACCCCTAAAACATGTCATCCCCGATTTAATCGGGGATCTATGGACCTTAATGGCGCGCTCATTAGTTCCCGGAGGGGCGCTTCGCGGCTCCAGGATGAGCGTTTCTTGAGTGTGGCAGAGAACACTATAGATCCCGGCTCAAGGCCGGGATGACAGTAATTGAGTGCCCCCGACTGGCATGCCCCCTCCGGTCCTAACGGGCCACCTCCCCCGTAAACAGGGGAGGACAAGCTAACGCTAAAACCATCCCTAAGGGCTTTGCTATCAGAGCCTGCATGGGGCCCGGCTCAAGGCCGGGAGCCCGTATTCGATCCGCATCGTAAGTAAGGATTTCCCCGGCATGAAAACCGCACGGCCCCGGCCTTGCGCCGGGGTCTAGGATGACAAAGGGCGCAGCTGCGTTCAGGCCCTTAGCCCTTTAGATCTAAAATAAAATCCAGTGTCCCAATACGCGAAAGCCCAGCGGCACGCGCCAGCCCTATAGAGGCGATATGGTCAAGCTGACAGCGATATTGGGGGACATATCCTTTTGCAGTAATCGCTTGAGCGATGGCCCGCACCAGGCGCGCACCATAGCCCTTGCCGCGCGCATCAGGGTGCGTAATCACGCCAATGTCGGCAATTTTCCCATCCCCATCGGGATAAGCGCTGGCGATGCTTACCAATTGCCCCTGGATGAAAAGCCCCCTCACCATCCAGTGATCCAATACGACAAAGCCTTGATCAAGATCATCTTCTGAACATTGGGCTTCAAAGGCTTCAAACACCCCCTGATCAGTGGCATTAAGCGTACGCACATCACCATCTTCACATAAACGCTTAGCGTCCTCGTCATCATAGCCGAAGAGGTAATCTTCGCCGTGAAAGGCATAGCCCAGCTCGATCACAGCCGCGCGAAATCCGGCTACATCCTGAATAGGCTTGCAAAGCTCGCGCGATTGGAAGGCCGGGGCAAGATCAGGCCCTAGCACAGCCAGAGCAGGCGCATGCTCGAAACAATATAGCACACCCATATCCTGGGCGTGTTGATCATAGACGACCTCAAGCGCCTGTGAGGCCATCAAACCTTGCGCGCGTGATTTTATCGCCATCCATTGCGCTTGCATGGCCTCAGGAATTGCCGAACCCGTCAAACGCGGCAGGGATGAACGCTGAGTTGAGCTGTCCGTCATGAGGGTGTGCCACTCAAAAAAAATCCAATAAGACGCCTCGTTATCGAAAAGCGCCTACGCGGACAAACCTTTTTGTTAATTTATGAGTAGCTTTAGGCGATAGCTAACGTCGGCTTTTAAACGCCGCGCTGAGCGTGCCTTCATCGAGATAATCCAGCTCACCGCCGACCGGCACCCCGCGCGCCAGCGAGGTGACGCCGACCCCGGCATGTTCAAGCTTATCGGAAATATAATGGGCCGTGGTTTGACCATCGACCGTGGCATTGAGCGCCAGAATAATTTCCTGGGTATCTTCGCGGCCCGCGCGTTCGAGAAGTTTGGGGATGTTGAGCTGATCAGGCCCGACCCCATCGAGCGCAGATAAGACCCCGCCCAGCACATGATAGCGTCCACGAAAGGCCCCCGCGCGCTCCAAGGCCCACAAATCGCCCACACTTTCCACGACGCAAATACTGGTGATATCGCGGCCCGGCGAGCGGCAGATCGCGCAAGGATCGCTGACATCCAGATTGCCACATTCCCCGCAAGGCCGGATCTTGTCCGCCGCCTCTTGGATTGCCGCCGCCAAGGGCTCCATCAAGGCTTCGCGCTTTTGCAACATATAAAGCGCAGCCCGGCGCGCCGAACGCGAGCCCAGCCCAGGTAGTTTAGCAAGCAATTGGATCAGACGTTCAATTTCCGGACCAGAAGCGGCAGACATCATTATCCCCATACGAATCAGCCCTGCCAGCTTAAACCGGCAGGGCCATTGGGAAAGAGGGCGTTCTCAGACGTGCTTACAAGGTCTTACCGAAGGGCAGATCAATGCCCGGTGGCAAGCCCAGACCTTGCGTGGCTTCAGAGAGGATTTTCTGCTGCACCTGATCGGCCTTGCGCTTGGCATCATGAAGCGCGGCGAGGATCAAATCTTCCAGCACTTCTTTTTCATTGGGATCAATCGCCACCTTGTCGATCATCACCGACTTGGGATCGCCCTTAGCCGACATGGTGATCGCGACCAAGCCCGCCCCGGCTTCACCGGTTACGGTCGCATCATCAAGACGTTTTTGCGCTTCGCCCATTTTGCTTTGCATTTCTTGGGCTTGCTTCATCAAACCGGCAAGGTCTTTCATGGATATTGCTCCTGTAAGGGGGGATGGCCATCGCGTGATCCCGCTTCATCCTCATCTGGGGCTTCAACGGGCGCGGGCATAGCCTCTACCGATAATATTTCTGCGCCGGGAAACAGCGCCATCGCTTTGACTAAAACGGGATCGCGCGCGGCGCGTTCCATATGTTCACGCGCTTCACGCTCGCGCTTTTCATAGAGGGTTTCACCGCCCTCGCGTTGACGCTCGGCCAAAACCATCCAGGCTTGGCCCGTGGCATCTTGTAAAAAGCGCGACAACTCATTGGCAAGATTGGGCGGTGCGGTTTTCGTCGGCTGGAAGACCAGCTGACCCGGCTTCATGGAGATCAGACGCACACAGCGCTCCACATTCAGCTTCATCTCCAGATCGCGGGCCTCGGCCAGCATGGCGATCAAGCCTTCCAAAGTGGTGGGTCCAGTGAGGCCCGCGCCCGGATCTTCAGGCTGCGCCGGGTCCGCCATGCGCGGATCAGGACCCGGCGGGGCCTCCCCCTGGGGCGGTGCCCCGGTGGCCTGAGGCGTCATCTGAACTGCCCCATTTTGCAAGCCAGCAAGAAGGCGCGCGGCCTCTTCCGGGCCGGGCATTGCGCCTGCGGCCATCAAGCGAATGACAACCATCTCGGCGGCGGCCACGGGATCAGGCGCGGCGCGCACATCATCCAGCCCACCGAGCATAATCTTCCAAAGCCGGGCCAGCGCGCCCAAAGACTGCGCCTGCGCCATGCGGGCCAGGCGCGCGGTCGTTTCGACCGACTCGCCCAAATCCGCCGCATCACCCGCCGCTTTGACCCGCGCCATAGCGTGCAGATAATCAAGCAGATCGCGCACCAAAACGACCGGATCAGCGCCGCTATCATATTGGTGGCGCACTTCTTTCAGCGCCTCTGGCCCTCGGCCCTCAAGCGCAGCGTCTAACAGATCTAACACCCGCGAGCGATCGGCCAGGCCCAGCATATCGCGGATCTGAGCTTCGCTGACCGGGCCATCGCCTTCGGCCTGGACAATCGCTTGATCCAGCAAAGATAAACCATCACGCACCGAGCCTTCGGCGGCACGTGCCAAGGCGATCAGACCATCGCGCGCAATCTCAGCGCCTTCTTTTTGGGCAATCCGGCCCAAATGATCGGCCAGCACATCGCGGTCAATCCGCTTTAAATCGAAGCGCTGACAGCGCGACAGCACCGTCACCGGTACTTTACGGATTTCTGTGGTGGCAAAGATAAATTTGGCGTGGGGCGGAGGTTCTTCTAGCGTCTTCAACAAGGCGTTGAAGGCCGCAGTAGAGAGCATGTGCACTTCGTCGATGATATAGACTTTATAGCGCGCCGAAACCGGGCCATAGCGCACGCTGTCCAAAATCTCGCGCATATCGCCCACACCGGTGCGCGAGGCAGCGTCCATCTCCATCACATCGACATGAGAGGATTTGGCAATCGCCGCGCAATGACGCCCCGGCGGGGTTAAAATCATACTGGGCGCGTTGACCTGATCGCTTTCATAATTGAGCGCGCGCGCAATCAAACGCGCTGTGGTGGTCTTTCCCACACCGCGCACGCCGGTCAGCATATAGGCCTGGGCAATCCGGCCCGCGCCAAAGGCATGGGTCAAGGTGCGCACCATCGCCTCTTGACCGATCAAATCTTCAAAGGTTTGCGGGCGATATTTGCGCGCCAACACCTGATAGCCTGGATCACTTTGGCCAGAATGACCGCCCAAGGCCGGAGCCTCAAAGCCAGGCAAAGCGATGTCATCGGGTCCGGGCCCGTCATGGCTGTCATCAGGGGGGGAAGCTAAGGGCTCCTCGCTCACGGCGCACGACACTCCTCTTTCGCGTTTGAACCCATGCTAGAGGATGGGGCGCAGTTGGCCAATCAAGAACTGGCGCAAAAGCGGTGGAAGACTGGACGCGACCCGAACGAAAACTCGTTACGGCTGCTTCCTTCCGGACCTGACCGGGTTGGCGAGGCGCTCGTCCGCGCCAGCCTTCCTCATGGAATATTGCGTCTTCGCAGCGCGAACGCAAGACACCCGCTCAGCCCGAACGCAGCCCCTTGACAGGAAACCAAAAGGTTTTATTTATACGAAACTGAAAGGTTACATATCATGCTACACCTCGATACTCATCAACCCGTCTTTCGTGCGCTCGCCGATCCCACCCGGCGCGCGATTTTAAAACTTCTGAGCAAGGCCCCGTTAAGAGTCAATGACATCGCCGAGCATTTCGAGATGACCCGCCCTGCGGTTGCGAAGCATCTCGACATTCTGGAACACGCCCAACTCATCGCTACCGAAAAAAAGGGACGTGAACGCCTCAACCACCTCACCCCTGCCCCTCTGGCCCAGGCTGCGGACTGGCTCAGCTTCTTTGATCATTTCTGGGATCAGCGTTTGGCTGACCTCAAAACCGCTGTGGAGACCTCTTATGACCGTGATGAAAATCGTTAAAACCCTGATCTTGAAAGCCCCACCTCACCATGTCTGGAGCTTTCTCACCCAAGCCGATCGCTTGGCCCTGTGGTTTATGAAGGGCGAAGCCGATATCCAAGCCGATGGCCCCTACACCCTCGTCACCAATTCCTATGGCCGCGAAGGCGAGCGCGTCATCACCGGAGACGTCCTGGCTTTTGATCCGCCCAAGCGCTTGGTTCACACCTTCACCCATCCCTATCTAGACGGGATCATCACCCAATGCGAATGGACGTTAGAGCCCCTTGCCCAAGGCACGCTGTTGACCTTGACGCATACCGGTTGGGAAGATCTGGGCCAAGATAAAGTCCTGGGCCTTCTTAGTGATCACGACAAAGGCTGGGATGAGCATTTCATCCGATTGCGCAGTGTCACGGCTTAGTCCCGTCGCAATCGCGCCCATCTTAAAAAGTCGGCATGACGATCAAGAACCGCGATCACTTGATCGTCGCCGCCCTCACTGATCAAGAGATCGCGCCAATAGGCCACAACATGGCCTTGGGTCTCCAGCCACTCCAGAGCGGCCTCCGTGACCGGTGACCGCTCATGCTCCTTCGCCATAAAAGCCGCGACGCGGCCGGATGACGGGTTCTGAAAAGATAGAATCTCGCTCATGATGCCAGTTTATGCGACTAATTCTCATAAGCAAGCCTTAAGCGCTACAATCTCACACCCAAGTGTCGCAGGCCCTTAGCCCAATAAAAACACCCCGCAAGTAAAACCTGCGGGGTGTAAAACTCAGCCTCAAGAAGACCAGATTTTAGAAGCGACGTACGAAAGATACGCCCCATTGATCCAGCTCAACATTATTATCATGGTCATGACGTGTGTAGTCAAAGCGGACGCTATTTTGGCCGGCAAAGGCCCATTCCACACCCGCGCCATAAGCAACACCGTCGCTGGTATCTGAAATAGAACCCTTGATCGCAGTACCATTCACGGTCCCGTCCACATCAGCTTCAGCCTTACCACGGCTATAACCTAAACGCGCAAATACAGAAAACTGCTCGTTCAACGGATATTGAACTTTTGCGAAAGCTGCGATTGTATGCTTCAGCTTGATATCAATCGAACCCGTCGCGGTATTGCCCGCATAAGTCACGGAACCGGAATATGTTTCATCCGTGACGCCCAAAGAGCCCTCAGCTTCCAGACCGAGATACTCATTGAAGTCATAGCCGCCACGTACGGTGACAGCGTGAACTTTTGCAACATCCTGATCAAAGTATGACCAACCTGCACCCAAATGCCACTCACCTTTAGACTCTTGCGCTTGAGCCCCTGCACAGACCAAAACAGCTGCGGCAGACGCCAACATCAAAGCTTTCATAGGATCCCCCTAATAAAAAAATGAGCCGAAAACGACTCATCGGTTTATGAATTACGGGAAAACGCCTAACAAGAGAAAATGCGCGCATTTACAGAATTGTCATAAATTTGATCAACCTACACACGAAAAAGGCTCCGTCAATGGACGGAGCCTTGATACGCAACCTCAAGCGAGGTTTAACTTAGAAGCGGCGAACGTAAGACACGCCCCACTGATCGAACTCAGCATCGTCTTCATAGTCATGACGCGCGTAATCGAAACGCACAGCGTTAGGACCCGCAAATGCCCACTCGAAGCCAGCGCCGTAAATCACACCGTCAGCATTGCCGTCCGCAGATACAACAGCGTTACCAGCTTTTGCAGAGGCTTCGATCTCAGCCGTGCCGTAACCCAAACGGGCAAATACAGAGAATTGCTCGTTGAAGGGGTATTGAACTTTAGCGAAACCCGCCAAAGCATATTCCAGTTTGTAATCAACATCGACGCCCGCGAAAGTCGCGTCTTTTTCGTTGATGCCGATTGAGCCTTCGGCTTCCAGGCCGAAGTATGGGTTGAAGTCGTAACCACCACGTGCAGTGATCGCGCTCAGATTGCCGCCATCGGCGTCAAACAGAGAGTAACCACCACCCAAATGCCATTGACCTTCAGCGGTTTGAGCCTGAGCACCAGCAACAGTAGCCAAAGCAGCGGCGGAAGCGAGGAGAAGTGTTTTCATTGATCCTAATCCCTTTGTTAGACAGTCATTTTTTTGCGAGCGTTAACGCCCGTGCCGCCCACAATTGGGGAAGGAGCCCTCGTCTTACAAGCGCCTTCTGCGGTAAAATGCATGTTTTAAATGAGGAGCTCACCTCTCTGTGTCGCAAAAAACACATATTTGAGAAAAGAGGGCAACATTGCCGACAAGTTGCCACATTTCGGCCATAAAAATTAAGCCCCACTCACGAAGAATGGGGCTTAAAATCAGATCGTTCGCGCGACGGAGGTCAAAATTGAGCCCAAACGGCAAACTTCACTTAAGTTGTGACTGAATAGTCACACTTAATCTTAGAAGCGGTAAACGTAGGATACGTTCCACTGGTTCGCTTTGGCGGCATGGTGACGGGTGAAGTCTAAACGCAGACCGCTATTGTCAGAGAAGTTCCACTCTGCGCCAGCGCCGTAAGCCAAACCGCTTTTGGTGTCGTTGTAGTTTTTGCTTGGGAAGTCATACTTCAACTTCATGGTAGAATAACCAACACGGCCATATACGTTGAACTGCTCACCCAATGGCATTTGAGCGCGAGCAAAAGCACCCAAAGCATAGTTCAATTTTACATCGCCAGTGTAGCCATTCAGGCCAATTTTGTCGCTCTTAATGCCCATAGAGCCTTCTAGGTCTACACCAAACATTTCTGAAACATTGTAACCACCGCGCAAAGTCAACGCGTTGACGTCACCTTGTTTCAGGTCAAACAAAGAATAGCCTGCGCTCAAATTGAATGCGCTGTCTTGAGCTTGAGCACCGAAACCGACCACAGCAGCCAAAGCTGCAGATACCAAAAGAGTTTTCATTGTTCTGTCCCCCAGGACTGAGCCTGATTTGAGAGTTAAAAGTCGAGAAGGTCATCGCTGTATTGCGTCTTCCGTGAGGGTGTTATCGGCGCAAAAAAAGGCACATTTGGGACAAGAATGCGGCCTATAGTCGGTCAATATATGTCTAACCCTTCAATATCGCCAAAAATTCACCCCCTTCACTTTAATCTTTACTAAGGCAGATCATTCGCTTTAATAATATTAAATCTATGCCGCTGATTTCACTGATCAATTTTTCTCAACTCACGGTGCTGCGCAGTTAAGCTTCAAATAGGCGGCTTCCCCAAAGCTCTGCAAAGCCCAAATAACGTGATTTTTTTATCACGCTTCATCCGGAGCACAGCAAGGGATTAGCGCCAAAACGACCTAAATCTAAATGCGGAATGAATGGAAAAAGACATAAAGACCCAACTTTGCCCCAATCCCTAATGCATGCGCCAAAAAAGCAACGCCCCGGTGAGGGGGGATCACCGGGGCGTCGGGAGCGCGGCGCGTTGGGGGGGAGGGAGATCGCGGGCGCCCTTTCTCGATAGTCTTTACTTAACGCTTACAAACCACCTCTTTGACCTGACCTTCATCCTGAAACAGCCGCGTCATCTGATCGAGCCGCTCTATCATCGCTGAAAGCTCATCTGAGCTAATCACGCCTTCAAGGCCAGCCAGCTGATTGAGCGATTTTAACAGCTCAATCTCCTGCAACACATCCTCTGCGGCCCGCGCAGTTTGTGCGGCGAGCGTGTGGACCCGCTCAGCGGCATCCATAATCTGATCATTGTTTTTGAGGGACATGGCATCGCTGGCCACTTTTAACGCCAGCACGTTAGAGCGCATCACGATTTCATTGACCATATCGACGACACGGCCCTGATCGTCTATGCTTTCGAAGTCTGGAAACGTATGTGCAACCCCAAGCGTCATGCTGACCCCATTAACTTGACCGGTTCGGTGAACGCGTTTGTTAACTATGTTGTATTATGAGTCGTTTCGCGTGTTAAGCAAGAATTGAATTTTCCACAGCCTTGCGTTTTGTCACGCAAGATCTTGATTTTAAAAAGCGTATTTGATTATTTCAACAGACCATAAAGTTTTCCACGCCCTTTTCCACACCTCAAGACGTCGATTGAGGCAAACCCTCGCACCCCAAAGCCCCCTCGCCGCCCCACATCATTGACCCGCGCGCTTAACAGCGCGAAGACTATGCTTCACACCCCCTCTTTATGCCCAGCCCATCCCATAGGTGCCCTATGCCCCTCAGCTTTACAGCCTCCCCCTTGGACTTTTCTGGACTTGAGCGCCCCAACACCGACTGGCTAAGGGCGCAGCACGAGCATAAAGACGCGCAGATCGTGCTTTTTCATGGTCTCGATCTCATCGAAGCCCAACCTTCGACCCCGATGGTAGCGGCTATACGCTTTATATCTATGGATGATCTCGACAGCTTAGGTCCGATTTACCTGGGTCAGGTAGAGGGCACACCCTGGTTTGCGGCCAGCCTCGCCCAGGCTCATGGCGAAAAACCCGCCTGGAATTTTCGCGCCGCGACCATGGCCCTACCTCATGATATCGCCGCGATTGCCGGGCGCGCACGGGCTCTGCTCGCCTGGCATGGCCGACGGCGGTTTTGTTCCAACTGCGGGGGACATAATCACCCCAAAGACGGCGGGCTACGCTTGCAATGTGGTTCCTGCGAAATGGAGCATTTCCCGCGCATTGACCCTTGCGTCATTATGCTGGTCCATTGTGGTGAGCGCTGCCTTCTGGGCCGCCAAGCCAATTGGCCCGACGGCGCCTATACGACATTGGCGGGATTTATGGAGCCCGGCGAAACCATTGAAGAGGCCTGCGCGCGTGAGGTGTATGAAGAGAGCAATCAGCGCGTCATCAAGACCGAATATATCGCGAGCCAGCCTTGGCCCTTTCCCTCTTCCCTTATGATTGGCCTCTTGGCCGAGATCACGCCGGATCAAGAGGTGATTGCGCGCGATGATCTGGAGGATGCGCGCTGGTTCGATCGCGAATCATTGCGCACGCTCTTGGATGGCCCCTTAAAGGCTATGGCCCCGGATCATTACTCCATTTCCCGTCTTTTGTTGAAAACCTGGCTTGATCGCGGGGTCTAGCCCGCGACCTCTCGCCGCATACGCACGTGCTTACGGCAATATAAAGTCTTTGGCAGCGTCAATGTGTTGCGTCATGGGCCAGCCCGTGCCAAACACAAGCCCAATTTTGTCATGATCGAGCAGAGAGAGGACGTCGATGGGCGATCTTTTCTGGAATAAAGTCGCTGGAGCCATTTTGGCTCTGTTATTGGTTATTATGGGCATCCGCACCTTTGGTGATGCGATGTTCCACGTCGAAGACCCAGAAGACGTCGGTTATCCGGTGGATCTGTCGGCCATGGCCTCATCCGGTGGTGAAGCCGAAGAGGATGCAGGCCCTGTAGACTACGGTCTATTGCTAGCTTCTGCCGATGTCGGTGCCGGTGAGCGCGTTGCGCGCCGTTGCGCCAGCTGCCACACCTTTGAACAAGGGGGCGCGGATATGACCGGGCCGCATTTGTGGGGTGTGGTTGGGCGTGAGATCGCCTCTGCCTCTGGCTTTAATTACTCAGATGCTTTGAAGGGCCTTCAAGCTGAGCACGGCCAATGGTTGTGGGCATCTTTGGATGGCTTCTTAGAAAGCCCACGTCGTTATGCGCCGGGCACCGCGATGAGCTTTGCCGGTCTGCGCGATCAACAAGATCGTATCAATTTGATCGCCTATCTACGCACTTTATCTGACTCTCCAGTGGCTCTGCCGGCGGCTCTGCCTTCTGAGCCCAATGTCGAAGCCACCGAGATGGCCGACGCGGCCGGTGAAATGGTCGAAAATGCTGGCGAAGCCGTTGAAGCTGCTGCTCAAGACGCAGGTGAAGCGGTAAGCGAAGGTGCAGAGCATGTCGCGCAAGAGGCCAGTGAAGCGGCTGAAGACGCGAGCGGCGCGCATCAAGAAGAAGGCGGTCACTAAGACCCCTCTCTTCAAATCCAAATAAAAAAGGCGGTGAGAAATCACCGCCTTTTTTATTGTCCCGGTTTCAGACTTAAAGCCGAATGATGCTGCGAATCGGCGCGTGTTTAAAGGCAATGCGCTTGGCAGCCAGGCTGATCGGCTCGATCACACAAGCCATGTGATGGGCATTGGCATGTAGGAAGCGGGTTTCATCAACCATCACCCCAACATGACCCGGCCAAAACACAACATCGCCGCGTTGCAGCCCAGAAAGATCCTCGTTGATGGCGAGGGTCTCGCCGCGTTCGCGCATCCAGGCTTCTTGATCGCCACTATCGCGCGGTGCACGCAGCCCCGCAGCCTCCAGCGCGGTCTGGATCAGGCCCGAACAATCCAGCCCAATGCTTTCACGCCCGCCCCACTGATAAGGCGCGCCTTGAAACTGTTCGGCTACGGCGACCCAATCGGCCTCCCATTCACCCAAAGCGGCTAAGTGAGGGGTAAAGACCCAGCCCAGTCGAGGCACTTGCGTAAACCGATCCTGGCGCACACCGGCTGCAATCTTGGCATTCATCGACAACACACCAAGGGTCGCGGTTTTCAGATTGGGCTCTGGAAAGACATAAGTGCGTAACGCCCGCACCCGGTGCGTGGGGATCAAGACCGGTTCGGCCAGATCGGATCGTTTGACCCAGCCCTGATAGCCATCACGGATGGCGCGGGCATAGACCCAGCCCGCCGCCTCACGCTCAAACGTCACGACCTCACCATGTAACAGCTGGCTGGCCAGCTCACTCTCATCACTGGGGCCTTGGCGTTGCGCGCTAATGGGGGTGATGACCTGGAACTGGGTCTCAGACATGGGTTAAGCCTTCACATACTGGGTTTTCAGCCAATGATAGAGCGCGCGCGATAATTGCGCATTACCGCCCTTGGGATGACCCGGGCGATCCTTAGGGGTCCAGGCGAAAATATCACCATGAACCCAGCGCCTTGTCTTCACAAAACGTCGCAGGTACAGACCGGCAAGGATCGAGCCCCCCAGCGGCCCCTCACCCATATTGGAAAGATCAGAGATGGCCCCCTCCAGCTGCGCATCATAGCCATCCCACAAGGGTAGACGCCAGGCCGGGTCTTCAACCGCCTGGGCCGCCTTCGCGATCCCGTCGGCAAATTCCTCGTCATCAGTATAGAAGGGAGACACCTCTGGCCCCATGGCGATCCGCGCCGCGCCGGTCAGGGTGGCAAGATCAATGAGCATATCCGGTTCATCCTCGCCCGCACGCACCAAGGCATCACACAGCACCAAACGCCCTTCGGCATCGGTATTATCAACTTCAATGGTCAAGCCATTACGCGCGGTCAAAATATCGCCCGGACGAAAAGCATTGCCGGAGATGGCATTCTCTACCGCCGGGATCAGAACATGTAACCGCACCGGCAAGTTCGCATCCATAATCATCAAGGCCAGGCCCAGAATATTCGCCGCCCCGCCCATATCTTTCTTCATATTGCGCATGCCCTCGGCAGGCTTAATATCCAAGCCTCCGCTATCAAAGCACACACCCTTACCCACCAAGGCCAAACGCGGATGGCTGGGATCGCCCCACTCCAGCTCGATCAGGCGCGGCGCATCCTCCGCGGCGCGTCCCACGGCATGAATGACAGGGAAGTTTTCAACCAGCAGGTCTTCACCCTCGGTAACATGCACGCCAGCGCCAAAGCGCGCGGCCAGGGCGCGCGCAGCCGCTTCCAGATCGCTGGGCAGCATATCGCCCGCGGGCGTATTGACCAGATCGCGGGTCAAAGTCACGCCATCGACCACGCGGGCGACTTCAGCCAAATCCGCGCCTTCTAAAGCGACCAATTGCGCTGGCGCACGGCTCGCATCTTTGTAGGCGTTAAACTGATAGGCCCCCAGTCCCCAGGCCGTCATGGCCAGCGTCGGATCAAAGCTTTCAGGCAGGTTTTCAACGCGCCACACCCCTTCAGGTAGGCTCAAAGGCGCTTTACCCAAGGTGAAAACGCTTTTACCCGCACCCAGGCCCAGCACTGCGCCCGCTTCGGGTAGAATAACAATCTCACCAGATTTGGCCTTAAACCCAACCCGCCCCAGATATTGAATATCGCGCGCGCTTAAACCCGATCGCGCCGCATCTTGCCATTGCGCTTGGGTAAGAACGATCAGGCGCTCTCCAGCGGTGTCAGGCGATACGAACAGGTCTTGCATGATGTCTTCTCCGGCTAGCGACAAAAGGGCAGGTGCGATCAAAGGATCAGCGTTAACACATCCTTGACCGACTAAGGCAAATGTAAGCAGTCACAGCATAAAGAGGTAGGATATGCGTGTGCTTTTGTCTGCCCTGGGATTGAGCTGTCTTACAGCGCTCGCCGGGTGTGCCACCAGTCAAAGCGCGCAAGGTTTAGCGCGCTCGGTTGAAGAGGACGCCCTCGCCGATGAGGTGCTGGGGCAAAACATTGCGCCCTCTACCGCCAGCGAACGCGCGGCCATTGAAAACCAAGACCTGCTGACCCAGGCCGCCTTCTGGGCCGAAGCCTATGAGTTGAACCCGGCCGATCTGGAAGCGGCCACCAAGCTCTCCACCGTACTGCGCAAGATCGGCGGCACCCAGCGTGCCGCAGAAGTTTCGCGTCAGGCCTTGGCGCTTTATCCTGACAATATCGAGCTTCAAGCCAATTATGGCCTAGCCCTCGTTCAATTGGGCCAGGCCCAATCCGCGATTGAGCCCTTAAGCCGTGCCGCGCAAAGCGATCCCACTAATTGGAAAGTCATCAATGGCTTGGGCATTGCCTTAGAGCAGACCGGGCGCAGCGATGGCGCGCGGGTGCGCTTTCAAGAAGCGGTTGTCGTCTCTGGGGGGGAGCCCTCGGTCATGGCCAATCTGGGGCTTTCCTATGCCCTGGATGGCGATCTGGATCAGGCCGAAGACTATCTGCGCCGCGCGCTGAGCCATGAACGCGCCGGGCCGGAAGTGCGTCAAAACCTTGCGCTGGTGCTGGCCCTGCAGGGGCGTTTTGATGAAGCTGAACGCTTTGCCCTGATCGACAGCACACCGACCATGGTTGAGGGGAATATGGCCTATGTCCGCGCCCTCATGTCCAATCCGCGACGCTGGGATGCCCTGCGCCAAGATACTGGCCCGCAAGGCTAAGGCTTACGCTAAAACTCATCCCCATGGGCGCCCGGTGCAATGGCTTTGGGCGGCGGGGCGATTTGCGTCTCTTCCCCCTTCTTCAAAGGGAAGCGAGATTTCAGCGCATTACAGACCAGAGTGTGGTCAAAGCGGAAGTTTTCTGTCAGTTCGCGTATCTCTGTCGAGGGGCGACCATTTTTCGCATTTTCGATGGCGCGATAACGCGCAAACAGGCGCAGATACCCCTTATCATCGCGCGTCAAACTGGTTTCATCCAAGCGCTTACAAAACTCAAGAAGCTTGCTGAAGCCCTTATTGCGCTTGTCATCGGCGAATTCAACCAGGGACCAGACAAGGGTCACCTTCCAGCCGATATCAGCAAAATCAACACGCTTGGGCACGGCGGCCAGCTCCGCACGCGCACGTGCGACATCCTCCTCGCGCAGGGCCAGCAAAGCATTCTCCGCAGCCGTGTCCGCGAGCTTATTCGCTTCACGCCGCTTTTCTGCAGATTTTTGACCCCCAAACACGCGAACCCCTTTCGCCGCTAATGTGGAATAGCCATAGCGCGTATTGGCTTATGTCACAAACCCGGAAACGTCAGAATGGCAGGACCCAAGATCACGACGAAGATTACAGGCAGGAAAAACAAGATCATAGGTACTGTCAGCTGAGCAGGCAGCGCGGCGGCTTTTTTCTCGGCCTGGGCCATGCGCATATCGCGGTTTTCCTTGGCCATCACCCGCAAGGCTTGGCCCATCGGCGTACCATAACGCTCTGCCTGAATGAGGGCCGTCGCCACAGATTTCACACCGGGGTGATTAGTGCGCCGGGCGAGATTATCATAGGCCTGACGACGATCTTGAAGATACGACAGCTCTGCCGTGGTTTGAGATAATTCTTCTGCCAGTTCAATCGAGTTCGAGCCAATCTCACCGGAGACTTTTTGAAACGCCGCCTCAATCGACATCCCGGCTTCCACACAGATCAACAAAAGATCCAGGGCATCAGGAAAGGCGCGCATGATAGAATCTCGGCGCTTTTGCGCAGCGTTCGAAAGATAGATATTCGGCGCATAATAGCCGCAAATCCCAATGCCGACGATCAAGGACCAGCGGGTAATGCCGGGCAAGCCGAAGTCATTGATAAAGCTCAAATAAAGCCCAGATCCGATCCATAATATGAAAGGGCTCGCCAGACGAAAAAAGTAAAAAGTGAAGATCGGGCCCTGGCCGCGCAAACCCGCCTGAACCAACTTGTCCTTCAGATCGGGATCTTCCAGCAGCTTTTGCAGGTTCAGCTTTTCCACCACATTGCGATAGAGCCCCTTACCCTGATCCCCGCGCAGGCGCTGATTTTGCGGTTTATGGGCATTATCAATGGCTTCACGCGACTTACGGCGCAGCTCTTCGCGGCGTACATGCACGGCCTTGATGCGTTTATCCAACGAATCCCCGCCCATTAAAGGCTTGGTCAGGGTCAAAATCGTGGCAAAGACCAAAACGGCCGCGATCAGCGCAAACAAAGTGCCTGGATTGGTGATGAACTCGGCAAATTCAGTATAGCCCATAGCCCAGCCCTACATCTTGAAATTGATCATGCCGCGCATGACCAAAATACCAATGCCCATCCATACCACCCCGCCAATCAACAGGAATTGTCCCTTGGGCTGGGTGAACAGGACATCGGTATAACCCGGTGAGACCAGGGAGATAATCACCAACAAGAGCGGCGGCAGCGCACCGATAATCCCGGCTGAAGCCTTGGCTTCGCTGGATAGGGCCCCGATCTTCTCGCGCATCATCTTACGCGAGCGCAACACAATCGCCAGATTGCCCAAGGCTTCGGCCAGATTGCCCCCGGTCTTTTGTTGGATGGTCAATACGATGGAGAAGAAATTAAGTTCGGGCAGCGGCATGCGCTCGGTCATCCGGCGTAGCCCCTCGTCCACCGGTACGCCCACGGCGATCCCCTCGATCAGCTCTTGAAATTCGCTCTTGATGGGTTCAGGCGTATCGGCAGCAATGATCTTCAAGCATTCATGCAGCGGCAGGCCGGACTTGATCCCGCGCACGATAATCTCCAGCGCATCGGCGAAATTCTCGGTGAATTTCTTTTGCCGCTTGGCCGTGATCATGCCCAAAATCCAGCGAGGTAGGCCCAGACCGGCAGATACACTCAAACCCGCAGCGATCAAGATATGCTGGCCCAGCACCAAAATCGTCACAAAGACAATCGCGCCAATAACCCCAGAGCCAATCCAAAATTGCTGGGGCGTGAAGGTCATCCCGGCTTGCTCAATTCGCGCTTTCAAGCTGACTTTACGCTTGCGGGCCAGCTTTTGACGCTCTTCGATGTCCTTAATCGAATCCTGGATCTGCTTTTTCTTCTGCGCGGCCATATCCAGCGCGGCGGTATGGCGCCGGCCCCGATGGAGGGGCGCGCCCACGGCCTGGGTCACACGCTCAGTTTGGCGCTTATTACCGCTAGGAATAAGGGCAAAGCCAACGCCCGCAATGGCGATAAAGACCGCAACGGCCGCAAAGATGAAGGCAAGATCGGAGCTCATCTTTATCCTTCCGCCGCATCCAGGGCATCAGCGAGTTCTTTTTCCAGCCCGTAATAGCGTGCCCGATCCCAGAATTTCGGCCGGGCGATCCCGGTCGAGACATGGCGACCTTCGATATCGCCATTGGCATCTTCCCCGGTGATTTCATAAAGGAAGAGATCCTGGGTGACGATAACATCGCCTTCCATGCCCAGCACTTCAGTGATGTGGGTGATCCGGCGCGAGCCATCGCGCAGACGCGCGGCCTGAACAATCACATCAATCGAGCCGGAAATCATCTCGCGAATGGTCCGGTTGGGCAGGTTATAGCCGCCCATCGTGATCATGGATTCAATACGCGAAAGCGCCTCACGCGGGGAGTTGGCGTGCAGCGTGCCCATGGAGCCATCATGGCCGGTATTCATCGCCTGCAACAGGTCAAAGGCCTCTGGCCCGCGCACCTCACCCACGATGATCCGCTCGGGACGCATACGTAGACAGTTCTTGACCAGATCGCGCATGGTGACCTGGCCCTGGCCCTCTAAGTTTGGGGGACGCGTTTCCAAACGCACGACATGAGGCTGTTGCAATTGCAATTCGGCGGCGTCTTCGCAGGTTACGATACGCTCATCAGCATCAATAAAGCCGGTTAAACAGTTCAGAAGCGTCGTCTTACCCGAGCCCGTACCGCCGGAGATCAAGACATTACACCGCGACGCCCCGATAATCTGCAGAACTTTCGCCCCTTCGGGAGAGATGGATTTGAACCTGACCAGATTATCCATGGTCAATTTGTCTTTTTTGAATTTCCGGATGGTCAGCGTCGGGCCATCCAGCGCCAAAGGCGGCGCAATGACGTTGACCCGCGAGCCATCGGCCAGACGCGCGTCACAAATTGGACTGGATTCATCGACCCGGCGGCCCACCTGGCTGACGATGCGCTGACAGATATTCATCAACTGGGCATTATCGCGAAAGCGCACATTGGTTTTGCGCACCTTGCCGGCAACCTCGATAAAGACATCGCCTGCGCCATTGACCATGATATCGGCGATATCATCACGCGCCAGCAAGGGCTCTAACGGGCCATAGCCCAGAACATCGTTACAAATGTCTTCCAGCAGGCGTTCCTGCTCGGCAATCGACATCGCAACATTTTTGATCGAAATGATCTCGGTAACGATATCGCGGATCTCTTCGGCCGCGGTCTCATTATCCAGGCGCGAAAGCTGACCCAGATCAATGGTATCAATCAGCGCATTAAAGATCGTCGTCTTAATGGCATAGTATTCGGCAGAGCGTTCCCCGCCGACATCTTCAACGACCGTATTAGGCTTGGTGGTTTTTTGAGGCGGCGTTTTGGCGGCCGGGGCCTTGACGGCAGGGCCTTTCGGGGCCGCTTTCGGCATGCCGATAGGGGCTTTCGGGGCTGGCTTAGGCGTAGCTGGACGCGCCGCAACAGGCGCAGCCTGAGGCCTGGGCGGTGTGGCAACACCGGCCCCTGGGCCTACGCTGGGCGTTGTCGGACGACCCTCGGGTCCGGCGCTGCGTTTGCCGAACATGCGCTACCTCACCTTTTTCTAACGCGAAAACAATTTCTTAAAGAAGGACTGACGCACTGGCGCAATGGGGCGCCCCGCGATCGCTCCCGCCAGATGGGCAAAGCCTTCTGCCGCTTTTGAGGCTTGATCGACCTCACCCACCATCTGACCATTATTGGCGGCCTTGCCGAACAGCTCCGGCTCGAACGGGAGAACCAAGGCGGGCGAGGCCCCCAAGGCATCGGTAAAATCCTTCAACGGAATTTCCGGACGCTTAGGACAGCTCGCCATATTCACCACCACTTTGGGTGGCTCATCATTAGGGCGGTTCTGACGGATCAGATCGAACATATTCTTGGCATTGCGCAGGCACGCCAGATCCGGCGTCACCGTGACAATGACCTGATCCGCGCTCAACAAGGTATGGCGCACCCAGGGGCTCCATTGATGGGGTAGATCCAAGGTCACATAGGGGGCCTGGCGGCGCACCTTATCGAGGACATTCTCATAAGCCTCTGGATCATATTGCCATTCGCGCTCCAATGTCGCGGGCGCAGAAAACAGCGTCAAACGCTCACTACACCGCACCAGCAAACGATCGAGCAGCGCATCATCCAAGCGATCTGGGTCATCAAGCGCATCAGAAATCGTCTGAGCGGGATCTTGATTGAAGTCGAGCCCGGCCGTGCCGAACGACAGATCAAGATCGACCAAGACCGCATCAGAGCGCAGATTTTCTGTCAGGCTCCAAGCCACATTGTGCGCAATGGTCGATGAGCCCACCCCACCCTTCGCGCCAATAAAGGCGATGGATTTACCGGCGAAGGGCGCTTCAGGATCTAAGAATAATTCAGAGATCGTCTTGATCATATGTAGCGGAGAGAATGGCGGAACCAAATATTCGCTAATCCCGCGCCGGATCAATTCGCGATACAGCGTGATGTCATTGGCCGCGCCAATGATCACAACTTTCGTGTCGCCATCACAGACCCCAGCCAGTTCATCAAGCTGATCAAAAAGCCCCTGGCCGCGCATTCCGGTCTCAATAATGAGAAGGTTAGGCGTGCCATGATCATGAAAGCGCTCAATCGCAGCGGCCAGACCGCCCAGCTCCACCGTGACATGAGCCTTGGCCAAACGCCGATCATTACCCGCCGTATGGATCAAACGCCCGGTTTCCGGGCTTTCACAGAAGGCTTGAATATCAATGCGCGGTATGGGCTGATAAATGGTCGGATCGTCTTCATCAATTTCGCCATAAAGCCCGCCCTGCACACTCATCTCGGGCGCGACATGCATCGCCTCTAAGGTCATGGCGGTAGGGTCGGTTTGCGCAGGCGTTACCGGGGCAGGCGCATGAACCGCTGGCCCCTCGAAGGGATTATCAAAGCCGGTAGATCCACTGGAATCGAAGTCATGATAATCTTCGGCCATCGTCTCAGCGCGATTGGCGTCGGCCAGACGCGCGCCAAAGGGACGCTTGGTTTGAGGATCGCCGAGACTATCGAAATCACCCTCATCACCCAGAGTAGACGCAGGCGAGGCCTGGGGGGCAGACGCGCTGAGACCTTGGGAAAACATCCGGCGCTCAACTTCATCCGCGTCCAGGAAGGGGTCAAATTCATCCAGGCCCGGATCTTGATCATCCAGAAAATCATCATTCGGATCGAAAGGATTATCGTCTGCCGGTTTGGGGTGTGACATGGCCGATCCTTTCCTAATTCTGACTGCGGATTGCGGTCGATACGGCACCGCTTTCCCCGTCATTGCGCTGGCTGGCCGTGCGTTCGCCAGATTGATAGGCATCGGTGACCGTTTGGCGCCGCTCGGTGCTGGCCGGATCAGAGCCGCGCGGCGCGATCAGATCATGGGGATCGCTAATAATCGCCGCAAAATTCTGTGCCGTGGCACAGCCAAAACGCGCGTGATTATCCGCAAGATTGGCCATGGTCATATCTTCCCAACCGCCGGGGCATTTATCGGCCACCGCCTGATAGCGCATATAGGTGACGAGCAGGTGCGCAGGGGCATCCGCGTCCAAATCCATCCCGGCACCGCGCAGATTCTGCCAAGCGATACCCTGTTCATTCAAATGCGCGCGCGCCCAGGCCGCGGCCTGGACCAGAGCCGGCGTATTTTCTGTGCGCTCAGGGTAAGCAATGATCAAAGGCCCATGTCCGCGCGCTTTATACTCAGCGGCGATGGCGTTCAGCTCCGCCGTCTGCGCCCAGGTGAGGCCAGTATCGGCACTATTCACCGGGATAACCTTGTTCATGATGACGGGTTGAGCCTGAACCTGAGGCAATTGATGAGGCACATGGCCAGAGGTGACACATCCGCTGAGCCCCAGGGCGACACCCATCAAGCCTGAAATGACAATCGCGCGCATCATGTCTTACTCCACCACAAATCCAATAGGGCCAGACCAGCCCTTACCCTCGATATCCGCGCCCGGTGCCGCATAGACGACATTCAAGCGCCCCAGGAGGAAACCCGCCAAAGTCGAAGCCGGGGCAAAGCCATAGGCCGGGTCGGTTAATTCACTCTGGCCCACGGGATCGACCAGATAGGGCGTAACGATGATGACCAGCTCGGTTTCATTATTCACAAAGTCACGCGAGCGGAACAACGCGCCCAAGACAGGAAGCGCCCCAACACCTGGAACAGAATCAATCGCTTGACGCGTTTCCTCTTTGATCAGACCGGCCAGAACCATGCTGCCACCAGACGGCAGTTCCACGGTCGTCTCCGCCCGGCTGACTGAGAGAGCAGGCACGTTCAGACCATCGACTTGCTGGACCACATTGCCCTGATCGTCACGAATAGTGGTGCCGCCCAAGGTGATCGAGCCTTCATTGGACAGCTCCGAGACCTCGGTAGAAATGCGTAAAGATATGCGCCCTTCCGACATCACCACGGGAGTAAAGCCCAACCCCACACCGAAGGGTTTAAACTGCAAGGTGATATTGCCATCGCGGTCACGGCCACTGGGGACGGGGAATTCGCCCCCCGCCAAAAAGTTTGCCGCTTCACCAGAGATCGCCGTCAAATTGGGCTCGGCGAGCGTGCGCACCAGGCCCACGCGCTCTAACGCATTCAGGGTCGCGCCCAGCGAGCTTTGCAGCACGCCATCGACATAATTGTTATAGCCCAGACCGCCCGTGAGACCGCCCAGCGCCGCGCCCGCCACCCCGAAGGAGTTTTGGGTTTTGATGGTGTTATTGCTGCCAAAGGAGCCCGGCGCCACGGTTTCCCAAATCTGGTTACCGAACTGATCATAAACTAGATTGCTGTTGCCATCCAACAAAGGCCGGCGCACAGGGGGGCGGAACTCGCCAAAATTGGTCGTGCCATTAAGGTTCACACCCAGCTGGCGCACCACATTGCGCTGCATCTCGACAATGCGCACTTTCAGCATCACCTGATCACGCCCTTCAATGCTCACCAGGCTGATCACATCTTCGGGATCATCGACGAAGCGGCGCGCGACATTCAAGGCGGTATCGGCCGCCGCCGCACTGGGCACACTGCCCGACAGAACGATGTTAGAATTCAGGCTTTCTGCACGCACCCGGCCATCGGGGATGAAGCGATCAAGCGCATCTTGCAGGCCCGACATATCGCGCTCAACCCGGACATTAAGATCAAGGATTAATTGACCATCTTCGGCGAAGAAGAAAATATTTGTACGCCCGACGGCCTGGCTCATCACGAAGGCGCGATTGGCACTGCGCACCACGGCATCAGCCACGCTGGGGTTGGCCACCACCACATCGGCCACATCTTTGTGCGGGATATTGATCACCGCAGCTTGACCCAGCGGCAAATTAAGATTTTCCGAGACAGGCCCCTGTCCGGGCTGGCGAATATCAATGCGCAGAGTATTGGTCGCTTCTTGCGCTACACCCGGCGCGCTGAGCGCCACTGCAAGCCCCAACGCCCCTGCCAGCCATGCGACAAAACCGTGTTTGATCATTGTGGTTGCCCCCGGCGTGGTACTTGAAGGGTTTGCGCCTGGCCGTTCGCCACCATGCGCACCTGACGGGTCGCGGTCGCGGTGCGCGGGCCCTCCCCGCCCGAAGTTGGGCCCCCCGCATTATCGGCATAGCTGCGCAACACCACGGAAATATAGCCCTCATAGCGGGAGTTCAAAACCAGAACCGCCTGCTCGGGCAGCATCTCCAAAGTGATGGTTTCCCCCACATAGGCGTTTTCTTCAAAACCGCCTGCGATCTGATCGACGCCTAGAACGCGTGAATTTTCAACCAGCACGCGCGACTGGGCAACGCGTTTGGATTGCTCCACGCTTTGGCCCGCTTCACTACCGCCTATAAGGCTGCGTGATTGCTGCTCCATCGGAATACTGACAATCACATCAACATGATCACCGGGCAGAACAAAGCCGCCCGCGCCGGTATCGGCAGCAATGGGAATGGAAACCGCGCGCATGCCCGGTTCAACCAGGGCCGCCATCATGCCCGCTTCACCGGCCTGAACGACTTTGCGCGGATCGAAGACTTCCCCGCTATAAAGCTCAAAGCGCACGATGGCACCGGCCAGCGCTTCACGGGCATCGGGTTGGGCCGAACGTACCAGTGCGCTCTCTAAAACGCTATCTTTCGGCCAGGCGCGCCATTGCAAATGATCGGGGGTCAAACGCATGCCCGCGCCGATATCCTCGCGCAGGGTCAACACATCAACGGTTTGGACTTCTGCCACAGGCGCAGGGATATTCGCAGCAGGCCCGGGCGCAGGTTGCATCGCCTGGCGTACGAACAAAGCCGCCGCCAAGGCCGCCACACCGGCGAGTATTAAGACTAATATCCTAACCATATTCGAGGCCCCGTTCCCTCAGCACGCATTGCGTCACCCGATAGGAAAGCGCGAAAACCTCAAAGCAGCGTTAACGGTTAGCCCAAAAGCGCAGTTAAAAGATGACTATTCGGTAAAACGCTCAGCATTCCAGCTGCAATCGCGACACCATAAGGCGCAGGCGCGCCCTCTTCCACCACACATCTGGGCGCGTGGGTCGCAATATAGGGGATATGAGCCAGCTGACGGCGCATGATAAGAAGACCAATGGCCAGAACCCCGCCCCATAATGCACTGAAACTGACAAAAGCGATCAGATCACTCCAGCCGACCCACAGCGCTAAAGCGGCCATCAGCTTGGCATCGCCCCCGCCAATCCAGCCCGGCGCAAACAGGGCAAAGCCGATCACCAGCATCAAGCCCCCGGCCAGCACAGCGTTCATAATATCAGGCAGCGTCATCCCTAAAGCGAAAATTCCGACCGGAAATAAACCGATCAAGGCCAGCGCGATCCAATTAGGAATGGTATAGCCCATGACATCTTTGGCAGCCGCGACGAGGCTCAAACCCAGAACAAGAAAAATAACAATCGCAGCCATCATGATCAATCTCCCTTGTCTCAAATATAGAATATAGATCTAAACATCACTTTAAAATAAAGAAGGCCGCCCATTGAGCGGCCTTCCTCGATGACGACTTAAGCGAAGCTTATGTGCCGGTACCGGTACCAGAAGACGCGCTCGCGCCTTGAACAGCGGTGCCCACTTCGGTGAATTTCGCGCTGATTTGACCGCCGAGTGCGGTGGCAGCGCCGATAATGGCAACAGCAATCAGAGCCGCGATCAGGCCGTATTCAATTGCAGTGGCGCCAGATTCGTCTTTCAGAAAACGTGAGACTAAATTTTTCATTTCGTGTCCTCCAGGAATTACTAAGGGCCCAGGCGCACCGTCTTGTCCCGACCGCCTTGAACATGACGCTAATAAACACAAAGAAGCTTGAGAAGTCGTGAAAAGACATGATTAATTATTGATAACCATGCATATTTTTTCTATAGTTAATTTAAATAAAGATTTTTATTCTCTTAACACGAAATATTTACACTGCGTTAATGCTCTCCCATCTTATATATAAGGTGTAAAACCCTCGCCTTTACCCTTCATTCACCGCCCTAAGTCATGATAGCGCCAACCCATCTATTGAGGCAGGCTATGATCCGGCATTTCGCACTTGCAATTTTGACCCTCGTTTTATGCAGCGCAGGCGCTTTGGCCGCCCCGATTGAAGCGCCGATATATAAAACGACCCTGTTGCGCCTGCCTGAACCCGCCACCACCTTAGCGGTGGGCAATACCAGCATTGCCAGCATCGCCCTGCATGACGACCAAACCGTATTGATTACCGGACATCTCGCCGGCACAACCAATATGTTAGCGCTCAACGAAGCTGGCCAGGTGGTTTATGTGGCCGATATTCATGTCGCCGCGTCCGATGAAAACGCGCTTCGCGTCTTTCGCAATACCCGCCGGGAAAGCTATAATTGTGCACCAGACTGCGTCGCCAATCCAGAACCTGGTGATGACAAAGACTGGTTCGACGACATGAATGACGAAATCAATAAAGAACGCGTATCGCTGACACCGCGCAACTAAGTCTTAACCACTCGCTTTCACATCGCTTTAAGCACATGGCGCTAAAGTCACGTCTCAAATGACGAAGGGGCTGGCGCGGTGTTGAAACGGCTGAAATCCAAACTCGAAGGCTTCAAACACGCCCAATCGGGGGCCGCTGCGGTTGAGTTCGCGCTCATCGCACTGCCCTTCTTTGTGCTGTTATTTGCAATTCTAGAAACAGCTTTGATGTTTGCGACCAGTTCTATCGTTGAAAACGCGACCCAGATTGCCGCGCGCACCATTCGTACCGGTCAGGTGCAAAATGCCAATTCTCCCGACCCTGCCGGTGCGTTTCACAATACGATCTGTCGGCGTATCGAAGTCATTGCCGATTGTGCCCGGTTAAGTGTGGATGTGCGCCAACTCAATGGCTTTGGCGGCGGCGCGCCCGCTATCCCCATGGATTCCAGCGGCAATCTCGACACCGGTTCCATGCAATTTGATCCTGGTGATGCCGGTGAGGTTGTGCTGGTCCGGGTCTTTTATCGGTATAAATTCCATACCCCAAATGTTGGTCAAGGTTTGGCCAATCTGCCGGGCAATGAACATCTGATCATGTCGACCACCGCGTTCAAAAACGAACCGTTTAAGTAAGGGGAAGATGACCATGTTCACACGTCTTACCTCTCTACTCAAACGCTTCATTCGCGATCAAAAGGGCTTATCCGCGCTGGAATTTGCCTTGATTGCACCGGTCATGCTGGGGTTGTATCTGGGCTCGGTTCAAGCCACCTTGGCGCTCAATGCAGACCGTAAATTGGCCGCAGCGGCCAATACAGTCGGCGATCTGGTGACCCAGGATGACTTCATAACCACCAATGAAATGACGCAAGTCTTTCAGGCCGCTGATCTGATCTTTGCGCCCTATAGCACCGACAGCTTGGCCATGGTCGTGACCTCGGTCGTGCTGGATTCTGAAGGCGATCCGATTGTCCATTGGAGCTCTGCGCGCGGCACGAATGCGCTGCTTGTTGGCTCTGATGTGGACGCCCCGGCCAATTTAATTGATCCGGGCGGGTCCATCATCATGGTCAAAGCCGATTACGCCTATCACAATCTGATTGGCGGCAGTGAGCTGGATGATCTTCATATGCGCAAAACCGTCTATCTGCGCCCACGCATCTCGCGCATTGTGACCCGTATCCCTTAAAGCGCGCAGGTTAGCGCTAAGATCTGATCACGAAGCGGGCAGATTTGATCCAAAGCGCGCCCGTGATAGGACTGCGCCGCCATCATCCCGATCAAAGCATTGGTAAGCAGGATCGCGCTGGCCTGATCGAGCACGGCAGGCGCAAACGTGCCTTCTTCAATCTCCAGGCCCGCTTGCTGAAGAGCGGCCATCACCCGTGCGCGCATTGTTCCGGGCATCGCCCCGGTGGAAAGCGCCGGGGTATAAATCCGCTCATCGGTAATCCAGAACACATTCGCACAATCGGCTGAAGCGATATGGCCTTGAGGTGAACCGATGAGCGCCATGGTGCCGCCGCCCTGGCGGGCGAGATGCCGCGCGGCAATCATTTCGCCATAGCTGGTAGATTTAAACTGACTAAAGGCGCTGGCGCTATTGCGGCAAACATCCTTGACCCAGATCAGATGCGGGGCCTGCATTCGCGCCAAGGGGGCCATCTGCATCACCACCCGGCTGTCAGAGAAGGGCTCGACTGAGAGCCCTCGGCCCAAGCTGGCGCGTGTGACACTCAAACGAAGCACACCGGTCTGCCCCTTCAACGCTTCAGCCAGGCGCGGCAAAGCGCCCTGACAGGCCGTCCAATCGGGCGCATCCAGCCCCATCAGCGCCAAGCCGCGCCTCATGCGCGCTTGATGGTCCGGCCAATGGCGCGCCTCACCGCCCTGCCAGCGCAAGGTTTCAAAGACGCCATCACCCAACAGAAATCCGCGGTCGGTAAAGGTTAGGCCCGCCTCATCGGCAGGGTAAAATTCGCCATCGCAATAAATCTCGCTCATCACCCCTCCAGCGCCGCGCGGATCGCGGCCAGCTTGGCATGGGTTTCATCCAACTCGTGCTGGGGCTGAGAATCAATGGTAATCGCCCCGCCTGAGCGCGCTTCTAAAGTCCAATCCGCGCCATGACGCACACAGGATAAAGTGCGGATCATCACGTTTAAATCAGCAGAGCCTGCCCCATCCAGCCAGCCCATCGCGCCACAATAGGCCCCACGCGACACCCCTTCCAGCTCAGCGATAATCTCCATCGCGCGGCATTTGGGGGCCCCGGTGATCGAGCCCGGTGGAAAGCTGGCCGCCAGAAGATCATAAACATCGCGGCCCGGCTGTAACTGACCTTCGATGGTGGAGACCAGATGGTGGACATTGGCAAAGCTTTCAACTTTGAAAAGCTCCGGCACTTTTACCGATCCGGCCTGACAGACGCGCGCCAGATCATTGCGCATCAGATCGACAATCATCAGATTTTCTGCGCGGTCTTTAAGACTGGCTTCTAACGCTTCGCGCGCGCGTGCATCGGCTTCAGGCGTTTTCCCGCGTGCGCGCGTGCCTTTGATGGGCCGCGCCTCAACCCTTCCCGTCTCAAAGAATTTTAAAAACCGCTCCGGCGAATTGGTAACGATGACGCGGCGCTCATCCAGACAGAAATAGGCGGAAAACCCGGCTGCACTGGTCTGGGCTAAGCGTCGAAACACATCATAGGGCGCGGCCTCGCCTTTGATCGCGCCTTGAAAAGCGTGTGACAGATTGACCTGAAAAATATCACCCGCACGCACATAATCACGCGCACGCGCGGCGGCGTTCAAATACTGCCCATCACTCCAAACCTGATCAAGCTGGCCCGTGGCTGTGGGCGCGGGCAAGGCCGCCGCCCCCAAGGCATCGGCCAGACGGGCGCAGGCATCAGGGTCTACGCCGCGCACGATCAAGCTTTTCTCATCATGATCAAAGACCGCCACTGCGCCATACCAACCCATGGCGATTTTCGGCCAGGCGCTGATCCCATCGCTTAAACGCGGGACCGTTTCAAAGGCTTGACCCAGATCATAAGCCATCAGCCCGCAATAACCGCTGTGAAAGCCTTCACCCTGTCCCCTTAAAGGGCGCGCCTGTTCACGCAGGCGAGAAAAGCCGCGCGCAGCGTCTTCATCCTCAATCGTGAAGTCGGGAAAGGCACAAATATAGCTGAAACGCCCGCTCGCCTTGGCCCCACCGCCATATAAAAGCTGGCTATAGGCCACCCCCTTCAAGGGCGCGAAGGCCACCAAAGGACATCGCCAAGAAAGCTCGATCACACTCATGACCTGGCGATATAGGCTTAGCCCGCCTTGATCACCAGACGTTCGCGCAGCTTTGCCAGATCGGCCTCACTCACTCCGACCGCATCACGCCAGTATTCACTGGCATCTTTGATCTCATCAAAGGCGGCGTCCAGATATTCGCCCTCAACGCCCAAGAAGGCGCGCATCGCCTCATCACTCATCGTGCGATCAAACTCAGTTTTGATGCGCTGATGATAGCCCGGCATGATCACGTCGAAATCGACGGCGGTATTCGTCATCATATAATCATCGAGAATATCTTGATAGGAGACACCCAGCTCCGCCTTCAAGAAGGCACAAAACAGCCCCGTGCGATCCTTACCTGCCGCGCAATGGACGATGAAACCACTGTCGGCGGGCGAATGGGCCAAAGCCTCAATCGCGGATTTAAAAATCGCGATATTGCCCGCATCAAAGGGCAAGCGGCGATAGGTATCACGCATAAAGCGCTGAATATTCTCAACGCTGAGATTAGATTCGCGCAGAAACACAAAATGCGGCGGCTCTTTATCGCCGACATGATCGGAGGCGAGCACAGTGACGCCCGCCTTCTCGCCCCACCATGAAGGCTCAATCTCACGTTCTTTGGGCCGGCGCAAATCCGCCACCACGCCAATGCCCAGCGCCTCTAAAGTAGCGCGATCGGTTTGCGAGGCGCGCGAGAATTGGCCGGAGCGATAAAGCCCATCTACCAGCTGGCCATCCTGACAGGCATACCCGCCAAAGGTCCGAAAATTGTGAACACCCTCCAGGGGGGTATGGCGCGCGCTCATGGTCTCGCTCCTCATCGGGTCCGACATAAAGCCCTGCCTATAGGCCGCTTTGGTCAAACCCGCGAGCGATAAAATATGATGCTTTTTTAAAATTCCAAGGGTTCGCGAGGCTTAACGGAAGGGCGGCTCGTCAAAACTGCGCAATTTTCGCGAGTGCAGCGCGCCAGAACCTTCCTGCTTGAGAAGCTCAATCGTTTCAACCCCCGCGCGAAGATGCTCTGACACCGCGCGTTGATAAAAGAGGTTCGCCGCGCCCGGCAGCTTCAACTCCCCATGCAGCGGCTTATCCGAAACGCACAGCAAAGTCCCATAGGGCACACGCAGGCGGAAGCCATTGGCCGCAATGGTCGCCGATTCCATATCCACCGCGATGGCGCGTGATTGGTTGATGCGCCGGGCCTCTTGCTGGTAACGCAATTCCCAGTTGCGATCAGCATAGGTCACGACCGTGCCGGTGCGCATGCGCCGCTTCAAGGCCTCACCAGTATCCCCGGTGACTTTACGCACCGCGCTTTGCAAGGCGATTTGCAGTTCTGCGATGGGCGGGATCGGAATTTCGCGCGGCAGATCGCGGTCCAATACATGATCATAGCGCAGATACGCGTGCGCCAGCACATAATCGCCCAGGCGTTGGGAATGGCGCAGCCCCCCGCAATGGCCAACCATCAACCAACATTCCGGGCGCAACACCGCCAAGTGATCGGTGATGGTTTTGGCATTCGATGGTCCAACCCCGATATTGACCAGGGTGATCCCGCGCCCGCCCGGGGCCTTCAAATGATAGGCCGGCATCTGGAAACGCCGCCAGGGTGCATTGCTGACCTGGGTCACCGGATCTTCACTGGTGCCATCTACGCTGACAAAGCCGGCCGCGCTTAAGGCGTTATATTCATTGTCCGCGCCCAGTTGATCGACGGCCCAGGCGACGAATTCATCCACATAGCGATGATAATTGGTGAAGAGGATATATTGCTGAAAATCCTCAACCGGGGTGCCGGTATAATGCTGGAGCCGTTTGAGCGAATAATCGGTTCTGGCCGCATCAAACAGGGATAGCGCGCGCACTTGATCGGCATCAAACAGCTGCGCCCCATTGGGCAAGCTATCATCGACCAGGCTGAGATCGGCATACGGGAAATGGCGCACCAGATCGGCGACCTCCACCCCATCCAGATCTAAATCCGCCGCCCCATCCAGCACATAGGAGAAGGGGATTTCCTGGGTTGAGAGCCCGGTCTCAATCGCGATCGGATATTCCCCGGCCAATAACGCAATCTGCTCCGTCAAATAGGCCTGAAACAAGCGCGGCTGAGTGATGGATTGGGCATAGACCCCACTTTCGGAGAATTTCCCGAAGGCGCGGCTGACCGGCGGGACGGAGCCTTCCGGGCGATAGGTAATGCGCAGTTCTGGATAGGCAAAACCGCCTGAACGGCGCTGCGCGCCATCAGGCAGTTCACCATGATCGAGATAGGCCCGAAGGGCTTCACGCAAATGGGACACCGATTGATCAAACAATCGGATCAGCTCGCTGACCGCACTTTCAGCACTAAGGTGAGTGGTAAAACTCTTTGAGACATCGTGTGGTGCGACCGTGGCAATACCCATTTTTTCCTCGTTTTATTATCGGGTTAGCCTCCATGATTTTTGACGAAGGTGACACTGAATAACGGCTTACCCTCAAAGGCGGGAGCCGTTTTGCCATCTTCATCAATCATCTGGAAGGTAGAGGGCTCAATACGCCCTTCCATATGATAGCCCCTTTTTGCCATCTGTCCGCGGTGAAATTCAAGCGCGGCGGCAGAAAAAGTGTGGGCCAGATAGGTAATACGATGGGGTTCGTCGTTCATGGGGGATCTCCCTCCTTATGGATTGTTTTCCTCTAGGAGAGAGATCCTTCCAAATTCAACGCGTACTGAAAAGTCTAAAATTGTGAAATTATAGTCCTAGTGAAAGCTGGGGCAGCTTTGGCTCAGCAAGCTTTCCACCAAAGCGGCATCGCCATCGGTCTGCGCAGGCTCCAAGCCTAAGATACACGCAATCATCAGATAGACATTGACGTTTTCAAAGCTGTCCGGACGGGCACCCACCGGGAATGCCGGACCCTGGCCGATGAAGGTCGCATGCATATCTTTTTCGCGGTTATCATAGCCATGATTGCCAGGAATGGGCGTCGGCCATTGCGGCTCTGGCGCGCGCAAACGAATAGAGCGGCCCAGATCGGCTTCGACAAACAGATCCGCCCCGCGATCTGGATGGTTGAAATGATAGGTCTCTGGCAGAGCATCCCGGCGATAGACCTGCATGTGCGGGTTCACACCGTTCAACGCATCATAAACCGCATCCATATCCTGGCCATCGTGTTCGGCAAAGATCTGCACAAAGGGATGATAGCTATTGCCATAGCGCCCTTCCAGCTCGGGCACATAAATCCCGTCGAGCGAGACATAATCATCCAAATAGATGTAGTCGCTTTGCAGAGTATGGGTCATGCCGTGGTCAGAAACGATAATGATATTGGCCTGATCGCGAAGGCCCAAAGCCTCTAACCCGTCTAAGAAAGACGCGATGGTTTGATCGACCAGAGCAATCGCCTCACCTTCTTCTTCGCTTTCAGGGCCGAACCGGTGCGCGGCGGTGTCTACAGCCGACATGTAGAAGGCGACAAAGCCCGGACGCTCATCGCCTTCGCGCGCCAGCCAGCCGAGCACTTCTTCAACGCGCTCATCATAGGGTTTATTCTGATCAAAAGGACGCCATTCTGTGGGACGAACGCCCTTGATGGGCGCTTCTGAGCCCAGCCAGAACATCACACCCGTGCGCACATCTTGTTGCTCGGCGGTGACCCAGATCGGCTCTCCCCCCCACCAGCGCGCTTCGCCGGGGCTGGTCTGATTGACGAAGCCCTCACCGAAGGCGCGATCATAGGGCGCGTTGGTCACAATCCCGTGATGTTCAGGATAAAGCCCTGTGGCCAGAGAGTAGAAATTGACAAAGGTTTTGGTCGGCATCACCGGGATCATGCTCTCAGGACGCATGCCATTTTGCGCTAAGCTCTGCAAAGTTGGGGCATTATGGCGATCAATCGCATCCCAACGCAGACCATCCACGCCAATCATCACGACAAGCGGTGCCGCATTGGCGTGCATATCCGCCACACTCGCAGTGTCCTGACCATCTATCTCGTTTTGCGGTTCGTGAGCACAAGAGGCCACCACCAGAGAGAGAAAACTCAACAAAATCCGACGCATAACCACCTCCCAAAAGTTGTAGGACGCACCTTAGCGCTTCCACACGACAGGTCCATGACATGATGAAGCTTTTGCGCATGCGAAGACAACGCGCTAGGACAAGCCGCCCTTGGCCTTTTGCCCAGGGCTTAGTGTTTGAAGGAATGAAAAAGGATGACTACGCTGACTTCGCCTTGGATCGTCATGAAATTCGGTGGCACCTCTGTGGCCCAGCCGAAAACGTGGGGTCTGATTGCGGAGCTGGCGCGAAAACGGATCGAGGACAAGCGAAAGGTCCTCATCGTTCATTCCGCGCTGTCTGGCGTATCTAATCTTTTGGAAGCCTTGCCCGAACAGGCCCTGAAAGGCCATGGCGAGGCCAGCGTCAAAGCGATCAAGCTGCGCCATCTCGATTTTGCCCGCGATGCCAAGCTCGAGGGTCAGGCCTTGCTGGCCGAGCATTTTTCGCGCCTGGATCAGCTTGCCGCCGGGATTGCCCTGATCGGTGAGGCGAGCGCACGCGTACGCGCTGAACTGATGGCACTGGGTGAGCTGATGGCCTCGGCCCTGGGATTGGCCTGCCTCAAGGCCCATGGCCTCAAACCCTATGGTTTGGATAGCCGTAGCGTGATGAAAGCCGCTTTTGAGGGCGAAGATGCGCGCGCCTATCTCGATAACGCCGTTGAAGATGGCCCCGATAGCTATCTACAAACGCGCCTGGATGATTATCAGCTGGTGTTGGCCCAGGGCTTCATCGCCTCGAACGCGCACGATGAAACGGTGCTGTTGGGCCGCGGCGGGTCTGACACCTCGGCGAGCTATTATGCCGCCAAGTTAGAGGCACAAAGCGTTGAGATCTGGACCGATGTGCCAGGTCTCTTCTCCGCCGATCCTCGCCTCACCTCCGGCGCACGGCTTCTGTCCGCGCTCAGCTATGAGGAAGCCCAGGAAATCGCCACCATGGGCGGTAAAGTTCTTCATCCGCGCTCTATTGGCCCAGCCCGGCGTGCGGGCATTCCCATGGTCGTGCGTGACACCTTCCGCCCGGAATTACCCGGTACGACCATTACCGAAAAGCCCGGCGATGATGCCCCGGCCCTCAAAGCCGTTTCGGTTAAAACCGGCGTGCGCCTGGTGGTCATGGAAGGCTCCAGCATGTGGCGCCAAGCCGGCTTCCTGGCCGAGATTTTTGCCTGCTTCAAACACTGCGGCGTCTCGGTCGATCTGGTTTCAACCTCTGAAACCAATGTCACGGTCTCACTTGATCCCGATCCAGGTCTGGATGAAGCGCGTTTGCAGCGCTTGAAAACGGCGCTGGAGGCCTATTGCCGCGTTCAGATCGTGGAAAACACCGCCGCCGTCAGCCTGGTCGGTTATGGTGTGCGCCGGATCCTGCATAAACTCGCGCCCGCCCTGGAAGTCTTTCAAGATAAGCCAATCCGGCTCGTCTCTCAGGCGGCCAATGACCTCAATTTTACCGTTGTCGTGGATGAAGATGAGGGGCGCGCCCTGGCCGTACGCCTGCATGACGGCCTGATCGGGGATGCAGACGGCCCGGTCTTTGGCCCCAGCTGGGCGGAAATCACCGCGCCGGTCAAAGCCAAGCCCCAGCGCCCCGATCCCTGGTGGCGGGCCAAACGCGAGCAACTTTTGCAAAACGCCCCGCGTGAAGGCGGGCTTTATGTCTATGACCGCGAAACCGTTCATGCGCGCGCCCGCGCCATTGCCGGTTTGAAATCGGTCGACCGCGCCTGGTTCGCCATGAAGGCCAACCCTCATCCTGAGCTGCTGAAAACCGTTGAGACCACGGGCGTTGGCTTTGAATGCGTCTCCCTGGGAGAGGTCAATCGCGTGCGCGAGGTCCTGCCCGATCTGCCCATGGATCGGATCTTGTTCACGCCCAATTTTGCCGCGCGCAGTGAATATGAAGCCGCTCTGGCGCTAGGCACGCATCTGACTTTGGATAGCCTGCACCCGCTGCACCATTGGCCCGAATTGTTCAACGATAAAAACGTGATCGTGCGCCTTAATCCTGATCGCCCGCGTGGCCATCACCAGCACGTCAAAACGGCTGGACCCAAGGCCAAGTTCGGCATTCCGCTCGATCAGCTTGATGACTTAAAAGCTGCGGTGGCGAGCAGCGGGGTCAACGTCATTGGCTTCCATTGCCATGCGGGCTCCGGCGTGACCGAGCCAGATCACTGGAAAGAATTGGGCGCTATTCTCGCCAAGGCGGCCGAGCATTTCCCCGACATCCGCATTTTGAATGTGGGCGGGGGCCTGGGCATTCCAGAAAGCGCCGATGCGCCAATTTTGGATCTGGAACTGGTCGACCAAAATCTCGCAGATTTGCGTAAAGCCGTCCCCGATTACCAAATCTGGATGGAGCCGGGCCGCTATCTGGTGGCTGAAGCCGGCGTTCTGCTCACACCCGTCACCCAGATCAAAATGAGCTTCTCTACGCGCTTTATCGGTACTGGCACGGGGATGAACAGCCTTATTCGCCCTGCGCTTTATGGCGCGCGTCATGAGATTTATAATCTCTCCAAGCTGGATGAGGCCCCTTCCGGACTGGCCTCTATCGTCGGGCCGATCTGCGAAAGCGCCGACCTTTTGGGGGCCGACCGTCTGCTCCCCGAAACTGAAGAAGGCGATATCCTCATCATCACCGAAACCGGGGCCTATGGCCGGGTGATGAGCTCGCATTATAATCTGCGCGAACCCGCAGGCGAGCTGGTGATTTAATCACTCACGACTTCGCGTAAATGATCAAAGGCGGAAGGGGGCCCCTTCCGCCTTTTTTATGCTTTCAAAGCGCTATGACTTGGCGCGCGCCCTTTCGGGCACCGCATCATCCTTGATTATTCCTGCGGGCTTAGCGCGAAGACCGAGCCGTCTTCCTCCAACCATACCGGTTTTGACCATAATTGACCGCTAGGCCCGTTTTACGCTGACCCTCTCAGCGCGAAATGGAGCGCCCCCATGTCCTCTGACGCCTCACTTGAGCCCAAACCCATCACCCATGGCCAATTGTTTCGCCAAAATTGGCTGAAAATCACCGGCACCTTCGCCCTTCTCGCCTTCGAGAACCTCTTTACCTTGATAGAGCCTCTGGTCCTGGGCATCGCGATCAATGGCCTGATCGCCAAGGAATGGACGGGCTTTGCCCTCTTGTGTGCGGTCATGGCTGGTAGCCTCACCGTTGGCACTTTGCGCCGCGTGTATGATACACGGGTGTATGCAGGCATTTACGCCAAAGTCGGCGCGGATCTGGTCGAGCGTGAACAGGCCAAGGACGCCCCCCTCTCGCAGATCAGTGCGCGCGCCAATCTGATCCGCGAAGTCGTCGATTTCTTTGAAAACGAACTGCCCATTGCCTTGACCGCCGCAATTAGCCTCTTCGGGTCGGTGATCATGATCGCCTTCCTGAACGGGCGGGTATTCTGGGTGACACTTGGCGCATGCCTAGCTGTCACTGCGATTTTTGCCATCGCCAGCCCGCGCATTAAACGCCTGAACAAAGCGCTGAATGATGAAATAGAACAGCAAGTTGCCATCTTCGAAAGCCGTGAAAAGGCGCGCCAGCGCAGCCATTTCAAAACGCTCGCACGCTGGCGGATTTCTCTATCAGACCTAGAATCGCGCAATTTCGGCCTGACCTATCTCTTGATCATCCTGGCCATCCTCTTTGGGCTGTATGATGGCATTATGCGCCTTGAGGCTCCCGTCGGAACCGTCTTTGCCCTGATGACCTATCTGATGCAATTCGCCGAAGGCGTGGTGATCCTGCCTTATACCTATCAACAGCTCTTACGCACCCAGGACATAACTGGCCGGGTCAATGGGTAAGCCTGTTTAGGGCGCTAAACTGAAGTGGACGCTCCCTATGTCACCCCAAACTTGATTTGGGGGCCATGCCGAGCGGGTGGAGCACGCTCACGCCATGGATGCCAGATCACGTGTGGCATGACAGAGGGGTGTGCTCCTCTGTTTACGGGGGAGCTGTCAGCGAAGCTGACTGAGGGGGCATGACAACACAGACGCTTACACTCAAAGCATACCCATAGTGTCATCCCGGAGAAGCGTTAGCGCTCAAGTAGCCGAAAGGCGGTAGCGCACTCAAAGTCGCGAGCCGGGATCTATTGTGTATGCCGTCAAAGTACATAGATCCCCGATCAAGTCGGGGATGACAGTGTTACTTAATCTGCAAAGACATAAAAACGCCCCCTCCGGTCCTGACGGACCACCTCCCCCGCTTCGCAGGGGAGGACAGGGTCACATATGTCATCCAGAACTTGATTTGGGGTCCATGCCGCGCGGGTAGAGCAAGCTCACAGCATGGGTCCCGGCTCAAGGCCGCGATGACAAGCACTCAGACCTTACTCCGCGGGTACGTTCAAAGTCCGCTTAGCCGATTTCCACTTGTCAAAGTTTGACCAAACACCGGCATCGCCATGCCAATCGCCTTTGGTCGCGCCTTTGGAATATTCCGTGGCACGCGCTTCGAAGAAGTTGGCGTGCTCTACCCCGTTAAGGATTTCAGTCAGCCAGGGAATGGGATGTTCTTGAATGCCATAAATCGGATCAAGCTTGAGCTGTTTCATGCGCCAATCGGCGATATAGCGGATATAGTTTTTGATATCCTGCGCGGTCATGCCTTCGACCTCACCGGCCTCGAAGGCTAGCTCGATGAATTTATCTTCCAGCTTCACAACGGTCTGACAGCAATCAGCGATATTGTCTTTGACCGCCTTGGTCAGCGCCCCGGTTTCCGCAGCAAAGGTGTGGAACAGCTTGATCATGCCTTCGCAGTGCAAGCTCTCATCACGCACCGACCACGACACGATCTGGCCCATGCCCTTCATCTTGTTAAAGCGTGGGAAATTCATCAACATGGCGAAAGAGGCAAACAGCTGCAGCCCTTCGGTAAAGCCGCCAAATACGGCCATCGAGGTTAGGATATCCGCCTCTGTCTCGACGCCAAATTGACCTAGATAATCATGCTTGGCGGCCATTTCCTCATACTCCATAAAGGCGGAGAATTCAGAATCCGGCATGCCGATGGTTTCGAGCAAAAGCGCATAGGCCGCGATATGGACGGTTTCCATGTTGGAGAAGGCTGCCAACATCATGCGCACTTCAACCGGTTTGAAGAGCGGCATGTAGTTTTCCATATAGTTCGCGCCAACTTCGACATCCGACTGGGTAAAGAAGCGGAAAATCTGGGTCAGCAGATTACGCTCTTTATCGGTCAGCTTCACGGCCCAGTCTTTACAGTCCTCGCCCAAGGGCACCTCTTCCGGCATCCAGTGAACCTGTTGCTGGCGCTGCCAAAACTGATAGGCCCAAGGGTATTTGAACGGCTTGTAAGACAAGCTGGGCGCCATCAGGCCTGGAAGATCTGTAATAATTTTGCTCATCGCTAAACACCCTCACACGTCGCGCATCGCTCTATTCAGTTGAATTTAGACCCAATTGCGCAGAATCATAGTCTGTAAACTGTAACCTCAGTTTATCTACATATAGTATATCAGCACGTCTGAATACCGACGGGTAGTGGTTTTCCCGCAAAAAACCCACAATCGGGCGCATGCGTCGCACCGTGTAATTAAAAATCACTGGACCCCACATAAACATATCTTTATATCTTGGCTTGCGCCGATTTGAAGTCAGCTTGCGGGCGCGTAAAAAGTACGGCTAAAGCGATGCGTGAGCCTCCACCCATCCTTTGGTCCCCGTAAAACGGCGCAAGCGCAAAAAGACGTGGATGAAGAATGACGACAGCCTTGGCCTCTAACGTGATCACCGCCTTCACCCCAGCGCAGCCCGAGCGAAATACGGCCGCGATGGAGGCTCAACCGCTGCGCCGCGCCCTGCGCGCGACGGTGACCTTGGCCAATGGGCAACGCGTTCAGGCCCGGGGTCAGATCTTAGGGCCCCAAGGGGCTCCCGCCTACATCGTATTAGGCGGGGTTTCCGCCAATGACCAATTATGTCCCTGTTTTGACGATACCGGCTGGTGGCCCGGCATTGCGGGCATCGGTAAAGCGCTGTGTCCAAACGCCTATCAATTATTGTCGGTGTGTTTTTTGGGCGAAGAGGTTCGCCCCTTCCCCACCCTGGACGATCAAGCCCAAGCGATTATGGCTCTTGCCGATCAAGCCGGTCTCGATACTTTTGGCCTGATCGGAGCATCCTATGGCGGCACGATCGCCATGACGATTGCAGCCCACCATCCTGAGCGCGTCACCGCCTTAAAAGTATTAAGTGCTGCGGCCCGGCCCCATCCGATGATTACAGCCTGGCGCTCCATCCAGCGTGAAACCGTCAAAATGGCCCGCGATTTAGGCGCGCCGGAACAGGGCGTTGATCTTGCCCGCCGCCTGGCCATGACGACCTATCGCACCCCGGATGAATTTAAAGAGCGCTTCCTCGATCCAAAGCCCGGCAGCCGCGATGAAGCCGGGATTGAGGCCTATTTAGAGGCGCGCGGCAAAGCCTATGCCCAGAAAACCAGTGCGGAACGGTTTCTGGCCTTGTCCTATTCCATGGACAGCGCCAATGTCGCGGTAGAGCGCATCACCGCGCCTACGCAGTTTTTTGCCGTCGATGAAGATCGTCTGGCCCCGCCAGAAGATATTGCTGATACGGCCGCGCGCATGGCCCATGCGCGGATCACACGCCATTCCAGCCTCTATGGCCATGATGCATTTTTGAAAGATATTGAGGCGGTGACCCGCTTCTTGACGGAGTAAGCCATGACTGAAAAGCCCACCCCCACCGAACGCTTTGAAACGCGTGCGGCCCGGGCCGGTATTAACCGCGATCCAGGCTATAACTCCGTTGTTGCGCCAATTTGCGTGTCTGCGACCTTCATCCGTGAAGACGCCACAAAACCCGGCGGTTTTGATTATGCGCGCACCAACAACCCCACCCGCCAGGTCTTCGCCGATGCCGTCACGGCGTTGGAAGGCGGTGCGGGCACGGTCGCGACGACATCGGGCATGGCCGCCATTGATCTCTTGTTCAATGACCTTCCCATCGGGGCGCGCATTGTGGCCGCCCATGATTGCTATGGCGGCACCCACCGCCTGCTAGATGCGCGCGCCCAGGGCGGGCGCTTCAGTGTGGATTATGTCGATTGCACCGATTTAGCGGCCTTGGCTGCGGCATTAGAAAGCCCAGCTCACCTCCTGCTCTTAGAAACGCCGTCAAACCCCCGCATCCGCATCACCGATCTCGAAGCAGCCGCCAAACTAGGTAAGGCCGCCGGGGCCATCGTCGCGGTGGATAACACCGTGCTTTCGCCCGCCTTGCAGCGCCCGCTGGAGCTGGGCGCGGATGTGGTGGTCAGTTCTGCAACCAAGCTGATCAATGGTCATTCGGATATGATTGGCGGGGTTTTGACCGCGAAAGACCCCGATCACGCCGAACGGTATGCCTGGTGGGCGAATGCGGCGGGAACAGGCGCGGCGGCCTTTGACTGCTTCCTGGCGCTACGCGGTCTACGCACGCTGCCCTTGCGTGCCAAAGCGCAATCAGACACCGCGCTGAAAATTGCGCAGTTTCTCGATGCTCACCCGCATGTGTTGCATGTTGATTATCCTGGCCTTGCCAGCCACCCCGGTCATGAGATTGCCAAGCGCCAGCAATCGGCCTTCGGGCCTTTATTGGCCTTTGAGGTCAAAGGCGGACTGGACGGCGGGGCGAAAATCCTGCGCCAACTAAACCTCTTCACCCTGGCGCAATCTCTGGGCGGGGCGGAAAGCCTGATCAATGTGCCCGCCTTAATGACCCATAAGGCCATGACGCAAGAGGCCCGCGATAAAGCCGGGGTTAAAGATGGGCTATTGCGCATTTCTGCCGGTCTGGAGGCCGCAGAAGACCTGATCGCCGATCTCGATCAAGCTTTACAGGCCTTAGACTAAAACCGCCGTGTCAGGGCGATCGCACCAAACTGGTCGCTGCCGTCCTGACCAATAAATTGCTCGGTACGCACCACATAGGTGAAGGATGCCCGCCATGGCCCGCCATAAAGTGCGGCCCCGGCCTGAAGATCGCCGGTCACCCAACGCTTATCCACGCGTGGGCTATCGCGATAGGTATTGCCATCTAAAAACAGATCGCGGCCCACCAGATACCCCCCAACGCCAACAAACAGATAGCCACCCAGATTCTGCGTCGGCTTAAAAAGGCTCGACGGACCTAAAGCCGGGCGCAGGCGCGGCGGGGCAAATTCAGCGCCCAGATCGCGCCCGATGCGCACACTGCCGCCAGCAGAAACATCCGTACGTACCGTCCCCAAGGTGAGACCGCTATAGAGCACCACATCGGTTTCCAATGGCCCTAAGTCCGGCCCCGGATGACGGCGCATACGCTGCGCGGACAGGGCAAAAACCAGCTCATCATGCAGTTGATGATCCCAGCCACGTGGCTCTTGGCCATCAATCATTTTATGCCAGTTTTGCTGAACGAATTTTCCCCCGGCACTGGGCCCCACCAGGCCGATATTCAGCTGAACGGTATGTTGCTCATACTCACGACGCGCGGCGACAAAGAAACTGCCCGTGAGATAGCCCGCATAGGGCCGATCATCTTCAGGGGGATTGTCCAGGCTGATGTCACTCGGGGTATAAAGCACATGGGCAATCGCAACACCCTGGCGCAAATCAGCATCGCTGAGATCAATAAAGGGAATATTGCGCGCCAATCGATTGAGCAGGGGGTGGACATCATTGGCCGCCGACACAGCTTCCAAACGCACACCATTAGTGTAATTGCGATCGGTGCCACCAAAAAGATCATTCTCGATCAGCAGAGAAATCACCGGGCGATCGGAATATGCGGGCGGTGGAGGTGTGTCCGTCTGGCTCGATTGCGCCTGAGCCATCGCGCTCGACAGCATTGTGATCGTCGCTAAACCAAAAGCACAAAGCCCGGACTTAACGACGCCAGGTAAGCGTGAACGCCCCAAAGCCTTCACTGGTATCCCAAGAATGGTTTGGCAAAGAATAATTGGTTTCACGATGGATATAAGCCACAGATAAGTCAGCTTCACCAAAGCGCATCGCAAAACCAGCCTGGGCATCACCCACAATGGCTTGCGAATTCATCGAAAAAGCTGAGCGCATATTCAGTCCCTCAGAGACATCATACACCACTGTGGTTTGATCCGCACCTGCAAAGAAATACCAGGCCGGACGTTCGCCATCCTGATCGAAGTCTAAATACTGACCCAAACGCACGCTTGCACCGGCCTGCGTCGCGGTGCCGCCGTCGGCAATGGCCACACCCGCGCGCGGGGTCCAGCCATAATCCAGACCGCTCTCACCGCCGGGCGCATCTAAGGCCCATTCATAGCGCAGTCCCACCGCACTGAACGTGTCTTGACGGCGCCCTTCACTAAAGAGCCCTGCGTTCAAATCATCGTTGAACTGGCTTTGTGTCGCGTTCAACAAGGCCCCAGGCTTAGACGGATTAAATAAAGACAAGACGATACGCCGCCCATCCTCCGCCTCAGCCAATGTGGCCTCCTGGCCAAAGTCCACCAGGCGTGGGCTGCGGTAATCGTGCGCGATCTGCGCATCGAGATAGTGGCGCGTAAACCGCGCAGCCACAGGCTCCAACCGGACATCATCTTGATACGGAGGAAGGGATGTCGTTGTGAAGGCACTGGCCTGGCGGCTCTCAAAAGGGGCTAACACCAACTCGCTGGCAGACTGAGAAGCAATTTTTGCAGACAGCCCCTCTTGCAAAGCTTGCTCTTGCGCCCCACATGGACCTGAGAACAGGACGAAAGCCATACCACATGCGCCATTAAGGCCTTGGTATAGTATTCCCTTCGCCATTCCTGACTCTCCCATCTCCAAACATGCCCGCCGCTTCAAGGCGCATTGGACATGCTGTACCCAACTGACAGTATAACACCGTTTGCGATGTTTCGTTCCTAAAAATCGCCTCAATTGAGTAAATGGAGTGTTGACAACTTGTACGGATCTTAATCGTAATTTGCCCCTCATACGCTAAAAATAAAAACGCCCCAGACCCTTAGGTCTGAGGCGCTTCCATTGTGATCATTTTACGAAGTTTTATTGACAGGCAAGACACTCTTCATACTCGGTCGGCGCTGCGGCCTCCGCTGAAGCTTGAATGTCCGACTTCTCAGACGATCCGGCATAAGCGGCGCGCTGTACAGATTTCGAGCGGCAGTAATAGAGCGATTTGATGCCCTTCTCCCACGCGGTCCAGTGCAGCATGTGCAGATCCCATTTATCAACATCACCCGGCAGGAAGATGTTCAAAGACTGGGACTGACAAATATAAGGCGTACGATCTGCCCCATGTTCAATAATCCAACGCTGATCAATCTCAAACGCGGTCTTGAAGATGTCTTTCTCGTCCTGGCTCAGACACTCAAGATGCTGAACCGAGCCTTCATGCTCAAGAATACTCGCCCATACTGAAGGCGTGTTTTCACCCTTGGCTTCCAGAACCTCTTCCAGGAAAGGGTTCTTCACCGTGAAAGAGCCTGACAAGGTCTTGTGGGTGTAAACATTGGCCGGAATAGGCTCGATCCCTGCGGACGTCCCCCCGCAGATGATGGAAATCGAAGCGGTCGGCGCAATCGCGATCTTGTGCGAGAAGCGCGCTTTAACACCGCTTTCAGCGGCATCCGGGCAAGGCCCACGCTCTTCGGCGAGCTTCACAGACGCCTTATCGGCGGCCTGGCGCATATGCTTGAAGAGTTTGCGGTTCCAAGAACTGGCCATGGCCGATTCAAACGGAATGCCCAGCTTTTGCAGGAAGGAGTGGAAGCCCATCAGGCCCAGCCCCACCGAACGCTCACGCATTGCAGAATAAACCGCGCGCTCCATCTCCGCCGGTGCCCGGTCGATAAAGTCCTGAAGGACATTATCCAGGAAGCGGAAAATATCTTCGATGAATAGCTCATCATCTTTCCACTCTTCATACTTTTCAGCATTAAGAGAGGAGAGACAACATACCGCTGTGCGTTCCTGGCCATGATGATCAAGGCCCGTGGGCAACATGATCTCAGAGCATAGATTGGACTGATAGACTTTCAGGCCCAATTTACGCTGGTGCGCAGGCAGCGCCTTATTCACCGTATCAGAATAGATGATGTAAGGCTCACCGGTTTGCAGACGCAATTCCAGCACTTTTTGCCAAAGCTTACGCGCATTAATCATACGGATAACTTCACCGGTCTTGGGCGAGATGAGGCCATATTCCTCATCATTTTTGACCGCTTCCATGAAATCATCGGTAATATTGATACCGTGGTGGAGATTGAGAGATTTCCGGTTGAAATCGCCGGACGGCTTACGGATCTCCAGGAATTCTTCGATTTCCGGGTGGTGAATGTCGAGATAAACGGCGGCGGAACCGCGGCGCAGCGAGCCTTGGGAAATCGCCAAGGTCAACGAATCCATCACGCGAATGAAGGGGATAATCCCTGAGGTCTGACCATTTTGGCCAACCTTCTCACCGATAGAGCGCACCGCGCCCCAATAGGTGCCAATGCCGCCGCCATTAGAGGCCAGCCAGACATTCTCATTCCATGAGCCCAAAATCTCATCGAGCGAATCCCCGACAGAGTTCAAGAAGCAGGAAATGGGAAGGCCGCGCTCTGCCCCACCGTTCGAAAGAACGGGCGTGGCCGGCATGAACCACAGGCGTGACATATAATCATAAAGGCGCTGGGCGTGATCGGTGTCATCGGCATAGGCCACGGACACGCGCGCAAACATATCCTGATAGCTTTCACCCGGCAGCAGATACCGGTCGACAAGCGTTTTCTTGCCAAACTCGGTCAAGAGGTCATCACGCGTTGCGTCTGTCTTTACACCCTCAACGACAGACAGTTTTACGGCCTTAGGCTTACCGCGGCGCACACGGGGAGCGTTCTGCGCGTCGAGCTGTGCTGCGGCTACACGATTGGCCGAATCCAAAGGCGTCATCTTACCTTGCTCCAAAATCGTCCGGATGCGTCAGAAAATCAAAATGGACTGACCTGAACCCGGCGTAGAAACCATATATACAGTGAGGCCCCGACCTCACAACGCTACATATAGTGTATCGCTCAGCGTCCTACGTCAATCACCGATGCAAGGGCGAACAGGCTTTTTTAGTTAATAACCCACTAACCTGAACGCATTCAAGAGGCAGATTTTTAACGACTCCCTAGGGATTCGAGCCTCCGCACACTGTGGAAAAGTCGGGGTGTAAATCACCCCGACTTGCCCTGTCTTTTAGGTCAGATTGAGCAGTTCCGGATCCCCGCCCTGGGCCGAGATATTGATGGTCACGACCTGCTCTGCGGCGAAACGGAAAAGATAGTGTGGACCGCCCGCCTTAGGACCAGTACCCGACAATCCTTCACCGCCGAAGGGCTGCACGCCCACGACCGCACCGGTCATATTGCGGTTCACATAGACATTGCCCGCCGGTACGGCTTCACGAATCGTCTCCATGAAACGCTCGATTCGGCTATGCACACCCAAGGTGAGGCCATAGCGCTTTGCCGCCAGCGCTTCAGCCGTTTCTTTAAGCTTCGAGCGCTCATAGCGTACAACGTGCAGAATCGGGCCGAACTTCTCCTCATCCAACACATCAATGCTGGGAAGCTCGATCAAGGTCGGTGGGAAGAAATAGCCCTTGGCTTTGAGCTCATCGCTCAGCGGGTATTCCTTCAAGACCTTGGCTTCGGTGCGCATGCGCTCGACATGCTCACACAAGATCTTGTGGGCCTCTTCATCAATGACCGGGCCGAGGCTGGTTGAAGGCTGGGTCGGATCACCCACGACCAGCTCATCCATCGCGCCCATCAGACCTTCGATGAAGTCATCGGCAATATCGGTGGGCAGGAACAATACCCGGCACGCCGAACAGCGCTGCCCCGCAGACCCGAAGGCCGACAAGATCGCATCATCGACAACCTGTTCTTTCAGGGCCGACGTATCCACGAACATGCCATTGAGGCCCCCGGTTTCCGCGATCAGGGGCGCGATGGGGCCTTTACGATCAGCCAGAGTGCGGTTGATGATCTGGGCCACATGGGTTGAACCGGTAAAGCAAACGCCATCGGTGCGCTCATCCCGGGTCAGGACAGCGCCCACTTCCTCACCAGTCCCTGGCAGGTATTGCAAAGTGCCCTCAGGCAGACCATTGGCCAGGAACAGCTTCACCGCCTCATAGCCTGTCAGCGGGCTTTGTTCGGCAGGCTTCGCGATCACGGTGTTACCCGCCGCCAAGGCGGCCGCCCATTGACCGATGAAGATCGCCAGCGGGAAATTCCACGGGCTGATACAGACGAACACGCCGCGCCCCTTCAGGCGTAGATGGTTGGTTTCCCCGGCCGGCCCAGGCAAGCGCACAGGATCACCAAAATGCTCTTCGGCTTGCGCGGAATAATAGCGCAGGAAATCGACCGCTTCGCGCACTTCAGCAACGCCGTCTTCTAAAGTTTTACCGGTTTCACGTGCCATCAGGGCAATGAAACGGTCCATATCGGCTTCAAGAACATCACCGAGATGACGCAGGATCTTGGCGCGCTCAACCCCGCCTTTGGCGTCCCAGCTTTTGTGGGCGATATGGGCGATTTTGAAGGCTTCATCCACATCATGGCGCGTGGCCAAAGTCACATCGGCCACGTGGAAATTGCGATCGGCCGGGCTGTGGAAGGCTTGGGTTTCCCCCAAACGGCTTTCACCATTGATAATCGGACCGGCTTTATAAGGCGCTTTGGCATCAAATTGCGCCTGGGCAGCGGCCATGCGCTCACGGACTTCAGCTTGGGTCAAATCAGCCCCCTTGGAATTGACGCGGCCCTCACCGTAAAGGTCGCGCGGTAAAGCAATAGATGGATGGCGATCTAGATCCTTGGCGATGTCGAAGGGGCCTTTGGCCACATCTTCGGCAGGCACGCTAGGATCTAGGAAAGAGTGTACGAAAGAGGTGTTGGCCCCGTTTTCCAACAGGCGGCGCACCAGATAGGGCAGCAAGTCCTTATGCTCGCCCACCGGCGCGTAAATGCGCACCGGGCGAATATCGAAGGCCTCATAGGCGGCATCATACAGCGCATCACCCATGCCGTGCAGGCGCTGGAATTCATACTCCTGATTGCCCAATTCCTCTGCGATCGCACGCACTGCACACAGAGAGTGCGCATTGTGGGTCGCAAATTGGGGATAAATCTCCTCACGCGCGGCCAGCATTAAACGCGCCGTCGCCAGATAATTCATATCTGTAGAGGCTTTGGTCGTCCAAACGGGGAAGTCCTCATCCCCATCTTGTTGCGAGCGCTTAATTTCCGTATCCCAATAGGCCCCCTTCACCAAGCGCACCAGGAAGCGGCGCTGGGTCTGTTGGGCAAGCTCAATCAGCTTTTCGATCACGGCGCGCGAGCGTTTTTGATAGGCCTGGACCGCCAAACCCAATCCGCCCCATCCCGCCAGGGAAGGTTCGCGGGCCAAACGATCGAGCAATTTCAAGGAAATCACCAACCGGTCGGCCTCTTCGGCATCAAGACAGAAACCAATATTGCCCGCCTTTGCGGCTTGGGCCTGTTCTAACAAACGCGGATAGAGAACATTGAAGACCTTCTCTTCTTTTACCGCATAATAAGAGCCATGAAGCGCAGAGAGTTTGATCGAAATCCCATCGACCAACTCAATCGGGCCGTCACCGCGTTTCGCAGACACCCGCGCAATCGCCTTCAAATAGGCTTGGTGATAGCGCTCGGCATCTTCTTCATTACGCGCTGCCTCACCCAGCATATCAAAAGAGAATAAGGCCTTTTGCTTGGGCTTATCCCACTGACGTCCGCGCTTAAATGCCGCATCAATGCTTTGGCCTAGAACGAATTGTTCGCCCATAATCTTCATGGCCTGACGCACCGCGGCACGCACCACCGGCTCACCCAGGCGCGCAACAAGGCGCTTGAAATAAAGCGTCGGATTTTCCTTCGCCTTATCATCAACATCCATCAAAGATCCGGTCAGCATCAAGCCCATGGTGGAGACATTGACCAGCCAATTGTCTGACTTCCAGGCATGCTCGGCCCAGGCCCCCGATCCGATCTTTTCCGCGATCAATTGATCGGTGGTTTCAGAATCGGGCACCCGCAAGAGGGCTTCCGCCAGGCACATCAGCGCCAAACCCTCTTTATTGGACAGTCCAAACTCTTGAAGAAAAGATTCCATTAAGCCTGGATTAGGGTTAGAGGAGCGCGCGCGCTCGACCAAGTCGATCGCGGACTGCTCAACCATAGTCCGATCAGACGATTTTAGCCCCACCTGACTATCCAAGAGCCGAGCGACTGAGGTCTCATCACTAAACTTGAGCTTATCCAGCCCATCCCAATCTATATTGGGTAATACAATATTACGCATGTCTGCAGCGCTTTCCAACAGAGTATTGAGTCAAGTTGAGAGGGACAATGGTCTTTGAAGGCCCTTGATGCAACCCCTTTGGCGCCAGATCGCTTCGCGATTGGGGCAAAACGCGCTAAGAGGCAGAAAAGACGTATGCAAGGAGAGTTCGATGGACGATGGCGCGCCGCTTCGCATTATGCTGATCACCGATGCTTGGGAGCCCCAGGTCAACGGCGTGGTCCGCACCCTTACCCGGACCGCTCAGGAATGCCGCGAAATGGGCCATGAGGTGGAAGTCATCCACCCTGGCCTGGGCTATCGTACCATTCCGCTACCGACCTACCCCGAGATCAAATTGGCCCTGGGGGCTAAAAAAGACATCGAAGCGCGCTTCAAAGCCTTTGAACCTGAAGCGATCCATATCGCCACCGAAGGCACGCTGGGCCAGGCCGCGCGCAGCATCTGCCTGAAGTGGAAGCTGCCCTTCACGACCAGCTATCACACGAAATTCCCTGAATACGTCAACGCCCGCTTCCCCTTCATCCCCCTGTCGTTCGGGTATAGCTTCATGCGTCGTTTCCATAACTCCGGAAACCGCTTGATGGTTGCAACCCCTTCGATGCGTGATGATTTGGAAAAGCGCGGCTTTAACAATATCACACCCTGGGCGCGCGGGGTCGATACCGATCTTTTCCATCCTGATAAGCGCGGTATTGATGGCGGCGTTTACAAAGGCATGGAAGGCCCGATCTCGCTCTATGTCGGTCGGATCGCGGTTGAAAAAAACCTCGAAGCCTTCTTGAAGACCGACATCCCAGGCACCAAAGTTCTGGTCGGTCCAGGGCCACAATTTGATGAGTTAAAAGCGCGCTATCCTGAAGCGCATTTTGTCGGGTCCAAATCGGGCGAGGAATTGGCGCGGTATTTCGCCGATGCCGATATCTTCGTCTTCCCCAGCTTGACCGACACCTTTGGCCTGGTGATTTTGGAAGCCATGGCGACGGGAACCCCCGTTGCGGCCTTCCCCGCCCCCGGACCAAAAGACCTCATTCCCGGCTCCAATGCGGGCTGGGTGTCTGAAGACCTGCGCGAAGCCTGCCTCAAAGCGTTGGAGATGAAGCGCGAGGATTGCCGCACCTATGCCGAGGGCTTCTCGTGGCGTTCATGCGCAGAGGAATTTGTGCGCAATCTCAAACCGCAACCGCGCCCGGAACGTAAACGCTTCTGGCGCCGGTTACGCCGCCTGGGCCGCACCGGATAATATTTCCGCATAAAACAAAAAGCCCGGTCAAATGACCGGGCTTTTTATGCCATCGCGTGATCATCACATGTTATTCTTCGGGCGCATGCGCCATCGGGGCCAATGCGCGCGCCACTTCTGAGGCTTCAAACCGCTCCTCATCGGTCAGGGCAATCAAACCCCGTTCCGCCAGATACCCAAATGGCCCCCAGGCATCTTCCGAGGTAAAGTGCTCGATATATTCTTGAATACCCGGCACGATCCCGACATGCTGATTTTTTACATAGAGATAGAGTGAACGCGAAATCGGATAGTCACCGCCCGCAATCGCATCATAGGTCGGCTCAACGCCATCCACATGACCGCCATGGATCCGGTCAGCATTTTGTTCCAGATAAGAATAGCCAAAGACGCCAAAGGCACTGGGTGAGTTAATCAGGGTTTGAACGACGGTATTGTCATTTTCCCCTGCATCAATCCAGGCGCGATCCTCGCGGATTCGGCTGGCAATCTCCTCAAACCGGGCACGGTCTTGGGTATAAAGCTGATCCATACACGCAAAGCCGCGCGCGCCTTGTTGCAAACCCAACTCCACAAACGCATCGCGCGTGCCGGAGGTCGGCGGCGGGCCATACACCTCAATACGAGAGGTCGGCAAGTCAGCAGAAATATCTGACCAACGCTGAAAAGGATTTTTCACAAACGCCGCGCAGCTATAATCCGCGACATCTGAAAACGCATAGCCGGAGATAAACCGCCCCTCACCATCAACAATCGCTTCGCCATCATCATTGACCGGCTGGGGAATACGATCAGCCAGCGCCAAAAAGATGTCGTGCTTACTGATATCTAACGCTGCCGCCTCCAAGGAATTACCGATGACAATGCCATCATACCCGATCAGCACTTCGGTAATTTGCGAGACGCCACGCGTCTGACACAGATTAAACTCAGATGACTTCATCCGACGCGAGGCCGCCGTCATATCCGGATGCTCCACCCCAACCCCGGCGCAGAATAAATTCATCCCGCCGCCCGTACCTGTGGCCTCCACCACAGGGGTTGGAAACTCGGTGATGGCGCCAAAATTTTCTGCCGCTGCAGTCGTGAACGGGAAAACGGTCGACGAGCCGACAATGCGAATCGTCCCGCGTGTTTGCGCCTCTGCCCCGCCCATCAGCGCCAAAACGCAGATGACAGCACCCAGCCCATGCCTTGCTTTCATCACTTCCCCCTTTATCCGGCCCATCTTGAGCTTCAGCATCGAAATAGCCCTCAAAAAGCCCCCTCAAGCCCTTTGGATCAAACCACTTTTTTGCTGCCAGCGCAGATGATATACCATCGCCACAAAATTATTCGCAGTCAGTATAACCCCGAGCCCGCATTGAAGGCGACGTCTAAAGCCTTTTATTTTATGACCTTTCTGTGACAGCTAAATGTATCACGCCTGTGTATCCCCAACAACACTTGCAAAAAGCGCGGTTAATTTTCAAAAAAAAGCTTTACATGGCCGCGATTAAACCCTACATGCGCGGTCCCGGCGGAGGTAACGATGCCGGATTGGGTTAACTACCATCAGGGGGTCTCGTGAGTTGTACGAACACCATACTCCCCTGGACCTGGTCCGTTGTCGGCCTGTTGATGGCCCGGTCGTTTGTACCCGACCGGATCGCTTGGCTGTAGCGTCCCGCTGGTTCCAGGATCATTTTCCAGGTCACGTTCTTTTTGCTGTGAAGGCTAATCCTTCGGCATGGGTTATTGATGGCTTGTATCAGTCCGGCCTACGCTGGTTTGACGTGGCATCGCTGCCTGAAATCCAATTGATTTCTCAGCGCTGTCCCGCGGCCACGATGGCGTTCATGCACCCTGTGAAAGCGCGCGAAGCCATTCACCGGGCCTATTTTGAATTTGGCGTGCGGATCTTCGCGTTCGACTGCGAAGAAGAACTCGCTAAGATCGTTGAAGAAACCTGCTACGCCCAGGATTTGACATTGGTGGCCCGTTTAGCGGTCTCCAATGATGGGGCGACTTTGCCTTTGGCTGGAAAGTTTGGAGCCAATGTGTTCCAAGCCCCTGAGCTGATCCGCAAAGCGCGCTCTTACGCGCAGAAACTTGGCGTCAGCTTCCATGTCGGCTCTCAATGTATGTCGCCCAATGCTTACCGCATGGCGATGCGTGATTGCTCGAACATGATTGTGCGTGCGGCTGTGACGGTCGATATCGTGGATGTCGGTGGGGGTTTCCCAACGATTTATCCCGGTCTCGTACCCCCACCCATGCAAGACTACATCACCGCAATCTGCGAAGCCTTCGAGACCATGATGGTGTTGGAGAATGCCGAATTGTGGTGTGAGCCAGGTCGGGCATTGGTCGCTGAAGCGGCCTCTGTGCTGACCCGTGTTGAACTGCGTAAAGGCAACCAAATCCACCTCAATGATGGGGCGTTTGGCTGTCTCTATGACGCGGTTTACGCCAAATGGCCTTTCCCGGTGCGCGTCCATCGCAAATCCGGCGAGGCCAGCACCCAGACCCAAAGCTATCAGCTGTTCGGTCCAACCTGCGATTCTATGGACACTTGGCCTTATGAGGTTGAGTTGCCCGTCGATCTGCAAGAAGGCGATGTGCTGGAGTTCGGCAATCTGGGCTCATACGGCGAGACGATGGCCACCCGTTTCAACGGCTTTGGTCAAGTCCAACACGCGCGTGTCCAAGACATGCCATTCCCGTCCGTTTTCTCAGAGTCGGCAGAAGCTGTCGGCGTTGGCCAGCGTACGTAAGGGATCGCTTCATGTTCATGACGGGCCACACACACGCGCAAACACCTCAGGGGGCGCGCCCCCTGAGCGCTTTTCGTTTTTCGGCTGTCTCCTGTGAGCAGCCCTATCTTCTCACTCTTGTATAAGGGAGCTCTGTAGTCGAATGGACGCTCTTTCCTACGCTGCAAACACTGTCCTCGATGAGGATACCGATTTCATCATTGATCCCGTACCCGCCAATGACGACGCTGCGGATCATTTTATTAAGCATAATGGCGTGATGATTGCCGGTCATCACATCATTATTGACCTATTTGGTGCTAAACACCTGGACAATAATGAACGCATCCAAGCGGCTATGAAAAAATGTGTAAAAGAATGTGGCGCAACCTTGCTGCACATTCACACGCATGTTTTTGAGCCCAATGGCGGCATTTCAGGCGTTGCGGTGTTGGCGGAAAGCCACATCTCGACCCACACCTGGCCTGAGCGTGGCTATGCGGCGTTTGACGTCTTTATGTGCGGCGATGCACAGCCTAAAAAGGCCGTGAAGATTCTCGCCCAGGCTTTCGAAGCTGCGGACGTTAAAGTGACCGAATTAGCCCGTGGAGAAGGTGCGTGACCTTAAAGGACTGCCCGAAATACTGCCAAGAACACAATGGTGAAATGTGGTTTCGCGAAGCGCTGGCCGGCCCCGTCGGTAACAGCCTTCGCGTAGACCAGGTGATCTATCATGATGCCTCTGAGCATCAAGATTTGCTGGTCTTCGAAAACGAAACCTATGGCCGCGTTCTGGTTTTAAACGGCATTGTCCAGGTCACCACGGCCGATGAATTCATCTATCATGAGATGATGGCCCATGTGCCTTTGCTCGCCCACGGTCAGGCCAAAAAGGTCTTGATCATTGGCGGGGGCGATGGCGGTGTCGGCCGCGAAGTCCTTAAACACAAAGGCGTTGAAAAGCTCACCTTGGTTGAGATCGACGCCGATGTTGTGAAATTCTCCAAAGAATGGCTCCCCACCGTGTCCGATGGGGCGTTCGAGGATCCGCGTTTTGAGGTGATCATCACCGATGGCGTGGAATTCATGCGTGATAGCCAAGAACACTTTGATGTCATCATCGTGGACTCCACCGATCCGGTTGGCCCCGGTGAAGTGCTGTTCACGCGCGAATTCTACACCGATTGCCAAAAACGCCTGAACCCCGGCGGCATTCTGGTCACCCAGAACGGCGCGCCTTTCTTGCAGCCGCAAGAACTGACCAATTCCTATCGCAGTTTTGATCTCTTGTTCAAACACGCGACCTTTTACGCCATTACCGTGCCGACCTATCCCGGCGGCGTCATGACCCTTGGCTTTGCCACCGATAATACTGAGGCGCTGAGCATTGATGTTGAGACGCTGAAAACGCGCTTCGAAGCCCTCAACACGCCCACGCGCTATTACACGCCGGAGCTTCATAAGGGGGCGTTTCAACTGCCCGCCTATGTCCGCGCCTGTATGACCCCAGAATAACCCCCCTCAAAGCGAAGGCTCCTCCCTGCGAGGAGCCTTTTCTTTTAGAGCGGATAGCGCATCGCCACATCACATCGGCGAAAAATGACGCCCTTTTCTGCCAAAACCTCTGCATCATCATAAAAGCCCGCCTTTTTATAAAGGTGGATCGCCGCCTCACATTTTGAATTGGTCAACAGGAAAAGGTCTTTGACGCCCATGGCCTTGGCCTCAGCGATTATGGCGGTCAGCAAAAATTCGCCCGCCTTACGCCCGCGCGCTTCTTTTTTGACGCCCATCTTGGTCAGCTCAAATCGGCCCGGTTCATGCGGGTTCAATGCGGCGGCCCCGACAAGGCCCAGCTCAGGGTCTTTAACAAAGAAAATCTTGCCGCCTTTGTCGAGAATATGAGTTTTGGGATCGCCCAATTGCTCTTTATCCTTAGGCTCCAGGGAGAACATCTCCTCCACCCAGGGGGCATTGATGTCATAAAAATCTTGAGCCAACTCATCTCGAAAGGGAACAATTTCAAAACCAGTCATGGGCATCGTCCTCATATTCGGTGCGCTTAGCGCGAGGCCTTGGCGTTTGGCCTCGGCCATAATGCGATCATAATGGCTGGTCTGCGCGATCGCATCTTCCATCCCGGTAATCGCCTCCAAAATATCCGTGCCGCTTTGGGCGATCAGGGTACGCGCCGCGCCCTCAACCACCGGCCACATCCGCACGCGCATATCCGCGACCATCGCTGCGCCCTCAGGAGTTAAGGTAATGCATTTGGTGCGCAGATCTTGATCACAGGCCTTCATCGCGATCAGGCCCAACTTGGTGAGCGCCGCCGTCATGCGGGTAATGCCCGGCTGAGCCACACCCAAGGCCTCAGCGGCTTCATTGACATAAAGCGGACCATAGCGTTCCAACGCGGCGAGCAAGGGAAAATGACTAGGCTGTGTGGGATAGCCAAAGGCTTTATGCACGACCAAGGCATCGGCTTGCAGGCGCTCCGTCAGGCGCTTTAAGCGACTGCCCAAAGCCAAAGGACCAAGCTCGGCCAAAATATCGCGGGTTTGGGTCATGCTCGCGCCTTAGGAGAGTTGATCCGCAATGGATTTTGTGCGCTCGGTGATCACATCCCCGGTATGCTTGGTTGCCACCGGCTCGATCAAGGCTACCCAGCACTCTTCTTCTGCCACCGGATTGTGCAGGGTATTGCGCGGCACGATATGGAAATCGCCCGCGTTCAAATTCACCTCTCCCGCCTCATACTCGATGCGCAAAGCGCCTTTGACGATGTAGAACATCTCGTCCTCACCCTCATGCTTATGCCAGACGAATTCACCTTTCAGCTTGGCCACTTTGACATATTGGCCATTGATCTGACCGATGATTTTCGGCGACCAATAGTCTGTGATCGTATTCAAGCTTGCTTCAAAATTGCCAATCGCCAACATAGCGCTCTCCTTCGTCCGAAGCTTTCATGCCATGTTATATAACATGTTATGAAAATGCAGCGATGGCAAGCGAGAAATTCGTCTAGAGGCGGCGGCGGAGGATAGACGGGGACAATAATCAAACTAAAAATCAGACGCGCATCGGCAATGAGACAGTATCTCACAGCCTGTCACCCCGGACGAATGATAATGAGATCCGGGATCTATTGAGATTGCTCTTGAGGCCCATGGATCCCGGCTCAAGGCCGGAATGACAGCTCCTTATTTAACCTTCGCGTCGGAGTGGAGCGAAATTGTCAAAGATGGATCCCGGCTCAAGGCCGGGAACCCGGTAGGCATTTTATCATCATCGCGGCCCCGGACTTGATCCGGGGACAATAATCAAACTAAAAATCAGACGCGCATCGGCAATGAGACAGTATCTCACAGCCTGTCATCCCGGACGAATGATAATGAGATCCGGGATCTATTGAGATTGCCCTTTAGGACCATAGATCCCGGCTCAAGGCCGGAATGACAGTATTCATTGAAAAGCTAAAAGCCCGCCCCTCCGGCCGTTCCGGCCACCCCCCCCCGCTTCGCAGGGGAGGATAAATCGGGCGACAGCCCGCAAGGCCAAAGGCCGCCCGCAGCGAAGCGAGGATGCTTTATAAAAAATCGCGGCCCCGGACTTGATCCGGGGTCCATAGACTGGGATGCCCCCTCCGGTCCGACCGGCCCACCTCCCTCGTAAATAGGGAAGGACATATCGAGCCAACGCCGCGGATGCCATATCAAGTCTGGCATGACACACGCTATCGAACCCCTTAGCACAGTGAAACACAGTGCGCCCCGTCCTCAAACCTACCTTCAGCTATGCTTTAACGCATGACAGCTTTTTGACATAGAAGCCTCGCCAAGGGTGACATTGAGTGATAGGGCTAGGCTTTGTTTCGACTTTCTAACATCTATGGAGTATGGGATGGGTGCCATTGATTGGTCCTTGCTGGCGGCATCATTTGTGACCTTTTTCGTGGTGATCGACCCGGTCGGGGTGGCCCCGATTTTCGCCTCCTTGACCGAAGGGGCCCCCGCTTCACACCGCCGTAACATGGCGATTAAATCCGTACTGATAGCGACCTGTATCCTGGTGGGCTTTGCCTATGTCGGGGAATGGCTGCTGGGCGCCTTACATGTCAGCCTGGATGCTTTTCGCGCCGCTGGCGGGGTGCTTCTGTTCATGATCGCGCTCGACATGATTTTTGAAAAGCGCACGGAACGACGCGAAGAACGCGCCGCCGAGCTTAATCACGATGATGAAAGCATTCCGGGCACCCATGAAGACATCTCAGTCTTTCCCATGGCCATTCCGATGCTGGCGGGGCCGGGCGCCATCGCCTCCATCATGCTGTTCATGTCTGAAGTGGGCGATCATGTGGGCAATCAAATGCTGGTACTCGCCGGGATGGGGGCCAATCTGGCCTTCTGTTTCATCATCTTCCTGGCGGTGGGCTTTATCATGCGCTTGATGGGCGAGACTTTGGCAGCCATGATCACCCGCATTCTGGGCGTTATTCTGGCCGCGCTGGCGGCGCAATTCATCCTCGATGGGATTGCGGGCGTTCTTAATTTAAGCGGCGCAGCCCACTAAAGTCGTAGAAAAACACGCCCGCGCGCAACCCTTTTTTAGCCACTTTATGTCAGTATGGGTCTTATCATCTTTTCAAATGATGGAGAGGCCCATGCGGTATTACACCCTTGCGGCCAGTGCACTGATCACCACCATCGGGATCGGGATCGGTGTTGCCAATTTAACGATTGGCCTGGTCGATCAAGCGATAGCCTTTTCTTGGCCGGTCCTCAGCCTGGGCGTCATCATGGCGATGATCACGCCCGAGCTGAAAAGGACGAAGTATCAAGAGATGGACCTAGAATAGAGCGGTCCTAAACGAGGGTATCGTACAAATCCGGACGGCGATCGCGGAATACGCCCCAGCTGGCCCGCGCGCGATCAATCGCCTGACGATCAAACTCCGCGACCAGAACGCCGGTTTCTTCGCGGTCCAGATCACACACCACTTCACCGGTATGATCACTGATGAAGGACGTACCATAGAAGACCTGACCGTCTTCATTGCCAACCCGGTTGGCGGCAACGACCGGGATCACATTGGCCACGCCATGGCCTTGCATACACCGACGCCAGCGCGCGGCGGTATCCAGACCTGAATCTTGCGGCTCAGAGCCGATCGCGGTGGGATACATCAAAACCTCCGCGCCCATCAGCGCCATGGAGCGTGCGCATTCTGGGAACCATTGATCCCAGCAAATCCCAACGCCAATGCGGCCATAGCGCGTATGCCACACCCGAAAGCCGGTATCACCCGGCTTGAAGTAGAACTTCTCTTGATAGCCTGGGCCATCTGGGATGTGGCTTTTGCGATAAACGCCCAGCACAGAGCCATCCGCGTCCAGCATCACAACCGAGTTATAATATTCAGGGCCATCCTTTTCATAGATGGACACCGGGATCGCGACTTCCAATTCTTCGGCCAAAGGCTGAAGCGCGGTAACGCAAGGATGCTCAAACGCGGGATAAGCGCGATCAAAATGCGCCGCGATTTGGGTTTTGCAGAAATATTCGCCCTGAAACAATTCAGGCGGCAAAATCACCTGCGCGCCCTTACCCGCGGCCTCGCGGATCAGGGTCTTCACGGTGTCGATATTGGCCGCCATATCCGGGCCAAACGCAGCCTGCAACAGGCCAACTTTAAGGGTCTGTGACATGTCCCTAATCCTCTTCAATCTGGTCAAGCCAATCACCAGGACCATCCCCGGTGCGTAAATCCATCACCGTCGGCCACAAGGCCCACGGATAGCGTGTGTCCGAATTCCATAAGCCGACAAAGGCAAAACCGCTCGCCGGTTCAAACACGATCTGCGCGCCATAGCCCGACAGCGAGCCGGAATGGGCGATCAGCTCGCGATCCCCCCACTGATAAATGCGCCAGCCCAGCCCATAGGCCGTGTCGCTGACACGGCCCTGATATCGGCGCGAGAAGCGACGCGTTTCGCGCAAACTATCAATATAAGGCGTGCGTAGGCGCGTGCGCACGGCCTCAGAAAGCCCCGTTTCTTCATCCAATTGCACTTGCGCCCATTTGATCAAATCCATCAAGCTAAGATTGATCCCGGCTGCGGACGGCAAGTCGTCATAAGGACTGTCGGGATTACCCGGGCGATCATGAAGGCGTCGCCAGCCCGAATGGGGCCTCGCCCAGCTGGGGGCACGTTTCAAGCTTTCCACCCCAATACTGGCATTGGGCAAGTTATAGCGGGCGAAAATATGGCTTTCGATCAGGTCTTGATAGCGTTCGCCCGTTGCGGCCTCAATCACCGGCTCAACCGCGCTGAATGCAACATTTTGGTAGGTATAACAGCCACCGAGCGAACACATCAAATCGACTTCAGCCAAGCGTTCACGCGCATGTAGCCCGGTTCGCCCCGCCTCAATCAGATTGTCATAGGCATTGGGCGGCAAGCCGGTTTGATGGCTCAATATCTCCAGCACACTCGGCTGACGGCTGCCTTTTAAGGTCAGAACGCTGGCGGGTACCGCTTGGCCCAGATCCAGACGCCCCTCCTCCTCCAGCATCGCGGCCAAGGTCCCGGTGAAGGTCTTGGTGAGGGATGCGGCACGGAATACCGTGCTCGGCGTAATGGGCTCACCGGTCCCGGCGGCCGTTTCACCGCTGGTGAAGATCAGGACCGGGCGGCCTTCCTCCAACACCGCGACGGCCATGCCGACAACCTTGTCGCTCTCTGCAGCTTGCTGGAAACGCGCCATCGCCGTTTCCAGATAAGGATAGCGCGCATAGAGCGCGTCGCGATCGGGATCAGTAACCGGTGGGCGCGGCTGGGCATGGGCGGATACGCCGCCCATCGACGGTATCAGCGCGAAGAGCCCTAACACAGCCCAGAGCGCGCGGCACACGTTTTGACCGCCAAGGCGGCTCCACCCAAATCCCATTCGTCCCTCTGGCCTTACACGGCTGGCTGGTTACAGGTCACACAGTGGAAAGCCCCACCGCCCATTAAGATATGCTTGGCTGACTTTCCGACAACCTCATACTCAGGAAAAATATCCTGCATCGCGCGCACAGCGGCCTGGGCGGCATCGGTATAGACCGGCATCACCAGATGACGCGTCCCGATAACCCAATTCATGTGCGAGGCGGGGAAGATCTCGCCTTCTGCGTTGGTGAACAGGCCAGGTGAGGGAATGCGGCGCACTTCTAATTTACGCCCTTTGGCGTCAGTCGCTTCGGACAGGACGCGGGCCACCTCTTCATGACGGTCACGATTGGGGTCATTGGTGCCCCACGGGGCCTGACAAACCACAACCCCCGGACGGGCAAAGCGCGCAACGTTATCGATGTGACCATCGGTGTGGTCGGCGTGCAGGCCATCATCCAGCCAGATGACTTTTTCGATGCCCAACGCCTCTTTGAAGATGGCTTCGGCCTCTTCCTGCGAGGGGTGATCTTGGCGATTGGTGTTGAGAATGGAGTGACGGGTCGCGATCATCGTGCCCTCGCCATCAAATTCCAGCGCGCCGCCTTCGGTGGTGAAATGCTTGAACAGGCGCTCTTTGGCACCGGCTTGCTTGATGATTTCCCCACCAATGGTTTGATCTTCGGGATAGTTGAATTTGCCGCCCCAGCCATTGAAGCCAAAGCGCACGCCGACCAGCTCGCCATTCTCGCGCACAAAGACCGGGCCGGTATCGCGCGCCCAGACATCCCCATATTCGGCGCGCACGAATTGCGCGGTTTTAGGCAGGCGTTTGCGCGCAGAGGCTTCGGCCTCATCATTGGCGCAATAGACCACCAAGCGCACGGCATGACCGCGATCATTGGCGGTTCCCAGCGCGGTTAAAAACGCGCCAAATTCCTCTTGCGCGCCCTCATAATACTCCCCCCAAATCTTGGCCGAATGCGGCCAACAGGTATGGATGGCACGCTGCGGTGATGTTTCGTGGCTCGGTTGCAAGGGTAAGCTCATATCAGGCCCCATAAATCGGCTGGGGCGCGGGGGGAAGCCCGCGCGAGAATAAAATTCGAAGGCGGCTCATTATCGAATGTTTCGCCCTTTGACGCTTGCTCTTTTTACACGCTTGCTATGCAAAAAAGGAGGCCTTTGCGCCTCCTTTTTCACTTGCCCGAGATGAAATTTTCTGCCCTCGGTTAACCCTTGGCTTTCAAAGCGCGATATTCACGCACTTGCAGCCCGCCACATCCCCAATTGTCCAAATCCACCTCTTCAATGACCACAAAGGTCTTCGCCGGGTCTTTGCCCAGAACATCGTGAAGCACGCCGGTCACACCCTTGATCAGGGCCGCTTTTTCTTCCTTGCTGGGACCGGTTCCATCCGGCCCCCCTTCTTTAGTCACTTGAATATTGACGTAGGGCATTTAGGCCTCCAAGGGCTGATGGGTAAAAATCTTGGCAATGATCTGCCAGGTTTCATCGGTACGAATAAAAGTCAGATAGTCAAGATAGGCGAGCCCCACCATCTCCATCCTGGCGGTGATGAAGGCCATATCCCCCTCACACCGCACGCTGATCACCTGATCCTTTCGCGCATCCCCCGTATGTGCGGGCGGCGTGCGCGCCTTAACCCGCGCGAGATAATCGGGCAGGCTGAGCGCGACATAATGGCCCGCGCTGGCGTTCACATAGCGCGCATCGCGGTGAAAAACCGGACCCAGCACGTCTATATCCGCTTGATAAAGGCCTTCGAAATACTGGGCCATAACGCCCATCAACGCCGTCATGTCGCGCTCAACCCCTGCCATTAGATCAACCCTTCTGATTTCAGGGTTTTCTGCACGGCTGGACGTGCGCCAACTTTGTCCTGGAAGGCTTTGAGATGAGGATAAATGCTCAAATCATAATCAATATGCGCCGACCAATTCGACACGACGAACAGATAAGCATCCGCAATCGTGAAGGTTTCACCGGTCAGATACGGCCCATGCGCGCTCAGCTCACCCTCAACATAGCTATAAAGGACATCCAAGCGTTCACGCGCTGCGGCCTTTTCGCTATCGCTGCCGCCCTTAAAAAACGGCCCATGGGCTTTATGCAGCTCACTGCCGACAAAATTGAGATAGCCAATAACCTTGGCGCGCTCCACCGAACCCAGCGGCCCTACCAAGTTAAGCTCAGGCTTTTGATCGCCCAGATATTGCAAAATCGCCGGGCCTTCGGTGATCACAACGCCACTATCAAGCTCTAACGCCGGCACATAACCCATCTTGTTGACTTTGCGGTAGTCATCGCCATTTTGGGTCGTCTTCGCGACCAGATCGACCAGATCCAATTCGTAGTTTTGATTGGTTTCATTAAGGATGATGTGGCTCGCCATCGAGCAGACACCGGTTTTGTAATAGAGCTTCATCAACGCACTCCTTGTCTGATGATGCACGCACGCTAGCCACACCCTCGATTATAAGATAATATCGAGTTTTCATGATCACGATCATGATTTTCGATCATCTGGATACGCCCATGACCCTGGATCAATTGATGGCGCTCGACGCCATTGTGCAAACCGGAACCTTCCGCGCGGCAGCCGAGCATTTACACAAATCGCAATCCGCCATCAGTCACATGATCAAGGTGTTAGAGGATGAGGCGGGGGCTAAACTCCTCTCACGCGAGGATTATCGCCCTACCCTGACCGCTGAGGGGCGCCAATTCTACGCCCAAGCCAGCCGCGTTCTACACCATGCACGCGCGCTGAAATCCACCGCCCACAGCCTGGCCGCCGATGAGGAAACCGAGATTGGCATCGCCTATTCCGAAACCATCCCCTCTGAAGCCCTCGTCGCCGCCATCGAACAGGTTCACCAGCGCTTTCCCGCAACCCATATCCGACTTTACAAGGAAATGATGGGCGGGGCGCTGGCCCGATTAATGGAAGAAAAAGCGCAGATCATTCTGTCCAGCATGGCCGGCATTGAAAGCGATCAGGTCGAAGCCATTCCCTATCGCGCGACGACCATCCTGCCCGTGGCACATCCTGATTTTGAGCCCGCGCGTATTGATAGCCTGAAAACCATCGGCGATATGTATAGCTATACCCAGATCGTGGTTGCCGACACCAGTGAGGGACGCTTCACCCAATCGCGCGATGTACTCTCAGGCAGTTACCGCATGACGGTCTCGGACTTTGCGATGAAGAAGGCTTTGATCGTGAGCAAGCAAGGCTGGGGCGGCTTGCCCTGCTATCTGGTCAGGGATGATGTCGCCGCCGGGCGGCTGAAAATCCTCGCCATTGATGGATTCCCGCCCCGGCGCACCCGCGTTTATAAAATCCGCCGCCGCGACCGTGCCATCGGCAAGGTCGCAGCCGCGCTTTGGCAAGCCCTGGGGACGTATGAAGATCAGGCACTCATCGAGACGGGGCCAGGCTGCCCGGCTTCAATGACGAATTTAGCCTGATTGCGCACGGTGTTACCATCACGGCGCGTGACATCTTCCACCACGCGCAAGGACACCTCGGCACGATCATCAAACAGCTCCAGCAAGCCATAGCCGCGCTCACGCCCATCAAAATGCTTGATGTGGGGGAAGTTTGGTACATTCGCGGCCATCACATCTTGATAGCCATGGCCTGAGGTGATCGAGGTTGTGACAAACTCACTGCCCACCGTGGCGGAGTTGGGGTTGAGATAATCAGCCTTAATGTCTGACACCCAATTACAATGGGTATCCCCGCCCAACAAGATCGGGTTAGCCCCTTCGCGCGAGGCCATCAGATCGACCAAGCGTTGACGCGCCGCTGGATACCCGCCCCAGCCATCCGACCAAACCAATGATCCGCCATCCGGCGTTGGATAGGTAAAGTCTGAGAACAAGGTGGGCTGAACGATAATGTTCCATCGCGCCCCGGTACGGCCAAACTGGCTGCGCAGCCAGCCTTCCTGGCCCGAGCCCAGATAGGTGCGGCTGTCATCCGCCAAATCTTCGCACGTGGTTGGAATGACTTGTCCCCCGCGATCATCGGGTGTCGGACAGGCCAACGGCGAGCGATATTGACGCCCATCAGTCATATACACGCTGGCGAGCGCCCCAAATGTCGATTGTGACCAGATGCGCATTTCACCATGGGCACGGTCCAACATGGCCTTACGGCGCAAGGGCATGTTTTCCCAATAGGCCTGATAAGCCGCCAAACGACGCGCACGGAAGGCTTCAACGCTAACCTCAGGGGTTTCAGCGATATCGCCCGCATAATCATTGTCCACCTCATGATCGTCCCAGACCATGACCCAAGGTGCAACCGCGGCGGCCGCCTGAAGATCCGGGTCCAAACGATAAAGCGCATGGGTGCGGCGATAATCACCCAGAGTGAAGGGCTCTGGCGTCACATGGCGACGGATTTGATTACCCCAGCTGGATTCATAAATATGATCGCCCGTATGCACGATCAAATCAGGCGTCTGCGCCACGACATCTTGATAGGCATGAAAGAAGCCTTGCTCATAATGCGAACAAGACACCCAAGCGATCGTCATGCGATCACGCGCCTCACCATAGGCGGGCGCAGTGTGGGCCCGGCCCACCGGGCTCGCCACCCCTGCGGCATGGAAACGATAGAAGTAAGAGCGCCCGGCCGGCAAACCATAAACTTCAGCATGGATGGCATGGCCCCAACCGGGTACAGCGCGCTCAACACCCGTCCGCACAATACGGGTAAAGCCTTCATCTTCAGCGACTTCATAGGCCACATCAACGATTTGATCGCCCATGCCGCCATCTTCGTCCAAAGGATTAGGGGCCAGACGGGTCCATAAAACAAAGCCATCCACCGTGGGATCACCCGAAGCAACGCCCAGCGCGAACGGATAACTTTGAAAGGCGGGCTTACCCGCCGTATCGCCGACTTTACACGCGCTCGCCAAAGCCGCGACGGCCCCCGCGCCTGCAACACGCAAAATTGTACGACGCGATAAGCTATCTAATAGACGGTAATCCATACCCCACCCCTATAAAACTCACATGCGCCCAAAGATCTGAGCACCCTTATCCAAGCTATGGCCAGTATAGCGCCGTGTGATGACGGTTTTAAAACGTCAATCGCCGCATCAGGATTAAGTTGTCAGCGAAATCGCGCACGGCATGAAAGGCCATGACCATCCCTCTAGTCTGGCACGTCACCCGTCCAGACATAAAAAGGGGTGAGCCCTTGCCTGAAGCGCGCGCTCCTCCCGTTCGATCGGTCTTAAAGGCAAGCCGCCAAAAGAAAAGGGCCGCGGCGAACCGCGACCCCCTTCCAAGTCAATCTACATGGATCAGATTACGAATTAGAATTCGTAACGCAGACCTACGCGGATAGAGTAGACAGAATTGTCGTCGTCTTGTGAGCTCGGTTTACCACCATTGAAGCCATTGAAACGGTACAAGCAATCGCCAGCGGCCTGACAAACCAAACGTGGATCTTGGCTTGCATCATAGACAACAGTATCACGGCCATTGACCTGAACGGTTTGACGCGCATCCAAGGCCGCTGCGTTAATGGCACCATTTGCTTCAACGTCAGCTGCGGACACTAGGTCAGCAGAAACAAGAGCAATAGTGTCATAACCTTGACCATTGTACATGGTGCCCCAGTCGTCATTTAACAAGTTCGCAACATTTTTGATGTCGAGAACAAATTTCAGACGATTGTCGCCAACAAATCGCTCAGCACCCCAGATGCCTGGGAGCTCTTGTTGGAAGCGGAAATCCCAACGCTGGTTCCAAGCCGAAGTTGCACCATTGCGCTCAAAGATACCACCTTGCTTCAAGCCATGCTCAGCAACGTAGTCAAAGAAGCCGTCTTTATCGAACGGTGTCACAACACCCTGTCTATCAACAACCTGACCGAAGACGACACTTGGGTCGTTGGCAGTTGGCACATAGAGCAGGTCATTAGCATAAGGAGATTCACCGTTACCCGCACGACCAAACATTGGGCTAGAGCGATCAACACCAAAGGTGTAGCTGAAAGGCTCACCTGATGTGATTTCACCAAACAAGTCAAAGCGAGAGGTCAAATCGGTGATGAACTCGCGCTCATAAGACAGAGCGATCTTGAAGGAATGTTCAACTTCGTACGGCGCACGACCCAGATGTGGGTTGTTACGGTCAACACCGATCAAGCTACGCCAGTTAGAGATACCGCGAGAGGATGAACCTGGAGTACGGCTTTCAACATCTTGGTGAGCGTAAGATACGTTGAAACCAAAGCCGTAATCGTAGGTTTTGGCCAAAGACACAGAGTAAACATGACCTTCACCACCTGAGTAATTGCTCAGCTCGGTCAAGTTGTTAATGCGTTGTGCGTCTAAGTCAGCATAGATTGGGCGACCATCTGGTGCGACACCCAAAGTGCTGGTTGCGGCCAGCTCAGTTTGAGCCAGGTTGTTCCAAGTAAAGCCGTTTTTAGTTTTGGTGTAGAGGTATTGAACGGTGAAGAGGTAGTCATCACCCAGGTCAAAACCACCGAAATTAATGTCGAATTCCTGATCCAAGCGAATAGACGCTTTCCAATCAGAAGGCATCTCGAAATCTTCAGCAATCACATCCGTGATGATCGGCGTGCCATTAGAAACACTATCGATCAATGCTTGCGGAATGACGTTTACATCAACATTCGCAACATTTTTTAGGCTTGCGTCAACATAAGGTGTTGCGAACGCATTAGATGTCCAAACTTTTGGATCACCGCCAGCGAACAGACCGAAACCACCTGTGATCGTGGTGCGATCAAAAGGTGTATAACGGAAAGAAGCGCGAGGCATGATCAGGTCGATGCCATCAAGATTTGCCCGAGTATCGAGACCATAAACGTTCCCGATCGCTTCGTTACCCGCTGGAGCATCGCTTTGATCATAGCGCTCATAACGCAGACCCAAGTTCAACTCGAGGTCATGACGCACTTGCCATGTGTCTTGAGCGAACAAGGTGAACTTTTTGAAACCCCAATCAGACGCTGCATCACTAGCAACGTTGGTGGTCGAGTTACGATACAGAACTTGGTTTGCTGTACCGCTTTCAATTTGCGCAACGGTGTCAAAGATAAAGACGCCTTTTGAACGCTCTAGGAAGAGGTTATAAAGGTCGAACTTTTCATATTCACCGCCAACGGTGAAAACGTGATCACCCCAAGTGTAATCTGCAGATGCGAAAATTTGCAGACGCTCATCATTGTAATCGTTGGCGTGACGGTAACGGTCACAACCGCCATATAACGTAATATCGTCACCCGCAGTGATCAGGCCATCAAGCACAGTTCCCGCAACGTCAGCTGCTTTTAGCTTGAACTCCAAAGCCCCAACATCACCTGCACGGCAGTTTTGACCACGATCAAACTTCTTCAAGTTGGCGCGGAAAGTGGTCGACAGGTTCGGCGTCCAGTTAGAAAACACTTGTAAAGTGTAAGCGTCCAACTTTACTGGCAAGTCATACCAAGATGAAGTGAAGCTTGTTGCACTGGCAGAAGAACCCGTTTCTTCAGCGCGCTGATAGGTGAAAGACGCACGATGGTCATCATTGATGTTCCAATCGAGTTTACCCAACCAACGCTCAGACGTTTCAGGGTTAGCTGCTGTATTCGGACGGCCACCCATGTCATAGTTCAAAGAATCGCGAACCAAAGTATTCAGAGCCGCGAACAAAGCAGTGTCAACTTTATTTTCTTCATCCTTAGACAAGAAATTGCTGCCAACGCCAGTGTTCTCATACTTATCGTAAGAGCCGAAGAAGAATAGACGGTCTTTGATGATTGGACCACCTAAAGTGATACCGTATTCTTTTTCATCAAAAGCAGGCTTATCGATGTTTTTATCGAAAGCATTTTCACCGAAATAGTTTTCGTCTTGGTAATAGTAGAACAAGCTACCATCGAATTCATTGGTACCAGACTTGGTGACCAAGTTTACCAGACCACCGGTGAAACCAGAAGCGGTCACAGAATAATCGGTCGCAACCAAAGACGCAGACTCTACAGCATCCAAGTTGATTGGAGAGCGAGATGTTGCGTAAGTACCGGAAGACAGACCCAAATCGTCCTGCTGCAGCGCACCATCAATGGCCAGACCGTTGAAGCGTGGGTTAACACCCGCAACAGACAGGTTACCTTCGCCGAAAGAGCTTGCGAGCGGGTCGCGCGCCAAAGTCGCGATCACATCACGACGACCAGCAGGCTGGTTTGCAATGTCATTGGCAGAGAAGTTAGAGCCAACACCGTTGTTCAGGTCCAAGGTGTTGATCGCTTCGCCGCGAACAACGATGACTTCAGTGTCAGCCGTGTTCAGCGTGAATTGCAGTGGAGATTGTGCACCTGGACGCAGGTTCAAATCGGTCAGAGCGTCGCCAGAGAAACCAGCAGCAGCCACTGTTACGGTGTAAGGGCCGCCAACGCGCAGACCAGACTGGAAGAACTGACCAGACGTACCTGTAACCGTAACAGACGCCGTACCGGTTGGTACGTGAATGATGGTGACAGACGCGTTAGAGATCGGCTGACCAGAAGCGTCGACGACAGAGCCGCGCAGCTGAGCAGAGGTAGTTTGAGCGTAAAGCGCTGCAGGAGCAGCAACAGCAACCAGAGCGGCTGCGGAAGCGCCATAAGCGAGCTTCTTAAAGAATGCCATTGGGTGGTCCCCCTGATTAATCGACCTAATGTGCGGGCAGTTGCCCACATGACGTGAGGCCATAGAAGCCATTTCCTACGCTTGAGTGACATGATTGTGAACCTTTCGTGACACGCATCACAGTGATGCATTCAGAACACGGATGATTTTTTTATGCTGCACACGCTCACATCCCCAATTATATCTATAAAACCAGCGAGCGTTATAAATTCGTCACGTAAAATCTTCATCCAGCACCATGATTAATGCTCTGCTCACACCTTTGGGAATGTGACCTGAAAAACACAGACTGTGACCCTGTAAATTTCTGTTTTGACAAATCAGCTCAGGCAAGAGACTAAGAGCGTATGACCCATGTGCGCACTTATAACCTGCCGATTCCCAAGCCCCTTCTCCTGATAGGCGTGCTTATGGGGTCACTTTTCTTTCTTAGGGTGTTCACGCTCTTGCTGGACCCCAACAGTCTCTATGCCGATGAGACCCAATATTGGGTTTGGTCGCGCACGCTGGATTGGGGTTATTTCTCAAAGCCCCCAATGATCGCCTGGATCATTGCCACCACGACAGCGCTCTTTGGCAATGCCGACTGGGCGGTACGCATCAGCGCGCCCTTACTTCATACGGGTACGGCAATTTGGTTAGGCCTCGCCGGGGCTCGCTTGTTTAATCGGGGGGTCGGGGCGTGGAGTGCGCTGACCTACTTCACCATCCCTGCGGTTTGGCTATCGTCCAGCATTATTTCAACCGATGCAGTTTTGCTCTTCTTTTGGAGTGGGGCGCTGTATGCCCTTGCGCGCCTTCGCCAAAATGGCCGTTGGGTCAGCGCCTTTGGCCTGGGCCTGGCTCTGGGATGCGCCTTCCTTTCAAAATACGCCGCAATCTATCTTTTGATCGGTATGGCCCTCGCGATCGCTGTAGATGCGCCCAGCCGCAAAGCCCTGATCTCTATAAAAGGGGCGGTGGCGGCCCTCATTTTTGGCTTCGTCCTTTTTCCCAACATTCTTTGGAATGCCGCCCATGAGTTCGCAACCGTGTCGCACACGGCGGCCAATGCCAATTGGGGCTCAGATAAGTATAACTTTGATGAGCTGGCGCAATTTGTCACCGATCAATTAGGCGTCTTTGGGCCCGCGCTCTTTATCACTTTAATTGCAGGCACCATCTTTACCTTTAAAGAGGGCTTGTCCTTCACGGGTGCCCATCCTCGTCGCCTCCTGATTGGCTTTTTCTTACCAGCTCTCTTGGTGGTGACCACCCAGGCCTTTATCAGCCGCGCCCACGCCAATTGGGCGGCATCGGCCTATGCGGCAGGATCAATTTTCGTGGTTGTCTTCCTCTTGCGCGGACAGCCCTGGCGGCGTTGGATTTTGATCGGGTCCATCACCCTTCACAGCCTGATTGGCTTGTTTGGTATAGCCATGGCGTTAAATCCGGCTTTGGCAGAAAGCGCGGGGCTGGGTAATGCCTTCAAACGCGTGCGCATGTGGCCCGAAACCGCCAGTGCGCTCACCGAATACATCAATCAAGGCCAGTATAGCGCGCTAGCCTTTGACAATCGCAATGATTTCCACCAGATGCAGCGCTATGGGACGGATATCGACACGCCACTAACGATGTGGCTACGCTACAGCCACGCCCAAAACCATGCCGAGGCCGGATGGCCGCTAAGCGAGGACATTACCGGGCCAGTTCTGATCGTATCAGAGCGCCCAGAAGAAGTGCCGGTGATTGCACGCGACTTTGACCAGTTTGAACCTGTGGGTGAGATCCGCTTGCCCATTGGTGCAGGGCGAGAGCGCCATTATCAGCTCTTCCGGGCTGAGGGCTATCACCGGATCGAGCGCACGCGCGAGTATGAAGCCGAGATCCAGGCTGAGCGCGACGCGCTAGAGGCGTTAAAGGCGCAAAACCAGCCTTAGGAAAGGCCGGTTTGCTCGGGTAGGTTAAGGCTGAGCGCGAGATTTTGCACCGCCTGAACGGCTGCGCCCTTTAAAAGATTATCCAGCGCACTGACCACGACCGCGCGGCGGCCATCTTTGCTCAACGCGAAGCCACCCACAACGACGCCGGGTCTAAACGCCCCATCGCGAATTTCCGGAATTTGATCGGGCAGGATCTCGATCAAGGCCTCTTCGCCATAGGCCGCCTGATAGCGCGCCAACAGATCTTCCTGTGTCAGCGCAGCCTTAAACTCCAACTGGGCGGTCATGGTGATCCCGCGAAAGAAGGCCGCCACATGCGGGCTGAAACGCACATCCACACCCAGATGCCGGCTCATCTCGCCTTCATGAATATGGCCCAGCAAGGCATAGGGCATCAAATTATCGGCCAGTGCCTCAGGATCGTTCTTGCGCGAGGGCGTGGTTCCGGCCCCGGAATAGCCCGACACACCAAACAGATGCGCCGGTCCGCTCAACAGATCACGCACGGGATAGACGCAAACCTGACCGGCCGTGGCATAACAGCCTGGATTGGAGATGCGCTGGGCTCCTAAAATCGCCTCACGTCCATAAAGCTCCGGCAGGCCATAAACCCAGCGATCATCAAAGCGATAATCGGCGGACAAATCCACCAGATGGATATGGGGGGCCTGCGCCTCAATCGCGCTGACATAATCGCGCGCCGCACCATTGGGCATGGCCAGAATGATGGCATCGACATCGCGCGCAGCCACTTCGCTGGGGCTAAGCGCCTCAAACATCAAGCCCTCAGGCGCTTCGGGGGCCAGGTCGCGCACCGCTTCCCCGGCGAGCGCGCGCGAGACCGCAAAGCTCAACGCCATGTCTTCGCGCGCGGCTAATAAACGGATCAATTCGCGCCCGGTATGCCCGCGCGCGCCGATTAAACCGATTTTTTTCATGACTAACCCTCCAAAGTGGGGGGAAGAGCGGCAATCTTCGCCACCATATCCGGGATCCGCGTCAGATCGGTTTCACCGCGCCAAAACACCGTCCACTTGCCTTGTTTGATGGCCCCATCACATTCGGCAAAATAGAAATCATTGACCGGATTATCCCGGCGTGAGCGCCAATAGAGGCGATCGGCATAATCGACCAAACGTCGCCAGACGGCCTTGCCCAGGCCTTCACCGCGCGCATCTTCCAGAACGGCGAACTTATCGAGATAGACCGCCCCTTCCAGGCGCATGGTGATCGCCGCCGCGCGATAACTTTGCGAGACAATAACGCGGTCCATCTCCAGATCATCCCAATAGGTCGCAACGGGCTGACGGCCAAAGGCTTTTGCGATCAACTCTCCGGCGCGCGCCTTATCCAGGCCCTCACCGCCATCCAGCTCCATCACCCGCTCGCCCTTGCGCACCAAAGTGCCAGACCCGGCATGGGTGAACAACTCTTTAGCCAGCTGTGACGGCGAGGTGATCGAGGCCGAGCTCGACAGCGGCAGATCATTCAACAGACGTGAAATCTCTTCCATCTTCAGGCGCATCCCGCCTTGAACCCAGTCTGCGCGCATCAAATCATCAAAATCCGTCGCCAGATTGATCGCGGAAATCACTTCGCCCTGGGCGTTCAAAAGCCCCCCCGTTCCGGTGAGGAAAATCACCTTGAAGGGTTGCAGCGCATGGACCAGCGCGCGCACGGCGGCATCGGCATTGACATTGACCAGACGCCCATCGGGGGTATCGCCCAGACAGGTGAGGATCGGGGCCTGCCCCGCGCGTGCGGCGGCGGCCACCTGCTCCAGACGCACCCGGCTCGGCTCGCCCACCCGGCCAAACTTGGCTTCATCAATCAGCTCGGCCTCAAAGACGCCTTGGGTGATCGAGGCCGCGCGCCCGCCGCATTCACGGATCGCATGCACCAGATCCAGATTGGTTTGCGTCAAGGTCTCGCGAATGACGGCAATCGCCTCAGGCGGGGTTACCCGCAAACCGTCGATGCGCGGGGTTTCAATCCCGGCATCTTGCAAGGCGCTATCCAATTGCGGACCCGCCCCATGGACCACGACCGGGGCCAGGCCCACCGATTGCAGGAAAGCCAGCGCAGCGGCCAGACCTTCCAAGTCGTTTTGCATCACCGCACCGCCGACTTTGACCACGGCGAAGCGCTCCTGATCCAGACGGCTGAAACGGGTCAAATATTCACGAATTTCCTTGCCATCGCGCATATGGGACAGCAATTGCACAATGGTGGAGCGCACACCGGCGTGCGCCTTGGTCACTTCTGTCATGACGATTATGCGCTCTTCTGGTTCTCGGGGTGAGTGATCAGGGCTTCCATCATGGCTTTTTGGACATGGAGACGGTTTTCCGCCTCGTTCAAGCCAATAAAGCGATCGGAATCGACAACGCTGTCAGCAATTTTCACATTACGGCGCATGGGTAGGCAATGGCTGACATAGGCATTATCGGTCATCGCCATTTTCGCATCGTCAATCATGAAGCCCGCGCCCTTGGCGCGCACATCGCCTTCATTCTCCCACTGACCATAGAAGGGCAACGCCCCCCAGCTTTTCGCATAGACCATCTGGGCCCCTTCATAGGCGGCCTTCACATCCGTGGTGTAGCCAAAGCTGGCCCCAGCGGCTTCGCAGAAACCGCGCGCACCCTCTGTGTAGCGCGCATCAAGCTGATAAGCCTCGTCCGGGATCAGAACCTTGACATTCATGCCCATTTTAGACGCCATCAAAATTGCAGAATTGGCCACGGCGGTATTGAGCGGCTTAGGATGGGGCACCCAGGTCAGGAGGAAATTCTTACCCGCAACATCCCCCATCTTGTCCTGCATTGCCATCATCATGGCCAGTTCCTGACACGGGTGAACAATCGTTTCCATATTGATGACGGGAACGGTGGCGTATTTGGCATAGGCCTCGATCAGCGGATCTTCACGCTCGCTCTGCCAGTTTTCAAACTTGGGAAAACACCGGATCGCAATCAGATCCACATAAGACGACAAGACGCGGGCGGCTTCCTTGACATGTTCTTCCGGTCCACCATCCATCACGACGCCATCGGTCATTTCCACCGGCCAGGTTGAGCCCTTCGCGTCCAGGACAATGGCATGCCCGCCCAATTGGTACGCGCCCAGATCAAATGAGGTCCGCGTGCGCAAAGAGGGATTGAAGAATAACAGCGCAATGGATTTACCGCGCAGCGCATCGCCCATGGGACTTGATCGGTAGGCGCGCGCACGCTCGATCATGGCTTGCAACTCTTCACGAGACCAGGATTGGGTGCTGAGGAAATGGCGCATCTATGCCTCCCGAAATGATCAAAGTATCGGATTTAGCGCTGCAGCGCGACAAATGCAATTGGTGAGCGCGTTACAAAGGCCCTACGCGTCAGTCCTCAGAGCCCATGTCAAGCGCATCCGCGTGGGGCATATCCGGCAAGACATCCGGCGCAGCGTTAAGGCCTTCGGCCTCTAATAATTGCGTCTGGCTAACCAGGTCGGTCGCGTCTTCGTCTGACGCGATCACTTCACCCTTCAAGGCGGCGATCAACAAAGCATCACGGCTATAGACATCATGAATGAAGCGCACCGCGCCAAAACGATCGGGTACGGCGGTAAAATAAAGGATATGGACCGGCAGGCGCTCGCTCAGATAAACCCGGCGCGTCTCACCTGATGCGATCACCTGATCAATACGCGGGCGGTCCCAATCGGGTTCTTCAGACAAGACCCACCAGGCCAGATCAATGGGATTTTGCACCCGCACACAGCCTGAACTGTCATCACGGCGCACATTGGCGAACAATTCGCGATGCGGGGTGTCGTGAATGTAGACATTGTGCCGATTGGGGAAAATGAATTTGGCCTGACCCATCGCATTGGTCGGCCCGGGGCGTTGTTGAATACGATAGCGCCCATTGACCCAATCCGCCTCATAGGGCGACACCACGCGGCCGCGGCTGACATCCACCAACTGATAGCCCTGCGACAGGGCATAGGCGGGGTTTTGGCGCATCACACGCAACCAATAGGCCCCCAATCCCGGCGGGGTATGCCAATAGGGGTTCAGCTCTACATACTGCATATTTTCCGAGAAGATCGGCGTGGAGCTATAAAGCTTACCAATCATCGTTTCATGGACGCGCTCAAGCTCGCCCTCGCGCCACGCCTCCAGGCGGTAATCAGCAATGTTGACCCGGATATGACGCCGGCCCAGATCTTGAGGCAACCAGCGCCAGCGCTCTAAATTCGCGCGCAATTGATCAATGCGGTGGCGCGGATCAACGTTAAGCTCGGTAAAGGTCGTGGCCCCCACTTCGCCATCGGAGGCAAGGTTATGGCGCGCCTGAAAGCGCATCACGGCGCTTTCCAAACGCCGATCAAAGGCGAGCCCCACCGGCCCGGTCTCGTCAAGAACCCCTTCTTGCACCAAACGCGCGCGTAACAGATCCACATCATGGCCGTGATCGCCGCGCTTTAAAATCCGCCCGTCCGGCACGCGAATACGCTGGGCGCGAAAGGCGGTTCTGACGATCAAATCCTGGCGCAAAGCCTGATAATCAGGGTTTTGCGGGGCGAGCGCCTGTAAGCGCTCATAAATCTCACCGCTTTCAAGGGCAGTATGAAGCGCCGCGTTCAAATCCTGATCGCGCACTGACATCGTCCAATCTGGCTCAATCGTGCGTGGATCTATGCGACCAAAAGCGAGATCATGGGCCAGCGCCAAAAACGCCGCATCGGCGTCAAGGTCGCGCTCGGCCCCGGCGCTCAACGTATCTAGGCGCTCCGGATCGGCATAATCATCAGGGCTTAGACCATGGGTCCAAACCTCGCGCAGCGCCAGGCTCAGCTCCGCAATTGCGCCATCATCCCAGCGCACATCATCTTGCGCAAACGCAGGCGTCACCAGCAGCGCCCACACACTGATCATCACCGCAGTGAGCTTTACCCCCCAAGCGCGCACACCCATCCCCCATGGCCTATACCTTCCCCCTCGATAGCAGGCTTAGACCAGCGCGCCTATAGCCGATGCGCCACACTTAAAGGGTCGTCGGTCTTATTCAGCCGGTTCTGAGACCTTTTTTGCCGCTTCCTGGCGCTGAGCCCAGCGGGCCTTGATCATTTTCGAGGTTTCCCGGCTGCCATCAGGCGTCCAGCCCGGTGGGCCCAGCCAAAAGCCCAACGCCTCACGCAAGGACTTGGCCCCAGCCATATCTTTAATCATCCCCCACCATTCATGAAAACTGATCAGGAAGGGGTTATCGCTGCCGAGATTTTTGACGATGCCATAGCGGCAAGGCTCCTGCGCCAATTCAGGCTGGAAAGTTCCGAACATCTTGTCCCAAATAATAAAAACACCGGCGTAATTCTTATCGAGATACTGCGGATTTGTGGCGTGATGAACCCGGTGATGCGACGGCGTATTCATGATCGCTTCAAACCAGGCCGGGGTTTTATGAATGACTTCGGTATGGATCCAGAATTGATAGATCAAATTGATCGCCCCCGCCAAAGCCACCATGGCCGGGGGGAAACCCATCAGCACCAGCCATGAGCCAAAAAAGATGAATTTCAACGTCATCGGGCTGATCCAGGGCTGGCGTAGCGCCGTGGTCAGATTGTAATGCTGAGAGGAATGGTGGACGACATGATCGGCCCACCACCAGCGCACCGTATGGGCAAAGCGATGGGCGAAATAATAGACGAAATCATCCAGCACAAAGCATAGGGCGAACACCCCCCAGCCCCAGCCGATATCGAATAGGGCATAAGGTTCAATCAGGGTGAACCACGCAACCGCGATAAAGCCCAGCGCCACTTTAGAGACCACATTGCCAAGCCCCATCAAGAGGCTTGCCAGCGTATCGCCCGGTTCATAGCGCGCGCGGCCCGTTGTCCGCGCATAGATCATTTCTGCCACGATCAACGCCACAAAGACCGGGATCGCGATCAGGATGGGATCAGGAATATCAGGCATTTTGCCCCCCTGGATCTGCAGATGCGACAAAGGGCTGTAAGCGCCTCTCTAGAGCCTCTAACCCGAAGGACGCAACGCCATCATCGTGCAAAGGCAGAACGATTTTTGCCAACGCCCAATCACCGGTCAAGATGATGAGCGCGCGCGAGGTTTGCTTCAGGCCTTTTAAGTCGCCAGGGCCAAAGCTGCGCAGAACAAACACATCCCCGCGCGCCACTACGATGCCCAAACGCGCGCCATCACGTTCAAAAACCAGGGCGATACGGCCATCCTGAGTGACAAAACCCGTCTCAGCGCGAAAGCCCATCAGATCTTCATCCAACAGGCGGGCCGCATGGGACCAGTCGCTGAGACGCGCCGCATCCCAGCCCCCGATCAAACGATTAAGGAGATAAACAGCGAAAATCGCGAGCGTTGAGCCGCCCAACACAACCGCCAAAATTAAAGGATCATCCATGGTCGTCTTAACGCAAAAGGGGTAGAGCCTGGCCCTACCCCCTTATCGCATATCCTTAGACCTAGAAGTTCAACCGCAAGGTCAAACCATAGGTCCGGGGGTCCCCCACATAGGCATTCATGCTGCCGGGCTGACCGACAGAGGAGAAGGTGCCTTGGAGGTAGTCTTTATTGGCCAGGTTGCGCACCCAGGCCTGCAAGGCCCAGTTAGACTCAGGATGGGCAATTTGCGCGGACGCATTAAACAGCCAGAACTCGTCTTGAACTTTACGTGGATCCAGATCAGAGCCCATATTGTAGGCAGAACGATAATAGGCTTCACCACGAATGTAGCCATCAAGCCCCATCACGGTGAAGAAACGCATACCGGTTACAGACCCGACCAACTTAGACGACGCACTCAAACGGCGCCCCGTAAGGTCTTGGGTATTGGTCAATAAACACGCCGCACTGACATTTAGATCATCACACGGGGCATTTTTATACTCTGAATACTCATTATCGAGCAGATAGGTAAAGCCGCCGGTAAATGTCCAATCTTCGTTCGGCACCCAGACATTTTCCACTTCCAGGCCCCGCACCATCACTTCACCGGCGTTATCGAGCACGAAAGACGTCCCGGTAAAGGTATTGGCTTGGAAGTCTTTCAGCTTGGTATCAAACAGCGCGGTATTGACCTGCAAAGTCTCATTAAAGAGGCGGGTCTTAAGGCCCAGCTCAATCGTGTCAGCAACCTCTGGATCAAACTCAACCGCATCGTTGACGACAGCAAAGGCCGAGACGTTAAAGCCACCGGCTTTATACCCGCGCGAGTAAGACGCATAGACATTGGTCAGAGGGTTCACATCATAGCTGAGCTTGAGGGTGCCAGAGACGTTATCCTCGCTACGGCTGCGCGCATAATCACTCGCCGGTGGGTTAAACTGCAACGGACGCAGACCCAACAGCGCATTCACTTGCGGATTTTCTTTGTTCGCAGCAGCATAAGCCGTCGCACCTGCATAAGCCTGAGGAGCCAAGGCAATATTGGCCGGTGTTAAAGGCAGACCCGTCGCCTGGAAGAAGGCCGCCGCCGCGATTTGTTGTTCACCGATGGCAACAAAGTTCAAGGCCGAGAAAGGATCATTGATATCAACCTTGGCGTCGATATCTTTTTCTTCTTTCGAATAGCGAAGACCCGCCGTCAGGGTCAGGCGATCATTGATATACCAATCGCCTTGACCAAAGACCGACCAAGAGCGGGTATCCACCGCATAATTCTCATTGGTGAGGCCTTGCTTCACACCGCCTAGCTCACCGGCGAGGAAAGTCCCCGTAGGCACATTCAGCGCGCTTTCCAGCTGTGCAATGGCACCGCCCGTGGCCAAGTCCATAAACGGACGCAGCATCGCGCCATAAGGGACCTGCGAATCATAGGTCAAATCTTGGGAATAGTAATAAACCCCGGCCAGCCAATCAAAATTGCCGCCATTATTGTCGGCAATGCGCAATTCCTGGGTGAAGGTTTTATATCCGGTGTCGATATAGCGGCTGCCGGTTAGGGCCAGATCGGTAAAGTCGGCATCAATACGCGAGGTATCATCATAGCCGCGCCATGCGGTGATCGAGGTCAGCTCCAACTCACCAAAATCGTGATTGACCTCAGCGGACAGGCCGCGGGTCTTAATCTCGGTATTGACCGCGCCATCAAAGGCGACTTCACGCCGGAAGGGGTCGGCGCGAACAATGGTCGCGCCGAGAAATTGCAAAGCGGCGAGGTTTTGCGGGCGATGATATGAGAAGGGTGCTGCACAGCAATCTTCATCCATCACGCCATAATCACCAATGAAGCGTACAGACGTATTATCTGAAATGTCCCAGAGCAATTGTCCGCGCACGTCGTAACGATCACGATTATTGACATCATCGCCCGTGGCAACATTCTTCAAGAAGCCATCGCGCGAATGGCGCACAGCATCCAAGCGGAAGGCCAAAGTGTCCTCAACAATCGGCCCGGTGATGGTGCCTTTGGCGACTAATAGCGCATTATTGCCGACGGTGAGTTCTGCCGCCCCGCCCGCTTCATATTCAGGCTTGGCCGTATGGAAAGCGATCACACCGGCAGGGGTGTTTTTACCAAAAAGGGTGGATTGCGGCCCGCGCAGAACCTCAACCCGCTCCAACGATAAGAAGTCATTGATCGCCGCACCGGAACGCGAGCGATAAACGCCATCGACGAAAACGCCCACGGAAGGCTCAAGACCGATATTATCGCCCGACGTCGCAATGCCGCGAATACCAAATTCGGTCACGCCCGGACGCGAAAACTGAGCGATGGTTAAAGACGGGACGAGGGTTTGCAGGTCGCGCACATCTTTAATGCCCGATTCTTCAATTTGATCGGCGCTCACCGCTGTCACCGCAACGGGTGTTTCCAGCAAGGTCTGTTCGCGCTTTTGCGCGGTGACGGTAATCACTTCAACCTGGGCCATCGCCGCCGTTGAAATCAAACCGGTGCCAAGCGCCGTCACGCCCAGCGCAATCGCTTTAGAAAAACGTTTCATACTTTCCTCCCCTTATGGGTTTTGGCGGTTGTTTTGTTATATCCGCCATTTATCCCCCCGCCTTTTGTACGGGTCCTGGTCATCATATAACCTTCATTTTTTATCCGTGTCATCGCACGACTGTCACAAAGATATCATTTCGTATACCGGACATTTCCTCCTGTGGCGTTAACCACACGGTCAGGAGCGTAAAACGCCCTGTTTTTGTAACGCGACTGTCACGAAAGCCCTAGCCAGCGCCGCAATAACAGTGTTCACTCCCCCTAAAGACAAAAAAGCCAAGGCTTAAATCGGGGAAAACATCATGAAAAAACTGCTTCTAGCCGGGATCGGTCTGGTTGCCATTGGCGCAGGCGTTATGGCCGGATGGTATTATCGACCCTGGTCACCCTATTCACCGGCGCGCATTGCCGAACTGGATAACGAAGATCGTTATTTTGAGCTCTTCCAGGAAATGGATGAAGTTCTGCCCTCGCGCCCGATCGCAGCCGCTAACCCAGAGCCCTTTGCGCGCGATTTACGCCCCCTCATTGTTAATTATGACTGGCAAGGCGGGCAAAAGCCTTTGGAAGCCTATCTCGATGAAGCCCATGTCATGGGCCTGAGCGTCTTGAAAGACGGCGTTGTCATTCATCAGACCTTCCGCCTGGGCGCGGATGAAAATACGCGCATGACCTCCTGGTCGGTGGCGAAAAGCTTTGTTGCGACTTTAATCGCCGAAGCTATGACCGAAGGCAAGATCGGCTCGCTGGACGATCTGGCGCAGACCTATGCCCCGCAATATCAGGGTACGGATTATGGCAATACCAGCCTGCGTCACCTACTAATGATGTCGGCGGGGATGGACTTCATTGAAGACTATACCGATGACGCGCCGCGCAGTGATATTCGCCCGCTCTTCTTCAACGCCTTTATCATGGGCAAAAATGTTGATGAGATGATTGGCGCGATCAAGCGCAACCGCGAGCCGGGCCAGGATCTGCATTATACTTCGCCCAATTCCCATGTCCTGGCCGCCGTTGTGCGCGGGGTGTATGGCAAAAGCCTGCCAGACATTGTCGAGGATAAGCTTTGGGCCCCCTTGGGCATGGAAAGCGATGCGACCTGGCTGACCAATCGCAATGATGATCAGGGCCTGGCCATCGGCTATTGCTGCCTTCAAGCGACCAGCGCGGACTTTGCCCGCTTTGGCCAGCTCTATTTGCAAGATGGGGTATGGAACGGCCAGCGCCTTCTGCCTGAAGGCTGGGTCGATCAGGCCACCCGCGCCAATGCCCCTTTCCAGGCCGCTGGCCCCGATGCCGTCTATGCCCCGCGTGGCTATGGCCTGCACTTCTGGTTCCCGCCTGAAGCTGACCAGGAATTCTCCGCCGAGGGGGTTTTCGGCCAATATATCTGGGTGGATCAACGCCGCGGCGTTGTCATTGCCATCAATGCTGGCGATCCGGATTATTGGAACCGCAAGGATGAAACCATCGCGGTTATGCGCGCCATCGTCAGCGCCGTTGCCCCTGAACAGGTTGAGGATGAGGGGGATATCGAAAGTCCGGCCCCATGACGTCTTCGCCGCTTCGCTTTGATTATGTGATTGTCGGGGCCGGTTCGGCGGGCTGTGTGCTCGCCAACCGGCTCAGCCAGGACCGCGATGTCAGTGTGTGTGTGATCGAGGCCGGTGGCCATGATCAACGCTGGGTGATCCGCACCCCCATGCTGTTGCAATTTGCCGTGACCCATAAGGGGCTCAATTGGGGCTATGAAACCACGCCCCAAGCCCATCTGAAAGATCGCCGCCTGGTCTGGCCGCGCGGCAAAACCCTGGGCGGGTCCTCCTCCATCAATGCCATGCATTATATGCGCGGGGCCTATGAGAATTATGACGAATGGGAGCGTGAATTTGGCGCGACCGGGTGGGGGGCAAAGGCGGCGCTCGAAGCCTTCAAGCGCATTGAGAGCAATGAAAACCATGGCGCACCCTATCATGGCGATCATGGCCCCCTGAACGTCAAGGACATTTACCCGGTTAATCCCTTGACAGAGCTTTATTATCAAGCCTGTAAAGATCTCGGCTATGCTCACAATCCCGACTTTAATGGCAAGAGCCAATCGGGCTATGGCGTCTATCAAGTGACCCAATGCGGGGGCCGGCGCTGCTCTGCGGCTGCGGCTTTCCTGCATCCGATTTTGGAGCGCCCCAACCTCACCCTGCTGACGCACACTCTGGTGCGCAAAGTTCTGATCAGCGAGGGCAAGGCGCACGGGGTTGAGATTGAAACGCCGACGGGACCGCAACATATTCTTTCCACCCGTGATGTCCTGTTATCCGGCGGGGCCATCAATTCACCTCAGCTCTTGATGCTGTCCGGCGTGGGGCCTGGTGATCACCTGCGCAGCCATGGGATCAGCGTTGAAAAGGATCTGCCCGGTGTGGGATCCAACCTGCAAGACCATCTCGATATTCTGGCACGCATTCGCACCAAAAGCGCGCGCTCCATCGGTTATTCCCTGCGCTCTGCCCCGCGGATGAGCTTGGACATTCTCCAATGGCTCTTCTCCGGCGATGGGCGCTTTACGGTTAATCCGGTACAGGGCTGTGGCTTTATCCATTCGCGCCGCGCCAAAACCTTGCCTGATCTGCAATTGGTCTTCATCCCGGCACGCGCGGCCCCCCATGGGCGCGATTTCCTGTGGGGGCATGGGGCCAGCCTTCACGCCACCCATCTTTATCCCAAATCGCGCGGCACCATCCGTCTGGCGAGCGCCAATCCCAAAGACGCGCCCTTAATTGATCCCAATTATCTCAGCCATGACCACGATCTCGACGCCCTGACCGATGGGTTGGAAATTGTGCGGTCCCTGTTAAATTCGCGCGCCTTCGCCAAGGAATTCAACGGTGAAGAATTGCCCGCCCGCACGCTCTCCTCTCGGTCCGATCTGATGGACGATGTTCGCGCGCGTGCCGAAACCCTCTATCATCCCACCTCAAGCTGTGCGATGGGCAAGGATGAAATGAGCGTGGTCGGTCCCGATTTAAAAGTCCATGGCATTGAAAACCTTCGGGTAATCGACGCTTCGGTCATGCCGCGCCTCATCGGGGGCAATACCAATGCCCCCACACTGATGATTGCCACACGCGGGGCGGATATCCTTCAGTCCGAAATCCCGTTATAAGGTATTCCCAAGACCGCTATTGCACTGTCGAACAAGGGATTTGTCATGACTGAGACCGCTATCAGCGCTTTACACGCGGCCTTTGCCCGCCAACGTGCGGCCTTTGCGGCTGAACCGCGTCGCACCCTGTCTCAAAGGCTGAAAGATCTCTTCGCGCTGCAAACCGCGCTGAAAAAGCATGAGACCGCAATCGCTGAAGTGATCTCCGCTGATTTTGGCCATCGTGCCCCAGCCGAAACCCAATTGGCGGAGGTAAGCTTCCTGCTGGCCGATCTTCGCCATACCCGCCGCCATCTGGCACGCTGGGCCGACACCAGACCGGTCCCGGTTGAAATGACGCTCAAACCCGGCAAGGCTTATATCCGGCGCGAGCCGAAGGGCGTGGTGGGCATTATCAGTCCATGGAATTATCCTGTCCAATTAGCCCTGGCCCCCTTGATTGCTGCCATCGCGGCCGGCAATCGGGTGATGATCAAGCCTTCAGAACTGACCCCGAAAACCAGCGCCTTTTTAAAGCAGTTTTTAGGCGCGCTGTTTGATGAGGATCTTGTCAGTGTGATCGAAGGCGGGGCAGATATCGCCAGCGCGTTCAGCGCCCTGCCCTTTGACCATATCCTGTTTACCGGCTCCACCGCCGTCGGGCGCAAAGTCGCTGAAAGTGCTGCGAAAAACCTGACCCCTGTGACGTTAGAGCTGGGCGGAAAATCACCCGCCGTCATCGCCCCTGACTATGATGTCCGCGAGGCCGCGAAGACACTAAGCTGGGGCAAATTCTTCAACGCTGGACAGACCTGTATCGCGCCCGATTATGTGCTGGTTCCGCGCGAGAAACTGCACGTCTTCACCGAAGCCGCCTTGGCAGAGATTCGTGATATGTGGGTCAATTCTGCCAATCACGCCGATTACACCGCGATCATTTCTGAGCGTCATTTCGACCGGCTAAACGCTATGGTTGAGGCCGCGAGATCAGCCGGTGACAGCGTTCATCAGGTCGAGGAACTGGCGCAAAATACCAATACCCGTCATTTTGCGCCAACGCTGATCCTCAATCCCGCGCGTGATAGCGCGGTGATGCGTGAGGAGATTTTTGGCCCGATCTGGCCCATCATCGCCTATGACAGTTTGGATGACGCCATTGCGTATATCCGTCAAGGCGATCACCCACTGGCGCTGTATGCCTATGCCAAAAACACCGACACCGCGCGTCAAATCATCCGACGCACCCAATCAGGCGGGGCCAGCATCAATGTGCCTTTCCTGCATATGTCGGTGGCGGATCTGCCCTTCGGCGGGGTCGGAGCGTCCGGCTATGGGGCCTATCATGGCGAGCATGGCTTTTTGACCTTCACCCATCAGCGCGGCGTCTTCGAAGCGCCCAGCTGGCATCCGCTCAAATGGATCCGCCCGCCCTATGGCCGCCTGTTCAAAGCGCTCAACTGGCTGCAATCGCGTTAAATCTGCGCAACGTCTTCGGCGCTGCCCCCTTGCGCATTTCGTCCAGCGATGCACCATAGGGTTAATCGCAATTGGGAGAGCGGCCATGAAACATCTATTTTTAGGCTTGGGCGTGTGCGCCCTGGCCTTGTCAGCCTGCGCTGACCCGGTACCACAAGACTATGCCGATGATGTCCGCGAAGGCGGTCATCAAGAGGCCAATTCCAATTGGCCCCCGCATGAGGAAACCAGCGCCGACATCACCGAAGCTGATTTGCGCTATCGCATCAAAACCTTGGCCGATGACCGCTTTGAGGGCCGTGCCCCGGCATCGCTAGGCGGGGAAGCTGCGGCGCAATGGATTGCCGATGAAATGGCCCGCATGGGCGCTGAGCCTGCGGGCGTAGATGGCAGCTATTTCCAGCCGGTGCCTTTGATCGAGGCCACGCTGGATGTTGGTGCCTCCAGCTATGACATCAGCGTCAATGGCACACCCATGGGTCTGGCCCAGGGCCAGGATGTGGTCTATTGGACAAAAATTCCTGAAAACGAAGTCGCGATTGAAAACACCGATCTGGTTTTCGTCGGCTATGGCGTCGTCGCGCCAGAATATAACTGGAATGATTATGCAGGCCTTGATGTCACCGGTAAAACGGTGGTCATGCTGGTCAATGATCCAGGCTTCGCCCATCCAGAGCGCGATCTGTTTAACGGCAATGCCATGACCTATTATGGTCGTTGGACCTATAAATACGAAGAGGCCGCGCGTCAGGGTGCAGCCGGTGTGATCGTGATCCACCAGACCGAACCGGCCAGCTATCCTTGGGAAGTGGTGCATGGCTCTTGGTCTGGCGCGCAATTCACCCTGCAGCGTGAGGGCGAGCTGACCCTAGCCCCCGTAGAATCCTGGATCCATGTCGATGCCGCCCGCCGCCTGTTCGAAGCCACAGGTCTTGATTTCGAGGCTTTGACGACAGCGGCCTCAGAACCCGGCTTTCGCCCTGTTGAGATGACCGGCGCACAATTAAGCGCGTCCCTAAAAACTGATCTCAACCGCTTGAACTCTAACAATGTTGCCGGGATTATTCCTGGAAGCACTTACCCGGATGAATATGTGCTCTACATGGCGCACTGGGATCATTTGGGTCAGCGTTTGAACTTCGCCGCTGAAGATCAGACCTATAATGGGGCCGTGGATAATGCCACCGGGACCGCAGCCATCCTCGAAATTGGTGAAGCCTTTGCCCGCGGTGAAACCCGCCCAGAGCGCTCTATCATTCTGGTCGCAGTCACGGCTGAGGAATCAGGCCTTTTGGGCTCCGCCTGGTTTGCTGAGACCCCCTTGGTGCCCCCTGCCCAGATCGTGGGCGGCATCAATATTGATGCCATGCTGCCCGTAGGGCCAACAAAAGATGTCATCGTTATTGGCTATGGTGCCTCCGAGCTGGAAGACATTCTACGCGCCGAAGCCGAAGCACGCGGGCGTTATCTGACCCCAGATCCAAACCCGCAGGCGGGATCGTTCTACCGCTCTGACCATGCCAGCTTGGCGCGCATTGGTGTTCCCATGCTCTATGCCGATGGCGGCTTGGACCATGTCGAGCTGGGCCGTGAGCATGGCGAAGCCATCGCCAGTGCCTATCAGGCCGATGCCTATCACAAGCCCGCCGATGAATATCACGAGAACTGGGACGTCTCCGGCTTTGTCGAAGATGCCAGCCTCTTCTACACCGTCGGGGCCGATATGGCGAATTCGCAAGATTGGCCAAACTGGTATGCGGGCAATGAATTCCGCGCGCTGCGCGATGCCATGCGCGCCGATGCAGAATAAGCCTTCCCACACCGCGTAAAAAAAAGGCCTGCCTCTAGGATAGAGGCAGGCCTTTTTCTGGGTCGTCCCAGACCAATTAACTCGTCAAACGGAGGGCATTGATAGACGCGGCAATCGCGGAGAAGGCCGATTTAATATCCAAGTCTTTGACATCGAAATAATGCGCGGGATCCTGTGCACAATCGCGCATCAGATTACGCGCGGTATTGTTGGGCACTTGGAACGCAATGGTAAAGACCTGAATGTCTTCCTCTTTGGCTTGATCACATACATCCAGCATATTCGAACGCGCCGTCGCGGCATGATAGGGGTAATATTGCTGCCACCACCCCCATTGCCACCGGGTACGGGTTTGGTGTGTAGCCTCACCATCGGTCATCACCACCAGGATTTTCAAGGTATCAGGATCATCATAATCGGCGGGGCGTCCGCTAAAATTACCGCCCAACTTACCGCGCCAGCTAGGATCCAGCGCGCGCATGCCCCAGCCTGTGGCCACATCCAGGCCCGTATTTCCGCTCGCACCCAAGGCTGCAATCCGCGACTTCAACGCCGTGGCGTTATTGGTCAGGAACATGGATTCCGCGTTTTGATTGGGACAATAAGCATTGCTGCGCCAGCCAATGATGGGCGTACCTTGCCATTCCAGCATCTCCACCTGGCGCGAAGGCAGCGCAATTACGGTGGGATAGGCAACGCCCATATCGGGGCAGCCGCTATTATTGATCAGCGACAAAGCACCGCCCAAAAAGCCTTGATTGACATCAGCCGGTAAACGCACCCCGCCATTATAAGGGATGATCGAGACGCTAGTACGCTGCGTCGTTTCAGAATTGAGCACCACATCAATAAAGTCCTGGGCCGCTTCACGCAGCGCATTGATCCGCGATCCGCCCATGGAGCCGGAGACATCCAGCACCAAGGCAATTTCGATATTGCGCACCTCTTCTAAGGCCACGGCTTCACGATGCACACGCATGGTCTTCATGCCCATAATGCCCAGCATGATGGTGGGAAGATCAATGGAGGCACTGGCCGTGACACGCCGCGAGTTCACAGCCGTGTTCGAAACAATCGACACCTGCAGGCTGCTCGGGTCAATGTCGGGATATTCTTCCAGCGCGGCGAAGACATAGGCGCGCACGACCTCTTCCGGGTCACGGGTTTGGGTCAGGGATGACGCCGCCAACACACCCGAATCCAGCGCGTTTTGGATCTCCAGCCCGATCATGGTCGAGCGTGTGTAATCCACCGCCCCGCCAACCGCGATCGTTAAAGGCGCAAGGGCAACCGCAAACATCATCGCCACATTGGCGCGTGTGTTTTGGCAGAATTTTTTAAGCGCGGTGAGCATAGCCCCTCCAAAAGTCATACGCTCTGGATTAAGCCACACCTGCCCTTACTAAATCGCGAAAAGATACGGTCAATAAAGCCTTAACTGGCCTTGGCCTGGGCCAGAAACATGCCCTTTAAATTGCGCGCCGCCTGGCGAATACGCTGTTCATTCTCCACCATGGCCAGGCGCACAAAACCATCCCCGCGCTCGCCAAAGCCCAGGCCCGGGGCGACGGCAACGCCCGTGCGCTCCAACAACTGCTTGGAAAACTCAACCGAGCCCAGTTCGCGATAGGCCTCCGGTATGGGGGCCCAGGCGAACATGGTCGCAGGCGGGGTTGGAATATAAAAGCCTGCCCGGCCAAAGCTTTCTACCATCACATCCCGGCGGGCCTTATAAATGGCGCGCACCTCCGCCACATGATCTTGCGGGCCGTCCAAGGCTGCCACCGCCGCGATTTGAATGGGCGTGAAGGCCCCATAATCGAGATAAGACTTCACCCGCTTTAACGCATGGATCAAGCGCTTTGACCCGGCGGCAAAACCAATGCGCCAGCCCGGCATGGAATAGGTTTTCGACATGGAGGTAAACTCCACCGCCACATCGCGCGCGCCCTCCACTTGCAGAATGGACGGCGGCGGACTGTCTTCAAAATAAATCTCGGAATAAGCCAGATCTGAAATGAGGATCAGGTTCTCGCGTTTGGCCAGCGCCACCGCCTCGCGGTAGAAGTCCAAATCCACCACTTGCGCGGTCGGATTGGATGGGAAGTTCAAAATCAGCACCGACGGGGCCGGAATGGAGTGCCGACAGGCATGGGCGGCCTGGCGCAGGAAATCTTCCGGACTGTGAAAGGCCAAGGGACGCACGCTCGCCCCGGCAATGATGAAGCCAAACATATGAATGGGATAAGAGGGGTCAGGACATAAAATCACATCGCCCGGCGCGGTTACGGCCTGGGCCAAATTTGCCAGCCCTTCTTTGGACCCCAAGGTGACGCACACCTCTTGATCCGGGTCGAGATCGACATGAAAGCGACGCTGATAATAGCGCGCCAAGGCCTTGCGCAGCGAGGGGACGCCCTGACTGGCGGAATAGCGGTGGGCGCGCGGATCACCGGCCACCTCTTTCAATTTATCGACGATATGGGCGGCTGGGGGCAGGTCCGGATTGCCCATGCCCAAATCAATGATGTCGCGGCCCTGATGACGATATTCCAGCTTCAGCCGGTTGACCTCGGCAAAAACATAGGGCGGCAACCGTTTTTCGCGATAAAAACTCTGATCCACGCTCATTTTGCGCAATAATCTCTCTATTTAGGTTTGAGACAACACCATATTTGGAAGATTATTCGACTATATCGCGTTTAAAACAAGACAAAAGTGTGCAGTGCACAAAGCTGTGTGTTTTAAGAGGGGTGAAGTTGAGATGCCCCCCCTAATACACCACGCCCGGCGGGGTGAGGCGCATCAGCATGGCGCGCCGGTGGGCATGATCCGGCATCAGGCGTGCCAATAGCGCATAAAACCGGGGGCTATGGTTCATCTCTATCAGATGACAGGCTTCATGCGCGCACACATAGTCAATTAACTCAGCCGGATAGGCCATCAAGCGGGCATTCATTCGGATGGAGCCATCACTGGCGCACGAGCCCCAGCGCCGGTTCTGTTCACGGATATGAAGGGCTGAAACCTCCACGCCCAGACGCTGGGCATAGCTCTCCAGGCGCGGTGCCATATAAGCCAAAGCTTCGCCTTTGCGCCAGCGCATCAAGGCCCGGCGCAAAGTCGCCGCGCGCAAGGGCGTATCGTGTAAGCTCTCATCGTAATAAAGATGCAACTCGTCACCCTGGCGCTCAATCCGGGTGCGCGCCTTGCCATAGGGATGTAAGCGCAAGACCAGAGCCGAGCCTAGATAGCCGATACGCTCGCCATCACGGCCCTCAAACTCATCGGCGCGCGGCTTATCGCGCCATTTTTTTAAATGGCTCAGCACCCAGTCGGCTTTATCCCGCAAGACCCGCTCGCCCTCCCGCTCAGGCGTGCGGGGGGGCAGGATTACCACCAGCCCGTCGGCCCCGATTTTCAAGCCGATCGTGCGCCGCCGGTTGGAGCGTTGCAGCGTATAGCGAACCTGTGTCCCGTGTAGATCTATATCGCGTATCAAAGGCTTGGCCCCATCGCGCTTAATCCATCCCCCGATACCCATACCTTGACTTTACCTTTGGCCTGCACACTGCGGTTGACAAACATTCTCATTCTCAGGCTTAATCGGAATGCGAATGATTAGCGTTTACCGTATCTCTGGACCGAATACCCGATGTATCTGTGTATCTGCAATGCCCTGAAGGATCGAGAGTTCAAAGCCGCCGCGCAAACAGCCGGGGCGCGTGATGTGGTGGGCGCTTTCAAAGCTTGCAATGCCCGACCCAAATGCGGACGCTGTTTAGAAGACGCCGCCGCGATGATTTTAGGCTTGAAAGAGAGCCACCCGGCCATGGTCGAAGCGGCTGAATAAGCCTTTATTTTCTCTAAATCATTCTACTTGCGACAAATAATCAGACACACTCGCGAACATAATCCTTGGCGATTATGACAAGCCGCCTTAGCCTCCCTTTCCAGCCCTAAACCCTTCATCCTTGGGAGGCCCCTATGCAAGGCGACACAACGGTTATTGAGCATCTCAACAAAGCTCTGAAGCTGGAATTGACCACGATCAACCAGTATTTCCTCCATGCGCGCATGTTCAAAGACTGGGGCTTTGCGCGCATTGCCAAGATCGAATACGAAGAATCCATCGACGAGATGAAGCATGCTGATATGCTGATCGAGCGGATCCTCTTCCTGGAAGGCTTGCCCAATGTCCAAGATCTGGGACGGGTTTATATCGGCGAGACCTTGAAAGAATGCCTCGAAGGCGATTTGAAGGCCGAGCGTCACGCCCATCCGGTCTATAAAGAGGCCATCGCCTATTGTGAGAGCGTCGGCGATTATGTCAGCCGTGACCTCCTCACAGAAATCTTGAAATCCGAAGAAGAACATATCGACTTCCTGGAGACCCAGCTGGGCCTAATCGAGAAGATCGGCGAAGAGCGCTATATGCAATCGCAAATGGAAAAAGGCGCAAGCTAAGCCGCGCGTGTTTTTCAAGATCTATCAAGCCCCGGCCCTTTGGGTTCGGGGCTTTTTTATGCACACTTCGATGCCATCGCACTGCACAAAAACGGTGAAAAGCGCTAGGCGGCGGGAATGTTATCATATAACGTGATCGCGTGTTCCTTCAGCCCCAGCATAAGTATCCATGATTTCTCTTTCCGCTTTTGGTCTCGGCTTTGCCGCTGCACTGGTCAGCCTCTTAGGCCTCTTGGCGGTTGCCGTAAAAGCGGGCTGGACACGCGCCCATGCGCCTTTTTTCGCGGTCTTTTCGGGCAGTTTGATCCTGACCCTGGCGGCAACACGCCTGATCCCCGAAGCCCTGGAAGGCGATAATCACGCCCTTTGGTTCATTGTCATCGGCATCACCTTGGGCAGCGGTCTGCAATTCTTGATGCACCGCCAGTTCGGCCAAACGGCAGCGGCGCTGTCCTCGGTCTTGGTGATTGCGCTACACTCTTTCCTGGATGGTGGCATCTTCGTCCTGACCGTGGCCAATGACCCCCATTCGGGTCTGTCCATTGCCAGCGGCTTGATCCTTCACGAATTTCCTGAAGCCGTGATGTGTTTTGTCCTGCTACAGCGTGCAGGGCTTTCCAATCTCAAAGCTGGGGTTTTCGCCTTTATGGCGGCTGGCCTGACCACAACCCTGGGCACGATCATCGCCGATCCGATCGTGCGCGAATTTGACCCCAGCCGCTTCCATGATGCCCTGGCGTTGACCGCGGGCCTACTCATCTATGTCGGGCTCAACCAAATCTTCCACATGCCCAAAAGCGCCAAGGCCGCTCAAGCCCTAGGCCCCATCGCGGCCGGTGTTGCGGTCGCCCTTCTCATGGGATCTGTCCACCACCATGAACACCCGCCTGTCTTAGCGCTTGATTTTTCTCATGCGCCTTCGTGGTATGCCTATTCGGACTGCATACCGCGCTGATCACACGCGTGTGTGAAGCAGGCTAAAGACCATCTTGCCAAGCGCGCACGAAGACGGCAAAAGATAGGATATGAAACATTATATCCTATCTCTCTTCACGGCCTTTGCCCTTATCACCACCCCCAGCCTGGCGCACGAGGACTCCAGCGTCGCTGAGGAACGCTTGGATCTGACCTGGGCCGATTTGATGCCTGAAGGCGCGGCCGAGCGTCTGTCGCAATTGCAACGCATGCAAGCGCTCGCCAATGGGATGGACCATTTCGGCACCGAACGCATGCCTCAGGTGCGCATGTTCGACGTGGTAGAAGAACTCGACGGCAAGCATGTCCGTTTGGGCGGCTATGTTCTGCCGTTTGACTTTGCTCAGGATAATAAAGTTAGTCGCTTTTTGCTGGTACCTTATGTGGGGGCCTGTGTTCATGTACCCCCACCTCCGCCCAATCAGCTGGTTTATGTGCGCACCGAGGAACCTGTTCAGATCGATGGCCTATGGGATCCGGTCTATGTCGAGGGCATTTTACGCACTGAACAGCAAGATAATGATCTGGGCGACACCGCCTACACCCTCGATTTAGTGAGCGTGACCCCTTATCGCCCATAACGGGCGATAAGGCCGACCTTACGCAAAATTTATTTATTAAAATCAATTCATTATTATGAGAACGAATATTCAGGATTAGGGCGGAAAAGTCATAATCTGGTAGAAATCTCGCCCCATCTCATCGCCATAAACTCTAAGTGAGCGTCGTTCATGTCTCGCGCTCATCACCTGGCGATGCCCGATACCCCCGACGGCAGAACCACGTGTTTCTTGAAGGCCCCAGGTTCCCCCTCCCCACCTGGGGCCTTTCTTTATACGGATCACACCCTCAAAGATTAATTCGATTAGCACTAATCTTGCGGTTGTCATGATGGGGTCCGTTAGGATGTATCAGCGCGGCACATCGCTTTGAGGGGGGCGAGGTCCGGCGCGCCCTAACGGATCCCGCCATCCCTACGCAGGGCTTTGAGGGGGGCGAGGACACTCATTCTTAGGCAGGCCGCGCCCTAACGGGTCCCGCCTTCCCTACGCAGGGCTTTGAGGGGGGCGAGGACACTCCTAATATTCGGCGCGCCCTAACGGATCCCGCCGTCCCTACGCAGGGCTTTGAGGGGGGGGGGCGAGGACACTCTTAGGCAGGCCGCGCCCTAACGGATCCCGCCGTCCCTACGCAGGGCTTTAATAGCCTTAGTCTTCAGCAGAAAGACCGAATGCGTCATCGCTTTCACGGCGTTGCCGCACGCCAAACACCAGAAGAAGCGCCGGGATCCAGGGCAGGATCCGCTCAAACGGATCACCCGGTGTATGGGCCATGCGAATAAGCCCCGCCACAAGCCCATCTGCCGACTGCGGCGGCATTGGCATTTGCCCCACCGTGTAGAATAACACCGTCAAATTAAAGCCGAGCAGAATTGAAGCGATAATCGCCCAGCCCTTAGGCTCTACCCCGCACACGCGCGCAATGACCACCGGGCCAAAGGCTGCGCCCAACGCTGCCCAGGCAAATAAGACGCGGGTAAAAATGCTCGCTGGAACGATCAAGGCTAAGATCACGGCAAACACGCATAAAATGGTGATGATCAAGCGCGAGATCAGAACTTCACGGCCCTTAAACAACCTGGTTAAGCCCAGATCATGCGCCCCAGCGGCCCCGGCTGCAATCAAAAGCGAATCGACCGTCGACATCACGGCGGACAAGACGGCGGCAATCACCAAGCCGCTTAAGACCACCGGCAACAGCGCCCCGGCCATGACATAAAACAAGGTCTCCCCATCGCCCAGATTGGAAATCAGCGCCCGCCCGGCCAGGGCCAACGCGGCCATTCCGCTAAAGACCAAAACCGCCCACAGCATGGCAATGAAGAAGCCCTGCCAGCGCGCCTTCTCATCCTTGACGGCCATCAGGCGCGCAATCAGATGCGGCTGGCCCATAGGCCCCAGGCCGATCGCCATAATGCCCAAGGCAAAGCCTAAAAAGCCAAAGAAGGTCCGCTCGCCAAAGGGATGCAGGTAAGCGCTCGGTTCTTGCGCAGCCAAGGTCTGATAAATCTCAACCGGCCCACCCGCCGCAATCACGGCAATCACCGGCAAGATGATCGCGCTCAACGCCATCAAAGCCCCTTGCAAGGTATCGGTGACGGCCACGGCCCAAAACCCGCCGATAAAGCTATAGATCAAGACAACCACCGCCCCGATGATCAAGGCTTCGGTCTGGCCCAAGCCCAATTGGGTGCGAAACGCCAACCCGGCCGCGCCAAATTGCGCCGCAATATAAAAAACGAAGGTGAAAAGGATCAAAATTGCGCTGAGGATCGAAATCGCGCGTGCCCACTCTTTACTCACGCCTGCGCCCAGGAAATCCGACAGCGTGAGATGACCACAGCGCGCCGCCTCTTCACGCAGCCGCTCGCCCAGGCCCAGCCACACCGCGATATAGCCGCCCCAAATCCCCGGCACCATCCACAGGGCCGAAACCCCATAGCTATAGACAAAGCCGGTAAAGCCCAAAAGCACCCAGGCCGAAGAGGTTGAGGCTGCATAGGAGAGCCCGGACACCCATGCGCCCAGCCCACGCCCGCCCAGAAAATAATCACTTTCATTCTGGGTCCGGCGCGAAGCCCAAATCCCAATACCAATCAGCGCCAGCTTATAAATGACCAAGCTTAGAATGATCACAAAACTATGTGACATGCTGCCCCTTTCGCTGCGCGCCCGCCCTTTTGACAAGGATCAAGCGCGTGCGCCCCTTTATGGTTTGGACAAGTCTTAACCTGACTTGACCGCGATGGCGAGTGCCCGTCTAACTCATCGCTTAAGAAAAGAGGGATGTAGACCATGTCGATACTGCTCAGCGTTCTGGTGCTCGCGCTTTCAACCCCGCCCAACGATGCGGCCCAAGATGAGGCCAGCGAAACGCGCGCCATCGCCAGCGTGATCGAAGCCCAGCGTAGCGCCTGGAATGACGGCGATGTGGAGGGCTATATGCAAGGCTATTGGCAGGATGAAGCCTTGCGCTTTGCCTCTGGCGGTACAATCACTTATGGCTGGCAGCAAACTTTGGATCGGTATAAAGCCCGCTACAATACGCGCGAAGCCATGGGCCATCTCGACTTCACCGATGTCGAAATTACGCTGATGGATGACGATGATGGCCTGGTGTTTGGCCGCTGGGCGCTGACCCGTGAAGGCGATCATCCTTCTGGCCTTTTCACCTTACATGTCCATAAATTTGACGAAGGCTGGCGTGTGGTGGCCGATCACACCTCCAGCGCGGATTAAGATCGACTGCTTTATCTTGGCTCTGCCCCCTCGCCCTTCGGGACACGGGGCGCTAATTTGCCGACTAAAATATGACTAGCCCCCATGAGAGGGGCCACAGCCAGACCGATGGGGATAAACATGGCCGCGCACGACGCCTCACCAACGATGACGTTTAACTGGGAAGACCCCCTCCACCTCAATGGGCTTTTGAGCGAAGACGAGCGCATGGTCAGCGAGACCGCGCGCCAATATTGCCAAGATAAGCTGTTGCCGCGCGTGGTGGACGCCTATGCCCGCGAGCATTTTGATCGCGAGATCATGAATGAGATGGGCGAGCTGGGCCTTCTGGGCTCCACCCTACCGGGTGAATATGGCGGGGCAGAGCTTAATCATGTCGCCTATGGCCTGATCGCACGCGAAGTTGAAGCGGTAGACTCCGGCTATCGCTCCGCGATGAGCGTTCAATCCTCCCTCGTCATGTACCCCATCTATGCCTTTGGCAGCGAAGAGCAGCGTAAAAAATACCTCCCCAAGCTCGCCAGCGGTGAATGGGTCGGCTGCTTTGGCCTGACTGAGCCCGATGGCGGCTCAGATCCGGGCGCGATGCGGACCACGGCGAAAAAGGTCGATGGCGGCTATATCCTCAATGGCGCAAAAATGTGGATCACCAATTCACCGATCAGCGATCTGGCTGTTGTCTGGGCGAAGCTAGACGGCAAAATCCGCGGCTTCGTCGTTGAAAAGGGCGTCAAAGGCTTTGATTGCCCGAAAATCGAAGGCAAGCTGTCGCTACGCGCTTCGGTGACGGGCTCCATCTCTTTGAATGATGCGTTTGTGCCTGATGACGCGATCCTTCCCAATGTTGAAGGGCTTCGCGGACCCTTCTCATGCCTTAATAAGGCCCGCTATGGCATCGCCTGGGGTGCGATGGGCGCGGCTGAGGCCTGCTGGAAGGGCTCACGCACCTATGCGCTTGATCGTGTGGTCTTTGGCAAACCTATCGCAGGAACGCAACTGGTTCAGAAAAAGCTCGCCGACATGCAGACCGAGATTACCTTGGGTCTGCTGGGCGCGCTACAATTGGGCCGCCTGCTTGATCAAGGCGCTTGGGTGCCCGAAGCCATTTCCATGATGAAGCGCAATAATTGTGGCAAGGCGCTGGCCATTGCCCGTGAAGCGCGCGACATCCATGGCGGAAACGGGATTGCCGGAGAATATCATGTGATCCGTCATGCGATTAACCTGGAAACGGTCAACACATACGAAGGCACCCATGATGTGCATGCCCTGATCCTGGGCCGCGCGCAAACGGGCCTGCAAGCCTTCGCCTGACGACTTCGCGGACATAAGGACGGCCATCATGACGGATATCGAAGGTTTTGCCCTACGCCATGATGGCCCGATCACCTTTCTAAGCCTGGACCGCGCTGCGCATAAAAACGCCATTCCCGAAGCCATGTGGCTGGCGCTGCCAGGGCTTCTTACCGATCTGGCCGCACGCCCAGCCTGCCGGGTTCTGGTGCTGGAGGCCGAAGGCGATGTTTTTTGCGCCGGGGCCGATATCCGTGAATTTGCCAGCGTTTATGAAACGCCCCAGCGCGCCGCACGCTATTCGGCGGCCATTCGCGATGGCCTGAACGCGCTAGAAGCTTTCCCCCATCCCACCATCGCCGCCATTCAAGGGCCTTGCGTGGGCGGGGGGGTCGCGCTGGCTTTATCCTGTGACATTAAATTTGCCAGTGACACGGTCCATTTCGCAATCACACCGGCCAAGCTGGGTTTAACTTATCCCTTTTCGGATATTGCGCGATTAGCGCGCTGCGTCGGCCCCTCGCGGGCGAAAGATCTGCTTTTTTCCGCGCGTAAAGTGTCCGCCACTGAGGCTCTACACCTCAATCTTATTGACTATTGCGTCTTAAAGTCCGAATTAAAGAACCGGGTGGGTAGCTACGCTATAACATTGAGTCAAAATTCTGCTCAATCGCTCAGCGCCATGAAAACGCTGATCGCATGGGTGGGCCAAGGCCAATGTATAGAAAGCGATGAAACGCGTCAGATTTTTCAAGACGCGTTTTCGAGTGATGATTTCAAAGAGGGCTATCAGGCCTTCTTGGACAAGCGCCCCCCTAAGTTTTGAGTTTTCTCAAATTAGGGATCAGACCCGAGACCTAGGATAAAGCGCTGACAGAGCAGGGCTTTTATGCAAAGTCGCCATAAAAATATAAATGCGAGTAACCTCCCCATGTCTGAGACAAAAACCGCCACCGTTTTAACTCCTCGTTATCTGGCTCTGGCTGAAACCTTGCGCGCGAAAATCGCTGATGGCGATCCGCATGTGGGTGATCTGTTGCCGACTGAGCATATGCTGTGTGAAACCTATAGCGTGTCGCGCCATACGGTCCGCGAAGCCTTGCGCCTGCTGGCTGAAGCCGGTCTCATCGCACGTCGGCGCGGTGCAGGAACGGTTGTTTTGGCCCAAGAGGTCAAAACCACGTATGCTCATCGTTTAGGCGGTCTTGATGACCTGACCCAGTATAAGCGTGGCACCCAGCTGAAACAGGTGCGCGCAGAATTCGTGACCTTAAAGCCTGAAGACGCCAAGCGTTTAGGCCTGGAAGCGCGAGAATATCAACACATTACCGGTCTACGCATGATACCGGGTGAACTGCCCGTTGGTCATACCGACATTTATATGCGTGCGGATCTGGCCCCGCCTGCCGCGCAAATGGTGGAGCGTTTGGGCGCGATTGCCGATTGGATGGCGGAAGAGCGCGGCGTGCCGACCGCGCGTGTCGATCAAGCCATCATCGCCATGGCTCTGCCCGCCCATCTCGCCGAAATGCTGCAAGCTGAAGCGGGTATTCCCGCCCTACAGACCCAGCGCACCTATTTCGACCCAGACGGCAATCTGATGTCGAAATCCTTCAACACCCATCCGGCTGATCGCTTCACCTATGAAATGACGCTGAACCGCGAATGCGGCAATTGCTGATCAGTGGGTTGCGGCCCGCCGGGCGGGCCGCGCCAACAAATCATCCAAAACCTCACCTGCATCTCCATTCAGATCCGGCGCACGATGGGCCGGCATGACCTGGCCATTGACCGCAATCGGGTCTTGTACTAGGCGCAAACCATCCGGCATGGCGGGATGATCCAGGGTTTGGATATAATCCTGGACAAAATCGGTATGGCTAGCGCTTTCAAAGCTCTGTACCGGGGCGATAGGGATCTTACCCGCCAACACATCCAGCCATTGTGTATTAGTTCCGGTCAAAAACACCGCTTCCAATTCCTCTTGCAAGGCATGGGCATTCAAACGGCGCGACACCCGGTTTCTAAACCGCAGATCATGCAGCCAGCTTTCCTTTTCCAACGCCTGACACAGCGCCGCCCAGAATTTCGGGCGTTGGCACATGATCAAGATCCAGCCATCGCGGGTCTGGAACACTTGTGAGGGCGCAGAGGATGGGTGTTGGGCACGCTCACGCGGGGCTTCCAGCCCTTGCGCGCCATTCAGCTGCCAGCTCGCCTGATAGCCATGCTGGATCAGGCCCGCGCCAAACAAGGTGATGTCGACATCACAGCCCTTCCCCTGGCGATGCGCAGCTAATAATCCCGCCAACAAACCATTGGCCAGTAAAGACCCCGCCAGCATGTCGAGACTCGCTGCGCCATGGGGATAGAGGTCAAAATCGTCCTGGGACGGTTGATGATGGAAGAGGCCAAGCTCGGCTTGAATGATCGCGCTATAGGCGGGCCAATGGGCGCGCGGGCCTTCACGGCCATAGGCAGTCAAATGCGCACAGACCAGATCGGGGCGATAGGCTTTCAAGCGCGGATAATCCAGACCCAGCTTATCGACCACATCGCCGCGTAACGCCGTCACCAGACCATCTGCGCTTTCAATCAGCTTATGAAACAACTTACGATCACCGCGATCATGAAGATCCAACGTCATGGAGCGTTTAGAGCGATTATAGGTCTGAAAATAAAGGCAATCATCCACCCCCAAATCATAAGGGCCCATGCGGCGGGCATGATCGCCATGGCTGCGGTCATGTTCAATCTTGATGATATCCGCGCCCAATCCGGCGAGCAATTGCGTGGCAAAGGGACCGGCATCGGCTTGCTCTAAAGCTAAAAGCCGCAATCCATCTAAGGGTTTATACATGCGCCATCACCCCGCCGCGTCAGATTGTCCCAACCATAGGACAAAACGCCACACTTTCGCAACTGAATGCGTTCAGATTCTTCCTTAAAGCCTAATATCCCATCTCTCACCTGTGGAAAACTTATCCTGAGCGGAAGGCTCGAAGATCGCCTTTCCTCGTGATAGTGTAACATCAAAATGATCGGGGGGCCTTCATGCTGGTCACGCATACTCACACTCAAACGCCCAATTTGGACATCGCGCTCAAGGGCTTTCAGGGTCAGGATTTAAGCGCGAAAGATCGCGATTGGGTGTGTGAAGCGGTGGAGGCGATCAATGCCGACTTTCTGCGCTCTGCCGATACGCATTTACACCGGCTGGTTCTCCCCGGCCTTCCCGGCATCACCTTTTATCTTAAAGATGAATCGACCCACCCCACGGGCAGTTTAAAGCATCGCCTGGCGCGCTCGCTCTTCCTCTATGGGCTCTGCAATGGTCATATCCGGCGCGGCACGCCGGTGATCGAAGCCTCCTCTGGCTCCACCGCGATTTCAGAGGCCTATTTCGCCCAGCTCTTGGGCCTGCCCTTTATTTCGGTGATCCCTGAAGGCACCCAGCCTTGCAAGCTCGATCAAGTGCGCTTTTATGGTGGGGATTGTCACAGCGTGCCCTCTGGCGCGCTGTATGATGAGGCCCAGGCGCTCGCTGATAAGATGGGCGGGCATTATATGGACCAGTTTACCTATGCCGAGCGGGCCACCGATTGGCGCGGTAATAATAATATCGCCGAAAGCCTGTTCGCGCAGATGACCCATGAGCCCCACCCGGCCCCCAATTGGGTCGTGACCGGGGCGGGTACGGGCGGCACATCGGCGACTTTGGGGCGTTATATCCGCTATAATCCCCACCTCTATGGCCAGACCCGGCTGTGCGTGGCCGATCCGGATAATTCCGCCTTCTACCCCTTCTTCAAAACCGGCGATAGAGCCATCCGTATTGACAAAAAATCTCGTATTGAAGGCATTGGCCGCCCGCGCGTTGAGCCGAGCTTCATCCCCACTGTTGTCGATGCCATGATCCATGTGCCGGATGCGGCTTCTGTGGCCACGGTGCGCTGGCTGGAACGGATTCTGGGCCGCAAATGTGGCGGGTCCACGGGCACCAATGTCTATGCCGCCCTTCAATTGGCACTCGACATGAAAGCCAAAGGCCAGTCAGGCTCTATCGCCACCTTAATCTGTGATAGTGGGGAGCGCTATCGCACCACCTATTTCGATGACGGCTGGGCCAAGGATGAAGGCCTGGATCTGAGGCCTCACCTAGAAACGCTCTACACCCTGACCCCGCATCTCAGCGAAACTCCATAACAGGGTGTGACAGCACGCCGCTGGGCCAGCCTGTCGCATGGGCAAGATGAAGCAGAGGTCTAAGCTAGAGGGATAACTTTCCACGAGGGGATGTCATGAACCATAAACACCGTAAAACCCTGCACGCCCTATTTGCCCATCCAGAACCTGCTAACCTCGCGCCCCATGATGTGGACGCCGTTCTGGTTGAGCTGGGCGCGGACCTGGAAGAGCGTAAAGGCGCAAAATTCGCCGTCACCTTAAATGGCCATACCACCAACTTTCATCATGCCCAGCACGACCTGAACAAAGATGAAGTGCGCGCGATCCGTAAATTCCTAGAAGAGGTCGGTGTCGATCCGGCGCGCGATTATCCGCTTTAAACCTACATTGGCCGTGGCTGCGTCCTGACAATCCTGTTAAGACGCGGGCCATGGTGGATGTCTTCCTTTTAACCGCGACGCTTTTCATCCCTTTGACCGCGCTCGCCTATATTGATGCGCGCACGGGATATTTACCCAACACCCTCGTTCTGCCCCTCATCCCGGTGGGGATCAGTGCACAATTTCTCTTGGGTCAATCCCCGCTTTCCAGCCTGATCGGGGCGGGGTTGGGCTATGGCCTCTTTGTCGGCATTGAAAAGGGGTATAAAGCCCTGCGCGGGGTTGAGGGGCTGGGGCGCGGCGATGCCAAGTTGTTTGCCGTCGGCGGGGCCTGGTGCGGGGCGATGGCCCTTCCCATGATCGGAGTGTTAGCCGGTATCAGCGGGCTTGGCTATGCGCTGATCCTGCACCTTTTAGGCCGAGGCCTGACGCGCACATCCAGCCTCGTCCTAGGCCCGCATCTGGCGCTGGCGATCGGATGCACCTGGATTTTGAAGGCTTGGGCTGGACCGTATCTGGGCCTTAGCCTCACTTAATTGAGCGCGTCATCCACACCGGGGATATAGCCATCATTCTCGGTCCGGCAGGAAAACAGTCCGATCACCGGCATGACCACTTGGCGGCCATCATTATCACGCACCCGCATCACAGCCCGTTCGATACGCGGCCCCGCGCTCGTGCGCTCGCCAATTTGCCCGTCTAGTGTATAGACCCGACGGTTGTCTTGATCGAGATAGACCCGGCGAAAAGGCTCTCCCTCCAGATAATCACTCGATTGCGGGGTGACGCCCAATGTGTGGATCTCACCGTCATAAAGGATGGAGACGCTTTGATACCGCTCATGCTCGAACACGATAAAGCGATGGGGTAGGCTCTGGGTCCAGAAGAATAATCCACATTGCCCATCACGCAGGGTTTGCGGCGGCAGATCCAGGATCTCGCTCTCCTCCGACGCATTCGCCGAGCTCGACGCCATAGCCTGAGCACGCGGAGCCGAGGTGGTCGCCCCGCAGGCACTCAGCATCACAGCCGCCGTGAAAGCCGAACCTAATAAGGCCCATTTGCGTTCAATTGCCATTTTTCCCCTGCCTCACTAAAGCCCAAGCCTAATAATACCGGCACCACATCTTGATCATGGGCAGTGGCTTCAGCGTGAACGCGATAGCCCCCCGGCGCAAGCGTCAACTGAGCCTCCAGATCGAAAATCGCGCTTTGTGTCAGCGTATCGACCCCCAAATCCTGGCCATGACAGACCAGCTGGCCCTGCATCAGCGGTAAATCGACGTTAAAGCGATGGCCATAATAGCTTAGAAGCGAGGTCGATACGGTTCCGCGCGCGCTTTGACAGCCCGCACCGGTAAACACCACTTCATCCAAACTCAAGCGCAGGCTTTCCCCCGCCGGAACGCCCAATTGCGCAAGACCGGGCAGGCGATAGAGCTCACTCGCCCCGCGCCAGTTCAACACCGCCACATGTCCAAAGCCCAGCTCAATCTGGCCCTGGCCCAGGGTCGCGCTATCTTCGAGATTGACGTTGAAGCGTGCTTTCAAGCCCAAAAGGCTCATAGGCTCGACGCGGACCGTGGCTTTATCGACATAAAACTGGCCCATGCGAAAGCCGTAAATCTGACCGTTCCAGATACTGCCATGGACGGCTTCGGCCTGAATGCCTTGCGGGCGCAAACTCACCTCAAAGACCCAGCGTAAGGGCAGGGTCATGATCAAAGCCACCAGCGCAAGAATGAGGGCCAGCCCGGCTAATCCGATCCAACGCATCATGATCATGCCCCCGTACGCGCTAAGAGAATTTGCGCACTGACGAGGTTGGACCCTTCGCGGTCCATGATCACGTTTTGCGCCACGATGCCATCATTTTGCGCCATCTCAACCAGCCAGGCCATCAAAGACGCGCTGGAGACATTGGTGACCCAGACATTCAACCGTCCCTGATCATCGGGCAGAACCCGGCTGATCGCGAGATTATTGGCCGTGGCCCGTGTACCGACGACTGTGCGTAAGGGCTGTTGAGCCGAGGCATTGGCCGCCCCCTCGCTCTGGGTGCGGGCGGTATACGTATTGATGCTGGCAACCACCTCGCGGTGCAACTCAAACGCCGCGCGATAATTCTCGAACTCGCGCGCTTTGAAGGCGCTGACAGGGCGGAAAATCAAGAGCCAGATCAAGGCCAGAACGAGGATCAGCCCCATCGCGACCAGCAAGACCTGTTCACGCGCCGAGCGTTCTTCCCAAAGCCGGGTGAAGGTATCGAAGTTGAAAGTCATCTCTACCGCCGCCTCACCGTGAAATCACCACTAATCCCGGCTGAGCTTTGGCGTGCACCGCCATCCACCAGGACGAGGTCTTGACCCTCTGCCGCTGCGCGCAAACGCTCAAAATCCGAGAAATCTGAATAGAGCGCCGAGACCCGCAAATCCCCGCTTTGCCCATCAAAGCGCAGGCTTTGGATGGTAATGGTATCAATATCACTCAACAGGGTTTGCAAGCGCGCGGCGAGATCAAGAAATTGCGCCCCACTTTGGGCACTTCCCGTGCCGACACGCTGGCGCAATTGCGCACGTAAATTACGGATATTATTGACATCAGGAAAAGCCGTGCGGAAGGCTTGCTCGCTGGCTGTGCGATAGGCCTGCGTGCGCGATTGATAGTAAAAGCCCTCAAAGACGCTAAAGCCCAGATAGCTGATCCCCGCCAACACACTCAAGCTGGCGGCCAAGATCCAGGGCTTGGCAAGCCCTGCCCAGTCGATGCGCGCCGATAACGCCGCCCCAAACACTTTGGGCATCAAGCCCAAAACGCTGGAGGGAAGGCGCGCGGCAGAAGCCGCAAGGTCTGGATTAGCCATGCGTTTGAGCGCCACAGGCTCTGGCCCTGGCACGATCAAGGCCGGATTGATGTCGTGAGAGATCAAAAGCCGCTTAGGTGCCAGCGCAGCACCCAAGCTGGGTAATGCCATATCGCCGAGGCTCAGTTCAAATCCCCCACAAAGCGGCGCATTGAGAGCGGGCGCTTCACCCGCAGTCTCATCCGCATCTGACGCCCCTTCACCGGCCTTGGCTGCAGCGATCCGCGCCACATAGGCAAACAGATCAGCCGCCGGGGCCTGATAGAGCGCAAAGTTTTCATGCGCCACCACGGTCAGATCCCCGCCATGACCCTCTAAGGCCATGGCATCAGGCAGCACATAAACCGGCTTGATATTCAGGCTTTGAATGAAATCCTGCCAGCGCGCCACTAAAGCCTGCGCCGCGGCGAAGACCCAGCGCGTGCCCTGGGCATCTATCTTATCACCGACGCTGATATGGGTCTCTTCCAAGGGTGTGGCGAGATAATCCTCGATCACAAAGGGGATGGCCATGCGCGCTTCACGATCAGATTTCGCAGGCACACGCACCTGGCGCACAAACACATCACTGCTTGGCAAGAGAATAATGGCCCGTTCGATGCCAGCGCCTACAGGCAAGCTCAAGTCTTGCCCCTCAGCCCAAATGCCTTGATGGCGCACCTGCCCCATAGCATCACCCAGACACCAGCGCGCATGCAGCGCGCCGTCTTGGCCCAGCGAGGCAATATGTATGACCAGACTTGTCTTCATTCCATCGCCCCAAATCGTTGACGCACCCGGTGCACCTGGTCACGGCCTGTGACCTCAACCGCTTCGCGCAAGCGAAACTGCATACCATGCAGCTCCACCGCGATATCCAGCTCAAACAGACGCGAATGAAGCGTGACGCCGCTGCGTGCGGCGTCCGCAATATTCAAGGCCGTTATCGCCGGGTCCGTCCAAAAGTCTTCCACGTTCTCATAGCCTGAAGAGGGCCGTCGGAAAAGCACCGCTTCGGCATCTGAATAGGATAAATCACCCGCAAACCAAGCATATAGCAGTGCGGCTTGATCCAGGCGCAGCGTATTGACATTAAGGCTATGGCCCAGACGCTCATCGCGCACGCACAACCAGGGGGCCAGCACCTGATAGGCCTGGGCGTTCATGGCCGGTAAAGCCAGCACTTCATCGGTGACGACCATGGCCTGATTGGCCGCGCGATAGGGCGGCGTTAACACGCTATAGGTCTCATCTTCCGCGCCATTGAAACGCGGATAGCCATCGCTATCGACCCAATCGGCCATCTGATTGACCAGGCTTTCGCTCATCACCGGGTCCATATTCAGCCCAAGAAGCAAAGTGCGTGCACGCACCACATCCTTTTGATCATTGGCGCTTTGAGCTTCCTCTTGCGGCCCGATCAAGCTATTGGGATTAAAACAATTATTGAGATCACGCACCGAGATGACGATCTGCCCGCCCTCAATGGGGAAGACCCGGCCTGACAGCCAGGGCGCGTTACTGGCGATCGGATCTTCGTCATTCCCGACAAACTCCGCCAGCAACTCCTCCGCATAATCGCGCGCGCCCATGGCATACCAATAGGCTTGGTCGCGCGCCTGGGAATTGGCGGTGCGAAACAGGGCAAAGCTGGAAATGTCAATCAAGCTCAAGGCAATCGTCGCCATCAGGGCGACCAGCAATATCGCGGTGATCAGCGCTGTGCCGCGTTCTTTATCCGATGCGAAGGGTTTCATGCGCGTGCTGCAACCCCCAACCTGACAATATGCTCCATCGCACCCAAGCCGGGTAAGGTGTAACGCAAGCGCACCGCAAGCGGCGGGCTTGAGCTCACCTGCCCTGTCCCGCCGAGCGCCAATATCTCAGCCTGATCCTGCCAGCGATTGGCATAAAGAAACTCCAGCTCTAAATCCTCAAGTCCCTCCAGCACGACCATGCGCACCGGCTCCGCCTCTGGCGTCACATCAGGATAGAGCCAAGCTTGGCGATAAAGCGTGTCACCGTCCAAGAGATAGCTGACGCGTTGCAGGGAGGAGCGCGGTTGGATTGCACCGGGATTGGACCACCCCCCGCGGGTAAAGGTCAAAATCTCAACCGCTTCATTGACGCGCGCGCGCCGGGCGGGGTCCACGCCGCGAATATCGCCGACAAAAACCGCGCTGGCAAAGCGGCCATCGCTGGCCCGATAGGGACGAAGAACCACTTGGCCCATATCCTCACGCAATAAAAGGCGCAAGGCCTGCACCTGAGCCATCTCACCTTGAACGCCTTCTTGAACCTCTTTTGCCCGCAGGGCCTGGGTCAAGAGGGCGACGCTCATCGCACTCACAAGGCCGAAGACGAAGACCGCGGCCAGAACCTCAATCAGGGAAAACCCGGCCTCGCGAGGGTTCGAAGGCATGCGCATAATCAGCTCCCCACATCAAAGGTGCGAAGGGTGTAGATCGGCGCATCATCATTGCGCCCGCGCACGCTCAAGACCACCAGGCGCATGCCATCCTGGCCCGTGGGTAACAGATCCAAGCTCCAGCTATAGGTCTCGCCGCCCAGATCATAAGTCCCACCATCGGCCACCAAAGCGCCCCGTCCTGGATGATCAAGATAGGCTTGGTTAAGCAGGTTTTCCGCCGCCAGTGCCGCCAAGGCCTGGCGTTGCACCATGCCGGTGGCGCGGCTCGATTGCGTCACAGCGTTCAGCAAAGCCACGCCCGCGAGCGACAAAATGGCGAGCGCGACCATCACCTCGATCAGCGAGAACCCGGCTTCATGAGGGGTGCGGCGTGCGGTCATCGACGACGCTCCTGCACGCTCGCGGGGGTCATAGCCACCTGTAACCGTCCCTCTTCATTGCGGATCACCCAGACCGGATCGCCCTCACCTTCCAGACGATAGGCGAAGGGCATATTGACGCCGGTGGGATCGAAGAACACTTCGGGCTGAGCCTCGGGTGCCCTGCGCCCTGCGCCCAGGCGGGGACGCGCCAAATGCTCATTATAAAGCGTGACGCCGGGTGTTAAGCGATGACGCTCCAATGCGGGCCGGGTTGTGGCGACCTGCCATTCACCGACCCCATAGGTAAAAAACTGATAGCCCGCGCTATCAAATTCTGGCGCGAAGCCCACCAGCTGCCCCTCGATCAGGCTATCTTGGGTGGCCGCAGTCATGCGCAGCACCAAGCGGTCGGCTTCTTTTTTCTGGGCGCTGGGCTGATTACCCAAAGACAGGGCCACAGCCCCCGCCAATAAAGACACAATCGTCAAGGCCACCAGCACTTCCAACAGGGAAAACCCCGCTTCATCGGATGAAGCGGGGGCGGCTGAACCATGGCCGTGTGCCTGAAGCATTAGTCTTCGTTCCAATTGCCGATATCGGCATTACGCCCATCCCCGCCTGCACGCCCATCCGCGCCCAGCGAATAGATGTCAAAGCGCGGATTATGCTCACCGGGGCTGAGATATTGATAAGGATTGCCCCATGGATCTTCGGGAAGGCGATTGATGAACCCACCCTCCGGATAGCGCCCCTCCAGATTACGATCGGCGGGGGCGCTGACCAAAGCCTCAAGCCCTTCATCGGTCGTGGGATAGCGAAGGGTCGACAGGCGGAACATCTCCAGCGCGCTTTCCAGTTGAGCGATATCGGCGCGCGCCTTCTCGCTCATCGCGCGCTCCTGATTGGGCAGCACATTGATCATCACGATGGTCGCCAACAAGCCGATGATTACGATCACAACCATCATTTCAATGAGGGAGAAGCCGCGCTCATCCTCGCGCCCCTCTTCCACGATCACCGCGTTCACACCCTCGTCTTGGGCCTGTGTGTCGTCTTTGTGAATCTCACTCATCACTTTACTCCTCACACCCCGCTTGGGGCCTAGCCCAAAACCAAAGAATTGAGCTTCAAAATCGGCAAGAGAATAGACAGAACGATCATGGCGACAACCCCGCCCATAATCACAATAATCCCAGGTTCCAACAGGCTGAGACCGACGCTGACCGCGCTATCGACCTCATTGTCGATATGATCGGCGGACTTCTCGAACATCTCATCCAAACGTCCTGAGCGTTCACCCGCTGCAATCATATAGAGCATCAAGGGCGGAAACCATTTCGCGCCTTTCAAGGCATCGCTGAGCGCACGCCCGGTTTCAACCTCGTTGATGATTTTCGCGATCCGGTCTTGAAAAACACCATTGGCACTGGCCCGGCGCGCGGCGCGTAAAGCATCGGGCAAAACCGCGCCCGCATTGATCAAAATCGCCATCGTACGGGCAAAGCGCGCGGATTCAATCTTGCGGCTAAACCCGCCAAACCCAGGAATATGTTGGACAAAACCATCCATACGCTTCTTGATCGCAGGCCGGCGCAAGGCCAATATAAAGATCAAGATGAGGACCAAAAGCCCTCCACCCACTAGGCTCCAATGGGCCTGCATGAAGCCCGATAGCGCAATCATAAACTGGGTAATGCCCGGTAAATCCACGCCCAAGGTCGTAAATTGCTCGGCAATGCGCGGCACCACAAAGACCAACAGGGCCGACACCACTAATAGCGCCACCACGCCCAGCACACAGGGATAGATCAGGGCCACCTGGATACGTTGACGCAGGGCCGCAGCCTTCTCCAGATAATCTGATAACCGATCAAGCACCGCGCCCAAGCCGCCCGTGCCCTCACCGGCGGAAATCATAGCGCGATAGACGCCGGGAAAACTGGCCTCATACCCCCCCATCGCTTCGGACAGGCGTTCACCCTCACTGACCCGGCCACGCACATTCATCAGGACTTTGCGCGCATTGGGCCGATCCATCTGGCCCGATACCATGCCCAAGGCTTCCTCAACCGGCATCCCGGCATTGATGAGGGTGGAAAGCTGGCGCGTCACGCCCATCAGCTCTTTTTCGCTCAGCTTGGCTTGAGACAGCAGGCCCGCCAGGTTGACACTCTTTGCGCCCTCGCCCGAACGGCGCTCATCCACCCGGTTGAGCTTTAAGGGCGTCAGCTTGCGCCGGCGCAATTCGCGGCGCGCGCCAACATCGGAATCGGCCGACAAGAGCCCCTTGGTCTTCGCCCCGGCCGCATCTAAGGCTTCATACTCAAAGGCTGGCATTAGCGCTCGCTATCCTCTCGGCAGACGCGAAGAACTTCGGCAAGGCTGGTGACCCCCTCTTGAGCCAATGCGATGCCGGCCTGATAGAGCGTGGGGCGCTGGGCAAAAGCATGGGCCGCCATATCGCCTTCACGGGCCTGGTCATGGATCAGCCCGCGCAGCTTATCGTCCACAATCACCAGCTCATAAACGCCGCGTCGCCCGCTATAGCCCGTCCCCTTACAGCTGGGGCAGCCCATCGGACGATAGAGCGTTACCGCCTCATCCGCGCTGAGCCCCAAGATCTGGCGCTCCGCCTCATCCGGAGTATAGGCGTCTTTACAGTGATGACAGAGCTTGCGCACCAGGCGCTGGGCGACAATCGCCGACACGGTGGAGGCCAAAAGATAAGCCTCTACCCCCATATCACGCAGACGCGCAATGGCAGCAATCGCGGAGTTGGTGTGCACGGTGGACAGCACAAGGTGGCCGGTCAAGCTGGCCTGAACGGCAATCTCCGCCGTTTCCACATCGCGGATCTCACCGACCATCACCACATCGGGGTCTTGGCGCAAGATCGCGCGCAGCCCGGCCGCAAACGTCATCCCGACCTTGGTATTGACCTGGGTCTGACCAATGCCCGGCACCGCATATTCCACCGGATCTTCGACGGTCAGGATATTGCGGCTCTTATCATTCAACAGATTGAGACCGGCATAGAGCGTCGTGGTCTTACCCGCACCGGTGGGCCCCGTAACCAGGACAATGCCATTGGGCTGGGACAAGGCTTTTTGCAGATCCACCAAAGTGGTCTGCGCCATACCCAACTCCTGCAAAGTGAAGCGCGCACTGTCCTTATCGAGCAGGCGCAGCACCACACGCTCCCCATAGCGCGAAGGCAAGGTCGAGACACGCACATCAATGCCTTTACCGCCCAGGGTCAAGGTGATGCGGCCATCCTGGGGCACGCGTTTTTCCGCAATATCCAAACGCGCCATGACTTTGATGCGCGAAACCAGGGGCGAGGCCACCTTCGCCGACAGGCTTAAAGTCTCACGCAAGACCCCATCCACGCGCAGGCGTACCGACACACGGTCTTCATAGGGCTCAACGTGAATGTCTGAGGCCCCGGTACGCACCGCCTCTGCAATCAAGCCATTGATCAAGCGAATGATCGGCGCATCCGAAGAACTATCAAGCAGGTCTTCGGTTTTTGGGATCTCATCAATCAAGCGCGAGAGATCATCATCCTGAGCCGCACCGGCATCCTCAGCGTCTTCATTTAAACCATCAAAGGCATAAATCTCGGACAACGCACGATCAAAGCGCGCGCCATCATAAACGGTCACCGGATAGGCCTGGCCGACGGCACGGCGCGCCTCGACCAGAGCCATGGGATTGGCCCCATCGCGCAACACAAAGACCGGTTCATCCCCCGTGATCAGGGCCACGCCTTGCTCGCGCGCGAAGGCATAGGTGATGGCAGGCAGATCTTTAGGCGACTTGGTGCGCGATGCGCTGGCAGATTGGGCCATTCAATTCTCGACAGACTTAAGGTTGGCGCTCTTCGGCGCGCGGCTCGATGGGGGCGGTGGAATTGAGCATCATATTGACAACCGATTCCAAGCTAGAGCTTTCACCCGCCGTCGCATTCCGCTGCTCGCCGACCATATAATCATAATGACGCCGGGTCAGATTGCGCACATCTTCTTCACTGCGCACAATCGTTGGACGCAGGAAGACCATCAGATTTTTGCGTGTGGTCGAGCGGCTTTCATTGCGGAACAAACGCCCCACCGCAGGAATATCGCCCAATACCGGCACTTTACTATCCGCCAACTGGTCATTTTGTTCCATCAGACCACCCAGCACAATAATCTCGCCATTTTCCGCCAATGCGGTGGTTTCAATCTCACGCTTAGACGTGATCAGATCGGTTGAGGTTGAACTCACCGGGCCAACCAAGGCCGACACTTCCTGACGGATATGCAGACGGATCGTGTCACCATCATTGATTTGCGGCTTGACATAGAGCTGAACACCCACGTCTTGGCGCTCAACCGTACGGAAGGGGTTATTATTGTTTGAGCTTAACGTCTCACCGGTCGTGATGGGGATCTCCTGACCCACAATCAGATTGGCTTCTTCATTATCCAGGGTCATCAGATGAGGCTTAGAGAGCACGTTGGAATCGGTATCTTGCTCCAGCGCATTGACCAAAACGCCCCACACCGTGCCGTTGGATTCCCCGCCCACACCGAACAAGCCGCCGCGCGAGCCCAATAGGGACGCGATCGCAGATGCGCTCAAATCTTTAGAAGCGGCTTTGTCGTCTTCATCCTTGGAATTACGTAAAGCTATAGCGCCGGTCAGCGCCAGCAGATCCGGGCGCACACTGCCCGTGGACGGCCCAAAACGCGTTGAGGCAAAAGGAACAGTGCCGCCACTGCCCGCAACTGCAAACTGAACCCCCAGATCACGCGCAGTGGTATCTGACACCTCAACAATGATGGCTTCGACCAAAACTTGAGGACGACGAATATCCAGCTGACGGATCACCAATTCCAATTCACGAAGAATATCCGCAGGCGCATTGATGATGATGGAGTTCGTGGCTTCGTGATAGCCGATACTGGTCTGGCGACCACCGCCTACGGCACCGCCTTCGCCGCCGTCCTGGGTCACAGCGCGCGAAACTTGCTCCAAGATCGGAACAAGGCTTTCACCTTGGGTATGCTCCAAGCGCACAACGCGGAAGGTTTGATTGCTCTCACTGACCGCATCGACGCGGCGCACCAAAGAGACCATCTCCGCCACAGCTTCACGCGAGCCGCGCAAAAGAATCGAGTTCGAAGACGCCACCGGCACAACGCTCAAATTCTCAGAACGCTGCTCGCTATTGCGGTTATTGACCAAGCTACGCTCAACGATACGGGTCATTTCAGCGGCAGACACATTATCAAGCGCGACCATCTCCATGACGGAATCATCACGGTCCAGATCACCGAGCAGGGTCTCAATCGCCGTTACGTTCGAGCCATAATCGACCACGATCAACGCATTTGAGCCCCGGATCGCGTTCACAGATCCGGTTTGGCTCACCATGGGCTGTACACTGCGAAGGGCATCTTGAGCATCAGCATTCGACAAGCGGATGACGCTCGTCACAAATTGCTCCCCCAGATCAGCATTATTCGGTCGCGCGCCAGAACGGGCACCATCTGCTTCGGGCACAATCTGATAGGCCCCGGAGCGCGTCCTCACAGCGGTATAACCATGCACCCGCAAGGTCGAGAGGAAGACCTGAAACACTTCCGCCTCAGTCAAAGGGGTTTGCGAAGTGATCGTAATGCGTCCGCGCACTTCAGGATCAACGATAAAGGTATACCCCGTCACGATCGACACATCATCGATAAAGGCCTGAATTTCCGCATCACGGAAATTCAAAGTGTGCTCTTGCGCAAACGCGGGAGCCGCCGCAGGGCCCATCACACTCGACCACACTAAAGCCGAACCGGCCAGCGCCACCAGCGCAGGGCGAAGAACTGATTTCATATTCATTGCAATCGCGCCTCAATTGTGCGTGCCTCGCCCCCGCGGAGCACATTTAACCTGACCGAAGAAGAACCCGCGAATGCATCCATCGCGGCTATTAAATCTGCGGGCGTGGTAAGTACCCGCCCATTCACGGCAGTCACAACATCCCCCACTTGAAGCTGGGCCGCGCTCAACAAATCTTGGCGACTTGAGGCTTGCACACGAAACCCCTGCATCGCGCCATTCTCGCGCACCGGCTCTAAGCGTAAGCCGTTGATCCAGGCTTCCCGGCCCATCGCACCTTGCGCCGAGGGCGCACGGGCTTCAACAGGACGCAACAAGGTCGTTGCGGCAGAGCGCCCGCGCTCTTCCTCACGGAGATAGAGCGACTCGCGGGCTCCGCGCCGGTTAATAATCACGCGGTCGGGATAGACAGCTTCCAAGCGGACCCCATCCAAGATATCACTGCCCACCGCAAAGGCGCGCTGGTTAGCTTCAGCCCCACCGATCACCGCCGTACCCGATTGCGGATCATCCCCGCGACGTACGCCATATAAGACCAAATTAAGCTGAGTTTCAGGCGCGTCCATGTCCAAATTGACGGGCGTACTAACGGCCTCCCCGCCGAACAGCGCACCATCACGCAGAACCCCGATCTCACCATGCACACCTGCCTGGCTCTGACTAGCAGAGGATTGGCGGATAGGCGCTAGATCTAAAGGCTTGGCACTGGATCCGTAAAAGAAAAACCAGCCCATTTGGACAAGGATGAAGACCAGAACACCTAACGCGACAACTTCAACCCCCGGCCTGATCACCGACAGAATAATTTCTGATTGAAAGCGCGAATAAGTACTCATGCATCTAAAGATCTGACCCTAGCCAGATCTAACCCCCATTACGACTTCTCCCTTGGACCACAGTCTGCCCCCAAAGAAAAGAGCCAAGCTTCTATAAAAAGGAGCCTGCCGTGAAATTTCACGGCAGGCTCCAATTTCATTCGTCTTATCAGATGCCTAAGAGTTAGAAAGTCCGAGACAGGCTGATAGAGAAGGTCGTACCGATGTCATAGCTGTCGACGACGATGGTGTCACCACCGCTTGATTGGGTTGCCTCGTAATTCTCACCCAACAGGTTACGAACGGCGAAGCGAACACCGTACTCAGCACCGTCGAATTGCAATTGACGGCTGTGAACCAAATCCAATTGCACAGGTGGAGTTTCAACAACTTCAGGCAGACCAGAACCAACACTCAAGTTCTGCAACGCCCGTGTACGCTCGCTGTTGTAGGTCCACAACAGAGCCGTACGCGTACCGGTTTGAGTATCTTCCCAACCGACTTGAATGTTCGCGATATGCTCAGACTGGCCTTGCAAACGTTGACCGTCTTCGATGAAACCTTTCGCATCGAAAACGCGACGTTGTGCCGTAGACCCAGCACCCAGAGCCAAAGTCACCTGATCGCCATCAGACACTTTCATGTCAGATTTGGTGTAGGTGTAGTTGGTTTTCAGGAACAATTCTGCATTCTGCCAGAAATCGCCAGAGAAACGGTTCGAAAGATCGAATGTCTTCTCATATTCAAGCTCAAGACCCAGCAAAGTTGCTTCTGGAGCATTGATGAATGAGGTTGACAAGCTTTCACCTGAAGGCAGCAAGAATTCTACGATTGGGTTGTCCAATTGCTTGTAGAAAACACCACCGGTCAGGAATTGATCGCGGCCAAAATACCACTCAACGCGAGCGTCGAAGTTTTTGATCTTGGTGTTGATCAGGAATGGGTTACCGATAAAGCTTTCGTCCGTATCCGTATTGACGAATTCGGTGAAACCGATCTCGCGGAATTGCGGACGCGTGATGCTTTGAGAGTAACCAAAGCGCGCTTGCAGGTTGTCGGCAAATGTCCAAGTCAAAGTCACCGCTGGAAGGATATAATCCTTGTCAATGGTGGTTTCGATGATACCTGGATCAGTCGCTTCACGAGGGAAACCAAACGTGTCGAGTGTTTGCTCGCCATCTTCATGACGGAAACCAACAGCAGCACGCAGGAACGGAGTAACCTCAAAATCAGACCCTAAATAGACTGACTTGACGTCCATTGTCCCTTTATAGGCTTCTGGGCTCAAAACCCCACCGACTTCAGTCAAACGGAAACGTGTATCCAGAATGTTCTGATCGGCATAGATGTAGTCAATACGGCTGCTACGCAGGTCAGCTGGGATAGAGCCATCAAAGAAGAAAGTACGGCTATAAGCGGTACGTTCACGGCTGATGTCTTGATAACCGGCTTTAAACTCTACACTGCGATCAAACAAAGTTGTTGGCAAAGTAAAGTCCACACCCCACTCATTGGTAGTTTCATCTACACGAGAGAAATTGATATCGTTACCAGAACGCTGTCCAGCCAATTGATAATCAATAACATTTGGGTTGCTGCTCTCATCGATATAGGTCGCACTACGCACGTTTGGCGCATTACGCGATGCATCGGAGAAAGACACACGCCAATCAACTTCAAGACCAGCTAAGGCGTCAAATTCATGATCACCTGTCAACTGATAGGTATAAACTTGGCGCTCATACCAGCTTGTTGAATCGTTACGTGATTGGTTGCCACCCTCGTTGATACCTTCAACGATTTGAGCCCCTTTATCCGTAGAACGAAGCACCAGAGCCAAAGCTTTGATCTCATGATCACCAAACTCAACACCGACATTCAACATGCCATTGGTTTCGATGTTGTTTTCAGTGCTGTAGCGATCATATTTAGTGATGTAATCAAGACCACTATTGTTGATCGAAACAGTCGCGCGTTGACCTTTACGCGTATCCCAGTTGTTGTCATAGCCAATGGAAGCCAAAACACCGATTGAGAAACCGTCAAAGTCAAAACGATCACCAGCCGTGAAGTTGAAACCCGTGTTAGGCTGGACTTCACCTTCTTGAACGATCCAAAGCTTGGAATTCTCTAAACCGCGGCCGATCGCGGCCAAAGTCGTTGGGTCCTGATAGTTAGGACCAATGTTTTGGCTGTCAAAGATATTTTGGTACTGAGACGGCCAATCACGCGTATCATCCGAGAAACCGGTCCAGTCATAATCGCCGCCAGCATATTTCAGACCATCATCAAATGAGGTTGCTGTATTAGCAGACGCGCTGACGCTCACTTCAAAGAAGCGCTCAGCCGGCAAAGCCGAAGTTTCGATCTGAACCAGACCACCACCGAACTCACCCGGGTATTGTGGCGAGAAGGTTTTCTGAACCAGAATATTGCTGATCAGGTTCGTTGGGAACAAATCCAAAGGAACCGCACGGCGGAAAGGCTCTGGGCTGGCCAGAGGAGAACCGTTGATCAGGGTGTTTGAGTAACGCTCGTCAAGACCACGTACGATCACAAAGCGACCATCGGAAATTGACAGGCCCGTTACACGGCCCAAGGCAGAGGCGATATCAGAATCACCTGTTAAAGCGATATCATCCGCATTGATGAAGCTGGACACTTCAGAAGTGACCCGCTTGTCATCAGGGACGTATTGGTAGCGAACGACGATCACGTCATCCACTTGATCTTGTTCTTGCGCGAATGCGGCGCTGTAAGAGACCAAAGAGGTCGAAGCCAGCAAGGCCGCCGAAAGCGCAATGCGATGAGTTTTCATACTGATCCCCATAAGGTGTGCATTGCAAAAGGCAGAAGAAGCGCCCTAGCCAGACCTCTGGCTAGGGCAAAGCGTCTTACTGCTGGCTCAGGGTCCAACCCTTGTACCAAGTGTCGTTAGCGTCACGTACTGCACCCACATAGGTGGCCGCATCAAAGAAGCTGTCCATGGTAGATGGGTCGTATGCGGTCGCGTTCAAAGCTGCCTCATTCGCACCAGGAACAACACCTTTTGCAACGTTTCCAGCGATGTTGGCTTGGAGGATGAAGCTGTCGCCCGTCAATGTCGTGGTGTATTGGGTGTTGTTGTTACCCGCCTCATTGAAGACGTCTGCAGCATAGGTGTCATCAGTTTCGAAAGGCTTGGCGCAATCGATGTGTACTGAGTTCAAGTTCAGGACATCAGCATCGAACTGAGCTTTAGTCGCATCGCTGTCAACGTCAAAGCAAGACTTGTTGAAGTCAACAACCAGACCGTTCACGAAACGACCCGCAGTACCACGACGCAGCATGATGCCTTCGTCAGAGTCTGCGCTGTCACGCACACCGATAACGGTGAAGTTTGCAACGCGAGCGTTTGAACGCGGCAGAGAGTCGTTACCACCGTCCAGGTTATCCATCTCAAAACCGCGCGGGTCTTTAGAACCCGCATCGCCAGCCTGCTGAACGATAACATACTGGATCATACCGGTATAACCATCGGTGTAATCGACGTTATCGTCACGGTTGCCGGTCAGAACCAGGTGCTTGGCGTTTACGGTACCGCCGAAGAATTCAACACCATCGTCGAAGTTGTTGTGAACTTGCAGGTAATCGACCAAAGTCGCGTTACCGACGCCTTGGAACGCAACACCGTTAAGTTCGTCTTCGTTGTTCACTTCGAAGCCAGCGAACTGAACGCGGGTGTAACGAATTTTACCGCTATCATCATTCGTGGTTGCGCCACCAAACAAGCCTGAAGAACCTTCACCAGATTTTTCACAAGCCGTTGTGCCGCCAGTTGCAGAACCATCGATACATGCATTGATCGGAGCACGACCATTGATGACAATACCGCCCCACTGACCGCGAGAAGTATTGTTGGTTTTGCCTTCGATGTCCGCTTGAGACGTCCAAATAACAGGAGCCGTCGCAGAACCGTTGGAGTTCAATTTAGAACCGCGAGAAATAACGATATAATCATTGCCGGTTGCACCGAAGACGGTCACACCTGAGTCAACGGTCAAAGTGGCAGCAACACCGCCAGCAACTGGGTTGGCTGGATCTGCACCCATGTCTTTACCGACGAACACTGGGCCGAACAACTCATAGATGTTACCGCGAGCCAGACGGACATTCGTCGTCACTTCACCACGCAGCTGACACACGCGCTGACCGTTCAAGGTCTCATTCACGTCGATCGTGCCAGATGGACAACCTGGATCTGGCAACAGACCAAAGGTCCAACCAGACGCCCAGCTACCTGCAGGACCTTCGGTTGGCGCGAAAGCACCAATGTAATCCGTCGCCGTAAAGAAAGCGCCCATGGTGGTTGGGTTGGTGGCGGCTACAGCCTGCTCAACGGAACCAGAGAAGATGCCTTCCATGGTGTTGGTGCCGGCACCATCAACGTTATGTGCGCCACCTGCAAATACAGCTTCGCCGAAGCCATCAGTGTCGGTGAAAGACTTGCCAGCACCGCAATCGATGAAGACAGAGTCAACGATCAAATTACCGCCGTCGAATTGCGCTTTGGTCGCGTCGCTGTCAACATCGAAACAGCCTTTGTTGAAGTCAACAACGATACCGTTCAGGAAGTGACCGGCGGTACCACGACGCAGCAAGATGCCTTCGTCGGAGTCAACACTGTCAGCAACACCAATTAGAGTGAAGTTTGCAATGCGAGCATTTGAACGTGGCAGAGAATCGTTACCACCGTCCAAGTTGTCCATTTCAAAACCACGTGGGTCTTTAGAACCAGCATCGCCGCGTTGCGTTACAACGATGAACTGCAAGCTACCGGTGTAACCATCGGTGTAATCGATATTGTCATCGCGGTTACCGGTCATGACCAGATATTTCGCGTTTACAGTACCACCGAAGAACTCAACACCATCATCAAAGTTGTTGTGAACTTGGATGTGATCGACAGTCGTACCGTTACCAACACCTTGGAAGGCAATACCGTTCAACTCGTCTTCGTTGTTAACTTCGAAACCAGCATAGCGAACTTGGACATACTGAAGCGTACCAGAATTATCCGCTACATTGTCGCCGCCGAACAGGCCAGATGAACCCTCACCAGATTTTTCACAATCTTGAGAACCACCAACGGCGCTACCGTCGATACACGCATTGATAGGAGCACGACCATTGATGACCAAACCGCCCCACTCACCACGCGCGGTGTTGTCACCATCACGAGGAGTGTTGGTCTTAGTTGCGATAATATCAGCCGCAGACGTGAACACGATTGGGTCGTTCTGTGTACCCAATGCGTTGATTTTAGAGCCACGTGCAACAACGATGTAGTCGTTACCCGAAGCACCAGCAATCGTTGCGCCAGCAGGGATGTTCAATGAACCCGCGCTGCCGCTTGAAAGTGGGTTGGCAACGTCTGGGCCCAGATCTTCACCGATGAAGACAGGACCATCAATGAAGTACACGCCATCAGCGGTCAAAGTCAGGTCAGACAGGATATCACCTGTGATGCGGCAACCCGTAACTTGGCGCGCAGCAATCGTAAAGGTGCGAGACTGAGTACCTGTTGCACAACCACCGGCTGGCAGCAGGTTAATGGCAGCGGTGCCACCATTGTCACCATTGCTTGGAGGTGGGACTTGGTTTTGCTCACCAGGAGAGCTGATAGAAGAATCTGAACACGCTGCGATGACTGCGCAAGATGCGCCAACGAGCAGCAGTTTCAAAAGAGACGTTTTAGACGGCATGTGGGACCCCCCAACAGGAACGGTGTCAACAAACGAAAGACAACACGCCCCCTCGCAGGACGTGCCATTACGAAGGCCGAAACAACAGGTTTTTTGTAACGGGAGGATCGCAGTTTAGTGACGGTATTGTGACAGTCGTCATTGCGCGCATTTTGCCTGACGAAAGCCCAGGATCTTACTGGGTAGTCACCCCAACAAACACGGATCAAAGCTATGATATATTTAACAAATTATTCTATGTTGCCTGAAAGCCTCGCCGAGACGCTGACGAGTGTGAATTTTCCATGACATTGTTAATACGGTGCGCAAAACCACAGAAATCAAAGCAGTTTTTTCACAAAACCACGCCATTCCCACACTTTAAAAGGAAATTAAACCGGATCCAGATTTTAGGGAATCAAAGCCTCAACTTTACGGCTACCCATAAGGACCCGAAATCTCACTTTAAGGCCCTAAAAGCCCACATCAATCACACCATTTACTGGATGTGAACCAATCTTCACTCGCGTTTAAAGGGGGTAAAGCTGACCTCGCGAGCCCTTACAACGCCCCTAATCGTGTGCGCCATTGCCCTGTACCGTTGGCCCAAAAATGTCGCACAGTGCCGCGATGAAGTCGCATAATCGCGGATCTTGAATGGAATAAAAAACCTGCTTGGATTGTCGACGCGCCTTCAACAATCCCGCCTTACGCATGCGCACCAAATCGCGCGACAAGTTCGGTTGCATCATTGCGATTGCAGTTTCCAGCTGCGATACGCTTCGCTCCCCATCCAGCAGCTCGCACGCAATCATCAAGCGATTGGGATTAGATAACTCTTTCAAAAAATGAGCCGTTTTTACAGCCTGAACGCTTAAAAGGTCTTTAGAAGAGGCGGCGTAGGTCATGGCGCATCCAGCAAGTTGAGGGTTAAGCAGCATCAATCATATATCAATATTGACATTTATGGCAATACATGCCAAGTTTGATATATGACAGCCCCATCTGAGGATCAAGGATATAGACGCAATGACACCGTTTACACCGCTCTCGTCCCTCTTTGGGGGAGCTTTAATAGGCATTTCCGCACTTACCTTGATGGCCTTTAATGGACAAATCGCTGGGATCTCTGGCATCTTAGGAAGCGCCATTGATCAGCACAAAGATCGGGCCTGGCGTTGGGCTTTCTTGGCCGGGATTATTGTTTCGCCTGCGCTGGTGGTGACTTTTGCCCCAGACTTACGCCCCGCCTGGCCAGATGTGAGCTTTCTTTTGATGGCCATAAGTGCGCTGCTCATTGGGGCGGGTACAGCGCTCGGCTTGGGCTGTACGTCGGGTCATGGCGTGTGTGGGTTATCACGCCTCTCACTTCGCTCTCTCGTTGCGACTTTGGTCTTCATGATGAGCGCCGGACTGACCGTCTTTATCACTCGCCACATCCTTTAGGAGAGATCATGCGCGCTATTCTATCCGCTGGGCTAGCAGGTTTAATCTTCGGGGCCGGCCTTACCCTTTCTCAAATGGTGAACCCGCAAAAAGTGATCAATTTTTTGGACATTACAGGCCATTGGGATCCAAGTTTAGCTTTCGTCATGGCCGGTGCGATCGCTATCACCTTGCCGGGTTTTTGGTTGATCCGAAAACGTCAAAACCGCCCCCTATGCGCGCCCAACCATGCCTGGCCCACCAAGACGACTTTGGACAAACGCCTGATTGGTGGTGCCGTTTTGTTCGGTATCGGATGGGGGTTGATGGGATTATGCCCTGGACCCGCACTGGCCCAACTCAGCCTTAATCCCCTACCCGGGTTATACTTTGTTTTGATTATGATCGCCGGACTTGTTGCGACCCGGTTTATCTTACGCCGCATCGGCTAATCCCTATCGACTGTCGCCAGGGATGACCAAGCGACAGTCGAGGGCCGACGGTAGACGGACCGCCACGGGATGTGAGGGTGTTCCCGCGAAAAACAGTATACACTCACACACTTGTTATTCTAGGTTGTAAATTACATAGAGTCGCGCAAAAGGGGAAATTCTTAAACCTGTGATATCAAAACAGCACCTAAGGCGCTGTTGCGGCGGGCAAGGCGCTGATCCCACGTTCTAACACCATTTGAATGGCATGATCCAAGCGATCCTCATCCGCCTCAGAAATCCCGCGTGACGTACGCGGACGATGGATAAGCTGGGATAAAAGCTCACTTTGACGACGCTGCTCGCTTATAATCGCGTCCAAGGTCTGGCGCACATTATTTTGAGCCCCGACATCCTCGATCTTGGCGAGAACCGCTTCATGCCAGATGGCATGCTCCTCGCGTTGCGCGACGCCATCAAGTTGACGTTTCAGGCTGCCCAACACGGCATCCATATTGGCCTGAAACACTTGCAGCCCCTCTAAGGCCACGGGTTGGCGCAAGTCCTCGGCAATGGCGCGCATGTCTTGGCGAAAGGCATCAAGATCCTGAGCAAGGGTTAGATTGGGCTCTGAGGCAGGCTCTTGAACGGATTGCGACATCTCGCCATGCGCCGCGTCAATGCTCTTATCAACGCCCTCATCCGCGAGGGAATAATCCTCTTCAGTGTCCGAAGCGGTTTCATGAGCCGCAATGCCCGCTAAGGGCTCGTGCGAAACGATCGTTGGAACGATCGCCTCACCCGGCAGGGCTTCTTCCCATTCGTTATCATCAACAATGGCGATGTCATAGAGCTCACAATCGAGCTTCAGACCCTCATCAGGATCGCTCGCGCTTTCGGGCGCATCATGGGGTAAGGCTGAAAAGAAATCGGCATCTTGAGCGTGCACCTCGTCATCATCATCATGATGAGAAAAAGCATCAATATTGATTTCGTGATCATCCCCGATCAGTTCGGCACACAAGGACGTTACGTTGGGCTGCCAGCTTTCATCGCCGGGTTCACCCGCCTCAACATAGCTGGTCACAATATCCAATCGGTCGGTGGGAAGCGCAATCAGACCGCGTTCAATATCATATTGCTCGCTGTCGAAATCCGGCACTGAGAAGCCCTGAAGCGTTTCAACATCCAACTCCCAGGCTTCACGAAAATCACACAGCGCAGCATCAATGCGCGTGCGTAGATCCCCCACGCACCCGCCCTCACCCAGCTCAATAAGATAGCAAAGCTCGCTCTGAACTTGATAGCGTGTGATCAAATCAGGACTGCGCTGCAGGAAAACTTTAAGGAAGAGCGCGATATGAGCTTCCAGAGGGCCTTTCGCAAACCGCTCAGCGACCAGAATGCGCATGCGATGACTAAACTGCGCAGGCACTACAGTGGCTTGGCTCATCTGATCGGGCATGGTCACTTGCACCAGGGTCACAGCCCTCTCACTCCTCACAGCGGCAAGATTAAATCTTGCCAGTCGATCCCCATTCCTGAGGTGAAACGGTTACGCAGCTGTTAATCAGTGACGAAAAAGATGAAAGTTGAGCCTTTTAGGCGTATTTGATCGGACCTTTGCCTTAATATCCTTGCGGGATCACCATCTCACCCGGGCTTGGAATGATCACCACACGCTCTTGACCCAAAGGCGCATTGCCCAGCACTGGCGCATCATCAATCGCGTGCACGATCAAGCCGGCTGTCGGGGCCGGTAAATTCGCATCGGCCGCGACATCACTCTGCGGCGTGCGGGTTTTAACCGCTTGAAACACCGAAAGATCCGACAGCGCACGCACATCGGTCACCCCGCCCTGGCCATCGCTTTCAATCACCACACGGTCTGCATAAATCCGTAAGGGCGCACTGACATTAGACGGCGTGGTATCAATGCTGATGAAGGGACGATCGGCGGGACCGGCAATCCCGTTTTCACTCTCTTCAAAGATAAAGTTGATCTGACTGGTCGCGGGAACGAAGGCGGCGATGGCATTGGCCGCCAGACGCGCTGCGGGCAGGTCTTCACCGGGCTCCATATAGGCGGGCATGCGAACATCTACCAAGTTGGCAAAGGCGCGCGGCAAGGATGTAAAGCCCGCCCCGAATTGATCATTGTCCCAGAACAGGCTGGAGCTTTCTAACAATTGCACCGGATAGCGCTGGCGATTGATCTCACACCCGCCGCGCTCATGATCGCGCTGCAGGGAGATGCTAACCGTATTGTGCAGTTTTTGCAGAGTACTGGGCAATTCCAAGCGTAGCGTATTGACCCGCCCGCTTTCCAAGCGCTGACTATCAATCAGTGCACCATTCAGCGCCACATGGGCCACATTAGTCACATCATCGGCATCGGCGGGCAGGCGCAAATCCAGTTGCAAATGCGTCGGCAAACGCCCGCCCGGCAACTGCGCCAAGTCATAATCAAAACGCCACTCGCGCCCATCACTGACCCGCTGCACATCGGTATCGACATTCAACGCGGTCAGGCTCAACCGATCCCCGATCTGCCCCACACCCGTATACAGCACCGGATCGACACTGTCCGCGCGCGCAATCGGCAATAATTCACTGGTCAAAAAGCGGACGGTCTCAATGCGCTCCGGATCACTCAGGGCCACCACAACCTTACCCTTGCGCTGCCACAAGGTCGTACCGGCCTGCGCGCCCGATTGTAGGCGCTCAAAGCCGTATTGGCGCAAACGCTCCGGCGAGGCGATCAAGAACAAACCATCGCGGTTTGGGCTTTCGACCGCCTGATCAAGGTCAATCATATCCACCTGATAGCCCGCGCGGGTCAATCGCGCGCCCAAACGGATCGCCAGCCCCAGATAGCCCTCAGAGGGTTCACGTGACGCGGTGGCGATTTTCACCCGGTGCGGGGTCAAAGCCATGACATCGCGCAAGGAGTCAATCGGGCCATCCAACTCCAACTCGACCCCGCTTTGGCCATCAAAGGCAATCAATGCGCCAACCGAGCGTTGATCATGGCAAAGCCCCTCTGGCAAATCGCCCATCAATTGGAAAGCGACTTGAGCCTCGGATGCGCCAGCAAATTCTTCGGTGAGATCAAAGACCCAACGAAATTCACGCCGGCCCGGCGCCAAAACCCGCTCAATGACCCGGCGCCCATTAACCGTCACGCGCAGCGCCGTCACGGCCTGGGCGCTGACATCCTGCTCCCCGCTCAAGATCAAACGCAAAGCCTTGGTTTCGCGGTCGCGCACTAAGGGTAAGCGCGCAGAGGCATAGGCCGGAAAGCCCGAAATCACCACACCATCTTCATGGCCCATATCGGCCAGATTGACATGGTAGACGGGCGATTGCGCCAAAGGCGATTGCCCTTGGATGACATTATTGAACATGCGGGTCATGAAGACGCCGAAATCACCCCGTCCGGCATTGAGCTGGCCCGAGACGAACAGCGTAATGACACACGCGAGCGCAATCACGCCTAATGACGCAGAAAACCAGGGAAATTTACGTTTGTATTCACGATTGGTCTTCATGATTGGCCCCCGCCTCACATCGCATAACTTCGTCGAAAAGTGTATTACAGCGCGACTTTGAATCCAAAGCGCACGACCGCGCCGTCATAATCACGCACTGGTATATTTGAGGCGTTCTGAACATAGCCCGCCCGACCATAAAGGCTGAGCCGTTCACTCAGCTTATGATCAATTTCAACATCGCCCTGCCAGCGCTGATCGGCGCGTTTGACCGCCAACGCATTAGAATAGACGTCATCATAATCGCGATCGCGATAGTCTAAACGCGCGATCAACTGCGTCTTCTCACCCAGGGCGCGCTGATATTCCGCCGCCATGCGCCATTCGGTGAAGCTGTGGCGATTGTCGTCGGCATCACCGACCTCATAGAAGGCTGACAAGCGCAGCTGGTCTTGTGACAACCCCTCAAAGCGCCAAATCTGCTCAGCGCCCAAACGCCAGCGCGTTTGATCCAGGCCCACTAAGCGTCCCTCATTAAAATTATACTGGTTCACACGCGCGCGCAAAATCGTCTCGCGGTTTTCAACCCCACGATAGCGCAGCTGCAGCTCCGCTTCCGGACGCGCCCAATGCATGGCCCCATCGCGCATCATATAGCCATAGCTGGCCAGAGCACGAACCTGCCAGTCACGATCCTGGCTGGTATGCCAATACTGAACCCGCGGGGTCAGCAGAACTGAGTTCAAATCATCGCGGTCTTCAAACACCCGCACCCGGCCCTGAGTTTCAAAGCGCCAGACTTTACCCTCGCCCGTCGGCTGGACCCAACGCAACCAGGTGTTGCTGTCCAGTCCGGTTTCCAGATCAAAGGCGCGCGCGCCGCCCTCTTCCAGCTCATCGCCCAAAAAGGGATCCATGCGCGCAATGGCATTATCTGAACGCAGCTCGAAACGTGCGTCCTGGGCCTCAGCCCCCGACAGGACAAGACCACCGGCCAGCGCGGTCATCAGGCATAATGCGGGTGTTAATGTGGATTGGCTCATACCATCCCCCCTAGTCTAGTAACCGGAAGCCCCCGACCGGTCTTACGAGTGTCATACTTTGACCATTGCCTTCGTAACATGAACGGGCCATGATCGCGCTGGTAAGATTTAGTTAACCCTATACCGTGTTCAACGGGCTTCGTCGCGGGAAAATTTAAGTCCGGACTAGTTTTGTAAGGGCGGGGACATGCTGGATAAGGTGATTGATCGCCCACATCCTAAGGATGCAGGGGCAAAGCCCGCTGAAAAAACGCGAGGCATCCCTCGCCCGAAATTTCGCCAAACCCATGAACGCGCTCAGGATTTTTTCCGTTCGGTGGATTCTGCGCCCCAGGCGGTCGCCGTTAAACGTGCCCGGATTATTTCTGATGGCTTTTTGGTGAGTTTTGCCGCCCTTAGCGTTCTGGCCCTTACGGCGCTGGTCTTGCTTGCGCCGCATCACCCGTTTGGAGCCAGCGGCGATGTGGTGATTTTCACCGCCGATCGCACAGCCACGGCCCTGCCGGTGAGAATTTTCTTTGGCGTCTTCTTTTTGAACTACGCACTTTACGCCTTTGGTTCGCTATGGAGTAAATTAAAGCTCCTCACCGTCTTTATGGTAAAGCTGGGCGCGGTTTGCCTCATCATTGATGGCTGCGCCTATGGGGCCTGGACCCTAGCCAATGTGGTCTGGCCGTTGGAACTTCAACAACTCCTCATCGGCTTGGCCGGAATTGCGATCTTCCCCCATACGCTCCTATCTAATGCGCGCCTTCCCGCCGATAGTGGCACGCCCATTACGCGCCGGGCCAAGCTTTATGAATATGCACTTGTGGGCATCGCCGCGAGCCTCGCCGGGCTGTGTGCGGTGATCATGGCGACGACATTTGCGGGCGAAAGCGCCTATCTGCGCTCCATCGCGCTTCTGGGCGGAATGGGGCCTGGGGTGTTTTTGGCTCAGCAAGTCTTCATCATGCAGCTGGGCATTTGGGGCTGGGGGCGTAATCAACTCTCGCGCCGCAAGGCCTTCGCACCCCCCGTGAGCGTATTGATCCCGGCCCATAATGAAGCTCATCAGATCCGTGAAACCTTAAAAGCCATTGATAGGGCTGCCGCCCACTATGAGGGTTCGGTCCATGTCGTGGTGGCGGAAAATTGCTCCAGTGATGACACCGCCGCCCTGGCCGAGCGGGTGTTGAGCCAGTGCACGAATATCGCAGGCTATTCCATCGAAGCCAGTGACATCCCCGGCAAGGCCAAGGCGCTTAATCGCGGAATTGCCCGCATTACGGATGATTTTGTGGTGCGCATTGATGCCGATACCATGATCGCGCCCGATGCGCTGCGCATCGCGATGCGCCATTTCGCCCATGACAATGTCGGCGCGGTCGGGGGCCTGCCTCTGCCGCAAGAAGGTCACGGCCTAATGAGTAAGGTGCGCGCCATCGAAGTGCTACTGCGCCATGGCTTCGTTCAGGTGGCCTTCGGGGCCTTTGGCGGAATTTTTGGCCTGCCGGGTATGTTCGTGATTTATCGCAAATCCGCCCTCATCGAAGCGGGCGGCATTGTTGAAGGCATGAATGGGGAAGACACCGATATTACCCTGCGCATCAGCAATATCGGCTATCGCCTGGTGTCTGATCCCAAGGCGAAATTCTATACCGAAACGCCTGACACCCTGGCCTTTTTACGCGAACAGCGCACGCGCTGGTTCCGCTCGCTCTATCATGTGACCGCCCATAATCGCCATACGCTGTTTGCCCATGGCTCGATCGTGGGATGTTTGGTTCTGCCGTTCACGCTGCTTAATGGTGCGCGCCGGGCCATGATGGCCCCCCTCTTGATCTTTGGCGCGCTGGTCTATCTCGCCTTTGGCAGTGTTTATGATCACCCCAGCTTTGCCACCGTCGTGGCGATCATTTTGGGCATGCCTTTTGTTATGGCCGTCTTTGTCATTGCCCTGTGGCGACGTTTTGATCTGATGATCTATATCCCGCTCTATATGGGCTTTCGGTTTTTACGCTCATATTACACGCTCGGCTCGGTGCTGAGCCTGATTTATCCCCAAGCGCATGAGCGGCTGTTCTACGCCCCCACCCCCATGCGCGAGCAGACCAGCCGTGAAAACGCAAGCTTAGATTCCCATTCATAAAATTTGCTGTATAGATAGCAACACGCCCAGGTGTGGGGCACCTGGGCGTGTCTGTTCGCTCACCTGTCAAAGAGGCCAGAGTGGGTGGGGGTCACCCCCTTGCGGGTGGGCGAATCTTGAAGAACAAGGCATAGAGTACCGGTGCGGCGATCATGGTGAGGATACTGGCGAAGGTCAGGCCCCCAATGATCGTCACCGCCATACCGGCGAAGAAGGCATCAAACAATAAGGGCGTCATGCCCAAAATCGTCGTCCCGGCCGCCAGCAAGACGGGGCGTAGGCGGCTGACCGCGCCATCGCGGATCGCCTCATACCCATCATCGCCGCGCGCAATACGCTGATCGACTTCATCAACCAAAACGATCGCGTTCTTGATCAACATCCCCGACAGGGACAAGAAGCCCAACAGCGCGGTGAAGGAGAAAGGCACATTGGTCACCAAGAGCCCAATCGTCACCCCACAGATCGACATCGGCACAATCGCCCAGATGATCAAAGGCTGACGGACCTTCAAGAACAGAAGGAAGCTGACCGCCAGCATCACCAGGAAGCTCAAGGGCAATTGTGAGCCCAGTGAAGCCTGAGCTTCGCTTGAAGCCTCATACTCGCCGCCCCATTCAAGATGATAGCCATGGGGCAATTCCATCTGGGTAATGACGCCGGAGAAGCGGGCAAAACCCTCCATCGCGGTTTCATTTTCCTGCGGATTGGCCTGCACGGTCAGGGTCCGCACCCGGTCGCGGCGCTGGATCAGCACTTCTTCAGGGACCAATTTGAAACCACCCACCACTTGATTGATCGGGACATAGGCGTTTTGCGCCGGGCTCCAGATCAAGCGATCGTCCAGGGTCTCGGGTTGATTGCGCTCTTGATCGGGGGCACGGGCAATGATGGGGATCTGCACCTCATCCTCGCGGTAGGACCCAACCTGAACCCCCTCGGTGGCAAAGCGCAAAGCCTCAGCAATATCTTCACGGGTCACACCGGCGGTGCGTGCGCGCTCAATATTGATCTCAGGGCGCAGGGACAGCGCGCGATTGCGCCAATCCATACGAATATCACGCACATTGGCTTCGTTATTCAGGCGGGCCATCGCCTCCTCGCCCAATTCCCGCAAGACGCGCGGATCGGGGCCGGAGAAACGTGCTTCGAGCTGTGCCCCAGAGGGCGGACCAAAGACCAAACGCTCTGTGCGGATTTCCAGATTGGGATAATTGGCCCGCACATGATCCAGGATCCGATGTTCAAGAGCCGGAATAGTGTCCAGATCGGCCGTGCGCACAATGAACTGACCATAGGCCGGGTTAGGCTGTTCGGTTGCATAGGTCAGCATGAAGCGGGTAGCCCCGCGCCCAGTGAAAGCATCCAAAGTCACGGTTTCGGGCTGCTGGGCGATATAATCGCCAATCTCTTCCATCACCGCATCGGTATCAAGAATATCGCTGCCCTGGGGCAATTGCAGGTTCACATAGAAAAGCGGCGTATTTGAGTTTGGAAAGAAGCTGTTGCGCACAAAGCCAAAGCCCCAGAAACACGCCACAGTAATGACCAACAGCGCGCCCATGGTCAGCCAGCGTGCACGAAGGCCTGCCACTAACAAATCGCGGTAACGCGTATACATCCAGCCCTTATAGGGGTCATCATTACTGCCCTTCTCAGACTTGAAAAGGTAATGGGCAATCATCGGCGTCACCGTGATGGCCAAAACCCAGCTGAGCATCAAGGAAATACCGATCACCGCAAAAAGCGAGAAGAGAAACTCCCCCGTCGCATCCGGCGATAGACCAATCCCGGAAAACGCCATAATCCCGATAATCGTCGCACCCAGCAGCGGCCATTTGGTGGAGCCCACGGCATCCACAGCCGCCTTCAGACGACGCTCCCCGCGCTGAACTGAGATCTGGATGCCTTCGGTCACCACGATGGCGTTATCGACCAGCATCCCCATGGCGATGATCAACGCGCCCAGCGAAATCCGCTGCATGGTGATGTCAAAGACATACATGAAGAAAATCGTGCCACACACGGTCAGGAACAAGACCGCACCCACGGTCATCCCCGCGCGCCAGCCCATGGTCAGACACAGGACCCCGATCACAATCGCAACCGACATCAACAAATTGATCAGAAAGCCATTGATGGCTTCATCGACCACGCGGTGCTGCTCATAAATCGGATGGATCTCCACCCCGACCGGCAGATCAGCCTCTAAGTCTTTCAAGCGCGCTTCAACGCCATTGCCGACATCAACGATGTTGGCATCGGAAAGCCCTGAAATGCCCAAGGTAAAGGCCCGCTCACCATTGTGACGCACATAAATCCCAGCGCGTTCTTCAGGTGTACGCACCACGCGCGCAATGTCCGACAGGCGCAAGGTTTGGCCTGAATCCTGGGGCGAGATAAGCAGCGATTCAATCGCTTCTGTACCCTCAACCCCTTGAGGCACGCTTAAACGGATCAGCTTGTCGCCGGATGGGATCTCACCGGCGGTGACCACGGCATTTTCATTGGCCAGCGTAGAGAGTACAGCCTGAAACGGCAGCCCCAAGCGCGATAAATTCTGCTGAGAAATCTCGATATAGATCCGCTCTTCAGGCACAGCCGTTGTATCGACCTTGGCCACACCATCGACAACCAAAAGCTCGCGGCGCAGCATTTTGGCCATGTCGCGGATTTCGCGATCGCTATAACCGGGTGCCGTGACGGCATAGAAAATCCCGTACACATCGCCGAAATCATCAAAAACACGCGACGGCTGAACCCCGGGCGGCAATTGGCCCGAAGCATCGCGCAAGCGCTTGCGCAATTCATCCCAGATCTGCGGCAGTTCAGTGCCGTCGAAACGCTCCTGCATCTCGACATGAATCTCAGACATCCCCGGTGAGCTTTCAGAGCGCACCTCTTTGAGTTGCGGCATCTGTTGCAACTGCGTTTCGAGATATTCAGTAACCTCGGCCTCTACCTCCAGCGCGCTCGCCCCAGGATAGGCGGTAAAAATCACAGCTTCTTTGATGGTAAAAGCCGGGTCTTCCAGACGCCCCACCTTACTAAAGCCGACCAAACCGCCTAACAGACAGCCCAGAATGATCAGCCAGGTCAGAACGGGCTTTTCAATGGACAGCTTTGCAATGGAAAATCCGGTGGAGTCTTGTTGTTCAGCCATTTTCGCCCCCGCCTAGTGTTGTGCGTCAGACGTGTGCGTCGCGCGCGCCATGGGACGAACTTTCATCCCCTCGCTCAACGCGGTTACACCAGCGGTGACGACTTGCTCACCCGGCTCCAAGCCTTGGGTGATCAAGATCTGGTCTTGGGCAAGATCACGCGTTTCAACCCGGCGCGCATGAACCTCGCCATTATCCTCATCATAGACCCACACCCGGAAGCTACCGTCTGGGGCACTATCAAGCGCCGATAACGGCACTTCTATCCCGGCCCCGGCCCGGCTTTGGTCATACGTGACAAGCACACTCGCCGTCATACCGGGCAGGATATTGGCCGGAATATGATCAGGCAGAGCCAGGATCACGCTATAGGTTTGAGAGGTAGCTTGAGGCTCGGCCACCAGCTCGCGATATTCCAAATCAAAGCTTTGGTCCGGCAAGAAAGGAAAGCTCGCGCGTAAAGTAACGACATCGTCCTTATCAAATTGCGCCACCAAAGCCTCAGGCACCGAAATCGCGACCCGCAATTCACTGATGTCCTGCAGACGCATCACCGGCTGCCCCCCGGCCACGGTGGTGAAATTATCGACCAAGCGACGGCTGACCAAGGCATCAAAGGGCGCGCGAATGGTCGTGTAGGTCAAATTCTGACGCGCATTTTGCACGGCGACTTCAGCCAGATCGAAATCCGTCTGAGCATCTTCCAAGGCCGCATCGGCCGAGATGCCGCGATCATGCAGCGTTTGTTGGCGTTCCAGCGCGGTGCGGGCCTGTTGCAATTCAACCTGTGCCGTACGCAAAGCGCGCTCATAATCTTGCTGTTCAAGACGGGCCAGCAAATCGCCCTGGGTGATTACCGCGCCTTCTGCCACGGGAAGCTCGGTCAAACGCCCACCGACCTGGAAGGCCATGTCCACGGTCAAACGGGCCTCAACCCGGCCAACAAATTCACGTTGCGCTGGGCCAGAGCGCGCCGCCACGGTTAACAATTTCGCGCCCCGGATCGGGTCAGCAGGCGGTGCGGGCGGTTCACCACAGGCGCTTAGAAGCAAGCCTAAAGCGGTAACAGAAAATAGTGCGAACCGGGTCATCAACAGGCCTCCGAAACCATGGTCATAATGCGCGCTGTAACAGCCGCGCGTTCTTCCGGGGTGAGAAAATCCAGCCCCAAAATATCTGAAAAGTGCAAGCCATCCCCAACTAGTAATGTGATGAGGACTAAAGTTGGGTCTTTCGTTTCCTCAAGCACGCGCGCACGCACGGCGTGCACGGCGTCTCGAACCGGGTTGATCAACTCAGGATGCTCGGCCACAGCGGCCAAAATCGCCATCGAAACGCGCGGCGATTTGCGTGAATGCTCCATCCCGACGCGCACGATCGCGGGCAAGACCGGCTCACCCTTGGCTTCAGCGTCTTGGGTCGCCTGATCAAACTCACCATTGATCATATCAATCATGCGCGTGATCATCCCCTCCACCAAGGCCTGCTTGGAAGAGAAATAATAAAGCACGCCGCCTTTGGAAAAGCCGCTTTCCTTGACCACCGCATCAATGGTCAAACGCCGCGCACCACCCGCCTCCACCACGCGCTCAGCCGCATCTAAGATCGCGTCGCGGGTCGAAGGCTTAGTCGCACCTTGAGGGGAGTTTTTGTTCGACATATCAACCTATTTATTGTGTACCGTCTGGACGGTTGAGGCGCTCTATAAACCGTCCAGACGGTACAGACAAGATGGAAGTGCAGTTGCAGCATCTCAGCGCCTCAAAAGCAACCCTTAATTTTCAATAACTTATAAAATTGCCCCATAAATATCGTAAGAATTTCGTTTTAGTCAGCTTTGTGAAACTTCTGTGAAAGCAGTCCTTAACAGTTGGTTTATCAGGCTAAGAGCGCTATCGCCTCAAAGGATTTGGCGCATGGAGGGGACCCGCGACCATGGAAGCGATCAGTCAATTTCAGATCTTTTCGGTACCGGTGATAGCGTTAGTCGGCTTCTGTTTGGCGTCCTACGCCATCGTTGCCAATGACGTTATTCAAACACTCGGCACCTTCTTATCATCCAATGCCAAGCGCCCTTGGGTTATCCTCTGGGTCTATGCCGCGACGATCATCGTTGCCGTCATGGCCTATGGCTGGTTTACCCACAGCGGCGATATTGCCTTTGGTCGCTTGAATAAAATCCCTTTCCCTGAAGGCGGCATTCAGTGGTGGCATGCCATTCCACCGCTCTTCCTTCTTGTGATGACGCGCTTTGGCATCCCGGTTTCAACAACCTTCCTGGTGTTGACAATCTTCACCTTTACTGGCGGGACGGCCACCGAAGGTGTGCTGGGCAAAATGTTGTTCAAAAGCCTGATGGGCTATGTCGTGGCCTTCGTCGCCGCTGGCGTGCTCTATGCGCTCATCTCGCGCATGTTTGAAAAATGGGTTCACAAAACCCAAAGCGACAACCACCACATCATCTGGTATGTGCTTCAGTGGCTTTCGACCGCTTTCTTGTGGTCACAATGGTTGATGCAGGATTTAGCGAACATCTTCGTCTTCTTGCCGCGCGAAACCGTTGTGGATGCCAATGGCGATGTCACTGTTGCCTTTAGTGCGGGCCTGATTATCTTCGCTACGCTATTGATGGTCGCGCTCCACGCGATTATCTTCGCGACCCGGGGCGGTGAGATCCAGAAAATCGTTCTAACCAAAACCAACACGGTTGACCCGCGCGCTGCGACCCTGATCGACCTCAGCTATGGTTTGATCCTATGGTATTTCAAAGAGCTCAATGACGTGCCGATGAGCACCACCTGGGTCTTCCTGGGTCTGCTCGCTGGCCGCGAGCTGGCCATCTCTCTGGTCGCACAATTGCGCAGCGTTGGCGAAGCTGTCTTTGACGTTATCACCGATGTCATCCGCGGATCGATTGGTCTGATCGTTTCTGTCGTGCTGGCTATCGGCCTTCCTGCGATTGCAACCGGTGAAGTCCCTAACATCATGGAACAAGTCTTCGGCGTTAAAGCCAGTGAAGACTTAGAAGATGCCGGCCAATCCCTCAGTGATGTTGTGGAAGAGCTGAGCGATAATACACCAGCAGAAGCGCAAGGGGGCGATGTCGACGAGACAGCCCCTGAGGATATGCCCGCGGCAACCGAGGGCGAAACCGAGGGCGAGGGTGAAAGCCAACCTCAATAAGTTCGAACATTTATCTCATTTACAAGTCTTTTCGACTACAAAGCGCGCCCCACAAGGCGCGCTTTTTCATGTACTTTTCCCAATTTCAATGATTTGGCGGCACACCTCGTGATCACCATCACGCATAGACAAGGGCGTCATTAGCCCTAACGTCTTCATAGCGCATGTCATTTGCATCTTTTTAAGAGGAATTCCTCATAACTTGAATGCATTCAATATTTGCGTTCGGAAACCATTATGCCGGATAGTGACAAGCCAGAGGTTAAGGCACCGCCCAGCTATCGCGGTCTGGGTCACGATCCCGTTTTGACCACTTTGGTCGAAACCCTGGGCAGTGAGTTTCGCACCCCCGTCGTGATGATCGTTCTTTTAGAACAAGGTGAGCCTTATATTGCCGGTAAAACCGGTATTGTCGGATTTGATGCTGAACGCGCTGCCTACCTCATCCTACCCGTCATTGAAGCGTCCAGCGCCAGCAGTGTGCGCGATATTCGCGGTCAGCGTCCGCCTCCCCCTCATGGGGTGCCGCGCGGGGTTCGCTTTCATGCCAGCGCGCCTTTAATCAATGAAGACGGCCAAGCCATTGGGGCTTTATTGATCGCGGATAGTAAGCCCCGCCGGATCGGACAAAGCGCTCTGGCCCAGCTTGACCGGTTTGCGACCCTCGCCTATGCGGCCCTGACGCGCAGCTATTATGCCGCCAAGCTGGAAACGCGGGTCCACGAAATTGAAAAGCTGAAACAACGCAATGAATCCATTCTGACCGCCTCGGTCGATGCCATTGCCAGCTTTGAGCCTATTCGCAATTTTCGCGGCGACATCGAAGATTATAAACTGGTTCAATACAACCCCGCCTTTGAGCGGATCTTAGATCGCCCCAAAGAAGATCTTCACGATGCGCGCCTGTTAGAGGCCTTCCCCCAGGCTGAAGACTTGGGCGTGTTTGAGCGCTTCCGCCAAGTCGCAGAAACGGGAAAACCCACCGATTTTGAAGAAGCTTTTACGCAAAACGGGCTTGATACCTGGTATCGCATTACCGCTGTGGCGACCGGGCAGAAAGGCTTCACCCTGACATTAAGCTCGATCCAAGAGCGTAAAATGCACCAGCAATCGCTAGAGCGCGCCAATGCCAAGCTGCGTCAATTCTCGGTGGCGGTGGCCCATGACCTCAAAGCGCCTTTACGCCATTTGCAGGGCTTTGGCCGCATCGTCAAATCGCGCATGCAAGTGACAGCCCTGCACGAAGATCTCGTCTATCTCGATGAATTAGACCGCGCCGCAGATCGGCTTAAAGCCATGCTGGATGGTCTTCTCGATTACACCATGCTGGGCAATCAAGAGCACACCCACGCCCATTGCAGTCTTCAAGATTGCGCAGAACTGGCCGCAGAGCCCCTCGGCTATGACAGCGTCGGGGCCACGCTAAACATTGATCTGGATCACCTACCCGATGTGGTCGGTGATAAGGTCCAGATCCAACGGGTCTTCCACAACCTCTTCGACAATGCCCTGAAATATCATAGCGCAGAGCCGCTGGAGGTTTCGGTCACAGGCGAGGTCGTCAAAGGCTTAGCCATTGTAACCGTGCGCGATAATGGCATCGGGATTGCGCCTGAATATCATGAAAAAGTCTTTGACCTTTTCACCCGCTTGCCCGAAGCCCAAGATCAGGCCCATGGTAGCGGAATTGGCCTGCCGATTTGTCGCCAAATCGCTGAATCCTTTGGCGGCAGCCTGGAGCTGCGCAAACCCAAAGGCCAAGAGGCCCAGGGTGAACAGGGCAGCACCTTTCAGCTCACCCTGCCCATCGCTGAGCCCCATTCCTTACGCAAGTCCAATCACGCCGCCGCTTAAGCCTCAGCTTTAGGCGCGGCGATAGGTGTATCCACCCGCTCCGCGATTTCACGGCTGATATGGGCAATCAGATCATCCACACTCACAGCGCCCAAATCACCCAAATCACGATGACGAACGGCGACTTGACCGGCCTCGGCCTCCGCATCGCCGACCACCAGGATATAAGGGATCTGACGGGTTTGCGCGTTGCGGATTTTCTTCTGCATGCGGTCGCCCGCGAAATCGGTCTCAACCCGGATACCGCCATTAGCTGATTTGGTATCGGCCGCGAACAAGCGCTTACGCACCTCATCGGCATAGTCTTGGTGACGGTCCGCAATCGGGATCACAATGACCTGGGTGGGGGCCAGCCAGGTCGGGAATTTACCGGCATAATGCTCAATCAAGAAGCCAACAAAGCGCTCATGCGAGCCCAAGGGCGCACGGTGCACGACATAGACCGGGTGACGCTCGCCATCTTCACCAATATAAGTCAGATCAAAGCGCTTGGTCGCCATAAAGTCGAGCTGATTGGTGGAGATGGTATATTCCGTACCCACCACAGACTTGATCATGAAGTCAACTTTTGGACCATAGAAGGCCGCCTCGCCCTCCACTTCCTCATAAGGATAGCCCGACTCGTCCATCGCCTCTTTCAAGATGGCCATGGCCTTTTTCCAGCCCTCGACATCATCGACATATTTTTCAAGATTATCGAAATCAGGCAGCGATACCCGCATCCAGAAATCTTGAATATCGAACATGCGATAATAATAGGCGTGCATGTGCATCACAGCCAGGAATTCATCCTTGGCCTGATCTTCACGGCAATAGATATGCGCATCGTTTTGACAGAAACCGCGCACCCGCATCAGACCTGACAACCCGCCTGAAGCCTCATAGCGATACACCTGACCATATTCTGACAGGCGGATCGGCAGATCGCGGTAAGACCATTGATCATGGGCATAGATCATATGGTGGTGTGGGCAATTCATCGGCTTGAGATAATATTCCTGCCCGTCGACATCGATCGGGGCATACATATCCTCAGCATAGTAAGGCAAGTGGCCCGACTTGTGATAAAGATCGCCCTTGGTGATATGCGGGGTGGAGACGCGTTGGAAGCCGGCCTTGCGCTCTTCCTGACGAGCAAAGTTTTCCAGCTCATCGCGCAAGACATTGCCCGCGGGCAACCATAAGGGAAGCCCCGCGCCAACTTCATCCACAATGGTGAAAAGGCCCAGCTCACGGCCCAGCTTGCGGTGATCGCGCTTGGCCTGTTCTTCCAGGCGCAAAAGCTCCGCCTCCAAGTCTTCCTTGGTCTCAAAGCACAGGGCATGAATACGCTGCAGCTGTGCGTTTTTGGCATCGCCGCGCCAATAGGCCCCCGCGATAGAGCGCAGCTTGAACTGACCCACTTGCGCGGTGGTATCCACGTGCGGACCGCGGCACAGATCGGTAAAATCGCCCAGCTTATAGAAGCTGACGATGTCGACCCCATCGGCCACAACCGAATCATCGCCCGTTTCCTTGGCGATCGCGGTGGAGCCCTTTTCCTTCAACAAGGTCAACAGCTCAACTTTGAAATCCTGGCCTTCCTTGGCCATGAAGGCGATGGCCTCATCAATGTCCAGCTCGCTCCGCTCAATACGGACTTTTTTCTTACGCAGCTCTTTCATACGCTTTTCAATCGCGTCCAAATCCTCAGTCGTTAGAGGCTGATCGAGCGCAATATCATAGTAGAACCCGGTCGCGGTCGCCGGTCCCACACCGAATTTGGCGGTGGGCCAAAGATCTTTGATGGCAGCGGCCATTAGGTGGGCGCAGGAATGCCGGCGGGTATCAAGCGGGAAGGTCTCTTGTTGCGACATGGGTCCAATAATGAGTTAAGGGTGATTACGATCTATCGGACATACGATCTTAACCCGCGCAAGTCCATGCATCGCACGCCCCAAAACTGCATTGCGCTGAACTTTTAGACCGAAACTGAGTGCTTGGCGCGCCCTTCGCCCAAATAGGCATCAAAGGCCGCCGCCAACAAGCGCGCCAAAGGCCGGTAATCAGGGTCCAGCACCAAAGCCCCGCTGTCACGCTTGACGATCCCCGCCGTGATCAAATCTTCAATCTCAATATCCGGGCAGTCCGCACTATGGGCTTCGGCAATTCGGTCCGGCACCACCCGCAGGTCACACATAATGCGCTCAATCATATCCGCGCGCATTAAATCCTCGGGCGTGAATTCAACCCCTTTGGCAATGGGGAGCTTACCCGAAGAGACACTCAACGCCCAATCACGCACATGGGTGTGGTTCTGCACATAACCTTCAGGCGTGCGCCCAATGGACGACGCACCCAGCGCGATGATCGTCTTGGCATCATCGGTGGTATAGCCTTGGAAATTGCGATTAAGCTGGCCTTCACGAGCCAGAACCGCTAAACGGTCATAGGGCTTAGCATAGTGATCAATGCCAATGCGTTGATAGCCCGCATTGATCAGCACATCCCCGATCGCATCCTCCTGACGCAGACGCGCTTCGGCATCAGGAAGGCTTTCTTGCGGGATCAAATTCTGATGGCTTTTCATATGAGGCACATGAGCATAACCAAAAACGGCCAAGCGATCAGGATCCAGGCTCACCACCGCTTCTGCCGTCGACCAGGCACTGCCGCGGGTTTGATACGGTAAGCCATACAAGAGATCACCATTGATCTTGGTGATCCCAACCTCTCGCAAATGATCAAAGCATCGCTTGGTCATGTCATAGGACTGGATGCGATTGATCGCCTTTTGCACCTCGGGATCAAAGGATTGGATACCTACGCTGGCGCGGTTGAAGCCGTGCTTGGCTAGGGTCTTGGCCTTTTCAGCATCAAAGGTGCGCGGATCAATCTCAATCGCGAGTTCAGCCGTGTCTTCAAACGTGAATACAGACCTTAACGCCCCCATCACCTGATCAAATTGCCCATCACTTAAAATGGTTGGCGTGCCGCCCCCAAAGGCCAGATGAGACACATGCAGATCCGGGGTAACTCGAGCGCTGAGCAAGGCAATTTCTTGCAACAAGCCCTCAACATATTTTGCAATCGGATCATCCGAGCGCGTTGCGCGCATATTACACCCGCAATACCAGCACAATTCCCGGCAATAAGGAATGTGGACATAAAGAGAGATAGACTTTTGCGAATTCAACCGTTTGAGCCATTGCGTATAGAGCTGTTCGCCAACCCCTGCATGAAAATGCGGCGCGGTTGGATAGCTAGTATAGCGCGGCGTACGCCGTTCAGCAAATTGGAGCAATGTTTCAATACGATCGGTCATCGCGTGTCTCTAAAAGGGGAAATCTCACGTATAAAATACCCATACATTGAATAAGGGCTAGTGCGACACATTAGACAAATCCAACTTATCCACATTTGAACGCAATCATCGAACGCGATAGAGCGAACCCCCTCCAAACTTACATTAAAGAAATAACAATCTACCTTTACCCATACACTGCCAAAACGTAAAATACAAAAATATATACTTATATTAATACCCTATTACTTTACTAACTCTTAGAAAACTCAGCTTTACTCCACTCTCAACTCTAGTGACCATGCACTTAGGCTTTCCCGAACAGGCCGCCGCCATTTCAAAGCTCCCTTAAGAAGGGAAATACCTGAGTCTAAAAATAGAATTTATTGTCACGAAATTTACCCTAAAAAGATTTTACACCTTTTATTCAAAGGCATTTCGCGAAGTGCTGAAGCTTTAGTTTACACACGTAGGAATTGATGCATGATTGCCAGCATAAAAGACTTAGCTCTGCATAACGCTCAACAATAAGACGTAATTAGGTGCCGGAATGGTCAGAATGGGTTTGTCGAGCATCGGGTCTAAAGCCCGCCGCCCCCAATCGCCCGTCGAACGCGTACGCGAAGACATCGAAAGTTTCATCAAACGCCGCGAGCTTGGTCCCAATGACCGCTTACCCTCAGAACGTGATTATCAAGATCGCATGGGTGTTGCACGCGGCACCGTACGCGAAGCTATGCTTCAGCTGGAAGCCTTAGGTGTCATTTTCCGCCAAGAGCGGCGGGGCTGGTTTGTCTCCCCTGAACGGTTGGATTTTGACATCACCCAACCCGAAAGCTTCATGGATACGGTGCGCAAGCAAAATCACATTCCCCGCACCGAAACCCTGGACAAACAACTCATCAAGGCCGATTTTGAAACCGCGCCGATCTTTGGCGTTGCGGTCGGGGCACCGCTTTATAGTATTTTACGGCGGCGCTATATCGATTCCATGCCGATGCTATTAGAGCGCATTCATGTCAGCCCAGAGACTTTCCCAGACATTATCGACCGCAATCTAGATGGCTCGATCCGCAAGATCATGCGTGAGGATTATGCCCAGATTGCTGAAGATAGCGCCGTGGAAATGTTCCCCACGGCGCTGTTATCTTATGATGCAGATTGGCTGAATGTCTCACGCGGGACACCTTGCCTTTATGTACGCCGCGTGGCCCGCAATAAAGACGGCCAAGTCATTGAGTTCGACAAAGAGCTGTGGCGCAACAATGCCTTCCGTTTGACCCTGGCGCGTCCCGGTGAGCCCAAAATCTCAGCCCTCAGCCCCACTTAGCCGAGCTTCAAACCTTTAAATAACAACCCCGGCACCGGGCACCGGGGTTGAGTTTCGCTAAAATTATAATCAACTTAAGCGCTTCGCACTTCACGCAAGAAGTCTTGCACGCGCTGACCAAAGTTTTGGGCTTCGTGCATCACCTGGCCCGAGGCATCGAGCACATCGCGCGCACAGCCCCCGGTTTCACTAGCCGCTGCGCTGACCGATTGAATGGAAGACGACACCTGCTTGGTATCATTGGCGGCGGCTTGGGCTGAGTTTGAAATTTCATCAGCCGCAGAGCGCTGTTCAGCCACCGCGCCTGAAATCGCGCTTGAGATATTGGCCATTTCCTCAATCACACCATGTACATTCTTAATGGCATCACTGGCTTGCTTGGTGGCTTCCTGGATCCCATAAACCTGTTGCGAGATGCGCTCTGTGGCTTGCCCGGTCTGACTGGCCAGGGCTTTAACTTCACTAGCCACCACAGCAAAGCCCTTACCCGCTTCACCCGCACGCGCGGCCTCAATCGTGGCGTTCAGCGCCAAAAGATTGGTTTGTTCTGCGATGTCATTGATGATCTTGACCACTTCATCAATCTGGGTCGCAGCCGTTGTTAAGCGCCCCATATCTTCACCCGTTTTCTGCACCTCGGCGACAGCGCGCTTAGCAATTTCAGAAGATCGGCTGACCTGAGAATTGATCTCGCTGACAGACGCGGTTAGCTCCTCTGCCGCAGCCGCCACAGTACCCACATTGCCCGATGCGGCTTCACTGGAATGGGCCACTTCGCCTGCGCGTTCCGTGGTACCGACCGAAGCATCCACCATGGTTTTCGCGGCCAGCTCCATCGCTTCAGCCGATTGGCGCACCGCAGCCAAGGCCTTATCCGCGGTGGAATCGAAGGCCTTCACAAGACCAGCAATCTTTTCAGCCCGCGCGGTTTGCGCCGCGACGTCTTTTTCACGCTGCGATTGGAGGCGGATATTATCCTCGCCCTTCTCTTTGAAGAGCTCCAGGCTGCGCACGATATCGCCCAGCTCATCCCCGCGCTCCAGCGCCTTGATGTTGATCGAGTAATCGCCATCCGCCAACAATGATGTCGCTTCAGCAATCTTAGCCACAGACTGGCTGGTCATCCGGCCAAAGATAAAAGATGCACCTAAGAGGATGATACTGATCACCACGGCCGTGCCCATGAAGAGCATGATCGCGGTACGGGCATTGGCTTCTTCCGCACTTTTTTGGGTTTCCGCGACTTGAAGCGCGGTATTTCCCAAGCCCTGCATGTCCGAGCTTAAAACCCCGAAGGTTTCATCAAAGCGCTTCAAGAAATTCACTGCGCCCGCGAAATCCAGCTCCAACATTGAGCCAACAACTTCCAGACCGCCGCGATATAGCTCTAATTGTTCAATGGTGTGGGTCAACGTTTCCTGGTGCGAGGCTAAAACCGCATTGCCCTGCAAGCCCTGAAGATGAGAAATCAACTCACCAATCTGGCGGTCGACTTGCTGAAACTGCGCGGTGACATTTAAATTAGGGTCAGCCGCGCTTTGTGAGACGATCCGATAGACATTGCCATTGATCATCTCAAACTGGGCACGCGCATTTTGCACCTGAACGCCAGCTTCCATGGTTTCAGCAATAACCTCACGCCCATTTGAGGCTTGGTTAAGGCTCTGCACGCCGATGAACGCGGTTGCGACCAAAGCAATCAAGGCGATAACCGGTATGACGGCAAACTTTATCGAAAAGGGCCAGTCTTTCACCTGGGTTATATTCATCGACTCACTCCAAGAAACCCCATCACTGATCTTATTCAAATAAGACCAAAAGGTGAGCGGATGCTTAACCACGACTGTTAAGGCCATCATGAAGTGTGAAAAAGATGCTTTAACCTCTAAAGCTCGTCCATGGCATCTTGGAAGCGAACCGCTTCGGCCAGGATCCAATCCATGAAGGCCCGCGCTGCGCGGCTCAGCGTGCGGCCCTTGGGCGTAATGACGTAATAGGCGGCCCCAACATCCAGGCTGCCGCCGGGAAAAATACTTTCCAGCTTCCCGGCGCGGACATAATCCTGCACCAGCGCCCGGCGGCCTAAAATCGCACCCTGACCGGCAATCGCCGCATCAATCACCATGCTGGCCTGATCAAAGCGTAGCCCACGCGCGACATCGGCGCCATGGGCCGCGCGTGAGGCAAACCAGCTGCGCCAATCTGCTCCATCGACCTGGGTTTCCGGCGAAAGATCATGGATAAGGGGCCATTGATCAAGATCGCCCGCCGCATGGGGCATGCCACAGCTTTTCAACACACTCGGCGCAGCGACGGGAAAGACTTGTTCTTTCATCAAGCGCTCGGCATTAACCCCGCGATAACCGCCCTCCCCATATCGGATGGAGAGATCGACCTGACCGCTTTCGATATCGGCCAAAGCCTCATTGGCCTGGATCCAGACCTCAATATCAGGAAAATTTGCATGAAAACGCGCCAGGCGCGGATTGACCCAGCGCGCGGCAAAGCCCGAGGGAAGGCTGACCGTCAGGCGTTCACCTTCGCGTGAACCGCGCATGGCCTCTGCCGCTTCGCCTATCAACTCAAAGGCCCGGCCCAAACGATCCAGACCCGCCGCCCCGGCCTCTGTCAGCACGACTTTGCGGCCCGTTCGCTCAAACAAGTCCACGCCCAACATGTCTTCAAGCTGGCGTATTTGTTGGCTAATCGCCCCGGCCGTCACGTTCAACTCGGCCGCCGCCAGCGCAAAGCTGCCGCAGCGCGCCGCCGCTTCAAACGCGCGCAGAGCATTAAGGGAGGGGAGAGCGGGCATGGTCGACCTTAGTTTTTCTATCCAATAAGGACAATATAACTCGTTTGTATCATTTTTTCTATACTCTTATGTAAGGGCTTCATTCTTTTGCAGGAGGCCCCGGCATGCAGACCTTTATGCCCGCGCTTAATTTGGACACTGTGACCATCGCCGTGATTGGCGAAGGTGAAGCGGCTGAAAACAAAGCCCGTTTGTTCATGGCCGCCTCTTGCCGTCTGATCTGGTTCACCCTCAACCGCAAAGCCGACATTCCTCGCGATTTGGCGAGCCGCGCCGAAGTGCGTAAAGGCCCGATTGCCTGGGGTGCGCTAAAACCCGCCCGTTTGGTCTTTATTGGCGTGCAAGATCGCGCCAAAGCCACCCATTTTGCCCGCCGGGCCCGTCGCTCAGGCGCTTTGGTCAATGTCGTCGATACGCCGGATCTGTGTGACTTTACCACCCCCGCCATCGTCAATCGGGGCCCGGTCAGCGTGGCCATCTCCACCGGCGGGGCTGCGCCCATCCTGGCGCGCGATGTGCGCTCAGCGGTTGAACAAGTTCTCTCTCCCGGTCTCGGCCTGTTGGCGCAAACCGCGCGCGATCTACGCGATGTGGTGAAGGCGCGCCTGCCGCAGGTTGATGATCGCCGGCGCTATTGGGAAAAGGCGCTGCGCGGTGTAGCCGCCGAACGCGCCGCTGAAGGCAATGCCCCGGCGACCCGGCGCGCCTTGATCGAGGTTTTGAACCGCAATGATGAAACCCGCAAAGGCATTGTCCACATCGTGGGGGCCGGTCCTGGCGATCCAGAGCTGATGACCGTGCGCGCCGCGCGTCTTATTCGCGATGCTGATGTGATTGTTCATGACCGCCTGGTCTCTGAAGGTGTTCTCGATCGTGCGCGCCGCGATGCGATCCGCATTGATGTGGGTAAGACCAAGGGTCACCACCCGGTGCCCCAGCGCCAGATCGAAGAGATTATGATCGAGCACGCCCAAAAGGGTTTGCGCGTTGTCCGCCTGAAGGGCGGTGATCCGTTTATCTTTGGGCGCGGCGGAGAAGAGCTGGATGCATGCCGTCAAGCTGGGATTGAGGCCTATGTTACGCCGGGGATTTCGGCGGCACTGGCCTGCGGCGCGAAGGCGGGCGTTTCTCTCACCCATCGTGATCATGCCCAGGCCGTGACCTTGGTATCGGGCCAGCCTAAACCCGGTGGGCGGGATGCCGATTATGCGGCGCTGGCCAGTGAAAACCATACCGCCGTCTTCTATATGGGCGTTGGCACTGCGGACAAGATCGCCAGCCGCTTGATCGAGGCCGGTCGCCGGGCCGATACGCCGGTCTGCATCGTAGAAAAAGGCACTTTGCCCGATGAGCGCGTGCTCTACACCACGTTGGAGGCCTTGGGCGATTTCATTCACAATGCCGGGGTCAAAGGCCCTGCCGTTCTGATCGTCGGGGAAGTCGCCAAAGCCCAGGCCGATATCCGCGCGCGTGAAACCTTTACGTCTACGCTTGCCAGAGAGGTCGCCTAATGCTCGCGATTACCGCAAACCGATTGGATGATGGCCGTGTGGTCTATCGCACGCCCCTGGGCGCTTGGAGCGCACATTTAAGCGAAGCTGAGCTGTTTGAAACTGCGGCTGCGGCCGAAGACGTTTTGAAACTCGCCCTCAGCGAAGAAGGCGTCGTCGTCGATCCCTATACGATGGATGTCGAGGCCGGGGTGCCCGGTGGCAAGAAACGCATCCGCGAAACCATCCGCAATACCGGGCCCAGCGCCAGTACCGTTCTAGAGCTAAACGCATAAGAGGCTTTCATCATGTATCAGTATGACGAAATTGATGAAACTTTGGTGCGTGAACGCGTCGCCGAGTTTCGTGACCAGGTAAAACGCCGCATCACCGGTGAGTTGAGCGAAGACGCGTTTAAGCCGCTACGCCTGCAAAACGGGGTCTATCTGCAACTGCATGCCTATATGCTGCGTGTGGCCATTCCCTATGGCACATTGAGCGCTGATCAGATGCAGGCCCTGGGTGAGATTGCCCGCGATTATGATCGCGGCTACGGCCATTTCACCACGCGTCAGAATATCCAATACAATTGGCCGCGCCTGGTTGATATTCCAGACATTCTCGACAAGCTGGCCGGGGTGGGCATGCATGCCATCCAGACCTCGGGCAATTGCGTGCGCAACACCACCACAGATCCCTATGCCGGGGCCGCCGCCGATGAAGTTGCCGATCCGCGCCCGTGGTGTGAGTTGATCCGTCAATGGTCGACCTTCCACCCGGAGTTCAGCTTCCTGCCGCGTAAGTTTAAAATCGCCGTGGTCGCCTCCAAGGCGGACCGCGCCGCGATCCAGGTCCATGATATTGGCCTACGCCTAAAGACCAATGCGGCCGGCGCGCTGGGCTTTGAAGTCTTTGCGGGCGGCGGTCAGGGTCGTACCCCGCGCCTGGCGGTGAAGCTGAATGACTATGTCATCGCTGAAGATCTGCTGGCTTACATCACCGCGATCTTGCGGGTCTATAACCTCGCCGGTCGGCGCGATAACAAATATAAAGCGCGCATCAAAATCCTGGTTGAAGAAACCGGACCCGAAGCCTTCACGGCTGAGGTTGAGGCTGAATTTGCCAAGCTGCAAGGCGGGGATCTGACCTTGCCAGCCGAAGAGATTGCGCGGGTGTCAAACTTCTTCACCCCGCCACCGGTGGAAACGCGCGGCTTTGACCTCAAAGCGCAAAGTCAGGCGTTCCAGATCTGGGCCGAACGCTCGGTTAAAGCCCATAAGACCGAAGGCTGGGCCTCGGTCCTTATCTCGCTCAAGCCCGTCGGCAAGGTTCCAGGTGATGCCACGGCGGAACAAATTTTCGCCATGGCCGAGATTGCGCGCCAATATGGCCTTAATGAGCTGCGCGTTACCAAAGAACAGAATATCGTCCTACCCCATATCCCTCAGGCCGATCTGCCTGCGGTCTATGAAGCGCTACGCGCGGCCAATCTGCACGCTGATAATGGCGGGCTGGTCACCGACATCATCTCCTGCCCGGGGCTTGATTATTGTAACCTCGCCAATGCGCGTTCCATCCCGATTGCCCAGGCGATTTCAAACCGTTTGAGCGAAACCGGGCTCGACCGCGAAGCCGGGGAGTTGACCTTGAACATCTCAGGCTGCATTAACGCCTGCGGTCATCACCATATCGCCAATATCGGCCTATTGGGCGTCGATAAGCGCGGGGAAGAGTTTTATCAATTGACCCTTGGCGGGGCTGCGAATGAAAACGCCGCCATTGGTCGGATCGTGGGACCGGGCCTCTCTGGGGAGCAGGTTCCGCAAGCTATTGAAGATGTCGTGCGTACCTTCATTGCGCACCGCCAGGACGGGGAAAGCTTCAACACGACGCTGGCCCGGATCGGCTTGGACCCCTTTAAGGAAGCCGTTTATGCGCATTGATCTTGAACACCGCCCCGCCTTGGATCTTGACACCGCAGAAGGGGTCAATGAAGCCAATATCCATGTCCGTTTAGAAGGCAGTGTGGATTGGGAGCGCGTGCGCGCCTTGGCCCCGCGCGTTGAGCGCTTCGACATTCACTTCCCTAAATTCGCCGATGGGCGCGGCTTCTCCATTGCGGCACGCCTGCGCGAAGATATCAAATTCCAAGGTGAGGTTAGCGCCAGCGGTCATCTGATCCCCGATCAAGCCCGTATGCTGACCCGTGTTGGCTTTGACAGCGTTGCGCCGAACTCAAACCCTGAAGATCCGGCTTGGAAAAAGGGCCTCACCACCTTTTCTGAGGTCTATCAGCCCTCCAATGATCGCCGCTCCACGGCCCTAGAAAAGCGCACGCTGGCCGCTAAGCAAGCCTTGGTCGATAGCCTCAATAAGCGTCTTCGCGGGGCCCCGGCCGATGAGATCCTGCGTGAAGCCACACGCCTGTTTAAGGGCCGCATTGCCACGCTGTCATCCTTTGGTGCTGAGGCCGGTGTGTCCTTGCACCTGGTGTCTCAAGTCGCCCCCGATACCCCGGTTCTGTTCCTGGATACTGAGCGCCATTTTGACAAAACCTTGAAATATCGCGATCAATTAAGCGAGCACCTGGGCCTGACGAATATCGTCAACATCCTTCCCGATGCGGATGAAGCCGCTGAAGACGATAGTGATAATCGCCTCTGGCAACGCGATACTGATGCCTGCTGTGATCTTCGTAAAGTGCGCCCCTTGGATCGGGCTTTGAAAGGCTATGACGCCCTGATTACGGGCCGTAAGCGCTTTCACAGTGCGACCCGGATGAGCTTGCCACCTTTTGAGCTGCTCGATGGGGTGATCCGCGTCAATCCGCTGATTGATTGGGACCGGGATCAAGTGCTTTCATATTTTGAAGAGCATGATATTCCTGAGCACCCAATGAAGGCTGAGGGCTATCCCTCCATCGGTTGCTGGCCCTGCACCCAGCCGGTGGCCGAGGGCGAAGATATTCGCGCCGGTCGCTGGGCAGGCAGTGAAAAAACCGAATGCGGGATCCATTTTTCGGCCAAATCGAAAGTGGCATAACATCTGATGACCCGCGCTAATCCTGCCATTGTGGACCTGATCGGGTCCACACCCCTGATCCGTTTGCATGGCCCGTCTGAGCGTACGGGCTGTGAGATCCTGGGCAAGGCAGAATTTCTTAATCCCGGGGGCTCGGTCAAAGACCGCACCGCGCTGGGTATCATCCGCGAGGCGGAACGCTCTGGCGCGCTAAAACCCGGCGGAGTGATTGTCGAGGGCACGGCAGGCAATACCGGAATTGGCCTGGCGCTGGTTGGCGGAGCTTTGGGCTATGGCGTTGTCATCGTCATGCCGACCACGCAAAGCGCGGAAAAGAAACAAGCCTTGATGGCATTGGGCTGTGAAGTGATTGAGGTCGACCCGGCCCCCTTCTCCAGCGAGAACCATTTCGTGCACACCTCGCGCCGTCTGGCCCAAAAGCTCAATGAAACTGAGCCCTATGGGGCGATCTGGGCCAATCAGTTTGACAATCCCGCCAACAAGGGCGTTCACGCGGCCACGACGGGCGTGGAGATCTGGGACCAGACCGAAGGTAAAATCGATGCCTTCATCTGCGCCGCCGGGACCGGCGGCACTATCGCCGGGGTTAGCGAGGCTCTACGCGCGCGCAAGGATGACATCATCATTGGCCTGGCGGACCCGGCAGGGGCTAGCCTCTACAGTTATTATACCACCGGAACGCTCGCCTCTGAAGGCTCCTCGATCACCGAAGGCATCGGCGTGGGACGCATCACCGGCCAGCTGGATAATTTAAAAGTAGACCATGCCTTTCGCATCTTGGATGAAGACTTCCTGCCGGTTCTGTTTGATCTGGTGACCGAAGAAGGCTTGTCCTTAGGGGGATCAGCTGGCGTCAATGTCACCGGTGCCATCGAACTTGCCAAAACCCTAGGCCCTGGCAAAACCATCGTGACCATGCTGTGCGACAGCGGATCACGCTATGCCGGGCGTCTTTATAATCCGGACTATCTTCAGGCCCGGGGGCTACCCACCCCACCCTGGCGGTCCATATCCCGTGCCAGCGGCCTGATCGGCTAAGGCGTTCTATAAAAACTAGAGAGAGACCATGTCCGCTTTCTACGAAGAAACGGTCTTATCCGTAAAACATTACACAGACACTCTGTTTTCTTTCCGCATCACACGCCCGCAAGCCTTTCGCTTTCGCGCGGGTGAGTTTGTGATGATCGGCCTTGAGGGCGAGAAGAAGCCGCTGATGCGGGCCTATTCCATCGCCAGCCCCACCTGGGATGAGGAGCTGGAGTTTTACTCCATCAAAGTTGCTGACGGGGCGTTGACCTCTCGTCTGCAACACATCAAGGAAGGCGACAAGATCCTGTTGGGTAAAAAGCCCGTGGGCACCTTGGTCACCGATGCCTTGACCCCTGGAAAGCGCCTGTTCTTTTTCTCCACTGGAACCGGCTTTGCGCCTTTCGCGAGCCTGATCCGCGAGCCAGATGTGTATGAGCGCTTTGACGAAGTGATCGTCACCCATACCTGCCGGACTTTGGCGGAGCTTACTTATTCGCGCGATCTGGTTGAGAGCGTCTTGAATGACGAGCTGGTCGGCGAAATGGCCAATGGCAAGCTGCGCTATGTGTCTTCCGTGACCCGCGAAGATGGGCCTTTGATGGGCCGCATCACCGATCTTATTGAAAACGGTAAGCTGTTCGAAGTCCTGGGTGAGTCTAGCCTTGATCCAACGAGTGATCGCGTCATGATTTGTGGCTCATCAGCGATGCTGGCCGATACCCGCGCCATCGTCGAGAAGTTCGGCTTCAAAGAAGGCTCAAATGCCGCTCCGGCCGATTATGTGTATGAGAAAGCCTTTGTGGGTGACGGCATATAACATCATATTAACTTTGCCTTATTTTGATCCTAAAAAGGTCCGATCAAATCTTGATCGGGCCTTTTTTGCGTCCTAGTCGGGGTGTTTACTCCCCCTCAAGCAAGAGCCATGGGGGCTCTCTTTTCTTTAAAGGCTTGGGGCCATGAAACTCGTATCTGTTATCACTTTGGGCGTGATTGCCCTTTCCACTGCAGCCTGTGCAAACTCTGGGGCCAGCTATCGTCCGATCGTGGATGGGCCACAAAGCGCGACCTATGAAAGCGATCTGGCCGCCTGCCAAGGCGTGGCGCAGCAACGCTCTTACCTCAATGGCGATGTACGCAATGACGCCCTGATCGGGGCCGCCGTTGGCGGTGCCATTGGCCTGGTCACCGGCGACAGTGAAGACGCCTGGGACGGTGCTTTGGGGGGCGGCCTGATGGGCGGGGGAGCGGCCATGCACGAAACCCGCGGTGAGCGCCGCGACATCGTCATCGAGTGCATGAAGGGCCGCGGCCACAACGTCGTGGGCTAAATTCAAAGCTTAAGGCCTTTCAAGGCTCTGACGTGATCCCCATCACGTCAGAGCCTTTACCGTATTTAGGTCCGGACAAAAAAGTTTTTTGCCCCGCCATGCACTTATCAGATGCAAGCGGTAAATTTGCTCGCCCTTGGATAGACTCTCTTTTTTTGCGAACTTACACTAGCCTCATTCATCCATGAGAGGGGCTAAGCAACCATGGTTGCGGCTTTGTCATTGCACATTATGGGCCCGCATCTGATGCGGTTAGATGGCAAGGCGCTGGCCTTAAGTGTCAGCGGACCGTCGCTGTCAATTCTGCGATATGGCCTGATTTATCCCACCCAGCCCATGCGCCGCGATATGCTGATGGAGCTGTTGTGGGAGGGACTTGATCCCGATCGACGGCGACACGCGCTCAATTCTGCAGTCTGGCGTCTGCAAAAAGCGCTCCAAGATATCGAAGGCATCGACCTCCTCACAGATAAAGACAGCTTGCGTTTCATGCTCGCGCCCGGTTTACGCACCGATATTCAAGCCCTGAGCGCCGCCGTCGAAACCGCCGAGATTAGCCCGCAAAGCCTGGAGCAATTAGGGCAACTCCAATGCCAGCTCGATGACACCCAACCCACACTTTTTGGCGGCGATATTGAAGACTGGGCCTTGAGCGAGCGCGAACGGGTGATGGGCCTGCGCATCCGGGGACAAATCCTTTTGATGCAGGGACTGGGCGAGCAGAAACGTTATGAAGAGGCCCTGCGCTATGGCCGCGCCATCCTGGATGAAGACCCCTATCGCGAGACCGTCCATTGTGAGCTGATGTGGCTCTATGTCCTCAATGGCCAACGCGCTAAGGCCATTCGCCATTTCCTCAGCTATCGTGATCTTCTGGGCTTGGAGCTGGGTATTGAACCGATGGCGGAAACCTGCGCGCTGTTTGATCATATCCGCTCTGGCCTGAATGGCGCTGTCACGCCCACACTGTGCGCGGATTTTAGCGTTTCAAGCTTTCACGGTGTGCTCCACTCGATTGAGCAATCGCGCCACGATATTTATCGCGCCTTATGCGCGCATACCCGCCAACCGGCTTAGCTTTATCTTCTCCCCCCTTTAGACGCGGCGCTGGATCCAAATCCGTCACAGCGCGTTTTCTATTCATAATTTCAATGGATACGCTCCTGCGGTTGACGTCGAGGGGGAGCTTATCTATGCACAAACCTATAGCGCTAAAAAATATAGCGAATTTCTCTTTGTTCTTATTGCTGTGAGCCATTGGTGAGCATAGCGCGCGCATCGCCTTATCGCGCGAACACTCCATCACAAGCCCTCATCAAGCCGCATAAATCGCGCCTGGCTATCCTCACGCCATGTCTTGGGCTGACCTTCAATGGGGTCAGCTCAGGTCCAGCCTGACCGAAGCGAGCCCGTTTTGAATGATCAACACACGTCCAACGGTTCAAGCGATGAGCGTTTCGCATCCAGCGATAGCGCCAGTTTTATCGTGCGGGTGCGGCGTGAACGTGCCCGCCTGGATGGGCCTGCCCAAGGGTTCCGTTTGGAAATCGAAGACGTTCAAAACGGCGAGCGCAAAATCTTCACGGCCTTTGATGGCCTGGTTCGCGATCTGCGCCAGCGCCTTGGCCCTTATATCTCGGCAAATGCCGCCAGCCCCCACCCCGAAGGAGAGCCCTGATGTATAAACATCCTGGCGTTTATATCGAGCATGTCCCTTCAGGCCTCCTCGCGATTGAGGCGGCCTCTACCTCTATTGCCGCCTTTATCGGTCATGTGCCGCGCGGCAATCTGATCACGGCCAATGCTGAAGAGGGCGAGCCGGTCTATATCACCAATATCAGCCAATATGCCCAAGCCTTTGGCGTGTTAAATGACCAAGCGGGCGGCATTCGCGATGGTGCGAACCCGGATTATTTCGGCCATAGCGTCGCCTCTTTCTTTGCCAATGGCGGCACCAAAGCCTATATCGTGCCGGTTGGGGATGGTAATGGCGATAAAGCCAGTGCGGCCTTGGTCGATCCCTTTGATAACACAATGGCCTTTTACTTCACTGCGCGTTCGGCCGGGGTGTGGGCCAATGATCTGTTTATTGAGATTGAACGCACTTTGGATGATGCCGATCCGGCCAATCATCTCTATGGCATCAATATTGGCCAGAAGAATGAGAAGGGGGAGATTGAGGCCTTGGAAGCCTTCTCCAATCTCTCGCTGAACCCCGAAGCGGGTAATTATCTCGCCGCCAAAGTCGAAGATGAATCCGCACTCATCTCCATCCGTCATCTCGACATTACCGATGGCGATGCCGGACGGCGCAAGGCCCTCATTGGGGCCTCAATTGCGAGCCTGGATCTCGCAACGCTCACCAATGCCGATCAACTGACCTTGAAGCTCAATGCCGGGGCCGAGTTCACGATCAATCTCGCCGGCGGTTATGGCGATCTGGCGGCCATCGCCAGCGATATTCAAACCAAGGTGCGCGCCGGGGCCGGTGAGGCGCGTACCGGCTTCACCGCAGCCATCACCAGCGATAAGCGTCTGTTGATGATCCCTGGCGGAAATGTTGCCAACCCTGCGATTGCGGCCAAAGGCTCTGCCACCGCGCTCAAGCTGGGTCTTGACCCCACCGTTCATCGCGGGCGTCCCGTTGGGGCGATTGATTTCGCTGCCCTTAATGGTCAGAGTGTGACCCTGACCGTCGGTGCAAAAAATGCCGTGGTCAATCTCGCCAACCCCGCCAATCTCGCCGCCGTCGCAACACAAATTCAAGATGCTGTACGCGCTGCGCCCAATGCGGTCGCCAGCTTCTCTGCCGATGTGGTCAATGACCGCTTGGTGATGCGCACGAACGACGCCTTTGTCGCCAGCGCCGTTCAGGTGACCGGCGGCACGGGCGCAGAGACCGTTGGGCTTTTTGCCGCCGATGCTGGGGAGCTTCGTCCCACCGCCGTCAATTATCCTGAAAGCTATAATGGAGCCACCAACAGCGCCGAAACCCGCATGGCCGGTGGGCTGGATCATGGGGCCCCCAATGTGGCGGCCTATCGCGCGGCCTTCATTCGCCTGAGGGATTATCGCGACATCTCCATCGTGCTGACACCAGGTCATCACTGGATTGAGGGCGGGGATAACTCCATCATCGAAGCCGCGCTCGCCCATTGTGAATTTATGCAGAACCGCTTGCTGTTGATTGACCCGCCGCGCCCCACCCAAGCGACCAAGCTGGAAACCCCCAAAGACATTAAGGATCTGGGGGCACCCACCTCGCCTTATAGTGCGCTCTATTATCCTTGGCTGACGGTGGCCAACCCCCATTATGATCCCGATACCGCCGCCAATAAGCCCAAAACCGTCGACATTCCCCCGTCCTCCTTTGCAGCGGGTCTATGGGCGCGCACGGATGCGCGGCGCGGGGTTTGGAAAGCTCCTGCCGGGCTAGAAGCCAGCGTGCGCGGTGCGCTCAGCCCGACCGTGCGCATTGGCGATGATCTTCAGGACAATCTCAATGAGTGGGGCGTCAATTGCCTGCGCTCCATCATTGGGCCAACGGTGATTTGGGGCGCACGCACCCTGGCCACCAAGACCAAGCCAGAATTTCGCTATGTCCCGGTGCGTCGCACCCAGAGCATGATCGGGGAAAGCCTTTATGGCGCGCTGCAAACGGTGGTCTTTGAACCGAATGATCACAAGTTGTGGTCCGCACTGAAAGCGGCCGCCGCCACCTTCATGGAAAGCCTGCATCGGGCCGGGGCTTTCCAGCCCGCCAAAGCCTCCGAAGCCTTTTATGTCCAATGCGGGTTAGGCGAAACCATGACCCAGGGCGACATTGATGGCGGCATTGTGCGTCTGGTGGTCGGCTTTGCGCCCTTGAAACCGGCGGAATTCGTTGTCGTTCAGATCAAACAAATCGTGGGCCGTTCGGCCTAGGGCACGCTGCGTATGCGACCCTATAGACGTTGAAGGAGACTTGTCATGCCCGCACCGATGTTCCCCACGAACGCCCACCGCCATGATCCCTATCGCACCTTCAAATTTCAGGTGACGATTGATGCCAAAACCGTGGCGGGTCTGTCGAAAATGGGCGCGTTGAAACGCACCACCGAACAGGTCAAATGGCGCGCTGCCGGTGATCCCTCATACCAGCGTATCATGCCAGGCGGATCCAGCTTTGAAGCCGTGACTTTGGAGCAAGGGCTCAGCCATGACACGATTTTCGAAGAATGGGCCAATGCCGTCAATAATGTCGCCGATGGCGATGCGGGGATGAGCCTGTTAAAATATCGCCGTGAAGTGGTGATCAATGTGCTCAATCTGCAAGGCATTCCGGCGATTTCCTATCGCCTGCGCCGGGCCTGGGTTTCGGAATATCAGGCCCTGCCGGAATTTGATGCCAACAATATGAATACGGTCGGCATTCAATCCATCACCATCCAGCATGAAGGCTTCATACGCACCAGCCCGGCTGAAGATCCGGCAGAAACCTAAGGCTAAGCGCTAAAGCGTGTCATCATGGCTGAGCTTCGCCCCGTCACCACCCTCGCCCTGACGCATCCGCGTTTTGTGATGCGTGCGCTCAATGGCCATGTCGAATTGGCCATTGCCGAGGCCCTGCGCCTGAGTACGCGCGCGCATCAGGTGACGGGGTTGATCCTGGCCAGTTTAGAGATGCTGGAGGGCGAAACGCCGCGCCGCGATCAGATCATGGCGCTCGGCTCCGGCCCCCGCGCCTGGCTGGTCCATAAAATCGCCCTGCGCTTTTGGCCCGATCTCACCTGGTTTGAAGGCCAATGCCCGCACTGTGATGCGCCCTTTGATCTTGATCTTCCCATCGCACACAGCCCCTTTACCCCTGCGGGGCCGGGCTATCCCGTGATGGAAATTGACACCCAATTGGGTAGACGCACTTTTGAAGCGCCCAATGGCTATCACGAAGTCGCCCTCGCCCAGGCGCTCGATCAAGATCCGCTCGCCGATCCGCGCCCGATCATGGCCGCGCTGTTGAGCCTCCACCCCCATGCGAAGGCCGAGGCTGAGGCCTTCTCAAACGCCGATCTCGACCGGCTTGATGACGCGCTTGATACCCTGTGTCCTCAATTGGCCGATTGGGTCGAAACGCCCTGCCCCAGCTGCCAAGCGCCCTTGGAGCTCCTGCTTGATCCCTTCACCTTTGGCTTGCCGCGCGAAGGCCAGATCCTGCGCGATGTGCATATTCTGGCGCGCAGCTATGGCTGGCGCGAGGGCGAGGTTTTAGACCTGCCGCGTAATCGGCGCTCACGTTATGTCGACTTCTCCCGCCAGGGCGGACCTTCGCGCGCGGAGGCAGGGTTATGAGTTATCTCAGTCGATGGGCCAGACGCGCCGCGCCCAATCTCATACCCTCAACGCCTTTACGGCCCAAGGGCTTACCGCCCAGCGTGGCACGTGCTGAAACCCTTGAAGAGGAGCCGCCCGTTCAAGCGAAACCTCTGACATCCAGCCTTCATCGCGAGGTGAAACCCGCCGATGAGGACGAGGGCATGCAGGCCAAACCCCTCCTCAACCGTGCGCCCGCAGAAGAAGAGACAAGCGAGCCCGAAGCCCAAGCGCTCCATCGCGCACCGATAGATGAGCCCCAGGACGCGCCGCAAGAGGAGGCCGTTCAAGCCAAGCCTTATGCCGCGCCCCGTCTGACCCGCGAGGCCGCACAATCCCCCGAAGAGCCCGCAGAAGAGACGGCGCAGCCGCTCTCGCGCGTTCTTCATCGCGCCGCTGACCCGGTCCCAGAAGACACAGAAAAGCCCCAAGCCCAGGCCCTTCATCGTGCTGCGGCTGACCCAGTGTCCGAAGAGCCCACAGACGACGCTGTCCAGGCCAAGCCCCGCCTTCACCGCGCGCTTCCCGTTGGGATGGAGGAGGTGACGCCCGAAACCACGCCCCAGCCCGAATTCGCCGTTGGTGAAGAACCCGGGCCCGAAGTGCAGGCCAAAGCCCTACCCACCGCGCATCCATTCTCGCGCCCCACTCCAGCGGCAAAGCCTGCCCATCCCACGATTGCCGATGTTCGCGGTCTCACTCCGCTGACACCGTCGGCCAAAACCTTGCCCCCCGAAAGCCCGGCAACAGGCGCGAGCGACCGTCCTAGGGTCGAAGGCGCTCAATCACCCCCGCCTTATAGGCCGCAAGACAGTTTCACGCCCTGGCAGGAAGCCGACAGCTTCGCCTCCAATTTGGCAGAAACGACGCATTATACCCCACAACCCGCCAGTCAACCGACGGAGGTCACGATTGAGCAGGTCGATGTCATCATTCATGATGATGGCAGCCGCCCCGCGCCTTCAGCCTCCGCGTCCTCTCATCCGCGTCAAGACCAACGCTTTCGCGCGCAATTCTTGGGGGGGCTATAGCCATGGCTCTTGCCCCCACCTCGCTCTCGCTTGCGGTGCAAGGCATCGCCGATGTGCTGGATGCCCATTTTAACGGCGATGTTCAGATCTCTATTGATACGCCCTTGCGAGCCCAGGAAAATGCCAAGGGCGGGGATCGGCCCTATCTCAATCTTTTCATTTATCGCATTGCGCCGTCTGGATTTCACAGTGATCTCGGCCCGGAAGACCCGGCGTTTATTCGGCTTTATGGCCTGTTAACGCCGTGCATGACCAATCAAAACGGTGAAACCGGCGATGAGGAATTACGCATTCTGGGTCATGCGCTGAGGGTTTTGCATTCCCAGCCCATTCTGCCGCTGGCCGCTTTGCCGCCCGCTCATGGCGGTGGGGATCCAGACTTTCGCACCGAGCTGGGTGAGCCTCGCCTGACCCGCTATCGCCTGCAAACCCTGATGCAAGCGCCCAGCATGGAAGAGCTTAATCATATCTGGACCACGCAAGGCGGCGATCTGTCCTATCGCCTGTCCGCGGCTTATGAATTTGCGCTGGTGCCGATTGAGCCCCTGACCCTTCGCGAGCCCGCCGGGCCGGTCAGAAGCGGGGTCATTGACCTCACCCCATCCGTGGCACTTGATCGCGATCCGATGGCACCGGGCGAGAGCCTTTTGGGCTTTGCCTTGGCGGGAGACACTCGCGATACCGCGCCGCCGGAGGTTTGGCAGCCCATCTTATTATTTGCCGAAAACGACACCTTCACCACCACCCGCGCGCAGGCCGCAAATAGTGTCAGCACCCCCATAGCCTTAGTCGGCGCGCCGGGAGCGGCCCTCGCGCTCGACATGGTGTGGAGCCAAAACGGTGTCGCCCAAGCGCCCAGCCCCACCCAGAAAATCGTGCTCGCCACCCACAGCCTTACCGATCCTGCGGCCCGGCTCAATCTCGCTTTGCCCAATCCCTGGCCCGGCGACCAGGTAGTGATCCGGGTCCGCCTCGCCGATGGGGCGGGCATACCCGTGCCCCACGCGCCCTTCGCCAATACCATTACTCTGAGCGCGGAGGCCCCTTAGATGACGGTTCAAACCCATCCCAGCCCCGCGCCGCGTGATCCCAATGCCCTGGACATTGAATGGCAAAGGCTCTCCATCCTGATTTCCATCGCTGAAGCGACCCGTCAGGGCCACACCCTGCCCGAGGATTTTGCGGCGGGTTTTGATGCGGTCAATGGCGAAACCGCCAAGGCCCGCCAGGCCGGGATCTGGGCTCCCCTGGCGGAGTTTTTAACCGAAGCCCAGCGCCAGGCCATGACCGCGCTGGATCTCGACATTTTGGTCTGTGCGCTCGCCTGTGATGGACGCCCATCCTTGGCTCCGCGCATTGCCGCACTGCAACCCCAGATCAGCCACCAAGCGCCCAGCCTGGCCTTCCTGCAAGAGGTCTTGATGCTCGATAGCGGAGCGGATCTGGCGGCGCTCTTTGATCGGCTTTCTCCGCGCTCGCCCTTGGTCAGCGCGGGCCTGATCACGGTTGAGGGCGATGGTGCAGCCCAAGCGGTGAAAGTCCATGGCGGGCTTGCCACAGCCCTGTTAGGCCGGCCAATTCGCGTTTCCGCGCCGCCCGGTGCGCATCTCAATCTGCAACGCGGCACCTGGGCGGATTTGATCCTGCCCGACAGTGCGATGACGGCGTTAAAAGACTATCTGGCCTGGATTGAGCATCGCCGAACGTTAAAACGCTGGGGCGTCACACGCATGGGCGGACCGCTCGCCTTATTTGCCGGACCTTCGGGAACTGGCAAGACCTTTGCGGCGGCGGTTTTGACCCAGGCGCTCAATGAAATCAGTGGCGAAAGCTGGAGCCTTTACAGTCTCGATCTCGGTCGGGTGATGTCGAAATATGTGGGGGAGACGGAGGAGAATCTCAACCGGCTTCTCGACGCGCTTAATGGCCAGCCCGCGATTTTGCAGATTGACGAGGCCGATGGCCTCTTGGGTAAACGCGGTGAGATTTCCGATGCCCGCGATCGCTATGCCAATCTGGAAGTCTCGCACATGCTATCGCGGTTTGAGCGCCATGACGGTCCGGTGATCCTCACCACCAATTTGCGCTCCAATATTGATCCGGCCTTCCTGCGCCGGTTTCAGCTGGTCGTGGATTTCCCTGCGCCCGACCGCGATGCACGCCAGGCCCTGTGGGCGCGTTTGATCCCGCCCGGGGCTCCGCGTCAAGACGATCTTGATTTCGCCGATCTGGCCGAAGCCGCGCGCCTCTCCGGTGGCGCAATCCACAATGCTGCGCAATATAGCGCCATCCTGGCCGCCGCCCGTGATGAGCCGCTCGCCCCTCATCATATCGCGCGCGCCGTCTGGGCCGAGCTCAACAAGGATAACCGCCAGGTCCGGCGCTCTGAATTGGGCGCATTAAGTGTGCATCTGGAGGGCGTGCTATGAGGATTAAGCGCGTCACCCTGACCTTACCCGCCGCGTTGACCCCTCAGGCCGGGGACAGCGCGCGTGTGATCGCCAAGGCCCTCGCGCAGCATTTGGCGCAGCATCCCGACCAAGCCCAAAGCGCTTTCACCCTGCCCGCCCAGGGCGGCAATGCGCAAATGGTGGCCTGGACCCTCTCCAGCACGCTCACCCCAAATCCGACACCGTCTTCCATGGCGAAAAAGGGAGGGCGATAATCATGGCTGTGCCCACCCGCGGGGTTTTGTTTGAATATGGGATTTCCATTCCACCGCTCGCCTTGGTGTTTGAGTTTAATCCCAAGGATATTTCACGCACCCGCACCGTGACGGTGCGCACCGGGGATTCGCCCGGATCGCGCGGCGGCTATGACTTCCTTTCGCCGTTGGAAACCCCGCGCGTGGCCCAGGGCGTGGAGATGCAGGCCGAAAGCTTCTCCATCGAGATCATGCTCGATGCCAGTGACCGCATGGGCGAGGGCGATGCCATCGCCACCACCTTTGGCGTGCAGCCCCAAATCGACACCTTACGCTCCATGGCGGAGCCCAAAACCCAAGGGCCCAGCGGGGTCAAAACCCTTTCCAGCCTGGGCCTGGGCGGCGCGCGCGCTTTTGAACGCCAAGAAACCGCCTCGGTCCTGATTTTCGCCTGGGGCATGCAGATCCTGCCGGTATTCTTAACGGGCGTGGCCCAGCGCGAGGCCTTGCATCTGCCTAATCTGCTACCTTATCGCGCCACGATGGGGCTGACCTTTCAAGTAATTGAATCCTCCAACCCCTTCTATCTCGCCGACAAGGTCCGCCAGACAGCGATGACCGCGCTCAATCTCGTCACTTTAGGACAGGGGATTTAGATCATGGCGTTTTTCAAAGGCTCCTTTTACGAAACCACGCCGCTGTTTGAAGCCGATGAAGACGGCATTTTGATCTTTAAGGGCATTCGCGCGCGCCGCCGCGATACCCCCGACCCGATACTGGAGCATTCCATCGAAGCAGGAACGCGCCTGGACGCCTTGGCCCAGCATTATTACGCCGATACGCGCGCCTGGCGCCGGATTGCCGACGCCAACCCCGATATTCTGTTTGCGGAGGATTTGATCTATCACCGCGCGCCTGAAGACAATGAGCGTCTGGAGCGCTTGGGCGAATTGCGCCTGATCCCGGCGCGCCGGGATGCCAAGCGGGGGGGCATATGAGCTTTCTCGCCGGCCTTCTGTCTACACCTTCGCGCCTCCCCGCCAGCTGCCTGATCGAGGTGGGAACGGGCCTGGAAGATATTGGTGACCTCGCCAATTTGGTCTCCACGGTGGAGATTGAAACCTCGCGCGAGGGGGCCAGTGCGGGCAAGATCGTGATTGATGACCGGCGCACCGAAACCGGGGTCTGGATGGCCGCCGATAGTGGACTGTTCACCCGTTGGGCTCCGATCAAAATTACGGCGGACTTTCAAACCCATAGCGAAGAGGTGATGCGCGGCTTCATCACGCGCCTCAAGCCCAGCTATCCACGCAATGGCGCGGATGCCAAGCTGGAAATCGAGCTGATGGATGAGAGCGCGGCGCTGGACCGCGAGCATCAACGTACCATTTGGGGCGATCCCGCGCCGATGACCGATCAGCTGATCATTCAGACCCTGATCAGTGATCTGGGCCTGGTACTCGATCCGGCTTCGGGTCAGGGCGCATCCAGCCGCAGCCTCAACCAGGATAGCCGCCCGATCCAGTTCATGCGCGAACGCGCACGCGCCAATGGCTATGAGCTGATCTTCTCTGAAGGCACAGTCTATTTCGGGCCTTGGCGGCTAGAAGGCGAGGCCCAGGCCCCGATGATGGTCTATGCCGGGCGCGATACCAATTGCCTAAGCTTTGAGGCCGAGGATCAGGGCCAAAGCCCTGACGCGGTGCAGTTTGATCAAGCCCCCGCCAGTGATGGTGCCAGCCCTGTAACCCAAACTATTGAACCCGACCTTGCCCCCCTCGGCACCACGCCCATCGCTGAGGAAGGCCGCGATGTCGGCACACCCAGCGTTTGGCGCATCAGCCGCGAAGGCGATGAAACTGAGGAAGAAATTACCGCGCGCGCCCAGGGCCTCGCCAATCAGCATAGCTTCCGACTTCGCGCGCGCGGAGAGCTGGATGGCGCGCTCTATGGTCATGTCTTGAAGGTTGCGCGCCTGGTGAGCGTGGATGGCGCAGGCACACGCTATGGCGGGCTTTATTATGTCGACAAGGTCAATCACGTCTTCAACCCCGAAGGCTATCGCCAGCAATTTGAGCTGATCCGCAATGCCACTGGGGATGACGGCAGTCTAGGCGGGGCCGCTTCGGCCCTGTCGGGCCTGTTTTAGGGAGGGATGATCATGGATGGACATCACGCCCTGGAACGCACAATCCGCGCACAGCAAACCAAATATTACGGCAAATATCGCGCCTTCATTTCGGATAATAAAGACCCTGAACAGCGCGGCCGGTGCAAGCTGATCATCCCCAGCGTTCTGGGTGAAACCGTCACCGATTGGGCCTTGCCAGCCTTTGCCTATGGCGGGGGTGCGGATTTTGGCTGGATCGCGGTTCCGCCACAAGATTCCCAGGTCATTGCGGAATTTATGGAAGGCGATGTCTCAGCCCCGCTCTGGACCGGGGCGTTCTGGCGCAAAACCGATGAGGTGCCAGAAGCTTACAAAGCCAATACCGAGCCCAGCGCCAAAGTGCTGCGTACCGAAAGTGGCCATCTCCTGGTCTTTGAAGACAAAGAGGGCGAGGAGGTGATCACCCTCACCTCAAAAGCCGAAGCGCAGATGAAACTCGACGAAAAGGGCTCTTTCCAGCTAACCGATGCCAAGGGGGCCATGCTCTATCTCGATGCCGATAAGGGCGAGGTCACGATTGAAGACTCCCATGGCAATTCCATGGTGATGAGTTCCAGCGGCATCGCCTGCAAAGACGCCAATGGCAATGAAATCAAAACCGAAGGCAGTTCCATCACCGTCAAAGGCTCCACCATCACCATTGAAGGCAGCTCGGTGGCCGTCGGCGGGGCGGGCGGCGATCCGATCATCAAGGGCAATAGCTTCATGGCGCTCTTCAATACGCATATGCACACCTGCACCGCGCCGGGCAGCCCCTCTTCACCGCCCGTGAAACCCATGACCCCGGCTGAGCTGACCACCAAGAGTACCGCCTCATGACCCAGCTTCCCCCTCAACGTCTGCCGCGCACGCGCTATATGAGCTTTCCCTTCCGCATCGAGGCCGAAGGCGCGGCGCAATCCGAACGCCTGGCCCATATCCGCGAGCGGGTCGAGCAAGTGCTCTTCACCAGTCCAGGAGAGCGGGTTTTTCGGCCCGAATTTGGCTTTGGCGCGCGCCGCCATGTGTTTGAGCCCAATGCCCCGGCGCTGTGGGAAGCGGCGCGCAACCGGCTTTATGGCTCCCTGGCGGAGGCCCTGAAAGGCGATGTCGATCCGCAGACCTTGCGCATTGAAGTCGGCGCACCGCCCGGTCAGCCCGCGCAGCTGCGCGTGGAGATCACCTATATCGTTGCCGCCCTACAAACACAGGAGAGCCACGCCTTCACCCTTTAGGGCGAAGGCCGCATTATCATTATGGCCCAGCTGAGCGAACCTGATCTGATCTTTGAGCGCGGTTGCCCCGATTGTGGGGAGCGGCGCATCCGCCTGCCCCTACCTTTCCCCGGCGTCAGCGATGACCTTGACTGGCTGGCGCGTGATTATGACAGCCTGCGCCTGTTCATGATGCAAGAGCTCGCCCACCGCTATCCCCATCGCAAACACTGGACGCCCGCCGATATGGAAGTGGTGCTGGTGGAGGTCTTGGCCGCGGCCCTCGATCGCGTGTCCCATACCCTGGATGCCATACAGGCTGAGCGCTTTTTAGAGACGGCCAAGCGTCCGCAATCGGTGCGCCGCCTGTTGAAACTGATCGGGTATGACGCGGTTTTAAGAAGTCCCGAAGCGATTTTCGATCCCGCCTCCTCGCTCACGCTGGAAGATCAGCTCGAAGCCCATTGGCGCGCCCAGCCCGACGCCATGGAGGCCGCCCGCCAGGCCGGGCCGCGCCTGACCGGTGAGCAATTGCGCATGGTGACGCTCGCCGATCATGAGACTTTGATGACCCGCCATCCTCTGGTGGCGCGGGCCAAGGCGCGCTTGATCCGCACCACCGCCTGGTCGAGTATTTTGATCGCCATCCTGCCTGAAGCCGGGCATGAGCTCGATTTGCCTTTGTTTGGGGGGCCAAACCCCATCGCGCCAGAGCTGTGGCGTGAGGTTGAGCGGTTTCATTCCGATCTGCGCCTTCCCTTGCGCGCGCGCCAAGATCAGCCCACGCCGCGTGAAATCCTGCGCACTTTGATTGAGCGCTATCGCATGGTCGGCAGTGAGCTTTTCTTAGAAAACGCTCACCCCGCGCCGATCACCTTCACCCTCTCGGTACGCTTAAAGCCGGGCTATTTCCGCAGCGAAATGCGCCATGCCCTCAACGCGCTTTTGTCTGCCGAACAGGGCGGGTTTTTCGAACCGGGCCGTTATGGCTTTGGCCAGGACATTTTCGCCTCAGACATCTTTGACGCCGTCATGGCCCTGGATGGCTTGGAAAGCGCCTGTCTCAACCGGTTTAAACGCGTCGGCCAAAACTGGCCCGATCGCGCCGGGGAGGGCCTGATCGCCATTGGCGAGCATGAATATGTCCAATGCGAAAATGATCGCGCGCAGCCGGATGCAGGCCATTACCGCCTGGTCCTTCATGGTGGAGAAGCCGGATGAGCCTGCCCCCCTTGTCCCAGATCCGCGATTATACCCGCTGGAACCGCGCCGGCCGGCCCCGCTTCGACTATGTCGATGGCGATCCTGCCGTTTGGTTGGAGGAAATCCGCATCGCGCTGTTGACCCGCTATATGCGCGGCACACCGCTCGATCAGCGCCAGGACGCGCTCTTCCGTGAGCTCTTCATGCGCCTGGAAAGCGGCAATCAGGATCAAGCCGATCTGTTGGCGGCCGCCGCGAGGGTCAAATGGGCGGCCCTGGCACCGTCTGCGCCAGATCGTGCGGAAAATGGCGCTCAACGCAATGAACGCCTGCGCCAGCAATATAACGCCCCGCCAGGCAATTACGCCTGGGAGATTGCGCGCGCCTTCGCCCGCGCCCTCCATGTGCAGCTGGGCCATCTCAACGCCTATGCCAATGAAGGCTATCTGCGCACCGCCACCCAATGGGATAATGTGCGCAAGCTGGCCGCCATGGTGAATTATCAACCCTCACCCCCGGCCTCGGCGACCAGCCATGTGGCGCTGGACCTCAAAGCCGATAGCCCTGAAGTCGCCCTCGCCCCCGGTCTCGCCATGAAGCATACCCCGCCCGAAGGCGGCGCGGCGCTGATCTATGAAAGCGTAGAGGCCTTAAGCGCACATCCGGGCCTAAATCTTCTTCGTCCCTTGGGCTGGAACCATAATCAGACTTATCTTGATTTCACCGGGTCAAATACCTGGATCAGTGAAAGCGATGAGGGGATGAGCCCTGGCCAGCTGGCCGTGCTGCTGCGCTATCGCGCCAATGGCACAATCCACACTCAGGCGCGCGCGCGGGTCACCGCGGCACGCTTTGATAAAGCCACCGGGTCCGCTCAGATCACGCTCAGCCCCGGTCCCGCGGGACAATGGCGTAAAGATCGCACGGTTTTATATCTCAATCCCAAGACCGTGCTGGGGGTTTTACCGCGCTCCAGCCCCGGGCGTCTGGTGATCAAAACCGAACGCGCCGGGCAATATGCCCAGGGCACGATTGTGCGCATCACCCGCGAAGATGGCCGACGCTTTCGCGCCGTGGTCGCCCATTCTGCCGACCTTTACCTCACCGTTTTAACCCCTCATCGCCCCGAAGGCAGTGTGCAGATTGAACGCTATCTCCCCTTCGCCAGCAGCACATCAAGCTTTGAAACCCCCTCTTCGATCAACCAGCTCTTCTTCAAAGCCAAGCCCGATAGCGGATTGTTGATCGTCAGCGCGGGCGTGTCTGCCAGTCGCCAGGGCACCCATATCTTCACCCGACCTGCCAATGGCATGGGCCCTGGCTATGCGCTTAATAGCGATCCCGATGCGCCGCGCGATAGTGGCAGTGTGATAGGCCCGCCTGAGGCGCTTAGCCCCGATGCCCCGGCCCATGAGGAGACCCGCGTCATCATTTCCGGTAAGCCGCCGAAAAATGTCAAAGCCGGGGATTGGTTCATCAGTGAAGTCGGGGATGGGCGGATGAAAGCGCTGCAGCTTCTGGCCTTCAAAGAGGAAAAGACCCAGACCCTATTACAATTTGACAAGCGTATTCATGGACTTGCCCCCGATACGCTCCTCCATGGTCCCTTCACCCAGACCTTACGCCCGCTTGAGTATGATCGCGATCAGCGCGCGGCGTTTTCAGGCCTCACCCTGACCCTCGCGCCCGTGCCAACGCCGGCCTTGGCCCTCATCAAACCGGGGCGCAGCCTGATCATCGACCATGAGGCGGGCGCGGGCGAGGATGCCCGCCTTGTCAGCGTGAAGCGCCTGGTCAAAGTCGGCGCGCACTGGACCCTGGAGGTCACAGGGGTGGATGATCTCACCGGCTGGATCTCAGGATACACAGTCATTCGCGCCAATACGCTGAGTATATCCCATGGCGAAACCAAGCCCGCCAAAGTGCTGGGCTCCGGCGATGGTGAGCAGGCCCGTCAAAGCTTTGACTTTGCCATCAAAGATCTCAGCTTCATCCCGTCCAGCGTCGCCGAAGCCGGGGTCGCCCCGGACCTGACTGTGCGCGTGGGCGAAGAAGCCTGGAGCTATCGCGACTATACCGACCCCAGCGCCGAAGGCACGCCCAGCTATTCCATCACCTTGAATGAAGATGACACGGTGCGCATCCATATGCGCCGACGCCTGCCCAGTGCGCGCGATAATATCCGCATCACGCGCTATCGGGTGGGTCAGGGCCTGAAGGGCAATAACTGCCCCAGCTATAGCCTGACCCAGCCGATGAAAAAGCATCCCCATATCAGCGCCATTCATCAACCCTTTCAGCTGGCCGGTGGGGCCGAGCGCGAGGATGTCGCCTCGATCCGCGATCAGGCCCCCGCGCGCCTGGCCGCCAATGGCCGCGCCGTCAGCTTGCAAGATTTCGCCCGTCTCGCCGCGCGCCATGCCAGCGTCTGGCAGGCCCGCGCCCAGCAAATCCCCACCCCTCATGGGGCAGGTTGGGTGCGGCTCACCATCGTACCGGCAGGCGGTGGATTGGTCTCTGACAGCTTACAAACCGACCTGATCGACACGCTGACCCCCAAAGCCCTGCCGGGGCTTCGCCTCAGCGTGATCGGCTTTCAAGCGGTCAAGCTTGCCCTGGTCGTCAAAGTCCATGGCGATTGGGCGGTCTATGATAAGGGCGAGGTGCAAAAGCGCGCACTCTCCAGCCTGGTGACACGCTTCACCCTCGCCCAGCGCGGCCTGGGTCAGGTGTTTTATATCTCAGAGGTTTTAAGCGCCTTAGAAGGCGTTGAGGGTGTGACCGGGGCAACGATTGAGCGCCTGGCCGTCAAGGCCGGTAGTCCTGATCCGCGCCGCATTGCCGATACCGATGGCAAGCCCTCAGCGGTTTTCCCGACGCTTGATCAAGTCGCCTATATCGACAGCGCCAATGATATCAGCGTCCTGACGGAGGTCTTACGATGAGCGATCTCAAAAGCCGCGCCGGACATATCCTCTATCACGAATTGCCCGAGGAATATCGCTATCGCGATAACCCGAGCGAAGGCGAGCTGGGCGATTTAGAAGCCTATCTTCATGCCTTTGGGGCGGTTTTGGACCTGACGCGTGAGACCTTAGAGCAGGCCTATGGCGATGCCTTTGCCGAGACGGCGGATAATGGGCGCTCCATCCAAACCTGGTTGATCCCTTATCTGGCCGATCTGATCGGGGCAGAGCTGATGGCCCCCAATCCTGCGCATCGCGCAGAGGAACTTAATCAGACCATTGGCTGGTTCAAAACCAAAGGCACGCTTGATTGCGTCGACACCATTGCGGACACGATTAGCGGCGTTGAAAGCGTGGTGGTCGAGGGCTGGCGTAAAGTGCTGATCACCCCCTCGCCTCAGACCCCGCCCTTTACCGCCGCACCTGATCTGAACACCAACGAAGATCCCGGTGGACGCCCGCTCGCGCCGTTGGGAACGCCAGATCTCAGAACCCCGTCACGCGCGATCGTCGATCCAAATGGCACCAACCCGCTTTATTATCTTGCGCGCAATGGCGGGCAATATTGGAAGCCCAGCACGCGCCGGGGCGTACCGTGTTTTCCAGCCAGCTATGATGATGTCATGGTGCGCACGCCCGATTTACGCGACCCCGCGCGCCACCGCGTTGGGCCCAGTGCCAAGCGGGTTGTGGTCCATGTGCGCCCGCCGCAGGGTCTGATCCGCGAAGGCATGCCCACGCTTCAAATCGCCAATGCGCCGGATCCGGCCAATCCCTTGGGTCTCGACCTTGCCAGTGATAGCGTGCAAATCGTCAATCCCCACACACTCTGGACCCATTTTGGCCAGCCCGCCGACACCACCCCCGCACAACTGCGTTTGGAAGGCGATCTGACCTTGCCAGCGGACTGCCGGGTGCAGCTGGAAGATGTCATCCTTTTGGGGCGCCTGCGCGTCTCCGCCCCGGTGCCAGAAGCCAGCACCCGCGCGCATTTGCGCCGCTGCGCAATCGAAGAGCTGAGCTTGATGACCCCCACTGATCCCTCACCCTTGGTGGAGGCCAATGACTGTCTGATCGGAGAAATTATCTCCGCCGGGGGCTTTGCCCAATTGGTCGAAACCACCGTGCTGGGCGAAACCCATTTGGAGCGGCTTTGGGCCTCGGACTGTATCTTTCAAGGCGATTTGATTGATGTCACCTGCGCTGAAGGCGGCAGCTGCATCCGCTTTTCACGTGTCCCTGATCTTAGCGATCTGGCCGGGTGTTATTTCGATGACAGCCCCAATAATACCGATGCGCCGCTGCATTTCGTTGATCTTTATTTCGAAGATCCCGGCGGCTGCACATTACGCGCGGCGCGCTTTGGCGAGCCGGGCTGCGCCGTTCTCGATCTCGATACCGATCTAGCCATCCGCGAAGGCGCGGAAAATGACGGCGAGATGGGGGTCGGCAATCATCTTTATCTATGTGCGCAGCTGCGCGCCATGACCCATAAGCTCAAAGATTTCCTGCCCTTGGGCCAGGACATCGCCCTTCACTATGATGCCCGGCTGGCCCGTCCACCCGCGCAGATTGCACCATGACCACGCCAATGATGACGACCAAGGGGAATTAGTCATGAAAGCCCGCGTAACGCGCCTCAACCAACGTCCCGACCCCCTCCTGAGTGGTCTGATCCATCATGAGGGCGAGATGGTCACGGCCAGTGATCTTAATGATCACGGCTTCCACGCCACCTTCAAGCGCGAGGAGCTAGGCCTTCTGACCCTGCGCGATGGTGTCCCGGCCGAGGGGGGTGCCATTGCCCTTTCACCCACCCATGTGCCCAGCCTGCAACCGGGCTATATCGTCGCCGACGGGGTGATCGGGGATTTGCGCCCCGGCCCTGATGCCAATCCAGCGCGCGATGCGGCCCTCTTTGAATCTCAAGCTGACCTTCCTGAAGGCCCCGCCTGGCCCGAGGGTGAGGATCATGTCCTCTATGCCGATATCTGGACCCTGGCCCAATCGGCCCTGCTTAACCCCGATCTGATCGATCCGGCCCTTCATGGGGCCGATACCGCCATGCGCACCCGCACCGTGTGTCAGATCAAAGCCGCGCCCGCCGATGCGGTGGAAGATTTGATGTATGGCGCGGGCCGCTTTCCCCAAGTGGGTACAGGAACGCTGGTCGCGGTGGAGCGCAATGAAGCCGCCCTCATTGATCTATGCGATCCGTGCTCGGACGTTATAGGCGATCAAGACGGCGTCACCCCGCCCAATGCGCTGGTGCGTTTTGAGGTCATTTCAGTCGAGGGCCCAGCCCATGCGCCAACAAAAATCACCCTCGCCTGGTCCATGGAAAATGCCTCCATCACCGTGCCTGTGGATTTCAAAGACCAGATCAAGCGTGCCGGGGCGGTCTATGAATTTTATTCCGACATTACCGAGCTGCATCGCGGCGTTTTCGCCACCCCCAGTGATGCCAAACGCCCGGCCTTCATTGATGATTTCGATGATGCCCCCAATCCGGCCCAAGACCATGATGGCTCGCCCTGGCCCTTTATTCGCCGCTGGGATGGCTGGTTAGAGCTTGATCTCAATGGCGACGCTGTCACCCGCACCTTGGGCGCGGGCTTTGCCCATGACATCCAAGACCGCGTCTTTACGCTGTCTACGGACTATTTCGAAGCGACCTTGGATCTCGATCATAAAGCCATTATCGCCGGGGATTATTGGCTGATTGAGCTACGCCAATTTGCCCAAGCCGGGGCCCGTGTGCATGTGCCCCAGGCTCTACCCAGCGGACCGATCCATCATTATTGCGTGCTGATGCATCTCGATGAGGATGGCGAAGCCAAACGCCTGTCTGACACCGATCGCCGCCGGGTGTCCTTCCCCGCGCTCTCCAATCTACCGGCTAGCCATGTGGGCCTGGATCATCGGTGTACGAAACTCTTTGGCAATGCCGAGAATGTGCAAGATGCCTTGCGCAATCTGTGTTCTATCGCCGCCGAAGATATCGCCTTTAACAATCAAAACTGCCCGCGCCTCTATGCCGGGGCCGATACCGTTCAAGACGCGCTCGATAATCTATGCGGGCTCAACGCCGAGTTGATTTTCTTTGATCCCGCCGCCTGTCCGCGCCTTTATGGCAATGCGCAAACCGTGCAGGAGGCGCTGGCGGCCCTATGCGAGATGGACGCCAGCAAAATCCCCTTCGACCCGGCCGCCTGCCCTGATCTTTATGGCAATGCCCAAACCGTGCAGGAGGCCTTCAATCGGCTATGCGCCCTGAAAGAGGGCCAAGATTACACGCTGTTGCTGCGTTATTTCTTCGATTGGGGCGTGGTGTGTGGGATCTTGGTGCGCTTCATCGAACGCGCGCGCTTACAGATCACCAAGGGCTATATCCTGGATCAAATGGGCCGGTTTGAGCGCTATCGCGGGGAAACCCTCGACCTTAATGAGCTTTTGAAAGCCGATCAGCGCACGCGTGTTCACTATGACAGCCCGCAAATCTTAGGTGCAGACTTACGCAAGGGCGAGGTCTGCCTGTGCCTAGCCTATGATGATGGCGAAACCGCCGCCCAGCATGGCCACGAAGCCGGGGTCTATGTCCATCTGGTTTCCAAGCGCGATCTAGGCCCACTGGTTCAGCGCTACCGCGATGTGGTGCGCGAATGCCTGGAGAATATCAAGACGGTCAATTTTAAAGACACGCTGAACAATCGCGCCGGAAAAACCCGCGAAGTACGCCATACTATGGCGATGATGCTCAATCAAAGCGCGGTGTATGACGGCGTCATTGCCTTTGATGAGGAAGAAGGTGCCCTTGCGGCAGAATTCATCAAAGAGGCTGAAACCGCCTATCACGCCATCGCCAATGAAGAGGAAAAAGAGGTTTTGAAGCTGCGCATGGAAACCGTGCGCGACACCATCAAACTTTCGGATTTCGTCGGTGAGGCCAAGGCCATTGCCCGCGCGCGGCTCAACAAGGCCCTGTTGGGGGCGATTGCGCTTTCTGATGAAGAACGCCGCCAACGCTGTATCTGTGAAAACGCTTTCCCGCCCTGCCCACCGACCAAAGGGGGCCAATATGATCGCTTTGTGCCGATTGCCTGCCTGAAAGGCGAGCTGGAGGGCGATGATCAAATCTTCCTGGAGCAGATCTGCCCCTGGCTATGTCGCAAGCAAGCCATCACGTTGAAAACCGCGCAATATTGGGAGCTGTGGGAGCCTAATCTCAGCCGGATCTATGAAACGGTGATGAGCGAATGCTGCAAACCCAAGCGCCAAGATCCTCCGCCCATCACCTGGGTGCCTGATGATGGAACCTATATTCCCTATGATCCCGGCAAAACCGGCGGCGATTGGTCCAAGCCCGGCAGCTATAAAGAGGTCAATCCCGATTATCGCCGCCTGATCCAGATTGAAGGCCAGCCTTTAAAGGCCGCCAAGGCGATGCTGGAAGGCTTCGGGCTCAGCGTGGGTGAGGCGATCGACACCGCAACCCCGCAAGGCGTGAAAGCCCTGCGCGAGCATACCGGGAAGCTCAATGTACTTGAGCTGATCGAGGATAATTCCGCCCGGCCCGGCGATGAAGCCATCATCGTGATGAATGGCGGCGCGGCGCGTGGCTATCTGATCACCCAAAAGGGACATGGCTCTTATCCCTTCAAGCCGATTGAGGGCCGGATCACCCAGCCCGCAGGCGATGGCACGGGAACGGGCGGTGTTACGCTGCCCAATATTGATCTGGAAGGTCTGCGCGAGCGCCTCAATAAAGCCCAATCGGATAGTGAGAAGCTGGCTGAACGCCTGGAATTGCTGATCAAAACCCGCTCCGACACGACAAGTGCGGTTGCAGAAACCCGCGCGGAGCTGAGCGCGCTGAACCCCGAAGTCACGCAAGCCCATCGCATGGTCAAACAGCTGCAAGAGACGCTGGGCCGGTTGACATCAGAGCGCGAGAGCCATGAGGCCGAAGTCAAGGCTTTGCGCGAAGACCTCACGGGTCTGCGCAAAGAGCGCAGCGAGGCTGAGGAGGCCGTCAAAACGCTGACCCGCGATCTGGGTAAGCTCTCGCAAAGTCGCGACACTTTGATTGAGGCAATTGGCGAGGCCAAGCAGGAGTTTAAACGCGTGGAAACCGATGCCCGCGCGGCCGGTCTCGCGTTGAAATCCAATCAGGAGGCGCTCGAAGCGCTGCAAAAATCCCATGCCAGCTTCATGGTCTCAATCAAGGAAGATCAACCCATCACCATGGTTGAGGGGGTCAATGCTGAACTGACAGGACGCATGGCCGCCTTGGGCATTCGCAGCGTCAAAGACCTGTCTCGGCTGACCCCGGCCACCATCCGCAAGCTGGAAAGCAGCGATCTGATGAGCCGGGCCGAAGCTACACGCCTGATGACCGCTGCGCGGGTCTATCTGACCCCGCGGCCCCAAGGATAGGAGACCACCATGGCCTCGCATCGTCGGTTACGTCGGCGTATGGCCGGTGCCAAGACCCGCAGCCGCAGCCGCGCCCGGCCCGCGAACCCGGCACCCACCCTGGCTGCGCGTCAATCGGTGAAAGCCCAGATGAGCGAAACCGGGCTTTCCAGCCCGGTGATGATCGGTGCCCAGAACGCCCCGCAAGAAAAGGTCGCCGATCAATTAGCCGGGGCCGCGCTTCACCCCTCGGCGCTTACGACCCAAACCTCCAGCGCGGCGATGCCCGGTGCCAGCGCGCGCAACATGTCCCTGCCCGCCAGCCATATCGGCGATTTCAAAGCCCCCCCGGCCGCGCAGACAAGCTTGAAACAGATGACCGGGGGCCATGGGCTCGCCCCCGCGCAACAAGCTTTCTTTGAACGCCGCTTAGGCGCGGACCTCTCTGGCGTGCGCCTGCATCAAGGGGCTGCGGCCCACGACGTCTCCAACAGTCTCCATGCCGAGGCCTTCACCTATGGCCGCGATATTGGTTTCTCCAAAGAGGCCCCCTCGCTCTCCACACCCGCGGGCCAGCAGCTGCTCGCCCATGAGCTGAGCCATGTCGCCCTGGATGAGGGCAAAGGCCCTTTACGGCGCAGCTCTGATTCCGGCGAATATACCGAGGAAGAACGCCGCGCCATGCATGAAGGGCGCATAACCGGCACCGATGAAGGCCGACGGCGCGCCGCCGCCATGGGGTTGGAACCGGGCGATATTGTCTTCCGCCTGGGCAGTGCAAATTTAGCCCGCATGATCGGTGATCCGGTCACCCATGGTGGGATTTATATCGGCGATGGTAAAATTCACGACATGGTGGGCTTTGGCAATCGCGATGTAAGGGTCGAAAACTTCTTCTCCGAAGCTGAAGATGCCAGCGTCTACCGGGTGTTGCGCTTTACCGGGCCGAGAAGCGACCTCATCATCCCCCATGTAGTCAGCAATATTCGGGCCCGCAATTTCCGCCTGCCGACCGACAGTGTACCGTGGAATCTCTTCTCCAGCGCCGATGATTACCGCACTGCGACCTGCCTGGAATATGCCCACGCGCAATTCCTCTATGCGATCTGGGAAATCACACAAATGCCCTATAACGCAGAGATCGCCGGTGAAATTCAAAGCGCCTACTTCCGTGACGGTGAAGATCAACCCGCCAATTTGATCCAGGCCCAAACGCTCACTCAAACCGGCTATGACCTTTCCGGGGCTATGCTGCCCGGCTTGATCATGGGGGCTGCGGATTATCTCGCCGAAGATGTCGATGATCAGGTTTTCCAAAACCGATGGGAAGGCGAAAGCCGAACCGAGATGATGCCAGGCGCTTGGCTCAGCGGCGGATTTAGTGGAGGCGGCTTTGGCATGGATAGCCCGAGCTATGATGTCCCGCAAACCCGCACCACGCATACCCTGCGCGCCTTTACCTATTCCAGCTTCGTCAACGCCACGCGCTTTTTCACCCTCGTGGGGAGCAATTAAAGGCGCGCCATGAAAGCCAAGCTCGCCCCGCCCAAAGTCCAAACCGGCAAAATCACGACCAAGGTGAGCGTTCGCGCCCCGGCCCAGCGCGCGCCGGTTATGACAGAACTCTCTCGCGCACGCCTGCAACCCAGCCTGAAAGTGGGTCCGGCCAACGACCCGTTAGAGCATGAAGCCGATGCGATGGCCGATCGCGTGCTGGCGATGTCGGCCCCCATCCAAGCGGAAGCGCCCCCGCCTTCAGAGAATAGACCTAGCAATCCCAGTGATGGCGGTGCAGCGCCATCCACACCGAGCGCTCCGCCCCTATCGAATGAGGCCCAAGGCCCCCATCGCCTCCATCGTGATCTCGGCGGGCAACCCAATCTCGATACGCTGGATGCGAATCCAGCCCTGGATGCCGCCGAGCAAGAGCCCAGTTTGGGGCCTGATGAGGATGTTAAAACCGATACGCTCGATGGCGATGATATGGGCGAGATCGAAAGCGGCAAACCTGATGCGGTGTCCAATGACGCGGCCAGCGAAGGTGCCGTCCAGGCCAAACCTATTGCGCGCGATCCGCAAGATGGCCTCACCATGGGGGCCGAGGGCGGCATTGCCCCCCATGATGTCAGCGCGCGCGTTACCCGTCCTGGTGCGGGGCGGCCTTTACCTGCGAGCGTGCGAAACTTTATGGAGCCGCGCTTTGGTGAAGATTTCTCAGATGTCAGAATTCATGATGAAGCCCAAGATCACGCCACCGCGGCCAGAATTGGGGCACGCGCCTTCACCTATAAAAATCGCATCTGGATGGGCAAAGGCGAAAGCGTTGATAATAAACGCCTGATGGCGCATGAGCTGACCCATGTGGTCCAGCAAACCAAGCGCGGGACATCCAAACACGCCTCTACACCCCAGACCTCAGACGCCAAAGCCCATCGTGAAGTCACGCCCAGCCTGCAACGCGGGTGGGTCGCGGATAAGGCCGAAAGCTATGCCCGCCAAGTGCCGGGATATACTTTAGTCTGCGTCCTGTTAGGTAAAAGCCCGATCACCGGACGCACCGTTGTGCGCAATGCGGTCAACATCATTGGCGGCTTCTTGGGTCTGATCCCGGGTGGCACCTATGTGTTCGATAAGCTGCGCGAAGCGAAAATCATCGAAGAAGCCTATACTTGGGTCACCTCGCGGCTCTCGCAGCTCAACCTCACTTGGAGCCGTGTCAAAGGTCTCATCAAACAAGCCATTGATGTTTTCCCGACCTGGTCGCCCTTGGAGAGCATCAAGAAAATCTTCGCGCCTCTCATTCGCGACATTAAAACCTTCGCAGGCGAAATAAAAGACAAGGTCTTGAGCTTTATCATCAAGGGCGCGTTAAAGCTCGCCGGTCCCTATGGCGATAAAATCTGGAAATTCGTCCAGAAAGCCGGAAATATTATCAAGATCATTTTTGAAAACCCCATCGGGTTTGCCAAAAATTTGATCGGCGGCATCGTCGGCGGCTTTAAGTTGTTTGGCCGCAATATTATCGAACATCTCAAACGCGGTTTGTTGGGCTGGCTATTCGGCGCGCTCTCCAGTGCTGGCTTACAACTCCCCGCCAAGCTGGATTTTAAAGGCCTGATGTCCATCGGTTTGCAGGTCTTAGGGCTCAGCTATGACAAATTCCGCACCAAGCTGGTCAAACGCTTAGGGCCAAAGGGCGAACAGAAAGTCGGCTTTTTAGAAAAATCGGTTGAGGTTGTTAAGATCCTCGCCACGCAAGGCTTTTTGGGCATTTGGAAGAAAATGCTCTCCATGATTGATAATTTCAAACAGACCCTCATCGGCAGTATACAGACCTTTGTCATCCAGACCGTGATTGAGGCCGGGATTGGTTGGTTGGCGGGTTTATCAAACCCCATCGGTGCGATTTTCCGCGTCATCAAAGCCATCTATGATCTGGTGAAGGTCTTCATCGAGCGCTTTGACGAAATCGTCGCCCTGGCCAATACGATCTTCGATTCCATTGGGGCCATTGCCGCGGGCCAGGTGGCCGGGGCCGCCAAGCTGGTGGAAAAAGCCATCGGGGCCACCGTGCCGGTCGTCATTTCTTTCCTGGCAGGTCTGTTAGGCCTGGGTGGACTACCGGGCCGGATCAAGTCGGTTATCAAGAAAATTCAAAAGCCGATTGATAAGGCTTTAGATAAGCTTCTGACTTTCCTGGTTAAAAAGGCCAAAAAACTACTGGCTAAGCTTCTCGGCAAGCTCAATTCCAAACGCAAATTACCCGGCGCAAAATTCAAAATTGCCAAAGTTCAGCACCGCCTGTTTTTCAAAACCAAGGGCCGGGGAAAGGCCGCAAAATCAGAGCTTTGGATCAATACCAAAGCCACCCCAGTGAAAAAAGCCACTCAAACCTTGCGTCAAGAGGTTCAAGAGGATCAACCCGCCCAGGCTCAACAAACCCTCGCCTTTGCCCAGGCGCGCGATAAAGAAGCCACCACCTTAGAAACCACCGCCAATCAAGTCGCCCAAGCCCCTAAAGATCGCTCCACCCGGGCGCAAAATACCAGCGCCGATACCGCCTTAAACGCCGCAGCGCAATCGAGCGAAGCCGAGGCGCAGCAAGTCCTCAACCTCGCCGGAAAACCAGGCTCCAGCATTATCGCCAAGCCTGATGAAGACGGGGATAAAGACCATCCTGAAGAAAGCTATATCCGCTTTATTTCTCTGCGTTCAAAACTGGAAGGCACAGTCAATTCCTATTCAGCGCTCAGAAAAAGCATTCAAAGAAACATCAATGAGGCCAAAGAGTATTATGAAGCCGACCATGTGCCCAATCAGGCCGTGTTGCAACGCATTCAAAAATGGATGATGGATACCGGCAAGGCCGCCTCAACCTCCGCCGCCAATAAAAAGCCCCCGATGCGCTTGGCCCCGCCCACGAAGAACGGGGCATCCTTGGGCAGTGAAGAGGAGCTGGCTCAAGATTTAGGGCTGTTATCAACACGCAATGCCTATGAAAACGCGGAAAGTTTTCCCGCTATTTTACTGTTCAAGGAAATTCACGATTACAAGAATAGTAATTTCCCCAATAAGGCTGATCTAACGGCGCTGGATAAAATACTGACCCCGACGGCCACAACAGCCCACATCAAGACCTTCTTAAAAACCCATATTGACCAAGAGATTGACCGTATCAAGCAAAGCTATGGCGCAAAGCCCGGGCAAAATCAGGCAGACCGCGATATCATCACGACGGCATTAGCGAACCTGCCGACCTTAAAGACCCGCGCCATTGAGGCCCTGAATTTAGGGGCCGCAGCCGCCACGACCCAGACGACATCCGCAACACCGGCCAAGGCTGAGCGAACGCCGTTTAAAGCCGGGAGCGGTCATATGCTGATTGATCCCAAAGGCAGTAGTGAGCAGCCCGACTTCACGCAGGTTGAATGTCGCCCCTTCATCTACCACACCGGAGCGGGCGGAGGTGCAAAATTCGGCGTCCTTCAACTCGATCACAATATTGATCAAGTGTTTCATAGTCAGGCCAAGGCGGCGAAGTTTGAAACCCTGCTACCTGATGATGTTATGACGGCCCATGTCAAAGATGGCGATCAAATCAATGGTAATCCCAAACCCTCTGAGAACTGGGCCGCCGTCAAAGCCCATAAAGTCTTCACGCCCCATGACAAGATGAGCCTAACCGCCAATCAAGTGGATACTTTAATGATTGCCCGGCGCGTCCACAGCGCGTTGTCGAGCCTGTCCCGCGACAAGCCGACCGTGAACAGTGAATACCAAGGCTTGTTACAGGCAAAGGCGGCCAATATTGGCACGAGCATGGCCCAATCCCAAGATGATGCCCTGAAACAAGCGCGCGATCATGCGAAAGATGCGCTGAAACCCTATTTCCAAACGCGCTTCAATGACCGTGCGGCTGAGATTGAGCGCATCTATTCCGGCGATGAACTGACTAAAATCGCAGAAGACAATGGCGGCGGCGATAAAGGCGTAGCGGCCCAAACCTTCTTCAGAAATAAAGTCCTGGCACATTTGCCGACATCGCTTCGCCATATGCGCACGCAAAATGACAGCCTGTTTGGACCGAAATAACCGTCTACATCACGGCTTTATAGGCGCGCGAGAGAAATTGACGACGCGCCAACACCACCACAATCAACGCCGTGGCCGCCATCAAAGCCCAAGGCCCGACAAACCCACCCAAATACCCGATTGAGAAAAAAAGCGCGCGTAGCCCGCGGTTAAAATGACGCCCCGCGAGTGAGCTCATCCGTGCGGCACGCGCAGCGGCCCCGTCGACATCGCCATCGCCCGGCTGTGGGATGGCCCCTATCAAAATGGCGACATAATTGAACAAACGATACGCCCAGCCGAATTTAAAGAAGGCATAGGCATAGATTAGCATCAGGCCGAAAACGCGAATTTCCCACTCAATCCGGTTCATCTCAAACCCAAACTGAAAATCGGTAAACGCCGTCATCACTTGATCCGTGGCGCTCAACAAGGTGAACCCGGCCCCGATGCCCAATAAAGACGTTGAGGCAAAAAAGCTGGTCCCATTGTGCAAACTGGTCATGATCGCCGTATCGGGCATACGCAAATCGCGCTTAGCCAGAACCGCCATCCATTCACTACGGCGCTTTTCCATCGCATAGGTCAGGGTCTTTTTGCGCCAGGGGCTATAATCCACCAACCAGGAAAAGCTGGCCGCACACACCAGAAAAAACCCAAATGCAATATAATCCAGCGCCATGATAATCCTTTCAACCCATAAAGGGGTAAGCTTGGTGATGTGGACCTAAACCCCTTCCGGTAAAAGCGCCTTTTCCACATAGCCGCCATGAACAATTGCGAGACAACAACCTATCACCCCTATCCGACCTGCGGGCTGGATATGACAAAGGGCTTAAGTTTCGCTATGCGATCAGGTCTTCTTAGATGGATAAAGATCGCATTATGGCTGGCCTGCCCCTCATCACGCTAAAAGACATTCACCTGACCTATGGCGTATCGCCGCTGTTACAGGGCGCGGAATTTTCCGTGGCGGAGGGCGAGCGCGTCTGTCTGGTCGGGCGCAATGGATCGGGTAAATCAACCCTGATGAAGATCGCCGCCGGCCTGATCGAGGCCGACAAGGGCGAGCGCTTTATTCATCCCGGGGCCACCGTGCGCTATCTGCCGCAAAGTCCAGACCTGGCGGGTTATAAAACCGTGCTCGATTATGTTCAGGCCGGTCTTGCGCCCGGTGATGAGGATTATCGCGCCCATTATCTGTTGGAGCATTTGGGCCTGAGCGGTGAGGAAGACCCTGGCCAGCTATCAGGGGGTGAAGCGCGCCGCGCCGCGTTGGCGCGCACGCTGGCCCCCAATCCTGATGTGCTCTTCCTGGATGAGCCGACCAACCACCTGGATCTTCCTGCGATTGAATGGTTGGAAGAGGAGCTCAAATCCATCCGCTCGGCCCTGGTACTGATCTCCCACGATCGGCGCTTCTTGATGGATCTGACGCGCAAGACCTTCTGGATTGATCGCGGCCAAACACGTGAACTTAACAAGGGCTTTGGAGCCTTTGAAGCCTGGCGCGATGAGATCTTCGAACTCGAACAAATTGAAATGGACAAGCTCGACCGCAAGATCGAGCGCGAAGAACATTGGGTGCGCTATGGCGTCACCGCGCGGCGCAAACGCAATGTGCGCCGCATGGCAGATCTGGCCGATCTGCGCCAGCAACGCCGTGATCATCGCGGTCCCCAGGGCCTGGCAAAGATGGAAGCCACCGAGGCCAAGGATAGTGGCAAGCGTGTCAGTGAGCTGACGCACGTGTCCAAAGCCTATGGCGATCGCTTCATCGTCAAAGACTTCTCCAGCCGCATCGCCAAGGGCGACCGGGTCGGTCTGATCGGACCCAATGGGGCGGGTAAAACCACGCTCCTTAATATTATCATCGGAGATCTGGCCCCCGATCAGGGCGAAGTTAAGCTCGGCACTAATCTGGAAATCGCCAGCTTGGATCAAAAGCGCGCCGCGCTGAAACCCGGCTGGACCTTGGCCGAAGCGCTGACCCAAGGCGGCGGCGATCAGGTTGAAGTCAACGGCCAGGTCAAGCATGTGCGCGCCTATATGAAGGACTTCCTCTTCCCGCCAGAGCAAGCCAATACGCCCGTTGAAGTCTTGTCAGGCGGCGAAAAGGCCCGCGTCATGCTGGCACGCGCTTTGGCGCTTCCCTCAAACTTCCTGGTGCTCGACGAGCCGACCAATGATCTTGATCTTGAAACGCTCGATCTGTTGCAAGACCTGATCTGCGACTATCAAGGCACCGTGCTGATCGTCTCGCACGACCGTGACTTCCTCGACCGGGTCTGCACCAGCGTCATCGTTGCCGAAGGCCAAGGCGTCTGGCAAGACTATGCCGGGGGCTATTCGGATATGGTCGCCCAGCGCGGCATTGGCGTGGAAGCGCGCAAGGCAGAAAAGAAAGAGGAGAAGGCGAAATCTGCCAATTCCTCCCCCAACGCGCCCAAGAAAGCCCAAAAGCGCAAGATGAGCTATAAGGATCAATTTGCGCTGGAAAACTTGCCCAAAGAGATTGATGCTCTGGACGGAAAGATTGCCAAACTGCAAGACGAGCTGGCCGATCCCAGCCTGTTCACCGCCAAGCCTGATCGCTTCGCCGCCGCCTCTAAGGCCTTGGAAACCGCGATACGCGATAAAGATGACAAGGAAGAGCGCTGGTTGGAGCTGGAAGCGCTGCGCGAAGAGATCGACGCGGAGAATGCGAGCTGATCCTTCGTCATTTCGGATTAATCCTGAACGAAGATATTATACGAAGATCTGTCATCCCGGCCAAGCGTCGCGCTCAAGTAGCCGATAGGCGGTAGCGCACTAAAATATGCGAGCCGGGGTCTGTTGAGATTGCCCTTTAAAGTATATAGATCCCGGCTCAAGGCCGGGATGACAGATTTGGATTGCCAGGCGACTTCGGCAATGACGCGCGCAAAAAAATTTCTTTATTATGCCCAACCGACACGCGTCCCCGGACTTGATCCGGGGTCCAGACCTCATGGGTCATCCCAAAACGCCCCGCCTAGCCCTTCACGATCGGCAAGACGCCGGTGCGTTTGACAAGACCATAGGCAAAGCTGGTTTCCACCCCGGCGATACCCGGCACGCGGTGCAGCTTGTTACGCATAAAATGCTCATAGGCTTCATGGCTCTCCACCACAGCCTGCATCAGATAATCTTCTGAACCGGTGATAAGATGGGCTTCGAGCACTTCATCGAGCTTTTGCAGGCCCGCTTCAAAGCTTTCGACCAGATCACGCTCATGGCTTTTAAGCCGTACCCGGATGAAAGCCGTAATTGGTAGGCCATAGGCCCGCCGATCAACGGCCGCGCTATAACCCGTAATCACCCCATCGGCTTCAAGATTGCGAACCCGTCGCAGGCAAGGCGAGGGCGATAGCCCCACCGCCTCAGACAGGGCCTGATTGGTCATTCGCCCATCACGTTGCAGGGCGCGGATAATTCGTCGATCTGTCGCATCAAGTGCCATAATTGGCAGATTATGCTAATTTTGAACCTTTGACGAGTGTAAATTGGCAGGACGGCGCAATGAACTTGCGCCACTGTCTCCCCCGCATAGTGACCGATCGGGGAGGATTGGATATGGATGGATCGCCCTTTTCAAACAAAACAGGCTTTGCCACACGCGCGATCCATCATGGCTATGCGCCCAAGGACGCTGGCGGGGCGCTGACCCCGCCCGTGCATATGAGCTCGACCTTCACCTTCAACACGGTTGAAGAGGCGGGCGCGGCGTTCAGCGGCGAGCACCCGGCCCATTTCTATTCGCGCATTTCCAATCCCACGGTGGAGATTTTGGAACAGCGCATGGCGAGCCTGGAAAATGGTGAAGCCGCGGTGGCCTTTGCCTCCGGCATGGGGGCGATCACGGCTGTGTTGTGGAGCTTTTTAGCCCCCGGCGATGAAATCCTGGCCGATAAAACCCTTTATGGCTGCACCTATGCTTTCTTGAAGCATGGTCTAGCGAAATTTGGCGTCAAAGTGCGCTTTGCCGATCTCAGCGATGTCAAAGCCGCCGCCGAAGCCATGACCTTCAAAACCAAAATCGTCTATTTCGAAAGCCCCGCCAATCCCACCATGCGCCTGGTCGATATCGCGACCGTGTCGGCCCTGGCCCACACCCATGGGGCCAAGGTGATTGTCGATAACACCTATGCCAGCCCCTATCTGACCCGTCCGTTGGATTTGGGCGCAGATATCGTCGTTCATTCGGCGACCAAATATCTCGGCGGCCATGGCGATCTGATTGCAGGCCTGGCGGTGGGTCGCCACAGCGACATGCATGAGGTGCGCGTTTTTGGCCTGAAAGACATGACCGGGGCGGCCATGTCGCCCTTCACCGCCATGCTGGTGATGCGCGGGCTTAAAACCCTGCCCCTACGCATGGAGCGTCATAGCGCCAATGCTATGGAGATCGCCCAAGCCTTAGATAGCCATCCCAAAGTGGCAACGGTTTTCTATCCCGGCCTTGAGAGCTTCCCCCAAAAAGATCTCGCCGCGCGTCAAATGCGCGATTTTGGCGGCATGATTGCGTTTGAGCTAGATTGTGATGCGCGCGCGGCCATGCGCTTCATGAATGCCCTGAACATGATTGCGCGCGCAGTCAGCCTGGGCGATGCCGAAAGCTTGATCCAGCATCCCGCCAGCATGACCCATTCCACCTATACCCCCGAAGAGCGCGCCGCCCATGGCATCAGCGAAAGCCTGATCCGGCTTTCGGTGGGCTTGGAAGATGTTGAGGATATCCGTGCGGACCTGTTCCAGGCCCTGCACCAGATCTAAGCCCTACTCTGCCGCCACACCGTTGAGGGCAGCCTCACCCTCATGGCGTTTGGCCTTGGCGCGGAAATAACGATCTGCACCAATCATAAACACCACCCCAACCCCTGCGGTAATGTAAGACAGCCAGATAAAGACCTCGGGCCAATTCATCTCTGGGGTATAGACCGAGCGCACCAAGAGGAGCGCCACCGTACCGGCATAGCCGCTGGCATCCGCGACATAGATCAAGAAGCCCGCATTGGCCTGCATCCGACTGGCCGCAATCAGGCGATCAAAAAGGATGCAGTTAAACGGGACATAGCCCGCATAAAGCCCAATGCCCGAGGTCATCATCCACATAAAGGGCGAGATCCAGCCCTGGTGGAAGGCGAAGGTGGACAGCCCCAGAAAGCCAAAGCCCCCCAACACCATGGCGAAATTTAAATTCAATGCGCGCCAATTATTCTTGATAAAGATCATCGCGCCGATAATCACCAACACCACCACGGCAGCAGGTAATTCACTGGCTGTCAAACGTCCCGCAGCATCCAGAATGCCTAGATCGGCCCAGAAATCCGCGGCGAATTTATCGCGAAAATCACGAAACACCGTCAGCAAGACATAGGCTGTCACCAATAAGAGGATACCCGGCCCGAAAGCCGCAAGCAGGGCGCGGCGCTGCGCCCCATCCATGGGCTTACGCTCAACGCGTTCGGCAATGTCCTGAGCATTGGGTGCAGGAAGCGCAGACAGCATGATCACAGAGATCACCAGAACCGGAAAGAAGAGAAGCCCCGTGACGGCGGGCATCCAGAATTCCGGCACGCCATAGCCATTCATCAAAATCTGACCGACGCTTTTCACCGCCCCCGAAGACACGATGAAGCTGGCGCATAACATCGCGCCCAGCAGATCGGTCAGCCTGCGCCCTTCCAGATAGGAAAACACCAGCCCCCAGATCATGCCCAAAGGCAAACCATTAAGGAATAACATCGGCACTTTTAGCGGGGCTGGAGCCATAGCAAAACCGATCAGCGCAACTTCGGATAAAGCAATCAGGATAATGATCGCCGCGCCGCGCCGCGCCGCCGTCATTTCAGACACGATTTTGACGCCGAGGAATTTCGACAGGGCATAGCCCAAAATCTGCGCCGCCGCGATGGTCGCCTTAAAATCAAGACCATAGGTCCAGCCTTCGACCATGTCATAGGTCGCGGCGGAAAAGGGCTTACGAAAGGCGTACATGGCGAAATAGACGCTGAACGCAAACAACCCGCCCCATAGGGCAAAGGCCCAATCCGGGGCGGTTGTCAGGCGCGCACGAAGGCCCGCTAGCAGCCCGGTGGGGTTAGGCGATGACGCCTGTGAAGACATCGCTTCATCCTGTGCACGTCCAACCATGTCCCCACCCCTTATCCTAACAGCGCTTAAATCTGCGCGGGCATCTCACCGGCGCGAATACGCTGATCTAACTCATCCAACAGGGCTGGAATGTCCGCGACACTGTCTACGACATAATGGGCCCCGGCCGCCTTCAAGACGCTGCGTGCGGTTTGCAAACGCGTCTCACGCTCGGCTTGATCCAATTGTGTATACGCTTCAAGTGACAATCCTATTTCATTGCCTGAGGCGGCCACACCAATGGTCCAGCATCCGGCATTGCGCCCGGCGACGATCCCGACCGGGGCATCATCGACTTTCACACAGGATGATGTAGGCCAAACCCCTAATTCAATGAGGTTTTTCCAAATCATGAACGGGGCTGGGCGCCCTTCTGAGGTCTCGCCCGCACACACTGTAAAATCTGGCGCATAGCCTTGGTTTTTCGCCAAAGGCAGGATGTCGCGCATCATATCGCGCGTATATCCAGTGGAGGAGCCGATTTTCACCCCGCGCGCGCGCAGGGTTTCAACCAAGTCCACCGCGCCCGGGATCAGGGCCGAACATTGCGCCGCAGCGGCCTGCATCAAGGGGCCAACGGCACTAAAAAGACGGCTCACATCATTGTCCGTCGCGGGGGTGCCTTTGACGGCCGTCCATTGGTCTGCCACCCGAGGCTTAGCCAGAATGGCGCGAATGTGGGCATCCTTGGCCTTACCCATGTCGGCGCGGGCGTCTTCATCTGTAATGGCCACGCCTTCATCGGCGAAGACCGTTTGCAAGGCCAAAACCGGGGCACAACAGCCATGATCCACCATGGTCCCTGCCCAATCAAAAATGAAGGCTTTCACGCTCATATCATCCATCCTTTATTCAAAAAGCACGACGCTCTTGCCAGGGGGACTAGCAAGAGCGCCATAGGTGAGATCTTGCCGTGTGGAGGACCACCCCAAGGCAAGATCACAGTTCACTCACCAGCTTAGAAGAAGCTGTAGCGCAGGCCGAACATGCCCCGCATGCCGTAATATTCCAGCTGATAAGGACGGGCCTCATCACCAATGAAGTATTTCAGCGTTGAGCCGCTCAGATTGTAAAGGTCCATATAGACCTGCAATTGTTCAGTGACATCGTAAGAGGCGGAGAAGTCCACAGAGGTGTAATCCCCGTAGAAGCCATCGCTGTCGGCATCATCGCCATGCTCTTCGATATATTCACCTTTGTAGTTCATCGCGATACGCGCTGACAGGCGGTCATCTTCGTAATAAACGGCAATATTGCCCAGATTATTGGCCTGACGCGGGATGGCAGGATTATCCGCGCGCCCTTCCAAGGTCATTTCAGACTGCATATAAGTGTAGTTCGCGCTAACACCCAGATTGCTCAACAGGCCGGGTAAGAAGTCCAGCTGGCGCTGAACATTCAATTCCAGACCATAGAGCCACGCATCGCCCCCGTTTTGCGGCAGACGGAAATCAACGCCCGTATTGCCACCATAAGTGCCGGTCGTGGTCGAGACGAAGATCGGATCGGTGATGTCTTTATAGAAGACACCGCCAGAGACCATGCCGAAGCCATCAAAGTAATGCTCAAGCGAGAGGTCATAATTGATCGAATAGGTCGGGTTGAGGTTCGGGTTACCGGCGACATATTCATTGTCATGCTCAGCATAGACACCGCCAGGGGTCAGCGTACCGAAATCAGGACGCGCAAAGGTCCGGCTGATCGCACCGCGAATTTGGGTGTTATCATTGATCTCATAGGTCGCATGGATCGATGGTAAGACAGAGGTATAGTCTTTGGTGCGCGAGACTGGGGTCAGGCTGTCACAGACTAGGGTCGTATTGTTGAAATCACAATCTTGACCCGACACAGTGGTTTCAGTGCGCGTAACGCGAACACCGCCCACCAAGGTCAGACGCTCAATCCCGGTATAGGTGCCCATGGTGTAGACAGAGAGGTGATCTTCCTCAACGTCGAAATTACGCCCCAACGCACCGCCGTTTGACACCAGCGCAGATTCATCAGCGGTTTCAGCCAAAGTGAATTTCTGCTTATTGTCACGCCACCACGCCGAGATTTCATCAATCGGCACAACGGGTGAGAAGTCTTTCTGATAGCGATCGCCGATAGACTGATCACCATCAAGATAACCATCACGGCTAGGCTGGCTGATAGTGGTGAAGTCTGCCAAAGTGGGCGCAGGACCAAAGGCGTCATTCCAATAGTAGAACTCATCGGCGAAGACGGCCGTGCGTTCTTTGGTGCGATAGTGCAGGCCAGACTGCAGTTGGAACTGAGAATTGAAGTGATAGGTCCAGTTAAGCTGCGCCACGATCGGGTCGCGCTCATTCACATCCACCTTATAAAGCTCGACATTGGCGATCTTCATCGCGGCGGGATCGTGCGCAAAACCGGCAGGCAGGTGTGTTGAGATCGCCAAAGGATCATCAGAACCGCCATCGATTTCGTTATAGACGTAATTCCCGCCGGTGCCGTCGGTTTTACCCAGGCCCACATAGCCGACATTTTTCTGGTCAAAGCGCATCACGAAGTATGCGTTTTCACCGCCGCCGGGGATATCACCATATTCGAATTGGTTGTCATAGGTCGACAATGACCAATCCACTTCACCGAAGCCGCCGAAATCATGCTCACCGCCCAGCTCAACGCCCCACATGCGGGTGATCATTTCAGAGTGGATGTTTTGAACTTCCACGCGGTCCTTGTCGAAACGATAACGGTGCTTGTAATGCACCTCGTCATCATTCAAAGAGCCGTAAAGACCATTGATATAAAAACGGTTATTGGCATCGGCATTGAACTCAGCGCCGAAATTCAAACCCGTCGTAGTGCGGTTACCGGTGTAATCGCGCAGCTCCAGACGGCGGATCCCGCCATCACCCACGCGGCGAGGCTCAACATTGTCGGTCGCCCAATCACGGCTCCAATAGGTGGCGTTGACCACGAAACCAAAACGCTCATCGGCGGTGACATCGCCGAAATAAACATTCAGCATTTCGCTGGTCTGACCATCAATCTTGTCGTTGAAACCGGCCCCAACGGTCACGTCCAGAACGCGCTGAGAAGGGGCAGTACGGGTCACGAAATTCACATTCCCCCCGATTGCATCGCCTTCCATGGCGGGGGTGACGGCTTTAGACACTTCAACGCGCTCAATCATCTCGGTCGGGAAGAAGTCAAAGGCGGTCGCGCGTGATGTGGTTTCTTCTTCCGCAGTCGGCAGGCGATTGCCATTGATCGACATCGAACTCCACTGCGAGGGTAGACCGCGAACGGCCACGAAACGGCCCTCGCCCTGGTCGCGCTCAATAGAGACGCCCGGCACGCGCTGCACGGCTTCGGCGGCGTTACGATCGGGCAGCTTGCCGATACCTTCAGAGGATACAACATTGACGATGTTATCAGCTTGACGTTGCTGATTGATCGCGGCTTGCTCGCCCTGGGCGATACGACCCAGAACGCGGATCACTTCGACCTCGCCTTCGCCTTGGGTTTGCGCGAATGCAGGCGCGGCGCACACGATAACGCCCATAGCGGCGCTGAGATATAAAGTCGATTTCATAAATTACCCCCTAAAGTTGAAACCCTGATGATCCACCGTCCCCGGGTGGATCGCCCCTCAAAAGCCAGACCCAGCCGGATCTGGCCAATTCATTCTTTGCATGAGGGATATAGCCCAAAGGCCAACTATTCAGTATACTGATTATTTATCAGTGCGATAGCCTACCGATAGGCGTATGACCTCAACCGCTTGCAAGGCCACTTGCGTCAAGGGCGCGCGCCGACGCTCCATCGGATACACTAAATAAGAGGTTAGATGGACATCCTCGCCCTCGATATCGAGGGGCTTGAACACGATACGCTGGTCCGGCGGACATTCGCGTTCATAGATAAAACTCATCCCCACACCGCGCGCAATGCCTTCGCGAATGGTCTCACGGGTATGCATCTCCAAAACCGCACGCGGAACCAGTTTGTGATGGTCCAGCAAGCGCTCCATGGCGCTACGTGTACGCGAACCCTCTTCGCGCGAGAGAAGAACATCGTCAGTTATGTGACGTAACGGATAAACCGCGCGCTCGGCCATCGGATGATCGAAGGGCAGCGCCGCACCCAAGCGGTCACGATGCAGAGGCACGCGCAAGAAAGCATCATCCGTAGGCGGATCAGCATTGATCGCCACATCGACCTGGGCTTCGCGCAATAATTGGAAAGAGGTGTGCGCATTGGCCATGCGCACGGTGGCTTGCAAATCAGGATGGCGCGCGCGTACGGCCGCGATTAATTCTGCAGCCAGAAAAGGCGAGTCCGAGCCCACCCGCAACATGCCTTTGACCTCAACCGGATCATGGCTCAACAGCTGATCAATCCGATCGCTGGTTTCAAACATTTTCTGCGTCAGTTCAAACAGCTCACGGCCCGTCTGCGTCAACTGCAAGGGTGTGCGCCGACCTTCAAACAGCGCGATCTGGTGGCGATCTTCCAGCGCCTTAATCTGCTTCGATAAGGTGGGTTGAGAGACATGCAGGCGACGCGCGGCCTGGGTGACGCTGCCTTCGCGGGCGACAAAGTGGAATGCGCGCAAATGTTGATAACTAATTGTCATCGCCTGCCTGAGTTGGTGAAATCCATCCGGCGAGGCTTTATCTGCCTTTTATGACAATTGCGTCTCATTTACATTCGATTATGATAACAGGCACGGCGAACCCTTCGCTATTCTTAGCCGCTCTATTCAGGCTATAGGCGACATGCAAAGAATGAATTTGGCCTTCGCGCCAAGATTGGCTAACCAAGCCCTCCCTTATCCGTCTACCGCCTATCTGTTGGCTCGGATTAGGCTTTCTGCACTGGAAAAGGATCAAGCCGATGCGTGCAAACCGCTATGACCTTGTCATTATCGGGGCCGGAATATTGGGTCTGGCGCACGCCTATCACGCGGCGCGACAAGGCCTTAAGGTTGCTGTTATTGACCGCGACGCCCAGGCCAATGGTGCATCGGTACGAAATTTTGGTTTTGTGACTGTGACCGGACAGCAACGCGGCGATTTCCATAGCCTGACCCGGCGCACGAGGGACATCTGGGCCGAGATCGCCCCCCAAGCAGGCATCGTGATCCATCATCATGGCCTATTGGTGAGCGCCCAGCGCCCTGAGGCGATGGCGGTGCTGCAAAGCTTGATGATGACCGAAATGGGTGAGGGCTGCACCCTGATGGACGCGGAGGCCGTGCGTGCGCACTATCCTCAGCTGACCCCCACGCAGTTGGAAGGGGGGCTATGGAGCCCCCATGAAGTGCGCGTCGATAGTCGCAGCGCCATTCACCAGCTGACCCGCTGGTTGGAAGCCGCCCATCAGGTAGATTTCCACTGGTCCACCTCGGTTCATGGCGTTCAAACGGGCCATGTCGCAACCTCGCGCGGGGCGTTTAATGCCGATCATGTCATCGTCTGCCCCGGGGATGATCTAGCAACGCTGTATCGCGAAGTCTTCCAGCGCCACGAAGTGACCCGGTGCAAGCTGCATATGATGCGCTTGGCCGATCCGGGCTTCACCTTGCCGGGCGCGGTGATGAGCGATCTCTCACTGGTGCGCTATCTGGGCTATGCTGAGCGCCCTGAAGCAGCAGCGTTGAAATCACGCCTGGAGCGCGAGCAAGGCGAGCATTTAAAGCAAGGCGTCCATTTGATTGTGGTTCAAAACGCCGATGGCTCGCTGGTGGTGGGGGACACCCATCATTATGGCGATACGCCAGACCCCTTTGCGCCGAGCGCCTATGATGATCTGGTCTTGGAAGAATTCGAAAACGTCTTTGGCCGCCCAGCCCCAGCCGTCTTGGAGCGTTGGACCGGCACCTATGCGTCGAGCCCCAAACAGCAATTCTTCATCGAAACCGTAGAGGAGCGCGTGCAGCTGGTCGTGGTGACCTGCGGGGCTGGCGCATCCAGCGGCTTTGGCATTGCCGAACGCAGCCTGGATCAATTACTGGGCCACACCCAAGCACCCCTGAGTGCCCAGGCCGAATAGACGCTAATCCTCACGGCTTTCTGTCGCGGCTTCTTGCAAGGTTTCCGCGTCCTGATGGCCCGTGGGTCGCCAGGTCAAAACCTGAGCCCAGCTCAGCGCCAACAGATCTTCGCGGCGCGCCTGAACGAAGCTGCGCGGGCCATCAAAGCCTGCCAGTCCCGTTCGATCATTCCAGACATCACTGATCTGGCGCAAAGTCTCACTGGCCCAGCCCGGCGGCTGACGCGCGGCCCAGCGCTCCAACGCGCTCCCATTCAGCAAGAGCAGCACCAAGGCGATGACGGCCATGACCCGGCCCGTCCAGATCCGCGTGCGCACATGGATGACATCATCCTCAGGGCGGACATACAGCGGATCGCGATGATCGGTTTCCATACTCACCTCCCCCGCCTAGAACTGGAAATAAATGAAGGGGGCAACCCCTTCTGGGCGTAAAAATTCTACGATCAAAAAACCGCCCGCCAGGATCAATCCCGCCACCAGGGATGGCAGGCGCGCCATGGTGCGCGCGGCATGTTCCACCGCGCGCGGCGGCAAGGCATGTAGGCCCAGCCCCAACACGATTAACAACACAATGGCCGGGCTCGCCACCTCGATAGGCTGATCCCAGCGCACCATGGCACCAAGATAACTCATCGCCGCATCAAAGCTGGGCGCGCGGAATAAAATCCAGGCCAGACAGATCCCGTGAAAGGTGATGACCAGGCTGATCAGGCTACGTTTCTTATCATCCAGGCCCAAGACCCGCTCCAGCAACAGCGCCACGCCATGAAAAACGCCCCAGGCCACAAAGGTCCAGGCTGCGCCATGCCACAATCCACCCAGCAACATGGTCAAGAACAGATTGCGTGCGGTCACCCAGACCCCACCGCGATTTCCCCCTAAAGGGATGTAGAGATAATCGCGCAGCCAGGTTGAGAGACTGATATGCCAGCGCCGCCAGAAATCCTGAAAGGAGCGCGCACGATAAGGCTGGTCAAAATTGCGATGAAAGCGATAGCCGAGCAGGGCCGCACAGCCGATGGCGATATCGGAATAGGCCGAAAAATCGCAATAAATCTGTACGGCATAGCCATAGACGGCCATCCACAGATCAAAGCCGGTATAGAAGCTGGGGTCGAAGAACACCGGATCAACCAGATGTTCGGCCAACTCAGCCGCGATCACGGTTTTCTTGAACAGGCCCCACACGATCAGAAGAAGGCCCAGGCTCGCCGCTTCGCGGTTGAGCCGCGGGCTTTGCTGCAGCTGAGGCAGAAAGTCCTTTGCGCGCACAATCGGGCCCGCAACCAATTGCGGAAAGAAGGAGATATAGAGCATGACATCGAGCAGGCGACGCTGCACCTGCGCCGTGCCGCGCTTAACATCCACCACATAGGAAATGCCCTGAAAGGTATAAAAGCTGATCCCCACAGGCAGGATAATCTGCAACCATGGCAGGTCACGCTCAACGCCCAGCGCGCTCAAGACCGGGGTCAGGTTTTCTAAGAAGAAGCCATAATATTTAAAGAAGCCCAGAATGATCAGATTGATCACCACGCCCAGCACCATATAGCCATAGCGCGCGCGGCCATGGGTGGCCGATCCAATCGCGCGCCCAATCAGCCAATTGAGAAACGAACTGGCAAATAACAACCCACAAAACCGCCAATCCCACCAGCCATAGAAGACATAGCTCGCCGCGACCAGAAACAGCTTGCGCCGCCCATTTTCATGCTCCAGGCCCCAGCTGACCGTGAACACGATCAGAAAGAAAATCCCGAAAATGAGCGTGGGAAACAGCATGCTTAAGGCGTCCCTTGCGCGGTGTCGGCGCTCACCGCGCGGCACATATAGGCCTGGCCATCAATCACGACGGATAGCGCATCATTGAGCGCAGCCAAATCGGCGGGCACGGGCGCGGGGCGTTCTAGGGGAAGATAGCGCAAAGCCTCGGCCTGATCACTGACCCAATCGGCAACCCCCGCCGACATCAGCCGATAACCGCGCAAAGTAAAATGGATACCATCATCGGCGCGGATCAGGCGCGGCGTACCGGCACCATCGGGCAGATAAGCATTATAACTGCCGTCTTCGGCCATGGTGGCGCTACGGATTTCCAAGAAGGGATAATTAAACGTCTCTGCGCGCGATTGAAAAATCCCATTGAGGAATATCGTATTATTATCATAACGATCAGAGCGCATACGCGGCAGGCCGACCCAGGCGATCTGTGCACCGTGTTCGCGCAGCATTGTCGTCAGCTCATCAATGCGCGCGGCATAAATCTCCTGCCAGCCGGCGGAGCGGAAATTATACACCGCTCCATCTTCGGCGATGCCTTGCATGTCATTGGCCCCGAACATAAAAATCGCGATGTCGATATGATGTTCAGCCAATTGATCGCGCGTTTTATCGGCGACATCGACATAGGTGTAATTGGTAATGCCTGTTGAGACTTCAGAGAGCTGTAAGACCTCAGCGATATTGGGATCATTGCGCAGATGCCAGTAAAGCCCCGCCCATAAGCCATCGGCCAGGGAATCGCCGAACACGCCCACAGTGACTGGATCGCGTTCAGGCCGAGGCTCGTCCTGCGCAGCCGCGCCCGCCACCAGCGCCAACGCCAGGCTCAGCCCCAGGCATAACCCTTTGGCGCATTTCACAACATCACGCATATAACCCCCGTCACCCAGACCCCAGCCCCCAGACCTAGCGCATGGGCATGCCACCCCCCTATCTGTCCCCCAGATAAGCGGTTCTTCGTGATTAAAAGCATGAGGAGTATTCGCCTGGCAAGCCAAAGATTACTTTTATCTTAAGCGCTATGGTTAATAAGGGGTTAGCGACTGTACGCCCATAAAGGCGTCACACCCCTTCCCTGGCTATTGTTTCGACTTCGGTATACACCCAGCCCCCTTCATCCCCTTCACCCGCGCGCGAGTACAAGCATGGATTATGATGTCATCATTATTGGGGCCGGGGCGGCCGGATTGATGGCCGCCATCGAAGCGGGCAAGCGCGCGCGCAAAGTCCTGGTGCTCGATCACGCCAAAGCCCCCGCAGAAAAAATCCGCATTTCCGGGGGTGGGCGGTGTAATTTCACCAATATCCATGCCGGGCCGAATAATTTCATCTCGCAAAACCCGCATTTTTGTAAATCCTCGCTCAAACGCTATAGCGCTCAGGATTTCATCGCATTGGTGCGCCGCCACCGGATTGATTTTCATGAGAAAACCTTAGGTCAGCTCTTCTGCGATCACTCCGCCAAGGATATTATCGCGCTGCTGCTCACCGAGATGCGGGCCGCAAAGGCCGAGCTGCGCTTGGAGACCTCGATCACGCGGATTGAACCTATCAGCGATGGCGGTTTTCGCATAGTCACCCCAGATTTTGCCAAAACCTGTACCAGCCTGATTATTGCCACAGGCGGTAAATCCATCCCCAAAATGGGGGCCACCGGCTTTGGCTATGAGATCGCACGCCAGTTTGACATCCCCCTTGTGGAGACACGACCAGCGCTCGTGCCCCTGACCTTCGAAGGCGAACGCTTGGAGGCGTTTCAAGCCCTGGCCGGGGTCAGCCTGCCTGCGCGCGCCAGCCATGGCAAAACCCGCTTTGATGAGGCACTGCTGTTTACCCATCGCGGCCTGTCCGGCCCCGTCATCTTGCAAATCTCATCTTTCTGGCGTGAGGGCGACAGCGTGCGCCTCTGCCTCCTGCCGGGGGTCGACATCTTCGAAGCTTTAAAAGCTCAGCGCCAGATCAACGGTCGCCAAGCGCTTTCTACCGCGCTCGCCACTTTGCTTCCCAAACGCTTGGCCCAAGCCATCGGCGAAGAGTTTCAAGAGCTTAAAAATCTCGCAGATTACTCCGACAAGCGCCTGCGCCAGGTTTGCGCGCGCCTGCAAGAGTGGAGCGTGACACCCGCAGGCTCTGAAGGCTATCGCACCGCTGAAGTGACTTTAGGCGGGGTCGACACCCGCGCCCTGGACAGTCAGACCATGATGGCCAAAACCGTGCCGGGGTTATATTTCATCGGGGAAGTCGTCGATGTGACCGGCTGGCTGGGCGGCTATAATTTCCAATGGGCCTGGTCATCAGGCTGGGTCGCGGGTCAATCGGCCTAAGCCCCTATTCGCGCGCATCCTCAACCGGATCAGTGTCCAGCTCTTCCAATAGATCATTCATCGTGCATTCGAGATGGGTCAGCACATGGTGGCGCGCGGCCTCGGCATCACCGGCCAGACACGCCTCAATGATCTTATTATGCTCCTCATTCGGGCGGCCTTGATGGAGCGAAAGGTGCAGGCGAATATAGCGTTCACACAAAGTGTGCATGCGCTTGACCACTTCGATGGAGCGCACCCGGTTAGAGCCTTCGATCAACAGGCCATGGAAGCGCTGATGCAGGGCCGAATACTCATCACTGGGGCCCTTATCAGCCATGGCTTTGAGGGAGTCATCGAGCACCTTTTTGGCCTCGATGAACAGTTTTTGCGCCGCCGGTGAGCGGGTCGCATCCGCCACCAGATCAGGCTCAATCACCATACGGATATGGTAGATGTCTTTCAGCTCCACCGCGCTCATCGCGCGCACGACAAAGCCACGGTGCGGCATCACCGCGACCAGGCCTTGGGATTCCAATTGCAACAGCGCTTCGCGCACCGGAATACGGCTGACCTGATAGCGTTCAGCGAGCTGTTCTTGGCGTAAGGGATCACCGGCCTTGTAAAAGCCGGTCAAAATATCATTGCGAATTGCAGCACTTAGGCCCGCGGCCAGGGTCCGTCCTTGCAGCATGATCCCTCAACTTTGCATGGTTAGCACCTTCACTTACGCCGTTTGGTACGCTGTTTTAACGACCGTGTAAAATTCTCGTGCATATGCGCCCTGCTCGCGCGGACCATAGCTTGATGATTTACGCCCCCCGAACGGGACGTGATAATCGACCCCCGCGGTCGGCAGATTGACCATCACCATCCCGGCCTTGGCATGGCGTTTGAAATGCGTGGCGGTTTTGAGCGAGGTCGTACAGATCCCAGCCGACAAGCCAAATTCGGTGGAATTGGCCTCATCCAAGGCCGCAGCATAGTCTGCAACACGGATGATACTGGCGACAGGACCAAAGATCTCCTCGCGATTGATGGCCATCTCGCGCGTGGTGTGATCAAAGAGCGCAGGCTGGAGATAAAAGCCCGGTGTGTTTGCAGAAACAACCGTTCCCCCGGCAACCAATTTCGCGCCTTCAGCCTTTGATTTTTCAATATAAGAAAGCGATTTATCAAGCTGGCTTTGATCGGCCAGTGGCCCGATTTGCGTTGAAGCCTCCAGCGCATCGCCGACTTTCAAGGCGGCCGTCGCTTGCGTAAGTTTGGCGATAAAGCGCTCCGCAATGGCTTGCGTGACGATCAAACGCGAGGACGCCGTACAGCGTTGACCCGTGGAATAAAACGCGCCTTGAACCGCACAATTAACCGCAACATCCAGATCCGCATCATCGCAAATGATCAGCGGATTTTTGCCGCCCATCTCCAGCTGCACCTTCGCTCCGCGCGCAGAACAGGTTTTCAAGACATGCTGGCCCGTCCCGACAGAACCGGTAAAGCTCACGCCATCAACGAGATCATTATCAAGGATTTCCGCACCAACTTCGCGCCCCTTGCCCATTACCAGGTTGAAAACACCCTTAGGAAGGCCAGAACGCGAGAGGATCTCGCTCAGCGCCCACGCCGAAGCCGGGGTCAGTTCGGCCGGCTTGAACACCACCGCATTGCCATAGCATAGCGCCGGTGCGATCTTCCACGCTGGAATAGCTATCGGGAAATTCCATGGCGTGATAATCCCAATCACCCCCAGGGCTTCACGGGTGATTTCTACGCCAACGCCGGGACGTACGGAATCGAGTTTTGCGCCATCCTGACGCAAAGCTTCGCCTGCGAAATATTTAAAGATTTGCCCCGCGCGGGCAACCTCACCAATGCCTTCTGGGCGGGTTTTACCTTCTTCACGCGAGAGCAATTCACCCAGCTCGTCTTTACGGGCCAACACTTCACTGCCCACAAAATCAAGCACATCAAAGCGTTGCTGCGGGGTTGAGAGCGACCAGTCAAAGCTAGCGGCATGCGCCGCCGCAATGGCCTTGGCCGCGTCTGCGCGCGTGCCGCTGGCATAATGACCGATCACATCATCGGTGTTGGATGGATTGATATTGGCCTGGGTCTGCGTGCCGGCCACCCAAGCCCCATCCATGTAATTATCAAAGTGTGACATAGTCCTCTCCCGATGATCGTTTGAGTTAAAGTTATAAGACTTGAAAGCCATGGTGGAAGGGATCGCGTGCATCCACGCGGATCGTATTAAGACCGGTCTGGCGCGCCCACCCGGCAAAGCTCGGCTGGATCAGCGTGCGCCCCTCCAGGGTCGCAACACACTCAACCCGGCCCTTAAACACCGAACCGATATAGCTTTCATGATGGAAGTCTTCGCCCACACCAAGCTTTCCCAAAGCGTGCAGCTGGGCCATGCGCGCACTGGTGCCCGTGCCACAGGGGCTTCGGTCAATGGCGCGATCGCCATAGAAGACGGCATTTCTGCCATGATGGGCGCGATCCAGCACAGCGCCCGTCCACATCACGTGGGAAATGCCCTGAATGGTCGGATCGCCATAGTGCACAGGGGTATAGGCTTGGCGCGACAGTTCACGCACCAATGGGCTAAGGCGCAGAATATCGCCCGCATTTAGGCTTTCCAGCCCTGCAAAATTCTGCTGCGGGTCAATGATCGCATAGAAATTACCGCCATAGGCAATATCAAGCTTAAGGTGGCCCAGCCCCGGCACATCCACCTCTAACCCCGCGCGATCAAGATAACTGGCGACATTATAAAGGCGCACTTCTTCGACGAGCCCGCCTTCAGCGCTATATTCAGCACGCACCCGACCGGCGGGCGTATCAATCAAGACCACACCGGCTTGGCGCGGACGGATCAAGCCATGCTCCAGCCCCATCGTAATCGCCCCGATGGTGCCATGACCACACATCGGCAGGCAGCCGCTGGTCTCGATATAAAGAATGCTGACATCCCCATCGGGGGTCGTGGGGGGATAGAAGATCGCCCCGGACATCATGTCATGACCGCGCGGTTCAAACATCAAAGCCCGCCGGATCCAGTCATAGCGCGTCATGAAATCCTGACGCTTGGCGCTCATCGTGTCGCCGACCAGAAACGGCCCACCGCCTGCCACCAAACGCACGGGATTCCCACAGGTATGCCCATCTACACAGAAAAAGGTCGAGGCGAAATCACGCATTAAGCGGCTTTTGTGTTCAAGAGCTTATCGAGATCGGGCCGCGTGGCGGCGGCCTGTTCCACCCTGGCAATAACCTCAGCGCGGATCGCACCCGTCAAGACCTGACGCGGGGAACGCACACGCTCTGAGCCTCGGCCCATCACATGTTCGGCGAGCTTAATGCATTGAACAAGATCGGAGCGAAAATCGAGATGGAGCAGCGGCATGAACCAGCGATAAATCTCTAAGGCACGCGCATAATCGCCCCGTTTGGCGAGTTCATAGATCGCCACGGATTCTTGCGGGAACGCATTGGTAAGGCCCGAGATCCAACCCTTCGCACCCAGCATCAAGCCCTCTAACGCGACATCATCCAGGCCCGCGAACAGAATAAGACGATCGCCCAAGGCATTATAAAGATCGGTGAAGCGGCGGGTATCCTCAGAGGATTCCTTCAAGGCTACGATGGTCTCAATCTGGGCCAGGCGGGCGATCATATCCGTTGATATATTCATGCGATAGGCGGCCGGGTTATTATAGAGCATGATCGGCAGATCACTGGCCGCGCTAAGCCCTTCAAAATGGCTGAACAATTCCTCATCATGGGGCATATAGACCATGGGCGGCAGCGCCATCAGGCCACTCACCCCGGTTTTTTGCGCATCCTTGGCAAAGCTTTGCGCGCGCGGACCATCAAATTCGGAAACGCCGACAATCGTGGGCACCCGGCCCGCAGCGGCCTCAACCCCGGCACCCAGAACGGCGCGCTTCTCCTCAGGCGTCAGCGAATTGTTTTCCCCCACCGTACCCAATAAGACCAGGCCATGAACGCCATCACGGATCAAGCCATCAATCACGCGCGCCGTTGCATCAAGATCCAAGGCCCCGCCCTCATGAAATTGCGTCGTCACGGCCGGAAAGACCCCATGCCAACCGCGTGCATCGCGATGCGTGTGTCCAAGCGTCATTTCGCCTCCCTCGCCCCGATGTGGGGGCTAGACATTAACCTTTTAGCGTGGCTCTTTCGATCCGTATATCCATCCAATTGACGCGCCAGCGCCGGTTTAGGATATACAGCTTCAGGCCCACTGGCGCGCCGACTTGACCGACGCCCCTCTCACTTTGTATACAATCTACAATTATCCTCGCAAGCCCTCTTTTGCATACGGCCCCGCTCATGACCCAGACCGCGACATCCTCCTCTGCCCCCACCTTTGATATCGCCGTCATCGGGGCCGGGGTGATCGGGCTCACTCACGCTTTAGAGCTCGCCTGGGCCGGACAAAAGGTGGTAATTATCGACCAAGAGGCCCCCGGTCTTGGCACATCTTTTGGCAATGCCGGCCATATCGGCAATGAGCAATTAGACCCGCTGGCGAGCCCCTCCACCTTTAGAAATCTGCTGGGCTATCTGTTACAAAAGGACGCCGCCGTCTCCTTTCGCTGGGCCCACGCGATGGCGGCCCTACCTTGGATGATCCGCTTTGGCTTATCGTGTCGTAAGGGCCAGTATCATAAAGGTTTAAAGGCGTTATCTGCTTTACAAGCTGATAGCTTACCCGCCTGGGCCGATCTGCTCACCCGTTGCGGCGCGCCTGACTTACTGATCAGTCAGGGCAATTATATGGTGGTGGAAACCGAGGCCGCCCTCGCGCGCGGGCGCGCTGAACAGCGCCATTTATCGGAGCTGGGCGTGGCGTGTAATTGGCTGGAAGCGCATGAGATGCGCGAGCATTTACCCCATGCGCGCCATGCCATGGCGGGCGGGATCCGTTTCCATAAATCCGGCCATGTGGCCAATCCTTATCGAGTCTCCCAAGCCCTTGAAACAGCCTTTCGCGCCGCGGGTGGCCATGTCCACCAGGCCCGCGTGGAGGCGATCACGCCCTTGGATAGCGGCGTTCGGATTGATCACACGGGAGGTCATATTTGGGCCGGAAAGGCTTTGATCTGTGCCGGGGCCTGGTCCCATCACCTGGCCCGCCCCTTGGGGCTGCACCTGCCCTTAGAAACTGAGCGCGGCTATCATCTGCACTGGGAAAAAGTTAACGCGCCCTTCGATTGCCCTATCGGTTTTTTTGAGCGCCGCATCTTGATGACCCCCATGGGTGAGGATCTGCGCATGACCGGCGGGACGGAGTTGGGCGGGCTCAGCGCGCCACCAACCCCCAAGCATATGACAGCGCTGAAATATCATGCGGCGGCGGTTATTCCACAGTATGAGGCAAATTCTGCCAAGACCTGGATGGGCTATCGCCCCAGCCTTCCTGATTTCGTGCCCGCCATGGGACGGCTGAAGGCCGATCCGCGCGTTTTCATCTCTACCGGCCATCAACATCTGGGCCTCACCCTGGGCGCGGTCAGCGCGCGCGCCATGCGCGATCTAATTTTAGAGCGCCCGCCCGCCCTGGATATGAACGCCTATAACCCCCATCGTTTCCACACTTTATAAAAGCCATAAAAAGGATTTCAGCCATGACCCTCGGTATCGGCGGCACATCCCGCGAAGACGCCTTACAAGGCCTCATCAATACCCGCGATCAGATTAAACCGATCACGCTGGAGGAGCGCCAAGCGCGGATCACGAAAGCCTGCGCCTTGATGGACGCCCATGGCCTTGATGCTCTGCTGCTGCCCGCTGGAACCTCGCTTACTTATTTCACCGGGGTGAAATGGTATGCAAGTGAGCGCTTTGTCGGCGCGCTTATCCTGCGCAATCAGTCCATTATCTATATCAACCCGCATTTTGAAGCGCCCAAGCTTGAAGAGCTGATCACGCTGGAAGGGGAGATGCGCACCTGGCAAGAGCATGAAAGTCCCTATGCCCTGATCGCCCGAACTTTAAAGGATTTTGGCGTACACTCTTTAGGGATTGAGGAACAAACCCCCTTCTTCATCTTTAATGGCATCGCCAAGGCCGCCCCCGATATTGCCCTTCACGATGGCACACCCGTCACCGCCGGTTGCCGGATGATCAAGTCCCCTGCCGAATTGGCCTTGATGCAGCATGCCAAGACCTTGACCCTGGATATTCATAAGCGTGCGGCCAGCATGTTGTATGAAGGCATCACAAATACCGCCGTGATGGCCTTTATTGATGAGGCCCATCGCAAAGTCGGCTCTGACAATGGCTCGACTTTCTGCATCGTCGCCTTCGGGCAATGGACGGCCTTCCCCCATGGGCCAAAGGGTGAGCACACGCTAAAAGACGGCGATATGGTTCTGATTGATACCGGCTGCGCGTTTGAAGGCTATACCTCTGATATTACCCGCACCTATGTCTTTGGTGAGCCGAGCGCACGCCAGCGCGAACTTTGGAATATCGAGAAAGAAGCCCAGGCTGCCGCCTTTGAGGCTGCGCAATTGGGTGTGGCGTGTGAAGAGGTTGATAAGGCCGCGCGCGCCGTCAATGAACGCCATGGCTATGGTCCGGGCTATCAAACCCCGGGCATGCCCCATCGCACCGGCCATGGCATTGGGCTCGACATCCACGAATGGCCCTATCTGACCGGTGGCACGACCACGCGCTTAGAAGCGGGCATGTGCTTTTCCAATGAGCCGATGATCACCCATTATGGCGAATTTGGCGTCCGGTTGGAGGATCATTTCTACATGACCGAAACCGGCCCGCGCTGGTTTACACCGCCCAGTCATTCCATCGATGAGCCCTTTAAAGGCGTTTGAACGAAAAGGCCCCGAACCCTGTTCGGGGCCTTCAGCGTTAACGACAGATGGCTTCACCGGTCACCGGATTACAGCGCGCCGCGTCATAGACCCGCTCATTGTCCGCGATGGCGACATGATAATCGGTGCCAAAGCGCGCATCCGGGACCATATAATCGGTGGAGATATAATGCGCGCCTGAGGCCAGCGCCGCGTGCCAGCGTGTATAATCGCCTTCACGTGCTTCCCAAGTTCCCGCATCCGCGCGGGTGCGCACGATAAAGCCTTCCCCGACACGGGCGCGAATATCCTCGAGCTGCGCCTCAGGATCATTCATCACCAGGATCGCGGCTTCATCCTCTTCAGGGGCCGCATTGACGAAGGCGGCCCGACCCGCCAGTGAAGGATGGTTGGCGCGGTAAGCCTCCATCGTGGCATTATTCTCATCCATCAAAACCAGGAATTTCCCGCGCGCTGCCGCCACGCTGGGCCAGCCCCCCGCCAGGACACTCTCGCGCAGGCTTAAACCGTCCTGGCGAACATCGTCAGGGGTGATCAGACGCCGCCCCAAAACCGCGCGCAAAGTGGCATCAAATTCAGAAAAAGCGGCTTCATCAAAGGGCAGAACTTCGGTGGCCCCAGGAATGTCCGCGCCGCTGGTTTTGAAATTCAGCATGATCAAAATCGGCGCATGATCGGAATGACGATCAGACCAGGCCTTCACCTCCTCCAAGCACGCCCGCAAAGTCGGACAGGAGGAACGATAATCCAGATCCGGGATATGCAGCACTTTCAGGCCCGGCTGCGCCATCGCGCGCGCATTACCCGGCCCCGGCATCGTGCTCGCGGCCAAGCCCGTCATCGCCTCAACCAGATGGGGCCCTTGAGGGTCAGAAAACCGCCCGCCTTCGGGATCATTTAAAATGTCGATTTCCAACTGGCGTGCGCCTGCCATCAATTGCGATATCAGTGAGCCATGGGCGTAATCCAGCGCCAAAACCTCATCACCCGCCTGAGCCTGCATGGCCGCCAATATAGGCGCAGAGATCGCGAACTTATAGCTGTTATGCGTGCCCACGCTTTGCAAAACCGTGATCGGTTGGTCATCTAAAGCTGGGCCTTGCAGAGCACTGCTGGCGAGCGCCAAGGCTAGGATTACAGACATGCTTCTCTCTCCCATGTGATAACCAAGGGATAGTGCGCCGCCATGACGCCTTTATGACGCGTGCGAAGTTCACAAGAAGGAGATAAAAAGAAGGTGTCGCGACGACACCGTCTGACGACACCCCAAGGGAGGAAAACAACCAGGACGACGATCCTGGACCCGAGATTTTTGAAACTGCACACCCCGAAGAATGTCCAGACAAAAACCCCCGATAGACTGAATACTGCATAGACAGTCCAGCATGGCTAGGGGGTCGTGCAGGCATAAATTATACTGATCACGTTCAATTCACACGCTTTGCAGCTGGCTTGGCGGGTGGCCAAACAGGCGTCTATACTCGCGTGAGAATTGGGTCGCGCTGTGATAGCCCACCGCTTCGGCGGCTTGGCCGACACTGCATCCCTCATTGCCCAGCAGGTGATGGGCGCGATGCAAGCGCACATGTTTTTGATATTGAATGGGGGACATGGCCGTGGCGCGTTTGAAATGCTCAAAGAAGGCAGAAGGGCTAAGCGCGGCGCGATCGGCCATGGCCTCAATGGTGAGCTTATCCTGTGGGAAATCGTTCAGATGACGGATCAAATCGGCTAAGCGTCCACTGACCTGGTCTTTTGCACTATGACGAATGAGCAAATCGGCCTGTGGCCCGCATAAAACATTATAGAGCACTTCGCGTTTCAAGCCTTCCCCCAGGATGGCGGCTTCTTGGGGGCATATAAGCGATTGCGCCAGACGCAGCACGCTCATCTGCATGCGCCGATCAAAAGGGGTGGCGCGCACAACACCGGCCAAATCATGCTCAGCCTCTTCGTGCGCAACGCGCACTTCATGCGCTTCCATCTGATAGGTAAGGGCGCGAATATCGTGGGCGTCAATATCCAGCGATAAGGAGAGGAAGGGACGCTCCGAGGAGGCCTCGACGATCTGGCTTTCAAAGGGTAAGGGCGTCGCCGTCACCAGATAAGCCTGCGGGGAATAGACCAGTCTTTGCGTGCCGATATAGCCATGCTTGACCCCCTGAATGACGCAGACCAATCCACACGGATAAAGCACGGGCATCCGGTCCATGGGCGCATCCACCCTGGAAATGCACACCCCTGCCAGAGATGTTTTATAACGCCCGGGCTTGGGCATCATCGTCAATAAACACTCGACCAGCGCGTGATGCATGGGCACAGCCTTCCTTCGCCTGCCTATGATTGAGCATAAATTGCGTAAGAAATCACCTGCCGAGGCCATCATTATGGAGGATTAGGCAAATCTTCTGGAGGATTGCCCCTTCGAAAACCCAGATCACACCCTTAGCTTTGCCTCATCACCCGCAAGCCAAAGGATCTATGATGAGTGATCAAACCTCAATAAGCCTCCCCCTGATGCCCCTTGGCCAGAGTGATATGGCCATCACCCGCCTGGGCCTTGGATGTATGGGCATGTCAGACTTTTACGGGCCGCACGATAACGCCCAGTCGATTGAAACGCTTCATGGCGCGCTGGATCTGGGCGTTACTTTTTTTGACACCGCCGACATGTATGGCCCGCACACCAATGAGTTGTTACTGGGCGAGGCCTTCAAAGGACGCTGGAAGGATCTCAAAATCGCGACCAAGTTTGCGATTGTGCGCACCGAGGATCCCACCGCGCGGGTGATCCGCAATGATGCGCCCTATATTCGCCAGGCGTGTGAAGAGAGCCTCAAGCGTTTAGGCACGGACCATATCGACCTTTATTATATGCACCGGCGCGACCGCGCCATTCCGTTCAGCGAAAGCATTGGCGCGATGAAGGCTCTGGTTGAGGCTGGGAAAGTCGGCGCTCTGGGGCTTTCTGAAGTGACAGCTGAAGAGCTGCGCGAAGCCCACGCCATTCACCCCATTTGCGCACTGCAAACCGAATATTCCCTGTGGAGCCGCGAGCCAGAAACCGATCTGATCGAGACCTGCCGCGAGCTGGGCGTGACCTTTGTCGCCTATAGCCCGCTGGGGCGCGGTTATCTGACCGGGGCCCTGCCAACACCCGATCAAATGGGCGATGATGATTGGCGCAAAATCAACCCGCGCTTCACCCCTGAAGCCTATGAAGCCAATCGTGTTTTCATTGATCTCGTCACTCAGATTGCCGCGCAGAAAAACGCGACCCCTGCCCAGATCGCAATCGCCTGGGTCTTGCATCAGGCCCCGCATATCGCTGCCATTCCCGGCACGCGCAAGCTGAGCCGTCTGAAAGAAAACTTAGGGGCTTTGGACATACATTTCACGCCAGAGGAACTTGATGGCATTCGCGCCAGCCTGCCCCCGCAAACCATGGGTGCGCGCTATTAGGGCGAAAATTTTCACCCTGTCAGGCCAGAGGTGATCGGGCATCCAGGGCGTGAGCTTGGGCTTAAATTCTCATCGAGCAGAACCAGGCTCACCCCGTCCGGCATGGGCCCCAAATCAAGTTTGGGGTGACAGTTTTTTATGAGATCCTCGCTTACGCTGCGGGCGGCCTTTGGCCTTGCGGGCTGATCGCCC
>NZ_KB908056.1:625147-1156223 GCF_000382325.1 Woodsholea maritima DSM 17123
ATCCTCGCTTACGCTGCGGGCGGCCTTTGGCCTTGCGGGCTGATCGCCCGGTTATCCCAATCCTCGCTTACGCTGCGGGCGCGCGTTCGCGCTTGCGGGCTGATCGCCCGTTATGTCCTCCCCTGCGAAGCGGGGGAGGTGGCCTGAAAGGCCGGAGAGGGCGTTCTAATAAACGCAAGCCGGTTGAGGAAAAGCCTAGTCTGTCATCCCGGACGAACAACAGTGAGATCCGGGACCTATAAACTTTTCCATAAACGCTACAGATCCCGGATGTGCGCTTCGCTTTTCCGGGATGACACTATGGTTTTAGCGGCGAGTGCGCAGGTGCGCAGGCAAACCCTGTCTGATTTCGATTTGGACCCCAAATCAAGTCCGCAATGTCACGATACCCCCCAACCCCGACGCCTTAGCCTCATGTAGGCGATAGCCGGTCGCGCGCTAAAAGTCGCGATCCGGGATCTATTGAGTGTGCCATGAATGATCATAGATCCCCGATTAAATCGGGGATGACAGGTTGTGAGAGCTTTCTGCTTAAATATCTGGCAATTGTGGAATGGACCCCGGATCAAGTCCGGGGTCGTATTCTTAAAGCGGACTATTTTAAAATACCGGGCAGATTAAGACCGTGCTCACGCGCGCACTCTTTCGCGATGTCATACCCGGCATCGGCGTGACGCATGACCCCCGTCGCGGGGTCATTCCACAAGACGCGCTCAATCCGCTCGGCCGCTTCATCCGTGCCATCACAGCAAATCACCATGCCGGAATGTTGCGAGAAGCCCATGCCGACCCCGCCGCCATGGTGCAGCGAGACCCAGGTCGCGCCCGAGGCACAATTTAAAAGCGCGTTGAGCAAAGGCCAATCGGACACCGCATCCGAACCATCTTTCATGGCTTCCGTTTCGCGGTTCGGCGAGGCCACAGAGCCTGAATCCAAGTGGTCACGGCCAATCACAACGGGAGCCTTTAATTCACCCTTGGCCACCATTTCATTGAAGGCGAGGCCCAGGCGATGACGATCGCCCAGACCGACCCAGCAAATGCGCGCCGGTAAGCCCTGAAAGGCGATGCGCTCGCGCGCCATATCCAGCCAGTTATGAAGGTGGGTGTTGTCCGGCAACAGCTCTTTGACTTTCTGGTCGGTCTTATAAATATCTTCCGGATCACCCGACAGCGCCGCCCAGCGGAAAGGCCCAATACCCTTACAAAACAGCGGACGGATATAGGCGGGAACAAAACCGGGGAAGGCGAAGGCCCGCTCCAGCCCCTCATCCAAAGCCACTTGGCGGATATTATTGCCATAATCAAGGGTTGGAATACCCTGATCCCAAAACGCCACCATGGCCGCTACATGCTCTTTCATTGAGGCGCGCGCGGCGGCCTCAACCGCTTTGGGATCGCTTTCGCGTTTCTCATGCCATTCGCCAAGGCTCCACCCCTTGGGCAGATAGCCGTTCAAAGGATCGTGGGCGGAGGTTTGATCGGTCACAATGTCAGGGCGAACCCCGCGGCGCACCAGCTCTGGGAAAATCTCCGCGGCATTGCCGACCAAGCCTACGGACTTGGCTTCACCGGCGGCCGTCCAGCGCGCGATCATCGCCAAGGCCTCATCCAAGGTCTCGGCCTTCTCATCAACATAGCGGGTGCGGATGCGGAAATCGATCCGCTCTGGATCACATTCCACGGCCAGACAGCAGGCGCCCGCCATCACTGCGGCTAGGGGTTGCGCCCCGCCCATCCCGCCAAGGCCCGCGGTCAAAATCCACTTTCCGGTGAGATCACCTTGATAGTGCTGACGACCGGCCTCAACGAAGGTTTCATACGTGCCCTGAACAATGCCTTGCGAGCCGATATAGATCCAGGACCCGGCGGTCATCTGGCCATACATCATCAAACCGGCTCTATCGAGGGCATTGAAATGGTCCCAATTGGCCCAATGCGGCACCAGATTGGAATTGGCGATCAGAACGCGCGGCGCATCGGCATGGGTTTTAAAAACGCCCACCGGCTTACCCGATTGCACCAATAAAGTCTCAGTCTCATCAAGGGTTTTGAGGCTATCAACGATCGCGTCAAAGTCTTGCCAGGTGCGCGCCGCGCGACCAATCCCGCCATAGACCACCAGCTCATTGGGGTTCTCCGCCACATCGGGATCGAGATTATTCATCAACATCCGCAAAGGCGCTTCGGTGAGCCAGGATTTGGTGGTGAGCGTGGCACCGTGAGGCGCACGAATGGTGCGGATATTGTGACGCGGATCAGACATGGGAATTATCCTTTCTGGCCAAGGCCAAAGGCTTCCAACCCCTCAAGGAGCGGACGTAAATGAGCGCGAAGGCGCGCGGTTTTCGAAAGCGAGAGATCAAAGGGGCGTGTTTCATGGATCAGATAGGCGCGCTGAGCGATCTCCATCTGAACCGCATGAACATTCTTCGCGGGCTGGCCATAATGGCGCGTGGTCCAGCCGCCCTTGAAGCGGCCATTGACGACAGAGGTAAAGTCTGTCTGGCCCACTAGGGCCTGTTCGGCCAGCGCCTGAATGGCAGAATCACAAGACTTCCCTGAGAATGTGCCAAGATTGAGATCCGGCAATTGCCCCTCAAACAGGAACGGCAAACGCGAACGGATCGAGTGACAATCATAGAGAATGGCCACGCCAAAGCGATCCAAGGCCCGCGCGATCAAGGCGTCTAGGGCGCGGTGATAGGGCGCGTGAAACCGGCGCAAGCGCTCTTGAACCTCATCTTCGCCGGGGGCTTGATCCTCTTGCCAGATCGGTTTGCCTTCAAAGTCCACCTCAGGCACCAAGCCGGTGGTGTTCTGCCCCGGATAAAGGCTCCCCCCCGATGGATCACGATTAGGATCAATAACATAGCGATGAAACAAGGCCCGCACACGGCTCGCGCCTGGGATCAGATCATCATAGACGCGGTCGATATGCCAATCGGTATCGGCCAAGGTCTGACCGCGCGCATTTAACCGCGCAAACATCGTGTCGGGCACATAGGTCCCACTATGGGGTGAGGCGAGAATGAGCGGGCTATCGCCCTCATAAATATCAACCCAATCCGTCATCGAACTTCTCCAACGGATCAGCCATATGCTCATTCACATGGATGGCGAGTGAGGGCAGAACATCAATCACGGGAATGATCAACGCGCCGGTATGGACCAGCTGCGCCGCCGCTTCCAGATCGGGGGCGAGATAGCGATCCTCCTGCAATGTCGGACTGACCTGACGAATAATATCAATGGCCTTTTGAAGACGCGGCGAGGTGCGTAAAGGCGCGCGCAATTCAACCCCTTGCGCGGCACACAGCGCTTCAATGCCGACAATTCTTTCCAAATTCGTCGTCATATCCCACAAACGGCGGGCCCCGTGACAGGCCATGGAGACATGATCTTCCTGATTGGCACTGGTCGGGGTGGAATCGACACTGGCCGGATGGCTGCGCTGTTTATTTTCACTCATCAAGGCCGCAGAGGTCACTTCCGCAATCATAAAGCCTGAATTGAGCCCCGGCTTGGGCGTTAGGAAAGCGGGCAGACCAAAGCTGAGCGCAGGGTCAACCAACAGCGCAATCCGGCGCTGGGTCACCGCCCCGATTTCACTCACCGCCATGGCGATCATATCCGCAGCGAAGGCCACAGGCTCGGCATGGAAGTTGCCGCCCGAAATGATTGATCCATCAGTCAGGACCAGCGGATTATCGGTCGCGGCATTGGCTTCGCGCTGCAAAGTCTCCCCGGCCTGACGCAAAACATCCAGCGCCGCCCCCATCACCTGCGGCTGGCAGCGCAGGCAATAGGGATCTTGGACCCGCTCATCCCCATCCAAATGGCTATCGCGGATGAGCGAGCCCTCTAAAAGCTTGCGCAAGGCCTGACCGGCGGCGATCTGGCCAGGTTGGCCGCGCAACAGATGAATTTCTTCGTGGAAGGGCGCGGACGAGCCCATGGCTGCATCGGTGGACATCGCGCCGGTGACCAGCGCATTGAGCCCCGCCCACCAGGCCCGGAATAGCCCCGCCAAGGCCAAAGCTGTTGAGACTTGAGTACCATTGATGAGCGCCAAGCCCTCCTTGGCGGCCAGCGCGATGGGGCTCAACCCTGCGGCGCGCAAAGCCTCCCCACCGGGCAGAATGTGACCGTCATACTCGGCCTCGCCCTCCCCCATCATGACCGCGGCCATATGGGCCAGCGGGGCGAGATCACCCGAAGCCCCGACCGAGCCTTGACCCGGGATGACCGGATAAACCCCGCGCGCAAGCATGCCTTCAAGCAGCTCAACCAAGCTCCAGCGCACACCCGACGCCCCGCGGCCCAGCGAGATCAATTTGATCGCCATGATCAAACGCACGACCTGATTGGGCAGACGATCGCCCACACCGCAGCAATGCGACAGGATCAAATTACGTTGCAAAGTCGCGACATCTTCGGGCGGGATCCGCACACTGGCGAGCTTCCCAAAACCGGTATTGATCCCATAGACGGCTGCGTCCCCGGCGGCGACCTCGGCCACGCGCTGCGCGCTCGCCTCAACCTGGGGTTGGCAGGCGCGATCCAAAATGACTGAGTGATCAGTCAGATAAATATCCCTGAGATCATCAAGGGTTACAGAGCCTGGCACCAGGATCAAAGCTGTATCATCGCTCATGCTGAGCCTCCATAAAGACGAGAGTGCAAGGGGTTGAACCCCAGCCGATAGATCAGATCGATGGGCGCTGCCGCATTCCAGATCGCCAGATCGGCGCGCTGGCCCGGCGCAATCTGGCCCACCTCACCGGCCAGGCCCAAGGCTTTCGCCGCATGCACCGTCATCCCTTTCAGGGCTTCTTCCGGGGTCATATGAAACAGGGTGCAGGCCATGTTGAGCATCAAGAGCGGCGAGGTCACAGGCGATGAGCCAGGATTGCAATCCGTCGCAATCGCCATGGCGACACCGGCTTCGCGCAGAGCCGCCACGGGGGGCTTCTGGCTCTCGCGCAGGGTATAAAACGCGCCGGGTAAGAGCACGGCAACCGTGCCCGCTGCGGCCAGCGCACCGACGCCTTCAGGGCACAGATACTCCAAATGCTCGGCTGACAATGCCCCGCGCCGCGCGGCCATAATCGCGCCGCGCTGATTGGTCAATTGCTCGGCGTGCAGCTTGATGGGAAGGCCCAGCGCCTGCGCCTGATCAAAGACCCGCTCCATCTGCACAACGCTAAACGCGATGCTTTCACAGAACCCATCAACCGCATCGATCAGGCCCTGTTGATGGCCCGCAATCATGCCGGGCAGCACAATATCAGTGATGTAATCATCACCGCGGCCTTTATATTCGGGCGGGATCGCATGGGCGGCGAGATAGGTGGTTTTGATCCGAACCGGACGCAAGCTTTCCAATTGACGCGCCGCGCGTAGCAAGTTGAGCTCACTCTCTACGCTCAATCCATAGCCAGACTTAATCTCGATCGTGGCCACGCCTTCGCCGAGCAAGGCATCCAAGCGCGGCAAAGCGGCCGTAACCAAATCCTCAACGCGCGCATCGCGGGTCGCCTTGACCGTGGAGAGAATACCCCCGCCCGCCTTGGCAATTTCGCTATAAGGCCGGCCTTCCAGGCGCATTTCAAACTCACGCGCGCGATCCCCACCAAACACCAGATGAGTGTGGCAATCCACAAAGGCCGGAGTGATCAAACGCCCGTCATGGTCTTCACGCGGCCAGTTTTGATAGATCTCCGGCAAATCATCCTGCGCCCCGACCCAGACGATAGAGCCATCCTTAACCGCGATCGCGCCTTTATCTATCAAACCATAGGGCGCAGCGTTATCGACCAAAGTGGCCAAGCGCGCGCCGGTTAAAACTCGACCCGTCATGAGCTATCCTCAAAATACGAGGCCACGGCCCCGGTCCGGTGAAAAGGATTGCGCAACTTGATTATGTATGCACATATTTGTCAATCCGCTTCGCGATCACAAAACACATCAGGCGCGCCGTCATGACACAAGTTTGGGCAAAAACTGCATTAACATCTGAAGGTTGGCAAAATGACGTTCGCCTAACTTTTGACGAAAACGGCGTCATTCTGGCGCTGGCTGCGAACGCAGAACCGGCCAATGCCTTTAAATGCGATATCTTGCTGCCCGCCCTGGGCAATCTACATTCCCATGCCTTTCAACGCGCGATGGCGGGCCTCACTGAAGCGCGCGCCAGCCGTATGGGCGATGATTTCTGGAGCTGGCGCACCTTGATGTATCGCTTCTTAGAGGTGCTCGACCCCAGCGCCGTCGAAGCCATCGCCGCCCAGGTGCAAATGGAAATGCTGGAAGCGGGCTATGCCAGTATCGGTGAGTTTCACTATCTGCATAACCAAGTCGGCGGTGTGGCCTATGACCAGCCTGAAGAAATGTCCGCGCGCATCTTCGCCGCCGCCGCCCAGACCGGGATCGGCCTGACGCATCTGCCGGTGTATTACACCCGCGCCGGGATGAGCGATCAGCCGTTGGAAGGCGGCCAGCTGCGCTTTCGCCATGATCTGGGCAGTTTCGTGGAAATGCTCGATTACACGGCCAAGCTGTTAGACACCCACCCTCAAGATTATCGCCTGGGCCTTGCGCCCCACTCGCTGCGTGCCGTCACTCAAGGCGATTTGAAGACCTTGCCTGCGCTACGCCCCGATGATCCGGTTCATATCCATATCGCTGAGCAAATCGCCGAGGTTCAAGCGGTACAGGAACGCTATGGCGCACGTCCGATTGAATGGTTGGCGCAAAACCTAGACCTCAATCCACGCTGGTGCCTGGTCCACGCCACCCATATGACACCCCACGAAATCCAAACCCTGGCTCAATCGGGGGCCATTGCGGGACTTTGTCCAATCACCGAAGCCAATCTGGGCGATGGCGTCTTTGCGGGTGCGGATTATCTGGCCGCCAAAGGCATGTTCGGCATAGGCTCAGACAGCAATGTGCGCATCTCCCTCAGCGAAGAATTACGCCTGTTGGAATATTCCCAACGCCTGACCCATCGTGCGCGCAATGTGATGAGTGGCGAGCCCCATCTAAGCGTCGGACGCACCCTTTATGAAGGCGCGGCCCAGGGCGGCGCGCGCGCCTTGGGGCGCAAAGCGGGCCGGCTTAGCGTCGGTCAGCTGGCCGACATGATCGCGCTGGATGGCGAGCACGCATCTGTTATGGATCTTAAAGGCGATACCCTTCTGGATGGCTTCATCTTCGCAGGCGATGACCGCGCTGTGCGTGAGGTTTGGAGCGCCGGGCGACACATGGTCAAAGAGGGCCGTCACATCCATCACGATGCCATTGAGGCGCGCTTTAAAATCGTGATGCGCCAGCTTCGCCAGAGCCTGTAAGCCCTTCATGTCGCCCGCATCCCGCATCAAATCCTATAGCGATGTCAAGGCCGAGATCTTGCGTCGGATTGCGGCTAAAGTCTGGGCTGTGGGTGATCCCATCCCCAATGAGGAAGACTTGGCGCGTGAATTTCAATGCGCGCGCACTACGGTCAATCGGGCACTGCGCGAATTGGCCGAGGCCGGAATTGTGGAGCGTAAACGGCGCGCGGGCACACGGGTCGCCGAAGCCCCGGCCCAGGATATGCGCTTTAAAATCCCCTTGGTCGAAGATGAGGTCGCCGCCATCCCGGCGTGCTATCGCTATCGCCGTTTAATCCGAGAAACGCTGAGTGATGAGGCGATCGCCCACACGATGAAGCTCGCGCCCGACGCGCCGCTATTGCATATCTGCGCGCTGCATTATGGCGATGATGCGCCCTTCCAGATTGAAGAACGCTGGATCAATCTCAGCGCTATTCCTCAAGCGCGCGAAGAAAGCTTCCAAGATATCAGCGCCAATGCCTGGCTGGTGCGTGAAGTGCCGCTTTCGCGCCTCGACACTCAACTTTATGCCAGCGCAGCCAGCGCAGAGATTGCAAAACGGCTCGCCATAAAAGCCCAAAGTCCGATTTTGGTGATTGAGCGCACCACCTGGCGCGCCGATCAGGCCCTGACCCATGCCAAACTAAGCTATCGCGGCGATCATAAGATTTCAGCAACCAGCGCTTAAAAACTGGCCTCCTCACCCTCACCGCTCATTTCAATAACCGCTTCAACAATTGAGCCGTCGCCCAAATGGATCACCTTGTCGAACGCCAACTCTTTGGCCATTAGAATGCCACGCCCACGATAAGCATTGGTATCAGAAGTTTTGTTCTCATAGAGACTGTAATCAAACCCTGAACCCTCGTCTTCAATAACGATGGTAATTAAACGCTCGCCCCGGCGAAAGCGAACATGGGCTTGGCGATGCGAGTAATGAGGATCCTTTAAACGGCGCTCGACCTCTTCACGCCATTGCCCCTCTTTCAACAATCGGTCTTTGGTCTCTGCATCGATTTCTAAATTGCCGTGCTCAATGGCATTGATCAACAACTCTTGAAGGCCCACAGCCACCAATTCCTGTTGCGGACACGCCAAAGACAACATCGTGGATAAATTACGCGCTTCCTCCAGTGTGCGGATGGAGAACTCCCCTGAAATGATAGAGCCAATGGCAGATTTACGCCTCTGAACATCTTTTTTCAGGGACAAGACCTGTTCGCGAAATTCCCCCGCTGCGCGGATCACAGACAGGATTGACCCCACATCGGAATCCGGGCGGAGTAAAAAGTCTGCCCCACGGCGGCTCGAGGTATTTTCTGTCAATAAAATGGTTTGAAACGCATCGGCCATATGCGCCTGGTCGGCATTCAAACGCGCGACGCTTTCATCATTAAAAAGGGCGATACCGACGCGCTCTACGGGCGGATCCATCTGACAATATAGACGATATTCATCTGGATCATCCAAAGCCTCGCAAATGGCTTGACTTCGAATTTGATCATCAAGGGCAATCCATATGACCTGCCCTGTCCAATCGTCAGTGAGAGAACCATTCGTCATTCGGCCTCCAATGTCACCAGAGTTAAGTCATCACGCCAAGGCCCCTCCAGCGTGCCAAACTGGCCCTCGACAAACTGCGCGGGAAAATCCCTCCAGTCGATCTGACGTCGGACAAATTGTGCACGCGCTCCCAACTCACGATCTGTTATCTGCTCATTCTCATTATCAAAGTCTTCCACCAAAGCGTCACTATAGAGCATAAGGCAATCGCCGGGCTTTAAGGATATAGTTTGATTAGTGTAACTCGCTTCTTCAATACACCCTAAAGGCAAGCCACTGGCATCGCAGATATCAACTGCGCCGTCCTGACGCAAAACCAAGGGGGATGGCGCGCCGGCACCGGCAAAAGTCATGGTCAAAGTCCGCCGATCATAAATGCCGTAAAAGGCTGTGGCAAAATGCTCTACGGGGAAAATTTCATACAAGAACCGGCTCATATGGCTCAGCCATTCCGCGGGCAAACATGAAATCTTGGACATTTCCTGAACAAGCATATGAAGGCGAAATGCATTAATCGCCGCACTGACACCATGCCCGGAAATATCAACAACAAGCACGGCGAGACGATGCTCATCTAAAGACCAAATGTCCCAAAAATCACCGCCAATCTGATCTGAAGGTTCAAAGAATGTCGCAATCTTCAAACCGTGACGCGTCCCTAAGCGTTCAACGCTGTCAGGGTCTTTAAATAAAGCACGCTGCATGGCTTGCGCAGTACGCAGTTCATCAACCATGCGTGATTTATAAGCCTTCAAGGTCTCAATGACGCGGCGCTTTTCCAAGTGCAATTTAATGCGCGAAATCAACTCTGGCGGATTAATAGGCTTAATGACAAGATCAGACGCCCCGACGTCAAAGGCCTTTGCGCGATGTAGATTGTCCTCTAAACCCGATTGCACCAAGATCGGACATTCAAGTTTAAGAACCTCACGAACTTCCTGGCAGACTTCGAATCCCGATTTACGAGGCATGACGAGATCAAGAATAATGATATCAGGGGGATGTGCAGCGATCTTCTCCAAAGCATCCACCCCGTCAATAGCAAACAAGATGTTACTAAATCCCGCAGATCGCAAGACCGAGGCGATTAGATTACGGGTTGAGGCCAAATCATCAACAACCATGATTGCTGAATCATAAACTTCAAGACTGTAATTTGATGGAGCAGAATCACTCACTGCGCGTCCATTCAATTAACTTTTATTATCTGATCAATCTTGGACAGTTGAAGAACTTTTTCCACATGCCCCTTAACACCACTTAGCCTCATGGTCTTATTGGCCTTTTTTGCTTTATCATTGGCCAAAATCAACATCCCAACCCCCGCAGAGTCGATCATCGTCAATTCAGCGAGACTAACTTCAACTTGATTATTGTCGCTCTCATTGATCGCGCGAATAACGCCCTTAAACTTCTCATGATCGTCAAAAGTTAAAATTCCCGTCAGCGCAATATGCAAATGGGAGTCACGCGGTGAGCAAGCATAATCCATCTCAGACCTCAAAACAGTTCGATGTTGTTTTCACTGACATCTTCTTTTGGAGAAAGCCCTGACGAGACTTTTCCTGTCAGGGCTGCTTCAAATGTTGAACGCACTTCACTTAAAGTTATACCGCTTAAAATGTTCTGACAGAGCGCGTCACATGCCTCATCATCGTAATAATCCTCAGGCTGATCGCGCATAAACTTCAACAGAATATCCAGAACCCCAACAACCGCATCACTGCGTTGGCGCATGCGATCTTGAAACTGCATAGTCGTCACTAAGTCATTGATCTCATCAGTAATTCTGCTTGAAGCCGTCGCAGAGTCATCAATAGCCCCCTTTAAAACCTCATTACGCTCGACAAGAGAGTTTAATACGACTTGCAAATGCTCACGCGCATCGACCTGCCTGGATAAATCCATGGCCCCGATTTCATTCATTTTATTATATTCATCACGGATTTGCTCAATAACTTCATTAATATTATTTTGCACAACATCGATACTCGAGCGCATCCGATCCGCAAGGGCGTCAATACGACTTGCAAGAACATGCATCTCATGCGCCACAACTTGGAACCCGGCCCCAGCCTGTCCTGCGCGACCCGCTTCAATTTGAGCATTCAAAGATAACAGGCGACTTTGGCGATTAATCGCTTCGATTTCCGCGACACAAGAGCCTAATTCTTTGACTTCATCCAAAATCTCATCAAGAGAATAAATAAGGGACACACCCTGTTTAGAAAGAATAAGAATTCGATCTGTAATTTCTTCAAGTGTATCCTGAAGCAGTTTTGGCAAATCGATAAGATCAATTACTTTACCGTCGTATTCCACAACGCCGATTTGGCTAATGACTTGTGACAGTCTTACATTTTGCGCCTGTGAGGCATCAACAAGAGATTGGAATAAGGACGACAAGCGACCGGTGTTGAGCTCAACATCGCGCGCACTTTCGCCCAGAACCATGTTAACACTGTTGAGAGTCCCAATCGCCAGTTTAGCAAACGGAGAGCGCACCCCACCTAAGGAGGAACCCGTCAAAAGATTGTTATAATCTAAATTGACAGCCATATCAGATCCTCATCGCCTGGGTTGAACGCCCTGCGACCCACTTCAGAATTTCTGAGGCGATGACCTCTAAAGGCACCTGTTTTTCAACGCCGCCGCCTTCAAAGGCCGCCTTGGGCATACCATAAACGAGAGAGCTTGCCTCATCCTGGCCAAGGGTTTTCGCTCCCGCCTGCTTCATATGGAACAGACCTTCAGCCCCATCCCGGCCCATTCCCGTCAAAATCACGCCGATGGCATTTGGTCCTGCCGCTTTTGCAACTGAATCAAACATCACATCCACGGAAGGGCGGTGATTATTGACCGGTGCCGCATCCGATAAGCGGCACACATAATCAGCTCCACTGCGCTTCAAGATCAGGTGCGCATCGCCCGGTGCAATCCAAACTTGCCCAGGCATAACGCGACGGCCCTCTTGAGCTTCACCAATCTTCATCGGACAGATTTTATCTAAGCGATTAGCAAAACTCCGCGTAAAACCCGCCGGCATATGCTGGGTAATGATGACAGCTGGACTATTGGCGGGCAAACGCTCCAGCACATGACCCAGGGCCTCAACACCGCCCGTAGAAGCCCCGATCGCAATCACCACTTCACTGGATGCGATCGGCAAAAGCTCAAGGGCTTGCCTTTCCTTGCGAGGTTGATAGGCCCTGACCCGGGTGCGCGCGGCCATTCGCAGCTTCTCAACAAGCTTTTGGCTTAAAGCCTCCATACCCTCGCGGATATCTCCGCTCGGCTTGCTGATAAAATCAACAGCCCCCATGCTTAAAGCTCGTAAAGTGGCATCTGCGCCCGCTTGGGTTAAAGATGATACCATCACGACAGGCATCGGACGCAAGGTCATGATTTTTTCAAGAAAAGACAGACCATCCATTTGCGGCATCTCGATATCTAAAGTAATCACATCGGGATGAAGGTCTTTGATCATTTGGCGCGCTATGAGGGGATTAGACGCTGTTCCAACAACATTAAACCCAGGAATTTTTCCAAGGATTGTTTGGAGTATCTGTCGCATAAGCGCAGAATCATCGACGATCAATACCCGTATAATCTTATCCGGCACGTCGACCTCCTAAAATAGCTCTATGCTACCCTTGGCTTTTTCCAATACCGGCGGAGCCAAACTTAATTTGGACTCACGCTTCGCGATCTCTTGCACATCCCCACCCTGGATAAACCGTCGCCAGGATTTTCCCGTATGGGGATCGAACAGAATACGACGCCCCTTATTTCCCCCTAAGTCACTAGCTACAATGCGCAAATTCTCTTTTGCCGCATAAGAGCGGATGAAAGTTGCATTCTTAGAGCCAATCGCCGCGACATTGCCTGATGCGCCAACATTCGCCCCACCAAACACCTTACACTCCAAGCGACTACGAATGGCTCCAGACTTCATCAAATCATTGATGAGGCCTTCCATCGCGTGATTTCCATAGCGAAGAGCCAGGCTTGCTCCATCCCACAATCCCTCATTGTCGTGGGGCAGCATGAAATGGTTCATACCGCCAATTTTGACGAACGGGTCATACACGCACGCCGCCACACAGGACCCTAAAACCGTAGCTATCAACTCACCCTGATTATAGGAGATATACTGCCCACCCGGCATGATCTTTACGATCCAGCGATTTGAACTGCTGTCATGATAGCGGTGAATATTGATACCCTCGGAAGTCTTAAGCTTTCGTCCTGCACTCATACCATCACCCCCCCTTCATTGGGCGCTGATAGACGGTACGCCCCAGGGGCTCTAAGTCGAGATCTCTGCTCGCCAAGGTTTCCGAATGCCCCAGAAATAAAAACCCGCCTGGAGGCAACAATTGAATGAAACGTTGGATCAGCTTATTCTTAGTGGGCGGGTCGAAATATATTGTCACATTGCGACAAAATATTGCATCAAATGGCCCTTTCATCGGCCAGTTGCCATGTAGATTGAGACGGTTAAAGCGAATATGACTTTGAAGCTGTTTGTCAACTTCAATCAAATCCTGGCCTAAACTGCGCATATAGCGATGCTTCACCTGAGCGGGAATGTCACGTGCTGTATCTACACTATATTGCCCGCGCTTGGCGTGCGAGAGCACGGTTGTATCAATATCCGTCGCTAAAATCTTCCAGTCAAAGTCGAGATCAAAGGCATGGGCCATGGTCATCGCAATGGTATAGGGCTCTTCACCCGTAGAACAGCCCGCTGACCAAATTCTAATTTTGGAAGGCGCACCCCGGGTAAGTTGCTTTCGCCATTGCGCAGCGGCCGTGCCGCGCAGAAAGTCAAAATGGTGACGCTCTCTAAAAAACTTGGTATGGTTCGTCGTCAACGCATTGACAAGATTACTAAATTCTTGATTATCTTGACCCTCTGCCAAATAATCAAGATAGGCCTTAAACGTCGTCAGGCCTAGATCACGAAGCCGCCGTGTCAAGCGGGCATACACCAAGCCCCGCTTTTGATCGCTCAGAGAGATCCCCGCGCGATCATAGATAAAAGTCTTGATCTTTTGAAAATCCGCTTCACTCATCGCGAATTCACGGTTTTCAAAATTCTGATTTTTATCGCTTTTTGAAACGGAGAGCGCCATTATTGTCTCACTGATTGACCGAAGTTATCTTTAGAATTCGCTCCAATCATCGTCATCAAGGACACTTTCAGCGAGCGCGGTCTGTAATCCACGCGCTCCACTGGTCTTCTTCATCGCGCGAGCGGGCGACGCCGCAGAGGTTTCTTGTGCCGCAAAACGGTGCGAGCCGCTGGCTAAGCCGGCAACTTTAAACCCACTCAAGCATTGATTCATTCGAGTAACTTGAGAATTCATAGTTTTAGCGGCGGCCGCATTCTCCTCAACCAAGGCGGAGTTTTGCTGGGTCATTTCATCCATCTGGGTAACCGCACTATTGATTTCCTGTGCGCTCGAAGCTTGCTCGCGGCTCGCGGCCGAGATTTCAGCGACGATGTCAGCGACCCGACGTACCGATTCAACAATTTCTTTTAGAGATTCACCCGTCTTGTTGACCAGATCGACCCCACCCTTAACTTGACCGGTAGAATCGACAATCAAATCCTTGATATCTTTTGCCGCCTGGGCAGAGCGCTGTGCCAAGGAACGCACTTCAGACGCCACCACAGCAAAGCCCCGTCCCGCATCACCGGCACGCGCGGCCTCTACCGCTGCATTCAAGGCCAATAAATTCGTCTGGAAAGCGATCTCATCAATCACCCCAATAATGTCAGAAATGGATCGTGAAGACGCTTCAATTTTGCCCATCGCAAGCACCGCGTTTTCAACGACGCTGCCCCCGCGGGTTGCTGCATCACGCGCAGCAACGGCAAACTGGCTCGCCTGTTCGGCATTATCCGCATTCTGATTAATCGTTGAGGTCATCTCTTGCATGGATGACGCCGTTTCTTCCAGGTTCGCAGCTTGTTGTTCCGTGCGTTGTGAAAGATCATTGGCTCCTGTGGAAATTTCTTCGGCCGCACTCGCCACCTCTGTCGCCGACACTGTGATTTCTTTTACAGTATCAGATAAGCTATCAACCGAAGCGTTATAGTTATCCTTCAAGGACCCATAAACACCCTTGTAATTATCAGTAATACGTTGAGTTAAGTCACCTTTGGCCAAGGCCTCCAGCATATCACCAAATCGATTGAATACACTGCTTACGGTATCGCTTAGATCGTTAATTGAAGCCGCCAGAGCGAGATGAAATCCTACTTTCCCTTCTGTAGAAATTTTATGCGAGTAATCACCCTCACTTACGGCTTGAACGACAGATTGAATTTCAACTTCAATCGCTTTTTCTTTCGTCTCATCTCGCCATTCAACAACTGTTCCCAACCGCTTGCCATTATCGTCAAGCACTGGGTTCGCTATTAAGTGGAAATGACGTACCCCAACCTTAATATCGGCTTCGTAGGTGGATCTGAGATTCTCAATCAATCCGCGCTGATGGGCCGGATTTTTATGGAAGATATCCATGGTTTGACCAATCAGATTATTCGCATCAAAGCGGGACAAGGCCTTGCGTAAATCCGCTTCAGCCTCTCGCATCATCTCCATCTGACCTTGGTTCATATAAACAATGCGCGCATCATCATCGGCAACCATGACATTGGTTGAGGTATTGTCCAAAGCCGAACGAATGCGAGAATTTTCCGCTGCCACTTGGGCTTGCTTACGTTCTTGTTGGCGCAACTTGGTGACGTCTGCCCATTCGACCACAGTGCCTAAACGGTTATTGTCATGGTCAAAAATTGGACTTGCGATCAAGTCAAATTCACGTCCACCCACCTGCAATGACGTGCGGTATGGCTCTTTCAGACGATCTAATAATTGGCGCTGATGGGCCGGATTTTTATGGAATACATCGATATTGGCCCCGATCAATTTATTAGCATCAAAGGACCTCAACTCCGTACGCAGATCCGCTTCGGCATCGCGCATCATCTGGCCCATGGCGGGGTTCATATGAACGATGTCATAATTATGATCCGCCAGCATGACACTTGTCGTCGCCGCATCTAAGGCAGAACGAATACGTACATTCTCGGCTACCTCTTGTGCTTGCTTGCGCTCACTTAAACGTTGCTTGGTAATATCCGCCCATTCAACAACAGTACCCAGACGGGTATTGCTGTCATCAAAAATTGGGCTAGCAATCAGTTTAAACTCACGTACACCAATTTTTAGCTCCGTGTAGTAAGGCTTGGTTAAGCGATCGAGCATAGCGCGTTGATGGGCAGGATTTTTATGGAATTGGTCGATATTCGTACCAATCAACTGGCGACTATCAAAATTATGCAGTTCTGAACGAAGATCATCTTCGGCCGCACGCATCATCTCTTTCATCGTGGCATTCATATAGGTGATGTTGTACTGGGCATCCGCAATCATCACATTCGTCGTTGCGCAATCGAGCGCTGAGTTTAAACGCGCCTGGCGTTCATCATTCACTGGCGACACCGGCGCGGCAGTCTTCGGCTCAGAACTCAGCCCATAACCCCAGGCCGCATAGGCCCCGGCTGCCGGGACAGCAATCAGCAAGGCTCCCAACCAGCCATAGGTTTGCGCGAGAAACCCCGCCACGATGATAATCGCCAAACTGGCCAAGAAAGTTGCTGCCGTCAGAACTAGCCGCTTGGTGTGGAGTTCAGACGCGTTCACTGGGGCAGTGGATGTAGAATACATAGTCATGACAAACACCTAAGGGCTTAATGTTCCTGGGATGAGCTTTGCGATGCGTGCTCGACCTGCGCGCTGACACGGGCAAGCAGATGATCAAGATCGAGCATGGCCACCATATGCTCGCCTTCCGTCAGAAGTCCGCTGAAGGCTTTATCGTCATCATGGCTGTGCGTGTCAGGCACAGCCTGTATCGCGGTATCCGCAACGGAAAGAATGTCGGACACCGCGTCAACCAACAGGCCAACCAGCCGATTCTTAACCGCTACGATTACAATCACATGACGTTGCGAGGCTTCTGTAAATCCACCACCAAGGCGCCGGCTGAGATCAATGATCGGCAGAACAGATCCGCGCAGATTGATCACACCACGCACATAATCAGGTTGGTTGGGAAGCCGTGTGGTCTCCGTCCAGCCCTTGATTTCGCGCACCGACATGATGTCGACCGCATAATGCTCCTTACCGGAGGCGAAACTGATATATTGCTGACGCCCGGCCTGATTGGGGCGCAAGCTATCGAGCGTTTCATCATCCACATCTTTGAGGACAGTTTGCATACTCATGCGCGCATCCCTTTTTGTTTAAGTGCGTTAGGGGCGTCCTGGCTGGGGGGATTAATTTCACTCAAGCCATCCACATCTAAAATCAAACGGACCCGGCCATCGCCCAGCACCGCCGTACCCGCGACCCCCGCAATAGCGCGGTAATTGACCTCCAGGCTTTTGATGACGACTTGTTGCTGACCTAAAACCCCATCCACAATGAGACCAATTTTGCGGCCCAGCTCGGTCTCGGTCACCACCACCATCTGGCGCAGCGGCTCGACATTATTTATGGTGTCCGTTCGTAGAGCTGTACCCACATCGATCAAACGAATGACTTCCCCGCGCAGCGACATCACCTGGCCGCTATCGGGCATATCGCGCAGGTCAGAGGCTTTAGGACAGACCGTTTCCACAATCGCAGAGAGTGGGATGACATAGGTCTCCGCGCGCGCCGAGACCAACATTCCGTCCAGCACCGCCAAGGTCAGCGGCAAGGCCATCGTAAAGATTGACCCTTGACCGGGTATGGAATCCACACCGATCCGCCCACCCAGCTTTTGAATATTGCGCCGGACCACATCCATGCCGACGCCGCGCCCGGACAGGTCAGACACCTGATCGGCGGTTGAAAACCCCGGCAAGAAGATGAGGTTTTCGATCTCTTCCTTGGACATGTCCGCGTCCTGAGACACGAGCCCCTTTTCCTTGGCCTTTTTAAGAACTTTTTCGGGGTTCAAACCGCGGCCATCATCGCCAACGCGGATCAAAATCCGCCCATTGCGCTGTTCGGCTGTCAGACGCACCACGCCTTCTTCAGGCTTGCCAGCGGCCTTACGCTCTTCAGGGGTTTCCAAGCCATGATCCAAACAATTGCGGATCATATGGGTTAAAGGATCGCTTAGCTCTTCAATGATGGTTTTATCGACTTCGGTCCCTTCGCCTTCGATTTCCAGACGCACACGCTTACCCAGCTTGGCTGCAATATCACGCACGACCCGGGGGAAACGAGAGAAGACCGCGCGCAAGGGCTGCATGCGGATCGCCATCACCCCCTCTTGAAGGGCACGGGTGCGTTGGGTGAGATCTTCTAAGCTCTGCAGCTGGCGCACATGGCGGATATCAACCAGCTCTTCCAGGCTTTGCAGCGCGACGGCCTGGGCAATGACCAGCTCACCCACCATGTCGACCAAGCGATCCACGCGAGACAGATCGACGCGAATGGAGCTGACTTTGTTTTGCCCCGCATTGGGATCTTCCAGGGCTTGAATGGCTTTCACCGGACTTGCCGCCTGCGGCGCAGGCGCACTCTTGGTCAAATCAGCGCCCTTTTCCTCGACCACATAGGGCGTGTCGGTCAGCTCATCAACATCATCATCAATGCATGTGATGGTAAGGTCGCACTCATCTTCAACAAACTCGAAGACCTCACGAATATCGCCTTCATTGCACACCGCCAGCAGATCCATATCCCAGGCGAGATAGGCCTCTTCCGGGTGGAAATCTTTAAACTCGGGAATGGCGCTGACATCCGCTTTGACCGTTAAGGCCCCCAGCCCGGCCAGAGCATCAATTAAAAGATAGGGCTCGTTCGCGCTTTCATAGAGCCCGCGATGGGGGCGGAAATGTAGGGTGAAGCGCTTTTCAGTGGTGTCACAATCGGCCTGCGGGATAATCAAATCCAATGGCATATCAGGCGTGTCGCTGGCGCGTTTCGCCATATCTTTGAGGTCTTCTAAGGCCTCATGCTCGACACCCTCAGCGGCCTCAACACCATTTTGTGCGGCGCTGACTAAGCTATGCAGCACATCACTGCAGCGCAGCAAAAAGTCAGGATCATCATCATCTAGAAGAATGCGCTCTGAGCGCACCAAATCCATAACCGTTTCAAATTCGTGGGAAAAGCGCACTAAGCGCTCAAATTTAAATGCTCCCGCACCGGCCTTGATCGAATGGACAGCACGAAACATCCGGTCCAGCACATCTGGGTCGTTTTGGCCCGGTAGAAGGCTCGATGTTGCCTCCTCGAGGTGCTCCAACAGCTCTGCACACTCTTCAAAGAAGGTCTGACGGAACTGCTCAAATTCATCCATAAAGCGCGCTCCTAACGACAGACCTTGTGAACCACATCCAGCAATTGGCTGGGTTCAAAGGGTTTAACGATCCAGCCCGTGGCTCCGGCTGCTTTACCGGCAGCCTTCTTGGTGGCATCAGCCTCCGTCGTAAGAACGAGAATGGGGGTTGTTCGAAATCTTGGGTCGCTACGAAGCTTGCCAACTAAAGTGATCCCGTCCATGCGCGGCATATTGATATCCGTGATGACCAGATCAAACAGTCCCGTGGCGCTCCGCGCTATTGCATCCACCCCGTCTTCAGCTTCAACGACCTCGAAGCCCCCGCGTTTGAGCGTGAAAGACACCATGTCGCGCATGGTCTTTGAATCATCGACTGCCAAAACCCGCCGCGTCATGTCATCCCTTCCATTCCTGCAAATACTGGCTCAACCCTAAACGCCCCATCGTGTCTGCCATCGCCGTGGATGGCTCCTCAACAACCAGCTCAACCCCTAGATTTTTTTGCGTCTTAGCGATGGCCAGCAACAGCTGCACCGCCGGCGTGTCCAGCCGCGTCACCTCACTGGCTTTCAGATGTAAATTTACCCCGCTGTGAATATACGTTTCGAGGTCATGAAACACGCTATCAGCGGCCAGGGCATCAAGGCGCGCCGGTAGGGTATATTCCTCATAGGGCAGAACCGATCCGCTCATGCAGCGTCCCTCAATGCGTCAAGCGCTTCATCTAAAGTTTCAGATAAATTCTCTTCATCATCAGGAGCTTGCCCGCTGGATAAGGCTCTCTCGAACTGACCCGCTAGCTGACCTAACCGCATCAAACCAATATTCATCGCGGCCCCCTTCAAGGCATGCGCAATTTCACACGCAGACGAATCATCACCCTCAATGCGCAACTTTTGATAGGTGCGCACTAAATGGTGCAGCTCGACGGCAAACTCCTCCTGACACGCTGAGAAGCCCTGATCGCCGAGCGTGTTTTTCAATATATTCAACATGCTAGTGTCGATCGTTGTCATGGCTTTCCAAGTCATAAACTCTACCCCAACGCGTGCACCGTCGATATTCGCAAGTCATTCAGTGTTTACATTCACCATATAAATTTTACGGATTTCTCTAATGAAGCCCTAACGACAGCATTTAAATTTCGCGCGAAGGGGAAAGATTTGGGCGCTAAATCTCCCAAAGAGCGAATAATTAGAAGACTTAGCCTCGGTTCAAAACTGTCTAGTGACCAAAAAAAACGGCACCCCTGGTGGGATGCCGTATCATGAGTTTCTGATCGGTCGTGAGATTAGAACCCGTCTTGGAGGGACGATTAAATCTCCATCCCATTCAGCCTAATATAATGTACGTGGCCCATGGCTTTGCGCTCAAACAAAGCGAACACGCGAACAAGCCTTCACCCCGTCGATGAAGATGATCTTGTAAACGACCAATGATTTTTCAGCCATCACTTACACAAAGCGCACGATCATCCTCAGCGCCCCGCGCATATGATTAACCCGCCATCCACCCAAATTTAAGTTTCAACCGAGGATGCGCCCTAGGCCGCCAAGCGCGCGGGTAAAAACAAAGTTTCAATCGCACCACGGAAGGCTTCAACCGCTTTTGCGGGAGACAGTGCGCCCAACGCCCCTTCACGCCCCGTCATCCCCCGGATCAAACTTTGCACGGTGAAAACAATCACCTCGCTATCAAGCTCATCGGAGAGCACACCTGCGCTTTGAGAGCGCTCTACAGCGCCTATCAAAGCTTCACGCAAGGCCCCGCGCGCCTCGTCAAACACCGCAGCGACATCAGGATTACGCCCGGCTTCGGCCGCGAACTCCAAGGTCAACCGGCCATAATCAGAGCCATAAATGATCTCAACCAGGGGCGCCGCAAAATCATTGAGTGTTTCAGCGACGTTATGGCTCGCGCTGAGCGCTTCAATAAACCCAGCTAATTCTTGCCGGTCCTGTTCAGCCAACCCCAAAATGATATCGCTTTTGCTGCGAAAATAGCGGTAAAGCCCCCCAGGGCTTAACTGCGCCGCCGCGCAAATATCGTGCACACTCGTCTGGTGAACACCTTTTTCTACAAAACACCGCGCAGCAGCTTCTAAAACTTCTTCCCGGCGGCGAGCATGTAATGCTTCATCTTTTTTACGCACAATCTTATGTCCTACCCAGATGCTCTTGTCTGTCCCAAGCTTTGAGCCAAGAGCATTTCCCATGGACCGTGATGTCGCGCACAAATTTGGCATGACTGAGGCGAATGCCCACTTTTAAAATTCAAATGCAGCGCGAAATTTATAATTCAATAAATTGCGAATAGCCTTCAAATTAATGAACTAAAAAATATTATTGAATAAGATGATACAAGAAATTTTCTTTCCTTCTATTGCCTCAAACCATTTATTTTTCCATCACACTAAATGCGGCTGGAATTCAATCCTGAATTGATTTTCAGCCAATCACCAGGCTATGTCGGTCAAAATGCGGTCAAATAATGGCAAAATATTTCATAAATCTGCAGACCCGCCCCTGCCTGGTCCTTACCTCAGCCCTCTTGAAAGCCCAGGAGCCTGCATCCCATTTTTATCAAGACTTGAACCGCCCTAGCGTGGGCAGTAAAGGTATTTAAATTTCCAAGCAGAGATTGAATATGAGCCACCCCATTCGCCAATCAGCCATTTTAACTCATCTTGAAGAAAAGCGCGCCGCCAGCATCGCTGAACTGGCGGAGCAATTCAACGTCTCTGAAGAGACCATTCGCCGCGATGTGCGCCAATTAGAAGCTGAGGGTCATGTGCAAAAGCACCATGGCGGGGTGCGCTTACCCGACAATATATTCGAAGCCCCTTATCAATTGCGCATGGGTGAAGAGGGCAGCGCCAAACGCGCGATTGGCGCAGCCGCCGCAGATTTGGTTGAGGATGGCATGACGGTGCTCATCGATAGCGGCACGACGTCGTGCTGGGTCGCCAAGCACTTGACACGTCAACGCAATCTATCAATCGTAACGAACGCGATCGAGGTCGCACGCGAAGTCAGCGGGCGCAACAATAATCGGGTTTACTTGGCGGGCGGAGAAATCAGCACCGATTATCGCTCTGCCTTTGGCCCCAGTGCCATTGATTACGCGCGTCAGTTCAGGCCGGATCTCGCCTTCTTCTCAATCGGCGCGCTAGACCCAGATCGGGGGCTGTTAGACTTTCACATGCCTGAGGCGGAGTTTAAACGCGCCGTCATGCCCATGGCCCAAAAAAGTGTTATCGTCGCGGACCATACAAAGTTTAACCGCAAGGGCCTGATTATCACCGCCCCATTTGAGGTTGGCGATATCTATGTCTTTGATTCGCAGCCCGATGCAGCCTTACAGGGGCAATTAAGGGACAAACACGTCATTATCGCCAGCCCGCTCTAAAACTCTTGCCATGTGGAAGAGTGTAAATCACGCATGCATTTAATACATTTATCCTAAAGCCTTCGAGAAACCACACACAAGCCGTACCCCTTCTTTATTTTTATCTTGCATCCTAAAGCCTTATTACACTGAAATAGATTCAGCGAAATGAGCCCGGCGCGATGGATAGGGTGCGAGCGCGTATGCCAGACGTTTTGAAGTCCCTTAACGCCTCGATTCAATTGCATGTCGCCTTGGCACTTGCTGTCTTCGCGCTTGGCTTGACCTTGACCGGATTAATCGTTCATCAAAATGAGAAGCGCACAGAAGAAGCGGTCATCTTGGCCACGCAAACCCAAGGCCGTTCCATTGCCAATTTGGTGCAATTTCAAGTCGCCCAAGATGTGCAATCCGTAGACCGGGTTGCCCAGCGGTGGGCCAGTCGCCAAGGCGGCACCCCAGAATTTGAATGGCGCGCCGATGCGCAAGTTTATGCCCGAAACAAGTCCTGGATGAGAGCGCTAGAATGGGTAGATGAAGACAATATCATTCGCTGGGCGGAGCCTGCTGCCGAAAATGAGATGGTCATTGAGCTTGATCTGGACGGAGACCCCTTACGATCAGAAGCGCTGACGCGCGCGCGCACCTTCAATATTCCAACGCCCTCACATATTGGGGATTTATTGCAAGGCGGGCGAGGGTTTTTAATCATCGCTCCCATATCTCGCGACGATCATATTCAAGGCTTTATCGTTGGGGTCATTGATCTGACCATCTTGATGGAAAACATCCTTTCAAAAGAGGCTAAAGAAGATTTTGTCTATACCTTAGGCGAATCCGAAACATCCCTGGTTACACTCGAACATAAGCCAGCCCATAAGGGTTATTTGCCTGCCATCCACATCGTACGCGTCGCAGGTATGAATTGGCAGCTAACGACCCAACCTAGTCGCGATTTCGTTACCGACAAAACCCAAGCCCGCCAGATTATTATTTGGGCAATCGGCCTGGTTCTTACCTTTGCCTTTATCGGGCTGATTTTAAGCCTTAATCTGCTCCAGCGCCAATCGCGAAGACTAGCCCAAACCATCAGCTCCCTTGCGCGCAGTGAAGAGCGGTATGACTTAGCCGTACGCGGTATGTCGGTGGGACTTTGGGATTGGCGCATTATCAAAAATACGCTTGAGCTATCCGCGCGCGGCAAGCAGATTTTAGGCTTGGATCCCGACTTTAATTTTGAGGAAGCTGACGCCTTTTTTCAACGGATCCACCCGCATGAACGCGCCCATTGCGATAGCGTTATCCAAGCGCATTTCACCGCCGACACACCTTTCGATATTGACCTAAGGTTCAGACATCAAGACGGCTATTATGTTTGGTGCCGAATGACCGGCATGGCCAGATGCGATGATCAAGGCATGCCCGTACGCCTCGTCGGCTCACTTCTCGATGTCAGTACAGAAGTGGAGGCCTTAAACGCGGTAAGGCGCAGCGAGGAACGTTTTCGCGCTGTCACTGAAACATCGATGGATGCTCTTATCGTGATTGACAGCCAAGGCCTCATCAGTGATGTCAACCCCGCCACTAAAACCCTTTTTGGCTATGACCCCCACGAAGTCCTTGGCCAGAATGTCAAAATGCTGACCCCTGAAGGTATTCGCGAACATCATGACGATTATATCACGAACTACCTTAATACCGGCAAAGCCAAAGTGATCGGTATTGGGCGTGAGACTCGCGCCCAACATAAATCGGGTAGCACATTCCCCATTGATCTAACGATTTCTGAAATCTTTACCCATGGCGAGCGCTTCTTTGTCGGTACAGTCCGCGATCTGACCGAGCGAAAGAATGCGGAAAAAGAGCGAGAAACCTTTATTGCTCAGCTTGAAAATACCATCACGGAGCTAGAGCGTTTTACCTATGCCGCGTCCCATGATCTGCGCGAACCCTTACGCATGATCAGCAATTTCGCACAAATCCTATATTCACAATATAAAGAGAGCTTCGACCCAGACGCTTTGAAATATCTCAAGATTTGTGTCGATTCCTCGCATCGCATGCAGGCCTTGCTCGATGATCTGATCGTCTTTTCTCGCCTGGATGATAATTCCGGATCATTCGTAGATTTAGATCCCAAGGCGGCGCTCCAAACGGTGCTTGAAAATCTATCAGACCCGATTGCGGAGAAGAATGCCTGCCTGGATATTCAAAATTTACCCGAAACTTTAGCGACCAATCCCGTTCGCTTTATACGCTTATTCCAAAATTTAATTTCAAATGCTATTAAGTATTCTAAGGACGCTGAACCGCCTCAAATTGCGATTTGGGCCGAGCCAGAAGAGAACGGTTTCCTCTTCCACGTCCGCGATAACGGAATAGGGATGAAGCAAGAGTATTGTGAGCAAATATTTCAACCTTTTAAACGCCTTCATAAGTTATCACGCTATCCCGGCACCGGAATGGGATTGGCGATCTGTCGCAAGATCATCACCAATCTGGGTGGTAAGATCTGGGTGACAAGCGAAGAAGATGAAGGCAGTCATTTTTACATTTACTGGCCACAACCCAACCCTGTAGACTTACCCAAAAAGGAAGAAGGCGATGCTCCTGGATAAGATGCAACCGATCGATATCTTATTGGTTGAAGATAATGACAATGACGTTCTTCTAACCAAGCTTGCCTTTGAAAACAGCAAGCTGGCCAACCGGATTTTTATTGCGGAAGATGGGGAGGAAGCGCTCGATTTCCTCTTCAAGCGCGGTAAGCATGTCGATGCCCCGCGCCCGGATATCGTTCTTTTGGATCTCAACCTGCCAAAAATCGACGGCAAGCAGGTCTTAGATATAGTCAAATCTGATGAAGATTTACGTACCATTCCGGTTGTGGTTCTAACCAGTTCTGAAGCGGAACGCGACATCTTGGAGAGTTATAAGCTGCACGCCAACAGCTATATGACCAAGCCGGTTGATGTTCAAAAATTCGTGGAAGTGGCCGGGGCCATCGAGGATTTTTGGTTCACCGTAGTGGTGCTGCCCCCCGAAGGCCCCGAACTGGATGACGCCTAAGCCTTAGCGCGGTTTCAAGCTTTGTGCCCGTTTGGCATTTTCCGTAATCTGGCTCCACTCCCCAGCCTCTATCGCCTTCGCCGGGGTGATCCAGGATCCACCGACACAGGCCACATTGGGTAGGGCCAGATAACTCGGTGCCAGGTCTTCGCTGATCGAACCGGTAGGACAAAAGCGAATATCGGGAAGCGGGCCCGCAATGGATTTCAGCCAGGGCGCACCGCCGGATTGTTCAGCTGGGAAGAATTTCAGCGCCTCAAAGCCCATGGCCTTGGCGCTCATCGCTTCACTGGCGGTGGAAACACCGGGTAAGCCCGCGACATCACACTCCAGCATAGCCTTCGCCAGCGCTGGCGTTAGACCGGGTGAGACCAGAAAGTCTGCCCCCGCATCGACACTGGCCTTGACATCATCTGGGTTACGCAGCGTACCCATGCCCACATAAAGCTCCGGCACGGCGCGCTTCATCTCAGCCATCGCCTCAAGCGCGCAATCGGTGCGCAAGGTCATTTCGATGACGCGTAGCCCACCGGCCGCCAAGGCTTCAGCCAGGGGCGCAGCTTTAGCCACATCATGAAGGGTAAGAACGGGAATGACGCTCGCCGCGTCTAACACCGCATGTACTTTAGCTTGGCTCATCCTTCGCCCTCCCCGGCGAGATTTGGAATGGCAACCGCGCCCGCCTCAGCCTCACTGACCAGCGCGCGGAAACCAGAAAACAGCTCACGCCCCATGCCCGAATGTGACGCGGTGAGATCATGCTGGGCCAGATCACGCGCGGCCCACTCATCCGCCTCCACCTTGGCCTGTAAAATCCCGGCATCGCTGTCCAGGCGAATAATGTCACCATCGCGAACCTTGGCAATCGGGCCTTGGGCTTCGGCTTCGGGGCAGACATGAATGGCCGCCGGAACTTTGCCCGAAGCCCCGGACATACGTCCATCGGTGACCAGCGCAACTTTAAAACCACGATCTTGTAAAACACCCAAGGGCGGGGTCAGCTTATGCAGCTCTGGCATGCCAATGGCTTTTGGCCCTTGAAAACGCACCACGGCAATGAAGTCCTTATCCAGCGCCCCAGCCTTAAAGGCCTCAATCAGCGCATTTTGCGAGTGGAACACGATCGCCGGGGCCTCCACCACGCGGTGTTCGGGCTTTACAGCCGAAACCTTGATGACGCCGCGGCCCAGATTACCGCTGACCACGCGTAGGCCGCCATCTTTGGAAAGGGGATTAGAGGCCGGGCGCACAATATCCAGATCGCCGCTTTCTTCTGGCGGTTCACGCCAGACGATATCCTTACCCTCTAGACCAGGTTCTTTAGCAAAACCCGCCAGATCATCCGCCCCCAGGGTCAACACATCGCCGTGCAGCAATCCTGCGCCCAATAACTCGCGGATCAAGAAGGCTAGCCCCCCCGCCGCATGGAAATGGTTCACATCGGCCGGGCCATTGGGATAGACCTTGCACAATAAGGGCGTGACATCGGCCAGATCGGCAAAATCCTGCCAATCAATGATAATCCCCGCCGCGCGCGCAATCGCCGGTATGTGGAGCGTATGATTGGTCGAGCCCCCGGTCGCGTGCAGGCCGATAATGGCGTTGACGATCGCGCGCTCATCAATGGCTTCACCGATAGGGCGAAAGCCGCCCTTTTGCTTGGTGATGGCCGCCGCACGGTGCGCGGTTGCGCGGATCAAGGCTTCACGCAAGGGCGTGCCTGGATTTTCAAAGGCCGAGCCTGGCACATGCAGCCCCATAATCTCCATCAGCATCTGATTGGAATTGGCCGTGCCATAGAAAGTACACGTGCCGGGGGAATGATAGCTCGCGCTTTCGGCGACCAGTAATTGATCACGCCCCACCTTACCCTCGGCATAAAGCTGACGGATACGCGCCTTTTCCGGATTGGGAATACCCGAGCGCATGGGACCGGCGGGCAGGAAGAGGATCGGTAAATGACCAAAGCTGAGCGCGCCCATCACCAGACCCGGCACGATCTTATCGCAAACCCCTAAGCAGATGACGCCATCAAAGGTATCATGAGAGAGCGCAACCGCAGTGGCCATAGCGATGACATCACGGCTGAACAGCGACAGCTCCATCCCATCGCGCCCCTGGGTCACCCCATCGCACATGGCAGGCACACCGCCGGCAACCTGGCCCACCGCGCCCACTTCGCGCAGATAGGTTTTGATCTTGTCAGGATAAGTCCCCAGCGGCTGATGCGCGCTGAGCATGTCATTATAGGCCGTTACGATACCAATATTGGGCCAGGTCTTTTCCAGCTGGACCTGTTTGTCCGCGGCGTCACTGGCGGCAAAGGCGTGGGCGATATTCCCGCAATCCAGCGAAGCCCGCGCCGGACCCTCTTCTCCAGCGGCACGGATTCGCGCCAGATAGGCCGCGCGCGTCTTGGCGCTGCGCTGGCGAATGCGATCGGTCACCTTGGCGATGACAGAATTGAGCGGCATAGACATAGTCGTCGTCCTTTATTGATCGATCAGTTAGGGAGCCCAATGGGTGTGAAGATCAAAGTCCGGATCGCGCAGCAGTGCGCGCACCGGCATTTCGGCAATCTCGCCCGGACCACAGGCAATCTCGAAGGCTTCGCGCTTGGCAGCGCCCTGCAGCATCAACAAGGTGAGCCCACATTGATCGAGCGCACGCCGGGTCAAGGTGATGCGTTCCACATGCTCGCCCGTAACCTCGCTTTTATGCGCGCTCACCGCGGCCAAACGCTTGGCCCCATAAAGCGCATTATCAAGGCCCACCGCATCGGGGAACCATGACGCGGTATGACCATCCGGGCCCATGCCCAGCACCGCCACATCCAAGGGCCAATGCAGCCCATCAAGGCGAGCCTCAACCTCGTCGAGCCCCTCATGAGGGCTCGGCGCATCGCTCTTTAAGGGGATGAAGTGCGCCTTGGCGGCCTTATCGCGCAACAAAGTCGCGGCGATGAAATCCGCGTTCGAGCCCGGCTCACCGCGATTGACCCAGCGCTCATCGACCAGCACGACCTTGACCCGCGACCAATTGAGATCGGTCTTTGAGAGCGCTTCATAAAGCGGTTTGGGCGAAGACCCGCCTGAGACGGCAAAGGCCGCCTCACCGCGCTGGGAAATCGCCTTATCCAAGGTCAGGGCCAGCGCCTCTGCCAGGTCTTTGACCATGGCCTGCGCGCTGTCATGACGGGTGAATTGATACATATTAATATCGGCTACCATCATACCACTCGCGTTCATCGCGTCCGATCAACAGATCCGACTGGGACGGGCCATCACTGCCCGCGGAGTATTCATAAAGCTCGGCATTATCCTGGGCCCAGGAATTGATGATGCCATCAACCCAGCTCCATGCTGCCTCAACCTCATCACGGCGCATGAACAGCGAGAGATTGCCGCGCACCACGGCCAGCAACAAACGCTCATAGGCATCGGGATAATTGGCCTCAAACGTGTCGGCATAGCTCAGATTGAGCGGCACATAACGCATGCGCATCCCGCCCGGGCCGGGATCTTTGGTCATCAACATCATCTTCACACCCTCATCCGGTTGCAAACGGATGACCAAGCGATTGGGATGGAGGCGCCCTGCCCCGACAATATCATGCGGAACGGGTTTGAACTGGATCACAATTTCAGACCGGCGCGAAGCCATGCGCTTACCGGTGCGCAAATAGAAGGGCACACCCGCCCAGCGCCAGTTATCGACATGAGCTTTGATAGCAACAAAGGTTTCGGTGTCGCTGGAGCGGCCCAGCTCCTCTTCATAACCCGAAACGGGCTCGCCCGCGCTGACCCCGGCACGATAATGGGCGCGCACGACATTATGGCGAATATCCCCGGCGGAGATTTTGCGTAAAGCGCGCAGCACTTTCAGCTTTTCATCGCGCACCGGATCGGAATCAAGGCTCGACGGCGGCTCCATCGCCACCAGACAAAGCAGCTGCAGCAAATGGTTCTGCACCATATCGCGCAGCGCCCCGGCCTTATCATAATAATCCGCGCGCTTACCAGCCCCCAAGGTTTCAGCCACCGTGATCTGAACATGGTCAATGCCGGTAGAATTCCAGATCGGCTCAAACATCCAATTGGCAAAGCGCAGGATCAATAAATTCTGGACGGTTTCTTTGCCCAGATAATGATCAATGCGGAAGATCGAGTTTTCCGGGAAAGCCTGGCAGACCGCCTTATTGATCGCCTTGGCACTTTCCAAGTCTTTGCCAATGGGTTTTTCCAGCACAATCCGGGCATTGGGCGTACATAGACCTTCGGCCTTTAAAACCTCACTGATCGGACCATAAAGCATGGGCGGCAAGGCGAGATAATAAAGCCGGATCTTGCTTTCATCATCAGACAGCTTGGATTTTAGATGTGTCCAATGCTCGCCGGTTTCGGTTGCGTTGACCGCAACATAGCTTAAATGCTGCGCAAAATCGGCCCAGCTTTTGCCCTTGGCTTCCTTGGCAATATGGGTGCGAGCCCGTTCGCGATACTCCTCATCACTCATCTCATCGCGCGAGGCGGCGATGATACGCGAGCGCTCCGGGATCTGACCATCGACCCAGCGATGGTAAAGCGCGGGCATCAATTTGCGCAGCGCCAGATCCCCCGTGGCCCCGAACACCACGATATCAAACGGTTCAACTGGTATCAGCTCAGACATGTCGTGTTTCCCTCATTCAGACATGGGACAAGGCGGGCGTCCATTGACGCCCGTCCCTCCCCCTGGCCTGTATTCTTTTTTAAGTTTAGAGCGCGAAGCGCTTCAAATAGCGGCCATCGGCCACCAGGTAATGATGTGCGCCATCCTTGGTGCCTGTGCCCACGGGCCAGACCTTCTCTGCGCGCAGGGCCTCGATTGAGACCGCCGTCTCATCTGTTAGATCAACAATGAGACGATTTCCTGCCGCCAGGATGACAGATTGAATATTTGCCAAGCCGCCCAGGGCGACCTGCAAGGGCTCTGGCAAGCCCTGCGCCAGGACCGTTTGGCCCTGATAGGTTTGAGCTTTATCCTCAACCACCGGTGCGGGCGCGGGGGCGCTTGATGACCCGCCTTCACTTTTCTTCGCCGCATCCAGCTTATCTGCAATCAACTCCGCCGTTGGCCCGACCACAACCTGCAACGTCGTAGGAGATGGGGCGACAAAGCCCTTGGCCCCCAATTGACGCAAACGGTCCTGATCGACTTTATCTTGACTGACGATGTCGAGGCGCAAGCGCGTGGTACAGGCACCCACACGGGTCACATTCTGCGCCCCGCCCAAGGCATCCAAGAAGGCAAAACCTTCATCACCAAACGCCCCGATCGGATCAACAGTGCTGGAGGTTGAGATCGCCTCTCGGCCCGGAGTTTTAAGGTCGAAAAGCTTAATCGCCGCGGTAAAGAGCGCAAAATAAATCCCGCCATAGACCGCCCCAATCGGAAGGATCCAAAGGGGGTTCGTCCCGGCCTTGAAGTTCAAGGCATAGTCAAAGAAACCGGCCGAAAAGCCAAAGCCCATTTTGACATTTAAGAAGTCCATCAAGGCCATCGACACCCCGGTCAACACGGCGTGAATGACATAAAGCGCCGGTGCCAGGAACATAAAGGCAAATTCAATCGGCTCTGTCACCCCGGTCAGGAATGAGGTTAAAGCCATCGAAATAAACATGCCGCCCACTTCCTTACGCCGTTCAGGCAGGGCTTGACGATACATCGCATAACAGGCCGCCGGCAGACCGAACATCATCACTGGGAAGAAACCGGTCATAAAGCCACCCGCATCAGGATCACCGGCAAAAAAGCGATTAAGATCGCCCGTTGCACCCTGATAATCCCCCAGAACGAACCAGGCGAAATTATTGATGATGTGATGCAGCCCCGTCATAATCAGCAAGCGGTTAAGCGTGCCGAACAGGAAAACGCCAAATTCGCCCAAGCCGACAATGCCGCGCGAGACCGCTTCCATACCCGCATCAAGATAGGTGATGGTAAGACCGAAGAAGAGCGCCATCGCCATCCCAGCCACAGCCGAAACGATGGGCACAAAGCGCTTTCCGCCAAAGAAGGCGAGATATTCAGGCAAGCGAATATCGTTGAATTTGTTATATAAAAGCCCTGCCCAAATCCCCGATAGAATACCCATCGGCACCCACATCAGCTTGAGCGTGTTTTTGATATAGTCGGCCGCCACGACGCCCTGATAGGCCTCTGGCACCCCGGCAAGGGTTTGCGGCGGTACGCTGATCAAGGTTTCTGCGCCAAAGCGCGTCACCAAGAAGCAAACAAGACCGGCCAAACCGGCCGCCCCATGGCCGTCTTTAGAAAACCCGACCGCGACCCCGATGGCGAACAATAATCCCAGATAGGAAAAGATCGCATTGCCCGAAGCCGCCATGAAAGGAATGTCGAGAAGGTCAGGTTGGCCCAAGCGCAGCAGAAGACCGGCCGCGGGCAGAACCGCGATTGGCAACATCAAGGCCCGGCCCAGGCGCTGTACCCCAGAGAGTGAGAATGACATCGTTTATTCCTCCCTTACAGCCAGCGATCAAGATCGGGCCATTGCGCGGCGATATGGGCGCGCACATCCTTGGCACTCATCAGGGTTTGCACGGTTTTCGCCGCCGCCTGACAGTCTTCGGTTTTCAAACTACGGATAATGGCTTTGGTCGGGGCAATCATGGATTCCACAACCGAAAGCTTGGTGATCCCCATCCCGATGAGGATCGGCACCGCCAAGGGATCAGAGGCGAGACCGCCGCAAACACTGACCGGGGTATGGGTTTTCTGTCCCACTTCACCCACACGGGCAATCATACCCAGAACGGCCGGGTGCATGGCATCGAGCTGCCCCGCCAACGCCGCATGACCGCGATCCATGGCCAGGGTATATTGGGTGAGATCATTGGTCCCGATGGAGAAGAAATCAGCGACCTGCGCGATTTGCTCGGCAATCACGGCGCTGGCCGGGGTTTCGATCATCGTACCGATCGCAGGCAGGCTGGAAATACCCAAATCATCGGCTTCTTCACGCACGACCGCGCGAAAATCAATCAGCTCCTGCGGGCTTGCCACCATGGGCACCATGATCTGGATATCGCGCTGGCGTGAAGCGCGCAGCAAGGCACGCACCTGTGCCTTCATCAAATCAGGCCGGACAAAGAAGGTCCGCACACCGCGTAGGCCCAGGGCCGGGTTTTCTTCATCGCCCAAATCCAAGAAGGGGACCGGCTTATCACTGCCGACATCCATAGTGCGAATGACCACGGGCTGGCGCTTCAAACATTCTGAGATCGCAGCATAGACCTCTTCCTGCTCATCCTCATTGGGCGCTGTGCGCCGATTGGTGAACAGGAATTCGGTCCGGAGCAAGCCACACCCCTCCGCCCCGTGGCGGATGACGCTGGAGGCTTCATCAACACTGGCCAGATTGGCAAAGACATGAATGCGCTGACCATCCTGGGTCGAAGCAGGCTCCAAGGCCTCCAAAGCCGCCTTGGCATTGGCCTCCTGACGGCGCTTGCGCTTAACCTCAAGATCTTTGATCAAATCATCGGCCGGGTTCAACACCAGGCGCGCCTGACCGCTATGGATCATCGCCTTGGTGCCCGCTTCGATGTGCAAAAGCTCATCGCCCAGAGCAACGAGGGCCGGAATATTTTCCGCCGCAGCCAAAATGGAAACGTGCGAGGTCGCGCCGCCCGACGCCAGTGCCAGACCCGACAGCCCCGCCTTGGCGTAGAACATAAATTCTGATGGCATCAAATCATCCGCGATCACAATCGCGCCTTTGATCGCGGCCACATCATGAATTTCCACATCACCATAGAGGATTTTGAGAACCCGCGTTTCGAGATCTTTCAAATCCGCCGTACGCTCGGCAATGCGTTTATCGCCACTGGCGCGCAGGATTTTGGCTTGCTCGCCAATCGCCGCGCGCCAGGCTTGGCCTGCGCTTTTCCCCTCAATGATAAAGCGCTGGGCCGGTTCGATTAAGATCGGGTCATCGGCCAGCTCGCCATGGGCTTCCAACATGGCCGCCTGCTGACCGCGCGCCTGAACGGCTTCCTTATGGATATCGCCTTGTAATTGCTTCAAGGCCGCATCGAGTTGAGCTTGCTCATCTTGCGCACTGCCTTTGGCATCAGGGATATCCATTTCAAAAGGCTTATGGACATAGATCGGGCCTAACACCATGCCGGCACTAACCGCGACGCCCTGAAATTGGCCCGGCACGCTGGCATAGCGCAAAGGCGCTTTGGGCGTCTCCGCCCCGCCTTCGCGCTCAACCGGGACAATCTCATCGCCCGCACCGTTGCGAATAAGGGCTGAAATCTCTGCCAAGAAGGCTTCGCTGCCCTCACCCTTGATTTTGATCGTGACGCTTTCGCCATGGGCCACACCCAGACCCATCAGGCTCGCCACGCTTTTACCATTGGCGCTGGCTAAACCCGCTGAAAAGCTCACTTCACCTTTAAACGTTTTTGCAAGCTTGGCGATCTGCGCGGCCGGGCGGGCATGAATGCCATCGGCCATCTCGATCACGACTGAACCTTCAGCCAGCGCCCCAGCGACAGAATGCAAAGTCGCGCCCTTGGTGCTCGCTTCGCGCTCTTCCAACGCGATGATTTTGGTCAAGGGCCGACCATGTTCGATAAAGCCCGCTTCAGGGGCATCCACCCAGCGATAGCTGTCACTGTTCAACAGAATAATCGGTGTAATCAGGCTTTTTGCGCCCAGGGCCACACCATTGATATCAAACCGGACCAGCGGCGTACCCGGATCCACCTTCTCACCCACAGCGATCAAAGGCACAAAGCCTTTACCGCCCAGGCTCACCGTTTCCAGACCAATATGGATCAGGATTTCTGCGCCATTTTCCGCGCGCAAAGTAATGGCATGCAGCGTGCGCGCCAGGCCAATAACCTCACCCGCGCAAGGCGCACAAATCGTATTGCCTAAAGGCTCAATTGCAAATCCAGGACCAAGGCTTTCACTGGAAAACGCTGGATCGGGTACAGTCTTTAACGCTGAAACAAGACCTTCAACCGGGGCGATAAAGCTCATTTCCGCCATGGTGGGCTCCGCTTGGATGGGGGCTGGTGTGGGCATGATCGGCCTCATCCTTTTAAGGGTTCAAACGCACAGCATCGATCACCCACAGGGGATCAAGCTGGCCAGTATGGAAAACAAAACACAGATCGCTGGGGCCCGCGCTGGTCGCGAGATCCGCCCTCAAATCCGTCAGGGTCAAATTATCCTGCGCCGGGGCAAGATCGAGGCGCGCAATCTCCTCACCCTCACAGCCCCCGGCCAAAACCCGCAAGGCTTGGCGATCGTCTAACAAGGGTCGCACCACGACATTATGAATGTCATGCATCAGTTGGAAATTATACGGCACTTGGCCCACAGTGACCGTGATTGAGCTTGCCTCATTCACCGGTGCCTCAGGCCAGATCCAGCACGGATCCATAATATTGACGCCAAAATTGGCCCGTGGGCCATGGATCGGCGCATCATCAACCAGATAAATCACCAGATCATCCGCGCACATCGTCAATTGGTCATCGCGGCGCGCATAGCGGGCATTGCGCGTCACCTCAAAATCCACAATATCGCTGAGGCGACGATCGCCATCAAAGGTCGCGGCACGCAAACGCCCTGGACGATCCACCACAATCGGACCCGTGGCCAACGATGATGAGGGCGTAGGACGGCCCTGCCAGCTATAGCGAATATCGCCAAAGCCGGCTTGGTTGGAAAGTTGGATCTGATCAGGTTGGCCCTGCGCATCAAAGCGAATATCGGCCAACGGACGCACGGCGCTGTCGGCATAATCCAAACCCATCTCGCGATAGCGCGATTTAAACCGCGACAAACGGGTCATGAAGCCGTCGAAATTGCGGCTCTCCGGCGCACTCCAGCCCAACTCTGCCAGGGCAGAGATACGCGGGAAGGCCATATGAGTGACATCTGTTTCCTGACGCATATGCTCAGTCCAGATATTGGCCTGCACGCCTAGGATATGCTTGCGTTGATCCTGGGTCAGGTCACCCCCAAAAGGATCAAACTCATAAAGCTGGCGCAAAGTCGTCAAACGCCCCCGGCCGGGCGTTTCATGCGCCCCATTGGCCTGACGATAATCAAGATACAGATGGGAGTTGGGCGACAAGATCGCATTTTTACCCTGATCGGCCGCCGCCTTCGCGCCCTCTAGCCCGCGCCAGGACATGACGGTCGCATTATCGCTAAGCCCGCCTTCAACAATCTCATCCCAGCCTACAAGCGTGCGGCCATGCGCGGTCAAAAACTCATCCAGACGACGCGTGACATAGCCTTGCATATCATGCTCATTCGCGATGCCCAATTCGGCCATGCGCGCTTGAACCTCTGGGGAGGCTTCCCACTGATCCTTGGGCGGCTCATCCCCGCCGACATGAATATAAGGGCTGGGGAAGAGCTCAATCACTTCGCTAAAGACATTCTCCAGGAAGGTAAAAGTGTCTTCATTGACGTTGAAAAGATAGGGATAAACGCCCCAATCAGCCATCACGGCGCTGGGCGGATTGTCAACCGAGGCCAGCTCTGGATAGGCCACGACCGCCGCCAAAGCATGACCAGGAATATCAATTTCAGGCACGATTGTGATATGGCGCGCGGCCGCATAAGCGATGATATCCCGGACCTGATCCTGGGTATAATAGCCGCCATAAATCGGTGCTTCTTGGATGTCTGGATTATGCTCGGGATCATACGCTTGACCCGCAGGGACGCGAAAGGCCCCCACCTCCGTCAGGCGCGGATATTGCGCAATCTCCAAGCGCCAGCCCTGGTCATCGGTCAAGTGCCAATGCAAGGTATTGAGCTTATGAAGCGCCATCCAGTCGATGAAGTCCTTGATATAACCCACAGATTGCATATGACGCGCGGAATCGAGCATCACCCCGCGCCAAGGAAATTCCGGTGCATCCTCGATCGTAACAGTCTCTAAGCTCAACAAAGGCTCTGCACCCCAATCGGCCATCAATTGCCAGAGGGTCACAGCGCCATAAAAGAGACCCGCTTCATCGCTAGCCAGGATCTCAATCCCGCCGGGACGGATCGCAAGACGATAACCTTCCGCCGCGATGTCTTGAGCCGGATCAAGGTGCAGCTGGATTGCGCCATAGGGCGCTTGGCCGTGAAAGGCATGAGTGGGAAGCCCTCGCCCAGTGCTCATACGCACCCATTCAGAGAGTTGATCGGCCACCCGACCCGCCGCCTCATCGCCCGCACCATAGGCCAGCGGCGTTACGGGGCGCACTTGGAATGTGCCTTGCTCATCCACCACATGGCGCGGCGCTGGAATAACGGCCACCACATCGCCTTCTGCCGCCCGATCGGGCACAACCTCGCGCGAGCACGCCGAGAGTGCCAACGCCCCCACCAGGCCTAAGCCCAGAAGCGCCGTTTTAGAAAGGTGAGACAAAGAAACGTGTGGTCGTTGAATGGTCATGAGGCGATTGGCCCTTGTTGTAGGCGAAGAAACGTATTGACGGTCAGACGGCCCTTTTTGGGATCGGCCACCAAAGGAAGATCATCGGGGATGGAGCCCGAATGCAGCATGTTAGAGGGATAAACCACCAGACGATTGCGCCGCGCGCGAACCTCGCCCACGCGCTCAAATTCAGCCATATCACCATTGACATAGCGCGCCGGAGCATGGCCATTTTGGCTTAGATCCTGGGCCATGGCCTGGGTATAAACCCCAACCCGATCAGGGGTAATCCGCTCAAACCCCGTCTGGCGATGACGATAAAAACTGGTGCCGCCAAATTCCTCATCACGCAAATAATGCAAGATCGCCAATTGCTGCGGATCGGGCGTGTCAAAATGCGGATAGCGTTGAGCAAGGCTTAAATCTTCTGGCGGCGTGGTTACGATGGACAGATCACTGCCCGTAACGCGCACCTTCGCGGCCGCAGGAAAGCCAAACACCTGATGAAACAGCGGATTTAGCAGGTGAAAAATCCAGGCGACATAGGCGCGCGGCATCGGCGCACGCACACCCGGATAGGCATTACCCGCCGCGGGAACCGGCGCATATACCGCATCTTGACAGGCATAAGCCTCCAGCGCGTCAATCTCGTGTAAAGCGGGATCAAGGATCAAAACCGGCAGACGCTCCTGGCCCATCAGCTCAATCCGCACCTGAAGATCAGGATGCGGGCTTAGACCGCTTAACCGCTCCGCAACCGGAATATCGCCCGCCGCCGCACTCATCCGCGCATCCCAGCGCGCAGTGGCGCACCAAAGCTTTGGGTTTGCAGCGCCTCGATCAACGCACGGTGATCGGGCAAGGCCTGAATGGCCCGCGCACCGGCCTGCCGGATGGCGGCAAATTCACGCTTGGCCTGTTCAATATAGGGATAGGCCGCTGCATTATCGCTGAGGTCAGGGCCGCGCCCTAAGCCCAGCAAAATAAACTCGTAATTGATATGGCGGAAGGTTTCATGCACGCTGGTGAGATCATACTGACTGGGCATACGATAGGCCCACACATCCAGCTTATCTTTCAGCGTTTGTGGCCAGCTTTGCGGATTGCGATTATCGCGCCAAAACGCCGTATCATCCCGGTTCGATAGCGCAAAATGCATTTTTACGAAGTCAATGGCGTTTTCAAACCGCTCCACCATGGCGCGGTTAAAGACCTTGGCCGCAGGTGCCAAGGAGCCACGCCGGGCAAATAAATCGCCCAACAAAGTCGCGGCCGCCTCCACTAACAAGATACCGGTGGATTCCAAAGGCTCCAAAAAGCCCGCCGACAGCCCAATCGCGACACAATTGGCTTTCCATTGCACTTTGCGATAGCCGGTCTGCATGGCGAGGTGACGGGCCTCACGCCCCTCGGCGATCGGGCCCAAATACGTGCGCAGCACGTCTTCCGCGCGGGCCGGATCGGTATGGCGGCTCGAATAGACATAGCCCACGCCGCGGCGATCTTTTAAGGAAATTTCCCAGGTCCAACCGTTTTCTTGGGCGCTCGAACGGGTGACACACGGTATGGGCTGATCGGCGCGCTCATAAGGCACAGGTAAAGCCACTGCGCGATCACAAAAGAGAATATCATCAATCGGCGTCAGATCTTGGCCCAAAGCTTTGCCTAACAGATGAGCCGAAAATCCGGTACAATCGATGAAGAGGTCGCCTTTTATGACACCGCGCTCTTGGGTGATCACATGATCAATCTCGCCGGTATCATTAAGCTCAACGCCTTGAACATGGTCGAGAATATGGGTGACCCCCTTCTCCAGACCCACAGATTTCAAGAAATCAGCAAACTTAAAAACATCAATATGATAGGCATAGTTCAGCGGGCCCGAAAACGCCTCATCGCTTAAACGCTTGGGCGCTTTACCCGCTCTGTAGACATCATATTGCGGGGTTACGGCCGCCGCAAACTCACAGCCCAATTGGTCCGCCATCAAGGACCAATAAGGCGATAAATTCACCCCACCCATCTGGCGCGGTGATTGGAAGGGGTGGAAGTAGCTTTGCCCCTCACCCTCACCATTTACATACCAATCGGCGAAATGAATGCCCTGTTTGAAGGTCGCATCGCACGCGCGCATGAAGGCGGCCTCATCCACGCCCATGGTCGCCAAGCTTAAGCGCAAAGATGGCAGTGTGCCTTCACCGACCCCAATACTGGGCACGATGGGCGATTCAATCAGCGTAATGGCCACGCCACCGGGCCGAGCACAGCCCAAACGGCTGGCTAACAGCCCTGCTGTCAGCCAGCCCGCGGTGCCGCCCCCCACGATGACAATATGATCGCGTTTCTGGGTCATTGCAGACATAAGTGTTGAGTATAAAAACAATGGGCCAGCTGCCTAGAGGCAACTGGCCCACGCCCGTCCCCTTAGTAAGAGGCTTTTACGCCGAAGTAGAAAGTCCGGCCGTTGTCATACAAACGTGCAGGACGGCTTTCCAATTCGTAGTATTGCTCAAGCGTTTCACCAGTGATGTTCACCGCTTCCAACGTCAGAGCAATATTTTCATGCGCATACCAGGTCACAGACCCATCCAAAGATGAGATTGGCTTGTGGTAGAGGTCCATGTTCCGGTCTACACCGAGATAGAACTCACTACGGTAGTTGTAAGATAGACGCGCATTAAGCCAATCATTCTCAAAGTAACCGATCAAGTTGATCGCATGTTGAGAGTTTTCTGGGATTGGATCACCATTATCAGCTTCCGCATCAGAATACGTATAGTTCGACACAAACCCGAAATTATGCGGCAGAGGCTGTTGATAGCTGATCTCAACACCTTGGTTACGACCACCAGCGCCGTTTGAAGCGCGTGTGATTTGGTAATCACAGGTATAAAGGTCGGCGTTTGAAGCTACAGGTGTTGCCACACAGTTATTTGCAGCATTGGTCACACGACCATCCGTTGCCCCATTCGGGATCGTCAATGCATGACGTTCCGTCACAGATTTGTTTGAAATATAAGATGCAATATCTTTATAGAACACAGCAACGGACAGCATGCTGTCATCACTTGGATACCATTCAAAACCGAAGTCAAAGGCGGTTGCACGGAATGGGTCCAGCTCTGGGTTACCACCGCTACCCACAAGCAAGCTATCAGTCAGAGAAACAGCACCGGTCAGCTGGTTATAGTCTGGACGCGCCATGACCCGTGAAGCGGACGCCCGCAGAACCATGTCTTCATTCAAATCAAACACAAAGTTTGCACTTGGCAAAATGTCATCATAGCTACGGCTGTCATAGGTACGCGCTGATGGACCGAAGGGGTTATCAAACGCGCCTGGTGTACCGGCAGGTACGCCAACATTGTATGACATCACGGTGTGTTCAGTATTCACATACCGCACACCAATGTTACCGCGAATACGATCAACATTGAACTCTGTCATAACGTAAGCGGCTTTGATCTCCTCCGTGATCCCAAACGAAGAGCCTGGGTTCAAGAAGTGAAAGACATTGGCTTGGTCATAGATTGAGCGAATAGCACCTGGATCCGCCAGAAGATAGGCATTCAGTGTACCAGAACCACCAATACCATCAAGGAAATCGCTCGGGGTAGACTGACCGGTATAAACCGTCGCCAAGCTACATGTGCTATTCCCACACTCAGCAACATTAGCGCCACCAATCAAGTAATTGGCCCGACCAGCAATAAAGTCAACATCACGGTCATGCTTAGCGTACTTCGCACCAACTTGAATGTTAGAGAACGGACCCTCACTGAATTCATGGGTCACATCGCCATACGCGAAGAACTCATCATCCGTGTTCGATACGTTTTCCAAAGACGCCCAACCCAAAGCCAAAGCCTGCGCATCGGCAGCTGAGTTTGGATCAATATCGGTGAACGTAACTTTCGGCGTACCAGAAGTCAGGTCATAGCTAACACCGGTTGAAGCATTAACTTCCCAGAATGGCTGACGATTAGTGCCACCTTCAGCATGGGTATGACCAATTTTACCGTGCAAAGTGGTGCCTTCGCCAAACGCATATTCAAAGTCGAAATCGACAGAGTTTACCTTGGTCGTGGCTTCACGCACGATGGTGTCATAAACAACACCATTAGTGCCTGGAATTGCATCCCACGTGGCGCGCAGCAAAGTCCCATCCGCACCCTGCTCAGTGTTGTAAGGCTGGCCCGCAGGTGCCATACGCGCACCCCAGAACATATAGTTATAGTTCACATTGTTCGCATCCATTTCCGAATGGAATGCATTCAACGTGCCTTCAAACTGGCTATTAGGGCGGAATTGGATGGCGATATTGCCACCCTTACGCTTACGCGTTTGATTGAACAGCGCAGAGCCAATCAGATCAGGCACAAAAAGGCTTTCCCCACCCTGATCAGCAATATTACGCGCGGTGTAACCTAAAACTTCAATACCATCACGGCGCAATTCGCGCTCTTGATACATTGCCGCAGCAAGAATACCAATGGTCTCGTTTTCATTTTTCCAGCTGACCAAGCCTGATACATAAGGTGTAGTTTCACCGGCGAGGTCATTGTATGCGCCCTGCGCAGACAAGCGGAATTCAAGGCTATCAAGATCCAGTGGTTTACGGGTCTCAATATTCACAGTACCGCCCACGCCGCCTTCATCGATATTGGCTTGGCTGGACTTGTAAACCTGAACATTACCGACGATTTCTGATGGCAACATCAAGAAGTTAAAGCTGCGCGTTGCAGAAAGCTGGTCAAGAATAAACCAGTCTGCGGTCGCCACATTATGGCCGTTCATCTGCGTCAAGTTACGGTTAGAGGCAACACCGCGGATTGAGACGCGCTCACCTTCACCATACTCACGAGAGATCGAGATACCTGGCAGACGCTGCAAGGATTCAGCGACGTTTTTATCGGGGAACCGCCCAACATCTGTCGCAGTAATCGCATCGATAATGGCATCCGAATTGCGTTTTTGCGCAATGGATTGCTGCAGGGACTGACGGATCCCTTGCACCACGATGACATCATCAACTTGTGAATTGGTTTCACTCTGAGCGAGCGCCGTCCCACTGGCCAACCCAGCAGTTAAAACAGACATACTCGCCATGCATAATAGGCTTTTTTTCAAGCTCGGCATGATAAGTCCTCCCCGAACATTTATCCCTCAAGCACCATACCAATTTAGGAGCCCGGGGAATTTGTATTGTTCCAATTCATAAGAAGGCATGAAATGAAATCCCTTTCAAGTCGAATCTTGAAGTTTTTTTGAAGATTACATCTAAAATTTATTGCTGCAGCGCAACAACAAATTGAGGGTTTGACATTGGCGAAAGGATACCAATTATAGATACCAATTAAGAAAGAGACGAAAATGGGCCAAGAGATCATTTTCCGAGCTCTCAATAACGAGAGCGGGGAGCCGTTATATAAACAACTTCAGCGCAATCTGCGTGAAGCTGTCGAAAGCCAGGCTTTGGCGCCGGAAAGCATGTTGCCGACCGAGCGTGAGATTGCTGAGACCTTAGTGATCTCGCGTGTCACCGTGCGCAAAGCCGTTGAGGGCTTGGTCAAAGAAGGCCTGCTGACCCGTCGTCAGGGGGCGGGCACTTTTGTGGCCGGGCGTATTGAAAAGAATTTCGCGACCTTAAGCTCTTTCACCGAAGACATGGAAGCGCGCGGGCGCAAGCCCTCCAGCCAATGGATTTTGCGTGAAAAAGGCACCGTCACGCCCGACGAATCGCTCAGCCTGGGCCTTAGTCCTGGCACACCGGTTTTCCGCTTTCACCGCCTGCGCATGGCGGACAATGAGCCCATGGCGGTTGAATTTACCACCATTCCCACTAGTGCCCTGGGTGATATCGATAAGGTTGATACCTCACTCTACAGCGCACTGGAAGCCAATGGCCATCGCCCTGCGCGCGCATTGCAACGTTTGCGCGCCATTCCTTTTGAAGGGCGGATCGCAGAAATCTTGAAAATTCAACCCGGTAGCGCCGGGCTCTATATCGAGCGCCGTGGCTATCTTCAAACCGGACAAACCGTAGAGGTCACCGAGTCGTATTATCGCGGTGACGCCTATGACTTCATAGCAGAGCTCAGCACCGGAAGTATTGAGCCGCGAAAAAGGGGAGCATAGTCCAGATGGTATCCTTGGGCTCAACACAAATGCATAAAGAAGCAGGCGAAGCCGGTGAGGTTTGCCGCCGCTTGCTCAGCCGCAATAAAGATCTTTTTCAAGAGCTTGGTGCAAAATTTCGCGCCAATCCACCAAAGGCGATTATCACCAATGCCCGCGGCAGCTCTGATCATGCCGGCGTCTTCGGCAAATATGTGTATGCGACCCAACTGGGCATACCGGTGATTGCGGGCTCGCCGTCTTTAGCCTCGGTCTATGGCGCGCCCATGCAGGTTGAGGGCATGTTGACGCTCTCGATCTCACAATCGGGTCAAAGTCCCGATATCGTGCGTTCTGCTGAAGCTTTAGGCAAAGCGGGAGCCGAAACCCTCGCCTTCGTCAATGTTGAGGATTCCCCGCTGGCACGCGCCAGCACCCATGTCATTGCGCTCCATGCCGGTCCTGAAACCAGCGTCGCGGCGACAAAAAGCTATATCGCGTCTTTAGTGGGCCAACTGGCCCTGGTGGCCCATTGGAAACAGGATGACGCGCTTCTGGCGGAGCTTGATCGTCTTCCAGACCTCTTGGAAAAGGCGGCCCAAGCCAATTGGGGCACCGCCTTTGCTGAGCTGCAATCGGCCCGCGGGCTATATATTCTAGGGCGCGGGACCAGCCTGGGCGTCGCCAATGAAGCCGCGCTGAAGTTCAAAGAGACCTGCCAGATCCACGGCGAATCCTTCTCCACCGCCGAATGCAGCCACGGCCCGCTCGCTTTGTTGGGGCCAACCTTCCCGGCTTTGGTCTTCGTTCAAGACGATGCCACAGCAGAAAGCGCACGCCATTTGATCACCCGCATGGTGGATATGGGGGCGAAAGTTTTGGTCGCCGGACCAAAAATTGAGGGCACCTTGCATTTGCCTGTGCCGGAGGCCCATCCTTTGCTGCAACCGATCTTGATGATCCAAAGCTTCTATCCGGCCGTTGCCGATCTGGCTTTAAGCCTGGGCTGTAATCCCGATCAGCCCCCAGCGCTGCGCAAGGTTACGGAAACAGTCTAATGGTCACACGCTTCACCCACGGCCAGATCTTGCTGCCTGACGGCTTCTCGCCTGAGGCAGAGGTCGAGGTGCACGCTGGCGCGATTGTCGCTGCGGGCCCCTTACCACCCGCCGGGTCTGACACAGAGATCATTGACCTTCAAGGCGATTATCTGGTTCCGGGCTATATTGATGTTCAGGTCAATGGCGGCGGCGGGGTGTTGTTTAATGATCACCCGACCTTAGAAGGTGTGCGCACCATTGCTGCGGCCCACCGCAGCTATGGCACCACCGCCATGATGCCAACCTTGATCAGCGATGCCTTGAGCGTTGTCAAAGCCGGCATCGAAGCCGTCGATCAAGCGATCGAAGCGGGCGATGATAACATTTTGGGCATTCACATCGAAGGCCCCTTTTTGAGCCCGCAAAAATGCGGCATCCATGATCCGAAGAAATTCCTGGTCCTCGATGATGAGGCCGTAGACATTTTATGCAGCCTGAAACATGGCCGCACCCTGGTCACTATTGCGCCGGAAATGAATGAGCCCCATCACATTGAAACGCTGGTCAAGCGCGGTGTGATTGTGGCCTTGGGCCATACCAATGGCCGCTATGAAGATGCCAAAGCCGCCTTGGCGGCCGGGGCCAGCGGTTTCACTCATCTTTATAACGCCATGTCCCCCATGCAGAGCCGTGCACCCGGCGTGGTTGGGGCGGCGATGGAGAACCAGAACGCCTATGCCAGCGTGATTGTTGATGGGCGTCATGTCGATCCGGTGATGTTGAAACTGGCGCTGAAAGCGCGCCCCCATGATCGCTTCATGCTGATCACCGATGCCATGCCCAATGCTGGCACCGACCTGGATCATTTCATCCTTCAGGGCCGTAAAATCTATGTCCATGATGGTGAGTGCCGCGATGAAGACGGCGTCTTCGCCGGGGCGTCTCTGACCATGGATGATGCGGTGAAAAATTCTGTCGCCCTGCTCGACCTCTCCCTCGAAGAGGCGGTGCGCATGGCCAGCACCTATCCGGCCCGCTTCCTAGGCCTTGATCATCGTTATGGTCAAATCACACCGGGAGCCAAGGCTCATCTTCTCCGCTTGAATAAGGCCTTCGATGTTGTGGGTGTCTATTCGCAAACCGGGTGGGTCATGAGAAAGGCCGCTTAGCATTTAAAGTTCCCCAGTTACTGGCTGCAACTTGCACCCAGCTTTCCAAAGGAAAGCTGGGTTTTTTTTGGCTTTGGAACCCCTTCGGCGACCTCAGCATTATCTAAAGGACACTTTTTACTTGAGGGTTCAATGCTCGTTTTTCTGGAATGGCTGGCCACGCTAAGCGGCATTACCGCCGCCATCATGGTCTCAGCCAATTTGGGCCAAAAACCAACCGGCATTGGCTTCACCGTCTTCACCCTCTCTTCTATCAGCTGGATTTGTGTCGGTGTGATACAAGGCGAGCTCCCGTTGACCTTACAAAATGTCGTCCTAACCCTCGTCAATGTGTTCGGGATATATCGCTGGCTGATTTTAAAGCCCCAGCGCAAGAAGGACGCCCCCGCATGAGCTATAACCACCCTTTAGAAGAGGTATTGCGCACCGCCATTGAAGATACCCCATCGGATAAGGTCTCATTAGGCGACCTTCTAGACCTCTATGATAATCGCTCTTTCGGACCGATATTCACCCTGCTTGGGCTTCTGGTGGTTCTGCCCCCTTTGGGTGCAATCCCAGGCCTTCCTGCGGTTTGTGGCGTGTTGATTGCGCTTTTTTCCCTGCAAATGTTGATCGGGCGTAATCATATCTGGGTCCCGAAAAAGCTTGAACGTCTATCCCTGTCTAAAGACGCGCTAAAAACGGCAGAAGATAAATCTAAATCTGTCCTGGGTACCATTGACCAAATGCTCACCGAACGATTGACCTGGGCGATCTCTGAACCGGCCCGCAAAATCGCCGCCGCCCTGGTCACCCTGCTCGCGCTAATCATGATCCCCTTAGAACTGGTTCCCTTTGCTGTGGCAGGGCCGGGAGCTTTGATCGCGCTGTTTGGCATTGCCATTTTGGCCCGCGATGGGGCATTGATACTGGCAGCGTTTATCCTCACGGCTCTAGGCGCTGGAGCCCTTGGCTATTTCCTTGTGACTTAACCCCTTCAGGGGCCCGGCCTTGTCACATCGCGCGCAATCCGTTATTCGCATGCGCAACATAAAGGGTGACCTTTAAAGATTTCCGGGCATGGGGGCGAGTGTCACGGCGTTTCAGACTTTCTGAACGCACGCGCGCGCATAACCCAGGCATGCGATGAAGGGCTGGGCCGAATGCATTCTATTCTCGATTCCGATTGGATCGCCGACATCAAGGCGACCTGGTTTTCCAATGTCCGCCGCGATGTTCTGTCCGGCCTGGTCGTTGCCCTCGCCCTGATCCCCGAAGCCATCGCCTTCTCCCTGATAGCCGGGGTTGATCCGCGGGTTGGCCTGTTCGCGTCATTCTCTATCGCTGTCATTATCGCCTTTACCGGCGGGCGCCCGGCCATGATTTCGGCGGCAACCGCCGCCACCGCCGTTCTGATGGGCTCACTCGTGCGCGATCATGGCCTACAATATCTGCTGGCCGCGACGGTGCTGGCCGGATTGCTGCAAATTGGCTGTGGAGTTTTAAAGCTCGGCTTTGTGATGCGCTTTGTTTCGCGCTCGGTGCTCACCGGATTTGTGAACGCGCTGGCGATTTTGATCTTCCTCGCCCAGGTGCCGGAAATGATCAATGTGCCCTGGCTGACCTATCCCCTGATCCTCGGCGGACTTGGGATCATTTATGGCTTGCCCTATATCACCAAGGCTGTGCCCTCACCCTTGATTTGCATCCTGGTTTTGACCGCGATCACGCTTAGCCTGGGCCTTGATGTGCGAACGGTCGGCGATATGGGCCAATTGCCCAATGCCTTGCCGCAATTTCTGATCCCCGATGTGCCTCTCACCTTAGAAACCTTAAAGATCATCTTCCCCTATGCGGCGGCGGTGGCCGCGGTGGGTCTGTTGGAATCGCTGCTGACCGCGCAAATCGTTGATGATTTGACCGACACGACCTCGGACCGGAACCGCGAATGTATCGGCCAGGGTATTGCCAATACCGCGACCGCCTTTATCGGCGGCATGGCCGGATGTGCGATGATCGGCCAGTCGATGATCAATGTGAAATCGGGCGGGCGCACGCGTCTATCCACCCTGTGTGCGGGTCTATTCCTGCTCTTCCTAATCCTGGTTCTGGGCGAATGGGTGGCACGTATCCCCATGGCGGCCCTGGTCGCCATCATGATCATGGTCTCTATCGGGACTTTCAGCTGGTCTTCCATCCGCCATCTGCGCACGCATCCCAAAAGTTCTTCGCTGGTGATGATCGCGACAGTCATTGGTGTGATCGCGACCCATAACCTCGCCATCGGGGTGTTGATCGGCGTGCTCCTCTCAGGGATTTTCTTCGCCTGGAAGATCTCGCAAATCTTTGCGGTCCGCTCTGAAGCTTCAGACGACGGACGCACCCGCACCTATACCATCGAAGGCCAGCTCTTCTTCGCCTCGACCGAGGACTTTATGAAAGCCTTTGATTTCAAAGAGGCCCTAGATGAAGTGACCCTGGATCTGACCAAGGCCCATATCTGGGATATTTCCAGCGTCTCTGCGATTGATATGGTGGTGTTGAAATTCCGCCGCGAAGGCGCAAATGTGCATCTGATCGGTATGAATGAAGCGAGCGAAACCATCGTCGACACGCTGGGCGAGCATCACAAACCGGGTGCCCTCGACAAGCTGAGCAGCCATTAAGGAGCGTCGTTATGACCAAGATTATCGCCCTGATTGATGGCTCAGCCTATACCCAAAGCGTTGTGGAATTAGGCGCTTTTGTCGGGGCCAAGACCGAGGCCAGCCTGGAGCTGGTCCACGTTATCACCCAGCGCTATCTCGCCAAAGGCCCCGACAATCTCTCCGGCAGCCTCTCTCTGGGTGCGCGCTCGGCCTTGTTGGATGAATTGACCCGCCATGATGAGGAGGCTGGACGCCTGGCCCAATCGCGTGGCCGGGTCATTCTGGATGCGGCGAAAGCCCATGTCGAGGCCAGCGGCTTTACCACAGTCACCGCGCGTCTGCGCCATGAAGATTTGGTCGAAGCGGTCCATGATCTGGAAGGCGAGGCCGATCTGATCATTCTGGGTAAGCGCGGCGAGCATGCCGACTTTGCCAAAATGCATCTCGGCTCCAATCTAGAACGCGTGGCGCGCGCCAGTCATAAGCCCGTTCTGGTCGCGGCGCGCACCTTTACGCCCATCACCCGCGCCGTCATTGCCTTTGATAATGGGACCAGCATTCATAAGGCGATCGCCCATATCAAAACCGGAAAACTCTTCCCCGGTATCGCCTTGCATCTGGTATGTGCGACAGAGCCCGACAGCACGCTAGCGCGCGCCCAGGACGAGGCGGCAGAGACCCTGCGCCAAGCCGGATTTGAGGTGACAACCGTTTGCGCCCCTGGTGAGCCTGAACATGTCATCGGCGATTATATCAAAGCCCAGGATGCTCATCTGTTGATCATGGGGGCCTATGGTCATTCGCGCATCCGCAGCCTGATCATCGGCAGCACCACTACCCATATGATCCGCCAATGCCGCGTTCCTGTGATGTTGTTTCGCTAGGCGTGTGATCGGCTCGCTTCGCAGCAATTAACATAAACATGGGTCCCGGCTCTGCGCTTCGCTTGGCCGGGAACGCGCTTATACTCAACGATCACGCGACCCCGGACTTGATCCGGGGTCTAAAATCGAACCCATAGGGTTTGCTAGGACGACCGTCCGCCCGTAGCGAAGCGAGGAGCCTTAAGAAACGCCCCCTCCGGCCGTTCCGGCCACCTCCCCCGTAAACAGGGGAGGATAATCGGGCGATCAGCCCGCAAGCGCGAACGCGCGCCCACAGCGCAGCGAGGATTGGGATAACTGGGCGACAGCCCGCAAGGTCAAATGTCCTCAAATAGCCGACAGGCGATAAGACAAATAAAAAGTGCGCGCCCGCAGCGTAAGCGAGGATCTCATGAAAAACTGTCATCCCGGCCTTGAGCCGGGATCTATAACCGCCCCCTCCCGGCCTACGGACCACCTCCCCCGTAAACAGGGGAGGATAAGGTACACACTTGTCATCCCCGACTTGATCGGGGATCTATTGAGTTTTATGGCAAAGTTTATAGATCCCGGATGTGCGCTAGCGCTTCTCCGGGATGACATTTAAGGAAACAAGATGTCATCCCCGACGTGATCAGTGGTCCACAATCGAACCCAAAAGGGTTCGTAAAACCAAAGACGGCAGGGAAACAAGAAAAGAACATGAACTCTGTCATCCCGGGCAAACGCAGTGCGACCCGGGATCTGTTGAGCGCGCCAATTATAGAGATGGATCCCGGCTCAAGGCCGGGATGACAGATTAAAGGGTTACTTCATTCCCTGCCAAGCAAAACCCAATTAGCCACTCTCCTGCCTCACACCCTTGTGAGGACATCGCGCGCTTGGCGTTGCGAATGATGTGCGATAGAAGACGCGCGTGTCGACAAGGGATAAACGCGTGCACGCTGGATTACGTCTTGTGATCTTGATGATGTCACTGCTGGCGCTCAGCAGTGAAGCCCTCAGCGCGACTATAGCCCATGGCGACCATCACCCCAATCATGTGCGCGATCATGAAGCCGGTCTTCATTCTGCGCCCGACAAGGGTGAGCATCAAAGCCCGCACACCAACCACGCCTGTGGCATGTGCCATCATATTTTGATCAGTTTTAGCCCTTATCGTCCCACCCTGATGGCCCCACGGGCCATGGGCTATCGTCTGATCCAAGAGCGCACACCCGTGCGAGCCTTTGCCCCCCCGCTTCAGCCTCCGATGGTTTGATCGAAAGTTCACCCTTTCGTTTTCAAGACATTGGAGAGTTTTATGATCCTACGATCACGCGATACATCTGTCGGGATGTATCTGATAGAGCGCTGGCGCATGCTGGTTGCCCTTGGCCTTGCGGCCAGCCTGGTGGCGTGTTCGCCATCCCCTCAATCTGAACCCCACGCCCATGAGGGCGAGGAAGACCATGGCGAGGAAGACGGCCATAGCCATAACGGCCATGATCATGACGAGGCCGATCATGATGAAGACGCGCTTGTACTCAGCACCAATGAGGCCGCAGCCCTGGGCCTATCGCGTCTGACGTTACAGCCTGCCCGCCTGACCCAGAGCTTGGATCTGCCCGGTGAGGTGCGTTTTGACGAAAATCGCCTGGCCCATGTCAGCCCGCGCGTGCCCGGCCTGGTACGCGAAGTGTTCGTCAGCGAAGGCGATGTCGTAGACGCCGGTCAAGTCCTCGCCCGGCTCGATAGCCGTGCCCTGGCCGATGCGAAAGCCGACTATCTTTCCTCGCGGGCCATGCTGGCGCTGGCCCAATCCGCCTATGAGCGTGAACACTCCCTGTTTGAGCGCCAAATCATCCCGGAAAGCCGCTTTTTGGAAGCTGAACAAGCCCGTGAGGAAGCGCGCATTCAGGCCCGCCGCGCTGGCCAGCAACTCTCCGCGCTGGGCGTCGATGAAGCCGCGCGCGCACGGCTTTCCCATAATGAAAGTGACCTCACCACCTATGAAATCCTTGCACCCCTGCCCGGTACAATTATCGAGCGTCATGCTGTGCTGGGCGAAACCTTAAGCGATGACAACCAAGACCCCGCCTTCATCATCGCCGACACCACCCAAGTCTGGGTCGATGCCGCGATTTATGGCGATGATCTGGGGCGCGTGCGTCCCGGCCAACGCGTCTTGTTAGATATTGGTGATGGTGCCCCGATGCTGGAAACCACCATTAGTTTTGTCAGCCCCGCCGTGGGGGAGCGCACCCGCACGGGCCGCGCGCGCATGGTCATTGATAATCATGACGCCCGCCTGCGCCCCGGCATGTTCATTACCGTCAAAGTTCAATTTGAAGGCGCACACGAAGGCTTGATCCTTCCGCCCAGCGCGCTGGTCACCTTAGAGGGTGCCCCCCATGTCTTCGTCATCGAAGGCGAGCGCTATGAAGCGCGTGAAGTGACCCTTGGCGCGCGTACACCCAGCGGCGTTCAGATCAACGCCGGCCTGAGTGTGGGAGAAACCATTGTCAGCGAAGGGGCCTTTGGCCTGAAAGCGGAATTACAAAAAGGCGCATTTGGAGATGGTCATGCCCACTAACCCAACGCCTTTAACAGGTTTAGCCCAAGGGCTCCATGCCCTGATGGGCGCGCGCCTGATCGCCGGACTGCTATTCTTCGGTGTGATTGCGGGCGGGATCTGGACCTTCCGCACCATGCCCGTCGATGCCTTCCCCGATGTCACCCCCACCCTGGTGCAGGTCTTTACCCAGACCGAGGGCCTCGCCCCGGAAGAGGTGGAGCGCTATGTCACCTATCCGGTCGAAGCCGCAATGAATGGCCTGCCGAACGTCGATCATATCCGCTCGACCTCTAACTTCGGCCTCTCCGTCGTGACGATTTATTTCGATGATGGCACGGATATTTACTGGGCGCGCCAATTGGTGGGCGAACGTCTGACCCAGGCCAGAACTGACATCCCCGAAGGCTTTGGCGATCCGGTGATGGGCCCGATCACTACCGGGCTGGGCCAGGTCTTGTTCTATGTCCTGCAAAGCGATCGCCCCGATGTGGATTTGATTGATCTACGCACCACCCAAGACTGGCTGGTAAAATTCGATCTCCAGACCGTGCGCGGCGTCACCGAAGTGCTTTCACTCGGCGGGTATGAGCAGCAATATCAGGTCCAGATCCATCCTGAAGCCTTGCTGCGCTATGACCTGACTTTAGGCGATGTTTTAAGCGCGGTGGAGCGCAATAACGCCAATGCCGGGGCGCAATTCCTGATCGAAAATAGCGAGCAATATACTGTACGCGCTGTGGGTCTGGCCGAAGATATTCCCGATCTCGCCCAGATCATCGTCAAGGTCGATGAGGGCGTGCCGATCCGCCTGCGCGATGTGGCCGACATTACCCGCGGCGGCGACCCACGTCAGGGCCTCGCCACCATGAATGGCCAGGGCGAAGTGGTGGCGGGCCTGGTCCTGAAACTCATCGGCAGCAATACCAATGCGGTGATTGATCGGGTGAAAGACCGCCTCAGCGCGATCAATGCAAACCTGCCCGAAGGCCTTTCAACGCTGGCTTATTATGACCAATCAGAACTGGTTACCCAGGCCGTCACAACCATGACCACGGCCCTGTGGCAAGGCGCGCTCTTGGTCAGTGTGATCTTGTTCGTGTTCTTACGCGGCTGGCGCGCCAGCCTGATCGTGGTCGCCTCCATCCCCTTCTCGGTCGCCTTTGCCCTGATCGCGATGCGGCTCAGCGGGGTGTCAGCCAATTTGATGTCCTTAGGCGGCATAACCATCGCCATTGGGATGATGGTCGATGGCGCGGTGGTGATTGTGGAAAATGCGCAGCATCATCTCAATCGCCACGCTGATACGGCCGATAAAAGACGTACGCTGGCCCAGGCCTGCGGCGAGGTTCTAAAGCCCCTAATCTTTGCAATTGCCATCGTCATCGTCGTCTTCCTGCCGATCCTGACCCTGAATGGGGTGGAGGGGAAAACCTTCCGGCCCCTGGCCTTGAGCGTGGCCTTCGCCATGACGGGATCGCTGATCTTTGCGGTATTTTTAGCGCCCATGGCCGCCTGGCTGGGCCTGAAACCCAAAGCAACGCAAAGCGAGGACGCTCAAGGTCCGCTCTCTCGCGCACTAACGCCTATCCTTGGCCATTTTGTGCAGCATAAATCTGCGGCCCTGGGGCTTGCCGGGGTCATGCTGCTGGTCGGGGCGTTGATCTTCCCCCGCCTGGGATCGGAATTTACCCCGCGCATGAATGAGGGGGACATTTTGGTCCGCCTGACCATGGCCCCCTCGATTGCCCTTCCCGATGCCCGCGACAGCGTCACCCGGTTTGAGCGCGAATTGCTGTCAGCCTTTCCTGAGGTCGAGCGGATCGTCACCCGCGTCGGGCGCGGTGAGATTGGTGCCCATGCCGACCCGGTCAATAGCGCTGAAGCCTTCGTCGCCTTGAAGCCTAAATCTGAGTGGCAAACCGCCCGAACTCAAGACGGCTTATTGTCAGCGATGAGTGCCCATTTCGAGGATTTCCCCGGTGCGCAGCTCAATTTCACCCAGCCCATTGCCGCCGCCACGGATGAGCTGTTGACCGGCACCAAGGCCGATCTCGCGATTAAGCTCTTCGGTCCGGATATGAGCATTCTAGAAGCCAAAGCCGCGGAGATCAGTGCGATCATCCGGCAAATGGATGGCGCGCGCGATGTTCAAGCGGACCAAGTCAGCGGTTCGCCGCAGCTTCGTATCGCCATCGATCGCCAAGCCATCGCGCGCTATGGCCTCAATGTCTCTGATGTGCTCGACACGGTGCGCACCGCCGTGGGCGGGTCACAAGCGGGGCAGATTTTTGAGGGTGTGCGCCGTTTCGACATCATTGTGCGCTATCGCGAAAATGCCCGTGACAGCGCCGAGACCCTGGAACGCATGACCATTCCGGGCCCCAATGGCGAGTTGATCGCGCTGAGCCAGCTCGCCCGATTGGAGCGGATTGAAGGTCCGCGCCAGGTGACCCGTGAAAACACTCAGCGCTTTATCACCGTTCAGACCAATGTGCGTGAGCGAGATATGGGAAGCTTCGTCGCGGAAGGTCAGCAAAAACTGAGGGCTGAGATCGACCTGCCGCCGGGTTATTTCATCCAATGGGGCGGGCAATTTGAGCTGCAGCAAAAGGCCAATGCCCGCTTTGCCATCGTCATTCCGGCGACTTTGGCTTTGGTCTTCTTATTGTTGATGATCAGTTTTGGCCGCTGGATCAGTGCCGGATTGATCCTGGCCAATATTCCGCTCGCCCTGGTGGGCGGGGTCATGGCCCTATGGCTGACGGGACAGAACCTCTCCGTGCCCGCATCGGTGGGCTTTATTGCGCTTTTTGGCATCGCCCTGGGCAATGGCATGGTCTTGACCGCCTTTATGGATCAAGAGCGCGCACGCTTTAGCGATCTCAAAGAGCTCGCCTTAAAAGCGGCCCTACGCCGGATGAAGCCAGTCTTGATGACCGCCACAACCACGGGGCTCGGCCTGTTACCCCTCCTCTTTGCCAGCGGTATTGGCTCTGAAGTGCAACGCCCCTTGGCGGCCGTGGTGACGGGTGGGCTGATCACTTCGACCCTGGTCACACTCTTCGTATTACCCAGTCTTTATGCCTGGGCGACGAAACGGGTCTAAACCCTTCCCGCTCTTTTACCATTTTGTGAAATATCACATCAGTAAAAGAGCGGGACTTTACCCTTCACACGCGCCATAAGCTGGAAATGTGGCATTGCCGCCTTAATTTCGGGAACCCAAAACGTCTCGCTTTCATTATGAAATCTGATGGGGTTATTAGACTCCTATTTTAGAGCGCTTCAGGGTAAGATTTGAAATCTTGGCCAATATCGCCTATGGATTACCCCACCACCGTCGATCGACGGGCTTATGCCTGTCTTCGCAGGTCCATTTTCGTGTCAGCGGGAAAGACGTGCGAAAGCTGAAACTTCGGCTATAGTCCCCCTCGGGGACGTTCATCACGAACCGACACAATAATAAAAACATATAACTGAACGCGCGAGACACCAATGCAAATAGAAGCCCTGATTTCCTTGGCTGGGTACTTCATTTTAATGATGGGGATCGGCCTATACGCTTACAAAAAATCCACTGATGACGTATCGGGTTACATGCTGGGCGGACGCCAGCTCAACCCTGCCGTCGCCGCCCTCTCCGCCGGGGCCTCCGATATGAGTGGCTGGATGCTGATGGGCCTTCCCGGGGCCATCTATAGTGAAGGTCTGGGGGCCGCCTGGATCGGGATTGGCCTATTAATCGGGGCCTATTTCAACTATCGCCTGGTGGCACCACGCCTGCGGGCCTATACAGAAATTGCCGAAGACGCGATCACAATTCCCGATTTCTTTGAAAAACGCTTCAAAGATAAATCGCGCACCTTGCGGGTGCTCTCTTCGGTCGTGATCATTATCTTCTTCACCCTCTACACCTCTGCCGGTGTGGTCTCGGGCGGTAAGCTGTTCGAAGCCAGCTTCGGGATGAGCTATTATGTCGGCCTTTTCGTCACCGCGGGTGTGGTCGTGGCCTATACGTTATTTGGCGGCTTTCTGGCCGTCAGCCTGACGGACTTCGTTCAGGGCGTGATCATGTTCATCGCCCTGGTCATGGTGCCGATCACCACCTTGATGGTGCTCAATGGCCCTGCGCCTGCGCTTGAGGCCGTCAATCAGGTCAATCCGCATTTCACCTCCCTCATTAGTGGGGTCACGGTCATGGGCGTTATCTCGGCCATGGCCTGGGGCCTTGGCTATTTCGGCCAGCCGCATATCATTGTGCGCTTCATGGCCATCCGGACCTTAAAAGACGTCGCCGTCGCGCGCTGGATCGGGATGAGCTGGATGACGGTAACCCTGGTTGGGGCCCTGGCAACGGGCCTGTTTGGTTTGGCCTATATCCAATCCACCGCCGCGACCATTGAAGACCCGGAAACCATCTTCATCTATCTCTCGCAGATCCTGTTCCATCCTTTCGTGGGCGGCTTCTTGCTGGCCGCGATCCTGGCCGCGATCATGAGCACGATCTCATCTCAGCTTTTGGTCTCATCCAGCTCACTGACCGAAGACTTCTATAAAACCTTCCTGCGTCGTAATGCCGATCAAAAAGAATTGGTGCTGGTCGGGCGGATCTCGGTTTTGGCCGTGTCGCTGATCGCCATTGGGTTGGCGTTTGATCGTTCCAGCACGATTTTGAGCCTGGTCTCCAATGCCTGGGCCGGGTTCGGTGCCGCCTTTGGCCCCATCATTCTCTTGAGCCTGTTCTGGAAAGACATGACCCGCGCCGGAGCCGTCGCCGGGATGGTCACGGGAGCTTTAACCGTTCTCTTCTGGATCTACGCGCCGGTCTTGGCCGAAGGGGCAGCCCTTTCCAGCGTCATCTATGAAATCGTGCCGGGCTTTATTGTCTGTAGTGCTGTCGCTATCGGCGTCAGCATCGCCACAAAAAGCCATAACCCGCACATTCAAGAAGAGTTCAAAGTCGTGGAAGACGCCATCAAGCATGGTCATCTGCCCGATCCTAAAGATGTCTAAACGATCGCGCGTTTAGCCCTGAAAAGGCCTCGCCCTGGGCGGGGCCTTTTTCATGTTAGAACTGCGAATGAAAGCCTAAGGAAATCATGCGCCCGCTTTGAATATAGCTGCGCAAATCCTGATCATCCTTGCCGAAGGTGTACCAATAGATATGGCTATCAAAGAGGTTTTGGACCTCTAAGCTCACCTCAACGCTGTCACTAAAATGGTGGCTGAGCGAGAGATCGACAAAATGATAATCCTGCTCATAGGGATTATTGTTAAAATACTCATAGTCTTCAAGAAATTCTGATTGATAGGTGTAGGAGACATAGCCCTCCCATGTCGGGCTGGACCAATAAAGCTCACCATTGAAGAGGAGCTGGGGCGTCTCAAAAAATGGCAAGGTATAATCGCGCGGATGCCAGCTCAGCCCGGTATGCGTGCGCGAGTTTTGATAGGTCGCATTCACCCCGACCCCCAGCTGATCAAAGGGAGCGGGTAAAAAACGTAAGGTTTCGCGCGCCGAAGCTTCAATGCCATAAATGCGCGCTTGCTCACCATTTGTGACCTGCTCGATATAAAACCGGTCCGCCCTCGGGTTCGGACCCAGATCAAATCCCCCCACCAGTTCGTTCACATCAATATCAAATTGGGTGCCATTGCGAATAACACTTGACGACCCGCGGATCAGAAAATTCTCGATATGCTTATAAAATACCGCGATGGAATAGGCCCCTGTGCGGCCATGATACCATTCTAAAGACCCATCGAGATTATAGGTCTGGGTCGCTTTTAAGCCTGGATTGCCCACCTCTGCCCCGACCAGACGCCAGGCAAGCGGATCATCTAGCTCGTCTTCGGTTTCAGGATCGAAACGGTCATAATCCAAGGTCAAAGGCCGCGTCGCGCGCTCCACCGAGGGACGGGCATAAGATGTCCAGGCCGCCGCGCGCGCGATCACATCACGCGATACCGGATAGGTGATGTGGATTGACGGCAAGACCTGCGTATACTGATTATCGACCCTGTTGCGACGATAGGGGGCTGCAACCTCACCCAGCTCATATAGTCGGGTCTGAACTTCACTTTCAATATGACTATCAACATCATAGCGCACATGCTCAACACGCAAACCGGCGAGCACACTCATCTTGCCAAAGCGGAACTCCCCCATGGCATAGGTCGCATAAGTCGTCTCATTATAAGTGAAGGCCTCAGCGCTTTCATAATTGAGGTTTTTGAAATCCGCGCCAATGGCACCGATCATTTTATCACTATCAAGCGTCTGGCCCAGACGATAATCTTCGCGATAGCGCCCGCCAAACATGTCAGTGACATCCTCACCAAACCAGGGCGCGAAATCGCCATAGGTTTCAGCATGTTCAAAGGGGCCCTCATCATAGCGCGGGGAGGCCTCATAGCGCTCGCGCTCTGAGCGCACAATCTTGACCCCGCCCTGCCAGGCCCGCACCCAAGAGAAGCTTGGCTCATAGCGCAGATCAATTTGCGCTTGATAGAGGCGCTCTTTCACCCCGCCCTGGCGTGCGCTCAGCCCTGCGAAGTCATAGCTGGAAGGGGTCTGAACGGCCCGATGGCCCTCTGGCGTCAAAGTATAATAGAGAAAGCGCGGATTGGGACTGGACCAGACATCGACACTGGAATTCCCCAGCCATGCCTCGCCCTGCCTTAGCGCCTCGCCCACGCGGGTTTCAAATTCGGCTTCATAGCCGTAGTCGATCACATCTTCAGATTGGCTGATCGCACCTTCATAACTGAGGCTCCAGCGATCAAACACACTTTCCCCGCCCAGATTGAACGAAGCCACCAGGCCATGATTGCGATCCGCGCTCCAGGCCCGTTCAATATTAAACTCGCGTGGATCCCAAACCCCAGACCCACCACAGATCGAATAAAGACTGACGCAAGCCCGGTCCGCATCGGTTAAGCGCTCATCCTCATCCACATCGCGGATCTGATCGAGGGTGTAATCCCCGCGCCAAACCCCGCCCTGCATCTCGCCATAGATGCGGCCCAATTCCTCATCCTCACCCAGGTCCTGCCAGGTCTCAAACGGGGTAATTCCTGTCTCAGCAAAATCGGCTTGGTAAAAGCGTCGAGACTGGCTGTAAGCGCGATTGCGCAAGAAGCGCATATTATCTTCTTCGGTTTCGATATACTCATTATACTGAACATGAAGATGCCAGTTATGCACCCCGCGCTCATAATGCAGCGAGCCATTGATACCAAAGCGCTCCACTTGCGTGCGGCCCTTGGACATTTCAAAACCGGCAATGTGAAAGCGGTCATAATCCCAGCCCTCCACCGACAAATCGGTTTCATACCAGGTCGCAGGCAGGTGATCGCCATGATCGCCGATCTCTTCATATTGCGAGCGTGATTGCTCGTGAAAGCCGGTAATGAAAAGGCCTAAAGTGGGCGTCAAATGATCCGCATAAGAGGCCGCAATCATGTGCGAACGGTCATAATCATACTTATCTTGAACCCGGATTTCACCGGAGAGGCCCCTATGACGGCCCTCAAAGTCAAAGGCACTCGGTGTACGAATATCAATCGTGCCCCCGATGGTATCGCCGTCCATGTCGGGCATAATGGATTTGCGCACCGTGATCTGATCAATGCCTTCAGGCGACAGAAAGGACAGTCGCACCCCGCGAAAGAAATTATCCTGTGGTGAACCCACCCCGCCCAAGGTCACACCATTGACCAGGTATTTATTGTATTCACTGGATAATCCGCGCAGGGTAACGCGGTCACCCTCGCCCGTTGTATGATTGCGCACCGCATTCAAACCGGGAAGGCGGGCCAAAGCCTCGGTCAGATTGTTATTGGGCAGATTGCCCATATCATCCGCGCTCAACACATCAGAAATAAAAGGATTAGTCCTTTTTTCTTCCAATGCCCGGCTCAGCGCGCCCATATAACCATGAACCACGATCACTTCAGGCGCGGGTGGGGGATTGAGATGCAATCCCTCCTCGAGGGTTTCAGGATGCGGATGACGATCGGGCGGCAAGATTGAGACCGTCATCCCATCGGCCCATTCCACACTCAGACCGCTTTGGCCCAGCAGCGTATCCAAGGCCGTCGCCGCGTCATAAGTCCCACTAAGGCGCGCAGCCTGCACGCCTGCCACCAATCGAGGCCGGAAAATAATATTAAGGCCGGTCTGCTCCGCCAGCGTTAATAGCGCGTCAGACAGCGGGCCTGCGGGAATGTCCAGCGTATAGGCTTCACCCGGGGCCATAGGCGTGTGGGATCGCACCTGCGCCATGCTGGCGCTGGATAACCCCAAAACCATTAAGACTGCGAATAAGATACGCGTCACGCTTGCCCCCACCTCCATTCCTGGAGGTGAGCGTTATGTGACAGACAATTGCGACGACTTCTTTACAGGATCTATGCCGCCTCGGGCATCAATAACACGCGTCCGTCGTATAAAGTCCGGGCTTTTGCGCCTGCACTGGCACTCAAGGCTGTGACAAGAGTTTCTGGATCATTGAAATTTAAGGCGAAAACACCGCTGATCTGTTCTTCGCTCAAAGCCTTGTCTACAACCACGATCGGGTGTTCGCGGTATCGGTTCACCACAGTTAACACCTCGCCCAAGCTGACATTTTCAAACGCTATGCGCTCTTGGCGCCACAGGGCCGCGCCCCAGCGATTGATTTGACCGTGTTGCCAGCCGGTCGCGGCGCTCCAATGCGCTTCTTCACCGGCCTCCAAAACTGCCTCAAAACCATGGGCGCGATCCTGGATCGCGACCACACCGTGATCGACACGCAGGGTATAGGCCCCCTCGCGTGCCTCCACCTCATAGGCGGTACCGAGCGCCGTAAAACTGACCTCACCGGCCTGCACCCGCAAGGGCCGCTCTGGGTTCGGTGTAACCTCGATAAACACCGCACCGTCTTCAAGATAGAGCGTACGCTCCTCCACCCGGTAATCCACGCGGACCTGACTTTGCGCATCCACCCAAAGCGTAGATCCGTCTTCAAGCACTTGGCTGCGAATATCCGCACTGGCGGTTTGATAGATCTGACCTGATACAGACGGCGGCAGAGGGAGATCGGATGAAGACAGCATTGTCCAGCCCACACCGCCCAGCACCGCGACAATGACCAGGCTCATCACGCCCATAAAGGCCACATGCCAAGGCGACGGCCCGCGCACAGGGCTGTCCTCGCCATAATAAACCGCATCCCCCGCCAAGGGCGCGTCTAAGCCTTCCTCTGCCTGCAACGCAGCTCCGTCCGCAGCCAGGATCGCACTTTGACGGGCAAAAATCTCGACATGGGCGGGGTCTGCACCGATCCAAGCCTCAAATGCGGCTTGTTCGGCGGCACTTAATCCGGCTTCAATTTTGAACACCCATTGGGCGGCGTGATCATGCACATCGCGGGCTGTCATCTCTTCAGTGTGCATCGTCTAATCACTCCAGACCTTGCGCGAGAGCCGCGCCAGGGCCCGTTCTAAATTCTTTCTCACCTTATAAACCGGAACCCCTTGGGCTTCAGCGGTTTCATGGAGAGTCTTTCCTTTTACCTTATAAAGAATAAAACTCTCACGCATATCTTCAGGCAAGGCCTCGATCTGACGATTAAGCCGCTGCAGACGCATGCGCGCCTCCACCCGATCTTCAGGGGAGGGCATATTATCCGACAAGGTCAAATCATAAATCGGCACATGGGCCTTGCGCGCGCGCACCGCCCCATGGCGATAGCGATCTTTCAGCACATTGCCCGCCACCGTAAACATATAGGCGGCGAAATTCTCAATGCCTGCCAGATCTTTATCCTCACCCGACATCAAGCGTGTGGCGATATCCTGCACCACATCATCAGGATCAATATCAGCGGCCACGCGCGTGCGCACATAGGCCAGCAAGGCCGGGCGCATGTCCAAAAACGCCTTCATCAGGCGCTGGCGCGAGGCATCAAGATCGTGTGTCACATCAGCCCTGTAATCGGAGATCCATGAGGAAGACACCTCAAGCCCTGCACTCATCATGTTTCATGATCCCTTACAAGTCTTCTAAAGACCAAGACGTGAACGCAGGCGCGTTTTGCATGAATGTTTTATGACGCGCACCGTCCAGGCAGAAAAAAAGGGGTGAAGCGCGCTTCACCCCCTTCCCCTGAGAGAGAGTTAGGCCCAAGGGGGTCAGGCCCATTTCTCCCACGGTCCGGTAATGGCAAAGGTGATCCCCGGCCCTTGAATATTGACAAAGAAGGTCTGGCCATCAGGGCTAAAGCCCGCGCCCGCCCATTCACTGGCGCGATAATCATGAGCACCGATCACGCCGTCACGGCCCATGGCCGCAATATCAGCTTCACTCAGCACCACATTATTGGCCGCGAAGGCAAAGACCTGACCGTCCTGGGTCACACCCATGACGCGCTCTGGCATATGCCCGCCATCTTCACAGAAGAAGAGCTGGCCGCGCGGATTAAGACAGAGATTGTCCGGCGCATCGGTTTCTTCAGAAAAACGTGAGACGAAGATGGCGATCAGCTCACCGCCTTGCTCATCCGCATCCGGAACATATTTCCAGATCACTCCCTCTTCGGCGGCCCCGCCATCGGTGTCGGCAAAGTACAGCGCGCCATCCTGGAACCACGCCCCTTCCAAGCGCGAGAAAATGCCTGCGCCCTGGGCTTCGCCTTGCATGAAGGGACCGGATTTGCCACTGGTCGCGCCCCAAACATCTACGACTTCGGGCAAGGCATTGGGATCGGCGATCTCCACCCAATGGGCGCGGTAACGATCGCCTTCCTCAGCATCACCCAGATCACACAGAGGTTCATCCTCAATGGCCAGCATATAAAGCGTGCCGCCAGCTTCCAGGCTGCCCAATTGGCCCGAACGATCATGAGGGACGAATTTATAAAGCCCGGATGCGGCTTTATTATCTTCGGTCAGATAAACGGTAGAACTGCGCGGATCGACGGCCACCGCCTCATGGCGGAAAAGCCCCATATCGACGATCGGACGCGCGCTGGCCTCACCTTCTGCGGGCACTTCAAAGACATAACCATGCAGCGCCCCGCCATGCTCACGCCCATCAAAAATGATCTCTTCAGCGCTGAGCCAGCTGCCCCATGGCGTTGGGCCGCCAGAACAATTGCGATAGGTCCCACCCAGCGCCGGTTCAGCACCCAACCACACGCCATCTTTATAAAACAGCCGCGTACAGCCCCCGCCCAAGGTGATCGCGTCTTCATCATCCAGGACACCGCCCTCATATAGGTGGCCGTCATAGACCCCCGCGCCGGCCGCAATGGTATCGCCGCGGCGTAATTCATGATTGCGGATCAAGATCCAGGCCCCATCGCTGGCGCGCTGGCCGACCACGGCCATGCCATCATGAGCACCGGGCGTTGGCCCACCCGTGGTCATTTCATCGCCCTTCCAGCCATAGGTGGAATAGCTAAACCCTTCAGGTAATTGCAATAAGTCCAAACCGGTTGACGGATCAGTCACGGGACTGAGCGCACCAAAAGGGCTCGCGCCCGTCGAATCATATTCGCGCGCCGCCAAGGCGGCTAAAGGCTTATCAACTGCACAGGCGGATAACAATCCCGCTGAAGCCGTCAACATAAAGCCGCGCCGGGAAAGGGAGTAAGAAGAAGAGCTCATAAGGGTCACCAATGACGGTTGATCTGGCGCAGATAGGCCAGAACGGCTGCAGGTTCGTCGGTTTGAATGATATTGGCCCCGCCAATCAGAAGCGGGTTGAGAGCCTCCGCCCCATGGCCCGCGGCAATCGCTGCGTCGACATCGCCCAGTGCATTGATCCAGATACGCGCATCACAGCCGCGGATCGTGTTGACCACCTCGACGGTGTAGAAGCTGGGATCGATATGAATGGCAATGGCCTGGGGGAATCGGGCGCAAATCGCGCGAACGTCTTCAAGATTGCGCGCGCGCGGCATCAAGAAGGTCGCCTCGCCCTGGCTGAGCGCCAGATTGAAATTATCCCAATCGCTGTCAAACCACAGAGCCTGAGGGCCAAATTCCACCGCATTAACGGTGTTGACGACCGCGGCCATCCGGCTGGTTTTTAAATCCAGATCGACAAAGATCCGACCCTTGGCGACCCGTAACGCCTCTTGCAAGCTGGGCACGCGGTGATCTGTCAGCGGAATATCCGGATCATCACCCTTGCGCGCTTTCAAGCGTAGCGCGCGCACCTGCGCGAAGGTCATATCTTCGATGCGCCCGCTGCCATTGGTGGTCGCATCCACGGTTTCATCATGCATCAAAACCGGAACCCCATCGCAGGTGACTTTGACGTCCAGCTCGACAATATCCACGCCCAAAGCAATGGCATGTTCAATCGCAAGGATTGAGTTTTCCGGCGCATCTTTATGGGCGGCGCGGTGGGCGGCCACCAACACCGTCTGCGACTGAGCACTGAAGACTTCAGCGCTCAAACGCGCGAAATGATCCGCAGAAAGGTCCTGGCTTAGCCCCGGCGCGGTGATGAGGGCAAGGCTCGCCGCCCCCATCAACAAAGATGTGACGATACGGGTCATTAAGGCCGCCGATAGCTGGAAGGTTGATCGTAATCCGGCTCCCAGATCTCCTCAGCATCCTCAGGGATGCGATTGATCAGCTGATTGGGGCCGGTATCGGATTTTTGAATGTCAAAGGCGTCATAGAGCCGCCCGCTGGCGGTATAGGCCTGGTAAGACAGGGTGTCGCCATCCACGGTCAAAACCTGGAAAAGCTGTAAGCCATTGGCTTTACGATCTGCCCAGGCGAGATCTTCCACCGGATACATTTTCGGGCCAGAGACCGAAACCACATACATGGTCCCCGTACGCTCATCGCGGATCATTTCCCCATCGGGAACATTGGCGACCATACCGCGCGAATAGCCATGATCATGACCCTGCAGCACGATATCAACGCCATAGCGATCGATGATCGGTTTGAAGAAGGTATGCAGATTTTCGTGATGACGCCCGGCGCGGGTCGAATAGAAGGGATAATGCAAGAAGATCGCCGTCCAGCGCTTGTCATTTTCACGCAGGACCTGATCGAGCCATTGGGCCTGAATACGCGCACTGCTTTCAAAATCGCCGCTCATATCCGCATCCAGCGAGATCAGGCGCATATCTTGATAGTCGACATAATAAACGGTCTCAGACAGGTTTTCGACGCCTTCCGGTCCGTTTTTGGGTAAGTTAAAGCCCGGTCGCCATTGCTGGGACAATTCCATCTGGCGGCTATATTCGTGATTACCCGGTGTCATCACGCTGGGTACTTGGGCATGCAGGAAACCGCCCGCATAGAACCACTCGCCCCACTCAATATCACTGTCTTCTGAATTGATCAGATCCCCGGCGTGAAGCATGAAATTGACGCTGGGAAGCGTCTTATAGGCCTCGCGGATCACGCGCGACCACATGGATTTCAGATCGTTTTGGGCATCGCCAAAATAGATGAAACTAAAGGGCTCACCCTCCAGACCGGCCGTGGTGAATTGGAACCATTCCGACCAATGGCTGCCATCCCCGACGCGGTAAACATATTGGGTATTCGGAGTTAAACCCTCCAGGGTCGCACTATGATAGTGCGCCACGACCAGAGGCTCGCCCTCATCTTGAATATGGGTCAGCTCACTCTCAGCGGTGAGGGTTTCACGCACCGCATTAAAGCCTGGCCCATCGGTGGCCACGGCATACTGAACAAAGCCCTCCGGCGCGCTGGCATCGCTGCGCCAATTGACCGCCATGGAGGTGCTGGGATCTTGGGTGAGGTTCAAGATCACCCGGTCCGGCATCACGCCCGGCATGAAAGGATGAAAGGCCACAGCCTCGCTGGTTTCAGAATTTGGCGTGACCGCATCCCCGCCCGTGCTCGCGCACGCGCCCAAACCCAAAACGCTCAACAGCGCGAATGTCGAAATGCCCCGCAGCATGTCCTCAACCCTTCCTTAAAACCTAAAACGACGCACGCGCGCCGATCCCCCCTTGGTGAGTGTCATTGACAAAACACGGCCCAGCCGGTGCGCAAGGGGACGCACCGGCCAAACCGTCAAGCTAGGCTTAGAAGTGAGCGTTGAAGCCCAAGGAGATGGTGCGGCCGTTTTCGATATAGGCGCGCAAACCCCCGGAATCTTTGCCGAATGTGTACCAATAGGTGTGGCTGTCGAAGATGTTTTGAACCTCAAGGCTCACTTCGGCGAACTCACCCACAGACCGCTTCAAAGAGAAGTCGACAAAGGTGTAAGGCTGCTCATACGGATTGTTGTTGAAGTCCTCGTAATCTTCCAGGAATTCAGACTGATAATTGTATGAGAGGTAGGCATCCCAATGCTCGTCTGAGTAATAAAGCTCAGCATTGACCAGCAATTCTGGGGTCTCGAAGAAGGGAAGCGTATACCCTTCTGGGTGCCAGCTCATACCGGTAGAGGCTTCAGACTGCTGATAGGTGGCGTTTGCGCCAATCCCAATATTGCCAAACAAGCCCGGCAACCAGTGAAGGTTCTGACGTGCGGCCAGCTCGATACCATAGATGCTGGCATCTTCACCATTGCTGGCTTGTGAAATCACAAAGTTCGGCGCGATCGGGTTAGAGCCCAGATCCAGATCACCCTCGATATTCAGCTGGCTCGCATCATAGCTGGTGCCGCCACGGATCACGCTCGATGAACCGCGGATCAGGAAGTTGGAAATGTCTTTGTAGAAGACCGCAACCGAATATGCCCCGGTAGAGCCATTATACCATTCCAACGAACCATCGAAGTTGACGGTGCTGGTGGCTTTCAGGCCTGGGTTACCCACTGAACCACCGACCAAACGCCATTCCAGCGGATTGTCGATATCATCACCGGTAACAGGGTCTTTTTTCTCGTAGGCCAGCTCCAACGGACGCGTTGCGCGCTCGATAGAGGGACGCCCATAAGAGGTCCAGATGGCACCGCGGGCAATCACACCATTTTCGAAGAAATGGTTGACGTGAATAGACGGCAGAACCTGGGTGTAGCTTGTCTCAGAATGGTTGCGACGATAAGGCTGATCAACTTCACCTTCGTCAAAGCGCGCTTCTTGGACTTCGTCTTCAATAAAGCTATCAACTTCATAAGTCGTGTGCTCAACACGCACCCCGGTGATCACCTGAGTATTGTTGAACCACGCCTCGCCCATGACATAACCGGCCATGGTGCGCTCTTTAAAGTCGAACTCTTCCGAGCTGTCATAATCAAGGCTAGAGAAGTCCGCGCCGAACGCGTCCACCATTTTACCGGTGTCGAGCGTCTGCCCCAGACGATATTTACCGGTATAGCGACCATTGAACATATCCGCGACATCTGCACCAAACCAGGGCGCGAAGTCCGCATAAGTCTCAGCATCTTCGAACGGGCCATCATCAAAGGCTGGCTCTGCGTGGGTACGGGTACGATCTGATTGAACAACTTTACCGCCCCAACGCACATTGCGCAGGAAGGCATGGTTGAATTCATAAGTGAAATCGACCTGACCTTGATACAACTTCTCGCTGACATCACCCTTTTCTGCGCCCACACCATCATAATCATAGCTGGCTGGATCTTGCAGAGCGGCATGACCGGCTTCGTTCAAATTGAAGTAAGGAAAGCGCGGATCAGAATAAGAAATAGAGAAGCCTTCATTGCCATACCAATGCTGGCCATTGCCTGCGCTGCCGCTACGGGTTTGGAACACCGCTTCATAACCGTAATCGATATTGTCTTCTGAAGACGAATAGGCCAGTTCGTATTCAACCGTCAGATTGCCGAACTCGCTCAAACCGCCAAAGTTCAAAGACGCCGCTTGGCCCAGATTGCGGCTCGCGGTCCATTCGCGCGACAGACGGAAATCCTGTGGGTCCCAAACACCCGAGGCCCCACATAGCGAATACATCGTACGGCACCGGGCATCAGCCGCCGTGATCATGCCGTCATTATCGACGTCCTTGATTTGACCCAAGGTGACATCGCCTTCCCAGCTCGCACCATTTTGACGGCCATAGATCGCGCCTTTGGCGTTATCAAAGCCAATGACATCCCAGGTATCTGGGTTTGGCAGACCCTTAAAGCTGGTATCGACCTGGCTGAAGCGGTTTGACAACGCGCTGTCAGAGCGGTTGCGCAGGTGAATGATGTTGTTGTCGCGGGTCTCTTGATACTCATTGTACTGACCGCGCACGTGGAATTCGTGATGACCGAATTGGAAGTCCAAAGAGCCGTTGAAGCCATAACGCTCAACCTCGGTTGAACCGCGTGACAATTCCCAACCTGGCACCTGGAAAGAACCATAATCCCAACCATCAATACCAGAACGTGAATTCGAATACCAAGTGTTCGGCTGGTGGTCACCGTGGTCACCAACTTCTTCGTATTGTGAACGGCTAATTTCGTGGAAGCCAGTTACGAAGATACCGACATGATCGCCAAAGCGATCTGCAAAAGATGCAGAAATGCTGTGTGATTTATCGTTGTCGAATTTGTCTTGCATACGGCCTTCGGCAGAAATGCCGAAATGACGATCTTCATAATCGAACGCCGTTGGGGTTTGAATATCGATCGTACCGCCGATCGCATCACCATCCATGTCGGGCTGAATGGTTTTGCGCACCGTGATCTGATCAATCCCTTCAGGGGACAAGAAAGACAAGCGCACACCGCGGAAGAAATTATCGTCCGGCGAGCCTACACCGCCCAAGGTCACACCATTCATGGAGTAGTTGTTGTATTCGGTTGAGAGACCACGAACGGTGATCCGATCCCCTTCACCGGTGGTTTGTGAACGCACTGCGTTCAAACCGGGAAGACGGGCCAAAGCTTCGGTCAAGTTGGCGTTCGGCAGATTGCCCATGTCATCGGCGCGGATCACATCAGACACGAAAGAGTTATTGCGCTTGTCTTCTAAAGACTGCAGCACAGAACCGGCATAACCGCGCACCACGATCACATCGGCTGGGGTCAGCTCAACATCTTGCGTGACAACACCGGTTGCAGGAACCGTCACCACGACCTGCTGGCTGTCGCCATTGATGCTGGTGATGGAGAGTGTGTAGCTGCCCGCGGCCAGGCCGGCCAATTGATAGCGACCGCGTGAATCCGTGGTGGTCGATGCGCCGGTTTCTTCAACGCGTACGCTTGCGCCCATCAGCACATTGCCGGTTTGCGGATTGGTGACGGTCCCTGCGACATCACCGGCCAAAGCCGCAGCGCTGCCCAGCGCCAAGGTCAAAGCGGACGCGCTAACGCCCAACATAGATTTCTTCAAAATACCCATAGGGTCCCCCGGGATCTAAACAGATCGAATAACGCTGAGACCACCTCACCCCCCGGTGAGCGTGTCTCGAGGGGCAAGACGTGAGGGTGCAGATTTTTTGTGCGAAGCTTCAATAAAGCTTTGGTGATAAAATGATGACAGGCGGACCGCGTTTCTGCGACCCGCCTGTATAAGTTTTAAATTTTAAAGGCTTAAAGCGTTAGAATGCGTATTTGGTTGAGACAGTAAATCGCGTCAAAGTCCCGCTTTGACCATTTTCCAATTCCCGTTCACCAAACAAAACTTCACCGCCCACGGTCAGACCCGGCTGCACAGTCACCATATAATTGCCGAAGGCTGAATAGACCCGCTTGGTCGCACCGGTGCCCGTCAGCGTGATGTCATTATCCGCTTCCAGATGAGAATAGCCGACATTGATACGCCGCCCCTCACCCACGCTTTGGCGCAGCGCGATTAAACCACCCCAAACCGGGATGGCCTCCAGATCACCGCTCGCGGTGACAACCGCGCCATTAACGGCATTGAGCCCGATATAACGCCCGATCCCTTCACCGCCTGACAGGCTGAAGCGCACATCACTGTCATCGCCGATCTTGATTTTACCTGAGGCCGAAAGCCCCCAGGCGGTGGCATTGCCATCTACGCCACCATTTTCATAAGCAAGATTGCGCACCAAAGCCGCCAAGGAAACATTGCCAAAGCTGCCGGTATGATTATAGCGCGCGACGAGATCGGGCATCGCGCCATCCCCGGCATCAATACGCCCGCCCCCGCCATAAGGGGTCACAGTGGTATCGGGGTTTTCCAAGGCAAATTGCCAATTGCCATGGGTATAGCGCACCAACATCTGACGCACAAAGATCATCCCATCGGAAGCCACCAAGAAGCTGGCGCTTTCTGGAATGGCAGAGGTGTTTTGGAAGGTCGTCCAGTCCTGACCCACGCGCCAGCCGCCATAATTGATCCAGGCCAAACGCAAACGCGGATTATAGGAGTTGGACACCCGCTCATCCCCGCCCGGTGAGCCCAGGAAGTCCAGTTCCACCCGTCCCGTAAGCGGCGTGCCGCTGGGCGTTGGGGTTTCTGAGGTAAAAGCGATCCGTGAGCCCTTGGCCGTGAAATCGGTATCAGGGCTGTCATCACCCGTTCCGCCCACAGGCGTCGCGCCGGGAATATAGAAGTCGCGCGCGATCGAGGTTGGGGCGATATCGCCATCACTGACATCAGTAACATGGTAATCAATGTCGACAAAACCGGCCATTTTGAAAATGGTATTGCCCACCTGAAACCCATCGCCAGAGCGCGCGGCAGGGGCCAAAACTGGGGCCGAGGCTGGGGCAGAGGCGACCTGGCGTTCAATCTCAATCACGCGATCCGTTTGGGCGGCCTGGCTATCGCGTGCGGCCGTCACCTCATCGCGTAATTCCGCCAGCATAGCTTCCAGCGCTTCGATCCTTGCCTCTAACGCTTCGACATCTTGGCCATGGGCCGCACCGTGCGTGATCAAAGCCATAGATAAAGTGGCAAGACCAACTTGGCGCAGCAGACGGCTACGTTTAATCTGCAATGACATCCCTGTCTCCCTGGTGCAAAGGGCTCCCGGCTACTGGAGGGGGAGAGGGGAGAGCGAGCCAAGAGCCCCAGCATTCTAGTCTCTAGGGACAAGTATTCGACAAAAGGGTTAACCAGAGTATTGGCAAAAGGTCGAACATCAAAGCAGATGATTTACGACTTTTGTATAATTCACCGCCTCATTCATCAGACTATAGTCGTATAGATACGAAGCAACCCGGAGCCAGATACCATGACCGCCCCCCTGCACGCGCGCATTCTGCTGGTCGACGACCATCCCTTGTTCCGGGTTGCCTTAAGTGAAGCGCTCAAACAAGTCTCACCCACCTTGATGCTGGATCAAGCCGCCAGCTTGAAAGAGGCTTTGGACCATCTCAAAAGCCATGACGTCTCTCTCATTTGTCTAGATCTCAGCCTGGGCGATAGCAGCGACTTTATGGGGCTTAATCTGTTGCGCCATGATTATCCCAGCGTGCCTGTGGTGGTGGTCTCGGCCAGCCAAACCGCGGGCATTGCCCATCGTGCGCTCGATTTTGGAGCCTCAGGCTTTATTCCTAAGACCGTTGACTTACCCGTCATGATCCAGGCCTTCAAAGCCATCCTGGCCGGTGATATCTGGATCCCGGCTGAAGGCAGCGTTGTGGATGAGGATGAACAGGGCGAAGCCGCCAGTAAAATCGCCAGCCTGACCCCGGCACAATTGCGCGTCTTGGAAGGCTTGGTGCGCGGCCAGCTCAATAAGCAAATCGCCTATGAGATGGATATCACCGTTGCCACGGTCAAAGCCCATGTGACGGCAATTTTCAAAAAGCTGGGCGTGATCAATCGCACGCAAGCCGTGCTCTTGGCCCAATCGCTGTTTGTTGAACAAGCCGGTTAGCGCGCGCGGCGCACTTGGCTCCAAATCGCTGACAAATTTGCGCGCAGGCTCGCCGGGGCGACCGGCTTATGGATCAAATCAAGGCCCGCATCGGCCACAATCTCCGCCACATCCTCACTGCGCTCGGCCGTTGCCACAATACCCGGCGGCCGGGTCAGCCAATGGGCGCACAGACGTTCATAGACATCCGGCCCGGTTTCATCCTGATCCAAACGGAAATCCAAAATCACCAGATCAGGCGGCCCCTCTTCAAAGGCTGCGCGCGCTTCAGCTTCGGTTTTCGCCCCAATGGGAAAACACCCCCAGCCCGTGAGAAGGCTCGTTAAGGCTTGCAGGACGCTAGGATCATTATCGAGACATAAGATCCGCACCCCTTCCAAAGACGCTTTTTGAATGCGGCGCGGTTTGGGCGCAGGGATGTGAATATCAGGATCCCCGGCAGGCAGAAGTATTTCAAAAATACTGCCCCCCTTGGGGCCATCTTTGATCGTAATCGGATGATCCAGGCGCGCGAGGATCCGCTCCACAATCGCCAGGCCCAGCCCCAGTCCGCGATCATCCTGGCGGGTATGTTCCCCGCGCTCAAATTCATTGAAAATCTTGGCGCGCAGTTCTGGCTTAATCCCCGGCCCAGTATCAACAACCTGCAAGGCCAGCATATCCCCGCGCCGTCGAACCCCCACCACAATGCCGCCCGTTTGCGTATAGCGCACGGCGTTAGAAACTAAATTCTGCAGCACACTGACCATTAAGCCGCGATCACTACATACCCAGGTCTTGGTGGCGACGATATGGATGCTCAGACCTTTTTCATGCGCGCCATCGTGCAAGGGGGCAACCGTTTCACGGATCAAAGGATCAAGGGCAAACACGCTTAAATGCGGGGTTACACCGCCCGCATCCAGGCGCGAAATATCCAACAAAGTGCGGATCAAGAGATCGGCATGGGTGATGGACTGATCAATCCGGGTCAGCAGGCCCTGTGCATGATCTTCGTCTTTTTTCAGCGTATTACTGAGCGCAGAGATGAGCAGGCGCGCCGCCGATAAGGGCTGCAGCAAGTCATGACTGGCGGCCGCCAAGAAGCGCGTTTTCGATTGTGTCGCGCCTTCGGCCTGCATGCGCGCTTCTTCCAGATCACGCACCAATGCCAGGCGCATTTCACTTTCCGCCTCCAGAGCTGCAGTCCGGGCGCGCACCTTTTCTTCAAGGGTTTCATTGGCAATGCGCAGGCCCTCTTCCGCGCGCCGACGCGCGGTAACATCCAGATAAAGCCCGAAAAAGCCGACAACCTGGCCCTGTTCGATCCGGGGCTGATAAATGACCTGCCAGGTGCGCGCACTGCCATCATCGCCCAGCCCTTCGATATCAAAGACCTGACGCTCCCCGCGCAAGGCCGCTTCGACATAGGGCTTGCGTTGCAGATAAGCACCCGGATCGAGATAGTCAGACACTTTGCGCCCGAAAACACCGCTCGTCAGGCCGAAATAATCCAAATAGCGCTGATTGGCGAAGCGGATATGCTCCTCGCGATCGGCATAGGTCATCAAGGCCGGAACATTGTCCGTATAGAACTGAATGGAGCGCTCGGTTTCCTCCAACGCATCTTGCGAGATCCGGATTTTCTGGGCCGTTTCATCCAGCAGCAGCACCACATCACTTGGGCTGACCCGCGTGCCGGCCAGAACTTGCGTAATTAAAATCCGTGCCGCCGCCGCGCCCACGGCGCGCGCCAAACGCGCTTCAATCTGTGCGGTCAAGGCCAGGGTCAAATGATCTTCCGCGCCCAAATCGCGGCGAATATCTTTCTTAAGCTCGGCCAGGGCTTTTGCGGCTTCTTGCGGCCCGATGACATGGACCAACAAAGCCTCCACATCGGCAATGCGTGCATTGGGGACATCATCACCATGGGTGAACGCTTCCCCGCCGGTAAAGGCATCGGCCTGCAAACGATCGGCCAAGCGCGAGGGCGTAAAGGCCACCGCAATGATAAAAACCAGGGCATTGACCAACAGGCTAAGCCCCGCCATCAGCGAAAATTGATCCCAGCCCGGCGGGAAGCCAAAACTGTAACCGGTATAGGCCGGAACCAGCACACAGCCGAGCCAGACCAGGCCGCCGGCACTCATCCCGCACAACGCCCCGATGCGGTTGGCGCGGCGCCAATACAGCCCAAAGATCAAAGCCGGGGCAAGCTGAGCCGCACCGGCAAAGGCCACCAATCCGATATCGGCGAGCGCCAGCTTAGCTTGCAGCCCTTTGTGGAAGAGATAGGCGACGAAGACCATCACCACGACGCTGATCCGGCGCAAGGTCAGCACCAGCTGCACCACCCCGCCTTGACCCGGCTTGATCTGACTGCGCAAGAGTAAAGGCGCGATCAGTGCATCGACCGTCATCGTGGAGACAGCAAGCGCGGAAATCGTGATCATCCCAGCAGCAGCGGAAAACCCACCGATAATGGCCAACAAGGCCAGCGCATCATGATTTAATGCCAGCGGCAGTGCCAAAACGAAGGTGTCTGGATTGGTGGTCGGCAAGAGGCTGGAGCCCACCAGCGCGACCGGCGGGGCAATCAGCGCAACCAGGACCAGAAAGGCCGGAAAAATCCAGCGCGAGCGGGTCTCATCACCGATTTTTTGAAGCTCCACCGCCATCATATGAAATTGGCGCGGCAGGCACAGCGCCGAACACCCCGCCAAAATCGTCAGCACGATAAAGCGCACGCCAATATCCGGCGAGGTCAGAGAAGAGGCCTGAAAAGCCAGACTGCGCTGGGCCGGGCTCCAATCGAGAAAAATCGCGAAAGCCAGAACACCCACCGCCATCATCGCGCCCAGCTTTATGAGGCTCTCAAAGGCGATGGCCATGACCAAACCGGTATTACGCCGCGCGGTATCAGCATGGCGCACGCCGAACACAATCGCGAAAGCCGAAAAGGCGAGGGTTAACAAAAGCGCCCAATCACGCTCTCCACTGGTGCCGGTCACCAGGCCAATACTTGCCTCGCTCGATTTCAATTGCAGGGCTATATAAGGAATGATCGAAGCGGTCAGGATCAAGGTGGCAAGTCCGGCCACCTGGGTCGACTTGCCATAGCGCGCGGACAGAAAGTCGGCGATGGAGCCGGTATCATGCTCGCGCCCCAGGCGGACTAAACGCCGGATCAGGGGAAAGCCCAGCGCAAAGACCAAGGCGGGCCCAAGATAAATCGGCAGATAATCCCAGCCCTGGCGCGCTGCCTCGCCCACCGCACCATAAAAAGTCCAGCTGGTGCAATAGACCCCCAAGGACAGGGCGTAAAACCAGGCGCGCGCGCGCGGGCGCTGATCCCATTGGGCATTTTTACGATCCCCCCAGGCGGCCATCGCAAATAGTAAAATCACATAAAGGGTCAGGGCCAGGGCCACACTGTTCAAGGCCAGCATGTGCGCCACTCCACAATGATCAGGGTTTTACTGTGCGCGCTGTTCGCTAAGGCTGACAAGTCTTAGGCGCGGAAGATGAAGAAAAGAAAAGCCCCGCAGCCCTAAGGCTGCGAGGCAGTTTGACCCAAGTGTGGAGGATTATTCTGCCGGAGCCCCAGGCGCATCATCCCCAGCAATCGAGGGAACGCGAATGGTTTCGACCAGATCTTGCACCTCTTGCGGCGGGGCCTTGGTCATCAAGGCCGTGACGATTGAGACGGCAAAGCTCAACACCATACCGACCGAGCCGAAGCCTTCCGGCGAAATGCCCAGGAAGTGATCGCTGGCCGCGCCCTTGGCGATGTCGGGTAAGATGCCCATCACGCCCATCACACCCACAAAAGCCAACAAAATGGCCGCATAAAGGGTGAAGGGTTGACCGGCCTCTTTCTTATGGGTGCCCAAATGGATGATCAGGCCCGCAACGGCGAGGATCAACAGCCCAACCCCGATAACCAGGGAGGTAAAACCGATCTTGAAGTGCACGATATAGATGCCGGTCACCAGAAGACCCGTGGTCATGCCCACAATGGCCCCTTCGCGGTTCATGCGTTTCCAGAAAATACCAAGGAAAATCGCCGGGAAGAAGCTGGCCGCCGCCAGGCCGAAGGCAAAGGCGACCACCGCAGCCACAAATCCGGGCGGATATATCCCTGCCAGAATGGCGATCAGCACCGCAACGACCGCTGCCAAGCGCGCGACCAGCAATTCCTGACCTTCACTCATATTGGGCACCAAGACCTTCTTACACAGATCATGAGAGACCGCAGAGGAAATCACCATCAACAGACCCGCCGCTGTGGAAAGCGCCGCGGCAAGACCGCCCGCCACCACCAGGCCAATGACCCAGGAGGGCAGATTGCCGATCTCTGGATTGGCGAGCACGAAGATATCCCGGTCGAGCTTGGTGACCTCATTGGTCTCAGCATCGGCGCGATATTGGATCCTCCCGTCACCATTTTTATCGGTGAAGCCTAAAAGCCCGGTACGCTCCCAATTATAGAACCATTGCGGGGTGGCGTCCTCGCCCAGATCACGCGCTTGCGCTTCGCCGCTGGCGACCTCAGCCGAATAGACGCTTTCATTGACGGTATCGATGAAGTTGGAGCGGGCAAAGACCGCCACCGCCGGTGCGGTCAGATATAAAATCCCAATAAACACCAAAGCCCACCCGGCCGATTTACGCGCATCTGATGCCTTTGGCACGGTGAAGAAGCGAATGATAACGTGGGGAAGGCCGGCCGTGCCGACCATCAAAGCCAAAGTGATGGCAAAGACATCCAGCTTGGATTTCGCGCCTTCGGTATAAGGCTGAAAGCCCAGCTCCACCAAAGTGCGATCTAAAGATTGCAATAAGGGCAAACCATCCTGAGCATTGCCAATAAAGCCCAGTTGAGGGATCGGCGTTCCGGTGATTTGCAGGCTTAAAAAGATCGCCGGGACCATATAGGCGAAGATCAAGACGCAATATTGCGCGACCTGAGTATAGGTGATGCCGCGCATCCCGCCCAAAACCGCGTAAAAGAGCACAATGATCGCGCCCACGATAACGCCAACCTCGATGGGCACTTGCAGGAAATTGGAAAACGCAATGCCCACACCGCGCATCTGCCCCGCGATATAGGTGAAAGAGATGAAAAGCGCACAGATTACCGCCACAATCCGCGCAACCTGCGAATAATAGCGATCACCGACAAAGTCCGGCACGGTGAACTTACCAAATTTGCGCAAGTAAGGCGCAAGCAATAACGCCAGCAGCACATAGCCGCCCGTCCAGCCCATCAAAAACACCGAGCCATCATAGCCCATAAAGGCAATCAGACCCGCCATAGAGAGGAAGGACGCCGCACTCATCCAGTCTGCCGCCGTCGCCATCCCATTGAAGAGGGGCGGCACATCATGGCCCGCGACATAGAATTCATCGGTTGAGCCCGCGCGCGCCCAAACCGCGATACCGATATAAAGCCCGAAGGTCGTAATGACAAAAAAAGCCGTCCATAAAAGGGTCGGATCCATAACCAAGCCCCCTTAATGATCGCCCATCTTATATTTACGCTCAATCGCGCTCATACGCGCGGCGTAAACAAAGATGAGGATGATGAACACAATGATCGAGCCTTGCTGAGCGAACCAAAAGCCCAACGGCGCACCGCCAATAGAGACCTGATCAAGAATATCGCGTCCCAAAATGCCAAAGCCAAAGGACACAACGAACCAGATGACGAGCAAAATGCTCATCAAAGTCAGGTTCTCTCGCCAATAAGCATCTCTGGCCGATGTGGGACTGACCTCAGGGGAAGTCTCACCTGCCCCGGCGTCAACGGATGGGTCCGTCATACCTGTCCTCCTAAAACCTGTGATAGGTCACAAAAGCATGACAGGATTAGAGGTTTAGGACGAGACAGACTTTGGTCTAAGCCCCGAGCGACTTAGACCCAATAATATTCAACACCTTAAGCCAATTTTCTTTGTGTGCGCATGCGAAAAGTCACGCTTTGCCACACCCGATGTTTAAACTCTCAGCAAGGACACTCTTTCATAACTAAACCTTACTTAGTTTAAGGTCTTAGTCTTCATGACGCTATCGAATGTCCCTATTGCCCAGAAGATCTTGTTTCTATGTCTGGGATTTGTGGTCGGCTTAGCGCTAATCACCGCCATTTCCTCCTGGGGCTTGATCCGAATCGAACACGCCACCGATGAGTTAACCGTCGCGACCGAAGAAGTTCGTTTGGGGGCTTATCTGACCAAGGATGTGCTGGACCTTAATCGCAATGAATATCATCTGGCGCTGAACCCGTCGGCCTATGATCGGCTCAACCCGGAAATCGAAGCCGACCGCGATGATTTTCAAAACCGCTTAAGCCAAGCGTTGAGTTTAGCCCACAGTGATGATCGCGCTTATCTGATGGCCATCCAATCCAGTTATGAGCGCTATAGCCAGGATCTGGAACACACACTTGAGCAGATCCGCACTCATCGTGATTTGGAATTAAGCGCGGACCAACACGCCCTGTTAGAGAGCGTCGATCATTCCTCTGAAACGCAAAGGGCGCTGCGCGAAAACATTCAACGCTTTGTCGATCATATGGAAGAAGAAGGCGTTGAGGTTAATCATCAAGCCCACACCCTGGTCAATGAAGTCCAAGGTGTCGCTATTGCGATTGGTCTTGCCATTGCCGCCGGAGGGTTATGGGCCGGGATGGCCTTGTCGAAACGCCAGATCACCAAGCCTTTAGGGACCGTGGTTCGTAATTTGCAAGCCGTCGCGGAAGGCGAGCTTAACGTGCAGATTGATAATCGCGAGCGCCGCGATGAAGTTGGGGCGTTAAATCGCGCTCTCGCAGTCTTTCTCGAAAATGCCAAGGCCCGTCAAATCCGCTTGGAGCAAGAGCAACAAGACGCCCTTCGCGCCGCAAAACGCGCTGAGACCCTGCACGCGCTTACCGCAACCTTTGACCATCAAATCACCGAAGCCCTGGCGAGCCTGTCCTCAGCCTCAGAAGAGCTTGAAGCTACCGCGACCGCCATGTCCTCCAGCGCGGAAGAAACCAGCGCCCAAACCCAAAGCGTCTCGTCTTCGACCACGCAAACCTCTGCCAATGTGCAGACCGTGGCCTCCTCAACCGAGGAGCTTTCCGCCGCCATCGCCGAGGTCTCCAGCCAGATCGCGCGCAGTGCCAAAATCTCGCTCACGGCCAATCAAAAAACCGAACATACCTTGCGCCTGATGGATCACCTGACCGGAGCGTCCGGCGAGATTGAATCCGTGCTCAACCTCGTCGCGCAAATCACCAATCAAACGAAGCTTTTGGCCCTCAATGCCACCATCGAGGCCGCCCGCGCCGGTGAAGCTGGTAAGGGTTTTGGTGTGGTTGCTAACGAAGTCAAGGCCTTGGCCGAAGAAACCGAAAAAGCCACCCTCACCGTCAGCGAACATGTCCGCGCGATCCAAGAGAGCACGCGGGTGGTGGTCGAATCCGTGAAAGACATTGATCATGTCGTGTCTGAGGTCAATGAGGTCTCCTCCGCCGTGGCAACCAGCGCCCATCAACAAGTCGCAGCCACCGACGAAATTTCCCGAAACGTCAGTGAAGCCGCCCACGGCACTCTTGAAGTCAGCAAGTCGGTTGAGATGATCCAAACCGCGGCCACAGCAACAGCCGCCGCCGCAGCACAAGTCACCCATACCGCACAAGAACTCGCCCGGCAGAGCGTCAATATCCGTGAAAGTATCCAGACCTATCTGACATCGGTAGACGCCGCCTAAGCGTCTGAATCCAAAATCAAACGAAACGCGCTGGGATGCCAGTGTTCCAGGTCATATTCCACGACCTGTCCCTTGGCATCATAACAGACCCGACGCACAAACAGCCCCGGCGAGCCCGGCGTCATATAGAGCATTTGCGCGACGCTTTCATCAAGCGCCGTGGGATACATCTCCGCCTTGGTCCGGGTTGTGGGAACTTGATAATCCTTGGCCAAGATCGTCGACAGCGAGGTATCAAGATCGCGCTCTAACAGGCCCGGAAAACGCGCGGCATTGACCAGGATCTGCTCGATCAAGACCGGGCGCTCATCAATATAACGCCGCCGGCGAATGGAATAGGCCATACCTCCGGCAGCAATGCCCAGCATGTCTGCGATCTCTGGGCTCGGCTGGATCAGCATTTTATCCAAGGTTTCGGTGCGCGGCACGCGGCCTTGATCAGCCACGAACGTCATAAAGCCTTTGGGTTTGGCGAGATCATAATCAATGCGCGGGGGGGAGAGAAACCAGCCCCGGCGGTCCAGACGATAGATAACCCCTTCAGCCTCTAAATGCGCCAAAACTTCGCGCACGGTCCCGCGCGACACACCCAGAACGCCTTGCAAATCACGCTCAGACGGCAGGCGTTCTTGCTGGGCGACCACGCCGGAGGATAAAACCGCGCTCAACGCGGCGCGCGCACGCACCTGGGGCGGATCTTGCGTGGTGTCGGCAAAATGCTCCGCCGCCTGGGCCAGGCGCGCCATCAGGTCTTGATCAAGGTCTTTGGTGCGCATGACATCTACTCAAATAAAGCTTCCCCACCGGCACGCCCAAGAGCGAACCGGTGGAGGTCATATAGCCTAAACTTACTCGTCTGCCAGCTGGGCGCGGCCGCGACGATTTTTCTCGATCGTGAAGCGATCGCGGGTTCGCCCTTCGCTATCGACCATGCGATAGGTCAATTCATCCGGGCTCACTTCGAAAATCCCATAATGATTACCGGCATAGGTCTGGCGCGAGAACCAATTACGGTTCGGTGTGAAGTCTTCCAGATTGCCACCCGCACCGCCAGATTGAATATAGATCACGCCATCATGTACACTGGCGGCCCCATCCTTCAAAGCCCAGCTGCGCTCATAAGTATGCAAATGACCAAAGAGCACCACATCCACGCCGTGCGCTTCATAGAGATCAAGGAAGTCAGCGCGAACATTTTCATTGCCCAGCTGCAAATCTGAACTATTCCAGGAATTGCCATGATCATTTTCGTCTGAGGTATAGACCGGATGATGGTGCGCCGCGATTTTCCACCGCGCGGTTGAGCGGCTGAGCTGATCATCCAGCCAGGCGCGCTGGCGCTGACGGAAGCCTGGGGCCTCGCGTTCACGCTCGCCAAAATTGGTGTCCAACATGAAAAACTGCACATCGCCATAGGTGAAGGTGTACATGTTTTCCGCCTCTGGGAAGGCGTTGTAATGGCGATACCAGACCAGATCATCTTCGCCATTGCCGGGCACCGCCATCAAGGGCACGCGGCTGATCAATTGGGTAAGGCCCAGGAAAAATTCGTGCGTCCATTCAAAGCGATGATGCTGGGTTCCGCCATCGGTGAGATCACCCAAGATCATCAAGAAACCCGGACGCTCCCCCCAGATTTCCTTGGCAATCTGATCATTGATATAAGGGCGCGCCTCAGTATCGCCGATGACGGCAAAGGTGAAGGGCTGGCCCGCGCGCGGTGCGGTGCGGAAGCTCAAAATCCCTGAGCGGATCTCTTCCCCGGCTTCATTGACGGCTGTGACCTCATAAAAATAGGGCGTATCTGCTTCCAGCCCCGTCATCGTAAACTCGTGCAGGCGATCAGGATTTAGATCCTCACGGCTAAACTCCAAGGGCACATCACGCCCCCACTCGATCCGCATCTGGCTAGCACGATCGGTTTCAGCCAAAACCGTCATGCCGGTTTGGGTCGGCGTGCTGAGCACCGGGCCAGCGGTAAAGTGGAACAGATCTTCAAACAGCACGCCCTCATCAATCAAATGGGCACGGCGCTGAAACTGCTCGGTAATGTCCTCTGCACTCAAAGCGCGCTCATAAAGAGCGGCACCCTGGATGATATTGGCAAAATCCATATAGGGCTCGTGGCCCAGATAAGCCGAGAGATCAAAGCTCGCCTGATCACCGGCTGGATTGAAGCCTTCAGGCGCACGGGCCACAGCCACGCGGGTGCCATTATGATAAAGGGTAAAGACCGCGCCATCATAAACGCCAACCAGATGGTGATAGCGCTTATAGGCCTCAAGATCGGCTTGGGGGATATCGATTGAGGCTTCACGGCCATCTGCGCTTAACGCCCCAAAGGCGATTTGATCGCCGAAAAAGCCCAAGGTCCAGATGGGGGCCTGTTTACGCGCATCATTAAAGACACTGGCGGCCGCACCCACGGGACGATTGCCATGGCGCAGCGCCCACAGCTCCACCGTGAAGGGGCCATTAGGCACCGAAGTCCCTTCTGCGAGATATTCATAGCGATGGGTCATCGCCTGGCCAAACAGCACTGTGGGATCAGTTTCCACGCGCATCACCGCGCGCGGTTCACGCACCTCAGCCGGGCGCGGACCGGGATAATTCGCACCATTGCCTGGCAGGACATAATCGGGCCAGAAGGTCCAACGGCCTACCTCGCCCTCCAGCGCATGATGGTGTGCGCCCGGCACATCGTGCGCCTGCGCGAGGGCGGGCATCAGGACAGATCCCAGGCCCAGAACCAAAACCGAAATGAGTGATGACAAGTGCGTGCGCATGGCCGCCTCCAAAACTGACGAATGAGCCCGAAAGCACCTAGAGCCGTTTCGGCCAATGCTGATCGACCCAATCGGCTCTAGGCCTTTGATGTGTCGCCTTTCTGAATCGCGAAACCGGTATCCACTTTCGCTGAAAAGGCTCCTAGCAGATGGGTAAGACGGTTTCATAAAAGGGGACGGACCGCTGCCAGGGGGCCAGCAGCGGTCCAGCATGCATCTCAGACCAACCGTCTATTCGGTCTGATCCGCAAATCCCGTCTTCGTCCTAGAAGCGGTAATCCGCACCCAAGAAGAAGCTACGCCCGTTCTCGACATAATCCTTCTGGAAGGCTTGTTCATAACCGCGGGTCGCCCAGTAGTTATGCCCATCGAGAATGTTTTGAACTTCACCGCGGATCGAGAAGCCATTGGCAAAGGTATAGCGCAATTGGAAGTCCAGACGGTCCCAATCTTGAACGATCTTGTTGATACCGTTATTGCGCAGATCTTCGACATAATCGCCGGAGAAGTTATAGGCCAAACGCGCTTCCAGACCATATTTCTCGTAGAAGATCTGAGCGTTATAACCCAAATTCGGCGCGTTGATCAGATCCACCTTATCGCCTTGACCGGCAGAGCGCGTTCCACTTGGCGTGGTTTCGCTTTCCTGGATCGTGACATTGGCGGCGACACCTAAACCATCCCATGGCGAAGGCAGGGCGGTAAATTGCTGGACCAGACCCAGCTCAATCCCGTAAAGCTTGGCTTCAGGACCATTGGCCACGGTGGCGACATCTGCGGGTTGACCTTCAAACGTATCTTTAACGGTCCCGTCATTACGGAAGTCGAAATAGATGAAGTTTTCCAGATCTTTGTAGAAGATGTTGGCCGAGATCAGACCGCCATTGGGTGAATAATATTCAAAGCCCAGATCGAAATTCAACGCCTCGGTTGGTTTCAGATCGGCATTACCGCGGCTGATCGAAACGCCATCCACACGAATGGAGCCTGAATTCAAACGCGTTTGAGAAACGCTTACGCTTTCGCGCGAGGTCATGTCTTCAAAGTTTGGACGCGCAATCGAGGTCCAAATCGCACCGCGATAGACCCAGTTTTCATTCGGGCGATAATTGACATGGATGCTTGGCAACACATTGGTGTAGGAACCTTCGCTGCTGCCACGGCGCGCAACCGTTACATCGTCCAGCTCAACCCCGCCTTCATCAAGTGTGATCCGGCGTACAGAGCTAAAATAGTCGTTCTCGACTTCAGTGTGCTCAACGCGCACCCCGCCGAAGACTTGCCAATCATTCCACTCAGCCACGCCCATGGCATAGCCCGCATAAACCGTCTCTTTTGACGTGCGGTCATTGCGGGTCATCTCATCATCGCTAAAGCTAGTCTCACATGAGGAGAAGAGGCGATCATCGCAGCTGTTAAAGGCGTGCTGCAAGGCATTGCGATTAAACGTCATGCCGAAGCTGTCTTTGCCCGAATAATATCCCGACAGGAAATCACCATATTCGGCCTGACCAACAAAGGCAGGATTGATCGCCAGTACTTGTGCCAGGGTAAGATCGCGGGTCTTGCCTTCAAAGACCGGGTTTTCGTCGACTTCGTGCTCTTGACGACGCACTTTACCGCCAAATTCGATCCGGTCGAGGAAACCTAAAGTCACATCCCAATCGACATCAATCTGCCCGATCACGCTGTTATCGGTGGCCTCACGCTCTGAGGCATCGCCACCTTGAAGATCCAAATTGGCCGGATCATAGATGTCTTGCGCCAAAGTACCTGGCAAGATCCACTGGGGATAGCGCGGGTTCGGGAAGGCATAAAGCACGCCCGACTGATCAAAGGGGGCAGCGCCATCGCGGCCAAAATCAATGCCTGCGTCTTCGGTGCGTGCGGTACGGCCCGAAGAATAGGCCAGATCCCACTCAATCGTGAAGGCATCCACAAAATGCTCGCCGCCCAGATTGGCGCTCCACAATTCATATTCTTCGGTACGCCAGCTAAACCCGCGCCCAATGCGAAGACGGCGTGGATCCCAAACCCCTGACTTACCGATCAGTGAGTACAGACGCCCGGTAGACCCATTCATAGGATCACTATTGCTGCGGTCAGCATCGGTGATCAGGCCATCATTATCGCGGTCCACGATTTGATCGGTGGTATAGCCATAGACATTGCCCAAAGCGCCCGCTTGGCCGGTGATCACTTGCCAAGGTTGAGACAAGCTCGCATCCAGCAGGTTTTTCTGAACCAGACGGCCAGAATGACCATTTATCGAAACATTACGGCTGTTGCGCACGTCGAAATAGGTGTGATCTTCGGCATCTTCATAGAAAGAATATTGGCCGCGGAACCAGACTTTAGAGCCGTCATTAAAGCGGCGATCCAAAGTGGTGTTAAAGCCATAACGCTTCAAATCGTTTTCAAAAAGATCAAGGCCGACACCTTGCATCTGAAGGGTTTGCGCGTCTACATCACGATCATTCGAGCCATTGCGCCAGCGATAAGGCTCCCAATCGCCTTCATTCTCAGACTCTTCACCGGTTGAGCTCTTATCTTGATAATAGCCGGTGATGTAGAAGCCATATTCGTCTTGCGCCCCGAAGGTATCACCAAAGAAACCCGAGACATTATAACCGGTATCGCCATTGCGATCATTATAATCGGTGGTGATGGACCCCCCTGCGCTCATGCCATCATAGTCAAATGCGCTGGGCGTACGGAAATCAATCGTACCGCCGATGGCATCGCCATCCATGTCCGGACGCAGGGTTTTAGACACTTCCACCGATTGCAAACCATCTGGCGGCAATTGGTTGAGGCTGATCCCGCGCGAACCGGCATCGGCCGTCGCCAGGCGTACACCATTGAGATTATAGGTGTTAAGGCGGGTATCGAGACCACGAATGGTCACAAAGCTCCCCTCACCGGTCTGTTGGTCGCGCACCAAAGTGATACCGGGCAAGCGCGAAACAGACTCAGCGATATTATTGTCTGGGAATTTACCCAAGGCGTCGGCCGAGACCACATTGGTGACGTTCAAATTGGCGCGCTGCTCAGACAGCGAACGGTTCTGACCCAGGCGCGCCCCGCGCACGACAATGGTATCAGGGGTTTCTGCGCCCATTTGCACCAAAGCAAAGTCTGACCGCACTGTGCCTTCGGCATCGACCGCTACGCTGGCGCTTTCGCCTTCAAAGCCTAAATAGCTGACTGACAGCGTATAAGTGCCCGCGGGCAGGTTGGCGATACGATAGCTACCGTCCTGACGGGTGGCTACGCTTTGGCCGGTTTCTTGAACCGTGATCAAAGCCCCAGATAGGGCCGCGCCATCGCCCAGACCCTTCACGGTCCCGGTCAATGTGCCTGCGAATGATGGTGCCGCGACCAGAACACTGGCCCCAACACTGGTGAGAAGAATAGATTTAATCGGTCCCACGATGAAACTCCCCCGTGAAAAGGTAAAACCGGTGGGGGTTGCGCTCCCTCAACCCCCTAAATGGTATGTACCAATATCTAGGAAATATGTGGCACTTGTATTTAATCGATATGACAGATCCATTAAAAATGGTATGTACCACTTTGAAATATGCGGTTAAGTCAGCTGAGCCAGGATGATGGCGTCATACACCTCCAGATCAGGCACCGCTAAATTCGGCTTCTTACCCCAATCATCATAGCGGCGCAGCGCAATGGCATCATCAAAATAGACCCCACCCTCAAAGGCCGCGCATTCCTCTTCGCTCATCCGCCCGCCTTGTAATTTCAAGCTCAAGGTAGAAGCTGCGCTCAAACCGGCCTCATAGCCGGGTTCTTTGGCGCACAGATAGCGCTTGGCATCGACATGAAGGGCAATCGGCTGGGTCACATCGGGGCTGAAATGGCGTGCCAGGAAACGCGATCCCAGCTTTTCATGACACATATCCACGCCTTCATCCTCAGCCACACGCTCCCCGCGCGAATGAAGAAGATGACCAATATCATGCAACAAAGCTGCAATGATGATCGCGTCAGAACCGCCGTCCTTTTGCGCGATATAGGCACATTGCAGCATGTGGGCCCGCTGGGTCACAGCCTCGCCATAGGAGCTGTCCCCGAACCGGTCAAAAAGATCATGCAGGGCCGATAAAACGTCCATCGCACTCATATCAGCCTTCAAAACCGGTCGCGTCATATCCAAGCCTCTGATGTCATTCATATGCAGAAAGAAGAGCCGATATTCATAAACTGCTTTTTTGGTGTATACCACTTTGAAAGTGCAGCTCAGCTCAAGATTTCGCGAATTCGTCACAGACCGTGCGGCTCGAATTGACTCTCGTCTTCGCTTGTGTATATTCGCGCGCTCGCGAGCCCGCACCCTTTTCCACAAGGGACGCGGGCCGTCGTGTTTTTTGACCCAACACTGCGCCTTGAAAAGAACGCAGTGAAGAAAAAGGGATCATGAAGCCATATAAGACGTCTGACGTCTAACGGCATTCGTGACCGATGATAAGGACAAGCGCATGTATGCGGTGATCAAAACTGGTGGCAAACAGTATAAAGTTGCTGAAGGCGATAAAGTTCGCATCGACAAAATCGAAGGTGAAGCGGGCGATGTCGTCGCGTTTGACCAGGTTTTGATGCTGGGTGGTGAAGATGGCGTCACTGTGGGCAGCCCCGTTGTGGATGGCGCTCAAGTGATGGGTGAGCTGGTTGATATCAGCCGCGGCCGTAAAATCATCATCTTCAAAAAGCGTCGCCGTCAAAACTCTCGCCGTAAAAACGGTCACCGTCAGTGGTCAGCTTTGGTCAGCATCTCTGAGATTGTTGTGCCCGGCGCACAACCGAAAACCAAAGCCTCGTCTAAGCCTAAGGTTGAGAAAAGCGCTGACGCGCCAAAAGCTGCCGCCTCTGAAGGCGCGGCCTCTGGCCATGATGATTTGAAAGAGTTGACCGGCGTGGGTCCAGCTCTTGAAAAGAAATTGGTTGAAGCCGGTGTGACCAGCTTTGCGCAAATCGCAAGCTGGAGCGAGGCCGATATCGATGCTCTGGAAGCACAAGTCCCTGGCGTAAAAGCCAAAGCAGAAAAAGGCGACTGGGTCGCTGAAGCTAAAGCGAAAATCGGCGCTTAAGCGCGCACCCAAAGGATAAGGAGACCAAGTCATGGCTCATAAGAAGGCAGGCGGTTCGTCACGTAACGGTCGCGATTCAGCAGGTCGCCGCTTAGGCGTTAAAAAAGCCGGCGGTCAAGAAGTTGTTCCTGGCAACATCATCATCCGCCAGCGCGGCACGAAATACTATCCTGGCACCAATGTCGGCATGGGCAAGGATCACACCTTGTTCGCGCTGAGCGAGGGCCGCGTTGAGTTCCGTCGTCGTAAAAACGACCGTCTCTTCGTGTCTGTCGCTCCGCTCGCAGACGCGGCCGAGTAAGGCGCACCCACAGGGGATCGCCGCATAGACAGGCGCTCCTCATCTGGGATAGAGATCTAAGAAAGGGGAGGCGAGCCGCTCGTCTCCCTTTTTCTATTGCGTATATGTAAAGAGACATATCATGGGCCCTCACCCCCACTTCGATGATCAGCACAGAGACGATTGGGTCATGGGCGAACGCCTGATCTTGCGCCCTTTGCATGCCCATGATCGCGACAACATGGCTGCGGGCCTGGGCGATTATCAAGTCTCGCAAATGACCGGCACCATCCCCCATCCCTTTACACGCTTTCACGCTGAGATTTTCATCATGATGATGCGCGCCCGGCGTCACTGCCGCGGCGATCACGTCTGGGCGATTTGCGAGCCAGACCGCCCGGAGCATCTCATCGGGGTGATGGGACTTCATCCGGGTAAAGATGAAAGCTGGGAGATCGGCTATTGGCTCGCCCCGGAGGCCTGGGGCAAGGGCTATGCGACACAGGCCGCCCAGCTCGCCTTAGGCTTTGCGCGCGACAATGGCCTTAAAAACATTCATGCGGGCTATTATGCCGACAATCCGGCTTCGGGCCGGGTCCTTGCCAAGCTGGGATTTATTCACCAGCACGAGGATAATCTCTTTAGTATGGCGCGTGGACATAAAGCGCCCGGCATTCGGGTCTATCTGCCCGATAGCGCCGCCTAATCCCTTAAGGGGCACAAGACGATGAAATTTCTAGATCAAGCCAAAATCTATGTGCGCTCGGGCAATGGCGGCTCGGGCTGCGTCTCTTTCCGCCGGGAAAAATACGTCGAATATGGCGGGCCCAATGGCGGGGATGGCGGCAAGGGCGGCGATGTCTATATCGAAGCGGTTGAGGGCCTCAACACCCTCATCGACTACCGCTATCAACAACATTTCAAAGCCAAATCCGGCACGCCCGGCGCTGGGCGCGATATGACGGGCGCGGCCGGGGAAGATATCATCATCAAAGTGCCTGTGGGCACGCAAATCCTCGATGAGGATATGGATTATGTCATGGCGGACCTGACGCAGGTGGGCCAGCGCGTTCTGCTCGCCGAAGGTGGGATTGGCGGTAAGGGCAATGCGGCCTTTAAAACCAGTACAAATCAGGCCCCGCGTAAATCCCAGCCCGGCATGCCCGGTGAAGAGCGCTGGGTGTGGCTGCGCCTCAAACTCATCGCGGATGCGGGTCTTGTCGGGTTACCCAATGCGGGCAAATCCACCTTCCTGGCCGCATCCTCGCGCGCCCATCCCAAGATCGCTGATTATCCCTTCACCACCTTGCACCCCAATCTGGGCGTCGTGCGTTTGGATGCCGGGGCGAGCTTCGTGCTGGCCGATATTCCCGGCCTTATTGAAGGCGCGCATGAAGGCGCAGGCATTGGTGATCGCTTCTTAGGTCATATTGAGCGCTGCGCGACCTTGCTGCACCTGATTGATGCCACCCAGGAAGACCCCTGCGAGGCCTATCGCATTGTGCAAGGCGAGCTGAAGGCCTATGGCAATGGCTTGATCGATAAGCCGCAAATCCTGGCGCTGAATAAAACCGATGCCATTGAACCGGATGTCTTGGCCGAACGCACCCAGGCCCTGGAAGCGATGAGCGGGGTTAAAGTGCGTCATGTCTCTGGCGCGACAGGCGAGAAGGTGCGTGATCTGCTGGCTGAGATTTATCACGCCATTGTCGCTGATCGCCAGGAGCAACGCGCGGAAGAGATCCGCGAGGATGCCGAGGAGCGCGGCGAAGATCCAGGCTGGTCGCCCGCTTAGGATCACACCGCATGACCTCACGCGCGCTGAAAACCGAAGTGTTAAAGTCCGGCATGAGTGTCGGCCTGTTTGGGGGATCTTTTGATCCCCCCCATATCGGCCATTTGCATGTCGCCCAAACCGCGATGAAGCGTTTGCGCCTGGATCGGGTCTGGTGGCTCGTCTCCCCGCAGAACCCGCTTAAAACCCATGCCCCCGCCGATGCTGCCCGGCGCATTGGCGCGATTGAGGCCCTCGCCCATCAACCGCGTATGGTGGTCTCTACCATCGAAGAGCGTTTGGGCATTAACCGCACGATAGATCTGATCGACCACCTCACCTATCACCACCCGGACGTCAATTTCGTCTGGATCATGGGATCGGATAATCTGGGCGGTTTTCATCGCTGGGAACGCTGGCGCGATCTCGCCACCGCCATGCCGATCTGTGTGATTGCCCGGCCCGGACAGGCCATAAAGGCGCGCCTGTCGCGCACGGCAACTTTCCTGCGTCATGCGCGTTTACACGAGAACCAAGCCCATATTTTAAAGAAAATTAAGGCTCCGGTCTGGACATATCTGACTGAGCCGCTACATCCTGTATCCTCCAGCGCGCTAAGAGCTCAAGGCCTGCGCGCCTAACCGGAGAACCCGAAAGGTTACCGACCATGTCCATCGCCCGATCCCTCAAGGACGCCGATGGCGTCGATCTCGCCTTTTACAAAGATCTCCACCCGCCCTTGAGCGATTTCAAAAGCGATATTCTCGATGGCCTGTCCCGGCCCCAAAAATCAATCTCTCCCAAATATCTCTACGATCGGGCGGGATCGGCCTTGTTTGATGAAATTACCCGCCAGCCTGAATACTATCCCACCCGCACCGAACTGGCCCTGCTTGATACACTGGGCGCGCAATTAACTGCGTTGGCGGGGCCCGGCGCGGTCGTGATTGAGCCGGGTGCGGGCTCCAGCATTAAGGTCCGTAAGCTGATTGATGCCCTTGATCACCCAGCCTGCTATGTCGGAATGGACATCTCAGGTGAGCATGTGAAGGCGGCCTGTGCCAGCCTGTCGGCTGATTATCCTCGCCTGCCGGTCGGGGCAGTCTGCCATGATTTCACCGCGCCGCTGGAGATGGCCGCACTGGATCTGCCCCCCGGAAAACGCATTATTTTCTTTCCCGGTTCGACCATTGGTAATTTCGATCTCAGCGATGCGCTGGGTGTTCTGAAAAACTTCCATTCCTGGCTGCGCCCGGGTGATGCATTGTTCATTGGCGCTGATTTGCGCAAAGACGCCAGCATCTTAGAAGCCGCCTATGATGATGCAGCCCGGATCACCGCCGCCTTCAACTATAATCTGGTGCGCCGGATCAATCGCGAGCTGGACGGATCGCTCAACCTTGATCGCCTGACCTATAAGGCCCATTGGAACCCCTATCGCTCACGCGTGGAGATGTTCCTGGTCGCCACCCAAGACCAATGCTTTACCGTCGCGGGCAAGACCTTCACCTTGCGCGAGAGCGAAACGATCCATACGGAAAACTCGCACAAATTTACGCCGGGTACGTTCATTGATTTAGCCGCGCGTGCGGGATTTATCTCCAAGCAGGTCTGGGTGCACGAAAAAACGCCCTACTCATTGCATTGGCTCGAATGTTGCGAAAAAACGTGATAGACTCACGCCTACGAATTGGCAATTAAAGGAGCAATACGCTGTCAATCGACACTCATAGTCGACAGGTAAGCGAGATTTCACACGCTGTGCCTGCCGCAGATCTCGATGAGACCGGCCCTCTAGGGTCGTCTGAAGATCTTGAAGCCCTGGTTATGAAGATCCTGGACGATGATAAAGCAGAAGACATCGTCTCGATTGATCTCACCGGCAAATCCTCTGTCACCGATTATATGGTCATCGCCTCTGGGCGTTCGAACCGCCATGTCGGCGCGCTGGCCGATCATTTGGTCACGGCGCTGCGTGATGCGGGGTGGGACAAGCCCCGCGTTGAGGGTCTGACCAATTGTGACTGGGTCTTGTTGGACGCCGGTGATGTGGTGGTCCATCTTTTCCGTCCAGAAGTGCGCAGCTTCTATGATCTGGAAAAGATGTGGTCGGTAACCCCGAACGCCACCCAAGCCTAAGGGCTGAAACCAGAACTGGGCTGAGCCGTGCGAATTGAAGTGCGCGCTGTGGGCCGGATGAAGTCCGGGCCTGAGCGGGATTTGTTTGATGAATACCTCAAGCGCGCGCAAGGCCAAGGCCGCGCCCTGGGGTTTACCGCCATCGAAGAGCGCGAGATTGATCCGCGCGGCAAGGCCGATAAACGCGCCGAAACCGCCAGCCTCATACAAGATCTGCCCGTCGGGGCGCAGATCGTCGCCCTGGATGAGCGCGGCAAAGACCTCACCTCGCGTGAAATTGCCGGTAAAATTGAAAGCTGGCGCGATCAGGGTATTCGTGATTTGGTCTTTCTCATCGGGGGGGCCGATGGGCTGGATCGCGACCAGCTGAGCCCTTCCACGCACTATATTGCCTTTGGCCGCGCGACCTGGCCGCATAAAATGGTCCGCGCCATGATTGGCGAACAGATCTATCGCTCTATTGCCTTGATGGCCGGAGCCCCCTATCACCGCGACTGAATGAAATTTAACCGATCTTAGAGCCCATGCTGAGCCTTTATCTCGCCCTTGCCCTTCAAAGCGCCCAGCCTGAGACCGCTCCGCCGGATCGCGAACGCATTGAGGCGTTGGAGCGTGAGGCCGAAGATAATGAAGCCGCAAGCCTTTTGCGCCGCGAAGAGGCCGATCGTTTGGCCCGCGAGATCAATGAGCTTCAGCGCCGCCTGATCGCGGCAGCCGAGGAAGCGCGTCGTTTGGAAACAAGCGCCTTAACCGCCGCTCAACGCCTGAGCGATCTTGAAGAAGAAGAGGCGGTTTTACTCAGCCAATTGGCTGAGGAGCGCGATAGCCTAGCCCAGGTTCTGGCCGCCTTGCAAAGGATCAACACTTCCGCCCCGCCCGCCCTCGCCGTCAATCCCGATGATGCCGCCGAGGCCGCCCGCGCCGCCGGGCTGCTTGCCTATATGGCCCCGCAACTTGAAGCGCGCGCGCGCGCCGTCAGTGACCGCCTCAAAACGCTTGAAGAGGTCCGCCAAGACATCATCACCCAGCAAGCGCGCCTGGCCGAAGCCGAAGCCGAGGCCCAAGCGCAACACAGCGATATCCGCGCGCTGATTGAAGAGCGTCGCACCTTGGAGCAGGGCCTGCGCGCAGAAGCAGAAGACCTCTCCCGCCGGGCCGCCGCGATTGGCCGCCAAGCGTCTAATTTGCGCGAGCTGCTCGCCCAGATCGAAGCCTTTGCCCGGTTGGAGCCACGACTTAATCCGCGTTTGACCCGACCAGCTGTCGAGCCCCCCACCGGCATTCCTGTACCGCGCCTGCGCCCAGAACGACCCACTGAGCCTGTTGTGATCGACACCCCAATTGAAAGCTTGAATGGCGCTAGTCTGGTGGCGGCCCTACCGACCAATGATCCTTTGGCGGGCTTTCGCTTTTCTGATATGCGCGGGCGCCTACGCCTGCCAGTTGCAGGCCAGATCATTACGCGCGCCGGTCAGGCCGGGCCAGATAATGTGGTGCGCGACGGGATCTGGATTGAAGCGCGTGCCGGATCGACCGTCACCGCGCCCTTTGATGGCATGATTGTGTTCGCCCAAGCATTTCAAAATCTCGATGGTGTCTTGATGATTACCACCGCAGATGATTACACTCTCATTCTAGGCGGGTTGAGCACGCTTTACGTCCAAGAGGGCCGCTCTGTCCTGGCCGGTGAACCTTTAGGTGCGCTTGGTGATGGTTCTTCAACTCTACCGCGCCTATATTTTGAACTACGTCGAGAGGGGACAAGTCTGGACCCGCGTCCATGGCTTCGGCCCGAATATCGCTGATGAGCGCTGAGCCGCTCCATTCTGATACAGGACATTATTATGCGTTTGCACATACTCGCTTCCGCTGTCGCCTTTGGATTAGGAGCCGCCGCGCTCGCCATGTCAGCCGAAGGCGAAGACCGTTCGCGCGAAGAAACCTTCCGTCAGTTGGAGCTGTTTGGCGATGTCCTGGCCCGGATCGAAGCCGATTATGTCTCTGACCCCGATAAAGCCGAACTGATTGAAAATGCCATCGAAGGCATGATGAAATCGCTCGATCCTCATTCAGGCTATCTCAATGCTGAGGATTTCCGCGATATGCAGGTCAGCCAATCTGGTAGCTATGGCGGGCTGGGCCTGGAAGTGACCATCCGCGATGACCTGGTGACGATTATTGCGCCCATGGCTGGTACGCCTGCCGACAATGCGGGCCTGCGCACCAATGACCGCATTGTCGCGGTGGATGGCGATTCGATGATTGGCGCAGGCATTGATGAAGCCGTTGATCGCATGCGCGGCGCAGTGGGTGAGCCTGTCACCTTGACGATTGCGCGCGAAGGCGAAGATGCCTTTGACGTTACCATTGTGCGCGACACCATCGAAGTGACCTCGGCCAGCTGGCGCGTGGTTGAAGAGACCATCCCTTATCTGCGTTTGATGGGCTTTAACGAAAACACCACCGATAACGCCCTGCAAGGCCTGCAGGAGTTACAAGACGAGCTGGGCCGTCCTTTGCCGGGCCTCATCCTGGATCTGCGCAATAATCCGGGCGGTCTGGTGGATCAGGCGGTTTCAATCTCTGATCTGTTCTTAGATGGCGGTGAAGTTGTCTCCATGCGCGGACGCCATGCGCGCGACACCCAACGCTATAACGCCACCCCAGGTGAGCGCCTGCCCAATGTGCCCGTGGTGATCTTGATCAATGAAGGCTCAGCCAGCGCCTCTGAAATTGTCACCGGTGCCCTTCAAGATCGCCAGCGCGCCACAGTTGTCGGCATGACCAGCTTCGGCAAAGGCTCCATGCAGACCGTAATTCCGCTGCGCGGGGGCCGCGATGGGGCGCTGCGCCTGACCACGGCGCGCTATTACACCCCGGCCGGACGCTCCATCCAGGGCACAGGGATCGCACCGGACATCGCCGTGTCTTATCGTGAGATCAAAGAAGATGCACCGCGTCGCTTTACCGAAGCCAATCTGCCCAATGCTCTTACCAATGAAAATGGTTCAGAGCGCGAGGAGCTGGATGTTCAAGAGATTGAACAACCCCCCGCCGATTGGCCCGAAGGGGAAGATTACCAGCTTCACCGCGCCGTTGAAGTTCTTCACGCCATGATGGAGCGCCAACAGGCCAGTCTTCACTAGGCACGAGGGTAAAATTGTTATTTTCCTGAAAAGGGGGCACATTTTACGCCCCCTTTTTTTCGCCTTTCATAACAAAGACCCTTACACCGCACACCTATAAACCGAATAAACTCAAACATCTGCGTCTATTCACAGAAGTCAAACACGCCCGCAAAACTTTGAAAAGTAAAACTTCAACATAAGTTTATATAAACCTGCCCATATACATGACCACACTTTTGGGCGCATGATAATATGTAGCCTATTCCCTCGCGTGAAAGATCGAATATGTTAGGCATCGACTACATTACCACGCGCAGCTGGCATGTTATGCCCGATCCGATGTGCATTATTGATCGCGAAGGACGCTTTGTCGCCATCAATCCGGCCTGGCATCAAGCCTTAGGGTGGGCCACAAAAGAGATGATGGGCCAACCCTTTATCGACTATCTCCACCGCGATGATGTTGAGCCCTCTATGGCCGCGTTTGATGTGGTCAAAACCGGAGAGCCGGTCTTACGCTTTGAAAACCGCTATCGCACCAGAACTGGGGCTTACCGCTGGTTTTCTTGGGTCTCGGTGCCAGAAGGTAATTATTTTTACTGCACAGTCCGCGATGTCACCGAAGACAAAGCGCGTGATCGCGCGCTGGATGAACAACGCAAGGAAGCCATTCTGCGTGAGCAATTTCTAGCCATTTTAGGGCATGATCTTCGCTCCCCCTTAAGTGCGTTACTCTCCGGTGTGCGTCACCTGTTGCGCAGCGAAAGAGACGCCACATCCCAAAAGGTTCTCCATCATATGTCCGACAGTGGTCAGCGCATGGCCGAACTGATCGCAAATATGATGGATTTCGCGCGGGTCCGGCTGGGCGATGGCATCGGCCTTGACCGTCGCGCGCATGATGATTTCACCCGCGACATCGCGCAAGTGGTACAAGAATGCCAAAATGCCTTTCCAGGTTCGCACTTTACGACGGACCTTCAGCTCACCCGCACAATTGAGTGTGATGGCCCCCGCATTATGCAAGTCCTCGCAAACCTGCTCGCCAATGCCGTCACCCACGGGGATAAATCAGAGCCCATTCAGCTTCATGCCCAAACCACAGAAGATCGCGTCATCATTGCGGTAACCAATAAAGGTAAGCCCATCAGCGTAGAGGTCCGCCAAGCGCTGTTTCAACCCTTTTTTCGTGCTGGAACGGGCATAAGTGCCAATGGCCTGGGCTTAGGCCTTTATATCTGCGCCGAAATTGCCAAGGCGCATAAGGGAAAGCTGTCTGTCGTGTCGAATGAAGACACCACCACCTTCACGCTGAATTTCCCCGGCTGAGCCGCCTGATCGCGGCGAAGTTTCGCACGCATCTTAACGATTCTTTACCGGGCTTTGGCCCATTTTGACACAAAAGGGGAAAGGCTATCCAAGTCCCCTGTCTTGTCTTGGGTAAAGATGTGCGAAGTGCGATGATCAGTTTTCGCCATGATGAGTCTCAATCGCCATTCCTGCGCCCCCTCATGGTGGCCGGTCTTGGCTTTGGTGTGCTTGCGCTGTTTGCCGCGGGCCTGGCGCTCTTTGGGGATATTCGCGGTGTCGAAGTTGGCTCGCGTCAAGCCCTTGATCGCCTTGAAGAAAGCCATCAGGCCGCAGCCGATCCGCACGCTACGCCCGACCCCCATGGCGCGGTAGAATTTCATGAGGATACCAGCCATGAGCCCACCTTGCCCGGCGTTCATGATATCGACACCCCGCCCCCCGACCATAGCACACCCGTCTCGCACGGCGCAGCGCGCGCTGTACCCTATGCGGGGCTGTTCGAGCCAGGCCCCGGTGGGCCTTTACCCAAAATCGCGCCTGATGGCCAGCGCCCGTCTGAGGCCTATGCTCATCCCTTCACCGCCGAACCTAACCGGCCCGTCGTGGGCATTATTATCGGCGGTCTGGGGCTAAATCGTGCCTTCACCGAAGCCGCAATTAATGAGCTGCCCCCTGAGGTCACGCTTTCCTTCGTGCCCTATGTCAATAATCTCCAAAGCTGGATTGATCAGGCCCGCGCCGCCGGTCATGAAGTGGTCTTAGAACTGCCGATGGAGCCCTTTGATTATCCCAATAATGACCCAGGCCCCCACACCTTGCGCGCCGGTGCACCCACCGCAGAAAATATCCAGCGGCTAGATTGGCTATTGTCACGTGCAGCGGGATATTTTGGGGTGACCAATTATCTGGGGGCACGCCTGACCTCTGATGTTGAAGCGTTGAGCGGTATTTATACCGAGCTGGAGCGCCGCGGCCTCAATGTCCTTCACGACGGGTCTGGGCGTCAGGCCAATTTGACCCGTGCCGGCGAACGCGCCCATGCCATGCTGGCCGTTGCAGATCGGGTGTTGGATTCCAATCCTTCCCCGCAAGCGATTGATCAACGCTTATTAGAGCTCGAAGCTTTGGCGCTGCAAAACGGTCAAGCCTATGGCTCTGGCTTTGCCTATCCGGCCACTGTGCAAGCGGTGAAAAGCTGGATTCACGGGCTGGAGCTTGGCGGTTATCAACTCGCGCCCGTCTCCTACATTGTCACCATGCGCCATCCTGATCGTGCGTCCCATGACGGCGAGACTGGCCATGGCGATGACAGTCATGATACCCCCCATGGTGAAGCGCCAGCGGCGCAAAACCATGGAGACGACCATCACTAAAGATCTCAACCGCTATCGCCCCAATGCCGGAATTGTCTTGATCAATGATCAGGGCCTGACCTGGTTGGGTAAGCGTAAGGGTGAAGCCGGCCCCTATGTCTGGCAATGGCCCCAGGGGGGTATGGATCAGGGTGAGGATCTGCGCACGGCGGGCCTGCGCGAGCTTTACGAAGAAACCGGCATTCGCGAAGACAAAGTCAGCTATCTGGGCGAGACCCAGGACTGGATCACCTATGATTTCCCGCCAGAAGTTTTGGCCAAACGCCCAGACCGTCCCTGGATTGGGCAAAAGCAGAAATGGCTAGCCCTGCGCTTCTTGGGCGATGATCGTGATTTCGATCTCAAAGCCGTCCCTCCTCAAGAGTTTGAGGCCTTCGCCTGGGAAGGTGTGGAGACCGCGCTAGAGCGGATCATCCCGTGGAAACGCCCGGTCTATGAAGCGGTTGCTGAGGCGTTTAAGGCGTATGCGGCATAAAAAAAGCCGCTGAACCCTCAGCGGCTTTTTTGAAATCACAAACCAGAAGCGCCTTAAGCGTTCGCCAGAGCCGACTTCATCGCCTCCAATTTCGCCAGCTTTTGCTGAGCGATATTGCGCGCGCTGTCATCCTTAGCGTCTTGAACATCTTCCTTGGTGTTTTTCAATTCCTGATCCAACCAAGCCTGGTCGATATCATTCAAACGAATGGCCTCTTCGGCCAAAATCGTCAAACCTTCAGGAGTGACTTCTGCAAAGCCCCCATGAATGAAGGTCTTTTCAACCGCACCGTCTTTATGGATCTCAATCGCGCCAGAACGGATTGCAGACATGAAAGGCGCATGATCAGGAAGAACGGTAAAATCGCCTTCCGAACCGGGCGCAACCACCATGTCAACCTCACCCTGAAACAGGCGCTTTTCTGGAGCTACCAGATCGAAATGAAGCTTTTCACCCATCACGCTTTTCCTCTAAGGCACCGATCGCCGCATCAAAATGCGTGAGGGCGGCCTCAAACTTATCTCGACAGCCGGGATTACAAAACCCGACGACATGTCCCTTATACACCGTTAGTGATGTCTCATCTACCGGTGCACCGGACCACGGGCACACATCATTGATGGGCCCGTGAAGATTTGGGGCCGATGAGCAATCATCAGCCCCAACCCTCTTATGCCGCCTCAGCGGCCAGTTTCTCAGCCTTTTTCACAGCGTCTTCAATGGTACCAACCATGTAGAACGCTTGCTCAGGCAGGTGGTCATATTCACCGTCACATACGGCCTTAAAGCCCTTCACGGTGTCAGCCACAGGCACCTGGATGCCTGGGAAGCCAGTGAAGACCTCAGCCACGTCAAACGGCTGTGACAAGAAACGCTCGATCTTACGCGCGCGGGCCACGACCAGCCTGTCGGCTTCAGACAATTCATCCATGCCCAAGATGGCGATGATGTCTTGCAGAGCCTTATAGCGTTGCAGGATTTCCTGAACACGGCGGGCCGTTTCGTAATGCTCTTCACCCACAATGCGCGGCTCAAGAATACGAGAGGTCGAATCGAGCGGATCCACAGCCGGGTAGATACCCTTTTCTGAAATCGCACGGTTCAAAACCGTCGTCGCATCCAAGTGCGAGAAGGTGGTCGCAGGCGCAGGGTCGGTCAAGTCATCGGCAGGGACGTAAACGGCCTGAACCGAAGTAATTGACCCTTTTTTGGTCGAGGTAATACGCTCTTGCAAGGCACCCATATCGGTCGACAGCGTAGGTTGATACCCCACAGCCGATGGAATACGACCCAGAAGCGCTGACACCTCAGCACCGGCCTGTGTGAAGCGGAAGATGTTGTCCACGAAGAACAGAACGTCTTTACCTTCTTCATCACGGAAATATTCAGCTTGCGCCAGACCAGTCAAAGCCACACGTGCACGCGCCCCGGGAGGCTCGTTCATCTGACCGAAGACCAAGGCACAGCGCGAACCTTCAGAAGAGCCATTATTGGCCTTTGGATCTTTGTTCACACCCGACTCGATCATTTCCCAGTACAGGTCGTTACCCTCACGGGTACGCTCACCGACACCGGCAAACACAGAATAACCCCCGAACATTTTCGCAATGTTGTTGATCAATTCTTGGATGAGAACGGTTTTACCCACACCAGCACCGCCGAACAGACCGATTTTACCACCCTTTGCGTAAGGACACAGAAGGTCGATAACTTTGATCCCTGTTGGCAGGATTTCAGCAGACGTTGACTGTTCATCGAACGCAGGCGCAGTACGGTGGATCGGACCGGTTTTCTCGTGAACGACAGGACCGGCTTCATCAATCGGATCACCGGTCACATTCATGATACGACCCAATGTGCCTGGACCGACAGGAACGTAAATCGGTGCGCCGGTATCGCTGACTTCCTGGCCGCGCTGCAAGCCTTCGGTTGCGTCCATAGCGATGGTGCGAACTATCTTCTCACCAAGGTGTTGCGCCACTTCCAGGACCAACTTTTGATCGCCATTGACCGTTTCAAGGGCATTCAAAATGTACGGCAAGCCATCATCGAACTGAACGTCGACAACAGCACCCGTAACCTGGGCAATGCGGCCTTTGAGAGTGCTCATTAATTTGGCCCTTCCACTCAATCAGGAACTCACCCGCTTGGGCAAAAGCTCCATCTCATCCTTTTAAGATCAAGGGCTGCCCCCTGATCGCACATCAAATCCAAGCCAAAGGCCGAATTTGATCAAACCTAAAGCTCATCGCGGCGAACCGCTATGAGCCAACGTCTTTACACCGCTTCAGCGCCGGAAATGATTTCGGTCAATTCCGTGGTAATCTTCGCCTGACGCTGACGGTTGTATTCAAGGTTCAGCTTGTCAATCAGCTCACCGGCGTTGCGTGTGGCGTTATCCATAGCGGCCATCTTGGCCCCCATTTCACCGGCAACATTTTCCAGCAGCGCTGACAAGATCACCGTATCGACATAGCGGGGCAGCAAGGTCGCCAAAATGCTTTCCTCGTCCGGCTCGTACTCATAAAGAGCGCCTTTGAGGTCAGGGCGGGCAACAGAGCTGTCAATGGCTTCGCGGGCCGGGATCAAGGTTTGAACCCGTGGCTTTTGCGCAATCACTGAGATGAATTGAGACGAGATGATCTGACAGACATCAAACTCACCTTGCTCAAACAAGGTGCGGATTTGCGTGCCGATATCGCCGGCAATCGTCCCATCGATGTTTTTAGCGCTGCGCAGTTCGATGACCTTCATGATCAGCTTGCCATAAAGGCGCTTGAGCTGATCAGCCCCTTTCTTACCCACGCACAGGATTTTCACCTCTTTGCCATCACGCAATAATTGCGCGATACGCTCACGCGCCATGCGCGCGATATTGGTGTTAAATCCACCGCATAGACCGCGATCTGCCGTGGCAACAACCAGAAGATAGCTCTCCTGCTGACCGGTACCCACCAATAGGCGGGGCGCATCAGGGCTATCCATCGACGCCGACAGATTAGCCATCACAGCCGACATGCGCTCGGCATAAGGGCGACTGGCTTCAGCCGCCTCTTGCGCACGACGCAATTTCGCCGCGGCCACCATTTGCATCGCCTTGGTGATCTTTTGGGTCGATTTGACCGAACCAATTCGGTTCTTGAGATCTTTTAGGCTTGCCATATTAGAGGCCTCCTACCCGATGGTCGCTTTTACGCAAAGCGTGCCGTGAAAGCTTCCAAAGTCGCTTTCAGATCCGCTTCAGACTCATCGGTCAGTTTCTTCTCGGTACGGATCGCATCAAGAAGACCAGACTTCTCAGCATGCAGGTGACGCAGAAGCTCAGCTTCAAAGCGGCCCACATCAGCCGTTGCGATTTTGTCCAAATACCCACGGGTACCGGCATAAATCACACAGACCTGCTCTTCCATCGCCAAAGGCGAGAATTGAGGCTGTTTGAGCAATTCGGTCAGACGCGCACCGCGGTTCAACAGAGCCTGGGTCGCAGCATCCAGATCAGAGCCGAACTGTGCGAAGGCCGCCATTTCGCGGTACTGCGCCAGCTCACCCTTCATCTTACCGGCAACCTGTTTCATCGCCTTGGTTTGCGCCGCTGAACCCACGCGAGATACCGAAATACCCACGTTCACAGCTGGACGAATACCTTGGTAGAACAGGTCAGTTTCCAGGAAGATCTGACCATCGGTGATCGAAATCACATTGGTTGGGATGTAGGCCGAAACGTCATTGGCCTGGGTTTCAATGACCGGCAAAGCCGTCAAAGAGCCCGAACCGAAATCTTCGTTCAACTTCGCCGCACGCTCCAACAGGCGAGAGTGTAGATAGAACACGTCCCCTGGATAAGCTTCACGTCCTGGCGGACGACGCAGCAGCAAAGACATCTGACGATAAGCCACAGCCTGCTTAGACAAATCATCATACACGATCAGGGCATGCATGCCGTTATCGCGGAAGTATTCGCCCATCGCACACGCAGTGAAGGGGGCCAGGAACTGCATCGGTGCTGGATCAGACGCGGTCGCAGCGACCACGATTGAATATTCCATGGCCCCGTTTTCTTCCAAGGTTTTCACGATCTGAGCCACGGTCGAGCGCTTTTGGCCGACAGCAACATAGATGGTGTAGAGCTTAGAGCTCTCATCATCGCCTTGGTTGATTTGCTTTTGGTTCAAGATGGTGTCGATCGCAATCGCGGTCTTACCGGTCTGGCGGTCACCAATGATCAGCTCGCGCTGACCGCGACCAACAGGGATCATGGCGTCAATCGCCTTGATGCCGGTAGCCATTGGCTCGTGCACAGATTTACGCGGCAGAATGCCAGGGGCCTTCACGTCCACGCGGCGGCGTTCAGCCACATCTTGGATCGGACCCTTGCCATCGATCGGCTCGCCCAGCGCGTTGACAACGCGGCCCAGAAGGCCACGGCCCACAGGGGCGTCAACGATTGAGCCCAAGCGCTTGACGGTGTCGCCTTCTTTGATACCCCGGTCTTCACCGAAGATCACGCAACCGACATTGTCGCGCTCCAGGTTCAGCGCCATACCTTTGACGCCACCAGGAAACTCAACCAACTCACCGGCCCTCACTTGATCGAGGCCGTAAACGCGCGCAATACCGTCACCTACGGACAGTACTTGACCTACGTCAGACACCTCAGCTTCAGCGCCGAAATTCTTGATTTGCTCTTTCAGGATCGCGGAGATTTCCGCCGCCCGGATGTCCATGGCCTCAAGCCTCTTTCATCGCGTTGCGCATCCGCTCTAGCTTAGTGCTAAGAGAGGAGTCGAACATACGTGAACCTACCTGGATGATAAGTCCGCCAATTAGATCTTCCCGTACTTGCGTACGGATCTCAACGTCACGCCCGAGGGCGTTCTTCAATGCCGCACCCAACTCTTTCAGCTGAGTGGCGGTCAAAGCATCTGCGCTGGTTACATCTGCTGTAACTGCGCCGCGGTGCGTTGCCAGGCGCGCTTTAAAGGCGGTTATGGTCTCTTGCAAGAGACCCGCACGCCCATTTTGCGCCACAACACGCACATAATTCTTTATAATATCGGACACGCCCATTTTTTCAGCCAAAGCTGAAATCACACGCCCTTTTTCCTCAGAAGACACCACCGGCGAGGCCAAAGCCTTCGCCAAGCTCTCTTCTGCGTCAAAGGCCGCGCCAAACGCGTCCATATCACGCTCAACGCTATCGAGGGCATTCGCCTCGAGCGCTAAGTCAAACAGGGCCTTTGCGTAGCGCTTGCTCGCTTCACCCGTTATCGCGTGTTGTCCGGTGCTCACCGTCGTAACCGCTTTCTTCTCGTGATGCGCACTTGTGACTCGCCGGAAATAATGGCGCAAGTGCCTGGAAAAACTATACTTCAGGTATGCGAAAACCCCTTAAGGGTTGCCCACATCCCTTCAGCTTGCGGCTCAACTAGCACAGGGGTTGCCCACCGGCAACCCGATCAAGCCGTCATGACGCAGCCCCTTACACACGCGCGGACCGACGTGCAAGGATATTTAAGACTTCCACCAAAAGCGAGAAGGCAATCGCAAAGTACAAATACCCGCGTGGAATATGGAAACCCAGGCCATCGGCCACCAGCGCCAAGCCCACCAGAAGCAGAAAAGACAGCGCCAACATTTTTGTTGTGGGATGTTTACGGATGAAACCGGCCACCGTGTCAGCGGCCATGACCATCACCCCCATCGCGATCACCACGGCCGTAATCATGACACCAATCTGATCCGACATCCCCACCGCGGTAATCACGCTGTCGAGTGAAAATACAATGTCGATCACCGCGATCTGCACAACCACCGCGCCAAAACCAACGGCCTTCTTCGCGGTGGCTTCTGCGTCCTGATCTCCCTCTAAGGTGTGATCAATCTCCATCGTGGCTTTAGCCAAGAGAAAAAGTCCCCCGCCCAGCAAGATCAGATCACGCCAGGAAAACCCATGACCAAACAGGGTGAAGAGATCACTGTCTAAGTGCGCGAGCCACACCAGACTGCCTAACATGAGAACGCGGAAAATCAGCGCCAGTCCTAGCCCCAAGCGCCGGGCCAGAGCGCGCTTATCCTGCGCCAGGCGATCCGCCATCAGGGCGACAAAGATCACATTGTCGATGCCCAGCACAATCTCCAGAAAGGTCAAAGTCGCCAGCGACATCCAAATCTGGGGATCAGACATAAGCTCTATCATGAGGGTCATCCTTCGTGCAAATGGGGCCTTCCCCCTAACGCATAAAAGCGCCAATCGTCCCATGAATTTTATGTGTTGGGGCATATGACTGCTAAAGCTGGGCAGGAGTGATCATACCCTGTCACCCCAAACTTGATTTGGGGTCCATGCCGGGCGGGTTGAGCTTGATTCTGGTAGGGCAAATCACGATGCAAGGTCACGCCATGGATGCCAGATCAAGTCTGGCATGACACAGCGCATATGCTGCCCTGTTTACGGGGGGCTGTCAGCGAAGCTGACTGAGGGGGCATAGATCCCGGCTCAAGGCCGGGAACGCGCTTATACTCAACGATCACGCGGCCCCGGACTTGATCCGAGGCCCATCGAACCCGGTAGGGTTCGCAAGGACGACCGTCCGCCCACAGCGGAGCGAGGATTTATCACAAAAATCGCCCCCTCCAGCCGTTCCGGCCACCTCCCCCGTAAACAGGGGAGGACATATCGGGCGATCAGCCCGCAAGCGCAAATGTCCTCAAATAGCCGACAGGCGATAGGACAAATAAAAGGTGCGCGCCCGCAGCGAAGCGAGGATCTCATGAAAATCTGTCATCCCCGACTTGATCGGGGATCTATTGAGTTTTATGGCAAAGTTTATAGATCCCGGATGTGCGCTACGCTTCTACGGGATGACAACTCTTTTTTTGCTGCCTCTGCGAAGCGAGGGTCGTCTCCAAAAAAGTTACCCCCTCCGGCCGTTCCGGCCACCTCCCCCGTAAACAGGGGAGGATAATCGGGCGATCAGCCCGCACACTTGGGCTTGATATTCTGATTGAGCACAGCCTAGCGCGCGCCTTTCGGCATGGACCCCAAATCAAGTTTGGGGTGACATGTTCTTAGACATTTCTTCGCTACACTGCGGGGGGCATCACGCATGCGGCCCAATGGGCCGGTTGCCCAGACACCTATTTAGGGACTATAGACCCTAAATAGGTGTCTGGTATTTAGGGACTATAGACCCTCGTCATTGCCGATGCTCCACATCTGGCAATCCATCACTTCGTAAAGAATGATCCCCCAGATATCATCGATGTCGGGGATGACGCAAATTCAAGCCTAAGCTGAAATCATATCTTTAAAATAGACCACCATCACTCATAAACAACGTCTTAAGTGAAACGATCAAGGCAAATTGATAGGCACATGATAATGTTAAACCATATGCCCCTTAAAATAGCCTCTATGTTATGTGCTGGGCTGATTTTATTATCGGGTTGCATTCCACCTGAGCCTGAAAATCGCCTCTACACCGCGCTTGTCGATCTCAACCTTACAAAAGAACAAGATCTTACCTTCTCTGAGATATTTGGAGAAACATTTGAAGCTATCTGTATAGGCTCTCCACCACAGAATGGTCATGCATGCGGACATCCCATTGACGATAGTTGGTATATTGAAGAATGGGATGCTGGGGAGTTCACTCACATTTACGAATTTCACACTAACAATATTTATTACTATAGAATTCATATTGCAAGCATAGTAACAAGAATAGAAAACAATTTTTTGAAACAAAAATGCTTTAAACCTAACGACAAAATACATGTTAGCGAATTCGTTTATAAAAATACTATCGAAGAAATAGATCCAGAAGCAAAAACTCAACGCTTTAAGATTAAATTTCCAGAAATAGGAACTACAACTTGCCTCAATGACGCTTAACTACTCACAGAAAATTATAAGGCTCGATATCTATCCCCATCCGGATTGAAGAGGGGATTTTGACCCGCGCCGCCCAAGCCCGCATATAGGCCGAGACATCGACATTGCGCTCAGCCTGGATCAAGAAGCGGCGTCGGTAGCGTCCGCGCACCACGGCCAAAGGGGGCTCAGCGGGGCCGAAAATCTCCACCCCTTCTGTCAGCGGCGCGGCGCGGGCAATCTCCTGCGCGGTTTGGTCCAGCAAAACCGGATCAGGGCCCGACAAAATGATCGCGGCCAGGCGGCCATAGGGGGGCATGCCCAACATATCGCGCGCCATGCGCTCGGCCTCTAAAAAGGCATCGCGGTCGCCGCGTACAAGGGCCTGAATCGCCTCATGACCTGGTTCATGGGTCTGTAGCAAGGCCCGGCCCGGCTTATCGGCGCGCCCGGCGCGCCCGGCGGCCTGCACCAGGGTCTGATAGGTCCGCTCCCCAGCGCGCAAATCCCCGCCCGCCAGACCCAGATCGGCATCGACCACCCCCACCAAAGTCAGCTTGGGGAAGTTATGGCCCTTGGCCGCGATTTGCGTGCCGACAAGGATATCAATCTCGCCGCGCTCCATACGCGCGACCAGTTCGGCCACGGCCTCCCCATTACGCGCCGTGTCGGAGGAGAACACCTCCACCACATGATCGGGAAAGCATTGACGGGCCTCTTCTGCGACCCGCTCCACCCCCGGCCCGACCCCGATCAGGCTGTCTTCAGCGCCACATTCAGGACAGGCTTTCGGCTTGGCCATCGAAAAGCCGGTGACATGACAAACCAGGCGGCCGGTATAGCGATGTTCGACCAGCCAGCGATCGGTCTCGGGCGATTTCATCTTATGACCACAGGCTTTACACAAGACCAGCGGTGCAAATCCGCGCCGGTTGAGATAGAGCAAGACCTGCTCGCCCTGCTCCAAGGCGTGGGCCATAGCTTTGAGAAGGGGCGGCGAGAGCCAATGGCCCTTCTCCGGGGGATGCTCACGCAGATCAATCGTGGAGATGTCCGGCAGCAGAGCCGTCCCGGCCCGCGCGGGCAAGTGAATATGGACGTAACGTCCATTCTCGGCATTCACCAGGCTTTCCAGCGAGGGCGTCGCGGAGGCCAAAATCACCAGCGCGCCTTCCAACTTCGCGCGCGCCACGGCCAGATCACGGCCATGATAGGTTATGCCATCGCTCTGCTTATAGGTCGGGTCATGCTCCTCATCGACAATCAGAAGCTTGAGATTGCAGAACGGCAAAAACAACGCTGAGCGCGCGCCGACCACGATGCGCGCGCGCCCACACGCAACCTCGCGCCAGGTTCGGCGGCGCTCATGGGGCGGGCTCGCGGAATGCCAAGGCGCCGGGGCCGCGCCAAAACGCGCCTCAAAACGCGCCATAATCGCTTGGGTTAGGGCAATTTCCGGCAGCAATACCAGGATCTGCGCCTCTGGGTCGCGGCGCAAGAGCTCGGCGATCGCCTCGAAATAGACCTCGGTCTTACCCGAGCCCGTCACCCCATCAATGAGCGCGGCCTGAAAACCGCCTGCCGCGATCAAGCGCCGCAAGATCACTGCCGCACGCTCCTGCAGATCATTGAGCGCCAAGCCTTCACGATAGGGGTCGGGGATAGCATAAGGCGGATCGAGCAATACCTGCTGACTGATCAATACATCAGTGTCTGCTAAACCTTTGACAACACTTACAGAGACCCCCGCCTCGCGCGCGAGTTCGGCCGCGCTGAGCGCACGGCCTTCACCGGCAATATCCAGCACACGCTGGCGCGCCGGGGTCATGCGCGTGGGGCGCGCCTCACCCAGCGTATAAACTGTCTCCTCCGGTGAGGGCTTCAACGCGGCGGGACTGCGCAGCACACTGCGTAAGACAACGCCCTGGGGCTCGACCAGATAGTGCGCGGTCCAATCGACAAAGCGGCGCACCGCCTCACTTAAGGCCGGGGCATCCAGGCGCGCCAATAAAGGCTTGATCTTGCGGCCCTCATCCGCGGGGCCTGCGTCACGCACCGACCACACCACGCCCTGAGCCTCACGCTTGCCCAAGGGGGCGATGACATGATCACCGGGCGCGACATCCAGGCCGTCTGGCACTTCATAATCGAAGGGCTCCGGCAAGGGCATGGGGAACAGGATGGCGGCCAGCTGACGCGGCCCAAAAAGGCTCATAAGGGGCTATTCCGTCGTGTGAGTGTAGCGCGTTTGACTTTTTTCATATCCGTGACTGACCGGTTAACGCAATGACAATGGGCTCCAAGGCATATAGGGGCACTTCGCCCTTTTCGTTCGCCAGCCAAAGGCCAAAAGTATGAGCGATTCCACCGATGGCCCTCAAGGCCCGATCGAGCCGAGCCAGCCCCCACGCCCGCCCAAGCGCGCCCATTTAGAGCTGATTCGCACCGATGGCCCCTTACCCGCTGGCATTTTTGAAGAGCTGAGCGAGCCGGTGCTCGACCTCAATGCCGCCGCCCGGCAGAAACAAGATCTCGAAATCCGCCGCCTACGCGCGACTAATGCGGCCCTGATCAATCTGGCGCGCGATAATCTGGCCACCCAAAGCCAGGTCCACGCCGCAATTTTGGCCATGCTGGAGGCCGAAAGCCTGACCGCGCTCGATCGCAAACTCTCAGGCCGGATCGCCAAGACTTTGAATGTAGATGCGCTTCGCGTTTTCATCGAAGGCCACCGCCCGATTGAAAAGGCCCTGACGATTTTCGCCGCCGCGCCGGGCCTCTCCGATAGCCTGTTGGGTCAACAACCCGAACGCCTGGGCCATGTCGATAGCCGCTTTGCCGATGCCCTTTATGGCGCGCAAGGATTGAGCTTCAAGTCTGAAGCCATTGTGCGCCTGGACATTGCCGGGCGGGCGGGGCTTCTATGCCTCGCGTCCCTGCATGAGGATAGCTATACGCCGGATATGGCCCCGGATTTCCTGCACTTCTTTGCCAGAGCGCTGGAGCGGCGCATGACGCCCTGGCTGCGTGACGGCCAATAATGAGCGCCCTTCCCGGACATGAGATCGCACGCGGGGCGTTCTTAAATCATCTGGCCGGGGAGCGCCGCCTGTCACCGCGCACGCTTGAAGCCTATGGCCGTGATCTTGATCAATTGTTTGAGTTTCTCAGCGCGCATTTAGGGAAGGCCCCGTCGTTACAAGACCTCCAAGATCTGAGCCCACAAGATTGGCGCGCCTGGCTGGCGGATCGCCGCCGCGATGGGGTCAGCTCACGCACCTTGCAACGCGCGTTATCGGCTGTGCGCACCTTTATGGCCTATGCCCATCGCCGCTGGGGCGTCACCTATGAGGCGCTGACCTTGATCGAAGCGCCCAAGGCCCAAATCGGTAAGCCCAAGCCCGTCAGCGTCACCGGCGCAAAGGCGATGATCACTGAAACCAGTGAGGCGGCAAAACTGCCCTGGATTGGCGCACGCGATCAGGCGGTTCTGACCCTGCTGTATGGCTGTGGCTTGCGCATTTCTGAGGCGCTTTCGCTTTCCACCGCGGATTACCCCTTAGGCGAGGTGATCGCGATCACCGGTAAAGGCGGCAAGACCCGGATCTGTCCGGTTCTACCCATCGTGCGCGAGGCCATCGCCGCCTATGTCGAAGCCTGCCCCTTTGACCTGACGCAGGATGGCCCGCTGTTTCGCGCCCTTCGCGGTGGGGCGCTAACCCCGCGCGCGGTGCAATTGGTGATGCAAACCCTGCGTAGCCGATTGGGCTTACCGGCCAGCGCCACGCCCCATGCGCTACGCCATTCCTTCGCCACGCATCTCTTGGCCAATGGCGGAGATTTGCGCACCATCCAGGAATTGCTGGGCCATGCCAGCTTGTCCTCCACCCAGGTTTATGCTGATGTGGAGATGAGCCGCTTGGTGGCCATTCACGCCCAAACCCATCCGCGTGCGCGATAGAGCACAAAGCTCACCTCTCCTATTTGGCCCTTGACAGGCGCGGGCAATGTGCCAGAGCCTTTTTCATCGCCAATTTTAAGCTGAGCCCGGTTACACCCAGCCTGACATTGTTTTAACCCCATAAAATCAGTAGCTTGAGTCATATTCATATCTCGCTTTACATCTGCAAAATTTCTGATACTTTATTTTTTAAAGTACTTGGAGGCAAAAATGACCCAGACTTTTTCCGATCCTGATCTCGCCTATTTACGCCGCATGGCCGAGGCGGGCGAACGCGCGCCCTTGCTGGGCGGACGCTTCTCGCTGTGGTGGGGGGCCTTAGCCAGCCTGACCCTGTTGGCCCATTGGCTGATCGAAACCCAACGCCTGGCCTACCCCTATGAAAGCGTCGGTCTTTTGTGGTTAGGTTTCGGCGTGATCGGCACGATTGGCTCCGCCGCGCTCGGCCTGACCATTAAAAACAAGCCCGGCACCGGTTCAGCGGGCAATCGGGTGCAAGGCGCGATCTGGTCGGCTTCGGTCTTCGTGATCTTCGCCTTCGCGATCGGGGCCAGCCTCACCTATGGGCTTGGCAATGCGCCCAAGATCATCTTCAACATTATTCCGCTCATGGCCTTCTCCGTATACGGCATCAACTTTTATACCGTGGGAGTGATGGCCCAACGCCCCTGGCTTTATGGGTTTAGCGCCCTGTCATGCCTGTGCGTGATTGCGGGATGGGTGCTGATCGCATCGCCTGGTTTTTATCTGCTGTGTGCTGCGGCAACCTTCAGCCTTGCCGTCCTGCCCGGCATCATCCATCTCACCCAAGAACGCCCCACCATTGCCTAAGCACCTACAATATATAACAAAAGCAAGGACACCATCATGACCGCACCCTCCCCCAAATCTGATCTTGCCTATTTGCGTGACTTGGCCGAAGCCGGGCAATCTGCCCCCCTGGTCGGGGGCCGGATCTCGGTCTGGTGGGGCGGACTGACCAGCCTTACCATGGTTATTCATTGGGCCATCGCCGCACACTACCTGCCCTTAGATGCGCGCGCCTTCCTACCCCTTTGGCTGAGCTATATGGTCATTGGCTCATTGGGGAGTTTTCTGCTGATCCGTACGGTCAAAACCATGCCCGGCGCTGGCTCGATCAATAACCGTGTTATCGCCAGTGTCTGGCCCAGTGCCGGGATCGGGATTTTCGCCAGCTTTATCGGGGTTTTCATCGGCGTCTCGACGGGTCAATTGCCTGGGATCGCTTTCAATTATCTGCTCCCCTTCGCGCTTTTGGCCTACACCATCGCCTGGCTGACCACCGCCATGATGGCGCGCGATGTCAAACACGCCATTCCCGGTGTGATTGCAGGCTTGGGCTTGATCGCCAGCGTTATTTTTGTCATGAGCGCCCATGTTTATCTCGTCACCGCGCTCGCGATCTTTTTCTCCACCCTCATTCCTGGCCTGATGCAAATGCGCTCTGAACCCAAATCGGTAATTTAACATGGCCGAATTTGATCTTAACGCGCTGGATGAGGTGATCCACGGCAAGCTGCGCCTGGGCCTGATGGCGTTTCTGTCCGGGGTGGACCATGCCAGCTTTGCTGAGCTGAAAGCCCAGACCGGAGCCAGTGACGGCAATCTATCCGTACACCTACGTAAATTGGAAGAGGCAGGCTATGTCCTGGTAGAAAAAAGCTTTATCGGCCGCAAGCCCCACACGACAGCAAAGCTGACCGCCGAAGGCCGCAAAGCCTGGATCGACTATCTCGACCAGTTAAAACGCCTTCTTGGCCCTTAGGCCTTGTTCCGGACGTAATAAATCACCGGATTGTCTGGGTCTGGAAAGCGCGCCGGAGGGTAATCTTCAAACCCTGCCTTTTCCAGAACCCGGCGCGGCGCATAAAGATGGCGCAAAGTGCGCGCGATAATCTTGTGAACCCCGTCTTGCTCAAACGCCCAATCGACAAGTCCCGTGACGGCTTCTGTGGCCAACCCCTGTTCACGAAAACTGGGCAGCATGGCGTATTCGATCTCTAACGTGCCGCGCGCATCCGGCGGACCAAAGAAGCGCCCCGCGCCCACCGCCCTTAAGGGCGCATTGGGATAAAGCGCCATCAGAAAAATCCAGCCATACCAGCCGCGATTGTCCGGGCGCAGGCGTAACATCTGCGCTTCGGCCTCACCAAAACGCCCGTCTTGTAGTTCAGGCGGCCAGGCGACCTCATATTGCGCGCCGAGGGCTTTGAAAAATGCGCGTGCATCATCGCGCTGCAAATGCGCGAGCTCATCATCCAAGGCGACCAGGCGCAAGCGCGGCGTGATCACAGCCAAATGCTTTTCATCATTTTCGATTTTCAAAGCATGTCCCAATGGCTTCACCCTTGGCTTGAGCGTTCTCTATGCTGGGGTTTGCCCGTGAAGTCCGCTCAAAGTTTTGTGACACAAGATCATAACACGATTATTCTCTTAGCGCTTTTAACAAACGCGCAAAGAAAAAGCTGGTTCACTATGAACCAGCTTTTCTAATGAGAGATTGAAGGCGGCTAAATTTACCGCCCCCGCTCATCTTACATCTGCATCGTCCAGCCCTCGACGCCCATCGCGGCCTGACGCACAGCTTCGCTTAAAGTCGGGTGCGCATGGCAAGTACGAGCGATATCTTCAGAGGCCGCTTTGAATTCCATGGCCAAAACCACCTCGGCAATCATCTCACCCGCAGCCTTGCCGATCATGTGAGCCCCCAGGATTTCATCAGTTTCTGCATCGGCCAGGATTTTCACAAAGCCATCGGTTTCATGATTGGTACGCGCACGCGAATTGGCCATAAAGGGAAATTTACCGACCTTGTATTTGCGGCCCTGTTCCTTCAATTGCTCTTCGGTCGCACCGACCGAGGCAATCTCGGGCAAGGTGTAAACCACACCCGGAATGGCGTCATAATTGACATGACCCGCCTTGCCCGCAATGCGTTCTGCGCACGCTACGCCCTCATCTTCGGCCTTATGGGCCAACATCGGGCCATAGGTCGTATCACCAACCACCCAAACGCCCTCAGCCGAAGTTTTGAAGTGATCATTCGCGATAAAGCCGCGCTTATCAGCCTCAATCCCGACCGTTTCCAGCCCCAGACCTTCGGTGTACGGACGACGCCCGATACAGACCAGAACCACGTCCGCGTCCAGAATTTCTTCCTTACCCCCGCTCGCGGCTTCCGTTGAGACTTTAAGCTTGCTTTTCAGCTTCTCAACGCCGGTGACTTTACGGCCCAGCTTGAAGTCCATGCCTTGTTTTTTCAGCAAACGCTGAGCGTTTTTGGCCACTTCGCCGTCCATGCCTGGCAAGATGCGATCGAGATATTCGATCACGGTGACCTCAGCGCCCAAACGACGCCAAACCGAACCCAGCTCCAGCCCGATCACGCCCGCCCCGATCAGAACCAGCTTTTTGGGGACAGATTTGAGGCTCAATGCGCCGGTGGAGGACACGACGCGCTCTTCATCAATCTCAACGCCAGGCAGCGGCGTCACTTCAGAACCGGTGGCGATGACGATGTTTTTGGTCGCAAGCGTCGTCTCTTTGCCCTCAGCATCGGTGACGACCACTTGGCCTTTACCGGCGATGCGACCCTTACCGATCACATAGTCAACTTTGTTTTTCTTGAAGAGGAACTCAACGCCCTTGGTGAGGCCATCAACGGCTTCATCCTTTTGCGCCAGCATGGCCGGCAGATCCAGGCCCACCTTGTCGATCTTGATACCCATTTTGGCAAAATCGGTTTGCGCGGCTTCATAAAGCTCTGAAGCATGCAGCAACGCCTTGGAGGGGATGCAGCCAACATTCAAACATGTCCCACCCAAAGTGCCGCGCATCTCAACGCAGGCGACTTTCAGGCCCAGCTGACCGGCGCGAATGGCACAATTATAGCCGCCGGGACCGCCACCGATCACAACCACATCATAGGTGTCCGCCATGGGAAATATCCTTTATCAGGCAAGGCCCCTAAAGGAGAGGGAAGCGGGGCCGGATGATCCATTTGCCCCCAACCTACTCCCCTTCGCGCGCGCGTCAATATTCGCGTGCCGATCAGAGCGCCGCGCGCTGGCTTTGCGCCCGGCGCAGCGCCCCTGGCGCGTGACCAAACACCGCTTTAAAAGCCCGCGAAAAGGCGGCATCCGAACCATATCCCGCCGCATAGGCAATCTCGCTGAGGCTCTGATCGCTACTGAGCAGTTGATCATGGGAACGGCGAAGGCGCAGATCTTTCAGATACATCATCGGACTTTGCCCGGTGAGGTCACTAAAGCGCTGGCAAAAGACCGAACGCGACTGGCCCACATGATGACACATGCGCGCCAGATCCCAATCCGCGCTGGGATGGTGATGCAACGCACTGAGCAACGGACCCATCAAGGGATCTTTCAAGGCTTTGAGCCAGCTCGGCCGGGTCGGGGTCGTGGCACTCAACCAGGCGCGCAGAGTGTGTAAAACCAGAATATCACAGATATGGCGCAGGATCGCCCCACCGCCGGGCCGCAAAGTCTCGCCTTCAGCGCGAAGTAAATCCAGGCTCGCCGCCAGCCAAGTTTCTGACCCTAGGGCCGAAAACGGTAGGCTGATCAAGGGCGGTAACAGCGGGCTCAGCATATGGGCGCTCTGCTGGCTCAACGTCATCACACCATAGAGGACCTTGGTCGGCGCACCGCCGCCGCCATAGCTTAAATGCTCATAATACGGATTGAAGGGCTCAACCGGCACATCGCTTAAGGCCTGACACGCCACGCCGGGCGCGCTCATCATGGCATGGGCGCAGCCATGAGGCAGGAGATTGACCCAGCCCGGACGCACACATTGGCGCGGCTCACCCGCCATATCCAACCAAGCCTCACCCTCGGTGACTATCTGGAACATCATGCCATCGGCGAGGGCCGGAACCTCTATCCCCCAAGGTGCGGTGAGATAGGCTTGGCAATAGAATAAGCCTTTGATGTCTAAAAGATGCAAGCACGCCCCCAAAGGGTCGCTGTCCATCATCACAGGGGAAAGCAGGGGCCGCTCATTCATTGTCCCAGCTTAACAAACCCCCGCAAGGCGTCCACAACAAAGGATGATTGATCAAAAAACTAGGACGCTTTGTGATTATTTGTCTTAGCGCCTGCCCTACTTTACCCCATCACACCAGCCTGAAGGGGGCCATAATGAAACAGCCTTGGGTTTTGATCGCCATCATCGCTTTGAGCCTTATTCTTCTTGCCTTTGGGATCATCATCACCTTTAATCCGCATACGCTTTATGCGGGCAATCATGTCACCTTGTCGCATGATCCCAATATCTTAAGCGAGATTCGCGCGCCCGGCGGGCTCATCTTGCTGAGTGGGATGTTTCTGGCGCTCAGCGTGTTTATCCCACGCCTGCGCACGCTCGCGCTGACAACAGCGAGCCTTCTCTATTTTGGCTATGGCATGGGCCGGGTGGTCAGCATCATCCTTGATGGTCCCCCCTCGGTGGTCCTCATCAGCGCGATGGCCGCTGAATTCATCCTCGCCGTGATCAGTATCAGCGTCCTCATCGCGCGCCGACCAAAGCGTACACATGCCCTCTAGGACATTAAAAAACCCCGCCGAGTGCCTCGGCGGGGTTTGTATGTCCGTCAAACGCAATACGCTTAAATGTCAAACAACAAACGCTCTGGGTTTTCCAGGCTGTCTTTGACGCGCACCAAGAAGGTCACAGCCTCTTTACCGTCCACGATGCGGTGATCGTAAGACAGGGCCAGATACATCATCGGACGGATCACAACCTGACCATTGATCGCCACAGGGCGCTCTTGGATTTTGTGCATGCCCAAAATGCCAGACTGCGGCGCGTTGAGGATGGGCGAGGACATCAGCGAGCCATAGACCCCACCGTTAGAGATGGTGAAGGTCGCGCCTTGCATGTCTTCAATGCCCAGCTTGCCATCACGCGCACGCTTGCCCAGATCAATAATGGATTTCTCCACACCGGCCATTGAGAGCTGATCGGCATCACGCACGACCGGCACGACCAAGCCCTTATCCGTACCCACGGCCACGCCGACATCGTAGAAATTCTTGTAGATAACATCTGTGCCATCAATCTCGGCATTGACGGCCGGAATTTCTTTCAACGCATTGACGCAGGCTTTGACGAAGAAGCTCATAAAGCCCAGCTTTGTGCCGTGCTTGGCCACGAAATCGTCTTGAACCTCTTTGCGAAGCTTCATGATATTGCTCATATCCGCTTCGTTATAGGTCGTCAGCATGGCGGCGGTGTTTTGCGCCTCTTTCAAACGACGCGCGATCGTCTGGCGAAGGCGGGTCATTTTCACACGCTCTTCACGCGGGCCCAGATCACGCGGTGCTGAGGCCACAGGCGTCGCCGGGGCACTCGTCATCGCATTTGGCGCGCTCAACGCTTTCAAGGCATCACCCTTGGTGACGCGGCCATCACGCCCAGACCCATCGACCTTAGACAGATCGAGGTTTTTCTCTTCCGCAATGCGTGCTGCAGACGGCATGGCTTTGGCATCGCCAGAGCCGGATTTAGCTTGCGGCGCAGAGGCTTCAGATTTGGCCGGAGCCGCGCTTGCACTTGCGCCCGCACGAATTTTAGCCACAACCTGACCAGGGGTCACGCTATCACCTTCAGAGACCAGAACCTCTTCCAGGACACCGGCGGCCGGCGCAGGCACTTCCAAAGCAACCTTATCGGTCTCAATTTCAAACAAGGTCTGGTCTTTTTCGACCGCATCCCCGGCCTTGACCAACCATTCGCCGACCGTACCTTCGGCGACGCTTTCACCCATCACCGGAACGCTCGCTTCGACCAGCTCGCCGCCCTCAGACGCTGCGGGCGCAGGCTTATCCTCGGATTTCGCCTCAGCCTTCGGCGCGGGCTGGGCAGAACCGCCCTCGCCTTCGCTCATCTCAGCCAGCTTGGCCCCGATCTCGACCGTTTCGCCTTCTTTCACCGCGATGGAGGTGATGACCCCATCGGCTTCGGCGCGCACTTCCACAGAAACCTTATCGGTTTCCAATTCCACCAGGATATCGTCCTTCTTGACGCTATCGCCTTCACCAACCTGCCAAGCGCCCACGGTGGCTTCGGACACAGATTCGCCAAGCTGAGGAACAGTAATATCGGTCATGGCTTCGTCTTTCTTTCTAGCGGCTCACTTAGCCTTCCAAGGCTTCGTCGATGAGGGCTTTTTGCTGTTCGATATGTTTAGAGAGGACACCGGTCGCAGTGGAGGCCGAAGCCGCACGCCCGACATAACGCGGACGCAGCGATTGAGTGCCCGATTTGGTCAGACAGAATTCCAGATAAGGCTCAATGAAGGTCCAAGCGCCCATATTTTTAGGCTCTTCCTGGCACCACACCACATCGGCGTTCGCGAAACGCTTCAATTCATCAATCACGGACTTGGCCGGGAACGGATAAAATTGCTCAACCCGTAACAGATAGACATCATCGATCTCACGCTCTTCACGTGCTTCAAGAAGATCATAATAGACCTTACCCGAACACAGAACAACGCGGCGGATCTTATCATCAGCGGCCAAAGTCTGATTGGCGCGGCCCGTAGCCACATCGCTACGCCCTTCACGCACCTTCATGTCCGCATCATCCCACAGAACGCGGTGGAAAGACGACCCTTCGGCAAATTCAAACAAAGGCGAGACACAGCGCTTATGACGCAGCAAGGATTTTGGCGTCATCAACACCAAAGGCTTGCGGAAATTGCGGTGGATCTGGCGGCGCAGGATATGGAAATAATTCGCCGGGGTCGAACAATTGGCGACCTGCATATTATCTTCCGCACACTGCTGAAGATAACGCTCCAAGCGCGCAGAAGAGTGTTCAGGCCCTTGCCCCTCATAGCCATGGGGCAACAACATCACCAGGCCCGACATGCGCAGCCATTTACGCTCACCCGAAGAAATAAACTGGTCGATGATGACCTGCGCACCATTGGTGAAGTCACCAAATTGCGCTTCCCACATGGTCAGCGTATTGGGTGCAGACAGCGAATAGCCATATTCAAAGCCCAGAACCGCTTCTTCCGATAACATGGAATCAATCACTTCATAATGGGCCTGGCCCTCTTGAAGGTGATTGAGCAAGGTGAAGCGTTCTTCCGTCTTCTGATCAATAACGTGGCTGTGGCGTTGCGAGAACGTCCCGCGCCCACAATCCTGACCCGACAGACGCACGGGGAAGCCTTCGGTGAGCAGCGAGCCAAAGGCCAAATGCTCAGCCGTGGCCCAGTCGATACCCTCGCCGGTTTCAATAGCATTACCGCGCCCATCGAGCACCCGCTTCAAGGTCTTATGGACATTCAGGCGCTCTGGCGGGGTGGTCATTTTATGACCGATCTCGCGCAAAGTGTCCGCAGGGACAGCCGTTTGACCGCGACGATCATCTTCTTCCGGCAGACCAAGCCCCGACCAAACCCCATCAAGCCAGTCAATATTATTGGCTTTATAGGTTTTACCGGCCTCAAACTCTTTATCCAGGAAGGCTTCGAAATCAGAAACCCAGGCTTCGACTTCATCGGACTTGACGGTGCCGTCTTTTTCCAGGCGCTCTTGATACAGCTCACGCGTGGTTTTACGCCCGCCAATGGCCTTATACATGATCGGCTGGGTGAAATTGGGATCATCGCCCTCGTTATGGCCAAAGCGGCGATAACAGATCATATCAATGACCACATCCTTGCCGAAAGTCTGGCGATATTCGGTCGCGACTTTCGAGGCAAAGACCACCGCCTCTGGATCATCGCCATTGACGTGGAAGATCGGGGCCTGAACCATCAAGGCCACATCAGACGGGTAAGGCGAAGAGCGCGAATCGCGCGGATTCGTCGTAAAGCCGATCTGGTTATTGACGATGAAGTGGATCGCACCGCCGGTACGATGGCCTTTAAGGCCTGACAGGCCCAGGCATTCCGCCACCATGCCCTGACCGGCAAAGGCGGCATCGCCATGCAGCAAAAGCGGCAGCACATCTTCAACCGGATTAGACTCCAGTTCACGCGCGCGGCGATATTGTGTCTGCTTAGCACGCACCTTACCCAGAACCACCGGATCAACCGCCTCCAAATGCGACGGGTTCGCGGTCAAAGAGAGGTGAACTTTATTGCCATCAAACTCACGGTCCGAAGATGAGCCCAGGTGATATTTCACATCGCCCGAGGAAAATTCGCCCGCGCCTTGAGAATCACCGCCTTGGAATTCGTGGAAAATGATGTGGTAAGGCTTACCCATCACCGCGGCGAGCACATTCAAACGCCCGCGGTGCGGCATGCCCAGAACGATGTCTTTCACACCCATCGCGCCGCCGCGCTTAATGATCTGCTCCAGCGCGGGCACCATGGCCTCACCGCCATCGATGCCGAAGCGTTTCGTGCCCGGATAGCGCTTATGCAAGAAGCGCTCAAAGCCTTCGGTTTCGACCAGGCGCTGCAAAATCGCGCGCTTACCTTCTGGGGTGAAGTCGATGCGCTTATCGGGACCTTCAATGCGCTCTTGCAACCAGGATTTCTCTTCCGGGTTGGAGATATGCATGAACTCAATGCCGAAGGTCGAACAATAGGTGCGCTTCAAGATCGCCAGGATCTCGCGCACACTGGCGGTTTTGAGGCCCAGATAGCCGTTGATGAAGATCTCGCGGTTCATATCCGCGTCTTCGAAGCCAAAAGTTTTGGGATCCAGCTCGGGCTGATAGCCAAAATCATTCAGGCCCAAGGGATCAAGATCGGCCGCCAAATGTCCGCGCATCCGATAGGCGCGGATCAGCATGATGGCAGAGATACTGTCGGTGATCGCGGCGTGAATATCTTCTGCGCTGGCACCAGAGCCCATATGCTCGGCCACCTGATCGGGCAGGGCGGGAAGACTGCCCATATCGCCCAAAGCGGAGGTCAGCTCGCTTTTATCTGCGCCCGGCCAACCCTTTCGCTTCCAGCTTGCGCCCTTGGCGGCACGCGCTTGATCGGCCTTGTCATCGCCCACTTCTTCAAAGAAGGCGCGCCAGGATGTGGGCACTGAGCTGGGGTCCTGGGCGTAACGCCCGGCCATTTCCTCGATATAGAGGGCATTGCCCCCGAAGAGGAAAGAGGTTTCGAGAAAGGTTTGATTTGCGGAGGAGCGCTCTTGATCAGCCATTTCGGCCCTAATTCTTCTTGCTGTGAAGCGTCGGATCGACGCGAGACGAGAGATACATCCCATGTATTCCTCTTGAAAGAAAAATAGAACCCTAATCAAGCGGAAAAAGGAGGAATGTTTACACATGGGGACAGTGCGCCCAGCAAGGTTAACAGTTTTCAAAGCCGCCTGTCACCTGCACGAACCCCAGAAGGCGAATTTGCAGGCGCACAAAACGCATTTAGGGTTAAGATCCTTCGTGCGGGCTGAGGTGAAAAGACCCGACAATCGGACAGGCTTCACCCACTGGCGTACGTTCACACATCGCAAGCAATCCGCGCAGTCCGGCCTGAGCTTCACGAAGGCGCTCTTCCTCAGCTTTCAAGGCCGCCAGGCGCTGCGCCACAAGGGCCTGAATGGCTGCGCGATCATTACCACGCTCATAGCCCAGCAATTGGACAATATCCTTCAGGGCAAAGCCCGCACTTTGCGCGGAGCGAATAAAAATCAAGCGATCAAGATGACACCCATCATAACGGCGATGGGCCTTACCCGGCGCGGCATCGGGCACCGGCATCAAGCCAATACGCTGATAATAGCGCACCGTCTCAACCCCGACATGGGCCGCGCGCGCGAGCTGCGATAAAGTATAAGAAGCCTGTTGACTGCGTACCATGGTCCGCATGTTAGCCCAGGTCTCAGACAAGCTTCAAGGAGAGATCTATGGCCCATACCCCCACTTTCGCACCACCATCCTTCCACTGGCATGACTGGCCGCTCTGGCGGCGTGCCGGCGTCAATACCGCCTGGTGCTTGCTGGGCTGCTCGATCGGTGATTTTGGGACGATTTTATTCTTTCAGCTAACCGGCATCGCCTGGCCTACCTTGGCGATTATGAGCCTTGCCATCCTCAATGGCCTTTTGACCTCCATCGCACTGGAGACCTATATCCTGTCGCGCCAGATGGTTTTGAAAACCGCCTTTAAAACCGCCATCGGCATGTCATTTATCTCGATGATTGCGATGGAAGTGGCGATGAACACCATCGACATCGTCTTCACCGGCGGGGCCAAACTGACCCTATGGGTGATGCCGATGATGTGGCTGGCCGGGTTTGTGACCCCCTTGCCCTATAATTACTGGCGGCTCAAAGCGCTTAAAAAATCTTGTCACTAGAGGAAACGCACGAAAAAGCCCCGCCCTCAATCGAGGACGGGGCTTTGTCATAGAACAAAGGCGAAAGCCTTAGCCTTTAAGCACTTCGCTCAAAGTCGTGCCCAAGCGCGCGGGGCTGTCAGAGACCACGATACCAGCCGCTTTCATGGCTTCGATCTTATCTTCTGCGCCGCCTTTACCCCCAGCGACGATGGCACCGGCGTGACCCATAGTACGACCTGGAGGAGCTGTACGACCGGCAATAAAGCCGACCATAGGCTTCTTGCGACCTTTTTTGGCTTCATCGGCCAGGAATTGTGCGGCTTCTTCTTCCGCAGACCCGCCAATTTCACCGATCATGATGATGGATTTGGTTTCATCATCGGCCAAGAACATCTCCAAAACGTCGATGAACTCAGTCCCTTTTACAGGGTCACCACCAATACCCACAGCGGTGGTTTGGCCCAAACCTTCATTCGTGGTCTGGAATACCGCTTCATAGGTCAGCGTACCTGAGCGTGACACCACACCCACGGAGCCCTTGGAGAAGATCGAGCCTGGCATGATGCCGATCTTACATTCATTCGGGGTCAATACGCCGGGGCAGTTTGGCCCGATCAGGCGAGACTTGGATTTCACCAGAGCCGATTTCACCTTGACCATATCCATAACCGGAATGCCTTCGGTGATACAGCAGATGAGCTCGATCTCGGCTTCGATCGCTTCCAAGATCGCTGCGCCCGCACCGGCTGGTGGAACATAGATCACAGAGGCGTTTGCGCCGGTTTTCTCTTTGCCTTCAGCAACAGAGGCAAAGATCGGTAGGTCACGGCTACCGCCGTCAACATTACCGGTCCAGGTGGTGCCGCCTTTTTTCGGGTGGATACCGCCGACCATTTGGGTGCCGTGGTAGGCAAGGGCCTGTTCGGTGTGGAAGGTGCCGGTTTTACCGGTCAAACCCTGAACGAGGACTTTGGTGTCTTTATTGACAAGTACAGACATAGATTAAGCCCCCTTAACAGCAGCGACGATTTTCTGTGCGGCATCGTCCAGATCGTCCGCAGAGATCACATCAAGATCGCTTTCATTGATGATCTTTTTGCCCAACTCAACATTGGTGCCTTCCAGGCGCACAACCAGCGGAACGCTTAAGCCCACTTCTTTAACAGCGGCCAAAACACCTTCCGCGATCACGTCACAGCGCATGATACCGCCGAAGATATTGACCAAAATGCCTTTAACATTCGGGTCCGCGGTGATGATCTTGAACGCTGCGGTGACTTTTTCCTTGGTGGCACCGCCGCCAACGTCCAAAAAGTTCGCAGGCTCAGCGCCATACAGCTTGATGATGTCCATCGTGGCCATCGCCAGGCCCGCGCCATTGACCATACAGCCGATATTGCCGTCGAGGGCGACATAGGCGAGGTCATATTTAGACGCTTCGATTTCTTTATCGTCTTCTTCGGTGGTATCGCGCAGCGCCATGATGTCATCATGACGGAACAGCGCATTGCCATCGAAAGAGACTTTGGCGTCCAGAACACGCAGATGACCGTCCTTCATGACGATCAGAGGGTTAACCTCGAGCATGCTCATGTCTTTTTCACAGAAGGCTTTGTAAAGAATGCCCGCCAAAGACAGCATGTCTTCGTGTGCGGCGTCTTTCAAATTCAAAGCATCGGCGATTTTACCGGCGACCTCAGGTGTAACCCCGTCATCAGGGTTCACATCGAAGGTCTGAATTTTTTCTGGGGTAGAATGGGCGACATCTTCGATGTCCATCCCGCCTTCGGTGGAGACCACGAACGCGACATGGCTGGTCGCGCGATCGACCAACAAAGACAGATACAGCTCGGTTTCGATGTCCGCGCCATCTTCGATATAGAGGCGGTTAACCTGCTTACCGTCAGGACCGGTTTGGTGCGTGACCAGGGTATTGCCCAGCATTTCTTTGGCGTGAGCGACAACGTCGTCCTTGGTGAAGGCCAGGCGCACACCGCCTTTGGCATCAGGGCCAAGTTCTTTGAACTTACCCTTACCGCGTCCACCAGCGTGGATCTGGGATTTCACCACCCAGAGCGGTCCAGGCAGCTGATCAGCCGCTTTCGCAGCCTCATCAGCAGAAAAGATTGCGACGCCTTCGGCAACGGGTGCACCGAAAGATTTCAAGACGGCTTTCGCCTGATGTTCATGAATATTCATGGGGCCTCACGAAGAAGGGATTGCGGTCGGATCGGCCGTTAAGACTTTGCGCGTTATAGCACTCTCCAAACGCAGCGCAACATGCCTGTCGTGCTTAGGTGTATCTGGTTACGCGCGTGTTAATCGCTGAGGCCGCAGATACAGTCTCTCTACTGAGGATTGGGGCTTAAAAGCCGCATCGCCAATGTGCTGAGGACAAAGGCGATCCCCGCCGTCAGCCCAATCATCAAGGGTAGGGCCACCATCACCATCGCGACCTCTGGGCAGGGGCTCATCTCCAACTCACACGCATCCATGCGCGTCTGGGCAGGACCGGCCAAAATCAGTGCAATCAATTGCCCGAACAACACCGGAGCCCCCGCCCCGGTCAGCGCCACACCCGCAAAGGTCGTCCAGCTCAACCGGCGAAGCCGCGCGCGATTAAACCAGGCCAGGGCAAAGCCAAACACCAAGGCAAGAAAGACTAAAACACTGACAATCATGGCGTCCCCCAAGCGATAGACATCGCGAGAGACCATGTTAGACGCCCAGGCGCAAGCCCTCTTCCATAACGAAGAGGGGGCTAAATCACATAGCGCTCAATTTCATTGATGAAGAGCACGCTCGAAAGCCCGACTTGATAAGTGCTGGCCCGGCTGAGCGGCATGGCCTTTTCCACCATCAGCCCCTTTTCGGTGACATAGGCCCGGTTGAAATAAAATTTGGTGTTAAGGTCGTTGGCGACCACCAAGGGCACGGAGCCATTGAAGATGGCGAGCTTTAGCAGAGCGCTGAAAGAGCCATCGCTTTGCTTACCTTCCGCAAACACCATAAAAGTGAAGCTTTCTGCCGCAAAGACATAGGCATGATTGCCATTGCCCAGCGCTTCATCACTCACATAGCGTGCGCCGCTCGCCTCAAGGGCCATCCGAATTTGCGATAAAGATAGGCTCGACATATCTCCCCCTGTCCGCCCCAAAGGCCTCACCCCTACCCTTAAGACTGAGCGCCCCCGCCAGCCGCTTTAAGGGTTTTGGGTGGGGTCCAGTGATTGCCCCCATGCTTTTCAATAAAGCGCGTGCGCGCATCATTTTGCCCGCTTAATCCTTGCAAGGCTGACGCCGTGTGAAAGGCCAAAGGGCGATTTTCGATCTGCGCCCCAAAAGCTTCCAGCGCGACCTGCGCGCGAAGCCGTGTCGGCAAACTTGATAAAACCTGCGCATCTTTCTGGATCGCCGTTTTCAGGGCCTGTGGAGACAGCGCGCTGGTGTCTTCGCGCTCATCGCGGCGCAGATATGTGGTCCAATACCGGCCCACCCCAATCCCCAAGATCAAGGTCACCACAACACTGGCCCCGAGACTGGCTGTATATACCGGGTCCATCGCATCCTCGCTTGCACTAGAGCGTCCTAAACGCGCCCCTTATGGTTAACAGATGTTAACACAAGCTTAGATTAAGTGCCAGCGCGCGTTGATCCTTTCTGAGGCGATTATGCGCAGCGACATAACGCTTTGATTGTGGGCCTAATCTTCCATACGTCGGGCCGCAGCCTCCGGCGAATAATCCTCTTCGGGAACTTCGATTTCTGCCAGCTCCGCCGAGGTGGCTTGCAGATTAACGAAGGGCTCACGCTCGGATTTCGGGGTCGGGCGACGCTCAGCCCGGCGCCAAATCATGATCGAGGCCAGCAACAAGCTCGCCGATCCGGCAAAGCCAAAAAGTCCGCGCGCATGGGCAAATTCAAACGCTAAACCCGCCAGTATAGGCCCGGTGATGGAGCCTATGGCCCACACCATCAAAATGCCAGACGCAATGGCGGGTAATTCTTCTGCGCGCGAACGATCCGCCGCATGGGCGACGGCAATGCCATAATACGCCATCGAAGCCGCGCCCCAGCAACCAATCATGATCAAGCCTAAGACAAAGCCACTATTGCTGAAAATACTCAAGACCAAGGCCGCAAAACCCGCAAACGCGGCAAGCCCGGCAATGACTAAACGCCGGTCCAAACCATCAGAAAGCTTACCCAATGGCCATTGGGTAATCATCGAGGCCCCATAGATCGCGGCCATAACAAGAGCGGCTTTTCCCGCCATGCCTGGATCACCCAAGCCATTGGCCCAGATCGGCCCAAAAGCCACGATGGAGGAATTGATCGCCCCGCCGCCGAAGGCCGCCATGGCGGCGGCTGGCGCGATTTCCAATAGACGCCACGGCGAAACCCGCTCACCTTCAGGCAAGGCAGGCTGCGCGCGCTGTGTGCCGGTGACTGGGATCAAAGACAGGCAGAAGAAAAGACCGGCGATCACAAAACTTTTAGTAAGGTCAATGCCGGGAAGCGCGATCAGGAACGGCCCCAGGATCAAACCCGCACGGCCTAAAATCTGATAGGCACTGACCACCGCGCCGCGATTTTCTGCCGGGGTCGCATCGGCAATCCAACTTTCCGCAACCGCCAGCAAGCCCGCAACCCCAGCGCCAAACATAAAGCGGGCCAGCATCCACCAGACCATATGATCGCCCAGCGCCAGCATCAAGGTCGCAGCCCCCGCCAGCCCGGCCAGCGCGGCATAGGTGCGAATGTGACGGATAGCCTGAATAATGCTCGGCGCGATCCAGGCCCCAACCAAAAAGCCCGCGCCATAAGAGGACGCGACCAGACCAATCGCCTGCCCTGACCATGCATTGGCGCTCATCGCCAAGGGCAGAGCGATACCCAAAACGCCCATGGAAATCTGCATCAGTGCGCAGGCCAGCATAACGGCTGCGACATTGCGGTAGAGAAGCATGGGCGGGACCTGTTTCGTCAGCGATGGGCGTGATTAAGCGATCATAGCGCGGTGCACTTTATGATCAGTTTCACACAGACCTAACCGCGCGAATAGCCCTAATGTTCCGAACTCAGCCGGGATAAACGCAGTAAAATCCAATCAAGCCCCACCGGACCACCGCCGCGCAAGGTGAGATAAAGCCCCAGAGCGCCATAGATAATGGCCGAACTCCACGCCTCAGGCAGAATCAGAGCTGCATAAACCAAGGAAGAGACTAAAATCATAAGTCCAGACAGACGCACGAAAACGCCTAAAGCCAAAGACACGACCAAGCCCTGAGCGATCAACAGAACGCCGCTCGCCATAAAAGCAGGATCAAATAGGCCAAACCAATAGCTGAGCGCCTGAACAAAGCCCTCTTGCGGGGCAATCCACAGACCCAAATCCGTCCACTGATACAGCGCCATCGCATTCTGGCGCACCCATAAGAACAAACCGATCGCCATGGCCAAGCGCAGGCAAAGCCCGACTATCGCATCAATAAAGGTTGAACCGGGACGCTTTTGCGGCGGACATACTGGCCCCACAGGGGTAAGCGCGCTCGCCCCCTGATCGCCGAACAAAGCTTCAAATCGCAATGGATCGCGCATGACACCCCCATGTCCCAACGCCGCTTAGCGCGCACCATGGCCTAAAAGCCCAGCCCGATCAATCCCATTAACACCTTATTAAGGTTAACCGCAAAAGCGCAAATCGGCACTTAACGACAACATGATGCGCTGGAGCGAATGGCCCCTGCCACTTCGCGCATATAGCCTGCAAGACGTTCCGGGCGCCCCCAGGGATCAAAGCGAATGGGCCGCCCGATCATCTCAACGGTGATGCGCTCACCCGCATCACTGATCAGATCACCGCAATAGGCAAATTGGCCTTGACCGCCTTCAATCACCGCCAACCAAAGGGTGGAAAAATGCTCCTGGCACTCTTTAGGCAAGCGCGCGATCAAGCCTTCGCGGGAAACCGCCACCAGGCCTTCGCGGCCAAACAGGCGCTCAATCAAACGGCCGGAGAAATACCCCACCCCCTCCTCGCGGTTAATCACCCAGGAGGAAAAACCCGCTTCATAAAGCGCATCACGCATTAAGGTCTCAGTGGCCTTAATCTCCATTTCCCGGCGCCGGCGCCCATCAATATCGACCACAAAGCCCGATAAACGGCGCACATACTGCGTCTGGGGGTCACGCTCAGTCACTTCGCCGCGCACCTGAACCCAACGCCAGCCAAAGGTCGTACTGCCGATGCGAATATCACAATCAAGACGAGGCTTTGATTGAACCAGCACCGCTTTAAACGCATCGCGCCAGCGCCCTAAATCATCGGGATGAGTGGAAGCGAGCATTTCGCTTTCGCGCACCACTTGTTCTTCGGCTGGCGCTCGGATCCCAATCAATTGCGCCAAGGCCGCCGAGACCCGGCACCTGCGCGTCTCAAAGTCAAAGGACCAATACCCCAACCGTGCCGCGCGCATCGCCTCAGAATACAACAGATTACGCGTTTCATCATTGAAGGATTTCTGTACGGGGCCTTCATCGACGCGAAACTTCAACACATAAATGGGTAAACCTGAAGACGCATGGATCTGGCCCCCGCGTACGCATACCGGCACACAGCCCAAATCCCCCGTTTCATCGGCGCGCTTGAGGGCAATCCCAAATTCACGAACTTCCCCAGTTAAATCTTTCTCACGCGCAGAAGCGCGGATGGCCGCGACCGGATCAGGCCCCTCTGCAATCAAAGCTTTAAAGGGGCGCCCATAGAGGTCTTCCAGGCTGATCCCGACCAATTGGGTAAAGGCGTTATTGGCGTCTTCAATCCGTCCTTCGCTATCCAAAATCACCGAAGCGGACATCGAAATGTTGAAGGCGAGGCGCATGGCCCCGCCTTGCTTTGCCGATCGGCGCTTGGATGAAAAAAAACTGAAGACGCTCTGACCCATTCTGCCCCCACAAACCATGCTTGGAGCCCCTAGCTAACATGAAGCCATGAATCATTAGTTATTCGCCATTAGTGAATGCGCTCACGAGTCTTGCCAAGTCCCGTGAAAGCCCAAGGATGTGGCATAGTCCAAGGCGCTGATCGCAATCGGACCCTGGCCCAAGGCCTGCGCGTCAAAGAGATGAAGCTCACTCACTTGGGTCTTGGTGTTCAAGGCTGTCGCGATCAGATAGCCTTCGCCCTCACCGGCGCCCTTTGGGATAAAGAGCGGTTCTTCCATGATCCGCTCTGCGCCCATATCCAAAAGCGCTAAAGCCCCCGTTTCAAGATCGCGCCGCGCCAACCCACCCGATAGAGCCCGATCGAGATCAATCTGCGCAACACCCCAGCTATAACGGCGCTTTTGCCCCACACATCGCGGATCAATCTGCGGAAATTCAAACGCGCAATCTTCATAAGCGCTCAGGTCCACCCGCCCTTGCGGGCGCAATTCAATGCGCGTAAGACAACTGTGTGAATTTCGCGCGCCAGAAAAATCTCCGCGCATCAGATCATAGGCCCCGCCTAAAACAAATCCGGCATCTTTATAAAGAGCCGCATCGCACACGATCGCGCCATCGCCTTCTTCCCAGGCTCCGCCAAAGTGGAAAACGCAGCCCGGCGGTAAATCCCAATCCTTACGATCAGATAGATCATTCTTATCCACCCGAATGGCGCGCATAGGGCGGCTTTGATCGCCCGCAAAGCTCTCCAAAAAGGGTAAGCGCAAATCGCTCATCCAGGGCCCCCCAATGATAAAGACCAGATAGCGCTCGGTGATCATAAAATCATGGATCATACCGGCTGGAACCCCTTCAAGGATCCGCACGCTTTTTACGGCTCCATCTGCGCCTAACCGCCAGAGGATCAAACGCGCGCCCATCGGATCTTGGCCGAAATTCCAAATATCACCCGTTTTCGGATCGATTTTAGGATGGGCTGAAAATGGCACACCGCCCAAACCTTCGCCCAAATTGACCTCGCCTTGAGTGGACAGCGTGTGTGGGTCAAGAGCCCAGGGTGCCCCGCCTTCCCACAAAGCCCACAGCTGCGAACCGGCCATCATCACCGACGTGTTGGCGACATTCATATCCGTAGTTGAGCCTAAGCCCAGATCACCGGGCGGTAGGGAGCCAAAGCTGGGACGTAAAAAACGCCCGGCCGCCTCTTCCTCTTGCCATTTTTGGGTTTGGACAAAGACCCCCTTATGCTCAACGCCTTGCGGACCTACCTGCCAGCGTTGGATAAATCCATCGCCATCAAACCAGTGGCGATAGCGCCAATGATCGCGATCAAAACACCCCGGCCCATTTCTGAACAATACGCCTTGAACATCCTCAGGCCAACGCCCCTCGATCAAACGGGCCTGGCCGGCGCGCCCGGCACTGGGCTGGGTACTCAATCCCAAAGCTTCGGGATGATCGCGCTTAGCCGCTTCGAAGGCCTGCCAAACCGGATCACCAGTTTGGCTTTGGCCCCAGCTCGCGCGGGTAAGACCGGCCATGGCACCCATTGCCATCATGCCATGCAAAGCTTCACGCCGGGACAGTTTCATCTTCGCCTCCGAGCTTAAAAGCGAACGCTATGGGTGTTTTCACCCGCTACAATCTCAAACTGGGCGTCATTCCAGCTGGCCGGACCAAAGCGCATCGGGGCGTTATTTGAAAACACGACAGGCTCACTTGGGATCCCCATCAGATTAGTATCCAACTCTCCATCACCGTCGACATCATGGAAGATTTTCAAGGCATATTGGCCCGGGTCCAAATGGCTAAATTGATATTGGACCTGATGATCATAGGCGCGCACCTGGACGGCTTCATAAAGATCACCGCCATCATACCCCGCTTCAGAATTAAACAGCGCGATCATAACTTTGCCCTCCAGGGTCTCAACGCCCTCAATCGTCAATGTGAGATTTGAACCCTCGCTAACGGCCTCACTTTCCGGAGCCAAAATCCCATGGGCGATGGTCAGCGCGATCAATCCGGTGAGAGTTAGTTTCAACATTGTCTTCATCCTCATATCGGGTCACCCCTTTGTTTGTTAATGACCAAGACATGCGAAATCTTCCCAAGCACAACCAGCGCACTTTCGTCAAAACACTGATTTCGTTCGCGAATGACGTTCGCCTTCCCTTCACGCTTCGTGAGCGGTATGGATATAGACTTACGGATCGCCGATTACACAGGCCCTCTACCCAAAGCTCGGGACATGATGATCAATCGCGCTGCGCTCAAAACGATTTTGTCTCATACAGCTCTTGTCTTGGGACTCGGGACTTTTTTAGCGATTCTTGGCCCGTTCGGCTCGCACGGCTTTGGTCCGATCAAGGTTTGGGTTTACTGGACAGGATTATGTGTATTGGGCTTTGGCCTGGGTCATGGCACGGGCCATCTGTTAGAACAGATCTTCCCGACGCTCTCCCAACGCGCCCTTCACCTGATCATCATTCCCATCGTCAGCCTGATCATGAGCGGGGCAGTTTGGATTTTGAATATCGTGATGGGGGCCAATCCCACCTTTCGTCATCTGCCCCTTTTGCTCGTACTGGTGGTGATCATCACCGCCTTCGCAACCCTGGTCGCCTATGTCTATGATCGCCTTCGTCACACCGCACCCTCTATGGACGCGAGCATGACACAAGTCGCACCGCCATCCCAAGAGACGGTACCCAACCCAGCCCCGCTAGGCATCCCGGCCCTGATCCAGGATAAACTCCCCCTGCACCTCCAATCGGACACGCTGTGGTCCTTGAATGCTGAGGATCATTATTTACGAGTTCACACGACGCGCGGCGAAGCCCTTATTCTGATGCGTTTGAGCGATGCACTGCATGCGTGCGAATATCTGGAAGGCCATCGCACGCACCGCTCCTGGTGGGTGGCGCGTGACGCGATTGATCATTGTGAACGATTAGAGGGCCGCGCTGAGCTGCACTTGAAAAATGGGGTCATCGCCCCTGTCAGCCGCACCTATTATTCTCACCTTAAAACGCTAGGGTGGATTTAACAGCGAAGGGGGACCATAATGAGCACAGTTGAATTACGACTTAATCCCGATCTTGATGTCGCTCATTTTAAAGCGATTTATCAACGCGATGGCCTAGTCCAAATCCCAGACATTCTCCCCTTTGAAACCGCGAACGCCCTGCATGAGGTTCTCTCAAAGTCTATACCTTGGAAAATGGTTTTCGCTGAGAGCTCGCCCCAGCAGGGCACCCCAGATCGCATAACCCAGCTTAGCAATGATGATATCCAAGCCATGGGCCAAGCCGCCTTCGGGCAAAAAATGAACACAGTCATGGCCATGGCCCGCAACAATCTCGGCTTTCTCTACCATAGCTACCCCATGATACAGGCCGCTATAGAGGGGTGGGATCCAGGTCACCCTATCCACCACCTCACCCAGTTCTTAAACTCGCGTGAGTTTTTGGACTTTGGCTGCGCGGTCATTGGCGCGGAAACAATTACGAAAGCCGATGCCCAAGCCACGCTCTATGCACCGAATAATTTTCTGACCCGCCATGTCGATGATGGGTTTAACAAAGAACGCCGCGCCGCCTATACCTTTGGCTTCACCCCCCACTGGGAACCCGATTGGGGCGGATTATTGATGTTCCTGGATAAGGACAAAAACATCCGTCAAGGCTATCTGCCGCGGTTCAACACACTCACCCTTTTTGATGGATTACGCATTCACTCGGTATCTTGCGTCAGTCCCTTTGCCGGCGCGGGACGCTATCAAATTACCGGATGGCTACGTGATGATCCCATTCCAGGGCGAGGCTAGCCCCTTACTAAACGCTTGCGGTTCTCTTGCCATTCCTCGCGGGTCTGGCCCCATAGATCTACTGTAATATCAAAGCCTTTCATGTGAAGGTCTTCGCCCGTGTCGTAGGATCCCAACTTTTTGGCGACCCTTTGCGAAGCGATATTATCCGGCGCGATATTATGGACGACCCGCGCCCAACCCAGATCATCAAAGACATGATCCAGACAGGCCACAGCCAGTTCGCTGGCATAGCCTTTACGCCAAAATTTACGCGCCACTGACCAGCCCACTTCCTTATGTACATATCCCAGTGGAAACCAGGGGCCACCGCGACCAACCCATTCACCGCTTTCCTTATCGATCATAGTAAAGAAGCCAAAGCCATGAACTTCCCAGTGGCCGATGATCATGCAGATTTGCCGCCAGATCAGCTCATCTATCATCACGCCGCCAATAAAACGGGCTGCTTCTTCATCCTGCATCAAGGCTTTAAAGCCTTCCAGATCTGACGCCTCAGGCCTTCGCAAGATCATGCGTTGCGTTTCAATAATCATGACTATCCCCTTTCAATTTGCCACGGACTTGGATCACATGGTGAAGGTCCATAAAAAAGACATGACTAAATCGGGCAACGGCTCAAATTGCATCTGCGAAAACATATATTCAAGCGTCTGGCAGGGCTGAACTCTCTCGAAAAATTTTATGATAAGCGTTTTCGCTCAACATTTTACCGATTTCATTGCTAAGCACGCTCATCGAGAGACTGACCCAAGAACAATCAAAGAAATTGACAAATCGGTTAGGCCCCAATATTTCATATGGTTAGCAAGGGCATTTTCGCTAGATTTTTTATTAAACTCGACCTAATCATTAAATTATCCCAAGCTTTGGAGCAACCAAGGCCAGCCCATGACTGGACAAGGGCTGGCACCCTATTGAAAATCGCTCCAATAAGAGCGTACGCATAAGGCTGATATCATTTGAGCGACTTTCTTATTCCCACTCGGGCCGGTCCCACACGCCTTGCGCTCTACTCAGGTTTAGCCGTTGGTATTGCAGGGCTCATCAATTACTGGATTTTTTCCACGGGGGCTGAACAATGGGCCCAAACCTTAAAAAACCCTAGCTGGTCACCCCCTGGCCCCTTTATTGGTGGGGTTTGGATGACATTGTTCGCGCTGATGGGTTTAGCGCTGTGGATGGTGGATCGCGAGGGTCTGAACGCGCATCGAAAGACCGCCCGCTGGATGATCATGGCGCAATACGGCGTTAATGTCGCCTGGGTTTATTTCTATTTCGGTCTACAGAGTGTTTCAAACGGGTTTTATTTCACCCTTCTGGCCATCGCGGTCAATATTCCGACCCTTTGGGCCAGTGCCCGGGCCAGTCGACGCGCGGCATTAATCTTAATGCCCTTAACCGGTTGGTTGATCTTTGCTTTAATCCTCTCTTTCTCAACCTGGCAGCTCAATATTTCAGGATATCTTCAATAGCCGAAGGCGCTGGGCGGCGCGCTGACAAAAATTTCGCCCTGCCCACTCTCACCTGACAGACCCTGTCAGGAGCCTAGGTCTATGGTCCCCTAACCCCCTATTGTGAGGATTTAAACGATGATCACGCTTTATGCGTTCGGGCCGTTATTTGGCCTGTGTGATGCCAGCCCTTTTGTGACCAAAACCCTGGTTCATCTGAAAATGTCGGGGCTTGCATTCTCTTGTGACTATAAAGGCTTTGAGCATGCCCCCAAGGGTAAGCAGCCCTATATCCGTGATGGTGAAACCGTGATCGCTGATTCGGTGTTCATCCGCGATTATCTGGAAGCCACCTACAATCTCGACTTTGACCAAGGCCTGGACCCAATCGCACGCGCGCAAAGCTGGGCCATTGAGCGTATGTTGGAAGACCATCTCTATTGGGGGATTATGTCAGCGCGCTGGCTGATCCCTGATAATTTCGAGAAAGGCCCGCGTCATTTCTTCCAAGCCATCCCTGAAGAGCACCGTGAAGGGGCCATTCAAGGCACGCTGGAGGCTATTCAAAAACGCACCCAAGCCCATGGCCTGGGCCTTCACACACCCCACGAGCAAGCCGCGCAAATCAACCGTAGCCTCACCAGCCTATCGGTCCTTTTAGGCGACAAAGCCTTCATGTTTGGCGACACCCCCACGGGCCTGGATGCGAGCGCGTTTGGCATGGTGGAAGGCGTTTTATGTGACACATTCTCCTCCCCCTACCGCGATCATGCGCGCACCTTGCCCAATCTGATCACCTATCGTGAGCGTATGCGGGAGCGCTTCTTTGCAGACTAATCGCGCTTAAGGCCCTTCAATGGCCAGAGCCTCGTTTCTCGTCGGCTCTGGCCGCTGAAAGCTTAGCCCCCAGGCCAGCGCCTCGCATTCGGCCTTAATTTGCTCGGTGAGCGCGCCTTCACTGCCCCCCAAATCCTCGGGCCGATATGGGGCGGCAAGGCGCAGCGTATAATGCGCCTGCTTCTTGGCCAAAAGCTCATAAAAAACAGTCATATGGCGCAATTCTTCATGAATTTGCCCCAGCCCATAGAAGGCCAGGGACATGCGCTGGGTCACGCCCATCGGGATAAGAGGTGTGCGAAATTTGCGCGCCAGACTGACCCCGGTTGGCATCCAAGGCCCCTCCACCAAACGCTTATGCGCCCAAGACCAATGAGCCATGCGGCCAGCCGGAAAAACAACAATGCACTTGCCGTCTTTGAACGCCGTCATCGCCTGCTTTAAGGTTTCACGGGTCTTATCGCGATTACGCTCACCTGCGCGCCATTCTACCGGGATGATATGATCACTCAGCCCAGGACAGACCCGGATCGCATCACGATTGGCAAAGAAAATCGTATCGGGGCGATGGTTTTTGAGCATTTGCCACACCGCAACCCCATCGGCGATACCGCCGGGGTGATTGGCCAAGATCACACACGGGCCCTCAGCGGGAACATGATCAAGACCCTCAACGCTCAAACGCATACGAAGAAAATCTTGAGCGAAATCCATGGCTTCACGCCCGGACACATCACGCAAGGCATCCGCAATCTTGACCGCCTTCTTATATCCCAGCATGGGATAAAGAACCGCACGGATCAGCGCCCATAAACGCGCACGCGCCATGAGGTGTGTGGCGCGTTCCTCAATCAACGTATCAACAATGTGAGAATGCGCCCGCGGCGCAGGTAAATCAGCGCTCATCACGCTAAATTGACACTGATTAGGTCACCATGCCAAGTGGGGAAACTTTACGCCGAACACGAAGACGATAGTTTTGACGCGCTGATGTCAGCTTGAGCGATCTGGCAAATCTCGGGATGACCTTGGCAGCAATCCTCAACCAAAAACGACACCAGTTCAGCCGTGCGCTCAATTGAAACCGCATATATCCGCATACGGCCATCGCGGCGCATCGTGATTAAATCCGCTTGATTTAGAACTGTCAGATGGGCGGAAAGATTACTGGGAGAGACGCTCACAAGATCAGCCAATTCCCCTGCGGGGCGACCGCCTGGTCCAGCTTGAATAAGAGCCTTAAAGACCTGAAGGCGCGTTGTATGTGCCAATGCACCGAATTGTGTGGCGGCCTGTGCCAAATCCATTGTCATTCTCCCACATTTCAGATAGCTCTGAATTATCCAAAATATACACGATCAGCTGGATCAGACCAACAGGTTAGGGTAGCCTATGAAAAACATTCTCATCCTTTGTACGGGAAATTCTGCGCGTTCCATTTTAGCAGAAACCCTATTCAACTTCTATGCGCAAGGCCGCATAAGAGCCTATTCAGCCGGTTCACGCCCTGCGGGTAAGGTTCATCGCCTGGCGCTGAGCGTTTTGCAGAAAAAAAACTGCGACCTGACAAATGTCCGTTCAAAAAGCTGGGATGAGTTCGCCTTACCCGACGCCCCCCAAATGGATATCGTCATTACCGTATGTGATTCGGCCGCGTCTGAAGCCTGCCCCATTTGGCCGGGCAGCCCGGTCCGCACCCATTGGGGCCTGCCTGATCCCGCCGCCATTGAAGACCCCGATCAAGGCGCAATCGCGTTTGAAACCACCGCGAAAGCGTTAGAGACCAGCATTCGTGCTTTCTTTGAAGCCGGGGGTGCAGAGGCCAATCATCAAGACACGAAATTGATCCTTGAGCGGACGAAACCGCAACTCTAAGGCCTCGCACTCTTCTGTGAAAGCGCCGTCCATCTCACACCACTCCGCCTCGGGCGAACGGACAATACGTGATGAGATCCATCCTGATTTTGGACATTGCTCGGCCAGGGGACGGGCGACCAGAGCGATATCAGGAAAACGAGAGATGGACAGCAATACTTCAACGCTTCACGAATTTATTTTCCGTCGCTCATATCCATAAAAAATACACACAAAGCAAAATAAAGCCGCCCCCAAACGGGAGCGGCTTTCTCGATACCATAGGTACAGTTAGAACCCTTTGCGGATGATCAAAGACAGGCTATCTCTTTGTACAGGCTGGTCTTTTGAGGCAACCTGGTCTTCATAGGTTACCGCCATTGTGAAGGTGTCAGAGAAACGGGCCGACAAGCTTACACCAAACTCGCTCCAAGAGCGTGCTTCATCAAGCTGGGTATAATATGTCACGACATTCGAGGCATTCGCATTGAAAGCCGTGTCAACATTACCGCCATCAGCGGACATATCGCGTGCACCGCCCCAGTAAACACTTGGCTCAAAATGCGCACCGGCGATATCCCATTGTGTGCGGATTTCAAAGCCAAGACGGGCCACTAAGCTTTTATCATCTTCTGAAACCAAAGTTTGAGCGACAGACGAGCCAGCCTCAGAATAGTTGTCAAACGAAGACTTGGCATATTGCAAGCTACCCAGTGGCGTGAAGTGCCAATGGTTTTGGGAAGATGAGAAACGATACCCTGCACCTAAACCAGCGCCATAAGTATCACCTTCAACATCGGCTTGGGTCATGAAGCGTGCACCACCGACCGCTGCGATCTTAGTGTTGTCACCATCATGGGCACCATAGCTGGCGTTGGCGTAGCCAAATAATGACCCATTTTGATAGCGTACATAGCCCATCGCTTGTTTAGTCTGCATGGTTGAGGTGATTGAACCACCACCTGGCAGAAGCTGCTTGGTATTGGTATCAGCCATTCCCAACGCACCGCCAACAACCCAGTGCTCATGAACCCGGCTCTCTAAGCCGAGCAGGCCATAACCGCCAGACAGATCGCCCCGACCAACTTCGCGAGACGTGCGGATATCACCATTGATACCACCGCCCGCGATGAAGGCGGTCAGGTTCTCACTTAACGCAAAGCGATGCCCGTTCCCGTCCATTCCGGTTTGTGCTGCGGTGGCCGTGCTGACAGCACTCAATGCTGACGCCCCCATCAGGCTCATTACACCAGCGCCTGCACGGGCTTCATTCATAGACGCACCCGCCCCTTGACCTTGTGAGAAGTTCAAGACCTGGCTACCGAGCGCATTAATCAGCACACCGGCATTGCTGCTGGCAGAGCGGGTTGAATGGAAATGTTCTTGTGGCGCAATATTTGAAACAGCATTGCGCAAATCATCACCTTCTAAAAGGTCGATCGCCGCGAACAAATCAGCCATTTGTGTATAGCTGGCATCGCGCGCATCATCCAACGCCCCGGCCGTAATGCCTTGGCCCCAAGTATTGAAGCTGGTGACTTCACTGAAGCGGGTCGCCATGACCTCAAAGTCTACAAAGCCTGCACCTTCAATTGCACTCAAATATAGGGCACCAGGAAGACCATCAAGCTGGCTGTAATCACTGACCAGCTCGCCTGTATAGACTACACCGCGACGACGATCACCAAAGCGCGGAACAAAGCCTTCGGTTGGCATAACAATGACATCGCCGGATAGGCTGACATCGCCGTCAACGCTCAAAAGGTCACCGCTTTGCGCACTCCAATCCAGGACCAAAGCCGCTTTAGAGGCCTGAACATAATCGCCCCAAAGCGTCAGTGTGCCTACTTGGCCCAATCCACCGGGATTGACCAAACCGGCCACATTGAACAAGGTCGTGGTGTTAAGCGTACCAGACCCATTCAGCATACCGGCCAGCAACATATATTCACGCGCATTCATATGCCCATCAATCGTGGCGAAACCGGCCGTCTGCTCCGTCGCAATCAAGCTGTTGAAGGTATACGCTTCTGGCAGCACAAAATGCGCGCCCAGATCAGCAATGCGCAAGCGATCAACCTCGACATTCATGTCAACCGTGGTTGTCCCACTGGCCCCCAAGGTCACATCATAAAAACGCGCCACTTCCCCAGCCTGGCCGGTATAGCTGCCATAGGTGCCATAGCTATTATTCGGCACAAAACTCGACGGAAAAGCCTGCAAACCGAGATCTGCCAGCGTGATCTTGCGATACTCAGTGTGCGTGGTTGAGGCTTGGCCCGGTGTCGGATGGCTTTGCGTGCCAATCGTGACTGGCTCAGCGCCGCCCGTGATCAAAGACGCATCAACCTGGCCGAGTTTATTTCCAACAAGGCTGCTCGCGCTAACCGCTTGTGTACCGCCCGCTTCTGGACCTTCATAGCCCAGCTGGTCATTGACATCCACACCCAATACATCACCCCATTTGGGCGTGTCGCGGGTCAAGCCTGTTGTCGGGTCACCCGCCTCATCTGGCAGGCCATTCACCACATTACCATTCGCATCAATGATCATAGCATGGGGGTCGAGCGCGCGCTGCCAATGCTCAGCATCTGACCAGTTTGCATCGCCCGCATTGGCGCTGACATAAACATACGGGTTCTGAGCGTTGATCCATTCCCAATAACTAAAGAGGGGTTGGTAGTAAGAGGTGCTACCATAACCATCCGCTTCGGAGAAAAATCCGCTTACCCAACCACCCGACAAAACCCCGAGAATTAGGGGATTAGACGCTAGTTGATCAGCAAAAAGGGCTGAACCAGAATCCCCGCCCGCAGTTCCCGCCTCATTTGGGAGCGCATCACCACCATACCAATTAATGGACTGGCCCGCACGAATAGATCGTGTTGGGAAATCAACACCACCACTCTGCCAGTCATCACAAACATAATATATACGATTATTGTACTCAATATCGCCGCACGCATCAGGGTCGCGTCCAGGTTTGTCAAAATCAATATGGTATAGAAGCTGAGCTGATTCTGGTCCCCCGAAATCATACCCAGCAGCACCGGCAGCACCCGAAATAAAATCGTTTTGAGAAAACAGACCATCGACCATATTCTCGCCGACGCGGCGCTTCCAGTCGATGCCGAGATTGGCCCCTTGAGAGCCGGTGCCCGTCGTACCATAGCCGATCACAGTGGCATGCGTGCTCTCTGTAATCGGAGAGAACAACATCGCATAAGTTGGCAGGTTGATCGTTGGAACGTCAAACGAAGCAATCGCAATGTCGCCGCCGGGGAAACCCACAGATTGGCCCCACGGTGTCTGTACTTGCAAGACGTTGAAGGTATTATCGGCATAAGAGCTCGTGAAACCGCGTTGGAACCATCCCTGGAAACCTGGCAACGCGTTCACACCAAAGCTAAAGGCCACACCCTCATTGCCAAACTCAGCACCGAAATGGCTGTCTGGATCACTGTTCACACAGTGGGCCGCAAAAATGACGGTACGCGGGTTAATCAACTGACCCGTACACACAAACCCGGATGCACGATACATCATGCCCACGCCAGACCAGACATTATTGACATCAACGGCGTTATCGACACCCAGATCATCATTGACGGGTAGAGCTTGCGCACCCTGGCTCAAAGACAGGGTTAATGCCAATGCCGACGTGGCGGTGAGTAACGCACGCACAGATGCACGACGTGTTTGCCAATTTTTCATGAATCTCCCCTTTGGACTTTGTCCATTTTCCCTTATCGGGAATTGAATGTATGTAATGATTAGTCTCAATTCATGCGCGAACAAGCCCTCGCTCACTTCAACCGAGACGACAGCGTCAGAGTGATGCACTTTTGTCACAAAACACACATTCAATGGAAAGAATTCTCACTCACGCGTGATGTGCAGGCCGTCAAGTCGCCACCTCGACAAGCCCCGCTCGGGGCGCTATGCAACAGGGATAAATCTCTGCGGGCTTTTAATGACCCGCACCCCAGCCAGAGCATGAGGGAAGCATCCTGCCACCCCCTCGGGAGGAGTATCCATGACCCGTGAAATTCATCACTTTATCAAAGGCCAAAGCCAAACCGGCACGTCCGGGCGCTGGGCCGATATCTATAATCCGAACACCGGTGAGGTTCAGGCACGGGTTCAGCTGGCCACCAAGGAAGAGCTCTCAAACGCTGTCGCCATCGCCAAAGAAGCGCAAATCGGTTGGGCAGCGACCAATCCTCAGCGCCGCGCACGCGTCCTGTTCAAGTTCAAAGCGCTCCTTGAAGAGCATATGCAGGAACTGGCCGAGCTGCTTGCCTCCGAACATGGTAAGGTAGTGGAAGACGCTAAGGGCGATGTTCAACGCGGCCTGGAAGTCATCGAATTTGCCTGTGGCATTCCTCACCTCTTAAAGGGTGAATTTACCGAAGGCGCTGGCCCAGGCATTGATGTTTATTCTATGCGCCAGCCTTTGGGCGTGGCCGCAGGGATTACGCCTTTCAACTTCCCCGCCATGATCCCGATGTGGATGTTCGGCGTCGCGATCGCTTGCGGTAACAGCTTTATCCTGAAGCCGTCAGAAAAAGATCCGTCCGTCCCGGTGCGCCTGGCCGAGCTGATGCGCGAAGCCGGTCTTCCTGATGGCGTCTTGAACGTCGTTCATGGCGATAAAGAAGCCGTTGATGGCATTTTGACCCATCCCGACATCAAAGCGGTCAGCTTTGTCGGCTCGTCTGACATTGCCCATTATGTTTATTCCACCGGCACAGCGCATGGCAAACGCGTCCAGGCCATGGGTGGGGCGAAAAACCACGGCATCATTTTGCCAGACGCCGATATTGATCAAGTCGTGAAAGATCTGGTCGGCGCGGCTTATGGCTCTGCCGGCGAACGCTGTATGGCTCTACCGGTCGCGGTTCCTGTCGGTGATGAGACCGCTGAGCGTTTGATCGCCAAGCTGAAGCCTGCGATGGAAAATTTAAAGCCTGGCCTCTCTTCCGATCCAGAGGCGGCTTATGGCCCCGTGGTCACGCAGGCCCATAAGGAAAAGATCGAGCACTATATCCAAATGGGTGTGGATGAGGGCGCAGACCTGTTAGTGGATGGTCGCGGTTTCAGCCTGCAAGGCTATGAAAAAGGCTTCTTCATTGGCCCATCTTTGTTCGACAATGTGACACCGAACATGCGCTCTTACCAGGAAGAGATTTTCGGCCCTGTCTTACAAATCGTGCGCGCCAAAGATCTCGAGGAAGCGGCAAGCCTGCCCAGCAATCACCAATACGGCAATGGCGTTGCCATCTTCACCCGTAACGGCCTGGCGGCACGCGAATTTGCCTCTAAAGTCAATGTCGGCATGGTCGGCGTCAATGTGCCAATCCCTGTGCCTGTGGCCTACCATACTTTTGGTGGCTGGAAGCGTTCAGCCTTTGGTGATGTAAACCAGCACGGCCCAGAGGGCGTGCGCTTCTACACCAAGGTCAAAACCGTAACCCAGCGCTGGCCCTCGGGTGATGTGGGCGATCAATCCTTCATCATCCCAACAATGCAGTAAGTCATTATTTATGGATGATTCCAAAAAAGGTGGGTCAATGACCCACCTTTTTTTAAACCCCAGCTAAACTGAGGCTCTTTTAAAATCACAGCTGCAAGGTCAGACGACTAAAGCCTCAAAAATTGACCTCACCCTCATAAGATACAGAAACGATGAAACTTGTATCTTGTTCATCAGCCTTATCCTGAGCCAGAAATTCCAGGCCAAATCCGTCCTGCCCACAAATGGGACGCAAGGGGGCCAAATACATGGCATTAACCCTCGCGAACTCTGCACGATCCTCGTCACTGATTGTGTCTTGAGTTAAAAGCACTTGGCCATCTAGAGACAACTGCCCAAACTCAACACTCAGCGAAAAAGAAGGCAAAATAAGCACGAGCTCTAAATCATGCCCTTCACACTGCATTTTATATATATTTTCAATACGTTCTGGAAAACGCCCACCATCTAAGACAATAACATCTGGATCGTCTTGCGCAAACAGCGCCAAGGTCATGGCTAAAACCAACATTGCAAGTCTCCCTGTCCATAAATTCTCCTAAAAATACATGAAGATTGCAACAATTATTCCATCAAGAGAATGGCGTCGTGAAATTTAATGCTCCGTTGCGGCCGACACAGCCGCAGCGACTTGGCCCTGTCATCAAATACGCGTATGTCATCGCCATGCGACGCCTTGAGAAACCTTATCTTTTCTGGATCGGTGTAGCCTTGGCCACAGGGCTAAGCGCCCTGTGCTTGATCGTATGGATCTTTAAAGGGTTCGCCGCATGATCCCCTCACCCTTGGACGCCCTTAAACAGGCTATTCAAGAGGGCCGCTTGGAGCGCGATGCCGGCCAGCTAGCGATTGCTGGGCGCCTGGACGCGCTTTGTCAGGTGATTGCGCGCTGGAAAGGCGGGGCCAAGTCCTGGTTTGGTAAACCCAAGCCCAGCCCCAAAGGCCTTTATCTGTGGGGCGGAGTGGGCACGGGCAAATCCCTCATGATGGACCTTTTCTTTGAGGCCGCCCCGATTGAGGCCAAGCGCCGGGTCCATTTCCACCAATTCATGCTCGACATGCATGGCCGGATTGCCCAACAACGCACCAAGAAGGATCGCGACCCCCTACCCATCGTCGCCGATCAGGTCGCCGAAGAAACCCGGCTTTTATGCTTTGATGAATTGCAAGTCACCGATGTCGCCGATGCCATGATCCTGGGTCGATTATTTGAACGTCTGTTTGCGCGCGGTGTGGTGATCGTGGCGACATCAAACCGCATCCCCGATGATCTTTATAAAGACGGCCTTAATCGCCAGCTCTTTCTGCCCTTCATAAACATGTTGAAGGCCAAACTAGAGGTCATTCGCCTGGATAGTGGACGCGATTACCGGTTGGAGCGCTTACAAGCCGCGCCCGTCTACTACGCCCCCCTAGGCCCTGAGGCCGATGCGGCTATGGATACGGCGTTTGAGCGCCTGACGTTTGGGGCCATGCCGCGCGAATGTACTTTGACCGTGCAGGGGCGCGAGCTACGCATTCCCTGTGAAGCGGCAGGTCTGGCGCGGTTTGAGTTTTCCGATCTCTGCGCGAAGCCCCTCGGTGCCGCAGATTATCTGGCCATCGCGGATAATTTCCACACGGTGATGATTGATCACACACCCCTGCTGGGGCCAAACAATCGCAACGAAGCTAAACGCTTCGTGACCTTGATTGATGCGCTTTATGAAATGAAAGCCAAGCTGTTGATGAGCGCGGCCGCCGAGCCTGAGGCGCTCTACCCTGAGGGCGATGGGGCGTTTGAGTTTCAGCGGACTGTCTCGCGCCTGATGGAGATGCGCTCCCAAGACTATCTCGCCGCCAACCGCGACAATACCCATGATTAATGTTTAAAAATAAGATCTAAGCCGCGTGGGATTTCAAATCCGGCGCATTGATAGGGCGGACTTCACCGCCATCGGGCTCACCGTCACAAATTTCAACATCGAGCGTAATTGGAAGCAGGGCAAGCCCGCCCTCTTGGGTCCGCTCCATAAGTTTCGACCCGCGCGCCGCCGCTTCTGCCACCACTTCATAAACCAGAAGCGCGTTTCGCAGCACTTCCGTCGCCGATGAGGCATCGGTCAAAGTTTGAAGACGATCAAGCCTTTGCGCCGTGCGCTCTGGAAAGATCAAGGTCATGCGTTTCGCGGTTTTATTCGGCTTCTTCGCAGAAGACATCGGCGGCCTCACTTCTCTTACTCACGCTCAGCGTGAACACGTCATCGACGCGTATGGATCAGAGATTCAAATGACGCGCCCCTATGAGCGCGTCATAATTTTACTGTAGGCGTTACGTTTATGGATGTCAATATAATGCGTAAAATTTACGCAAATTATTTCATATTCGCCTTGATGAATATCAAAACGTCATTCAGGGTTAGACCGAAGGCCTGCAACAGACCCAAACCAAATACACACACCCCGATCACCCATTTCCACATACGCCGAAATCCACGCATAACCTTGACATGCCAAGGCGTGGGGACATATATTTCAAAGGGTTCACGCAAGGGGACACGAACAACAGCTTTTCTTTTTACGGCCATGCTCTAATCTCCAATTCCTGATGACGAAGTATGAGTGGATATGAAATGCGACCCTCCTCTGCTTTAACGTGCATGATCATACAGAAATGCCAAAGAAGAGCTACAGAATTTTTACGCAAAATTTACGCATAAAGATAATACCCATACCAATCTTGACGAGTGTTGTTTCATGAGCACATCTATCGGCCTCAGCCCTGATATTCGCGACTATGTTCAAGCGATGAACCGCCCCGAAGGCGCGGTCATGGCGCGGTGCCGTGAAGAGACGCAAGCTTTAAGTGACTATAAGCAAATGCAAATCAGCCCCGAACAGGGCGCATTCCTGCACTTCATGGCCGGCTTGATCAACGCGAAAATCGCCGTGGAGATCGGGGTCTTCACCGGCTATTCCGCGCTATGGACCGCTACAGCCCTGAAAGCCCGCCATGGCGCGAAGGCCCGGCTGTTGGCCTTGGATGTCAGTGAAAGCTGGATGACCCAGGCCCAAACCTATTGGCGCGAGGCGGGCTTAGCCGATGTGATTGAGCCACGCCTGGGCGATGCGCGCGAAAGCCTCGACACGCTCGCCGAGGAGGGACTTGCCGGTCAGGTCGATTTTCTCTTCATTGATGCCGATAAAACCGGCTATCCCATCTATTATGAAAAGGGCCTCACGCTGCTGCGCCCCGGCGGATTAATGGTGTTTGATAATGTCCTGTGGGGCGGAGATGTAGTCTCGGTGAAGGGTAAATCCCTAGAAACCAAGACCTTGCGTGAAATCGCGTATCAAATCCGCCAAGATCCCCGCGTTGACATGACCTTCACAGCCCTGGGCGATGGGCTGCTCTTGGCGCAAAAACGTTAGGGCTCGGACCGGCGCGCGGGGTGCGCAACACGATAGGCATAGATCAGCACGACCACACCCAATATCAGCGGCGTGAAAACGTGCCGGTCCAGATTAAGGCGGAAGCGAAACTCCCCAAAGCTGATCCATTGCAACAGATTTGGCACGATCACCAGCATCGCTAAAAAGGCCCAGATCAGATTACCGCCCATCTCCTTCGCGCGCGCACTCTTCGTCTGATCACTGGCACGGTCATTAAGCAGGTCCAGCCCCCACAGCGCCAAGGCATAGGCCGCCCCAAGGTAAAACGTATCCGGAATGACACTGATTAAAGCGCGCGCTAAGGGCTGCAAACCCGCCCGCCAAGGCATTTCACCTTGAATGAATGGCAAAAACGCTGGCCAAAGCCCTTTGATAATCGCAAGGATCAAACCCAGACACAGGATCAATCCGCCCCCTGCAAACACAAGCCCCATTGCCAGTTGCAGCGGATTTAAGCGCTTGCGGTTCATGGTCTCCACCTCTCCTTTGGTGTCACTTTAAAGCGCCCAGTTCAAAAAACCAGCGCTTCCTTCCCTGCATATGTAACCTTGACGTTATAAAATGATACCTATAGGGTCCATGTAACACATAGGTGACATTGGAGACTTTCATGACCCAGATTGATCGTTTAGAGCGTCGGCGCAGCTGGACGCTGATCATCATGGCCCTCGCGTTTATTCTATTCCAAAGCGGGGAGCTGCTTAAAAGCCTTCCCACTTTAATGGCCGAGCCCCCCTTATGGCTGGTCCCTGTGACCTTACTGGGCGCGTTAAGTTGGCTCGCAGCATGTTTGATGTTCCTGGTCTATGCCGGACAGGTTACACGCCATAAGGCCTGTTATGCTCTGGATGATGAGCTGGATCGTCATTACCGCGCCAAGGCCGTCAAGCTGGGCTTTGGCCTAGCGATCGTTACCTTAACCCTCTTAGCGCATGGCCCAAATATTCTGGAGATCATGGCGCTCGCCATGGGGGTGTCTGCCCCCGCTTGGTTAGCGAACACCCAAGCCCTTATCCACATTGGCCTCATTCTTTGCATCGTCGTGCCCACTTTCTATTATGTCGCCCTGACCTACCCCCAGGCGGAGCCACAAGCATGAGCACAGCCAACTTGGGCAATCATCTAAAAGTGTGGCGCGCCAAGGCCAATTTGACCCAAGCCCAGCTAGCTGACAGGGTCGGGGTAACGCGCAAAACCATCAACACGGTTGAAAACCAGGTCTTTATTCCGTCCACGACTTTAGCCTTAAAACTCGCCCAAGCCTTAGACACAACCGTGGAAGAGCTTTTTTTCTTAACTGAATAATGAAGCGCTTCAGCACGCCCGCATTGCCCCCGCGCGGTAATAGCGCTAGAGGATAGGTTCTTCTCTTCGCGCCTGCAGCGTTCGGCGCTTGCCCGCTCCAGGCCCCCCTCGCCCGGCCCATGCCGGACACGTCACACTAAGGAGACAGTCATGGCTCGTAAAAAGATTGCCCTCATTGGCGCAGGTATGATCGGTGGCACCCTTGCCCATATCGCCGCGCGCGAGGAATTGGGCGATGTGGTATTGATGGACCTCAATGAAGGCACCGCAAAGGGTAAAGCCCTGGATATCGCGGAAGCCTCTCCGGTCTTTGGTCAGGATTGCCACCTGTCTGGTGGGTCGGTTGAAGATTATTCCGCCATCGCTGGCGCAGATGTCTGCATCGTCACCGCCGGTGTCCCGCGCAAGCCCGGCATGAGCCGCGATGATTTGCTGGGCATCAACCTCAAAGTCATGAAATCTGTTGGCGAAGGCATCAAAGCCCATGCGCCCAACGCCTTTGTGATCTGCATCACCAATCCTTTGGATGCCATGGTGTGGGCGCTGCGTGAGTTTTCTGGCCTGCCGCACAACATGGTTGTGGGCATGGCCGGTGTGCTCGATTCTGCACGCTTCCGCTGGTTCCTGGCTGAAGAATTCAAAGCCTCTGTCGAAGACGTCACCGCCTTCGTCATGGGCGGCCATGGCGACACCATGGTGCCTTTGCTGCGCTATTCTACCGTCGCCGGCATTCCTGTGCCAGACATGATCAAAATGGGCTGGTCTACGGATGAGAAAATGGACCAGATCGTGGACCGTACCCGTAAAGGCGGCGGCGAGATTGTGGGCCTCTTGGGTAATGGCTCTGCTTTCTACGCTCCGGCAGAATCTGCAATCGCGATGGCAAAATCTTACCTGCGCGATAAAAAACGTATCCTGCCTTGCGCCGCGCACCTGACCGGCCAGTTTGGGGTCAATGACATGTATGTCGGCGTGCCGGTTGTGATCGGTAAAGACGGCGTAGAGAAAGTCGTTGAGATCAGCCTCAATGATGACGAACAAAAAATGTTCGATCACTCTGTTGATGCCGTTAAAGGCCTGGTTGATGCGTGTAAAGAAATTGAGCCAAGCCTGAAGTAAGGCGCACGGATCTATCTGAATTCAAAAGCCCGTGGCGAAGTAACGTCACGGGCTTTTTACTTAATCCAATAAGCTGAATTCACTATATAATACAACCAGATCAGAGCCAATCCAATCACCCATGAGATTAGGGGCACGGACTTCGTGCGATAATCAACTTTCGTATTTTCATCCCAGCGCGCATCAGCTTGTCCCGAGACAATAAAAAGCCCCGCAAGATGGCTGCGGGGCTTCTAGCGATCTGCACTGTAAGTCAGGCTTAGCTTTGGCGTTCGACCATCAAGCCTTTAATGCTCGCGATGGCTTCGGCGGGGTTCAAACCCTTAGGGCAGACCTGCGCACAATTCATGATCGTGTGACAGCGATAGAGCTTGAACGGATCTTCCAGGTCGTCCAGGCGCTCACCGGTGGCTTCATCGCGGCTATCGACAATCCAGCGATAGGCATGCAGCAGCGCCGCAGGGCCCATATATTTATCGCCATTCCACCAGTAAGACGGACACGCCGTTGAGCATGAGGCACACATAATGCACTCATAAAGCCCATCGAGCTTTTCACGGTCTTCAATGGATTGACGCCATTCTTTTTCCGGGGTCGGACTATCAGTGATCAGATAAGGCTTCATCTCCGCATGCTGCGCATAGAATTGCGTCAGATCAGGGATCAGATCCTTGACCACAGGCTGGTGCGGCAAGGGGGCAATAGTAATCGTGCCATTATATTCATCAATGCCGGACGTACACGCAATCGTATTGCGCCCGCCGATATTCATCGAGCACGAACCGCAAATCCCTTCACGACAGGAGCGACGGAAAGCCAGCGTGCTGTCGATCTCATTCTTGATGAACAGCAAGGCATCCAGCACCATCGGGCCGCAGCGTTCCAGGTCCACCTGATAGGTGTCCCAGGTCGGATTGCCGCCGCCTTCAGGGTCATAGCGATAGATTTTGAAGGTGCGAGTTTTCTTTGCGCCTTCGGGCTTGGGCCAGGTTTTACCCTTTTTAACCTCAGAGCCTTTAGGCAGGGTCAATTGTACCATGGGTGGGTCGCCTTCCAGTCGCCTTAATAAACACGCGCTTTTGGTTTGATATACTCGATGTCGTTGGACAACGTGTATTCATGGACCGGACGGTAGTCGATATTGACTTTACCGGTGTCCAAATCAAACCAAGCCAAAGTGTGCTTCATCCATTCTGCGTCATCACGATCAGGAAAGTCCTCACGCGCGTGAGCGCCGCGGCTTTCCTTGCGATTGACAGCCCCGTTCACGGTGACAGCCGCTTGAGAGATGAGGTTATCAAACTCCAGCGTTTCCATCAGATCGGTATTCCAGATCATAGAACGATCAGTGACTTTCACGTCGGAGATATTGCCATAAACCGTCGCAATACGCTCAACACCCTCTTCCATCACATCCTGGGTGCGGAATACGGCGCAGTTTTCCTGCATCGCGCGCTGCATCGCCAAACGCATATGCGCGGTTGGGGTTGAGCCATTGGCGTTACGGTATTGATCAAGACGTGCGGTTGAAAGCTCGCCATCCTTCGCGGTTAGCTCGCGCTGCGTCGCGCCCGCCTCAACCGTTTCCTGACAGCGAAGACCGGCTGCGCGGCCAAAGACCACCAGGTCGATCAGGGAGTTAGAGCCCAAGCGGTTTGCGCCGTGTACGGATACACACGCCGCTTCACCCACCGCCATCAGGCCCGGCACCACATGATCAGGATCCCCGCCCACCTTGGTGAGAACCTCACCATGGAAGTTGGTCGGGATACCGCCCATATTATAGTGCACCGTGGGCAGAACCGGGATCGGTTCTTTCGTCACGTCAACACCGGCAAAGATCCGCGCGCTTTCAGAAATACCTGGCAGGCGCTGATGCAGGATCGCAGGATCCAAGTGATCGAGGTGCAGGTGGATATGGTCCTTATTGGCCCCTACACCGCGCCCTTCACGGATTTCGATGGTCATGGAGCGTGACACCACATCGCGCGAGGCCAGATCCTTGGCGCTCGGCGCATAGCGCTCCATAAAGCGCTCACCTTCGGAATTGGTGAGATAGCCGCCTTCGCCGCGCGCACCTTCGGTGATCAAGCAGCCTGCGCCATAGATCCCGGTGGGGTGGAATTGCACAAATTCCATATCCTGCAGCGGCAGACCCGCGCGCAAGACCATGGCATTGCCATCCCCTGTACAGGTGTGAGCGGAGGTCGCAGAGAAATAAGCCCGGCCATAGCCGCCGGTCGCCAGAATGACTTTCTGGGCGCGGAAACGGTGCAAAGTCCCGTCATCCAGCTTCCACGCGGTGACACCGCGGCAAGCCCCCTCTTCGTCCATGATAAGGTCAAGGGCGAAATACTCGATGAAAAATTCGGTCGAGTGACGCAGTGACTGGCCATAGAGGGTGTGCAAAATGGCGTGACCGGTCCGGTCTGCCGCCGCACATGTACGCTGCACCGGGCCACCTTCACCAAAGTTTTTGGTCATGCCGCCGAAAGCCCGCTGGTAGATCTTACCTTCCTCGGTCCGAGAGAAAGGCACACCCCAGTGTTCCAGCTCATACACCGCGGCCGGTGCATTGCGGCACAGATATTCAATCGAATCCTGATCGCCCAGCCAATCTGACCCCTTCACGGTGTCAAACATATGCCAGCGCCAGTCATCCTCACCCATATTGCCCAGAGAGGCGGAAATCCCGCCCTGCGCAGCAACGGTGTGAGAGCGCGTTGGGAAAACCTTGGAAATACACGCCGTCTTCAAGCCCGCCTGCGCTGCGCCCAAAGCCGCGCGCAAACCAGAACCCCCGGCCCCGACCACGACAACATCAAAGGTGTGGTCAATCCATTCATATGCAGCCATTAGCCTAAACTCCTAAGCGGCAAGCTTGAGTACAGAATATAAAGTCGCCAGCCACAGCCCAGCGGCCAGAAGCGTATTGAGAACCAAAAGCGCCATCTTGGTCGCTGGTTTTTCAATATAGTCCTCAATCACGGTCTGGAGACCCAGGCGCATGTGATAAAATGCCGCCGTCAGGGCAATCAGGGTCACGATCGCGCCCGTGGCTGAACCGAACCAGGCACGCGCGCTGTCATAATCACTGACATTATGAGCGGCCAAGCCCCAGCAGAACAAGGGCACCAGAATGATCAGCGCCAGCGCCGAGACGCGTTGGGTGATAAAGTGATGAACGCCGGACTTGGCTGAACCCAAACCACGAACCTGACGCTTAGGGGTACGAAAATTCGTCATCGTCTCGCTCCTTACGCCAAGATCCAGATGAGGGCCGTGATCACAACCGAAGCGATGATGATCAAGATCGAACGCAGATTTGAACCCTTCGGGTCAAAGCCTTTGCCCGCATCCCAGGCCAGGTGGCGAATGCCATTGAGCATGTGATAGGTCAGCGAGAAGGTGAAGCCGATCAGGACCAGGGTGAAAATCACACCCAGAACACCGGTTTGTAGAGTTTCAACAATGCCATACGCCTCTGGCCCCATGGCCAACAGGACCAACCAGATGGCGGTCAAAACGGCCCCGATATAATTGGCCACGCCCGTGGCGCGGTGCAAAATCGAGGAGGCCATGGTCGCATGCCAGCGCCAGACCTGAACATGAGGAGAGAGCGGTCGTGTATCAGCTTTGGAAGCCATCAGAGGTTCACCTGTGCTTCATAGGGCTGGGGCGCTTTCAGACGAAATCAGCCCAGCAGATGGATGTGCGACGGACAATAAGGCGCGCGCGGTTAAGGTCAATGTATAGAACTGCGCCTTGCGCCGTTTCGCCTTTATAAATCGTTAGGATGAGGGAAAAATACACAGCTCAATTATTGCACATGATTTGCAATATTAGGTAAACGCCACTTTAGCGCTTCGCCTCGCCTTAATCCCATTGATGACGGCGATAAAGCCAATACTGATCGCGCAGGAAAAAGGCGAAAAACCCAATTCCTAAGATCACAATTAACGCCCAACCCCAAAGGCCTTGCCAACCGAGCATCCAGACGATCATGACAGCGGGGATAAGGCTGGCCAGACAAGACTTGATCAACGCCATCAATATTAAACCGAGCCAGCCCAAACGCGTGGGATAGGAATGCCGCATACAACCCTCCTGATAAGCTCAACTTATAGGCTCTGCAGTCGCGATATTAACCCTGTCATAGCGCAAGTCTGTGACGCAAACCCACCTCAGCGAAATTATTTCCAACCGTGCTGATGTGCATACATTATATCATTGCCTTTGGCAGAGCCCGCCAAGCCTGCTAGGCTCCGCGCCATATAAAGGGGAGGGTATTCGCGTGCGAAACCAAATCTTGACACTCTCGGCCAGCTTGATGGCCTTGACGATGCCATTTAATAGCGCTGAGGCGACGCCGGGCGAAGATTTTCAAATCCTGGTCGAAGACTATGAGGATTTTCGTGATAATTTCGGCGGCGGCGATGACGAGGATGATGTCAGCGATGGGCGCTATTGGCCCGAGGAAACGCCCGAGACTGCCGCGCGCTACAATGAAGCCGTCAGTACGCTTTATGATCGCTTGAAAGCCATCAATCCGCGCGCGCTGGAAGGCCAAGATGTCGCCAGCTATGCGGTGATGGATTATCTTTTGAAGTCGGAAGTCGCCATGGCGGCCTTCGACATCAATCGTATTAGTTTCCGCAATGATTCCGGTTTTCACACCGGGCCCAGCTTTTATGCGATCCAAACCCGTATTCGCACCGTGGCCGAGGGTGAGGAATATATCGCCCGCCTGAAAGACATTCCGCGCTATTTCGAAAAGCAAACCGCCTGGTTACAACTGGCAATGGACACCGGCTGGACCCAGCCGCGCGCCATTCTCGACGGAGTGGCCAATCAAATTGACGCGCAAATCGTCGAAGACCCGGAAGCTTCAGGCTTGATGGCCCCCTTCACCTCCATGTCTGCCCATATCAATGAGGCGGAGCGCGAACGCCTCTATCAAGAGGGTCTCAGCGCAGTGCGTGATGATGCCCTGCCCGCGTTTCGCGCGCTGTCTGAGTTCTTCCATCATCAGTATATGCCCGCCGCGCGAGAGACTTTGGGCGCGCGCGCCATGCCCCAGGGTGAAGACTTCTACCGGGCTCTCGTGCGCTATCACACCACGCTCGACGATGCGACACCCGAAAGTGTCCATGAAACCGGCCTTCAAGAAGTCGCGCGTATTCGCGCCGAAATGGATGAGGTGATCGCGGCCAGCGGCTTTGAAGGCAGCTTTCAAGACTTCATCGCCTTCCTGCGCACCGATCCGCAATTCTATGCGACCAGCGAACGCGAGCTTTTGATGCACGCCTCCTATCTCGCCAAGAAGGTCGATGATCAGATGCCCGCCTTCTTTGGCACGCTGCCGCGCCTGTCCTATGGTGTGCGCGCTGTTCCCGCTGACATTGCTCCAACCTATACAACGGGGCGTTACTGGCCCGGCAATTACCAAGAGGGCCGTGCGGGTGGCTATATGGTCAATACTTATGCGCTTGATCAGCGCCCGCTCTACACCCTGCCTGCCCTGACCTTGCATGAAGGTGTACCCGGTCATCACCATCAAGGCGCGATCGCGGCAGAGATTGATAATGTGCCGGATTTCCGCCGCCAGACCTATATCACCGCCTTTGGCGAAGGCTGGGGGCTGTATTCAGAGTTTTTGGGCCAGGATATGGGGCTTTATGAAACCCCATATGAAGAATTTGGTCGCCTGACCTATGAGATGTGGCGCGCCTGCCGCCTGGTCGCCGATACCGGGATCCATTGGTATGGCTGGAGCCAGGATCAGGCCGAAGCCTGCTTCTTAGAAAACTCCGCCCTGTCACCGCTCAATATCCGCAATGAAGTCTCGCGCTATATCTCTTGGCCAGGTCAGGCACTCGCCTATAAAACCGGTGAGATCGTCATGCGCCGCCTGCGCACCCAAGCTGAGGCGGAGCTGGGCGAGGATTTCGACATCCGCGCCTTCCATGACGCCCTCTTAGAAGATGGGGCTCTACCGATGAGCGCCCTGGAAACCAAGATGCAGCGCTGGATCACGGATCAAAAAACCCAAATCGCCAACGATAATGATGACTAAGAAAAAGCCTCTCGCCTGAAGGGTTTTTTCAATTCCATCAAGTGCCAATACGCGGCCCCGGACTTGATCCGGGGTCTAGGCTAAAATGCCCCCTCCGGCCGTTCCGGCCACCTCCCCCGCTTTGCAGGGGAGGACATATCGGACGACAGCCCGCAAGGACGAGCGCCCTCAAGTAGGCGATCGCCGATAGGGCATTCTAAGGGTATCCGCCCGCAGCGAAGCGAGGAATTCAAAAAGCTGTCATCCCAAACTTGGTGTGAGGTCCATACCGGACAGGGTGAGCTTGATTCTGATTGAGCAGAATAATCGTCAAACTCACGGCATGGATGCCAGATCAGGTCTGGCATGACAAAACTAAAACTGTCATCCCGGAGAAGCGAAGCGCACATCCGGGATCTATTAAGCTTGCCATAAAACTCTATAGATCCCCGATCAAGTCGGGGATGACAGAGGATATTTATGCTCACGCGGCCCCGGACTTGATCCAGGGTCCATGCCTAGTCCTACTCAGACTTCGCCTCACCTTGGCTTTGTTGCTTCAAAATCAGCGGCATATTGATCAAGGCAAAAATGAAAGTCAGCGGCATTACACCCAAAAGTTTGAAATTGACCCAGAAGCCTTCGGAAATCGCAAACCAATCAAACCAACGCGCGCCCTGAACCACCACGGTATCGGTGATATGGCGCCATAAAAACTCGTTTAAAATCGCCAGAAACTGGAAGAACACCGCCCAGCGAATGGCCAGCAAATTCCAGACATTATCGGGTAGCGCCATCAGGCCAGAGAACAAGGCCTTCCAGACATTGAAACCAAAAGCCATGCTGATCAAGATTGCATAGGAAAAGATCAGATTGATGATGGTCGGTTTGATATAGATAAAAATCGGATCCTTGAGATAAATCGTCAGGCCGCCAAACACCATCACGATCACGAACGTCACCGCCAGCATGGGCGGGAAGCGTTTATCCTTCAAGATGGACCAAGCCACAGCCGCAGCCGTCGCGACCATAAACACGCCGGTCGCAATAAAAATCGCCTGATCATGAGCGATGCGATTGGCGATCTGATAGCTGATCATGAAAATCGCGGCGGGCCCGACATCGACCAACAGCTTGGAGCCTTGGGCGAGCTGGTTGGTTGGGGTCGATGATGGCGTTGAAGGTGGTGGTGAAATTTCGGACATAAGGCCCCCGCAGTTAAAGATGCAATCCGACTTGTAACAGGACGAGCCCGGATGCCAAGAGGCAAGCCAACATGATCCTGCGTCGCCCTAAGGGCTCTTTCAATACCAGAGCCGCCAAAACCGCACCAAAAACAATACTGGTTTCACGCAGTGCCGCCATGGGCGCAACCGGGGCCATGGAATAAGCGATCATCGCCGAGCCATAGGTTCCGACATTGAAAAACGAAGCCCGAAAGGCAAGCTTCATCTCACCGCGCGCTGTCTCACGCCAGCTATCGCGGCGCATCCACACGGCGGTTGCCGATAATGACAGCGCACACAATACAAAAAACCAGGCGGTATAAAGAATGGGGCTCTGCGCCAAACGTGCACCGGCCGCATCATTGACCGAATAACTCGCCGTCATGGTCGCGGCACACAGCGCAAAGCCCAGGGCCGCCATTTTCGGCGCACCGCCTTTTTCCGGCCAGGCAAAAGCGATCAAGGCCAGGCTGGCAATCGCCAGCCCAGTCAGCGTGATCACGCTCAAACCCTCTTTCAAAGTAAAAAAGGCGATAAAGGCCGCTAAGGCCGGGGCCGCGCCGCGCATCACGGGATAGACCAAATTCATATCCCCGCGCTTGAACGCGGCAATCATCAACATATTATAGGCCCAAACCAGGATTGAGCCCAAAATCAGATAGCGCCACACGCCCCAGGGCGGAAAGGGAAAGAGAAACAGGACCGGGCTGAGCCAGAGGACGGAAAATCCCATCGAGACCGCACGAAAAACGAGCATGTCTTTGGCTTGCTTGGTGGAGAGCGTCATGAAGGCGTGAAAGACCGCCGAGATCAGCATGATCAAGGCACCCAGCCCCACGCCGTGACCGGATAAAGACATCACCCCTCCATCCATAAGCCGAGAGGGGATTAAGTTAGCGCGACTTCAGCGCAAAAGTGTCTGATGTGCAGTTAAATTTACACCGGATCTTGATCAAGACCCGCCAAAGCGCGGGCGAAATCACGCGCTGAGAAGTCTTGTAAATCTTCTTCGCCCTCGCCCACACCGATATAATGAATAGGGAATTTGCACTGATCGGCCACTTGGATCAGCGCGCCGCCTTTGGCCGTGCCATCCAGCTTGGTCATCACGACGCCAGTGACTTTTGAGGCCTCCAGAAAGGCTTCCGCCTGTGACAAAGCGTTGGAGCCCACTGTACCATCCAGCACCAAGATCACTTGGTGAGGGGCGTTGGCATCAACCTTGGCAATGACGCGCATAATCTTGCGCAGCTCATCCATCAACTCGGCTTTGTTTTGTAGGCGCCCGGCGGTGTCGATCAGAACGACATCTGCGCCCTGGGCCTGGGCTTCTTTGATGGCATCAAAGGCCAGACCCGCCGCATCAGCGCCCAGATCACGGGCCATGAAATGCGCCCCGGCCCGGTCCGACCAGACTTTCAATTGTTCAACGGCTGCCGCGCGGAAGGTATCGCCAGCCGCGGTGACCACCTTTTTACCCTCACGGCTCAATTTCACCGCGATTTTACCCAAGGTCGTTGTCTTGCCGGAGCCATTGACCCCGACGAATAAAATCACTTCCGGGCTCGGCGCACTTAAGGCAAAGGGCTTTTCATAGGGCGCAAGGGTCTCGGCGACCGTCTCGGCCAGCGCCTCTTTGATTTCCAGATCGGTGATGTCTTTATCAAAGCGATCTTTCGCGAGCTGGGTCGTTACGCGTGCAGCCGTTTTTGCACCCAGATCGGCACTGATCAAAATCTCTTCCAGCTCCTCTAAGGCCTCATCATCCAGCTTACGCTTGGTGAAGAGGCTTGAGACACTGTCAGAAAGTTTCGAGGAGGATTTACGAAGACCTGCGGTCAGACGTGCGAAAAAGCCCTGCTTCTTGGGGGCCTCTTGGGGTGAAGGCTCTTCGAGGGGCTCTGGAACTTCGATGTCAGAGCTGTCCTCATGGGATGCGACCGCGAGGGGGGCGGCCTCCTCTGATGGGCTGTCGGGTATCGTATCAGGGGATTGGGTTTCGATCTGCACCGCCATTGAAGCATCATCCAAGGCGCGCTCCTCGTCTGGATCAACGGGGCTGGCGGGCGGGGCAGCAATCTCCTGCGGGTCGGGGGAAGGGCTATCCTCTAAGACGGGTTCAGCCGTTTGAGGCGTCTCGTTTTGAGACACATCCTCAAATGCCTTAGATATTTCAAGAGCTTCCTCTTGAGCTTTATCCGCCTCAACCTGATCTTTCTTTTTCTTCCCCCAACCAAAGATCATGTCTTACCCTTCTACAATGCGTGCCATCAAATGCGCGTCGTCATGGCCGGTAATGTCCACACGGATCAAAGCGCCCGCGCGGGCCGGACTATCAATACGCACCGGCGCGAAATTGGCCGCACGCGCCAGACCTGGTTTTTCGACCAGCACCTCATAACGCCCCCCGACCATGGATTGCAAATGCGCGCGTAAGGCCGCATCGCCTTTTTCGCGCAAACGCCGGGCCCGATCTTTAATCACCGGACCTTCGACAGGGGGCATTTTCGCCGCTGGAGTGCCCGGACGCGGTGAATAGGGGAAGACGTGGAGATAGGCGAGCGCACACTCATCGACCAATTTCAGCGAGTTTTCAAACATCGCTTCGGTTTCGGTCGGAAAGCCCGCAATCAGATCGGCCCCAAAGGCAATATCAGGACGCACTGCGCGCAGGCGCTGGGTCAGCGCAATCGCATCATCGCGCAGATGGCGGCGCTTCATGCGCTTTAAAATCATATCATCCCCGGCCTGTAGCGAGAGATGAAGGTGCGGGGCCAGACGCTCTTCCTCGGCAATCGCGCGGAAAAGATCCTCATCAATCTCGATCGCATCAATCGAAGAGAGGCGCAGGCGTGCCAGATCAGGGACTTGCGTCAAAATCGCCTTCACCAGGCGCCCTAGCAAAGGCTTACCGGGCAAATCCCCCCCCCAGGAGGTGAGATCAACCCCGGTCAGAACCACTTCCTGGTGACCGGTTTCGACCAGGCGGCGCACCTGATCAACCACATCGCCCGCAGGCGCAGAGCGCGCATTGCCCCGGCCATAGGGAATGATGCAGAAGGTACAGCGGTGATCACACCCGGTTTGCACCTGAACATAGGCGCGCGCCTTACCGTCCAGCCCATCGACCAGATGATTGGCCACTTCGCGCACCTGCATGATGTCTTCGACGCTGACCTTTTCACCGCTGGAAATGGCGCTGGCCTTAAAGGTTTCCGGGCGCAGTTTTTCCGCATTGCCGATGACGCGATTAACCTCTGGCATTTTGGCAAATTGCTCAGGGTCAATCTGCGCCGCACAGCCCGTGACGATCACCTCAACATCCGGCTTTTCCCGGCGAATGCGGCGAATGGTCTGGCGCGCCTGGCGCACCGCCTCATTCGTCACAGCGCAGGTATTGATGATGACGGCATTTGTCACCCCCCCGGCGCGGGCATGATCGCGCATGACCTCGCTCTCCCAGGCGTTCAGCCGGCAGCCAAAGGTCACAATATCCAGACCGTCATCATGGGTGGTGACCTCGTGACGATCGTCTTCAGGGGTTTCTATCGGTGCACTCATCAGATCGGCATAAGTGGGCAATCCTCGCCCCAGCGTCAAGCGGACAAACTTTCAAGCCAGCCTTGATAGGCGATCAACCGCCCCAGGCCTGGCAGGCTCACCTCAACGTCAAAACAATGGCGCGCCTGGCCCTCTTGGCCTTCACCCACGCGCTCACTCGCCTTGACGGACAAGGCCATTGCCCTGGGCAGCGGGATGGACCACGCCTTGACCGAGGATAGCATAAAATCAATCCCCGCCCCATGACCACAAAGATCAAAGCGCAAGCGAAAGGGACCAAAGGCCTCACCCAGAAACTGCTTTTTCCCGCGTGTGATCAGATATTGCCGCGTTGTGAGTATGGTCTCGCCATAACGGCGCTCTAAAATCTCATCGCCGTCATCCCCGCGCGACACGGTGATGCGCGCGCGATGATGGCCCGCCTGTGGCAGACCCATCGTCTGGGCCAGAATGCGGGTCAGGGGGCTTGTACCGCGACGCACCTCAACCTCACCGGCAAAAGTGACAATCGGGTCCGGGCTATGCAAATGCCGGGTGATCGCGGGTATATCCTCCCACGCTGCGCCCAGAACCTGCGCATAGAGCGGGCTCACTTGGATTTACCACCGACAAAACTCGCAACCTTAGAGCCCATTTTCATCAATGTGATCAAAGTGGATTTGGGCAGGCGGCGCACCTGATCATACCAGTTGGAAAGATTTTCGATAAATTCCAGCATATGCTTCAAGCGCATCAAGGCCTCAGGCGTGGTCTGGCCATCGCGTTCGCCCTCGGCCACGCAATCGCGCAAAATCACCAAAGTCGGATCAATCTCACGCTGTTTGCGCGCCTCACTGATCGCCATCAGCATGTCCCAAGGCTCTTTCTGGGCCGTAAAGTGATCGCGCCGATCCCCCATGATGTGGACCCGCTCCACCAGCTTCAAGGCCAGCAATTCTTTGATGGAGTTGGAGACATTGGACCGCGCAATGGTCAAGGTGTCGGTGATCTCTTCGGCGGTCAGCGGATCTTCAGCCAGGATCAGCAAAGCGTGGATCTGCGCGATGGAGCGATTAACCCCCCACTTCATTCCCATCTCGCCCCAATGCAGGATGAATTTTTCCATAGCCGGGGTCAGCTGCATGACACGCTCCTAATATTTCTGTTTAAACAGAAATACGAGAACCCAGCCAGCAAGGCAAGCCCCTTCAGGCGTGATCGAATGGACTTAAGTGTAAAACCGTGGAGTAAAGAGCAAGAGCGCCACAATAATCTCCAACCGGCCCAAGATCATAACGGCGCACAACACCCATTTGGCACCATCGGGGACGGCTATGAAATTACCTGCGGGGCCAATGATATCGCCCAGCCCCGGGCCGACATTGGCCAAAGCGGTCGCGGCAGCCGAAATCGCACTCATAAAATCAAGGCCCATTGCGGCCAGCACCATGGCTGAGAGCGCAAAGACCGCAACATAAAGCGCCGCAAATAACGCGACCGAGGCCACATCTTCATTGGTCAGGCGCCGGTTTTGATAGCGCGCCGTCACCGTGGAATGCGGACTTGGAAGTTTTGATAAAGCCCGGCCAATGGCCTTGCCCATAATCTCCAGCCGGAAAGTCTTAAAGCCCCCAGCCGTGGAGCCTGCGCATCCGCCTAAGAACGTCAGGACGAAAAAGCTCGCCATGGCGAAACTGCCCCACAACTGATAATCGCCCGAGGCATAGCCCGTGGTGGTGATCACGGCGACGACGTTGAAAATGCCTTCGCGTACGGCTTCATGAAAGCCAATCCCAGCAGTGAGCTGTGCCCCGATCATCAAGATGGAAAAGACCGCAATCAGAGTGAAGAACCAGCGAATCTCGGAAAATCCGCCCGTACGGCCCCAGCGGCGCACCCGGATCAAACGCACATAAGCCATAAAGGGCAAAGCCCCCGCCAGCATGAAGACACTGCCCACCCAATGGGCCGCCGGTGAAAACGCCCCCATTGAGGCATCGCGGGTGGAATAGCCGCCCGTCGCCACCGTCGTCAGGGCATGAGCCAGCGCATCAAAGGGCATCATCCCGGCAAGGATATAGCAAAAGGCACACAGCAAGGTCAGGCCGGCATAAATACTGCCGATCACCAGAGCCAGATTTTTCGGGCGCGCAATCAAACGGTCGGTTGAATTATCCGAGGATTCCAGTTGGAACAGCTGCATCCCCCCAACCTTCAAGAAGGGCAGGATTGCCAGCGACAGTGCGATAATCCCAACCCCACCAATCCATTGGATCAAGGCGCGCCACATCAACAATGTACGCGCGGTGCTTTCTAGATCCGTCATCACGGTGGAGCCTGTCGTGGTCAGACCTGAGACCGTTTCAAAGACCGCATCGGTAAAGCTAAGCGGATGATCACCGAACAGAAAGGGGAAGGCGGCAAAAATCGGTAACCCCAGCCATGACGCCACAGTGACACAGACCGCCTGGCGAAAATTCAACTCGCCACTGGCGCGCCGACCCAGGATCAGGAAGAGGCCCCCGACAAAGCCCGTCATGGTCAGGGTCAGCAAGAACCCAGGGCCTTCGCCATCATTGATACTGACCGACCATAAAAAGAACAGCCCCGCTAATGCCCCAAGCCCGCACAAGAGAGCACCCAGGATCAACAAGACAATTCGGAAATCACGCATGGGGCCTCAATCCTAGCTGAAGGCGCCGCCTTACGCCCCTCGCGTCCAGAAGGCAAGGCTCGGGGTGTAACAGCGCTTAGAGGTGAAAGTCATCAAGTTGACGCTCCATCTCCACCGGCCCTGCCAAATGGACATGATCAGTGTGCGCGTCCCAGCGCGCATAAAGATCACCGCCATCGGCACTTAAGCGCGCCTCGCGATCCACAACCCCCTGACGATGAAGCGCCACCAAAGCCGCGCACGCCCCAGTGCCACACGCCTTGGTCAGCCCGGTGCCGCGCTCCCAGACGCGCAGGCGCACATCATCGCGCGCGCGCACTTGCGCAAAACCAACATTCACCCGCTCAGGAAAGATCAGATCACACTCGACCTGAGGTCCGATCCGATGAATAGGCGTCCGCGCGAGGTCTTCCACGTGAAACACGCAATGGGGATTGCCCATGGAGACCGCACCCGGCCCAGAGAGCGTCACGCCCTCGGCTTCAGCGCTATAATCCATGCGCACCGTATCAAATTCCTGGCGTAAAGGGATGTCACGCCAGTTGAGCTGAGGCGCGCCCATATCCACTTCAACCAAGCCATTGGCCCCATGGCGGGCCTTCAGCGCACGCTCGCGGGTGTTCAAGATAAGCTCGCCCTTATCCCCGCCCGCATAAACCAGCCAGGCCGCGGCGCGCGTGCCATTGCCGCAGGCACCGGCCTCACCCCCATCCACATTCCAAAACCGCAAGGAGAGACCATCGCGCGTGCCGCCCAAAACGATCAGCTGGTCAAACTGACCATAGCGGACCTCCAAAGCCTGCACAGCCTCGGCGCTGGGCGCTTCAAAGGCTTCACCGCGCACATCCAGCATGATGAAAGCATTGCCCGCGCCATTCATGTGATACGCTTTCATGCCCAGCCCCTTTTATGCCGCAACTGAGGGCTTCGCCATAGCGGCTTTGACCGCTTCGGCCAAGGATTTGGCTTCTTCTGCGCGCGCAGACCCCTTGCGCCAGACCATGCCAATCTCGCGCCCCATGACCGGCGGATCGAAGGGGCGCACAGCCAGTTCCATATGCTCGACCAATCCCGCATCAATCGCCAGACGCGGTAGCAAGGTCGCACCCAATCCGCTTTTGACCATCTGGACCAGCGTATGCAGGCTGGTCGCGGCAAAATCCCCGCGCGAATGATCACCCGTACCGCAAACCGACAAGGCATGATCGCGCAGACAATGGCCATCCTCTAACAAGAGAAGTGGTTCTTGCGCGACCTTCTGGGTTTCAAGCTTTTTGGCCTTGATCAAAGGATGATCTGGGGCTGCCGCGAACAAAAACTCATCTTCCGCAATCGGAAATACTTCCAGACTGGGCATATCATAGGGCAGCGCAATCAAGGCCGCATCCAGACGGCGCTCCTTCAAAGCCTCCGCCAGGCGTCCCGTCAGATCTTCACGCAGGAACAATTCTAAGCTTGGATAGAGCCGACGCAGAGCCGGTAAGACTTGCGGCAATAAGAAGGGTGCAATCGTGGGGATCACCCCCAGACGGAAGGCTCCGCTCAAGGGCTCCCCGGCGGCACGCGCGGCATGGACCAGGTCTTCGGCCTCGGTCAGCACCGTGCGGGCACGCTCAACGGCGGCCTCGCCCGCAGGGGTCAAGGTGGCCCCGCGCGCCCCGCGCTCAACCAGGACCGCGCCCAATATGGCCTCTAATTCCTTGATCCCGGCGGATAAGGTCGGTTGGGTCACGCACGCCACTTCAGCGGCGCGCGAAAACGAGCCGTGCTCTGCGAGCGCGAGGAGAAATTGCAATTGTCGAAGTGTGGGTAGGTTGATGCTCATGGCTATAGATATAAATTATAGCTTCCCGAGAAACAATCCATTGGCTTTATAAAAATGAATCGTCCATATGTCCCCTCGTCGGGCGAGGAACGCCCGGGCGCGCTCCGATCCGATCGGGGCATAACGATCAAATTTAATGGAGATCCTCCCTATGCTGGGTATTGGCGATACGCTTCCTGAGTTCGAAATCGTTGGTGTTAAACCAGGCTTCAACCATCACGAAGAAAACGGTGAGTCTGCATTCGAGGCTTTGACCGAGAAATCTTTCGAAGGCAAGTGGAAGGTCATCTTCTTCTATCCTAAAGACTTCACCTTTGTTTGCCCCACCGAGATTGTCGCTTTCGCAAACTTGGCCGGCGAATTCGCTGACCGTGACGCCATCGTTCTGGGCGGGTCTACCGACAACGAATTCTGCAAACTGGCCTGGCGCCGTGAGCATCCAGATCTCAACAAGTTGAACATGTGGATGTTCGCCGACACCACCGGCTCTTTGGTCGACGCCCTGGGCGTTCGCGCCGAAGAAGGTGTAGCCCACCGCTACACCTATATCGTGGATCCAGAAGGCACGATCCAACACGTTTACGCCAACGCGTTGAGCGTAGGTCGTAACCCTGACGACACTTTGCGCGTGCTTGACGCCCTGCAAACGGACGAGCTTTGCCCCTGCAACCGTCAAGTCGGTGGCGACACCCTGTAATTTGACGACTGGAACGGAAGGGGATAGCGCCGTGGATCGGCCCCCTTCCGGTCCGCTCTTACGGGCCTCTGGCCTATAGACTTTGCGCGATGCCTAAGCGCCCTTCTGGCCCGTTTGTCGTGACGCGCAGGCCCTATACATGCAAATGCAATTCAAACGCATTTAACGACGACGGGCTCCCCTCACCCGTCGGCTAGCACAAGGAAAACACCCATGAGCCTTGAGACCTTAAAAGACTCCCTGCCTGAGCACGCCAAAGATTTGAAGCTTAACCTGTCCTCTCTGGCGCGCGAGACGGTCCTGGATGACCAGAAGAAGTTCGGCACCTTTCTGGCCACGGCCTATGCCACGGGCCAGAGCGATGTTTTAAAGCTGATCCACGCTGAAGTCGCGGACAAACTGTCGTCTGAAGCCATCACCGCTGCCAAAGCCGCCGCCAGCATTATGGGCATGAACAATGTCTATTACCGCTTTGTGCACTTGTCTTCGGCCAAAGATTACAAAATCCTACCCGCAAAACTGCGCATGGCCATCATCGGCAATCCCGGCGTCGACAAGGCTGATTTTGAGCTGTGGTCCATGGCCGTCTCCGCCATCAATGGCTGTGGCATGTGCATGGACGCCCACGAGGTTGAATTGCGCAAGCACGGTCTGAGCGCTGAGCAGATCCAAGCCAGCGTGCGCATTGCTGCAACCGTCAGCGCCGTGGCCGATGTTCTACGCGCCGAGGCGATCTTAGCGTCATAATCATCGCTGATATCAGCGAAGCGGCCGGATGCAGGCCCTGCCCCTCACCGTCGCATCCGGCCGACACCTCTTAAATAATAATCTTGACTGGTTTGATCCAAAGCCAGAGCAGAGCATTTGACAGCGCGCAATTCTTTCCGCATTCTGACAACATGCCGCGCAGTGATGACCATCTTAATCCCCCTTTAAGCCGCCGAGATCGCAAAGATGTCGGCAGGGTCAATGCGGCCTGGCGCTGGTTCTCTGAACACACCCGCCAAGCCGCTGTGCATTATCGTGATCGCAGCTGGAGCACGCTCGGTATTGAAACCGGACTTTGCCTGGCTATTCTCATTTTAACACGCCTGTTTCCCACTCATGCGATTTCCCTATTTGCCTTTATTATATGCGTGTTCTGGATGCTGGGCCTACTTCGGATCTGGCTGATCAAGGCCTTCGACACCTCGGTCACAGAGGATTGACGCCTTCGTCATAGTCGTTAAGGGTGCTCTTCAAAGAAAAGGGGAGTTCATCCTATGATGAAGGGGTGGTTTAAAATCACTTTGTGGAAGCGCGTCCTGCTCGCGCTGTTCTTAGGGGTTATCTTTGGTTATGGCCTAAAACTGATCCTGACCCGCCATGGCCTGGCCCAAGGCATGGATGAAGCCCAAGCCAGCATGCTGGCCGCGCAATGGATTGATCACTGGCTCAGCCCGATCGGTGAAATATTCATCCGCATGATCCGGATGATGGTCGTCCCCTTGATTTTAACCACTTTGGTCGCCGGTGTTGTCGCCCTGGGTGATCCTAAGCGCCTGGGCTCAATCGGCATCAAAACCCTCGCGCTCTATATGCTCACGACCTTGTTCGCCAATACCATAGGCATCATTGTCGGGCTCATCTTCCAACCCGGTAAGGGTGTCGATTTGGGTGGGGTCGAAGCCCACACCCTTAATGCTGAAGCCCCAACCCTGGCGGAACGCTTTATCAATATCATCCCCACCAACCCGGTCGCTGCGCTGGCCAGTGGGGATGTCCTGGCTGTGATCTTCTTCGCCGTTCTGTTTGGTGTGGGGATCTTGATGGCCCGCGAAAAGGGCGAGATGGTGGGTAAGCTCTTCACCCAGGCCGCAGACGTGGTGATGAATGTCACTCACATCGTCATGGAAGTCGCGCCCTTCGGTGTGTTCGCCCTCGTCTCCTACACCATGGCGAGCCAAGGTTTTGAAGCCCTAAAGACCATCGCGGTCCTCATCGGGTCGGTTTATCTGGGCCTGTTCCTGCATGCTGTGATCGTCTATGGCGGTATTATCCGCTTCATTTTGGGCCTGCCGGTGATGAATTTCGTGCGCGGCATGATGGACGCCATCGCCGTCGCCTATTCGACCGCTTCCAGCTCTGCCACCTTGCCCGTCACCATCTCCAACGCTTCAGACAATCTGGGCGTGAAGAAATCCGTTGCCGGTTCGGTCCTGCCCCTTGGCGCAACCATTAATATGGACGGCACGGCGATGTATTTGGGCATTCTCGCGCTCTTTACCGCCCAAGCCTTCGGCTATGAGCTTAATTTCATGAATTATGTCATCATCGCCGTGACGGCCGCTGTGACCTCCATCGGGGTGGCGGACGTGCCTTCCGTGTCCCTGTTCTTGCTGGCCATTGTGTTGAGCACCTTTAACGTGCCAGCCGAACAGGTCGCGATCATAGTCGGCTTCATCCTGCCAGTTGATCGCATCATGGATATGGCGCGCACGGCATTGAATGTTACGGGCGATGCCACCGTAGCGGTTGCGGTGGCCAAATGGGAAGGTGAGCTCGATGAAGAGATTTATCGTGCTCCCGCCAATGAGTAAGCATGGCCTTTAAAAAACTCAAACCTGTGAAGGTGAATGTGCGCAGTGTGGAGTTGGTGATCGCGGTCTGCGTGGTCGTCATCTCCCTGGCATCACTCTTCGTCGCCTTCTACCAGGGCCGGGTTATGCAAAAGACCCTGGAAGCCAATGTATGGCCTGCCTTGCAAGTCACCACCGGCAATTACAATGCTGAACGCGACCAAGTCGAAATCACCTTTGAGATGTCAAACGGTGGCATGGGACCGGCAGAGGTCAAAAGCGCGGTAATCCTATATCGCGGCACCCTTTACGATCTTAACAATGCCGGCAATTTAGGGCGGCTCATCGTCGATTGCTGCGCACCCGGTGACAGCCCGCAAGCCAAGCTGGAAAATTGGCGCGCCCTCAATCAAGGCCATTTGCGTCTGACGACGGAAGGTGTCGTCAGACGGATCTTTGCCCCTTCCGAAACCATCACGATCGTTAACTTTTCTGTGCCCAAGCCTGAAACGTATTTCAGTGAGGACTTCAGGGACGAAGCACGCTTCCAAGACGCGCTCACCTTATGGAACACCTTGAATGAAGAGCGATGGAATATGAGCTTTAGCGCCTGTTATTGCTCAGTTTTTGATCAATGCTGGCAAGCCGACCTGACCCAGGCTGAGCGCCAACGCGTGCGCCATTGCCCAAGTTCTGAACCGCGCTAAGCCTATGTCACATACTCTTTGACCAAGAGTTTGTAAGGCATGATACGCTTTTTAAATGAATCGAGTCACTGTTTATCGCTCTGTTAACCCAAATCCCTTGATCCTCATAAGATATGTCAGGGAGTTTTTGACTATGGGCGCGATTAAATCTCTACCTCTCACTTTACGATTTGGGCTTGTGGTATTTCTGGGATGCTTAGTCCTTGGTCTGGCTTTAAGTGTTGCGAGCATTTGGCGCAGTTCTGAGGCCGCAGAAGCTGCCGTGGAAGAACGCCTCCTCACCATCGCTAATGACCGGAAGAATGCGCTCAAAGCCTATCTCGATTCCATCGAGCAAGATCTGGTCACACTTGCTTCAAATCCCAATACGCAATCGGCCATCAGAGATCTCAGCACCGGGTATAATGAATTTGGCAGCAATGCGCCCACAACCTTGCAACGCCTATACCTGACGGACAATCCCAATCCTGTCGGACAAAAGGAAAACTTAGATCGCGCCAATGATGGGTCTGAATATTCGCGCTTCCATGGCCAATACCATCCTTGGTTCCGCCAATTTCTACGCGCACGCGGCTATTATGATATTTTCCTCTTCGATATGGACGGCAATCTTGTCTACACCGTCTTTAAAGAACTAGATTATGCCACGAACTTGGCCAACGGCATTTATAACTCCACGGATCTGGGCGCGGCCTTTACTGCCAGTAAGAGTTTAAGTGAAGGTCAAGTCGCCTTCTTCGACTTTCAACCTTATTCGCCCAGTCATGATGCCCCGGCCAGCTTCATCTCGACCCCAGTTGTCGATGCTCAAGGACGCCAGTTTGGCGTACTCGCCTTTCAAATGCCTATTGACCGGTTGAACTCCGTCATGGGCAGTGTTGAAGGTCTTGGTGTTACAGGGGAGGCTTATGCTTTTGGCGATAACGGCTTGATGCGCACCGATGCGCGCTCTTCTACCACTTCAACCATCCTGCAGCGCAATGTCGGTGAAGATTTACGCGCCATGATCCGGGGCCAACAACAAGGCAGCGGGTCGATTGCCGACCACAAGCGTGACAAGGTCATCTCCGCCTTTACGACTTTAGACTTCAATGGTGTGACCTGGTATCTGGCAGTCACCCAAACCCGCAGTGAAGCTTTAGCCCATGTCGTGAGCTTAACCTGGAATTTGATCCTTATCAGTGCGGGCCTGACTATTCTCATCGGTATGGCCGGATTTTGGGTCGCTGGTCAGGTCAGCAAACCAATTACGAAAATCACTGAAGTCACTTTGGCCATTACAGAGGGGGATAAAACACAGACCGTCCCCTATCTCGACCGTGACGATGAAGTCGGCAAGCTGGCCGGGGCCGTTGCCATCTTTAAAGAAACCCTAGTTAAGGTCGAAGAATTCGTCGAAGAGCAAAAAGCCCAAATGCGCCTTATGGATAGTGCAGAGCGCGGCGAGGAAATTCAGCGCCTTGCCGTTGAATTTGAAGACGCCGTGCGTGAAGCCCTCCTCACCGTGGAAGGCGCGGTCAGTGAGTTGGATGCCAATGCCAGTGCCCTTACCCACCTGGCCGACAAAACCCGTGATCAGTCTGAGGGTGCAGAAAAAGATGCCAACCAAACCGGTGAAAATGTGCGTAGTGTCGCCGCCGCCTCAGAAGAAATGTCAGCCTCCGTGCGTGAAATCGCGCACAAGGTCAATCGCTCCAACGAGGCCACCAAGCGTGCCGGCCAATTAGTGGAAAGCGCGCGGGAGCAAGTCGGTGGTCTGGAAGCGGCCGGAGCCGCCATCGGGCAGGTGATCAAGCTGATTACCGACATCGCCGAACAAACCAATCTGTTGGCACTTAACGCCACGATTGAGGCCGCACGCGCGGGTGAAGCCGGAAAAGGCTTTGCCGTGGTGGCCAGCGAAGTGAAGGCCCTCGCAGCTCAAACCTCCAAAGCAACCAGCGATATCGAAGGCCAGCTAGGCCGGATCACCACCGCCGCCACCACCGTGGCCGGTGCCATTCAAAATGTCGCTGACATCATGACAGAAATCCAAAGCCATGCCGATGAAATCGGTACCTCTGTGGATCAACAAGCCCACGCCACCCAGGAAATCTCTGGCAATGTTCAACATGTTGCTACCGGTATGCGCGGCGTCACCGGTGTGATCCATGATGTGACGCAAATGGCCGGTGAAACCCAAGGCGCTTCCAGCCAGGTTGCACAAGCAACGGCCGAATTGGCGCGCCAATCTCAAAGCCTCAAAACGCGAATCGAAGGCTTCTTGGCCGGTATTCGCGCTGCGTAATAGAGAAGAAATACCGTTAAACGCCTCTCATTCTCAAGTAAATGAGGGGCGTTTTCTTTTACAGAATAAATTATTTGCACTTTTCTTGCAGTTACGAGCGACGTCACATAAGTCGCCTATAGATTACCCATTTTTCCCCTATTGACACATCTGCTGCAATTTTTTCGATAAACCAGAAATTTTAAAGCACGTCATTCGCTAAATAAAAATCATTTAGAGAAAGCGAGCCAGTTGCATGTGCATGAATACACTCACCAATGAGGTTCGCCTTATACATTCATTAATCTTATGCGCGCTTTCCTTTGAATAACCTTATTCAGAGTGGGGGAAGTCATGCTGAAATCTTTATCCATATCCTTAAAAATCACCCTTATCGTGTTGGGCGGGGTTCTAACCCTTGGCCTTACCTTAGGAGCCGCAAGCGTGATGCGCTCGCAAAGCGCGTCCCAAGCGGCCACACAAGAGCGCCTTGAAGCCGTTCTGGCCGCCCGCAAAGACACGCTCCACCTCTATTTTGATGGGATGGCCCATGATTTGAAAGTTGTGGCGCAAAATCCCAATACCCGCGCGGCCATACGTGCTTACTCACAAAGCTGGAGTGAGCTTGGCTCCAATGCCAGCCAGCACCTCCAGCAAGCCTATCTGAGCAATAACCCTCACCCGGCGGGCGAGCGTGATGATCTGCGCATGGCCAGTGATGGCAGCGCCTATTCACAGGCTCACAACCAGTTCCATCCCTGGTTCCGCACGCTACAGGTCGAGCGCGGCTATTACGATATCTTCTTGATCAACGAAGCCGGCGATTTGGTCTATTCGGTCTTTAAAGAGCAGGACTTCGCCACCAATCTCGCCCAGGGGCGATACCGCGACAGTGGCCTGGCGCAAGCCTTCGCCAGCGCACGCACGGCCGCGCAAGGCGATCTCACCTTCGTGGATTTCGAAGCTTACGCGCCCAGCAATAATGCCCCGGCCAGCTTCATGGCGACGCCGGTTTTTGATGAAAATGGTCGCCGGATCGGCGTCCTCGCCTTCCAAATGCCGATTGATCGCTTGAGCGCCGTGATGGGTGCCGCGACCGGCCTGGGTGAAACCGGTGAAGCCTACGCCTTTGGCGATGATGGCCTGATGCGGACCCAGGCGCGCTTCTCGACCCAATCTACCGTGTTAAACGAACCGGTTGGTGAAGGTCTTCGCGCCAGCGTGCGTGACGCCAGCGCTGGCTTCACCACGACGCAGGATCATCGCGGCGAAAACAGCCTGATGGCCTTCGATACCTTCAACTATGAGGGCTTCACCTGGCATCTCGCTGTTGCACAAACCACCCGCGAAGCCATGGCCGCGACCAATCGTTTGACCCGCGATGTCATCCTGCTGGCTGGGGTGTTGACGATCATTCTGGGTGGTCTGGGCGTGCTCATCGCGCGTCAGATCTCCAACCCCATCATACGTATGACCCGCACCACAGAAATCATCGCCGGCGGCGATAAGAGCGTAGAGATTGAAGGCCAGGATCGCGGCGATGAAATCGGTGCCTTGGCGCGGGCCTTGCAAGTCTTCAAGCAAGTTCTGGTTCAGGTCGAAGACATGGCCGCCGAACAAGAACGCCAGATGGAGCGCCTGAAAAAGCTCGCGCGCGGTGAAGAAATTGAGCGCATGGCGATCGTCTTTGAAAGCGCCGCGCAAGAAGCATTAAGCTCGGTTGCCAGTGCGGTGGCAGAACTAGATGCCAATGCGCAATCGCTGCTCAATCTGGCCGGGCGCACCTCGTCCAGCTCTGACAATGCGCGCTCTGCGGCGGAAGACACCGACAGCAATCTGCGCAATGTCGCCGCGGCGGCAGAAGAGATGAGCGCTTCGGTCCACGAGATCGCGCAAAAGACCCAACGCTCAACCGCCGCCACCCATCAGGCCAGCGCCCTGGTGCGCTCTGCCAGCAATCAGGTAAGTGGGCTTGAGGCTGCCGGGGCCGCGATTGGCCAGGTTATCCAGCTGATCAATGACATTGCCGAACAGACCAATTTGCTGGCGCTCAATGCCACGATTGAGGCGGCCCGCGCCGGGGAAGCCGGTAAGGGCTTCGCCGTGGTGGCGAGCGAAGTGAAGGCCCTGGCCGCACAAACCGCCAAAGCCACCCAGGATATTGGCGATCAGCTGGGCCGCATCACGGCGGCCTCGTCTGAAGTGGCTGTCTCCATCCAGTCCGTCTCGCAAATCATGGAGGAGGTCAACGCCCACTCCACCGAGATCAGCGCCGCGATTGAGCAACAATCAGGCGCCACGGGCGAGATTTCCTCCAACATTCAGAACGCCTCTTCACGCATGCAGGGCGTTACCGGATCAGTTGGCGAAGTGACGGAGATGGCCGGAGAGACCCAAAGCGCGGCGAGCCAGGTCGCCGAGGCCAGCAATGAGCTGGCACGCCAATCCAACGGCCTGAAAACCCAAGTCGAAGACTTCCTGGCCGGTATCCGTTCGGCTTAAGCGCCCCCCTCGCCTTAAGCCTGGCCCACCGCTCTCTTCCCCGGGCGGTGGGCTTTTCTATGTCTGGCGCGCCTTTAAAACCTCACCCCCGACGCCCCCTTCCTTGACTCTGGGCTGACTTTGCGCTAGGCGTCTTCGTTCTCAAATCAAGCGCTAGCCCGCTTGTCTCTCCATCACAGGGTTGTCGGCCGATTATGACAAACCGGAGGATGGCGAGATCCCTCACTCAGCGAAAGACTTCGCCCAGTGGGGGTGTTGGCGCGTGGCCCTTTGGTTGCGAGTAAACGGATATGGCATGAAGGCGCGCGCATCCCTTTGGGACTGGCGCAGATCATCACCATATTCGCGATGAGTATGGTAACGGGACAACCCCAAGGCGGATCAATGTTTGACGCATTAACAGAGCGCTTATCGGGCGTATTTGATCAGATCACAGGGCGCGGCGCTCTGTCTGAAAAGGACGTTGATGCGGCCTTGCGTGAAATACGTGTCGCGCTGTTAGAAGCCGATGTCGCCCTGCCTGCCGTCAAAGATTTCGTCAAAAAGGTCAAAGAGCGCGCCGTGGGTGAGGAAGTCATCCGCGCCGTCGCACCGGGCCAGCAAGTTATTAAAATCGTTCACGACGGCCTGGTTGAGCTGTTGGGCGGCGAGGGTGAGCCCGAAGGCCTTAATCTGATCGGGGAGCCCCCGGTTGCGATTTTGATGGCCGGTCTGCAGGGCTCGGGTAAAACCACCACCACCGCCAAGCTCGCCAAGCGCCTGACTGAGCGTGAGCGTAAAAAAGTCCTCGTGGCCTCACTCGACACCCGCCGTCCAGCCGCGATGGAACAGCTCGCCCAGATGGCTGAAAAGGCCGGGGTGCAGAGCCTTCCCATCGTCAAGGGCCAAAGCGCGGTTGAGATCGCCAAGCGCGCCATGCAGGCCGCGCGCCTTCAGGGCTATGATGTCGTTCTGCTCGATACCGCGGGCCGCACCTCCATTGATGAAGAGATGATGGCCGAAGCGGCCAAAATCGCTGAAATTGCCAATCCGCGCGAAATCCTGTTGGTCGCCGACAGCTTGACCGGTCAAGATGCCGTCGAAACCGCCTCCCGCTTTAACGAGCGTTTGAAGCTGACCGGCCTGGTCCTGACCCGGATGGATGGTGATGGGCGCGGCGGTGCGGCGCTGTCAATGCGCTGGGTCACGGGTCTGCCGATTAAATTCCTGGGCGTTTCGGAAAAAGTCGATGGCCTGGATGCCTTTGATGCCAAACGTCTGGCCGGGCGCATCCTGGGCCAGGGCGATATCATCTCGCTGGTGGAAAAAGCCTCCGCTGAGGTCGATCACGCCAAGGCTGAAAAGCTGGCCAAGAAAATGGCCAAGGGCAAGTTCGACTTCGAAGACTTGGCTGACCAATTGCGCCAATTGCAGAAAATGGGCGGGCTCAGCGGCATTATGGGCTTCCTGCCCGGTATGAATAAAGCAGCCAAATCACAAATGGCCAATGCGGGCTTTGATGACAAAGCGCTTAAGCGCCAAGAAGCCATAATCCTCTCCATGACCCCAGAAGAACGCGCTAAGCCGGATATCTTGAAGGCGAGCCGCAAGCGCCGCATCGCAATGGGCGCAGGCGTCGACGTGCCTGAGGTCAATCGCTTGATCAAAATGCACCGCCAAATGGCGGACATGATGAAGAAGGTCTCCAAAAAAGGCCCCAAAGGCCTGGCCGGTATGATGGGCGGAATGCCTGGCATGCCGGGCGGTATGGGTGACGCCCCGGATCTGGGCAGCGCTGCGCAAGATCTTCTCAAAGGAAACACGCCGCAAGGCGTCAAAGGACTACCGGGCCTGCCAGGGGCCGGTGGATCCTCAGGTGGCCTGCCTGGACTTGGCGGATCACTGGGGCCCAAAGGCCTACCCCCTGGCTTCGGTAAAAAATAAACGACCTATCAAGGACTTAATATCATGGCATTGAAAATTCGTCTCGCCCGTGGTGGCGCTAAAAAACGTCCATTCTACCGCGTCGTTGTCGCTGACAGCCGTATGCCGCGCGATGGCCGCTTCATCGAGAAAATCGGCATCTACAACCCGATGCTGCCACGCGATCACGCCGAGCGTATCGTTCTGGACGCTGAGAAAGCCGCTGAATGGCTGAAAAAAGGTGCTCAACCGACCGACCGTGTGGCTCGCTTCTTAGGCGCAGCTGGCGTTATTGAGTGGAAACACGGCAATAACCCGAAAAAAGCGGTTCCTGGCCAGAAAGCCAAAGAACGCGCTGAAGAGCGTGCTGAAAAAGAAGCCGCCCGTAAGGAAGCGGAAGAAGAAGCCAAAGCCGCCGCCGCAGCGCCTGCAGAAGAGGCCGGTGAAGAGGCTGCTGCTGAAGAATAAGGCTTGGCCCTTATCGTCAGCGAATTATAAAAGCCGGATGGGCAACCATCCGGCTTTTCTTCTATGTAAGCTGGTTTTTCGCCATCAAGGAACTGAGTATTATGAGCGCTTCTGACACCTTTATTCTGGTCGGTGCTATCGCCGGGGCCCATGGCGTGAAAGGCGAGGTGAAAATCAAATCCTTCACTGCTGACCCCGATGCAGTCTTTGATTATGGCCCCTTCCTGAATAAAACCGGCGCGCCGCTCTTCACCGTGAAGAGCCATAAAAGCACCAATGATGGCTTTATCGCGCGCATCGCGGAGGTGAAATCGCGCGAAGAGGCCCAGGCCCTGAAAGGCACGCAGCTGTTTGTGCCGCGCGAGGTTTTCCCCGATCTGGAAGAGGATGAGTTTTATTATACCGACCTCTATGGCCTGAAGGTCGAGGATCTGGAGGGTAATCCCTTGGGCGAGGTCAAAGCCGTCTTTGATTATGGCGCAGGCGACCTTCTAGAGCTGCACAAGACCCCAGATCGTAAGGGCAGCTGGCTGTTAGCCTTCACCCGCGAAGCTGTGCCCCATATCGACATCAAGGCCGGCAAGATCATCGCCAATCCGCCGCAAGAGGGCAATGAAACCCAGGCCGAAGAAGAAGCCGGTCGCAAGGCGTTTTTAGAGGGGGATACGCCTGAAGACGACCTGCAAACATAGCTTATGTCTACCACTGCGCTTTTATCTTCCGGAACGCTCTCATCGCTGACGCGTTGATTTTGCTGAAGTCCTTTGGGCGAGGTTGATCAAGGAGAGGCGTCATGTCTGCTTTTAGCGCATATCTGTTAGGCTCTATCGTTTTGGCGCTTGCGATCGGGATGGGGCTTTATAGGCTCAGTGTTCCGCCTCTATGGATTGGTGTCGGAGCCCTTATCATTGTCGGCTTTGGCCTGATGGGCGGCGCAGCCAAGACCAAACATAAAGACAGCCCGCAATAGATCAGGGGCTTAAATCTGGATCGACAGAGAAAGATATGAAGGTTTGGCGCTTAAGGGCTTAGCCAGGATAGCTGGCCTCTCAGCTTGAAACTTCGCCTATTGGATGCCATACCCCGCGCCCATGACATGGACCGCAACTGTCTTAACCCTGTTTCCAGAGGCATTTCCAGGCGCTTTAGGCGTCTCTCTCATAGATTCTGCACATAGAAACGGTCTTTGGGCGCTAGAGACGGTAGACATTCGGTCATTTTCCCGTCATAAGCACGCCTCCGTTGATGACACGCCGGCTGGCGGCGGCCCAGGAATGGTGCTGCGCCCCGATGTAGCAGCAGCGGCGATTGATAGCGTGCCCCGTGACGGGCGCGCATTAATCTACTTAACACCGCGCGGCAAACCGGTGTCCCAAGCTCGGGTTCGAGAGTGGGCACAGGGGCCGGGCGTTATTCTGTTTTGCGGACGCTTTGAAGGCCTGGATCAACGGGTCATCGACAGCCGGGAAATGGAAGAGGTGAGTGTCGGTGATGCCGTGCTGGCCGGTGGTGAAATTCCTGCGCAATACCTCATCGAGGCCTGCGTGCGATTGATCCCCGGTGTGCTGGGCAAGATGGCATCCACCGAAGATGAGAGTTTCGAGGGTGACCTGCTTGAATACCCCCAATACACCCGTCCGCGGGAGTGGGAAGGGCAGGTTATTCCCGATGTGCTGTTATCGGGCGACCATGGAAAGGTCGACCAGTGGCGGCAAGACCAGGCAGAAGCATTAACAGAGCGGCGCCGTCCCGATCTCTTCGAGAGATATCAGCGGCGCAATGGAGAGACCCGATGAACTTGATCGAAGAGCTCGAAAAAGAAGAAACCGCCCGCGTATTGGGTGAAAAATCAATCCCTGAGTTTTCCGCAGGCGACACTGTTTCAGTGGGCGTGTGGATCCGCGAAGGTAACCGTGAGCGTATCCAGCGTTTCGAAGGCGTTGTGATTGCCCGTTCTGGCGAAGGCCTGAACGAGAACTTCACGGTTCGCAAAATCTCTTTCGGTGAAGGCGTCGAGCGCGTATTCCCCGTTTATTCTCCGATCCTCGATTCTATCGAAGTGAAGCGTAAAGGCCGCGTTCGCCGCGCCAAGCTTTACTATCTACGTGATCGCCGTGGTAAGTCTGCGCGTATTGTTGAGCGTACCACCGGACGCGGGATCGAGCAGCGCGCTCAAAAGTCCTAAGACTTTAACGCTTCTGCCAAGTGTTATGCCCGCCTGAGCTTGCTCAGGCGGGTTTTCGCTTATGCCCTCAAGCAGGCGATAACGGCCGTCAGGCCGCAAGCGCGAATGTCCTCAAATAGCCGACAGGCGTTAGGACAAATAAGAAGTGTGCGCCCGCAGCGAAGCGAGGAAACAGAACCGGACCCATCGGGTTCGCAAGGACGACCGTGCGCCCGCAGCGAAGCGAGGAAACTTAAGGAAAAATGTCATGCCAGACTTGATCTGGCATCCATGCCGTGACCTTGAACTATAGTCTGGTCGTGCAAAGCCTTGCCTAACCCTGTCAGCATGGACCCCAAATCAAGTTTGGGGTGATAGTTTGAGTATAGAATTAGACCCTCAAACACACACCATCAGGTTGCGCACCCCTACCCGATCACCAGCTTATGATGGAGGGGGTATTCCGCTTCGATCTCATAACTGGTGCCGCCTTTATCGTGAAACCAGCTGGAATAGAGATAAAACCGGTCCGCCATGAAAGGCTTGGACTTATAAAGGCCTAAACGGCGTTCAAATGTCGCCAAACGCTCCAGATCGGGTCGGCGCAGATAGGCGATGGTCACATGGGGGCGATAGACGCGCTTTTCCATGTCCAGACCCAAGGCCCGCGCACGGCGCTCCACCCGGCCCGCCAGATCATGAAGGGCAGAATTGTCCTCTACGCCGAGCCACAAAGCATGGGGCTCTGTCCTGCCAAAATGGCCTGCGCCTTTAAGCTGGATCTCAAAGGGGCTCTGATCGATACGCGCCAGCTCACTATCGAGCGCCTCGGCGCGGCGCTCATCCAACTCACCAAAAAAGGCCAGCGTGATATGAAACTGGTCACGCCTGCGCCATTTTGCGCCTTTCACACCTTTCATGAGGGGCTCAAAACGCTCAGCGATCTCATCAGGGATCGGCAATCCCGCAAATAAGCGTAAGGTCATAATAGCCCTAGCCCTCATCAATTTTGCCTGTGCCGTCAAGGCAAAATCATGTGATCGCCTATGAAACTAACGCCGGTTTCACTTGCAATTGGCGCGCTCACACCCGATATTATGTAACAAAGCGCAGCTATGCGTGATTATGGATTGAGAAAGGCAGTTAGACACGATGAGTGAATATTCACGGGCAAACTATGGCGCAACCACGCTGGATATGTCCGCAGACGCGGGTTTGCGCAAATTCATGCTGGGCGTTTACAACAAGCTGGGTCTCGGCTTGGTGTTGTCCGGTATTCTGGCCTATCTGACCTCGGCCTACCCGCCGGTGCGCGATGCCATGTTCAACATCCAAGATGGCTATCTGGTCGGCTACACCCTGTTGGGTAATATCGTGCGCTTTGCGCCGCTGGTCATGATTTTCGGCTCGATGTTTGTGATGAAAAACCCCAGCGCCGCGGCCGCGAACCTGCTCTACTGGGCCATGGTTGCCACCATTGGTGCAGGCCTGGGCGTATGGCTCTTGGTGTATACCGGTGAATCGGTAGCCCAGACCTTCTTCATCACCTCAGCGGCCTTCTTTGGTCTGTCGCTGTTTGGCTATACCACAAAGCGTAACCTGCAAGCCTTTGGCAGCTTCCTGATCATGGCCGTCATCGGCCTGATCCTGGCGATGGTCGTTAACATGTTCCTGAAATCAGGCATGATGGCGATGATCATCTCTGGTATCGGTGTTTTGATCTTCTCTGGCTTGATCGCCTATGACACTCAGCGCCTGAAGCTACAATATTACCAATTGGGTGGTGATCAGCGTTCTATGGCGGTTGCGACATCCATGGGCGCGCTGAGCCTTTACATCAACTTCATCAACCTGTTCCAATTCTTGTTGATGCTGTTGGGTAATCGCCGCTAAGCGATCCTAACTTTGATGACAAAAACCCCGGTCCTTTGGGCCGGGGTTTTTTTGTGGGCTCTACCGTGTTTAGGGCGTCAGCTTCAACAATAAGCGATCAAAGACCCGCATCACCTGGGCCAGATCATGACCCCGCTTTAAAATCGCCCCCGTAGCGGCAACCACGCGGTAAGCCCCCTGCTTATGGGCATCCTTGGGTGTTTTGATAATGCGATAGATCGGCACTTCGGCGGCGTGGCGAAAGATTGAAAACTCCGCGCGATCCTTCAGGCCATCAATCGCATAATCGCGCCATTCCCCGGCCGCCACCATGCGTCCATAGACCCACAAAATCTTATCCAGCTCTTCACGCTGAAACATCACGATCTCGGGGGATGATTTCGAGAAGGGTGTTGCACTCATCTCACACCCTTTTGGTGCAGGCTAAACTCAAATACACGTCATACCCTTATTCTTACTGACATTTCATGAAGCGCCACAATACCGCCTTATTTCGGTCTTCTCTGCGCCTCATCCCATGGCCATCTTCATTCCTGTCGATCGGTCGGGACGACGCTAGGTCCTGGTTTCACAGCCCCCCCAGCCCCCCGGATTTGGCGACTGGCTGATCGACACCAGCTTCCCCCCATTTTACCCGCTCATGCAACTGCAATCTTTCGGGAACGCTTTTAGACCTTTGTGGATTATCCTTAGGGTGAATTATGCTGAGATCGTCTTAGCGTCACACCTAGCCAGCCGCCCTAAGACAGGCTATCGCTAAGAGCATCGGGAGAGGGTGGATCACGCGGGCATGCTCGCACGGTCCAGATGAGACGAGGCGTCGATGATCATCGCAGATTCTTTGGTCAAACGCTTTTCCAATCAAACAGTTGTCAAAGGCGTTTCGTTCCAGGTTGAGCGTGGTGAAGTCCTTGGCGTGTTAGGCCCCAATGGTGCAGGCAAATCGACCACCTTGCGCATGTTGGCCGGATGTTTGGAGCCTGATGGCGGCCAAGCCAGGCTGAATGGCTTTGATAGCGCCCTGCAACGCCGCGAAGCGCAAACCTATCTCGGCTATTTGCCCGAAGGGGCCCCGGCCTATCCCTCGATGACCCCGCTCAGCTATGTGCGCTTTTGCTTACGCGCGCGCGGCTTTTCTGGCTCTGCCTTAAAAGACGCCGCCGATCACGCCTTGGAGCGCGCACGCATGGGCAAGATGGCCCATAAATCCATCAGCGATCTTTCAAAGGGCTATAAGCGGCGCGCGGCGCTGGCCGCGGCCATTGCCCATGATCCACCGATCCTGATCCTGGATGAGCCAACCGATGGCTTGGATCCTAATCAGAAAGACGCCGTGCGCGCCTTGATGGCTGAAATGGCCCCAAAAAAAGCGATCATCATTTCCACCCATCTTCTTGATGAGGTGGAGACCATGTGCTCACGCGCCATTGTCATCGCCGATGGCGAAGTGCGCGCCAATGCCAGCCCGCATGAGCTGATGCATTTGGGCCGTGAGGTGAGCCTGGCGAGTGCCTTCCGCACCCTGACCGCCCCGACGGAGCCCCTCCACACCCCTTCGCAGATCTGCCATCATGGGGATGGATCATGACCGGGCTTTATGCGCTTTATCGCCGCGAATTGGCGGCCTATTTCCAGACCCCGCTCGCCTATGTGTTTTTGAGCGTCTTCGCGCTTGCCGCGCCGGGTTTCACCTGGCAGGCCGGGGCCTTGTTTGATACCGGGCGCGCCGATCTGGCCCCCTTGTTCGATTACCTCCCCTGGCTCCTCCTGTTCTTAATGCCCGCGCTCGCCATGCGCGCCTGGGCCGAGGAGCGTGATCGCGGCACGTTAGAAATGCTGCTGGCCACCCCGATGAGCCTATGGTCTGCGGCCGGCGCGAAATTCCTCGCCGCCTGGACCATGGCGGCCTGCGCCCTCATCCTTACCTTTCCGCTGTGGATCGCGATGAATTATCTGGGTGCACCCGATAATGGGGCCATCGCTACGGGCTATGGCGGGGCGTTATTATTGGCCGGAGCCTATCTCGCCTTAGGTCAAGCCCTCTCGGCGACCACCCCCAACCAGGTCATAGCCTTCGTTCTGGGGGCCGGGGCCTGCTTCCTCGTTACCATAACGGGTCTACCCTTTGTGTTCGATATGCTGGCCGATCATTTACCCGGTGCCAGTGCGGAGGCCTTGGGCGAGCTTTCTGCCCTTGCCCGCTTTGAATCCCTACGCCGCGGCGTCGTGACGCTTCGTGATGTGCTTTATTTTCTAAGCCTGATTGGCCTGGGTCTCACCTTAAGCGTCACCTTGATTGATGCGCGCCGGGGAGGGGGCCGATGAATAGCGCGCGCCATATCGCCCTCGTCACCCTGGCCCTGATCTGCGGCTTTGTCGGGCTGAACCTGCTCGCCGGTGTCTTGACCCAGAGCGTGCGCCTGGACCTGACCGAGCAGCAGCTCTATCGCTTAAGCCCCGGCGCGCGTGATATCTTGCAGGACATTGGCGAACCCATTGATCTGGAGTTCTATTATTCGCGCGCCGACGCCGCGCAATATCCCGCCATCCGTGCCTATGGGGCGCGCGTGCGCGGCCTCTTACGCACCATCGAAGCCGAGGCACGCGGGCAGATCCGCCTGCGCGAAATTGATCCCAAACCCTTCAGTGAAGACGAAGACGCGGCCATTGCCGCGGGCCTGACCCAGATCCCAGGTGAAGGGGGCACGCCGTTATTCTTTGGGCTACGCGCCACCAATTCGGTGGATGATGCGCGTATTGTCGATGTGTTTGATCCCAGTGAAGAAGCGCGCCTGGAATATGATATCCTGCGCCTGATTGCAGAGCTGGATCGGGCTGATACGCCCCATATCGCGGTTGTCTCCAGCCTGGCGCTGGAGCCCGTTGAGGGCGGGGATAATCATCCCTTGGTCGCTGAATTACAGCGCGCCTATCAGCTGACTTGGCTGGATCGGGACTTTGAGACCCTTCCCGAGAGCACGGATCTATTAGTCGTGTGGCATCCCGGCCGCCTCACCGATCATCAGCTTTATCTGATCGATCAATTTGCCCTGCATCAAGGCCGCATCCTCGCCATCCTCGACCCCCTGGCCCATATGGCCTTGAAACCGGGCCGCGATGGCCTGCCGCCGATTGATGCGCAGCGCAGCTCCAATCTGGGCAATCTCTTGGGCCAATGGGGTATGGGCTATGACACCACCCAAGTGGTGATGGATCGCCAGCAAGGCCTGCCCGTGCAAGTGGTTGAGGCCGATGGTCGTCCGCGCATGCGCGCCTATCCGCTGTGGTTCTCCGTTCCGCAAGCGGGCCTCGCCGCAGGTGATCCCACCACCGCCAATCTCAGCCGTGGAATTAATCTAGGTTCGCCGGGGCTTCTTTCACCGCTCGAAGGCGCTTCGACGCAGTTTACGCCCTTGATGATGACCAGCGATGAGGGCGCGGTGCTGGATGTCGATATCGTTGCCACCTCGCCTAGCCCGGATGACGTTGCCCGCCTGTATGAAGGTTTGGATCTGGGTCAGCAGATTTTGGCGGCGCGCCTGTCTGGCGTTATCAATACGGCCTTCCCCAATGGCCCACCGGCGCAAACCGATGCGCGCCTGATCGAGGCCGATCATGCCGAAATCTCTGATGGTCCGGTCGACATTATTGTGATTGCCGATGCCGATTGGCTCGATCCGAATTTCTTCCTCAGCGGCGATCAGATCGTTGCCGATAATATCACCCTAGCGCTCAACTGGCTTGATAGCCTGGCTGGGGATCGCGCCCTGTTGGGTCTACGCTCGCGCGCGTCATCCATCCGCCCCATGGTGCGGGTCGAAGCCCTGCGCGCCGAAGCCGAAGACCGGTATTTAGAGCTGCAAACCCAGTTCGAGACCCGCTTGCTCGAAGCGGAAACACGCTTGCAGGCCTTGCGTGAACAGGGCAGTGCCTCGGCCCTCACCCGTGGTGAGGATGAAAGCGGAGCCAATGCCGAGGCCCTACGCCAAGAGATTTTGGAAACCCGCGCGCGTTTGCGCGATATTGAGCGCGGCTTCCATCGTGATATTGATGCGCTGGAGCGCCAGCTGATGATTTGGACCCTTTGGGCACCGGCGGGCGGTATTTTGCTGATCGGTTTGATCGTCTTCTTCATCCGTCGTCGGAGGCGCGCATGAGCCCGGCTCAGTTCAGATTACGCCTTGCTCTCGGCGGGCTCTTCGTCGGTTTCAGCCTGTTGGTGCTGGGCGTGTTAGCGGTTTGGCATGATGCCAGAACCGATACCCGCCCCGATGTTGCCGGTCCCGTTCTGCCGCTATGGCGTGAGCAAGCCAGCCAAGCGCGCACATTGGAGATCCGTACCCGTGATCAACATCTCGTTCTGCGCCGGCAAGACGGCGTCTGGGTTCTGCCCTCACGCGGGGATTATCCCGCCCTTTCCAACGTGATGGGGGAGCTGGATGAATTTCTCACCACGATCCATTTTGAAACAGCGTTAACACGTGATCCGGATAAATATGCACGCCTGCATATTGGTGAGCCCAATCAAGGCGGTTATGGCCTGGCCCTCACCATTAAAGATGATAAAAACCAAGCCCTTGTCGATGTAATCTTCGGCACGGGCGAGCGTAATGACGGCCTCTATGTGCGTGAACGTGGCGGTGCGCGGGTTTATCGCATTTCCGGCAACTTGCCTGAAGGCCTGAATGAGACCGATCGCTGGTTGGGGCTCGATTTCCTGAATATTGATCCCGGAACGATTGCGCGGACACGCATTAATCCTGAAGATGGCCCGGACTACTTCTTGATGAAACCGGGTGCGGGCAGCCGCAATTTCGTCTTGCGTGAACCGCGCGGCTGGCGCCTTCTCACGGCGGGCGCGGCCAATGGCCCGGCCATCTCCTCCACGCGCCTACGCTTTCGCGATGTGCGCCCCTTATCCGACTTTGCCGATCAGATTGCCGTCGCCCATCATAATGCCGTGACATTTACTGGCCTATCGCTGGATTTTGACTTCTATCAAGTCGGCCAGACCCGCTGGGTCGCGGTGAAAGCCGAAGGGCGAAGCGATGATGCGTCCGGCATGGCGATGCTGATCAATCGACGTGCTGAAGGCTGGGCCTTTCTGGTCAGTGAAGATGCTTATGAGCGCTTGGCCAGACCCTTAAGTGATATGGCAGAGTATAATCCGGCGCGCACTTTTGAAGATGCAGCACAATCCCTATCTACCGGAAATAACTAATTCTCGGGGCCTGCCCCGTCAGAGCCGGGGAAGCGTCCTGATCATGCGTCTTAATCAAATCACCTTGCCCGTCAGCGACATGGATCGTTCGCGCGCCTTCTACAGCGCCTTGGGGTGCCGCCTGATCGTCAAAACCGATCATTATTGCCGCTTTCTGGCCCCTGAAGGCGACACAACCTTATCACTCAGCCTGACCGATCAGCCCCTTCATCCCGGCGCGGTGATCTATTTCGAATGCGAGGATGTTGATCGTGTCGTTGGCGCGTTGGAAGAAGCGGGCTTTCATTTCGCCTATGGCCCGCGTGATGAAAGTTGGCTATGGCGCGAAGCCAAGCTAGAAGATCCAGACGGTCATCTGATCAAGCTCTACCATGCCGGGATCAACCGCCTCGATCCGCCTTGGGAAGTCGGGGATGAGACTTAAGGGCGTGCAGGAAAGAGTGCGGCCGCCAGAATGCGTCCGCCGCGTTCGGCCTGGACTAAAATTGCCCCGCGTATATGACCATCCTGAGGAAATTCGGGCAAAGCGAATTCATCTTCGCCGCCATCCCAGGATCCAATTTGGATAAGGCTACGCGCCATATTGAAATGCGGTGTGGACCGCCCGGCATTGGCCCCGCCCCCGATGGCGCGCCATTGCTCGCTCTCTTCATAGGTCACCATCCACACTTCGGCCGGTTGAGAAAGGCGCGGTCCGGACAATATCAATTCATAGCCCTCATGGCCTGAATGAATGTGCGCTTCGGCGCTCAAAGGCTCTTGATGGTCAATGAAATCGAGGATTTCGCTGGGCTTGAATTTCAGCTTATGGGGATCGCCATTGACGACAAAATGCGGAGTGAAGACGCGCATCGCCTCGCCGCGTTCCACATAATCATGCTGGCGTGCGACAAAATCAGGGACGGAAAACTCATCCTCCCAGCCATACATATCCCAATAATCGACCCCATAGGCGATGGCGATAATGTCGGGACGGTCTGACAAAGTCCCCAAGAACGCATTGGCATCGGGACACATCGGACAGCCTTGCGAGGTGAACAGCTCCACCACCACCGGATGGGGATGCCATTCCTTCATCGCGCTTTCGACCAAGCAATCATCATGATCATGATCATGATCATTAGAAGGGTCGGTATGCGAACGCGGCGGTGGGGAGCTGGCTTCGACACCGCTGGTCACAGGGATGTGCGTCATCAACCCAGCGGGAATCGGGCTGGCATCGTCCCAGAGAGGCTGGGCAAACAGGCTGAGGGCAAGAAGTCCGATTATCATCATGTGGCCAAACTAACCCAAGGGCGTGAGAATGCCGAATCACACACGCGTTATAAACCCTTCTGCACGGGTCACTTTATGCATACAACATAAAGCCCCTGGCGATGACGCCAAGGGCTTTTGCAAAAAGTCTTACGAAAAATGGCGCTTATGCGCTGGCGCGTTGACGCAGAACATAATGCAGAATGCCGCCATTTTTGTAATATTCCAGCTCATTCTCGGTATCGATACGGGCCAAAAGCTTGGTGGTTTTCACAGAGCCGTCAGCGAAAGTGATCTCCAGATCCAGCTCACAGCGTGGGGTCAGGTCTTCAATGCCTTTAAGGGTGACAGTTTCAGACCCGGTAAGACCCAGGCTCGCCCAGCTTTCCCCATTTTGGAAGACCGCAGGCAGAACCCCCATCCCGATCAGGTTTGAACGGTGGATCCGCTCAAAGCTCTCGGTGATCACAGCTTTCACACCCAACAGGCGCGTGCCCTTTGCGGCCCAGTCCCGTGAAGACCCGGTACCGTATTCTTTACCGCCGAAGACCACCAAAGGTGTGCCTTCTGCCTGGTATTTCATGGCCGCATCATAGATGAACATCTCTTCGCCATCGGGCTGATGCTTGGTTACACCGCCTTCAACGCCTGGAACCATTTGGTTCTTGATGCGGATATTGGCAAAGGTGCCGCGCATCATGACATCATGATTACCGCGGCGCGCGCCATAGGAGTTGAACTCCAACGGTGGCACACCATGCTCTTGCAGATATTTACCCGCAGGGCTGTTGGCTTTGATCGAACCGGCCGGAGAGATGTGGTCCGTGGTGATAGAATCGCCAAACAGACCCAGGATCCGCGCACCTTCGACGGAGGCTGGTGCGGTAACATCGGTGGACATACCTGCGAAGAAAGGCGGGTTCGCGATATAGGTTGAGCTTGGCCAATCATAGGTGAGACCCGTCGAGGTCTCGATATTCTGCCAATGCGCATCGCCTTTGAAGACATCGGCATAACGCTCGGCAAACATTTGCGGGGTAACGGCCTGGCGCACCACTTCAGCAATCTCGCCAGAAGATGGCCAAATGTCTTTGAGGTAAACCGGCTCATTCTCATCATCATAACCGATCGGATCGCGCGTAATGTCAACATTCATTGAGCCCGCAATCGCGTAAGCGACAACCAATGGCGGTGAGGCCAGATAGTTCGCACGCACATCCTGGCTGACACGGCCTTCAAAATTGCGGTTACCAGACAGGACCGAAGTTGCCACCAGATCGCCTTCATGGATCGCTTTTGAGATCTTTTCTGGCAATGGCCCGGAGTTACCGATACAGGTCGTACAGCCATAGCCCACCAGGTTGAAGCCCAGCTTATCGAGATCATCCTGCAGCCCCGCCTTGGCGAGATAATCGGTCACGACCTGAGAGCCCGGCGCCAGAGAGGTTTTCACCCAAGGCTTCACAGTGAGGCCACGCTTGACGGCATTACGCGCCAACAGGCCCGCACCCAGCATCACGGACGGGTTAGAGGTATTGGTGCAAGAGGTGATCGCGGCGATCACCACATCCCCATGACCTATGGTGTAGTCTTCACCCTCAACCTGAACGCGCTTGGCCGCCTCTTCCATTTTCTTGAACTCGCTGTTCAAGGCATCGGCGAACGCATCAGCGGCTTCAGTCAGGATCACGCGGTCTTGCGGACGCTTCGGACCGGCCAGCGCAGGCACAACCGTGGCCATGTCCAGCTCCAGCGTGTCGGTATAAACCGGCGTATCGGTACGGTCCGGGCGGAACATGCCTTGAGCCTTGGCATAGGCTTCGACCAGCGCCACGCGCTTAGGATCACGGCCCGTGGCTTTCAAATATTCCAGCGCCTCGTTATCGACCGGGAAGAAGCCACAGGTCGCACCATATTCCGGTGCCATATTGGCGATAGTCGCCGCATCTTCCAAAGACAGGCTGTCAATGCCTGCGCCGTAAAACTCGACAAATTTGCCGACAACGCCTTTTTTACGCAGCATCTCAACCACGCGCAGAACCAGATCGGTCGCGGTCGCGCCTTCGGGCATTCTTCCAGTCAGTTTAAACCCGATCACCTCTGGGATCAGCATCGAGACCGGCTGACCCAACATGGCCGCCTCGGCTTCGATACCGCCCACACCCCAGCCCAGAACGGCCAGGCCATTGACCATGGTGGTGTGGCTGTCAGTCCCTACCAGCGTATCAGGATAAGCGTAGGTGACGCCGTCTTCATCTTTGGTCCAAACGGTTTGGGCCAGATATTCCAAATTCACCTGGTGGCAGATCCCGGTTCCAGGAGGAACCGCGCGGAAATTATCAAAGGCACCCGCCCCCCAGCGTAGGAATTTATAGCGCTCAGCATTGCGCTCATATTCACGCTCAACATTTTTCTGGAAGCTGTCTTCACTGCCGAAATAATCCACCATCACAGAGTGGTCGATGACCAAATCAACGGGGACCAGCGGGTTGATCGACTTTGGATCGCCGCCCAGCTTCGCCGTCGCATCGCGCATCGCGGCCAGGTCAACCACGGCCGGAACGCCGGTGAAATCCTGCATCAAGACGCGCGCGGGACGGTAAGCGATTTCGTGCTCGGATTTGCCGGTCTTGGTCCAGGCGGCAATCGCCTCAATATCGGCCTTCGTGACAGTTTTGCCATCTTCGTGGCGCAGCAGGTTTTCCAAAAGCACTTTCAGCGTGTAAGGCAGCTTGGAGACGCCTTCCAGGCCATTGGCCTCGGCTGCGTTCAGGTCGAAATAGACATAGGTCTCGCCATCGACATTCAGTTCGCGGCGTGACTTAAAACTATCAAGAGAAGCCATCATGAGGTTCCTTTTGCGATAGAGCCTGAACCCAGCTGGGTCAGGCGAAACGGACGGAAGGTCTTCACAGCCTGAGGGGTGGCCGTCAAAACGGGTCCAGAAAGAAGGGTCTGACCCGCGTTGTAGCGCCGAGACTTCGCGCCTGCAATGCGTCTGACAGACTTATCTGCGTGTGAAGCACTATTTATCCCATATTCGGGGGCTTTTACAGTCCATTCAACGCTGACACCCCCCGCGTCAGTCTGCCATTTGCACGAAATGAGACTTTATGCCTAAAAGGGTGTTTTCCAATGCCCGAGCCCGGCCCCGTCATGTTTGAGACTTCCCTTATTCTTAAGGCGCTTTGCGTGGCCCGTGCCGGTCGGGTCTTGATGCGTGATCTTACGCTTAGCCTTGAACCGGGTAGCGCTCTGTTGCTGACCGGGCCCAATGGGGTGGGTAAAACCAGTTTATTACGAACACTGGCCGGACTTTTAGCAGCCCAGAGCGGTGAAGTGCATTATCAACGCGCAAGCCTGCGCGAAGACGCAGCACATAACGCCAAACCCCAGGCCCAATCCCATGAAGATGCGGTGGCCTATCTCAGCCATGCCGATGGCCTGAAAGCGACAGAAACTGTCGCCGAAGCCCTGACCTTTTGGCGGACTTTACATGGCGCGCCGGACATCCCTGCGCGTCTCGTTTTGAAACAGGTAGGGATGGAGCGCTTATCCCGGCGGCCCTGTGCGCGTTTGTCTGCGGGGCAAAAACGCCGCGTGGCTTTAGCGCGGGTGATGATCAGCCATCGACCGATCTGGATCCTGGATGAACCTGCCGCCCCGCTGGATACGGCCGGGCGCGCGCTGCTGGCCGATCTGTGCCAAGGCCATCGCGATCAAGGCGGTATTGTCATCGCCGCCACCCATGTCGATCTGGGCTGGACCCAGGCTCAGAGCCTCGATCTCGTCCCACTGCAGGCAGAGGGGATCCGCGCATGACCTTTGTGGCGCTTTGGGCGCTCTTCAAACGTGAAGCCAAGCTCGCCTGGGCGGGCGGGGGCGGGGCCGCGGGGCCAGCCGCCTTCAATCTCGCCGCGCTCGCGCTGGCACCCCTCGCCATGGGGCCCTCACCAGAGCTCTTAAGCCAGGCCGGTCCGGGTATTGTCGCCTTCTCACTCCTGCTATCGACCTTACAACCGGCTGAGCGTTTGTTTGGCGATGATGTCGGTGATGGCACGCTCGATCTTTATGCGTTGTGTGGACAGAGCCTCACCCTCATCAGCCTGGTCAAGACCTTGGCCTTTGCCTTCGCCGTCTTTTGGCCCGCCCCGATGATCGCCCTGATTGGCGGGCTTGCCTATGGACTTCCCTTTGAAGCGGCGGCGACATTGGCCTTCGGATTAAGCCTTGCCATTCCCGGCCTTGCCATGATCACCGCCTTTGCCGGGGCGTTGGCGGCTGGGATCAAACGCTCCGGGCTGTTGATCGCCCTGATCGCCGCGCCATTGCAAACCCCGCTGCTCATCTTTGCGGCTGGGGCCGGGCGCGAAGCGCTCAACGCCACCGGGCGCGCCGATGCCAACCTGCTTTTGACCTTGGCGGTCAGTCTGATGCTGTTGGTCTTAAGCCCCGCCGGGATCGCAGCCGCGCTCAAAGCGCGCCTCGACTAATCTCCTCAAAATCGCCATGGTTATGCACCAAGCGGGCTTTGAGATGGCGCTCAATCGCGCCTGCCCGAGAACAAGGATTACGCTCTAATGATGATGCGCACTGCGCTTTTGTCTCTTGGCCTGTTGGCACTTGGCGCATGCGAAGCCGCTGCGCCAGAGGCAACCTCACCCCCCGCCACGCCAAACTTGGATCAGATAGAAATTTCGCAGCGTAATGATGCCGGTCAGGGCGAAGCGCATTTTCCTGATCTTTCCGCGCACTTCCCCGGGCTTCATGCCTATCTCAACGATCACGAAACCCGCGCCGTCGGGCAATTCCTGGCCGAAGCCGAGCAAGCTCAAACCAGCCTTGCCGAAAACGATCCCGACTATCCCTTTATGACGTGGGAATATGGGGCCACTTATGAGGTGAGCTGGATGGATCGCGATTTCATCTCGCTCAACGTCCATCATTATACATTCACCGGCGGGGCTCATCCCAATCCCGCCCTATCAGGTCGGCTATGGTCGAAAGCGGCGGGGGCGTTTATCGGCTTGGACGCGCTGTTTACTGATTTGAGCGAGCAATCCCCGGCCCGTCTGACCCTCGCTAAGGCCGTCTATGAGGCCATCATCGCCGCACGGTTAGAGCGCAATGGCGATGAAGCGATTGCGCGCGATCCGTTCTGGACCCGCGATCTGAACAGCGAGCATCTGACCGATTGGAGCTTCGTTCTGACCCCGGCGCGGGATGATCCCCAGAAGATCGGGGCCATCACCTTTGTCTTTGGTCCTTATGTCGTCGGCTCCTACGCGGAAGGCATGTATCAGGCGCAAATCCCCCAAAGCGTCTTTCACGACTTTTTGACCCCCGCCTGGCAGGCCCGCTTTGGCGGCGAACCCGCAAGTGAGCCCCGCAACACCGCCCCCTAGGATCTAAGCGTACAAGGGGGTGCGGCGCATGGACGCTTGCACCCCAACCCCACGCCGGTATATCACCGCCTTATGTGGTCTTATTTTGCAAATCCTGATCGTTTTGATCATCTGGCGCGCCGGGCTCTGCCGATATGTGCGGGCGTGAGCTTTCTTCTCTTCGCCATTGGCCTACCTTGGGCGTTGATCTTTTCACCGCCCGATTATCAGCAAAGCGAAAGCGTGCGTATCATGTATGTCCATGTGCCCGCCGCCTGGCTGGCCATGTTCGCCTATGCCGGCCTTGGCGCATCCAGCTTTGTCTATTTCGTCTGGCGCCACAATGTCGCTGATGTCGCCGCCCAGGCCATCGCACCGCTTGGGGCCGCCTTTGCCTTTCTCTGCCTGGTCACCGGATCTCTGTGGGGTAAGCCAATGTGGGGGGCCTGGTGGGTGTGGGATGCGCGCCTGACCTCCATGCTGGTGCTGTTCCTGCTGTATCTGGGTTATATGGCGCTGCGCGGGGCCATCGAAGATGAGAAGCTGGCGGCACGCTCGGCCGCAATCCTCGCCATGGCCGGGCTGGTCAATCTGCCCATCATTAAATTCTCTGTCGATTGGTGGAATTCCTTGCATCAAGCCGCCAGCGTCTTTCGCTTCGATGGGCCGACTATTGATGCCAGCCAGCTTTGGCCGCTTCTGATCATGGCGCTGGCCTTCACCTTCCTCTATCTCACCCTCACCTTGATGCGCATGCGCACGGTGATCGTGGAAAAACGCGCCGCCAGCTTGGAGCGCCGTCTGGAAGCCCAAGGAGTAAATCTATGAGCACCTGGCTCGCCATGGATGGCTATGGGGTTTTCGTCTGGGCCTCTTATGGCCTAACCGCCGGGGTCACTGGCGCGCTGATCCTTCTCAGCATGCTACGTCACGCCAAGGCCAAGGCGCATCTGGCTGACCTTCAAGCCGAGATCGAGGGATTATGAGCCGCGTTTTACTATGGGCCCCGATTGCCTCTGTCCTGATCCTGATCGTGGTTTTTGCCCTTGCGCTGAACAACCCGCGCGAGGATGTGGGCCAAGATCCGTTGATCGGCCATCCCCTGCCCAGCCTGCCTTTAGAGGCGCTACCGGGTGGGCAAATCTTTGACCCGGCCACGATTGAGGGGCCTTATCTTCTCAATATCTGGGCATCTTGGTGTGCGCCCTGCCGGATTGAGCACCCCATGCTAAGCGAGCTGAATGACGCGGGCATCCCCATCTATGGCATTATCTATAAGGATAAACCCGAAACTGCGGGTGCCTTCTTAACCGAGCTGGGTAATCCCTTCACCGCCTTGGCTGCCGATCCTGAAGGACGCGCCGCGCTGGAACTGGGCGTCACGGGCGCGCCAGAAACCTGGGTGATTGATCAAAACGGGATCGTGCGCGCACGCTGGCGCGGGGCCATCACCCGCAATGTCTGGAATGATTTCCTGGCCCCGCCCTATCGCGCGGCCGAGCGCGGGGAATAAAATCAAAGACGGATGAAAAAGGGCTGGGATCAGCCCTTTTTCTTATCTTTCTTCTTTTTCTTATCTTTTTTCTTCTTGCCTTCGCCCTCATCTTCATCGGTGACGGCTTTGATGGCGGCCTTGGCCTTTTTGGCTTCGACTTTCAATTCGCCTTCATCCAGCTCCATCGCGCGGGCAATGCGGGTCAGAGCCTCCACGAAATTGGCGCGCTTGTTCTTGGGCAGCGCCGTTAAGATCGCCTCATCGGCGGCAATCGCCCCAGCGCGCGCATTGGCCAGCAAAGCAGATCCTTCGTCCGTCAGACGCACCGCATTGGCGCGGGCATCGCCCGGCGCGCGCTCTCGCAGCAACAACCCTTTCGAGGCCATGCGCGTCACCAATTCAGCCAAGGTCGAACGATCAATGCCGGTCGCTTGCACCAATTGGGTCTGGGTCAGGCCCTCTTGCGCGGCCACGGCACTGAGCACCGCAAACTGGCGTTGGGTAATGGTCACCCCGCCGGTGGCATCTGAAAACCGGTCAGCGGCAAATTGCTGTGCGCGGTGGAGCAAATGCCCCGGTGAAAGGGAAAGATCGAATACCAGCTCTTCACTCATCGCTTTCGCCTCGTTGTTTACTCCGTATCATGGATGCATATTAGCGATATTTCTTCAGAATACAATGAAAAATCGTTCTGAATACGGAGAGGATTGAGCATGCGCACAATGAACTGAGATATTGTAATATCAAAACAAATCGGAGGGCAGGTGAATATTACTCATAAAATACTATCTACAAGGGAATAATTCATAAACCCAGTGCGCCATGCCACTCCATGATTACACACAGGCACGGAGCAATTCGAGGGCATGAAGACCAACCCCGCCAGCCTAGCTGTTGAACAGCACCAAAACGCGCTCGGGCGGACGGCCCAGCATGGCGCGCGCGCGATGGATCACGATAGGGCGTTCAATCAATTTAGGCTCATCGTGCATAGCCTGGATCAAGGCGTCTTGATCGCTTACCTCGCCCAAGCCTAGATCTTTATAGGCGGCTTCTTTGGTGCGCATCAGCTGGCGCGCATCTTCAAAGCCCAGCTGGCCTAAAACCGTACGGATATCCTCCACGCTGGCCTTTTCCTCCATATAGAGGCGCACTTTAGGCTCAATGGCGTGCTGGCGTAAAAGCGCCAAGGTTTCGCGCGATTTCGAACAGCGTGGATTATGCCAAATCTCAGTCGCCATGAATGAGCCTTTCCCGTCTTAGGCGCGCGCGATCAGGCGCAGCGCTTGATGATAATGCATGGCTTCGACCATGCGGCCTTGATGGGAGATGGCCCCCTTGCCTACGTTTGCCGGATCTTCAAAGGCCGTGACCAGAGCGCGGGCCGCCTCCAGCGCCGCCGCATCCGGGCGTAGTGCCGCGTGTACCCCCGCGATCTGATCGGGATGGATCAAGGTTTTCCCCTCAAAGCCCAAACGCAAGCCTTCTTGGGTTTGGGCGATCAAGCCCGCCTGATCGCGGAAATTATTATAAACCCCATCCAGGGCGATCAGGCCGAAAGCGCGCGCATGAAGGACAAGGGCCTGTAAATGCGCCACGATAGGACCGCGATCGCCATCACACAGACAATCCAGCCCCGCACACAGATCATTGGTACCCGCGATCAATCCGATCAGATCAACATCCCCCGCGATCTCGCAAATCTCTTTCAGATTGACGATACCCAAAGGCGTTTCAATCACCGCCCATAAGGGCCCCGAGCATCCCAGCGTATTTAAATCCGCATGCGCCTCTTGAAGCGCTAACACGCTTTCAACCTTGGGAAGGGCGATGCCGTCAAAGCCCAGCTCTGCGGCCAGGGCTATATCAGCTTCAAACTCAGCCGTGTCGGGGGCATTGACCCGAAGCAATGTCTGAGAGGACGAGGCCCGCCAACTGGCAGCGGCAATGCGGGCATTTTCGCGCGCGGGCGCCTTTTGTCCTGGGCCAACCGCATCTTCAAGATCCAGGATCAGAAGGTCTGCGCCCAGATTTGGGGCCTTTTCCAGCGCGCGCGGCTTATCGCCGGGCACATAAAGCGCACTTCGATGGGCCTTGTGACATTTTTGCTCTTCATTCGTCATCGCGTTACGGCCTATATCAGAGTTTATGCAGAACGCCATCCTTCTCACTTCCCATGTCGCAGGATCACGTATCGGCGGGCATGTCACGCAAACCCTGCTTCACCAAGCCGGGATTGGAACGATCTTTTGTCCCACGGTTTTGTTTGGCCGTCATCCCGGTCGTGGAATACCCGGCGGCGGGGCCGTCAGTGATGAGACTTTCCTGGGCCTGATCGAAGGAATACGCGCCGAAGGTTGGAGCCATGAATGCGATGCGATCTTTACCGGATATTTCGCCAGCACCGCCCAGGTCATGGCCGCCGCACGCCTGATAGATGAAGCCAAAAGCCTAAACCCCGCCGTCAAAGTCCTGGTCGATCCCATCATTGGCGATGGTCCAGCGAATGGGCAAGCGTCAGGCCATTATGTCAAAGCCGAGGTCGCCGAAGCGATCAGCCGCGAGCTGATCAAGCGCGCCGATCTGATCACACCCAATGCCTATGAGCTGGCCTGGTTGACCGGGCGCGCCATCGCATCCCCCTTTGATGGGGCCAAGGCCGCCGCTGAGCTAGGAAAGCCTTGTATCGCGACCTCCATCCCGGTGCCCAGTGGCAATGATCAGCTGGGCGTTCTGATCCATGCTGAGGGCAGCGATTTCCTAATCCAGACCGATTTGCTCGCGGGGGCCCCCAATGGCACCGGCGATGCCTTCGCGGCCATCGTGCTCACCCATTGGCTCAACCGGGTCTCGCTCAAACGCTGCGCAGAGATTGCCACCGCGCGCCTGGACCATCTCTTGAAACTCAGCCTAGAGCGCTATGCCCCGGACTTGATCCTTGATCGCGATGCCATGAAGACCCGCTTGCCTCGGATGCAAGCCCAAAGGGTGGGGGCCCAGCATCCGGCCTGGGTGATGGGCCTGGATGGCGCGCCGGGCGGATGGGTCGGGGTTTTGATTGATCTCAATGGTTTGGAACAGCCGCGCCGTTCGGCCTATGCCACGTTTGAAGGGGCGCTGAATGCGCCTGAACGCCCCCATATCATTGCGGTGGATATGCCCATCGGCTTTGATGCCAAGGCCGAGATTGGCGGGCGCCAATGTGATCGCCTGGCCCGAATGCGGCTAGGCCCGCGCAAATCCTCGATCTTCTCCGCACCCTCGCGCAAGGCCCTGGTGGCGACCAATTATGATGCCGCCCAGATCGTCAATAAGGCGGACGGGGGACCGGGGCTTTCCAAACAGGCCTATAATCTCTTCCCGAAACTGCGCGAGCTGGATAACGCCATGCGTCCCAGCCTGGAAGGCTGCGTGCATGAGGTCCACCCGGAGCTGACCTTCACCCTGCTGGCCGGCAAGCCCATGACCTATAGCAAGAAAACGCGCGAGGGCCGCGCAGAGCGGCTTAAAATCCTCGAAGGTCATGGCCTGATGCGCGATGTGTTTGAGCCCCACCCCTTCCCCAGCACAACCGCCAATAAGGATGATCTGGTCGATGCGGGGGCCTGTGCCTTAACCGCGGTACGCATCGCCGAAGGGCGCGCGCTAAGCCTGCCTGATGATCCGCCCCGCGATGCGCGCGGGCTTCGCATGGCGATCTTTGCTTAAGCCACACATCCCCATCTTGCTTTCTTAGCGCGCGCTGGTTACCTCAGCGCTATGAGCATAGAGATCCATGGCCGCGTCGCCCCCGGGTTTGAGCCTGTGCGCGATGCCTTCGCAGACAATTTCGCCCGCACCGATGAAATCGGAGCTGCCTTCGCGCTCTATCGCGATGGTGAGAGCATTGTTGATATTTGGGCCGGTCACCGCGACCGCAAAAAGACCCTGCCCTGGCTGGAAGACACCATCGTGCCGGTCTTTTCCACCGGTAAAGCGATAACCGCGCTGGTCATGGCCTGGTTGGTGGATCAGGGTCGCTTTTCCTATGATGATCCGATGACGGAGTATTGGCCAGACTTTGGACAAAACGGCAAGGACGCCATTACGATCGCTCAGGCCCTGTCCCACCAGGCCGGTCTCTCAGGCCCCGCCACACCGATGGAGCCCAGCCAATGGTTCGACCGGGAGTTTATTGAAAGCTATTTCGCTGCCCAGGCCCCGCTATGGCCACTGAGTAAAGGGTCAGGCGGTGAAGGATCAGGCTATCACCCGGTCAGTTTTGGGGTTTTGGCCGATGCCATCGTGCGCCGGACCGATCCCAAAGGGCGCACCATCGGTGCCTTATTGAAAGAAGAGCTTGCCGGGCCACGCGATATTGATTTCCTGGTCGGCGTGCCAGAGGATCAGCATGAACGCGCGGCCGAACACATGCTACCGCCCAAGCCGCCCTTCCTGGGCAAGATCAATCCGTATAGAGAAGCCGCCTTCTTAAAACCTTATTCCAGCCCCGGTCGACGCGGCGCGGCGGCCTGGCGCTCGGCTGAGCTACCCGCCGCCAATGGCCATGGCACGGCGCGCGCCATAGCCGAGCTGATGAGCGTGTTCGCCCGCGGCGGCCTCTTACGTGATGAACGCTTGATCTCAGAGGCCACCCTCGCTGAAGCTTTAAAAGTGCGCGTGAGCGGGGAGGATAAGGTCCTGCCCTTCGATCTCGCTTTCGCCGCCGGGGTGATGCTCAACCGGAACAGCGGCCATTACGGCCCCGAACCCCAAACCGTCGGCCATTACGGCTTTGGCGGCTCATGCGGATTTGCTGACCCGGTGCAGGGCCTGTCGGGTGCTTATGTCATGAACCGGCAAATGGATGTGCTGGTCGGCGATGAACGCGCCATAGCCCTCATCAATGCCGCCTATGGGTGTGTATAAAGAATGAAAAAATTGGCCCTGGCTGAAAGCTAGGGCCAATATCCTTACACTTTATCCGCCGAGGATGATCGCTTCATCTTGCGCGCATAAAGCACCAAATCCCACACGAAGACCCCCAAGCCCAGCCAAATCAGGGCAAAGGTGATGGCATAGCTCCAGCTGAAGGCCTCACCATAGGCAAGCCCGGTTATGAATTGCAGGGTGGGGGCGACGAATTGCAAAACCCCCAGGGTGGCAAAGCTGACCCCGCGCGCGCCAATAATGAACAGAAGCAGCGGCGCAACCGTCATCGGCCCGGCCAGCATCAACAAGATCGCCTGGCGCGGTCCTTCGAAAAAATGCCCATGGCCTTGGCTAAACTCATAGCCCAGATAGAGGATGGACGGGATGGCAATGATCACAGTTTCCCAGAACTGACCCACCCGGCCATCCATTTTAATGGTTTTACGGATATAACCATACAGGGTGAAACTCGCCGCCAGGAACAGCCCGATCACCGGGATCTGACCCACTGCAATCACCTGATTGATCACGCCTAATCCGGCCAGGCTAACGGCCAACAGACGCATCTTGCCAAAGCGCTCATGCGCGATGAACACCCCCACGGCCACATTCATCAAGGGATTGATGAAATAGCCCAAGGATACCGACAAAATCTTCCCCGCATTGATGGCAAAAATAAACGTCCACCAATTCGCGGCAATCAACACGCTGGTCGCGGCCAGGATCAACAGCGCGCGCCGATCGGCCAAAACGCCCAGCGCCTCTTTCCATTTTGACGCGGCGAGTAAGATTACCGCCAGGGTCGGCACCGACCAGACCGCCCGATGAAGCACGATCTCTGACGGGTCGGCAAAGGCCAGGAATTTATAAAAGATCGTGGACAGACCCCAGATCACATAGGCGGTAAAGGCAATCAAGCCCGCCTTTAAGGGGTCCATCCGATCACGGATCGCCGCGCTGATATCGGGCGCGGGCACCGTCTTGGCCTCACCAACGCTGTGTTGCGCCCCGCTGTCGAGCGGTGTTTCGCCCGGCTGGAGCGGGTCATGGGGTAAGTCGTGCTCGCGCATACTCTTCTCCTCACCGCGAAAATGGCTTCGCGGTGTCTTGATCAGAGATCGGCCAGCCCCCCGCCGGTCGTCTATGGATTGGGTCTAGGGGCGCGACTAGGCGCGAAGATGTCCCCGGTTCAGCAAAGTCTCAGCGATTTGAACGGCGTTGAGCGCCGCGCCTTTACGCAGATTGTCTGAGACGATCCACATCGCCAGACCGTTTTCAACCGTGGGATCATTGCGAACCCGGCTGACAAAGGTGGCAAATTCGCCCACGCTTTCAACCGGCGTGACAAAGGCCGGATCATCATCATCGGCGCGGTCGATCAGCATCAGGCCCGGGGCCTCACGCAGCAGATTGCGCGCTTCATCCGGCTCCAAGGCCTCTTCCAGCTCCAGATGGGCCGCCACGCAATGGCCGACAAACACCGGAACGCGCGCGCAGGTCGCAAACAGCTTGATCGAGGGATCCAAGATTTTCTTGGTCTCCACCGTCATCTTCCATTCTTCCTTGGTTGATCCGTCTTCCATAAAGTCATCAATCTTGGGAATGACATTGAAGGCGATCTGCTTGGGAAAGACGCTCGGCTCGATCGGGTCATTGACATAAATAGCGCGGGTCTGGGTCCACAGCTCATCCATCGCCTCTTGCCCACCGCCAGACACCGATTGATAGGTCGCAACCGAAGCGCGCTTGATCTTGGCGCGATCGTGGATGGGTTTCAGGGCCACAACCGTCTGAATGGTTGAACAATTGGGGTTTGCGATGATGTTTTTCTTCTTCACGCCATCCACCGTTTCGGGGTTGACTTCAGGCACCACCAGCGGGACGTCCGGGTCCATGCGCCAGGCCGAGGAATTGTCGATAACAATCGCGCCCGCGGCCGCAATTTTCGGCGCCCACACTTTCGAAGGCTCACCGCCCGCGCTCATCAACACCAGATCAACGCTGGAATAATCAAAGGTCTCAACATCTTTAACCTTCAAGGTTTTGTCCCCATATGACACTTCGCGGCCCACAGATTTACGGGTCGCCAGTGCATAGACTGTCTCAGCGGGGAACATGCGCTCGGCCAAAATGGTCAACATTTCCTTGCCTACCGCGCCTGTAGCACCAAAAACCGCAACTTTTAAACCCATGGGAAACCTCCAACGCTTCATGCGCCTGCACCCTAGACCGCTCATATAAGCGCGACAACGCTTGTGCGCTGCAAGTCCCCGGGGTTTGGCAGAATCCTAGGGGTAAATGGCTCTGAGTTAAGGAGAGCCTTAACCTTAACTGCGTTTTCATTATATGTATGCAGCGAATTGGCTTGGGATTCGCATGACACCGATGCGTGATCCTGTTTTGGGTCAAGTCCTTAAAAACGCGAACAAAGAGGTCGCGACTATGAGCCGTAAGCCTGTTTCCATCCTGTTTATCTGCACCGGCAATATCTGTCGCTCTCCTTTAGCCCAGGGCGTCTGTCAAAAGCGCGCCGAAGATCTGGGCAAAGATGTCATTTTAGACTCGGCCGCGACCGGGGCCTGGCATGAAGGCGAAGCGCCTGATCCGCGCGCCATCGCCGCCGCCAAGGCGCGCGGGATTGACATTTCACGCCAACGCGCGCGCGCCATCACGGATGAAGATTTTACCCGTTTTGACTATCTGGTCGGCATGGATGAAGGTCACCGGCGCTGGATGCGCCAGGCGCGCACCTCGCGCGGGCTGGGGGAAAAGCCGATGTCCATCCTCTTGGATTGGTCGGTGGGCATGGCCGGGCAAGACGTGCCTGATCCCTATTATGGCGGACCGGATGATTTTGAAAAGGCGCTCGATTTGATCGAAAAAGGGGTGGACGGCCTGTTACGGCGCATCTAAGCCTTCCCCCAACGGGAGGGCCTATGGCTGAGAATATCGTGATTTTAACCGGGGCTGGGATTTCTGCAGAATCCGGGCTGGGCACCTTTCGCGATAAGGATGGTGCCTGGGCGAAATTTGACTGGCGCAAGCTCGCCAGCCCCGAAGGCTATGGCGAAGACCCGATCGCCGTTCATGACTTTTATAACGCCCGCCGTAGAGGCCTTTTGAAGGCGGAACCGCATGGCGCGCACCAGGCCCTGGCCCAATGGGAAGCCGCCCATGAGGGCGAGTTCCTGCTGGTTACGCAAAATATTGATGATCTACACCTGCGCGCCGGATCGAAAAACCTGATCCCCATGCATGGCGAGCTGTTTAAAGCGCGCTGCAGCGCCTGCCACCATGTCTATGACTGGCGCGAGGATTTAAGCATCGAAAGCACCTGTCCGCGCTGCCAGATACGCTCTGGCCCACGCCCCCATGTGGTCTGGTTTGGGGAGATGCCGCTGGAGATGGAGCGGATTTATCGCGCGCTGGAAAGCTGCACGCTCTTTGTGGCCATCGGCACATCGGGCACGGTTTATCCCGCCGCAGGCTTTGTCCAAGACGCCAAAGCCGCCGGGGCCCACACGGTTGAGCTGTGCTTAGAACCCGGTGAGATCAGCGTCCTCTTCGATGAGGCGATTTATGGCCCGGCCAGTGAGGTCGTGCCCCACTTTGTCGAGACCTATCTGAAATCCCGTGCCTAAGCCCTAACACAGGCGTGAAGCGACGCGCCCGATTTGTGATCGCCATCCCTTAGCAAAATCGCGTATAGACTTCATGAAACCCTGACCCATAGAGGCCCCATGTTAAAACGCGTTCTCTCCTTTGTGCCCCATATCATGGCCGTTTTAATGTCGGTGGTATTTTTGGACTCCCTGCGGTTCAAATTCACCAATCAACCCGAAACCCAAACCATTTTCGGCCTGTTAGATGGCTGGGCGGCTAGCCTGGGCGCACCGGGCCTGTTCGCGCAGACCGGATTGTTCTCGCAATATGTCATTGGGGGCGTTGAGCTGTTGGCCTCTGCCCTGTTGCTCATCGGGATCTTACCGCGTCTACATCGTTTGCAAGCCATGGGCGCTCTCGCGGGGCTTTTGGTGATGACGGGGGCGATTTCCTTCCACCTCTTCACCCCATTAGGGATTGATCCCAATCAGGATGGCGGCGGCTTATTCATGGTCGCCTGTATGAATTGGATCTTTGCCATTGTGCTGCTCGGTGTCTTCCGGCGCAAAGAATTCATCGACTTTGTCACACGCTTCGCGGCTTTATTTGCCCCGGCAGCGAAGGCTTGATGTCATTGCATTGCGGACACGCAATAGAGCGATCCGGGATCCATTAAACCCGCCCCGAACCTCAATAGATCCCCGATCAAGTCGGGGATGACAGGTAAGCGCGAGACACCCCTTGCCATAAAACAAAAAGTGAACATAATGGGCGCATGACGGATACTCAACCCTCCCATGCGCGCCATGATGGCGATCCGGCAAGCCTTGCCAGTGTCAGCAATCCCTTGATTGATGATGCTGAGGCTTTGATGCGCGGGGCCCATCGCCTGCTGTATCAGCTGGGCTATAGCGCCATTCCCGAATTCAAGCTGAAAAACAATCGCCGCGCGGATTTATGCGCCATCGGCCCCAAGGGCGAGATTACCATCATTGAAGTCAAATCGGGGATCGCCGATTTTCGCGCCGACTCTAAATGGCCGGACTATAAAGATTTTTGCGATAAATTTTATTTCTGCGTCTCGACGCGCTTTCCCGCGGACATCATTCCCGACACGGCCGGCCTGATCATCGCCGATGGCTTTGGCGCGGCGATTGTGCGTGAAAGCGCGATTGAAAAAATTGCCGCCGCCCGGCGCAAGGCCGTCACCTTGCGCTTTGCCCGCACCGCCGCCGATCGCGCGATGCGGGTTGAAGAGCGCGAGGATTAAGGCTTAGCGCGGCGCGCGCTTGGCCAGAATGCGCTGCAAGGTCCGCCGGTGCATGTTCAACCGACGTGCCGTCTCAGAGACATTATGCTCGCACAATTCAAACACGCGCTGAATATGCTCCCAGCGCACCCGATCCGCGGACATGGGATTTTCTGGCGGTTCAGGTTTTTCATCGGGTAAAGCCAACAGCGCCTTAATAATGTCATCAGCATCGGCGGGCTTGGCCAGATAATCCACCGCGCCAGATTTGACCGCCGCCACGGCCGTGGCGATATTGCCATAGCCGGTCAGCATCACCGCGCGGCAATCAGCACGATGAGTGTGCAGCGCCTTCACCACATCCAAGCCATCGCCGTCTTCCAAGCGCAAATCCACCACAGCAAAGGCTGGCGGAGTGTTCTTGGCGATGTCCATCGCTTCGCTGACACTGCCCACGGCCGTCACCTCAAACCCACGATGGGCCATGGCCCGGCTCAGCCGGGTGCGGAAAGGGGCATCATCATCCAAAACCATCAAGGTTTTATCGGCGGGCAGATTTAAGTTTGAAAAATCGCTCACGAACGCAAACTCCTCGTGGTGCGTGATTTTTTGATCACCTAGTTATAGGACTTATTTGCAAGTTCAAAAGAGCCCGACCTGTTATCGGGCTTAATCTGCGTCATTGCGCCGCGTCTTCATAAAGCGGGGGCAGATCGGTCGCGGGCTGCGGGCCGATTGCAGCGTCATAATAGGGATCAGCCTCTAGCTCTTTTCGCGGCAAGCGGATGGTAATCTCCGCCCCGCCGGTATCGCGGGCATTGTCAAAATAGACCTTGCCGTGCAGCCGCTCGGCCAAGGTGATCGCAATAAAAACGCCCAATCCCATTCCGCCATAGCCCGGCTCGTGACGGCGCGTAGTGACATAGGGCTCGCCGATTTTGGCCAGAATATCGGGAGGAAAGCCTGGGCCATCATCCTTAATCGTAAAGGCAATACTGTCTTGATCCCATCGGGCGATGACGCTGACTTGCGTTTTGGCAAAATCCACCGCGTTTTCGATGAAATTACCCATGGCATAGATCAGTTCCACCTTACGCTTCAGCATTGGGTGATCAGGTTCATTATGATTGGGCTCAATCATCAAGGCGATATGCGGGCCTAAGCCGCGAAGCGGCGCTGCCGCCTCTTCCATCGCTTCACGAAGACCCAGGCGCGCATGCATTTTATCCGTGGTTTCATGGCTTTCAGACAGGCGCTTTAGAATATCGCGGCAGCGCTGGGCCTGAGAGACCAAAAGTTGGGCATCCTCTTTCATCTCTTCATCTTTGGCCATGATCGCCATTTCCTTGGCCGTCAACTGGATCGTCGCCAAGGGGGTGCCCAGCTCATGCGCTGCCGCTGCGGACAAGGCCCCCAGTGCGGCCAAGCGCTGTTCCCGTGCCAGAACATTCTGCGTCGCGGCCAGCGCGGTGCCCATACGCTGGGCTTCACGCCCGACCAGCCAGGCATAGATCGCGGTAAAGGCGATGGCGATCACCAGCGCAATCCACATCCCCACCACATAGGGCAGGGGAAACACCAAAGCCTGGCCATCACCCCAGGGTAAAGGCAAATGAAAGCGCGCCATCGCCAAAGAGCCCAAAGCCGCAATGGAGGCCAGCGCAATCCAGTATTGTAAGGGTAAAGCGGCCACCGCGATCACCACCGGGGCCACCAACATCACCGAAAATGGATTGGTCATGCCCCCGGTCAGGGCCAGCAGGGCGGTTAATTGCAGCATATCATAGGTCAGCTGGCCAAAAGCTTCCCAGTCTTTGGCAAAGCGTTGGGTCGGTTGAGCCAGGGCGAGCCAGGCATTAAGCCAGGCACTCGCCGCGATAACGCCCAGACACGCCCCCAGCGGCAAATCAAAGCCCAGGCCATAATGGACCAATAAAACCGTCAAAGTTTGTCCGGTCACAGCCAACCAGCGCAATAAAATCAGGGTGCGCAATCGTACGCGTCCGAAGAGCGGCGTCAGCAAACCATCATTCGCAGGCGTATCAAGATCAAAGTCTAAAGGGGTCATAACAAAAGTACTTTTTCACTTTACCAAAGCCGCAAAGCAGACTGGACTATAGCCATGTTGTCGAGACCTATCGATGCCCTTTGTCCATCCCATGTCAATCGGGCGTATCGACGCGGGCCTCACGTAAATCGTGACTTGCACACTTGGCTTGTGCGTCGCACCATGATCCTTAAAAAAGGGTTACGATAAAATTATGAGCACCAGAAGACTGTTTATTGCCAGCTGCGCGGCCCTGATGGGTTTAAGCGTTTCAGCGTGCAATCCGGCCCAACCTGAAGACGCCACCGGCGTTCGCACCGGCGGGGTCAGAACCTCAGGTGAGGCTGCCATTGGCGGACCTTTCACCTTAGTCGACCATCATGGCCAAACCGTCAGTGATAGCGATTTTCGCGGCAAGGCCATGTTGATTTATTTCGGTTTCACCTATTGCCCGGATGTCTGTCCGATGTCGTTGCAATTGATGGGCGCGGCCCTCGATCAATTACCCGATGACCAGGCGGGTGAATTTCAGCCCATTTTGATCAGTGTTGACCCCGAACGTGATACCCCCGATCAATTGGCGAGCTATGTCAGCTCACCCAGCTTCCCAGACGGGCTTATCGGCCTGACCGGAAGCCCAGAACAGGTACGCCAAGCGGCCAATGCCTATCGGGTATACTATTCCAAGGCACAAACTGATTCTAGCGTTGCTGAATACTTAATCGACCATTCTTCCTTTATTTATCTGATGGATAGAGAAGGTCGCTTTGCCGATATTTTCCCTGACAATCTTGCGCCCGCACAAATAGCTGAGCGCCTGCAACACTTTCTAGAGGATCATCCCGCATAGTTGCGCGTTGAAAGACTAGACGAGGTGTGCGGTGGACAGGAGGTCCAATGCTCTATTCCATGTACGAATTCTCTCGCGCTGCCCTGATGCCCTGGCGCACGGCAGCGAATATGACCCGGCGCTCGCTGCGTGCGCCCTGGAACCCCTTCGGTGATACACTGATCGGACGCTCAACGGCGGCTGCGGCCGATGTGTTTGAATCCATCACCCGCAATTACGGTAAACCCCACTGGGAAATCTCCCCCCTGGAGCTGAACGGAAAGCTGGTAGAGATCAAAGAAGAAGCGGTCTGGGCCGATAGCTGGTGCCAACTTCTTCACTTCAAACGGGATCGCGCCCAGCTGGCGCGTGCGCGCGGGATTAAAGTTGCTGAGATCCATGATCCTAAAGTCATGATCGTTGCGCCCATGTCAGGCCATTATGCCACCTTGCTGCGCGGCACGGTCGAGGCCTTCTTGCCCGATTGTGAAGTCTATATCACCGATTGGTCTGATGCGCGCATGGTCCCGATCAGCGATGGTCGCTTCGATCTTGATGATTATATCGACTATGTACGCCGGATGATCCGCGAGATTGGCCCCGATGTGAATGTCGTTGCCGTGTGCCAACCCGGCCCGCCGACCCTAGCCGCCATTGCCCTGATGGCGGAGGATGAGGAGCCAACACGCCCCCTCTCCATGACCTTTATGGGCTCGCCCATTGATGCCCGCAAATCCCCCACCGTGCCCAATGTATTGGCCGAAAATCGCCCCTTCAGCTGGTTCCGCGACAATCTGATCCATACCGTTCCCCCGATTTATCCCGGCGGCATGCGCCGGGTCTATCCAGGCTTTTTACAGCTGACCGGCTTTATCAATATGAATTTTGAACGCCATGTGGATGCGCACCAGCAATACTTTAACCAGCTGGTCTCCGGTGATGGTGAGGATGCGGAAAAACATCGCCGCTTCTATGACGAATATCTCTCTGTCATGGATTTGAGCGAAGAGTTTTACCTGCAAACCATCTCCGACGTGTTCCAGAAACATAAGCTGGCACGCGGGGAAATGACCTGGGAAGGCCGCCCAGTGCGCCCCGAAGCCATCACCGATGTCGCCTTGATGACGGTTGAGGGTGAGAAAGACGATATTTCTGGGATCGGCCAGACCCAAGCCGCTCACGATCTATGTGAGAACCTACCCGATCGCCTGCGGGAAGACTGGGTACAACCGGGCGTGGGCCATTATGGCGTCTTCAATGGTCGCCGGTTCCGCGAGGAGATTGCCCCACGGATGCGCGCATTCTGGGATAAGCACGCCCAGCGCCAGATCAAGAAAAAAGCCGCTTAAGGTTTCTTTCTCGGCACAAAAAAGTAAAGGGCGCCGGAGATCTTCTCCAGCGCCCTTTATCTTAAATACAGACGCTTCAGCCTTATTCTTCAGGCGCTTCAGCCGTAATGGTCAGACCCCAGCTTTCAATGTCCGGCGTTTGGCCGCTTTGGCTTTCGCGTATAATCGCACCTATTGAAACAGGTTCGGCCGGATCCATCACGATATGGATCGAACCGCCATCCTGAATGAAATTCGCTAAGGCCTGGCCCACTTGAGACACCAACGGGCGTGGCAGCTCAGCCGGAGCCGCCGCCATACCGAAAGCCACCATGGCGGCCGCCTGTTGACGCATGGCGCGTGGGTCCATGCCGCCTTGCGCGGCAGCGGCGGCATTGATACCGCGTTCCAGCAAAGACTGGTCTTGCAAATGCATGGCAAAACCATGGATCAAAAGCGGATCATAGACTTCCGCAGGCAACATGCCGGTATCGCTCATCTCGCCATTGGCTATCGCAGCAAATTGCAAGTCCTGTGAGCGTAAATAACCAGAAATATCCTGTTCGACATCAATACGTACCGCATCTTCGATCAGGATATAATTATCGCCCTCAGTCCGCGAACGATCGGTTTGCGGATCATAAATCGACTGACTTTCCATCGCGATATTAAGCTGCTCATAGCCCAGCATTTGCAGGCCCGTCGCCAACTGCGCCCCAACAGGTTGCGCATTATCAGCGCCCACGATCAGAGAAGGGATGGAAGAAACCAACTCATACTGCTCCCCCTTACGCTCTGCGGTATAGGTCATTTGCGGCATTTGCGCGATCAAGCCGCCAATGTTGAAATCCATCCCAGTCATGACCATACGGTCAAGCGCTTCTGCGGGATTGAAGTTAAACTGAGCCGAAGACCCAGCCTCGTCCTCACCCTCACGCAGCATGGATGTCAGCGCCAGGCGAACAACCTCAGTGCCCAGACCTTCCAAGGCCATGCGCTCCAGGCGAAGCGTAATCAGGCCGGTCTCTTTATCTTCCCCCTCCAGTGAGAAGCCTTCAGCGGAAAACTCATCCAGTCCATTGGCCCCCAGATTATCGAAGGTCAAAGCAGCGAGCTTGACATCACTCGGCCCTTCAGGGTCCGAAGACACCATGTGCAGATCGGAAAGGTGAAAACGCTCCAGCCCAAAGCCCTCCATCACCTCATCGGTGACGTCGCCGGAATACTGATAGTCGCGCCCATCGAACGCCGCCGTTACCGCTTCGGCCAGCATCTGACCAGGATGATCAATCTCAATATGCGCGATGGTGAGCGTTTCCTCCCCATCCACACTCGTAAGACCCTCAATCGCGACACGGTCAAACACAATAGCATCAAATTCCAGACGCGGCGCAGCGATCACCAGGTTCGACAATTGCGTGTCGCCAACCTCTTCCCCACCCGTGATATGCACATTGGTGAAGGTGAAGACGCCATCTTCATAGGTGCGCGCATCCCAGGTCACCTTGCCCTGATCCGCCAGATACATCCGGGCCAAAGCGGCAAGGCCTTGATCCTCAGTGATCTGAGTTTCGGCATGGGTGCTGGAGCGCACGTCTTCACTAGGATTGGAGCAGGCGGCGAGCACAAGAGCCAAAGCCCCGGTCAATACATAAGCAGATGCTTTCATCGTCTTTCCCCTTCAAAGGCGTGACAGATCATTGCGCCCTACATAACAGGCTTTTTTGAAAATAGCAGGGCAAAAGGATAATCTTCGCGTAAAAAGTTTTTAAATGAATTAGCCGCCAAGGCTTTGAAGCAGCGAACCAATTGGGTCGTTTTGATCTTCGTCTTCGCGCGGCTCGGGCTCGCGCTCACCCACCCCATCACGCGCCAGGATTGCACCGGTTAGAAGATCTTCCAAACTCGAAGGCGCTTGGCGGACCGGCTCGGCCTCAGCCTCAACCCCTGGATAAATCGGGGCATAAGCGATAAAGCGCGAGAAGGCGCGCGCCGGGCCGGCCCCACCGACCCCATGATCGGTGGACGAGCCATCATCATTGCCCATCCACACGCTCGCCACGATGCCATCGGCCCATCCGGCAAACCAGGCATCGCGGTTATCATTGGTGGTGCCAGTCTTTCCAAACACCGAACGCCCCTCAACCCGCGCCCCGCGCCCCGTGCCATGATCAACCACGGCCCCAAACAAGCGCCGCATATCGCGCTGGACCCGCGGGGCCAAGACGAGATCGCCCTGCATCATTGGGCGTTCATACAACACGCGGCCCTCTAAAGTCTCAATGCGCGTAATCGCATAAGCAGGCGTGCGATACCCGCCATTCATGAAGGGCGCATAAGCCGAGGCCATCTCAATCGGGGTAACTTCATAGGCCCCCAAAGACAGCGCATGAGTATTTTCCAGACGGCTTTCAATGCCCAGGCGCTGCGCGGTTCTGAGCACATTGGCGCGCCCGATACTTTCTGCGACCTGAACCGCGATGGAGTTGGAGGATTTGGCAAAGGCCGTTTCCAAATTCATCAGGCCTTCGTATTTATCATTGTAATTCTGCGGGGTGTAAGTGCCAAAGCTGACCGGGCTATCAACATAAATGTCTTCAGGATAAAGCCCGCCTTCAAAGGCCGAGGCATAGACAAAGGCCTTAAACGCAGAGCCCGGCTGGCGATGGGCACTGACCGCGCGATTATAGGGCGATGTCGCATAATCACGCCCGCCCACCAGCGCCAAAACCCCGCCCGTCGTATCAAGCGCCACCAGCGCACCTTCTTGGGCCCCGCGCGCCAGATCACCTTCGTTGAGAACACTCGACATCGCATATTCACCCGCACGCTGCGCATCGACATCCAGGGTGGTGTGAATGATCAAGTCCTGGGTCTGGGTGCCGACCTCCTCGCGCACCTGACTGGTGATCCAATCGGCAAACCAGCCCGCACCGGGGCTGGACGCCCCGCGTGAAACCCGTATCGGTGTGTTCGCCGCTTCCAAGCGTTCGGCTTCGCTGATCCGGCCGGTATCCAGCATCAAGTCGAGCACCACTGTAGCGCGCACCGCCGCGCGATGCGCATCCATCGCCGGGGAATAACGCGAGGGGGCTTTCAACAGCCCCGCCAGCAAGGCCGCTTCGCCGATGGATAAATCGCGCGCACCATGACCAAAATAGCGCCGCGCCGCCGCATCCGCGCCATAAGAGCCCGCGCCGAAATACACCCGGTTGAGATAGAGCGCCAAGATCTCATCCTTGGTAAAGCGACGCTCCAGCCACAAAGCCAGCAAGATCTCCTGCGCTTTACGTTTATAGGTCCGCTCAGAGCTGAGAAACAGGTTCTTGGCCAATTGCTGGGTAATCGTGGAGCCGCCCTGCACCACATAGCCTGCGCGCATATTGATAAAGGCCGCACGCGCCATGCCGATGGGATCAATGCCAAAATGACTATAGAAACGCCGGTCCTCGACCGCGATCACGGCATCGGCCAAGCGTCGCGGCAAGGTATCCGCCGTCAAAGGCTCACCTATGCCCTGGCCACGCTGGGTAATCATCCGGCCCTGACGGTCCATCAACGTATAAGACGCCGTGCGCGGGGCCGCCACCAAGGCCGATGTATCAGGCAGATCGCGCGCCAACCCGATGACCACAGCGCCCACACCCAGCATGCCAATGATCACCCCACAGGCGGTCAAGCGTAGCCAAAACGCCCAGCCAAAGCGGGGTTTACGCACGGTTTTGGTATGGCGCGCGCCATGAGGCGGCGTTTTTCGCGAAGAACGTCGGGTCATTCCTGCCGGTCCATAGGCTTTGGCCACAAAAGCGTGCCCTGCCTACAACACATCATTCCGGTTAAGGCCGCGTGAACCTTAATCAAAGGTTTTACACCTTTCGATGCTTGCGCTTTGGCCGGAAGATAGAGAGTATGCCCGCCAGATGAGGGGAATGCGATCATGATGCATCTTTTAAACCGTTCACGCCGGGCGCTGGCCTTTGTTTTTATGGGCTTAGGCCTTGTCGGGTTGAGCGCCTGCGCCAATCTGCCCGATCACCCCAGCACGTGCGGCGATCGTGAAATGCGCGGCGGCAGCTGGCCTTATTGCACACCGGCAGAACCAGCCAGTTCCATTCCTGGTGATCAACCCATCGATCCACGCGGGCGCGGCGGGTATTAAGCGCTCCCATTCCTCATGACGTTTCAGCGACGGGGGCCGGAAAACCCTCCCCCCCGCGCGCGGCGTGTTTTATGATCGCTTCTCAGACTTTGGTTCTGGGGGGTATCATGACCGTTAAATTTTCTTGGGCTTTGGCATCGGGCTTAAGCGCCTCATTGATGTTGGTGGCATGCCATGCCCCACAAGGCGAAGCGCCCACTGAGACGGTAGATCACGTAGGCGCAGACAGCACCGCGCCGCACTGGCAGACCCTAAAGGGGCAAGCGCCTTTGATCATCGCCCACCGCGGGGCCAGCGGCGAACGCCCAGAACATACGCTGAGCGCCTATAAACGCGCCCTGGATCAAGGCGCGGATATTATTGAGCCTGATCTGGTGATGACCCGCGATGGGGTTTTGATCATCCGTCATGATGGCTATCTCTCTGACAGTACCGATGTCGCCAATCATCCAGAATTTGCCGATCGTCGCCGCACCCTGTTTGATCATGAAGACTGGTGGGCGATTGATTTCACCCTGGAGGAGATCAAAACCCTGCGCGCGCGCCAAACCCGCCCCTCACGCGGAGAAGACTTTGATGGTCAAGATGAAGTCCTGACCTTTGAAGAGTTTTTGGACTTTGTCGCCAGCGAGCAAGCCGCATGCGATTGTACCATCACCATCGAGCCTGAAGTCAAAGCCCCCGCCGAGCATGCCGCTGTGGGGCTCGACCCGATGGGGCCACTTCTCGCTGCCCTCCACGCCTATGATTTGAACCGCGCCGATGCGCCGATCATCATTCAGTCTTTTGATCCGGAATTTTTAGAGCGTCTGAACGCTGAAAGCCCTGTACGCCTGGCCATGTTAGATGGCGGTGATCTGGCTGAACGCGGCTATGATATGGATCGCGTTGCCAGCTTCGCCGAGGTCATCGCGCCTTATAAGTATGCGTTATATAGCGAAGACGATGGCTCACCCACCGGCTATGTCGAAGCCGCCCATGCGGCAGGCCTCTATGTCCACACCTGGACGGTGCGCGATGATGATGTCGGTGCGCCCTTCGTGACCAGCGACGAAGAGTTTCGTCATATCTTTGGCTTGGGCGTCGATGGGGTCTTTACGGATTTCCCGGCCACGGGCCTGGCCGTACGCGCGGATATGAGCCAAGCTCAAGATAACTAGCCCCAAAAATAAACGCGGCGCTCTCGTGAGAGAGCGCCGCGCAAATCTGTGTCGTGAGGGCGAAGATTAGCCGTTCACTTCCAGGTTAACAGCCTTTGGGCCTTTACCGCGCTTGTCTGGCTCGGTCTCGAAAGACACTTTTTGGCCATCGCTCAGCGCAGCCAAACCGGCAGCTTGAACAGCGGTGATATGAACGAAAACGTCCTTGCCACCATCATCAGGGGTAATGAAGCCGAAACCTTTGGTTTCGTTGAAGAATTTAACAACGCCAGTTGTCATGTTCAGTCCTAATACAGTACTGCGCTGCGTCCAGCGCGTCATCATGTCCCCAATTCTAGCGTCCAAAGAATTGGCATAACGGACGTCGATAGTCGGGGAAGGCTGTCCGCGAGTAAGCGAGATGACGCATAAGCACAGTATCAGTATTCCGCCGGGCCAAAGCTAGGCCGCCCGTACGCGGGAGAGTATGCCTTAACCCTTGAGGGGTCACAAGGCCTGTTCACCGAAGAGGGGCAAGCGACCTGCTTTTTTCCTTAAAATTGCAAATAGTGCGATAATTCAGCAACGCTAAATGCGCTCAATTATAGATCTTAAGGGGCGTATAAACCCACTTCTCCAAATCATCCGACCATCTGAGTTTCAATAAAAAAATTAATAAAAACAATAGATTCACCTTTTGCTTTCACTCAAACGCACCCACAAACCTCGCCCTGCACCTAATTTTCAATAGACTTATGTGCTTTTAAAACTTATCTGAGATGCGCGTCGATAAAGTTACAGCTTGGAGCTTTTTTGATGTCCGCACTCTCGACTTTCGCCCCGTTCGAGCGCCTGCATGCACTCGATGGGGTGCAACGGGCATGGCCTTCTGGCCCGTCCTTGGTGCCAGCCCCCTCCCGCCTTTGCCAAAATTTTCTTCGTCACCTACCTGTTTAGAATGAGTCTTTTTTTCCTGATGGGCGGCTTCATTAAAAACCGCTTGAGCCGGGCAACCCTACCGCTGATGATGGCGGGCCAAATTTACGTTTCCGATCTGACCTACCCGGCGCAGTTCTGATCCAGCTCGCACGGCGGTGATAGGGTAAGCTTGTGAGCGGTATTTCCAAAATTGATGACGTTATCCATGGACGCATATGGCTGGGCGTTGTGACCTATCTCGCCAATGTAGAGGCGGCTGACTTTACTGAGCTTAAAACCGTGCTGGAAACCACCCAGGGCAATCTCTCCGTCCATCTTCGAAAGCTTGAAGATGCGGGCTATATCGCCATCGAAAAGCAATTCAAAGCGCGTAAGCCCTTGACCTTGGTAAGGTTAACTCAGACAGGCCGCGCGGCCTTGGCCGAATATATCACCGCGCTCGATGCCCTATTGGGTGGGGTCAAACCACAACCTTAAAGGCCGGATGATAACCCATCCGGCCTTTATGGTGTTTCAATTCAGCACACAGAGCGCTTAAGCGTCGACCTCGGCTTCCAAGGCAAATTCTTGAATGAAGTCGCGGCGCGGTTCGACCACATCGCCCATCAATTTAGCGAAGAGATCATCGGCCACATCGGCTTCTTGAACGCTAACGCGCATCAAAGAGCGTGCTTCGGGATCCAGCGTGGTTTCCCACAATTGATCCGGGTTCATCTCGCCCAGACCCTTATAACGCTGGATCTTCATGCCTTTGGCACCGGCCTTGGTCACGGTTTCCACCAGGCTCCATGGCCCATAGATCACCGTTTCCTCACCCTTACGCAGGAATTGCGCGGGGCCTTTTTCAAAGTCCGGCCGGATCTCATTGGCACGGTCCATCAGGCGTTTGGCATCCGGCGTGGCGAGGATTTTGTCATCCAAAATCACCGTCTCGGTCACACCGCGCACTTCACGGCTCAGCACCAAATCGCCCGCTTCATTGACGTGGCCTGACCAGCCGTCTTCGCCTTCATCGGCGCTCCGGTCCAACAGCGTTGCCGTAGCGGCAGCCTGTTCGGCGGTTACATCAATATGCAATGCTCCGGCTAGGGCGGCCGCCTCCAACGCGAAGGCCGGTGCCCGCGCGCGAAGCCGGGCCAAGTTCAAGACAAAGCCGCGCGCCACACGCACGCGTTCCGCCAAGTCTTCACCGGTGATCGTCTCCCCCGTGGACAGGGTCAAGCTCGCCTCGGAACAGCCCTCCTCAATGAGGGACTGATCCATTTCCGGCTGATCTTTCATATAGCGCTCAGAGCGGCCCCGCGTGACTTTATAAAGCGGAGGCTCCGCAATATAGAGATAGCCGCGCTCGATCAGTTCCGGCATCTGGCGATAGAAGAAAGTCAGGAGCAAGGTACGAATATGCGCGCCATCAACGTCCGCATCGGTCATGATGATGACTTTATGATAGCGTAGCTTATTGTAATCAATCTGATCGCGCCCGATCCCGGTGCCCAGCGCCGTAATCAAGGTGCCGACCTGATCTGAGGACAGCATTTTATCAAAGCGCGCGCGCTCGACGTTCAAAATCTTACCACGGAGAGGCAAGACGGCCTGGTTTTCGCGATTACGTCCCTGTTTGGCAGAGCCGCCGGCTGAATCGCCCTCGACGATGAACAGCTCGGACTTGGCAGGATCTTTTTCCTGACAATCGGCCAGCTTACCGGGCAGCGATGTGATATCGAGCGCCGATTTACGCCGGGTCAGTTCACGCGCCTTACGCGCGGCCTCGCGCGCCGCAGCCGCCTCAACGATCTTGGACACAACCTGCTTGGCTTCTACCGGATGTTCCTCAAACCATTCCGCCAAGGCCTCAAAGACCGAGCCCTCTACGGCCGGACGCACTTCAGACGAGACCAGCTTGTCTTTGGTTTGGCTGGAGAATTTAGGATCTGGCACCTTTACCGACAACACACAGGTCAAACCCTCACGCGCATCATCGCCGGTGATCGCCACCTTGGATTTCGCCGCGATGCCAGAGCTCGCCGCATATTGATTGATCAAACGGGTCAGCGCGCCGCGGAACCCCGCCAAGTGCGTGCCGCCATCGCGTTGGGGGATGTTATTGGTGAAGCACAGCACATTTTCATGATAGCTGTCATTCCACTGCATCGCCGCTTCAACACTGACGCCTTCGCGCTCGCCCGACAGGATGATCGGATCGGGGAAAATAGGGGTTTTGGCCCGGTCGAGATGTTTGACAAACGCCCCGACGCCGCCTTCATAATTCATCACTTCTTCAACCGGTTCGGCCTCGCGTTCATCGCGCAGCACGATTCTCACACCGGAGTTCAAGAAGGCCAGCTCACGCAGGCGGTGATGCAAGCGCTCGCGCACAAAAACGATGTCAGAGAAGGTTTCCTCTGAAGGCATGAAGCGCACGCGCGTACCCTTTTGGCCTTTGGCCTCGCCAATAACCTTCAGGTCCTGGCCATTTTCCGGATCACCGCGCAGGAAACGCATCTGGTGTTCCAAACCATTGCGCCAGATCGTCAGCTCCAACCAATCCGAGAGCGCATTGACCACGGACACGCCCACGCCGTGAAGACCGCCCGAGACTTTATAGGAGTTCTGGTCGAACTTACCCCCCGCATGCAGCTGGGTCATGATGACCTGAGCCGCCGAGACGCCTTCACCTTCGTGGATGGCGGTCGGAATGCCGCGTCCATCATCGGCGACACTGGCCGAACCATCGGCGTGCAAGATCACCGTGACGGTTGAACAATGGCCGGCCAACGCCTCGTCAATGGCGTTATCCACGACTTCATAGACCATGTGATGCAGGCCCGAACCATCATCGGTATCCCCGATATACATGCCCGGACGTTTGCGAACGGCATCCAGCCCCTTAAGGACCTTAATGGAGTCTGCGCCGTATTCCTGATTCGTGTTTTCTGACATGGGCGAAGTCTACTTGATCAAAAGCAAACCCGCCACGCCTAGCATCACAAAACCGGTGGCAAAATCGCCATAGCGCTTCACCTTGGGCTTCAGAAGATAATCGCGCGCTTTATGCGCCAGGCCCACATAGACGATCACCCACAAGATAAACAATAAAAACATGATGATAACCATGGATAGATAATCCATCAGGTGCACCTGGCTTAAATCAAAAAAGGCCGGCAGAAATGAAAGATAAAACACAATTGCCTTGGGATTGGACAGTGGCATGGCAATCCCGGTCATATAGGTCGCCAAAAGCCCTAATCGGCCTTTGATCAAAGGCGGCTTAATGTCCGCTTGTGGACGTAGAGCGCTGTGAAATGCGCCATAGGCCATCCAGAGCAAAAACGCGCCGCCAATGAGTTTTATCGCGATTGCATAAGGCCCCAATACATCACTGAGACTGGATAAACCCAAAACCGCCAAGGTCAGCCAAAAAATATCGCCTGACAAAATACCCAGGCCATAGATCGCACCATGGCGCGGCCCACTTTGCAAGGTGCGCGCGATCATGGCGGCGATACCCGGACCAGGGGTGAAGAACAGGACTAAAATGGCCCCGGCAAATAAAACGAGATTATGCAAATCCATGTGCACCCCCTTTGACGAGCGGATATAAGTCTATCGCTTTGCCCGATTGAAGGGGGCCACTACACATGCGCGCACTTTTGGCTTGGGACTTAAACCTTGCTGATCGAAACACCCCCATCACAAAACAGCATTGAGCCGGTGGTGAAGCTGGAAAGATCCGAGGCGAGATAAAGCGCGCCCTGGGCCACTTCATCCGGTGTCCCCAATCGTTTCATGGCATGAAGGCCTTTGACAAATTCAATCATGTCGGGGGTATCGGCAAATTCACGCGCCATATCGGTGTCAATGCCGCCGGGCACCAAGCCATTGATGCGCAGGCCCTGCGCCCCAAACTCACTGGCCAGGCATTTGACTAAACCGCCCAAAGCCGCCTTCGCAGTACCATAGGCCGACATATTGGGCATGCCATTGCGAAGACCCACAAAGCTGGAGGTGAAGATCAATGACCCTCCCTTTTCCTTTAAAAGATGCGGAATCTGTGCGCGCGCACCGTAAAAAGCGGAATCGAGATTATTCGCCAAAACCCTGCGCCATTCGTCCAGCGTCATATCCAAAAACGCCGGACGCTCACCCAGAATACCGGCATTGTTGAGCGCAATATGAAGATGCCCAAAACGGGTCGTCGCCAAATCAGCCAAGGCCAGACCAAAATCTGGATCGCTGGCATCCCCGGCCAGGGTTGCGACCTCTACCCCAGTGCTGCGCAGATCGCGCGCCAAAACCTCTAAGCGATCTTTCCCGCGTGCACCCAAGACTAAATTTGCGCCTTCACGCGCAAACAAGCGCGCACACGCCTCTCCAATCCCAGCACTGGCCCCAACGATGAGCGCGGTTTTGCCTGATAAATATCCCATGACAGTCCTCCATACATAGCGATGAGGGGGCCTTCGCATGGACGAAAGGCGCAAAATATACGTTTATTGCGATTAAAAGCCTTAAAGGATTAGGGATGAGGCTTAGCGCATACCGCCCCATAAACCGCGTTCGCCATAGCATCTAAAAATGCCTCATCGCACAAGCTTAAAGCTGCCGCAGCGCCCTCATTGGGGTAGAGCGCTTTTTCAACGAGAACCGTATTCACCATATAGACCAAGATTTCACCCGCACGCTCAACGGGTTGATTAATCTCGTCGGGGTAATTGTTGAGATAGGCAATTGCTGCGTCCCGCGCGGCCCGAAGCTTGCCATCCCATTCCTCACCCACCAGATCAGGGCGCAAACGCCCATACATATAGGCTGAACGCACCAAGGGGGTTTCACTGAGAATGAAGCGCCAATTGAGCTCCAGATTGACTCGGATCGCCGCATAGAGGCCCTCAGCCTGACTATGAAGGTCTGCATATTGGTTATGAAAGGCGGCTAAGCGCTCCCCATAAAGTTCGAAAATAACCGGAATGAAGGCGTCTTTATTCTCAAACCGGCGATACACGGTACCCACGGCGAGGCCTGCATGTGCGGCAATCTCACTGACCGTAAGATCATCAAAGCTTTTCTCACGCAGCAAATCACCGAACGCTTTTAAAAGCTTAGTCCGCGTTTCTTCGGATCGGGCCTGGCGGGCCGGTTTTATACCTTGACTCATTTCATCTTTTCCATAATTGTGAATGCGAATTCGCATTCACAATTATCTTGAGGATTATTCTCCCCTTTGATGAAGGAAGTCCCCGTCATGTCAATGCTCGACCTAAGCGCGCTCCTGCAACAGCCCAGCCTGGTGATCGGGTTAGGCCTCGTCACACTTTTCCTGGTTTTTAGCATGATCAAAGATTTGTTCACCCGCGCTCAACGCGCCAAAGGGGTCCAGATTGATCGGCTCAAACACTACAATAGCGCTATGGTTTTGCTATGGAGCCTTGCTCTGATCTGTCTCATCTGCTGGCATGTTTCTGATTTAAGTTGGGCTCAACTGGGCTTTCGTCTACCCACAGGGTGGCGCGCTTGGATCAGTTGGGGCCTGAGCGGCATGATTATTACATATCTCATCTATACCCTGATCGCTGCGGCCCTGCATGCGCCGTCCCGCATCTCCATGCGCCAACAGTTTGAAACGGCCGCAGATCTCGACCTCATCCGGCCTAGAACTGAAAAAGACCATGCCCGCTTTCAAGGCCTGTCTTTAACCGCCGGTATTACTGAAGAGATTGTCTTCCGAGGCTTTATGATTGGCGCTTTAGCTCTGATCGCACCGCTCTGGTTGGCCGCAATATTCGCTCTTATCTGGTTCATCCTCGGCCATGTCTATCAAGGACTGAAAGGCATGATCACGATCCTACCGATTTCAATCCTGCTCACCGTGATCTTTGTCATCGGCCAATCGCTATGGCCTGTGATCTTGGTCCATGTCTTGGTGGATATGGTCGCGGGAGGGCAGTTCAAATTAGTCGATGCCTTTGAAGAAAAAGATGCACAGATGAGCCCGGCTTAAAGCGCGCTCACACAGCCCTCATCAACCTTGAAGCGCTGGGCCCCTTCACCGAAGCCCGAAAACAGCGCCTCATCCACCCCGGTCATCCAGGCCTGGGCACCAATATCTAAAATCGCTTCGGCCAAGCCATCGCGGCGCGCCTGATCAAGATGGGCGCACGCCTCATCAAAGATCAAGATCGGGATCACGCCTTTGACATGGCGCAGTGCGCGGGCCTGAGCCAGGGCCAGACCCAGCACCAGCGCCTTTTGTTCGCCGGTTGAACATTCCGCGGCGGCTTGATTTTTTTCGCGATGGCGCACCGAAAGCTCAGTCCGGTGAGGCCCGCTCAAGGCCCGCCCCGCCGCGCCATCGCGCGGGCGAACCCGGGCCAGTTCACTCGCAAACCCATCTTCAACATCGCCGGCTTTTGCGCCTTCAGACAGCTGTACCTCTATCATACCATCCAGGCTGAGATCGGCCTTGGGAAAGGCGCTTTTGGCGCGCTGATCAATCTCACTTTGCAGATGAACCAAAGTCTCCAAACGCGCGGCCGCCATGGCAACACCGAATTCGGCCATTTCACGCTCTAGGATTTTCAGCCAATCACCATCGGCGCGCCGACCGGTTTCACGTTCGACATCCAGAAGCTTTTGGCGATTTTTCTGCGCCTTCTCATAAGCGCTGGCGGCCTGCGCATGGGCGGGATCGGCGGCCAAGACCATGCGATCAAAAAACCGCATCCGGTCACTACGCGGACCGGCCCAAAGGCGATCTTCGCGCGGGGTCAACCACATCATGGGCAGAAGACGCGCGAGTTCAGATTGCGTGGCCGCTTCGCCTTCCAATCGGGTGCGCCGACGGCCCGGCTGATCAGGATCAGCGCCCGTGGCGACCCGCATCGCGCCATCACGGGTTTCAACCTCGGCATAAATGCCCCAGACGCCATAGGCATCTTCGCTATTGCGCATCACGGCCTGGGCCCCGCTGGCGCGCAGGCCCCGGCCCGGCCCCAGAAAGGAAACCGCTTCGACCAGATTGGTTTTCCCGGCCCCGTTTTCACCGATCAGACAGACCGGGCGCGTATTCAGCCCCAAATCAAGGCTTTCATAATTGCGAAATTGCGTCAGGCGCAAACGCGTCACGCCCGCCCTGGGGTGATCCGGGGCGGGCGTGAAAGAAGAAAGCGCGTCATCTAAGGCGTCATTCGCCATCAAGAGCGTCCTAAGGGGCCTAAACGCGTAGCGGCATCAGCACATATTCAGCGTCCGGATCACCGCTATCGGTGACACGTGTGGGAGAGGCTGAATCGTTAAATTCAAACACCACTTCATCCCCGCCAATCTGAGCGGCAACATCCAACAAATAGCGTGCGTTAAAGCCGATATGCATCTCATCCGAGCTATAATCTGCGCTAAGCTCTTCGCTGGCTTGACCGCTTTCAGGGTTATTGACGGTCAGGACAACCTGGCCCTGGCTCATGGAGAGCTTGATCGAGCGCGATTTTTCCTGAGAAATCGTCGCGACCCGGTCCACAGCCTGAGCAAACGGTGCGCGATCTACACGCATCAACTTGTCATTACCGCGCGGAATGACCCGCTCATAATCAGGGAAAGAGCCATCAATCAGCTTTGAGGTCAGCACCGCTGCGCCAAAGCCAAAGCGGATCTTGCCTTCAGAGACCGAGACCGTGACATCGTCATTGGCATCTTCAAGCAGACGGCGGATTTCATTGACGGCTTTACGCGGCACGATAATCGCGGCCATCGCCTCAGCGCCGGAGGGTAATTGCATCTCAGCCAGCGCCAGACGGTGACCATCGGTCGCCACGGCGCGCAAGACCGGACGGCGATCACGATCAGCGACATGGATGTGAATACCGTTGAGGTAATAACGCGTTTCCTCGGTCGAGACCGCAAAGCGTGTCTTATCAATCAGGCGTGCCATTTGATCGGCCGGGGCCTGGAACGTGACCGCCAGATCTTCACTCGGCATCACCGGAAAATCACTGGGCGGCAAGGCCGGAAGATTGAAACGCGAACGCCCAGCGGACAAAGACATACGCGGGTCATCGCTGGCCATTTCCAAGGTCACATCGGCCCCGTCGGGCAATTTACGCGCGATTTCATAAAGCGTATGGGCGGGCGCGGTGACCATGCCCTCACGATCCACGCGTGCGCCCGTGGCTTCGACAATTTCCATGTCCAGATCCGTAGCGGTGAAGCGGGCTTGATCGCCGCTGGCTTCAATCAGGACATTGGACAGAATTGGAATGGTATTGCGACGCTCGACCACCGCCTGGACGTGACCCAAGGCTTTCAGGAGGGCGGCGCGCTCAATTGTCAGTTTCATAAAAGAGCGCCTTCTTCGGACGGATTATGATCCCCAAGGGGAAAGGTTTGAAACAGTGGGTGATTACCATAGTGTTCAAATAGAAACGCCGCAAGATAGCGATCTTGCGGCGTTCCAGTAACTTTTGGTCGATTAATTCTGGAGCTGTCGCTTCACCGCCTCTATGTCGTCCATCAAGGTGGGATCATGAGGCAGGCGCTCAGAAATTTTGTTGACCGCATGGATCACCGTAGAGTGATCACGCCCACCAAAACGCCGCCCAATATCGGGAAGCGAGCGCGTGGTCAGGGTCTTGGCCAGATACATCGCGATGTGGCGCGGACGCACAACGGTTTGGGTACGACGCTTAGAGGTCAAATCCGAGACGCTGATCGAGAAATGCGCCGCACACGCTTTTTGGATATCGTCCACAGTCAAACGCCGTTCGGTCTTCACGGGCAGCTCCCGCAGCACGTCTTCAACCGTATCCATCGTCACCGGCAGGCCCATATAGGCCGTGCGCACGATGACATTGTTTAAAACGCCTTCCAGATCGCGCGGAGAGGAGGTGACACGCGCCGCCAAGAAATCGCGCACCGCTTCGGGCACGTCGAGATCAGGGCAATGATGGGTGCGGGCCTGGGTGATTTTGCAATCGACAATTTTACGGCGCAGATCCAAATCGGGCGATTGCAGCGGGCAGGCAAAGCCGCCGCGCAACACCGAGCGCAAGCGCTCATCGGTGATATTGAGCTCACTGGGGGTACAATGAGAAGCCAGCACGACCTGCTTATTCTCCGCGATCATCGCAAGCAAGGTGTGCAGAAACTCATCTTCAGTGCGCGGCTTACCCGCGATGAAATGCACATCATCGATCAATAAGACATCACAGGTGCGCACCTGATCTTTGAAGGGCTGAACATTGTTCTGACGCAAGGCCGAGCGAAAGCCATTGAGGAATTCTTCGGCCGTCAAATACATGCACTTCTTGGCAGGCGCACAAGACGAGACGATCGCGCTCATCAAATGGGTTTTGCCCACGCCATAATCACCGTGGAAGAACACCGGATTGAAGGGGGGCTCTGGCGAGGTCGCAATGGCTTTTGCCGCCGTGGCCGCCATCACATTGGCCTGACCGACCATGAAGGTGTCAAACGTGAAGCGAGATGATTTTTGCTGCGGCTCAGGGTTCATGGTGGAGGAGTCCTGCACGCTGGGTGCGCCTTGAACGCCAACATTAGCACCTGATGCGCGATGTGCAGCACCCTGTCTTGTCTCGGCGGACAAATCACTCGACACAGGCAGGGCCTGACCGTCGACGCATAATTCAATCTCACGCGGGGTCTGATCATATTGCGCCCAAAGCGCGGCCAAGCGAGATCCAAGATTGTCTTCAACCCACGAGCGGCTGAACTCATTCGGGGAGACAATTAAAATACGCTGGTTGAGATCTTCGACCACACGCAAACGTGCAATCTCTGCCGCGAAAACGGTATCGCCGTATTCACGACGCAGGTGAGCGCGCACTTCACGCCATACACCGCTGACCATGGAGCCCATGGTGGTGGCAGGTGCGGTCGTGTCGGCCAGCGCATATACCGAGTTGTTCAAGCCCATAATTCCCCAACCTCTGCCTTTGCCTGTTCATTCTGAACGCAGTCAAAGTTTTGAATTTCGGAAAAGCCATCACGCTCAGCGCCACATCATAGGATGCGCCCGCTGCGGATTTCATGGTCCGTATGGAGATGACTACCGTCTGGAGTTCTTAGGTTACTGATCGAGCCTCGCGGGTCAACAGGATTAACCGTTCAAGACCCCCGAATCACGACTTGACATCCAAAAAATCTAACGGGGACTAGGCGTTGGAAAATGAAAAAAAATTAGATATTTTTTGTGTTCCTAAACCGTTCGATTTGTGACACTCAAAAAGCTGAACCGATTCAGTGTGACAGTTACGTGTATGTCGCAACAACTTCATTGAAATGGAGAAAAGAGATTGAATGCGTTCACTCGTTGTGTGTATACATAATAAAAAAAGCGCCCGCAGAGTTTCTCTACGAGCGCTTCAATCTTCATCCGTTTAGGAATGAATTAGGCCGTCGCCAACGCTTTAACGCGAGCATTCAGTCGCGAAATTTTGCGGGCCGCGGTATTCTTGTGAATGATGCCGTTAGACGCCGCATGCATCACTTCTGACTGAGCTGTCAAAAATGCTGCTCTTGCTTCATCTGCATTCCCGGCCGCAAGAGCGTGTTCAACTTTCTTTACGAAAGTGCGCATCCGCGAGCGGCGGTTTTTGTTGATTTCCGTGCGACGCGCAATCTTGCGCACCATTTTCTTAGCCGACGCCGTATTCGCCATGTGTGGTCCTGAACGTTTGTAAAACAAGCGCGCCACACCTTCACACCAAAGGCGGCGCTGGAAAAACCGTGAGGCGCGGCATATAGACGGGCCACGCCTTCACGTCAAGCGTATAACACGGTTAGCGATGTTTGAAATGCGCTGAACGCTTTTCAGCAAAGGCCGCCATGCCCTCTTTCTGGTCCTCAGTGGTGAACTGAGCCTGAAACACGCGACGCTCAAAACGGATACCCTCAGAAAGGCTTAATTCCTGAGAAATATTAATCGCTTCTTTGGTCATCATCGCAATGGGAAGAGACTTGCTGGCGATCGCCTCGGCCGCTTCCATCGCGACATCCATTAGGTCATCGGCAGGGACTAAGCGCGAAACGAGCCCAGCGCGTTCGGCTTCTTCTGCGCCCATCATGCGACCTGTAAGACACATATCCATGGCCTTGGCTTTACCCACGGCCCGTGCCAAGCGCTGGGTGCCCCCGGCCCCGGGCATCACACCCAGATTGATCTCGGGCTGGCCGAATTTTGCGGTTTCCGCGGCAATAATGAAATCGCACATCATGGCAATCTCACACCCACCGCCCAGCGCGTAACCGGCAACGGCGGCAATGATCGGCTTACGGAAACGCGCTACCGATTCCCAGGTTTTCGCGAACGGGTCATGCATATAAAGGTCGATATAATCGCGACCTTGTAATTCTTTGATATCTGCACCGGCGGCAAAGGCCTTGGCCGAACCGGTCAAAACCACACAGCCGATATCACTGTCAGCTTCAAACGCGGCCAACGCCTCGCTCAATTCACGGGTCAGATCATCGCACAAAGCGTTCAAAGCAGAAGGCCGATCAAAGGTGATAACCCCAACGCGGCCTTCGGTTTTGGTTTGAATATTTTGGTAGGCCATAGGCCACTCCCGACTGACGCGCCACAAAGGGGGCGCAACTCATTTACGACACTCTAAACGCCTCAATAGCTCAAGTGCGCCGCCGGGTCGACACCCTGCAGCGCACAATCTCACCTGAAACGGTTAAGCTGGCTAGCCTTTAATGTCGAGTAACGTGAAGGCCTTGGGCTTCGAGGAGCGGCAAAATTCCATCCGCGCCGGTCATATGGCCTGCACCGACAACCACCAGAACATCTTCAGAACCCGCCAACGCCGCTTTCAAAGGTTCAACCCACATATGGTTACGTTGAACAATCAAAGCGTCATAAACTTCAGGAGAGTCTTCTTCCATTTCTTCAGCAATCAAGCGGTGAATGGTGTCGACATCTCCGGCTTCCCAAGCGGACACCATCTCTTCAAGGATAGAGCTCAAACGTTCAATACCATCAAGAGACTCGCCCACCATCTCCACCTGCACGTCTTGTGGGAGGTTGGCAAAATATCCAATCTGCTGCTGAGGCGTTTCGAGATAAGCGAAGGCTTTTCCCGCCGCAACTCCATCGCCATAGACCGTATGCTCAACGCCTTTTTCAGGGTCAAAGCCCAAAGCCTGCATATGGGTTACACCCAACATCACCGAAGCCAACCATGGCTTTAAGGGCTCCAACGCCGCCACGGGCAGGCCTAAGCTGGGCGCGACCTCAGAAAGCTTGGCCAAAGTCTCTTCATCCAGCTGTGAACTTAACGTCACGCCCGGCGCATTCAATCCCATCTGTGGGATCAAAGCGGCAACGGCTTGCTGACCTTCAGGACTATTCCCATCGGTTTCAAAAATAATCGTTTCAGCATCGGCAAAAGCCGCTTCATAGGCCGCAGATTTCCACTCAACACCCTCAGGCAGCAAATGGAAGGAGCCGAAAAAATAAACGGTCGAATCCTCATCAGATATCGACCATAGGGCTGGATGGGCATCACTTTGCGCCTGAACGCTGGCGCCCATCAAACCTGCAACGCACATCACGCTTGTCAGAACCGTCTTGATCATAGTTTTTCCTTTTTTTAATCGACCTATCGCCCTACGCGCTTATCGTGTCTGTCAGGACGATATGTAAAGCAAGCTTGTCTCAACGCCTTTACCCTGTCAAGCGTCATTATCCCTTTGACAGGCCGGACAAAAAAATGTCGAGCGCCCATTTTGTACGATCCGCTCAATCGAAGCGGTGCACCCTTCTGCCAGGCACGCTTCACCCTCTCGCCCATAGACTTTGAAGCGATGCTGAAAATACCCTAAAGCGCCATCGACCCCCGCATAATCTTTTAAGGTTGATCCCCCCGCCTCAATCGCCTCAGCAATCACGGCGCGAATATGGGGCAACAGGCGCTCTACATCCTGGGGGATGAGACGCGATCCGCTCACTTCGGGATGAAGCCCAGCGCGATATAGCGCTTCACAGACATAGATATTGCCAAGCCCGGCAATAATGCGCTGATCAAGGAGCAGGGCCTTAATACTGGAGCGTTTCGCCAACAGCTTCGCCGTGAGATAGGCATCATCAAGCGCATTGGATAACGGCTCTGGGCCTAGATCCTTCAAGGCGGGATGGCGATCATCGCCGTCACTGGGATAAAGCATCATAAAACCAAAGCGGCGCGGATCATTATAACGCACCTCCACCCCGCCTTCGAGATGAAGGACGACATGATCATGCTTGGGGTTGGCACGCGCGGCATAAACGAAATCACCGGGCTGCGCGGCGAGGTCTTCAGCCAGGATCGAAAAGCGCCCTGACATGCCCAGATGCGCCAGCAAAGTCTCCTCGCTACTCAGCCGGATCAGAAGATATTTTGAGCGCCGCTCGATCACCTCCACCCTCGCGCCTTCCAGACGCGCAGCCATATTGTCCGGAAAAGGAAATCTCAGATCGGGGCGGTTAATCTCGGCGCGAAGTATGCAACGACCCACCATGGCGGGGATCAAACCGCGACGAACGGTCTCGACTTCTGGCAATTCTGGCATCACAATACTTTCTTAAGACATGACCATGAGGGGAAAATAGGCCATGGGGGGACGAGGGGCGAGCTATCCCAGCATCGCACAGCTATCCCATGCGGTTCAAACCGCATTAGGCGAGCTTGCCTTGAGCCGGCGCGGTGTTGACCGGCCGAGCCTCTATGTGCGTGCGCCCCATCCGTGGACGGATAAGCTGGGCGGGCTTTTGCTGTCTCACTTTGGCACAGTGCTGGATGAAGAGATCTATACCAGCCAGTTGAGCGCACATCTGGGCTTTTCCCATCGCCTGCCGCTGCGCCATTTGCCCGATCATATTCACATCACGCATCCTTGGATGAACGAGCTGGGCCTTAAAATCCTGGCCCGACCCAATTCCCATTTGATCGGATATCCGCTCGCCTTTGAAGCGGCCTGGTGCGGCAACTGGCCTCATATCATTGACCGCATCGACCGGCTGGCCGTCACGCGCGCCGACCTGAAAGTCCTGTGCGTCAGCGGTGATCCGCACCGCGATATGGGCACGATGACGCTGTCCCAAGCGCTCGCTTATCGCCTCTCGGCCGGAACGCCCAAAGGCCAAATGGCCCTTCTGGCCTTTTGGCAGGGCTGCGAAAGCCAATCGGGTGAAGAGGGCTTTAGCGTCTTTTCCTATCAAACCGGCGAGCGCGATCTGATCGCGCTTTAATCGCCGCGCCCTGCCATCGCGCGCGGCTATGACCACTGGCCCTACCCGCGCTTTGGGCCTATGGTCGCGCCAAAATCATAGCGATCAGGATGATAGGCCATGAGCGAAACCCAGACCCACGATCAGACCCGCACCGCGTCCTTTGGCTTTAAACAGGTCGATTGGTCGCAAAAGGCCGGCATGGTCAAGGGCGTGTTTGACAGCGCCGCACCCAAATATGATCTGATGAATGATCTGATGTCTTTTGGCGTACACCGCGTGTGGAAAGACATGATGATCACCAAGCTGAACCCGCAACCGGGTGAGCATTTGATCGATGTTGCCGGTGGTACAGGCGATATTGCGCGCGCCTTCCTTGATCGTGCAGACGCAGTCCAGCGCCGGCGCGGCGGTCAACCCGCCAGTGCCATCGTCGCCGATATCAATTATGAAATGCTGCAAGCCGGGCGCAAGCGCGGTCTGCGCGATCATATGGATTGGGCCTGCGTCAATGCGGAATGCCTGCCCTTTGAAGCGGCCTCGGCCCATGCCGTGACCATCAGCTTTGGCATCCGCAATGTTACCGACCGCGCCGCGGCCTTGAGCGAGTTTCACCGCGTTTTAAAACCGGGCGGTCGCTTTTTCTGTCTGGAATTTTCACGCCCCACCACGCGGGCCTTGGAAAAAATGTATGATCTATGGTCATTCAATGCCATCCCCCAGATGGGCGAATGGATCGTGAAGGACCGCGAGAGTTATCAATATCTCGTGGAATCGATCCGCCGCTTCCCCATTCAATCGGCATTCGCGGCGGAGATTGAAGCGGCAGGCTTTAAAAACGTCAAAGTCACCAATTTCTCAGGCGGCATCGCGGCGCTGCATACCGGGTGGAAGATTTAATCCCCTCCCTGCCTTTCGCCCTCCCCGTCATGCCCTCAGCCCTTAAGACAGCATCACCCCCGTGTTTAGAACGCTCATTGATACCCTTCGTCTTCTTCGCGCCGGATGGACCCTGGCGCGTCATGACGCCATGTTCCCGGCCGAATATCAGGCCGCCATGCCCGCCCCGGCCCGCCTGGTCGGTAAAGTCGCGCGCCTGATTGCCATCCGCAACCGGGCGGACAATCCCGGCGAGCGTCTGGCCCAAGCCTTGGAAAAACTGGGCCCGGCCTATATCAAATTTGGCCAGGTGCTCGCCACGCGCTCTGACGTGATTGGCGAAAGCTTCGCCCAAGGCCTGATGCGTCTGCAAGACCGCCTGCCACCCTTTGATGACGATCTCGCCCGCGCGATCCTTGAAAAGGAGCTCCAAGGTCCGATTTCGTCCTATTTTGAGACACTGGGCCCGGCCATCGCGGCGGCCTCCATCGCGCAAGTACATAAGGCCCGCACCCTGGATGGGCGCGATGTGGCGGTGAAAATCCTGCGCCCGGATGTCGAGCGGCGCATTCACCGTGATATTCGCGCGCTGCGTTTGGGTGCCAAGCTAGCCCAAAGCCTCTATCCCAAGTCTAAGCGGTTAGAACCCCATGCCTTTGTTGAGACCGTCGCGCGCTCGCTAACTCTAGAGCTGGATTTACGCCTGGAAGCCGCCGCGGCTTCAGAGCTTTCAGAAGCCAGCGCCGCAGCGGATAATTTCTTCATTCCAGAAGTCGATTGGGCGCGAACCTCCAAACAGGTATTGACCACCCGCTGGATCGAAGCCCTGCCGCTGAATGACATCGCGCGCATCGATGCTGCGGGGGTCAACAAGGTGAAATTGGCCGCTGATCTGACCGATGCCTTCCTGACCACAGCGCTGGAACGCGGGGTCTTCCATGCCGATCTTCATGGCGGCAATCTGTTCGTGACCCCCACCGGACAGCTATGGGCCGTCGATTTTGGCATTATGGGCCGCTTAGGGCTGAGCGAACGGCGCTATCTAGCGGAAATTCTCTATGGCTTCCTGACCAAGGATTATGATCGCGCCGCCCAAGCCCATTTCGATGCGGGCTATGTGCCGCCCCATCATGCCAAGGCCGATTTTGCCAGTGCGCTGCGCGCCGTGGCCGAGCCGATCTTCGGTAAAGACGCCTCGAATGTGCATATGTCGCGCGTGCTTTTGCAACTTTTTGAAATCACTGAGCTGTTTGACATGCATCTTCAGCCGCAATTGGTCTTACTGCAAAAGACCATGGTGCAGGTCGAGGGGGTGTGCCGCTCGCTCTCAGCCGCTCACAATATGTGGACGGCCTCCGGCCCGGCGGTGGAACGCTTCATGCGCCGCGAGCTGGGCCCTGAGGGTCAGGTCATGGACGCGCTGGACGATTTACGGGCACTACGCGGGGCCATCCGCCGCCTGCCGCACTTCATTGATGATATCTCAGATCTGGCCGAGCGCGCACGCGCCCACCCGCCGCGCGAACTACGAGGTCCGCTGCATTGGGGTTGGGGCATGGGGCTGGGCTTTCTTCTGGCCTGCGCTGTCGGCGGTATCGGATATTGGCTCTTACACACTCTTTAACATCGAACGCCCGCAAAAGAGACTTTGCCCCCGCGCCCGAGACCTTGTAAGCCTAAGCGCACCCTATTGACCGTCATGGGAGGCCCAATTGGCCGAAGCACGCATCCTCCTTATCATTTCCGGCGGCGTTGCAGCCTTCAAATCGCTGGAGCTTATTCGCGCGCTCAAGAAAAAGGGTATCACCACCACGCCCATTCTGACCGAAGCGGCCAAGCAATTTGTCACCCCCATGAGTGTGAGCGCGCTATCCGGGCAGAAGGTCTATGACGACCTCTTCTCCCTCACCGATGAGGCGGAGATGGGCCATATCGAGCTATCCCGCTCCGCCGATCTCATCTGTGTGGTCCCCGCCACAGCCAATATCCTGGCCAAAGCCGCCCATGGCCTGTGTGATGATTTAGCCAGCACGACCTTACTGGCCACCGACACGCCCGTCCTGATGGCCCCGGCGATGAATGTGCGCATGTGGACGCACGCCGCCACCCAAGCCAATGTCAAAACCCTGCGCGCGCGCGGTGTTGAGGTGATTGAGCCGGATGAGGGCGAAATGGCCTGCGGCGAATTTGGACCCGGTCGCCTGCCCGAGATTGAACGCTTGAGCCAGATTATCGAAGCGCGCCTGAACGCCATCACCGCGCCTAAGCCGCTGGCTGGAAAGCGTGTGGTCATCACCGCCGGGCCAACGATTGAGCCTTTAGATCCGGTGCGCTTCCTGTCTAATCACTCCTCAGGTAAGCAAGGCTATGCCCTGGCCGAAGCCCTGCGCGATGCCGGGGCGGATGTCATCCTGGTGTCGGGTCCAACGCAATTACCCAGCCCCTATGGCCTTAAAACCGAGCGCATTGAAACCGCGCTCGAAATGTTGAGCGCGGTCGAAAACGCCCTGCCCGCTGACATCTTTATCGGCGTCGCAGCGGTCGCCGATTGGCGGCCGAAAGAAACCTCGGACAAAAAGCTTAAACTGGAAAAAGCCACCGTGGCGAGCCTGTCGCTCGCGGAAAACCCAGACATTTTGCGCGCCGTCTCGCAATTAAAAACCGATCGCCCCCGCCTGGTCATTGGTTTTGCCGCTGAGACCCATGAGGTTGAAAAGCTGGCCAAAGACAAACGCAAACGCAAGGGCTGTGACTGGATCATCGCCAACGATGTCTCCGGCGATGTGATGGGCGGCAGCGAGAACGAAGCCTTGATTGTCGCTGAGACCTTCACCCGCCCGCTGGCCCGCGCCAGCAAGGCCGAGATTGCGCGCGACATTACCGCCGCGATCAGCGAACACTTCGCTGCGGCCAAAGCCTAATCCATCATTATAAGGACTATGCCATGCACGTACCCGTTCGCGCGCTCGATCATTTTTCTGGGTTGGAGTTGCCCGCCTATCAAACCGCTGGCAGTGCGGGCATGGATTTACGCGCTGCCGTCCCCCAAGACGCGCCCATCACCATCCCCAGCGGGCAATGGCGTTTAATCCCCACGGGCCTCGCCATGGCTCTACCCCAGGGTTATGAGGCCCAGGTGCGTCCGCGTTCAGGCCTGGCCGCCAAGCATGGCGTGACCTGCCTCAACACCCCCGGCACGGTGGATGCGGATTATCGCGGTGAGATATTCGTCAATCTGATCAACCATGGGCCCAGCGATTTCGTGGTTCAACGCGGCGAGCGTATCGCCCAGATGATCATCGCCCCGGTAATTCAAATCCAATGGAGTCTGGTGGATAGCCTGGATGACACCGAACGCGGCAGCGGCGGCTTTGGCTCGACGGGCGTGTGATCGCTGGTATCTGGGGTAAGTTTCAGCTAAACTCTAGGGCTCGTGACCCGAGGTTTGTCTATGAGCGTTCAAAAGACCATCGCTTTATCGCCCCAGCATGAAAGCTGGTTAGAGCTGCAGGTAAAAGAGGGGCGGTACGGATCTTTAAGCGCGCTTATCAAAGACTTGATTGATGAGCGGCAAATCCGCGAAGCGGAAACTCAAGAGCATATCGAGGATTTGCGCCGTGCCCTGATTGAGGGTGAGGCCAGCGGTCGCAGCCCGCTTTGCCTGCAAGACATTTGGCTGGATGAAACGCAAAAGCGATGACCCCCTTATGGGTCACGCGCGCGGCGGAAGACGATCTGCGCCAAATCGTGCGCTGGGGGCAAGATCATTTTGGCCCGCAGCAAAGTAAGATATTCCGGGATAAATTAGACCAAGTCTTTCGCCGAATTGCACACAGCCCGACGATTTATCCACAAGTGGATTATATCCGGCCAGGCTATCGCCGCGCCCTGTGCGGACCTTATTCGATTTATTATCGCCTTTGCCCAGATGGCATCGAAATCATCAGGGTCTTAGGCCGCCAGCATCGTGAAACAACGCTTTAACGCCCCAACAGCCCTTGAGGGAGCGGATCGCAATAGGCCTTCACATCAAACACACGCTGATCGATGATAATGTCTTGCGGGCGTAAAGAACGCGACAGCTCCAAGCCCTCAAGACTGCGCGCACGTGACAGGGCCACATAGGCCTGCCCATGGGCAAACAGATTGCGTGCGATATCGATATAGACCTTATCCAAAGTCAGCCCTTGGGCTTTATGGATAGTCATCGCCCAGGCCAGGCGCAGCGGAAATTGGGTAAATCCCCCCACCGCATCTTTCGAGAGCGCCTTTTGCCCGGCATCATAGGCATAGCGATAGCGTTCCCATTTTTGCGGCTCGACCAGATGCTGGTCGTTGCCGATCTTGATGCGGATTTTATCGCCTTCGAAGCCCGCCACTTCGCCCAGCGAGCCATTGACCCAGCGCCCTTGGGGGTCATTGCGGATCATCATCACCCGCGCGCCCGCTTTCAACACCAAAGGATCTTCGGTGGGATAGGCGCGCTCTTCAAACTGACCTTCAACCTTGGCCCCAAAGACTTTGGGTGTGCCGGGAAGGCCTTCCAAGCGTTGATAATTGATATTAAACGCCGCCTGATTGGTGGCGGTCAGCACGACATGGCTGGCGCTGGCTTCCAGACCCGAACGCCCGGTCACACGAGCATTTAACAGGCTGGCTTGATCTTCACGCAGATCCCCATCGCGCACCCCATTCAGGACATTGACGAAATCGGGATCGGATTGGCGATAAACCTGTTCCAGCTCGACATAGCTAAAGCCCGCATCACGAAACACCGGCGGGTGGAAGAAGAAGGGCCCGCCATAGGCCATGTCAAGATAGGCCCCTTCTTCGCCCTGAGCAATCGGAGGCAGCTGAGCCAGATCACCAACCAGAATAACCTGCACCCCGCCAAAGGGTTCCTGGCGATTACGGTTGAGGCGCAGGCTGGCATCAATCGCCCACATCACATCTGAGCGCACCATGGAGATCTCATCGATCACCAAGGTCTCTAAGGCTTGTAAAGCGCGCGCATTGCGCAAGCGTTTGATGTCGGCAGGCTCAATCAAGCGCGGCGGCAAGCGGAAGAAGGAATGAAGGGTCTGGCCCCCCACATGCATGGCCGCAACCCCAGTGGGGGCCACCACGGCCGCGCGCGCGCCCGCCCGACGTAAAAACTCACGCAGCAACGTGGTCTTGCCTGTCCCCGCCCGGCCCGTCAGGAACAGATTAGGCCGCTTATCAATCAGGAAATTGATTAAGGCGGTCTGGTCAGCGGCAAGCGCGGGGACATTGGGATCAGAGGCGAGCAGGGACATGGCGGGACCTAAACAAATCTAGAACACTACCATGGCGGGCTTCGCCCTAAAGCGCTAGGCCAAGATGTCACTGCGGTCTTTAAAAGGGACGGCACAGGAGGGCGTTTCACGCCGGTTAGCCCTCCTGTGCCTTAACCAGATCCCATCAACCCATTTCACAAGGGCTACCCCCCTCTTGATGATAGCGCCTTGCCCCGCGGGATCTGGCTTATCGCATTATGCTTGTCGACATATAGTCCTTGCAAGGAACAAATTTCTTCATAGTCCTAGCGACGCTCTGGCGCGCGGCACGCCTCACCCTCAAAGCGGAAATCGCGCACATAGCCATCGGGGCTGATCACAAAGCGAGTTTCACACGGGGCCCAATAATCACGCGGTGGTTCATAGACCACATCCTCAATGACTTCTTTGCGCTCGCGGCGATAGCCATCACTGTCGCGATACGTCACCCGGCGCTCGACAGGCACGGTATAATGATGACCGGGAATATAGCGATATTCTTCGAATTGATAGACCCAGACCTCGCTGTCATCGCTCAAGGCATGACGGCGCAGAGGCGGGCCTAATTCAATCACCAACATATCAGAAGTCTGGCCGATATATTGTTCCGTTTGCTGACGATAGCCTTCCGTCGTTGCACAGGCGCTGAGCATAAGACTGGTCGCCAAAGCCGCCAAAGCATAGTGTTTCAAAATGTCCCTCCCTACGTAAGTCATGGCATGCATGAAAGCATGAGGGGCGCTGCCTGAATGTAAGCTGAAGACGATCCTTAGCTTTTCGTCAAAAACATGAAATGCGAGTTATCCATGTCCATTGATATTGAGCGTCATGCCCGACATATCTTGCTCAAAGAAATCGGGGGGCCGGGACAGAACAAACTCGCTAGAGCCCATATCGCCCTCATCGGTGTGGGCGGGCTTGGCGCGCCTGCTGCGCTCTATCTGGCGGCGGCGGGCGTAGGAAAGCTGACCCTTATTGATCCTGATTATGTCAGCTTAGATAATTTACAACGCCAGATTCTCTATACCACAAAGGATATCGGCGCCCCCAAGGCGCAGCGCGCCAAAGATCGCCTCACCGCGCTTGATCCGCGCCTTCACTGTGACATTCACGCCGTCAAAGCCGATGCGCAGAACCTTCCAGCACTGCTTCAAGGTGTGGATGTGGTTCTGGATGGCTGTGATGATTTCGAGACGCGTTTCGCCGTCAATCACGCGGCGATCGCGGCGCAAATCCCGCTCATATCCGGGGCCTTGGGGCGCTGGGATGCCCAGGCGAGCGTCTTTGCCGGTCACGAGAGCGAGACCGCTTGCTATCAATGCTTCGTGCCGGACATTCCGCCCGAAGCAGAAACCTGTGAACGCGTGGGGGTCGTTGGGCCGTTAACTGGCATCTGCGGATCCCTGATGGCGTTGGAGGCGATCAAGCTGATCACTGGCGCGGGCCAGGTGTTAAAGAACCGGCTGTGGATCTATGAGGGCTTAACGGCGCGCACCCGGATCGTCACTCTGGCCAAGGACCCGGCCTGTCCCAGCTGCGGGACGCTCTAAGGCGTGAGATCTGGCCCAGGCGAGATCCAGAACAAGTCCTAAAACCGCCCAGGGCGCAAAACCCAGGATCAGACCGAAGACCAAAGCGCCGCTGACGGCGACAATGATCATACCAATCACCCCGCCCAGCACCAGACCAAGGGCCGATATCCAACCGGGATGCCAATGAGCCAGCACCCCCCAGGGGGCGCGATGCGAGGTCGAGGTCGTATCAAGGGGGGTGTTCTGGCTCATCATAAGACCCAGACTAGACAGGGGCGGCTTTCCCGACCCTGTCCAAAGTCTGAAGTCTTTGTAATTGTGTTACGTGTCTTATTCGAGACGGCCGGTGATATCGCGATAGAGGGTTGTGGTCATGCGCTCGGTCGTGATGAAGCGCCAATTCCAGTCCTCATGGAAATCCGCCAAGGGATTGGCCTCTTGGATCTGGGCTAAAGTCAAGCCTTGATCGACCAGGGCTTGAACGCGGGCTTTACCCTCGCGCAGCATCGCCACAGACGCTTCCAGATCGGCGCGCGTAGAGAGCGGGCCATGGCCAGAGATGATTTTGGTATTCTCATCAGAGCGCGCAATGATCGCTTCCATACCGGCGATATAACCCTCAACTGTGCCCCCCGTATCGAGGTCGATATAAGGGAACATGCCTGAGAAGAGGAGATCACCGGCGTGAATAACATTGGCCTCTTCAAACACGATGAAAAGATCGCCATCGGTGTGGGCGGTGGGGGTGTGGACGATGTCGGCCGTTTGCCCATTCATCGTGATGGTAAAATGATCGCCCAGATTAAGGCTTGGCAAAAACGCGCCGGCCAAAGGCTCCGCCGTAGATCCAAGGAGGTGCGAGGTCTGGGGATGGGTCAGGCGTTCACGCACGGTGTGATGGGCGGCAATCACGGCGCCACGTTCAGCAAAATAGGCATTGCCCTGAACATGATCCCCATGCCAATGGGTGTTCAGCACCAGCTCCACATCCTGGCCTGAAATCTCGCGCTGGGCGTGATCAATCAGGGGCGCGAGGCGCTCATATTGGGTGTCGATCATAAAGACGCCATCTTCACCCACTAAAATGCCCACATTGCCCGCCTGATCGGTCGCAAGCATATAGAGCCCGTGACCCAGATCGGTGGTTTGAACCTGAACATCGTCTTGTGCCAAAGCCATGCTGGGCACGAGTAAGCTGGTCGATAAGATAGTCGTTTGGATAAGCGTGCGGATCATCATCAGCCCCTTCATCAAAATCTGATGCCTTGCATATAGGGACACTGTGATCGATCTTCAAAAAAAGCGTGCTAAATAAACCGAGTCAAAAAACACTGTTTCACACTTCACTGAACCGTCCACCTCGTTAACGTCTGATTTACCAGTATGGGCGCACCCCTAAGTCTATGATCCGTGTTTTAAGCCTTCTTCTGATCTGGATACTCATCGCCCTTCCTGCGGGGGCGCAGGCCCCGTCACGATCGACGGGATCGGACAGCGGCCTTCCCATTCCGCGCTATATGTCCTTGAAGTTTTCCAGTGTGAACGGGCGTTCTGGCCCCTCCACCGATCATCCGATTGCCTGGCATTATAAGCGCGCAGGCCTTCCCATCGAAGTCATTGCCGAAACCGAAAGCTGGCGGCGCATTCGCGACCCTGAAGGCGAAGAAGTTTGGGTGCATGAACGCATGCTCTCTGGGCGGCGCTCGGTCTGGGTCGTGAACCCCACCTGGCTGCGCACCCGCCCGGATGCCGAAGCCCCGCAAGAAGCCCTGGCTGAGCCCGGTGCCATGCTATGGCTGGAGCGGTGCTTGTCGGGATGGTGCCGTTTAGAGGTTGAGGGCCAGCGCGGCTGGGCCCAGGCGCGCGATCTGTGGGGGGTTTATCCCCATGAATTGGGCACAGCCCCAACCTTGAGCCAGACCGAGAGCCATGCTACCGGTCCTTCCCTCTAACCACGCGATTGGTTTGAATGATCCTCATGGACGCATTCAAACCCGACTGAGCAGAGCCTTAAAATTCTGAACGGTCGCAACCTTCGGGCTTAAGGCAAATGACAAACCAACCCGACCATTATGATTATGATGGCCTGATCCAATCAGGTAATGCGCAGCTATGGGGCGATGGGAATGCTCAGCTTCCCTTACCGCCCATGCTGATGATGGACCGTATCACCAAGATCACCTCTGATGGCGGCGAATTCGGTAAAGGCCTGGTTGAGGCCGAGCTGGATATCAAAGACGATTTGTGGTTTTTCCAATGCCACTTCAAAGGTGACCCTGTGATGCCAGGCTGTTTAGGTCTGGATGCGATGTGGCAATTGGTCGGCTTTTTCTTGGGCTGGTCAGGCGCAGAAGGGCGTGGTCGCGCGCTGGGCGTGGGTGAAGTAAAGTTCACCGGACAAATTACGCCTGACGTAAAAAAAGTTCGCTATGTTATCAACCTTAAGCGGGTCATTATGAGACGTTTGGTCCTGGGCATCGCCGACGGACATGTAGAAGCGGACGGCGAAATCATTTATACTGCCAAGGACCTTCGGGTCGGCCTGTTCAAACCAGAAGCTAACAAGTCGCGAGAGTCTGAATGAGGCGTGTAGTCGTTACCGGACTGGGTATTATTTCTTCCATCGGCGAGAACGCTGAGGCTGTGCAAAAAGCCTTGCGGGCTGGTCAATCCGGGGTCATCCAAGCCCCTGACTATCAAGAGCTGGGCTTTCGCTGCCAAGTCCACGCCAAGCCGAATGTTAACGCGCAAGAGCACGTTGATAAACGCGCTTACCGCTTTATGGGTGAGGGTGCGGGCTGGTGCTATATGGCCATGGAACAGGCCATTAGCGATGCCGGGTTGAGCCCTGAAGAGGTCTCGCATGAGCGTACCGGCCTGATCGTCGGCACCGGGGGGCCCTCTACCGATGCCATCGTAAAGGCGGCTGACATCACCCGTGAAAAAGGTCCCAAGCGCATTGGGCCGTTCGCAGTGCCCAAGGCGATGAGCTCAACGGGCTCGGCCACCTTGGCGACCCCTTTCAAGATCAAGGGCCTGAATTACTCCATCTCATCGGCATGTACGACCTCTTTGCATTGCATCGGGGCCGCCGCCGAGCAGATCCAATGGGGTAAGCAGGATGTAATGTTTGCCGGGGGCGGTGAAGAACTACACTGGACGCTCTCCAACCTGTTTGATGCCATGGGCGCGATGTCCACCGGCTATAATGACACGCCAGAGCGGGCCTCCCGCGCCTTTGACAAAAACCGTGATGGGTTCGTCATTGCGGGCGGGGCTGGCATTGTGATCTTGGAAGAGTATGAGCGGGCCAAAGCGCGCGGGGCCAAGATCTATGCTGAAATCCTGGGCTATGGCGCAACATCGGATGGCTATGACATGGTTGCCCCCTCGGGCGAGGGCGCAGAGCGCTCCATGAAAATTGCCATGGCCGAAGCCAAGGGCCGCACGATTGATTATATCAATCCGCACGCGACTTCGACCCCGGTCGGCGATGTCGCAGAATCCAAGGCGATCCGCGCCACTTTCGGGGCCAATATCCCAGCCTTCTCTGCCACCAAATCCATGACCGGGCACTCGCTCGGCGCGGCCGGTGTGCAAGAAGCGATCTATTGCCTCCTCATGATGCAAGGCGGCTTCATCGCCCCTTCCATCAATATTGATGAGCTGGATCCTGAGTTTGATGGCCTGCCAATTGTGCGTGAAACCCAAGCCGCAACACTCAATACCGTGATGTCGAACTCCTTCGGCTTTGGCGGTACGAACGGCACGATCATTATGGGGACACCGGACTAATCTGGCCCCCAAAGTCTAACAAAAAAGCCGCCCCGGTCATCCGGAGCGGCTTTTTTTATGCGAAAAGCTGGAACCCTATTCCGCAGCCGGCAGGCGCGGCTGGCTGATAAATTGCGGGGCGATCTTCAGATCTTTTGCCCATTTCAGCTTTTCAAAAATCAACAGCAAAGTGCCATTATAGTCAAAGATGCGATTGAAAAAGCCCTTGCGCGGCAAGTGAAGCGCACTCACAGGGTAATCATGATGGTGATCATGGAAGGCTTCACCGCCGGTCAACAGGGCCAAGACATAATCAAACCAGAGCGGGGTTTTGAGATGACCAAAGACATTGATCCCCAAAATCGTGGCGTGAAATTGCACCCCGCGCGCAATGATCGCGGCCGAATGTAATAACAAGACCAGAATCACAGATCCGCCCAGCGCCCAGGTCGCCAGATAAATTGCCGCCGGAACAAACAGATGGATGGTCAAGGTCAGCCAGTTATAATGCTGATCGGTGATCTTCACGAAGGGAATATCGCGCAACCACATCGCCATCGGGCGCTTCAAATCATTGCGATCGCGGAAAAACAACCAGCCCATCCAGGCCCAGAGCTTTCCTTCAGCCGGATTATGCGGATCGCCTGGCTTATCGGACAGGCGATGGTGTTGGGAATGATAATTGACCCAGTCTTTAAGCGTACCCTGCATCGCCAGAACACAGTTCAAAGCCGTGATGATCTGGGCGGGCCATTTCAATTCACCGGCTTTATGTTGCCAGATGCGGTGCAGGACCCCAATGCCCATATTGCACGCCATCAAAGTGATACCCCCGACCATCATGGCCAACACGATATACCACCAATGGAAAGTAATGGCGGGCAGGGCCAAGCCCAAAACCATAGCCAAGATCAAACCGATAACCCCAAGGCTGGGATAGATCACGGCCGCGAAAACGCTCGGCCAATCCAAATTTGACCATGATTTTTCAATGGATTGAGAGCGAGGTAGTGGAGCCATATGTCTTTGCACCCTTATCTGTCATAACGCCCATCCCAAAGGGACGGTGCGTTAATTTAACCCCTCAACCCCTTGCCCGCCTAGACCAGGTTTCAGTATGGAGCGGGAAAGTGAAGAGAGCGTGAGCGAAAGCCCACAGTGTGAACGATCCGGTGCGCCATCTCGACGCGGGGTTAAAAACGCGTTATCGGATATGTCCTCTTAACGTTGTTCCTGTCGCTTGAGGGTTCAAGGCCTTCACGACGATTTTCATCACGGAAAACGAAACCATGACTGACACAAGCTTTCCTGCCGGTGACCTGTTAAAGGGCAAACGTGGCCTCATCATGGGCGTGGCGAACAAAAACTCCATCGCCTGGGGCATTGCCCAGCAATTGGCCGCTCAAGGCGCAGAGCTCGCCTTTTCCTATCAAGAAGCTCTTGAAAAGCGCGTGCGCGGTCTGGCCGAAAGCATCGGTCAGGACTTTTTGATCCCGGCTGATGTCACCAATGATGACGAAATGGAAGCCTGCTTCAAAACGCTTCAAGCGCGTTGGGGCACGATAGACTTCCTGGTTCACGCCATCGCCTTTGCGGGCAAGGATGAACTTCAAGGCTCCTTCACCCACAACACCACGCGTCTGGGCTTCCAACGCGCCATGGACATTTCCGCCTTCTCTTTCGTTGATGCGGCAAAACGCGCCAGCGCGATCATGCCCTCAAAGGAAAATGGCGGCGGGGCTATGGTCTGTCTTACATATTTGGGCTCTGAGCGCGTTGTCCCCAATTACAACGTCATGGGCGTTGCCAAAGCCGCCCTTGAAGCCTCAACGCGTTATATTGCCCGCGATCTGGGCCCTGAAGGCATTCGCGTCAATGCGATCTCTGCCGGTCCAATGCGTACCCTGGCCATGGCCGGGATTTCCGGCGGTAAGACCTTGATGAAGACCGGTAAAGACTGGTCGATGCTGAAAGAAGACACCACGATGGAAGGTGTAGCGGGCGCTGCGCTCTATCTGTTGTCAGACCTGGGTAAATCCTGCACCGGTGAAGTCCTGCACGTGGATGCCGGTTTCCACGCGGTCGGCGTGCCTGATATTTCTGAAGACGAATAAGTCTTTCAAAAACCGAAATGAAAAGCCCCGCTCGATTGAGCGGGGCTTTGTATTTTAAGCCACTTCAGCCCTAAATGCGTCTGCGACACGGGCAGACGCTTGAATATAAGGTCCTGGACTATAGCTGATCCGCAATCCCCTGCCGCCTTGATTCAGCGTCGTGAAGCCTTGGCGAAGGCGCAGCATGCGCCCCATTTCCCAGAATGTCAGGCCGAAATGGCGCTTGAAACTACGCCGCACCGTGGAGGGATCACAGGCCCACCTGTCAGTGGTGTGCGTCGAAAATCGGGCAGGTATTGCGATGAACTGACAAAAAAACTGCCTCCCCCCTATGACGGGTGGGGGAGGCATAAGTGCAGATTTAAAAGCGATGGTTGGAGGCAAATGCGCCTTTAAACCCAATACCTAAGGTCCAGACCATCAAGATGTCTGATGACAGAAGACCCTCTCTCTAACCCCAGGCATAAGTTTTTTATTGCAACTCAGACCTTAAAATCAAGCCAATTCTCGCTGCTTTGCAGCATAATTGCATATAAAATTATTTTACACCAAATAATTCTCTGGCAAAAGGGACGTGACTGACGATTTCCGCTAAAATCCAACTTCCCAAAGCCGTTGCGACCAGCACCAGGCTAAACTCGCCAAGCTTAGAGGGGATCCAATCGTATTGCGCCAAGATATAAACCAGCACCACCGTGATCGTTTGATGAAAAATATAAAGCGCGAACACTCGCTTGTTTAAATATGTGATGATCGCATGGGGGTTGGTGAACCAGATCCGCGCCCACGCCAACAGCGTGACAATCGCGCTCCACGTATAGACCACCCGACCAATGCGTGAAAGAAGCAAAACAGGACCGTCTTCTGCGGCCACCCAATCCCAATTAGACCAGGCAAAGGTCAAAATGACGCCCAATCCCAGGGTCAATACGGTCACCGGCCAGCGCACTTTATCAACCCCCAGCCAGAAGGGGCGATAGCGCGCCAGCGCCAAACCGCTGACAAACATCACCGCCATATGGGTCAGATTGGCCCAATCTGAAACCAAATTATGCGTGGTTGGAAAATAGGGTGTCAGCCCCCAGCGCACCCATAGAAGAGGGATGAGGGGGATCACCACACTCCAGACTGCCGCGCGGGCGGGCTGAGCTTCAATCTCGCGCGTCTGGCTTGGGAATACGCGGTTAAAAAGCGCAACTATGCCTGCACCCAAGGCCGTGAGCAGGCAAAACACCCACAAATAAGCGACATACCATAAATGGTTCCAGGTCGGGGTCGTAATGCCTTCGATCTTTGGGCCTTGCAGGTAATCGCCATAAAAGGCCCAAAAGCCTGGCTCAATCAAACCGGCCTGACGCAATTGGAAATAGGTCTGTGGCGCAACAATCGTCACCATGCCAAAGACCAGCGGCACGAAGAGCCGCCAGCCCCGCGACAGGCCAAATTTTGCCGCGCCCAGCTTGGCCAAGAGATAAGACGCGGCCACCCCAGAGATGAAGAATAACAGTGATAACCGCCAGGGGTTTAACAGCCGCATCAAGGCTTCACCCTGTTCGCTGGCAAAGCCGCTTTTGACATGCCAGTCCCAGCTCACATAGGCCATCCCGACATGATAAAAAATTAAAAGACCAAAGGCGATAACCCGAAGGGCATCCAGACTATGATGGCGTTGGAATGCGCCGTGATTGTGTGACATAGATCTCTCCCGCTATGATGTGGGGGAAGATGTCAGACCTCGCGTCCAAGTCAGTCAGTCTGGGCTCAACGCCATGACAAAGCCTATGAATTTCAAAGAACAGGGATAAGTGACAGCCCTATGGGACACACATCAGCCCCTTCGCAGACCCCCTCAACCAATATGACCGCGCAGGTCGGTCTGCGCCGGGTGTTTATCGTCTTTACACTGCTGACTTTGGGCTTCTGGCTGGTGAATGTGTCCAGCGTGGCCAGCGAGCTGGCGCGTGATGGTCATGCCCAGGCCCTGCTGCAGGCCAGTATTTTAGAAACCTCCAGCACACTCATGCTGATCGCGCTGTTCTGGGCCGTGGCCGCCTTAGACTTCTATGTCCCGCTCAGTCGCAGCCAATGGCGTATACCCTTGGCGCTGTATCTTGTGGCGAGCCTTTTTTATTCCGCGCTGCATATCATGGGCATGATGGCGCTGCGCTTTACGATCTGGCCGTTCGCTTTTGGCGAGCCCTATTCGGCCTTTGACAATCCGCTCGATGATTTTCTCTATGAATATCGCAAGGATGTATGGAGCTTTATTCTCACCCTGCTCATCTTGCATATGGCCCGTCATCTTCATGAGTTGACGATCAGCGCTCAAGCTAGCCTGAAAGCGGCCCGCAAGGATCATATGCTCACCTTGCGTTCGGGCGGGCGTGAGCTGCGCCTTCCCATCTCCAATTTTCTCTATGCCAAGGCAGCCGGTAATTATGTGGAGGTGGTCACCGTGCAAGGGGGGACGCATCTTGTACGCCTTACTTTAAGTGAGTTGGAAACCTTGTTGGAGGAGGGTGAGGGCGAGCCTTGCCGCCTGCACCGCTCTTACCTGACGCGTAAATCCCTGGTGCGCGAGATCACATCCCTGGGCGATGGTCGTGCAGAGGCCCAATTGGTCGATGGCCAAATCCTGCCTGTCGGGCGGGCCTATCGCACCAGCATATAAAGCCAGGCCCCCAGAACCTATGTCCTCAGGAGCCTGGTAAGCTTTAGAACCGTGCGGTCACACCCACAATGCCAACCTGCGATTGGACATTGGAGATAGAGACATCTTGAATGCCTACAAAGGGTTGGAAGCCTTCGTTCAGCACCAACTCGATACCCAGATCAAGATAAGGGTTGAGATGGAATTCCGTGCTTAAAGTATGCTGGAAGACGTCATTGAACTCGGTATTATCCGGGCCCATCACCGATTGTGAATAGACCGCGGCCAAATCCGTCGGCACATTAAAGACGCGGGTCTTATAGCGCCCCATCACACTTAACGCAGACAAGGGCCGTGTCCCGTCAAACTTAGCCCCGGTATGGGTATCAAAAGACGTCGCGATCCATGACCGGGTCGATTGGGTATATTCAACAGCCAGATCAAAGCGCGGGCTGGTAAATTCCGCCGCCACATCCATCAGACCCGTGCGCTTGGCAATATAAACCCGCGGCGGCAAAGGCGCATGGGGCGGGGCCTGGCGATTGATCGCGTGAAGGGTATGGGCGGTATAGTTATTGTTATAGATGGTATCGTGGAGATAGCTGGCCGACACGCGCAGCTGACGATCCGCGCCCAGATTGAAGTGGCGTTCAGCCTTCAGCGCGAAATTTGATCCCAGATCGCCTTCACGATCCGTGGTCATGCCCACGCGCAGCATGCGCTCGCCCGGTGCCAGCGTGCCAGAGACCCGCCAAGTCTCGCCGATATAGCCGACTTCCAGCACGGGTTCATCGGCCAGCGCCCAGAAGAAATGCTGATTAACGCTATGGGTGAAGGGGTTATAGCCAAATTGCTCGCCAAAATCGATGGACTTACGGCCATAGGCAAGATATCCGCCAAACACATCCAGATTACCCAAAACCGCATAATATTCGCGCCATTGGATCTGATCATGATCACCAGTAAAGGTCACTTCGGAATATTCAACCTGGGCGTAAGCCGTTAGCCAATCGCCGACGCTGGCGATACCGCTTAAGCCCGCGACATTGATCACAAAGTCCTGATTGGATGTGCCCTTGCCATGCTGGAACGGAAAACGGCCCAATATGGGGTATTTTCCGGCCTGATCCGTGCTTTCATAATACTGACCGGCTTTGACAAAGCCGCCCAAGGTAAAGGTATTGGCCGCGACCACGCCAGATTGGCGCGCCTTTAACAGATACACCGCGTCTTGCGTAATATGCTCTTGCGTGTCGGTCAGGATCGTGGTGACAGGCGTATTGAGTTTTAAAACCTCACCCAAAGGCGAGTATTCGCGCCCTTCCTGTGCCCATACAGATCCACATATGCTGAGAGCGCCCAATGCGCCCGCCCAAATCATTTTCATCATGTCCCCAAATCTACAAACGCATCTCACCCACATTTCCGAGGGAAACTTGAATGGAGCTGCACGCGTGTCCAGCCAAGCCTTACGGACACCCCTAGCGAGCTACCCTTAAATCTGGTTTAAACCAACTCTTCGATACGGATAAATCTGAATACAAAACATAATTGTGACAAAAAAGCCGCCCTTGGACGATCCCAAGGACGGCTTTTTTTAAAACGCTCAAGTCAGAATGAAGGACTTATGCCTCTTCAGACGCCTCTTCTGCGATTTCTTCACCGGTTTCCTGATTGACCACTTTCATGGACAAACGGACCTTGCCACGGTCATCAAAGCCCAGAAGTTTGACGTAAACTTCCTGACCTTCTTTGACGATGTCAGACGGATGATTGACGCGTTCAGCTTTCAGCTGAGAGACGTGAACCAGACCATCACGCGGACCAAAGAAGTTCACAAAGGCCCCAAAGTCCATGACTTTGACAACTTTACCTTTGTAGATGTCACCTTCTTTTGGCTCTGCGGTCAGACCATAGATCCAATCGCGAGCCGCTTTGATCGAATCCGCGTCAGAAGAAGAAATCTTGATGACGCCGTCATCATTGATGTCCACTTTCGCACCGGTTTCTTCCACGATCTGACGAATGACTTTACCGCCCGACCCGATCACATCACGGATCTTATCGGTTGGAATGGTCATGGTCTCGATACGCGGGGCAAACTGACCGACATCATCGCGGGCACCAGAAAGGGCCTTGTTCATCTCACCCAGGATATGCAGACGACCACCATTGGCCTGGGCCAATGCGGTTTTCATGATGTCCTCGGTAATCCCGGCGATTTTGATGTCCATCTGCAGTGAGGTGATACCCACTTCAGTCCCGGCCACTTTGAAGTCCATATCGCCCAGGTGATCTTCATCACCCAGAATGTCCGAAAGAACAGCCACACCTTCAGGATCTTTGATGAGACCCATGGCGATCCCTGAAACAGGACGGACCAAAGGTACACCGGCATCCATCAGAGCCAGAGACGCGCCACACACGGTCGCCATAGAAGACGAACCATTAGACTCGGTGATCTCAGAGACCAACCGGACCGTATAAGGGAAGTCTTCCTGCGCCGGCAAGATTGCGCGCATCGCACGCCAAGCCAGCTTACCATGGCCAATTTCACGACGACCTGGTGAGCCCATACGGCCCGCTTCACCGACAGAGTATGGCGGGAAGTTATAGTGCAGCATGAAGCGCTCTTTATAGGTGCCGGTCAGGGCATCAATAAATTGCTCATCTTCACCCGTCCCCAAGGTCGCAACAACCAGAGCCTGGGTTTCACCACGCGTGAACAAGGCAGAGCCATGGGTACGCGGCAGAATGCCAACTTCTGAAACGATCGGACGCACCTGATCCAGCTTACGGCCATCAATACGAAGACCGGTCTTGATGATGTCACCGCGAACGACAGAGGCTTCAACGCTTTTGAGAACGTCTTTAAGGACAATACCATTGATGCCTTCAGGGTTTTCTTCAGAAACACCCAGGGCCGCAACGGCCTTGTCTTTAGCAGCAGAAACAGCCGCCTGACGTGCGGTCTTATCCTTGATCTTGTAAGCCGCTTCGATATCGGCCCCAACAAGCTCGCGAACTTTTGCGGCTTCCGCAGAACGATCCTCAGGCTCGAAATCCCAAGGCTCTTTCGCGGCTTTTTCCGCCAAGCGGATGATCATGTCGATCACCGGTTGGAACGCTGCGTGACCGGCCATAACCGCGCCCAGCATCGTGTCTTCGGATAATTCTTTGGCTTCAGATTCCACCATCATAACCGCATCGGCGGTCCCAGCGACGACCAGGTCCAGATCGGTATCTGCCATCTGATCTTCGGTGGGGTTGATGATATACTCACCGTCTTTATAGCCCACACGCGCAGCGCCAATAGGGCCCATGAACGGTACACCAGACAGGGTCAGCGCCGCAGATGCACCCACCATGGCTACGATATCAGGATCGTTTTCCATGTCGTGTGAAAGAACGGTACAAACAACTTGGGTTTCATTTTTGAAACCGGGTACGAACAGCGGACGAATGGGACGGTCGATCAAGCGAGAAACCAAGGTTTCCTTTTCGCTCGGGCGCCCTTCGCGCTTAAAGAAACCGCCAGGAATTTTCCCGGCGGCAAAGTATTTTTCTTGATAGTTGACGGTGAGGGGGAAGAAATCCACCCCCTCTTTCATCGACTTGGCAGCGACCGCGGTCGCCAGGACCGTTGTCTCACCATAAGTGACCATAACGGCCCCGTCGGCTTGGCGTGCGACACGCCCCGTCTCGATGGTGAGCGGACGACCCGCCCACTCAATAGTTTCTTTGTGTATATCGAACATATGATCTCGTAACGTACGGATGTCCCGGGCTTTAACGGCGCAGGCCAAGCTTCTCAATAAGCGCTTGATAGCGTGATTGCTCAATACGCTTCAAGTAATCAAGAAGACGGCGGCGCTGAGAAACGAGCTTCAAGAGACCGCGCCGGGAGTGGTTATCTTTTTTATGCGTCTTGAAGTGCTCGGTGAGGTTTGAAATCCGCTCAGTCAGGATCGCAACCTGCACCTCTGGTGAACCCGTGTCATTGGCTTCACGGGCGTGTTCTTTAATGAGTTCTGCTTTACGTTCAGCAGTAATCGACATCGTCAACTCCTAGTCAATTTGAAACACACGTACAGGGGCAAATTGACCTGCACGCGCTAAACCGATCGCCACGGCCCGACCTTCGAAAAATGCTACCGCCGCTCGGGAGAAATCCTTGTCCCCAATCATGCGGGGACGTCGAAGGGCGCGAAGCTCATCCGCTCGCCGGGCAGGCAGGACGATCGCACGACCTTGCCTCACATGAGCCACCTCATCTTGGGTAAGGGCGAGTGCCGGGATGTCGTCCAGCGCCGTCTCTACCGGTTTGAGAGCCTCATATAGCTGGTCCTTATGGCCTAAATCCGCCAGCGCGTCCAGCGTTACGGCGCCGTCCAGTGTAAAGGGGCCAACTTGGGTCCGGCGCAGCGCCGCAACATGGCCCTCTGCACCCAAGGCCATCGCCAGATCGCGCGCCATGGAGCGCACATAAGAGCCCTTCCCGCAAACCATTTCAAAAACGGCCAAATCCGCATTGGGGCAGTCCATCAGGCGCAGATCATCCACCTGAATTTTGCGCGCCTTCAGCTCCACCTCATGGCCCGCACGCGCCAAATCATAGGCCCGCTCACCATTGACCCAGATCGCGGAAAACGCCGGCGGCACCTGATCAATCTCACCGATAAAGCGCGGGATGACCGCTTCAATCTCGCCCTGGCTGGGGCGCACATCGCTTTCGCCCGTGCTCGCACCTTCCCCATCCAAAGTGGTGGTCGAGCGCCCCCAGCGCACGGTGAAGCGATAGGTCTTGGTGCCATCCTGGGCAAAGGGCACGGTTTTCGTGGCCTCGCCCAGGGCGATTGGCAAAATCCCGCTGGCCAAGGGATCGAGCGTCCCGGCATGACCGGCCTTTTGCGCGTTGAATAAATAGCGGATTTTTGCAACGGCCTGAGTGGAGGTCATCTCCAGCGGCTTATCAAACACCACCCAACCATGCACAGGGATCCCGCGCGTTTTTCTGCGTCCCATACGCCTTATCCTATGCTTGAAGGCTCACCAGACAGAGCCAAGCCCCACGGGCTTAGTTCTCACCCAGATCGCGGCGAACAGTGGCGCGGTTCAAGACATCATCAATATGGCTCGCCTCTTCAAAACGGGTATCTTCTTCAAAGCGCAGCTTGGGCGTGAATTTCAGATCCACTTCTTTGCCGAGCGCGCGTTGCAGATAGCCCGAAGCATGATTAAGCGCCTCGGCGATGGCTTTGACATCTTTACGCCCCAGCGCCGAAATAAGGCAGGTCGCATGCTTTAAATCGGGTGAGCATCGCACTTCGGTCACGGTGATCGACACACCGGCCAGGATCGGATCGCGCAGATAGCCTTCCTTTAAAATGTCAGACACGGCATGGCGAACCAGCTCCCCGGCGCGCAATTGTCGTTGGGATTGAGCTTTCATGAGTGATCTCCCTCTCGCGGGCTCGCGTCTCAGGCTGGGCCATCAAAGCCCCACGCTAACGCGAGAATGAATAAGAAACTGTAGACGCCTAAAACTGGAAAAAGCCCAACCCAAATATGCGGGCTGGGCTCTTGCCATGGCGTGTCAGGGATAGAGCCTATCCCGTGATGAGGATCAGAGCTTACGCTCGATCTCTTCGACTTCGAAGCATTCGATCAGATCGCCTTTTTGTAGATCCGAATAGTTCACAAAGCCCATGCCGCATTCCATACCCATATGGACTTCTTTGACCTCGTCTTTGAAGCGTTTCAGGGTTGACAGCTCGCCTTCGTGCAAAACCGTGTCATTGCGCAGCAAGCGGACACCACAACCGCGCTTAACGACACCTTCAGTGACCTTACAGCCCGCAACCTTACCCACTTTGGTGATGTTGAAGACTTCCAGAATTTGGGCGTAACCGATGAAGGTTTCGCGTTTTTCTGGGGCCAGAAGACCTTCCAGCGTGCCTTTAACGTCATCCAAAATGTCATAGATCACAGAGTAATAGCGGATCTCGACGCCTTCTTTCTCCGCCAGTTCACGTGCTTGCTTGGAGGCCCGCACGTTAAAGGCGAAGATCGGCGCAGATGAAGATTTCGCGAGCAGAACATCAGATTCGCTCACCCCGCCTGGGGCCGCATGAATGACTTTCGCACGCACTTCTTCGTTGCCGATTTTCTCAACCGAGTGGGTGATCGCTTCCGCAGAGCCCTGAACGTCCGCCTTCACCAGGATCGGCAATTCTTGGACTTCTTTCTGCTGCAAACGCGCCATCATCTGCTCGAGCGATGCGGTTGCCCCGCCCACCGGAGTATTTGAGCGCTCACGCTTCAAACCAATACGGTAGTTGACGATGTCGCGAGCACGTTGCTCGCTATCGACCACCGCAAAGGGTTCACCCGGTTCTGGTGCCCCATCCAGGCCCAGAATTTCAGCGGGTTCAGTCGGTCCAGCTTCTTTCATTTGCTGGCCGCGCTCATTGACCAGCGCGCGCACCTTACCCCAGTGACTACCGGCCACGATGATATCACCGCGCTTCAAGGTCCCTTTGCCGACCAGAACAGTGGCCACAGGCCCGCGGCCCTTATCGATCTGAGATTCAATCACGCTACCTTCCGCAGAGCGGTCAGGGTTTGCGGTCAATTCTAGAACCTCAGCTTGAAGGATGATGGCTTCGGTCAGTTCTTCCAGGCCCATACGGGTTTTGGCAGACACTTCAACCACCTGAACATCACCGCCCATGGCCTCAACCACGACCTCATGCTGCAGCAAAGCCTGCTGAACACGCATGGAATCGGCGTCGGGCTTATCCATTTTATTGACAGCCACGATCATCGGCACATTGGCCGCCTTGGCGTGATTAATCGCTTCAATGGTTTGCGGCATGATGCCATCATCACCCGCCACCACCAGGATGACGATGTCGGTGACTTGCGCCCCGCGTGAGCGCATGGAGGAGAAGGCCGCATGGCCCGGCGTATCCAGGAAGGTGATTTTGTTACCGGATTTCAATTGAACCTGATAGGCACCGATATGCTGGGTAATCCCGCCGGCTTCGCCGCCCGCCACATCGGTCGCGCGCAAGGCATCGAGCAGCGAGGTTTTACCATGGTCAACGTGACCCATGATGGTCACCACAGGAGGACGAGGCTGTTTGCTGTCTTCAGCATCATCTTCAGAGATGAAGCCTTCTTCCACGTCGGCCGCGGATACACGCTTAACGGTGTGGCCAAATTCTTCCACGATCAGCTGGGCGTCATCGGCGTCGAGCGAGTCGACCGCGCGCACCATTTGGCCTTGCTGCATCAAGAATTTCACAACGTCCGCAGCGCGTTCCGCCATACGGTTGGCCAGTTCACCCACGGTGATCACTTCCGGGATCACCACTTCGCGCGCAACTTTCTCACGCGCTTGAGTGCCTTGACGGCGTTGCTTTTCACGCTCACGCGCCCGGCGCATAGACGCCAGAGAGCGCTGACGATCTTGATCATCTTCAACCAGGTTTTGGATGGTCAGCTTGCCCTGACGGCGCTTGGGTTCGGACTTATTGCGCGCAGGCGCTGCAGCCTTGGCCTGATCGCCGGGCTTATCAAGATTATTAGGCCCGCCTTTTTTCTTGACCCGTCCACCCAACTCTTCAAGGGCAGTCATGGGCTCAGCAGGGGCCGCCGGCATATCACGGTTCGGACGTGGACCCCGCGCAGGGCGATCATCACGCGCACCGCGATCCGTACGCTCACCGCGTTCACGCTCTCGGTCGCGGCTCTTATCCGCAGCCGGAGCCGCTTTGCGCGCTGGCTTACCATCTTCTTGAGCCGCTTTTTGCTTGGCTTCAGCGGCTTGAGCCGCAGCCAGGCGCGCGGCCTCTGCTTCCTCAACCTTGCGCTTAGCGTCTTCTTCAGCTTGTCGACGCGCGTCTTCTTCACGCTTACGCTGGTCTTCTAAAGCCTTGCGCTCTTCTTCCTGGCGCTGGGCGCGCTCTTCATCTTCGCGCTTTTTGTCGGCTTCGCGACCTGCAGCCTCAGCGCGCGCGCGGGCAATCGCGCGCTGACGCTTGATCAGCTCTTCTTCGGATAGACCGAGTTTCTTGGCGGTGGCCGCCAACAGGTTTTGGGCCTTGGTTTTACCATCTGACGCCCCTTTGGCGCCGTCTGCTCCATCCTTACCCGGACCGCCCGCGCGTTTGCGCTTTTTCTCTACCACGACCTGCTTGGAGCGGCCGCGTGCAAAGCTTTGTTGCACCGTTCCTGATCCAGGCCGATTCAAAGAGAGGGGCTTACGGCCCGAAGGATTACGTTCGTCAGCGTCGCTCATGCACGTCTTTCATCGCGGCCTAAGTGTGAAACGGTACCGACCAGATCGCCGCAGATCTGATCACCGTCCTCTACGCATCTCGATTTGGGCAAGATCAACATAAGGTCCATCAGGACCGAATGTGCCTATGCCCCCCTTGGTGCAGGGGGGCTAACCTAGCTACCCTGCATAGGGATTCAAGCACTCTTGGACACCCATCACCGTAAATCGGCTTTGGATGCGTCAATTTGGTCATAGACCGCGCAAAAACCCGAGAGTTTCTGCAAAGTCTCTCTTAAACCGCGCGCATCTGATCCACCGGCCAAAGCCAAATGCACCATACCGCTGCGTCCCAACGCCATACCCAATTGCGCCGCATCGAAACACGTCACGACCGGCAAGGTTGACAGACCCAGCCCATAGGCCAGGCGGTCTAATTTTTCACGCCCATCGCGCGCGCCATCGCTCGCTTCAAAGCGCAGGACCGGATGGGGACTGGCCTTCAAGGCCAAACGTACCGCATCATGTCCACAGGCCAGACGCCCCGAACGGCGCGCTAACCCTAGTAAATCCAAGGCCCGCGTTTTCAGCAAAGCCTCAAACTGGTCAGCCAGATCGCTGGGGGTCTGAACCGCCTGACCAAAGGCGCGATTGAACGCGCGCTTGGTCACGGCCTGATCGACCACACTGCGCTGCGCGCTGACCCAGGCCCCACGCCCAGGTAATTTCGCAGCGACATCCGCAACAATCTGTCCATCCGGTGCCAGCCCAACCCGCAAGAGCGCGTCTTCAGGCTTGACCGACATTTCCACAACGCAACGGCGCTCTCGGCCCGCTTTAGCGGGCATCTTTAGGCCTCCGTCTTGCCTTCGTCATCATCCAAATCCACACCCAGACTTGCGGCTGCGGCTTCGATATCCTCTAGGTCGAGCTCATCGAGATCGGCCAGATCAACATCATCAGCGCTGATCTCTTCCTCACCCGCGTCGCCTTCGCCCGCTTGATCGGGCGCGTCATAGACCGGTAATTCAGATTCATCAATCCAACCCGCCTTCACCCGCGCGCGCATAATCAACATTTCAGCCTCTTCAGATGAGACATTCATGCCGTCCAGATAACCGGCTTCCCGTACGCGCTGCCCGCCACGGTTTTCAAACCAGCCGCGCAGATCATCGGGCACAAGCCCGGCCAGATCCTCGATCGTGCAAACCTCGTTTTCACCCAGACGCACAGCGATTTCCAAGGTCATGCCTTCGACTTCCATCACCTCATCGGTAACACCCAGCTCTTTACGCTTGGCATCGCGGATTTCATCCAGCTTCGCCAGGTAATCGGTGGCACGCTGTTGGATTTCGGCAGCGGTATCTTCGTCAAAGCCTTCAATGACGGCGATCTCATTGAGCTCAGCAAAGGCGAGGTCTTCAACATCGGTGAAGCCTTCTGTCGCCAACAATTGGGCGATGACTTCATCGACATCCAAGGCTTCCATAAAGGTCGCGGTGCGTTCAGCAAACTCTTTCTGACGGCGCGCAGATTCTTCTTCCTCGGTCATGATGTCGATGGCCCAGCCGGTCAGCTGAGAGGCCAAACGCACATTCTGACCGCGCCGACCAATCGCCAAAGACAATTGATCATCAGGAACGACAACTTCAATACGCTGGGCTTCTTCATCCAACACCACTTTGGAGACTTCAGCCGGTTGCAACGCATTGACGATAAAGGTCGCAGGATCAGGATTGAACGGGATGATGTCAATCTTCTCACCGGCCAGTTCATTCACAACGGCCTGAACCCGGCTACCGCGCATACCCACACAAGCCCCAACCGGATCGATTGAGCTGTCGTTTGAGATCACGGCAATCTTGGCGCGTGAGCCCGGATCGCGGGCCACGGTTGGGATTTCAATAATGCCTTCATAAACTTCAGGCACTTCCTGGGCGAAGAGCGCCGCCATAAAGTCCGGGTGCGCGCGCGACAAGAAGATCTGCGGACCGCGCACTTCTGGACGCACATCATAAATGTAAGCACGCACGCGATCATTGTTCTGCAGGCTTTCACGCGGGATCCCGTCATTGCGCCGGATAATGCCTTCAGCCTTACCCAGATCAACAATGATATTGCCGTATTCAACGCGCTTGACGATACCGTTGACGATTTCGCCCACGCGGTCTTTGTACTCGTTGAACTGGTTCTGACGTTCAGCTTCACGTACCTTTTGCGTGATGACCTGCTTGGCGGTTTGCGAGGCAACACGCCCGAACTCAATCGGGGGCAGCTCATCTTCAAACACATCGCCGACCTTGGCATTAGGATCAATGCGCTTGGCGTGCTCAGGATCAACCTCCTGGCTTTCGTTTTCAACGTCCTCGACCACCGTGATCCGGCGGGTTAAACGCATTTCACCGGTTTTAGGATGGATCGAGCAAGCGATATCCAGCTCAGCGCCATAACGCGAGCGCGCCGCTTTCTGGATCGCTTCTTCAATCGCGCCCAGAACAATCGCTTCATCAATATTCTTTTCCTGCGCCACGGCGCGGGCAATCTGAAGAAGCTCTAATTTGTTAGCGCTGACACCGATGGCCATGCGTATATCCTCACTCTTGAACTAAATTCGTGTCGTCGCTGTCTGAGGCCCCGGCTGCCTGAGCGCTGGCCTTCATCAACTCATCTGTCATGACTAATTTGGCATCATAGATCCAAGCAAAGGGGATCACGGCCGTGTCCTCTTCGCCCTCCAGATCGATCAGCACATTATCGTCTTCCGTCCCGGCCAGAACCCCTTTGAAGCGCTTGCGCCCTTCAACCATGCGGTCCAGCTCCAGCTTGGCTTCAAACCCTTCCCATTGATCAAAATGGTGAGGTGCCGTCAAAGGCCGATCAATGCCCGGCGAAGACACTTCAAGATTATATTCGCCAGAAATCGGGTCGGTCTCATCAAACAGAGCACTGATCCCGCGCGACAGGGCCGCACAGGCGTCCACATTCATGGTGCCATCGTCACGCTGGGCCATGATCTGCAAGGTCACGCGCTTACTGCCCAAAGTCCGCACACGAACGATTTCTAGCCCTAAGCCTTCAGCAATGGGCTCAATCAATTCAAGAATACGAATATCTTGTGGGGTTTTAGCTTTCACGCGCAGTCCTGTTTGTTGATCCCCGCCATGAGGGCAGGGTGTGAATACGAAAAAAGCGGCACCCATACGGGGCCGCTCGAAAGGTGTCACACCACCGATCGAAGCTGTGTTGGGAGCTATATACGCCTTTTACTTTAGCGATGCAAGGCGGGGGCACACCGATCATAAATGCGCCCCTTATCGCACTTAAACGTCCTTAAAAAAGTCCATGAAGACCGGCAGGCAATCGCCAAGATTTTTGGATTGATAGCGCGTGGTAATATGATCGGCGGGCGCATTAGCCCAATCTTCGCGACGCTCACCTGACCAGCTCAGCCCCGGCGTCGCGATCAAAATCGGCAAGGCCCAATCGGTATAGACTTTGACATCTGTTCCCACGCGCAAACGCCCACCAGGCTTTAACACGCGCGCCAGATGACGCGCAGTGTCAGGTTGCACAAAGCGACGCTTATCATGCTTACGCTTGGGCCAAGGATCAGGGAAAAGCAGATAAATCTCCTCAAATGCCGCATCGGGCATACGCTCCATCTCATCACGCGCATCACCGCGCTTGACGCGCACATTTTTAAGCGCACCCTTTTCAATCCCCGCCAAAGCCTTGGCGACACCGTTCAAAAACGGCTCAATACCCAGATAGCCTTTATCGGGATGGCGGCTTGCCTGAGCGATCAAATGCTCAGCCCCACCAAAGCCAATTTCCAAAACCCGCGTTTCAAAACCTGGTAATAGATCGGCAGGATCCACCACCGCGCCCTCACCCCAGCTTAAAGTCGGCAAAAACTCATCCACCAAGCCTTGCTGACGCGCCGTCAATTTATGCCCGCTGGCGCGGCCAAACAGGCGCCGTTCTGGGCGAAGCGCAGGAGTTTCAGTCATAATTCAAGGCGTCCTTTAGAGCGGGCTCATGCAGAAGAAAGGGCGCGGTTTAGCCAACCGCGCCCTTAAACTCAAGCCTTAAGACCTTAAACCGGCCTTAAGCGAGGGATTTAAGACCCTCAACCAGATCGGTACGCTCCCACGAGAAGCCACCATCAGCATCCGGCGTCCGGCCAAAGTGACCATAGGCCGAGGTCCGCTCATAAATCGGCTTGTTCAGGCCCAGATGGGTGCGAATACCACGCGGGGTCAGATCGACCATTTCTGGCAATTTCTGCTCCAACAAGGCCTCGTCCACCTCACCCGTGCCATGCAGATTAACATAAACACTCAAGGGCTTAGCCACGCCAATCGCGTAAGAAACCTGAATGGTACAACGCTTGGCCAAACCGGCGGCCACCACGTTTTTCGCCAGATAGCGGCACACATAAGCCGCCGAACGGTCAACCTTGGTCGGATCCTTACCTGAGAACGCCCCGCCGCCATGCGGCGCAGCCCCACCATAAGTATCCACAATGATTTTACGACCGGTCAGACCGGCATCCCCATCAGGACCGCCAATAACGAAAATACCCGTTGGGTTGACGTAAAACTCGTCTTCCGGCGGGAACCAGCCCTCAGGCAGAACCTCTTGAACGACAGGACGGACCAGCTCACGGATCGCATCCAGGCTGACGCCTTCTTTATGCTGGGTTGACACCACAACAGAGGTCACGCCAACCGGCACACCGTTTTCATACTTCAACGTCACCTGGGATTTGGCATCAGGCTCAAATTCAGGACGCGTGCCGTCTTTGCGCAGCTGGGCCATACGCTTCAAAATCTGATGCGAATAGGTGATCGGGGCCGGCATCAACTCAGGGGTTTCATCACAGGCAAAGCCAAACATGATGCCCTGATCGCCCGCGCCTTCTTCTTTAAAGGTCCCGGTGCCTTCATCAACACCGGCGGCAATGTCTTTGGATTGTTCGTGTAACAGGTTGAGGAAGTTCAGCTTCTGCCAATGGAAGCCTTCTTGCTCATAGCCAATGTTTTTAACGACGTCACGCGCAACGCTTTCGATTTCGTCGTTATCGATCTCAGCGGCGACGCGGATTTCACCCGCCAGAACCAGCTGGTTCGTCGTGCTGAGCGTCTCACAAGCCACGCGTGCGACAGGATCCTTACTCAGAAACAGGTCAACAACCGCATCAGACACACGGTCGCACACCTTATCTGGGTGGCCTTCGGAAACGCTTTCGCTGGTGAAAAGATAGGAGGTGCGGGCCAAGATCTGCTCCATATAAAGATTGCTTTATATGACGCAAGAAACCCTATCGCCCGCACAAAGGCAAGTCTCTTATCTAGTTAATTCTGAGTTGAGGCACCTTCAGCCTCAGCTTCAGCCTCTTCCGCGGCCAAAGTGCGCACCAATTCCAGAACCCGGCGGCGCACTTTTGGATCTCTGATCCGCGCAAAAGCCTGGGCCAGCGCAACCCCGTCGGCAGACTGAATAAAGTCATCAATTATAGGAGTTTGGTCGCTTTCCGCCACGCCCGCCGCGTGGGCCAGATCTGCGATGCCTTCGTAGAAAAAAGACACGGGAACGTCCAAAACCCGCGCCAGTAACCACAACCGACCCGCCCCGATCCGGTTGGCCCCGCGTTCATATTTTTGCACCTGCTGGAAAGTCACACCCAGCTCTTCACCCAATTTTTCCTGGCTCATATTCAGCAATTGTCGACGCAAACGCACGCGTGTGCCAACATGCTTATCAACCGTATTGGGACCTCTGGGATTTGTTGTCATTGCACCGCGTCCTTCGTGGGAAGATCTTTTGTTATAATGTCCAATCTCAGTAAGCGAAACCTTGCACACATCGAACTCTGATCAGATCTTCGATTTCATCGACGCTTAAAGCCGAGAAACAGACCAGCTAATGCACACAAAAACCCGAATATTCCGCTCACCCAGGGCCAATCTCCGTAAACCGCGTAGAATGTTTCGTCCAATGGCTCAAGCAGCCTGAAATCCAGCACACCATCGCTTGAATCCGGTGCAATATCGTGCATGCGCCCGTAACCATCAATTTGCCCCGAAACCCCTGAAGAGGCTGATCTGACCATCGCCAGACCTTCTTCAATGGCGCGATAGCGGGTCATAGTCATGAGCTGTTTTGGGCCCGCACTATCGCCATACCATGCATCATTTGAGATATTTAGCATCCAATCGGGCCGATCGTTTCCCCGCGGAATAAAGCGCGGGAAAATGGCCTCATAACAAATCAAAGGCGCAAAACTGGGCAATCCCGGTAAGGTTAAAGTAGAGGCATTTTTCCCTGATGAATAGAAGGGGGAGTTTTGTGATAGAGACGTAAAGTTTAGCAATTCGGTAACTGTAATTAGTGGGTTTCCTTCGCCCAAAGGAACCAGTTTAACCTTATCGTATACACCCTCAAGATGCAGCTTTTCATCATTCTTCACCAAAGTCACGAGACTATTATAATAGTCGATACGCCCATCTAGGGTTGTTGCGCGCGGTGTGCCAATAATCAGGCGAGTTTGGTCCGGCGTTTGTTCACGTAATCTTTGACCAATATCCGGGTCTCGCAAAACAAAACCGGGGATCGCCCCTTCTGGCCATATAATCGCATCGACATCTTGATAACCCGGCACAAAGGAGTGATCGAGATAACGCTCAAGCAATTGAAATCTGTGTTCATACGTCTTCAGACTTTGCGGAATATCCAGATGAACCAGGCGCAATCGCGTCTCAGACAAAGCCTGGTCTTCAGCTTGAGCGAGACGCATCGCCCCAAAACTGACCAGGCCGATTAAAATCAAAACGCCACACGCACTGGGCAAAACCCGCATCCAAAGCCGTTCACCCCCCCACAGAGCTGCCGGAGCGCTCAGCATAAAGAGGGTTAGGGCGCTCAGACCGGACGCGCCAATAAAGGCCGCATTTTGACTGATCACCCCACCCGCCGCCCAGACATGGCCCGGTAAATTCCAGGGAAAACCCGAGAAAACAACCGAGCGCGTCATCTCAATGACGATCATCAGCGCAACGAAAATGACAACGCGCAAAGGCCCCTTCAGGTTGAGCCGTCGATAAAGCGCGCCAACGACGCCCCAGAAGAGCGCAAGCCCCGCCGGAAAGACGATCAACGGCACCCAGATCAGCCAGACATAGCTCTGCCCCTCCACCAGGAAGGCATTAACCGTCCACCACACCGAAGCAAAGAAATAGCCAAAGCCAAAGGTCCAGCCCCGCCAAAAGCCAGAGCGGATCGGGCGCAAGGTTGAGCCGCTATCCAGCGCCCAAATCCAGCCCACCAGGCCGATCATCAAAGCGGGCACGACATAGGTCGGAGCCATGGACCATACACTCAAGGCCCCAAGTCCCGCCAATGCCAGACCGGCTTCCCACCCGCGTAAGGCACGCAGACGGACGAAAGTTCCTAAAACCTCACGCCGCCCAATCACGCAGCATCCACAGCAGCATCTTGCTGGGGCGCGTGTCCGACCCGCTTAATGCGCAGCTTTTTGATTCGGCGCGGATCAGAATCAAGAATTTCAAACTCATAACCGGAATCGTGATGAACCACCTCACCGCGCTCCGGGATCCGGCCGGTGTGGACATAAACGAGCCCGCCCAGCGTATCGACATCGGATTCCTCTTCGCCATTGGCGATGGTTTCACCCACCAAGGCTTCAAAATCCTCAATCGAGGCCCGTGCATCGGCTTCCCAGCAAGCGGGTGTTTTGGCGCGAATAGAGGGCGCTTCATCCTCATCATGTTCGTCTTCGATATTGCCGACAATCGGCTCGATCAAATCTTCAAGCGTCACCAGACCATCAGTGCCGCCGAACTCATCGACCACGAGGGCCATATGCATGCGCCGTGTCTGCATCTTTAACAGAAGATCCAGCGCGCGCATCGAAGGGGGCACATAAAGAAGAGGCCGGCGAATATCAGCCAGGATTTTTTGATCGCGCCAATCGTCTGGGCGTTTACCATCCTCATCACCTGAGAGATAGGCCACAACATCCTTGATATGCGCAACGCCCAAGGGGTCATCCAAAGTCTCATCATAGATGGGAAGACGCGAATGGGCGGCGTTGGAGAAGACTTTAAAAAGCTCGGCCAGGGGGGTATCAATTTCGACCGCGATAATGTCCGCACGCGGCACCATCACATCGGCAACGCGTAGATGCTCATAGGATTGGGCATTGAGCAGAAGGTCGCCATTGGCGCTCTTGACCGCGATTTCATTAGCATCGCCCGTTGTTGAAGAGGGTTTAAATACCCCAAACATACGGGCGAACAGACTTGGAGGCTCACTGGCAGGGTCAGACATTAAAGGTCAAGCGCTCTGATAAGGATCATCAATTTCGAAATGGGCCAAAATACGCGTTTCAAGGCTTTCCATATCCTGGGCCTCATCCTCGTCTTGATGATCAAACCCGTTGAGATGGAGAAATCCATGAACGACTAAGTGTATAACATGGTTGCGTAAAGAGATCCCTTTTTCTTCGGCCTCACGCGCACATGTTTCAAAACCCAAGGCGATATCACCCGGATAGTCTTCACCTTCGGGTGCAGGAAAGGATAAGACATTGGTGGGCTTATCTTTATCGCGAAAGCGCGCATTGAGATCTTGCATCACACCATCATTGGTCAGCATGACCGCAGCCATGCCTTCGCGATAATCCTTGATCAACTGTGCCGCGTGCGCCAGCACACTCTGGCACAGCTCAACCCCATCTTCGAGGGTGCCCCAGGCCTCATCCTCGATCACAAATTCTGCCAACATCGCCTTTGTCCCCTCTTGAGATGACGCAGACATCGCTTATTGACCCTTCGCTTGATCTGCACGCTCATAGGCTTCCACAATCATTGCGACCAGATCATGGCGAACCACATCCTTGCGCGTGAAGGGATTGACCGAAATTCTGGGCACGCCGTCAAGGATTTTCAAGGCCTGAGCCAGACCAGAGGGTTCGCGCGCGGGCAGATCGGTTTGCGTCGGATCACCGGTGATGACCATGCGCGAGCCCTCGCCCAGACGGGTCAAGACCATACGCATTTGCGGTCCGGTGGCGTTTTGCGCTTCATCGCAGATCACAAAGGCCCGGTTAAGCGTGCGCCCGCGCATGAAAGCCAGCGGGGCCACCTCGATCTTGCCCTCTTCGCGCAATTTCTCCATCGCGCGTTGGCCCATGGCCTCACGCAGGGAATCCCAGATCGGCAACAAATAAGGGTCAATCTTCTCGGTCAAATCACCGGGTAGAAAGCCCAAACGCTCACCGGCTTCCACAGCCGGACGCGTAATGACCAAACGCTCAATATTACCCAGCACCAATTGCGCCGCACCATAAGCAACGGCCAGCAGCGTTTTACCGGTCCCGGCCGGACCTACACCGAAGATCAGATCATAATCAGCTTCGTTATTGAGCGCGCGAATATAGGCCTTCTGACCCGCCGTACGGCCCTGAAAGGCGGCCCCGCGCGGTACGCGGATGACATCATCCCCGCCGCTATATTGGCCCTCGCGCCCCATCACACAGGCCGCTTTGGCAATTGCAGGATCTATGGGCAGGTTCTGGCTGGCGCGTTCATACAAGTCCTTCAAGACACGGATCGCTTCCATCCGCATGCCACGATCAGCACTCGTCAGCACAATGACCCCGCCGCCGGGCGCTTCGAGGCGGATGTTCAGCTCCGCCTCCAGGACGGTGGCATTGTCTTGAGCGGGACCGAAGACCCGGCGCACGGCATCTTCATTATCAAAATAAAGCGTTTCACTGACGCCTTTTTGTGGACGCTTAATCTCTTTTACGCGCGGGCTTTTGCTGCGTGACAAACTCAAGATACTCCAATGAGGCGGCCCGCCAGGGCATTGCGCGAGGCGTCCAGGATCTCAACATGGCCAATCTGACCGAGCAGGGATTTTGGCCCTTCGACATGAACAGATTGCAAATATGGACTGCGCCCATGAAGCTGACCGTCTTTACGGCCTTCTTTTTCAAACAAGACGGCAAGATTTTTGCCGATCTGCATTTTATTGAAGGCGATCTGCTGGGCTTCCAACTTGGCCTGAAGGCGTGCAAGGCGTTGGGTTTTAATCTCTTCGTCCACCTGATCAGCCATTGAGGCCCCCGGCGTACCCGGACGGCGCGAATATTTAAACGAGAAGCACGAGGCATAATTGATCGTCTCGACCAAATCCATGGTTGCGTCAAAATCCTCATCGCTTTCACCGGGGAAGCCGACAATCATATCGCCTGAGATCGCAATCCCGGGGCGCGCTTGGCGGAAGCGTTCAATCAGGGCGATATATTGCTCAGCGGTATGTTTACGGTTCATCGCGGCCAGGATTTTATTCGAGCCCGCCTGCACCGGCAGGTGCAGATAGGGCATCAATTTGGGCTCATCCGCGAAAGCCGCGATCAGATCGTCTTCCATGTCATTGGGATGCGAGGTGGTGAAGCGAATACGCTCAATCCCGCCGATCAAGGCAATATGGCGCACCAACTGGCCCAGCCCCCAAGGCCCATCGGCTTCACGGCCCGAAGGCGCTTCACCATGATAGGCGTTGACATTCTGACCCAGCAAAGTGACCTCGCGCACGCCCTGGGCGGCCAAAGCCCGGATCTCGGCGACAATCTGATCGACCGGACGCGACCATTCCGCACCGCGCGTATAAGGCACCACGCAGAAGGTACAGAATTTATCGCAGCCCTCTTGAATGGTCACAAACGCGGCCGGACCCTCAACATGGCGTTTAGCTGGGGCGAGGAGATCGAATTTATCTTCAACCTCAAACTCGGTATCCAGGGCTTCGCCGCGCTCGCGATGCACCTTTGCAATCAGTTCTGGCAATTTGTGATAGGTTTGCGGGCCGACCACCAGATCCACCACCGGGGCACGGCGTTGAATTTCCGCGCCTTCGGCCTGGGCCACACACCCTGCAACCGCAATCGTCATCGGCGCGCCGTCTTTTTTCTCTTTCAAGGGACGCAGGCGACCCAGCTCAGAATAGACCTTTTCCGCAGCCTTTTCGCGAATATGACAGGTGTTGAGAATGATCAGATCCGCGCCCTCAGGCTCATCGCTGGGCTCATACCCCAAAGGATGGAGCACATCGCGCATCCGCTCAGAATCATACACATTCATCTGACAGCCATAGGTCTTGATGAACAGGCGTTTGCGGGTCTGGGCCTCTTCGGGCGCGGCGGTGTCTGGCGAAGCGATATCAGTGGTCATGGATCAGGCTGGCCTCCTTTGCCAGCGCAGCATCTTGTCTTTTCAGATCGTCTCTTACGGGTGAGGAACGCCCCTAGCGACCTTCATCCCATTTAAGGCTGCAGGTTATGCGGAAAATCTCTAAGCCCTGCAAGGCCTCTGAACGGTTAAGATAAGCGCTCATGCGTGCGCTTCAAGCGCACATGATAGCCGTAATACGCAATCACCAGCGCCAAAGCCGTAAATCCAGCCGCGAACACAAAGGGCATGCCAGGTTGATAATGGGCTGAAGACTTATCGCTAAACATCTCAAAAACATGAGAATAAATCAGCGGGCCAAAGAAAAAGGAGAGGCTTTGCATGCTCCCCATCGCGCCTTGCAGCTCACCTTGAGCATTGGCCGGCGTCGCATTGGACATAATGCCCTGCATCGCCGGCTGAGCCATACCGCTGATCGAGGCAAACACGATAATCGGATACACCATCCAGCCCTCTGGGACAAAGCCATAGGCCAAATAGGCTATGATCACGACGCAAAGGCCCAGGACCAGAACCTTCCATTCGCCCAACAGCGGAATGACTTTACGGGTCAATCCCCCTTGAACCAAGGCGGCCAATATCCCCACCACCATTAAAGATAGGCCCACATCGCCTGAGGACCAGTTGAACTTCAATTGCGCGAAATATGACCAGATGGCGGGATAAACTGAATGGCCCAGCATCACCAGGAAAGACGCAAGCATCAACCAGATCACGGTTTTATTCTGCGCCACATGATAGAGCGCGCCCACGGGATTGGCGCGGCGCCAATTGAAGGCGCGCCGGTTCTCCTGCGCCAACGTCTCTGACAAGACGATCATCCCATAGATGAAATTCATCGCGGCTAAGATGGAGGCCGCAAAGAAGGGTGCCCGCGGGCCCAACTCCCCCAAGAAGCCACCAATCGCAGGACCAATAATAAAGCCCAAGCCAAAGGCCGCCCCGATCAGCCCAAAATTTGCCGAGCGTTTTTCTGGCGGGCTGACATCAGCGATAACCGCAAAAGCAGTTGAGAAGGTCGCGCCAAAGGCCCCGCCCATGATCCGACCAAGCAGCAACACCCAAAATGAAGGGGCCAGGGCCATGATCAGGAAGTCCACGCTCAAACCGGCCATAGAGACCATCAGCACGGCGCGCCGACCAAAACGGTCCGACATCGCGCCCACAATGGGGGCACACAAAAACTGCATGCCGGCATAAACCATGGTCAACACCGCACCTTGGGTGGCTGCGCGCGCGATCGGTAAACCGGTTACATCTTCGATAAGATTTGGCATCACCGGGATGATGATGCCAAAAGCGATCATATCGAGCAGAACCGTAACAAAAATAAAGGCCAACGCATGCTTGCGTGCGCCAAAACCGTTGATCACTTATCGTCGTCCGTTAAGGGTGTGCCATAAAGCTCTAGGCGGTGATCCACCAGCTTATAGCCTAAGCGCTTGGCGACCAGCTCTTGCAAGCGTTCAATTTCTTCATCAATAAATTCAACGACTTTACCGGTTTTGAGGTCAATTAAATGATCATGGTGATCATCGGAAGCCTCTTCATAGCGCGAACGCCCATCACGGAAGTCGTGACGCTCAATAATATTGGCTTCTTCGAACAAGCGCACCGTACGGTAAACGGTTGCCAGCGAGATCCCGCTATCAATCGCAGCGGCGCGCCGGTGCAGCTCTTCCGCGTCGGGATGATCCTCCGCCAAAGACAGGACGCGCGCGATAACCCGGCGCTGCTCTGTCATCCGTAGACCTTTTTCGATACATAATTTTTCAATACGGTCTTGCATGGCAGGCTCCTTCACTTGGATCACGTCTATAACGCGCTTTGTCTTTATGGGTCTAGCCGCGAAATATCACAAGAGTTTAGATAGGACGCGCGCATCACTGCCATCGCGGTAATAGGCCTTGCGTAGGCCTTCGCTTTGCCAGCCCGATGACTGATATAATCTCAGCGCGCCATCATTGCGAACTGAAACCTCCAAAAAAAAGCGGCGGGTGCCCAAGCCCGACACCAGACTTTCACTGGCCTTTAACAGATGCGCACCCATGCCCTGATGGCGATGGGCAGGATCAATACCAATGGTGAGAATTTCGGCTTCATCCAAAATCGCGCGAATCAAAGAAAGCCCAATCAGGCCCGCCCCCAGATAAAGCCCCAAGCCATAAATGCCCGTACTCGCGAGCAGGCCCTCGAATTCCTTTGCGCTCCAGGGATGGTCAAAACAGCGCGCGTGCAGGGCGGCGACCTCGTTTGATGACGCATGACTTAAATGACGGCACTGGGCTGTGCGTTCAAACGCAATCACGCCGATGTCCTTTCCCTAAACCGGGTCTTGACCGCCGGGCAATTTAGCATCGGGGGGCCGAGCGTAAAAGGGCACAGGCGGCGCATCGCAAGGATGCTTGGCCGCCACTAAAGCGGCAAATGTCAAAAAATCAAGCGCAATCGAGGGTTCAGCGTGCTCCAATAGGCCCGCCCCACTGCCCACCACATCATCATAACCAGATAGATCCAAGGCCTTAGCTGCGTCCAGGCTTATCCGCTCCGGCGCGTTTAACGCTGTGCCATTTTGAAACGCTTGGACAATCACATCGCCGCGCTTGGCATCATGAACCGTTAAGATGGATTTGTCCCGTTTTGGGTCAGCGCCCAAGGCCCAGAGCTCTAAATTACTGATCCCTATCGCCTTCGCCCCTGTTGCCAAGGCCAAACCGCGCGCGAAGGCGACGCCCACGCGCGTGCCGGCAAAACTGCCCGGCCCGATCGTGACGCCAATGCGTCCCAAGCTGTCCGGGCTCCAGCCAGCCTCGCTCAACAACGCCTCGATCAAGGGCGCGAGATGTTCCGCTTGTCCACGGCCTAAAGCATGACGGCGCTGAAGGAAGGTCTCACCTTCTTTCAGCGCCGCACCACACTCTTGCCCGGTTGTATCCAGGACCAGTATGCGCATTGGGTTTACTTCAAAATCACCGCGGCTTCGGAGAAGTCCAAACGCGGCAGGCGCGGGAAAAGCTTGTCATTCGTGCCATAGCCCAAATTGATCAAGAAGTTAGAGCGCCAGCTGGCGCGTTCTGGATCGTTTTGGAAAAACTCCTTATCAACGGCCGCATTATCAAAGCCCGACATCGGACCAACATCGAGACCCAAGGCGCGCGCGGCCATGATAAAATAGGCCCCTTGCAGGCTGCCATTGCGGAAACCGTGAGAGAAGCGCGCTTCATCGGCCTCGAACCAGTCTTTGGCTTCTGGGGCATGGGGAAACAGTTGAGGGATTTTCTCATGGAAGTTCCAGTCCCAAGCCACGATCGCTGTGACCGGCGCGGACATGGTTTTTTCCATATTAGATTCAATCAAGAAAGGGCGAAGACGCTCTTTCGCGGGGCCTTTGCGCAAAAACATAAAGCGCGCGGGTGATTGATTGGCGCTGGTCGGAGCGTATTTGACCAGGTCAAAAATGGCTTGCAAGGTTGTGTCGGACACATCCTTGTCTTCCCAGCTATAAAAGGTCCGCGCCCCGCGGAATAATTGATCGAGAGCATGATCAGAAATCACCCCATGGCGGTCTTCCAGGGCCAGCGGGGCATTCTCTTGAGTGTGAACGGCTTCGGTCACGACAAAACTCCCTATAGGGTCTGAGTGGATGGCCCGACCATAATCGGCTTTCCATCAAACGCCTATGGCCAAGATGGAAAAAGACTAATGCCCAGTAGACTAGGGTGAATTATACGCCAACCGCTTCTACGGCTGTAACCTCTGGCACATAATGGCGTAAGAGGTTTTCGATACCGTTTTTCAACGTCATCGTTGAAGAGGGACAGCCCGCACAGGCCCCGCGCATATGCAGCTGCACCACACCGGTGTCCTCATCAAAGCTATGAAAGACAATATCGCCGCCATCTTGAGCGACCGCCGGACGGACACGCGTGTCAATAATATCAATGATTTCTTTAACGATGCCGGTCTGTTCCTGGGCCGGAGCCGCGTCCGCATCCTCACCGAACAACGCGCGGTCCGTTTCCAGCACATCCATGATCGCGCCCAGAACGCCGGGCTTCAAATGCACCCATTCGCTGGTGGGATCTTTGGTGACGGCGATATAATCGGCCCCACAGAACACTCGGATCACACCATCCACACGAAACAGCTCACGCGCCAGGACCGAGCTTTCCCCCACCTCAATCGTTTCGAAATCGCGCGGCATGTCGGGCGAGATTTCCCGGCCCGGCATGAATTTCAAGGTATCAGGATTGGGGGTGGTTTCAGTTTGAATAAACATAAGCAGAGGCCATAGGGTTTTGACCTGTGACAATCGGCCAGGTCCATCCATCTCCCCCCACATCTGGTATGGCTTTGACCTCGGGTCAAGGCCGGGCGCACAGATCGTGATCGCTTAAAGTCTTGGCACAAGCTTTAGCACAGCGCCTCAATGGTCGCCTGATCCAACTCACCGGGGACCACGGTGACAGGAATGGCGCGCTTGCCAAACAGGCGTTGGCGGGCGAGTGCGCTGACCAAAGGCCCGGCCCCTTCGGTGGAATTGGATGCGCCCAGGCACAGAATGGCAATCTCGACATTTTCATCGATCAAAGTGCGCAGTGCCTCTTCCTTTGGGCCATTGCGCATCGCCACATCAGGGCGCACACCGGTAATGGATTCAACATCTTCGGCGAGCGATTCAATATGGGCTTCGGCGTTTTGCTCCGCCTCGCGGCGCATGGCTTCGCCCACGCCCATCCAGGCTTCAAAGCCTTCGGTTTCGACCACCGCCAGCAGCATGACCTGTCCACCGGTATTATGCGCGCGTGCCGCGGCAAAGAAGGCGGCCTTGCGCGCTTCTTCACTGCCATCGGCTATGACAAGAAACTTACGTGGTGTATCCATGGGCCAAATGTGTCGCGTTGAGAGGTTTTCAGCAAGTCCGATTGCTCATCTCAAGCCTAGTTTGTGTAAAGGAAGTGTGTGCGCCCATGGCCGAAGCCGAGCCCCTATCCCAACTTCATGATCGGCGCAGTTTAAGCCAACCGCTCGCCACCATCAGCCTTTTTGCCGATCACTTGGAAATGCGCGACGATGAAAAACTGATCCAGCGCATCGCCTTAGCTGAGATAACCAGCGTGCGCATGGCCGTAGAGATGGCCGGACAAGGGCGTCAAATCATCTGTCAAATTCGCACCGATAAAACCGAGATGAAGCTCGGATCCCAACGTCCTTTAGGGGTCACAAGCTGGGAAAATAATGCGGTTAATTTCCGCCAATTCCTGCTCGATCTGCATCAAATCCTGATCACCTTGCCCCAGCCCATCGTCTATGTAGAGGGTCAAAGCCTGAAGCTGCGTCTGATCATAACAGCCGTGGGCCTGGCCATGATTTTCGGCGGAATAGGCTTTGGCTATTGGGCGTTTCAAGATCAGGGTTTGAGCTTTTTGACCCTGATGGCGCTGCCCTTCATGGCGCTAGGGGGGATGGTGGCGTGGAGCTTTCGCCCCTCACGCCCCTTCCCCTATGACCCCAAGGGCTTGATTGAAAACTTCAAAAATCAGATTGAGCGCGCCAAGGATCATAAAGACCCGATCGCTGCGCCCGCCTATAAGGATGAGGGTCAAACGCCCGATGAGGACGACACCGCCGGATCCAGCCCAATCGGCTGATTATTGCGGGTCGTGGCTGCGGTTTTGGCCGGCATGATTATGCTCACCCAGACCATCATGGGTGTGCATGACACCGGGGGCCATGGTCTGGATCGGGAAGGTCACGATCTGCTCACCGCCCTCGGCAAACACCAAAGTCACGTCAATCTGACCGGCTTCGATGGCCTCAGCCGCCAGCCCAAAGACCATCATATGGTGCCCGCGCGGGGCCAGCTCTAACCAACCGCCCGCCGGGATGTCATAGCCTTCAACCGGGCGCATCTGCATGATGCCGCCTTCAGAAATGACGGTGTGCAGCTCAATCCGGCTGGTCTGGTCTGAGCGCGCTGCAATCAAGCGATCCGTCGCCGTACCGCCATGGATCAAGACATAGGCCGCGGTCATATCGCGCCCACCGGGTGGGGTGCGCATCCAGGCGCCTTCGATTTGCAGACCATTATGTGTGGTCACCACCGCGCTTTCACCCGCAGCAGCGGGCAAGGACGTGTCTGGATCTTGCGCAGAACATGCCGCACTCAATACCAAGGCCGCAAAACCCGCACCTAATAGCTTCATCATCACACACCCCTTCACACGCATAAAAAAAGATCAGGCGGACATAGCCGCCTGACCTCTCTAACACAAATTAAACTTATTGTGAGACGCGACCGATTAGCTCGCCCTCCAATAGCCCACCAGGTCACGCACCTCATCCATCACCGGCGTAGCGATTTCACGCGCTTTCTCAGCGCCCTGCTTCAACACCGCATCAATCGTGCCTTGATCATCACGCAATTCACGATAGCGCGCAGAGACATCGCCAAAGAATTCCACCGCCACATCGGCCAGCTTCGGCTTGAACACCCCAAAGCCCTGACCGCCGAATTCAGCCAGAACCTCATCGACAGACTGGTTATTCAAGGCCGCATAAATGCCAACCAGATTGCGCGCTTCGGGGCGATCATTCAGCCCTTCTGCGGTTTCCGGCAGCACATCGGCATCACTTTTGGCTTTTTTGATTTTCTTGGCGATTGTGTCCGCATCGTCTTCCAGATTGAGACGAGACAGATCCGACGGATCGGATTTCGACATCTTCTTGGTGCCGTCTTTCAACGACATCACGCGCGCGCCCGGTCCTTCGATCAAGGGGTCTGGCTGTGGGAAGAAAATCTCGTCCTTATAGAAGTCACGATTGAAGCGCGCGGCAATATCGCGCGCCAGTTCCAAATGCTGTTTCTGATCATCGCCCACCGGCACATGGGTCGCCTTATAAATCAGAATATCCGCCGCCATCAGAACCGGATAGGTGAACAAGCCCACACTGGCGCGTTCAGCATCTTTACCCGCTTTATCTTTAAACTGGGTCATACGCTCTAACCAGCCCATACGCCCGACACAGTTTAGCACCCAAGCCAGCTCTGCGTGTTCCGGCACAGAGGATTGAGCAAAGATGGCCGATTTATTGGGATCGACCCCCGCCGCCATATAGGCCGCCGCGATCGAACGGGTCGTCGCGACCAGCTCTTTCGGGTCATGGGGCATGGTCATGGCATGCATATTGACAACGCAATACAGGCATTCACGGCCCTGATCCTGAAGGGCGGCGAACTTTTTCAAGGCCCCCAGATAGTTACCAAGGTGAAGGCGCCCTGTAGGCTGCACACCGGAAAGAACGCGCTCCGGGCCTGTATATCGAGGGGTCGTATCGGTCATAAGATAAAGTCCATAAGGCGGGTTGGAACATAAAGCGAGATGCGGGTGATAGCGCCCTTCTGACACGCCCTCAAGCCTTTGATACGCTATCATCCTGGCCGCTTGGAGTTTCAAGCTTGGGCTCACTGGGCGTTTTAGGGCCAGATTTCAACGCCTGGCGCAGATCACGCGGGCTGACCGCGCGAATGCCCAGCGCCACACCGCCAAAGATCACCCCGCCTGCCAGAACCGTGGCGGCCATCACCAGCGGACGATCCAAGGGCAGGGCCGTATAATCCCAAACCTGCGCCAAAGCCGGAAGGCCCATATAGACCAGCGCCCAGCAACCCGCCCCCATGGCCAGCGCGGCCAGCATGATCCGCGGCAGGCGCGATTTGGACCCCTGATCAAGGACCAGCAAGTCTTTGCGATACAGGGTAAAGGCCAACAAGCCGGCATTCAGCCATCCGGCCAAGGTCGTCGCGACGGCCAGACCCAGATAGCCCATCCCGCCAAAGAAGAGCCCCACCCCGACAACCAGATTGAGCACCATGGAGGCCATGGCATATTGCATCGGGGTCTTGGTATCTTCACGGGCAAAAAAGCCGGGGGCCAAGACCTTAACCAGAACGAAAGCCGGAAGCCCCAAGCCATAAAGGATCAAAACCGGGGCCGTGCGCGCGGTATCCAGACTGGTAAAATGCCCACCTTCAAACAGGCCCCGCACCAGAAAATCAGGGATAAACACAAAGGCGACCGCAGCCGGGACGGTGAGCAGTAATGACAGCTCAATCGCGCGGTTCATCGCATAATCCCCGCCCACCTTGTCACCCGCGCGCACCCGGCGTGAGAGATTAGGGAGCAGCGCCACGCCCATGGCAATCCCGATCACACCCAAAGGCAATTGATAAAGCCGCTCAGCATAATAAAGCCAAGACCGCGCGCCCTCTTCCAAGGTCGCGATGGAGGAGGTTACCAGCACATTGATCTGGGTCGCGGCCGCCGCCAACGCGCCGGGCACGCCAAGTTTGATCAAGCGCGCGACTTTGGGCGTTAATTGAGGCATTTTAAAACGGATGGAAAGCTTGGCTTGACGCGCGCTCAACCACAGCCAGGCCGCCTGCATCACCCCCGACAAGGTCACGCCGGCCGACAGCCAAGTCACCAAAATATCCGGCGTGACCGGGCGGATATAGGTCGCATAGACCAGAAGACTGATCAGAACCACATTGAACAAGGTTGGGGCCGCCGCCGCGACCGCAAATCGACCTTGCGAGTTTAAAACCCCACTGATCAGCGCCGTCACCGCCATGCACAACAGATAGGGCATGGTGATTTGCAGCAATAATACCGCCAGCACCCGGCCCGTGGGATCATCACTAAGGCCAGGAAAGAACACATAGACCAGCCAGGGCGCAGCGAGCTGAAACAGGACCACAACGCCAAAGGTGACCGTTACCAGAAAGGATAAAGCTTCAGAGGCAAAGCGATCAGCGGCATCACGGCCATCGCCTTCATCGGTTTTGGCATAAAGCGGCACAAAAGCGGCATTAAATGCGCCTTCGGCCAGAATGCGCCGGAAGGTGTTGGGAATAGTCAGGGCCTGAAAGAAGATATCGGCGACACTGCCCGCCCCCAGCGCGCGCGAGGTCAACATATCGCGCACAAAGCCCATAATCCGGCTTAACAGCGTAAAGCCACTGACAACACTTAAATTTCGCAATAGCCGCATGATTTATCGCCACTCACTGGCGCGTGCGCGTGAAAGACCGCGCGCTTCGGTTTGTTGATCCAAAGTCTCTTCAGGCTTCTCCAGCATAGCCATCAAATTATCATGCAAGGCTTTTAACCGTTCAGGGTCGGTAATTTTATGACCCTTTTCTGTCACATAGAACACATCGACAGCGCGCTCGCCATAGCCATCAATGCGCGCAGCTTGCAGGCTGACCCCGGTTTCGGCAATCACGCGGGCCAAGTCATGTAAAAGCCCTGGCCGATCCCGGCAGGTCGCCTCAATCACCAAAGCGCTTTGCGCCGCCTCGACATCCAGATGCACGCTGGGCTGGACGGCAAAGGCCGCTTCACGGCGCTTCACCGGACGCGAGGGCATGGTGACATTATCGGTGAGGCCATCGCGGGCCGCCTTGATCACCGCGCCTTGCAATCGCGCGCGCGCCTGTGGGTCATCATGGCCAAAGGGCCGGCCCGAAACATCCTGCACATAGAACACATCAAAGGCCGAGCCGGTTTGCGTGGTCGCAACCTGCGCGCCCACCACATTGGCCCCTGACAACGCCAAAGCCCCGGCGATATCGGCAAACAAGCCCTGACGGTCCGGGGCCCAGATCATCACCTCTGCGGCGGACCGGCGCCGATCAATGCGCACCCCGGCGGCGACCGCTTCACCGCGCGCTTTGGCGGCCCGCACAAAGGCGGCATGGCGCAAACGATCGGTTTCAAAGAAAGCCAACCAATACGCATCTTCCAGATCTGCCGTCCATTCGCGCGCAAAGTCCGGGTCCAAACGCCCCAAATGATCGCTAACCGCTTTACGCGCCAGATCTGCACGCGCGGACAGACGCGCGCGCGCTTCGCCTTCATCGGCGCGCCGACCCCCGGCCAGAACCGAAGCGGCGGCCTGATAGAGATCGCGCATCAATTGCGCTTTCCAGCCATTCCAAACCCCCGGCCCGACGGCGCGAATATCCACCACGGTCAGAATGGTGAGCAGACGCAGGCGCTCCAACGTGCCCACTAAATCGGCAAAATCAATCACGGTGCGCGGGTCAGACAGATCACGGCGCTGGGCGGTATCACTCATCTCTAGATGATGACGGATCAACCAGGCGACCAGATTGATCTCGTGATCATCCAGGCCCAAGCGTTCACAGGCCGAATGGGCGCGCTCTGCGCCTTCGATACACTGATCGCCCTGCCCCTTGCCGGTATCATGCAGCAAAACCGCAAGATGAAGGGCCCGGCGGTGATTGACCAAGGGCGCGATCTGGGTCGCCAGCGGATGGTCCTGCTGATGCTTACCTTGTTCAATTTCACGTAAGAGGCCCAGCGCCTTCAGCGTATGCTCATCCACCGTATAGCGATGGTACATATTAAACTGAGTGCGCGCGACGATGTCGCCAAATTCTGGAATGAACGCGCCCAGCAATCCGGCCTCAGTCATGGCGCGCAAAGTCATATAAAGATCAGGCGCATCCAACAGCACCGCAAAGAAGGCCCGCGTCGCGCGCGGATCAGAGCGGTAATTATCATCGACAAAGCGCAAGGATTGCCCAATCAAGGCCACCGCATCGGGATGTAAATCCAGCTGATGGGCCGAGGCAACTTCAAACAGGCGCAGCATCAAGACGGGATCTTGTTCCACCAAGCTGGGATCGGCAAAGCTAAGACGCCCGGTTTTGATGACAAAGGCATCATTGTTCAAATCCGCACTGGTCGTGGCAGGCCCGCCCACGGGCATGAAGCGGCCAATCCCTGACGGGGGATCTTTCAATTCATCGGCTTCCAGCTTCGCACAGACCAGGCGGGTCAGTGCGCCGACATCAATCGCAGCCCTAAAATAATCACGCATAAAGCTTTCAACGCCAGCGACATCATCCCCATCACTATAGCCCATGCGTTCGGCGATTTCCGGCTGCACATCAAAGCTGAGGCGATCATCCTTGCGCTCTTGCAGGGCATGAAGGTGAAAGCGGGTCGCCCACAGGAAATCACCCGCATGCAGATACCGCTCCACATCGCGCACAGCGAGGAACCCCGTACCCACCCAGCGCTCCAACGCATCGTCACCATAAAGAACTTGTGCCAGCCATCGAAGGGTTTGCAGATCACGAAGCCCGCCCTTGCCGTCCTTGATATGGGGTTCCACCTCATAGCGGCTATCACCCTGCTTATCGACGCGGGCCTCACGCTCGGTCAATTTGGCGGTGATGAAGGCAGTCATATCGCCCTGACGGATCTGCTGGTGAAAGCGCTCCATCAGATCAGAGACCAGACGGCCATCGCCTGAGATCAGCCGCAAATCCAAAAGCGCCGTACGCTCCGACACATCATCGGCAGCCAAAGTCAGCGCTTCTTCCACAGTACGCAGCGCCCCGCCGCCGACATGTAAGCCCACATCCCACAGGGCATAAAGCACGCGCTCAATCACCAGCTGATGATCTTCAGGCGGAACGTCATCGACCAAAAACAGGAGATCAATATCAGACTGGGGAGCCAGCTCGCCCGCGCCAAATCCACCCAGGGCACATAGCGCAATCCCGGATTTACGCGCGCCCTCGTCCCAGACCTCCATGGCGATGGAATCATAAAGCGCATAAAGCACCGCATTCATCACCTGGGCCAGGGTACGGGCCGCTTCCAGCCCGCCTTCCTTACCCTCCAGGCGCGATTGGGCTTCGGCGCGGCCCTTGGCGATGAATTTCTTCAACCGGGCTAGACCCGCCTTGCGCGATGAAGACGATGACCAGCCCGAGCGCGTGGCCGCCGCCAATTCCGCGCGCAGACGTAATCCATCAAGACTGGCAGGCAGGGCACTGAGGCGCATGGAAGACCCCTAAGGACAAGAATTGAGCGCTTAGCTTCTATTATCGAGCATTTCTCGCAACTCATAAAGCAGAGCTTGCGCATCCCTTGGACTTAACGCATCCAGATCCATAGCTTTGAGTTTTAATTCCACTTTTGAGGGTTCTGGTTCTCGAACCTGCGCCATGACGGTGGAAAATAGCGGTAAATCATGCAGCGCAGCCGCTGGCGCGCCATCGGCTTCCAACCGGTCGAGAATATCTTGTGCCCGCACCACCGCGCGCTTGGGAAGACCTGCGCGCTTGGCGACCTCCACCCCGTAGGAGCGATCGGCCGGGCCTGGGCCCACCTCGTGCAGGAAGACCAGATCGCCCTTCCATTCCTTGGCCCGCAAAGACACATTTCCGGCCGCATCCAGATCATCGGCCAGCCGTGTCAGCTCGTGATAGTGCGTGGCGAACAGCGCGCGGCATTGATTGACATCATGGAGATGCTCAACCGCGGCCCAAGCAATCGACAGGCCATCAAAGGTCGCAGTTCCGCGCCCAATCTCATCCAAGATCACCAGCGCGCGTGGGCCCGCTTGGTTTAATATCGCGGCGGTTTCGATCATCTCCGCCATAAAAGTCGAGCGCCCGCGCGCCAGATCATCGGCTGCGCCCACGCGTGAGAAGAGCCGATCCACCAGACCGATATGGGCTGCACGTGCGGGCACATAAAGCCCGGCCTGGGCCATCACGGCAATCAACGCATTCTGGCGCAGGAAGGTTGATTTACCGGCCATATTCGGCCCCGTGACCAAAACCATGCGCGAATGACTTTTTCCAGCACCATCCAGACAGCAGGAATTGGGGGCAAAGGGGCCATCGCCTGCACGGGTCAAGGCCGCTTCAACCACCGGGTGGCGTGCGCCCTCAATCTCAAACATCAAGCTGGTATCGACCTGGGGTCTAACCGCCTGATGACGATCAGCCCAGGCCCCCCCAGCGGCGGCGACATCCAGATCGGCCAACGCCTTGGCACTGGCGCGAATGGCATCGGCCTCAGCCTCGATGCGGGTCCGGAAGGCCTCGAACATCTCTTGTTCCATGGCCAGCGCACGTTCACCAGCCTGGGCGATCTTGGCTTCCAATTCGCCCAGTTCCGGGGTTGAGAACCGCACCGCATTCGCCAAGGTCTGGCGATGGATGAAGCGATGATCGCCCATCAAGGCATCGCCATGTTTGGCGCTGACTTCGATGAAATAGCCCAGCACATTATTATGCTTGACCTTAAGGGCGCTGACCCCACTGGCCTCCGCATACGTCCTTTGCAAACCGGCCACGATACGCCGGGATTCATCGCGAAGGCCGCGCGCCTCATCCAGGGCACCATGCCAACCCGGCTTGATAAAACCGCCATCGCGCAAAAGAAGCGGCGGCTCGTCATCCAGCGCCTTTTCCAAATCCTGCACCAGGCCGGCCAGCTGAGGCTTATTGATCAGCGAGAGCGTATTCAGCGCGGCGTCAATCACCTGCGGCGGGGCGGCCAAAGGCATTTGGGCAAAATCCGCACACAGATATTCACCTTCACGCAGGGCACTCGCCAGCGATTTAAGATCACGCGGACCCCCGCGCCCCAGCGCCAAGCGCGACAGGGCGCGCGCCGGATCCCCGGCGGCTTTCAGGCGGGTGCGCACCTGCTCACGCAGGCCCGCATCTTCCATAAAATATTGCACACCATCGAGACGCGCATGGATAAGATCAAGATCCAGGCTGGGCCGGGCCAAACGCTCCGCCAGGGCGCGCGCACCGGGGGCGGTGACTGTCAGATCAATCGCATCGAGCAACGAGCCTTTGCGGCTACCAGACAGGGTGCGTTCAATCTCCAAACTCGCGCGCGCGGCCGGATCAATCGCCATCGCGCTGCCCGCAACATGGCTGACGGGCGGTTGTAATTTCGCCGGTGCTCCGGCTTGCGACAGCTCCAGATAATCAAGAAGCGCGCCCAGTGCGGAGATTTGCGCCTTGGTAAAATCGCCAAAGGCTTCCAGGGTTTGGACGTTAAACTGTGCTTTTAAACGCCGCTCTGCCGAGCCGACATCAAATTTGGTCTTCGGCCGCGCGGTGACCGAGGCCAGGGGACAGGCCATCTCCACCGTCTTGATATCCTCATCCAGCACCAGAATTTCGGCCGGATTGAGCGCGGCAAGTTCCGCCTCCATATTTGTCTCATCCACCCCGGCGCTGGCAAATTCGCCCGTGGAGACATCGGCCCAGGACAGCGCGCGCTCGCCGGTCGCCAGACGGGTCAGCGCCGCAATCCGGTTGGCCGAGCGCGCATCGAGAAGATCATCTTCGGTCAAAGTGCCCGGTGTGACGATGCGCACAATGGCGCGCTTAACCACCGATTTAGAGCCGCGCTTTTTGGCCTCCGCCGGGTCTTCGATCTGTTCACCGACCGCGACTTTGAAACCGGCCTTGATCAGGCGCGAGAGATAGATCTGGGCATTATGAACCGGCACCCCGCACATGGCGATGGGCTCACCTTGATGTTCGCCCCTTTTGGTCAAGGCAATATCGAGCGCTTCTGATGCGCGCACCGCATCATCAAAAAACAGCTCATAGAAATCACCCATGCGGTAAAACAAAAGCGCCTCAATGGGCGCATCTGCGCGCAGGGTTAAAAACTGTTCCATCATCGGGGTTGCCCCCTCAGGCGATGGAAATTGACGGGTAAAAATCGAAGATGCGCTCAAAGAATGGGTCATGATGTGCGATTTAGTGCCGGGGTTCTTTGCAGTTGGCAAGACATGGCCTGTTGCCGTGCTACGCGAAGTGTTTAGGGTGTCTCGCCGTCTACCCTTCCTTCCGGTTAAAGGCCACACAAGATGACTGACCGCACCAGTAAAATTGATGATGATGAAGCCTTAGCGTTCCACCGCTATCCTGAACCCGGTAAGGTTGCCATTCGCGCGACCAAACCCATGGCCACCCAGCGCGATCTATCGCTGGCCTATTCGCCGGGCGTTGCCGCCCCGGTCAAGGCCATCGCCGCCAATCCCGATGCCGCCTATGATTACACCTCCAAGGGTAATATGGTCGCGGTCATTTCCAATGGTACGGCGATTTTGGGCCTGGGTGATTTAGGGGCTGCGGCCTCGAAGCCGGTGATGGAGGGTAAGGCCGTCCTCTTCAAACGCTTCGCCGATGTCGATGGCATTGATATCGAAGTTGAAGAAAATGACCCCGAAGCCTTCATCGAATGCGTCAAGCGCTTCGGGAATAGCTTTGGCGGTATCAATCTGGAAGATATCAAAGGCCCCGATTGCTTCATCATCGAAGACCGTCTGCGCGAAGTGCTGGATATTCCCGTCTTCCACGATGACCAACACGGCACCGCCATCATCTCTGCGGCGGGCGTACTCAATGCCTGTGAGCTGACCGGGCGCAAGCTTGAAGATCTGACGGTGGTTGTGAATGGCGCAGGCGCGGCCGGCATTGCGGTGCTGGAGCTGATCAAATCCATGGGCGTCAAGCACGACAATGCGATTTTGTGCGATTCTAAAGGCGTCATCTATAAAGGCCGCGAAGAGGGGATGAACCAGTGGAAATCGGCCCATGCGGTCGATACCGACCGGCGCACCCTGGAAGAGGCGCTGGATGGCGCGGATTGCTTTATCGGGCTGTCCATCAAAGGGGCGGTGACTAAATCCATGGTCAAATCCATGGCCGCCGATCCGATCATCTTCGCCATGGCCAATCCGGACCCTGAAATTACCCCGGAAGAAGTGCGTGAAGCGCGCTCTGACGCGATCATGGCCACAGGGCGTTCGGATTATCCCAACCAGGTCAATAACGTCCTGGGCTTTCCCTATATCTTCCGTGGGGCGCTGGATGTGCGCGCGCGCACTATCAATGAAGAGATGAAGGTCGCCGCAGCGAAAGCGCTGGCTGAATTGGCGCGTGAAGATGTGCCCGATGAAGTCGCCGCCGCCTATCATGGGAACCGGCCAAGCTTTGGGCGCGACTATATCATCCCGGCACCGTTTGATCCGCGCCTCATCTCTCACGTGCCGCCTTATGTGGCACAAGCGGCGATGGATTCGGGCGTCGCCCGCAAACCGATTTCCGACATGAACGCCTATCGTTCAGCCCTGAAACGTCGTCTCGATCCAACCGCCGCAACCTTGCAGGCGATCTATGATGAGGTGCGCGCCGCCCCCCAAAAAACCATCGCATTTGCGGAAGGCGAAGAGCCCAGCGTCATTCGTGCCGCCCATGCCTTCCAATCTCAAGGCCTGGGTAAAGCCATCTTGGTGGGCCGGGTTGAAACCACCCATGCCAATATGCGTCTTGTGGGTGTGCCTACCGACAGTATCGAAGTCGTCAATGCGCGCCTGTCCGAAGCCAATACCGATTATGCGGACTTCCTTTATAAGCGCCTGCAACGCCAGGGCTATCTGCGCCGTGATGTGCAGCGCCTGGTCAATCAGGATCGTAACGTCTTTGCCGCCTGCATGGTCGCCATGGGGGCCGCTGACGGCATGGTCACGGGGACAACCCGGAACTATGCCCAGGCCTTGAGCGATGTGAAGCTTGTCCTCGATCAGGCTGAAGGCGAGCGCGTCATGGGGATGTCGGTGGTCCTGACCCAGGGCCGAACGCTGTTCATCGCCGATACCAATGTCACTGAGTTTCCAACCTCTGAGGCTTTGGCCGATATGGCGGTTGAGGTGGCGGCAGCGGCCCGGCGCTTTGGCGCGAAACCGCGCGTGGCTTTCCTCTCCTATTCCACCTTCGGCAATCCTCATGGCGAACGCTCTGAGAAAATCCAGGCCGCCGTCAAAGCTCTCGATGAGCGAGGGGTGGATTTTGAGTACGAAGGCGAGATGAATGCCGATGTCGCGCTCGACCCCGGTCATCGCCGTCTCTATCCCTTCTCGCGCCTGTCTGGGCCAGCAAATGTGCTGATCATGCCGGCGATCCACGCCGCCTCGATCTCCACCAAGCTGTTGCGCGCCGCGGGCGGGGCGACCGTGCTCGGCCCGATGCTGCTCGGTTTGGAGAAACAGGTGCAGATTGCGCGCCTGGGCTCCAGCGTCACCGACATCATGAATTTGGCTGCTTTGGCCGCCCATGACTTGTCCGCCAGCGCGGTCAATGGCGAGGGCGAATAACCCCGCCCTTCACGACTAAAAGAAATAAGGCCGGGTCCATGATCCGGCCTTATTTCTAACCCTCTTGGGCCTTTTGATCGGGCGGGGTGAAATCAATCTCGCCCTTGGCCGCTTTGGATCCAAAGGCTAAAACCGCAATCACCATCAAGGTCGCTGGGATGGCATAACTCGCCGTGATCAAGAAGAAGTGCACATAGCCCACGGCCTCGGCCAAAATCCCCGAAAGGCCCGCCAAAAACTTATTCACCAGCGCATAAAGCGAAGATAATAAGGCGTATTGCGTCGCCGCATTGGCCGGATCCGTCAGGGAAGACATATAGGCGATCAAAATCGTGCCGGTAAAACCGCCTGCGATATTATCGAACATGATCGCCAGGCCAACGCGCCAAACCTCATCCGGCCCGCCGGTTTGCGCCAGCCAGGCATAGGCCCCGTTCGACACCAAGGTCAAAAGCCCCCCGATCACCATGGTGGGCAGAACCCCAAAGCGGAACGCCAAAAAGCCCCCCAGAAAGCCGCCGGTGACGGTGGCGATAATTCCCGGCCCGCCTTGCAAGGCCCCAATAATATCACCGGCATAGCCCAGATCGGCATAGAGGGGCGAGGCCATAATCCCCATGGTAAAATCGCTCAGACGATAGATGGCGATCATCACAAAAACCGGAATAATCCAGAATTTCAACCGGGTGAGAAACTGCTTAAACGGATCCACGATCGCAACGCCCATCCGCTTGGCGAACGACATCGGCGGTTCAGCCTGGGAGGGATCGCGCGCGGGCTCCTTCATCAACAGCACAAAAACGCCGCCAATCACCATGGTCGCGGCCATCACCGTGAAGGAAATCCGCCAATTGGTCCAAGATGCCACGGCCAGACCAAAACCTGCAAACATGATCGCCCCGCGATAGCCCATCACATAGGCCGCGGCCATATTGGCCTGATTATCATTGGTCGCGCTTTCAATGCGCCAGGCATCAATCGCGATATCTAAGGTGGCTCCGGAATAGGCCAGGATCATCGCCCCCGCCAGGGTCAGCCAAAGCCCTTGTGACGGCGTGGAATAGCCAATGACCAACAGCCCGACAATCGTGCCCACAATCGCCACCAGCATCCAGCTGCGCCGACGGCCCAAAGCCTTCGTCAGGAAGGGAATGGGAATGCGATCAACCGCTGGGGACCACATCCATTTGACCGTATAGGCAATGGTCACCCAATACATGAAGCCGATTGTGGCTTTATCAATGCCTTCAGACCGCAGCCAATAAGAGAGCTTCTGAAAGACCATCATCAGGGGCAGGCCAGAGGCGAAGCCCAAAATCAGCATGGACAGCATTAAAGGCGTCGCATAGACACGCACAGTCTGCAGCCAGGAATGGCGTGCTTTGATCAGAGCATCAGACATCAGAAGATCCCAGCATAAAGATTTTATTTAGGCTGGACTTTTTTTAGCGCTGGCACAAGCGTTTAAGCGTTAAGATCAGGTCATCTTCCTCGACGGGCTTGGTCAGGAAGGCATTCATGCCCGCTTCTAAGCATAACAGGCGATCAGCCTCGGTTGCGTTCGCGGTTAGCGCGATCAGCGGCATGGCCGCACGCCCATCGCCCAGATCACGGATCGCGCGCGCGGTGTCTGGCCCATCCAGCTCCGGCATGCGCATATCCAACAGCGCCGCATCATAAAGCCCCGGAGCCAGACGATTAAGCGCGCTACGCCCGTTGGATACGCGCTCGGCTTCAGCGCCCAGGCGGCGCAACACCGTTTCAATGATCAGGCCATTGACCGCATCGTCTTCGGCAAGCAACAGGCGCAAGCCCTTCAAGGGCTTTTCATCCTTTTTGACTGTCGCCTTTTTAGGGTTCAGCTCATCCGTGTTCGCACTGATATGCGCACCAAGCGAGGACAGGCGCACCGGGGCGACCAGCCAACCATCCACACCCTTGGGCCTGCGATGACCCATATAATGGACCTTGGTCTGCGGTGTGGCCAGCACCATGACCCTTTTGGCTTTGGGTTGATGAAGATGAACGATCTGATCTTCATCAAGGATCAAGCTGGAGACCGGCTCAAGCGGGAGGTCACTAAACTGGGTTGCTTCAATGACATCCGCGCCCAGCGCCAGGCATTGGCGGGACAAGGCTTCGCGCTGGATATGACAGCCCACCGCCAGGGCAATGGTCTGCCCGTAGAGGCTTTGGGGGCCTGGGCTTTTATCCAAAATCACCGGCGGAAAGCGCACCCAGAAATGGGCACCATGGCCGGGCTCGCTTTCGACGCCCACTTCGCCGCCCATGGCTTCGGCGAGACGCTTGACCATGGCGAGCCCCAGGCCCGCACCCGGCTGGGCCGTGCGCTCGGCGGCACCGCGCTCAAAATGCTGAAACAGATGCGTGCGATCGACCGCATTGATCCCCGGACCGGTATCACGCACCGAGATCCGCACTTGATGATCGGGATCCAGCTCACTGGTGATCAACACCCCGCCGGTTTTGGTGAATTTCACCGCATTCCCGACCAGATTAAACAGAATTTGGCGCAGACGTGCAGGATCGGCTTCAATCGTTGTGGGCAGATTGTGCTCACACACATGGGCCAGAACGAGATTTTTCTCTGCCGCTTTAGAGGCCATCAGCTCACTGACCTCTTCGATCAGTGCGCGTAAATCCACCGGCTCAGCGCGCAAGGTGAGCTTACCCGCCTCAATCCGCGATAGATCCAAGATGTCGTCCACCAGGGCCAGGGCGTGGCTGGCGCTCGATTTCAACGCCTCCACATAGGCGCGCTGATCGGGACGTAAATGCGTATCTTCCAACAGGCGCGCAGCCCCCAAAGTGCCTGATAGGGGCGTGCGCAATTCATGGGTAATCGCGGCGAAGAAAATATTCTTACCCTTGGCCGCTTCACGTTCCTGGGCTTCGGCGCGTCGGCGCTCCGTCACATCACGGCCCACGGCCAGCGAGCCGCCTTCCACCAGCGGATATTCCACCCACTCAACCCATAAATCACCCTTTTGCGTGCGCATGCCGGCTTCATAGCGCCGCGGGCCGCCCTCTTCCTTGATGGCGGGGGCCACTGCAAACCAGCGCCCGATCCAATCTTCGCGCGTACCGCCAAAGGTCTGGGTAAAGGCCTGATTCACCTCGGTCAGGCGGTTATCTTCATCGCGCGCCAGGACCAGCTCGCCCATCTGATCCAGCACCAGGCGCGCAATGGCGCTGCCCGAGCCATGATCAGGCGTCTGCTTGGAGGCGCTCAAAGCAGCATCTTCCTCAGAAGAGGGATCAAAATCTGGATGTGGTCGTAATTGGCCCGCCATAAAACGAGCCTACGCCAACAGCGTTAAAGAAATCTCGATAATGGATCGCGGGCATTCTACTTTTTCAGGCCGCCAACGCCTATATTCCATAAAATCATCCATAAGGGGAGCGTGAAATGACCTTAGATATCTGGATTCTCGTCGGCCTGTGTTTCTGGGCCCTGTTTCATATTCTCTGGGCCGGGGCAGTGTTCACCCGCACCGTCGGGATTGGCTATAATGTTGGGCCGCGCGATGAAAATCATCCGCGCACCGGGCTCGCCGGACGGCTATATCGCGCTCAGATCAATTTCTTTGAGACCTTTCCCTTGATGGCCTTTTTAGTGCTGGCCTGTAGTCTTTCCGGCACAAATGGCACGCTCAGCCTCATCGGTACCGCGCTCTATGCGCTTGGTCGAATTCTCTATGTCTTTGTGTATGCAGCGGGCATTCCTTATGTGCGCTCTTTCATCTGGATGGGTGCAACTTTCGGCCTGGTGTTGGTGAGCGCTCAAATGGTGATCACTCAGCTCGGCTAGGGCTCACATTTCCTTGAACCCCAAAATTTTCCCCTTGTTGCTGGCGTAAACCCTGACACACTGAAGAACAATAATGGGGAGAGCGATATGCAGCCATCACACTGGGCCCAAATGGGCCTCAGCCTAAGCTTAGGTCTAGGTCTGGGTCTGAGCCTCAGCGCCAGCACACTGGGCCAAAGCCCCTCCACTGAAGTTGAGCGGATTTACGCCATTCGCGATGCGGTATCGCCCGATCGCATTGAAAGCGATATCCGCACCCTGGTGGGCTTTGGCACGCGCCATACCTTATCAGATACTACATCTGATACACGCGGGATCGGCGCGGCGCGGCGCTGGATCTATGAAGAATTTCAACGCATTTCTGCCGATTGCGGGGACTGTCTGGACGTGATGTATGTCAGCGATACCATCTCTGGCGAAACCCGCATTCCTGATCCCGTCGAAGTCGTCTCAGTCATCGCCATTCAACGCGGAACGCTGGACCCTGATCGCTATGTGATCATGAGCGGCGATATTGATAGCCGGGTCAGCGATGTTATGAACGCCACTTCGGATTCGCCCGGGGCCAATGATAATGCCAGCGGCGTTGCCGGCACGTTAGAAGCCGCGCGCGTGCTCAGCCAGCATCAATTCGCCGGCAGCATCGTCTATGCCGCCCTTTCCGGCGAAGAACAGGGCCTCTTCGGCGGTAAAATCCTCGCTGACTACGCCCTAGACAACAATTGGCGGGTCAAGGCCGTCCTCAATAACGATATGATCGGTAATATCGAAGGCATTGACGGGGTGATTGAAAATTCCACCATCCGTGTTTTCTCCGAAGGGACCCGGCCCACCGAAACCCCTGAAGAGGCCCGCCTTCGCCGTTTTACCGGAGGTGAAGTGGATTCGCCCTCGCGCAATCTTGCCCGCTTTATTGACCGAACGGCGGATCAATATTTTCCCAATCTGGATGTGATGATGGTCTATCGCCTGGACCGCTTTCGGCGCGGCGGTCATCACCGGCCCTTCAATGATGTCGGCATGCCGGGCGTGCGTCTGATGGAAACCCACGAGCATTATGATCGTCAGCATCAGGATTTACGTACCGAGGCGGGCCGTCCCTATGGCGATGTCATTGAGGGCGTCAATTTCGCCTATGCGGCCAAGGCCACTGCGTTGAACGCGGCAAGTCTTGCCCTGATGGCCGGGGCCCCGCCTTTCCCCGCTGGGGTTGAGATTGAAGGCGCAGTCAGCCCGGATACGACTTTACGCTGGACCCGGCCTGAGGGGCGTTCCGCCGACAATCTCGCCGGATATCGCCTCTATTGGCGCCTCACCGATGCGCCGCAATGGACAAACAGCCGCTGGGTCGGGAATGTCAGCGAATACACCCTGGAAAATGTCGTCATCGACAATTACTTCTTCGGGGTCGCCGCCGTTGCCCAGGATGGATCTGAAACCCCTGTGGTCTTCCCCGGTCCCGCCGGATCCTTCGGCGAATAAGTCTAACCCACAAAACCAAGCGGGCGGGCAATGGCCTGCCCCTTGGCTTTGGCGCGCCGGTTCGACAGTGCTTCAGCGATATGGATCCGGCGCACGCTTTCGCCCCCCTCCAGATCGGCCAATGTTCGCGCCACACGCAGCACCCGGTGATAGCCGCGCGCACTTAAGCCCATATGCTGGGCGGCCTGGTTGAGAAGCTGCGCCCCCGCCTCATCAGGGCGCGCATAACGATCAAGAAGATCACCTGAAAGCTGCGCATTCAAACAACCGCGCTCATCCTGTATCGCACGGGCTGCGAGCACACGCGCCGCCACCTCGGCCGTGCCTTCCGCGCTGGGCGGAAGGGCCAAATCCGCCGCTGTCACGGGGGGGATATCAAGCTGTAAATCAATCCGGTCCATCAAAGGCCCCGATACACGCGCCTGATAAGTCTCGGCACATTTGGCCCCGCGTGCGCACGCCTCGCCATTTTCACCAGCCCACCCACACCGACAAGGGTTCATCGCCGCGATGAGCTGAAACCGTGCCGGATAGCTGAACCGGCCATTGGCGCGCGCAATGACGGCCTGTCCGCTCTCTAAAGGTTGGCGCAGGGAATCAAGGACTTGCGGATGAAACTCCGGCAATTCATCCAAGAATAACACACCATTATGGGCAAGGGACACCTCACCGGGGCGTATCCGATTCCCCCCACCGACCAAAGCCGCCATCGAGGCAGAATGGTGCGGGGCACGAAACGGGCGTTGGCGGGTGAGACGGCCCTGATCTAATAATCCGGCTACGGATTGAATGGTCGAGACGTCCAGTAATTCCTGTGCGGATAAAGGCGGCAAAATCCCCGGCAAACGTTCAGCCAACATAGATTTTCCAGCCCCGGGAGGGCCGACGAAAAGCAGATTATGCCCGCCTGCCGCCGCGATTTCCAAGGCCCGCTTAGCGGTTTCCTGACCGCGCACATCGCGTAAATCTTTATAGACTGCACCTTCAATCATATCGCCAGGTACGGGCCGGGTCAGAACCTGACGGCCCTTGAAGTGATTGACCAATTGAATGAGCGAGGCGGGGGCCAACAGCCCGACATCCCCGCCAGCCCAGGCCGCCTCTGCCCCGCCTTTGGCCCCACAGATAAACCCATAGCCTTGGCCATGAGCCAGCATCGCCCCAGGCAATAATCCGGGTACGGGCGCGATTGACCCGTCAAGCCCCAACTCCCCCATCGCCAGCCATTCCTGCGCCGCTTCAGGGGGGAGAACCCCCATCGCCGCCATTAAACCGATCGCGATGGGAAGGTCGTAATGGCTGCCTTCTTTAGGCCGATCAGCGGGGGCAAGATTGATGATCACCCGCTTACTGGGGATGGCCAGTCCAATGGCGGCAAAAGCGGCGCGCACCCGTTCACGGCTTTCACCTACGGCCTTGTCAGCGAGGCCAACAATGATGAAGGCGGGCGTGCCCCCGGTCAGCTGGACCTGGACTTGAACGGGATGGGCCTGCGCCCCTTCAAAAGATGCCGTATAGGTGCATGCACTCATCTCGCCCCCTCAAAATGAATCGACTCATCGAATCCAGATTCACCTTAACTATGTTCACGACCTTTTCCACACGCCCTATTTGGAACGTCCGATCAAATCAAGAACATAGATAGAACGTGCAACAGGCGTATGTCAACACCTGTGAGGGGAAAAAGAGATATGTGGATAAATCTAGAGTTTGTGGTTAACACAATCCCAGAAAATCTGCGCGGTATCGACACCGGAGAAGCGTTTAAGCTCCTGCACGCCCGTCGGCGAGGTCGAATTGATTTCGGTCAGCTTATCGCCGATCACATCAATGCCGACAAGCACCAATCCACGTTTTTTCAGCTCTGGACCAATCGCCGCGCAAATGGCCTTATCAGAAGGGGTGAGGTCACTGACCTCGGCCACGCCGCCGACATGCATGTTCGAGCGGGTTTCGCCCTTTTGCGGCACACGGTTGATCGCGCCCACTGGTTCGCCATCAATCAAGATGATGCGCTTATCCCCGGCGCTGACGGCGGGTAAAAAGGCTTGGGCGATAATCGGCTCGCGATTGCGTTCTTGGAACATCTCAACCAGAGCGTTGAAATTGCTATCGCCCTCTTTCAGGCGAAACACCCCGGCCCCGCCATTACCGTAAAGCGGCTTAAGGATAATATCCTTATACTGATCACGGAAAGCTTTCAGATCTTCCGCTGAGCGCGCAATCATGGTCGGGGGAATAATCTCAGGGAAGAGCAGCGGCAGAAGTTTTTCCGGTGAAGAGCGCACCCATTCAGGGTCATTGAGCACCAAGGTCTGACCCTTTAGAAGCTCCAAAATATGCGCCGCCGTCAGATAGGCCATGTCAAAGGGCGGATCCTGGCGCATCAGGACAACATCCACATCCGTCGCGAGATCCAGCTCCACGCGCTCGCCCACAATCGCAGGCTCGCCCTCAACGCGCTGCACCGTGACCGATTGCGCGCGGGCCATCACTCGGCCTTCACGCCAGCTTAGATGGTGGGGCTGATAAGTCCAAAGCGTATAGCCACGCGCCTGAGCCGCCTCCATCAGTGCGAAGGTCGTATCGCCATGAATATTCACCTGTTCAACGGGGTCCATCTGGACGGCGATACGAAGGCTCATGGATCAATCCTTTTTAGTCGCGTAGAAAGTCTGCGCGTGAATTAGATGGGATTACACATTTCGGCGCGGCGTGCCCCGCGTAAGGGGGTTTGATCGCTTTCATCACCCGCACGCACATACACCACAACCCGCTCTACCCCATCGACGAGGGAGGCATGTTGCGCCGCGCGTTCGCGTTCATCCGCGGTGCGGGCATAGCCCAACAGATAGACGACGCCATTACGGGTTTCGACATTATAATTGACGCTGCGTACCGCGCTATCGGCGAGCAAGCTGGCACGCACACGCTGGCTAAGCCAGGCATCGCGCGCGCGGTCACCCACGGCGCTGGCCCCTTCGCCGACGGTGATTTCATTGGCGACCTGACGCACTGAGGGCGCACTCCAGGCCAGGCATTCAGCATAAATGCGCGCGCTGGTTTCACTGACCTGACCGGTTAGCAGCGCCACACCTTCGGTGACCTCGACATCAACCCCGCTCAGCGCATGCTCTTCAGAGCGCAGCATGGAGGATTTAATGCTAATCGAAGCGTTCTGGTCATCAAGCTCTCGTCCGACCGAGCGACCCGGCTGCACCGAGGCGCAGGCGCTCAAACTCAAACCCAGTAAGGCCAGAACTAACAGGCGGTGAACGATTTTCATGACCCTTATGTCTCCGATTGAGGCACATCAATGATGTGGGCAATTTGCCCGCAAAAACTAGATGAGATCTGTATTAAACGCATGATCGCCCTCAAACGCTGCACGCCAATGACAGATCCATAGGCCCTGCACCACACCGCACACATCAAAACGCATCAGCTGATCTGTGCCATATCCACGCCGGGCGCGCCACTGGGCCGCCGCGCGGATCAAGCGATTTTGATAAGAGGGGTGAAACCGCGTGAGGATTTGAGCGCGCGAGCGCCCGGCTTTCACCTCGATAAAGCACAGCCATGGACCCTTTTTGGCCACCAAATCCAACTCGCACGCGGGCAGACGCACGCGTCGATCTAAAATCTGATAGCCTTTTAGGGTTAAATAGACACTGACCCAAAGCTCCGCCCAGCGCCCTAATGCCTCCGCCCAGATCCGCTTGGCCCGCGCCATATCAGGCCTTTAGCTCCAAGGCCCGCTGATAGAGATCGCGCTTTTTAAGACCTGACAGCTTGGCGACTTGGGCCGCAGCCCCGGACGGGCCTTGATCGCGCAGAGCGTCAAGGAGGGCCGCATCTATGCGGGCACTATCCCAGTCCTGCTCGCCCTCTATAGGGGGAGCGACCAAGAGCACAATCTCCCCCTTGGGATTACCTTCAGCCTCATAATGATCGGCAAGCTCAGGTAATGTGCCCCGGCGCGCTTCTTCATAAAGCTTGGTGAGTTCACGCGCGATTACGCCCTGGCGCGCACCAAAGACACTGGCCGCATCGCCAAGGCTGGCTTTTAGACGCTGCGGGGCTTCATACAGGATCAAAGTCGCATCAATGCCTTTTAGATCCTCAAACCAGCGCAATCGCTGTTGATGCTTATTCGGGGGAAAGCCCGCAAACATAAAGCGATCGGAGGGAAGGCCCGAGATACATAATCCGGCCAAAGCCGCGCTCGCCCCGGGCAAGGGACTGACCATCAAACCTTCCTCAATCACCGCGCGCGCCAGCTTAAATCCCGGATCAGAGACCAGCGGCGTTCCCGCATCGGTGACCAGCACCAATCGCTCGCCCCCCTTAATGGCGGCCAACAGGCTGGGGCGTAGACTTTCGGCATTATGCTCATGATAGGCTTGCAGATGGGCCTTAATGCCATACGCGTCCAAAAGCCGCCGAGTTTGGCGCGTATCCTCAGCCAGGATGCGGTCCGCATTCGCCAAAGCATCCAAAACCCGCAAAGTAATATCGCGTAAATTGCCGATCGGGGTCGCCGCGAGATAGAGGCCCGGGTCGAAACGTTGGACTTTTCGTGTCAAATCGCGCCACGTGGCGTCAGCCAAGGCTTGCCCCGGCTCGCTTAGACGGCTAGCTTCGCGCTCATCACATTCAGGTTCCGCTGGGGATAGATCTGGATGGGGCTCTTGAGAAGGGCGCTCTGGGGAGGAGTTTGAAATGGTCATGACGCTGTTGTCGCGCGCCTTGCGCGTTTCGCCAAGTCCAAAGCTCGGTTCTTTAAAAACTCTGACCGGTTTATCGCTGGGCCTCGTCCTGTTAAGCGCTTGTACCACCACCGATACGCCCGGTCCTGTGGTCGCGCCCCCGCCCGTCTCCCCCGTCACCGGACCTGCGCCAGAGCCTGTAACCCTGCCCGTTGACCTGACCCAGCCCACCTATACGCCCGCCCATATGCGCGGTCGTGGAGATTTAATCCGCGTCGGCGTTCTGCTTCCCTTCTCCGCCACCCAAGCTGCCGCCCGCGCCGAAGCCACGCAAATCCTGCATGCTGCTGAACTGGCCTTGTTTGAACGCGGCTCGGATACGCTGCTGCTGCTGCCTAAAGATACCTCCGGCACCCGTGAGGGCGCACGTGGCGCCGCCGAAGCGGTTATCGCCGATGGGGCCGACCTGATCATCGGGCCGCTTTTTGCCGACGCCGTAGAGGGCGCGGCCAGTATTGCGCGTCAAGAGGGCGTGGCGATGATTGCCTTCTCCACCGATGAGCGGATTGCGGGTAATGGCGTCTACCTTCTCAGCTTCCCTCCGGCAGAAGAAGTGCGGCGCATTGTCGATTATGCCGCCGATCAAGGTGCCGAGCGGTTTGCCTTTATCGGTCCGGCAAACCAATATGGTCAGGCCGTGGCGCGCGCCTATCAAGACGCGATTGATATTCATGCCGGTAATTTTGGCTATGATGGCGATCCCGCTACGCTCAGCTATGAAACCGAAGTCGTCACCCCAGATCCAGAAAACCCCGGCGCGTTTATCACTGAAACCATCACGGTGCCCCGCACGCCTGCGCGTTTGGTGGCGGAGGAATATTATTCCGGCGGTATTCAGGCGATGACCGATGCGGCCCGCCGTCTAGCGCGCCTGGGCGTTACCCCGATTGATTCCATCCGCGCCTCGGCGATGACCGGGCGCGATTGGCGACCCGATCCACAATCGCCCTTCCAGGTCGTTTTGCTGCCTGAAGGCGGGGATAATCTGCGCATGCTGGCGCCCGTTCTGCTCTATCAGGATATTGACCCCCTAAAGATCAAATTCTTAGGGACGGGGCTTTGGAATAATAGCGCGACTTTGCGTGAACCCGCGCTGGCCAATGGCTGGTTTGCCGGGCCGGATCCGCGCGCGCGCAGCCGGTTTGAAAGCGTTTATAATGACAGTTTCGCTCGCACGCCTTCTCGCCTGTCGGGTCTCGGCTATGATGCGATCTCTCTGGCCAATCTGATCGCCCGGATGCCGGGTCAATTTGAAGCGACCAATTTCGAAAACCCTGAAGGCTTTATTGGGGTTGATGGCCTGTTCCGCTTCCGCCCCGATGGTACGATTGAACGCGCCATGGCTGTCTATACGGTGCGCGGTGGGGAATTACGGGTGTTAGAACCTGCGCAAGAGCGTTTCACAACCCCTGTTCAGATGTATCAGGCTTTAGAGCCCACCTCTCCCAGTCAGGATCAAGATGATCGCCTGGATATCGGCGGGGATAATTTTTAGGCCCTAATCCCCAGCCGGGGCCAATTCCATCGCCAGGCGATCGGCATAAAGCCGACCCTGGGGTGTGAGGCGGACGGTTTCATCCTGATCGATCAAGAGTTTCTGGGCAATAAACCGCGCCAAAGCCTCCGGATCCACATCATGGCCCGTTGCCGCGCGCAAACTCGCCCGGTTCAGCCCTTCTTTTAGCCGTAGCCCCATCAAGATCCGCTCTTGGGCATCTTCCAAAGCCGTCACCGCTTCAAATGTCTGGCTAGGCCCTTTGATATAGCCGCCCGGCGTCAAAACCGCGCTTGCGCCCTGGCGTCCACCGTATAGTGGCCGACCCCAGCGTGAATGCGCCCCCGGCCCGATGCCAATCCAATCGGCCCCCGTCCAGTAAAGCTGATTATGGCGTGAGCGCTGATCATCACCGCGCGCATGATTGGAAATCTCATACGCCGCCAACCCATGGGCTGCGCCCAGATCCTGGGTTAAGGTGAACATGTCGGCCGTTAAATCATCATCGGCGGGCACGATCGCGCCACGTTCCGCCTTCTTGGTGAAGGCCGTCCCCGGTTCATAGGTCAGCTGATAGCACGAATAATGGCCCAGCCCCCAAGACAGCGCCTCTTGCCACTCGCCTTGCCAATCGCGCAAGCTTTGCCCGGGGCGCGCATAAATGAAATCGGCCGAAACCCGCTCAAACAGGCTCTGCGCGGTCTCCACCGCCTTGATCGCCGCTGCGCGGCCATGATCACGGCCCAGCACGTTGAGATCATGATCATTAAGGGCCTGAATGCCGATGGACAGGCGCTCTACCCCAGCGGCTTTGATCCCGGCAAAGCGCGCCACTTCCATGGGATTAGCCTCTAACCCAATCTCTGCGCCCGCGACCAAACCAAAAAGATCATCCGCCGCGGCGATGATCCGCGCGATATCCTCAGGCTCCATCAAGGACGGGGTGCCTCCGCCAAAATGCAGGCTGACAAGGCGGCGCGGGCCCAACCGCTCACGCCAGGCTTTCAGATCGGCCAGCATCGCCGCGACCAGCGGCGCACTCTCAGCCCCGCGCGCGCGATAGACATTAAAGTCGCAATACGGACAGATCCGCGCGCAATAGGGCCAGTGAATATAAAGACCGAGCGGGCTGGTCATGCGCCGAATACATCCTCAACCAACAGCTTAAAGGCATGGGCGCGGTGGCTCATCGCATGTTTATGCGCCGGGTCCATCTCGCCAAAGGTGAGATCATAGCCTGTGGGCACAAACATCGGATCATAGCCAAACCCGTTCTGACCGCGCATCGGCCACACCAATTGACCTTCGACAAAGCCTTCATAAACCCGCACGCCCCCATCGGGGTGGGCCAAGGCCAAGGCACAGACAAAACGCGCAGACCAATCGGTGGCATTTTTTTCAATCAAAGCGGCATGAACTTTTTCCATCGCGCGATTGAAATCGCGCGGCTCCCCGGCCCAGCGCGCCGAGTAAATCCCCGGATCGCCACCTAAGGCTTTGACTTCCAATCCAGAATCGTCCGCCAGCGCCACATGACCACTGCCCTTGGCCCCGGCCTCAGCTTTTAGAACCGCATTGCCGATGAAAGTTTTTGCAGTTTCTTCAGGCTCATCCAATCCGGCCTCATATGCGCCGATCGCATGGAGATTATAGGGCGCGATCAGATCGCCTATCTCCCTGATTTTTCCCGTATTATGGCTGGCGATGACCCAGGTCTTAGCCCCTGTAAACAGTGCGTTTTCCCCGCGGTGATGATGCATGTTTTATTGCCTTTCGGAAAATTAATATCGTTTTTCGATATTTTTTTGTTGCAAAACGATCTGAGGCCCGCTACATACAAACTCATGAGGCGGGCAAGACACCGTCCACATAAAACAAACCGGCAAAGACCGGAAGATAAATTGGTTGATCGAGAACACTAGAAACTAGGAGAGTAAAATGGTCAGGTCTCACAATAATGCAAACACCTTTTGGGCTGCTGCGATGAATACGGCTCTATTGGTTGTTGTCATGGTTGGTATGGGCGTCTCCCTCGCCTCTACATTAGCTTAAAACTCCCCTCTGGTGAAAACAAACGGGCAAAGCCCACACCAGAAACACTCAGTAACAAAGAAAACCGGAATAATCCGGATTTGGTTGATCACGATAAGACGGTAGGACTTAAAACAATGACGAACTTTGTAAACATGAACCTGAACACTGTATTGGCAACGGTTATCAATGTCGCCTTGGTCGGTGTCGTCATCGCAGGTATGGGCGCGTCGCTCGCTTCCACCCTGGCCTAGATGAGCGCATTATGGCTCGGTATTCGCACCTTGGCGGGTGAGGAAAAGACAGATAAAACCATCTTTACCGCCAAGGTCCTTCGCGACCAGTCATAAAGGGTCAAAGACCCATAAGGGGATCATATGAACACGCTGGGACCGGGATCGCTGACCGCCATCTTAAAGGTGCTCCTGGATATCGTAGCCTTTATTCTATGGGTCCTTTTAGGCGGGGCCAGCCTGATCATGGTCTTCATTATGGTCGCTGGCGTTTATCGTACCTTTGGTATTGGTCCAGAACTGCCCCAGGCATTGTTGAACTTCCTTCAGCTGGGTGTGGTCTTGGCTTTACCTATGGCGATTACGGCCATTGTTGTGTTCACCTTCGTGGTGGATCGCCTGCGCCGAGTTTGCCGCACTTTGGTCAAGGGGGATCCCTTTGTGCCTGAGAATGCCGGACATTTGCGTTCCATTGCGATTGCCATCGCGATTTACCAATTGATCCGTTACGCCGCCCATGGCGCGATTTCTCTGGCCTATACCCTGTTTGGCCGCCCTGTAGAATCCGGCATGAATTTAGAGCCCCACTTTACGTTAAATCTGGGCGCTTGGTTCGCTGTCATCGCACTGTTAGTGCTCTCTGAAGTCTTTCGTGAAGGCGCACGCCTTCGTGATGAACAACAATTTACGATCTAGGGAGGACGAAGCGCATGGCAATCCGCGTCACCCTGGACCGTATGCTGCTAGAGCGGCGTATGTCACTGACGGAATTATGTGATCGCGTTGGCATTACGATGGCCAATCTGTCGATCCTGAAAACCGGCAAAGCCAAAGCCATCCGCTTTTCAACGCTGGATGCTTTGTGCCGCGAGTTAAAATGCCAGCCCGCAGATTTGCTGGCCTGGACTGAAGAAGACGAAAACTACGACGATTAGGCGCATCGCAATTTTTTAGATGCGCCCTACATAGACCTTCAAGAGGGTCCAAGGCGCATCCCCCCGATCGCGCTGTGACAGCCCCCCTCTTGAACATGCGGCGGCAAGAGCGTGATCTGATAAGATGGTCACCAGCCCGGAGCTTTACGCGATCGCCCAATCGCCACGGCTAAATCCGGACCCGGCTCTCCCCTTTGCCCGCTGGACAACAAGGCCGAACCTCCCCCTCACAGGAGGACGAGATTAAGCCTTGCCGCCGCTTTTTTCTCTTAAAGGCCTAAAACCGCGCGCTGTTTTTGCGCCAGATCATTGACGCCCTTGCGCGCCAGACCAAAGAGTGCGCTAAACTGATCTTCGCTCATCGGCTTATCTTCTGCGGTGGCTTGAATCTCAACAATCCCACCCGTAGCGGTCAGAACGAAATTGGCATCGGTCTCTGCAGCGCTATCTTCGACATATTCCAGATCGAGGCGCGCTTCGCCCTCAACTATGCCGCAGGAAACCGCCGCCAGCTGGCTGTGGATTGGGCATGTTTCCAGAAGACCTTCTTCGATCAGATAGTTTGTCGCCTGCTTCAGCGCGATCCAGGCCCCGGTAATGGCGGCTGTACGCGTACCGCCATCGGCCTGCAAGACATCACAATCAATGGTGATTTGACGCTCACCGAGCGCACCCAGATCAATGACCGCGCGCAAGGACCGCCCAATCAGACGCTGAATTTCCTGGGTCCGGCCCGAGGGCTTGCCCGAATGCACTTCACGCCGGGTGCGCTGATGGGTTGCGCGCGGCAACATCGCATATTCCGCCGTCACCCAGCCTTTGCCCGAGCCCCGCATCCAACGCGGCAGGTCATTTTCAACACTGGCCGTGCACAACACCCGCGTATTGCCAAAGACCGCCAGGCAAGAGCCTTCCGCATAGGGCGCAGCGCCCAATTCAAATGAGACCGGACGCAAGCCATCTAAAGCACGATTATCGGGGCGCATGGGAATTCCTTTCGTTACACTGCCCGGCTTGGTAAGGCTATTTTCGTCAAGGGCAAGGGGGCATAGCCGCAAAGCACCCAAAAAATGCCCGGCCAAACGCGAACGCCTGACCGGGCCTAAGATGTATGACATAAGGTTCGGGCAGAACCAACTCGGTATTGATTTAGAACTCTAAGCGCGCATTCAGCGTAAAGGCACGGCCCCCCCGTTCGAATTGCGTCAAGTCATCGCGCGCTGCAATCCCGGCGACACTGGGATATTCGACATAGGCCGTATCGAAGAGATTATGGACCCCAGCGCGTAGGCTTAACCGCTCCACCGGCTGCCAATGCGTGGTTAAATCCACCACCGCCCAGGCCTCGCTATCCTGCCAGCCCTGTTCGATCTTCTGCATATCATCGGCCCAGCGGGTGACGATCTCCCCGCCCCACTTCTGCGCCTGATAGCCCACGCCCAGCGTGCCATTAACGGGCAAAATCGTGGTCAGATACACATCACTGCTTTGGTCTTCACCCGTCTGCCAGGCAATATTACCAAAGGCATTAAAGCCGCGGCCCAGATCGGCTTCAAAACTGGCTTCAACCCCTTGGATCGTGACCGCATCAATATTGCGGTATTTGAAGATCGAAACCACCGAACCGGGGAAGTAAGGACTTGGCTCTTCACCCACCCGTTCGACATCAATAAAGTCTTCGTAATCGGTATAATAGGCCGATAGGCTCAAGCGCGCACGGGCAGTTTCACGGCGCAGACCAATTTCATAGGAGCGACTGGTTTCCGGGCTTAAATCATCCGATGGAATGACTTTATAGCCATAGATCGAGTTGTCGTGATAAATATAGGCCAAATCATAGGGTGGTACTTTAAAGCCTTCCCCATATTGCGCGAACACACTGATGCCGGGACGCCAATCATAAACAAGACCCAGATTAGGAGAGAGACGATTTTCACTGATCTCTTCAAACTGCGCTGCCGTGCCGGGCAGATCATTATTCGGCTCTAACTTATAATAATCCCAACGCGCACCGGGGGTCAGCCTTAGGCGGCCTTGCATAAAGCTCAATTCATCAAAGACATAGGCCCCGATGCGCAGCGTATCATTCTCCGGGAAGGGCCGAATGGTTTCATCTTTAATCACCGCCCCGGCCTGAACGCGGTAATCGGTTGTGGTGCGCCAGCTCTTTGTAGTTTCAATGTCCAGACCATAGCCCAGAATTTGCGGGATTGAAGTCGCAAAATCCTTGGTAAATGACGACACAAAGCCAAAGGTTTCCTGGCGATAGGTATTATAATCCCACATGTCCCGCGTGCCTTTATAGGGCGTATAGGGACTATCAATCGTCAGCTGCATATATTGTTCGTTATATTGCTCTGAGAGTTGCGCATAGAGGCTGATGCTGGCGTAATCAAAGAACCGTGTTTCACGCTCAGAGCCATAGCTGATCTTGAAGGCTGAGCTTTCTTTCTCCTCCGCGCTGGTGCGCTGGGTAATGTCATAGCCGGGCAGGTTCTGCCATTGGCCATGATTGACCTGACCTGAATCTGGGCGATCAACGTCTTGGGTGAAATACTCCGCCGACAGATCAAGATGATCGCCATTGGTGAAATTATAGCGGGTCTTTAAAAGCCCTGAATGTGAGGTGATGTCCAACGCGGCCTGTCGATCGGAATGGTTTTTATACTCACCGCCATCACGATAGGTATAGATGCCCAGGGTCTCGAAATTGCCCGTACGGATTGCACCGGTAAAGCCTGCGTTATATTCATCACTGCGCGAGGTGAAACCTGCGCGCACGCTGGCATAATGATCACGGTCTACCAGATAGTCACTCGCGTCTTTCGTGGTGAAGATCACCACCCCGCCCAAGGCGTCCGCCCCATAAAGCGAGGACACCGCGCCCTTAGCGACTTCGACCTGTTTCAGATTTTCAGTATCAATAAAGCCGCGCCCGACAATGTCATTAAGACCACTGGCCCCATAGCCTTCATTCAGGCGCATGCCGTCCTTGATCATCAAAATGCGATCACCGCCCATACCGCGTACACGTATATTCTGCGCCTCACCCACATCGCCCGTGACATAAAGGCTAGGGTCGCGATCAAAAAGCTCGCTCATATTCGTAACCAGCTGGGTCTCAATATCCTCAGCCGTAAGCACGCTGATCGAGCCTGCGACATCGCTTAAGGTCTGATCCATACGCCGACCCGTCACCAGAATAATGTCCTCTGGCGGTAAATTAGCCTCACGCGCGGCGACCTCAGCCGAGCCGTCCGTTGCCCAGCCTTGCGCACTGATCATCACACTCATAAGCGCTGAACCCAGCCCTAATACAGATTTATACCCCATTCCCCGCTCCATTGCAAATGCGTTTCAGAATCATTATTAGGCTATAGCCATTATGCAAATCATTCGCAAACGCATTTTCACTAGGGTCTTTTAGGATACAAAAAAGCGCAACGCTCTCCAGAGAGCCTTGCGCTTGGATACACCTCAAAAACTTGAGGGGCTTAAATCCCGCCTACCACGCTCAATGCCGCCAAGGGCACAAAGAAGCTCCATTGCGGATGATGAGCAAATTTACGCTTCATCGCCGCGTTCATCACGATACCAAAGACAACGAAGGTCAGGCTAAACGCGCCCGCGACCCACCCCAAAAGACTCAAAGTTGGATAGAACGCGGCAAGGGCGAACATCACGGCAATACCGGCCAATTCCAAAGTGACGATATGCCAGCAATAATAGCTGGTATATTTGGGCACGCCGCGTAAATCCGCATCCAGCAAGGGGCGCGCAACTTCTTTTCCGCCTAAAATCAAGTGGGTTAAGGTGATCAATACGGCTAAGCCCGCCGCCAGCGCTAAATAAATATTCAATTTTCCCCCCGTTCAGAAATTTCTGATTATGTTAGCGGGCATTCTCACCGTGTCGAGGTTCAGATCGTCACACCCTCGCCTCAAAAGCTCCAATGCTTGCGAGCCGGGCCAACACAGCCTAATTTTATCAGGACAATGGGTTCAGTCCGGGCTAGGTATAGACATCAGATGACGCCGTTTCAGCGCACGACCCCCAGCTTAAGCGATCTTGATGATCGCTCGCGCCATATCTTTCGCGCCGTGGTGGAGGCTTATCTCTCCAGCGGGGATCCTGTGGGCTCGCGCACCTTGTCTAAAATGCAAGGGCTTAGTCTTTCCCCGGCCTCTATCCGCAACACCCTTTCGGATCTGGCGGCGGCCGGACTATTGACCGCGCCCCATGCCTCGGCTGGGCGCCTGCCCACCCATGCGGGCCTGCGCCTGTTTGTTGATGGCCTGTTACAAATTGGCGAATTGAGCGATAGCGAGCGACGCACCATTGATGGCCAGGTTGCCGGACAGGGTAAGCGCGTCGATGATATTTTGGGTGAGGTGTCTGCAGCTCTGGCCGGGCTTGCCGGCGGTGCGGGACTGGTCGCCAGCCCCAAACGCGATAACGCGCTACGCCATATTGAGTTCGTACCCATCTCGCCCCATGAAATTCTCGCTGTTCTGGTGTTTACCGATGGCACCATCGAAAACCGTTTGATGACCCCGCCCATGGGGCTTCCCGCCTCCGCTCTTGTTGAAGCGGGTAATTTCCTGTCCGCTCAACTGGTCGGGCGCACGATTAGTGAAGCGGTTGGCGATATTTCTCAGCAATTGCAAAAAGAACGCGCTCAGCTCGATGATGCCGCCACGCATCTGATTGAGCTGGGCCTTGCTGATTGGGCGGGATCAGAAAGCCAGACTTTGATCGTACGCGGCCAAGCCAAGCTCTTGGATAATGTCCAGGCCGCGGAAGATTTAGAGCGTATCCGCCTCCTCTTCGAAGATATCGAGCGCAAACAAGATCTGCTGGCCCTGTTGGAAAAGGCGCAAGATGGGCGCGGCGTGCGATTGTTTATCGGTTCGGAAAATCCCTTATTCTCGCTTTCGGGTTCCAGCGTGATTGTCGCACCCTACCGCGATAAAAATAACAAGATTTTGGGGGCCTTAGGCGTGATTGGGCCGACGCGGCTGAATTATGCCCGGGTCATTCCGCTGGTTGATTATACCGCCCAGGCGGTTAGTCGACTGCTCAGCCCGCATTGACAGCGCGCAAAGATTGCCCACTTCACTGATCACTTCCCTTTTAAGACCACAATCAAGAGATGGCCTTTACGTATGACTGCTGAAACACCCAAGACCCCGACGCCTGACACCGAAGCGGAACTGAGCCCTGAGACGAATGCTCAGACCGAAACCCGCGACAGCGAGGCCGATGCGAGCGAGGCGGATGAAGCGCAAGTCAGCTCAGAAACATCGCCTGAAAAGTCTGTCGAGCAATTGAGCGCCGAGCTGGATGATCTACGTGATCGCCTGCTGCGCGCCGTGGCCGAAGGCGAGAACACCAAAAAACGTGCAGCCCGCGACGTTAAAGACGCGCGCGAATATGCCGTTACCGGTTTTGCCCGCGATATGTTGGACATTGCCGACAATCTGTCGCGCGCCATTGCCTCGGTCGATCAAGAGACCCGTGAAAACGGCTCTGAGGCCATGAAAAACCTGATCGAAGGCGTGGAAATGACCGAGCGCCGTCTGATCACCACGTTAGAGCGTCACGGCGTGAAAAAAGTTGAGCCGCAAATCGGTGATGCGCTGGACCCTAATATTCACCAGGCTGCCGCCCAAGTGCCCTCTGACCAACCGGTCGGCAAAATCGCCCATGTGATGCAGCCCGGCTATGTCATTGCCAGCCGCACCTTGCGCGCGGCGATGGTCGTGGTCTCCTCTGGCCCGCTCGCGTCCAATGGCAGCGAAAGCGCCAATGTCGATGTCGAAGCCTAAGGCGGATCAATATCCATAAAAAAGCCCCGCTCAACTGAGCGGGGCTTTTTTGTTTAAGCCGCTATAAACTTAATAGCGGGGCGCGCGAGTGCGAAGTTCGCCGCCCTGCCAATAGGTGTCACCGGTTTGGCGATCAATATAGTAATATCGCCCAGCCTGCGAATCATACAACATATCAGACTGTTGGCCGTTATTGTGTTGAGCGCCGCGGTTTTGCCCGCCTGGGCCACCGCACCCGCCGCCTTCACGGCAATTGCCATAAGCAGCCCCGGCGATACCGCCGATCAAACCACCGACCAAAGCACCATCACCAGCATCACCACTGCCGGTGTTATTGCCAATGACAGCACCGGCCAAAGCGCCTACGGCTGCGCCTGTGGCTGCGCCGCCCATTGTGCTATCGGTCGCACACCCGGCCAGGGTCAGGCCAGAGGCGATAACAAGTAATCCAAGCATACGCATGAGGGGTCTCTCCCAAAAAGAATGTCCCGAAACCATTCGCCTACTCTCTCACACCAAAGCTGAGCCGAGCCTGAATGAATTCAGACCAGATTTGGACTAACTTTGTGGCCAAAATAGTGCTCATACAGTCTTGGATAGGGATTTATTGATGCACCCGGCGCAAGGTGAGGTTGATCCGGCCCGGCCTGAAGCTTTCCGGCAACAGGCTGGACGTACCGGGCAGGATTTTATCAACCCCATGGTAAAAACGCCGCGAAGCCCCGCCCAAGATCACCACATCGCCAGAATGCAAGGTGAGGCGCTGGGTCGGGCCTTTTCGGCTTGGCCCCCCTAAACGAAAATACGCGCTATCGCCCAGCGAGACAGAGAGGACCGGGGCGTAGGTCGCGCTTTCATCTGCATCAATATGAAGGCCCAGCCGAGCCTTCTCATCATAATGATTGATCAGGCACGCTTCGGGCAGGTCTGGCCAATCGCTTTGCGCGCGCCATAAGTCCAGCAAAACCTCGGGAATGGGGGGCCAGGGCTGTCCGGTTTCAGGATGCGTCGCGCCATAGCGATAGCCCGCCTTTTCACTGATCCAGCCCAAAGCGCCGCAATTGGACATCTTCACCGATAAAGCCCGGCCCGAGCGCGGCATAACGGGTTGATAAATTGGGGCGGTTTTCAAAATCGTCATAATACTGGCCACGAGGGCCTCTTGCGCGGGGCGATCAAAATATCCCGATAGGAGACGAAACCCATCAGGGGTGGAAAACGAAGCGCTCATCGCGCTTTAGCCTTTAACATTCGTCCCATAAATCATCTCGCTTTGTCATGGATCTGTGCTAGACGACAACGCTTAGGGTGGGATCTGGTCGACATCATAACCTGGCACACACAGCCAGGAACGGAGGGGAATATGTTTGAAAACTGGGTCATTCACGCCTTAAGTGTTCTTGCGCTTATCTTTATTTTCGTCGTGGGTGCAATCGCGTTTCTTGCGGTCGTTTTGTTTATTCTCGACAGTAATCAGCGCCATGATGCGGTCCGGCGCAATTATCCCGTCATTGGGCGCTTTCGCGATCTTTTCATCAAGCTGGGTGAGTTTTTCCGCCAATATTTCTTCGCCCTCGATCGTGAAGAAATGCCCTTCAACCGAGCCGAGCGCGAATGGGTGTACCGCGCCGCATCAGGCCGGGGCAATACCATCCCCTTCGGCTCCACCAAGATTTTGACCCAGCCAGGCACCTCGCTGTTCGTCAATACCCCCTTCCCCATCCAGGAAGAGGACCGCGAACCCTCCCCGCCCATTCTCTTTGGTCCCTATTGCGCAACACCTTATCACGCGCCCTCCTTCTTCAACATTTCTGGAATGAGTTATGGTGCCCTCTCCAAACCCGCCATTCGCGCTTTGTCCATGGGCGCGGCCAAGGCCGGGGTCTGGCTCAATACCGGCGAGGGTGGGCTCAGCCCCATGCATCTGGAAGGCGGATGCGATATCGTCTTTCAGATCGGCACCGCCAAATATGGCGTGCGCAATGAGGCGGGCCTGTTAGACGACGATAAACTCAAAGCGTTAAGTGAAAATCCCCATGTGCGCATGTTTGAGGTCAAGCTCAGCCAGGGTGCCAAACCGGGTAAGGGCGGGATCCTGCCCGCCGCGAAAGTTACACGTGAGATTGCCGATATCCGCGGCATTCCCAAGGGTGAGGCGTCTATTTCACCCAATCGTCATCCAGAGATTTATGACGTCAAAACCTTGCTCGACTTTATTGAACGCGTGCGCGCAATCACCGGCAAGCCCACCGGCTTTAAATGTGTGCTGGGCAGTTATGGCTGGCTGGAAGAATTATGTCAGGCCATTCAGGCGCGCGGTATTGAAAGCGCCCCTGATTTCATCACGCTGGATTCCGGTGATGGCGGCACCGGGGCCGCGCCCATGCCTTTGATGGACAATGTCGGGCTTTTGATCCGCGAAAGCTTACCGCTGCTGATTGATATTCTTACCCGCTATGGTCTGAAATCGCGCATTCGCGTCATTGCCGCAGGTAAGCTGATCACGCCTTCAGGGGTGGCCTGGGCGCTAGCGGTGGGCGCGGATACCGTCCAAAGCGCGCGCGGCTTCATGTTCTCATTGGGCTGTATTCAGTCCATGAAATGCCATAAGAACACCTGCCCCACCGGGGTGGCGACCCATAATAAGCGCCTGCAACGCGGGCTTGCGCCCCGGCAAAAGGCCGAAACAGTCGCCCATTATGCGCGCAATATCATTCATGATGTCGAGACCATCGCCCATTCGTGCGGCGTACCCCATCCGCGCCGCCTGTCACGCCAGCATGTGCGGATCGTACAAGACCCGCAACACTCCATCGCGATGAGTGATATGACCCGCCCGGCGGAGTGAAGGGTTCACCCTCACGAAAATACAACTTGAAATTTATCGCCATATCATAGATCTTCGCCTTAGGGGTGCACTCTTTGATATGGAGTGTATTATGACTGATATTGTGCAGCTCTCGGCTCATGGCTCGGGAGAGACTGATTCCTATCCAGTTTTGAAAAAATGGACCTATGCCTTCTTCTGTCAGGAAGGCGAAGTGCTCGACTGGGATCTTTCGGTAGAGGTCTATAACCTCTTGGCCAAAAAAGACTTCGACGCCGTCAATAAATTGGTCGTCGATACCGCCAAGGGTTCAAACGGCGATACGGTCAAGAACTATAAGCTGTGGGATCTCAAAGACCCAAATTATGCCAGTGGCCTCGTTCTTCCTGGTCACACCACGGCCTATTATGAATTCCCCTCAGGCACCAGCGAGAAAAACCCCATTGAAATGTCTCACTTCCTGGCCAATGCCATCGATGAGAACAAGCTGAGCTTTGATCGCGAAGCCGTCATCTATGTCAATGCATGCCGTAGCTAAATCTTAGCTGTCTCAATAGCGCCATAACCGTCTTTTCATCATAAAGGACAGGGATGATACCCCGTGAACCCATATAGCTTTGAAATCTGTGCTGCGGGTAGTTGCCAACGCTCTACCTTCAATAATCCAGCTGATGAAGTGTGGACGTTCACGCCCTATAAGTCGTGGCGCTATTGTTTTTTTGAGGCCCCATGCACATTGGTTCGAAAATCTTTGTCCCTCAGCATTCATCAGGCTTTCGTGGATGATAAGATCGAAGTCTTAACCCCCCTGATTAAGAAAACACTTAAATATCCCGATCTCGTTCCTCTATATTGGCTATGGACTTTAAACAGTGATGAACAGATTAGCGGTCTATTCATTCCTGGCGAAATTGAACCTATTGTCAGTTTAGGCTATGTCCCCAAATCACAACCCTATAACTTACCACAGGTGACCGCCATGGCTCTGGCAGCGCTGAAAATTCCTCGACCCGAAGATGTCGAGGTTACGGTCTATATGAATATTCGCGCCAGTGATCGGCCATCATAAACTCGACCTATAACTTGCAAAACACCAGTAATATTCAATCTCACAAGAACTGCGAATACACGGTTAAATTCCCACACTCCCCTTGCGGATGTTCGGAACTCTCCCTAAATCGCCAGCTAACGCGCGTTGTTCAAAAACACCCGCGACCTGTTAGCCGGATCTCAGTGATCCAATGATGAACCCCGGCCTTTGACCAAGGCCACCACCATTTGACGATGGGGGGAGGGAGATAAAAGCGAGTGAATGCGCTTCGGGCTTCACCCTTTTCCGCCCCGCCTGTGAAGGAGTTTGATTTTTATGAGCAAAGTAATCGGTATTGACTTAGGGACCACCAATTCATGTGTTGCAATCATGGACGGCGACGCCGCAAAAGTGATTGAGAACTCAGAAGGTTTGCGCACAACACCCTCTGTTGTTGCTTTTACCGAAGATGGTGAGCGTTTGATCGGTCAACCTGCAAAGCGCCAAGCCGTCACCAACCCTACGCAGACCTTCTTTGCGATCAAGCGCCTGATCGGTCGTACGATTAATGATCCGACCGTGACCAAAGACAAGGACATGGTGCCTTACGATATTGTCCCCTCTGACAATAACGATGCCTGGGTTCAAGGCCGCGATAAAAAATACGCACCGTCTGAAATCTCAGCCTTTATCCTGCAAAAGATGAAGGAAACGGCGGAAAACTTCCTGGGTGAAAAGGTCGAAAAAGCTGTCATCACGGTTCCCGCTTACTTCAACGATGCCCAGCGCCAAGCCACCAAAGACGCTGGTAAAATCGCGGGCCTGGAAGTGTTGCGCATCATCAACGAGCCCACTGCCGCTGCGCTCGCCTATGGCCTGGATAAAAAAGAAGGCAAAACCATCGCCGTTTATGACCTCGGCGGGGGGACTTTCGATGTGTCCATCCTGGAAATCGGTGATGGCGTTTTCGAAGTAAAAGCCACCAATGGCGATACCTTCCTGGGCGGTGAAGACTTCGACATGCGCATTGTGGATTATCTGGCAGACGAGTTCAAAAAAGAGAACTCCATCGATCTGCGCAAAGATAAATTGGCGCTGCAACGTCTGAAAGAAGAAGCGGAAAAGGCCAAAAAAGAGCTGTCTTCTGCGAGCTCTTACGAAGTGAACCTGCCCTTCATCACCGCCGATGCGACCGGTCCAAAACACCTCAATATCAAGCTCTCTCGGGCGAAATTGGAAGCGCTGGTCGAAGATCTGATCAAGCGCACCATTGAGCCGTGTAAGGCCGCGCTGAAAGATGCGGGCCTGTCAGCCTCTGACATTGATGATGTGGTTCTGGTCGGCGGCATGACCCGCATGCCAAAGGTTCAAGAGGCTGTTAAAGGCTTCTTCGGCAAGGACGCTCATAAGGGTGTGAACCCCGATGAAGTCGTTGCCATGGGCGCGGCCATTCAGGCCGGTGTCCTGCAAGGCGATGTTAAAGACGTGCTTCTTTTGGATGTGACGCCCTTGTCTTTGGGGATCGAAACCCTGGGCGGTGTCTTCACCCGCATGATTGATCGTAACACCACGATCCCGACCAAAAAGTCTCAAGTGTATTCAACCGCTGAAGACAATCAGCAGGCTGTAACCATCCGCGTTTTCCAAGGCGAGCGCGATATGGCCGCTGACAACAAATTGCTGGGCCAGTTTGATCTGATGGGTATCGCCCCCGCACCGCGCGGCATGCCGCAAATCGAAGTCACCTTCGATATTGATGCCAATGGTATCGTCAACGTGTCTGCGAAAGACCAGGCCACGGGCAAAGAACATGCAATTCGCATTCAGGCCTCGGGTGGTTTGTCTGACAGCGATATCGAAAAAATGGTTAAAGACGCTGAGGCCAATGCCGAAGCTGATAAGAAACGCCGTGAGCTGGTCGAAGCCCGCAATAATGCTGATGCTCTGGTCCACCAAACCGAAAAGCAAGTCGAAGAGTTTGGCGACAAAGTCTCTGACGCCGACAAAACCGCCATCGAAAGTGCAATCGCTGAATTGAAAGCCGTTAAAGACGGTGAAGACCTTGAAGCGATCCAGCAGAAAACCCAAGCCTTGATGCAGGCCACCATGAAAATTGGTGAAGCCATGTATGCGCAGCAACAAGGTGCGCAGGCCGAAGCCGATGCGGCCGCGGATGCGGCCAAAGACGGTGATGATGTGGTGGACGCTGAGTTCACCGAAGTCAGTGATGATGACGAGAAGAAGTCTGCCTAAGGGCTGACCTCTGTCGATGAAAGGATGGGGGCGGCGTTCGGTATGGACCCGCCCCGCCTTTTTGATGTGGAACCCAATCCCTAACCCGGCCGCCTGGCCGCTATTAGGGTGAACACATTTGGATACCCCATTCCATGGCAAAACGCGATTTCTATGAAATCCTGGGCGTCAGCCGCGATGTGGATGAGAAAACATTGAAGTCCGCTTATCGCAAGCTGGCCATGCAATATCACCCCGACCGCAATCCTGATAATGGCGAAGCCGAAGCCAAGTTTAAAGAAATCGGCGAGGCCTATGCGATCCTTTCTGATCCGGATAAGCGCGCCGCCTATGACCGTATGGGCCATGCCGCCTTTGAAGGGGGTATGGGCGCGCGCGGCCCCGGTGGCTTCCATGGGGCCGGTGGGGCCGCAGATTTTGCCGACATTTTCGAGCAAGTCTTTGGCGATGCCTTTGGCATGGGCGGGGGCGGGGGCGGGGGCGGTCGTCGACGCTCAAACGGCCCGGCGCGCGGGTCTGATCTTCGCTATGATATGGAAATCACGCTGGAAGAGTGCTTCAACGGCAAGGATGCCGTTTTGAAAGTGCCCTCTACCGAGACCTGCGATACCTGTCATGGCAATGGCGCAGAACCCGGCACCGATGTCACGACCTGTAATACCTGTCAGGGGGCAGGGCGTATTCGCCGCTCTCAAGGCTTCTTCCAGATGGAACAAACCTGTCCGACCTGCGGCGGACGCGGCTCCTATGTCGAGCATCCGTGCAAAGCCTGTGATGGGGTGGGCCGGGTGCGCAAGACGCGCGAATTGAAAGTTCAAATCCCAGCCGGTGTCGAAGATGGCATGCGTATCCGCCTGGCCGGTGAAGGTGAAGCGGGTGTGCGCGGGGGTCCACGCGGCGATCTTTATATTTTCGTCTCCGTCAAACCGCATGAGATTTTTGAGCGCGACGGCCCCAATCTTTACTGCCGCGCAACGGTACCCATGGTGAAAGCTGCGCTGGGCGGGGTGATCGAAGTGCCCACCATTGAAGGCGGGCGCGCCGAGATGACCATCCCGGAAAGCTCACAAACCGGGCGGCGTATGCGGTTACGCTCCAAGGGCATGACGAAGCTGAAAGCCGGCGGCGCGCGCGGGGATATGTATGTGGAGCTGTTCGTAGAAACGCCCTGCAATCTGTCTGAGCGTCAAAAAGAACTTCTCAAAGAATTCTGTGACCTCTCCGGCAATGGCTGTAACCCGGCATCTGACGGTTTCTTCAAGAAAGCCAAGCGCTTTTGGAATGACATCACGGGCGAGGAAGGCGAAAGCCACCCGCATTAGGCCCTTGATCTTCACCGCGATGCCCCCTTTCATAGCGCTCTGAACAGTGAAAGGGGGCCATCATGGGCCGGGAGCCTTTAAAGATTGCCATTGTTGGGATTGCCGGTCGTTTGGGCCGTTCGATCCTACATACCGCTGCCGCGCGCGATGATATTGACATCGTCGGCGCGATGGTCAGCCATGATTCCCCTTTTAAAGACGCTGATATCGGCCTGATTGACAAAGAGGACCCCATGGGGGTTACGGCCTGTGTCAGCCTGGAAGAAGCCTGCGCGACCGCAGATATTGTCATCGACACCTCTGTGCCCAAGGTGACAGCCGCCATCGCCCCGCGTCTGGCTGACTTTGGCCGTCCTATCGCTTTGGTCACCGGGGTCACCGGCCTCTCCAAGGACGAACACAGTGCCGTCATCGCCGCCGCCCAGCATATTCCCGTTTTGCAAGCGCGTAATTTCTCGCTGGGCCTAACAGTCGTCGAAGCCGCTTTAAAACAGCTCGCCGCCAGCTTAAGCGCCAAGACCTGGGATGCAGAGATTATTGAAGCTCACCATAAGCGCAAAACCGACAGCCCGTCCGGCACAGCCCTGTTGCTGGGCGAGGCCATCGCGAGGGCGCGCGGTCACAAACATAGCGAGGTCGCCGTTTTTGATCGTCCACGCCAGGGCGAGGCGCGTGAAGAAGGCAGTATCGGCTATAGCGCGGTGCGCGGCGGCGGCATCATTGGGGAGCATACCGTGCGCTTTTTAAGTGAACTAGAAGAGGTGGAATTGCGCCATGTAGCGCGCGATCGCGCCATCTTCGCCCATGGTGCGCTGGATGGGGCCAAATGGCTCGCCACCCAGCCCGCCGGGCATTATTCCATGACCGATATGGCCAAAACGCTTTGAGGCTTACCAGCTGCCGGTGTTTTCCATGCTGACCCAGGGCTCTGCCGGGGCCAAGGCTTCGCCGGCTTGTAGCAACTCCACTGAAATACCATCCGGCGAACGCACAAAGGCCATACGGCCATCGCGTGGTGGGCGATTGATGACATAGCCCATCGCCTGTAAATGCGCACAGATCTGGTAGATATCCTCAACCCGGTAGGCGAGATGACCAAAATTACGCCCGCCTTCATAGGGTTCAGGATCCCAATTATAGGTCAGCTCCACGCAAGGCACCCCATCCGGCACCAGGCCTTCTTCGATAGTCACGCCTTCACGGTTCGCATCTTCAGGGGTTGCCAGAAAAACCAGGGTAAATCGGCCCTGTTCATACTCTGAACGGCGCACTTGTATGAGGCCCAAGCCCTCACAATAAAAGCGCAGTGAAGCGTCCAGATCGCTAACCCGAACCATGGTGTGCAAATAGCGCATTTTGATGTCCCTTAAAGCTGTTCCACGTAGCGTTCTCTATAAGCCAGCTTGGCGTCGATTCCGAGCCCCTTAGCGTAACATCCTGGAACATATGGCGTTAAGCAAGTTTTCAAAAGCGATATTACACCGGTTTAATTTCATGCTATAGGTGATTTGCAACGTCTTATTCACGGGGTGATTTATCATGACAATGCGTATCCCTGCCCTCGCCGGCGCACTCGCGCTTGGCGTTTCTGCTTTGGCCCTGGCTGCTGTTGAAGAACACAATGCTAGCGTCGATCTCGCGCTACACTCAATCCATGCTGTGACCCCTGAAGGGTCCATGGATCCTGCCCATGATGGCCAGTGTGAAGAGCGCTATCATGCCATGTTGGGTGAGGCGGTTCACACCACCTATTCCATCAATCCAGACACATCGATCATGAGTGCGGAAGTGACCTTCGAAGAAGAGCATGCTGAATTGCATCCGCTCGGCATCGAGGGCACCTATTCCTTTATGTCAGATGGTGTTCCCCATGGTTGGGAAGAGCATGGTATTTTCCAAGCCATGTTCGAAATCGACACCCATTACGAGCATGCACAATCTAACTTTTTGGCTCACCTAAATGATGAAGCCAATTGCGTCCTGTCCTCTCAGGACGATGATCATCACTAAGATCATCTGACACTTCTAAGAGTTCAGGCCGGTGAGCGTCAGGCTCATCGGCCTGTTCATTCTTAGGCTCAGCATCACGCGCCGCGCGTTTTTCTTTGATGATAGCATGCGCACGTTGGGCCCATTTGGGTCGGCGACGCCATGCATGATCCTCTGGGATCGGTTCACCGCGCGCACGGGCAAAAGCATGCGCCCAAGGCTCAGGCGCGCGGCTGTGATGGAGACGCGCGAAAGCCGCCCCAACACCGGCCCAGACCCCGGCAATGGCAAAGAAAATCGAGAACATGAAAACATAGCCGCCCCGTCCAGCCCAGTCATGACGCCCCGTGGCTTGCCAAATCTGTTCATAGCCTGCGGGGATCAACACCAAAGCCAGCGGGCTGATTAAAACGGCCGTGGTCAAAGTTGCCGCCACATACAAGGCCCAGCGCGGTGTATGGCAATCGACATAAAGCTGCACAAAATGCGCTTCATCCACAGTCGCAATCGTATGAGGTTTGACCACACGGCGATCGGCGTATTCATCAAGGGCTTCTTGGCGAACGCGCGTGCACACATAGAACCACCACGCAATCAAAAGCGCGCTTAAACCAAGGGCCGCATAGGCGAAATAGACGATATTAGACTGGATCATAGATCCGCTTTTAGCCCATCAAAACCAGGCTGGCGAGCCTATTGACCTGCAAGAGGATTAAAATCTGCACGCCGGGCGCGCGCGAGTACACTTTGAAGCGCTTGGCCCAGATCTTCACGTTCTTGGGGCGAGAGATGGGTGCCTACAATCAAATGCTTACCCTGCTGGCTCAGGCAGATTTGCACATCACTTTGCCCCTTGCCGCGCACACTCAACTGACACCAGCCCGTCGGCATACGATATTGGGTGAAGTGCCCAGACGGCCAGAACCGCGAGACCCGGATCTCTGCGCGTGTCACTTCGATTTTTTCCAATTGACGGCCATCGCGATAGCTCAGCTTAAACGCCAACCAGACCAGCGCGATATCCAGGCCGAAAAAGCCGATCACCGGCCAGGCCCCGATCAGCCAGAAGGCGAGACCTGCCGTAAAGCTCATCGCGACCAAAGTCGCCATTACCACGATGAAGCCCAGACTGGGAAGGGAGCGATGCGGGCGCACCTCGCCATCAAACAGCAAAGGATCTGCAAGCGGAGCCAAAGGCTCGGCTTCACGGGGCCAGCTTTCATAAAAACGACGCTCCATCATAGAGCTATGATAGAAAAATCACGGCAAAAATCCAGCGCCGAGGCAAAATGTGATGAGCGCGCGATGAACGCAAAGGCCTTTCTAAAGTCGCAATCATTCTCTACATAGAGCCCTATGAGCACACAATTTTTTATCACCGCTGTCGCCGCCTTGCTTCAGGCCACCAGTGTGGAGCCTGACAGCCAGAGCGTTTCTGAAACCCTGGCCACCACGCAGTCTGTTGAAACGCACGCGGCGGCCCAAACCTTGGATGATTTGCCCGAACCCCAAGAGATTCGCCAGGCCCAGACCCTCACCCAGGATGTTGAGGCGCTGGCCCATCGTGCCCAAAGCTATCTTGAGAGCGTAACGACGCTGAAAGCACGCTTTAGCCAGACCGGCCCCAATGGTCAGGCCATGCCCGGCGAGATTTATATCGCACGGCCCGGACGGATCCGCTTTGCCTATGATGAACCCAGCCCGCTGCTGATCGTGGCCGATGGCACAACAGTGGCAATTGCTGATCGTGAGCTCGATACCGTTGATCGCGCGCCCATCGGCTCAACCCCGCTACGCTGGTTGCTCGCCGAGGAGACCAATCTGTGGGAACGCGGCGCAGTCGTGACCGCAGAATATCATGAAAACCAGCTTTATATCACGCTGGAAGATCCGGAAGGCGAAACCGAAGGGCGCATCACCTTTGCCTTTGATGATCCCAACCCCCAGGGCCCGGCCAGCGCCATGACCCTGACCGAATGGTATGCGGTCGATGCCGTGGGCGGTCTGACCCAGATGCATTTGAGTGAAATTGTTCGCGGTGAGCGTTTAGATCCGCGCCTGTTTATCTTGGATGATGATCAGGGTGATGATCGCCGCCGCGGACGTCGGCGTTAATATCAACCAAGGCCAGATCCCAGGATCTGGCCCTTTTTTTATTCTGGTTTTGCCCGCTCACCAAAGAGCGCAGAGCCCACCCGCACCGATGTCGCGCCCAGTTTCGCCGCGACATCATAATCCCCGCTCATCCCCATGGAGAGCTTTTCGACACCGCACGCCTTAGCCAATTTGGCCAGCAAGGCAAAATGCAAGCTAGCCGGTTCTTCCACCGGGGGGATGCACATCAAACCTTCGATGGTCAAACCATACTCAGTGCGCATCTTCGCCACAAAGGCTTCAACCTCATCAACGCCCAGACCGGCCTTTTGCGCTTCATCACCGGTATTGACCTGCACATAGAGCCGCGGGCTGCGCCCGGTCTCATCCATCGCTTTTTTGAGCGCGCCAGCCAGCTTTTCCCGGTCTAAAGTCTCAATCACATCAAACAAAGCCACCGCATCTTTGGCTTTATTGGTCTGGAGTGGCCCGATCAGACGCAATTCCAAATCCGGATAAGCTTCGCGGCGCGCTGCCCAGCGCGTGAACGCCTCTTGCACCCGGTTTTCACCGAAAACCCGCTGACCGGCCGCTAAGGCTTCATCAATACGCACATCAGGTTGTTGCTTTGACACCGCAACCAGAGTGATATCGCGTTTGAGCGCATCAGGGCCTAAACTCTCATGCGCCTCTTCAAGACGCTTCAAGATCAAGGCGCGGTTTTCAATAAAGCTCGGGCTCATGGCAGGCTCTGCAAACGTGTGTGTGAGACAAAAGGCATGATGCGACACTCCATATCACGTCCACTGGTAAAGCAAGCGCTAGCACGCATGTTTTTCTTCACCGATCCCACGCGCGTGCCCGATCCCTTAAGCGTACTGGATCGCCTACCTGAGGGTAGCGGTGTAATCCTTCGCCATTTTGGTAAACCCGGCAATCGCTTAAACGCGAAAGCCCTGTGTGACAAAGTCCACCGCCGGGGCCTGCAATGCCTGATCGCCAATGATCCCACGCTGGCGCGCGATATCGGTGCAGATGGTGTCCATTGGCCTGAACGCCATTTGGCCCGTGCCAGGGCCTGGGCCCAATCCCATCCCCATTGGCTGCACACCGGGGCCGCCCATAGCTTAAAGGCCTTACAGCGCGCCCATTATGCCCGCCTGGATGGAGTGTTCTTATCACCCGTCTTTGCCAGTCAAAGCCCCAGCGCAACGCATATTTTAAGCGAGACAGATCGCCAGACCTGGCTGCGCCAAGCCCATCTTCACGTACTGGCCTTAGGCGGGGTAACCCCTGCGCGCGCGCAAGCGCTCAAAGCCGAAGGGTTCTACGGCTGGGGCGCGATCGAGGCCTGGCTTAACGATGATAGGAATAATGAGAGGTAAAAGGCGTTTAGAAGCGGAAGGCCGATTCAAATTTGATCTCAGGATCTTTGTTTTCCGTTTCAAGACCGAAAACATCGCCTTCAGGTGAGCTGAAGCGGAACTCACCGCCCACGGTGATACGCTCATTCAGATCAAAGAAGGCCCCGGCGGTCACATCGTCCGAGCCAAATTGTGGTCCGGCCTGACTTTGATCGAAGCCCAGGGTGAAGCCCCAGCGTTCCCCGGCAGAAAAATGAAATTGCGTCCCTTCATTCCCCCAGGCTGAGTTCAAGCCTTCGGACGGGGCAACGGTAAACTGCTTATACCACGGCAGAGACGAGGTAGACGGCGCGCTGTTAGTGGCCAAGTTTGCCGCATAAGCTTCGCTGTTCTGCGCAGACGTTGGTGCCGATTCAGCGTTCAATGCGGGACGATCATCCTCTTGAGAGGGGGTAATGCTGAGGCCAAACTGCTCCAACGGGGCAAGATTGATGCCCTCACCTTGCAGGTTAAACTCTGGCGCAGGTGCTGCGCTGTCAACAGGTTGCGCAACAGCCATCGCGGTACACACAAGTGTCCCGGCGGCCAATCCCGCAGATGTCCCAATGACCAGCTTACGCAACATCACACCACAACGGCAAGCGCCGTCCCTCCATATGAGCTTTATATATACGCACAGCCGAAGCTAAAGAAAACGTGTATAACCAGAAAAAGGCGAAGTTCGGACAAAAGCGTGTTAAAAACGCAACCCTGTTTCGAGAAAGATCTGGGTGGTTTCGCGCGTCAGATCCCCTTTAAGTGAATGCACCCCAAAATCATTCTGGGTATAGGCCACACCGGTGCCAATCAAAAATCCTCCGTCGAACCAACGCGATAAACCGATTTGCGCGCTTCTGGATGTCATGTCCCAGGCCGAATGATCGCTTTCAGCGAGCTCCAGCCCATAAAGCCAATCGCCCACACCATAGGTGAGGCTGGCCGTGTACGCATCATAGCGTCCTTGCATCAACCCATCATTGGTGCTGAGCCAAGCCACACCGAACGCCCAGGTCCCATGTTCAAGCACGCCCTGAGCGGAATAGATCCATGCATCTTGATAGAGTGCGCCGGTGTCCTCAATCTCGCCCCAGCTGGCACTGATCCCTGCCGACAGGCGAAGATCTTGCGGGCGCAAGGTATAATCAAAGCTAAGCGCCAGATCATAGACCGCATCCAGATCGACATCGCGCGTACAGATTTGCGGCCCGCATTGATCGCCATCCGGGGTATAGGCCCCGCTAAAGCGGAAACCAAAAATACGCTGGGTCTGGACGCTCACTTTCGGGGCAAAACCCGAAAGCGTGTTTCGGGTGGTAACCCCGGCCAGCCCAGACGGGTCAATCAAGCCCTGATCGGCGCGCATCAAGCGGAAAACGCCCGGCATCGCCTCTAACTCCAAGCGCGCTGCGCCTTCGCCCGGACCGACGCGCACTTCGCCATAGGGTGTTTTGAGATAGGCTTGCGCGATAGACAGCTGAGCCTCAGCGCCGCCTTCATCGCGCGCCTTACCCGAAAAATACCCTGAGATCAGTCCTGAACGCGCCGCGCCGGCCTCATCGAGAAACAGACGCGATCCGCGCCGACCATTATCGCGTTGGGCCTCAACCCCCAGACGTGTGCCCCAACGCCAGCCTTTTTCAGTTATGGCTTCTGCAATTAAGCGCACCTGCGCATCAAAATAAGGTGTGTCCTGGTGAACATAGCCCGAATGGCTCGCCAGTAAGACATCCGCCTCACCTTCAAGGGTAAGATCAAACGGGCCGAGCGATGCGCTATCTTGGGCAAAGGTCGGTGTGCAAACCACAGCACTCACCAGTGCGCCCGCACAACAGGCTAATTTTAATGATGTTTTTGAGAAGACAGAGCCAGCCACGAGCGGCGCGCATCTATTGGAATACTCAACAATATCGCGCGTCATGTTATCGCTCGCGGCTGCACTCTACAGCCCCATACCCCCGGACTACATACTTTGAAGCCTTGTTTACTGGGGTTGGTCAAGCCTTTGCCCCCTCCTAATGCAACAATCCTCACAGACTTGTTGCCTGAAGGCCACAAATCTGCCCTAGTGATTGACTGGATTCTACAGCGGTTAGCCCTCTTCCGCATGCCCAACACCATGGTATAGAGGGGGTAATGGCTTCGCCGAGCCTTAGGTGAAGTGATAACATTCTTTCAGTCAGGAGCACTGACATGACGTTTGAACGCGCAACTCGCTTAATCGGCCTTAGCCTGGCCTGTGCTGGCCTGCTGGCTGCATGCTCTTCTAAACCCAAAGATGAAGGGCGCCCGTCCTTCTTCCCAAGCTTTGGCGGCTCTAACGCTTCGTCCAGCGAACCCGCCGAAGCCGGCATCGGGGTTAACAGCTATCTGTGGCGTGCCAGCTTGGATACCCTGTCTTTCATGCCTTTGTCTGAGGTTGATCCCTTCGGCGGCGTGATCATCACCGATTGGTATGCCAATCCAGAACAGCCTCAAGAGCGCTTCAAGGCAACGGTTTATATCCTTGATACCCGTCTTCGCGCTGATGCCCTGTCGGCTCAGGTCTTCAAACAGACCCGCGACGCCCAAGGCAATTGGGTGGATTCTGCGATCGACCAAGCCACACGCATCCAAATTGAAAACGCAATTTTGACCCGTGCGCGTCAATTGCGTATTCAAAACATCAACTAATAGACCAACTTGACGCTTTAGACGTGAAGGGGCCTTTCTTTGTTAGCAAAGAGGCCCTCTTCGCGTTAGGGCGGTAAAAAAAGACAAAGATATGAGCCGCTATAATCCGAACGAAGCCGAGCCCAAATGGCAAGCTGCCTGGGCCTCTCAGCAGAGCTTTAAAGCTGGGACCCGCCCTGATCAGCCCAAATATTATGTCCTGGAGATGTTTCCTTATCCCTCCGGGCGCATCCATGTGGGCCATTCGCGCAATTATACCATGGGTGATGTGGTCGCCCGCTATAAACGCGCCCAAGGCTTTGACGTGCTTCATCCCATGGGCTGGGATGCATTCGGTTTGCCGGCGGAAAATGCTGCGCGTGATCGCAAGATCAATCCGCGCGAATGGACGTATGACAATATCGCGGTGATGCGTGCCCAGCTGCAACGCCTGGGCCTGGCGCTCGATTGGGAGCGTGAGATTGCAACCTGTGATCCCGAATATTACAAGCACCAACAAGCCATCTTCTTGAAATTCTTCGAGAAGGGCCTGGTCTATCGCAAAAAAGCCAAGGTCAATTGGGACCCTGTTGATCATACGGTTTTGGCCAATGAACAGGTGATTGATGGCAAGGGCTGGCGCTCGGGTGCGCCGGTTGTTCAGCGTGAGTTGGACCAATGGTTCTTCAAAATCACCGAATATGCTGATGACCTAACCGATGGTTTGGAAAATCTCGAGCGCTGGCCCGACAAAGTCCGCTTAATGCAGAAAAACTGGATTGGGCGTTCGCGCGGGGCTCATATCCGCTTTGAGTTTGCCAATGGCGAAGACTTGCTGGGCCATGGTTATGAAGCCGAGTTTGGCTCGAATATCGAGGTCTTTACCACGCGTCCGGATACGATTTTCGGCGCAAGCTTCCTGGCCCTCGCGCCCGATCACCCTTTGACCAAGCAATTGGCCAAAGAAGACCCGGCGATTGATGAGTTTATCGCCCTGTGCCAACGCCTGGGCACCAGTGAAGAAGCCATCGAGAAAGCGCCAAAGCGCGGCATTGATCTGGGTCTTCGCGTCAAACACCCCTTTGATCCCAATTGGGAATTACCGGTCTATGCGGCCAATTTCGTGCTGTCGACCTATGGCACCGGTGCCATTTTCGGAAGCCCCGCCGGTGATCAGCGCGATTTGGATTTCGCGCGTAAATATGATCTGCCTGTGAAGCCCGTCGTACTGCCCGCCGGGCAAGACCCTGCCCAATATCGTTTGGGCGAAGAGGCTTATACCGGCCCGGGTAAAATCTTTAATTCCGCCAGCTGGCTCAATGGCCTGGATACACTCACAGCCATCGAAGAAGTCATCAAACGCCTGGAAAAATCAGGCCAAGGCCAAGGCGCGACGACCTTCCGCCTGCGCGATTGGTTGGTCTCGCGCCAGCGCTATTGGGGCTGTCCGATCCCGATTGTGCGCTGCGATAGCTGTGGCCCCGTACCCGTGCCAACCGAGCAATTGCCCGTCAAACTGCCCGATGATGTCAGCTTTGATCGTCCGGGAAATCCACTCGATCACCATCCGACCTGGAAAGAGACGACCTGTCCCAAATGTGGTGCTGCGGCCCAGCGTGAAACCGATACGCTTGATACTTTTGTCTGCTCATCCTGGTATTTCCTGCGCTTTACCGATGCCCAAAACACCGATCAGCCCTTTGATAACGCGACCGCATCGCGCTGGATGCCGGTGGATCAATATGTGGGCGGGGTTGAGCATGCGATCTTGCACCTTCTCTATGCGCGCTTCTTCACCCGTGGGCTTCGCGATTGCGGCTTGATTGATCTGCCTTCAGGGGAGCCTTTCGCCGGGCTCTTCACTCAAGGCATGGTCACCCATGAGACCTTCCGCGCCGAAGATGGTCGCTGGCTGGCCCCTGAAGAAGTTGAAGAGCGCGATGGTCGCCTGGTCGAAGCCACGTCTGGTATCCGCGTGGAAAAAGGCCCCTTGGAGAAAATGTCCAAGTCGAAGAAAAATGTCGTCGATTTGGAGCGCTTTATCGCGGATTATGGCGCAGATGCCGCGCGTTGGTTCGTATTATCCGATAGCCCGCCCGAGCGTGATGTCGAATATACTGAATCTGGTGTCGAGGGCGTTTGGCGCTTTATCCAACGCCTTTGGGCCACGATTGATGGCCTGCCTGAAGGGGCACCAAAGCCCTTCAGCCCGGTCAGTGCGCTATCCGATGCCAATGCAATTGAACTGCGCAAAGCCGCGCATAAGGCTGTTCAGGACATCACCGATCATATTGAAAACTTCCGCTTTAATGCGGCCGTAGCGCGCGTGCATGACTTCGCCAACGCCCTTCGCAAGGCGGGCAATGACGCCGGCAGCCAAGACCTGTTAGCTGCACGGGTCGAGGCCAGCACGATTATGGTTCAGCTTATTGCGCCCTTCATGCCGCATCTGGCCGAAGAGTGCTGGAGCCGTCTGGGCGGGGAAGGTTTGATTTATGATCAGGCCTGGCCGAAGGCGGATCCCAGCCTGTTGGTGGAAGACAGCGTCATCATGCCGATCCAGCTTAACGGCAAACGCCGCAGCGAGATGAATGTGGCTAAAGACGCCTCTAAGGACGAATTAGAACGCTTGGCCTTGGATGATCCATCGGTTAAACGCGCTTTAGAAGGCCTCACCCTTCGTAAAGTGATTGTGGTCCCCGGCCGCATCGTTAATATCGTCGCCAATTAGACAAAGCTTGAAGTAGAGGACGCAGATCTCATGGTAAATTCACCGAAACTGATCTTTGCTGTCGGTATCAGCGTCCTCACCCTGACCCTTTCAGCGTGTGGGTTTCGTCCGCTTTACAGCGATCAAAGCCTCTTGGGTCAGCTGACGGCGATGCAGATTGAAGCCGGTGATGAGCGGGTTGATTATTTCCTGCAACAATCGCTTGAAAACGCTTTTGGTTCAGTAGAAGAAGCCAGCCCTTATCGTCTCGTGGTTCAAACAACCGGCCAATCATCAGGTCTTGGTATCTCAGCCTCTGATATTGCCTCGCGCTTTCGCTATGATCTCAGAGTGAACTATCAACTCATTAATGATCGCAGAAGCGAAGAGGTCACGACAGGACGGTTTAAGACATCAGCCTTCTATGATGCACCTCGCTCACCTTATGCGCTTTATACCGCACGCCAGGACGCGGAAACTCGCGCCGCCAATGATGCCGCAGATCGTTTGGCGCGCCGTTTAATCGCAGAGGTTCAAGCCTATGAGCGCCGTCAAAACGGGCAATAAGCGTGGCTAAACTTCGCGCCCAGGATATCCCGGCTCGGATTAAAAACCCGGACCCCAAGACCAAGATTTATCTGATTTATGGCCCGGATCTGGGCCTGGTGCGTGAACGCGCAACCGAGCTTTGCCACCATTTGGTGAGCGATATTGATGACCCTTTTTCTGTCAGTCGCCTGTCAGAAGAGGACATCAAGGCCGATCCTGCAGCTCTGCCGGATGCCATGGCGGCCCTTTCTATGATGGGCACAGCGCGCCTGGTACGTTTGCGGCTCCATGGCGATAGCGCCCCGGTTGCGAGCTTTATCAGCGAGGTTGAAGCGGGTACTGCCCCGGTCGAGGCCAGCTTGGTGATTGAAAGCGGCGATCTCAAAAAAACCGCCAAGCTGCGCAAGATTGTAGAAGATGGTAAGATCAGCCTGGTTCTGCCCTGCTATGCGGAATCTTTACGTGATCTCTTGAAGCTCGCAGAGGATCATTTCAAAGCCGAAGGGCTAAGCCTTGATCCTGATGCGCGCCAAGCCCTTGGCCCCGTTTTAGAAGGCGATCACCGCCTGGCCTTGGGTGAGATTGAAAAACTGATCCTTTATAAGGGCCTCGCCAGCCAACGCTCTGGCCCCGATACCATTACCCGCGCCGACATTGCCGCGGTGTCCGCCATCGGCGCGGAAGCCGCGCTTGATCAAGCCCTTGAACCGGCCCTCTTGGGTCAGCTCGCCAAAGCAGACCGTGGCTATGCCCGTGCCATAGAAGCCGGGATCAGTCCGGTGGCAATTTTGCGGGTCTTGCAGCGCAAAATCGATCAATTCGCAATCTTCCATGATCAGGGTGGCAATGATATGGCGCTGACTAAAGCTGGGGCCCCGCGCTTTGGCCCGCCGGCTGATCAATTCCGTCAAGCCGCCACCCGCTGGAAAGGCCGGCGTTTAGATCATGCCCGCCATCTCGCCTTTGAGGCCGAGCGCGATATCAAACGCTCCGGTGCCCCTGCCGAAGCCCTCGTCGGCGCGCTCCTCATCCGGCTGGCGCGCGGTGCGGCCCAGGCCGGACGTTAGTCATGAGCGAGGACTTTATCTATAATCCGCCTTTGGAGCCGCGCCTCAATATCCTCCACCGTGATGGGGATATCATCGTGCTCAATAAGCCTTCAGGCCTCTTGACCGTACCGGGTAAGCATGAAGATCACCGCGACTGCCTGGAAGCACGGGTTAATGAGGCTCATTCTGGTGCCACGATTGTTCATCGTCTCGATATGGACACATCCGGTCTGGTGATTATGGCGCGCAATCTGGACGCCCATCGGTTTTTATCGCGCCAGTTTGAAACCCGTAAAACCGAAAAGACCTATATCGCTGATCTATGGGGACAAGTCACAGAGGATCAAGGCAGCGTCGATGCGCCCTTGATCTGTGACTGGCCCAACCGACCCAAGCAAATGGTCTGTCATGAGCGCGGCAAGCGCGCCCTGACCCATTGGCAAGTCATCCAGCGGTTTGACACCTTCACCCGAGTTGCCTTCACACCCGTCACCGGGCGGTCCCATCAATTAAGGGTGCATGCCTGTGTTATGGGCCATCCCATTTTGGGCGACCGGTTTTATGGGGAAGGGGCCAGCCTAGCTGCGAGTGAACGCCTACGTCTTCATGCCTATAAGCTGACGATTTTGCATCCCAATACCGGGCTGGCCCAAAGCTTTAGCTGCGAGCCTGATTTTTGGGGCTAAACGACTTAAAAACAGGGCTTTCGAATTTTATTAACTTCGCAACATCTATAGCGGTTTCTTCCTGAAAATAAAAAGAAAACCGGACATTGCTGAACCGGTTTACTTATTTTCATAGCTCTGAGAGCGCTTAAAACTCTATCGCTCCACCTTGGGGACCGGATAAGCGCCGACAGATATCGTCTAATTGCTCTAGATTGGTATAGCGTAAACGTACCTCACCGGCCTCGCCCTTGTGACGGATATCAATGTCGAGGCCAAGACGCTCAGCAAGGTCCACCTCCAAGGCCCGTGTATCGGCATCCTTATACCCACCGCCGCCCGAGTTGGACCGCGCACCATTCACAGCGGGTGTTTTAGGGTTGATGGCTTCACGCGCCAGGGCTTCCGCGGCCCGCACTGACAGGCCCTGCTCCATCACCTGAACCGCCAAAGCGGCAGGATCGGGGGCACTGGCGATGGCGCGCGCATGACCGGCGGTGATTTTACCCGCTTGCAACATATCCAGCACCGGATCCGGCAAAGCTAAGAGGCGCAAAGTATTGGCCACATGCACCCGGCTTTTACCCACGGCCTTGGCCACATCTTCTTGAGTATGGCCAAAGCGCTCGGTCAATTGACGAAAGGCACGCGCCTCTTCCACCGGATTAAGATCAGAGCGCTGGACGTTTTCAACGATCGCGACTTCTAAGGTCTCGCGATCCGTAAGCTCACGGATCAAGCAAGGCACTTCATGCAAGTGCGCACGTTGAGAGGCGCGCCAACGCCGCTCACCCGCAACGATCTGATAGCGCGAAGGATCCTTCGGCAAAGGCCGCACCAGGATCGGCTGCAACAGGCCTTTATCTGCGATCGACTGGGCCAGCTCTTCCAACTCTGACTCGGTAAAAATCCGGCGCGGCTGATCGGGATTGGCTTCCAAAAGATCAATCGGCAGAACGCGAACGCCCGCGCCAGAATGTTCGCTTGTGCGCGCTGAAGGCTCACCATGATCCATGCTATCGCGCATCGCCTCGGCATCTGCGCCTTCACCCAATAAAGCCGATAGACCACGGCCTAAGCCGCGAGAGCGTTCAACACTCATGCTGAGGCTCCTTCAAGAGAGCGTTCCTGGCGCACCACTTCTTTGGCCAGCGAGATATAGGCTTGCGCGCCGGTACACGCCAAATCATAAAGAATGACAGGCTTACCAAAGGATGGGGCCTCAGAAATACGCACATTGCGCGGGATCATGGTCTGATAGACTTTATCGCCAAAATGCGTGCGCACATCTTCCGCCACCTGGCCGGAAAGGTTATTGCGCTTATCATACATGGTCAAAAGCACGCCCTGGATATCGAGATCCTTGTTGAGATTGCCCTTCACCAGATCAATCGTGCGCATCAATTGGCTGAGGCCTTCTAGCGCGAAGAACTCACACTGCAAGGGCACCAAAACACTGTTCGACGCCGTCATCGCATTGACCGTCAACAGATTAAGCGAAGGCGGACAATCAATCAGGATATAATCGCAATGCGCACCCTTGGCCTTTAACGTCCGGCGAAAACGCTCAATCCCATGGCGCAGGCGATAGGAACGGCGCGGCGCATTGGCAAGCTCCAGCTCAGCGCCTGAGAGATCGACATCAGAGGGAATGATCGACAGGCCAGGCACGGCCGTATCTACCAAAGCCTCTTCCATGGGCCGCTCAGAGACCAAAATATCGTAGGACGTGGCCTTACGCTCCGAGCGCGGCACGCCCAAACCGGTGGAGGCATTGCCCTGGGGATCCAAATCCAGCACCAGAACACTTTTGCCAATGGCCGCCAAAGCGGTTGCCAGATTGATGGCCGTCGTGGTCTTGCCCACACCGCCCTTTTGGTTGGCGATGGAAATGACTTTTGGAGGACCGGAAACGGGTTCAGCGGACACGGCGGAGCCTTTCAATTTTGAGAATGGCAGCATCAGGTGAGGTCATACTCGGTAACACCTCTAACTCAAAACTCCAGCTTTTCTGGGCTTCAGTCAATTCTTCTTTATGCTTTGCGCCCTTTGGAAACAAACAAATTGCACCCCGCTTGGCGAAGGGCTCGGCATAGCTCAGCAATTTATCTAAAGACGCCATAGCGCGCGCGGTCACCACATCAAATGTCAGGTCTTTATCCAGGCTTTCCGCACGGATCGCCAAAGCCCGCGCCGGGGCTCCCGTCGCTTCTATAACCTGTTTCAAGAACGCCGTTTTTTTATGAATAGATTCCACCAGCACCACTTCGCTCTCAGGCTCGGCTTGCGCTTTCAACAGAAAAGCAATCGCAAGACCGGGAAAGCCCGCGCCCGCGCCCAGATCCAGCCAGCGCTTGGCCTGGGGTGCGTGATTAAACACCTGCACACTGTCATAGGCATGGCGAAACCAGAAGTCTGGCAAGGTTGAACGCCCGACTAAATTGGTTACCGCATTGGTCTCCACCAACAGGTCATACCAGGTTTGAAAATTGTCGAGCGTTTCACGTGAAACATTCGTTGCTTCTAAAAAGGCGGATTTATCGAAGCTCATCGCCCCTTCCCCATTCTTATTCTTTAAGAGGCTTGTTTGGAATGCCGCTTGAGATGGGCCAAAAGTGCTGTCAAAGCCCCGGGCGTAACGCCTTCGATACGGCCCGCTTGTCCCAAAGTGGCCGGACGTGCCTTGATCAGCTTTTCACGCACTTCATTCGAAAGCCCGCCCACGCCAGAGTAATCGAAATCTTGCGGAATGCGTACACCTTCATCGCGTTGGAAAGCGAGGATATCCGCCTTCTGGCGCTCAATAAAACCATCATAGATCGCATCAATTTTGACCTGCTCGACAATCTCATCAGACCAGCCCGTCATTTCTGGCCAGATCTTTGCCAAGTCCGCCCATTCAATCGTGGGATAGGCCAAAAGGTCCAGCGCCGTGCGGCGCTTGCCATCTTGGTTGAGGCTCAAGCCCATTTTCTGCGCTTCATTCGGGGTCAGACTATGGCCCGCCATAAATTTACGCGCCAGAGTGAGCGCTGCCATCTTGGTCGTAAACCGCGTTTCACGTGAAACACTGACCGCGTTCAGGGTAATACCCTTCGCCGTAAGGCGTTGATCGGCATTGTCCGCGCGCAGCGTCAACCGATACTCAGCACGCGATGTAAACATGCGATAAGGCTCACTGACACCGCGTGTAATCAGGTCATCGATCATCACGCCAATATAGGCTTCAGAGCGATCAAGAATAAAGGGATCAGAGCCCGCCACCTGAAGCGCGGCATTAAAGCCCGCCATCAGACCTTGCGCGCCCGCTTCCTCATACCCCGTGGTACCATTGATCTGCCCAGCGAGATAAAGCCGCGGCAAGGCGCGAACCTCTAAAGTCGCTTTCAACTCGCGCGGATCAACATAATCATATTCGATGGCGTAGGCGTAGCGCTTAACCTTCACCGCTTCTAAACCGGGAATGGTCCGCAAGAACGCATCTTGGACCGGGATCGGCAGCGAAGTAGAAATCCCATTGGGATAAACCGTGTCATCATCCAGACCCTCTGGCTCCAGAAAAATCTGGTGCGAGGTGCGATCCGCAAAACGCACGACCTTATCTTCAATCGACGGGCAATAGCGTGGACCGCGACCAGAGATAGACCCACTATAAACCGCAGACTGGGCGAGATTATCGGCAATGATCTGATGGGTCGCTTCAGTGGTGCGTGTAATGCCACACGCAATTTGCGGCACGGTGATGACATCATTCATGAAGGAGAAGGGCACAGGCGTCTTATCCGCCTCTTGCATTTCCAAACTCGCCCAATCAATCGAATGCGTATCAAGGCGCGCCGGCGTTCCGGTCTTCAAGCGCCCCATAGAAAGGCCAAGACCGTAAAGACGATCAGAGAGTCCAATCGCGGGCTGATCGCCCTCTCGGCCCGCCGGAATACGTTCCTCGCCGCGATGAATGATGCCCTTCAAGAAAGTACCGGTCGTGAGCACCACAGCCCCCGCGCGATAGGCATGGCCTGCGCCATCTATCACACCGCGACATTCACCCTCCACAATGATCAAATCTTCAGCAGCAGCCGCACAGATTGACAGATTGTCCGTCTCGCGAAGCGCCTTTGCCATGGCCTGTTTATAAAGCTTACGATCCGATTGCGTGCGCGGACCGCGTACAGCCGGACCTTTTGAAGCGTTGAGCATCCGGAATTGAATGCCGGAGGCATCGCTGACCCGGCCCATCACCCCATCAAGCGCATCAATCTCTCGCACCAAATGGCCTTTGCCCAAGCCGCCAATCGCCGGATTGCACGACATCTCGCCAATCGTTTCGATACGATGGGTCAGCAACAGGGTCTTGGCACCGATGCGCGCAGCGGCACTGGCCGCTTCACAGCCCGCATGGCCGCCACCAATGACAATCACATCCCATTCCTGGGAGTGTGCGTGAGAAGGAGAGAGAGCGTCTATCATAGGGGCCTTATACCCGATTTCTAATGCCAAGCCCATCCTGAACCCGCCAGATCGTTTCATCTGGGCGCTGCGCGCACAGGCGCGCACGGGTCAGACCGAGTAGTGTTTCACGTGAAACATTGCACTACTTCCCGATGCAGAACTGGGAGAAGACCCGATCAAGGACATCTTCTACATCCACCCGCCCTGTGAGGCTTTCAAGAGCCCGCAGTGCACGATGAACCTCTGCCCCAGCCAGTTCAGGGAGATATGATAATTGCGCCTCAGCACTCATCAGAGCGGACAGCGCAGCCTCCACCGCATGGCGGTGACGAGCGCGGGACAATGCCGGAAACGCCCTTGAAGATAAACGCTTTTGTACAGTTAAATCGAGCCAATCCTCAAGCTTTTGCAGTCCCTCGCCCGATTGTGCGGAGACGGTGAAAACAGCGCCTTCAAAGCCGGGGAGTTCAGTGGATCCGCCAAGAGCCAAATCTGCCTTATTGAGCACCACAGCATCGCCTTCACGCAAATGCATCAAGGCCTCAGCCCTTGGCGTTTCACGTGAAACATCGATGATCAACAGCCGCAAATCCGCATCTTCCGCTTTAGCCAGCGCCCGGCGTATCCCTTCGGCTTCTACAATATCTGCGGCTTCTCGCAATCCCGCCGTGTCGGCAAGAACAACGGGGAAGCCAGCGCGGATCTGGCGCACTTCGACAATGTCACGCGTGGTGCCGGGAATATCCGTGACAATCGCTGCTTCGCGTTTTGAGAGCGCATTCAGCAGCGAGCTCTTACCGGCATTGGGTTCACCGATGAGGGCAATGGTAAAGCCATCGCGCACGCGCTCGCCGCGGTGATCATCATCAAGATGCAGACGCAGGGCCGCAATCACGCGGGCCAGATCTCCACCAGCGGTATGGGCCAAATGATCGGGAACATCGCCTTCATCGGGGAAATCAATCTCGCCCTCAATGGCCGCCAGTACGGTGATTAAATCCTCGCGCCAGCCCTCATAAAGCGTCTTCAAGGCCCCCGTCATCTGCGCCAGAGCTTGGGCGCGTTGACCCTCAGTCTCGGCATCAATCAGATCGGCCAGCCCTTCCGCCTCGGTCAAATCCATCTTGCCATTTTCAAAGGCGCGCCGCGTAAACTGACCCGCTTCGGCCGGGATCCCACCTGCGGCACGGATCGCGTCGAGTGCGGCCTCAATCACCGCCGGGCCGCCATGGAGTTGAAGCTCTCCACAATCTTCCCCGGTAAAGCTCGATGGCGCAGGAAACCACAACACCAAGCCCTGATCAAACACCTCACCGGCAGCGGTTTTGAGGGCCGATAAATGCGCACGACGCGGTGTGGGCAAAGCCGTGCCCATTAAAGTCTCTAGGATCGCACCCGTCTTGGGGCCAGATATGCGAATAACAGCCACACCGGCACGCCCCGGCGCACTGGCCAGGGCAAAGATCGTATCCGTCAAGGCTTAGTCCTCAGAGCGTTTAGTCGATGCCGCCTGAGTGAAGAGAGCGAACATCTGCTTTTGCATCTCACCGCCCATGGACATCCAATTGCGCATCAAAGCCTCTGGCTCCAGCGCATCCATATTGGCTTCCATACGCCGACCCATCTCTTCCACCAGCTTATCATTCAAAGGCTCGATATTGGGCAGGCCAAAAAACGCACGCGCCTCAGCCGGGCTACATTCGATATCAATTTTAACCTTCATCACCGCCCTCGTCTCGATTAGTGTTCCACGTGAAACAACAATAGCACGCCTTGTGCCCCTGTCCCTAGATAAGGATGTAGATCTTGGCTGGTCAATATATCGATATTCCCACCACGGATGGTTCCAACTTTAAAGCGTATAAGGAGGGCTCTGGCCCCATCATCCTGGTGATCCAAGAAATCTTTGGCATTAATGGTGTGATGCGCGAAACCTGTACCCGGCTCGCGAGTGAGGGTTTTACAGCGCTCTGCCCCGATCTTTTTCATCAGTTTGAACCGGGTATAGAGCTCGATGATCATAACCCTGAGGATTTAAAACAGGCTTTTGCCTATTTCGCACACTTCAATATCGATCATGGCCTACGCGATATCGCCGCAACCCTCGCCCATTCACGCACCCTGCAGGCGGGAAAGGTTGGCGCGATGGGGTTTTGCTTAGGCGGCTATCTCGCCTATCGCACCGCCACAGATACCGATTGTGATGCGGTTGTCGGCTTTTATGGCGTGGGCATTGAAAACATGCTGACCAAGGCCGAAGCCATTCGTCATCCCCTGATGTTGCACACCGCCGGTCAAGACGAATATGTCCCGCATGAGGCCCAATCGAAAATTCATCGCGTGCTCGACACCCATGACTTTGTCACACTTTATGATTATCCCGAACGCGACCACGCCTTTGCGCGCCCGGATGGAGCCCATTTTCATCAGGATGATGCAAAGACCGCCTATCAACGAAGCTTTGATTTCTTCCGCACGCATTTGGGGGCATAATAATGATGCGTTCTTTCCTTCTCACATCCGCTTTGGGTCTTTGCGCCGCGCTAAGCGCCTGCTCTGAACCTGCACAAACTCAAAATCCAGTTGTTGATGCCCACGCGCCAGCCGCAATCGAGCACCATAGTGACAACGCAAGTGAAGGGGCTTCACCTAGCCTCACCTTAGCCGATTTCATGGACTGCGCGCGGGAGCAAAATGTCACGCTGATCTCCGCCCACCGGGCCGGACCGCGTGCAGGTATTGCAGAAAACTCTCTCAGCGCGATCGCCGCATCCAGCGCAGATGGGGCCTATTTCTTTGAGATTGATGTGCGTCAATCCGCCGATGGTACGCTTTTCCTTCTCCATGATGAAACGCTTGATCGCACAACCAATGGCGAAGGCGAGGCCAGCGCTTTGACATGGGAGGCCCTCTCGCAACTGACATTGATCGATGAAGAAGGTCAGCCGACTGAAGATCGTATTCCAACCTTGGCTGAAGCCCTCGCCGCCCTCGATGGCATCGGTATCGCCCAGCTCGACATCAAGGGCGTGGACCCAGAAGTCATCGTCGCCAATGTACGTGAAGCGGGCGCTGAGGATCGGGTCCTTCTGATCAGCTACACTACCGAGCAAGCTTTGACCCTGCACCATCTGGCCCCGGAAATGATGCTGTCTGCCGGAATGCGCGATGAGGCCGATCTGGAAGCGTTTAAAGCGGGCGATGTTGATCTTACCCGTATCGTCACCTGGTTGGGTCTGGGCCAAGGCAATCGGGAGTTTGACGCGCACCTGGCAGCAGAGGGTATCGAAACCAGCTATGCTGATTTCCGCGCCGAAAATGATGCGGACTTCGATTATGTCGCCTTCGCGCACAATGGCGCAGAGATTATCTCGGTCGATAATGTCCCAGCGGCCAGTGCGGCCCTAGAGACCCGTTCGTCCCTGGATAATCTTCTAGCGCACTGCCCCGCTTAAACCAATCATAACCCTGTGTCCCTGGTACGGACTTTGCGCTAAACTTTAGCCAAGGATCAAAAATCGGGGACACGCCATGGGGGCACACACACAAGAAATTTTTCGCCTGATAAAGGCTGAATGGACACTCAAAAATATCGCCCTACTTGGGGGATATTGGCTTTTGACCGTATTTTCTTTCGCCTTCGCCTTTTACATTGATGCCCTGCGCAATGAGTATCAAGGCGGCTATAGTCCCATTTTACAAGGCTTCGCTTTAGGCTTTATGCCCTGGTTGATCTTTGCGATCCCACTCTTCTTCCGCGCCAGCCATCTTTTTAAAAATCCGAAACCTTTAGCCCTCATTGTCGCTATTTCATCAGGTTATTTTGTCCTGATCTTCGCCCTTATTGTTCTTTATGCTAGCATCGTCTTTGGCGCGATGCGCGCCCAAGGTTTTCTGGGCTTCATCCAATCAACCCGCTTACAAGACTGGATGTGGGATTTTGCCATGTTTGGTTTTGTCTATTTAGCCGGTTGTGTTCATGGCTTAAAACAGCGCGTGGAAGTTATTAAAACAGCGCGTGATCAAATGCTCGAACAATTCGATGATCCGATCCGCTATTTACATACACACCCGCACAGCAACCTTGAGATGAATTCACATATTCATGTTCGCCATAATGATCACAGCGAACGCATTACCATAAGCGATATTTTAGCCGTATCATCTCAAGCCAATTATGTCGCATTAATAACAGCAGAACGGGAAATCTTGCACCGTTCGACGCTTACGAAAATAATGAAAGACCTTGTTGATCAGGGTTTCTTTCGAATACATCGCTCGCATATCGTGCGATTGAACGCGATTAAAACCCTTCAAGGGGGGCGCCATCCTCATGCGCTAACTTTAACCAGTGGTCATACATTTCCGGTGTCAGCACGCTATCGCTTAGGTTTATTAAACGCCTTAACTTCATCAACATAAGGTTGAATCTTCAAGATCTTTTTATTCTATCCCACCATCCCTTCATCCCGTCTTACTGAATTGTTATACCATTGTAACTCGCCGTTTATTCAGAGTTTAGCTAAGGTGCACGCGGAGATCCAGCTCGGGTAAATTTTGGATCTGGCAATAGCCTTTGATGATTTCCCACCTAGGCATCTGTTTAGGACTGGATTCTCCGATCAGATACCTTTGCTGAGTTTGCAGCCAGGCGGGGCCAACCCCCGCCTGCTTTCTTTACCCTCATCTAATCAAAGCTTGATTTTATCCAGGCTTCGCGTGTGGTGACCCGATCAAAATAATCACGGATTTCTTGTGGTAAATCGGGCAGGATTTTCAGGATTTTCAACAAGAACATCATATAGCCCACGCTAATATCTGCGGCGGTAAATTGATCTCCAATCATCCAGGGACGCCCATCACCCAAAGAGCGCACCATTAAATAATTGATGTGTTTATCCATTTCACTGCGTGCCCAGTCCGCTAAGCGCTTGCTGCGTTGCTCTTCAGGCAACAAAAGAAGATGGGCGATCAGCAAATTCATGGCCATCGTCATCCCGCTTTCGCCAAAATGGAAAAGCTCTAAATAGCGCCCATAAAGCTTATGATCAGAGGAGATTGCCAAATCGGTTGGGCCAAATTTAGTGATCAAATATTCAATACAGGCCAGCGATTCCAAAATGATCTCATCGCCAACGATCATCGCGGGAAGCTTATTACTGGGATGGATCGCCGTATAGGCTGGACCCCCGGTTTGGCCCACTGCCAGGGTTAAACGCTCCAACTTATAGGGTAATCCCATCTCTTCTAAGGTCCAGCGCACCCGGATCGAACGGCTGCCAGCGGCGTGATATAGCGTAATATTAGGGATGGTCATCGGCCCTCTCCTCCTAGCTTTAATAAGAGTGTTATAAATCAGAGGCCTCAATGGCGATCTTCAAGATTGAATAGCCCGATAATATTTTTGAATAACTCCAATGACAAAAAAGCCGACCTCAATCGAGACCGGCTTTTAATAAATCCAAGGCCATGAACCCCTTAGGTGTTCATGCTGTCGAAGAAATCGGAATTGGTTTTGGTCTCGCGCATTTTGCTGAGTAAGAAATCAATGGCATCTTGCGGACCCATCGGATTGAGAATGCGCCGGAGCACATAGGTTTTTTGTAGATCAACTTTGTTGACCAGCAATTCTTCCTTACGCGTACCGGATTTGAGAATATCAATCGCCGGGAAGACGCGCTTATCGGCGACCTTACGATCCAGCACGACTTCGGAGTTACCAGTGCCTTTGAATTCCTCAAAGATCACCTCATCCATCCGGCTACCGGTATCAATCAAGGCGGTGGCGATAATGGTGAGAGAGCCGCCCTCTTCAATATTACGCGCGGCCCCGAAGAAGCGTTTGGGGCGTTGCAAGGCATTGGCATCCACACCGCCGGTGAGAACCTTACCAGAGCTGGGCACTACGGTGTTATAGGCTCGGCCCAGACGGGTAATAGAATCGAGCAAGATCACCACATCGCGGCCATGTTCAACCAAGCGCTTGGCTTTCTCGATCACCATTTCTGCGACCTGAACGTGACGTGAGGCCGGTTCATCAAAGGTCGAGGAAACAACCTCACCCTTCACCGTGCGCTGCATATCCGTCACCTCTTCGGGCCGCTCATCAATCAGCAGAACGATGAGGTAGCATTCAGGGTGATTGGTTTCGATGGCATGGGCAATATTTTGCAGAAGAACCGTTTTACCGGTACGCGGCGGGGCCACGATCAGCGCGCGCTGACCCTTGCCCAAAGGCGAAACGATATCAATAACCCGGCCAGAGCGATCCTTCTTGGTCGGATCAGGCAATTCCATAATGAAGCGCTCATTGGGATAAAGCGGCGTCAGGTTATCAAAGTGAACTTTGTGACGGGCTTTTTCCGGCTCTTCAAAATTGATCGAGTTGACTTTAAGAAGTGCGAAATAGCGCTCGCCATCGCGCGGAGAGCGGATTTCGCCTTCCACTGAATCGCCAGTGCGCAGACCAAATTTGCGGATCTGCGAGGGCGAAACATAAATATCATCCGGACCGGCCAAATAGTTGGCTTCAGGCGAACGCAGGAAACCGAAGCCGTCTTGCAGAACCTCCAGCGTGCCGCCGCCGTAAATCTCGGTGCTCTGCTCAGCCAACTCTTTCAAAATCGCAAACATCATGCCTTGCTTGCGCATCGAAGAGGCGTTTTCGATATCCAGGCTTTCGGCCAATTGCAAGAGATCAGCGGGTGATTTTTCCTTCAATTCTTGCAAGGACATACGCAGAGGCCCATCGCCGCGCGGACGTTCATGGGCGCTGGTTTCGATCTCGTCTGGGCTCTCGATATTTTCTTCGACTGACATGAGTGTTCTTTTTTGAAAGGAAGGTTGGCGGCCTGCTGCGCCATTTTCAGGGCACCGTATGAAGATACGCTTCCCAAAATGGTGCAACATGCGGGGCAGGTTGCAGGTTTTATGCCGTCACGGTTGAATGGCGGCGATGATGAAAATTGTTGGTACCTGAGCGCGTCACATCACAAGTCGCGCTGTCCAAGGCAATAGGTAAGGTCCATTCGGATCTTTTAATGCCTGACATAGGCGAAAGGTTGCGTCAAGCGCTTTAATCTTAGAATGGCTTCACAATCGCTAAAGGGGCCAGGATCAAAACCAGGATCGCCGGTCCCTCATTCATGATCCGCCAGAATTTTTCGCTGCGTGGGCGCTCACCCCGCGCAAATTTCTTCTGCGAACTCACGTAAAAGCCATGTATTCCAGAAAGAATGATCACGAGCATCAATTTAACATGAAACCAACCGGCTGTGAATAAACTGGGATTGGCGAACATCATCAAGGCCGCCAACAACCAGACCGCAATCATCGAAGGATTAATGATGATCTTTAACAGGTTACGTTCCTGGATCAGCAAAGCCTCTTCCAGTTCACCGCCCGGTATAGCACGATGATGATAGACAAACAGGCGCGGCAAATAGAGCATGCCCGCCATCCAGAAAATCACGGCGGCAATGTGGAAACCCTTGATCCACAAATAGTGATTTAATAGAAAATCTTGCATCATCAATACCTTAATTCTAGGCTACTGGATCAAGCTTGGCCGGACATTGAGTGCAGTGTGCCGGGCACAGGCGCGCACCCTGAGGCGGTTTAATCCCCACATCACCCTCCAACGCCTCCAAGGTCAATGCGCTGAGCGCTTTGATATAGCCGGCATTGACACTCAGTGTGGGAACACGGGTATAGCCCAGAACCTTATGTTCTTGGGCAAGCTCATAATATTCTTCATCCAGCTCCACCAAAGTCTCGATATGCTCAGAGACGAAGGCAATCGGGACCAATAGAATGTGGCGGCCCGCTTCACTGGCGCGAATCACACACTCATCCGTCGATGGCCCGATCCATTTCAACGGACCCACGCGCGATTGATAGCAAATCTCGATATCGTCAAACGCGGGCAAATACTGACGCACAGCTTCAACCGTGCGTTCAACCTGCCACTGATAAGGGTCACCGGCTTCAATGATTTTCTCCGGCAAGCCATGGGCCGAGAACAGCACCCTCACCCCTTCAGGTGATCCGGCCGCCTTCCAGCTTTTCAAAATCAGTTCGGCATGGGCTTTGATGAAATCACCCTCTTGTGGGTAACAACAAATGGTCCGTGCAGGACCGCCCCCGGCTTTGGTCCAGGCCGTTAAAGACGATCCTGTCGTGGTCGTTGAAAACTGCGGATAAAGCGGCAGCAGCACGGTTTCATCGGGTTCAAATTCTTTGACCAACTCAACGGCTTCTTCAACAAAAGGATGCCAATACCGCATGGCGATAATGATTTGAAACTCATCATCAGGCGAGAGGGCCTGTAGCTGCGCCTTCAAGGCATCGGCTTGTTTTTTGGTTTCGGGCAGCAAGGGCGAGCCCCCACCCATCTTATCGTAATTCACCTGAGCTTCAGGCGCGCGCTTTTTCGAGATGATCCAGGCCAAAGGCTCACGGATCAATCCCGGCAGATTGATAATCGCGGGATCACGAAACAGGTTTTGCAAAAAGGGCTGAACGTCTTCGGGCAGATCTGGTCCACCCAGATTAAATAAAACCACGGCAATTTTGCGGCCCATCGTCGTTCCTCCCTATTGTTTTAATGATCCGACGCGCGCACCAGCGCCATCAGCTGATCAACATGCTCGGGTGGCACATCCGGTGTAATGCCATGTCCCAGGTTGAAGATATAGGGCCGATCTTTCCAGGCGGCGCGTAATCGCTGTACTTCATCGGCTAAAATCGCACCGCCCACCTTCAACACGGCCGGATCGAGCTGGCCTTGCACGGGTAAATCACGCGGTAAAGCCTCAATCGCCCAACGCGTTGACACCCCATGATCAAGCGCCAGGCCCGTAATTCCGGTTTCCTTGGCATAGGCGACATAATTCGGGCCAGCCCCGCGCGGAAAGCCAATAATCGGGGCCTCAATACCTGCGGCGCGCACTTTTTCAATGATAGCACGGGTCGGGCCAATGATCACCCGATCAAACAAAGGATCTGGAAGACCTTCAGCCCAGCTATCGAACAGTTTTAAAACCTCTGCGCCCGCATTGGCTTGCATGATCAGATAATCGGCCGTTACCTCGATCAACAGGCTTAACAGATCATCAAAGCGCGCGGGATCTTTCCAAGCGGCCTGACGCACCGCCCATTTATCCTTACTGCCGCCGCCTTCAACCATATAGGTCGCCACCGTCCAGGGTGATCCGGCAAAGCCGATCAAAGTACAGCTGGAGGGTAATTCACGGCGCAAAATGGAAAGCGTTTCACCAACCGGAGCCAGATGATCCATCGCGCCCGTGGTTGAAAGATGATTGAGCCGGGTTGGATCGACCGCTTCTAATTTTGGCCCTTCGCCTTTCACGAACCAGACTTTCTGGCCCAACGCCATGGGCGTAAGAAGAATATCGGCAAAAACGATAGAGGCATCGAAGCCATAACGTCTGATGGGCTGCAAAGTGACTTCGCTGGCTGCCTCTGGGTTCAGACAAAAGCTGATGAAATCGGGTTGAGTGGCGCGAACCTTGCGATATTCGGGTAAATAGCGTCCTGCCTGTCTCATCAACCAGATCGGAGGCGGAGAGACACACTCCCCACGAAGGACCTTTAACAGGGCTTTATCTTGGTTCACCGCTCATGCTCCATAGGCTTTGGGTATGACTATTCACACCCGGTCATACCCGTCCTTCAATTCTTTCTATTAGACTCTTAAAAATAGAAGGAGTCGTAGGGGCGTGGGTAATGTGGACAACAGGCCATACCCGGATTACTCCCCATTATCCAGACCCTGGGGATAAGCACTTGCACACTGCGGCGGTATGACCGGGGATAATCGCGATATTAAGATTTTATTAACCAAAATTTACAAGCGATAAAAAGTCATACCGGCCTGTGGGTCGATGTTTAAAACACCGTTCACTGAATATTGCTTCTCACAGCCCTGTGCCAAATAGGTCCTTATGGGTAAAACAAATCTCATAAAGGTGCATGACGGGCGAAGAAACGAATTCAATAAATGAAGTAAGTGTTTAGCGGGGAAAACTGAGCCAATTGTCCACACCCTCTTCACAGCCGCGTGCGCAAAACTTATACCTAACGCCCCTCACCCTTCGCGTAACGGAGCCTTCCGGCCATGGCTGCCCCCTCTCTTCCGGTCCATTTTCACGTTCATATGATTTCAGATTCGACCGGGGAAACCTTGATGGCGGTAATGCGCGCCTCGGTGGTGCAGTTTGAACATGCCCGCCCGATTGAACATCTCTATGCGCTGGTCAGAAGTCCACGTACCTTGGAGCGGGCGCTGGATCATGTGGCGGCTTATCCAGGTATCGTCATGTTTACTATGGTCAATAATGAATTGCGTGAAGCGTTGGAAGATCGCTGCGCTCAGCTGGGTATGCCAGCCATTGCGATCCTGGATCCGATCCAGGCGACGCTATCGGGCTATCTCGGTGCGCCCATGTTGGGGCGCACGGGCGCGCAGCGTCAGTTGAATGCGGATTATTATCGCCGGATTGAGGCGATGGATTACTCCATGAACCATGATGATGGTCAGGGCGAGCATTTGGCGAAGGCTGAAGTGATTTTGATGGGGGTTAGCCGGACCTCGAAAACACCAACCTGCGTGTATCTGGGCCATCGTGGGATCCGCGCGGCCAATGTGCCGATTGTCAAGGATGCGCCCTTGCCGCCCATCCTGTTTGAATTGAAAAAACCCTTGATTGTCGGGCTGACAGCCTCGCCGGAACGGATTATCCAAATTCGCCGTAATCGCTTGTTAAATCTACAAGAAGAGCGCTCAACGGATTATATTGAAGAAGACGCCGTACGCGATGAAATTATCTATGCCAAGCGGCTTTATGCCCGCCATGGTTGGCCGACCATTGATGTCACCCGGCGCTCCATTGAAGAAACGGCCGCGAAGGTCATCAACCTCCTGACTGAACATAAAGCGAATTTATCATGAGTTTTATTCTCGCCTCGGGCTCGGCCTCACGCCGGGCCATTTTAACTCAAGCTGGGCTTAGCTTTGATGTCGATCCGGCTAAAGTTGATGAAGATATTTTAAAACAACAGTTTAAAGGTTTGGATCTGGGCGATCTGGCCCAGGCCTTGGCCGATGAAAAAGCGTTGGACGTGTCACGTCGGCGCGCAGATCAGATCGTGATCGGCGGCGATCAGGTCTTAGATCTGGATGGGCACTTGTTTGATAAGGCCAAAACCCCTGAAGAGGCGCGCGCGCGGTTAGTGGCGTTTCGCGGCAAACGCCATGCGCTGAAAGGGGGGCTCGCCGCAGCGCTTAATGGGGAAGTGATCTGGCGCCATCAAAGTGTGGCCTATTTACAGGTTCGCGCGTTTTCTGATGCGTTTTTAGACGATTACATGATCAAGGCCGGGGATATTTTGACCCAAAGCGTAGGGGCCTATGCCTTTGAAGGCCTGGGCGCGCAATTGTTTGACCAGGTTGAGGGCGATTATTACGCTATTTTGGGCTTGGATTTGATTGCCTTGTTAGGGTTTTTGCGCCGTCAGGGCGTAATTGCGGAGTAAAGCCATGGCCTTACCCATGCCTTTGGCGGGTGTTGTTGGATGGCCGGTGGCCCATTCCTTATCGCCGGTGATGATGGACCAATGGCTGGCCGCCACCCAGTGTGATGGGCGCTATTGTGCCTTTGCGGTCAAGCCCGAGGATTTTTCCCGCGTCATCAAGACCTTGCCGGATATGGGCGTGGTGGGTGTCAATGTGACCCTGCCTCATAAGGAAGCGGCGCTGAAGATCGCGGATATCTTAAGTGACCGCGCAAAAGCTGTTGGTGCGGTGAATGTTCTGACCTTTAAGGACGGGCATATCCATGGTGATAATAGCGATGTAATTGGCATAGAAACGGCGCTTGAGCCGGTTACACATCGTGATCTTCCCGTCTTGGTTCTGGGGGCTGGGGGTGCGGCCCGCGCTGCCCTCACCGCCCTTAAAAGCTTAGGGTTTTCTAACATTCGCCTTACTAATCGCACCCGCGAACGCGCAGAGGATTTGGCGCAAATGCTCAGCCCCTCTGCCCAGATTTATGAGTGGCAGGATAAACGCGCGGTTGAGGCATGTGGTTTGATCATCAATGCCACATCGATGGGATTAAAAGGGCAAAACCCTTTGCATCTGGATTTGAAGGGCGTGGATGCGCGTGCCAGCGTGTTTGATATGGTCTATAATCCCTTGAAAACCCAGCTTTTGGACGATGCTGAGGCCGTAGGGCTTACAACGATTGATGGGTTAGAGATGTTGATCGGCCAGGCGCGTCCCGCCTTTGAAGCCTTCTTTGGCGTTAAACCGGTGGAGCCCTCAGATCAAAGCGTGCGCGAAACTTTAGTGTCCGCGCTGGGGCTATAGCCATGATTAAAATTGGCCTGACCGGTTCGATAGGAATGGGAAAATCCACTACCGCCAAGATGTTGGCTGATATGGGTTATCCGGTGTTTGATGCCGATCAGACCGTCGCCGATCTTTATGCTCAAGGCGGTAAGGCGGTCGAACCTGTTGCCGCGCGCTTTCCTTCAGCCCTTAACAAGGGTGCCATTGATCGCGTTTTGTTATCGCAGGCTTTAAATGACGATCCGAAGGGCTTCGCCGATCTTGAAGCGATCGTCCATCCTTTGGTGGATGAGGCTCGTCAGGCCTTCTTCGCTGAGGCAGAAGCCAACGGCCACACTTTGGTTATCCTTGATATACCCTTGTTGTTTGAGGCCGGGCTTGATCGTCTATGTGATGTGATTTGGGTGGTGTCCGCGCCTGAGGACCATCAGCGTGCGCGGGTTCTGGCGCGTGAGGGTATGAGTGAGGCGAAATTTGCCGCCATTGTTGCGCGGCAAATGCCCGATGCGCACAAGCGTGCGCGCGCCGATGCGGTAATTGATACCAGTCAGGGGCTGGAAGTGGTGCGCGAACACTTGCAAACTTTGATCGAAAATTTATCCGTCAAAGGATCTTAGACGCGCATGGCCAGAGAGATTATTTTCGATACCGAAACCACGGGCTTTCATGCCCAGGGCGGTGATCGCATTACCGAATTGGGCTGTGTGGAAGTCATTGATATGATCCCGACGGGCCGTGATTATCGCCAGCTCATCAATCCAGAACGCATCATCCCAAAGGAAGTGACCCAGGTCACCGGCCACACCAATGAGATGCTGAAAGATTGCCCGAAATTCCATCAAATCGCCGATGATTTCATTGAATTCGTGGGCGATTCGGTGATGGTCGCCCATAATGCGCCCTTTGATATGGGCTTTATCAATATGGAAATGGCGCGCCTGGGTAAGCCGACTTATCCGGTTGAGCGCTTTAAAGATACCGCAGCGATGGCGCGCACGCGCTTTCCCGGTGCTCCGGCCTCCTTGGATGCTTTGTGTAAGCGTTTCAATGTCTCGCTAGAAAGTCGGACTAAGCACGGGGCCTTGATCGACGCCTATCTGTTGGCCGAGGTGTATCTGGAGCTGAATGGCGGGCGTGAACGGCGCCTGGAATTTCATCGCTCCCAGCATGAAGCGGGCAAGGTTGTTTTTCCCAAACGCCCGGCACGGCCCAATCCTTTGGCACCCTTCTCAACGACTGAGGAGCATGAGGCTCACAAGGCCTTTTTAGCGGGGCTCCCCAGTGAAACCCTGTGGCAAAAATTAGGGGGGCTCTAGGCCCCCCTTTGGTCTTCGCGCCTGTCGTGATCGCTTAGGCGTTGCCTACAGGGCCATCTTGTTGGCCAGCCATAGACCGCTCGGCCAATTGACGACGGTAAAGCGCTGCGAAATCAACAGGCTCCAACATCAGAGGCGGGAAGCCACCATCGCGGGTCGCATCGGCCAGGATCCGGCGGGCAAATGGGAAGAGCAGGCGCGGGCATTCGATCAGCAAGAAGGGCTCGCGGCTGACATCATCAATGCCAGTGATTTGGAACAGGCCCGCATAGACCAGCTCAGCCACAAACAGGGCCGCATCATCGCGCTTGGCATTCGCGCCCAGAACCAAAGCGACTTCATAGGTTTGTTCGTCAAGTTTGCGCGCCTGAACATCAATCGTCAGATCAATATTGGGCTGGCTGGCACCTGGACGCAGGCTCTCTGGAGCACCTGGATTTTCAAAGGATAAGTCTTTGATGTATTGACCCATAACCCGGATTTGTGGGCCTTGGGGTTGTTGTGGCGCTTCAGGTGTTGCAGGTGCATCAGTCATAAGAATATCTCGAAGGTTACAAACAAAACGAGGATTGAAGATCATCAATCCTTAAATCTAGAGCTGAGCCGCGCGTAGCATGGGGGCCGGGTTCTGACAAGCGTAGCGCTTCATTTCGCGCGTGCAGAACGGGGGTTTCAAAGCACGTTGGCTTATCTATATCTGCGCAAAATGATGAGATAAGCCATCTTTATAAGTCGGTTTAGGCTGACGCGCCGTCAAAACACGCTTATATCTTAAGCCAAAGCCATAAGGGATCATCATGGACGTTTTACAAATTGTCTTTTTCGCCGCGATTGCGGTGGTTTTAGGTGTGTTCCTGTTTCGGGTCTTGGGCCGACCCACGGGGTATATGGGTGAAGATGAAACCCATGAAGACCCTGATTACCGCGGTCCTTATGGCCATAATGAAGATCTCGATAAGAATAAAGAGACCTCGATTATTCGCCCTGAGGTTTTTCAACGCTATGACCGTGAAGTGGCCGATGGCTTGAAATCGATTGAAGCCGAAGATCGCGCTTTTGAGCCGGTAAATTTTGTCGAAGGGGCTAAGGGCGCCTATCGCATGATTGTTGAGGCGTTTGCTGAAGGCAATCGTGAGGCTCTTAAGCCTCTGTTATCCGAAAGAGTGTTTAACGCTTATTCTCAAGCGATTGGCGATCGCGAAAGCCGGGGTGAAACCATGAAAACCCAGGTGGAGCGTTTTGCCGATGTCAAAATCACCCATGCCAGCCTTAATAAGGGGCGCGCGCGGGTGAAGGTTTACTTCGCCAGTGATTTGGCGACAGAAACCAAGAATGCGGCGGGTGAACGCATTGCCGGGGACTGGTCGACCCTGCAAAGCGTGAAAGAAACATGGAGCTTCGAGCGGGATGTGGCGAGCGATAATCCAAACTGGGTTCTGGCCGGGGTTAAACCGGAAGACGACGCTTAACGCTCTGGCGAAATTTATGATTTTGGCAGGTTGTCTAACATTGGCGGCCTGCGCATCTTCGGGGGGGTCCACCAGCTCGGGGCGCTATACACCTTCCAGCCCCTCCTATACCCCGCCCGCCCAAAGGGTGAGCCAAGGCCATGTGGTCGATTATCGCCAGGTTTCAGGTTGGGGCTATCATGATCCGCGCCCTGCCCTGACGTCTTTCTTACAATCGTGCACTTATATTGTGCGGCGCAATCCCTCTGATCCTTTATCGCCCAATACGCCCTATGCGGGCCGCATTGGCGATTGGCTGGATATTTGCGCCGCCGCGCAGGCTTTAAGCTATGGCGCGGTCAGTGAAGCGGACGCGCGCACCTTTTTTGAAGACCATTTCACGCCGGTCGAATTGGGCGGTGAGGGCAAGCTAACGGGCTATTATGAGCCGATTATTGATGTGCGCTCACAGCCCGATAGCGAGTATTCCATGGCGATCCGCGCGGTGCCGGGCGATCTCTTTTCCGGTGATGTCGGTCAACTGATCGCGGGCCTCGATCAAGGCTATGATCCTTATAGCGAAAAGACTGCGGATGTAGGTCCGCGCGGCGATATTGAAAGTTATGATCTGGGTGCGCCTTTGGCCTGGGGCCATCCGATTGATGTTTTCTTCCTTCAGGTTCAAGGCTCTGGGCGTTTGCGTTTTGAAGATGGCCGTGAAGCGCGTGCGGCCTTTGCTGCCCATAATGGCTATAGTTATGTCTCCATCGGCCGGGTTCTGATCAATCGCGGGGAGCTGGATCCTCATCGCGCTTCGAAACAGGATATTGAAAATTGGCTGTGGGCGCGTGGGCCATCGGCCTGGCGCGATTTATTCAATGAAAACCCGCGCTATGTCTTCTTTCGCCTTATTCCGATAGACAATCATGATCTTGGACCCGTCGGTGCGCAGGGCGTGCCCCTAACACCGCTGGCGAGTTTGGCGGTTGATCGCAATCTTTATCCGCTGGGTGCGCCGATTTGGATTGAATCAGATTTGGCCGAAGCGCCCAACTGGACCGGTCTGGTCATTGCCCAGGATGCCGGGGGCGCAATCACCGGACCCTTGCGCGGGGACATGTTTTATGGTTGGGGTGAGGCGGCTGAACGTCGCTCGGGTCGGCAAAATGCCCAGGCCCGCTGGACCATCTTTCTACCCCATCATCTCGCACGCAGGATATCGTGACCCCTAAGCGCCCTAAATTCGGATTATCTTCTGAAGATCGCCAAATTTGGGACCAGATTACCCGCAGTGTAAAACCGATCAAGAAAGCGCCTGCCCCACCGGTTGAGCCTGTGAGCGACAGTGCCGACGAGGATGTCACGCCTGCGCGCGCCAAGCGCGGGGCGCGTTCGGCCTATCGCTTGAAAAAAGCCCCAGACGCTAGTCCTGAAGATTATCAAGCCATGGTCAAGGGCTATGGTGGGGCTTCGCGCGAGGTCATGGCGCGCGCTTTGGCTGAATTCCAGGCCGATCAGCGCAAAAAACGCCATAACCCCCAGCCTGTGGATCGCGGGCCGGAAAAGAAAATCCGCCGTGGTCAGGTTGAGGTGGACGCTCGCATTGATCTGCATGGTCTGACCCAGGCAGAGGCCCGCCATGAATTGCGCGCCTTTATCACCCGCGCCCATGACAGCGGGAAGAAAACTGTGCTGGTCATTACCGGCAAGGGAGCCAATAAGCGCACACGCGATGAGCGGCGCTTTCAACCCTGGCATCCTGATGAGCGCGCCTTGCCGGGCGTTTTACGGCGCAATTTTAGTCTTTGGCTGAGTGAGCCGGATTTAGCGCCCTTTGTCTCTGGCTTTGCCAGTGCCCATATGCGTCATGGCGGCGATGGGGCGTTTTATGTGATGCTACGCCAGTCTTAGGCCCGTTTACCCTGTATCAAAACAAGACGGAGCGAACTTGATAAGTTTGCGCGGTTTAGGTGTAAGTTATGGTAAACATAATTTAAACAGAGTAAATATCGAGTAAAGAATTAACCTTATAAAAACTTTATAGCAATTTGCATAAATTAAGGGCACGGATGAACCGTGCCCTTAATGCTATGAATTACGCTGGAACGGAGATGAGCGCTTCAATCAACAATTCTGCCGTGGGCTCTGAGGATGCTGGGTTTTGACCCGTGATTAACAGACCATCTTGGATGGCATAGGGCGCAAAGGCGTCCCCCTTTTCATAGCGCCCACCACGATCGATCAGAGTATCTTCCACCAGAAGAGGCACGATGTCGGTAAGGCCCACAGCATCTTCTTCCTCATTGGTAAAGCCTGTGACTTTACGGCCCTTTACCAGATAGTCACCGTTTTTATCCTTGGTGTTGGCCAGGACGATAGGCGCGTGACACACGGCGGCAATCGGCTTGTTTTGCCCCCAGAAGGCTTCGATCAAGGCGATGGAATGGGGGTCAGACACCAGATCCCATAACGGGCCATGCCCACCCGGATAAAAGACCGCATCAAAGTCATCGGCTTTGACGTCAGCCAGTTTCACGGTGGTGGCCAATTGATGTTGGCTGGCGCTGTCTTCGTTAAAACGCCGGGTCGCCTCAGTCTGGCTTTCAGGTGCGGAGCTTTTGGGATCGAGCGGGGGTTGGCCGCCTTTTGGGGAGGCCAAAGTGATCTCGTAGCCTTTATCCTTCAATGCATAATAGGGGGCTGCGAATTCTTCCAGCCAAAATCCGGTTTTTTCGCCCGTATTGCCCAAGCGATCATGGGAGGTCAAAACCATCAAAACGGATTTCGCCACAGAGTGTGTCATCGTTGTCTCCTTATGGTAAGGCCACCTCTGAGCTGAGTGCGCCTCAAACAAATCTTGATAGGGGGTATATAGTTTGTTCCACATGGGTGATTAGGGGGTAATTTTGGGATATATTATTGCTGATGAGCAATAATGGAGTGCGCCATGGCGGCTTGGGATGGCATTGCGGAGTTTCTGTGCGTCGTGGAGACGGGGGGGTTCACCGCGGCGGCTAAGCGCCTGGGGGTCTCGACCTCTCATGTCTCGCGCCAAGTGGCGCAGCTGGAAGACCGGTTGGGCGTGAAACTGTTGGCGCGCTCGACCCGCTTGGTGCGTGTAACCGAAGCCGGCGAGATTTATTTCGCCCGGATGAGCGATATCGCCAGCGCCATGGCCGATGCCGATCAGGTGGTAGCGGGCTTAGAGGCGCATTTAAGGGGTAAAATTCGTGTGTCCGCCGGTGGGGCGATGGCGGAATATTATGTCGCCCCGGCTTTGGCGCAATTTGCCGCCCAAAATCCCGGCGTTGAGATTGAGCTGGATTTTAATGCGCGTAATGTGAATTTGATTGATGAAGGCTTTGATTTCGCAATCCGTTATGGCGTGCTGGCGGAAAATGGCTTGATTGCGCGCAAGCTCTGTACACGCGATATGGTCTGTGCTGCGGCTCCGGCCTATCTGGCGCGCGCTGGGATGCCGCGCCATCCTGATGAGCTGAAGCATCATGCGTGCCTACGCACCAATCAAGCCGTGTGGACCTTTCAAGATATTGAAACCCAAGTCCCTATTGATGTGCGGGTAAAAGGCCCCTGGATCACGAATAACGCCAGCGCGCTGTGCACAGGCGCGATGGCGGGCCTGGGCGTGGTCTATACCCCGCGCGAAAGTTTGCGTGAAGCGCTCGCGGCCGGTGCCCTGACCCCAATCTTAGAGGGTTATGAGGATAAGACCCGTTCCAGCTGGATCGTCTATCCAGAGCGCCGACACATGCCCTTGCGGGTGCGCCGCGCCATTGATCATGTGTTCGATACGGTCAAGGCCGCGAAAGCCATGAAAAAAGCCGCTGAGGCGTCCCCAGCGGCTTAGATCAATGCATAAGTAGCCTTATTTTGGCGGCATGCGCGCACCCGCATCCAGGCGGACGCATTCAGCATTGATATAATCATTGCTGACCATGAAATGGACCAGGTCCGCATATTCCGCGGGCGTGCCAAAGCGGTTGGGATATTGCAGATGCGCGACCAGGCTGGTTTTCACTTCCGGCGGCATTTGTTCGTAAATCGGGGTTTCAAAGAAGCCCGGCAGGATGGTGTTGACGCGAATGCCTTCGCGCGCCAGATCCCGTGCCATCGGTAGGGTCATGGCATAGATGCCGCCCTTGCTGGCCCCATAGGCGACCTGACCCATCTGGCCATCTTGCGCTGCGACGGAGGCGGTGTTGACGATGACGCCGCGCCCCGCGCCTTCAATAGGATCAAGGTGCAACATGCCTTCAGCGGATTTTGCCGCGCAAATGAAAGAGCCTATCAGATTGATATTGATGACTTTTTTGAAGCCTTCAATGCGGTGGCCCATAATCTCTCCGCTTGAGGAGCGACGTGCGGTTTTTTCTGCCCAGCCAATACCGGCGCAATTGACCATGATGCGTTCTTGACCATGGGCGGCGCGCGCAATCTCAAAGCCGGCGGCGACGCTGGCTTCATCAGAGACATCTACCTTGGCGAATGCCCCGCCGATCTCTTTGGCGACGGCCTGGCCGCGCTCTTCATTCAAATCAAACAGGGTGACTTTGGCCCCTTCGGCGGCCAGGCGGCGCGCAGTGCCTTCGCCCAAACCCGATGCACCACCGGTGACAACGGCGGCGATTGAACTGTCTAATTTCATGATGTCCTCCCTTGGGGGTCCAGCCCCTGAAAGGGGCCTTGTCGCTATGGACTTTACTCTATGATGAAGGTGATAGCGCGCCTATCTGATAAAGCAACAGGTCAAACGGTTTTATCCCGATCAGGTTTAGTGTTAGATGCGCACAGCAATTCATCCGTATGGGGGTAAGTATGGCTGAGACACGTCCAACAGCTTTGGTTTTGCATGGCGGAGCCAGCGTGGTCGCGGATAAATCCTATGAGGCGGAGCTGACGCATCTGCGCGAAGTGGCTGAAAAGGGCAAATCCCTGCTGGCCGAAGGCATGAGTGCGCTGGATGTGTGTGTGGAGGTCGTGAAAGACCTTGAAGAGGCCGGGCTTTATGTCGCGGGCAAAGGCTCATCGCCCAATCAGGTCGGTCGGTATGAGCTGGATGCCGCCTTGATGGAAGGTCATACCCGTAAGGCGGGCTCGGTGGCCTCTCTGGTCGGGTATCGCCATCCCATCGCGGTGGCCCAGCGGATGATGATCACCATTCCCCATGTGATGTTGGTGGGTGAGGGCGCAGCCGCCTTCGCCAAAGAACAAGGCATGGAAGAAATCACCGATCCTGAGAGTTATTATACCCCGGCGGCGGTGCCCGATGGGCGTGAAATCGCGGTCGGCACGGTGGGCTGTGTGGCGCTGGATCAGGCCGGGCATTTGGCCGCTGCGACCTCTACCGGTGGCACGATCAATAAGCGCTGGGGCCGGGTTGGCGATAGCCCCTTGATCGGGGCGGGCACCTGGGCCGATAGCCGCATTGCGGTCTCGTGCACCGGTCAGGGCGAGTATTTCATCCGCGCCGTGGCGGCGGCCGATGTGGCCGCGCGGGTGGCGTATGGGGGTGCGTCCCTGGATGTGGCTGTGATTGGCGCGCTGGGCGATGTGAAGCGCCTGGGCGGGGATGGCGGCATGATCGCGGTTGCCCGTGATGGCTCGGTCGTGGCGCGCTTTACTTCGCAAGGCATGAAACGCGCAATCGTCCATCCCAGTGGGAAGATCGAGGTTGGCGTCGCCTAAGTCCTTTTAGGGTTAAAACAGCCCCAAAGCTTGCCACAGGGCGCTTTGCCTATTAAGGCCTCTCACCCCAGAAAGGGAGTTCCATGAGAGGCTATTTTGCAATCGGCGTGGAGGGCATTTCGAAGGCGATGAATCTGGGTGCGATCATGCGCACGGGCCATGCCTTTGGGGCCAGTTTTGTCTTTACCGTCAATGCCGCGCACCATCTGCGTGAGATTAACCGTGCAGACACATCACGCACCCTCAATCACGTGCCTTATTATGATTGGGAAACTTTAGACGATATGGCCCTACCCAAGGGGTGCCAGCTGGTGGGGGTTGAGTTGACCGATGATGCCATCGACCTTCCCACTTTCAAGCATCCCAAGGCGGCGGCCTATGTGCTGGGGCGTGAACGGGGCTCTTTAAGCCCTGAAATGCAAGAGCGTTGCAGTCATATTGTGAAAATTCCCACCAAATTCTGCGTGAATGTCTCGGTGGCGGGCGCCTTGACGCTTTATGATCGTACCATCTGTATGGGCGGGTATCCCAAGCGTCCAATCATGCCCGGTGGTCCGCAAATCGGCGAGCCCCATACCTGGGGTCCGCCCAAACAACGCCGCGCGTAAAGTTTTTAACAAAGGGACATGCGATGAGCTCGCCTTTATGGATCCAGCATATTCATACCCGCTTTAGTGTGAACACACCTAAAGATGATCCCAATCTCACGCGCATGGCGTTGCCCTTTCCCAATGCGCGGATAACGACCAAGACGGCCAAGACCACAATCCTGCATCAGGCGGCCTTCTTTGAAGAGGATGATTTCACCTATCATACGGCCCTGCACCCAAAGGCTGATCCCAGCCAATGGCCGTATCTGGTGATCCGACGTCTGAAAGATACGTTGGAAATCCGCACCAATCGCACCGCGCAATTCATTCCCCCGCGCCCGCGCCTGAAAGACCATGTGGAGATTGTGCCGGAAGGGCAGTTTTTGCGCTTTATCATCAATACCAAAACCGATGATCCCAAGCATCGCGGCCAGGTCTTTGACCAGCACGTCTTTAACATCTTGCTCGACATTGCCCCGCCGCAGGACGATCAAAAGCCCGATGTCTTGATGGATGAGCGCGTCTCGCTCTTTGCTAAACGCTAAGCGGCTCACCGCGCAGTAAGGTGGGAAGATCGCCGGTCTCTCCCCCCGCGGTTCGGGCAAAAAAGCGCCGCGCCAGAGGGATTTGATCGACCATTTGCATGCCCAAACCCCGGCCCAAACGGATCAGGCTGTGATCATTGGAATAGAGCCGGGTGAAGAGATCGGTTCCCGCGACCAAAGCCAGCGAGTCTGTTTTGCGCCAACGCTCATACCGGCTCAAAACGGGTTGAGAGCCGAGATCAAGCCCGGTGCGCTTGGCCTCTACCAAAATGTCCGCCAGCGCTGCGCCATCACGCACGCCCAGATTAAAGCCCTGACCTGCGATGGGGTGAATGGCGCGCGCGGCATCGCCAACCAGCACCAGACGCTCATCAATGAAACGCTCAGCCAGTTTCAGGCCTAAGGGATAGCACCAGCGCGGGCTATCTAAGCTTACTTCACCCAGGAAATCACCAAAGCGGGCGCGCAGCGCCTCGTGAAACGGCTCTATATCCATGGTCTGCAAGGCTTCAGCCGCCTTGGTGCGTTCGGTCCACACCAGGCTGGAGCGATTACCCGGCAAGGGCAAAATCGCAAATGGCCCGCCGGGCATGAAATACTCATAAGCCACGCCCTGATGGGGCTGATCATGCTGGACCGCGCAGACCAGACCAGACTGGCCATAGCTCCAGCCCGTGGTGCGAATGCCCGCCTGATCCCGAAGGGTGGAGTATTTGCCATCACAGGCAATGATGACTTGGGCGCGCAGGACTTTCCCACTGGCCAGATGCAGATCTGCGTGCGAGGCATGCGCGTTCATGTGCAGCGCACGATCAGGCGCGAAGACGCTAAGCTTAGCCTCTTCACTGGCTTTGGCGAGCGCCATCCGGGTATGACGATTTTCCGCCATATAGCCCAAAGGCTCACCGTCATCTTTGGGGTGAATTTCACGCCGATCAAAATGCAGGCAGAAGGGACCAGGCCCGCCGGCTTTCACCCCATCTTCGGGGCGACCATCGACGACCAGAATATCTTCAATGCGCTGGGTGTGGGGTCGCAGATGCACCCCGGCTCCGACCGCATCCAGCATGCGAAATGACGTATAGGCCAGCGCAGAGGAGCGTCCGTCAAAAATCTCTTCCAGCTGGGTATCAATGGGTAGACCATCGGCCACGCCAACGCTGAGACCGGCTTTATGCAGCGCCAGGGCTAGGGTGAGGCCCGCTAAGCCCCCGCCCGCAATCACGACATCGCCTTCGAAATCAGGCTGGAGAGAGGTGTGTGTGCTCATGGGTGCATCATAGCTCAGCAAAGGGCGTCATGTCTTGGGGGTCAATGTGCGTTGGAACGTCGCGAGGACCTAAAGCTGTAGGGTCAAGGTGACGGGCGCATGATCGGAGGGTTTTTCCCAATCCCGGCATGTGTCCCAGATCTGATAGCCCTCACGCCCGCCTTTTAAGGCCGCATCGCGCAAAGGCTCACTGATCCAGATATGATCCAGGCGCCGGCCCCGGTTGGAGGCGCGGAAATCTTTGGAGCGATAGCTCCACCACGTATAGAGCTTTTCTGGTTCTGGGATCAGCGCGCGCGCGGCATCAATAAAGCCACCAGCTTTACGAATACGCTCCAAGCCTTCGGTTTCAATCGGCGTGTGAGAGACCACTTTTAAAAGTTGTTTATGCGACCAGACATCATGTTCATAGGGCGCAATGTTGAGATCACCCACCACCACCATTGGCGTGGGGTTTTTCGCACGATCGGTAAAATAGGCTTCCAAACGCTCCAGGAAATCCAGCTTATGGGCAAAGCGTGGATTAATCTCCGGGTCGGGTTCATCGCCGCCAGCGGGAATATAATAATTCTGGATCTCAATGCCTTTAATTTTCACGCTTTGCGCGCGCGCTTCAGCTTTTGAACAGACCTCGCCATTGGGAAGGGCTTCGATGGGATGGCGTGAAACGGTGGCGACGCCATGCATGCCCTTCTGGCCTGTGACATGGATATGGGTATAGCCCATTTCCGCAAAGGCTTTGACGGGGAATTCCTCGTTACGGCACTTAATTTCCTGCAGGCAGATCACATCGGGATCGGCCATTTTGGCAAAGTCTGCAACTTGCGGCGCACGCAGGCGCACCGAGTTAATATTCCAGGTTGCGATTTTCAGCGTGCTCATGGGCTCAGTCTCTTTATGCGTTAAAGGATATTGTAGGTGGATCCGGCAAGGCCGATGGGCCAGCGCCCGCGCATGAACAGCCGCCAGCGCGCCAGGAAGGGATGGGGTGGGGTATCGTCTTCACGCTCGGCCAGGATGACCAGCATGGCATTATGGGCGGCCTGGATCAGGCCCCCGGCGGCGGCATTGATCAGATGCTCATCATAGATGTCATCATAACTGGCCGCAGCCTCAGCCGCTTCACGCGCCAATTCACCGATTTTGGAGGAGAGATAGGTCGCCGCAGTGTGCAAGGCCTCTTCATCCAGGCGCTCTAAGACCGCTTCGATCAGGCCCGCGCGCAGCATTTCTTCTGCATCCCAGCTGATCGGATCATGGTCGAGCGCTTCGGCCGCATCTCCGGCTTCCTGCCAATCAGAAATCAGGGCGGGATCGGCATGGGGAAAGCCCAGACCGCTGACATAAGCTTCACCCAGGCTGCGCTCACGGGTATCCAAGGGTTCGCCCAAACGGGTGAAAAACGCGCTCTGTCCCAGGCCATCGGCAAAGGCGCGCGCTTTATACAGCAGCGGAATTTCTTCGAGCAGGCGGACAATCATGTCCTCGCCATCGCCGCTCTCATCTGGATCGTCATACATCATCATAGAGAGGCTTTTACCCCCTTTAGCACGAGGGGCCTAGACCAGCTGACAGGCGGGCATGCAATCATTGGCCAGCCTAGCTGCCAACCGTGATTATGCAAGGGTGGATATAAGCGCGCCCAGCAGATGGGGGACTATCTGCTGGGCGCTAAAGCCGCCTTCTTGGATTCGCGCAAGGTGCTGGGAGGGGATTGTTCCAGCACTGGCTCTTAAACTGGACGGTCTGCGGGGGGACGACACCGAACCAGAGCCTGTCGACGGCTTACCCGTGTATTTATGCCACAAGCTTTGGCGGGTCTCAAGAAGAAAAGAAAAAATATTTGATCGTTGTTAAAAAGTCACAACCGAATCGGCTTGACATATACAACCTATTTTATTCGCACAGTCTTTCAACTTCGCGTAAGGAGGCGGTAACCCCGCTGAGCGAGAAGGTGTAGGCCGTTGCTGTACCGCGCTGGGATACAGCTTCTACGCGCATATCAGACCCGCGCCGCATCGCGCTGACCAGGCGGTTTTCTTGCGCAGGTTCTTCGATGAAACTTTCATTTTCCGAGACGAACATCGCGAAACGATCCGAGCCAACGCGCACATTGGGTGGGCTATCGGGACGCAAAGTATAGCCGGCGAAGAAATTGGGTTGCTCTTTGGCGGAATTATTTTTCCAGGTCGAGACCAGGAAATAGACATCGCCATGTTCAACATTTCCGGGGCGCGCATCTGTGGGCCGGGTCAGGGCATAACAGACCATGGCGTCGCCTTCACCGCGGGTGAAGACCATCCAATCATTGAAATCCCCGCGAAATTGCGCCTCCTGGGCCTGGGCGCCGCACGAGAGCGCAAGCAGCAGGGAGCCCGCTGCGAGAAGACCAAGGGGTGAAAATTTCATGATGCGACCTCATTTTGGCTGTAACAGGCACATGCGTTGAGCATGTCGACAAGACCTAGGTTTAACCTTGTCTTCGCGGCAGTTTCAAGGCGTCAGAACGGGTAAATTTTTATCGCGTTAAGTGTGGGCTGAAGCCTATGAATGGGGCCTGAAAATCGGGCTTAGGTCAGATTTAGCCCCGGCTATGATGGGCTTTGAGCAGGGCTTTGCCATTCTCACCCAATTCGCGCAGATAATCCCAGGAATAAATGCCCGATGCATGGCCGTCATCAAAGCCCAGGCGAAGGGCATAGCGCCCGACGCGTTCAGCCTGCGTCACCACAACCTTCGCCTTATCCTTGAGCCATTTTTTTTGACCCGGCCCATGACCTTGAACCTCAGCCGAGGGGCTTTCCAGACGCAGAAGCTCGAAGGGAATGGTGAATCTCTCGCCATCATCAAAATCAATGACGAGGTGTTTTTTACGGCGATAAAAACTCAGGCGCGTGGGCCAGACTTGGGACATGCTTTAATCTTCCAATTCGCGGGCTTCTTCGGGCAGCATGATCGGCACGCCCTCGCGAATAGGATAGGCAAGCTTGGCCCCGCGGGAAATGAGTTCCTGTGACGCACGATCATAGTCCAGGGTTTCACGCGTCACCGGGCAGACCAGGACCTCTAATAATTTCGGGTCCAGATCTTTGGCAGCGGGTTTAGTAGTGGTTTCGTTCATGATTTATATTCCTCAGGCCCGCAGGCATCACTGGTATTGAGGCTTTCTTCCATCAGGCTTAACAGCGTAGCGACCCGTAAAGCCGGATCGGGCGCTTCTAACAAAGCCTGTTTATCTTCGGGGCGGAAGGGGGCCGACATCGCCACCTTGTCCGCGATGGTGGTCAGCGGCGCAGCCTCAACCGCATCCCAGTCGGTTTCTACGCGGTTGGCATCAAAAAACTCACGCAAAGTGGCCATGAAGTGCGCGCGATCAATCTCTGGCGTTAGAGCCATCGGCGCAATGTCATGGGTGAAGTCGTGATAATCGACCCGGGCCTGGCGATAGGGGGTCATCAAGAACATTTCTTCAATGATGCGAAAGCGGATCCCGCCCTGAAGGACGATCAGATAGCGCCCATCTTCACTTTCGGTGAAGGAAATGACCCGGCCTAAAGTGCCGATGGTTTCAAGATGTGGGGCATCGGCGCGTCCACCGGGTTTGGGTTGAATAATCCCCAGCGCGCCATCACCGTCCATGACATCATCGAGCATGTTGAGATAGCGCGGTTCAAACACATTGAGCGGCAACATCTCGCCCGGTAACAGGATGCAGCCTGAAATCGGGAACAGCGGCAGTACGCTCGAAGGGATAAAGGTTTCGCTCATGACCTTAAATCTAGCAAGGCCAAGGGCCCGCGCCTAGGGGCGGGCCGCACCTTCTGCCTAAGGTCTTTTCAGTGTTAAGAGAATAACAGCGAAGAGAGCTTGCGCCGGCCCTGTTTGGCGATCTCAGAGCTTGGACCGGCCGCATCAAACACTTTCAAAAGGAGGAGGCGAGCCTTGCCACCTTCCCATTCGCGATCCAGACTGATCGAGGTGAGTAAATGGTCGCTGGCTTTGGCTAAATCCCCTGCGGCGATATAGGCCCCGGCGAGATCATAGTGATGGCTTGCAGAGTTGGGATCGTCATCCACTGCGCTTTGCGCACTGGCAAGATCAGGCGCATCGGCGACTTCATCTTTCAAGCTTAAAGCGGCGAGCAGGCTGATCACGGCGGGATGTTTTTTCTGCGCTTCAGTGGCGCTGTCTAAAATCTGCTGGGCTTGATCATGATCACCATTGGCGAGATTGACTTTCACCATGCCAACAAAAGCCAGCGGATTTTCAGGATCGGCCTGTAAGACGGTGGCATAATCTTGTGCCGCACCGCCCAGATCGCCTTGAAGCAGGGCCTCATCTGCGCGCGCGATCAAAGCTTCAATGGCTTCTTGGTCCTGCTCACCGGTCAGGCGATTGATGAAATCCTTGATCTGGCTCTCAGGCAGAGCGCCCATGAAACCATCAACGGGCTGGCCATTTTGAAACGCAAAGACGGCCGGGATGGATTGCACGCGCAATTGCCCGGCGATCCCTGGATGTTCATCAATATTGATTTTGACCAGCTTGATCTTGCCTTGGGCGCCCAGCACGGCCTTTTCGATGATCGGGCCAAGCTGGCGGCATGGCCCGCACCAGGGGGCCCAGAAATCCACCAGAACCGGAACCTCTTTCGAAGGCTCGATCACATCTTGCATGAAATCCTGATCACTGCCGTCCTTGACCCAATCGCCTTGGGGGTTGGCTTGGGTGAGCGTAGGTTTGCTTTTATCGCCGAATAACATGGGACATCTCTCTTAAAGATCGAAGGGGCCGGACCATGGCCTTAGGTGGACGTTTTATAGCCGCGATGCAAGTCCAGGCGCGCATTGTGCCGCACGTCTCAAACCTGCGCATCCAGATCCAGCTGGGTGAAGTCTATCACTTCTGGCGTACGCCCCAAGGCCGTGATGAAGGTCAGAAGATCGTCTGGGGACATGGCGGTGGTGGCGTCATTTTTTAAGGGGTGGAAATTCACCCGCTCATACTTCATCAAAGCCGCATCCAGAATGAAGCGTACGCGATGGTTGGGATCATTGATGATGGCATAGGCGGTCACCGAGCCGGGGGTCACGCCCAAACACGCTTCGAGTAAATCCGCATTGCCAAAGGAAAGCCGTCCACACCCCAGCGCGCGGTGAAGGTGTTTCAGGGGGATCTCGCTGGATTGCAGGGCCGAGATCAAAAGAATATTGCCCTTTTTATCCTTCAAAAACAGATTTTTGGAATGCCCGCCGGGCATATCGACCTTGAGATGTTCGCCCTCTTCCACCGTGAAGATCGGGATATGATCATAGGTCGTATGGCGAAGACCTAAGTCATCAAAAAAGCCAAGCAGGGCTTCACGCGATACGGGCGGGGTGGGAAGGGCAGGGATCAGTGTGTTCATAAGACCCGCCTTAGCGTTAAAGCGGGGCTTGGATCAAGCGCGTTTTAAGCCGAATAGACCTTCGCCGGATCATAGAACATGTGCGATTGGAAACTGTGGGCGATGCGCTGGGCGCGCTCCAAGAAAAAGGCTTTGGTTTCTGGGTTGGGCGCAATATCGTCCAAAGTGGCTTCAAACAGGGCTAGCCATTGGGGGAAATGCTCGGGCCGAATGGTTTTGATCTTAACATGGGCGGGCATCGGCCGGCCGGAATATTCCCCGGTTTGTAACGCAATCGCCGCCCAAAACGTTTTCATAGTGTCTAAATGCGGGCCCCACTGATCGCCGATCACAGCATCAAAGATCGGGCCGAGTTCTTGATCGGCGCGGATGCGGGTATAAAAGTCATCCACCAGCTGGGCGATGAAGGCGTGGTCAATCCCCATCGCTTCACAGGCTTGGCGTTGGGCATGACGGGCCGCAAGGGCATGGGGATGGGTTGGCATACTGGCTCCTTGATAATCAGGGTCCCTTGTCATGATTTATGGGAAGGGCGATGGTGAAAAGCGATAGGCCAAGCTGTCGCAAGGGGGCTTTTCTGGCCTCTTCAGGATTAAAAACAAAGGCTTGCAGCTGTGACTGAAAAATCCTGCACCCCGGGTCTTGCCAAAGCGTGCTATTTGCGCGATATACCGCGCCTCTTCGGTGCCCAGCACCGCTACCCATATTGAGCGGGCGTAGCTCAGGGGTAGAGCGTCACCTTGCCAAGGTGAATGTCGTGAGTTCGAATCTCATCGCCCGCTCCATTTTCTCTTATATGTAAATTCAAGATGTTATCGCGCCACAAAGTGCTAGATGCGGTCCTGTTTAACAGCGCGCTCAGCGTTTCACGCTCGTCTTGGCTTAAACACGCTTCGATTTCCGCCTTTATCGCGGGCTTCTATAATGCCAAGGATGAAGCAAGCTTTGAGCAAAAGCGCCTTGAGCTGCGCGATAAATTCGTCCTGCGCATCAGCTATACGCAGCCGATGACGTAGAGCGGGGCAGGGGAACAATATTTTTAAGGGGCTGGGGTGTAAAATCGCGGCTCAAAAGTGAGCGCGCCCGCCCCGATGACGCCGCCCGCATCGCCCAATTCAGAGGCTATAAGGCGAGGTAGAGGCAAGACACCATTATCATGGGCGCAAAATCCCCCGTTTTCGATGCGTGAAATCAAACCATGGACCAAGGGAAGAGGCAGGCGACCGCCGATGATGATCGCTTCGGGATCAAAGGCCCGGGCCAAAACGCTCAGCATTGGCGTCAGTTGTGCGCTGGCCCGGTCTAACCACTTGATAAGGGCGGCATCACTTGTGGGATCAAGGGCTTTTAAGTCTTCGAAATCCTCTACCGGATACCCTTGGGCCTGCAAGGTGCGTAGTAGATCTGCACCTGATGGGCGCGGCGCGTTGAGATCGGGATAGGGCGCGCCAAACGCACCAGCATTCCCATGATGACCGCGAAAAAGACGCCCATTGATCACTAAGCCGCCGCCAATACCATGACCAATATGCAAGAATAAAAAACTTTTGAGGGTTTTGCCTGCCCCAAGAAGAGTTTCTCCCCAGGCAGCGCTGGTGCTGTCATTTTCGATACACACCGGGCGGTTTAAGGCTTCGCTCATGGCCAGCGTAAGGTCGACCCCGGCGAGATTGGGAAAATAAACGGCATTAATAATGCGACGATCTTCGATGAAATCACCGGGTACAGACAGGCCAATGCCGCACAGACGCTTTTTTGACACCCGCAACTTCGCCACGGCCATATCGCTAAAGGCTGAAATCGCTTCGCTGAGTGCTTTTGGGCTGGGCTGGGAGAGGGGGTGAGTTTGGCGCAATTTCAACTGACCCGCCCAGTCAATCAGGCCTATCTCAATATAGTTTTGGGTAAAAGTTGCCCCGATCGCATATGTCGCCTGCGGGCGTAGACGAATAAGGCGGGTCGGCTGTCCTTTGGCCCCTTGCAGCTGGGGTTCTTCCTCGATCAATTCTTTTGCAGCCAGCTCACGCGTGACATTGGTGGCATGGGCGCGCGTAATTCCCAAAGTCTGTGCAATGCCGGCACGCGTTAATCCGCCTTGGCGACGAATAGCGTCTAAGGCAAGGCGTTCATTCTCAGTAAGATCTTGAAAATTCATATATGACATCGAATGCAAGGACGGGCCGGGCGCAGGTTTTAAGCGTGTTCTTAACGCGCAATTTTAGTAAAGCAAGATAATTTAATACGATTAAATCATTTGATTTAATAAAACTGACGCATAAAAGCGCTATCTCCCACAGCCATCGGATGCGCTTGGCGTATCTCTTGACCTTTGGTCCAATGGGGGAAGTTATGAACCGGACTGTAATTATGGGCTCTGTAGCCCTAAGTGTACTGAGCCTTGCCATCGTCAGTGAGAGCCAGGCGCAGGCTCAAACCGAGGCCAATGTGGCCCCAGCCGACACGATCGTGGTGACGGGTGTGCGTTTGCAGAACCAGCGTGCCATGGAGCAAAAGCGCAATGCTGAGCGCATTGTTGATGTTATCACGGCCGATGATGTTGGCTCCTTGCCGGATTATTCAGTCGCTGAGGCTTTGACGCGCATTGCAGGCGTATCTGTTGAAGGGCGCAATGGCGATTCAGAATTTATCGTGGTGCGTGGTTTGCGCTCTGATTTCAATTATCTTTCAATTGATGGCGGTATTGTCCCTTCGACCCGTAATGGTGGCCGAGCAACCCAGACCAGCGTGATCCCATCTTATGTGATTAAAAGTACCGATGTGGTCAAAAGCTTTAGCGCCGATTTAGATGGCAATGCCATTGGTGGCCATGTGAATGTGACAACACGCAGTGCCTTTGACCAAGATGAGACCTATTTTGCCGCACGCGGAGCATTAGGGTATTTTGAAAATAATGATGGTCCTGTTGATCTGGATCAATCCGCCCGTGCGGATTTTGCCTATACTCAGCAATTTGGCTCTCAGGATCAATTTGGTCTTGTTTTATCTGCCAGTTATTTGATGCAGGATTATTATACGTTCTTACCGGGTGGTAATTGGACCGAAAATCAGTTTCAAAATGCTGATGGGTCTTTGGTGAAGTTGGTGGAAGACGCTGAAGCGGGGGCAATCCGCGTTCCTGCAGGAAACCAATTCTATCAGTATAAAAATACGATTGAGCGTTTAGGGGGGTTGGCCAAATTTGAGTGGGCTCCGCGCGAGAATATGTATCTGGCCTTGACCGCCTATCACTTTGAAGAAGACGATTCAGAAGATCGTTGGGCGACCTCAGTCTATCATGACTTCAAACACTTAGATGAGGTCAATGCCACATCTGGCCATGTCACTCAAGGTAAGCTTTATCAAGCTTATTTTGACCAGGGCGATACCAATACCCTCAATAGCGTGTCTTTGACCGGTCATTGGGCGCCGGACAATATTGGTGAGTTCGACCTGATGGTCGTTAAAGCGCATGGCAAGCGTGAAAATCCGTTTAAGGAATACCGCTTCTACGCGACGCAAAATGATTTGGCGTTCTCTTATGATACAACGGGACAATACACGGTTGTAAAATTTGATAATCCAGACGCCTTCACCAATGCAGGACGGTCTTTTGGGTTCAACAACCATCGCAATCGTTTGGATGTGAATGAACAGGATTCATTCCAAGCGCGGTTTGATTTCTCGCGCCATATGGATCAGCCTGGCTTTGGCTTTAAAACGGGTTTGAGTTATCGCACTGATACGCGAACCCAAGATCAGCCTTTCGAGCATGAATACCGCTTGAAGCGGGGTGCACCCAGCTTCACAACTGAGCCATTCTTAAGCGGGTATAGCGCGCGTTCGCAACCTGATCTCTATTCAGGCCTGGCTGTGTCCTATCTCGATCCGAATAGTTTTTTTGAGTATTTCAAAAATAATCAAGATGACTTTGAAGATCGTAAAGACCAAAGCGTTGAATCTTTGAGTTCTCAGTATGAGATCCGCGAGGATATTAGCGCGGGTTATGTGATGGGGCGCTATGAAACGGACTCATTAATCCTTTCTGCAGGCGTGCGTTACGAGGAAACCGAGCTTGAGTCAGCCGGTTACCGTAAAGTTGATGGGGATTATGTTTGGGTCATTGAAGCGGCGAGCTATGGCAAATGGTTGCCATCTGCCCATGCGATTTGGGACTTAAATGAAAACTTCCGCCTGCGTGCTGCGTATAGCCGGAGTTTAGGGCGCGCAGAATATGGGGACTTGGATGTCTTGGGAAGTCAAACCCAAGATGACGCTCAGCAAACCATCTCCATCAGTTCAGGTAATCCACGTCTGTTGCCTCGGATTTCTGATAACTTTGATATTTCAGCTGAGTATTACTTCCCTACCATTGATGGCATGGTGTCAGTAGGGCTGTTCCACAAAGACATCGCCAATGAGATTTTCTCTCGCAAAACTCAGTCAGAGCGCGAAATTGGCGGCGTGACTTACACAGTAACGCAAACGCGTCCGGCCAATGCTAATTCGGCAGAGGTCAAGGGTATTGAATTGGGCTTGTTTTTAAACTCATTCGATTTCATCAATCCGGTTTTAGAAGATGTTGGTATGCATTTGAATTATGCGCATATCGAAAGCCAGTTTGATATTGAGATGAATGATGACAGCTTGCGCACGCTTTACGGTTTGAACCGTCAGCCGCGTAACATCCTCAATGCATCGGTATTCTGGACCCCAGGCGATTTCGAGTTCAAGGCGGCCTATCGCTATACCGACAAGAATTTGATTTCTACTAATGCCTCCTCGCCAACCTATGATGAATTTATCGGCGAGCGTGAAAGTGTGGATGTGCAAGCGCGCTATCGCTTGGGCGCGCAATGGAAAGTCTTCTTGGATCTGCGTAATGTGACCAATGATGGCACCCCGCGCGATCTGTCTTATGGCGTGACCACATGGTCACGTAACTATGGTCGTTCAGCCTGGTTGGGCATGACCTATAAATACTAAGTAGAGACACGATAGCGCCCCTGAACGCTCAGGGGCGCTATTTGACTTTTAGGCCCTTGTGGGCAAATGGGACGTATAAAATGAAAAGCTTGGACAAGATTCTATCTCAGGCCAGACAAGGGCTCAGGGCGGTGATGGCAATGGGTTTGGCCTTGGGGGCCGGGGTCGCAGCATCCGCTCAAACAGGCGATGGGGCCGATCTGATCGCGCGCTTTGCTGAGACCGATCGCGGCGATGTGTTTGTTGTTGCCCATCGTGGATGTTGGTCAGCAGCACCAGAAAACAGCGTGGCAGCTATTGAAGCGTGCGCGCGTATAGGCGTGCGCGCGGTTGAAATTGATGTCCAAATGACCCGTGACGGGCATTTGATTGTGTTCCATGACAGCACGTTGAAGCGTATGACAAATGGCTGGGGCTATATCGCCGACCATACATTAGAAGAGTTACGCGCCCTTCGTCTTTATGAGCGTGATGGATCACCGACCCAGCAATATAACCGCCCCTTCCTGACCGATATGACGATCTCGACGCTGGAAGACGTGCTGGAGGCGGCACGCGGTCACGTCATGATCAATCTGGAAATTAAAACCAACCATGGTGCCAATTTCGAAACCACATTTAACCGCGCTGTTGAAGTGGCCCAGGCCATGGATATGGCCGATCAGGTGTTTTGGAAAATTCCACCGGCTGTACGCGGGGTTTCACAAACCGATATCCCAGCCGATCAAAAATATCAGGCTTTGAAGACTGAAGGTTTGCGCTTTGTGACGCCGATTATTTGGCAGGCCCAAAGATCATTTGAGGATCAGATCGCTGATTTTAACGATGATCGCGTGCATAGCTTTGAAATTGTTGCCCATGACTTGGACTATTGGCCCTTGGGGGCGGATGGCCGCATCGAGGGGGCTGATCAATATCGCTACATGATCGTTGGGGTTTTACCGCGCTGGGGTGCAGGTTTATCCGATGAAATGGCCATGGCCGACCCGGATGCGATTTGGGGGCGGATGGTTGATATGGGGGCTGATCTGATTATGACCGATCGCCCTGAACAATTGGTCAGCTATCTGCAATCGCGTGGATTGCGGCCTTAAGTCCTTCAATAATCGACCTATTGAAGACGCAATCTTTGCCCCGGCCTTTGGTCGGGGTTTTTTTTATCAAGACAGAAGGGGTAATATATTTGTATGCGCAAACAAATTTATTGACTCCAGGCTTAGCGACATTATATGCATGCACATGCAATTAATGAGGTGCCCATGGCTGAGATCAAAATTTATTCTGACTTTGTCTGTCCCTATTGCCTGCTGGCCGAACATGTTGTCAGCGAAGCAATTGGGGAACGTGACATAAAAATTCGCTGGCACGCGTTTGAGCTACGCCCCGAACCTGTGCCCACTTTACGCCCTGAAGATCCCTATCTTCCCACCATATGGGCGCGTTCAGTTTACCCTTTGGCCGATCGCTTGGGTGTTCCTATCCAATTGCCGTCCATCTCCCCCCAACCGCGCACAGCCAAGGCCTTTGAAGTCCTGGTGATGGCTGAGGATCAGGGCCTGGCCCATGCCTTTGCCCTGCGGGTGATGCGCGCCTTTTTTCAAGAGGATCAAGATATCGGCGATGTCGAGATTTTAGCCTCGCTGGGCGATGAGGTCGGGCTTAACGGCGAAGACATTCGCGCGGCCCTGAGCGATGGGCGTTATCGCGCGCGCCATCGCGAGGCCCTTCGCCATGCTAAAGACGATATGGCCATTACATCTGTTCCCACTTTGGTCATTGGCCCGCATGTCTTTCGCGGCACCCCGCCCTTAGACGCTTTAAAGGCCGCGCTCGATGAGCTGGTCGCACAACCCCAAACCCCTGTCATCACAGCTGTTTCATAAAGGAAAACCCCCATGCATTGGTTCTATCTGGCCATCGCCGTCATCTTTGAAATTGCCGTTGCCATTTCTGCAGGTAAAGCCAAAGGCTTTACGAATATTCCCTGGACCATCGCGACCCTGATCAGCGGCGCGATTGCCACCTTCTTTCTCAGCCTGGCCTTGCTGACCTTTGATGTCGGGATTGGCTATGCGCTGTGGACCTCAATTGCGGGTGTCGGGATCGTCATTCTGGGCGCGCTGTTCTTTGGAGAGCGTTTGGAGTGGAAAAAAATGATCGGGATCGCCCTGGTCATTGGCGGTGTTGTGGGCCTGCGTCTCAGCGGTGCGGCTTAACAGTGGTCCTAATCTAATATCATGAACATAAAAGGAAATATGATGTCTACTCAAGGTGAGACGACCCCTTCGACTACGCGCGCCTGGCTTATGCTCTTGCTCGCGGGCGCGTTTGAAATTGGCTATGCGCTGAGCGTGGATGGCAGCGAAGCTTTCACGGTGCTCAGCTGGTCTATCTCGGCGCTGATCTTCTTCCTTCTGACGCTTTATTGTCTCAGCGTGGCGCTGAAAACCATTGATGTTGGCATTGGGTATGCGGTGTGGGCCGGGATTGGCGCGGTGGGCGCGGCCAGTTTTGGCAGTGTGCTGCTCGATCAGCCTCTTACCCTGGTTCAAGCGAGCTGGTTGGCGGTGATCATCTTGGGTGTTGTTTGGCTGAAACTGGCTGACAGCATCAAATGGCCTGGCTCCAAGCCGGTTATTGCCTAGGCCCTTTTTAGGATGGCTTTGGGTGGCGTAAGAGCCGTTATGGCCCGTGATCCAAAGCCATTTCCTCTCCCTCTTAAATAAAGGACACAGCATGTCACAATGCGTTGACCATCACCTGCGCCAGATGATGGCAGAGACCCTTCATTATTGCCGTGATCATGTGAAAAACGGGGGTATCCCGTTCAGTGCTTATATCTTGAATGACGCCGGTGATATTTTGGGCCGCGGGGTAAATCGCGTGCGCGAGCATCATGACCCCACCGCCCATGCAGAGGTCGACGCCATCCGTGATGCGTGCTTTCAACAGGGCGTCCCCTATCTCACTGGTGCGATATTATTGGCCTCGGGTGAGCCCTGCGCGATGTGTTATATGAGTGCGCTTTATGCTGGGGTATCGCGGATTTATTATGCGGTTGATCGCGATGAAGCCGCCGCCCATGGGTTTGATTATCGCGGCGGATATGATCTGTTCGCGAACGATCCGACCCATTGGCGCGCACCACGGGTTGAAAAACTGGTTGTCGACGGCGCGCTTGAACCCTTTCAGGATTTTCATCGTGTTCGGATGCCCTCTCGTTAGGCTTGGGCCTTGCTCACCCGCTTGCATGGGCATACATATATCAAATTCAGAGGTGTTGATTGAAAGACGGCATTGACATGGCGAGTTACGCGCAATCTTGGTTGGGGCTGGTTCGGGTGATCCATCAGGTCGAAGCAGAGCTGGCGCGCGTCATGCAAAGCGCGCACGGCCTGGGCCTATCTGAGTATCGCGCGCTGGCCGCGTTGGCCAAGGCCCCCGATAGCGAATTACGCATGCAGGATCTGGCCACGCATTTACAGCTCAATCAAAGTTCCGTCTCCCGCATGGTTGAGCGCCTGGAGCGTGCAGAGCTAAGCGTGCGTGATGTGTGCCCGGATGATAAGCGCGGCGTCTATACCGTGTTGACGCAAAAAGGGCGCGCGTGCCTGGCCGCCGCTGAAGTGGATTATGAAAAAACCCTGGAAGCGGCGATGAAGGCCCATGGTTGCCAGGCGTGGCTTTCGGTGGCGATGGCCCACGCGCAATGATTTAAGTCTTACGATAGATCATCATATCCATGGTCTCACCGGCAAAACGCTGGGCCGGCTTTAAGTCTTGGGGGCGATAAAGATCGGGGTCGGCGGCTTCAGGGTGGTCTGGGTCGCGTTGCCATAACTCTTCTAGCATGGTCTTTGTGGGTTCAAAGATGACAATGGCTCCGCCCTTTTTCGTGATACGGTAGGCTTCGCTCAGACTAGGTTGACGCTCTTGCTCGGCGATATGATGGAGCACGCCGAAGAAAAATACCGCAGCAAAATAATCATTATCAAAGGGCATCTTCGCCGCATTAAAGCTTTGGAATTCAATTCTATCATCGACTTCCATAAGTCGTGCATCATCACGCCAGGGTTGACGCGCATAGAGCCCATCATCCTCAAGGGGCTCACCTGTCGTGACGCTTAGTCCCTTTTGTGCCAACGCGATTGCGAAATAACCCTTTCCGGTTCCGATATCGAGCACAGCGGTGTTTTTTTCCAGGGCAAGAAGGGCTAAAGCGCGCTCTGCTTCGGCGCGGGTGCGTAGATATTTTGCACCCAAAGCATCGCTGGATAGGGGGGTCATAAGAAGATCCTTTCATAAATGTGCGTGCGCACGCATATGATGGTCGGGCTATGCTTTGTCAAGGGGAGGGAGGCAAAAGGGGCATGAAGGGCGCGCGGCGCGCTGTGTTAGGTCAGAGCTTAGGCGTGCGCGCGTCCGCGCGCATACAGGGGGCAGCGGCTATACTGAAAACCAAAGAGTAAATCAGCCGATCTTGATATCGTCATGGGCTACCCTACGCTTCAGGATGGCGGCGCAGGAAGATCGTAGAAGGGGTGTTAAGACGCAGAGCGAAGTGTGGCTCATAAGCCATGCCCTCGCCCTGGCGCAGGGCAGGACCGGGCTAGCCAAGCCTTAGTTTTGCGCCGGGATCAGCACCGTTTCACGCGTGCCCTCACGCTCTACAATCAACGTGGTTTCGTCGTTCGGATCAAAGTCTTGCGCGAGCCAGCGTGCGGCTTCGCACCGGGCTTCAAAGCTATCGTGCTCAAGCGGGTGATCATTGATGGCGATCACATGATCATGCAGCTTCAATCCAGTTTCGGCGGCGCGGGAGTTGGAAAACAGCTGCACGATCTGGGCTTCTTCGCCGACATAGGCAACGCCAAAGCTGGGCGATGGCGGATCGGCGCGCGGACCATCATGCGCGCTCAAGACCATCGCCCCAGCCGGATAATCCAAGGTGATCTGATAATAATCGAGTAAGCCATAACCGATCAGGCTGGGGGGGATGGATCGGGTTTGCGCCGGTAAAGGCCCCAGATCGGTGTCATCGAGATAGAAGTGTTCTAGGGTCATGCGCACTAAAGGCGTGACATTGCCGCGTCCCCCCGCCGATACCCCTTCATAGCCTTCGCCTAGGCGGACTGATCCGCGCTGAATATCGCCATGGACGGAGGGCGTATCTGCAACACGAGAGAAAAGCGAGATCGCCCGCGCGCTGCCGGTATCGAACAGGGCCTTATCATTCACATCACCAATGCGATAATCCACAATCGGGGCATGGGGATAGCCAAAATCATGTAAGGGGTGCGTCGCCCCCTCCCTGTCAGCCGATTGCGCTTGAAGGGTTAAGATCTGATCGCGGGTGTTGAGTGTCCAGACACTGCCGGGAAGGATTTCAGACCCGATCACCCCGCCCTGAAAGAAGCAATCTCCCATATCTATGTTTGCATAATCATAGATAAACACAGGAACATTTTTAAAAATGGTCTCGCCGAGCTTTAAGGTTTCGACCAGGGCGACATCCATGCGCACCGGGTTGCCATTGGCATCGCGGCCTATGTTTTCGCCGATGATCTCTAGATCCAAAGTCTCGGCAAAGGCGCGGGTCAATATGGTGGGCGAACCGGTATCGAAGATAAATTCTCCGCTCTGGCCCATGATCTCAGCTTGGATGAACAGCTTATTCATGCGGATGTCGAGGGGGAGGATCGTAGGCTCTTCGCCGCGTTCAATTTCAATCGGGGCATTGAAATAGGCTTGCAGATCCTGCTCTTGAGCGTAAAGCTGCCCGCAGAGGGGGAGGCTGATCAGCCCGAAAGTGAGAGCTATAGTGAGCCTTTGAATCTGCATGATGATCGCCCTTTGATCGAGGTTGCGTGTCTAAAATGAATGTAAAAATTTAATTCTTTAATGTAAAGGGCGTATGAAAAGATAAATCGCGCGGTGTGGCTTTGCTGCGTCAGATCCGCTTATATGTGTGCGCACGCAAAATATGGATCTTTGCTATGTCCCAGACCGAAGCCTTGTTCGATGCGATTATTGTTTTGGCCCGCCAGCGCTATCATCTGGCGGAAAAAGCCTTTGGCACGATAGGGCTTAATCATTCAGAAGCGCGGGTATTGAAGCGTCTCTCAGAACGCGGCGGTGAAGCGACGCAAGACACCTTGTCGGCGGATCTTGTGATTGATCGCAGCAATACCGGGCGGGCCTTGAAACGGCTGGAGAGTGCAGGCCTTATCACACGGCGCAAGGATGAGGGCGATAAGCGTACCAATTGGGTGGCGCTCACCGCACAAGGCGAGGACAAGCTCGCTGCCATTGCTGGCGTGCGTCAGGACATGATCAAACAGGTTTTTAAAGATCTGAGTGAAGACGATGCCGCCACGATCATGACGCTTCTGGGGCCTAGCCTTCAAGCGAATGAATAAACGGGCCAAGGCCGTTCGGAGGCCCCCTTGGGTGTTTTCACATTGGGGTGAGGCGGGGCGAGGTCGCCTTGATCGCCTTGCCAGGGTGTGGCTATAAAAGCCGATGTTTCGCCTCTTGCGCCTTACTTTGATGATGGTGCTGGCCCTGATGATTTCAGGGCTTAGCTCTTGGGCGTGTGCTTGCGTCAGTGCGGCCTCGCTGCCCAGCGCACACAGCCATACATCCATCCGCCATCACGGGATGGATGCGGCGATGGCGTGTCATGAGGATGAAGGGGCGTGCGCGCCGCACTCAAAGGCTTGTGCCCATTGTGATAGCGTGATGGGGCCAGGGCCGGGCAGCGGCGAGGTCTTCACTGCCATGTCCGCGCCCAGTGTGAAGTCCCAAGCGGTCAAGGCGCTGGGTATAATCCCAGCGGCGAACGCGCTTCTGCTTGATCTAAAAATCTCCCCTCGACCGCCGGATGAAAGGCGCAGCGCTCTAACACCGGTTTCACCGGTGCGCCTTTATACCCGCCTTTTGAATTAAGCCCGCTCGAAACCTCGTTTCGTGTTTATGGCCCTGGGTAAACCCATGGGCTGGCTTTGTTCATAAAGGTTTTTTGCGATGATCTCTCGACGATCTCTTTTGACATCCGGGTTGGGTGTGGGCGCGAGCTTGCTCGCCACCAGCATGCTTCCGGCCTGGGCGCGCAGCGCCAGCCAGGGCAATCTGGGCCTTCCCCAGCTGACCGGAACTGAGTTTGACCTCACTATAGGGGAGTTTCCCGCTACCATTGGGGGGCGTATTGCGCGCGCCATCGGGGTCAACCAGACCCTGCCTGCGCCGCTTCTTCGCTTTCGTGAGGGCGAGGATATTACCATCAATGTCACCAATACGCTGCGCGAGGATACCTCCCTTCACTGGCATGGCTTGCTGGTACCGTTTCAAATGGATGGTGTGCCCGGGGTGACCTTCCCAGGGATTAAGCCCGGTGAGACCTTTCAATACCGGTTCAACCTAGCCCATAACGGCACGTACTGGTATCACTCTCATTCCGGATTTCAGGAGCCTTTAGGCCTTTATGGGCCGTTGATCATTGATCCGGCGGGTTCAGATCCGGTGGTCTATGACCGCGAATATGTCCTGGTACTGTCTGATTGGAGTTTCGAGCACCCTCGCCGGATTTTTGAAAAGCTAAAGTCGGACGCGGAAAATTATAATTTCCAAAAGCGCACTTTGGCGGACTTCTTAGGTGATGTGCGCCGTGAAGGCTTTGCCGAAACCTTGTCTACCCGCGCGATGTGGGCGGGTATGCGCATGTCCTCGCGTGATATTTCCGATGTCACCGGCTCGACCTATGACTATCTGATCAATGGTCATACCACGGCGGACAATTGGAATGGCGTCATTCAACCGGGCGAGCGGGTGCGCCTGCGCCTGATCAATGCCTCGGCGATGACGATTTTCAATATTCGCATGCCCGGCCTTACCATGACAGTGGTGGCTGCCGATGGCCTTAATGTTCAGCCCTTGGACATTGATGAGTTCCAAATGGGCGTGGCGGAAACCTATGATGTCATCATCACCGTGCCCGATGCGGGCGTTTATGGCTTGGTTGCTGAGGCGGTCGATCGCTCCGGCCAGGTCATGGCGAGTTTCGGGCCCCAGCCCGGCATGCGCGCCAGTGAACCGGACCTACGCCCTGTCCCCAGCCTGACCATGCGCGATATGGGCATGGATCATGGAGACCCTACAGATCACGTCGCCATGGATCACACTTCAATGAGGCATGATGATCCCCATGCCGGTCATGGTGCGCACAATAATCACGTCTCCCCCGCCCCCCTACCGGTCGAGCGCCCCGATCTTAGGCGCGGGCCGGGCATTGCCAATATCGTCTCGCACCCTTTGGCGCGCTTGGATGAACCGGGGATCGGCCTTGAGGATGTGGCGCATCGCACGCTTACCTATGCGGATCTGCGCAGCCTAGAGCCCAGCCCCGATACCCGCCCGCCTGAGCGCGAGATTGAGGTTCATCTCACCAGTAATATGGAGCGCTATATGTGGTCCTTTGATGGGGTAGGCTTTAGCGAGATTACCGCGCCGATCCGCTTTCACCAGGGCGAGCGCGTACGTATGACCTTGGTCAATAATACCATGATGGCCCATCCCATCCATTTGCACGGCATGTTCTTTGATGTCGTGAATGGCGGGGGTGATCATAAACCCAGAAAGCATACCATCATCGTCAAACCCAGTGAAAAGCTGTCGGTGGACATCTCTGCGGACGCAGTCGGCGATTGGGCCTTTCACTGCCACCTCCTCTATCACATGCATGCCGGGATGATGCAGGTCGTTCAGGTGTTACCCCGTGAAACACCGCCCGACCCTCATTCAGCCCATCAGGGCCATCATCACACTCAGAAAGGTGGCCATCATGACTAAGCGCATGAGTATCAGCACAGTTTTTGTGGTTCTGATGGCGGGCAACGCTCAGGCACAGCATCATGACACGGGCGAGACCCTCTGGTCGCAAGCCGATGCCTATTACGACCCGGAAGAGATGGCGAAGGCCCGCGCTGGTGTCCTTCATCATAGCGGCGGTGAAGTCACAGACTTCATCATGGCTGACCGTATGGAGTGGCAATTGGGGGATGAAGGTGGCGGGCTTTGGGATCTTCAGGCCTGGCGCGGCGGGGATCTTCATAAGCTGTGGATCAAAACTGAGGGCGAATATAGCTTTGACCATCAGGCGCTGGAGGAGATGGAGATCCAGGCGCTTTATTCACGCGCCATCCTTGCCTATTTCGATCTTCAGATGGGTTTGCGTTATGATCTGGAACCAAAGGGCAAAACTCATGGCGTTTTGGGCATTCAAGGCCTGATGCCCTATGGATTTGAGGTTGATCTGGCGGGCTTTATCGCTACCAGCGGCGATGTGTCAATGCGGTTTGAAGGCGAGTATGATTTTCGCCTGACCCAGCGTCTGATCGCCCAGCCACGTCTGGAGCTGAGTTGGCAGGGCCAGGATGATCTCTATGCGGGTTTAGGCTCTGGCTTCACCCATACGTCTATTGGGCTCAGGGTGCGCTATGAAATCACGCGCGAATTTGCGCCCTATATCGGGCTCGAATGGCAATCAGATCTTGGCGAGACCCGCGATCTGATCCGGCGTGCGGGGGGCGAGGCTGAAGACACAAAAATCCTGATCGGTCATCGCAGCTGGTATTAAAGGAAAGGGGGCCATTTGGCCCCCTTTTTAGTTTAGTGCTCGGCCATGATAATGCCGGGCAGCGAAAGATCGCCGGAGGCGACATCATGCACACCGGTTACGCAGAGGAGCGGAGCCTCACCGGCCTCATTCACCTGCATTTCTGCAGTAACCGCATCGAAATGCGCGCTTTCACTGTTACTCAACGGCACAGTGATCCGTGCGACCGCGCCGTCTAAAACGGGGCTCATGCCCGGACTATCCAAGGCGATGGGTAGCATGGGGGCGGTGGCCGGTAATAGATCAACACCGGGTGAAACATCACGGACTTTCAAACCTGCACCACAGGCTTCGTCCTGAACCAGTACCGCCCAATGCGAATGCCAATCGGCACCATCATTGGCCGGATCCCCGTCATTGTTTTCATCAAATAAGGGCGTGTCATCAAAATCGGGGTGGGCGGTAATGGCGAGCGCTAAAATCCCGCTATCAGCCTCAAAACCAACCAGATCGGGATTGAGGGAGGTTGGCCAGACATAGGCCGTCACTTTGGCCCCGGTTAATTGACCGATGGCTTGAGGCTTTTGACTGCCGGCAAGCCCCGCCACTTCCATTGCGAATGTGGTCAGGCGTCCATCGGTGCTCGCCGTGGCTTGGGTAATATCAAAGGCGGGATCAAGGGCCTCATTCGCGGGGCTGTTGACGGGGTGAAGGGCTAGGGTGAGGGCGCTAAGAGAGAAGAGAAGCATGATGTAACCTTATATTGTTTCGAGTCGATACTAATTTATCTTTAGCGTCTTCATCGCGCCCTTGCAAGATTGTTTTGACTCGATACTATGCATGTGATGGACATGCCTCTTCTCTCCCTCCTCGAACGTTTGGCGCGGCTGGTGCATAGTGAAAGTCACGCTGCAGGCTTAAAGCCGGTGCAGTGGGATATTTTGCGATTTTTGGCGCAGGCAAATCGCTTTTCGCGCACGCCCAGCGGATTGACAGCCTATCTTGGTCAAACCAAGGGGACGGTATCGCAAAGCCTGAAAGCTCTAGAAGACAAAGGTTTGGTGGAGAAACACCCCCAGCCTGGTGATAAGCGCGGCGTAGATGTGCGTTTATCAACGGCCGGTCGCGCCATGTTGACCCAGGATCCTTTAGCAGCCTTTATGGGCGGTCTGGACGGCTTTGGTCTTGAAGATCGACAAACGCTTGAAGCCCTTTTGAGCCGCTATCTGACAGGGCTTCTTACGGCCCGCCAAGGACGGATGTTTGGCGAATGTCGCCAGTGCCGCTTTTTTCAAGCGAGCGCATCTCAAGGCCCTTATTTTTGTGGCTTGTTGAAGCAGGCTTTAAGTGAGGAGGATAGCCGGGATCGCTGTGTAGAGTTTGAGCTTATTTGTTAATTATGTATATATGCATATTTACGCATAATTAAGAAATTCATTAGCGTAATCAGATCTTTACCAAGGTTAAAAATCCGTTTTCGGGCGATGGCGGATCCAATTCTCAAACAATGGATCGGAGATACGCCATTCCTCTTCCCACTTTTCGACCAGCGCATGGCGTGAAAGCAGTTTGAGCGCTGATTGTAGAGAGGAACTATTGGGTGCGCTTTTGCCGGTGAGATCCTTGATAAAGTCTGCGCCTGCCTGACCATAAAGCTGGGTGACATGATCGGCCAGCATGCGCGCGACCAGGCGTTGGGTTGCGCTCAGGCCCAGCCAAACTTCGCCAAAGCCAAATTCTTCGGATAATTCATCTTGAACCTTCTGCACCGCATCGCGCGGATCCATATCGGGATGCAGCGCGACAGTGGTCAGCCAGCGTTGGAAGAACAGCGGGTTTTGCTCAAAAGTATCAAAGACCTCCATCGCGGTGGGGCGGTCCAGACGCGCTTTGGAGCTTTTGCGGAAGGCCTCGATCTGATGATTGACGAAGCGCTCATCCAGCGCCGGTAATTCGATGGGGCTGGCAAAACGGAAAAAGGGCGCGGCGCGCGCGGTAAACATCCGGCGTAGTCCATCGGGCGAAGACCCGGTGAACAAGGTCGCCAGGCCATCACGGCGTTTATCCAGGCTGGTGCGCAGGGCCGAGATTAAGGGCGCGGAGGCTTTGGACCGAGCAAGCTCTTGAAACTCATCAAACAATAAGAAGGCGGGTTTATCGTCATTGGCGAGCCGCTCACAATATTGATCGAGCAGCAGGAGAAGGCTTTCCGGGGCTTGACCTTTAAGATTGGCAAGATCGACCTCAATCTCACCCGTCCCATCAGGGGTTTTCAGCTTGAATTTCGGCGCAAGATCGGAGGCGGTTGTGCGCAGGCGATCCATCACATTGCCCGTACGCAAAGCGCGATCAAATTCATAAAGCAAAATACCTAAGGGCGAATCAAGCGTCTGCCAGAAACTGACATAGACCACGCGGTGACCTTCTTCACGCGCCAGAGGCCCCAGATCATGGGTTAGAAATTGCGTTTTTCCGGTGCGCCGCGGTCCAAACAGGCTGAGCGCAGAGACAGGCCCATGGGCGAGCAGATCATAGACCTGCCCAGCAAATTCACGGCGCGGATAATGCCAATGTGAACGGCTCATATGCGTGATTATTCCGGACTACATAATTATGTTGACGCGCATAAGTAAGCATAAGCCTGCCCTAAGGTCACGGGAAAACTTAAACTTTAAATCTCACGTGTATAACGCTTACAGCCGAAGATGGAGCAAGCGTAACGTGTTTCAGGCGCCTTTTTGGGCGATAAATCCCCATCCAGAGGGGAAGACGCATGACAAAGCTTTTGAAAGTTGGGGCCATGGGGGTCATTCTTGCTGTGGCGAGTTTAGGTCTAAGCGCGTGTAGCGTGACGATGAAATCCGACATCGACTGGACCGGGCGCACGGGCGAAGACGACGCTGAGATCCAGCCTTCAGAGGATAGCGAAAGCTCACCTCTTGAAGGTCCGGATCAGGCGACGGCTCGCACCAGCTGTTAGTCGGCGTAGGGGCTTAGCGGTTAAGCGCCCGGCGCTTTTAAAGGCACCACCGCCACCGTCAGGCGAGAGACGCAGATCAAGCGCTGAGCCTCATCATGGATCTCGGTCTGCCAGACCTGGCTGGTGCGACCGATATGTAAAGGCCGCGCGGTGCCGATCACCCAACCGGATGCGACCGAGCGCACATGATTGGCGTTAATCTCCTGTCCGACGCAGACCCATTCATTGGTGTCGACCAAGAGGTTTGATCCGACCCCGCCCAGGGATTCTGACAATACCACATTGGCCCCGCCATGCAGCAGGCCATAGGGTTGATGGGTGCGCGCATCCACGGGCATGCGGCCCTTAACATAATCGGGGCCGAGCTCGATAATCTCGATGCCAAGCTGTTTTAAAATGGTCTTGTCTGTTCCTGCATTCAGCGCCTCCAGGCTGGGGCGTACGCGCCAGATGTCATTCATGAGTGTCTCCCGATCAGTATGGCCTTTTGTTCTCGTTTTGTACAGGTACAATTATGATCAATGGCCAAACCATCTGACAGTGTCACAGGACATAGTCAAAAGTCATGGGGCGTATGGCCCGACAAATCTCACGACAGTGTGAAGTGTATGTCAGGGCGCAAAGGATTGGAAAAGCGAAGACCCTTTCCCATATCCCTTTCATCGAAAAGACAATGAGCCGTCCGTCAAGCCTTCGCTGAATGAGACTTCCCGAACAGGCTCGATAAAAAAATGAAGGTTGGACATCATGACGCGCTTTTTTTCTCTCGCCCTTGCTACCATATCCTTGTTGAGCGTGATTGTTCTGGTCTGCCAGAGGCAGAGCGCTCTATTTATCCCCGCCTAGTGCGGTGATGGTATAGTCATAGAAACAGGCCTCAGCGTGCGTCCCCCCAGCCTGCCAAGCGAGGCCTGCAGGTGCCACCGGACCCCCTGTCCCCGTCTGGTGGCACCCTTAAGCGCCCCCTGCCAGCCCCCCTGGCGGGGGGCTTCTTATTGGGGTTTGGGGTAAAGCTTACCAGGATAGGTCTTCACCGCTGACATGGAAGAAGCGACCATTCATGGCCGGGTTCTTCATGGCGCGCGCGATCAGATCAAGCTGGGCATCGACGGCTTCTGTGATGGTCAAAAGTCCGTTGGGTCCGCCCATATCCGTGCGCACCCATCCCGGATGCAATAGGAGAGTGGTTATCCCACGCGGGGTGAGATCAATACTGAGCGATTTTCCGATGGCATTGAGCCCGGCTTTTGAGGCGCGATAGCCATAGTAACCGCCACTCTCATTATCGCGCATAGAGCCCATCCGGCTCGATTGAAGCGCGATGACTTTCATCTCAGAAGCAGCGACTTGATCGGCGAAGGCTTCAACCAGGGCCAAGGGCGCAATAGTGTTGACCATCAATTGATGGACCAGGGTGTCATTCGCCGCAGACCCAAAGCTTTTGGTCTCATCGGGTAAAATACCCGCATTGGCAAACAGAAGATCAATAGGATCTGTGATCTGGGCTTTCAACGCTTTGGCGGCGTTAAGATCCTTCGCATCGTAAGCGTAAATGTTTAAACGCCCATCTTGCGGGTCCAGCGCGCGTAAAGCCTCGGCTTTGTCCGGTTGACGGCAGGCCGCGCTGACGTGCCAGCCGCGTTCCAGCAAGCGCTTGGTGTGTTCTAATCCCAGTCCCCGATTTGCCCCGGTGATCAGCACATGTGACATGAAAGTGTCTCCGTTGATTTATGTCTTAGCCCCCATACTAAGTCACGAATACCGCCTGCCAAGTGAGAAAGACCTGTGACAATCAGCCAGGAAAGCTTGAACGCGCGCGCGACAGGAGTAGGGTGGCGTTACAACCGCTTATCCGCGATCGGTCCGATCGTTTTTCATTTTAAGGTCTAGGAGCAGTTCCCATGGGAGCCGTTGTCAGCGTCGCGCATGCTTATGATCGCGACACCTTCCTGAAATCCGCCACCACACTTGATGCGTTTGCCGACGCCAGTGCGCAAACCACAAGCTTTTTAGAGCAGCTGTTTGAAGATGCTCTGGAAGAGGATATGGGCGATGTGCCCCTGGACGATGCGCTAAAAATCGTAGCTGATTTTTGGCACTATGGTGAACACCGCCCTGGGGATCAGGTTCTGATCCGGGTCCGGAACGCGCAAGGTGCCAAGGGCGAAGCTTTACCGCGCGATGTGCTGGAGATTATCGGCCCTGACCGACCTTTCCTGGTGGATTCGGTCATGGGCGAGGTTGCCGCGCAAGGTCTTGATGTGCGGGCCATGTTCCACCCGATCGTGCGTGTGCGCCGTTCTGAAAGCGGGGACCGGGTTGATGATGGCGGGCGCATTGGCGCGGAATCCATGATTCAGGTTCATTTAGAGCCTTTGGACACGGCCTCGCGTGAGCGTTTGGAAGCGGCTATTCGTGGCGGATTGTCTGATGTGCGTGATGCGGTTGAAGACTGGCGCGATATGCGTGCGCAAATGGACGATGCCATTGCCCATCTGGAAAGCGCGAAAACCGGCGCGGACGAGGATGAGTTGAAAGAGGCGTTGGCCTTCCTCACTTGGCTGCGTGATGATCATTTCGCTTTCATCGGGGCGCGGACTTATATTTTTGACATTGATGGCGAAGGCAAGCTCGTCAAGAAAGAGCCGACTGTATTACCGGATTCAGGGCGTGGTATCTTACGCGATCCGGCCCGTCATGTGCTGCGTGATAGTGCGGAACCGGTCTATCTGGCCCCGGCCTTTGAGGCTTTCTTGAACCAGCCAAGCCCGGTCATTGTGGCTAAGGCCAATATCAAAAGCCGTGTTCACCGCCGCGCCTATCTCGATTATGTCGGTGTGAAACGCTACCGCGAAGACGGTAAGGTGATTGGCGAGACCCGCTTTGTCGGTCTCTTCACCGCCGAAGCCTATGACCAGATGGCGCGTGATGTGCCGCTGATCCGGCGTAAAGTGCGCCGGGTTCTGGAAAAGGCGGCCAAGGTGCCCGGCACCCACTCGGCGAAGAAATTACAAAACATCGTTGAGAATTATCCCCGCGATGAGCTGTTCCAGACCAGCGAAACCGATCTGTTGCAGATGAGCCTTGGGATCTTGCATCTCTATGATCGCCCGCGCACCAAACTCTTCATGCGCCGCGATCAATTTGATCGCTTCATTTCGGCCTTCTTATTCGTGCCGCGTGACCGGTATAATTCCAAGGTTCGCGAACAGGCCGGTGAATTACTGCGCAGTGCCTATAATGGGCGCTTGTCAGCCTTCTATCCCAGCTTTGGGGAAGGCCCGCTGGCACGGGTGCATTTCATCATTGGTCTGGATCCCCACAATCATCCAGAACCTGAAGTGTTGGATCTGGAGCGGCGCATCGTTCAACTGGCGCGCACCTGGGAAGATGATCTGGAGGTCGAAGGGCGTGCGCGCGGCGATCTGGAGCTGTCGCGCGGCATTGCGCGCTATCTCGACGCCTTCACGGCCGGCTATCGCGAACGCTATCTGCCGGTCGAAGCGCTTGATGATATCGCGCGCATGCAGCGCCTTGCGGGCGAGTATACTTTGGATGCACGCGCCTTCCGCCTCAGCGATGATGATGAGAAAACCTTGCGCGTGAAGCTCTATCATACCGGTGAGCCAATTGCGTTATCGAATGTTATGCCGGTGCTGGAGCATTTGGGCCTGCATGTCGCCGCGGAAGCCGGGTATCCGGTACGCCGTGAAAACGGTGATGGCCCGCGTGAAACGGTCTGGATCCATGATTTTGAAATGCGCGCCGACCATGAGGGTCTGCCTGCGATTGAAATTCTGGCCCCGAAACTTGAAGATGCGATCCTGGCGGTTCTTGATAACCGCGCCGAGGATGACGGCTTTAACGCGCTCGTGCTCTCCATTGGGGTGAGCTGGCGTGAAGCGGCCTTCCTGCGCGCGCTGGCGCGCTATCGTGCCCAGTCCGGTATGGATCCGTCGCAAGCGATCCAGGAAGAGGCGCTGGCCCATTATCCCGCGATTGCCCGCCAGTTGCTGGAAATCGCGACGATCAAATTCGACCCTAGCCTGGATCTGGATCTGGATGCACGCCGCGCCAAAGCCAAAGAGATCAGCGATGCTGTTCGTTTGGCCTTGGAAGAGGTGTCCAGCCTTGACCATGACCGGGTGCTGCGCCGGATCTTGCGCCTGTTGGAAGCGACTTTGCGTACCAACTTCTATCAGCGTGATGAGAAGGGCCAGCCTAAGCCTTGGATCTCGTTGAAAATTGCCTCACGCGAGGTGCGTGAACTGCCTGAGCCTAAGCCGTATCGCGAAATCTTTGTCTGGAGCCCGCGCGTCGAAGGTGTGCACATTCGCTTCGGTCCGGTGGCCCGCGGTGGTTTGCGCTGGTCAGATCGCCGCGAAGACTTCCGCACCGAAGTTTTGGGCCTTGTCAAAGCCCAGCAGGTGAAGAACGCCGTGATCGTGCCGGTCGGCTCGAAAGGGGGGTTCTACGCCAAACAGCTTCCAAAAGCGGGAACGCGCGAGGAATGGCTGGCCGAAGGGATTGAAAGCTATAAAACCTTCATTCGCGGCCTGTTAGATATCACCGACAATATCAAGGGCGAAGAGGTTCTGGCTCCGGCGAATGTCGTGCGCTGGGATGATGAAGATCCCTATCTGGTGGTTGCAGCCGATAAAGGCACGGCAACCTTCTCGGACATTGCCAATGGCGTGGCGCAAAACGATTATGATTTCTGGTTGGGCGATGCCTTCGCCTCAGGCGGATCTGCGGGCTATGACCATAAGAAGATGGGCATTACCGCACGCGGGGCCTGGGAATCGGTCAAGCGTCACTTCCGCGAAATGGGTAAGGATATCCAGACCGAAGACTTCACCGTCATCGGTGTGGGCGATATGTCGGGCGATGTGTTCGGCAATGGTATGTTATTGTCCAAGCATATCCGCCTGATCGCGGCCTTTGATCACCGCGATATCTTTATCGATCCGAACCCCGTGGATGTCTTGAAAACCTGGGAAGAGCGCAAGCGCATGTTCGAACTGCCGCGCTCATCCTGGCAGGACTATAATAAAGACCTCATCTCTAAAGGCGGCGGGATTTTCTCGCGCGCGGCCAAAACCATCGGTCTGACGCCAGAAATTAAAGAGCTGACCGGGCTGGCACGTGACAGTGTGTCCCCGAATGAGCTGATGAAGGCGCTGTTGCGCACCGATGTTGAGCTGATGTGGTTCGGCGGGATCGGGACCTATGTCAAAGCCTCCACCCAGCAGCATTGGGAGGTTAGCGACAAGGCCAATGATGCCATCCGCGTGGATGCGGGTGAGCTGGGGGCCAGCGTGGTCGGCGAAGGGGCCAATCTGGGCATGACCCAGGCCGCCCGGATTGAGTTTGAACGCGCAGGCGGCCATGTGAATGCCGACTTTGTGGACAATTCTGCCGGGGTGGATAGCTCTGACCATGAGGTCAATATCAAAATCCTTCTTAACCCCATGGTGCGCGATGGTGCCATGAAGCTGGACGATCGTAATACCTTGCTTGAAAGCATGACGGATACGGTCGCCGATCACGTGCTTGATCATAACTATGATCAGACCCTGGCTTTGACCCTGGCCCAGCGCCATGCCCGCGAAGATATTGATGCTCATGAGCGTATGATGGAGCGCTTGGAGGCTGATGGCCGTCTCAACCGTCAGGTTGAAGGCCTACCCTCTGCCGATGTCATCCGCACCTTGAAAGAAGAGGGCAAAGGCCTGACCCGGCCTGAGATCGCGATTCTTCTAAGCTATGCCAAGATTGCGCTTTTCGATGCCTTGGTGGCGTGTGAAGTGCCCGATGATCCGCACTTCGAACACTCGTTGGTCACCTATTTCCCCAGCCATTTGGCGAAGTTTGAAGACGCCATGCAAGGTCACCGCCTGAAGCGGGAAATCATTGCCACGCGTTTGGCCAATGACATGGTCAATCTGGGCGGGCCGACCTTTGTCCACCGGGCTAAGGAATCCACCGCTGCCGATACGGGCTCGATCGCGCGCGCCTTTGAGGCCGGCCGGCAGATCTTTGAATTTTCTGAATTGACTGAAGCCATCAATGGCTTGGATAACCAGGTCTCAGCAGACGTTCAAAGCACGCTTCATGATGAAGTGATCCGCCTGATGCGTCGCCAGACCTATTGGCTTGCGCGTCGTGGGCTGAGTTCAGGCGATGCGGGCCAAACCTCCATCACCGCGATGATTGAAGCCTATCGTCCCGGCGTTCAGCAATTGAAAGGCCTTGTCCATACGATCATTTCCGATCATGACCGGGCAGGGGTTGAGCAACGCTTCAACGATTATGTCGAGGCCGGAGCACCGGAGGACTTGGCCCGTAAGGTTGCTGAGCTGCGTCCGCTGACTTCGTCCACTGACGTGATTGACCTCGCCAAGAGCCGCGATTGGCCGCTGGAAGCGGTGGCGCGTCTCTATCACGCGGTTGGGGCTCGCTTCAGCTTTGATCGTCTGCGCTGGGCGGGGGGGCAGCTGTCTTCCACCCTGCACTGGGATCGTCTGGCGGTGCGCCGCTTGATCGAAGATCTCTATGCCAGCCAGCAAGCCATTACGCAGGCTGTCATCAACTTTGTTGAGGCCGATGAGACCGGTGAGTTCAAACCGGGCAAAGATCGCTCTGATGTCGATTGGGCGATGGGTGTAGTGCACACTTGGCGGCGTAAAAACCTGGCTGAGGTGGAACGCGCCGATGCCGCTATCGCTGAGATCTCTGGCACGGGCAATTGGACCCTGTCCAAGATCGCGATCCTCTCCACGCAATTGCGTGAACTGGCCCAGATCGCAAGCCTTAGCTAGGCAGACGTGGATACTGAAACTGAAAGCCCCCGCCTTGGCGGGGGTTTTTTGCGTTTAAAGCTTGGCTTTAAGGAAATTCAAAAGTTCCGCCTCGACCGTTTTGGTCATCTCTGGGTCATGGCGCAAATCTGATTTGGGGTGATGGTCGGGCTCATCAAAGCCATGGGTGACGCCAGTGATCATGCGCCAGTGAATATCCGCGCCGGCCTTATATTGGCGTTTGAAGACCGAATTGGACGCAGTTTCATTGGTGACACTATCGCCTTCAATCAAGATGGCTTGAATCGGCAAGGTTTTGGGCCAGTGAAAATGGCGCGAGAGGGCGGGAAAGCCTGAATAGGGATAGAAGGCGAAGACGCCTTTAACGCCCGCCAGCGGGGCGTCTGGCAGGGTTTTAAGGCCATCTGGGGTTAAACCCGCCTCACTCATGCATAGCCCATCTAAAATTGCCCAGGCCCCATGGCTCCAGCCGACCAGAGCGATACGATTTTCATCCAGGCGCGGTTGCGCTTTGGCCCAGTCCATGGCCGCCAACAGATCGGCGACCCGCTCGCGGCCCCATAGTTGAAGACCGGTGCAGACTTTTAGAAGGGCCGCCTCATAGCCAATACCGCGCGGGGCCAAGCTATCAACGATCAGCGCGCCATATCCGGCTGCGCTTAGAATTTGTGCGAAATTCGTCATGGATTGGCGGGCCCCGCCGCAGCCATGCATCAAAATAACGACGGGAAAGGGGCCTTCGCCCTCGGGCCAGTGCATGCGAAAATGCGGCGCGATCCAATTGCGATGATCTATCAGGCTGCGCCTTTGCACATGCAGGCCGCGCATGCGCCGAACCAGGGTCAATCCGACCCCCAGACAGATCACCAGAACGAGGCCCAGCAGTATAAGCAGGAGAGAGAGGGTCCAACTCATACTGCTGAGATACCTCGCTTATGGCTTAGTGTTTGAAGTGGCGCATGCCGGTGAAGACCATGGCGACGCCGGCTTCATCGGCCGCCGCGATGACTTCATCATCGCGGATGGAACCACCGGGTTGAATGACACAGGTCGCCCCGGCTTCAACGGCGGTTTTCAATCCGTCAGAGAAGGGGAAGAAGGCATCCGACGCACACGCAGAGCCAATGGTGCGCGGGGCGTCCCATTGGTTTTCTTGCGCCGTATCGATTGCCTTACGTGCGGCCAAACGCGCGGCTTCCAGGCGGCTGGTTTGACCCATGCCGATCCCGGCGGTTGAACCGCCTTTGGCATAGACAATGGCGTTGGATTTGGTGTGCTTGACCACCGTCCAGGCAAACACCATGTCGGCCCACTCGGTTTCAGTCGGGGCCCGCTTGGTGACGACCTTCATGTCTTCACGGGTCAAACGCCCAATATCGCGTTCCTGGATCAACAAACCGCCCGCGATGGATTTGGCCATCCATCCGGTTTGCGTCGGATCGGCAAGACCGCCGGTCAACATGACACGGACATTTTTCTTGGCCGATAGAATATCCAGCGCCTCATCATCGGCCGCTGGCGCAACCACCACTTCAGAGAAGATTTTCGTGATGGCATCGGCGGTTTCAGCATCAATCGAACGGTTGAGCGCAATAATCCCGCCAAAGGCCGAAACCGGATCAGCCGCGAAGGCACGCTCATAGGCTTTGACGAGTGTCTCACCCACTGCGACGCCACACGGATTGGCGTGCTTGACGATAACGGCCGCAGCTTCTTTTGCGGGGTCAAATTCGCTGACCAGCTCAAAGGCGGCATCGGCGTCGGCCAGATTGTTGTAAGATAGCGGCTTACCCTGGGCCTGACGAGCATGGGCAAGGCCTGGACGACGCTCGGCACTGGCATACAGCGCAGCGCGCTGGTGCGGGTTTTCCCCATAGCGCAGCGGCTCTAACAGCTTACCGCCGACCGCGAAATAGGGCGCAGCACTGTCATCACCCAGCGCGCCATGCAGATAGCTGGAAATTGCCGCATCATAGGCCGCCGTGCGACCAATGGCTTTGGCGGCCAAACGCTGGCGAAGCGCGAAGGGCGTTTTGCCTTCATGCGCGTCCATGGCGTCCAGTACGGCATCCAGATCCTCGCCATCGACGCAGACCGCGACAAAGGCATGGTTTTTCGCCGCTGAGCGGATCATGGCCGGACCGCCGATATCGATGTTTTCGATACAGGTGTCGAGATCCGCGCCGGAGGCCACCGTGTTCTCAAACGGATAAAGATTGACCATCAACAGGTCGATCGCCGGAATGCCATGGGCCTCCATCGCGCTGACATGATCGTCGAGATCACGGCGCGCCAACAGGCCGCCATGGATACGCGGATGGAGGGTTTTGACCCGGCCATCCATCATTTCAGGATAGCCTGTGACCTCGGCAGCGTCTTTGGCGTCTAGGCCTGCGTCTTTGAGCGCTTTTAACGTGCCCCCGGTGGAGACAATCTCAACCCCGGCTTTGGCGAGTCGCTTGGCGCGTTCGATCAGGCCGGTTTTGTCAGAAACGGAGATGAGGGCGCGGCGGATTGCCACGAAATCGGCGTCTGCCATGGACTGGCAACTCCTTCAACAGTGTCCGAAAAGAAGTGCTTTACCAGATCTATCTCTGGGCTGAAAGACGCGGCTGCGTAGAGATGACACCTTGTGGGCGACCCAGATCTAAACAGCGATCAAGTAAAGCGCGGATTTGCCCTTCATCGCGGCGTTGAGCCGCGTTCAAAAGGGCCTCGATAACATCTTCAAGATCCTCTAGGTCCGGTTGATGGCCCTGCACGCGCAAGACCCCTTCGGTTTTCGTTGCGCTGACAGTTTCGAAGGCGTGGGTTAAAGTTTCATGCAGCTTCTCACCGGGCCGTAGGCCGGTGACTTTAATGGCGATGTCTTTACCCGGCTCCATACCGCGTAAACGGATCAGCTGGCGCGCAAGGCGCGCGATGGAAACCGGCTCACCCATGTCGAGGAGATAAAGCGCACCATCTTCGATTTGATCGCGCGCAGACGCCCCGCCAGCTTCCAGAACCAGGCTGGCCGCTTCCTGAATGGTCATGAAATAGCGCGTGATTTCAGGATGGGTGACGGTGACAGGCCCTCCCGCTTCGATTTGTTTTTCAAACAAAGGTACCACAGACCCGGTAGAGGCCAGCACATTACCAAAGCGCACGGCGCACAATTGCGGGCTGTCGACGCGCGCGGCAATCGCACCCAAATACAACTCAGCCACCCGCTTAGTTGCGCCCATGACGCTGGAGGGGTCAACCGCCTTATCGGTGGAGATCAGCACGAAATTCTGACAGTTATGCTTTTGTGCGGCTTCGATGACGTTCATCGTCCCGCCAACATTGGTTAGAACAGCTTCGGCGCTGTTCTGCTCCATCAAGGGGACATGCTTAAGCGCAGCGGCATGCAAGACCACATCGGGTTTCTCATCGCGAAACACCTGCTCCAGGCGGGCTTTATCGCGCACATCGCCTAGGATTGGTGTCCAATAAGGGGCGGCCTCCCAACGGCGCAACTCCATATCGATCTCGTAGAGATGGGACTCGGCCGCATCCAGAAGGATCAGACGCTCTGGATTATGGCGGGCAATTTGGCGGGTTAGTTCGCCCCCGATGGCCCCGCCAGCTCCAGTAACCAGAACGCGTTTACCCTGAACCAGGGCCCGCGCACCTTCATGACAGATAGAGCGTGGAGTACGCGATAACAGATCGGCGGCTTCAACCTGGGTGAAGGCCGCCACACCATCGCCCGTGCGCGCGCGCGACAGGCTGGCGCGGCAACGTCCCGCGATCCGCGCGCATTCGGCAATAAGGTCGCGATCTGGGTGATTATCGGCAAGAACAATGCGCAGGGGCTTGGTTTCATTCGTGCTGAGCCGTTGAATTGTCGTTTCTAAATTACTTAAATCACCGGCCACGGGCAGACCCATCAACGATCGGCCTTCATATTGTCCGCTCAGCTCAATGAGGGCTTTGAAGCGGAAGCGTGGCCCCCCTGGGCGACGACGCTGATCTCTTAAAACCTCGGTTAGGCTTTCTTCAGTGCCCACAAGGACGGCACCTTGGAGGGCGTTATTATCCAGTCTTATGAGGTTGAATAAATCGCCTGAGCGCCAAGCATAAACGACAAGCCGAGGCACCAATAAGAGGACGCTGAGTAAAACTCCAGAAATCAACAGGCTAGAGCGTGGAAAGTCATCTAAGCGATTGGTGAGAAAGAAAATGGGGAGAAAGACAAGATGCGAGACACACGCGGCCTGTAAGACCCGCATAGCATCGCTGAGCGTGGTGTATCGCCACATGCTTTTATGGAGGCCGTATAGCGGAAAGATGGCCGCGCAGACCAGCATGAACAGACCCGCTGCAGACCATTCAACTGTGCCCGGTGGCGTGCCGATCTCTTCAAATTCATAGCGGAGGACGATGCTGATAAACATCGCGGCAAAGCCTGCGAGAAGGTCATAGCCATAAACTCCAATTAAGGAGTGTTGTCTGAGATTGGGCCGTTCAACGCTATTCATCTGCAATCCTATCTACCCCGCAGAGCCGACACGGCCTAGGCGCTGAAAGGCCCATCGGACCCGGTTGGGCGGACGATCACCGGCCCCAAAGGGTTCGGCTTCCCCGCTGACCACCAGCTGTGTTGACCGCAAAGGTTGAGCCCCTTTTGCAAGATAAACAGAGCGTTCTAAACGCACAGGTCCCCCATCGGTTCTAAACCGCCAGCCTTCACCATTGGATAATACTAACAAAGCGCTCATGGAGTCACGCGAAAGTGAGGCCTTAACATCAGGGTGAAGGTGGAAACGAATGGCAAAACTATAGCGCTGTTCGGGATCGGGAGAGGGTCCGTCTTCAACGGGGCGATATAATGCGTCTTCCCCGCGCAAATCCCCGCCATCGGTGGCAAGGAAGAGCCGCCGACGCACAGAGAGGCCGAATTTCTGACGATAGCCATCATGGGTGGCTTCCAGCCAAACGCCCTTATCTTCTTCATTACGCCTTGCTTTTATGGGGTCGGGATTGCGAATGAGGCGGGGGCCCAACATGCGCCGGGCCCAGCCTGGTTCTAAGCTTCTGACGGAGGAAATTTCTTCTAAGGTGAGGGTAGAGTGTGCAGGCGTCGCACGCACAACTTCACGCCATTGGCTGGGTTGATCATCTGACCAGCCGCAATTGACGACGATGCGATGATCGGCGGCAAAAAACTCAAACGCTAATGCCCCGGCATGGGCTGTGACAGAATGGGCGCCTTTGGGGGCTCCGCCTGCATCGAGAATGACGAGAGCCCCATGGGCTTCGGCGCGATGATAGGAGGAATGTGGGGCGACCCCAAAGGGGTTGGCTTTTACCCCAGCGCGCGCCAAAGCTTCGTGTATCGCGCTGGCATCGCTTTGACCGCCGCCATTAAACGCGGCTAGCCCGGTATCCCCGGCCTGGAAGAAGCGAACGAAAGGTGCAAGCCGATCAAGCGTGCGCAGGATATCTTTGTGAAGCGTATATCCGGCTTGTCCGGCGAGATCTTTTAAAATCACCAGCTCGCATAGAACCCGCCCCGCAGTAGCAGGATTGCGATTGCAATGGCCCCCATCGGGCAGGATTTGCGCGTTTAACAGCGCTTGCAGCTGGGTTTCAGCCTTGTTAAGCGCAGCCTCATCCAAACCTAAGGCTAAAGCGGCCATGAGGCTGGTCAGCACAGCAAACAGCTTATCGCTGTCATCTTCCATCAGCTCTAAGGAGCGCAGGATATGGCGCACATGGCGATAGAGGATTTGAAAACGTTGCGCGCGCTGCGAGGCTTCGCCGCCCTCAAAGAGGGGTGAACCGGCACTCAGCCAATAACGAAGCCGGCGCGCGGCGACCTTGGGGGCCCAGGCAAACCAATTCCAACGCCCGAAATGCAGGATCCAGTCATCAAGCAGATTTTGCGCTAAGGCCAAAGCGCCTTCGTCTTTCAGCGCGATAAGATGGGGAAGCCAGCGAAAAGCATGCAAGGATGCGGCAAAGCGTTTGGACGGTGCAGGTTGGGTCCAGGGGCTTTCGCCCTCATGAACGCTGAGATGCTCACCGGCGAGATAGAACTCGCCTTCAATGACCTGCTGGCCGCGCTCTTCACTGGCTGAGTACAGGGCAAGCAGATTGTATTTAAAGCCCTCTGGCACAGGTCCAGACAGGCTGACCATCCGATAGAGCGGGACCGTGTTGGCAAAGTCTGAGAAGTCCTGGCGCACGCGGCGCTGGAAACTGCCCAACAGGTCGACGGTCGAAATCGGTTTGGCCATAGGGCTTATGCGCCTTTAAGGGCTTGGATATTAGCGGCGTAGTCTTGAGGTCCGCCCTTGAAGACGGCAGACCCGGCCACCAGCGCCTTGGCACCGGCGTTAACGCACGCCTTGGCCGTTTGCGGGTTCACCCCGCCATCGACCTCGATCAGGGTGGAAAGCCCGCGCGCATTGATGCGTTCTGCTAAGGTCTCGATTTTGCGTAACTGGTTGTCAATAAAGCTTTGTCCGCCAAAACCAGGATTAACGCTCATAATCAAAACCACATCGAGATCGTCCAACACGAAATCAATAACGTCCAAAGGCGTGGAGGGGTTCAAGGCGGCCCCGGCTTTGATTTTTAAGGCTTTAATGGCTTGAACGGTGCGGTGGAAATGGGGGCCGGCCTCGGGATGGGCGGTGATGATATCGGCCCCGGCCTCAGCAAAGGCTTCTAGATAAGGATCGACCGGCGTGATCATCAAATGCACATCGAAGGGCTTGTCCGACCAGGGCTTTAAGGCTTTGACGACATTGGGCCCGATGGTGATGTTGGGCACGAAATGGCCATCCATCACATCAATATGGATCCAGTCGGCACCGGCGGCGTCGATGGCTTTGACCTCTTCGCCTAAACGCGCAAAATCAGCCGAGAGAATCGAGGGTGAAATCAAGGGAGTGTGGGTCATGGGGCATCGATACCAGTGTGTTAAGGTGCACGCAAGCAACGCCAAACTGTAAATCGGACTTTAGACCGACTTTGTAAGACGAGCGATGAAAAATCCGTCGATCCCCCCATATTCCGACCAATGATCGGGGCGGGTACGTAGCCAGCCGGAGGGGTGCAGCGCCTCGCCCAGGGAGGGATAATCCTCGATCCCAAGGGGCAAGAGTTTGGCGTCGGGTGTCCGGTTCAAAAAGGCCGTGATTTGGTCTTCTCCCTCTTCAGGCTCCATCGAACAGGTGCAATAGATGAGCCGTCCACCGGGTTTTAACAGGGTATAAGCCTGATCCAAGATCCGGGCCTGTACTGCGCTTAAGGTTTCGATATCACTGGGAGATTTTGCCCATATGACTTCAGGGTTTTTGCGCAATGTCCCTGTGGCACTACACGGCGCATCGACTAAGATCGCATCGAAAAGGTGATCATCATGCCATTGGGTGGCATCGGCGGTGACGATCTGGGCGTTCAGCCCCGTGCGCGCCAGATTTTGCTTCACCCGTTCGAGGCGCTTTTTTGAGCGATCAAGCGCGATGACTTCCGCACCCAGGCTGGCAAGTTGCAGGGTTTTACCCCCCGGCGCGGCACACAAATCGGCGATCCGTTCGCCGGGCTGGGGCGCAAGGATTTTTACCGGCAGGGCTGCACCCGCATCCTGGATCCACCAAAGACCCTCTTCAAACCCGTCGAGTTGGGTGACATCGGTGGATTTTGCGCGTCTCAAACTGCCCGTGGGCAGGATCTGCGCGTCCAGCCTTTCGGCCCAATCTTTGAGATCGGCCTCAGGCTTTAAGGTGAAATCGAGCGAGGGTTCTTTGGATCGGGCGGCGATGATGGCGCGGGTGGTCTCCTCACCATAGAAAGTGAGCCAGCGCGTCGCCAACCATTCGGGCAGATCTAACAGCGGATCAGCCTCAGCCAACAAAGCCGGGCCAAATTCCGCAACTTTGCGCAAAACGGCATTGGCGACATTTTTATATTTGCGGGTCAGGGGATCGGTGGCCATCAGGCGCACGCCTGCGTCCACTGCGGCATGGGCGGGTGTTTCTAAGATCAACAGATCACAGCTCGCCAACAGAAAGGTCGCGCGCGTCTTATTGGCATGGTCTGACAGCGGGTGATCTAAAAACTGCTGATAGACATGATCGAGCGTGCCTTTACGCCGGATCGCATGGGCGCACAGGGCACGCGCAAAGCCGCGATCGCGCGGCTCTAACAGATGAAAATCGCTTTGCTGGGCCAGCGCGGTCTCCACCATCTCCCCCGTGCCTAGGACTTGGATCAGGGCATCGAGCGCAATGGCGCGCGCATCACGTGGACGCGGCGGATGGGTGGATTTTGAGCGCGGGGCGGGGCGGTGTTTTGAGGTTTTTGTCATGGGCGTGCTTGTTTAGCACGCCCCGTATGACCCGGCGAGTATCTGATCCAGAAAAAGCGCGCCTAGCCTCAGCCTCTCGCCTCCTTTAGCCCCAGGGGCCGCCAAAATCGCGTTTTGGTTGAGTGCTGGGGCGCCGTGATCCCCATGGACCGTCATCGTCGTTGACAGGCTGGGCACCATCACCAAAGGCGCGCGCCATTTCGTGCAGGCGCGCAATGCGGTTGGCCGTGGAAGGGTGGGTGGAGAAGAGATTGTCTTTTCCCAGGCCATTTAACGGGTTGATGATGAACATGTGCGCGGTGGCAGGGTTGCGCTCTGCCGCTTCATTGATCGTGCCGCGGGCCCGCTGTTCGATTTTCTCTAGGGCAGAGGCGAGCGCCAGGGGATTGCCGCAAATCTCTGCCCCGCCTTTGTCGGCTTCATATTCGCGGGTGCGCGAAATGGCCATTTGCACCAAGCCTGCGGCCATGGGGGCCAGAAACGCAACGAGGATCGCCCCCAGCGCATTGCCATTGCGTTCAGAGCTCGATCCGCCGCCAAACATGGCCGAGAACATGGCAAAATTGGCCAGCATGCCGATGGCCCCGGCGAGCGTTGCTGTGACGGTCATGGTCAGGGTATCGCGATGGCGCACATGGGCCAGCTCGTGAGCCATAACGCCGCGCACTTCTTCACGATTGAGCATCTGTAGCAGACCCGTGGTGGCCGCAACGGCGCCATTTTGCGGATTACGCCCCGTGGCGAAGGCATTGGGTTGATCGGAGTGGATGATATAGATGCGTGGGGCTGGCATGCCCGCGCGCTGGGCCAAATCGGCGGTATCTTGGCCAAAGCGTAGCAGATGGGGATCCGCCTCATCCGGTGTGATCTCCCGCGCATTATGCATGCGCAGTACAATCTTATCGGCGTTCCAATAGGCAAAGACATTCATCATGGCCGCAAGGGCAAAGGCGATCAGCGCGCCCTGGGTGCCGCCGATCAGCGCACCGCAGCCCACGAAGAACGCGGTCAATGCGGCCAGTAATGCAAAGGTACGAAGACCATTTCCCGTCATAGTGTTCCTATCACCCTTTATGACAATCACTGACAAAGCCCCTGTGAGGGGTGCAGCTTTGTCCTATATTTTATGGGAATGGCGAAAGAAGAGTACAAGAGATGTCAGAGATAATTGAAAATTCCAATGCAGAGCCTGAGGCTTCAAGAGAGCTGAGCCCGGCGGCGCAACGCGCCCTGGCCGAAGCCGCTGAGCGCCGCGCCGCACGTGAGGAAGAAGAGCGCGCAACAGAGCTGGGCGGGCGTAAAAATGGCCCTGAACCCACGCGCTATGGCGATTGGGAGAAGAAGGGCATTTTAAGCGACTTTTAAGGCTTTACACAAAAAGGTTAACGCGCTTAGCGTATCAGAATGATACACGCGCTGGGCCTTTTATTGCTGATGACACCGCCTTACCCTGCTCTTGATGAGGGCGGGACGCGCGGGAGTGAGGCGGGTGAGATCGTATGACAATAATAAGAATAACTAGATTTTCTTATTATAAAGAATTAAAAAATATGAATTTACAAGTTACATGAAAGACTTAGTCTCGCTTGAAACTTTATCCAAAAGATTTTGTGTTGCACGATAGTAATTGGTTTTTCCTGATTTGTGTTTCTTTAAGAAATTTAATTCAACTAATTTTTCTAAGTCGGTTCTAGCTGTTATATACACAACATTATGAATATTTTTGTGTTCATTTACTGTTATTGATTGAATTCTATTCTTGGCGATATCATTTAGTAGGCTAGATTGTCTGTGATTTAAAGATGAATCATTGATAATATAATTAAATTGATTTAGTTTTATTCTCTGACTTTCAATATAAGATTTGAGCGAATCAATTGATTGCAACACCATTTTTAATTGATATATAATAAAGTAAGTTAAATCACCTCTGTCGGATTCGGTTTCGATATATGATTTAGCATATTTTATAGGTGCTTCTTTTAAAATTTTAGAAATAGATACATATTCTAAAAGCCAATATTTATGCTTAAGGGCTGACCAGTAAAATAATGCCCGAGCAGTGCGGCCATTTCCATCAACAAACGGATGATCATACCCAATCATGAAGTGTAAAATTATTGATTTAATTATTGGATGAATGAAATTTTTTTCATCGACATTTTGATTGGCGAATTCACACAATTTATTTAACCGCTCAGGCAATTCTGAAGCGCAAGGGGGGATGTGATATATATCGCCACTTATTTCATCAGATACAGTAATATTATCAATTTCGTCCCGAAGTGCGCCGCATTTGCCTGGATTTCTTAAAGTACCTTGAGTAACAACTCTATGAATATCTAGGATAAGATCAATAGTAAGGGGTTCATTTATTCTATTTTTTATTAACCTTAGTGCTAGGTAATTATTTAGCACCATTCTTTCATCATTTGTTCTAGGTGTTTTGTTTTTTTCAATAAGTTCTTTGGCAACTTCGCGGGTTGTTGCTGCGCCTTCCATAGCTGAACTTGAAAAAGGCTCTTCAATAATTGATCTCGCTAGATATATGTTACTATCTTGACGGCTAAGAACATCGCTTTCGATTGCAAGTGTACCGCAAGCGTCTTTATCAATATTGCTGAGTGCGGAGCGTACAAAACTTGGCTCCGTAAATGAGAAAGGATCTGAATTTTTCTGATATAAACTAATGCTGCGACTTGCGCCATGCCTTGCGATACGTAGTGCAGCCCAGTATTCTTGTATGGTCATGCCGGTTGGGGGCTGCCGTCTTTTTAAGTCTTCCCAGTGTAAATATGAACCATTATCGCTATCAATCGTCATTGAAAGAAATTCGTTCATTTTTTCAGGAGATTTCGCAAAATTTTCTTGAATGATTTTGTATGGGTCCGGCGGTGGAGGATATAATCGCATGATTCGTCCTTATAAACGTTAGAAAATCCATATAAAATAGTTGTTTGCATAAAAAATTATGCTGATTTTTCGAAGAACGTTTATAGACTATAATCGTTTTGATGGCTAGATGCTATGCGTGGATTTGTTTGATATATTTCCCCGCGCCCAAATCCGCTCATGACAGGTGTAGGCGACAGTTTGAACCGCGGGCTCAATCAGGCCAATGGCCAGCGCCGCTTTCAGATTGCCGGTCAGCATCCAGGCCACACTCATCGCCACACATAGATGCATGACGCTATAGCTTAGTGTTTTCAAAAAAAGCGAGCTGAACCGTGGAAAGATCAATCCGCGCGGCCCGAAGGGGTTAAACAGCGCTTTGCCCTTTATGTAGGTATGCATAATCAATATCGCTCCCAAGATTGCGCACTTTCATAATGCAAATAAGAATTATTCTCATACAATCAAGGGGCGTGTGTGATTAAGGCAGAATGTGAGGGTGAGGGCCGTGAGGACGAAGGAGGTGAGCTTAGACCGGCGCTGTACGTCGTTGGAGAAGCTGTGGGAAGCCCATGCGCAGTGAGGGAAGTCCTGGGGGCTGCGACGGTTCAGGGGAGCGGCAGAGGAAGGGGAGTGAGGATATCAGAGGACGCACCCACAGACAGCGCGCCCAGGAGCGGGCATAGGGAAGGGGGAAGCTATGAGGCTAGATGCGCCCATGAAAAAAAGCCCCGGCTTTGCAGCCGAGGCTTTTAATCCTTCAGGCTAAGAAGGCTTAGTCTTCTACGCCCTCTGGCACGGGGAAGCCGCGATCGCGCATCAGGGGCGCGATGGTGGCATCACGGCCGCGGAATTCACGATAGGCTTCGGCCGGGTCAATGGCATTGCGCGGTGCGAATAGGAATTCAACCATGCGCGCGGCAACCTCTTTATCGTAGAAACCGCCTTCAGCCTCGACAAAGGCTTCGGTGGCATCTGAGGTTAAGACATCGGCCCACATATAGCCGTAATAACCGGCCGAATAGCCCTCACCGGAGAAGACGTGACCAAAATGCGGTGTACGGTGACGCATCACCAGCTCTTCGGGCATGCCCAATGCGCTCAGCGTTTCACGCTCAAACGCATCTGGATCCACGCCTTCAGGCTCGATCGTATGCAGTTTTAGATCAATGATGGCTGAGGCGAGATATTCGGTCGTGGCAAAGCCCTGATTGAAGGTCGAGGCATTGCGGATGCGTTCAACCAGATCGGCTGGGATCGGCTCACCGGTTTCCACATGCTTGAGATAATTGTCAATCACCGGCTGGGTCAGCAACCAGCGCTCCAGCAATTGCGATTGGAATTCGGTGTAATCGCGTACCCCGCCATTGAGGGTTGGGTAAGCCACGCGCCCTGACAGGAAGTGCAAGGCGTGACCAAATTCGTGGAACAAAGTCTCCGCATCATCGAAAGAGATCAGAACCGGTGCCCCGGCTTCGCCCTTGACGAAATTTGAGTTATTGGTGGCTAGAATAATCTCTTCGCCATCAAAGCTATCATAGCTGCGGAAGGTGTTGGCCCAGGCCCCAGAACGCTTCCCTTGGCGCGCAAACGGGTCGAGATACCAAACGCCAATTACCTCACCGTCTTCTTTATTGCGCACTTCCCAGACGCGTACATCCGGGTGGTAGACCGGCACGGTGCCAGGTTCTAGCGCGACAAAGTCAAACCCAAATAATTCACCGGCGACATAATGCATGGCTTCAACCAGATTATCGAGTTGAAGATATTGCATCACCTCTTCTGAATTGAGGTCATAATCACGCTGGCGGACTTTTTCGGCGTAATAGCGATAATCCCAAGGCGCAATGGTGATGTCCGCGCCTTCGGCGTCGGCAACCTCTTGCATGGCGGCGACTTCTTCATGAACGCGCGCAACCGAGGCTTCCCAGACTGCTTCCATCAAATCCATGGCGCGCTCAGGCGTTTGCGCCATGCGGTTTTCCAAACGCCATTGGGCGTAATTGTCATACCCCAACAGCGCGACGCGCTCATCACGCAGCTCTAAGATCTCCGTGATGATCGCATTGTTATCATGCTCATCGCCATTATCGCCGCGATTATAATAGGTGCGCCAAACCTGTTCGCGCAGATCACGCTCATCAGAATAGGTCAGGAACGGATCCATGGAAGAACGGGTATTGGTGATGGCGTATTCGCCCTCATGGCCGCGTTCAGTTGCCGCAGCCGCCGCCGCCGCCACGACGTTTTCCGGCAAACCGCTTAACTGGTCGGCAGAGATGTACAAGACATAATCTTGTTCATCGGCCAGAACATTGTTGGAGAAGTCGTTATAAAGCTCAGACAAGCGCTCATTGATCGCGGCATAGCGCGCTTTGGCTTCGCCTTCCAAGGTCGCGCCATTGCGGGCGAACCCATCATAGGTCAGTTGAACAAGGCGCTGCTGGTCTGGGCGTAGAGCCTTTACATCTTCACTTTCATAGACGGCGCGCACGCGATTGAAGAGGGCTTCATTCTGCGTGATCTGTGAATTGAACGCGGAAAGTTGGGGCGATAAACGGCCCTGGATCTCGCGAAATTCTGGCGAAGACATATTGGACGACCAAATGCCGTAATAGGTGAAGACCCGGTTCAAATCTTCGCCGGCATGTTCCAACGCGACAATCGTGTTTTCAAACGTCGGTGAGGCGGGATTATTGGCAATGGCGTCAATCTCGGCGAGCTGGCGCTGCATGCCGATTTGAACGGCGCTTTCCAATTGCGACAGATCGGCGTCATCAAAATTAGGCACGCCGCCATAAGGCCCGGTCCATTCTTGCAGAAGGACATTCTCATTGGCCCCTTCTTGGGCGTGGGCGAGGCCCATTCCCGCGAAGCCGATAAGCGCAAGGCTGGCGGTAGAGAGTAGAAAACGACGCATGGTTTCCCCCTTATTATGGTTTCATCTGGGCGGAGGATATAACGTAACTTGCTGGATGGAAAATGAACAAATGCCCACCTTTTGTCGCAGGCCTTGGAGGAGTGCACCAGGGCCTAAGTTTTAACGCATTAATTTCTTTATGAGAAAACATATAGGTCTTGGGGAAAATTAAGAAAGTTGTGAAGTATTCTCAAAAGCATCTTGTAAGGAAATCAAGAAATACGCGAAACTGATAATTTATTAAGTCAATAGATTTCAAGGGCTTAATGTTTAAAAAAGCTATTTCTAAACGCGAAGAACGCTGAAAAACTCGTGCTATCCTAAGGTGAGTCAGAAACGCTTAACTAAAATAAGACACGTTCATCGAATATGTATACTCGAATCTGGAGTTTGGGATGCTTTCTTCCATCTCGATTAGCTGGCGTATCGTTGTTGCCGTCGCTGTTCCCGCCTTGGGATTATTGATCTTCGGATCGATGTTGACGTTGAATTCCTTTCATGATGCGCAGATGACGGCGCGTGTTGAAGGCATTGCCAGTTTTTCCCATAGGGTCGGTGCGTTAGTCCACGAACTGCAAAAGGAACGCGGGATCTCAGCCGGTTTTCTCGGATCTGGCGGTAGTCAGGATTTTACATCTCGCCTTGAACAGCAACGTCGATTAACCGATGAAGAAATCAGCCGCTTTAATACGCAAGTCCAATCTATGAATGTTAACCGCTTTGGCGCGGACTATGCTGCGGGATTAGATGCCGCCCAGCGTTTACTGGGGACTTTGGCGTCTCACCGCCAACGTGTCGACAGCGTTAATATCAGCCTGGATACGTCCAGCTCGCTTTATACAGAAATAATCGACACCTTGTTCACTACGACTTTGGAAGGTGTTGAGGTCGTCAATGACGCCAATTTGGCCAAAGCTTTTATCGCCTTTTTTGATTTGATGAATGCCAAGGAAATGGCGGGGCGCGAACGGGCCTTGGGGGTTAATTTGTTTGCCGCCGGTCTGGTGACGATGGACACCCATACCCGGATGGAAAGTTTGCAAGCCAAGCAAGAAGCCTATCAGCAAGCCTTCAATCATATGGCAGGGGCGCAATGGGCACGTCGGTTTGGAACCGCCATGTCGGCGCGCAGTGCTGGCGCGATGGAATTGGATGCGCTGCGTAATGAGGTGCGCCAGGCCGGTTATGGTGGGGCGTTCTTGGATTCTTCTCCTCAGGCCTGGTTTGACGCCTCAACCCAGCGCTTAGATGCGATGCGTGAATTTGAAGGTGTTTTTGCGAGTTATCTGGCTGAGCAGGCCGCAGCACGCGAGGCCAGACTTAAAACGCGTGCGTTCCAAGCGGCCTTGGCGGCCGGTGCAGGGGCGCTAATCTCTATCACTTTATCGGTTTTCATCATTTTAGGGGTGGTCGGTCCGATCCGGGCGGTAACCTCGAATTTAGATCAGCTGGCTCAAGGTCAAACTGATATCACGATTAAGGGCGCGGAGCGTAAAGACGAAATCGGTCAGCTGTCACGTGCGGCCTTGGTTTTCTTAGATGCCACTAAGGAACGTGAAGAGGCTAATCAGGATAAGGCGCGCTTGGAGCGTCAAGCCATTTCTGACCGCCGCCGGGTGCTGGCCACCATGGCCAGTGAAGTCGAAGAAGCCACCATGTCAGGGGTTGGCGAGGTTACGATGATTGCGGATGATGTCTCGCAACGTAGCCAATCTATGCGTGAAGTTTTGGCCAAGGCGGGTAAAGAGGCGGAAGATGTCAGCCGTCATGCGAAGGAATCGGTTGAGAAAGCTGATCGTGCCTCCTCTCTGGCCTCGCAGATCGTGGAGGCCATCAGTGAGGTGACGGTCCAGATCTCGCGCAGTGATGAGCTGGCGCGCAGTGCGGTCAATCAAGCGAGCGAATCACGCAGCCGCGTTGAAGAATTGCGCGATGCGGCCCGCCAGATCGGTGACTTTGTCGATCTGATTAACGAGCTGGCCGAACAGACAAATCTATTAGCGTTGAACGCCACGATTGAGGCCGCACGCGCCGGTGAAGCCGGAAAGGGCTTTGCGGTTGTCGCCAGTGAGGTGAAGGCTTTGGCGGCCCAGACCAATAAATCCACTGAAGAAATTACCGCGCGGGTACAGGGTATTCAGGACCGCACGATGGGGGCCGTGAAAGCCATTGAGGCCATCTCAACCTCTATCGATTCTTTGAGCGAAGTGACGGCCGCCGTAGCCGCTGCGATGGAAGAACAACGCACCGCCACCGCCAGCTTTACCGAATTTGTTACTGATACCCGCAATGTGGTCAGTGAAGTTGCAGGTCAGATCGCTTCGATTTCACAAACGACCACCGAAGCCGCACGCGAAGCCGATCAAATGGCGGATGCGGTTGTGAAAATGGCGCGAACCTCTGAAGAAGCCTCAATCGCGATCCCCCGCATCGTTCAAGAGGCAACCCGCAAAGCCGACCAAAGGGTCAACCGTCGTTACCTGTCTGATATATTGACGAAAATTGAGTGTGAAGACGGGAAGAAATCAGCTTTGATTGTTGAACTGTCTGTGGGCGGGGCGCGTATGCAAGGGGTGAATATCCCTCAAGGGCATGCTCTGACATTTGAGGTCGATAATAAAATGATTGAAGCCCAATCCATGTGGACCGAAGGCAAAAGTACTGGGATTAGCTTCGCAGAAGAAGCCCTCTCTGAGCGTGATGTTATGCGCTTAACCGGTAAGAAAGAGGGCGAGCATATTGGCGCGAATGAAGATCAAGCACGCAATCAAACTGTGAAAGCTAAAACAGCGCCGAAAGCCGCTTAGCCCCTAGAATTAAAGCAAAAAAGACCGGAGCGATCCGGTCTTTAGCCTTTAGAGGTGAATGACATTATCGGCCGCTTCTAAAACCGATTGCAATAGCTTGTCAGGTTGCTTAGGCCCATGTCCGGCAAAAAATTCGTTCTTATCAAGACATACCACATGTGGGCCAAGGGACGCGGCATCGACATTGGCAGAGCCGGTTAAAACTAGGATTGGCACGCCATTGGCGGCGCTTTCTGTGGCTTGAACGGTTTCGGCTGGGGTAATGGAATCGGGCAGTCGCAGATCGAGAATGATCAGATCATAGGTATTACGCTGCAGGCGTTTAATGCCGTCTTTGAGCGTACGCGCGGCTTCTAATTGCACATCATAAGCGCCTGCTTCGCACAAGGCGTGCTGAAACAACATTGCATCGGCAAAGTCGTCTTCGATATGCAGCACTTTTAGCGCATCGGCCATGAACATATTCTCCGCTTTGTCCAGACATACACGCCTAGAGGTTGGTTTTTCCTTAACCTCAGACAAGTTGTGATGGAAGAGGCAAGTTCGCGCGTTGTGCAGCCGCCATCACAGTATTCTTTAACAACATGGCGATGGTCATCGGCCCGATGCCCCCCGGGACCGGTGTGATGAAGCCAGCATGGGCTTTGGCGTCCTCATAAGCGACATCGCCAACCAACTTGGTTTTACCGTCCCCTTTTTCAGGCGCATCCACGCGATTGATCCCGACATCGAGAACGCAGGCCCCCGGCTTGATCCAATCGCCTTTGACGAGATGGGGTCGGCCTACGGCGGCAACTACGATGTCAGCGGCGCGCACCACGCTGGGCAAATCCTGGGTGCGTGAATGGGCCAGGGTGACAGTGGTGTTTTGTTCTAAGAAGAGAAGGGCTGCGGGTTTACCTACCAGGATAGAACGGCCCAGCACCACAACGGATTTACCGCTGAGATCGCCCAGCGCTTGTTGGGCGAGCCACACTGTGCCTGCGGGCGTGCAGGGGCGAAGGCCCGGGGCCCCCAGCACCAAACGACCCGCATTGGTAGCGGTTAAGCCATCGACGTCTTTGGCGGGATCTATAGCTTCCACAACACGGCGTGCATCCATGTGCGCGGGAAGGGGCATTTGTACCAAAATGCCGTCCACCCCATCATCATCATTGAGGCTGTGGACCAGGGCGATGAGATCATCTTCACTGAGATCGGCAGACTTGCGATATTCTAGTGAGCGCATACCGGCTGCTTCAGTGCGTTTGACTTTATTGCGCACATAGACATGACTAGCCGGATCATCGCCAACCAGAACCACCGCCAGGCAAGGGGCTCGCGTCAAAGCGGGGCTTAAAGCCGCGACAGCCTCTTTCACACTGGCATCAATATGTTCGGCGGCTTTGAGGCCATCAATAACGCTGGCACCGCTGGGCTGGGCAAGAATGAAGGCGCTCATAGGGTCTCTCCCGAACATAGTCGATCTAGGGTCGTGATGAGGACGTCTTGATCTGAAGACGCCATAGATATGAAAAAGGTTTTCACGCGAGCGGTTGAGCCTTGAGTGAGCGTGATCTGGGTTTTGGAAACGCCCAATTGTTTTGACAACAGCTTCTCAACCGCTTGGTTAGCGAGGCCTTTATCCGGTATCGCACGCACCTTGACTTTCAAATGGGCCCGGCCTTGATCGTCTTGGCCTTGGCCCTCAATCTGGTCTTTATTGGCCTTGGGTGTGACCCGCACAAAGAGGCGTATACCCTCATCCAGGCGCTCATAGACCATCTGCTTCTAGATCACCGTCATCAACATCGGAAGGACATAGCCCTTGAGGAAATAAATGATCAAGATCAGCACGAGAGGTGAAAAGTCCATGCCGCCTAAAGGGGGTAAGACCGAGCGAATGGGTCGCACCAAAGGCTCTGTCACCGTGTTGGTGATGCGCCAGATCGCATTTACGACCTGGTTATGCGCATTGACGACATTAAAGGCGATCAGCCAGCTCAAAATGATCCCGACGAAAATGATCAACAATAAGAGATTCAAGATCGGGAAAGCGAAATAGACGATAAGAGCGTCGCCGAGGGACATGGGCAGATCCAACCTGTGTTGTGGTGTTTTGCGTCTTGTAGCGGTCAGAGGGGGGCTTAGGCAAGCCTTTGCGCCTGATACTCATCCCGGCCTGTGACGGTTTAATGATCGTAATCGCGTAAAGGCAAGGTAAAGCAGAACTGCGCGCCGTCTTTAAAATCGGTATCCAGCCAGATTTTTCCGCCATGGCTCTCGATGATTTGCTTACAAAACGCTAGGCCTACACCATTGCCCTCGACCTTGTTGGACAGGCGTTTGAGCATTTCAAAAATCCGCTCGGCAAATTCTGGCGCTATACCGACACCATTATCGCGCACGCGAACCTCTATATGATCATCATCCACGCGCACGGAGGTGATGTGAATTTTCGTCTCTTCTCGCTCAGAATATTTAATCGAATTATTGATCAAATTACTAAAAAGTTGAGTAATTAAAACGCGATCGACGTGGGGCTGCGCGATGTCATCAGCCGTGATGGTGATTTTTTTAGCCCAAAACTCACGCTCATATTGATCTTTGATGTCATTGATAATGGCGTTGAGGTCAGTACGCTCAGGATTGGGCGGTTCTTGAGAGAGGCGCGCATAATCGAGCATCACCCTGATAAGGCTCTGCATGCGCTCAACACTGCCTTGGATCTTTTCAAGATACATCTGACCTTGATCGGAAAGTTTTTCCTTTTCTTCCTGTTCAAGCAGTTGCGAGAACATGGAGATGTGGCGCAAGGGCGCTTGAAGATCATGGGATACGGTCGCGGCAAAATGCTCTAGCGCATCGTTGGAGCGTGACAGGGCTAAAGTGCGCCTTTTGACCCGATTTTCTAATTCCTGAGTAAGCTGATTGAGCTTCACCTCGGCGTCTTGGCGAGTTTTGATCTCTTCGGCGAGCGCTTTATTCGTTTCACGTAGATTTTCACTTGAAGGTAAGGCGAGTAATTTTGGCAAAAGCGGCCAAAGCAAAATCGCGGTTGCTAAGGAAATCAAAGCCGTAATGGCTTTGATGATACCTTGAGCCATATAATCTGGATGCCAGATCGTCCATATTGCAAAGACATGCGTGATCCCGCACGAAACGATGAACATAACGAACATCCAGATCACTGGGCGATAAACCAGATCCGGACGTTTCATGGTGAAAATAGCTAGAACGGCGGGAATGGAAAAATAACTCAGACCAATGACAGCGTCGGAGATGACATGGGTCCACAAAATCTCCGGCGACCAGAGAAAACACATGCCGTGGGGCATGAACATGGAATGGCTCATCTCTTGGGTAGGCATTCGGTTTTAGCCTTCGGGCTCAATTGAAAGATTGACTATCGGCTGTCTCGTGAGTGTATTCAACAGAATTCGGTTAAAAAGTTTAAAATCAAACTCTCGTTTCAAGTTCAATATTTTAGAGATGGGGTCAATGACAAAACTAAGCGTGAGCTTCGTTTAGAAAGACTTGAAATATTGCGCCGTGATTTTTGTGCCCGTGCGAACGAGTTTTTTACGTCTTAGGTTTAAACCGGGGCGTATGACCCAATGGCTTCGACACCTCACCGCTGTTATCTCCATTCTCGCCTTAGCGTGGACGAGCCCCGCTTTTGCCTCGCCGCCGCCCGATGCCCATGGGGGCGGGGATGATCATGGTGAAGCCCCTGCGGAAGATGGCGATGTGCGTACGCGCCGGATCACGTCTAATCCGGCTTTTGTCGCCTTGCCGCCCTTGATTTCCAGCATTCAAAATCAACGCCGTTTAAGCGGTACGATGCATATCGAGCTGGGCCTGGATGTGCCGGATAATGCGCTGCGCCAAAAGGTGCAGGCGCGTTTGCCACGCCTTCGCGATGCCTATATGACGGTGCTCGCCAATTATACCGGCGTCACTTACCAATATGGCGAAGTGCCAAACGCCAGCTATGTATCACGCCAGTTACAGCGCGCCACGGATCACACCCTGGGGGAGCGCGGCGCGACTGTGGTTCTGGGCATGATTGTAATTTACGACCGCTAAGCGATCGCATCCATGAACTGCGCCATTTCGGTGTCCAGCGTGGTGACTCCATTGGCATCATGGGTGGTCAATAACACTTTGACTTTATTATAGACATTGAACCATTCAGGATGGTGGTTCATCTGTTCAGCCTTTAATGCCACCCGGTTCATAAAGGCCCAGGCTTCGCTGAAATCTTTAAACTCGAAGGTTTTTTCAATGGCATCTTGATGTTCAGCCATGACCCATCCGGTCAGGCGGCTGACAGCGGTTTCGGCACCAATTTTTTCGCCCATTTTCGTCTCCATCTCTATCCTCTCCTTGGACCAAGACTAACGCGTCCGGTCAAGCCTTCGATCCCATTTCCCTTCAGGTTAAGCGGCCTAAGAGAGCGTTTGGCAACTCTTTCAAAGCGCACGCCACGATTAAGGCTGTGCGTGTGGGCCGGGTCGATGAACGTCTGGACATTTTAAAGGTCGCATAAGGGTCTAGCGGGTCTGATCAGGTTTCAATCATCCTTAAGACACTTGGGTATAGGCTGGGTCTAGTTTGGATGATGGAGGTCATGATGACCCGTTTTCTCGTTTCTGAGGCTAATCCCGGCGGGCGTAAGCTGGAAGATGTCTTGATGGATATTCGTGCGGATGTGTTGCTGCGCTGTACGAAAATCTCTGACGATCACCGCCCTGAAGCCTTGCACGTCCTGGCCAATAATATGCAAGTCCTGCAGCATTTGACGGCCGCGATTGAGCTGGCCATGGACTCCACCCATACCCTGGATAAGGCTTTTGGGCCTTCACAATCGGGGTTGGGCGGACCGCCGCGCATTGGTCACGACTAAATCAGATCCCATTCTTCGCGAACCGCGCTGTCGGCTTCGCCCTCATAGTGGCGCGCCTTTAAGGTGTGCGCATAGGCCTGATCGAGCTGGGCGATAGCCCAAACCGCGCTCAGGCGGATAGATGCGGCACCATCGCTTAGATGACGTTCGGCGGCGGGGATCAAGCCCGGTTCAGCGCTATTACCGATGGCGATCAAGACATTGCGGATAAAGCGCTCACGCCCGATGCGTTTGACGGGCGAGCCGCGAAACACTTCGCGAAAACCAGCCTCATCCAGATCGCTTAAATCCGCCAGCAGCGCGCCTTTCAGCTCCGGGCGCGGATGGAAGGCGCTTTCTTGAGCGGTTTGGGCGAATTTATTCCACGGGCAGATTGCCAGACAATCATCACAGCCATAGATGCGATTACCCATCAAGGGGCGCAGTGCGCGATCAATCGCGCCTTTATGCTCAATGGTGAGGTAGGAGATACAACGCCGCGCATCCAGCTCATAAGGGTTCACGAAGGCCTTGGTGGGGCAGATATCCAGGCATTTGCGGCAAGATCCGCAATGATCCACCTCAGGTTCATCAGGGGTCAGTTTGGCAGCGGTCAGCATGACGCCTAAGAACAACCACGAGCCAAATTCCCGGCTCACCACATTGGTATGCTTTCCTTGCCAGCCAATGCCGGCCTTATGGGCCAGCGGTTTTTCCATCAAGGGCGCGGTATCGACAAAGACCTTCACATCATGGCCCGTGCTCTGGGCATACCCGCGTGCGATCTGCTTCAGGCGCTTTTTCATCACATCGTGATAATCGGCGTTTTGCGCATAGACGGAGATGACGCCTTCTTGGCGGCGCTCCAACAGCGGCAAGGGATTATGCTGCGGTCCATAATTCAGGGCAAGAACCAGGGCCGAGCGGGCCTCTGCCCACATATGGGTGGGATGTTGGCGGCGATAGAGGGTGTCTTCCATCCATTGCATTTGCCCGAAATAACCCTTGGCGACAAAGTCCGCTAAGTGATCTGCCGCCGCCCAGGCCTCATCCACACGGCAGATGCGCGCCGCGCTAAAGCCCAGCGCCAGGCTTTCCGCTTTCAATCGGGCTTCATCCCAGGGCGGTTCGGGGGGGCGTTTCGCCATCAGTCTTTAAAAATCTAAATCGCTATACCATTTGGCGGCCGGAACCCCGGGGAGGCGGTCTTCCAACAGCGAGCGGAAGGCCGGACGGCACTTTATCCGCTCATACCAGGCTTTGACCTGTGGCACATGATCCCAGGGCACATCGCCGAGATAATCTATCACAGACAAGTGCGCGGCGGCGCAAATATCAGCCAAAGTATAGCGATCGCCCGCCAGGCCATCGCGTTCGCCCAGCAGGGTCTCGAAATAATCGAGATGCCAGCGCAGATAATCGCGCGCCAGGCGCAAATTTGCCGGATCGGGCGCGCCATCACCGGACATGCGCTTTTCCAGCTTTTCAGCTAACAAAAGCGCATTGACCTCTTGGTCGAATTTCAAATCCATCCATTGCATCAGGCGGCGCACTTCGGCGCGATCACTAGGCGATTTGGGCAGCAGAACCGGCTCGGTAAAGGTCTCTTCAAGATAGCCCAGAATGGCGGGGGCTTCGACCAAGGTGATCGGCCCGCGTGTGTCTTCTTCGATCAGGACGGGCGGCAGGCTTGCCGGGTTCAAAGTGTGGATCGGATCGGCCTCATCCCAGGGCTTGCACGCAATCATCTCGAACGCCAAACGCTTTTCGGCGAGCACAATGCGGCATTGCCGCGAACCGGGATGAAGGGGCCAATGGTGAAGCGTTCTCATGAACCAAACTCTAGACTGCTTCGCGCTGAGAATTAAGCGGCTTTATGCGCTCTCTGAACCTGTTTGCTGATCAAAAAGGTCGTTACCATGGGGCTCGGCATGGCCGCGCGGATCAGGGTGGATCAAGATGTCGGCAGCCGGGAAGGCGCTCATGATCCGCTTTTCTGCAGCGACGATGATTTTATGCGCTTCATCCAAGGTGAGGGTAGGGTCCAGATCCATGTGAATTTGAATATGCACAAAAGGTCCGGCGGCGCGGGTTCTTAGATTGTGAACGCCCAGAACCTGCGCATCCTCACGGGCCAGTCTTAAGATCGCTTCGCGTTCCTCATCGGGTAATTCCTTGTCCATCAAATGGTCGGCGGCCCCGGTGATCACGTCCCAGGCGGTTTTAAACAGCCATAAGGCCACCAGAAGACCAATGATGGGGTCAGCGCGGGTAAAGCCTAACAGCCCGGCCCCGATCAGGCCGACCATCACGGCGAGGTTAGAGCCCAAATCGGCCATATAGTGTGCGCGGTCGCCACTGACGGCCAGTGAGTGGCTTTTCTTCAAGGCCTGGGTCTGTGCCCAGACCAGGCCCAAGGTCATAACAATGGACAGGACCATCACACCCAGCGCAATCAAGCCATGCTGGATGGGCTCAGGATTGATCAGGCGCTTTCCTGATTCATAGACCAGATAGGCCGCCGATCCAGCGACGAGCAAGCCTTGCAGAAAGCTCGCCATCGCTTCGGCCTTGCCATGGCCATGACGGTGTTCTTCATCGGCGGGGGTCGCGGCATAGCGCACAGCGAAGAAGGCGGTCAAAGACGCGGCCAGGTCCAGCGCAGAATCGGCGAGCGAGGCCAGCATGGCAACCGAGCCCGAAAGCCACCAGGCCCCGATCTTGGCCACCACCAAGATGGAGGCAACGATCACCGACAGCCGCGTGGCATGGGCGGAGATTTTTTGTGCCTCTTGCGGGGCGACCCGGCCTGGGCCGGCCTCTAATCCATCATGGGCCATGGGTCATTCAACTTTTTAAGGGGCCAGCTGGCCTTGGGGCTTGGCGAAAATCAGGCTTTCGATCATGGTGGCCCCCGGCGTTGGGGTGTCAGCGTTCAGGCAAAGGGGGGCCAAATGGGCCTTATTCATCTCATTATTTTGGCCATCGTCCAAGGTATTACCGAATTTCTGCCGATTTCCTCTTCTGCCCACCTGATCTTGGCCCCACAAGTCTCTGGCGCAGCCGATCAAGGCCCCTTGATTGATGTCATGGCCCATCTGGGGTCTCTGTTTGCGGTTTTGGTCTATTTCCGTAAAGATATTATGGACATAGCGGGCGGAAAATTGGCGCTGCTTCAAGGGCGTATGACCCCGGGCGGTCGATTGGCCCTGATGGTGGGTCTATCCACCCCGCCGGTCCTGATTTTCGGCGCAGGGCTCTATATGTCCGGACTTGTTGACGCTATGCGCTCACCTCTGGTGATTGCCATTTCAACCTTGGTGTTTGCCGGGCCGTTATGGCTGGCCGATCATTTTGGCAAGCAGACTAAAACGACTGAAACCATGACTTGGTGGGATGCGGCCTTGTTGGGCTTGGCGCAGATGTTCGCCTTGATCCCGGGGGCCAGCCGCTCTGGGGTGACGATGACGGCGGGCCGCGCGCTGGGTCTTAATCGTCAAGAAGCTGCGCGTTTTTCCATGCTGATGGCCATTCCGGTGATTGCGGCCTTTGGCCTTCTCGCATTTCTGGAATTGGCCAGCGGTCATGCGCCGGGCGCAAGCTTGCGTGATGGTTTGATCGTGGCGGTATTGTCCTTTGTGACGGCTCTTATTTCGATCGCGCTCTTGATGCGCTTCGTGGGTAAAATCGGCTTCCTGCCTTTCGTCGCATATCGGGTCATTTTGGCGATTTTAATCTTCATTTTCTTGATTTAGCCATGATCCTCCCGCATGGCTTCATGCATGCGGGAGGGATTCATGAAGATCGCATTATTTTTATTGATTAGCTTTGCGTGGAGCTGGACCGTTTTTGGCCTGTTCCATCAGAGTGGCGGTTTAGAAGGCCAGAGCGCACTTGCCATGCCGATCATGTTTGTGGCCATGTTGGGCCCGGCCTTAGGCGCGATCTTATGCACGCTGGTGTTTGATCGCGCGCGCTGGGGCACAGCTTTGGGCTTTAGCGGGTTTGGCCGGAGCCGGGTCTTGATCTGGATCGTGCTGGCCTGGGTGATGGCTATTGTTTTGGTGGCAGGGTCCATTGCACTAACGGGGGGGCTGGCCCCTGGCGGATTTCAAGATCCGGTGGCGAGCTTTGTGGCTCAGCTTCAGGCTTTGGCCCCGGATGAGCCGTTGCCGATGGACCCGGCGCTGTTATTGGCCTTGCAATTGGGGTTGGGCCTGCCGATTGGCATTGCGGCCAATACCGTCTTATTGACGATCAGCGAGGAGTTGGGCTGGCGCGGCTGGCTGCAACCGCGCCTGATGGGGCTTGGCTTTTGGCCGATGTGCCTGGTGACGGGTGTGATCTGGGGGCTCTGGCATGCCCCGATTATCTTGATGGGGTATAATTTTCCCGGTCTGGGCGTTGGCGGTGTTGGGGCGATGATCGTCTTTACCGTCATGACAACACCTTATGTTGCCTTAGCTGCGGAGCGCGGCGGCGTTTGGGCGGCGGGGGCCTTTCATGGCGCGATCAATGCGCTGGCGGGGCTCAGCGTTTTATTTCTGGCATCCACGGATTGGCCCTGGAATGGTCTATTGGGGATTGGCGGATTTGGCGTGATGGCTGTGGGTTTACCGCTGATCTGGCTATATCGCCGGGCCAAGCCGCTCTCCATGAGGGCATAAAAAAGGGCCCCGTCGGGCCCTTTTCGTTTTGGGTTTTGGACGCGATTTTATTCGTCCTGAAGGGGCATGGGCTCAGCAAACTGGCCGCCTTCGCGATAGGGCACCAGATAAGCTGGAACGATGGATTCCATCGTTTCAGGCTTGATGCCCAAATCGCTGAGTTGACCGATTGAAACATCATCCTTGTTGACGACATTGTCAGATTTCAACAGCTTGACCTGATCGCTGGTGATCAGCGGCTTGACGAAGGGTAAAGCGCCCAGAATGTCAAAAACCTGACCCAATATCCCTGCGGCAAAGAAGGGAAGCGGGATCAAGAAGCGCTTGCGATAGGTCACCTCCAGAATGAATTCCAGAATTTCTTTGAAGGTGTAGACGCGCGGTCCGCCCAGCTCAAAAGTGCGTCCTTGGGCTTTATCATCTTCGAAGGCGGCCAGAACAGCCCCAGCCACATCGCCCGCGAACACCGGTTGGAAACGGGTCTTGCCGCCGCCGATCAAAGGCAGGGCTGGAACGAAGCGTGCCAGGCTCGCGAACATGTTGAAGAAATCATCGCCCGGCCCGAACACGACCGAGGGGCGCAGGATTGTCGCGGTGGGGATCGCGGCCTTCACCGCGGCTTCACCGGCGGCTTTGGTCTGGGCGTATTTTGACGCGCTTTGATCATCCGCACCGATCGCAGAGATCTGAATGAAGCGGGTAATGCCCTGGGCGGCGGCTTTTTCAGCGACGATTTTTGCGCCTTGGGCCTGAAGTGAACGGAAGGTCTGGCGCCCGCCCTCGTGCAGAATACCGACCAGGTTTACAACGCCGTGCGCGCCGTCTAAGGCGCGCTCAATCGAGGCGGGATTGCGCAAATTGGCTTGCACCAGTTGGATCTGACCGACAACGCCCATGGGCTTTAGCACATTGGCCAGATGCGGGCGGCGCGTGGCAACGCGCACACGGTAGCCAGCCTTCGCCAAGGCTCGCACAACATAACGGCCGATAAAGCCAGACCCACCAAAAACGGTAATCATCTCATCGCGCAGCATGGTTACGCCTTTTCCTGCTTCATGAAGGGGCTCCGGTTTAGGATATAAGCCGGATCTTTAACGACGGGTATGCCCTTAATAGATTAAAAAGGGGATAGATCAAAATTCAACGCGCATGTCTATCACCCATAAAAGCGACATGCAGTTTTCACGCAGTTGACCAATTGACTCTCATTCGCGAAGGCCATATCAGTCCCCCCCTCATCTGTTTGCCCAGATGGCGGAATTGGTAGACGCGCTAGCTTCAGGTGCTAGTGCCCGTAAGGGCGTGGAAGTTCGAGTCTTCTTCTGGGCACCATTATCTCCTTAGTCCCCGCTCCGCTCGACCCGCGTTTGTCGCCGATATCGGCGTTGGGGTCGATGCTCACATGGGACGCGCTTAAGGCTGTTGGCGTCGAGCCAAGCCCTAAGATGGGCACCATTTTTTTCTCTATATGATTATAAGATCCTCGCTGACGCTGCGGGCGGACAGTCGTCCTAGCGAACCTGCGGTTCGGTTTATTATCCTCGCTGACGCTGCGGGCGGACAGTCGTCCTAGCGAACCTTTGGGTTCGAATTGTGTAATTGCTTATATTGGACGCGTAGGTGTTTTTTCTTGTCATCCCGGAGAAGCGAAGCGCACATCCGGGATCTATTGAGCGTGCAATGAAAGAGCATAGATCCCGATCAAGGCGACGCTTCAGCGCCCTCGTAACCAGGACAACGCCTTGTCTTCATCATAGAAAATGCCATAGCGCAAATCATCATGAAAGCTGACGGTGCGCAGCAAAACCTCTTGGGCGAGGTGTCGATCCTCGCTCAAAAGATGGGCAAAGCGGACCTGTTCGGCCAGTTCGCTATAGATGCGTCCGGCTTCGGAAATGAACATGCTGGCGGTGAAAATCGCATCGGCATGACGAAAATCAATCAGAACGCGTTGAACGCCATATTCCCAGACAGTTTCGAGCAGCGAATCACACGAATGCGCCAAGAGGCGTGCATCAACTTCACCCCACCAGTTTTGCCGCACTATGCCATCTTTATAAAGATAGCTGGTGTCGATCGTGCCGGGTTTGGGCGGTGCTTGAATCATTGAGGCCCCTCAGCCAAAGCGTACCTATGCTTACGCGCGAATGAGGGGATAATCAAGCGCGCAAAGGTTGAAGCTGACTTATGAGCCAGTCAGCCATGTGCGCGCATTTTCCAGATTATTGAAATGACGCAAGCGAATAGCGAGTGGGAAGCATATCGATTCAAGAGCTGAAAAATGCACCGGTGCGGGACGATCTCCTGTGAATAACGCCAAACGTGCAATATTCACGCGCTCAAATGCGGTCTCCAAGATTTCGATGATGTCTTCAATCTGATAGGAGGGATCCGCACAGGATGTATCGACTAACAACCGATCAACTAAATAGGTTTCGGTCAATTTAACCATGTCATCGCAGGCATTTTGCATGTCTGCCGCTTTAATCGTGCCGCGAAAGGCCGCATGAAGCAGATGATGCTCGCGGTCATAGGTAAAGTGCGCCAAGCCAGTGGGAGTTGTCAGTTCGGTCATGGGAAGAAATACGCTTACCTGATTCACGAAATGGGCGTGCAGCTATGCTTCAATTGTTCATAAAGTAAAAGGGTTGGGTACAGCAAAATAGCTATGCGTTTGGGGTGGGACTGGCTATGGGGCATGGTGTAATTGACACGGGGCGTTAAGCCCATCACAGATATGCGCTAAAAATTAAGACTGAAGCATGAAAGGTCATCCCATGAGTGTGCACTTGCATAAAGGCGATTTGCCCGGATCTATTGACTGGGGCACGTGTGTCGCGGTGGACACCGAAACCCAAGGGTTGTCCTTGGTGCGCGATGGTTTGTGTGTGGTTCAGCTGTCTATCGGTGATGGGAATGCGCATGTGGTGCAGTTGGATCGCAACAGCTATGACTGTCCGAATTTAAAAGCGCTCTTTGGCGATGAAGCGATTGAGAAAATCTTCCACTTTGCGCGTTTTGATGTGGCGATGATCCAGAAATATTTGGGTGTCGATGTGAGAACGGTCTTTTGCACCAAAATCGCCTCGAAATTAGTGCGCACCTATACTGATCGCCATGGTTTGAAAGATGTGGCGCGCGAAGTGGCCGGTGTTGAGTTGTCTAAACAACAACAAAGCTCTGATTGGGCAGCCGAAACTTTGAGCGACGCGCAATTGGAATACGCGGCCTCGGATGTGCTTTATTTGCATAAAATTCGCGAAGGTCTCAGCGCGATGTTGATCCGCGAAGGGCGTATGGACTTGGCGCGTGCATGTTTTGACTTTTTATCAAGCCGGGCCGAGCTGGATTTGTTAGGTTGGGGCGAAACTGATATTTTTGCGCATTCTTAATCGGTCTTGCCTTGAAAAGGCCTGCCTTGCGGGTCAAACCTAAAGTAAGTCTCAAGTGCTTGAAATAGGAGTAGCCTCGCGGTGTCGCATCCCGGTTCATCCTCAGTCGTGGCCTTTGATCGGGATGGTCTGATCGGTTCGATGACGCGTCGTCATCGCTCTTTAAGGGCTGCGCGTTTACGCAGTCTCTGGGTTCGCCGCGCGCGCTGGGCGATTGTGGCGGCGATAGTTTTGATTGGCGGACATTTAGCCTATCAGATTTTTATCGCGGGTCAGGCACACGGTCCGGCTTTGCCGCCTGCGCCGGTGAATGCCTCTGATAGGATTATCAATCCGCGCTTTACCGGGCGTGATGAAAAGGGCGTACCTTTTTTGGTGACGGCGCAAAATGCGGTGCGCTTGCCGGGGTCTTTAGATCCGGTCGCGCAATTGAGCCAACCGATTTTCGTCTATGGTGAGCGGGTTAATGGCACAAGCAAGGACGGCTCTGAAGCGCGCGCGCGCCAGGGCGTTTATGATGCCAGAACGCGGGTGTTGATCCTCCGCCAGGATGTCGCTTTGGAGACACAATCCGGTTATAGCTTTGAAACCAACGCGGCCGATGTTCATCTCAATGAAAGCCGGGTTGAGGGCAACCAATATGTCTTTGGGCGTGCGCCCTGGGGTTTGATCAAGGCGGGGGGTTTTGAAGCCTTTGAGCAAGAAAATCGCATTGTTTTTAACAATGGGGTCAGAACCCGCCTATATGTAAATAATTCTGGTGCGCCGCAGGAGCGTCCAAAAAGTCAAGAGGGCCAAGAGCCATGAGTTTGATGACCGTTATTGCCAGTGCGCTCTTGGCAAGTCATGTCGCCGCGCAAGCCACGCCTGAGGCCACACCCAAGCGGGTGCCTTTGGATGTGTCGGCGGAACGTGTTGAAGTGCTCGATCCCGATGGCATTGCGGTTTATACTGGTAATGTCAACGCGTTACGCGGTCCTGCACGCCTTCGTGCCGATCGCGTGGAGGTTCATTTCCAGCCCAGTGATAATGGTGGCATGGGCGAGGTGACACGCATTGTGGCACGCGGCGATGTTTTTTATGTGACGGCTGAAGAGGTCGCGCGCGGTGATGAGGGCGAATATGACATCGCCACCGATACCATTGTTCTGACCGGCGATGTTGTCCTCACTCAGGGCTGTAACGTGTCGACGGGTCATCGCCTGACCGCGCGCGTTGAATCCGGTTACTCTCAGCTCGAAGGCAATGATCGCCGCGCGGGCCGGGTTCGTACAATTTTTTATAATGATGATAGCCAAGAAGGTGAGGCCGCGCCGCGTCCACAAAACCCTGAAGGCTGTGATCAACCTGTGGTTCCCGGTGGGGAGCCCCCAGCGTTTGATGATGCGCCCGCCAGCGAAGGCTAAGCTTTCGTCCGTCTTTTCACGAAATTTTAGGCACAATGGTGTTCTATGACCCAGACAGTCCCTCACTTTCAACGGGCTGAGCCCTCGACGTCCACGCAAACCGGCTTGGTGGTTGAGCATATCGGCAAAGCCTATCGTGGGCGTGTGGTCGTCAAGGAAGTGTCCTTGAGCCTGAAGCGCGGCGAGGTGGCCGGACTGTTAGGACCGAACGGGGCGGGTAAAACCACCTGTTTCTATATGATCACCGGGCTGATTTCAGCCGATTATGGACGCATTATGCTCGACGGCGAGGACATCACACGCCTACCCATGTACCAGCGCGCGCGCTTGGGCATTGGGTATTTGCCGCAGGAAGCCTCGATCTTCCGCGGTCTGAGCGTGTATGAAAATGTCGAGGCCGTGGCCGAGATTTCTGAGCGTGATCGCACCAAGCGCGCCCAATTGGTTAATGAGCTGCTGCATGAGTTGCGCATTGATCATTTACGCGATGCGCCCGCGATGGCGTTGTCGGGCGGGGAGCGTCGGCGCGCCGAGATTGCGCGCGCTTTGGCCGCTCAGCCGAGTTTTATGCTGCTTGATGAGCCGTTCGCGGGGATTGATCCGGTAGCGATCAATGATATCCGCGATTTGATTTTGTTTCTGAAAAGCCGCGGGATTGGCATTTTGATCACCGATCACAATGTGCGCGAGACTTTGGACATTACCGATCGCGCGACCATCATTCACCAGGGTGAGGTTCTGTTCGAAGGCGCGCCGGACGATGTCCGCGCCAATGCCGATGTGCGTCGGGTCTATCTCGGCGAGCGATTCCACTAGGAGAGGTAATGGCCGGGCTGAATCAAAAACTTGAGATCCGCCAAGGCCAGGGCCTCGTCATGACGCCCCAATTGCAGCAAGCGATTAAGCTGCTGCAATTGAACAATCTCGAACTGTCTGCCTATGTCGAAGAAGAGCTGGAGCGCAATCCTCTGCTAGAGCGCGATGAGCGCGAAGGCCAGGAAAGCGTCAGTGAGGCCGCCGAGCGCGAAGGCGCAGAGGCGCGCGCTGAGCGTGAAGAAGTCAGCTTTGATAGCCCCGCTCAGGCCGAAGATTCCCTCGATGCGGACCGTGAGACGCTGTATGACGATTCCAAAGCCGATATGGCGGGCGGTGCGGGCGATAGCTATGGCGCAGGCTCGACCGACTGGTCCAAAACCGGCAAAGGCGGTTCCCTAAGCGGGGAAGACTATGACGCGGCCGCCAATTCCAGCCGCGACAAAACCCTACGCGAACATCTTCATGACCAATTGGCCGATATCGCCTTTGATGTGCGCGATCGCCTGGTCGCGGCGCATCTGATCGACTTGGCCGATGATGATGGTTATATGCGCGCCGATCTGGATGAGACGGCAGAGAAGCTGGGCATTACCCGTTCTGAAGTTGAAGAAGTGCTCTGCCGCTTGCAACAGCTTGAACCGGCCGGGGTCATGGCGTGCTCGCTACAAGAATGTTTGGCGCTGCAGCTGAAAGAGAAAAATCGCCTTGATCCGGCGATGGCCGCCTTGATTGATCATCTGGTGATCCTGGCCAAGCATGATTATGTGCGCCTTCGTGAAATTTGCGGCGTTGATCAAGAAGACCTGGAAGACATGATTGCGGAATTGCGCGCGCTGACGCCCAAGCCAGGTCTGGCCTTCGGCAGCGATAATACCCGCGCGATTGAGCCGGATGTGTTTGTGCGCGAGCGTCCAGATTATGGCTGGGCGGTGGAGCTCAATACCGATACCTTGCCGCGGGTTCTGGTGAATAATCAGTATTTTGCCGAGATTTCTACCGCCGCGCGTTCGGATGAGGAAAAAGTCTTCATCTCAGAATGTTCGCAAAATGCCTCTTGGCTGGTCAAAAGCCTGGAACAACGCGCGCGCACGATTTTGAAAGTCGCCAGTGAGATTGTGCGCCAGCAAGATGCGTTTCTGGCCAAGGGCGTGGCTTGGCTGCGGCCTTTGAATTTGAAAACCGTCGCGGACGCTGTGGGCATGCATGAGTCTACCGTCAGCCGTGTGACCTCTAACAAATATGTCGCCACGCCGCGCGGCCTGTTTGAGATGAAATATTTCTTTACCTCGTCCATTGCCTCTGCCGATGGCGGCGAAGCCTATTCGGCTGAGGCTGTGCGCTATCGCATCAAGGCGATGATTGAATGCGAAACAATTGATGATGTCTTGTCGGATGATAAAATTGTTGAGCGTTTATTGAGTGATGGCATTGATATTGCCCGGCGCACGGTGGCCAAATATCGTGAGGCGATGAATATTCCGTCCTCGGTGCAAAGACGGCGCATCTTAAAGCGATCTGCATAAAGATTAAATCTGAGATTTCATTGGCTTTTAACGCTGTCACACGATTGACACCAATCTTATACTCTCGCTAGGCTCTAATAGTCCTCTTATATCAAGAGGCCCTAAGCATTGCTCTCGGGATTGAGCATTCAATTCTCGGCGCTTAGCCAAAATGGAGCTGCCATGCATATTCAATTCGTTTCCAAAGGCATTGATGTCTCTCCTGCGCTGCGTGAACGCATCGAAGCGCGCATCGAGGAGGGGGTTGCCAAATATTTCAACCGCCCCGGTGAGGCCTATATCGTGGCCACCCGTGAGGGCTCGGGGTTCAAGGTGGATTGTTCGCTTCACCTGCCCTCTGGGGCCTTCCTTCAAGCGCATGATACGGCCAATGACGCCTATGCGGCCGCTGAAGGGGCAGTGATCCATCTGGAGAAACGATTACGGCGCTATAAACGTCGCCTGAAAGATCACCATACCGAAACCAAGGCGGAATTGCCGGCTGAAGAAACCCCGATCCTTATTCTGCGCGATGAACGCGAGTCCTATGCGGCCTATGAGGATGAGGCAGGCGATCACGGCGCAAATGGGTCCAAGGGTGTGGACGAACCGATCATCGTTGCTGAAAAAGTCGGCGAGCTAAAGACGATGACTGTAGGTTTTGCAGTGCTCGAAATGGGTCTGGTAGATGCCCCTTTCTTGTTGTTTCGTAACGCAGCTCACGGCGGGCTCAATGTTGTTTACCGTCGTCCAGATGGACATGTGGGGTGGATTGATCCCTCAAGGGGGGCTAAAGACAGCGCGGCATAGAGGGTCGATGACCCGTAACAAAGGCGCGTTATGAGCTTAAGTGAACTCATTCCACAAGGCGGCGTGGTCGCAGATCTTCCTGCGACCTCGCGTAAGCAAGTCCTGCATTCCATGGCCGATCTGGCCGAGCGTGTCTATGGCACGCCGGCCCGTCCGGTCCTCGAAGCGGTGATGGAGCGTGAGCGCTTGGGCTCAACCGGGATTGGGGATGGTGTCGCCATCCCCCATGCCCGCACCAGTCATGTTGACCGGGTCTGCGGGGTGTTTGCCCGCTTAAAGCATCCGGTGGATTTTGACTCCGTCGACAGTCGTCCTGCCGATTTGATTTTCCTGCTGCTGGCCCCTGAAGATGCGGGCGCAGAGCATTTGAAGGCGCTGGCCAAAATCTCGCGTCTTTTCCGTCGTCAGGACTTTCGTCAGGCCCTGCGCGCTGCGCCCAGTGCCGATGCCATCCAAGCCCTCCTTCATGAAAGCGATGCGCAAAGCAGTAATGCGGCTTAATCGGCGATCTTTTTTAAGACGCTGATGATTGTCCTTTGCGCCAATTGCCGCCATTGTAGCGCTCTCTGGCCGGGGGTAAGAGGATAGGGCTCACATGGCGGACACTGTGATCATCGTGATCGCGGCAATGGCGTTTGCGATCGGCCTGTTTAGCGCCCTACAATTGGCCTTGCGTCATTCCTGGGCCAGTTCCCCGACCCTGCCCTTAGCGATTTTCCTTATTCTGTGCGCGCTGTCGGCGGGCGGGACGATTTTGGGCCCGATGGGCACTTATACCCAAATGCCCTGGTTGATCGGTTTGATTTGGGTAACGTCCCTCTTCTATGGTCCCGCGATTTTGGCCTATGTGCGTGCGATGACCACAACCCCCGATCAGGTCTGGACCTTGAAGCGGGTGGGGATGCTGTCCGCGCCGGCGATCCTTGCAGCCCTGTTGGCGAGTGTATTTTTCATCTTACCGGCCCAAACCCAGCTGGGCATTTATAATGGCCAATCCCAAGGTGCCGTCGCTTGGCTGGAGCTGGGCTTTATTGCGCTGTTCTTGATCGTCACCTTAGGCTATCTGGGTGAAGCCTTTCGGGCCCTGTCGCGTCATATGCGCCATGTGCGTGAGGTGTTTTCCAATATCGAAGATCGCACGCTCAATTGGCTACGCTGGCTGTTGATTGTTATGCTGTTGGCCTGGGCCTGGGGCATGATTAAATCCGCGATCGGCTTTAATGCCGATCAGGCTGCGGGTTTAGATATTGCCGGTGGGGTGATGGAGCTGGTTTGGATCGGGGCGGTGGGCTTGTTTGGCACCTGGCAGCGTCCGATTTTCACCGGTGAAACGGCGATTGAAAGCGAAGCGGGGGTGGCGGAGAAATATGCGCGCTCCTCTCTGCCCGATGAGCGTCAACATGAAATCGCTCAGAAACTGGATCGGATCATGCGTGCCGAGACCCTCTATCGCGATCCCTTACTGTCGCTGTCGACTTTGGCGCGCCGTTTAGGCGTCAGCGCCAATCATCTCTCCCAGACGCTTAATGATCATCTAGGCGTGAGCTTTTTTGATTATATCAATCGGCTGCGGGTTGAGGAGGCGCTCACCGAGATCCGCGAGAGCGAGGCCTCCTTGTTGACCATTGCCTATGGGGTGGGATTTAACTCGCGCTCGACCTTTAATGCCGCGGTCAAGAAGCATACCGGTAAAGCGCCGAGTGCATTTCGGCAATAACGGTTTTTCATAATTATTTCAGACCATTAAGCGTGTGATCCTATCGGTTCGGACACGCGGTTCTGTCCGATTGGACCCATCCGGACGACGCAGATGTCTTGGCCACGCTACACCCTGGCTATCGCTTGATAACAGGTATGGAAAGACACACGCTCATGACCTCTTCCTTCATTCCCTTCGTCACTATGTTGGGTTTTGCGCTTTGCTCGACAAGCGCTTTGGCGCAGGCCGAGCCCGCATCCGAACGCACCTTGTTGCTCGGGGCGGGGGCTTATGTCAGTACGAACCCTTATACCGGGGCCGATGATACGGTTGAAACCGGGCTGTTGCCCTTCTTCGTCTATAAGACGGATCGGTTTAATATTGACCTTTCTGGGCTGAGTGTTACGGCCTTTGAGGTCAATGGCTTCACCCTTGAAGGCCGCTTGAGCCCACGATATCTGCTGGTTGATCCGGGCGAGATTCAGGCCTTTAAAACCCTTAAGCGTGATATCGGCCTGGATGCCGGGATCAAAGTCACCCGAACTATGGGCGGGTTTGAGTTCAGCGCGGAATATCTTCATGACGTGGTGGGCGAGACCAAGGGCGGCGAAGCCAATCTGGTTGCCGCCTATGGTTTTAGCCCAATGGAGCGCATGACCGTGGGGGTTGCGGGCACGCTGTCTTGGAAAGACAGTGAGCTGGCCACCTGGCTCTATGGTATCCGCCGCGAGGATGGGCTGAGCTATCGCTATGAATTTGGTGACACGCCGAACACGCCTTCTAAGGGGGTATTCGTACCCAGCCTGGGCGTGCAAATGCGCTATCAACTCACCGAGCGTTTGAGCGTGTTCACCGCCGCTCAGGTGGAGATCTATAATTCCGACATCACCGATAGTCCCTTGATGAAGGAAGACTATAGCGCCAGCGGTTTTATCAGCCTGGTTCGGCAGTTCTAAGCCATGGCAGTACAAGTCTATAAAGATGAGGATGATGAGGGGGCGGGCGCGTTCTGGCGCGATACCGCCGTCATCCTCGGGTTATGGCTAAGCGTTGTCATACCCATGACCGTGCTGGCCTGGGGCGTGGCCCCCCGCCTGATGCAGCCTGATGACCCCTTGAAAGGGTTAACCTTTTGGACATTGATTGTGGTGGGGATGGCCTGGCAAATGGTCGTGTCTATCCTGGTCTTGCGGTGTGAGGGCGTGGCCTTGACCTGGCCATCGTTAAAAGATCGGTTGTGGCTTGGCGCACCGATCTGGCGTCCAACGGGGCAAAAAGTGTGGATCGCGTTGCTTGTGATCCCGGTCTTTGTTGTCATCGGCCTTATCGGGGATGAGGGGGTCACGCATCTCTTTGATCAAAGCGCTCTGGCCCAGACGTTAAGGGCGATCACGCCCAGCTATGCGATGATTGAAAATCTGGACCAACCGGCCGCGTTCGGGCGCTGGGATATTCTGGGCCTGGTTCTGGTCTCAAGTCTCTTCAATTACATTCTGGGCGAAGCGTTTTTCTTTCACGGTATACTCTTACCGCGTATGGAAAAGGCCTGGGGGCGTTGGGCGTGGCTGGGCAATGGCCTGTTGTTTACGGGCTATCATGTCCATAAATTTTGGATGCTGCCGGGCCTACTGATCAGCTGTTTATGTTACAGCCTGCCCTCGCAAATCTTTCGTTCAAACTGGTTTGCCCTTGTGATCCACGGGATTGAAGGGCTCTTTTTGGTGGTTGCTGTCCTTATGGTCATCACCTGACATCCACTTAAAGCCCCCGGCGTGCCGGGGGCTTTCTTTTTTAGTGGACGCTGACAGGATGAGCGCCGTTCTGGCGTGAGACCGCAAAGGCCAAATCGCGGTCAGAAAAGATCGCCACCCGTTCTCCATCTTCATTATGAACCGCATAGAGCGCAGCATGATCGCCCAGCGCATCCAGCTGGGCGTTAATTTCACTTTGCGTGATTTCATCACGCACGTCATCCACAGTAATCTGGCGAACATAGACTAAAGGTTCGCCGTCCAAGACCGTCTCTGTATGATCTGTATTAAGGCTCATGGTCTAAACCCTCCTTCGTCGTTAGATAAAACGTGGGCGCTTATCAAGAGACCTGCAAGGGGGGGCGCTGTAGGATCGTTTTACATCCCGCTGGCCGATTTTGACCCGATAGGGGGCGTATCCGTACCCACGCCTAAGAGAAGTCCCTGTATTTCCGTCAACTTACCTGCATCGCGCTTACTGGCCTCGGCCGCTTCTTTACGACCTTCCGGCGATGAGAGAATGCGCATAGCCCGCATGTGGGCGTCATGAATACATCCGGGCTTGGGCAGGACGCCGCCCGCAGCCAGTTTCAAAAGGGCAGCCGCCTGATCCAGGGCTGGACGTCCAGACCCTGTGATTCGTTTATAAATCTCACTCTCTTCAATAATGTTAAGACCGGTCTGATCACACAAGACACAGATCTCTTGAACATCTTTACTCTCAAAGGTCGAACGCTCGGTGCGAATTTGTAGAGCTGTTAACTGTGACAAGCGTTCTAACGGCTGACCCGGCCCGCGCAGGAACCAGGACTGGGTCTGTTGGCTTTTCAACGTCGCGCGCACATAGGTGGCAAGCTTTTGCTTGTTTTCTTCACCGACAATATTGTCTTCGACTTTGAGAAGCAGTTGGATTTGCTCACACGGATTATCACTGCGTGAAATCAAATCTTGAATGAAATCCGGGGCCAAAATCCGCGCGGAGCGGTGGGTGAAGGCTTCGACCAGGCTCATCGGATCAAGATCGGGCCCGGACACCGCGATCAGGCGCTGGGCCAAATCGCGCGCCAATTGGATCTCTGCTAGCACATTAGAGGGCTTAAATCGACGCGGTGCGCGCAATTGTTTCAAGATCCGCCGGGCAATCTCGGCGTGGCTTTCCGGCAGGGTTTTGGCTTTGAACCGGGTGGCCAAGCGTTTGGCAAAGTCTGGCGCGCGCACCAGCAAATCGTGATTGGCCTGACCTTCATAAATCGTGGTCAGGCGCAGAACTTCTTCCCCCAAATCCGGGGTTTCCCCGACGACATGGTTCAGCGCACGATCGAAGGACAAGACATCCGCCAAAAACGCATCGGTTTGCTTGGCGGCGAATTTGGCCGCCTCGGCATCGCTGGGCAGATCGTCCAGGAAATCGAGCAGCATTTCCGCCTTTTTCCCCATGGTGTGGGCTTTGGACAGGCGATGGCAAATCTCGGCGCGCATCATTTTTTCCGACGCGCCTTTTGCAAAGACTTGTTCGCTGAGATCGCGGAAGGTATCAGCCTTGATCAGCTTGCCTTTGCGCGCATCGGCTTCGGCGCTAACCTGCTTGATCGATTTTTCGGCCAGGTCTGTCAGGATGCGCACATAATCATGGACGGAACCATCGCCGGCCTGGGCCCGCGCGACGGCGACTTTCTGCACGGCTTGTTGCAGATCAAAGTCAGAAGAATCAAGCTTTTGCGCTAGGTCAGAACGGAAAAACAGCTCCATCGGCGCGATTTCATGACGCTCCAGCCAAGGGGCCAAAACCCGGCGCAAGGTTTCACGCGCACTAGGGCCTAAAAGATCATCGGGGCTTTGGCAGGGAATTTCAGCTTCTTTAGGCGCTTCTTTTTTTTCTTTAAAATCTTCTATGCCTTCGGTGAAGATTGTAATCTTATTGAAAACCCGGCCCTTATCGTCGAATTTTTCGCGGGTGACACGCACGCTGCCCTGTGGCATTTTCTTTAAAAGTTTCTTGGCCATATCGACCGCGCGATGGCGATCGTGCAGCGCTTCGGCCAGGACCCAGCTCGCCTTCTTATTCTTCTTAAAGAAGACCTCGTAGTGAACATCCTCACTCGCCATGCGTGTGGGCACCCTTAAAGTTTCTTAAGACTTCAACAGCAGTTGGAGCCTTAATCTTGCCTAACCCGAAAATTATTGCGAAGTCTAAGCCGCTTAAGGTTAAAAAATACCCTGCCCTTGGTGGAAAAGAGTTTGGAGCCTTGTACATGACCACGATTGCACTCGTCGATGATGATGAAAACATCCTGACATCGGTCTCGATTTTTCTGGAGGGCGAAGGCTTTAACGTCCGCACCTTCACCGATGGGGCCTCGGCGCTGCCGGTTTTGACCGAAAGCCCGCCCGATTTGGCGATTTTTGACATCAAGATGCCGCGCATGGATGGTTTGGAGCTGTTACGCCGGGTGCGTCAAAGCTCCAACCTGCCGGTCATTTTTCTGACCTCGAAAGATGATGAGTTTGATGAGGCGCTGGGTCTTGATCTGGGCGCAGATGATTATATCGCCAAGCCCTTCTCCCAACAATTGCTGGCTAAACGCGTGAAGGCGGTTTTGCGCCGCACCCAAGGCAGCACTTTGGATGCCAATGGCGAAAGCAATGATTTAAAGCCCGTGATCCGTGGCAAGCTGACCCTGGATCCCAATCGCCATGCGTGCAGCTGGGAAGGTCATCCGGTGCGTTTGACGGTCACAGAATTTTTAATTCTTCAGGCCTTGGCCACGCGTCCGGGCTATGTCAAAAGCCGCGATAATTTGATGGATGCGGCCTATGATGACCAGGTTTATGTCGATGATCGTACGATCGATTCGCATATCAAACGGGTTCGTAAAAAATTCCGCCAGGTGGATAACACCTTTGATGGCATAGAGACCTTATATGGCGTCGGATACCGGTACAAAGAGGTTTAAGGCGCTGCGCCGGATTTGGGCCCATAGCGTGAAACGCTTGCGGCCCAACCTCTTTTCCCGGCTCAATCTGATCATTATCGGGATCAATTTCGCGGCCTTGACGATTCTGGTGATCGGTATTTTTGCCATTACCGAGAACCGGCGCGGCCTGGTGGATGCCAAGATTGAATCTTTGCATGCCCAGGCGGATATCATCGTCAATGTGATTGCCGAGACCGCCGTACAAGGCGTGCCTCAGCCGCGCATGGATTCAGATATTGCCCGTGAAGTGCTCTCACGCCTTTACGTGCCTGAAGAAACCCGCGCCCTGATCTATGATCGCCATGGCATTCTGGTGGCCGATAGTCATTTGATTGCCGGGCGGGTCGGTATCGAAACCCTCCCGCCCTTGGAAGACGAAGCCCGCCTGGATGCGGTGCAAAGCAGTGCGTGGTCAAATTTGACCCGGCGTGTGCGTGCACTGGTGCTGTCGCCTCAACAACGCCAAGGCCTGGCGCGCACGATCCGCGATGAGGTGGAATTGGCGCTGACCAGTGGTGAGGTTGTTTCTGGCGTGCGTCACGGCGATGAGGGCGAGCGCGTTGTTTCCGTCACCTTGCCGATCCAGCCGGTTCAAGCCGTGGTGGGGGCGGTGGTCTATGAATCCTATGATCTGGATACACTGATCGCGACGGAGCGCCGCGCGATCCTGCCCTATATCATCTTTGCTGCGATCGTCAGCCTGGCGCTAGCGATCTGGCTGACGGTCTATATTGGGGGGCCAGTGCGACGCCTGGCCGATGCGGCGCGTATGGCACGCCTGGCCGGTGGGGGGCGCGTGGCGATGCCGCGTATGCCGGGACGCAAGGATGAAATCGGCGATCTGGCACGCGCCTATGCGGCCATGACCGATACGCTGTATGACCGCCTGGATGCGATTGAAAGCTTTGCCGCCGATGTTTCCCACGAGATTAAAAACCCGCTGACCTCTATTCGTTCAGCCGCAGAAGTGCTGCCAAAGGCCAAGGATGATGAGCGCCGCGACCGGCTGATCAAAGTCATCCAGCATGATGTCCATCGCCTGGACCGGTTGATTACCGACATCTCCAACGCATCGCGCCTGGATGCGCAATTGGCCCGTGAAAGCTTGAGAAGCGTCAATCTGGCGGCGATCTTGCGCGACATGGTCGCGCTTTATGCGCAAAGGGATGATCCTAAATCCATCACGGTCAGTGCCACTGATCTGCCCGAGGTCATGGGGGTCAATGCCCATGCGGATCCGTTAAGCCGGGTCTTTACCAATCTGATCGACAATGCCATCACCTTTTCGCCAGACCAGGGGGTGATTGCCTTGGCCGCCAAGCGCGACACGCAAAAAGGCCGTCAGGTTTGGGTCATTACGGTGAGTGATGACGGCCCCGGTATTCCGGCGGATAATCTTGATACCGTATTTGAGCGCTTCTATACCCAGCGTCCTCAAGGGGCCGCCTTTGGTAAGCATTCCGGGCTTGGCCTGGCGATTGCGCGCCAGATTGTCACCGCCCATGGTGGTCAAATCTTTGCCAAAAACCGTGATCCGGCGCAGGATGGACGCACGGGCGCGATATTTACCGTCATCCTGCCCTTTACCCCCTGGTCTCCTGAAACAGCATAAAGCGCAGGAAAGGGCTTCGCACGAGCACAAAACTGCGCTTAGATAGCCTTTACTGGTTTTCTAGTGGGGCAAACTGAATGATCGGCATTGTTGTCGTCACGCATGGCCGTTTGGCCGATGAATTAGTCGCCGCGACTGAGCATGTGGTCGGACCGTTGGATGCGTGCGCGCCCATTTCAATCGGGCCTGATGATGATATCGAAAAACGCCGCGATGATATTCGCGATGCCGTAAAAGCCGCAGACATGGGTCAGGGCGTTATTATCCTGACCGATATGTTTGGCGGTACGCCGTCCAATCTGGCGATTTCTCTTCTCGAAAAGGGTAAGGTCGAGGTTTTGGCGGGGGTTAATCTACCCATGATGATCAAGCTGGCCGAAGCGCGCTCCAGCCAGACTTTGGATGCGCTGGCGGGCAGTGCCAGCGATGCGGGCCGGCGTTATATCGCAGTGGCCTCAGAAATCCTTGACGGGGTGAACTGATTTTATGCGCCGGGTCACCATCTGCAATCGTAAAGGGCTTCATGCGCGCGCGGCGGCGAAATTTGTCGCCTGTGCCCAAAGCTTCGATGCAGAAGTGCTGGTCGCGAAAGATAATGAAAAGGTTCAGGCTGATTCCATTATGGAATTGCTGATGCTGTCAGCCAGCCAGGGCACGGAGATTGAGATCGAAGCTCATGGCCAGGACGCCGAACCGGCCATAAGCGCCTTGTGTGAATTGGTTGAGGCGGGTTTTCACGAGGTGGATTAAACCCTCATACATGCCTACAGTTCAAAACAAGAAGCCCTCGTCGGCGACGAGGGCTTCTTGTTTATCACCAGGGGCTGATCCTATGCATAAACTCTAAGCGAGCGCCTTAGGACTTAGGGGCCTTTGGCATCGGGGGTTTCGCCACCGATGGGCGCAAGAACGGGATCACATTGGCCGGGAAGCCGCGGCGGACTTTTTTTGGCGTTTCGGCTTGCAGCTCTGGCGCGTCCGCATCATCACTTTCAAGGCTGTCAGATGGGGCTTCAACCTCACCCTGGCGGAGGATTTTAGGCGGCAGATCATCATCACCGTCAACGGTGCTGGCGTCGGTTTCGTCGGCTTCACCAGCAGGCTCTTCGCTTATCGCAGCGGCGTCATGGGCATCATCATCATGGCTCAAGTGAGCGTGATGCGCGGGCTCATTCTCATCATTATGGCTCACGCTGTCGGCGTTTTGCGCCTTAGCAGGCTGGGCCTCAGCACGGTCTTCACGGGCTTCGTCTTCAAGTTCTTCGTCCTGATTGGCCTCATCAGTGCCATCAGCCTCTTCTAGAGCCGCGAGGATCGCGTCGCCATCGTGTGACCCCTCATTGAGAAGTTGCGGCGCGTCTTCGTTGTCAGCACTCTCTAAGGCGGGTCCAGTTTGCGCGGTTTGATGCGCATCGCCAACGGCCTGGGGGGCTTGGGTTTGGGCCTCGTCTTCGCTTTGATCCGACGCATCGTCTTGTGTCTCAGCGGCGATGACGGCGTGATCGCCCTGATCACCCTCAGTCAGATCCGCAGGCTCGTCTTGATCGCCAGCCAGGGCATCATCCTGGGCCTGCGCTCTAACAGGGAGCTCGGCGTCGGCTTGAGCGTCATCGCCTTCATCCGCGACTTCAGGCGCTGCGGCAATGATCGCCTCAACACTGACGTCCTCATCTGAGTTGAACTGAGGCTGAGCCGGTGTGGCACCCACGGGGGTCAAGGCCGGTGCTTCATCCTCATGAGCGTCGACAGCGTGCGCTGCAGGGGTTTTTGCCGCCTCTTGCGCGTCTCTATCAGCCGCGCTTTCGTCGCTGGCTGTGATCGCGTTATCACCCGCTTCGTCATCCGCATTGAGACGGGGGCTTTGCTCGATCTCGATAATGGCCAGCGTGATCTCTTCTTCAGTCTCGCGGGTCAGCGCACCAGCGGCCACGACAGGCGCTTCGTCTGAAGTGTCTTCGGTGTGCTCGTGGTCATCGTGCTCTGTAACAACCAAGGCATCTTCATCGCCGTCGACGTTCAAATGGGTGTCGTCGTGGGCCTCACCGTCCAGCGTTTCGGCCCCTACGGTCATTTCATGGCGCGCTTCGCGCTCAGCCTGGCGCTCATCTTCGTGTGAAGGAGTTTCATCATGGGCTTCAATCGCGCTTTGCGCGTCATCATTATCAGAGTTCAACGCAGCCATGGGCGGGGGTGGAGGCAGGGTGATAGCCCGTGCATTGTCAGGGTCTTCGGTGCGCGCGGCCACACGGCCCTGATCAGTGTGCTTGAGCGTCTCTTCAACGCTGGGAAGATCATCACTGGGCAGATCGTCATTGGGCAGATCATCGTCGTTTTGCGGAGCCTGTGCGGGTTGGTCTTCAGGCGCGCTGTGAGGCGCGACCGGGGCGACACGATCAATGGGGGTCTGAACCAATTCTTCAACCGGATGCTGAAGTAAATGGTCTGACAGGCGCGCAATGCGTGCTTCCAACCGCATACCATCGCGTACGCGATTGATCAGACCGCCGATGGCGAAGAAGAGCGCCGTAGCGCCCAACCCGATCAGGGCTGGGATTTGCGGGGCTTCCACACCACCCAGCGCAAGACCGCCCAAGCCGATAAGGCCAATAAAGCTTGGGATCCACAAGAGGCGCCATGAGCGCGCAGAGAAGCAAATCAGTGTGCCGATGAGCCAGATCGCGCTGGCCACGATCGTCATTTCCTGGCCTGCCAGTTGCGGGACCAAGGTCGTCAATCGCTCCAAGAAGGGAATAGAGGCAAGAGATTGGCCGAAGGTGGCCAATTCCGGCATGGCGGCTACGGCAAATGCAAAAATATCAAAGGCAGAAATACCGTTCATGGTGCCGCGCGGCAAAAATTCACTCGCCAGGCCATGGAGGGACGGCCAAACAAAGAGCAAGGCGGCCGCAAATAGCGCAAACATGGACAATGCCCAGTTTACATTGCGCGCCACCCCGGCGCGCGAGAGGATCGCAGCCGTGGCAGGCTGGGTGCGGGCCCATTTTTGTTGATCATAATGCGCAACAGCAACCGGGCGCGAGCGTTTGGCCGGGCCAGGCTGAAGGCGTAGGACGGCAACCTGATCACCCGCGCCTAAGTCCAGCTTCTGTTCGGGATCGAGACGTACCACATGGCGCGCGCCTTCTATGTCTTGAATACGGCGTTCATCAGCGCGCGCGCGGGGATCTGAGCCCACAACTTGACCGGGAGCGGCGTAAAAATCGAGCTGCTTATGGCCAAATTTCAAGCTGGCATGAGCCGTGGGTAGCATCGGCATGTGAACATTCCCCCTCAAGATGTCTCAGGCGCTATCTGGAAAAGGTTAACCTTTCCAGGCTGATAAATGTAGTGTCTTTATCTGCCTCGTCCCTCGTTGAGACAGATTAGTCATTTCTTAAGACCTGTATACAGGATTAGGGCCACGTTAAGAAACATTCTTCTTGCATCGCGTACAAGAATTTCACAAAACCGCCATGGTTCGCAGGATTTGAAATTATATAAAGACTTCTTTATATGGTTCTGCCATATCACCCTGAATGTCCGTCCGGACCCATATTCCTGCCCCGTAAAAAAAGGCTCTATCATGACCCTCCTCGCAACGACGACCCCTGGTAAAGACTATTATGTAAAAGACATTTCCCTGTCCGGCTGGGGCCGTACAGAGATTGAAATGGCTGAGATTGAAATGCCGGGCCTGATGGCACTGCGCGAGGAATATGGCGCAGAGCAGCCTTTAAAGGGTGCACGCATCGCCGGGTCTTTGCATATGACGATTCAAACCGCGGTTTTGATCGAAACCCTGGTGGCGCTGGGTGCGGAAGTGCGCTGGGCCTCATGCAATATCTTCTCAACGCAAGATCACGCCGCTGCTGCGATTGCCGAGGCCGGTATTCCGGTCTTCGCCTATAAGGGTGAAAATCTGCGCGAATACTGGGAATATTGCGATGCGATCTTCCATTGGGCGGGCGGCGAAACCGCAAATATGATTTTGGACGATGGCGGTGATGCCACCATGTATTTGCAATTGGGTGAGCGCGCGGAGGCTGATCCGTCTTTCCTGGGCGAGCCGAAATCGGAAGAAGAAAAGCATCTGTTCGAGACGATCAAGCGCCGTATTGAAATGTCTCCGGGCTGGTTTGCCAAAGCCAAGGCTGCGATCAAGGGCGTGTCTGAAGAGACAACGACCGGCGTGATGCGTCTTTATCAAATGGCGAAACGCAATGAGCTGGCCTTCCCCGCGATCAACGTCAATGACAGCGTGACCAAGTCGAAGTTCGACAACCGTTATGGTTGCCGTGAAAGCTTGGTCGATGCGATCCGTCGCGGTACTGATGTCATGATGGCCGGTAAAAAGGCGCTTGTTCTGGGCTATGGCGATGTGGGTAAAGGCTCAGCGGAATCGCTACGCGGTGCGGGTGCACGCGTTTTCGTTGCTGAGGTTGATCCGATCTGCGCGCTGCAAGCGTGCATGGATGGCTTTGAAGTTGTCACCATTGATGATGTGGTCAGTGATATGGACATCTTCGTCACCGCGACCGGCAATAAAGACGTCATCGCCGTCGATCACATGCGCAAGATGAAGCATATGGCCATCGTTTCTAACATTGGTCACTTCGATAACGAGATCCAAGTCGAGGCGCTGCGCAATTTCCAATGGACCAATGTGAAGCCGCAGGTTGATTTGGTAGAATTCCCAGAAGGCCATAAAATCATTCTGCTTTCAGAAGGCCGCTTGGTGAATTTGGGCAATGCCACCGGTCACCCTTCCTTCGTGATGTCATGTTCTTTCACCAACCAGACCTTGGCCCAGATCGAGCTTTGGACCCGCGGTGATCAGTATGAAAATAAGGTCTATATCCTGCCCAAGCATTTGGATGAAAAGGTCGCCGCGCTGCACCTGCCGAAGCTGAATGCGAAACTTTCCAAGTTGAGCGCCGAACAAGCCGATTATATCGGTGTTGAAGTGGAAGGTCCGTTCAAGGCCGAGCATTACCGCTACTAGGGCTTACAGCCTTTCTTGTGAACAACCCCGCAGGGCTTGGCCTTGCGGGGTTTTTCTTTTTTCGCGTAGGGCGTAGAAAAGTTAAGCGGGCATTAACCCAAACGCGAAGAATGATTCTAATGAAGAGTCGAGCTTTAGTGTCATACAAACTGAACGAATTTGACCTATATAGCGTTCGCAGGTTAAATGACTGGCCTTGTTCGTGGTGATAGCGTGTTTTTTAGAGCCCAAAATCGAGAAGAAGCGGTCTTCAACACACCTGCCGGTCAGGTGAAAGGGCATCGTCATGTCAATCCCGATGGCTCTAAAGGCGGCTGGGTCCCGGTCGATTATCAAGTCCCTGAAGGGGTTTATATTGATAATCGCGTGTCAATCTGGCCGGGGGTGACGCTACCCACGGGTGTGACAGTAATAGGCCCGGCTCTGATCACTCCGAACACACACATCATATTTGGCTGAGGCGCTGGCCTCTATGACCAGCACTGCGCCCAGGATCCAAAGGATCACAGGGATGATGAGGCCGACCCAAAATTTAATCACGCCTCCCATATGCAACAGGTTTTGCGCTTCGATATAGCGCCCTTCATCGGTTGGCCCTTTTAAGGGTTGGTCGATCTCTGGCGGAGTGTGGGCGGCTCGCTTTTTGACCTGATAGTGGTCTTGCAGCTCCATCAGGCTCAGGCTGAGGATAAGGGATGTCATGCCCGCGAGGATCCAGGCGGAGAGGGCTTTCGCGCTGAGCGCGAGCCCCAGGACGGTGGGGTTTTGAATATAGCTATCCTCAAATCGGATCAGGCAAAGCGTGATAAAGCCGATATAGAGCAATAGGGCCAAAGCCCAACGCAAAGGCAGTTTAGAGAGGATCTCTTTCAAGATCTCCATCTCAAAATCTCCATCATAGGGCCTCCGCGCGCTCTTCATGGGTTTTATGGATTAAAATGCGCCGGCCCTGGCAATTATTCAGATAAGCATATTGTAGAACTTTCAGGCCCTTACGGCTCTTGCGCTTGGCGATATGCTTCCAATAATAATTTTCGGTGTGGCGCACGATCACGGCACCGGAAAAGCCTTTTATGGGTTTACCCTCATCAAGCAGGCAAGAAAAAGAGAGGCCGGTGCGTGCTTCCGGCTCCAGAAAGACATTTTGGAAATATAACGGGTCAAGGGTGAAGCCCGCCGCGCTATGGGCTCTATAGCGCCCAATCACGCGGTTATAGACCTGGTTGGGGCAGGGCGTGACGGCAAAAATCAAGGTTTGAGCGCTAAACGTCATGAGACTCTCAATTCAAAGGGTGAATCGGGAATACCAAGATTGGTCTAAGCGCTCAATCCTTTTCGTTTTAGGGTTGTGGCGCAGAGGGGTGCGCGTGTTTAGCTCTTAAAACCGATAGGCGAGATCAAGATGACCGCGAAGGGCGCGATCATCGCGGTCATAATCTTGATAAATCCCGCGAACCCGCAGGGACCAGGGCGTTGTGAAGGCACGCTCATAGCCCAGCCCGATGCGCCAGCCGCCTTCGGTATCGTTATAGGATCCGGTGAGTTGATCGGGATATTCGGTTTTATACTTCGTCCAGCCATAACCCAAGCTGGCAAAGTAAAGATTTTGGCCATAGGCCCGGCCCAGATGCGCATCCAGGCCATAGCTATGCTCGGCCTCAACTGTAATCTCGGCGGTGCGCAGGGTGAAACGCTCATCGGCGGTTTCGGTATGCGCAAAGGCTTCCCCGCCTAAGACCCAATTGTCTGAAACAAGGGCGCGATAGCCGATAAAGCCACCAAAGGTGAATCCAGAGGCGTTATCATCAAGACCTTCCAGGTCATAGGAGGCTGCGCCCAGGCTGGCCCCCGCATAGGGACCGTCAAAGGCCGTTAAATCCTGGGCGCTAGCGAGCGTTGACGCGCCAAAAAAGGCGCAGGTGGCGAGGAGAAATTGTCTGATCATGGATCGACCCCTTATCATGAGTTTGCATTCACGACTTAGGGGTGAGTTGAATTCAGGTCAAGCTAAATTCTTTTTACAAACTTTACTTCCTAATGCGCCTCACCCCAGGTTTGGCCCGTACCGGTTTCGACGACGAGGGGGACGGAAATATCCTGGGCAGGTAGGGGTGCATTTTCCATCACGCGCTTGACGGTTTTGATCAAGGTGTCTGCTTCGTCCACGGGTGCTTCGAACACCAATTCATCGTGAACTTGTAACAACATGCGCGATTTCAGCCCGGCATTGTCCAAGGCGGCGGGCATGGCGATCATGGCGCGCCGGATAATGTCGGCGGCGGTGCCTTGGATCGGGGCGTTGATCGCCTGGCGCTCAGCGAATTGGCGGATGGAGCCGTTTTTATCCTTGATGCCCGGCAGATGGATGCGTCGGCCAAAAATCGTCTCGACATAGCCCTGATCTTTGGCTTCGGCCTTTTTGGCCTCCATATAATCGGCGATGCCGGGGAATTTCTTGAAATAGCTCTCGATATAGGCCTTGGCTTCATCGCGCCCGATATTGAGATTATTTGCCAGACCGAAGGCCGAAATGCCATAGATAATGCCGAAATTGATCGCCTTGGCTTTACGCCGTGTCGCGCCATCCATATCGGCCAGCGCGACGCCAAACATTTCACTGGCGGTCAAGGCGTGAATATCGACGCCGTCATGGAAGGCCTGTTTTAAGGCACCCACATCGGCGATATGGGCCAGCAGGCGCAGCTCGATCTGGGAATAGTCGGCCGCGACCAGGATATGATCCTTTTCCGCGATGAAGGCTTCACGGATTTTGCGCCCTTCCTCGGTCCGGATCGGGATATTCTGCAAATTGGGCTCAGAACTGGAAAGGCGCCCCGTCGACGTCGCCGCGAGGGAGAAGCTGGTATGGACGCGGCCCGTCGCCGGATTGATCGCCTCTTTCAAGGCGTCCGAATAGGTCGATTTCAGCTTGGCAAATTGGCGATAATCCATCAAAGCCTGGGGCAGATCATGGCCTTGCGCGGCCAGCTCTTCCAACACTTTGACATCGGTCGACCAGGCCCCGGTTTTGGTTTTCTTACCCCCCGGCAGACCCATTTCCCCGAACAAGACATCGCCGATTTGTTTGGGGCTGGCGAGATTGAAGGGATGGCCCGCAATGTCATGGGCTTTATCTTCGGCTTCGGCCATTTTCTGTGCGAAATCAGACGATAAGCGCGAGAGCTGGGCCACATCGACCTTGATCCCGGCCAGCTCCATCGTGCTCAAAACCTGGGGCATGGCCCGTTCCAGGCTTTCATAAACCTGGGTTTTACCTTGCTGGCTAAGGCGCGGGGCAAGCAGCGCATAGAGCCGCAAGGTGACATCGGCATCTTCAGCGGCATATTCGGTGGCGGTTTTGAGATCCACCTCGCCAAAGGTTTTCTGCGACTTGCCCGTGCCGCATACCTCTTTGAAGCTCATCGGCTTATGGCCCAGATGCAGCTCGGACAGCTCATCCATGCCATGATTGTGAAGGCCCCCTTCCAGGACATAGCTGATCAGCATGGTGTCATGATAGGGCGCAACCTTGACGCCATAACGGGCAAAGACCGAGAGGTCGTATTTGAAATTCTGCCCGACTTTCAAGACCGAAGGATCTTCAAGCAGCGGCTTTAACAAGGCAAGGGCGCGATCGCGATCAATCTGGGTGGGACGCCCACCGCCATCGGCCAGATCGCCGCCCAAATGATCGAGCGGAATATAACAGGCCTTACCGGGCGCAGTGGCCAGCGAAATACCGACGAGGCCCGCGCTTGTCGCCGATAAGGCATCGGTTTCGGTATCGACCGCAATGATATGGGCCGCTTTCGCCGCTGCGATCCAGGTTTCTAACGCGGCTTCATCCTGAACGGTCTCATAGGCGCTGCGATCAATCGGGGCTTCGGGGTTATCGGCCTCAACCGGGGCGTCATCGCCCAGCATGTCCTGAACCCGGCGGGTCAGCGTGCGAAACTCCATCGCTTTCATGAAGGGCAGCAGATTGTCGGGATGGGGATCGGCCGCGCCGAATGCCTCTAATCCCTCACTTAAAGGGACATCTTGCTTTAAGGTGACGAGCTGGCGTGAAACGCGCGCATCCTCGGCATGCTCCATCAGTTTTTCGCGGCGTTTGGGCTGTTTAATCTCATCCAGGTGCGATAACAGGCCCTCCAGATCGCCATAGGTCTCGATCAATTGCGCGGCGGTCTTAATGCCAATTCCTGGTACGCCGGGCACATTATCTACGCTATCGCCGGCCAGCGATTGCACATCAATCACTCGGTTTGGGCCGACGCCGAATTTCTCACGCACCTCATCGGGGCCAGAGCGCTTATTCTTCATGGTGTCCAGCAAGGTGATGCGATCATCGACCAATTGCATCAAGTCTTTATCGGAAGACACAATCGTGACGCGCGCGCCCTGGGCACGGGCCTGACAGGCATAGGTCGCGATGATGTCATCGGCCTCATACCCCTCCAACTCAATACACGGCAGGTCAAAGGCGCGGGTCGCTTCGCGGATCAGGGCAAATTGCGGAACCAGATCTTCTGGGGCGGGCGGGCGATTGGCCTTATAGGCGGGATAAATTTCATTGCGAAACGTGTCGCCCTTGGCGTCAAAAATCACCGCGAGATGGCTAGGCTCGTCCGCGCCTTTGAGGTCTTCCAACAGCTTCCAGAGCATATTGCAAAACCCTTGTACCGCACCGACGGGCGTGCCGTCAGAGCGCGTCAGTGGCGGTAGTGCATGGTAAGCCCGGAAAATATACCCTGACCCATCAACCAGATAGACGTGAGCTTTGTCATCAATCGCGCGGGTGACGGCCATGAGAAGTCCTTATATCGTAAATAGCGGCGGGCGAGTTTGGCGTTAACTTAGTGTGCTTGGCCGGGCGCGGGCAATGGCCAAGCTGAGCGCTGGTGACACTTTGCCTGACAAAAGATCAACGCATGGGGCGGTTTGCCGCGCGCTTGTCATGATTTGTTTTTAAGGTGGGAAAAATTGAGGTCAAAAGAGGGGATAGACCGATGGAAAACGCATTAGAGACGCTGGGCCTGATCACCAGCTTGATGATTGGCGGCCATGCGGTCGATTGCGAAGCGGTCAGCTTCCTTCCCAGCGAAGGCGCGAGCGCCAGCGTGGTCTGTCAGAACGCTGATCCAGAAGATTATGCGCTCTTACGCAGCCTCAATCGCAGCTTTGCCCAAAACACGGTGAGCTTTGAGGTGCCCGGCCAAGTCGGGACGCCGGGCGAAACGGTTGCGCTTCAGTCCTGCATCCTCTCCATCTTGCAGCCGGGCGATGTCAAGGGCCAGATGAGCGCGCAATTTGCTCAATTTGACTGCACGGGGTGAGTCTTAAAAGACCAAGGGGCCGATGACGCTGACGATCACAGCAATGATCGGGGCAGCGACCAGATTGATGCGCAGGCCCGCGCGGATCATCTGGCCCATCGTGACTTCTCCGCTGGCATAGACAATCGCATTGGGTGCGGTGGCAACCGGCAACATAAAGGCACAGCTGGCCGAGATGGCCACGGTCACAATTAAGATCTCCGCCGGTACGCCAGCGGCCCCTGCCAAAGCGCCCAGCACCGGCAAGAAGGCCGACACGGTGGCGACATTGCTGGTTAGCTCCGTCAGGAAGACGACGATCACGGCGAGGATAAAGACCAGCACAGGCATGGGAAGCGCGCTGAAGAGGGTGAGGTTGGAGCCCAGCCAATCGGCAAGCCCGGTTGATTGCAAGGCGGCGGCCAGCGATAGCCCGCCACCAAAGAGGATCAGCACATTCCAGGGTAAGCGCGCGGTCGAGGCCCAGTCCATCAGGGGTAAAACCCCCCATGTGGGCTTGTCTTGCGTTTTGGCCCCCGCTGGGATCAGGAAGATCATCAGCGCGCCCAGCATGGCAATCTGGGCATTGGAGACGCTGAAGGTGACCCCCAGGGAGAGGATTTGAGAGAGCTGACCCAGCAGATCATTCCAGATCGGCTGGCCCATCCACAAAACCGCGATAAAGCCAAAGGTCAGCGCCATGCGCCATTCTGGGGTTGAGATTGGCCCCAGGGCGTCACGCTCGGCCAGAATAATGGCGTGACCGGCGGGATTGTTTTCCGCCTTGGGCAGGGTGAAGACCATGCGGGTCAGGATAAACCAGATGGCCGGGACGATCAGGGCTGTACACGGAATCCCGATCAGCATCCAGGTCGGAAAATCAATCGTGCGCTGGAAGGTGTTTTCCAGATAGGCCATGCCAATCAGATTGGTTGGCGTTCCGACCGGCGTCGCGACACCCCCGATGGAGCAGGCATAGGCAATTCCCAACGCGAGTGCGGGCGCGATCAGGCGCGCTGAAATGCCTTTCTTATCGAGGGCTTCGGCCACTTTCATGGCGATGGGGATCATCATCAAGGTCGTGGCGGTGTTGGAGATCCACATGGAAAGCGCCGCCGAAGCCACCATAAAGCCCAAGACCATCGCGCCGGGGCGCGCACCAAAGGCGGCCACGATATTCAGCGCAATGCGTGCGTGCAAATTCCAGCGCTCAATCCCTAAGGCGAGGATAAACCCGCCCAGCAACAACATCACCGTGGGGGAGGCATAGGGCGAGGCGACCGCTCGCATGGAGGTCAGGCCTAAAAGCGGGAAAATCGCGAGCGGGATCAGGGCCGTGGCCGCGATGGGAATGGCTTCGCTGGCCCACCAGACGGCCATCAAAACGCCAAGGGATGCCACCAGCCAGGCTTCGCGGCTAACTCCCTCGGGCAGGGGGATAAGCTGGATAGAAAGGGCGAGGATCAGGCCGATAAGCAGCGGCCAGGGCCGCATCACCGAAGCCGTCTTGGGAGGCGTGCTATCGGCCATAATCGCTCCTAAGATGTATAGATTTAGGCGTTTGGATCGTGCGCCGAGCCGCGCATGACAAAGCGGCGATCGCAATAGGGGCATTCAACGAAATCTTCGCCGCCCATTTCTAAAAACACTCGTGGATGGCCCAGCGCGCTGTCATCGCCGTCACATTTGACGCGATGGCTGTCAACAATCACGATTTCAGGTTCAGGCGCAGATGGGGTGGCCAAGGTAGACATGAAGGCATCGTCCTAAAAGTTAAACCGGTCAAAGCTTAAGGCGTCGCTGTCGTGACATGCGGCGCGTGTTAATTCCCGATGGAAAAAACTAGACGTCGCCGATCATGCTTCCTAAGTAACAGTGAAATGTCTTTACGGTGTCTGGCCCATGCGCGTCAACATGGCGGGTATGTGTTGGCTTGGCCCGCTGCGCACCGATCCGCCCTTAGACTACGAGGCTCTAATGTCCCCTGACGCCCGCTCCCGCCTGGTGCCTGAATTTGCTTTAGAGGCTTGTAGCCTTAAAAAAACCTATCCCGGCTCCAAAAAACGCGAGCCAAAGCAGGCGCTTAAGGGTGTTGATCTGAAAGTCCGAACCGGTTCGATTTTTGGTCTCTTGGGGCCAAATGGGGCTGGGAAGTCCACCTTCATCAATATCTTTGCCGGTCTGGTCAAGAAAACCGAAGGCGAGGCTAAAATCTGGGGCATGAATATTGATACTCATCCGCGCCAGGCCCGCGCCGCGATTGGGATTGTGCCTCAGGAAATCAATATGGATGTGTTTTTCACACCCTATGAGACTTTGGAATTGATCGCTGGATTTTATGGCGTCCCTAAATCAGAGCGCCGCTCAGATGAGATCTTGGCGGCCGTCGGCCTCACCGATAAGCGCAATGCCTATGTGCGTGGGCTCTCGGGCGGCATGAAGCGCCGTCTCTTGGTTGCCAAAGCCTTGGTTCATAATCCACCGATCTTGGTGCTCGATGAGCCGACCGCCGGGGTGGATATCGAGCTACGCCGCCAGATGTGGGAGTATGTGGTGGAGCTGAATAAGCGCGGCACGACGATTGTGCTGACCACCCATTATCTCGAAGAAGCTCAAGAGCTGTGCGATGATATCGCCATCATTGATCAGGGCCAGGTTGTGGCCTGTGAGCCTAAAGACGAGCTTTTAAAGCGTGTTGACCGCAAAACCTTGGTGATTGAGCCGGTCGTGCCTTTGAGTGAAGTGCCCGCAGGGTTTGAAGACTTTGATGCGGAAATTCGCGATGGTGCCTTGGCGATCACCTATCGCTTCGGTCATGCCTCTGTCGCGCACATGATCGAACGCTTTAATGCATCCGGCGCGCGCATTCAGGATTTACGCACCGAAGAAGCCAATCTGGAAGATGTCTTCTTGTCCCTCACCTATAATCGCGCGAATGCCGGCTAGGTCGATTTTGACAGGTTAACATTCGAAAACCCTTCTAGCGTGAGTTTGCTTATGGTAAACTCAATTCATGATGATTTTTTTCAGACACTTAGGTGCCATTACTTTGGCTGCGCTGTTTTTTGCGGCGTGCCTGTTTGCGCTCTCTATCCTGAAGCCGGTCTCGCAAGGGGCATGGGTGCTTTTTGTCATACTTGCCATTGTCGGTGCGGTTTTTAGCGTTGTGATTTATCGCGTTTTGATCGGCAGTCATCTCGATCGCGAACGTCACGATTATGTGGCGGAGGGGCTCGCTCCAGGGATCGCAACGCGCCGGCTCCGCGGCGATGATGGCACAGATCAGCAGGGCGGCGATGATGGTCCGCCGACGGACTAAAGCCTGGCTTGGTAAGGACTAAGCGGGACTAAGCGGCCGGTTGATGGTGTTGGGCGTTGTCGCTCGATCGGGCCGATGTAGGCGTTGTAGAGAGCTGAGTGGCATGCATGAGCGTGCTGATGGTTTCTAACAAACGCTTATATGCGCCTAGTGTATCCGGTTTTTCCATGCGACAGGCAACGCCGGGTCGATCAAGATCGCGGCGCGGATTTGAGCTATCCCCGGACAGCACGATCACAATAGTGTCTTTTAACCGGGGATGGTCGACCATCAGGTCTAACAGTGCCTCACCATCGCCATCGCCTAAGCGTAGGTCCAGCAAGACGCAGGCGGGTGCTGGGGTGTCAAAATTGCGCTTCAGCCGCGCAAAATAGGACTCTGCGGTTGAATAGTTTTTCAACCGCTTAAACGTCATTTCAGGTAGATTCTGCGCGAAAATAGTTTCAGACACCAAGGCGTCTGCATCATCATCTTCGATGAGTAAAAGCGTACCACGCGCATTTACATCCATGAGGCGCCCCATTCGCTGAAATCATATAGTGAACGATAGGGCCCTGCCTAGCCTATGGCAAGAAAAAAACGAATGACGCGAACTTTATCTTAAGTTTACCCCAATTCGGTACGGATTTGAAGGTATAATTGAGCAGCTTCTCAGGATTGCCACACTGGCTTGAGCCTTGTAAGAAAGATCCCTCTTCACGCACCCATAGCTCAGCTGGATAGAGCGTTGCCCTCCGAAGGCAGATGTCAAGTCTGGCGATGGCAAAAGGTGTTGGAAGAAAGAAGTGACTAAACAACGGTTTGGGTGAATGTCGGGTTCGCCCTTTAGACCGACGAAAATCTCGCGTAAGCATGGCGTAAGCATCTCGCGAACGGTATGCACCCGTAGCTCAGCTGGATAGAGCGTCGCCCTCCGAAGGCGAAGGCCACAGGTTCGAATCCTGTCGGGTGCGCCATTTACCCATATTTATCAATATCATACTCTGCCACGCAGATTGCATACTCGTGCCTTTATTCCTTGGGAGCCGGTAGAAAGAAGCCGGCGACACCGTAACCCAACATTTTTGTATCTTTGTCTCTGCGGATGGGATTGATCTGAAGCTTTAGTCATCAGAGCTCGGCGCTGAGTTTGTACTTGGCAACGAGTAAAATGTCCTCATCGGCACCGGCGCTTCGGGCAATTGGCTGCCTTGGTTGGAAACACAATCGTGCAGGCTTCCACCTTAACGGCCGAGTATTCGTCGAGTGCTCAATGGCCTCACCACTCTTCTATCATCAGCGACCGCATCATATTCGATCGACATTCACCAGCCTCAAAGATCACCACTTTCGCGCGTATCCTGATTCATATGCGATTAGCCCGTTGCTATTTTCGTACTGAATAGTTACATTAATGCCATCCTATTCGCATATCCAGTACGCGAGGGCGATCACGTGTCCGAGAAGCCTAGCGACGCTGCGGCGTCTTCAATCAAACGTGGGCGCGGCCGGCCGCCATCTATTGATCAGCAGAGTGCGCTTGCTGGCGCGATGGATGTGTTCTGGAAACATGGATATGACGGCGCATCACTGGACAGCCTCGTCGCAGCCGCTGGGGCGTCAAGGCCTGGTCTTTATCGGACGTTCAAGGACAAGAAAACGCTCTTTCTCAGAACGCTCCAAACATACGAAGACACGATAACCGCCGAGGCTTTGCAAGCCTTCGAGGACGAGGCGGATCTGACTCGTGCCGTCCGCGCCTTTCTTTTGGTGTCGGCGATGAACAACACTTCTGCCGCACACCCTTCGGGGTGCCTTCTGGTCTGTTGCGCAACAACCGCCGCTGAAGAAATGGCGGATGTTCAGCAGATCATCGCGCAGTCCTTCACAATGCTGGAAGCGAAGATCGCCGCGCGCTTTGCAACCGCCATCATCAAGGGCGAGCTTGCAAGTGCACCATCGCCGAAGGTGCGTGCGCGGCTCCTTCTGGATTTCATGGCAGGTCAGGCCGTCAGGGCGCGTGCAGGTGCGTGTTTCGATGCGTTGGTTGAAGACGTGGAGGCGCGCGTGGCGACAGTGTTGATGCAGCCGTACGGATGTTCCGACGATCAAGGGAGCAACGGTTGATGCTAGCGGAGACCCTGATCGTGTTTGGCCTTCGGTTCATACTGGTCGCTGTGTTTCTGTTCAGCGCCTTTTACGTAGTTGTCGATTTCAAGGGCATGAAAGCGTATGTGAAATCCATCCGCGTGCAGGATGGGACCGCATCGGCAATGGCGGGCGGCGCCTTGCTGCTGAAGGTCCTTGCATCCTTGGCAGTTGTTACCGGAATGGCGGACCGATTGGGCGCGATCGCCCTGACCGGTTTCTGCGTGATCACCGCACTGTTTTACAAACGATTTTGGGATTTAGGTGACTTTGCTTTCCGCGCCGACAGCAAGGCGATGCCGGTTTTCTGGGATTTCCTAAAGAACGTTTCGCTTGCCGCAGCCTTCATCCTGATCGCCTTTGGGGGCGATGTGGAAAGTCTGAGGGAGGGACTGAGCGCATTTGTCGAGAATCCGCTTTCCTCAACGCATCCTTACGAATGGCGTAAAGAATGAAGAAGCGCCCTTCACCCACCGGCTTTCGGGCGGATAGATATCAATTGATGGAAGCCGTCGATGGTTTCGCATGGCGACTTCCCCGTTGCCACGCTCAGCCTGTCACGCGGAAGTGGCGGCGGAAAACCTGTCGCTATGAAAGAGATTAGTTTAGTTCATATTGTCCGGCAGGTAGATGTTCGGGACCTGGAGGTGCTTCTGACTGTCGCAGAGGAATGCAGCTTCAGAAAGGCCGGGAAACACTTGGAAATTGGCCAATCGGCGGTATCGAGACGAGTTCAGAAGCTTGAAAATCTGCTTGGTGTTTCGCTCTTCGAGCGGCAGCCAACAGGCGCACGTTTGACAGCTGCAGGAAGCGAGTTCGTCGACTGTGCGAGCACGATCTATGACAATCTGAAAGCCGGCGTGACACGCGCTCAGTCTAATGCCATCGCGGGTGATGGAGAACTTCGCATCGGCACGATGTTCTCGCTCTCCAACGGATCGCAACGCGCGTTGATAGAGGCCTTCGCCAAATCCCACCCCGCCGTGCATCTGAGTTTTGTCGAATGTGGGCGGCGCCAAATGATGACGATGTTGGGACACCGTGAAATCGACGCCGTCATAGCAATCGGAGCCTCTCCTTGTCAGACCAGTGACCATTTGGTTCTGGCTTATACGCCGGTCTATTTGGCTGTCGCAGGCAACAGCTCATTAGCTTCAGTTGGCCGACTAAGGTGGGCGGATGTAGTGAATGAGAAGTTCGTCGTTAGCGCCCGAGATTCCGGGTCAGAACTCCACGACTACATCGTCCGTCAGGTGACTGAATTCGGGCGCGGGGTCTCAATTACACGACATCATATATGTCGCGAGGGTATCATGAACCTGGTTGGCTTGGGATTTGGCGTGACGCTCGTTTGTGACCACGCACTTGGAGCCAGATATCCAAACGTCTCACTGGCGCCAATTGGTCATGAAGAAGAGTGCGTACCCTTATCACTGAGCTGGCGCCCGGAAAACGACAACCCCGCGCTTCGCAGATTTATTGGTCTGGCGCGGCGACAAGCAAGGCAGAATTGCGCGTCTTGTTGCGGCACCAAATCTCCAGATCATATTGAAAATACAGCTTCCATTTTGACTTAATAGACAAGTGTTTTCAGGCAATTTTGTGGACAGTTTGCCTCGGCCGAGAACGACTGCCTTAAGAGCCTTGACGATGGTGTTATCGACCCAAGAAGTGCGGCTTGACTCATTTATGAATGATGGTGCATAAATGAGTCATGGTAAATTCAGGACGCCCTCGAAGCTTTGACAAGGACGTCGCGCTTGACGCGGCGATGCAGGCATTCTGGCAGGGCGGGTTTGACGGCACCACCTATACCGATCTGGAGAAGGCGACCGGGCTGCATCGGCAAAGCTTGTCCTATGTGTTCGGGGAGAAGATCAGCCTCTTTCGCCTGGCCATGGCGCATTACATCGACAAGCGCGTTGAAAAGGCTGCGGCACTGCTCGCCCGTGATCTGCCCGTGATGCAGAACGTGCGGGCTGTATTTGACGCATGGGAAGCGGATGTGTCCTCGGGCGGCGGACGCGGATGCCTTTTGGTGCGCACCACGGCTGAACTTGGCGACAATCCGGAAATGCAAGACGTGCTACGGCGCGGCGATGCTTGCCTAATGAACGCCTTCACCCAGGCTTTCCGGCGCGCTCAGGACAATAACGAGTTAACGACCGCACTACCGTCCGAGGCGCTTGCCCGGTTGGCGGTTTCCGCCGGTCAGGGCGCCATGCTGCAAGCGGTGGCGCGACGCGACCCCGGCATTTCGCGCACCGCGCATGACGCGTTTCTCTCTCTTCTGACATAACAAGAAAAGGCTCCAAGCGAGACACGAAAGTCTCACGTCCAATTTATGAATAGGCAGACATAAATAGCTCTGTTCCAAGGCTCAGCTTTCGCGCTCGGCCTGTCGAACCCAGAACCACCATCAAAAGGACCTCTCACATGAGTGTATTCACGCTTCACACTGTCGACACCGCGCCTGCGGCGGCAAAAGGCATGCTGGAACAATCCATCAAGGATTATGGCATGTTGCCGGGCCTCTATCAGGTCATGGCGTCCTCGCCTGAACTGCTGGCCTCCTACTACAAACTACATGAAATGTTTGAACAAACGGCGCTCTCGGTGGACGAGCGCAATGTCGTGTGGATGACGATCAATGTGGAAAATCGCTGCCACTATTGCGTGCCGGCGCATACGGCGATCGCCAAGTCACAAGGGGTTGACGACGCCATCGTCAATGCGCTTCGAGAGGAGCGTCCACTTGACGATCCGCGCCTGGAGGTGTTGCGCCAGTTCACGCTGATCCTAGTGCGCAAAAACGGCAATCCGTCGCCTGCGGAGGTTCAAACCTTCCTGGATGCCGGTTTCGAGCCGCGCGCGATCTTGGACGTCCTTGTTGGCCTGGCGCAGAAAGTACTGTCCAACTACACTAACCATTTGGCCGACACACCGCTTGACGAACCGTTCAAACCATTTGCTTGGACGCCTAGCAAAGCCCGCGCCGCGGAATAAGGAAAATGGTACAGCGCCACCTTCGGCGCTGTACCACTCCTTCAAAAAGGGTCTTTGTTCACCGGGTCGAAATAGTGGATTGACATGAGCACGCCTCATTGATCGTACCGACGGCTGTTTGAGATACCGAAACAGGGACGACGCACCGAATTGAAGCCCTCTACCCCGAGACCTCCCAGAGTTCAGGAACAACAGGCGCGGAGCTTCGGGCTTTTGTTGCAGCAATCGTCTAGCAAGAATGTCACCAAGCCCCCGAGCCGTACAAAATCCACCGTGTAGATAAGGCTGCGCGATTGCCGTTCACGCTGAATAAGTCCGGCTTCCGTCAGTCCTGCAAGGTGAAACGAAGTTCGTGATGGGCTGGCACCCACTTTCTCAGCGATTTCAGTAGCGCTAAGCCCTTCGGGTCCGGACGCGACCAAAATCCGGATAATCCTCAACCGATCCGCATTCGAAAGCGCCTGAAAGACCGTCGCAGCCTCCTCCTCCTTCATATTTCAACACCTCTTGAATTATTCTTTGACCCATGCGAAGTTAATTCAAGATTCATTGAAATGAAAGAGTGTAACAATGACCCTTGCAGATCTTCTATCCGAATTGAAAGCACTCCACGCCGATTCCGCCCTGGTGTTCGAGGCTAACGGGGAACCAATCGGCGCCAGCTACCATGTGACGGAATTACGGCATTCTGAATCGACCGGGATCGATTGTGGCGGAACTGTCGAGAGGTGGTCGGAGGCGCGGCTCCAGCTACTAGACGGCGCCGGCGATGCCCATATGCGGGTCGGAAAATTTGTCGGAATTTTGGAACAAAGCCTCACCAGGCTTTCTGCGCTTGCGGATGGCTCTGTCATGGTCGAATTCGCCCCGAAAAACGTCGGGCTACAGCTTATGGAATTAGGCCAACCAATCGCCAGAGACAAAAGCGTTTTTATCACACTTCGTGCCACCGCAGCGGTCTGCAAACCGGCACACAGGGCCCAATCGTCGGGCGCCGCCACGAGCGGCTGCTGTGAGGGAACAACGGCAATGGGTGCGTGTTGCGCACCTGCAGCGGATGGAATGCAGAGAGATGCTTGCTGCGCATGATCATTGTGGTCGAACGATCTCTGTTGAGCCTGCTTTTTATTCTCGGCCGGGCCGTGACATTTCGAGAAGAGGATCCAGCGCCTGGGCAAAAACATCCACCGCAAGAACCGGAGTGTTCGGCGCGTCGGTTCCTGCGATATCTCCTGCATCGCAATGCAGGAGATACACGATGGAATTGAAAGACAAGACGATCATCATTACCGGCGCGAGCAGCGGCATCGGCGCTGCGGCGGCCTTGCTCTTCGCTGAAGAGGGAGCGAATGTCGTTCTGGGCGCGCGGCGCAAGGCCGAGCTGGAGGCGCTCGCCGATCAAATCAGGCAGAACGGTGGCAATGCCGCTGTCCTCGCCGGTGACGTTACGGATGAGGACTATTCTCAGGCCCTGGTCGATATGGCGGAGAGCGAGTTCGGCGGTCTTGACGGCGCCTTCAACAATGCAGGCATCGTCGGCGAGATGGTATCTGTTCCCAAGATGGACAATGCCAACTGGCACAATGTCATCGCCACCAATCTGACAAGCGCATATTTCAACGCCAAGTATCAGATCCCGGCGATGGAAAAGCGGGGCGGCGGGTCGATCGTCTTCACATCGTCCTTCGTGGGCTTCTCGAATTCCGGGATGCCGGGCATGGCCGCCTATGCGGCGTCGAAAGCAGGTGTGATCGGCATGACGTTATCTCTCGCCGGCGAGCACGGACCGAACGGGATCCGTGTCAATGCGCTTCTGCCCGGCAGCATCAAGACCGCCATGTCGGGTGACGATCCTGAGATACATAAATTCTTGGATAGTCTGCACCCGCTGAAACGGATGGGGGAAGCAAAAGAGATCGCCCAGTCGGCTCTGTTCCTGCTGTCCGATCGCGCCAGCTTCGTAACCGGCAGCCATGTCAATGCCGATGGCGGCATTTCCAGTCGTCTGGTGTAAGCGCCTGGCTGGCACAGAAAGAGCCGGGGGTTCTTCGCCCCCCCGGCTCATTACTTAAATGCGCAAGAAACGGGCTGCTTGGATGTTGGCGCGGGAGTTAAGATCCGAGGGTCGTCTGCGGGAAACCAAATCCATGCAAGAGAGCTTCTTTGATTTCCTTCCCAAGCCGACGGTGATCCTGGCTGAAGGGGCCGTCCTGCTTCCGGGTTTTGCACTGGGTTTAGGCGCCGATATCCTATCATTTCTGAATTCCATTCAAGCGGCCTCACCCTTTCGCCACATGATCACGCCGGGCGGGCACAGGATGTCCGTCGCGATGACCAATTGCGGCAAGTTTGGCTGGGTTTCGGATAAGACTGGCTATCGGTACGACCCGGTTGATCCGCTGTCCAACCGGTCCTGGCCCGAGATGCCAGCCTCGTTTCTCAAGATTGCGACAGAGGCGGCGGTGGCTGCGGGATATTCGGGGTTCCAGCCGGATGCGTGTCTCATAAACCGCTATCTGCCCGGTTCGAAACTGTCATTGCATCAGGACCGCAACGAAGCCGATTTCACTCAGCCGATTGTCTCTGTCTCGCTTGGTCTGCCCGCCAGTTTCCTATTCGGGGGCTTAAAGCGGAAAGATGCAGTGAAAAAATACACCTTGGAACATGGCGATGTTGTCGTTTGGGGCGGGCCGTCGAGGCTTTGCTACCATGGCGTCAACACCCTGAAAACAGGTGAGCATCCAGCGTTCGGTAAACAACGGATCAATCTGACCTTCCGCAAAGTGGTTTGATCACAAGAACCGGAGTTTTTGGAACAGGCTCGGGCGCTAGATTGGGCCATGACACAAATCTTGGAAGACCATGGCATGAAACACGAACCTGATAAGTCACAGAACGCTGCCAGATGGCAGGCGGTTCTGGCGCGCGATGCAAGCTCATTGCCCCCATTCATCTACGCGGTGAAGACCACCGGCGTTTACTGTCGGCCGGACTGCCCCTCGCGGCGCCCGAATGAAAAAAATGTTGAGTTTTTCGACAGTTCCGTCGAGGCGCAGGAGGCAGGCTATCGCGCTTGCAAACGCTGCAAGCCAGACGAAACGGCACCCGATGTGGTTATGGCCGCAAAAATTGCAGCCACCTGCCGGGCCATCGAAGAAGCCGAAGAAGAGCCAGGTCTGGAGGCGCTCGCAAAGTCATGCGGCCTCAGCGTGTTTCATTTTCATCGACTGTTCAAAGCCCAGACGGGCGTGACGCCGAAAGCCTATGCGCGGGCGCATCGTATGCAAAAGGTTAGAAAGAGCTTGAACGGCGACGCACCCTCCGTCACCTCCGCGATGTATGACGCTGGTTTCAGCTCCAGCAGCCGCTTTTATGAGATTGCAACACAAGCCCTTGGGATGAGCCCTTCAACTTACAAGAATGGCGGGCAGAACATGCGTATCCTGTTCGCTGTGGGTGAGTGTTCGTTGGGATCGGTACTGGTGGCCTGCAGCCAAAAAGGCGTTTGCGCCATCCTACTCGGTGACACCGCCGAGAAATTGCTGGACGATCTTCAATCCATGTTTCCGCAAGCCGAGCTTATTGGCGGTGATGAAGCCTTTGAGGCGCTTGTCGCGCGGGTCGTGGGTTTTGTTGATGCTCCCCGGCTCGGTCTCGATCTGCCGCTCGATATTCAGGGTACGGCGTTTCAGGAGCGGGTCTGGCAGGCCCTTCGCGATATTCCCGCGGGGCAAACCGCAAGCTATCGCGAAATTGCCGAGACGATCGGCGCACCAACGTCTTTCCGAGCCGTTGCGCAAGCCTGCGGCGCCAATGCCCTCGCGGTGGCCATTCCATGTCACCGGGTGGTTCGTTCAGATGGCGGGCTATCCGGTTATCGTTGGGGTATCGAGCGCAAGCGGGCGCTGCTTGAACTGGAGCAAACGGCATGACAATCGCACAGATTGAATCCCGTATCGACGAGATCGACGCGGATGCTCTGAAAAATGATCTGGGATCGTTCGGATGTGCTTTGGTCCCGTCGCTCCTAAGCAAAGAGGCGTGTGCCGAGATTGCAGCGCTCTATCCAGAAGATGAGAAATTTCGGAGCCGGATTCACATGGCTCGGCATGGGTTCGGAAAGGGCGAATACAAGTATTTCGACTACCCTCTCCCGGCTGTCGTCGCGACGGTGCGCGAAAAAATCTATCCGCTCCTGGTCCCGATCGCCAATGATTGGAACGAGCGGATGGGGATCGACACCCGTTTCCCGGAAGTGCACCGCGCCTATCTGGAGCAATGCCACAATGCGGGGCAGCTCAGGCCCACACCATTGTTGCTGCAATATGTCGAGGGGGATTTCAACTGTCTGCACCAGGACGTCTATGGTGATTTGTTGTTCCCGCTGCAAATGGCAGTGCTGCTTTCCCAACCCGGCAAGGATTTCGCTGGTGGAGAGTTCGTTCTGACCGAACAGCGGCCCAGGATGCAGAGCCGCGCCGAGGTAATGCCCTTACGGCAGGGAGACGCCGTCATTTTCGCCGTGCGCAACCGGCCCGTCAAAGGAACGAAGGGCACTTATCGCGTCAACATGCGTCACGGCGTCAGCCGCCTGCGCAGCGGCATGCGGCACACATTGGGTATTATTTTTCACGATGCAAACTGAATGCTGATCCCGGCAGCAGGGGTGACGATGCCAGCGGCTCCATAAGGTCCGGCGGAGCCGCCAACCCATACCGCCAATCCTGAAATTCCATTGCCGGTTCCACACCGAAATGCGTCCGCTCGCCTACGTCAACTCATTGCTGGCCAACTTGCAAGAAAGATCAACACATGCCCTTCAGCGTATTCGTTCTCGCATTCGGAGCATTCTCCCTTATCACGACCGAGTTCGGCATCATCGGGATATTGCCTCAGTTGGCCGAAGCGTTCGATGTATCGATTAGCGCGGCCGGGTGGCTTCTCGGCGGGTTTGCATTGACCATTGCGATCACCGGCCCCTGGATGACGTTGGCGTTTTCAAGATTTGACCGCAAGCTGAGCCTTTCCCTAGTGCTCGCCATTTTTGCCGGTTCCAACCTTCTGTCATTGTTCTGTGAAAGCTTTGGCTGGCTGCTGTTTTTTCGTATCCTTCCCGCTTTCTTCCATCCGGTCTTTTGGTCGTTCGCCATGGCGGCCGCAAGCTCAACCGTCGCGGAAGAAGATAGTGGTAAGGCGGTTTCCGTCATCTTTGCGGGATTGAGCGCCGGGACGGTCCTTGGCGTGCCCATGGTGTCGTTTGTATCCGTATCACACGGATGGCAGGCCGGCTTCATCCTGTTTGCGGGCCTGAACAGCGTCGCCCTGATCGCCCTTCTTCTGTTTGTGCCGTCATTTGCCGCCACTCGTCGGCTGACGTTTCGCACTCAAATCTGGGTGCTCAAAAAGCTCAAGCTCTGGTGGAGCCTGGCGGTGCTGTTTTTGATCATGGCGTCGACATTCTGCATCTATAGCTACTTCGCGGAATATCTCGCCGTCGCTGGCGGAATGGAAGGATCGATGATCGGGTTGATGCTTTTTATTTTCGGCGCCGCCGGGTTTCTGGGCACACTTGCCGCCGGCCGCTTTGTCGACAAACATCTGAACCGGCTGGTAACCGGGTTCGTGTTGATCCTCTGCCTGACCTTTGCACTGATCTATGGGCTAGCCCATGTCACCCCTGCGGTTGTCGTTTTGATCATAATTTGGGGCACGGTGCACTCGACCGGTTTTTTGCTGGGACAACAACTGGTCAATGGCTCTGCGTCCGAGGCGCCGGAATTCGCCAATAGCCTCTTCATCTCTTTGGGCAATGCCGGTCTGACCGTCGGGACGTTCATCGGAGGTGTGACAATTGCCGAAACCGGCGCTCGGACGCTGCCATTGGCCAGCATCGTTCTTCTAGCCTTAACCGCTACGGTATACTTAGCAAAGCCTCGAGATACACAAGGTGGAACCGACAGATAAGTATGGACTGGCGATGCAGACATCCGATTTGGAAACCTTCGTGACAGTGGCCGAAGAGATGAGCTTCGCTGGCGCGTCCGAACGGCTAAAGATATCGGCATCGGCGGTCAGTAAGCGGATCAACAGGCTCGAGGCTCACCTTGGTGTAAAGCTCTTACAAAGAACAACCAGATCGCTCATGTTGACGGAGGCAGGAGCGCGATATCTAGCCGAGGCGCGATTGTCCGTCATTCATGCAAACCGGGCCCTGGATGCGGCAACCAGCTTGCAGTCGCAACCGCAGGGTACGTTGCGCGTTCATGCGCCGATGAGTTTTGGAAAACTGCACCTGTCCAATCTCATGCCGGAGTTTCTTAAGCGCTATCCATCGATCACTCTGGACCTTTCGCTCAGCGACGATACGCCCGACCTTCTGTCTCGGGGGCTCGATGTCGCCTTCACGGCACGCCCGGTGCAGGCCGAGTCTTATATCGCCCGCAAGCTTCTCGAACTCGGTAGCATAGTTTGTGCATCGCCGGCCTATTGCGAAGAGAAGGGAGTGCCGGACGATCCGGCAGGTCTGGCCGCGCACAACTGCCTGATCTATACGCACCGCCACAACAAGGACGTTTGGTCCTTTGCTAAAGATGACAGCAATATCGAGGTTCCCGTCAGCGGCAATTTCAGATCCGATAGTGGCGAGGTCGTAAGGGACGCCGCTCTACAGGGTCTCGGGATCGCCCGCTTGCCAAATTTCATAGCGGACAACGACATTGCGGCAGGCCGTCTTGTCGAAGTGCTGGCTGATTATACCATGCCCTCCCGCCCGCTTTACGCCCTCTATCCCGACCGAAAGCTGATGCCGAAGAAGCTCAAGGTCTTTCTAGACTTCATCGCGAAATATCTGACTGTTGATCTACCGGTCTAAATTCCGGACATGCAGGACATAAAGTTCTTCCGTTATTCCGACTAGTTCAGAACCTGAACATCCCCAAAATACCTCAATCCGTCCAATCGGCTTGAAGGTGAAAAATGTCACGTGCGAAAGATATATCGGGACTGGAGTTTATCGCTCTGAACGCAATGCTTATGGCTCTGGTGGCGCTGGCCATCAATATGATCCTCCCAGCGTTCTCGCACATGACCGGACACTTTAACCTGCCCGATCCGAACAGGATTGGTCTGGCAGTTGCCTTGCTTTACATCGGGCTCGCATTCGGACAGATCCTGTTCGGCGCTTGGTCGGACAGTATCGGACGAAAGTTGTCGTTAAACATCGGCTTGCTCATTTTTTTGGGCGGAGCCCTACTGTCGTATTTTAGCAGCTCGTTCTGGGGGTTCATTGCGGGGCAAGTTATTCAGGGCGTCGGCTTGGGCGCGCCACGCGTGGTTACGGTTGCCATTGTCCGTGACCGTTATGAAGGTGCGATGATGGCGCGAACCATGTCCTTTATCATGGTCATTTTTGCGCTTGTTCCAACAGTGTCGCCCTATCTTGGCCAGGGCGTCATACGATTGGCTGGATGGCGTGCCCTCTTTGTCTTGTTCGGGGTGGGAGCGCTGACAATGCTCATATGGCTCAACACGAGATTAGTGGAAACGCACCCCACAGATGCGCGCACGCCGCTGTCGTTCCAGCGTCTCGTGTTCAATTTCGGCACCGTACTCAGAAACGGTCCTGCGATGCTGTACGCCGGTGCGCTCGGTGTCGTGTCTGGTGCATTTATTGCCTATCTCAACATGTCGCAGCAATTGTTCGAGGTGCAACATGGCCTCGGGTCCCGCTACCCGCTGTTCTTCGCGCTGATGTCACTCAGCCTGGCCTTGGCGTCATTTCTCAACGGGCGTCTGGTGGTGAGACTTGGTGTCGAACGCTTAGCCACGATCGGCGTTGTCGTTATGTGTTCTTCCTCAGTTGTCATGGCCGCCGCGACACTTGCGATGGGGCGCAAGGAATCCTTGACCGAGCTCAGCCTTTATCTTGCGATTATGTTATTCTGCTTTGGCCTTCTCGTCAGTAATCTGAACGCGCTTGCGATGCGCTCGCTAGGCGCAGTCGCTGGAACCGGGGCGTCTGTGGTGGGGGCTGTCACCACCTTTGTATCCGTACCTCTGGCGATATTGATCGGCAGCTTTTATAGCGGTTCCAGTGTTCCGCTTGTCCTCGCTTTCGCGGGCTTCTCCGCGATCAGTTTTTGTCTGGTCAAATTGGCGGACCGATTGTGAGCGCATGGCAAACCAGTAGTTCTGTCTCGGTTCTCTTGCTAATTGCCTTGGCATTTGCAGTAGCAGGAATTGTCAAGGGCGGCGTTGGTCTCGGGCTTCCACCGATCGCCATGGCGATCCTTGTTCTTGCAATGCCGCCGGTCGAAGCGGCGTCCCTTTTGGTCGTTCCGTCGCTACTGACAAATCTCTGGCAGGCGGTCAGCGGGACAGCCCTTCTGAGCCTCCTGCGACGGTTTTGGCCTCTTTTGGTGGTAGCGGCTCTTGTGACCGTCCTCGGCACGGGTTGGCTTGCGCATGGAAACGGTGATGCCGCGATCACTTTACTTGGCGTGGTGCTGATCTTGTACGCGGCCAGCGCCTTGCGGAAAATGGCAGTCAAAATCCGCTCAGATACCCAACGATGGCTCGGGCCCGTGATTGGCGGGCTGACGGGTGCTGCCACGGCCGCCACAGGCGTGTCATCCGTGCCGGTCGTTCCTTACCTCCAGTCACTGGATCTCAATCAGAACGAGCTCATTCAGGTCATGGGGATGTCGTTTACGGTTTCGACAATTTCTTTGGCGATCAACTTATCCATTTCGCATCACGCTCCAGCAGTGTTCAGCCTCGCATCGCTCGTCGCTGTGATATGTGCGTTCGGAGGGATGTGGGTCGGCGCGATTATTCGGCGGCGAACCAACCCGACTTTATTCCGAACCACCTTTCTCTGGGTGCTATTTTGCCTCGGGATTTATCTTGTGCTGCGGTAGGCGCAGCCGTTGCAGCCCAACCTTGCGCCTGTGATGAAAAGGCGTCGCGTATACACCGCTTGCGTTCTGGGCGCGCAAAAAATAGCAGGTGTGGGATTATAAAGCATCTCATCTTCCCACCGCTATTTCCAAATGGGTTCAAACACGGCGGACAATAACACTATTTGTACGCGCAAATGCTAGAAGAGAGTAAATGCAGAACAATTCCGAGAGGTATCACGTTATATTGTCCGGCTGTTCCGGTGGTGGAAAATCAACGCTGCTCGCCGAGTTACAAAGGCGGGGTTATGAGACAGTAGAGGAACCCGGAAGAAGGATCGTTGCAGAAGAAATACTCCGTGGGGGACGGGCACTTCCCTGGGTTGATCTGGAGGCATTCGCGCGGCGCGCTATCGAGATGGCCGCTTCAGATCATGAGCGCGTTAAAAATGCGAGGGGATTAGTTTTCTATGATCGCGGGCTTGTCGATGCGGCGGTTGCATTGGAACATGCGACTGGGATTCCCGTCTCCAGAACGCTCAACAAGCAGCCGCGCTTCCATCAGCAAGTCTTTCTGGTGCCACCCTGGCCAGAAATTTACCGAACTGACGGCGAAAGACATCAAGATTTCGAGGAAGGTGTTCGCGAATACCAACGTTTGCTCAACGCCTTCCGTAAACTTCAATACACAACAACCATTTTGCCGAAAGTCGATGTCAAGGAACGAGCTCAACTCGTTCTGACTTCACTTTTATCGCGTTGAGCATGAAGAATGTAGACGAAAGGCATTGGTTGCAGCCTCAGTTTCTGCGGCCGCTCATTTTCTGAAACTGCAGGGTTCGTGTTTTCGATCAGAATTCGGCGAGTAGGTGCAATTTGCCGGACAAGGCAAGTGGTCATAGATGGTATGCAAATCGGTTTTCCAATTTGGCGGCCAATTTTCGACTGCGTACCACCAGGGATAGTATGCCTCGATTTTAATTCGTCGGGGCGCATTGAGGGTGATCAAGGACGGAAAGTATAAAGAACAAGGTCGTTCACAAACGACCTAGTCCAAACAACAAATGTTCTGCTTTCGAACTTCAGACACGATTTAATCTCAATAGCAGTGATCAACAATCCCCTTCCGGCGGTAAACTAAGAAAACCGGCCTGCTCCATACCAGTTCGAAAGTATGGAGCAGGATTCCCAACGCTTCCATTTCGTTCACTTATTCCAGTTCAATCTGTGCCAAAATTAGCTCCGGATCTACATCATTGATTTCGGCAGCGACATGAAGCGCGTCAAGGTTTCTTGTGTCGAGTTGTTGCCGCTCCGGCCCCGCAATTCGCCAGCCGCCCATACCGGGCTTGCGCACGAGAACCTGGACAAGATCGGGACGAGCGTAATGGCCGAATGTATCGAGGATGGCAGCTCGTGTCTTCCGCATCCAGGCGGGGCAATCTGCATAGATGATACCTGGTGCATTGATGAGCGGCTCGGTCATTGCCATCCCCATCGGGTTGAAAACTGTACTGCCGCCATTGGAATGGTTGAAGTTCCTGAAATCCGGATCGCCTTTGGCCAGAGGTTGATCGTCTGGGATATCTGCGGGGTCAAGATAGGTACAGGCCATGGCTACAAACGCGCCAGACTCAATTGCATAGGATCGAGAGAGAGGAACACCTATAAAATTGCTCTGGTCTTGATCGTCTTCGACAAGTGTTGGTCCCTTGTTGAGGTGAAAGGATCCATGCCAGACAGAAACATGAAAATCTTCACGTTGGGCGATGAGGGCGGCGCGCAGAGGCGTCATCGAGTGTTCGCCACAGATCAAGATCCCAATATTACCGATATCCGTAGGGAAAACTTTCAGATCGTTTGCATCTCCCATGCCCCAAAACATTTTTTCCTGAAAAGTGGGCATGATTTTTCTATGGGTGCCAGTATGCTTTCCGCTGGGCTCAAACAACATTACGGAGCTAAAAATCTGGTCTGACTCCACCCGTGGGTCCATCTCATTGCAACCTATCGCTACATAAACCCCCGCTTTTAGAGCAGCCGCGCCGAGGCGTTCCGTGTCTTCTGTGCCAGCCATGATGGCGGCGTCATGCCAGTCGGCATAGGCTTGGCGAAACCTAGCTCCATCGGTATTCCAGCCGGGAGACCAGTAGGGATATCCGGCAAGCCAATTCTCCGGGAAAACCACAAGCTGGGCACCGTTTTGGCCTGCTTCCAAGATTGCCTCGCAAGCTATTTCAAGCGTTCCGTCCCGATCCAGGTAAGGATGCGATTTCTGAACGATCGCAATTTTGACGGTATCGTTCCCACCCAAAATACGTTTTCGATTGGATTGCCGTGAGACGATCCTTGGCGGGCTGTTCAGAACCGGTGACATCGTTGATTCTCCATCTTAATTGAGTGAAATGCAGCAACACTTGGCGGCGCTACACAGGTCGAAACGAATGCATTGAAGCCGCGAACAAACCTCGCTGGACTTTGACTTGTTGAGCAATTGTGGCCGTGAAGCCTTCGTGCTTGGTACGATATCGTACCGTTGACAGATACGATATGGTACCGTACCAGTCAAGCGCCCACTCAGGGGAGGTATCAGGGAGGCAAAAAATGGCGCGATCGTTCGATGCTCCACGCGCGGTTGGCAAAGCGGACAAGAGAGGCGAAATCCTTGCCGTTGCGACCGATATCTTTCTAAACGAGGGATATGGTCGCGCCAGCATGGATCAGGTTCACGCCAGGATCGGAGGTTCAAAGCGGACGCTGTACAACCATTTTCGCAACAAGGAATCGCTGTTCGAAGCAATCATCTTCGACGTGTCAAACCGCGTGCTTACCGCCCTGAGTCCCACCCTGGACAACAAGGATTTGTCGGACGCGCTTCTCAAGATGGGTATCGATTATCTGAATGTCCTGCTGTCTCCTGAAGGTCTTGCGCTTTACCGCGCCATGATCTCCGAGGCGCAGCATTTTCCCGGACTCGCACGGGCGTTCTTTGAAAACGGCCCAGGTCGCGCCAGTCGGCATCTTGCCGCCTTCTTCCGCGAACAGAAATATCAAGGTGCGATCGAGATCGACGATCCGCAGGTCGTTGCCGAGCAATTCCTGGGTGCAGTGCGCGGCGATGTCCATCTCACCGCTACTTTAGGGGTCAGAAAGCCGTCCAAGGAACATGTCGAAGCCGCAGTTTCGCAGGTGGTCGATACCTTCGTGCGCGGAATCGTGCTGACTTCCGGGAAGACCTGAATATCGCTATTTCTTCACCTCCTCGAGTGAAGAAGGTTTCGCCAGTCTGGATTTGACCGTAGGTGTCTAACAACTAAAATATTGAAACTCATCCACCCGTGGGAAGTGTCTATAGCCTTGGTGCGTGATAAAATATTGCGCGAGAGAGTGTACTATGAAGCGGTTCGACGTGCCTTGGCAAACCCGCGATCGGTCGCCATGAACCGCTCGATCATCGGTACGATAAGTTTCACCGGTTCCTTCACTTGCTGTCCGGTCTCACGCCCCAGGACTTCGGCGTAAGCGATGAGATCACGATGGACGGATGCAGGCAGTTCGACGGTCACCTTTAGCGGTTTGTCATCGGCGAGCGGGCCGAGTTTCAGCTTGGTCATTGATAGCCTCTTTGCGGTTCGAGGATGAGATCGCGGGTTACGACGACGCGGACGGGGAAGCCGGGCCGGATGGTCAGCGTCGGCGGCACGGCGAGTTGACGGCGGACGATCTCGTCACCGGCGCGGCCGACAGTATCCTGTGTGCCTTCGCGGATGGCGCGGGCGATACCGCTGTCATTATCAGCACCCAATTCCGCACCGATATTGAGGATCGTTGCGAGGCCGGCGGCAAGGAACAATCTGCCCCAGTGGTGATCGACACGATCCTCGAGCCCAGCATAACCGGCTGTATCGGCACCCGGCTGGCGCTCGAGAACGATGGAGCGGCCGTTTGGAAGGATCAATCGCGTCCAGACCAGCAGCGCCCGCCGCTGTCCGAAGGCGACACGGCTGTCATATTCGCCGAGGAGACGCGAGCCCTGCGGGATCAAGAGATAGCGTCCGCTTGGACTGTCATAGACGTGGGAGGTGACCTGGGCGGTGACCTGCCCGGGCAGGTCTGAACGCAAGCCCGTGATGAGTGCCGCCGGGATCACGGTGCCGGCCTGGATGACATAGGGGCTCGGCGGACTTGTCAGACGGTCAGTGCTAGTCGTACGCTGATCGATGTCGCGCCCCAAGAACGCTTCGTGCCTATCGGTCGCGTCGTTCGGCGCCGTTTCGGCCGAGACGGGAAAAAGGTTTCCGTTGCTCGTTGGCGCTGTTGCACTCGGCGGACGGGTGTCACCGCGCACGACTGTGTTCGCCTCGGCGAAGAGTTGGCTGAGGCGGGCCGCCTCCTGCTCCTGAAGCCGCCGCTGCTCTTCGGGATCAACCGCTGGGCCACTGGCGGTCACCGCAGGTACGGGCTGACCACGTTCGCGGGCGCTCAGAATCGGGCGGCCGAGTTCGCCGGGCAGCGGCGGTCCGAGTTGCGGGATACTGCCATAGTCGCGCGGAAGACGGGTCAGCCCTTCGGCCTCCTGGACACGCTCAGTCGAGAACAGTTCGTCCGGTCCGTCGATTGCTCCGCGGTCCTGCAGCGCGAAGATGAGGATCGCGGCGAGCCCCAGCCCGCCACCGGTGGTGAGAACGGTGATGGCCTTGCGGGACAGGCGCATGACGCGGGGCGGATCGGCGCGTAGCCGGAGCTCTTCGGCGATGTCGCTTTCAGAACGCGGCTTCTCCGTCTGACCATGCCTGACCCGGCCTTGTTGGGGTTCATCTGTCATTTGGACTCTCCGTTTTGGCGCCGAGGCGCAATCGGCCCGCGCCGCACACCATCGGCGCGGACGATGCGCACCGTCTGCTGGTTCCTGCCGCCGAGGCGCAGTTCGGCCGCTGCGAACAGCCGGTCGACGATGAGCACGTTGCGGTGGACGCGGGTGTTGGCGATCTCAGTCCCGCCATCGGCGCCTATGACGAAGAGCGGCGGCATGTCGCCCTGCACGATCCCGCGTGGGAAGGCGATGTAGACCCGGCGTCCATCATCGAACACGGATCTTGGCCGCCAGGGTGGCCGGTCGCCCTCGATGGCGTATCGATAACGCCGCTGGGCGTTCGAGGGGATTTCGGGCCGGGTCACCGCCGGTGGCCAGGTCACACCTGCGACGCGCGGATAGGCCCAGGCAACGGATGGCATGTAGGTTTCCTCGTCCGAACGCAGCTCGACGAGATAGGTGCGCCGGTCGGTGTTGATGACGAGATTGGTGGTGATCTCGGGCCGGGTCGGCTTGACCAGGATATGGACGCGCTCGGTGCGCCCGCTGCCGCTGCGGGTGTCGCCGATGATCCAGCGGGCGGTATCGCCGGCGGCGATCGGTCCCTCGCCGATCAGCCGTTCGCCGGGCTCCAGAGCGATGTCGGTGATCTGTCCCGGGGCGGCGTAGACCTGATAGAGCGCGCCCTCGCTCCACGGGAAGATTTGGATGGCGTTGAAGTAGCCCTCGCGGCGCGGTTCGACGCGGGCTGCGGCGTTAGCGTTGACGACACGCGCTTCGGGCGTCCGTGCATTCTCGCCGCCGCGTGAGGGCGTCCAGGCCGGCGGCGTATGGACCGGTCGCGGCGGTTGTTCCACGACCGGAGGTGGCGGTGCAGGCAGCGATGGTACGTCCTCGTCGTAGGTGATCTCGGGAGGCCGGAAGGTGGCGCAGCCCGCGAGAGATAGGCCCATGAGAACGGCAAGCGGTAGGTTCAGGGTTCTGGGGTTCATTCCGGCATCTCCCGCGACCAGTTGATGGCATGAACGAAGACGCCGAGGGGGTTCTTCCTGAGCCGTTCCGCTGTGCGGGGCGGCTGGAGGGCCACGGTCAGGATCGCAGTCCAGCGTTCAGTTGCCGCGAGTTGACCGTTGGCATAGCGCCGTTCGATCCAGGCAACGCGGAAACTGTTTTCCGATGCTCGAATTACGCTGGAGATTTCGACGGCGACCTGGGTTTCACCGACTCTGGCGAACGGATCATTGACGCGGGCATAGTCATTAAGCGCGAGCGCACCGCGATCGGTGGTGAAGTCGTAAGCCCTGAGCCAGTTCTCGCGCAGCACGATCGGGTCCGCAGGCACCTGCCGGACATTCTCTACGAACCGCGCGAGGTGGAAGGCGATCTGTGGATCGGTCGGCCGGTAATCCGCGGTGGCGGGCGCGACGGCCTGCGCGGCGCCGAGACGGTCGACTTCCACGACATAGGGGACGACCGTGCCCTGCGTAGATTGCCAGACGAGCGCTGCGCCAAGCCCGCCGGTCATTAGCAGGCAACCGAAGGCCATCAGGCGCCAGTTCCTCGCCTGAACGCGGGCAGAGCCGACGCGCTCGTCCCAAACCTGGGCCGCCTTCTGGTAGGGGGTGACCGGTTCGGGCGTTTTGCCGTAGTGCACGCTGGGGCGTTTGAAGAGTCTCATGGTTTCTCCGAGAGGCTGACCGACGTCCCGCCGCCGCCATGGTCTCCGGATCGGATCACATGGGCGGTCGTGGCGACGCCGTGGTGGAGGGATTGCTGTCGCTTGAGCTTTTGCGCCCAGGCTGGCGGGCCATCATTGACAGGCGAAGAGGACGCGGTTCCGCCGGTGACCGAGCCGCCGGTCACCCCGAAGGCCGCGCGCGATCCGGTGCGATAGCTGTCCTTCATGGACTGGCTCATGCGCCGGAGCGGACTTGCGGCGGCGCTCATACCGGCCTTACCGACACTCGCCATTCCACCGGCGACGCCTGCCGCACCGCCACCTGCAGCCGTATGTCCAACCTTGTAGGCTGTAGACGCGCCGCCTGCGATCGAAGCGCCGCCGCGTGCGCCTGCACCGACTGCGGACGCGGCCATCTTGCCGCCCGCCAAACCACCGACAACCATGCCGCCGGCGGCGAGGCCGGTGCCAACTGCTGCGCCCGCACCGAGCTGCGGCCCGCCGGAGACGATGCCGTTAGCGATACCCGGACCGAAGATGCCGAGCGCGAGCAGCGAGAGTGCCGCGAGCACGATGGCCATGGCGTCCTCGATCGTCGGCTCGCCGGTAAAATCCGCCGTGAAGGTGCCGAAGATTGTCGAACCGATGCCGACGATGACGGCGAGCACCAACACCTTGACGCCGGCCGAGATGACCAGACCGAGCACGCGCTCGGCCATGAAGGCGGTCTTATTGAAGAGCCCGAAGGGGACGAGGATGAAGCCCGCAAGCGTCGCCAGCTTGAACTCGATCAGCGTGACGAAGAGCTGGATGGCGAGGATGAAGAAGGAGAGCAGCACGATCACCCAGGCGAAGAGCAAGATCGCGATCTGGATGAAATTGTCGAAGAAGGAAACGAAGCCCATGAGGTCGCCCACTGACTCAAGCAGCGGCCGTCCGGCCTCGAGCCCGACCTCGGCGATACGGCCGGGCTGCAAAAGCTCACCGGGGCTCAACGAACCGCCGGAGGCGATCAGCCCGAGCCCGGCGAAACTCTCGAAGACGATCCGGGCGAGTTGGTTCCAGTTGCCGATGATGTAGGCGAAGATCCCGACGAAGAGCGTCTTCTTGACGAGCCGCGCGATGATGTCGTCATCCGCGCCCCAGGCCCAGAAGAGCGCGGCCAGCGTCACGTCGATGGCGATGAGCGTGGTCGCGAGGAAGGCGACGTCGCCGCCGAGCAGCCCGAACCCGCTGTCGATATAGCGGGTGAAGACGTCCAGGAACCGGTCGATGACACCGACGCCTCCCATGGCCTATTCCTCTTCTCGGCCAGACCTGGAACCGCCGGGCGCGAAGAAACGCCGGCGGTTCTCGGCCCAGGCCTCGCGACAGACGGTCTCGGTCGCGACCTCCTTGACGGCCAGCGCACGGCAACGCCGGAGCGTGGCGCGCAGCGGATCGTCGGCGGATTCTGACACCGACGCGGGCGTCTGCTCCGGGGCGACTGCGTCACGGAACTCGAAGGCGGCGGCAAGCACGGCGAGGCCGCCGAGGCCGAAGGCGATGTGTCGCAGGATATGATCGGGACCGGTTGCCATGGTCAGTTGCTGAACATACGCACGGTGGTCGGACGGTAGCCGCTACCGTAGTCGAGGAAGCGGTCGAGGTTCTCGCGCGCCTGTGCTTCGGCTGAGGCCACGCGTGCGGCCTCCAGAGCCTGGGCGCGGTTCGATGCGGCGATGGCGGCGGTGAGATCCGCGATCTGGCTCGACTGCAGCGCCAGCAACTGGTTGCCCGCCTGGGCCGCCTGAAGGGCGCCAGTCGCACCCTGGCTGCGGGCGACGAGCGCCTGCATCTGCGAGCGGGCACTCTCGATGTTGCCGACGACACCAGCCTGGATGCGGAGCGCGTCCTCGAAGCCGGCGACAGAATTCTCCCAACGCTCGCGCGCATTGCCGACCATCGTGTCGAAATCGCCGGACGCGGCGGCCGTCCCGTACTGGTCAGTAAAGGCGCGTTCGATGTCGGCGACATCGTGGGCGATGCGCTGCGCCTCATTCAGGAGTTGCTGTGTGCGTTGCACCGAAGCCTGCAACTCGGCAAGCGATGAGAATGGCAGGCTGGCTAGATTGCGCGCCTGATTCATCAGCATCTGCGCTTGATTCTGGAGCTGGGTGATCTGGTTGTTGATCTGCTCCAGCGCGCGGGCGGCCTGCAGGATGTTCTGGGCGTGGTTGGTCGGATCGTAAACAATCCGGCCGAACAGGGCGTGCGCGGGTTGGGCCATCATCGGTCCGAGTGCGATCGGCGCTGCCAGCAGCGTCGCCGCCAGGAGCTGTGCGGGAAGAGAGCGCTTACGAAGCGGTTTCATTAGGTGTTCTCCTTTGTTTCGGTGGGGATTGTCGGGGTGATGGTGTCGCCGAGCAGTTCGACCGCCCAATCGAGACCGCGGCGTCTCAGCCAGGCAGTGGCGAAGCCTGCGCGGCCGTGTTCGGCCAGCGTCTCGGCTATGGCGGCCTGGTCGGATTTCGATGAGGTGGCGGTGAAGGCGAGCGCGACCTCGCCGAGCCCCAGATCGAAGAGCCGGTTGCCGCGCCGGGACTGGCAGTAATAGTCGCGCTTGGGCGTCGCCCTGGCGACGATCTCGATCTGGCGGTCGTTGAGCCCGAAACGGCGATAGATGGCGGCGATCTGCGGTTCGAAGGCGCGTTCGTTGGGCAGAAAGATGCGCGTCGGGCAGCTCTCGACGATCGCGGGTGCGATGTTCGATCCGTCGATGTCGGCGAGCGACTGGGTGGCGAAGATCACGCTCGCATTCTTCTTGCGGAGCGTTTTCAACCATTCGCGGAGCTGGCCGCCGAAGGTCTGGTCATCGAGCACCAGCCAACCCTCGTCGACGATGATGAGGCTGGGCCGTCCGTCGAGTCTGCCTTCGATACGGTGAAACAAATAGGCGAGCACGGCTGGCGTTGCGGCGGACCCGATCAGCCCCTCGGTTTCGAAAGCCTGGACATCGGCCGTGCCGAGTTCTTCTCGTTCGGAGTCGAGGAGACGGCCGAACGGACCACCGAGGCAGAACGGCGCGATCGCGCGTTTGAGTTCATTCGATTGCAGCAGCACAGACAGTCCGGTCAGGGTCCGCTCTTCGACCGGTGCGGAAGCAAGAGAGGTCAGCGCCGACCAGAGATGGTCGCGGGCGGCCGGGTCGATGGAAATGCCTTCGCGGGCGAGCAGCCCGGATAGCCAATCCTGCGCCCAGGTGCGTTCGGCCGCGTCATCTATGCGCGCGAGAGGCTGGAGCTGGACGGTGGCTTCATCCTCGGAGAGGGCGAGACCGAGATCCTCCCAGTCTCCGCCCATCGCGATCGTGGCGCAGCGGATCGAGCCGCCGAAGTCGAAGGCGAAGATCTGTGCTCCTTCGTATCGGCGGAACTGGAGGGCCATCAGGGCCAGCAGGACCGACTTGCCTGATCCGGTCGGTCCGACGATCAGTGTGTGGCCGACGTCGCCAACATGGGTGGAGAAGCGGAACGGGGTCGCGCCCTCCGTCTCGGCATAGAAAAGCGGGGGACCATCAAGATGATCGTTGCGCACTGGCCCGGCCCAGACAGCGGAGATCGGAACCATATGGGCGAGGTTGAGTGTCGAGACCGGCGGCTGGCGGACATTGGCGTAGAGGTGACCGGGCAATGAGCCGAGCCAGGCCTCGATCGCGTTGAGGGTCTCAGGGATAGCCGTGAAGTCGCGACCCTGGACGATCTTCTCCGCGGCCTTGAGTTTCGCGTCAGCGGTGCGCTCGTCCTCGTCCCAGACCGTGATCGTTGCGGTGACATAGGCGGCGCCCACCATGTCCGTCCCGAGTTCCTGCAGTGCTTCGTCGGCATCGGCCGCCTTGTTGGCGGCGTCGGAATCCAGAAGTGTCGAGGCCTCGTTGGTCATCACCTCCTTGAGGATCGCCGCGACGGACTTCCTCTTGGCGAACCATTGGCGGCGGATCCGCGTGAAGAGCTTCGTGGCGTCGGTCTTGTCGAGGCAGATCGCGCGTGTCGCCCACCGATACTCGAAGGCCTGTCCGTTCAATTCGTCGAGCAGACCGGGCCAGGTAGCGGTCGGGAAACCGACGATGGAGAGTGTCTTGATGTAGGCGTCCCCAAGCCGAGGTGCGAGGCCGCCGATGAGGGCGGTGTCCGCGAGCAGCGCATCAAGATGCATCGGCGTCTCTGGTACGCGTACGCGCTGGCGACGCGACGAGATCGTCGAATGGAGATATGTGAGCGTCTCGGCATCGGAGAGCCAGGCCGCTTCGGGCATGAAGCCGTCGAAAAGGTCGAGCAGGCGGTCGGTGCGCGAGACGAAACTTGCAAGATGCTCGCGCGGATCGATGCCGGTCTCGGCCGCGCCCTCATAGAGCCATCGCCCGGCGCGGCTCGCCTCGTCGGCGGGCGGCATCCAGACGAGCGTCAGGAAATACTGGCTCTCAAAATGGCATCCGGCCTCCTCGAACTGTGCCCTGCGCTCCGCATCCACCAGTGCCGAAACGGGATCGAGGAACTGGGACATGGGATAGGCGCGTGCCGGGACGCGCTGCGCCTCGACGAACACCGCCCAACCGGAACCGAGGCGTCTCAGCGCATTGTTGAGCCGGCCAGCGGTCGCAACCAGCTCCGCGGGTGTTGAGGAATCGAGGTCGGGACCACGGAACCGCGCCGTGCGCTGCAGGCAGCCGTCCTTGTTGAGCACGACGCCCTCGTCGATCAGTGCCGCCCAGGGCAGATAGTCTGCCAGCAAGGCCGTCTTGGAGCGATATTCGGCGAGCCGCATCATCGTCTCACACCCCCAGCCAGATCGGGTAGCGCAGGTGACGCCGCGCGACATCGACGATCTGCGCATCGCGCTTCGCGGCCCAGACGGCGAGGAGATGGCCGATCAGCCAGAAGAGGATGCCCACGAGCCACAAGCGCAGACCCAACCCGATGGCGGCGGCGAGCGTGCCGTTGGCGATGGCGACCGCGCGTGGTGCGCCGCCGAGCAGGATCGGTTCGCTCAGCGCCCGATGGACGGGCGCATAGAAGCCGGGAATGTCGTCGCCGTCGCGCATCACACCAGCGCCCCGCCACCGAAGGAGAAGAAGGAAAGGAAGAAGCTCGACGCGGCGAACGCGATGGAGAGCCCGAAGACGATCTGCACGAGGCGCCGGAATCCTCCCGACGTGTCGCCAAAGGCGAGCGTCAGGCCAGTGATGATAATGATGATGACGGCGACGATCTTGGCGACCGGTCCCTCGATCGATTCGAGGATCGATTGCAGCGGCGCTTCCCAGGGCATGCCGGACCCTGCCGCATGGGCGGGATCAGCCGCGATAACGAGGCCGAGGAAGAGAGCGCCGGCGATCTGCGGCCAGCGCGGGTGGATGGGCAATAGACGGATCACGATGTGTCTCCTTCGGAGTTGCTGAGAATAGGTTCGAGGGCGTAGTCACCTGTGGCATCGAGGCCGGTGACGCGCGCGAGTTCCGCGAGCCGGCGGTCGGGTCCTCGCCCTGAGAGCACGGCGATGATGTCGATCGTGTCGGCGACGAGCGCACGCGGGACCGTGACGACGGCCTCCTGAATCAGTTGTTCGAGGCGGCGCAGCGCACCGATCGCCGTGCCGGCGTGGATGGTGCCAATCCCGCCGGGATGGCCGGTGCCCCAGGCCTTAAGAAGATCGAGCGCTTCGGGGCCGCGCACCTCACCGATGGGGATGCGGTCGGGGCGCAATCGCAACGATGAGCGGACGAGGTCGGAGAGCGTCGCAATTCCATCCTTGGTGCGCAGCGCCACGAGGTTCGGCGTCAGGCATTGGAGTTCGCGGGTGTCCTCGATCAGCACCACGCGGTCTGAGCTCTTGGCGACTTCGGCAAGAAGCGCATTGGTCAGCGTGGTCTTGCCGGTCGATGTGCCGCCCGCGACGAGGATATTGGCGCGCATGGCGATTGCTTCGCGCAATGCTTCGGCGGCGTCCGCATCTATGGTGTTCGCGCGGACATAGTCGTCGAGGGTGAAGACGGCGACAGCGGGTTTGCGGATCGCGAAGGTGGGTGCAGCAACAACAGGTGGCAGCAGCCCCTCAAACCGCTCTCCTGTCCCGGGAAGTTCGGCCGAGACGCGAGGGGCTCCCGAATGGACCTCGGCGCCGACATGATGCGCGACCAGCCGGACGATCCGCTCGCCATCGACGGCGGAAAGCTGTTCTCCGGTATCCGCCAGTCCTTCGCTGAGCCGATCCACCCAGAGTCGTCCGTCCGGGTTGAGCATGACTTCAACGACAGTGGTATCCTCGAGCCAGGCAGTGACGTGTTGGCCGAGTGCCGTACGAAGCATGCGGGAGCCGCGCTGGATCGCTTCTGTCTGGAAAGGTTGGACGGTCATTCACGGCCCCGCATTTGGTTACGAGGCACATCAAGAAGACCTTAATTCGATCAGCGGCAACAGTGTTGAGGGCGTAGTAGGGCTGTGGCGGGCAAAGGCAGGTGAATGAGAAGACCGGTCAATTCTACAGAGCAGTCGATAGTGGCATGCCTAGTGGATCATCGCGGAGATCGGTCGATTCTCCCGATATCCTCCGAAACCTCTTTCGACAACGTGTTCCCCTTCGACAGCCGCCGGCCGAGTGTCTCGACAAAACCTTCGTAGCGTTCGCGCCCCTTGGCATGGGCGGCATCACGCATGGTGTCCGGCAGCGGTGGGGTGGTGGTTAGCCAGAACTTGACGAAGAGGGCCAGTGCCTCATTGCCGATGGACACATCCCGCTCGAGCCGCTCAATGGCACGAGTCAGTCGGTCGAGGCGGCGCACGATCGCTGCTTCATGCTGCTCAGCGGCGTCGGGCGAGAGGTAGGAGGCAAGCGCCGCCTCGACGATAGCCGATTTGGAGACCCGGCGACGCGCAGCGAGCGCGTCCAGTTCCGGCGAGAGCGCTGGATCAAAGTAGACGTTCAACCTATCCTTCCTCATTCTGGCCCCTCCTAGAGCTCGATCCCATCGTCGGGATCGAGCGCCGCCTGACGGGCGACACCGCGGAACCGTCCCTGCAGTTCCTTGGCCCGCAGCGCCTCGTCGTCAGTTTCCTCGTCGAGTGCAGCAAATTCGTGGCGCACTGGCGTCGTTTCCGGTGCGATTTCTTCGTGCTCGGGCAAATCAGGCTCGCGGCGCACACCCCCGTCACTGTCCTCGTCGCTCTGTGATTTTTTGGCCGCGGGTGCGGGGGCCTCAATTGGCGGGCGATTGGTCCAATCGTCTGTGTCATTGTCCTCGCCTGCCTCTCTCTTCGAAGATTTCGCCTCCGGTGGCGCGATGATCCGCACCTTGAACTGCGAGTCAGAGTAATAGCGCGCCTTCTTCGCCCGGATCGGCGGCACTCCGGAGACGAGCACGACCTCATCGTCCGCCGGAAGCTGCATGATCTCGCCGGGGGTGAGCAGCGGTCGGGCTGTTTCTTGCCGCGAAACCATGAGATGACCCAGCCAGGGCGACAGCCGGTGGCCGGCATAGTTCTTCATGGCCCGCATTTCGGTGGCAGTGCCGAGCGCGTCGGACACGCGCTTTGCCGTGCGCTCGTCATTGGTGGCGAACGCGACCCGGACGTGGCAATTGTCGAGGATGGCGTTGTTCTGGCCGTAGGCTTTCTCGATCTGGTTCAGCGACTGAGCGATCAGGAACGCCTTGAGGCCGTAGCCAGCCATGAAGGCGAGTTGGCTCTCGAAGAAGTCCAGTCGGCCGAGCGCCGGGAACTCGTCAAGCATGAACAAGAGCCTGTGCCTGCGGTTCGGCGCATTCAGTTCCTCTGTCAGCCTGCGGCCGACCTGATTGAGCACCAGCCTGACGAGAGGCTTGGTTCGTGAGATATCCGAGGGTGGCACGACGATGTAGAGCGTCGTCGGCCTCGCGCCCTCGACGAGATCTTGTATGAGCCAGTCACACTGACTGGTGACTTTCGCGACCACGGGGTCGCGATACAGCCCGAGGAAACTCATCGCCGTTGATAGAACTCCGGAGCGTTCGTTCTCGGATTTATTCAAGAGTTCCCGCGCGGCCTGCGCGACGACGGGATGGGGCCGGTCGCCCAGATGCGGCGTGCGCATCATGGCGGTCAGCGTCGCGGCGATCGGTCGGCGTGGATCGGACAGAAAAGCGGCGACGCCGGCGAGCGTCTTGTCGGCTTCCGCATAGAGCACGTGCAGGATCGCGCCGACGAGCAGCGAATGGCTGGTCTTCTCCCAGTGGTTCCGCCGTTCCAGCAGTCCTTCGGGGTCGACCAGGATGTCGGCGACGTTCTGGACGTCGCGCACCTCGCCATCGCCGCGCCGGACTTCCAGCAGCGGATTGTAGCGAGCCGAGTTCGGGTCGGTCGGATCGAACAGCAACACGCGCGAGTAACGCGACCGCCATCCGGCAGTGAGCTGCCAGTTCTCACCCTTGATGTCGTGCACGATGGCGGAACCTGGCCAGGTCAGGAGCGAGGGCACCACCAAACCGACGCCTTTGCCGGATCGCGTCGGCGCGAAGCAGAGCACGTGCTCTGGACCGTCGTGACGGAGATACTGGTTTTCGAATCGACCTAGCACGACACCGTCGGGTGACAGCAACCCGCTGGCGGTGACGTCCTTGCGGCCTGCCCAGCGAGCCGAGCCGTAGGTGGTAACGTCGCGCGCTTCGCGGGCGCGCAGGACCGAGAGGAAGATCGCGACACCCATCGCGGCGATCCCGCCGGAACCGGCGATGATCGCGCCCTCGACAAAGACGCGGGGCGCGTAGGCGTCGTAGAAATACCACCAGACGAAGAAATCCCAGGGCGGGTAGATCGGCCAGCCGAAGAGTTCGGTCATGGGTGCGCCAAGTTGCGGCTGGAATCCGAGCCGCCAGGCGGTCCACTGCGTGGCCGCCCAGACGAAGAGAAGCGCGACGGCGGACACGATGATGATCTGGCCCCAGAGGATCGCGGTGGCGGGTGACTGGCGAGGGTCTTGCGTCATCGTTTCGCGTTCATCCTTTTGATTCAGATCCCGAGGCCGCGACTGCGGCCGAGCGTCCAGTCCACACCGCCGCCCGGTGTCATGGTTCCGGTGACGGTCTGGCCGAGGTGCCTTTCGAGTTGGGGTTTCCAGGGTACGAGTTCGAAGCCCATGCCGTCGTCGATCATGGCGAAGCGGCCCGAGGCGAGATCGAGGCGCTGACGGTAGGTGCCAGCGACGGTCTCGCCCTCCGTCGAGACTCTGCGTGGTAGGCCGGTCTCTGCGGCAAGCTTCGTTGCGGCGGCATCGAGTTCGCGCCTGCGAAGTGTCGCCAACAGGTCGCGGGCAAACGTGATGCGCGGACCTTGCCGCGTCGCCAGGCCCTCGGCGACGAGATGATCGGCCCGCCGTCCGAGTGCATCGTGGACCTCCGCGCCGAACCCGTTCCCGCTCAAGGGCGCGCTGTCCTTCGCCAGTTGCAGACGATCGAGCCAGGTTGCGCCATCGGCATCGACCTGTGCGGCGAGCGAGAGATCGGACCGGCCAACCAGAGACAGTCGTACCGTACTGCCATCACGTGGTGTCCAACTCCGCGTCTCGACGATCCCGCCGGTGGGTGTATCGCCGGTTTGGTCCAGGTCGGGGAAGCGCAGGTGATGGACCCGCCCGTCGACGCCGTCGATGACGGCATAGGCTTCACCCGTCAGTTCATCATGGAGCCCGCGATCGGCAAGCCGTCCGAGGATCGGTTCGGCCGGAGTGCTCTCTACCGCGAAGTCCGAAAGCGATCGCGCGGAGCCGTCCGCCAGGGCGCGGTGCATGGTTTTGATGATGTCGCCCCGGTCGCCGAGTTCGCGCAGTGTGCGTTCCATGCCGGGTTTCAGTTCCCAGACGGCAGGCGTCAACCTGTCCGCAAGGCCTAGTCGTTCCAGCGTCTGTGCACGTCCCATCAATCGCTGGCGAATTTCTGGATTGGACGGTTCCGGTGCGCCGGGTCTTAGATCAACGGCGCCGCCGCTTTCATCGGCAAGCGCGCGCAGGGCGCGATCAAGCCCGGTCCAGCGCTCGGCGTCGATCTCCGCATCAAGACCTGCCGCTATCTCATGTTGGGTGCGGGGCCCCAGTTCGAGCCCGACCAGTTCCTCTGCGCGGGCGCGGAAGCCGCGGCCGATATGGTCGCGCGAGATGACGAGGTCTTTGCCGTCGTCGGTTTTGCCGCGCAAGAGGACGTGGACATGAGGGTTGTCGGTGTTCCAATGATCGACGGCGACCCAATCGAGATCGGTTCCGAGATCGCGTGTGGCCTTGTCCATGAGGTCCCGGGTAAAAGCACGGAGGTCTTCCATTGACCCTGCGTCTTCCGGCGAGACGATGAAGCGGAAGTGGTGTCGGTCGTCCTCGCAGCGTTCCGCGAAGGCGCGTTCGTCAGCGTCACCGTCGCGATCGAACATGGCGGCATCGCACCCTTCCCGGGCGACGCCGTCGCGTTTCAGATAGGAGATGTGCTTGGCGAGTGGCGCCGAACGGTAGCGTGCCCCGCGGTGGCGAACGACACGGGCCTTGACGATGACACGACGTTTGGTTCGTGAAAGGCTGCGCGCCGTTGCCGCGAACCGCCCGCGACCGAAGGTCGAGGTCGAGCCGGTGCGCCTCGCGCCATTGAACCGGTAGCCGGTGTGGCCGGCCTTTTTCGCGGCGCGCATGACCTCGCCGACGAAGCTCTGCGCCTTGCGCCCGCGCGGTCCACGGTCGCGGATACGCCCAGGTGTGATACGCAGATCGTCATCGTGGGCGCTCATACCTTTTGCCCGCTGAAAAGAAGAGTGGCACGGTAAAAGGCCTTGGATATCAAAGTGTAAGCGCCATACATGGCACTGCGCGACCCCGTGCGGCGTATAAAAAACCCAAAAACAACAACCACATAGCGCGCATCGGTGCCGCGCCTTTTATCTCGCCATCCTTTCGTTGTTGACACCTTCACCGTCTGCTCTCCCGTCAAACCCGCGAAAGAGCACGCCAGCACGCGCCATGCTGCGAAACACGCTATCATCAGTCGTCTGCCCTGTTTTGGAGCCCGACGAACAGCGGCGCTTCACGCCAGTCGGATGTATTCGGCCGTCCGTCACCTTGCGATGGCGATACGAAGGACGCGTCGATCAGCGGCGCCAGCGATGCGAGATAGGCGCGGGTTTCGCGCGGCAGAGGGCGTTCGGTAGCGAGGTGCTGAGCGTAACGTTCCGGACCGGCATTATACGCCGCGAGGAAGCCGGGCGCGCCGAACCGATCATACATGGCGCGGATATAGGCCGCGCCCGCCAGGATGTTGTCGCGCGGGTCGAACGGATCGTTACCGAGTCCGTGCTGTGTACGCAGTTCGGCCCAGGTCGCGGGCATGATCTGCATCAGGCCTATCGCGCCGGCGCGGCTAACCGCACGGTGATTGCCCGCGCTCTCGGCCTGCATGACGACGCGAATCCAGCGTTCCGGGATGCGGAAGCGCGCCGCCGCTTGTGCCACGAACATGTCGATCGAAGACAGTCGGACTGCTGCGGGTCGGTCATCCATCATACGTTGCGACGGTTCCGCAAATGCCGGAACCGGTGCGCCGTCGATGGCGATCATGAGCAGCACCATCGTCATGCGAGCGACAGAAGACTGACGGCCGGAAAGGGGAAGGATGGACATTGCTCAGTCCTCCCTGGTCCAGACCGGAACTGCCCGGCCAATGATTGTGTCGGCGTCGAGTGGTCCGAAATACCGCCCGTCGAGGCTGGCCGGTTCGCGCCTATTGAGGAAAAAGACTTCGCCTTCGCGCAGCACCCGACAGCCGCTCCAGACCGGCAATGGACGACCGTTCCGATCAGTCGTCCGTGCCGTCGCCACACGCGCGCCATCGATGGTGATCGTGATGCCGAAACGGCAAAATTCGGCGCCCGGTAGGCCGGCGATCTGCTTCAGCAGGGGTGCGTCACGACCGAGATATCCACGCGCGACGAGCCAGTTCGACAGTTCTTCGGGTGGGCGCACGACGGCGAGGTCACCGACCCGCGGATCGCGCAACGGCGTCACGAAATAGACGCCGACAGGAACGCTTGCCGATGCGTTCCAGATGAGGATCGGATCACTGCGTACGGCCGCCGAAGCGCCGATCAGACAAAGCGCCACACCAGCGAGGAAGAGTGTTCGGCGTGCACGGGTCATGTCTCGATCTCCCGACGTTTGAGCCAGGCGGCATGTCGTGCTTTCGTGTAAGGGCGCGGTGTCAGACCGGCGGTCAGCCGATGATGGACATGTCGCCAATGATCCGGGCAGACCTCCTCAGGCGCGATGTCCAGCGCTTCGATGCGGTCGATGATGGTGAGCACCGCCTCGACCTTCGGCCAACCGGAGATATGCAAAAGGCTCTCGCCACCGGGCGCAACGCAAGGGACGGTCGCGTAGGCCTCGCCGCGACCGACGGCGCGCAGGATATCGATCCGGCTCTCGACCGTGCCATAGTCACTGGCCGTCCAGCGGACGAAGGCAAAGATTGCGCCGGGATCGAATCCGACTGTACGGCGGCTGCGGCTCTGGATCGTTTCCTGGACGATGTGACCGAAGCGAATCCAGCGCTCGACCCGTCCTTCGATCCACAAGAATTCGACGGTGGTGCGCATCCCGCTCACCGGCGCTTGTCGCTATAGGCGGGCGAGACCGCCGCATGGCGCTTGGCGGGCAATACCGTGTCGCCGGTATCGTCCGAGGTCGAGTTCTTCTCGCCCCGGCTGACCCAGGTCTGCAGGTCCTCGACCGAATAGACGACGCGCCCGCCGATCTTGGAATATTTGGGGCCGGTGCCGTAAGTGCGATGTTTCTCCAGGGTGCGGCCGGAAAGACCGAGAAAACGGGCGGCTTCGGGGGTTCTCAAGTAGCGCGGCGGTAGGCCTGCGTTGGGATCGGGCATAGGGTAGCGCCTCCGGTTGCTCTGCCAGGCCGCGACCTGCGGCGGGCTGTCGGAGGCGAGGAAAGCGAAGAAATGCCGTCAGGGGGGATGGCGAAGATGGGACAAGGAAAACGCTACCCCTCAAAGGGCGTATAGGAAGCTGAGGATAGCTTGCTGATCAGAACGGGAAATCGTCGGCTGGATCAGCCGCCGGAGCCTGGCGTTCCGCCTCCAGCCGCTCGATGAAAGCGAGTGAGGCGAGCACACAGTCGATAATGAATTGCGCCTCGGAGACGGTGAGAAGCTCGTTATCGTGCGCGAAGGACCGCTTGTTGCGCGCCTCGTTCAGCCCCTCGAAGAGCTTATGCTGGACACGGAGAGTTGGCAGCGCGAACGCGCTCACAGCGCCTTCATCACGCAGAGCCTTGCCATAAGCGCCGAAAATGGCGTGCAGCGGCGTCTTCGCATCGACGGGCTGCTTGCGCGATGAAAGCAAGTCGCGGAACCGTTTGACACAGTAGGTATGCACGCGGTCGAGCGCGACGTCGGGCTTTTCGGCGACGAGGTCGGCAGCAATCGAAGCGCGGAGCTTGGGAAGTGTCGTGTCGCCGGAAAAGTCCTTGAACGCGTCGTCGAGCTTCAGCGTCGATACGTTCTCCAGCTCGGCGGCAAACTGTTCAAGCCAGGATTTGAGGCGGGCTTCTTCGGCCTCCTTGGTTTCGACATATCCGGAGAGCCCGCACCTATAGGCCCAGAGCGCGCGAAGAACCTGCGCGACGAGCCGCGGCTCTGCGACCTCGACGAAACCCCGCAGCGTCTTGCCCTTGCTCGCGCCCTCAACTTGAAATCACGCCTGAAAGATGTCGAAGCCGAAGCGCTCTTCGAACCATTCGGCCATCGTCCTGTCGGAAAAGTCGAGAACATAGCCGCCACCGCTATGGAATATCTGATCGAAGACTGCGCGCTGGTGGGTAAGTAGACGACGCGTCCGACCGAGTATCTTTACGGCGCTTGAATCGAGGTTTTGAGGAGGCTGTGTCATGGCGAGAACATAACGAAAACTTCGCGATGTTCACAGTTCTCTATCGATGTTTGCCCTGCAAAAGCCGTCGATATCCTTTGTCGATCATCCGGCGCCCGTAGCCGGCGAGGCGCGCGATTTGTGATTTGAGTGCGTGCGTTTTCCACGGTTCTTCCGACACACGCCGCTCGCCGAAAAAGGCGATGGCGATCATGCGGTAGGTCGCACCCTGACGCAGTCCGTCGACGGTTCTGAGTGCATGTTTCAATCGCTGGCGGCGTTGGCGGGTCAGCGGATGTTCAACCGACAGTCCATGGAGATGACGATAGAGTCTGTCGGCGGCTGCGAGATGGACTGTCCAGGCGTCGTCAAAAGGCACGACGACGCCGATGTCGGCGTCAGCCGCGGAGCTTTTGGCGACAAGTTGAGAGCCGTTATCGAGCTTGAGCCAGATGAACTCGGAATCAGTAGCGTGGGCGACGACCGGGAGTTTCCCGATATGCGAGGCCTGATTTCCGAAATGGCGTGCGGGAGCGATCAGATTGACGATCGCCGGCGCATCTGCGGGGTTCCAGAAGACGGGCGCGGTGGGCGGATCACGCGCCGGATCAACCGCGAAATCGAAGGCCCCAAGCGGCGCATGCGCTATCGTCCTGCCTTGCGGCATAATCGGATCGGTAGCTTTCATTCCGTCTCAAACATTCCCAGGCCAGGCCCGAAAGGTCGAGATCGTCAAAATGATCGTAGATACGATTGTCGAGCCAATCCTTGGACATGGCCGTCCTCCTCAAAGACTAGCCCCCGCAGACAGATGACGTTTTTCGCGTTGGATGATTCCGCCGGAAGTTGAGTTTGGCTAGTGATTGGACGCGCATAGGGTGATCCGGTATGCGCATCGCAAGTCCGATAAGCTACGGTAGGCCGTGCTTGAGAATCTCGCGATAGCCCTGTTCGGTCATCCAGCGGGCACGGCTGAGATGACTGTCGTGCACACGCTGGGCACGTTCGGGTTCGGCCGTGGCGTCTATTCCGAACAGCACGGACGACACTTCTTCCAGCGTCGCGCCGGCGCTCTCGGCGTCCAGCAGGCGCATATAGAGTTTCAAGTGATCGCGGTCGTATACCGTCAAAACCGCCTCGTCCGGTGGAGCGTCGGCGATTTGCGTCTGCGTGGTCGTCATGGTTGGTCCTGTCGCACAAGCGTTGATGTTAATGAACTAGAAAGCATATCGCCCGCAACTACCGGTGGGTTGAAATCGCTGATCTCCGACAGGCTGGTGACGTTGGCGCTAGCGTCCGCGTATTATAGTGCGTCGCATCAAAATACGCGATCCGCATTTATCGTGCGGATGGATATCAAGGAAATTTTTGGAAGAAATCTCAGAATTTATCGCACGAAACGCGATCTCAGCCAGGGTGCACTGGCTGCGAAGATGGGCGTCGACCGTGCGCATGTGTCGGCGATGGAGCGGGGCCAGCAAAACGTGACCATCGTCACGCTCTGGCACGTCGCACTGGCGCTCGATGTGAAACCGGCTGCACTGCTGGAAGACGAAGACGAGAAGCAGTAACCCGGAGAAAAGCCCTGCCCGGGTGAACGGGCGGGGCTTGCTGTTGATCGCTCAGTCGCCGTTGCGGCGGTTGGGGCGGGACCAGATGAGGCTGTAGCCTTCGCCGTCTTCGTCGTCGAAGAGGTTGGCATAGATCGGAGCGGTGAAGCTCGGATCGTCCAGCTTGAGGCCGAGATACACGCGGCCCTCGTTCGACTGTTTGGACCAGGCTGCTCCGATTTCGGCGCGACCGACCAGGACGCGGTGGCTGGGAGCGTTCTCGCTGGTCTGGCTCGTCTCCGGGACGATGCGGACGTTCTTGGCCTGGACGTTAAGGGTGACGATTTCGCCGGCGTATTCGTTGCCGGACTTTTTAAAGGTGCCGATGGTAGCCATTTTCAGTTCTCCTTTAGGTTTTCGAGCCCGCGCCCGTCGCGGCCTCGATGGTGATCGCAAGGCCGGGGCGATCCGCCGACGCAGCCGTCAGGCCCGCAACGCCAGTGGAGGACGGCGCGGACGGAAGTTTCTTGTGCCCGCGAGGAATGGGCGCGAGCCCAGGGGAAGAAAGTTCCGGACGCACCGTTGCGGACAAGGCGGTCGAGGCGTCAGCCGATCCCGGCCAGATCAAGCCATGAGAGGCCGTAACGGACGCGGATGACGAGGCGTCGGAGAAGAACTGAAGGCTGCCTGTCGCGACCGGCAAGACCCCGGCACCCATGATCGCGCGAAGACAGGCGCTGTCGAACGATCAGGATCGTTTGCGCCGAGTCGGCGATAGCAGTTGCATGTCGTGAGAACGGACGCGGGACAGAACTAAAACTGGTGACGTACGGTCCGAATGACTGAGCTCGGTCAGTTATCCCGTGAAGCGTCGATGGCTTAGAGCATAGTTTCCCGACCATGCGGCATGTCATCGGTCTCGCACAAGATCTTGTTGGTCGTTGGCCGTGCGGTTTTCACCGCGTTCCGTCGTTGTCGTAGGCGGCGATTCTTCCGGTCCTGACAGCGCCGCAACGCGCACCCATGCGGTGATACCGATGACCAAAGCGCCAATGCTGCCAAAGGCCAGCGACCAGTTCTCGCTCGCGCTACCGATCTCGGATAATCCCCTGATCGCGTGGAAACCGGCGACGCCAGCTGGAATCGCGTAGAACGCATCGATCGCCAGCCTGATCGGAATAGATCGAACCGTGGCGAAGGCGATCTGTCCCAGGATCAGCGTCGCAGCGCCCGACAGGAACGCGGCGATGATGGCCGCGAGGACGCCTGCCTCTCTCTCATAAACATAGAAACCGACCGTCATCGCGACGAAGAAGGGCAGCGCATAGACGGCCAGCGTGAAAAGCACGTAGACGATGGCACCAAGGCCGAGAATGCTCAAGATGGTGGAAAGTAACATGGGCGGTCTCCTTTGAGGATACGCACCTCCACCACCGCCACGGCGCTGTCGCAGCATAGCGAAGTAAGACCCGCGCCGGAATGCGCCGGCGCAGGATCAGGTGATGCGATTGGCGGATCAGGTTGCGAGCTCAAGCCCGCATCTGCTTGCGGAAATCAAAGGCCGTGATGCCGAGCTTCTTCGCCTTGTCGGCAAAATTGTCCTGGATACCGGTGCCAGGAAAGAGGATGACCCCGATAGGCAGGACATTGAGGATCGCATCGTTACGTTTGAACGGGGCGGCCTTGCCGTGACGCGTCCAGTCTGGCTTGAAGGCGACCTGCGGCACCTTGCGGGTTTCGGCCCATTTGGCGGCGATCAGTTCGGCGCCCTTTGGTGAGCCGCCATGCAGCAGCACCATGTCGGTATGTTTGGCGTGGACTTTGTCGAGCGTGTCCCAGATCAGACGGTGATCGTTGAAGTCCAGCCCGCCGGTGAAGGCGATCTTAGGGCCTTGCGGTAGGCAGACTTTGGCATCGGCCCAATTCTTAGCGACCAGAAAATCCCGGCTGTCGATCATCGCCGAGGTGAGGTTGCGATGGTTTACCCGCGATCCCGAACGCGCCGACCAGGGCGAGCCCGTCAGTCGGAGATAGTGCTCGGCGGCGGTGTCGCGATAGACCTCCATGCAATCACGCCGTTCGATCAGCGATTGGCCGATGGTGATCAGGCGTTCAAGTTCCACGGCTTTGACCTCGCTGCCGTCCTGCTCGCGTTGGCCGCACTTTTGCGCCTGCTCGTTATCGTCGAGCTTGCGCTCGATCCGGTCGGTGGCGCGGTGGAATATGTTGACCGTCGACCAGAGAAGTTCGTCGAGGTCGTGATCGAGCATCGTGTCGGCCATGGTGGCGACGAGAGCATCGAAGATGTCGGCGACGGCACCCTCGATCTGGCGGTCTTCTGGCACCTCGCGCGGGTCGGGTTCACCCTCGGGCGGACGATGGCCGAAGAGCTGGAGTTCGTTGCAGATCGTGTCGGTCGGCGATGTGCCGTGATGCGGTTTGCCATCAATGTCGTCGGGATCGGTGAACATGGTGTGCTCCTTGGTCGGGGGACCGCGACCGCCGCGGCCTTCGTGGCGACGAAAGACGGCGGACGGGACGGACCTGCACCCGGAGCGTGAGCGCAGGGCCGAAGCGTCAGCGGAGGATGGCGGAGCCCGGTTCTTTTGCTTCGCGATGGAACGGCCCGCAGGGCTGACGGAAAAGAACCGAGCGCAGCCATTGCCGGACCGGCCCGCTTGCCGTTCTGTCGTCCTCTCGAAGAAGGCCGAGGTCGAGGCTCTCTCCGGCGGGACGGCATGCCCAATCCGATCTCGTCGACGATGCTCAGCCTCGCAGCGCCTCTCTCCCGGCTGATCCCGCCGCAAACAGGAAGCGGTCGACATCCTCCGGCGCGATCTGCACACGCACGTTCTGCCGCAGCACGTCGATGCCGCGCCGTCGCAGATCCTCGTTGAAGTCGCCGAGGAGGGGTGACAGCGGGATTGCCTCGATGCCGACTGCGCTCGCCCGATCGACTAGGCTCTCCATCGCGCCCGTGCCGGCCGGATCGTCGTCGCAAGCGATATAAAGTCGGCGCAGGGTGTCGGGGAACAGGATCGCGGCGAGATGAGCGGCTGAGAGCGCGGCCGCCATCGGCATATTCGGCAAGACGAGCTTCAGCGACTGCACGGTCTCGATACCTTCGCCCGCCGCCATGATGTCGCGCGCAACCCCGAAGCGGACCGCATGGCCGAGCAGATGGCCTATCGCGCGGCGCGGCGTGTCGATCGGCGCTTTACCGAGCGTCGCCTCGGAGAATCCGTTCGGATCGAGCCAGGTTCGATGCGCGCCGGTGATCGTCCCGTCGAGATCGGTCACCGCAGCGATCAATGCGGGCCAGGCCTCGGTGGGACTATGCTCGTTGGGCCGATAGTAGCAGCTTGGATGGAATCTCAGGCTGCTGGTCTCGTGTAGTGCCGTAATTCCGCGTTCCCGCAGATACGCTTCGGCGAGAGTGCCCGAAATGGGCTTTGCCATGGCGAACAGCCGCCGGGCCGCCTCGGGCGAGCCGGTCGACGCCGGCGCGGATTGGCGTTTCGCGGTATAGTCAGGTTCGGGCTGCGGCAGGCTGAGGAAGCGTCGTGCCTCGGTCGCCACGTCGGCAAAGTCGATCAGCCCACAGCTTTCCTGGATGATGTCAAGCAGGTCGCCATGCTCGCCGGTGGCGGCGTCGGTCCACTTACCCGCCGCACCTTTGCCCGAGTCCGGACCCTTGAGCCGAACATACATCGACCGGCCGGGCGTGTTCCGCACATCGCCGATCATCCAGTAGCGCCCTTCACGGCGACCGTTGTCGAGATAGTACCGGCAGACCGCCTCGGCATTGCGTGCGAGACGATGCGCCAGGTCTGATACTTTGTTTGCCATGCAAGCCTCTTCATCTCATCGCCACGAAAAAGGGCCCGCCGTTTCCGACGAGCCCTTCGGTTGCGAGGAAACCAGGGGGATGTGCTCTCTCGCGACACGGCCGCAGTGGGGAAGGCTTCCGCGGCCCGTCCATATTGAGCTGACAACGGCGTTTCGGCCATCGACCGGCAGCCGCCGTGCGCCAGTCTTTGTACGATCACTCGGCAGCTTCGAGGGCCGTCTGATGTTCGCTCGGTTCGCTTTCATCGCCGTGCGCCGACAAGTTCTCGTCGACGATCTCGAACTCCGGTTCATCGGGCTGCTCGATCAGCGGCGGCGTGCGCAACGGCTCAGGCAGCCAGCCCGTACCCGCCAGCAGTTCCTCGGCGGCTTCGACCATGTCGGGCTTCTTGAACCCGGCCATCCGGTCGGCGTCCTTGTCGCCCTTCGCTTCGCGCACCGCGGCGGCGATCTGCGCCTTGGTCACGCGCCCGAGATAGCTCTGAGCGGTCGGCAACCAGCCTGCCTTCGCCATGTCGAGGCCCAGCGTCGCGGCCAGCACGTCCGCATGGGCGATCTGGCGCGGCTTGCGATAGTGCGGTTCTTGCACCGCATTGACCGTCATCGCCACGCAGTGCGCGAAGAGTGCGTCCCGGCTGTCGCTGTCCCATTCGGTGAGCGCATCCCAAAGCTCTCCGGGTTCCTTCGGCAGGTTGCTCGTCCAAGTCTCGATACCGAGATCGATCGACTGCACGTAGGGCATCTCTGCGAGACCTTCAGCTTGCGCTCCGAACTGCATACTCTTCGGTGTGATCTCGATGCAGCTGTCCTGGCCGTAATGGTAGAAGAGCTGCAGCACCATCGCGTGCAGGCAGGCGAGCATCGCCAGTTGCGGATCATTGGCCAACGCGTTGCGCAGCGCCATCGTGCGGTGGACGGTCAGATCGCAGACAAGACGATCCGACAGCGGCTTGGTGCTGTCATCGTCCTCTTCCGCATCCAGATCGGTGGCTTGGCCAATGCCATTTACGGCTTCATCATCCGTGTTCGGATGGACTTGATCGCCTTCGGAACCGTCGTCGCACTCAATAGCGGGTTCGTCCTGGGGCCGGACATAGCCGCGCTCGACGCGCAGACGACCAGAGCCGTCGATACTGACGAAGGCGCCCGCGATGGCGTAGTCCTCCGGCTCGAACCGGATCGGACGATTCTGGAGAGCTTCCATGGCCGTCTCGATCTCGCCGAGCCGTTCGTCGACCTCTTCGGGAAGCTCGTCTGCTTCGGCATACTCTTCTTCGAGTTTGTCATATTCGGCCTTGAGTGCGGCGTAGGTCGCGTCTTCCTCATCGCTCATGCGCTCGGCTTCGCCGCGAATGCGCCGCAGATCGTAGATGTGGCCGTAGGGAAAGTCGGTCGCGACCTCGATCCAGTGCCAGCCTTCGGTGCGAATGGCTTCGGCTTCTTCGTTCAGCTTCTCGGCGACCATGGTCTCGAGCAGGGCGGCATCCTGCAGCCAGCCGCCATCATCGGTCTGGAAGAGGTCGCGTAGCACCTCACCACCCGCTTCGACGTAATTGTCGACCCCGACAAATTGCGCCCGCCGGTCCGAAGCGCGGACGGCGCCTTCGGTCAGCATGCGTCGGATTTCATAAGGCTGCTTCGAATAGTGCTGCTTGAGCGCCTCCCAGACCTGTTCCTGGCGCTCGTGGTCGGGATTGACCGTGAAGGCCATGAGCTGGTCGAGGGTCATCTCCTCTTGCGTATAGGCCTCCAGCAGTGTCGTCGAGACGGCGGCCAGCTTGAGGCGCTGTTTGACGACATTGACCGACACGAAGAAGGCCGCGGCGATCTCTTCCTCGGACTTGCCCTTCTCGCGCATGGCTTGGAAGGCGCGAAACTGGTCGAGCGGATGCAGCGGCGCGCGCTGGATATTCTCGGCGAGGCTGTCCTCTTCCGCCAGACCATCGATGCGCACGATGCAGGGCACCGGCGCCGTCTTGTTGAGGCGACGCTGCTTCACGAGAAGTTCGAGCGCGCGGTAGCGTCGCCCGCCGGCCGGGATTTCGAACATGCCGGTTTCCACGCCGTCGTCGTCGAGGACCGGCCGGACCGTGATCGAGGACAGGAGCGTGCGCCGGGCGATGTCCTCGGCGAGCTCTTCGATCGAGACGCCGGCCTTGACCTTCCGGACGTTGGACTGGCTGAGCACGAGCTTGTTGAAGGGGATGTCGCGCGAGGCGCTGAGGGTGATCTTCTTGGACTTTGTCATGGGATTTCTCCGCGACGGGCGGTCACGAGGCTCTCTCTGACCTCCAGACCCGTCACGAAAACCACGGCCCACCTCTTCCTCTTGAAGGAGATGGACCGTGGACGGAGGGTTGGGAAAAAGCGGAACGGCAACGCCTAGGCGGCGGCCTCCAGCAGCTTCTTGGCACGGGTCTCCATGGTGAGCCGCGCATCCTGCTGGTGCTTCGAGCGGGCGACAGCGGTAATGCCCTGGACGAAGTCGAAGATGCTCTCGGGCGGGCGGCCTTCCTCGGCGAGGACCGTCTCGACGATCTTGTCGGTTTCCGCCTTCGAGAAGCCGCGCTTTCTCAGGAAGTCGGTGCGGTCCTCATCGCTGTGCGCGACGATCCGTTCGCGTGCGGAGCGAATGCCCTGAATAAAGGGTTGCGGCGAGGAATCGGCAAAGTTCGCCAGCGCCGGTGCCGCCTCGTGCGCGAACCGGTTGGCGGCGTATTTCGAATGCCGGATGGTAATCCCCTGGAAGTCTTCGACGCCCCAGAGATTTCGGTTCTGACAGACGGCGCGGAGATAGAAGCTCGCGATGCCCAGCGTTTTCGCACCCACTTCCGAGTTCCAACAATAGAACCCTCGGAAGAAGAGATCGGGTGAGCCGTCGGGTAGCGTACCGGCCTCGATCGGATTCAGGTCGTCGACCAGGAAGAGGAAGACGTCGCGGTCTGAGGCGTAGAGTGTGGTCGTGTCCTTGGTGACGTCGACCATCGGGTTGTAGACGCCGCTAGACCAGTCGAGCACACCCGGCACCTTCCAGCGCGTGTCGCCAATGCCGTCGCCTGCGATACGCTGCACGGCGGAGACCAGTTCATGGTCGTAGATGCGGCCATAGTTCGGGCCGGTCACGGCGCGCAGTTCCATGCGTCCGTTCGCGACTTCCATCGTCTTGACCTGCTCAGCGCGGTGATTGGTGAGACCGTATTGCAGGTTGATACCGGCGAGCGGTGCCGGGAGTTGACGCATATAGGCCGCCGGTGAGCCCACGAGGCTCGCAAGTTGGCCGAAGCTCCAATGGGTCGGCGCGACCAGCGCCTCGGCGTCGGGCAGGACGAGCGCGAGCTTCTCCGGATCGTCGCGATGGGCTTCGACACGGATCGCCGCGCTCTCGACCGTCCGCGCCTTGCTCCGAGCGGCACGGCCCTTCACCGAGGCGTAAAGGTCCGAGAGGGAGAGATACTTCTCGTCGTCGGGCCGGGAAAACCATTCGGACGACACGCGCCCATTATGCCCGCCGCGGGACACATCCACCTTGTAGCCGCCGCTCTCGGGGCGGCCGTTCATGATCTCAATCGCTGTCATGGCTGTTCTCCAGGACGGGCGGTCCGAGAGCCTCTCTCTCGACCTCCAAACCCGTCACGGCGACAGCCACACCTCTCTTACTCTACAGGGGGCGTTGCGGGGTCTCCCCGCAGAAGGGGTCGGGCGAGACTACAGGCTCGACCGCAGGGGAAGGCTTTCCCCTCATGGTTAAATCCAGCTTGCGTCAAGACCCTCCAAAGGCAGGCCGACAGATAGGTCAAAGCGACGGAAGCCTGGGTCATCGCTGGCTTTTTTGTCCCTCAAACACGCTGCGAGTCGTCCAAAAGATACTTGATTGGTTTTTGAGGAGCGCCAAGTGCGATTGGGGTTGCCAACTCCAATATGTCCAGGAAACTGGTCTTGCGCTCTGCGCATATACTTATCTGCCCGCGAGCAAGGTCGAACTCTAATCGACCTTTCTCCGGAAAATAGTACGTTGCCTGTTGCTTCCGCTCCGATTCATCTAGCGTTCCGCCATATTCCAGTTCAACGTCCTCAAGACGTCGAACAACGGAATCAAAATCTGGACCGCGTCCGCGAATACGGCAGACAACACGATCAAATTTGATGCCAAAAATTTCGTCGATGTTCTCGAGGTTTTTCTCAGAGCCGTTGCGCACTGACAAACAGCGTATGATTTGAATCTCCGCGGGGTCGTCAGGTGTTTGCCTAACTTCAATCCAATATCGGAAATGTTCGGTGTCCAATGTGTCGTCACCGGTTCCTATGTCATCCCGCCGCAACCGGAAGACGCGTTTCGCCTCTTTGTAATAATCCTCGATTTCCTCGGCGATCTCTTCGTCAAGCAGGCCGCGTGCAAATTCTGCGCTGCTCGCATTCACGTTGTCGGGCACGAAGTGTCCCTTTGCGCGAGAGAAACCCGGCAGTCTGTTATAAGCGCGCGTTTCTATATGGCTGAAAAATATGGCGTCCGGCTTGAACGATAAGCCCGTAAAGTCATTTTCGGGCGGAACCGGTTCCTCTTCCTCTCTTACCTGGCATATCGCGAAGCGGTTTGTTGCTGACGTGCGTGCGAGTGGGATCTGCTGTGCCGCTATAGACATGTTTTTCGTTATGTACCGGCGGACCGATGTGCCGAGATAATCTCTGAGCGAAGCGTCGGTAATGACTGAATACGCATCAATCGCGTCTGGCGCCTTGCCGCTTAGCGCATGCACGAGGTGGTACGACCAAACGCCGTGACCAAGCCCGGCATGGCTGTAGGACTTTTGTCCTGGCGTGCAGGACAGGAATACACCCACATATTGGTCAACTTTCACGAAATCCTTGAACTCGGTCTCGCTCATAATCGAAACCACGCTGCGGCTGCTAAACTGTTCTTCAAGATCCTCAGCGCAGGCATCAATGAATGCAAGGAGCCGGTGGCATTCGCTCTTCTCAACGGGATCAAAAAGTAGGTCGCGCAGATTCAGGCACGTTGCGGACAAATTGTGACCGTTGCTATCCCAGACGGTGATCAGGTTTGAGATTCCATTGTGGAAGCCGTGTCCAACATAATAGAAAATCAATAGGTCGTCTGGTCCTGTCGCGTGGATCGCCTCCTTTACACCATCTCGCACGCTCATGTTCGTTGCCATGCTATCGATCAACTCGATGCGGTGTATGTCGTTGTCGGGAAACATTTGATCGAGGGCCGCAGAGAAAGCGTCGGCGTCGGCCTTGGCATAATCGACACCAGGGATCTGGCCGGTTTTTCGCGGCTGATACTCTTCAATGGCAATAATGACGGCTGTCACGTGTCCATCGTTCGAGAGAAGGCTTGACGGCTCTTCTGAAACATCTGTTTTTTTGGGTATCTTGGTCATTCGAAGAAGCTGCTATTGTCTACTTGGAGAGTGACATCATTGGGCTGTATCTCCATCGGTTTCGCCGGATTAGATAAGATCACCGCGTGGTATGGATAGGAGTCGTCCTGGCGAAATCCGATGTCGTTTCGCACATCAGAGTTGGAGCCATATTGCAATTCGACCTCAACCTGCCCGGTGATGGCGTATTCGATTTTGGTTGCCGTCAGGGACTTCACTTCGACGGTGTCAATGTAGTGCCCGTCAACTGTTGTGTGTGTCGATAGCTCATCGAGTTCCTGGATAGTCTCTGAGATTAGGTTCTCGAAGAGGGCGTTGTGCATAACACCGGCGGTCGCGCGAACAATCTCCTCCCGCCCGGCTGCAGCGGCATGAAGAAGGTCGAGCAGGCTCTCAAATACCTCATGGATCATTTGGCGGACAACAGATCCCTTGCGTACGATTGTTTCGGAGCGAACATGAGTGGATTTGTTCAGCGCTTCGAAGGCGTCCAAAAGTGGTTTCGTGAAGTCTGTCATCTCAAGCTTGAGCACATCTTTGACGAAATCCTCCGGAAGCCCTGCATGGACGATGTAATGTGCCTTTTGACGTCGAGTGACGGTCTTGGTGTCTTTGGCTTGGACAAACCAAACACACTCTCGCACGGCGTCGTCCGGCGCGAGACTATGCAGAATGTGGCCGGTGACTTCGCGTAGCCCGCTCGCGACTAGGTTTCCTCTGATCGGATTTTTCTTGTCTCGGGCGACCCGCATGACTCCTTTGATGAGCTTCATTAAAAACCCATCGTCCGGGAAAAATCCCACTAGGTCGGCTTGCAATTCCGCGATGTCGTTCCAATCAGTTTTTTGCTTAGCCAATTTAGTTGCGTCTCTTTCGATCAAGTTTATGGGTGCCGCTTCTGAACTCTTGATGATTTATCAGTATTTCTCGAAACTGGGATTGTAAAACTGGTCAGCAAACTCGCCCAGTATTGAGCGAGCTTCTCTTACAGCACTTTGAGCGAGCGGGCTGGCGATGTCGTCTAGTGATCGATCAGTCGTCGCAATTGCCCCGATGACCCGTAGCAATGTGGCGAAGGACTCTCGAATTAAATCAAGGATGTATGGCTCACACCACAAGTCACCATATTCCCGTTTTCGCAGTTCGCCGTGCCATCTTGGATTTCGGCTGAACACCAGAGACTTTTCCATTTTGAATGAGACGCCGTGTGCGATGTTGTGACGAATGATGAACCCGGAACGTGTCGCCTTCGACCAAGTTTGCAGAAAGGTGCGAACATCGTCTTCAGGCACAGTTTCAGCGTACTTTTCCAACATCGAAATCAAGTTGGTTATCGGTTTTGAGTCTGTTTTTGGACGAATCCCCTTTGGTTCAATTTTCTCTAAGATCCAGATCGCACGCTCAAGGTGGTGTTCAATGTTTCCAGCATGAACGATGATAGAGGCGACCTTTGGCGCGGTGACCTCGTCCAGACCAAGCGTTTTGTCCATCAGGGACGCTCGGCCATACTGCTTGGTAGGTTGCTTCATGACTTTGTTGCGCTTCGAGGTGTTGGGTTACCGCCGGGCTTCGGGACGAAGTCGGGCCAGGTATGCGGTTGTTGATGGAGGATGATGTGTACGACCTTCTGTTCTAAGGCGCGTTCTAGAGCGCGCCGGAAATTGGTCATGTTGCTGACGACCGCGTCGCGTCTAATGGCATGGCGCCAGTTGATTGCTTCGCCTTGCGGTAAGGTCCAATGCAGGAGGTGTGTCAGCGCCATGTGGCCGAACATCATGCCGTCATCAGTACCGGCGACGAAGCGAAGGTCGATGTGTGTGTCGCTGTGGGATTGCTGTTCGGATAGATCCCACGTTGTGAAAAGCGTCGTGACGTCCGGGTCTAGATTATCCGCTGTCTCTCCGCCGGAGATCATAAAGCCCACCTCGTCGATCCTCATTTTCCATTGCTCAGTTACAGTACCTTCGGATTCCTCTCGGTCGACGAGTGCTTCTTTTTTGCAGCGGAAACGCAGACCCGCACCGGAGGCGATCTTGTAAGCGACGTCGCCTGCAAGGACACCGAGTAGGTTCTCTTTCATGGCGTCGCCGAACGTGATGTTGAAGTTTGTCTGAGCCTTGGTGAGGTGCTGGATTTCGAAGAGCACCCAGATGCCGTGGTGTTTCCAGGCGATGAGTAGGGGCATCTTGACGAGCTGCGCGTATGCGCGGAGCCGATCAAGATATCGCGGGGTAAAGGAAAGCGTTTGCTTCGTCTTTGACTTCACTTCGATGAGGACGGGGCCAGAATGTTCAAACTCGGCCAACAAGTCGGGAACTTGATAGAGGTCGCGCGAGCTTGATGGCGCTTGATGCTGGTCGAGCTTATGAAGGAGACGCGCCTTGCCGAGCCAGCTGCAGATGGCCGTAAACTCGTCTTCGGCGGGCAGGCCTTGGTCTAGCCGCTTGACCTTGTCAGCGACTTTCTTCGGGTCGTCATCCCAGCCAAGCTCTGAGAGAACCTCTTGAATCAACCGATCGCTATCGTCTGTCTCCGTCATACACGCACCTAGAATCATATTCATAAATCCGCTTTGAATGCGGAATTAGCCATATTGAGCTTGCCCAAACGGTAATATCATAATAGAAAATCGGTGTGTAGAGCGGATTTTGGAATATGATACCTCAGCGCACCTCTAGTTTGGCGACCTATGTTGAAGAGCTCGCATCCAGCGGTCGAACCTGTTTCACCCGCGAGAACGCAGTAGAGGCGTTAGGGGTTAGCCATGGAGCGTTTCTCGATGCGGCCGCGCGCCTCAAAAAGCGGGGTCACATCTTCGCGCCGCGCCGAGGTTTCTACGTCATTACGCCCACACGGTATTTGAAGTGGGGTGCACCGCCACCAACCTGGTACATCGATGCTATGATGAAGGATGCGGGGCGACCTTACTATGTGGCGCTCCTGAAAGCCGCGGAGCTCCATGGGGCAGCTCATCAAGCGGTCATGGAGTTCCAGGTCGTCACCGACCGGCAGTGGAAACCCATCCGGGCCGGACGTTCAAAACTCGCCTTCTATTTCCGCAAGGACATTGAACGGGTCGGACAAGGCGTCGAGCAACGAAAGACCGACACGGGTTCGATGCGGGTGTCGTCGCCAGCGCTCACCGCGTTGGATTTGATACGCTATCCGCATGCGAGCGGTGGTGTTGATCATGCGGCAAGCGTTCTCAATGAGCTTGCCGCCCATATTGACCCGCTGCAGTTTGATGCACTGGCGCCGAGCTTTGAGCGGTCTGTCGTCCAACGCCTCGGTTATATTCTCGAGTATCTGGGACATGACGAGATTGCATCCTGCTTGGAGAAGCATATCCGGAACGGCAATGTGCCATGGGTCGAGCTTGATCCTGGAGAAGCAAATGCAATCACCGCCTACGATGAGCAAGAGCGAAACGCACGCTGGCACATCATTGTCCGCCGCCCAATTGAGGTTGATGAACAATGATCCCCGAAACCAACATCACAGCTTGGAGCTTGATCGCGCCATGGGCCGAACCGAGGCAAGTCGAGCAGGATCTGATTATCTCTCGCGCGCTCGTCGAGATCTTCAATCATGATCTTCTGGGAACTGAACTGAGGTTCCGAGGGGGCACAGCCCTCAACAAGATCATCTTCCCGGAGCCGTTGCGCTATTCGGAGGATATTGATCTCGTCCGCACAACGGCAGGACCAATCGGCCCCATCCTTGATGCCATGCGAGACGTGTTGGAGCCTTGGTTGGGACAAGCGAATTTTGCGTCGAGCCAGGTCGCGCCGAAGCTGCGTTTTCGCGTTCCGGCTGAGGATGATCCCGAAGCGCAGATCCGGTTAAAGGTAGAGATCAACATCGCTGAGATCGACGCTTTCGACCCGCCGGTTTCGATCCCATACGCTGTCGAGAACCCGTGGTTCACAGGAAACACGACCATCGCATCCTTCTCCCCGGAAGAACTGCTGTCGACAAAACTGCGTGCCTTGTTGCAACGCGACAAAGGGCGCGATCTTTTTGATCTCGACCATGCGTTAGATGCGCTTCCCGAACTCAATCTCGATCGGGTTGTTGAGTTGTTTGTCCGATATCTTGACCAACAGGGTCAGGCTATCTCGCGGGCAGAGGCTGAGCAGCGGATGCTGGCGAAGTTCGCACGCCCGGATTTGCTCGGGGATATTCGCGCATTGCTGACCCCTGATCGTGCAGAATCGCTGGATGCCGCTGCCGGTCGAGCAGCGTTTCTCAGGGTATTCACAAATGTGATTGCTTTAATCCCCGGGGATAGGTGGGCACGTACTGATGAACTGGCTGAGACCTTGGGTTTGCTTGAAATCAGTGGGGTGAACTGATGTCCGTGCGTGTCTATGTTTGCTTCGATATTGTATTAGGCAGGATATTATGAACCAAGCTGAGTTTGCGCGAATATTTTGCGAGCGCCCCGAAAGCTTCGCATGGTTTCTTGGGGCGGGCGCGTCGCGTAATGCGAATCTTCCGACTGCGGAAGATATCATCACAGACTTGAAGCGACGGTATTATTGCAGTGAAGAAAACCAAAACTTCTCAACAAAAGATCTACAGAACGACGCGGTAAGGGCGCAAATTGAAGGCTATTTGCGTTCACGCGGATTTCCAGAGCGCTGGTCTTCCGAAGAATACACGACATATTTTGAGACGATTTTCGGCGAAGATCGCGAGCGTCAGCGGAACTATATCTCTAGTATTCTGTCAGAAGACCGTGTCAGGTTAGCAGTAGGAAACCGCGTTTTTGGCGCTTTGTTGGCGGGCGGATTGTGCCGCATGGCGTTCACGACCAATTTTGACCCGGTTGTCGAAAAGGCCGTTGCGGAAATATCCGGGAAGCCTTTGTCAGCCTATCACCTTGAGGGCGCTCACAACGTTGTATCGGCGCTCAACAACGAGCAGTTCCCTATCTACTGCAAACTGCATGGAGATTTTCAGTACGACAGCATCAAAAATCTGTCGTCAGATTTGGCAACACAGAACGCTCAGCTGTCCCAATGCATGACAATGGCGGGGGCGCGGTTCGGCTTTGTGGTCGCCGGATACTCTGGCCGAGACGAGAGCGTGATGGCTCTGTTCGACGCCATATTGAAAGCACCCAACCCGTTTCCACACGGACTCTACTGGATGAAGATGCGGGGCTCGACGCCGATTGACAGCGTCGCATCGCTTATGGAGAGCGCGAAGGCTGCCGGGGTTCGCGCAGAGTTCGTGGACATTGAGACTTACGACACAGTTATGCTTCGGTTGTGGCGCAATCTTCCCAATCAGCCAGATGGCATGGATGCGAAGGTACGAAAAGGGCGAGCGGGGATTGTTCAAATCTCGGTGCCGGAACCGAAGGGTGGTAAGCCACTTCTGCGGTTCAATGGTCTGCCAATGACCAAAGTCCCAACGACATGCGCCGAGGTAAAGTCAAAGACCGCCTCAAACTGGGAAGCGATTGCAGACTTAAAGCGAAAGCCGGAAACAAGTGCGGTTCTCACATTTGATGGCAAGGCCCTGGCCTGGGGTGGGCAGCAGGACATAGAAGACACATTTGGTGCAGACTTTCTTGAGAAGAGTGAAGTAACGTTCGATCCCGACTGGCGAGCGGGCTCACGGCTTCACATTAAGAACTTTCTCGAAGAGGGACTGGCGCGGGCGATCTGCCGGGTGCGGCCGCTCCTTCAGCGGCGGCAGGGGTCGGGGGTCTCTTTGATCGTTGATCATAAAGCGCTGGATGTTGGCATCCTGGAGGATTTGCACCGCGAGACCGGCAAGGTGACCGGATCCGTGCCGGGTCTGTCCCTACCGGCTACTGAGGAGCATGAGGCAGTTCACCAAGTTCACTTCGCTGAGGCGGTGCATATGTCGCTTGGCTATGCGGACAATCGGCTTTGGCTGCTTCTGAAACCTGATGTCTGGATATGGCCAAGATTTGCGCGGCAGCATGCAACGAACTTTTTGGACAAGCGTAAGGCTGACCGACGCAATGACAAACATGATCGGTTGCTTTCGGCTTGGATCGGAATCCTATCGGACCATGCGGGCAGAGATGTCGAAGTGACCTTCTCGCCGTTTGATGGCGATACGGGATTTGCAAACCCAGTATTCGGATTCTCGACGCAGACAGGTTTTGCGATGAAGAGGGGCAGGACATGACTGATGCGCTTCCGGCATATTCAATCGCTCCAGAACCAGAGCTAATTTTTCATGGTGGTCGGACGGACCGGCACCCTCTGCGCGGTCTCATAAATCACGGCCCCTTCAGTCTCAGGTTCGGGGCACCTTCGGTGGTTCGGTTCGCTGTTGTTGCTCCACAAGCCGACTTAGCGCGGATCGATGGGTTGGTCCGGGAACTGGGCTCACCGGCGAAGCCGAAAGAGGCGCCGGCCTATTATCCTGAGTATCCAGGCTTCGAAGAGCTCATGCGCACGCCGATTGCTGATGTTGATGACGCGATGCGTTTTGCGCTGCCCGATGAGTTGGATCAGCTTGCGGCTGCGCGCGATAAGATGGGCTTGGCGCGGGCTTTGTTGAACGAGGTGATCAAGCTCCGTGCAGATCGTCAAAGGTTTGATGTCGCGCTAGTTTACTTGCCACGCGCTTGGAGCGATTGTTTTGAGGGTGAAAGCTTCAACCTTCATCACTTCATCAAAGCTTATTGCGCGCCGACCGGTATTCCGATCCAGATATTGAATCAGGAAAGCTTCGATCGATCGTGCAGGGCCAATGTGATGTGGGGTTTGTCTGTTGCGCTATTTGCCAAAGCCCGTGGCGAGCCTTGGAAACTGACGGGGCTTGATCCCCAGGAAGCCTTTATTGGCATCAGCTACGCGACACGCCGAAAAAATGACGGCAGCGGCCAAGAATACACGACCTGTTGCAGCCAGGTGTTTGATCCTGATGGAACGGGATTTCAGTTTGTGGCCTACGATGCCAAGGAGTTCACTGAGGATCGCCGTCACAATCCGTATCTTTCGTATTTCGAGATGCAGTCGGTTCTGGCGAAGAGCCTGCATGTCTATCAATCGGGCCATGTCGGTCGGACGCCCAAGAAAATTACGATCCACAAAAACACCGAATTCAAAGAGGAGGAGATTGAAGCGGCGCTCGATAGCTTCAATGAGGGTACGGAGGTCGAACTGGTGCAGATCGTCCAATCTACCGATTGGACGGGTTTACGATATACTCCTGGAAAGCCGGCACAGTACGGCAATCCTGCTGAGAAGCCCAAGCCCTACAATTACCCAGTCGAACGGGGCACTTACGTGCCAGTCTCGTCGTCTGAGGCCCTCGCTTGGTCGCAAGGTAGTGTTCTAGGCGTTCAACTGCAAAATTCACGCTACAACGTCTACAAGGAGGGTGCTCTCAAACCAACGCCGTCGCCACTCTTGCTGCGCCGCTTCTCTGGAGATGGCGGCTGGCATGAAACTGTCAGCGGTATCCTCGCGCTGACCAAAATGGATTGGAACAACAATACACTCTATAAGAAACTGCCGGTGACGATGGTGTATTCGGGCCGTTTCGCAGAGATCATTCAGCAAAACCCTGAGCTTGTCGACCAAGTGTTCGATTTCCGGTGCTTCATGTGAAGCCGTCAGATTTGGCGGTTAGTGCAATATTAGCTGTCAAATATGATGGCTAGCGCCCATAAGCAGCGCCTGCGAGCTCTCACTGCGTTAATGGTTTCGCTTCGATCAGCATGTCGTTGATTGCGCTCCGTCGTGTCTGTCGATCAAGCGTGTATGTGTTTCGCCTGAATTCCACCCCTTCGAGAAGCGCCTTCACGTAGCCCGACACAGTGTCGGCGGCCATGATCAAGGTCGAGTCCAGCGTGTGGACGTACTTGCTCGTGACCGAGCCTTTGGCGTGCCCTATGAGCGCGGCAATGGTGATTTCGGTGAAGCCAAGATCGTTAGCGATGCTTGCGAAGCTGTGCCGCAGAACGTGGGGCGTCACATCCCAAAGCGGCGTGTCGGTGAAGAGCTTCTTCCAGCTCTGGGGGAAGTTTCCGACGGCGTTGTCCTCGCCCTGGCCGGGAAAGACGAACGTCCCATCCCGTTGAAGGCGGGCGGCTTCAAGATAATCGATGACCGGAAGACCGACGGGGCGAACAGATGCGCCTTCCTTGCTGTCCTTCATTCGAAGGCAGCTGCCCTCGATATCAACTTCACTCCACCGCAGACCGATGATTTCGCCACGCCTGCAGCCGGTCAAAGCGATGAGGCGGAGGATCTCTGCGTGGATTCCATAATGGCTGTCATTCTGGACTTCCTTTAGGATGCCGCCCAGCGTCCGGTACTCGGCTTCGCTCAGGCGCCTGTCACGCACCTTGTATCGCGGCTTCTTCAGGCCGTGCGTCGGGTTCTGATCGATGATCCCCGCCTCGATCCCGTAGGTGAAGATGCCGCCGAGAAGGCCCATGGTGCGGATGGCCGTGCCGCGGCCGCCGCGCACGATCGCCTTGCCGCGCAGTTTCTCGGTTTTCATCACGACACGCGTCTTCCCGGCAATGATATCCTTCATGAGGTTGTTCATGTCGGGCTTTGTGATGTCCTTTATCCTCCGCGTACCGAGCAAAGGGATGATGTGCCGGCGGATACGGCCGACATCGGTCGCGACCGTGGTGGCCTTCTTGGGGCGGCCACCTTTCCCGAGAACGAGACCTGCTTCCATATCGGCGATGTACTGCTCGCACAGTTCCCGAACGGTCACCGCGCGACGCTCTTCCTCCCGCTCGGCTGCGGGATCATCGCCCTGGGCGACGTCACCCAATCGGACTTTCGCCTCGCGGCGGGCAGTTTCCGGGGTCCACACTCCGTGCAACCCGATCGCATAGCGGCGTGACCGTCCTCGAGCGCGATACTGAATGACGTAGCTTCGCTTGCCTGACGGAAAGACCCGAAGTCCAAAGCCGGGCAGTTCATCGTCCCAGATGATGTAGTCCTTGGTCTGCGGCTCGGCGCCGTCTACGGTTCGTTTCGTGATCTTCGCCATCGTCTCGGTCCCTGTCGGACCCGGATTTCGCGTAAGCACCACGTAAGCACTTGGGAGCAAATTCCGGGGTTGTCGCGGGATAGAGTCTTCGGAGCGTCGATTTAGAAAGTCTATGAAAAACAATGTTTTATCGTGCTCTGGCGTACCCTATCGTGCAATTCGGATAGGCTCTTAAACCAGCTCCGAAGGCAAAGGTCTCAGGTTCGAATCCTGATGGGTGCGCCATTTAAACTCCCTTGAACATTGAAGAAATTCCTGTGGCCTCCGAAGTGCTTTTTGGCTCACTTCGAGAAATCCCAATCATATCCCAATCCCGTCTGAGCGTCGCTCTATCCAGTTTTGCATGGCTTAGCCTCTCATGGCGCGGACTTCTGCGGGGTTGAAGTGGGCTGAATTCTGCATCCACTGATCAACTTCGCTCAGCTTGAACCTGAGAAAGCGTTCCTTTCCGTAGGTGGGGAAGGGCATCTTGCCGTGTTGTCTCCATTTTCTAAGGGTGGCCAGAGTAACCCCGATGAAGTCTGCGACCTGGTTCATATCAACATAGCGTTCCAGACCCGCGCCCGCCTCTGAGTGAAAGACGGGCCTGGGGGTACGGGGTAAAGAGGCTTCCTTGTTTATCATTGATCAGCCTCTCACAAATTTCCGTCAAAATTTTCTTCCGGTAAATCTGTGGGCGTCCGGCCTTTGGCCCAGCCGTCTTCTACTCTGAGGTTGGCCGCGCTGAGGTTGAGCCGGTTCTGATCGCGATAGCGCACACGCTCGCCTTGGCCAGCTCCGGTGACCAAGCGGGCTATGGAAACATTCTGGCCCAGGTGGGTTCGATCCGCCGTGTTCACATAGGCATTGCCGCTCGCCCAAGACAGGTACCAGCTTCCGTTGAAGCCCTTCTCGATCAAGCTGTGGTAATCATCTCTGTCGATGGTGGCGTATTGGCTGCCTGAATTACTCAGCGGTACGCCATAGGTCTGTGCGTCAATAATAAAAGGTTGGGGTGTTTTCTTCATGGTCTCTATTCATGGTGAAACCGCTCGCAAACCTGGGGCCTGCGGGCGTGTGTATTGTTAAGGGATGTTTGAAATGAGGGGGTGGCCTTACCCTTGATGGTGGGGCTTGGCGGGAGGCTTTATGGCCTTAGACGTTTTGGGCGCATCCCCGGTTGTTTGGGGGCGGCGGTCTGGATTGGCCTTGTATTAAAGGCGATCTCAGCCGTTTCGTCGTTACGAAGGCCATTTTCGGACACTTCAGTCTCTTTGGTCGTCCGTTTGGACGCCTAAGCCTCCAAAGTCATGCTTTAATTGAACAATTAGAACCCGTACTCGTCCTTGACCCAAGGCACACCAAGGCGTTCCAAAGTCCCCTTCAGCGTCAATCCAAGGCTCTCGCGTTGGTCTTTATCCAGCTCAGGTGCAATGGCTTGGATTTGGTTGGCATGGTGTTGGGCTTTATTCGCCAAAGTTTTCTGATGGTGATCTTGCAATCCACCGGCTCCATTCTCAGGTTCACTATTCTTCTTACGCATGGCCGCAGCAACACTGGGGAAGTCCTGTCTCATCCAATCATTGAGCGTGGACTTCTTCAGGCCCGGGAGCTCCTTGGCAATCTCACGGTAAGACTTCAGTCCACTCTTGCCTTTGCGGTGTCGCTTCGCTTTCACATAGGCTCTGAAGACCTCCCGTCTCTCCTTAGCGGACAAGGCTAGCCGCGTTTCCCAATTGGCTTCTCCCGAGGCCAGCTTAGCTTCTTGAGGTGTTTTGACATGGCTGAGGACTTCAACAAGGGTTCGGGTAATCCCGGCCTTGGACAGCGCCAAGTATCTATGGTGTCCATCGATCAAGACGAAAGCCTTGGACAGCTTAGCCACTTTCAGCGGGGCAAAGGGACTACCGCGGCCTTTGTTAAAGGCGTGGGTATTTGCAACCTCGGTCAGCCTATCGACTTGTCCGGGGTGGATTTGTTGGCGACAGGCTAGCTCAAAGTCCACTGCAATTTCATTGAGCCCGAGTTCATCCGGGCCTTCATTGAACCGGGTTTCATTACAGGGTGTCATCTCACAATACTCTCCTTTCATTGTGGGTTTCGTCTTTGCTCATGGCTTGCTTTGATCGGCGCATGAGCGGGGTGCATCATACACACCAACGCTCGCCCATGGTCATCCATGGGTTGTCATCGGCGTTATGGGTGTGTATGAATGGTGTTGTTAAAGGGCCTATCAATCGGCCCCTCAGAGATCACGTTACATCGCATAGCCCCTGAGGGCTCTGTGGTGTTTTCCTGTGCGAATTAAGTGCTTAGGCTAGGTCTGCCTGTGTCGACCCCACAGCGCTTATCAGCGAGCGCTCACGGGGCGTCTTCGGATATCCCATCGACAGCTTTCCATCCTGTGGGTATCCCTTGGCGACCATCGAGGCCAAAGATAACCGGGGACGGCTCTCTTCCCATATACGGGCCTTTTTGGCTATGCGTGCCTGCATAATTCCCTAGAATCTCCGGTCAGGCTTAAGGATTCCACAGGCCCAAAGACCCCTACCGGCCTCTGTGGCTTTCCATCGCCTCTGAAGCCTCCTTCACTCTTGCTCACTGTGTGTGTCAAACGGGCCTGTGATCGACGGTCACAATTGCCGTCCAACGGTCACACTTTGGCTGTCTCTTGTCTCTGCAGATTGGTTCGTGAAGTCCTGGCAAAGAGCGGGTCAGGAGCGGGCTTTCGATGGGGGTGTGTTTCTTCCCATATACGGCGGGTCTTGATTTTGTCTTTAATTATGGATAGTTAGCAAATGCCAACGAACTGCCCTTCCCAAGGCCCCCAAAGTTGGCTTAAGTCCAACCATTCAAACGATAATTATCGCTCAATAACCGCTATCACTGATCATCGTAAATGGGGCCGCTATCGCAGATCAAAGGCCCGCACAAGGCCTCTTTGGGGAGCCCGATAGAGCCCACAGCTTGTCGCTGAGAGATGGTGCTATCGATCATCGCTAACGGCCTAGGGTCAACCCTCGGCCTGAGGGGGCCATACAGCGCCCAAAGCCTGCCTCCGCCTTCCAAGACCTGTCCGCAAGAGCGTGGGCACAAGGGGCGGCGATAGTGCCACCCCAAGCGCTCAAAAGAGGAAGAAGATTATGATGGATGTCTATCTTCTTCTTCGTCTTGTCGAAGTGTTGTGTCTCATGGTGATCGCGTATGATCACCTAAGTCGCCACCTGGACAAGTAACGAAGCGGGTGGGTCTTGTTAGCCGCAAGGTCCACCTGCCTTAAGACTTAGCATAGAAACCTATCAGCATCTATAGTGTCCATAGAATCTATAGTATCTTATGTGTGACCGGGGGTCTCCCCTCTCCATATAGTGCGGGTTTTGGATTCCCCAGACAATTCAGCCCCTTAGCAATCCGCCGAATCTGGGCATTTTCGGGGGCTTACCCTTGAAGCCGAACGCATTCAATTGGTTCTTAATGTGTTGTTTTAATTCAGCTTCCATCGCCTTAGCTTTGGCTTTCTTCACGGCCTTGTCCTGATCGAGCGCCATCTGCTCAACCCAGTAGCCCACAGCCCCAGCTACTGCGTCCAGGCGGTCATCGTGGACCAAGGCTGCTGAGGAAGACAGCGCTTGTCGGGAGGGCTGTGCGTTATTCCCGTCAACAAACGAGTGATTGCGACAGATCCCTTCAGCGTAAAGGCTCGCCAGGGCGCAAAGACCACCTTCGCCATACTGAAGGCCTTCTCTGGGCGCATCAAGGCTGATCAAAGTCGTTCGCAAATATCTTCGACGTTAGAGCGATCTAGCCCATCGAGATTTAAAATCTCGCTCGGTGAGAGGTTTCAACATGGGGGCTTAGGCCGACACCAAAAAAACGTCGTCTCACTTGTTCGTCAATATATTGAAGACTTTGAGGAATTTGGCTTGGTCGCTTTTAAAGCGCTGCCAAGACCGAAGGGAAAGCACGGCGGAGATAGGACGCAGATTGCCTGCCTCACAGAGCCCCGCTAGTCCCTTTGCTTTTCATGGCGACCAATAAACGATGGACCAGTGCCCACCCTTCTTTGGTGAGCTTACAGCGCTTCTTGCGCGTATCGTCTTTATCACGGACCAACACAATGAGCCTCAGAGGCGGAAAAGCTCCTCTGGGTCTTTTCGTCCCGTTGCTTCTATTGGCTTTGCGTCGATACCCCAAATTGCTCATGATGGTAGACATGTGCGCAGTGGTGGTCCCTGTGTTCTTTGCGACTTCGCTAAGATAAGGGTGCCGTCTATGGATCAGCTCCGCCTCAGCCAGGGTGAGCAAGACCATGAGATAAGAGGCGGGAAAGGCCTTCTCTACGGCCATAATCTCTCTGATCGCTGAGCGCAAAGACCCAAGGTGTCCTAAGCTTGATATTTCGGGTGTTGTCATTACGATGGTCTGTGCTTGTGATAGCCACACACACAAGAAAGGCCAGGGCTTTGTTTCTCAGGCGCGGCCCCGGCCCTCTTTAAGGTCTATCCGATTGCGTTACTTGGTGATGATGGCTAGGAATGGGCCAACGCGCACGTCCCTAGATTTTTCTTCATCCAGTGTCTCGATAAGCTTGTGGGGCTTCGGTTCGTCATACCGGGGCTCCCATAAGACCACGAATTTATCGGGGACGGTGGGCTGTGAATAAGCAAAGACGCAGCCTCTACCGTTAAGCTCAAATTTGCCGAAAGGCGTTCCAAAGATTAGCATGTTCTTGTCCTTTGATTGATCGATAGTGTTTAAGTTGGTGGTCAGTCTTTGTATCTGTCAGGTTGTCTCCTTTATTCTGTTGATTGCCTCAGTGGGACCGGCGGCTCTTTGGTCCCTTGCGGCTTAACTTTGGCCTCTGAGGGGAACGACATTGCTCTCTTTGGTGTTTTCATTGTGGACGATATTTAAGAGCCACTGTCCCCAAGCTTCTAAGGCTTGTCTTTTCTGGGGCAGGTAGTCGTTCTTGTCATATGTGCGCGTTAGCTTGTTCCCCACTGCGTGGTTCAATACGGCTTCGCCAATATCGAAGGGCATGGCGATCTTCTCTGGGTGGGTTATGGTTGTCCGGCCTGTGCGCCTTAGATCGTGTACAGTTAGGCCGATGATCCCGAGGGCTTCGCAGTCCCGCGCAAAGGCCCGGGTGAGGGCGTCGCGTCTGATCGTGCCTCCAAAGCGTCCTTGGAAAGGTCCGATGCTGAGCTTCCCGGTTTTGTCTCTGGCCTCTGTGAGGATCTTCACAGCGGCTTTTGAGAGAGGGACGACTGCACTGCGTCTTTCTTTCTTGCGTTCGCGGGCGATGTTCCAGGTCGTCTCGGTTAGGTCGATCTCATCCCAACACATTCCAGCCACCTCATCTCCGCGTTGAAGGGTTAGGGCTGCAATCTGTAAGGCTGAGGCGCTGGGCCATCCTTGCTGCCTGCCTTTGTTCTTTCGGTGTTCCCAGTGGAGCCAGAGCTTACGAAGTTCTTCATCGGTTGCTATGCGCTCGCGGCTCTCTTCTTTATATTTCTTGATGTCTCTAGCTTTGTTGGTCTCGATCCATTCTCTTTCCACCCCGTGGTTCAGGACTTGGCGTATGTATTTCAGGCAATCATTGGCTGCTGCATTCCCGTTCTTACCCTGGGTGCTTGCGCTGCGTCTGATGGCTTCGAGGGCTTCGGTGACCGTCGAGCGTTTAATGTCTTCGACAGCTATCTTTCCAAGATTTGGGAGGATGTTCTTCGAGAGGTGTTGCTTCTCCTTGGCTAAGGTGCTCAGGGCTTTCTCACGGCGCTGCTCAGAATAAGTTAAATAGGCTTCTGCAAGCGCCTCAAAGCTTCTCGCTCTCTTTATCTCGCCTTGGGTCTTTTGATTCCGGCGTTCTTGAACGGGGTCCATGCCTTCGCTTTGAACCTCTGAGCGCTTACGTGCCGCGAGTTGTCGCGCTTCGAGCGGGATTAAGCCGGGGTATTCGCCAAGGACGGCTTCTGAGTTCTTACCGTCGCGGGTTACATATCGCACGCCGAAGGTCTTCTTACCGCTTGGTCGCACCATGAGATAGAAGCCTGATTGGTCGGCATCGTTAATCCGGTACTGCTTGTCTTCTGGCTTGGCCTCCTCGACAGCGCGGTTTGTCAGTCTAATTTTTCGCGTGGCCGTCCGGGGCATTTGTCACAGAATCCCAATCATATCCCAATCAATATGTCCCAAACAGTATCATTAAATCCCAATTGGTATCAAGAGTGGTGTTCTGCAATTTGTTTTAAAGTATTGAAATAAAGCAAAAAAACAACGGATCGCTAGAAAATGAATAATCTAAGCAATTGCCCTCCGAAGGCAAAGGTCTCAGGTTCGAATCCTGATGGGTGCGCCATTTCACATTTATGCATTTCAGAACCCATTAAAGCCTTGAAGGGCAATGATAAATCGGGGTTCGAAAATCCATTTTCCCGGCAGTATCGGGGGTGAGAGGAGAATGCTATTTTCATGAGCATTCGGCGTTGCACTAAATCACCGGAATCCCATAATTTCCAAGGGTTTGAGAGAAATGCCATTGGGGTTCGAAAAGCGTTTTCAAAGCTTTTCTTGGGTGTGCGGATGAAATTGGCTTGCTCAAGCAAGCTGGCTTTCTTCTCTTCCAGGGCGCGAATGCGAGACTCGTAAGCTTTGATTACGCTATCGCTAGTCGCATCCACAATCCGGTCAACGAGCGCGCCGATCTGCTTTTCCAGTTTGGCCGCTTCGCTCTGGACACTGCGAGCCATAGCTTCGGCGCTGGCGATGCGATAATCCCAGATTTTGGCAAACATCGCGCGCGCAACGTTAAAGAGGGCTTCCGTTGGCCGTAAGGCCTTCACCAGGGCCTCAAAATCCTTTTCAAGAACATCACGTCGAATTGATTTGCGCCGAGAAGAACAGCCCTTTTTGAAGCACTCATAGTAGGGGTGCTTCTTGCCTGTTTTGCTGGTCGACCAGCTTGCAGTAAGCGGGTGACCACAAGAGGCGCAAGCCACAAGAACACGCAAGATAAAATCTTCCTGTATATCAGCCCGTGCAGGCGCGCGAGCCTTGTCGTTGAGCCGCTCTTGAATGCGCTCGAAGGTGGTGTAGTCAATCAGGCCTTCATGCTGACCTTTGCGCAGATGCCTGGCAGGTTTTTTTATCATTCCGTGGCACAGCCGCTGGACGTCGAAGACGGGGAGTACTGCGCATGACTCCCGATGCCACCCGTTACCGCTTCACCGTCGAGCACTGAAGCAGGCGGACGACTGGCGATAAGGCTTCTGCCTTGCCTGCCGCGCTCCGCGCGGATGCTGCGAAGCCCATGCGACTAATGCGGCGAACATGCCATCTAGGCCCGCACAGAATCGCCATTGCCTGACTCTTTTTGGAGGGGGCGCAATGATGTTTGCGGAAGGCTTTTCTGACTTTGTCTGCGAAGGCGACAGCATCAGCTACATTGCTGGTTTCGAGATCACCGCACGCATTGTGCGTGACGATTGTCCTGACGCTCCCGACGAGCGGCAGGACGGATTCTGGCACTTGCCTTACAAGGACGCGCTGGGATTCATTGGCCCCGGTCCAAACCGCTGTTCCTCTCAAGCATCATTGTCTATAGTGAGCACGTTAGCTAAGGTTTCTGGTGGGGATATGCTTCAACAAAAACGAGATGTTTCACAATGCCGCATTGAGGCTAAATCGCCTGAGTTGCGGCCAAGGACTTCAAACCCGTCGAGCTATCAATGCGAAGATGAGAGCGATAAGCCGATTGGGTGTTTCGTTGCTGTTGTCGTGGCCATTGGCGGCTTCATCTTTATGGCGAATTCGGATCTTCCTGATGATATGAGCGGGTGGTTTTGGCTTGTGCCAATTGGCGGCGGCATTTGGGCTGGGTTGGCCCTTATATCCTTCATTCGTGATAAACGCGGCAAACTTGCTGTTCTTTCGGAAAATCGAAATGTCGAAATCTCGAATGCGCGAGCCCGTGAAAATGCCGTGAAAGAAGCCATCTCTAAAGCGGACCGCGTTCGACAACAATACCAAGCGGCGTTCAGAGATTTAGAATCCATTAAGGCGGCGTTGCGATCTGTAGACGCATGTATTGTACGCGCCGAACAAGAATACCGGCAGAATGCGTTTTCTCCCTTCTGGGACGAAATTGAAAATGCGGTTCAAACTCTTTCGAAATATGGAGATGAAGTTAAAGCGCTTGGGCAGTCTGCGAGCTATTATGCCCTAACCCTTCAGGGAGAGACCCATGATTTTCCACCATATCCGATCTCAGAGTCTATGATCCCAGATGCAATGGTTACCGCGGAAGATCTGAGGCGCGTAATTCGTCTCGGCCATACGAATTACGAATTCGCCTCGATCTGGGAGCAGCGCAAAAATCGTGAGGTCATGATTGCCGGCTTTAACTGCGTGGCGGACGCTGTAAACGGCATTGAGGGGCTTGTGCTGGAGGCAGTTCGATCCTGCGAAGGCAACATTTTGGCCGCGCTTCGAAAAATGCAAAGTAGTCTACAACATAGAAATATCAGTGGCGTTTAAAAAATCAGCCGCTGCCTTCGATTAGAACTAGCCGATCTCCCGGTTCTACTCTATCGCCGTCATTTTTTTTCACGCTTCCAATCACGCCGCCCGAGTATGCCTGAACATACCAGTTTTCGATGAAATAGTCTTTCGAATTTTCTGAGTTGCGAAGATGGTCTGGAATTACGAATCCGATTTTCCCGGTTCTACACGCGGTGCCTTTTTCAAATCGCTTAGCACCATGTTCGTTCGGTAGGACATGAAGAACACCCGGCGAGCCATGCCACACTATCCAATCTATTTGACGCCCATCGACGACATTGCCATCGACGGGTCGACCATAAGACTTCAAGTCTTCGGCCAAATAACTAAGGCGCATCAGGCGCTGCCGCGTTCTTTCAATATCGCCTGACTGGTCGCGCTCTTTCCGGTTTGCGATTGACATGAGCGTGCGCGAGAATGCGCCTGGTCGCCGTTCATTCAGGTCAAAGCAGCGTAGGGTCATTTTGGTCGCTGCAGGGCCGTAATCTTTTAAACTAAGAGAAAAGAACGCATCATTCTGTCTAAACACAACGCCTCCTTCCAGTGAGCATTGAATGACGGTTGCTCGGTGATCTGGCGTGATCTGACCTCGACCAAATCGGCTCGGCAGCTGTTCGGTCGTCGATCTCGATCCATGGCCGAAAAACCAATTGTGAAAATACTCTATTTGTTGAACTGCGATCCAAACATCGCGAATTGAGACTTGCGATAGCAATTCCGCCTGATATGCGAAAGACTCGCCATTTTCCTTTCTCTCGACATAGGCTTGGACCCAGTGCTTTCCTTCGGGGCTTGTCGGTAAGTTTGGATCAAAGGTTCTCATCTTATCTCCGCAATCGGTGCACAGTGAAAGTGTTGAAAGTTCCTTTAGGCCATGATTAGCATACCGCTAATCGTTTCTGCAATCATAGTAACGATCAGACCTGCTCGAAGAAACAAGGCGGTAAGGTCTATGTCGAGCTTCGCCATAATGGCACCATGACCTTCCATAAAGGCTATTTTGTTCAGGCCGAGGCGCGACGGCTGGAGAAGGCGAAGACCGGCCACAGCGAGAGCCTCGTCGCGCCCGTTAAACCGGTAATGTCCGACCGCTGGCGGAATACATTTCCCTGCATCGCCACGGCGCGGTGCAATGCCAACGCCTATCACCTTTGCGAAATCTTTGCCTTCTTGCTTGCCATGTCGGACGAGGAAGTCATGGAGGTTCTGGCCTTCACCATGTCCGAGCCGCTGGAGTGGTCCGGTGATGAGGCTTCCCCCCGGCTGGCGCGCTCAAATGCTGCACGCGCTTTGCCTGCTTCTAAATCCATTCGAGCTGGGCCGCCCGGCAGATTTGATGCATTCTCATGAGAATAGCTGCGGGTCATGCGTAACCCTCCACGTAAGTCCAATATCCATCCGCATATTGCGGCAGGTGGGCATAGCGCTCCGGAACCCGTTCACGGATGATTCGGCGCGAGGCCGACCCGAACATCTGTTTAACCCGTACCGATCCGGCTGGCGGGTGAAATGGGTTAGGATGATAGCGCCCGGCCATAAAGCGCTGTTCGTAATAAGGTGCGCGTTCCGCGTAGAGCGGATGGGGAAGGCCATCGGCGAAAATGTAAGCCTGGTCCCCTGGCGTGTTCAAAACCTCATCAGGGGTTCGCAGGGCGCGTTGCTGTTTGGAACGGATCGTCTCTACCTGCCCATAATGTGCAGCCTCAATAACCGAAGAGATCAGATCACCGCCCGAGAGAATGTTTTGAATGGCTTGCTGTTTTGCGATACTCGCGCGCGCTTGCGAAAATTCATCATCATATTGGATTGTTTGCGTTCCTAGCATGCGGCTCAGCACAGTGGCCGAGGTCAGATCGCGCACAGCGAAGTACACACGGCAGGCCGCGCTGGCCGTGATCTCCACATCCGCATTAGGGCCGATGGCCTTCATCTGGTCAGTAGACTGGAACACCGCCACCGGGCGAATGCCAATACCTGCGCCAATACTGAAGAGCTGTCTGATCAGCGGATAGCCTGAGAGCTGGGCCGCTTCATCGATGAACCAGGTCTGGCGCGGTGCACTCGGTGCCGACTTCTTCTCAAAATACAGACGCGAGGTGATGGTCTTGATGATGGGTGCCCATTGGCGCAGCAGATGGGCTGGCGGCATCAAATACAAATGATGCGGCGTGCGTGAGCGCGTCAGTTCCGCCAAATCAAAATCAAAGGGCGGAGAAACGGACTCCATCAGCACCGGGTCAGCCAGCGCGGCGAAGGACTTAAACAGTTCGCCGAATACGCCAGCCATGCCGCCTCCGCTATCGCGCTCTCGCCAGGCCGCTATCTCTTCCTCAATTCGGCGCGCGATAGCGTATTTGGATTCCGACATCTCAAAGGCAAAATCGAGATAGGCATTGCCGCCTGCCGGGATCGTGTTGATGAACTCATACAGGCGCGGAAAGGTCAGGACGCCATCATGTTCGGTAATGGCGAGGCCACCGCCGACAAGGATTTCCTGCATCCGTTCTTCGAAATAAACCGCCTGCGCAGCGCCGCTGGACGGAGCGAAGTTCCGAAACGTCTCCTGCATATTGCTGACCAGATTCGGACAATCCCGGCGCAGGTGGCCCAGTGGATTTATTCTTGATGTGGGGGCACCATTCAGGCGCTGCGGGTTCCAGGCGATACAGGCTTTGGGTGGCTGGGTTTGTTTTTGGCTGATCGCGTAAAGTTCGCCCTTGGGGTCCAAAATGACCGCCGTACCGCCATACCCGCCCTCGCAGATCGAGTATGCTAAAAGATCGCGTAGCTTGCCGCCGCGCGCGCCCGCCGTCACCAGAACCCCGCCGGGGCCGTTCCAATACACGGGCCGCCCCTCGATAAAGCCAACAGAGATCGACTCCGGCGTCTTGTCGAACATTCCGGCGCGCCGCACATCGTCTTGGTTCGCGAATGCCGCTGAACCAAAGCGGTAGATCTCATTGTCCTGCGGATGTATGCTCCGCCTCCTTCATTCAACGCTGACAAAGAATAAGGCCGAGCAGCTTTCGCCGCCCGGCCTCTTGGAAATCCCTAACCGGAGAATGATCCGATCAGAGCCAGCACAATGAACACGACAACAGCTGCCCCTCCCACAGCTTCCCAATCGATGACTTTTTTCGTGACGCGAAACGTACCGCGACGGACTTCCTTATCTTTAGTGAACATAGCAGTTCTCCCTTTCTATTTGGATTTAGCGAAGCAAGTTGCGGAAGTAGCGGACCGTTCCGCCGCTCAGCAGGAGTTTCAGAATGACGGTGCTGGTGAGGCCGATGACGGCTACGGTCAGGAGCCACCACAGGATCCCAATCCCGAAATCAAAGCCGTAGTGATCCCGCGCGAAGGCCTGCACGGCCTCGACACTTGATCCGTAGGCAAATGGCGTGGCGAAGAAGGTGATCACCACCGAGCCAATTGCGGAGAACCAGTTGGACGCTTCCGCGAGAAAGTCCTTCTGGCCTCGCCCGTTGTTCATTGTCTGCATAACGAACCTCGATTGCTTGCGGCTGCGTGTTTGCGAGCCGTTTGAGTGTTATCGGATGGTTTGTTCGCTGGTCCGGGGGAAACGGCGAATAGATTCGAAAAAACGCCTGTTAACGAATTGCTAAGATAAAAAGTATATAATTTTCAGTAGTTTGAAATGTGAGGGAATTTGAAGTCAAAGAATGAAACAGATTTAGCCGATTATCAGGATGAACTGGCCGAGCGCTCTACGGGCAAGATACGACGGTTCTTCGTTGATGGCGAACATACACCCGGATCAAAGGCGCAACGGGAGAAAGAGGCCAGCAATAGTGTCACGCTGACTGCGTTGCAGCTTGCGATGCAAGATCCCGCCTATGCCGCCGCCTATCAAGCCGTTTGGGATACTTATGAACGCGTACAAAATGCCCTTGATGAAGCAATCTTGGACAACGCCGAAGAGCTGGAGCGTCTGGAGGCGGAGGCCGCCCGTCTTGATGACGGCACGGTGATCTTTATGCGCCCGGATGGCAGCGCGGAAACGCGCGATGGGCGGATCATTCCGCCATCGGCTTTGATCGGGGTTGCAATACCTGAGGATGCGACAACGATTGAAGAATATCGCATTGCAATGCAGCGCAGTGCAGAACTGGCCGACATCCAGACCGAGATCATCGATCCTGCCAGAGACAGGATCAATGATCAGGATAATCCCTTAAGCGTCGAGGAGTTGCAGAACTTTTCGGATGAGATAAACCGCGTCGCCGCTCATATCAGTGGATCATCAGAGTTCAGTATTTCACAAAACCGAAGTTCTGATGACCCTTTGTTACCGCTCGGTGAACCGCAGTTATCTAGCGGCCCTTCTCCTTAGTTGTAATCTATGCGAAGTTGCGGGCATTCGCGTCTTGCGAGAGCTAATACAACCGTCGGCGGGACGTGATCAGGAAACCTTTCCAAATTAGCAATGACAGTAGCATAGTGTTGTTGTTCATTCTCAAAATACCAAGCTGCTACACAATCAGAAGCATTCTGATCGCGTAAGGCAATGCCACTTGCCAATCCAAGCACTAATCCGTGCAACCAAACACTGCGCTCATTTTCAGCCATTCTTAAAATATTACGATTCGTAAAGCGCTCCGGCTCTACATCTGTGTCTTGCGCCGGTGCGGGGGGTGTGAACAGGGCTGTGGCCATTAAAGCGGCGTTCATTGCGATGAGCAGAGTTTTGAGGGTGGCCATTTTACGCTCCCATGTTGTTGAAAAACCAAAGCACGCGCCCGGCGATGAGCAAGAGCGCCAGCGCCAGAAAGGCGACATGGAACACAACGCGTAAGGTCAGCGCCCCAATCCAGCCCGTCGCCGCGCCCAAGAGCGCCCCGGCCAGGGCCCCGGCCCAAAACCCGATTTCGGGATCAGCATCCCCGGCGGTGTCGCCCCATAAGAAGCCCGCAAAGGCCCCGATCCAGGTCATGGCCCCCGTCAGGGTGGTCTTTTTCTGGGATGATTGCTGTGGTGATGATGACTGGCTCATGCGGGCGCTCCCCCTTTGGCATGAAAACCCCGCGCTCCGGCTAAGAGGCGATTGAGACAGGGTACGCATACGCATGTATGGCTAAGTGTCTCAAAAACCTTCCAAAAAGAGATTGTCTCTGCTATGGTCAACCCATCATTGAGATCGCCTGATCCGGCGTCATTACAGGCCGGATTATCGTCCGTTTTGCACCCGTCCCGTAAAGGAAGGGATTAGAGACGATAAAATGCGCGCTCAGTGCGGTTTTACGCTTATCACCGGACACGGAAAGGAGGCCGCCATGCGGATCGGCTATGCGCGCGTTTCAACGCATGATCAATCGCTTAATCTTCAGCGCGATGCGCTGGTGGCGGCGCAGTGTGATCAGGTGTTTGAAGACCATGGTATATCGGGGGCCTGTCTGGACCGCCCGGCCTATAACCAGATGATGAAGGCCTTAAATGCCGGTGATGAGCTGGTGGTGTGGCGGCTCGACCGTCTGGCGCGCAGCGTGTTTGATCTCATTGATACTTTGCACACGATGAAGGCGCGCGGGATTGTTTTTCGTTCGATCTGTGAGGGGATGGATACCGGCTCCCCCTTTGGCGAGACGGTTTTTGTGGTCGCCAGCGCCTTTGCGGCGCTTGAGCGCTCTATCTTGATCGAACGCACCCGCGCCGGGATCGATGCGGCCAAGGCCAGGGGCGTGAAGTTTGGCCGCCGCCCGGCCCTGAATGGGGAGGCCTTGTGCGAGGCGCTTTTCCTCAAGGAACAAGGCATGACCACCCCCGCCATTGCGCGTTATCTCGGCGTGGGCCGCTCTACGCTCTATCGGTATTTTGTGTAGCTCATTCGTGATCGCAACGCGGGGGCAACGAATTCGCGAAGTGCGGTCTGCATCTTTTAAGGGCATTTCTCATTGTGAACTAAAAAGCCGCCGGCAAAGAGATTGCGGTGCTCGGTCTCAACTTTGTAAAAAACTCCATCGGAATCAATTTCATCCACATTATATACCGAAACTATGTCAAGATTACAGTCGAACAAGATATCGCCAACACTTATAAACTTCGCGGGAACCCAGCCCTTCATCCCAACGTAAACCAAATGGTCTGGCGTTAGGGACAAGTGTTTGTTTACAACAATTGACTGGGAACCTTGATGTTTAGTTTTGTTCAAAATGGTACAATTGTCCAAAGACGCTCCATTAAATGACAACACTTTATCGCCGACCTCAATGTCGGACGCCAATACAGTCCCATGTGGGGTGTGTAGTTCTGTTTTTTCGAAAATACAGCCTTTATCAACTCCAATACCTGTAATTTTCTGCCGCTTGGCAATTATCTCTTCTAGAGCAACTTCCTTGATGCCAAAATCGTAACTTTGGTGGCGTTCAGATTTCTCAGAAAACGAACGCAAGAGGGAGATGGCATGATCTCGGGAATATGACGCGGCGACGCAAATATGCTTGCGGGTAATGGAGGTATCGATCTCCATTATGTTTATTTTATCCAGCTGGCCGATGAGACCTATTAGGCCAGACTCTATATTTCTCTTGATTGCTCTATACTCTATTTCCAGTTGGCTTCGTTTTGAATTTTCATTAAAATACGTGTATACAGCAAAGGCTGCTGAAAAAGCAGAGATTACCCATCCTGCTATTCCGAACATATCTGAGAGATTAATCTGCATCCGTCACTCCATCTGGAGTGCATTTTTAACGCATGGACATTCTTGTAGACAAGTCAATTTTGAGTTAAGTTAGTCGCTAATGTTTCACCGCATTTCGATCAGGACCGATCGAATAATATCTCGTGATGCAAGGAGTGCGTTGTAGTACAACGCCGTCCTTGGCAAGGGGACCCGTTAGCACGTCCCCGTTGCATCCCCCCGGCGGTGGCTTGATTATCTCTGATCCCGTTTCGCACTCCTGGCACCGGGTTTGCGCCTGTCATCATGACTGATGGTGCGCATGCCGGTGGGGAGGCTCAGGTGGGACCGATCAATCAAGCCAGTAAACGCGCGCGCGTTTAATCCGCGCTTATGGGAGCCTCCATGCTCCCCTAAGAACCCCATGGCGATGTCATCGAGACACATTCTGTGGGACGCTTTCAGCGCGACCAATTCTTGGGGACCAACCCTGCGCGGATTGGATGACGATCAGGTCTTTCGCGACCCAATACCCCCGACCAGCCTCTCGCCGCTGGACCACTCGCCAGAGCGGGAGAATGACCTCTCCCCTCCGACACCTCCCCATGTCTGAACGTGCAGTCGTTCGATCACAGATCAGATGAGCTTCCGCGCTCCGGCGCTCGCCCGATACCCTCATGGCCATGTCATTTAGTTCCCGCTACCAATCAAATCGTTCATCCCGTTCTCTTCTTTGCAGTGTTTCCCGCTCCCGAGTTTTCGCGATTTCCTGCTCAAATCGAGCTCTCGCGGCACGGGCAGTGCTGGCTATTACTGGAGCTTCTCGCTGCACTAACGCATCGAACAGTGGAAGACGCGATTCCATAAGCTCAGCACGCGAACCATGCCACGCCATCGGCATTATGCGTTCAAAAAACTGGTGAATAATGGTTGCAGGGTTCGGTGCTGCGAGGAGAATTTCGAGCGCCATTGGCGACCATTCTACAGACGCGTCATCCTCTGATTGTCTCCAGGGTCTTGTAATTGAGCCAAGAAGGTCAAACCTTCGGCTTGGATTCTCATTTGCCCAGCTGATCACCACTTCACTATCAATCAAGTTAATTGGGGAGAAAGATTTATCCCGGTAACTCTCGAAAATACGGTTTCGACCATATAGCGGTTTGTCTTCGTCTGCGCGCTCGACGAGGATGTTCAAAACCGGCAGTGGGAAATGTTTGGCGAGATATTCAATAAGCCTTGGATAGTCCCAACCGTAAACGTGGCCTTTGTCCATCGCTTCTAGAAGTCGTTCGCAGATTATCTTAGCGATCGGTTCGTCTAAGCCGGGACGCAGCGCTGCTTCACAAAGCGATTTAATTTCGAAGTCGTTCGTTTGGCCGCGATTTTCGAAACGAATTTGACGGAGAAGTTTTCGAGCTGCAGCTCGTTCACCCTCTGCCGGAGGTTCTTCGCCTTTGGTCCCTCGCCAGAGGTGGAGGTGAAATACGTGAAGTGCTGCAGCAAATCCCTGTTCGCGTCTTGGAAGCAAAGTAGCAAGCTGATCGAGCCGCTCCACATTTAGGGCGCTACGCGCTGGCCAATATGCCAAATGCTCATACCCATATACCGGGATGTCTGGTTGATTGAGTGACGAAATAATGCGAGCCCAACCTCTATCGCTTAGGGAAACTGAACACTGCAGCGGCAAGAAAAACTTGCGAAGCTCTTGGCTAGCGAAAACACGATCTAAAAACGCTTCAACCAAAGAAGGGTTTTTGTTCTCTAAGCCCTCAAGGAAGCCAGTTGCGATACGCAGGCTATAGTTTCGCTCCTCACCTAGATTCCTCAGCGCGTCTTCGATAGTGCTCCAAGCTGTTTCTGGATTTTTATGCGATTTGGCTAAGCCTTTCCCGAGGCTGGAAACGCGGGCGGAGGTGCTTCTCACAAGCGTACCGACATGGGCGCTAAACTCAGCATCAGATTGGGCAAGCTCAGCACCGATTGCCGCGCAAACATGTTCGATCCGCGCGTGCGCCCGTTCGTACTTGTCTACGTCGCTGGCATCTGAATCGACATCGATTTCTGCCAAATCCAATGAGGACCCGCGATCCGGCAGAACATAGACCGCGATCCGGTGCGCGAGATCCTTCGGTTCCAGTATATTGGCGAGATCTGAGTATCGCTTAGCTAGTTCTTCATATCCTCCGGACATTGCCTCCTTCGCCACGGAAGAAACAGTACTCCATCCTTCAGGCCAAGAATGCTCTGTAGCAATGTGCTCCGCTAGCGGGATGATCTCGTCGGCAAGCCCGCGCCGAGCGAGGTCAAGAAAGTGACTAGCGAAGATGCTCTTAAGCTGTTCCGTTGGTACTAACCGATTGTCCAACAAGTCCTTGAACAGAAAGAGGGCGGAAGCATACCAGTGGTGCACGTCCTGGCCCGTGCTTGGCTGCCATCCAAAATCACGCTTCCGCGCACCAAATTCGAAATTGCTCAGCGAGCTAAATTGTTCGGTTCTGAGCATCGCCTCAAGCCCGCAGATCACCAGCGTTACAGCTTTCTGATCCCCAACTTTTGCAAGCTTTGCCAAGAGCCCGGCTCTCTGTGTCGCTGTTGCATGTGTCCCGGAAAGATAAAGATGGAATAGTGACACAAAATCATCGTGCGTGGTGCTCATATTATTGTTTTTGCTTAACGATATCGTTTCGCAAAGTAGGGTTATTGCTGCTTCAAACGTATCGGGTTCATATGCAAGGGCACGAAGTAGACGTTTTGTCTCTTGCTTCGCGGGATTGGGCAGCGCCTCAAGAGAGCCAAGGCGAGTACGTGTAGCTGAAATGTTAGCGAGTACTTGCTTCGGGTCCACGGGCGCAACATTGTCGAGAAAAATTAATTCGCATTGTGACAGTCGTTCGATGTGGTGCAGCCATCCATCGCTGCTGAGAAAGCTTGCCACTATCTCACGCGCTTCGGGGCTTTCATGTAGAAACCCAAGACGCCGTGAAAACGAAAGCAATAGGCGATCACCAGCATTCCGTAGAAGCTTGTCGACGATCATCGTTGGCGGACGGTCCTGGAGAAACTCTTTAGCGAGCTTGTGAGCTAGCGCGTGTGGGAGCAGCGCTCTCCATTTTCCCCTAGATTGAACGAGCTTCCGGCGCTTCAGCTCGGAGACGTGCCCATAGAACTCCTCGACACTCTGACCGGCAAGGTCGGCGAGTAATGGTAGTTCGGCGTTATCTCCCTCCAGAGTTGATCCGTCGAAGGAGTAGACCAAGGACATTGCCTTAGCGGCTAGAAGCAGCGCAGGGCTTTCATCTTTTTTCTGTATGAATAGCCGCTTGAATAACTCACTATCTGACAAATTAGTCAGTGACTCGCCGCTCTTCGCAGTCTCCGCGAGCGCAATCGCAACACGGGCATTCCCCTCGGAGAACGAGGCAATAGTACGAATGTCAGGCTTTGAGAGCTGAGAATATCGCCGCTCTAAGATGTGCTCGAGGACATCAGGTGATGACGGTTCAAGCTTAAAGACATCTGTGTTTTCAGGCTCGTCGTCTGAGATATCATACTCAATCGTCAGGACCCTGACGCCGCTTTCAGTCTGTCTAAGCCTGGCGGCAAGTTTGCGGTGTAGCTCCACACCACAATTATCAACGATGAGTACGCATTCCTGTTTTAACCCAATTAAACGCCCCAAAAGTTCAAGCGGCGTTGGGTCTGGGCCGTCTGACAGGTCCGTATAGATAGCTTTGGACCGTTGGAGTGCGTCATCGCCAATCCTGTCATCAAATAGAGCTTGCGCGAATCTGGTTTTCCCGACCCCGGATAAGCCTACCAGACGGACTGTGCCACTAGCTTTCTTAAGGGTGCTGCGCACGTGTTGAATTCCCGCCCTTGCATCCAAGCCACTTGTATCTTTGAGCTGCACACCGACAAGGCGAATGTGGTCATCAATGATGTATTCAGCCGAAGCCTCTTCTGGCGTGCTCGACCAATCATCAAATGGACGCCAGCCGTTAAGCGGCTCGCCAATTTTCTTCCTAACCCAAGGAACTAGACCAGGATGATGGTTCACCCAGCGTGCCAGCCGATTCTGATCGTAGAAGTCTAGAAATAGATCGGCCGCTTCGGGAGTATCGGATATGGCCGCCGCCATAGCCTTTCTACGACTGCTCAGCATTATATCGGAGCAGTTATCCTGGGAACTAACAATGATGTATGAGCCGCCTTCTTTTCCGAGGTTCTTTATGGAATCCCGCAGAGTATCCGACGGTCGCATTTCCCGATTGATATCCGCACCCGCGAACTTCTCGGCCTTGACCTGATAGCCGGTTTGTCGTCGCGGGATGTAACCTTCGGGACTTAAGCTGTCGGGCAACGACGCCCTTACATCAATTCCACCATCTTGCGCGCGCTGATCGCCGCCAAACGTAATGGAAGAGGCATCTGCTCCATGACGAATGGCTTCTTGCTCAGCCAGGAGGCCAACTAGAGTCCGCGCATCTGCGTCGTTCAATCTTCTAATATGATCCGTCGTAATTTCGAACATACTTTAAAGCGTCACTTATTCTCTGGGAACAATCTAGGTGCTTACTGTTGGGTAAGTTTATCGAGCAAAGCTAGGCGAAGGAGGATGTCGCGTTTCAACAACATTGAGTTAATTTTGCGCGTTGAGCAGTCAGTTAGCCTAGCCATATTGGCTTAGTTACTCGGCAGTTCTCAACGATAGAGTGCAGCATGTCTCCCTGCTTTAAAATTCCCGCAAAGTAGCGGTTGTCATGCCGGTCACAATAGTCCTTCCGCGCCACGGCCTTAAGGCCCCGTGAAGGCTATTGTGTCCGCCATTTAAGATCATCCGCTGTTCCTTTTTGCGTTCAAAGCAAAGGAGGAACACATGACCAACATTTATCACGCTACACCTTACGATATTTCAGCAACGGGCTTTTACTTCAGCACTTACGAAGATTATCTCGAAAAATTCGCATCTCACCGCAATGAATATGGTGATCCGGTCGAGGAATATGAAATCCAGTTCATCGACGGCGATAATTATGAGGTTTTTTCAGCCATCGGTGTCAATCAGGCCAATCTCAAGCTTTGGTTCGAAGCGTTCGAGGCTCTGGACGAAGATGATGCCGTCAAGGTGATTTATTTGGCCGATCACTTGGGCTGTACACCCAGTGAGGTTTTGGGCCATCTTGATGATGTTTATCTTTTTGAGGGTACGGCGCTCGAATATGCCGAGCGTTATATCGAGGATACCGGGCTCTTAAGCGAAATCCCAGAACATTTGCGTTATTACTTTGATACCGAAGCCTTCGCGCGGGACATGGTCCTGGGCGGTGACATCACTGAGGTTGAAATCATGGGTCAAAAATGGGTTGCGTGTCCCCATTGACACGCCTTGCACGATACAATGCCTCACCGCTCACGCTCCGGCCCCGGAGCGGGGCGGTTTTTGTTTATGCCATGAAGACGCTCCTTGGCTGTTGGGCGTTGGCGCAAGCGGCTTAGCGCCTCTTGATGTCTTGCGGAGATGCCGGGCGGTGCGTGGGGTTTAGCGGCCCTGTCAAAGACGGGTTTGGCTGAAGCCTGAGCCTGAGTGTTTTTGCGCAAGGTTTCATAGCGCTGGCGCTGTGCTTGCTGTCATTGATCATGCGATAAAGTGCGGGGATCGCATGCCGCGCTGTCCATCAGCCCCGCGCGGCATTTCCTTACCATGCTTTCAGTATAGCCCGCGCGAAACCTCGCGCAGCATAGGGTGAATATAAGAACGCTGAACGGCTTTCATCTGCTCATTACAAGTACAGTCAATCATTAGATAGATTTAAAAAGCAATGGGTTTGTGTGAAAAATATATTAAGTTCTAACATAATAACTTCTATTTGAATAATGTAGGGTGTAAAAATAAACAGCCTGGGTTAGCTTATTGAACTTTTATTATAATTTATATGTAGTGTATTGCGAGTAAAAAACTAGTTCTCATTGTATATGTATTTAGAAACGTAATATTCAACAAGTTTTGCTCCTGATATTTCCATTTGCTCGGCAGTAAGCTCTGTGCCTCTTAAGTCTGGGGCAAGGTTCATATCTATTGAAAACAAGCGGGCACCCTTAGCGCAAATTTCAGCGGCTAGACTGAGTGGAAAATTACCAGCGATTATGTAGCCGGGTATTATGTCGATTTCAAACAGGCTTGATATGATTTTAAATTCAGGATGATGACGCATCATCCAGTCGATAGCCCCGTGATGGCGAGAGGAAAAATATTTGACCATTTCGACCTCTGAGTGCATTGAATAGCCTGCTAACAGGGATAATAGCATAGTTTTTAGGGAGGCAGTTAGGTGTGGTATTATATTAGTTTTATCGTTATCGTATTGTTGGTATCGCTTTTGGGTGGACTTGTTTCTTTTATTGCGGATCTACTTCCAGAGACTATTAATTCTGTAATTTACAAATGGTGTTTTATTATTGCTACGCCCTTAATAGCGGCCGGAGCTTTTTGGTTAAATGATTATTTTTTAAATGAAAAGTCGTTTCCAACTCCTTACCGGAGCCTTAAGAGCTGGGCCAAAGGGTTTGTTCAAGTGTTACTTGTTTTATGCTTTCTAGTTATTTTGGAGGCGCAGGAAGAACCTATCAGTAATGTTGTCACGGGGATCATAGAAAATAAGGGCCCATGGCTTGTTGTTTGTGTCACGTTTGTGGCTGTTTTTTTTGCACTGGTTTTTATTGGGGCTATTGCAGTCCTTGCTAAGCTTGCTTCCAAATTGCATTTTCGACCTTGGGCAACCATTGCTAAATACAAATCTTTCCTAAATAATGATACCAAAAAATACTGTAAGCGCAAAGATAAAATATATTCTAAATTTCAACGGCCGGAATTAATCATTGCTCTATCAAAACTTGAGCCCTGTGAAAACGACCAAGATAAGTTTATACTTCGTAACGGAAGAAAGCCTTTAAATCTTGATGAAGTAATAGAGGCTTTTAAAGCTGTGATTGAAAATAAAAAAGGTATCGAAAGTTGCATAATAGGTGGAAATAATAACACGGATTCGGATGACCCTGCTATAGGGTATTGGGAAAATATTCCAGACCCACTTAGCCAATGTGCATGGTTGCAGCCGCTTCGGGCTATAGAAGCACACTTATTTGTTCCGGGCAGCACGCCTGAAAACCCTAGAGTCCAGCTTAAAAGAATCCATGTCTTGATGAGTCAAGAATCTAAAGCCCAGTTCGAAAGTTTTCGAAAAATAGTCGAGGCTTGGTTGAGCAGTTTAGAGGGTTCAAATGATAACAATAAAATTAAAATAAATCTTTGCGCGTACTTCTGCGGAGATGAGGGGGGGGATGAGGGGGGTGAAGCCTTCCCTCCTGAAAAGGTCCGCCAACGCATTCGAGAAATAATCAATGCAGATAGTAAATACGGTATCAAATACTATTTCAGAGAAATTATTGGGCGCCCAGACTCCGGTCAATTTTGTATCGATGTAACAGGGGGCACAAAACCAGTTGTTATCGGTGCGCTCTCGGCTGCTCTGGAAGGTGACGCCGTTGTCAGCTATGTTGAGTCAGGGTCCAGTGTAGATGGAAATACCGGGCGTAAGATTTGGTTTTATACAGATCTACGCGCTGAAACCCCCAACACGATTTAAGGCTTTCTATGTTTAGGGGGCTTGGGTTAACACGCCATATCCACGGCTTGTTTTGGCCCCCACTCCGAGATATTCAACAGCCTGTGTCAGTGTATTTATCGCATTGTTACTGGCATCATAATCGCCGGGAACGCCGATCAATGTGCGGAACATTGTTCCCGCCGCAATCACGGGGAATGTGATGGGTATAGGGTTCTGCCAATCACCTGGCCAGGCATTTTGGTTATACCAATCGGGATAGTGGGGGTTGAGAATATCTATCTCGATATGGGGTGGGGCGGTTGGAATAGCGTCGAAGAAAACCCATTCGCCTTTGCTTTTTTGTGAGCCGAAAGGGGATGAGGAAGTATCCTGCGGGTTTGGGGATTGCGGCTCCTCACCCGTCGGTTTTGTGGTGTAATTATACCAAGTCTTGCAAACCCCTTTCAACGATGATCCTGGAATATAGGGCACACCCAGCGTTCGATGCCACAGTAGGCCAAATGCATCATATGCAGACGCGATGCCTGTACCTATAAGAAGCGGGCTTTCTAATTTAAGATCAAGAATGTGAAGCTTTACTGTTTTAGCAAGCGTAGCTAAGCGCTTGGCATGGTTCGTAAGTTGTTTGGCATTGCCGTAAGCCCCCGCCTCTATCCATTGTTTGGCATCTGGGCCGTTGGTAGGCTTTGACGCGTCTGGGAAAATGTTAGTGTAGGTCGCATCTGGGGCCTTCTCAAACTTCAGCCCTGCATTGCCAGTGAACCTTTTTTTGAGGTAAGACATCGCATTAGGCCTCAGAAGTCGAAAGAGTATTTAATAGGGCCAGGCTGAGGGGTTTGAAACTATCCAAATAAAGTAAACTTTCACGTGTCAAAATTGAAAGTGTTCGAGAATTTATTTGCTCATTGCTGAAGAGGTGTTCGAGCAGGTTTTCTGGCGTTAATCCCGTGATGAAGCCGGGGCAATTCTCATGCGTAAGCCAATTTGAAAGCGCAGGTTCAACAGCTTGGTCTTCTAACATTTTCATGCGTGCGAGGGATAAACGCAGACCATTTTGAATAATACCTGCAGCCGCGCCTTTAATCTTACTTTCCACTTCGTTTCTTGGGAGATTTGCATTTTCTGCAAGCGTCTTTGCTTGTGCAAATGCGTGTCCATGGCGAAGACTAGCGACATCCGTCATTGCGCGACCTCCTCAGCCTGCTCATTGGCTAACAGAGTAAGTTGGACCCAGCCTTGACCAACAGTCTCATCGCCACCCACTTGTAAATAGTTGAAACCGGATGGCCAATCGACCGGTTCTGAGGTGCGCGATTGAAGACCGCTATATAAAACGGTGTCGGTAGGTAGGGTTTCTTCATACCAAAGATTTTTAGAGACTTTTGTCTCTTCGTGCAGTTCATTGCGGGCCCGTACGGGTAAGCCTTGGCGTGCAAAATGGGTGAAATCTTCATCGCTCAGGATCAGAAGTTTTTCGACGATTTGACAATGTTCATTCTCTGGTAAAAGCATTTTCAGCGCCTGTATCCATGCGCTTAACTTCACACGTTCGATCTTGAAGCTAAATTCTTCGAGATAGACCGTATTATCTCCTGGGTTGTCATTTTCTTGCTCGGCCATTTGTGTTGAGCCTGGCGTGATGAGAGGTATTATTAGAGATTCGGTCTTTGCGGCTTCGCCAAGATTAAAGCGGTTCAGGTCTCGCTTGAAACGGTTCAGCAAGAAGGGGCTAGTTGCCCAATAATATGGACGCGTTAGGGACCGTAAGGGAAGAAGGATCAAGCGGGCATCGCTGAACAAAATTTGCCCCGCTTTATTTTTTTCTCCAAATACAGCTTTGAAGTCTGGAGAGTTTTTACTTGTTGGCCATTGTGCGCGAAAGGCCCCTTTAATAGATGAGCCAGGTATGAAAGGCATACCTGACGCCTCGCGTGCAACGGGGAGATCAATCACAGATGCAGATTGCCCCACCCCTGGGTGAAGCTCTGTCTCTGCTAGCATGCCGATAAGCGTAGACTTAAATTCGGGCATTACTTATCCTGTTCATTCTTTCTCTCTAAATTCCAGGTCCCAAGGGCAAAGCCGCCGAAACCATGCCTTTTATCAAGGTCTTGACCCAGACCTATCGGAATTTGGTCTAATAGATCAGAGACATCATTCTTTTCGTTAGCGATACCGAATAGGACCGTACCTGCCGGCAATGCGGGGACAGAGGCGGTCGAACCGTTATCATCCTGTCCCCCGATACGCTCGATCCCATGTGTGGACAGCGTGACAAGTTTGCCAGGCAAATTAAGCGCCTTGAATAACCCGTTGCCATTCAGTTTTGTCTCTTGTAAGGGCAGGGGCGTAAGTAGGACGACGCTGTAGCGCCCCTCCTTCATCTTATTGACAGCTTTCTCGGACATGCGTTTAATTTTAGTGACGGGATCGATATTGGCTTCCAGTGTCTCAATATTCGCCAGGCGGCTTTCACCCCCAAGCGGATGCAGGCCTGAGACCTCATCCCAATTATGCTTAGGCTTTGACATCTGCCAGCGCATAACGAGTGATATCTCCTTGCCGGGGCGTAGATGGCTGGCTGAGTACAGCATGCCTTTAGCAGCGGTCCCTGTTTTTGGGTTGATCTCAAGGCCTACACGATGCTCGCGGTGGATGAAAGCACCGGGGGAGCGCAAGCTTTGTGTTTTTGGAACTTCTTCCGCCTTAAGATAAGCCGCAAGACCCTCAAAACTCAGCCAAAAGCCATGTGCGGATTTAAAGGTTTCGGGGTTTTTATCCCGGACCTGACACAAATGCTCTAGGCCGAGATCAGTTTTGAAACCCGTCTTAATCGGGTCCGCACGAGTTGTTTCCGCCACATTGAGGCCGTTCATTTTTACGGCCAGCGCATGGGGGGCTGGTATCCAATACTTAACGATGGAGCCTTCCTTAGACGAAACAAAGGGCCCGCAAGCGCTCAGGCAGCCAAGATCTTTCAGGCCATTGCCTAGATCAGTAAAAGCGTTTGCGTCTTTAGAATCCCAGCGGCTGATACCGTCCCACCCTGCGGCGCGGGCATAAGCCGCGCGCAAGGCCCCAAAAACGCTTGATGGCAAGGGTGGAAAGATGGAGCGAACTTGCGATAAGCCTTCATCATCTTGATTGAAGGGCTGGCCAGAGCCAAACATCCAAGTATCAACGGCCGATAACTTGTGCAGGCGCAATACATCATCAGGCATCGGCGTGGGCCTCCGCAGTCAATGCTTTGTGTTGCATTTCACTGTTCAGGGTGTTGAGTAAGCGCAGGAACCCCGGTTGAAGCGGCAGTTCCTCCCAAGCGACGTTCTTTCCATTCGCCTTAGCCCGCATCAAGGCGATGATAGCGTTGGCAGACTTGATATCGTCTTCACCAAGGTTCGAGCGTCTGCCTTGCCAATACAGGGCTATGCACGCTAATTCCTGGTCTGAAACTTTGCTAGTAAGCTTTAAATTGGTGTCGTTTTGTGTCCAAAACTCACGCGCTTCATCCATATTGTTCAGCATCCAGGGGGTAAGGCCCGAAGCGAGTTTATAAAGTGCGCCCTGATCGGCTCTGATGCCTGCTGAAGCTGCAGGGCTGGTCAGATATTCGCTTAGGGATTGCAGCGCTGTTGCAACACTCGCACCGTGCGCGCCGTTTGTTGTTCGCTGCCAAGGTGTCGACCATAGGACATCGCCGCCCCCGGACCGCAAAAGACCAAAAGTGACGGCGTCGCGTCCGGTCGTGTCTTTGGACCATTGATTAAGCAATGTCTCGTTTGCAAACTCGATAGCCCAACGTAAATTTGTGCGCCGATGAACAAGAGCAATACCCGCAGACAGGGTTGCCTCTTGCTCACAACCCTTAAAAGCCTCCTGCCATATAGCCCGCGCGGTTTGCGCGCATTGCAGGACATCATCAATGGCGCACATTGCCAAAAGATCATCACCGCCGGAATAAATCAAAGTGGCATTCAAGTCGCGAAAAGCGCTTCCGACGGATTGGCTATAGATACTGAGCCTTTGAGAGATATCTTCTGGGTTAACTCGCATATGCTCACCAATGCGATCACCGTCCATCGCCAGGATTGCGTAATAATTGGAAGGGCCAGCGCCCATTTTTTTGGTCAGTGTTTTCAGCGCTGTCGTGGCAGATTGAATGGCATCCTGTCCCCCTCGTATTGTGGACACAGGTATTTGCATCAAATCTTCTTCGTAAAACAGCGTGCCATCGCGCTGAGCGATATCTCCAGCTTCCGAGGGGAGTTGATTTAACCGCGGGACTTCAAGGGCGGCTGCCGCTTCAGCGTGCGCAAGGGCTGGGCCAATTTTATCTTGGGTCGTTGCATTGGCGAGCCTTTTTACCGTTTCCGGTGCGATCTCGCAGGCATGCTGTAACCAGGGGGCGGCGGCCACCATGCTGGTGGAGGGCCAAAACGCAATGGAGCGTTGAACGGTGGTTGTTTCTTGCACATGCTGGCTTTCGCCCCCCGGGACCCAGCCTATGACCGCTTTTAGTGTTTTTGCAGGCAGGATAGGAAATAGACGGCGAATAAGTGCAATGGGCGATAACATTTCGCCCTCACGCAGATCAAGAATGCCAAGGCTCGCATTCCCATAGCGCACTTCTGCAATGCGTGCCCTTAAGGCTTTCCAGAAGGCATCTTGATCTTGTCTTGCGCGGCTGTTTTCAACGCCAGAAGCTTCTTGAAGCCCGGGTATCAGCATGCATTGCCGGCCCGGCTCGGCGCTGAGCGCGCTTGTCCAGCGTGCGCTTTTACGCATGTCCAACCAGTTGACATCAAACCCGTCTTCAGGCCGCGTACCCATGGCCCAATAGACTTGCCAAAAGCTGGACGGGGCGTCTTGTGTGCCCACTTGACGATCCCACACACTGCGCGCGCGTTCTTTGAGGGTGTCATTGGGTAGAGGTTCTAGAAAAACATTCCAAACGGCCTCTGCCAGAGCGTACCAGCGCGATTCAACATTCTTTGTCAGCTGTGCGGGGTCGACATTATGGTCCGCTTCCAGCAGGGCGCGAAAATGATTGGGCAAGGTGGGACGCCAGCTATTCCGGCTGCCCTCGCCAATAATGTCGCGATACATGTCGTCAAGAATGACACCCTCCTTACAGGATGGATTGTCGGTGGACGCGACAAGACATGGAAAGGTAAGTATCTTGTGGGGGGTGGCTGTGTTTTCGGTTATTTCCGCCAACTCGGCCATGACCGTACCGGAAAGCCAGGATAACAGGAATGATCCGGCCCATAGATCACGCGTTCGCCGACTTTGATGAATAAAGCTTTGAACCGGGCCGATGTGAAAATGCAAAACTGTCAGTTGATCTGGAGCTGAACCCTGAAAGGGTAGGAGCCTTTTGATCCAGGACGTGATCATGGCTGGGGCTCCGAAACAGGCTGAGGGCTCTCTGGCGCGCAGACTTTTATAGTGTATCCCTCGAAAATTTTATCATGAAGCTCACTTCGGACGTTATTAGGGGGAGTTTGAAGAAAGTTGAGATAGTCTTGGGCGGGATTTTCGTCCGTTGAAGGCAAGCGTAGCGCAACGCTGGTCATATCTTTTGCAGACACACCAATTTGGTATGCCTCAGGCAGGAAGCGCGCGTGAAGGTTCAAAATTACGATAAGGATTTGATTGTTTTCCAAACGCTTGATCGAAAACAATAACGGGCTTGCCCGCCTTTTGGCGTTATTGTCCGTGTCAGTTGCGTTTAAAATTACGGAGAAAAGCGAGCCCGTTGAGCGCGAAGAAAATTGCAAGGGCAATCCAAACCCGACCCGGCAGGGAGGTGGTGTGTTCGCGACATTCTCATTTGTCAAGATTTTTTTACGCTCTGACTGGGATGCTGTAGATTGTGCCTGGTTAATGTCATCAAACCATGTGCTGTCCTGTGAATATGTTCCAAGACTGTTTAGGCCGCCAACCTTGTGCACACCGCTGTGACGACCTCTAAAACCTTTACCACGATGCCAGACAAAACTTTGTCCGAGGCGATTATGCGTATCTGCGATTGGATCCCCCTGCGAAGGGACTAAAGCCGCGAGTTGTGAGAAATCGCTAACGGTGTTGGTTTGCGTAATCGGGATGTCGGGGGGGCGGGTTAACAGCGCGAGGCGAGAAGACTGGCTAAAGGCCGAGTATTCTGGGTGTGCGCCACGGCTATACTTTTTAAAAAAAGCCTCAATGTCTTCCACTTTGAGCGCCTTGAGGGTGTTCAGGCGCGTTTCAATCGCACACTGCGATCCGCTGGCTTGACTTAGCTGTGGCTGCCATGACCACGCGTCGAGTTGAATAGAGCCGAATCCGCGCCGCGAGCGACTGCCCAGACCGCCAAACAGGCAAAGGGCCTCAAACGCGTCGAGCAGCCCTGGGGCGCCTGTGTCTGTCTGCGGTGAGAGCAAAAGCGCTTCAAGCTTGGGCGCTATAAGGTTAACCATAAAAGTCTGATTATGAAGAAGCGCGGGGCGTAAATCGCGAAACTTCCCTATTGAGGTCTGTTGCTGTGAGTTCTCGCGCTCCCTCACAAATCCCGCCAGGCCCAATCCCGCCATGTAGATAAGACCGCTGCCAGACGTCGCATAATTGCCTGCGGCGGAACGGTGGAAAACACTCGCGCCGTTGGACGTGTACATGGAGTATCCAGCTAATGTTGTCCCCCCGCGTTCGGCAGAGCGGTTGACTGGGGTGTTTTGGGCTGTGACTTGGGTGTGTTTGAGCCGGTCAGGGTGTGAAAGGCGTATGCGAAACGGAGATTGCCCGGCGGTGCTGCCAAAGGTCTGCGCTTCCCAATATTGAAGCAATTTTCGCGCATCCGCATCATTATGAGGTTCTTGGCCTGAGGTGAGCCGCGACCAGGCCAGGGCCTGCCACCAAAAGCGTAAGGCCCCGACCAGCGAGGGCGCACGCAGCGCAGCGCCTTTCGGGTTGGCCCCGCTTATGAACATCGGTGTGATGATCTTCAATGTCAGGTTCAGTTGCTGCATCTTTTCCCCATCCCGGCGTGCACGTTAAATGTGCATTTTGCGGCTTTCAAGGGAAAATTAACGCGAAAGGCAGGTCAGCTCTGCTGAAAGAGTCGAGCAGAGCTCTTCGCTTTATCGGGAGTATGAGACTACTCGAGTTTTGATCAGCTCTGCCGAACAGAGCCTTAATAACTTCGGAGAGTCTTGCGAAACCGGGTAAAGTTTTGATCAGCTCTGCTGAAAGATTCGAGCAGAGCATATAAAAAAATCGAAGATTGCGATTTGACACAAAGTTTTGATCAGCTCTGCAGAAAGATTCGAGCAGAGCTTTCGTCACCGAATTGATGGTCCTGCAATCGAGCGGTTTTGATCAGCTCTGCTGAAAGATTCGAGCAGAGCCCATAAGCAAGACTCTCCACGACAAGGGCATCAGTTTTGATCAGCTCTGCTGAAAGATTCGAGCAGAGCTGATGCAATTTACCGATAACATCGCCCAACAGCGTTTTGATCAGCTCTGCTGAAAGATTCGAGCAGAGCGCCATCACAATGCTGGAATCTCAAGCAGCGGAGAAGTTTTGATCAGCTCTGCTGAAAGATTCGAGCAGAGCCTACCCCCTTCTACATCATTGACAAGATGTGACATTCAGCTCCATGATCTACAGGCTTAGGCTCATAATAAGCGCCAAAGGGCTGAGGTGGACATAAATCCCGATCTGGAATGATTTTAAATTCATATAATCAATGTTTTGACCTAATTCTACAGGCCTTTCTCAGATGATGCGACTTGAAGCCTGCCTCACGGTAAAAAGCCTGATGACGGCCTGGAAAAAGGTTTATGCCAATCAGGGCGGTCCCGGGGGGGATGGGCAAACGCTCGCTCAATTCCAGCGCACAGTGTTATTGCATCTGCATCGTCTGGGCGATGACGTGCGGGCTGGTCTTTATATGCCCGGTCCGCATCGGGTGGTCTCCATTCCCAAGCGGGCGGGGGGCTGGCGGAGCTTGTCGATACCTTGCGTACGCGACCGGGTGCTGCAAACGGCGGTGGCGCAGCGTTTGCAACCAATTTTAGAGCCAGAGTTTGAGCCCGAGAGTTATGGCTATCGCCCGGGCCGCTCGGTGGCGCAGGCGATCGCGCGTGTCGCGACCTTGCGTCGTCAGGGTTTTCGCTGGACGGTCGATGCCGATATTGAGCGCTTTTTTGACTGTGTTCCCCATGGCCCCTTGCTGGAGCGTTTGCGCCCTTTCCTGGGTGATCCGGGATTGGTGGGCCTGGTTGAGATGTGGCTGGCGGGCGCAGGCCCGCACGGGCGCGGTCTGCCCCAAGGCTCGCCGATCTCGCCCTTGCTGGCCAATCTCTATCTGGATGATGTCGATGAGGGGTTGAAATCCACCCATACCCGGCTGGTGCGCTTCGCCGATGATTTCGTCATTCTGACCCGAAATGAAGATGAGGCCCTACAGGCGCTGGAGCGCGCACGGGGCCTGCTTGATAAGTTGGGATTATCCTTAAACCTTGAAAAGACCCGCATCGTGCCGTTTGAAGGGGGGCTGGACTTTCTGGGCCGGAAATTTGTCCGCGCCTTGGTGGTCGATGATGTGTATGAGGATGAAGGGGAGGCTTTGGCGGCGGGTGAACCGGCGCGCACGCACGCGCGAGCGATGCCGGGGGAGGATGCCCTCGATCTGGCGAGCCTGGAAGCGGGGGCCGACACATCGCGTGCGCCGCGATTGCGTGTGCTCTACCTCCTCGAAAAAGGTCATGTTCTGGGCACTCATAACTCAAGCTTCACGGTGCGCAATGCGCAGGGCGATCCGGTCAGCACTTTGCCCACGACCAGGGTGGACCGGATTGAGGTCGGCTCACAGGCGCGCATCGCCGATGAGGCCATTCGCCTGGCTCTGGATGAAGATGTTGAAATGCGCTGGATCAATGGCCGCGGACAGACCGAAGGTTATCTATCGCGCCCAGAACGCGGTCATGGCGCGCTTCACCTGGCGCAGCTGCGCCTTTATGACAACGCTGAGGCGCGCCTGGCGGCGGCGCGTATCCTGGTGGAGGGACGGCTACGCAATCAGCGTGCGCTATTGCGCCGATTGAACCGGCGCCGAAAGCGGCCTTTCATTGCGGAGCGGGCCAAGCAGATTGGCGGGGTCTTGAAATATTTACCCGAAGCGCAAACGATTGAGGCCTTGATGGGACGTGAGGGGCAGGCGGGCGCTCTCTACTGGCCCGCCCTGGGGGCCTGCCTGGAGCATGGCTGGACCTTCACGCAGCGTGTGCGCCGACCCCCGCCTGATCCGGTTAATCTTGTGCTTTCCTATCTGGCGTCACTGCTATGTCGTGATATTGCCAGCCTGGCTGCACGCCAGGGACTTCATGTTGGGATCGGGGCGCTTCATGCTGTGCAAGACGAGCCACGCGACACCCTGGCCTTTGATCTGGCCGAGGAGTTTCGTGCGCCTTTGGTCGAGGGTCTGTGTATCTGGATGTTGAATACGCGAACCCTGGGGCATCAAATGTTTCACACCCGTGAGGATGGCCAGGTCTATGCCCATGGCGAGGGTATCAAGACTATTTTGCGGTCATGGGAGAATTGGCTGGACCGTCCTGTGCGCTCGCCGCGATCCGGGCAAGACGTGCTCTGGCGCGGCCTGATCGAGGAGCAAATTCTTTGCTGGCGTGATCATGTTTCTGGCAAGTCTGTCTATCAGCCCTATCGCATGGAATATTAGTCATGGCTGACCCGTTATTCGTATTTGCCTATGATATTTCTCAAGATCGGGTCCGGCGCCGGGTTGCTGGCCTTCTCGAGGCTGAGGCTGTTCGCGTGCAGGGCAGTGTGTTTGAGGCGCGACTGTCAAAGTCTCGGGCGAAAGCACTTGGCCAGCGTATCGCAATCGAGCTGGAGCGGGGGGATACGCTGCGGGTTTATTGTCTGAGCCAACGTGATCTTAAAAGCAGTTTTCAATGGGGCGGTGCACCTATGGCAGAAGCCCAGGACTTCTACATATTGTGAACCGTTGTGAGCACAACACTTTTGCGCCCAAGGCGGCAGACTTGTTGGAGAGATGCCGTAGGACGCCTATCGTTTCGATGCCCCTTGGTGAGCTTGCATCGGTATGGCGCTATTGCGACATTCGCATCACTGTAGAACGACCGGCCGGATTTGATACGGGGCCAGGCCTGGGGGGGCGTATTCGCGGAGCCTTGGGCGCGCGATTACAAGAAGCGGGCGTTGATTGTCTGCGAAGCCGGGCTGCATTCGAGCTTTTATTTGGCGATTATGCCCCGCCGCCCGTGCGCCCTTTCAACCTTCATGTCGCGTCGAACTTTAAACATATTCATATACTTGTGCGCTTGCATGGCTGTGTGGTGGGCTTATCGCAAGTCGTGCGCGATGCGCTTCATGGGGCCTTCAATCTAGGGATTGCAGATAGCCAGAACCGCGGTCGTAGACGGTATCTGCCGATCCTCGAACACACACTGGACCAGCGCGAGTGTATTGAGGTGCCTGATTTGAGTGAAGCGGGTTGGATGTGGTTGGTCTTTCGCGGGCCCGTGACGTTACTGAATGAGCGCGCCGGGGTTTTATCGGGGGAGGGTTTGGCGCGCAGTTTATGGGCGCGCATTTCAAGCCTTGCGCTTTGGCAGGATGTTCAACTGATTGGGGATGATGGCGCATTGTGTGAACGCGCAGCAAAGCTGCGTTGGGAGGATCGTTATATAAGGCAAACCTACTGGGTGCGTTATTCCTCGAAACAAGCGCACCTTCCTATCGAGATGCATGGCTTTCAGGGTAGCTTGGGCGTTGCGGGGGCCTTAGGTGAGCTGGCGAGCCTGCTTGCGTTTGGCGCTATTGTGCAGGCCGGAGCGCGAACAGCATTTGGCTTCGGGGCGTATGACTGGTTTTGGAGCCATTAATCGGCACATCCGAAGTATATTGATTATGATCTGATCGATAATGTTTTGTCGCGGTCAATATTGGCAATATGACGGGATTGACCAGTGTCAACTTTACCTGAACGCTATTGAAAAGGCCTCGCGCTTTATATCCGCGCTCGCGTGTGTGAGTCTAAACGTGCTGGAAATGAATATCTTACTCTTCGAGACACCCAGATACAATATGGCATAAGTCTATAATCATTATGCTGCTGGTTTCATTCTTAAAGCGAGTCGGAAAAATATATCTCTTTCATATGCTAAGCCTGAAGAATTTCATTGCTACTCGCATGGCTCTTGGCTGGCGGCATTCTTCGGGGCTCTGCCCCAGCCCGCGCAAGGCATCCAAACGTCTCCACCCCGCAGAGCGGCGCGGACCCTCGTTCGGAGCCTCCTTGCGCGCGCTTCCCCGTTCTTAGTTTGCTTGGCATGGGCTGCAGGGATACCTGCAGCCCCTTTCGTTTATGGGCTGAGGTCGGGACCATTGCGGTTGCTCTGGCGACCCTGTTGGCGGTTTCCGGGTTCTTGTGCACGTCGGCGTTCCATGAACGCCCGGCGGCGCTCTTCACGAGCATCTTTGCGCATTTGCTCATAGCTATGTTGTTGTTGGCGCAGCGCTTCTTTCTGTTGAGCCGCGCGGGCGTGGTCTTCCTGTCTGCGCTCAGCGAGGCGGCGGCGCTCTTCCAGCTGATGGAAGATAAGCGCGTCCTTTTCCTGCCGGTCGCGCTTCATGGCTTCATAGGCTTCACGCTCATTCTGTTCCCGAATGCGGCGGCTCTCGCCGCGCAAGACGTCCCAGAGACCGCGTAGCCCCGGACGAAAGCGGGCCTGCCTCAGGTGCGCTTCCTCTCGCTGGCGCACCTCGATTGCGGCTTCCAGCTCCATGCGCGTCTGTTTCTGGCGCGCTGTGAGCGCTCGGCGCTCCTGATCGAACGCATTCCTTCGCTTGGTTTCCTTTGCCCGGCGCTCCGCTTCCATGCGCTGCAGCGCCGGGGTCATCTCCGCAGCGATCCGCGCCTTCGTCGCGCTCACATCCGCGAGCCCGGTTTCAGGACCGACGCGCTCGCGCACATCTTTTGTTTTCACGCCAGCCCATTTCGGCAGCGAGTAGATCTCTCCATTCGTATCGACCGCCACGAAGCCGCGGCGATCACCGCGGGCGAGGCGGTATCCGCGCTCCTCCAGCGCCGCGAGTAGAGCTGGCCGCGAATCCGAAACCGTCCAGGCATCGTGGAGCGCGGCCTTGATAGCGCGCGGGTCCTTGCCCTGGCGCTGGGCCTGCTGCCATTGATCATGTGAGAAATTACGCGGATCGCGCGCCGCGCTGTCCACCAGCCCGCGCGGCATCTCCCAACCATGTTCACGGTACAGCTCGCGAGAGACCTCGCGCAGCTTGTGGTGGGTGTGGGACAGCTGGACGGCCTTCATCTCTTCGGCATTGATCCGGCTCCATACCGCGTGCGCGTGCCGCCGCCCGTCCTTCTCATGGAAGACAATGGCGCGCGGCTGGCCGGTTAGACCGAGCCGCTCTTCCGTCCGGTCAATTGCGGCTTCAAACACTTCGGTCGAAACGCGCTCATGTTTTGGCGGGTTGAGGCTCAGCGAGAACAGGAACTGCTTGCAGCGCGTCCCCCGGCTGATGGCGTAAGCTTCATTGAGAGCGCCGGGCAGGTCGTCCGAGGCGAAGCCACGCAATTCATGGACCTGCACATGGTCATTCTCCTCTTTGAGGAGATGGAGCGCCAGATCACGCGCCCCGGCGCGTTGGTTGCCATGCAGGATCATCGATCCGCCTCTGGCTTGAGGCCCAGCGCGGAGATCAATGCATCCCGCATGGCGCGAATGTCGGCGCAGGCCGCCTTCAGCTCGTCATCCAGCTCCGGCCCGACGGGAAGGCTTCCAAGATGCGCGGCCTTGGCGATCTGGTTTATGTTTGAGGACAGGCGCGACTGGCCCAGAACGCTTAACGCTTGAGCCAGCGCTTTCTTGTCCTGCCCCGGCTTGCGCTGGTGCAGCGTGCGGGGTGTAGCGTTATCTCCAAAAAGCTGTTTCCGGATAAATGCGCCCAGCGGCCTATCGCCCGCCATGCGGTCCAGCATCGCACGCTCTTCAAACGTCAGGCGGAGCGAGAAGGGGGCAGGCGTTTTTCCCACCTTGCCGGTTGCTTTATCGAACTGTCCTGAGACCGTGGAACCGCTCATAGTTTCGGCTCCTCAAAATCAATGTCGGCGTGCTTTAGCTGATGGTCCCAGTCCTCAAGAATTTCAAACAGCGCGTTCGAAGATTCTCCTTCGAGGCGCGCCATTTTTACTTGTTCTCCTTCGCGTCCGCTCAGTCGATCCTCGCTCACGCTGCGGGCGGGCGGTCGCCCTTGCGAAACCTGCGGGTTCGAAGTGGGCCCGCCAAGGCGCGCCATTTCCTTATACCTGCGCTGAGCTGGTTGGGGGCAGTAGCTTGTTCAAGCTCCTAGTCCTAATGCGGTTGCACGATAGGCAATAAGAAATGGAAAGTCGTTCCACGCCCTTCGACGGTGTCGAAAGTTACGCTACCGTGGAAGGCCTCAATCAACGTTTTCGTGATATGAAGGCCCAACCCGCTGCTGCCGTTCTGGTTTGAGTGTGAACTATCCGCTTGGGTGAAGCGATCAAAGACCTTGTCACGAAAAGCCTTGGGGATGCCCGGCCCGTTATCGCTGACTGAAATTCTTACATGATGCTGGCCGCTGAGTTTAACGCGAATTGTCACGCTCTCACCGCTTGGAGAAAATTTTGCGGCATTTGAAAGCAAGTTCAACAAGGCCTGATTGAAACGATTGGGATCAAGATGTACCCATGCTGTTTCCACTTCAGTTTCTAGGTGAAAGTGAACGCCATAGGTTTGCGCTAAGCCTAAATGATGCTCGACGCATTCTTTAACTAAAGGAATGATATTGACGTCCTCGCAATTATACGCAAGGCGACCAGAAGACATCTTCTCGACATCTAAGATATCATTCACGAGGTGTGATAGCTTTCTACAGCTGTTATGCGCGCTCTCTAAGAGACTATAATCATTTGGAGGCATAATTTCCCTAGAGTTCAACATAAGAGACTCTATAGATTTAAATATATTGCTCAAAGGTGCTCGAATTTCAATATTAACTTTTGAAATAAGATCGTTTTTTATAATGTCTATTTGTTTGCGATCAGATATGTCCCGAGCGGTTAGGCAGAATAGCTCATCCTGTGGCGTAATGATTTCGCTTATAATAATGTCAGCAGGAAAAATAGTGTTATTAGCACGCTGTGCGATAGTTTCAGTATTTTTTCCAATGATCTCATAAGTATTTTGCATTAATGAAGCATTGATATTATCTGTGTTATAACTGATTAAATTTGGAAAGAGTTCGTGAATGAGTTTGTGTGAAATCTGATCTCTGGAGAGTTGAAATAATATTTCACAAGAGCCGTTAGAATAAGAAATTTCACCTTTGTGGTTGAATACAAGAATGGCTTCGGAAATATTTTCTAATATTGAGCGGTTTTTTGCCTCTCTTTCTTCAAGTTCTCGGACTAATTTCTGGAATGTTTGTGCGAGTATTCCTATTTCATCCTTTTGATCTAGGGGTAAGTTTAAGTCATTCGCGAAAATGGGTGTTTGCGTGCTTTGGGCTTGGCGATAGCGGCGCATTTCTTTTGAGATGACCAAAAGGGGTGTCGTCAAAAAATGCGCGAGGGCGAAGGCGATGGACGTCATTAGAATAGAAGCAATGCATATAGTTAGTATGCTTTCGTATTTAATTGAATTTGCATGTTGAGTTGCTTCTTTTTGATCAATTTGAGTTATTATATCTATATATGAGTTTTGTATGCTTGGATTTAGCCAGTATCTTATTTTATAGTTTATCGTGTCCTGGATTGAAAAACTTGTATCCTCAGGATGGGCAATAGCGTAGGTTATAGCAGGATCAGGGTCATAGACATTGTTCAATGTGTATTGTGAAGAAATGATGGAGCGACTGTATCCATCAAATATAAAATAATCGCCTGTGTTATTTGAAATTATGGTATCCACATTCGGTGATATATCTAATATTTGATCTTGAATTAAAGTATCATAATTGGCATTGATAACAATCATGCCAAATAGTTCAACATTTTCATTAAATATCGGAACGATAATGCGAATTGTTGGTGTTAGGCTTGGGTCTATTCTGCCATTTTCTCGGTTAAATGTAACTTCGGAGTAATATAGCTCCCCGGGGTTGAGCTTCATTCCTTCTTGAAAGTAAGGTTCATTTTGCTTGCGTTGCAGGTGATCTGGCGAAACGCGTTCAAAGCCCCTTTGGTTAGCATTGACCCGAACAATTTCCCGTCCGCGATCATCAATCCCGACATAACGCATTTGGGTGTAATAGGGGCGCGTCTCCATCATCGCGATAAAGATCGTTTCTAAGCGTGTGCGCCACAATTCCAGGGATGAGCCATCAAGCGGGTCGGCTCCACCGGCGCGGATTGTGCGGATAACCCCCTGGATCGGGGGGGTATGGGAGACGATAATCGCATCGGTATGCATATTGCGGAAGGCTTCGCCTAATCGCGTCGAGATGATTTCGGTTTGCCGGCCAAGATTGTCTACGGCTAAGCTATAGGTAACCTGGGTTACACGTTTGTAGGCAAGCAGACCCACTGCACTGGCGCTGACAAACGCGATTAAGGTCGCGAGGGCGATCAGGCGGGTCCGCAAAGAGTATGGCTTCAGCAAACTCAATAAATCACGCATTGGCTCTAGCGAGGTAACGGGGTGCGCAAGTGGGCTTACACACTGCTCTTCAAGTGGCTTTGATTAGTAACGCGAAGTGTTTAGATGCAGTTACGCTTAAAGCCGGCTGGTTTGAGGGTGAAGCCGGGTAAACGTAGCGGGCAAGGAAGCGCTCGCCTATTCCCACACCTATGGGGTTATGCGTATCTAGACAGTCTCGGGTGAGATTAGGTCTAGTTCGTTTTTCCGTCTCTGGCGCCAGCGCTCCATAGAGAAAAAAGTTACGCAGCGTTCAAAGATCTGCGGATCATTCATACCTTGGGCCAAAATCATGGCTCCGGCTAAAAGGGCCAGGGTTCTAAGCGCTCCATCGCGTCGGCTTGCACTGGCGGCATGGGGGTCCATTCGCGTCAGGCCCTCTTCCATCCAGTCGGCAAGGCTTTGGTTGAAGTTTTGAATATGAACAACGATGTCATCGGGCAGGGTCTTAATTTCGCTATTTAGGCGTAGACACAAGCAAACTCGACCCTCTTTGATCAGCATATCGCTAAAGACTTGTGCGAGGCGTTGGATGGGGTCACGATCGGTGGCTGGGCCAAGTTTTGTGAAAAAATCCTGGCGGTAACGCTTAATCACTTCAATCGCGAGGTCTGTTTTCGTTGCGTAATGGTAATGCACAGCAGCAGTGCGGACATTCACACCGTCGGCGACATCGCGGATCGTGAAGCCATTAAAACCCTTATCGCATAAAAGGGCTTCGGTTTTAACCAAGATGGCCTCGGCTTTCGATGGACGGGTGGCCACACTTACCTCCGATTGCATATGCATTATAGTCTGGGCATAGGCAAATGTGGTGTAATTATAATTAACGAGACGTGATATTCCGGGTTTATCGCTTACGTCTATATTTCTATGAGGCTTTATTGAGCGCGTTTCATCCTGGTGCCCAGGTTGTGGTGGGGGGATATACGAAGGGTCGGGGTTAGATGCTTTCGCCTGTGTCGTGGGGTGAAGCGGTTATATTTTATCGAATTTCTACAGTTGGGGGGCAAAGGGTAAAGAAAAAGAGGGGTGATCTTATTCAAGTTCTTGAAATTAAATAGAAATAAAGACTTCCTTATGATTGATTCTTGTAAAATTTTACCTTTAATTCATGTCGCCTTCGCAGGTGCACAACACATAAAGGCTTTTTCTTTTCCTCTGTCTCAGTAATCATGCCCCCAAAGGTTATCGATCGGGGGATACCGAATGCAGAATTTCTATGACTTGGTGACGCAGGTCAGTGATTTCCTTTGGAGCGGACCAATGGTGGTTCTGCTTTTAGGGACTGGTCTTTACTTTATGATCCGCTTGAAGTTCCGGCCGATTTTACGGCTCTTCCCAGCGATGGGCGAGCTGTGGGCTGGGCGCAAGGCTGGAGATGGCGCGGCCGGGGCGATTTCGCCGTGGCAGGCGTTATCGACGGCGCTTTCGGGTCAGGTCGGCACAGGGAATTTGGCGGGTGTGGCAACCGCGATTTCTCTGGGTGGTCCTGGCGCGGTGTTCTGGATGTGGATGACGGCTCTGGTGGGCATGGCTGCGGCCTATGCCGAATCGAGCTTGGCTGTGCGTTATCGTGAAACCCACCCAGATGGGCGCGTACACGGCGGTCCGATGTATTACATCAAGAACGGGCTGGGCAAATGGTGGACTTGGCTTGGCATTCTGTTTGCCATCGGTACGCTGTTTTCAGCGTTGGCCACCGGTAACATGGTTCAATCGAACTCGATCACTCAGGCGATGACAGAGGCCTCGGCCGGTGTTGCGCGCTCTGCACCCTGTTTCACCACTGTGGGGCGCACCGCAGTCACGATTGAGGGCCAACCTCAGCTGGTGTTCGCCAGCGGGTGTGACATCGCAGAGGCTGGCAATAATGGTGTTGTAACTGCTCATCTAGATGATGGTACGTCGATTGATGTTGCGGGCACGGATTTCACGGTGGTTCTGGCCAATTGGGTGCCGGGCATCATCATTGCCGTTGCGGTCTTCATCGTGATCATTGGCGGGATCCAATCTATTGGGTCGTTTGCCGGTAAGGTCGTGCCTTTTATGGCTTTGGTCTACGTCGTTGCGGCGGGGGTCATTCTGGCTTTGAATGCTTCGCATTTGCCATCGGCTTTCATGCAAATTTTCCATGACGCCTTTACCGGGTCCGCGGCGACGGGGGGCTTCTTGGGCTCATCCATCATGATTGCGATGCGCTTTGGTGTGGAGCGGGGCCTGTTCTCAAACGAGGCCGGTCAGGGCTCTACGGCGATTGCGCACGCGGCCTCTAAAACCGATAGTCCAGTGCGCCAGGGCGAGATCGCCATGGTCGGGACTTTTATTGACACCATCGTCATCTGTACGATTACGGCTTTGGTGATTTTGGTGGTTCAGGGTGCTTACCCTCATGGGGCCGAAACCGTGGATTATGCCTGGATGTCTCAGCTGGAGGCCTCGGAGGTTACGACTGCGGTCTTCCGTGAGAGCCATATTCCGGCCGGTGGCTTCCTGATTGCGATCTGCTTGACGCTGTTTGCCTTCACCACCATTTTGGGCTGGTCATATTACGCTGAGCAGGCTTTGACCTATCTGGTGGGCGATTGGGCGACCAAGCCTTTCCGCTTCATCTGGGTGATTATGGTCTTCTTCGGCGCGTTGCAGCAGGTAGACTTCATCTGGATGCTGGGCGGTATCGCCAATGCCGCGATGGCTGCGCCGAACTTAATCGCGATCTTGATGCTATCGGGTGTCGTGGTGGCTTACACCAAGAAAGCCGATAAAGACGGCCAAGGCGCGACACCGGCCGGTGTTGATGAAAAGCCAGCTATAAAAAGTAGCTCTCCTGACGATTTGGCAGAAGATGATCTAGATAAATAGATCTCGCTCTTTTGCCTGAATTTAAAACCCTCCCCATCTGGGGAGGGTTTTTTCTTGACCTAGCATTTGCGTTCCAAGTGAAGCAGAGGGTAGGGTCGGCCTTGATCATCAAGATCGGATCGGCCGATCACCTCAAAGCCGCTCTGAAGATAGAAAGCTGTACTGCCTGGGTTTTGCTCATTCACATCCACGCGGAGCGCCTGGTCGCCGACCCGCTCTTGAGCCACGTTTATGAAGCGCCGGCCAAGGCCCAGGCGGAACACATCAGGATGCAGGAAAAGCGCATCAATCATTGTTTCGCTCATCCCCATAAAACCGACAAGTGTGCCGCTTTCATCCTTGGCGACGATCAAGTCAGCATCTGGAAAATAGGCCCGGCGCAGGATGTCAGATAGATCAATGAAGTCCTTAGCCTTGAGGAAATCATGGGTCGCACGCACACTTTCGGCCCAGATGGTATGCAGGCGCTCTAAAATCTCAGGGCTACGCTCTGGGGGAAGATCAAAAAGTTCAAACATTAGACATTTTCGTCTTCAGTAAATAAGTCAAGGGGATAGCTAGAATAAGACCGAGAATAAGACCGATGAAGTCGGCCAGCACATCGAACAAAGAAAAGGTCCGACCGGTAAAGCGCTGAGCGAGCTCAATAGCCAAGCCATAGCCGAGCCCTAATATGATGATTTTCCACATCGCCAGCTTGGGAAAGGCGAGCTGAGCGGTGAGCGCCAGCACGCAGAACGCGGCAATATGGTTGATTTTGTCCGCGCCCCAGACATCGAGGTGGGCCCTGGCCGTGGGTTCTAGGGCCAACGCGGTGATGATCAGAACTTCAAAGAGCAAAAGGATTTGTAACCCCGTACGCAAGGGCGACTGAGCGTGAACAGCCCTCAAGGCTTGCTCTCTCCAGCCAGGCTTTTTACCTTGCGCCGCATCGACGCTTCGGCCTTCTTTGACATGAGGATCATTCTGCATGAGCGACCTATTGCGCGACCTGGACCTGTTAGCAAGCCCACGTTTTAACTGGAGCCGGGCTGAGGCTGAAGCGATTTATACCGCCCCTTTTGCGGATTTGATCTTCGCCGCGCAAAGTGTTCATCGCCAGTTTCATCAGCCCAATGCGGTGCAGAAATCGCAATTGCTTTCGATCAAAACCGGGGGCTGCGCCGAAGACTGTGGTTATTGCAATCAATCCGCGCATTTCGATACGGGGCTGAAAGCCAGCAAGTTGATGCCCGTAGACGAGGTGCTGGACGCCGCCCAGAAGGCCAAGGAAGGCGGGGCGAGCCGGTTCTGCATGGGCGCGGCCTGGCGCTCTTTAAAGGCGCGCGATGAAGACGCGATCTGCGAGATGATCACCGGGGTCAAGGATTTAGGCCTGGAAACCTGCATGACTTTGGGCATGCTCGAAGACGGTCAGGCGCAGAAACTCAAAGCCGCGGGCCTTGATTATTACAATCATAATCTGGACACCTCGCCTGAATATTATGAGAAAGTCATCACGACGCGGACCTATCAGGATCGCTTAGAGACGCTCAATAAGGTACGCGATGCCGGGATCAATATCTGCTGCGGCGGCATTATCGGCATGGGTGAAAGCCGTGAAGACCGCATTGGTCTGTTAGTGGAGCTGGCAAGCCTTGAACCGCACCCTGAAAGTGTACCAATGAACCATTTGGTGCCAGTGGGCGGGACGCCTCTACAAAATGTCGAGCCACTTGATGGCCTGGAATTCGTGCGCGCCATTGCCACCGCACGCTTGATGATGCCGCGCTCTGTCGTGCGCCTGTCGGCGGGCCGTGAAGGGATGAGCGGTGAGCTGCAGGCGCTCTGCTTCTTGGCGGGTGCCGGCTCGATCTTTGTCGGTGAAGAGCTTCTGACGACGCCCAACCCGGCCCTTCGTGAAGATCACCACATGTTCGCCCAGCTGGGCTTGGAGCCTATGGCTGCGCCGTCTTTCCCAGCGGAGTAGGGCTTTAAAGTCAATGCTTTCTCCTTCAGTCTGCAACACCTGAAGGGGGGCTTGGAGTATGGACCCCGGCTCAAGGCCGGGGACGCGTGCCGCGTCGGCCACGAGAAAGCCAGTAAAGTCCTCCCCTGCTTTAGCGGGGGAGGTGGCCTGAACGGCCGGAGGGGGCGTTTGTGAGAAAGTGTAGCGCCTGCCCCCTCAGTCAGCTTCGCTGACAGCTCCCCCGTAAACAGGGGAGCACAGGCCCTCAAGTGGGCGGCATCATAGAGGTGCGCGCCCGCAGCGCGAGCGAGGATAGTTAAAGAAAAACTGTCACCCCAAACTTGATTTGGGGTCCATGCCGGATGGGTCGAGCAAGGTTCTGATCGTGCAGATTATACGGCAAGCTTACGGCATGGATGCCAGATCAAGCCTGGCATGACACCCTAGCCTAAACCCTGTCATTCCGGACTTGATCCGGGATCTATGTGCTTTGATGGCAATCTCAATAGATCCCGGGTCATGCTTTGTTGTGCGCTACCGCCTATCGGCTACTTGAGCGCTAACGCTTGCCCGGGATTGTTTGTTGTCGGTGGTGTTAGGGTAAAGGGGAAGCTGCGACCCTTAACCCGCAGCTTCAGCGTCAGGCGACCGTCCCGGGGTTGGGTTTTCACCCGCTGTCATCATGGCTCCCTGACGCTTCCCTTTTCCCGCTTGGAGAGTTGATTGGGCCTCTGGCTGACACCCACGCCCGCAAACAATCCGAAGCACGTCAAGGATAGCACAG
>NZ_KB908057.1:0-178182 GCF_000382325.1 Woodsholea maritima DSM 17123
CGCCTCGCCGCAGCTTGCTCGCCGGATCGAGGTCAGCTGTTGCCTGCCGGGCGTGGGCAAGCGCACCGCCATCACCCTCGCCGCAACCATGCCGGAACTGGGAAGCATGGACCGGCGCCAGGCCGCAAGCCTCGCCGGGCTCGCCCCTCATCCCAAGGACAGCGGGACCCTCAAGGGATATCGCCGGATGCATGGCGGACGCTCGGGCGTCAAGCCAGCTCTCTTCATGGCAGCCTTGTCCGCAAGCCGCGCTAACGGGCCATTAAAAGAGGTCTATCAAAGACTTATCAACAACGGAAAGAAGCCCATCCTCGCAATCGCTGCCCTCATGCGAAAGATCATCGTCATCCTCAACGCAAGAATCAGGGACGACAGAAAATATCAGAGTTGATGACAGGATAAAACTCTAATCACGTCATCCCCGACACCATAGGTGTCTGGGGATCCATGTTTCACATCTTACCGTCAGTGTAGGCGGCGTATATTAAACCGTTAAGCGCGCAATTGTTCTTGTGCCTGGATCAGGACGGGCGCGTCAAGGCTGTGGGCTGGGCGGGGAAAGTGACAGGTCACCCGCGTGCCCTCCCCGGGCACGCTTTCCAGATCAACCCAGCCATTATGGAGCTTTACCATATCATTCACGAGGGAGAGGCCGAGGCCCGCCCCGCCGCCTTCGCCCGATTGGAAGCGCTCAAACACCCGCGCCTGGGCGTCTTCGCTGATGCCTTCGCCATCATCGGCCACCCACAGGCGCGCGCCATCGCCATCGACGTCCGCGCCGATTTCGATCTTGCCGCCGGGCTCAACATGATCGAGCGCATTGGTGAGCAGATTATAGAGGATCTGCTTGATCCGCTTAGGATCGGCTTGAATGGCGCGCGTGGCCCCTTCGGTATCAAGCGCGATTTTAATCCCGCCATGTTCAGCGCGGCTGGCGATCAAATCCATCGCTTCTGCGGCGGTTTGCGCCAGTGATGTCTCTTCGATGTCCAATTCCAGCTGACCGGCATCAATCGCGGCAATGTCCAGAATATCGTCGATCAACTTGGCCAGTTGTTCAGACGCGGTCTGAATTGCGCCCATATGATCTTTCTGGCGATCATTCAGCTCCCCGGCAAAGCCGTGGGCCAATAGATCGGCATAGCCGCCAATCGTGGTCAGCGGCGTGCGCAGCTGATAGCTCACATGCTCAACGAATTCGGTCTTGATACGGTCAGAGGCGGCCAGCGCTTCTGCCCGTTCGCGCAGCGCCGTTTCGATCCGGCGGGAGTCCGAAACATCATCCCAGGCAATCAAGGTCGCGCCATCGGGCAGCGGACGGGTGACGAAGGTCAAGATGCGATCATCGGCGCGGCGCACCTCCCCGGTGGTGGGTTGGCGCGAATCCGGACTGGGATCGGTAATGCGAGCTTTAAGATCGGCCCAGGCCTGACTGTTGGGGTAAAGGCCATGGCTACGATGGGCGATGTCATCAAAGGCCACACCATCGAGGGCTTCAGGATCGAGCTGCCACAGGCTTTCAAAGGCGGCATTGTGCAGGCGCAGACGCCCGTCAGAGCCAAAGACCGCCACCGCTTCATGCAGACGGTCCAAGGTCGCGCGCTGCACATTGATCAAGGTGTTATAGCGCGCCTGCAGGGCCAGCTCATCAGTCATGTCCTGGAAGATCAACAATAATCCGCCCATGGGGTGGCGCTGGCGCGCAACGCGTAGGGTCTGCCCATTGGGCAGGGGCCACAGCTCATCGGGCGTTTCCTGATTGGGGGCCTGCTCATAATGGGCGAGCTCGCCCGATTTCCAGCGCGCATAATCGGCTTGTTCAGGGATCAGGCGCTTTTCACGCAACCGATCCAAGAGGGCCCCATGGGTGGGCCGCTCGGTCAAGGTGGCGTCATCGAGCTTGAAGAGTTTGGAGAAGGCCTGGTTGGAGAATACGAGGCGCCGTCCACGATCAAAAATCGCCACGGCCTCAACCATCTGGTTCAGCGTGTCGTCATGGGATTGACGGAAATGGCGCAATTGCGATTTCGCATCTTCGCCTTCGGTAATGTCAAAGGCAAAACCGGCCGCACCGCCAGAGACGGGGAAGATGGAAATTTCCATCGTGCGCCGTTCACCATCCACGATCACATTCCGGGTCTCGCGCGCAGGGTGACCGGTGCGCAGGGCCTCGGCGGCCAGCTCCGTGACGGAGTGATCAATCAGGATCTGGTCTTCCAGGACTTCACTGGCGCTGCGCGCTTCCACGGTGCGGGCATAGGCCGGATTGACCCATTCCAGCTTGCCATGAGCATTGATGCGCCAGGCGGGAATGGGCGCACGGCCCAACATGTCCAGGAAGGCCAGCGGATCTTCAGACACGGTCTGGCGCGCCGCTTCCAGGCGCACGCGGGCATTGGCTTCTTCCAGGCCGCGAATGGTAGAATCCGTCAGCCAGATTACCACCTGATGGGCGGCAGTGCGGCCATCGGCTTCGATAAAGCGCCCCGATGGCCCCGAGATCGAGAGGGAGAAGGGCGTACCATCTTCGACCAGCTGAGACATTTTCTGGCGGAGCGATGTGTCATCGCCATTGGTGCTGCGCGCTTCGAAATCACCAATACTGTTGAGGAGGTCGCCAGCCGGGTTGGAGCGTGGGTCATTGGAGTTCAAATCGGCAAAGCGCAACATGGTCGCGAGCGCCGTGGGCGAGCCATAAACGCGCGGTGCGCCCCAATCATGGGCGTTGGGGGCATGGGCGGCATCCCAGACCAGGACCAGGCCGGGGTGAACGCCAAACAGGCTATCGGCGTGGGAGACTTTTTCTTCCAACTTGGCCACACGCTCGCGCCAGGCCTTCTGTGCCGCGCGCGCGCCCGTGGTCAGGCGATAGGCCCATAAACTGGTTGCGACCCCGAAGGCGACCGCGCCGCCGGTAATGGCCAAGGTTGCGAGATGAACCGGTTCGCCGATGATCATAAGCTTAGCGCGCCTTTCGCCTTTTGCCCGTGGAGCCTCTTGGATAACTCGATTCACTCGAGTGTAACTGAGCCTCGCGAATCAGGATTTTAACCAAATCCTAACACTAAAGCGATGGGGCTGGCTTTATTCATTAAGTCTTTCCACAAGCGATCGTGGATTAACGCACGCGTACCTCACCCATGCGGAACTCAAACAAGACCACACAGCCGCGCAAGGGTATCTCGCTGATGAGCGGCTTAAACTGCCAATTTTCAAGGGCTTTACGTGCTTCACGGTCGAAAGATCCGCCGGGAATGCCATTGGCAATACGCGCATTCACGACCTGGCCAGAGCGCTCCACATCGAACTGCACAATTGACCAGCCCTGCAGGCCGCGCGACCATCCACGGGCCGGATAATCCGGCATCGGTGCGCGTAAGGCGTGCAGAGGCTCGCCCACACAGCCCTCAGCATTGGTCATGCGATCCACATGGGGCAGGTGGGGGAAGTCTGAGGTCGCGCGAAAGATCGCGCGCTCACGCGGATGACTGAAGGGCGTTGTGGCGCAGGCGCTTAAGGTGAGGCTAGCGGCAAGGACAAAAAGGCTCACGAGAAGGCGCTGGATCATAATCACACTCAGTTTAGGTCTCAAGATAAGCCCCTAGGCGGGCTTTGGGGCCAAACTAAGACCTTAATAGCGATCTGAATAGATCATGCGCCGGTTTAAAAGCCCTTGTGTGCAGGTGGCATAGCTGCGCTCAACCTCCACCAGGCGCCCTTCTTCGGCTTGGCCGGTCATCACTGCATAAACGCCAAAATCAGGGCGATACCAGACCCGGCTGGACCAGCCTTCGTCATTGCTGCCTTCAATCAGATAGGTTTTGCGCGTGCGGCCACAAAAATCGCGGTTGGTTTCGCTGATAATCTCAAAATGATAGCCCGCATGGTCCCAGCCATTACTGCTGGGCGTGCCACGCTTGGGGAAGGCAAAGAGAAACGGCCATTCCAGACAGATATAGCGCTCATCCGAGCACCCGATCAGACGTAAGGGACGCCCAAATTCGCTATAGGTGCCGTCTTCCAGGGAAATGAAGAGATCATAATGGGGATCGCTAAGATCATGCAAAGGGTGGAGCGTGATATGGCCACCATAGGATTTATTATTGCTGCTGATCAGAACCGGGCGTTGATCTAAGGCAAAATTCCAGATGAGAAGGCCGATCGCCACAAGAACAAGCGCGATAAGGGACACCATCAGCGTCCCGCTCAGGATTGGTCGGCTTTCAAATGCATCGCGCATGGCTTTCCCCTCTGGCCCTTCAGCATACCCAGGATCAAGCTCACCCCGTTTGAGCTTAGCCCTGATGCTCTGGTAAATGGACGGTCAGACCATCCAGTTCCGCAGTCACCTTAATTTGGCACGAAAGGCGCGATGTGTCTCGCACATCTGTTGCAAAATCCAACATAGATTCTTCCATGGAGGAGCGCTCGCCGGTTTTGCCCGCCCAATCGCCATCGACATAGACATGACAGGTGGCACACGCGCATGCTCCGCCACAATCGGCATCAATACCGGGCACCATATTGCGGATTGCGGCTTCCATCACACTTAAGCCTTCAGGGGCATCCACGGTGTGGGATGTGCCATCGTGTTCGATATAAGTGATTTTTGTCATGGTTTTAGGGACTCCGTCAGATCTCAGGCGCAGGCAGAAGGCGTCTGTTTAAGCCAAGAAGGTTTTCATCGCTACTGTGACATCCCGTAACGCTTCGGGGTCGGGGCGCTTATCCTGGGCAATCATGCGCTGGGCGGCGATATATTCCTGCGGGGCATTGACCGCTTCGCACGCGATTAAGCGGCCGTCTTTAAAGTGGAAGAGGGCAAAGCGCCCTTCCTCGGGATCACCGCGGCGCACCCTCTGATCGGCACCCTCAATCAGGCCGGTAATCTGCAGTTTCAGCTCATATTGATCTGACCAGAACCAGGGCACGGGATCATAGTTGACCGCCTCGCCCATAATGCTGGCGGCGGCGGCCTTACCCTGTTCGATGGCATTATGAACCGATTCCAGGCGCAGCGATCGGCCATAGCGCGCACTGGGCAGGTTCGCCACATCGCCGATGGCATAGATCAAGGGATCATCGGTGCGCGCGCTATCATCGACCTCAATCCCGTCATTGCAAGAGAGCCCTGCGCTTTCAGCCAGCTGCGTATTGGGCGTCAGCCCCGTGGCCATTAAGACCAGATCGGCCGTGATCACTTCACCGCCCGCAATTCTGACGCCCTCGGCCTTATCGTCCCCGACAATGGCCTCGACGGGCGTGTTCACACGCAGATCCACGCCATAGCCGCGATGGATGGCACCGAACCAGCCGCCCAGCAGGGCGCTGGCCGTGCGGGCCATGGGGCGCTCAGCCGCTTCGATCACTGTGACATCAAGCCCGCGTTTGCGCGCAGAGGCGGCGACTTCCAGCCCGATATAGCCCGCGCCAATGATCGCGACATGGCGTGCTTGGTCTAGGGCGGCGGACAAGCCATCGGCTTCGATCAAATCGCGCAGCACATGGACACCCATAAGATCCGCGCCGGGAATGGGAATGCGCCGGGCTGTGCCTCCGGTGGCCAAGATCAGATAATCATAGGCGATTTCACGACCGTCTTTCGTGATTACCAATTGGCGTGCCCGGTCCAGCGTGGTGACACGGGTATTCGTGAGAACCTCAATCTGGGATTTCTCATAAAAGGCTTCAGGCTTCAGCCACAACCGGTCCAGCGTTAAATCCCCGCTGAGATAGGCTTTGGACAAGGGCGGGCGCTGATAAGGAAGGCTCGCCTCATCCCCGATCAAGGTGATGGGATCTTGATAGCCGCGTTTTCTGAGCTCTGTCGCCGCGCTGAGCCCGGCCTGGCCAGCGCCAATGATCACAGTGCCGAACGGCCCGGATAAGGGGGATTGGGTCATGAAAAGGCTCAATTCTTATCAAAGTCGCATGGGTGTATCAGGTTGGTCTTCGCCTGACAAAGTCAAGGTGAAGGCGCTGTGGCCAACTGTCTGTGCCCAGAAAAAAGGCCAAGCGGTGCCCAAGAAAGTTTCGCTGCGCTGGCGTTACCATCTTGCCCTCTCTCCTAGGGCTTATTAATCACATAATAATGGCTCAGTTTGAACATATCCTCACTGATGAAGCTGCGACCTTGCAGGCGGGTGCGCGTTTGGCGCAGCTTGTGCGCGCGGGCGATACGCTGTTGTTAGAGGGCGATTTGGGCATGGGTAAGACCACCTTCGCGCGCGGTTTCATCACCGAATATGGCGATGTGGATGACGTGCCCAGTCCCACATTTACCCTGATGCAGATCTATGACGGGCGCGAAGGCCCCCTGATGCATTGCGATCTCTATCGGGTCGAGGAAGAAGACGAGCTAGAAGAATTGGGATTTGATGATCTGATCGGCGATCATGTGGCCTTGATCGAATGGCCAGATCGTCTGGGCCGGTATTGTCCGCCAGATTATCTCACCGTGACATTAACCCCTTATGGCGATGGGCGAAAACTAACGTTCACGGCTCAGGGGGATTGGGGGCGCCGCATCGGCGACATTGAACATGCATTCCAGCAAGATTGAACCGCAAAGCCGCGATCAGGCCCGTTTAGAGTTTGTCGCCGCCGGCGATTGGGCGGGGTGTGAGATCATCGCCTTTCCCGGTGATGCCTCCACGCGCTCTTACTATCGCTTGGTTAAGGATGGGAAGACCGCGATCTTGATGGATGCGCCCTCAGGGGCTGAAGCGCCCGCCTGTCCGCCTGATGCGGATTGGGATATGCGCGCCAAGCTGGGCTACAATGCCGAAGCGCGCTTGTCGGCTTGCAACACCGGGGCCTTTTGCGGATTGGCCCAAGGCTTGACCCAGCGCGGCTTCTCCGCGCCGCGCATCTGGCAGGCGGATCTGGGTCAAGGCTTTTTGATCCTTGAGGATTTAGGCGATAATCTGTTCGCGCGTGATATTGAGGCCGGGGCCCATGAAGGGGCCTATTATGCCGGCGCTATTGATGTTTTGGGCGCGCTTTATCGGTCCAGCTTCTTAGAGTATTTCGATTTTCAGGACCATCGCTGGTGGGTCGGGGCCTATGATCATCAGGCCTTACGTGCGGAGACCCACCTCTTCACCAATTGGTATATCAAGTTTCAGGCGGAACAGAATTTAAGCGCGGATGAGCTGCATGAATGGGATGCGATCTGGGATCAGCTCTGGCCCGCCCTTGAGGCCCATGCGCCGGGCCTCATTCTGCGCGATTTTCATGCGGAAAACTTGCTCTGGCTGCCCCAGCGTGAAGGCCAGGCCCGTGTTGGGCTTTTAGATTTCCAGGACGCATTATTTGGCCATCCGGCCTATGATCTGGTCTCCTTATTGGAGGATGCACGCCGCGATGTTTCGGCGGATCTGGTGGAGCCCTTGAAAGATCGCTTCTTCGAGGCGGCGAAGTTGAAAGATCGCGAAGCCTTTGAAGCCGCTTATGCGATTTTGGGTGCGCAAAGGAATGCCAAGATTTTGGGTATTTTCGTGCGCCTGGCCGTGCGTGATAAAAAGGGGAAGTATCTTGATCTTATCCCGCGTGTCGCGCGTCATTTTGTCAAAAATATCAATCATCCCCTGTTGAAAGATCTCAAAGCCTTTGTCACAAAGCATGCCGAGATTGTGATGAAGGATGCTCAGCGATGATCCCAAAGCGCGCCATGGCGCTGGCCGCCGGTCTTGGCACCCGTATGCGCCCGCTGACCAATGATCGCTGTAAAGCGCTGGTGGAGCTGGGCGGGCAGACCTTGATGGATTATGCCCTCGATCGGTTTGCTAGTGTTGGCCTCGATCAGGTCGTGGTCAATGTTCACCACTTCGCCGATGCCCTGGAAGCCCATCTGAAATCACGCCAAGATCATAACACTATTATTATTTCTGATGAGCGGGACGCTTTGCTGGAAACCGGGGGCGGTTTGGTGAAGGCTGCGCCCCTGTTGGGTGATGATCCGATCTATGTCTCAAACATAGATGCGGTCTGGGTCGATCCCGATGGGGAAGCGCTGAAAAGCCTCGCCGCCGCCTATGACCCAGACGCTCATGATTTCTGCCTGCTGCTGGCCCCTCTGGCAAATACGCTGGGCTATGATGGGGCGGGGGATTTCTATCTGTTGGATGATGGGCGTTTGGAACGGCGCGGCGCGCGCACCCAGGCTCCTTATGTCTATGCCGGGGCGCAAATCCTTCATCCGCGGGTCTTGAAAGACCAACCCCTTGAAGCCTTCTCGCTTAATCGTTTGTGGGATCGGGCTTTGGCCGAGGGCCGGATGATCGGTGTCGAAATGGCTCCGTTCTGGATGCATGTTGGCGATCCCAAAGCGCGGGACGAAGCCGAAGCGCGCCTACGGTCTTAATCGCGTCTAAGGTCTTGTATCTGGTTTATCTTCGCGTCTTGGGTTAGGCCAAAGCCCAGGGGCTGAGATTAGGTGATTCTTTAGAAGGGTAGGGCGATGGATTGTGATCCGCAGAAACTGTGGGGGCCGGGGCCAAAGCTTTATACCCTGCCGCCTTCCGTACCTTTCCTCACCGAATTGGCGCGTACGATAAAGGCGGTCTGTGCCCAGCCTGAGGATTTGGCCGATATCACGGTTCTGGTGCCCACGCGCCGGGCGGGCCGGGCGCTGGCCGATGCCTTTGCCGATCTGGGCGGGGTGGATATGCCCGCGGCCCTTTTGCCCATGATCCGCCCGATTGGCGATGTCGATGCCGATGATAAGCCCTTTGAACCGGGTGAATTGTCTGACATTGCCCCGCCTGCGATCTCCTCGGCGCGCCGCCGGTTTGAGCTGGCGCGCCTGATCATTGCGCGCGAAACCGCGGTGGGCCGATCCATGGGTCCGGGTGCGGCGCTCGCCCTGAGTGAAGATCTCGCACGCTTGCTGGATGATTTGGCCACGGAAGACCGGGCCGATCTCAGCCGCCTGGATGAGGTTGTGCGCGCGCATCTGCCGGCGCACATGCAAGAAGCCGCGCTGTTCCTCGACATTATTCTCAGCCTGTGGCCCGAACGGTTAAAGGAATTGGGCTGTGTGGATCCGGCCTTTCGCCGCTCGGCACTGTTGAAAGCTTTGGCCGATAAATGGCGCACCACCCCGCCGCCAGGCCCGGTTGTGATCGCGGGCTCCACCGGGTCTATCCCGGCGGCGGCGGACTTAATGGGTGTGGTTGCGCGTCTCGATCAGGGCTGTGTGGTCTTTCCCGGCTTTGATTGTGATCTGGATGAGGCCAGCTGGAGCGATCTTGATGAAAGCCATCCCCAGTTTGCCATGAAAGAGGCGCTGGCGCGCATGGGCCTGACGCGCCGCGATGTCAGCCTGTGGCCCGGCATTGAAGAAGATCACAGCGCCAAGGCGCGCCGTCATGTCCTGGCTGAGGCTTTACGTCCCGCCAAAGCCACCGGCGATTGGCTGAAATGTGTGGCCCGCCTGAAAGCGGATTTTGGGGAGGATGTCTTTACCCAGGCGCTGGACGGATTGTCCCTCATCGAAGCGGCCACACCGGGCGAGGAGGCGCGTATTATCGCGCTGCACCTACGCCAAACGCTTGAAAGTCCAGACGCGCGGGCCATCCTTGTCACACCGGATCGCGCTTTGGCGCGCCGGGTCATCGTGGAGATGCGCCGCTTTGGCGTCGATATGGATGACACCGCGGGGGAGGCGTTAAGCGATACGCCCAGCGGGTCTTATCTGATGCGGTTAATGGATGTGGCGCTGGATCCGGGCTCGGCCTTGGCGTTCGCGGGGCTTTATGCCTCGCCCTTATTTGCGCTGGGTGAAGACCGTGCGCGCCTTCGTCCCATATTTGGCGCGATGGAGCGTTTGAGCTTGCGCGGACGCCGTCCCGGGCGCAGTTTTGGCGCGCTCAAAGCTCATATTCTCAAAACCGTCGCCGATAAAGAGGATGCCCCGGTTTGGCAGGAGGTTTTGGAGCGGTTTGAGGCAGGGCTCGCCCCGCTGATGCAGCTGCAGGGCGCACATTCGGCGAGCGCCTGGGCGCGGGGCTTGGTGGAGGCTGGGGAAGCTTTGGCCGAAACCGCGCGCCAATCGGGCGCAGAACGGCTATGGGCCGGATCAGGGGGCGAAATGGCAACCCTGATGCGTGAATTTATTGAGGAATCCGGTGCGCTGGCCCCGATGACGGGCGCAGATTTCCAACGCAGCTTGATCGAGCTGGCCCGCTCGCGCCGGGTGCGTCCGCTCTTTGGTCAGCATCCTCGCTTGCAGATTTTCGGCCCGATGGAGGCGCGTCTCGCCAAGGCCGATATGGTCATCCTGGCCGGTTTGAATGAAGGCGTGTGGCCTGCCAAGCCGAAGATTGATCCCTTTGTCTCGCGCGGTATGCGCTTGGCGGCGGGCCTGTCGGCACCCGAACTGCGCTTTGGCCTGGCGGCCCATGATTTTGCCGAAATGGCCGCTTCGCCGCGCGTGGTGATGACCCGCGCGCAAAAGGTGGATGGCACACCGGCGGTGGCCTCGCGCTGGATCTGGCGGTTGCAAACCCTGGCGCGCGGCGCGCTGGGTGAGGGTGCGGCCAAGGCCGCCTTTGCGCCCGCGCTTGATTATCGACATGTCGCCAGTGTGCTGGATGCGCCCGCACGCCGGGTGCGTCTGGCCCCGCCCAATCCGTGTCCACCAGTCTCCAAACGTCCGCGCCAGCTGTCCGTCACGCAGATCGAAACCTGGGTGCGCGATCCTTATGCGATTTTTGCCCGTAAGATCTTGCGCTTGGAAAAGCTGGAGCCTTTGGATCGCGAACCGGGCGCGGCTGAACGCGGCACGGCCCTTCATAATGTGCTGGAGGGGTTCTTAAAATCTCTGCCCGTAGGCGCCTCCTTGCCACTGGATAGTGAAGCCCAGCTGATGGAGCGCGCGCAAGGCGCACTCTTAGAGGCCGGGTTCGATCCCAATGATCTGGGCTATGAATTACCGCGCTTTCGCCGGGCCATGGCCTGGTTTTTGGACTTTGAAGCCGCGCGGCGACGCCAAAACACCTTCCCGCTGGCCCTAGAAACCAAGGGACGGCTGTCGATTGAGGCACCCGGCGGCCTTTTCACCCTCACTGCGCGGGCCGACCGGATTGATCTACGCGCCGATGGGGCATTGGAACTTCTCGATTACAAAACCGGTGGTGTGCCAACCACTAAGGAGGTCGCGGCCGGATTTGCACCTCAGCTGGCGTTAGAGGCGATCATCGCGGCCCAGGGCGGGTTTAGCGATGTGCCGCCCCATGAAAGTGCCGCGCTGGTGTATGTGCAATTGACTGGCGGGCGCACGCCCGGGATCAAAAAATCGGCCACGGGCAAGGATGATGACGTCATGGAGGTGTCCGAGCGGGTCTATGCCCTGTTAAAAGCGCGTATTGCGCATTTTGATCAGGCCGAGACCCCTTATAAAAGCCAGCCACGCGCCAAATGGGTTAATAGCTGGGGTGATTATGATCATTTGGCACGGCGTAAAGAATGGGGCGTCACCGGTGAAGAGGGCGAGGGGGATGAAGCATGAGTTTTGATCCCACCATTATTGAGGCCGCCAGTGCGGCGCAAAATCTCGCCGCTGATCCGCGCTATAATGTCTTTGTCGAGGCCAATGCCGGTTCGGGTAAAACCCGCGTTCTGGTTGACCGCGTGGCGCGCCTTTTGCTGGATGGGGCCAGGCCCGATCATATCTTGTGCGTGACCTTTACCAAGGCCGCCGCGGGTGAGATGCAGACACGTCTTTTCAAGAAGTTAGGTGAATGGTCAACGGCCTCTGACGAGAGACTGACCGATCAGTTAGCCAAGTTGAGTGGCAAGACCCCTGATGGCGAAGAATTGGCTCAGGCCCGGCGTCTGTTTGCCAGCGCGTTGGAAACACCGGGCGGGTTGAAAATCCAAACCCTGCACGCCTATTGCGAAGGGCTGTTGCGACGCTTTCCCTTGGAAGCGGGCTTGCCGCCGGGCTTTGCCACCCAGGAAGATCGTGAAAGCGCGATCCAGCGCGGCCATGCCCTGCGCTGGGTGTTGGGCCAAGCCTTGGAGGCTCCCGACGGTCCCATTGCATCCGCGATTTCTCTGATTATTGAGCAAGTTGGCTCTACAGGTCTGGAACAGATCATTTCTGCAGCCCAGTTCAAACGCCATGCCTTGCGCAAGGCCCTGCACCAGGCGGGTGACTTAGCGGGCTTGCATGATGCGTTGGCCGAGGCGCTGGGGGTGGCACCCGATGCGACCCCGGTTGGGATTAAGCGCACGGCGATGGAGGCCTTGGACCGCGATCTGATCGAAGCGGGCTATTCGGCGGCGCTTACAGGGACCAAGCCGACGGATAAGAAATTTGCTGAAAGCCTGGGCCATATCCTCGCCCATCTGCGCGCGGGGCAATGGCAGGAGGCGTTTGCCGTCTACACGTCTATCTTTCTAACGGCCAAGGGGGAACCGGGCAAGAAAGCGCCCTTCACCAAAGATATCGCTAAGGCCTTTCCCCATATTGATGACGCCTTTGGGCTGGACGGGTCTTTGCGCGCGGATCTGATCACCCAGATCATGCCGCGCATCGCCAGTGCCAGTGTGCGTGAATTAAGTGCGGCCGGTTTGACCCTGGCCCATGCCTTTCTGGATGCCTATGAACAACGCCTGAAGCAGGCGCGCGCGGTGGATTTCTCCGATCTTGTCGAGCGCGCGCGGGCCCTGTTGGAAGATTCAGAGGCGCGCGATTGGGCGCGTTACAAGCTGGATGCGGGTCTTCAGCATGTTCTGGTGGATGAGGCCCAGGATACTGCGCCCGAACAATGGGCCGTGGTGCGCGCATTGAGCGAGGATTTCTTCTCCGGCGAAGGTGCGCAGAGCGATACAATCCGCACCGTCTTTTGTGTGGGTGATGAGAAGCAGTCGATCTATTCATTCCAGAACGCTGATCCCAAACGCTTTATTGCCGAGCGTGAGAGCCTTGCGGCGCGCTCAGAGGCCGCCGAGCTGGCCTTCACTCAGCCGCCCTTGACGGCGTCCTTTCGCTCAGCGCCTGAGGTTTTACAAGCGGTCGATTGGGCCTTCGCCCTGGAGGCTCAGCAGCTCAGCGTAAGGGCTAATTTTGCGGCCCCGGAAGTGAAATTCGCGCCTACGCCTGGCCTGGCTTTTCAGGCCTATAAAGGTCATCAGGCCGCACGCCTCAACACCCCCGGCACCATCGAAATCTGGCCCTCGATTCCTCAACCGGAAAGTCCTGAGGAAGAAGACTTTAACGCCGATCTGGAGGCCAAGCCCGTGGATCAGGCGCGCGGGGATTCCGCACGCAATCAACTCGCTGAAGCGGTCGCGCGCGCCATTCGCGATATGATTGCGCGCGGCGATGGGGTCTGGGATGAAGGCCCTGAGGGCTGGGTTCAGCGCGCGGTTGAGCCGGGTGATATCTTGATCCTGGTGCGTCAACGCTCCAGCCTGTTTGAAGAAATGATCCGCCGGTTAAAGCTCTATGGCGTTCCCGTCGCCGGGGCGGACCGGATGAAATTGCCTCAGCAATTGGTGGTCGAGGATTTATTGGCGCTGGCGCGCTTTGCCTTGCTGCCTGAAGATGATTTATCGCTGGCAATCATCTTGAAAAGCCCAGCTTTTCATCCCATTGCGCTCGATCAGCCCCCGATTGATGATGATGCGCTGTTTGATCTCAGCCTCTCCAAGCACAAACGCCTGTGGGATAAGCTGCGCGCGAGCGAAGATCCGCGTTTTATGGAGGCGAAAGCCGCGCTGGAGGCCGCGCGCGCGCGCGTCGACGCCGATGGGCCTTATGCCTTCTTTGCGACTTTCTTGAACGAGATCACGACCACAGGGGAAAGCTGCATGGCGCGGTTTTATGCCCGCCTGGGCGAGGAGGCGCGCGATCCGTGTGAAGAATTTTTAAGCCGCGCCTTGGCGTTTGAGCGCGATGGCGCGCCCAGCCTGGTGCGCTTTGTCCATGCCCTTGATCATGATGACAGCGATATCAAGCGCGAGATGGAGGGCGGGCGCAATGAAGTGCGGGTGATGACGGTCCATGCCTCCAAAGGCTTGGAGGCGCCGGTGGTCTTCCTGCCCGATACCACAAAGACCCCGAATGCGCCCAAGCAGGGTCTCTTTGCCCATCCCGATCTGGGTGTTATCTGGGCCAATGAAGCCGGGGCCAAAGCGCCCTTGGTAGAAAGCCTGCGCGATGAAACGCACAGCGATATGATGGCCGAATATAATCGCTTGCTCTATGTGGCGCTGACCCGCGCGCGCGATCGCCTGATCGTGTGCGGCGCACGCCATGGCCGCGCGCCAGGCAAGGTTAGTGAGGGGGCTTGGCATGATCGCCTGATGAAGGCCTGGCCCGGCGCGCATGACGCGCACTGGCGCGGGGTGGAAAGCCCGTTAGATACGCTCGCCGTGGACAATGGCTGGACGGGCGAGCCAAGCTATCGCTATGGCGTCGATCCGGTGGCCTGTGCGCCGCGTTTGGAGCGCCAGACGGACAAGGCCGTGCCCGACTGGCTAACACGGCCCGTGCCTGTGGAAGGGGCGGCCTTGCGCAATATCGCGCCCTCGCGCTTATTCGCCGATGAGGATGAGTTTGAGCCCGCGAGCCTTTCGCCTTTGGCCCAGGGCGGTATGCAGCGTTTCCGGCGCGGCTCGCTGATCCATAAACTCTTGCAAGTTCTTCCTGATCTCGATGAAAGCCGCTGGGCGACGGCCGCGGCGCGCTTTTTGGATCAGCATGCCGATCTCAGTGCGGATCAGCGCGATGAAATCGCGCGCGAGACATTGAAGGTGTTAAACGATCCGCACTTTAAACCGATTTTCGGGCCGGGATCGCGCGCTGAAGTGGCTCTGGCGGGCCGGGCACCGGGATTACCCGATCATGTGCGGGTCAACGGACAGATTGACCGCCTGATTATTCGTGATCACGAGATTCTGATCATCGACTATAAAACCAATCGTCCCCCCCCGATGGAGGTGGAGGGGGTTGCGCGGGTCTATCTGGGCCAAATGGCGGCGTATAAAGCGCTTTTAAGCGCGCTTCACCCGTCGAAAACCGTCCGCTGTGCCCTTCTTTGGACCGATGGGCCACGTTTGATGGAGCTACCCAGCGCGCTGCTCGATACGCTCTTCGAACAGGGATCATCTTGACCCGGCGCGCGGGGCTTCTTAGGTGTTCATCAAATGATTGCGCCTAAAAGTGTGCGACTGGCTCACGGGCTGCATTATGCGAAGGAGAAATGAAATGGCGATCAAGACTGTGTCTGATGATACGTTTGACAGCGATGTGTTGAAGGCCGATGGCCCCATCTTGGTAGATTTCTGGGCAGAATGGTGCGGACCGTGTAAGCAGATTGCGCCTGCGCTCGATAACATCGCCTCGGACATGGAAGGCAAGCTGACGATCGCCAAGGTCAATATTGATGATAATCCGATGACCCCCGGCAAGTATGGCGTGCGTGGCATCCCCACCATGATCATCTTCAACAAGGGCGAAATTGTTGACACTAAGGTCGGCGCGATGGCTCAGGGTAAAATCCAGGAATGGATCAATACCCACGTCGCTTAAGACGACTTGGATTTGCTTAAAAAAACCGGCTCCCTAAAGGAGGCCGGTTTTTTTGCGAAGGAATAGCCTTCGAAATATGATTAATTCGCCTTTAACGCGAGCTTGGTGAGACTTGTCTAGACCAGAGCGGAGCCTGAGACATGTCCTTACCCCTGATCATGGATGCGACCTTTTATGAGGAAGTGCTCGTTTCGAAAAAGACGATCGCCGTGGCCTTTGTCGCCAATTGGTGCGAGGCTTCACGCGTGCTTTGTAAACTTCTGGAAGAGTTGGGGATAGACAGTGAGCGCCTTACGGTCATGACCATGGATATGGATATGACCCGTCATGCCAAGGTGATCTTTGATGTAACATCGCTGCCCACGGTTCTGGTGTTTCGCAGCGGGCGGTTGATTGGGCGGCGTTCGGGCCCTCAGGCCAGCGACACGCTTGGGCCTTGGCTCCTCTCCCATGCCGCAAAGCCAAAGGTTTTAAGGAGCGTAGCAAGCGCTTAACCCACGCTCGACTGGACGCTTTCACCCGCACCGGCATTGAGCGCGAGCACTTGCCCGGCCAGATACAGCGAGCCGCAAATCACCACGCGCGGGGCCAGATCATCATCACAGGCATCATGAAGGGCGCTGATCAAATCGGCGCTGGTTTGCGCAGGAAGGCCCGCGCGCCGGGCCGCCTCAGCGGTGTCATGGGCGCTGGCCGCGCCGTCACGCCCACCCTGGAAGGTGGTGGTGATGACTTTGGCGGCCATGCCGACGAAATAGCGAAAATAGGCCTCGCTATCTTTATTCTTTGAGAACGCGCTCACAAGGACCAGCGGGCGCTCTTCACGCTCTTCCAGCTCTCCCAAAGCGCTCGACAGCGCATGACCGGCGGCTTCATTATGTCCGCCATCCAGCCATAAATCCCCGCCCAGATCTTGCACCAGCTCGGCCAGATCGCCCTGGGTCAGACGTTGTAGACGCGCGGGCCAGGATACGGTTTTCAGGCCCTGACTGATCGCTTGATCAGGCAGCTGAAGATAGCGCGCGGCGGCAATGGCGCTGGCCGCATTGGTGATTTGATGGGCCCCGATCAGGGCCGGCAAAGGCAGGTCCAGAAGGGCGCTATCTTCTTCAAACACCAGGCGATCATGTTCGCGATGGGCGAAGAAATCGCGATCGGCGACACTCAAAGGCGCACCCACGACATTGGCCACGGCTTCGATCATGTGCTGGGCCTCGGGGGCCTGGGGCGCGATAATGGCGCGCACGCCGCGTTTCAAAATCCCGGCTTTTTCGCGCGCAATCTGCGTGATGTCATCACCTAAAAAGTCCTGATGATCCAGGCTTACGGGCGTGATCACGCACACCGCTGGGGCCTCGATGACATTGGTGGCATCGACAATTCCGCCCAGGCCGACTTCTAAAATCACCCGATCTGCGGGCGTTTCAGAGAAGAGCAGGAAGGCGGCCGCTGTCGTAATCTCAAAAAACGTGATGGGATTGTCGCCATTGGCCGCTTCACAGCGCGCGAAGGCCTCGCGTAGGCGCGCATCATCGACCATGTCCCCGCCCAGCACGATCCGCTCGTTAAAGCGCACTAGATGGGGGGAGGTATAGACATGAACCCGCTCGCCGGCGGCTTCACACATGGCCTTGAGAAAGGCCACCGTAGAGCCCTTGCCATTGGTCCCCGCGACATGGATTACAGGTGGTAAACGCTTATGGGGATCGCCCAAAGCCGCCAACAGGCGCTCGATCCGCTCTAAGGAGAGGTCGATTTTCTTTGGGTGATAGCGCGCCAGGCGAGCCAGCGCGTCCTCAATCGTCTCAGGCGCGCTGGTCATTTAGGACTTACGCCTCGCTGGGTTCAGCGGTCTTGACCGCGATATTGGCTTTGGGGCGTTTGAGCATCACACGCAGGATATTGCCCAAGGTTTTCGGCAGATCCTTACGATGGACCACCTTATCCACCATGCCTTTGTCCAGAAGGTATTCAGAGCGCTGGAAGCCTTCAGGCAGTTTTTCGCGAATGGTCTGTTCAATCACGCGCGGACCGGCAAAGCCAATCAGCGCGCCCGGTTCCGCAATATGGACATCGCCCAACATGGCATAAGACGCGGTCACCCCGCCCGTGGTTGGGTCGGTCAAAACCACGATATAGGGTAGTTTATGATCGCGCAGGCTTTGAATGCCCAAGGTGGTGCGCGGCATCTGCATCAGGGACAAGGCCCCTTCCTGCATCCGTGCGCCGCCCGCTGCGGTAAAGACCACGAGGGGGGTGCGACGCTCTACGGCTTCATCACAGGCCTTGATGAAGGCTTCACCGGCCGCCATACCCAAAGAGCCACCCATGAAGGCGAAGTCCTGGACCAGAACGGTCGTCTCAACGCCTTGGATTTGACCGACAGCAATGGCCATGGCATCCTCACGCCCGGTTTTCTTGCGGGCCGCCGCCAAACGGTGGGGATAAGGCTTATCGTCCTTGAATTTCAACGGATCTTTGGCAACTTCTGGAATGGCAATCTCGCTCCATTCCTTGTCAAAGGTGTATTTGAACCGGGCATCGGGACCGATGCGCATATGGTGACCGGCCGGGGTCACATGCTGACCGGCTTCTAAGTCTTTGTGAAAGACCATTTCGCCGGAAATCGGACATTTGATCCACAAATTTTCTGGGGTATCGCGTTTGTCGAACATACGCGCCACACCCGGTGTGGTCAGTCGAGACAGCCAGTTCATGTTGCGCTCCTCTTATCCGCGCGCGCTATGCGCGGCTTGGGCCAGGTCCGCGGCCAGATGCAAGGCTTGGTCCACTCCGCCGGTGTGGAGAGCCTCCACAATCGCAGAGCCCACGACCACCGCGTCTGCACTCTGGGCGATATCGCGTGCCCGTTCGCTGGTTTTCACTCCAAACCCGACCGCGACCGGTAAATCGCAGGCGGCTTTGACCCGGGCGACTGCCTCGTTGACCGCTTGGCTCTCGCCAGTCTTCGCGCCAGTGACCCCTGTTGTCGATACGTAATAAACAAAGCCGGACGTATTGGCGACCACGCGCGGCAGTCGCGCCTCATCCGTGGTGGGCGTCGCTAAACGAATGAGGCTAAGCCCGGTGCTTTCCAGGGCCGTGCGCAAGTCTTCATCCTCTTCAGGGGGGATGTCCACACAGATCAGGCCATCAATCCCGACCCGGGCGGCGTCTTTGGCAAAGGCGTCAAAGCCATAGATGAAGATCGGATTGGCATAGCCCATCGCCACCACCGGTGTATCAGGATGGGTCTGGCGAAAGTCTTCGACCAGTTTCAAGACACCCTTGACGCTCATCCCGCTGGCCAGCGCGCGCAAGGCTGCGCCCTGAATGGTGGGGCCATCGGCCATGGGATCGGTGAAGGGAAGGCCCAGCTCGATCACATCCGCGCCCTTATCGGCCAGACCCTTCATCATGGCCAGGGTGGTGCCCGCATCGGGATCGCCCGCCATCACATAGGCGATGAAGGCCGCTTTGTTTTGCGCTTTTAAGGCGCTGAAGGTTTGGTCTAGACGGTTCACAGCTTTACCCCCAGGGCTTCGGCGACGGAGAAGACGTCTTTATCGCCGCGCCCACACATATTCATCAAAATCACACCCTCTGGGCCGAGCTCCTTGGCGAGATCCTTGACCCGGGCCAGGGCATGGGCGGGCTCAAGCGCAGGAATAATGCCTTCCTGACGCGCGCACAGCTGGAACATTTCCAGCGCTTCGGCATCGGTGGCGGAGCGATATTCGGCCCGGCCAATATCATGCAAATAGGCATGCTCTGGCCCGATACCGGGATAATCAAGCCCGGCTGAAATCGAATGGGCATCGGTGATCTGGCCGTCTTCATTCTGTAAGAGATAGGTGCGATTGCCGTGCAAAATTCCGGGCTTACCCCCGCTTAGCGATGCGGCATGCTTACCCGTTTCAATGCCTTCACCGGCCGCTTCCACGCCGATCAAACGCACATCTTCATCTTCCAAGAAGGGGTGGAACAGCCCCATTGCGTTTGACCCGCCCCCGATACAGGCCACCGCCGCATCGGGAAGACGCCCCGCCTGGTCCAGCATTTGTTGGCGCGCTTCACGGCCAATCACGCTTTGGAAATCACGCACCATCTGGGGATAGGGATGGGGGCCTGCGACTGTGCCGATGACGTAAAAAGTCTCTTCGGGATAGGTCACCCAATCGCGAAGCGCTTCATTCATGGCATCTTTCAAAGTGCCCGTGCCAGAGGTGACAGGAATGACTTCCGCGCCGAGCAGTTTCATACGGAAAACATTGGGCTTTTGACGCTCCACATCTGTCGCGCCCATGAAGACGGTACACGGCAGGTTAAAGCGCGCGGCCACGGTCGCGGTCGCCACGCCGTGCTGACCGGCACCGGTTTCGGCGATGATGCGCGTCTTGCCCATGCGCTTGGCCAGCAGAACCTGGCCCAGGCAGTTATTGATCTTGTGCGATCCGGTATGGTTCAGCTCATCGCGCTTGAACCAGATCTTCGCCCCGCCAAAGGCCTCCGTGATCCGTTCTGCGAAATACAGCGCGCTGGGTTTACCGACATAATCGCGCATGAAGCCTTCATACTCAGCCATAAAGGCCGGGTCGGCTTTGGCCGCGTTATAGGCCGCTTCCAGGGCCAGAATATTGGGCATCAAGGTTTCAGCGACGAAGCGACCGCCATAGGGGCCAAAGCGGCCTTGGGCATCGGGTTGAGCGCTTAAACGGTTCGGGCGGGGATCTTGGCTCATACTACACTCACGAAGGATTTAAAGGGGGCCCAGTCGGGCTGCGTCGATAAAGGCTTGAATACGATTTGGGTCTTTAACCCCCGGCGCAGATTCCACGCCCGAGGACACATCAACGGCGCTGGCCCCGGACAGGGCCAAGGCCTCGCGCACTGTGTCGACATCCAGCCCACCCGACAAGAGCCAGGGGGGGCTTTGGGGGTAATCTTTTAAAATCGTGCCATCAAAACGCTCACCCCAGCCACCGGGACGATCAGCGCCTTGGGGCGGTTTGGCATCAAAGACGAAACCATCGACATAATCGCGATAGGCGCTCGCGCGCGCTAAATCCTCGTGCGTGCGAAGGCCAAAGGCTTTCCACACGCCTTCGCGCGCATAGGCGCGCACATCCCCGCAGCGCGCCGGGCTTTCACTGCCATGCAGTTGAATGATGTCCGGTTTGACGATACTGGCCAGTTTGGCAAGCGTTGGATCATCAGGATCGACCACAACGACAACGGTTTTCGCGCGATCCCGGGTCTGGCGGACCAGCTCTGCGGCGATTTCAAAATCAACATGGCGCGGGCTTTTTTCAAATATGACAAAGCCCACCCACTCAGCACCGGCTTTCAAGGCTGTTTCAAGGGCTTGGTTATTTTTAATTCCGCAGATTTTGACCTGTGCCATAATGTTTGTTGAGTTAGGCCAGAATGAGGGCTTTGGGAAGACTTAAGACTGCGCAGAAGGCATGCGGCCTAAACAAAAGGCATTCGGGTCAAACAAGATCCAATCGCGAAAGGCTTTGATCTTGGATAGATGCGCCTTGCTTTCATCATAGGTTAGCCAATGGGTCAGGCCATCAAGCTCGGTTTGAAAGGGCGCGACCAAGATTTTCTGCTCTAATTCACGCGCGAAATAAGCCGGGGTTGCCATCACCACACCATCGGGGGTGCCTAAAGTGGCGGCAACCTCCATGGTTTGGCTTTCCAGCTCCAACACGCTGTGATCGGGAAGCGGTGCATCAGGGTCGCCGGCCAGTTTGAACCATTCGCGCCACCACCACATATCACCAATAATACGGAGCTTGAGAAGATCACGCGGGGTTTCAAACGGTCCGTAGGTTTCATACGCGGCGCGCGACATCAGCGGGGATGCGGTGGCGGTGAAAAGAAAGTGTGCGGCCAGACCTGGCCAATTGCCCGCTCCGGTCCGAATACCAATATCGGCTGAGCCCGCAAACAGATCCGCGACCTTCGGCGTGGACTCGACCCGGACCGCCAGATCAGGATGAAGCGCTTGAAAATTATGAAGACGCGGCACCAGCCAATTGGTGCAGAAGGTCGGTAGCACGCTCAGCGTTAGGATCTGGGCGCTATCTTGGCGCACTTCATCAAAGGCGCGCTTAAGAAGGGTGAAGGCCTGACTGGTTGATTGGGAGAGTTTTCGCCCCTCTACGGTCAATTCCACTTGGCGCGCTTTTCGCACAAAAAGCTTCACCCCCAAGCGTTCCTCCAGAATTTTGATCTGATAGCTGACGGCCGCCTGGGTCATGCCCAGCTCCTCACCGGCCTTGGTGAAATTGCCCAGGCGCGCAGCACATTCGAAGACGCGGATCGCGGCGATGGGGGGGAGATTCATAGGGCTATGCATAAGCTGTCTTTATGAGAGGCCATTGAGCTTTCATTGGTCAATATCCGGACTTTACCCCATTGTGTCCAGCATAAAAGGTCAATCAATGGAGGTCGCAATGACGACGTATTCACACCGCTATGGCTTAGGCAAAGCCTCCCTTATGAGTGGGAGAAAGCTTCCAATCACATTTTTGTTTTTCGAATGGCTGGAAAAATTACTGAGAGGGGCTGGACGTCATGCCGATTATAACCGAAAGGTCTGATCACGCATCTGTCCCTCCAATGACTGATGCTAGCCTAGCCGGATCAAGCCCTTAGCTTGGTCCGGCCTTTTTTAGGCTGTGGCCACCAGGGTTGAGCCGACACGGTTGGCTTCAGATCGGGTAAAGGCCCCATATTGCTCGATCGCGCGTTCATATTCGGGGCGGGTGGCGCGCGAAATATCATTCTCGGTCTCGCCATTTTCGCGCTCGACACGGGCATCGCGGGACTGGATTTGAGTGGCTTCATCATCACGGCCAGAGGAAGTGGCGCTGGCGAAGCCGCGATCATCTCCATCATTATCGCCATCACCGCGCCCGTTCGCGGGCGTATTTGTATTGGCCGTCGCTGAATTCGCGTCAGGTGCGGGCGTATTGCCATCGGCGGGCACCCCCTCAGAGGCGGCATTGGGGTCTTCGCCATTTTGGATCGCTTCACGCTCAGTGGCAGATTGCTCGCGCAGATCAGCCTGAGCTTGCGCGGCGAGCGCATCGGCCTGGGCTGCGACCGAACGGTCCTGACCAGAGGGTTCCGCCGGGGCCGTAGCGGAGGCTTTGATTTTGCGTGCTTTTTCTAAAGTGGCTTCGGGATCACCTTTAACCGGACTGACATCAATGGACACCTCCCCGCCCACCGCATAGCGCTTGCCATCGGGGCCTTTTTCATAGGTGTAGCTGGCCGCGCCGGCTAATCCACCACTGGCGGCCTGGTGGGCTTGCTCATGGGCGCGCACCTCACGATCACGCGCTTGCAATTCGGCAACGAGTTTTTGCTCCTCCTCGCTCAGCGCATTGGGGTCGGAGCTATCCTCGCCTTCAGGGGCTTGATCCAGGCGCGCAGGATCCCCCTTGGGCTTGCTGGGATCATTTTGCGCTTCAAGGCCGCGCTTATAGGCTTCGCTGGCCGCATCACTAATGGTGACGCTGTCTTCTAAAGTCTGCGGCGTGCGTAGGCTGGGAGTTTGCTCATTTTGGGGAAGTGCAAGCGGGGCACGCGGCTCATCTCGAACCGGCTCACCGCTGGCGCTTTGTGAAATCGGCGGCGTTTCCGGCAGGCGCGCAGGGGCAGATCCTGCGCTGGCGCTGGAGGTATAAAGGCGAGAATATGTGGCGGTGTCCAAGCCATTCATGGCGGCACGCTAACCCATGACCACGGTCTTTTGACCGAGCAGATAAGGCAAGCCTAGCGCGGCGAGGGTAAAAAGGGGTTAAAGCCCAAGAAAAAATAAAAAAAGGTCTGTTCAGGGTGAACAGACCTTTAAAATTACGAATCGCGTGGAGGCGATTTAGCTGTTGATCGCGTCGACGCGTTCACGCAATTCCTTACCGGTTTTGAAGAAAGGCACATGCTTTTCTTTCACGGCCACTGAGTCTCCGGTGCGCGGATTGCGGCCCTGACGGGCGGGGCGGTTGCGAACAGAAAAGGCACCAAAGCCGCGTAATTCCACGCGATTTCCCTGTTCCAGGGCGACGGTAACTTCTTCAAGAATGGTGTTCACAACCCGCTCAACATCACGTTGATAGAGGTGTGGATGATCTTCGGCGAGTTTTTCTATGAGTTCTGACTTAATCATGTGAGGGGGTCCTAGTCAGTGAAGCTTGTGGAAACATTAGGAAACTTCACCCCCATCCGTCAATCGCAATCACCGAATACGACATAAAAAATAAATAAAAAAATAGCCGGGGTTGTTTCACCCCGGCTATTCGTGATTGTCGCAGACGCGAAAATCTTAGTCGTTCTTGTCACCGGCTTGCAGTGCGGCACCCAAGATGTCGCCCAGCGATGCGCCAGAATCAGAAGACCCGTACTGTTCAACCGCTTCTTTCTCTTCAGCGACTTCCAGAGCCTTGATCGAGACAGAGACACGGCGAGCCGCCTTGTCGATATTGGTGACGCGCGCGTCGAGCTTATCGCCAACGGCGAAACGCTCTGGGCGCTGTTCAGCACGGTCACGAGACAGGTCAGACTTACGGATGAAGGACTTCATCGCGCCGTCCTGGCCCAGAGACACTTCGATACCACCGGTGGTGATTTCGGTCACGGTGCAGGTGATGATGTCACCACGCTTGAAGCTACCTTCGTCCATCGGATCGCCGCTGAGTTGTTTGATGCCCAAAGAGACGCGCTCTTTCTCGACGTCAACGTCAAGAACTTTGGCTTCAACAACATCACCTTTGGAGAAGCCTTGAATGGCTTCTTCGCCGGCACGTTCCCAATCGAGATCGGACAGGTGAACCATGCCGTCGATTTCTTCGTCCACACCGATGAACAGACCGAATTCGGTGATGTTTTTAACTTCACCTTTAACGGTTGAGCCCACAGGGTGGCTTTCTGCGAAGACTTCCCAAGGATTGCGCTGGGTCTGTTTGATGCCCAAAGAGATACGGCGCTTGTCGGCGTCGACATCCAGGACCATGACCTGAACTTCTTGAGAGGTAGAGACGATTTTGCCGGGGTGTACGTTTTTCTTGGTCCAAGACATCTCAGAGACGTGCACCAGACCTTCAACGCCCGATTCCAGCTCAACAAAGGCACCATATTCAGCGATATTGGTGACGCGGCCTTCAAAGGTCGCACCCACTGGATATTTCGCGCCAACGCCATCCCATGGGTCAGACTGCAGCTGCTTCATGCCCAAAGAGATACGCTGGGTGTCTTTGTTGATCTTGATGATCTGAACGTGAACGGCTTGACCGACTTCGACGACTTCGCTCGGGTGACCGACGCGAGACCAAGACATGTCGGTGACGTGCAACAGACCGTCAATGCCGCCCAGATCCACGAACGCACCGTAATCGGTGATGTTTTTAACAACACCTTCGCGTGCTTCGCCTTCAGCCAACTGGCCGACCAGTTCAGCACGTTGTTCAGCGCGAGATTCTTCAAGAACCGCACGGCGAGAGACAACGATATTGCCCCGTGGGCGATCCATTTTCAGGATGGAGAAAGGCTGTTCTTTGTTCATCAAAGGACCGACATCGCGCACAGGGCGAATGTCAACCTGTGAGCCTGGCAAGAAGGCCGAAGCCCCGCCCAGATCCACAGTGAAGCCACCTTTAACACGGCCCACGATGGCCCCGTTAACAGGCTCTTTCTTCTCGAACAATTGTTCCAGACGATCCCAGGCTTCTTCGCGGCGGGCTTTGTCGCGCGACAGAATGGCATCGCCCAAAGCGTTCTCGATACGCTCCAGGAAGACTTCAACGTCATCACCGACAGCTGGGGCTTTAGAGCCGGGACCGGTAAACTCGCGCACAGGAATACGGCCTTCGGTTTTCAAACCGACGTCAACGACAACTGCGTCGTTCTCAATGGCCGTCACGCGGCCCGTTACTACAGAGCCTTCAATCAGATCGCGGCCAGCAAGGCTCGCTTCCAGCATTTCGGCGAAATCGTCACGGCTTGGTGCCGCGGTTGAAGAATGCGTCATAAGAGGGAGAACTCCAGGGGTGCATCATTAAAATGAGCAAGGCTCAAGCCTTTGAAACTCTTTAATGGGCCGCGTTTCTAACCCCGGGCGGCCTAGGGTAAGGTTGATACGATGAGCGCTTTGGGCCCTAGCGCCAAACACCGCACTCCCCTTTCGGGAGACGGTGGCGACAGGCCAAACGCGCTCGGCTCACTCAGTCTGGCGCTTGCCCGGTTCGTATCTGAACCAGACGTACAGCCTCGCTGACGGCACCGTCTATACTCAAATTAGACGTGTCTAGCAAGATCGCATCGTCGGCTTGACGCATAGGGCTGTCTTTGCGGGCTGCATCACGTCCATCGCGCTCTTTGAGTTGGGTCAAAACTTGCTCGAAGGTGATCTCTTCGCCGCGATTGATCAGCTCGGCATGGCGCCGGCCTGCGCGGATTTCCGGATCGGCGGTGACGAAGAGTTTGACATCAGCGTGGGGCGCGATGACCGTGCCGATATCACGCCCATCCAGCACCGCTCCGCCGGGACGGGCGGCAAAGTCTTGCTGAAGATGGAACAGCGCCTCGCGCACACCGGGATGAACCGACAGCACTGAGGCTGCGGCCCCAACGCTGGCGCTGCGGATACGGCGTTCATCAATATTCGCAGGATCGACCAACTTGGCCGCTTGTGTCGCCGCGTCCGCATCATGCGGGCTCTCACCCGCATCCAGCATCAACACGGCCGTCGCGCGATACAACGACCCCGTGTCGAGATGGGGCAATCCAAAACGCGCGGCAATTGCGCGCGCAATCGTCCCTTTGCCAGAGGCCAAAGGACCATCCACAGCGATTAACATAGCGATTTACTCACTCTCTATCCGGGCCCCGATCTGGGCCATATCGTCGAAAAAGGTCGGATAGCTGGTGGCAATCATGGCCACATCGTCAACCTTGGATGGCAGCTTGCTGCTCAATCCGAGAATTAGACCACTCATCGCCAGGCGGTGATCATGGTGGGTTTCGGTGAGCCCCCCGCCCGGCACGCTGCCCAGGCCCTGGCCATGAACGGTCAAGGTGTCGGGGCCTAATTCGAATTTAACGCCATTGGCTTGCAACATGGCCGCCGAGGCCGCCAGGCGATCGCTCTCCTTGGCGCGCAGCTCGCCCAGGCCTTCCATTTTGGTCGTGCCTTCGGCATTGGCGGCAATGACGGACAAAATCGGATATTCATCAATCATGGAGGCGGCGCGGCTGGCCGGAACCTTGACGCCTTTCAGCGTGGAGGTGCGCGCGGTAATATGGACGAGCTCCTCGCCTGCGCGCTCACCTGCAGGTGTGAATGTCAGATCCGCACCCATGGTTTTAAGCACCTCATAAAGGCCAAAGCGCGCCGGATTGGTCAGCACATCACACACGGTGATCTCGCTATCTGGGGTGATCAAAGCCGCAGCGATCAGAAAAGCCGCCGAAGATGGATCGCCGGGCACATGGACATGATCTGCGCTCTGCAGCGTGATCGGGCCAGCAATGCGCACAGTCCGACCGGGTTTGTGATGCTCGGTGACGATTGGGCAACCAAACAGGGGGGCCATGCGCTCGCTATGGTCGCGCGTTGAAATTCGCTCTTCCACGGTCGTCACGCCCTCCGCGCCCAGACCGGCCAGTAAGATCGCGCTTTTGACCTGGGCCGAGGCAATCGGGGGCGCATAAGAAATCGGATGCAAGGGGCTGGCCCCGGTCAGGCGCACCGGCAGGCGTCCACCCTCTTGCGCTTCGGCCTCAACACCCATCGTGCGTAACGGCCCCAGGACGCGCTCCATCGGGCGTTTGGAGAGGCTTTCATCACCCACGAAAGTCACTGTCAGGGCAAAACGTGATGCGGCCCCCATCAACAGGCGCACCGCTGTGCCTGAATTTCCAAGGTCAACGGGCTGTTTAGGGCTTTTCCAGATCGGGCAGCCGGTCACGGACCATTCGCCGGGTCCTACATGCTCGACATTCGCGCCAAATTGCGCCACCGCTTTGGCCGTGGCCAGCACATCGCCACTTTCCAACAGGTTTTCGATGCGTGTGGTGCCATTGGCAAGTGCAGAAAATATTAACGCTCTATGTGAGATGGATTTATCAGGCGCAGCAGCGAGACGTCCTTTTAAGCCTTGACTGGCAAAGCTTTTTCTGGAGCCTTGTTGAGCTTGCGGTGCGGAAGATGATGCGTTGTGTGACATGGGTGCTGTGCCGTTAACTGGAAGTTTTGCGAAATGGGGTTTTGACAGGCTGGCGCGAACGTGACAATAGGCGCGCCGATTTAGCTGGTCAAAAACGACAGATGGGGATTAGTCCGTGCCCAAACCTGACCTTGGTGAGAAACGCGTCTGCGGTGAATGTAGCGCGAAATTTTATGACTTAAATAAGGATCCTATCATTTGCCCGAAATGTGGCACTGAGTATGATCCGACCTCGGCGGTTATCAAAGCCAAATCCTCACGTCATGCCCCTCAGGATGATGAAGACGAGGATGAGGACGATACCGGGCGTGATCGCAAAGATCGTGATCATGAAGATGACGAGGATGATGCGCCGGAAATCGACGAAGCGCCTTTGGAAATGGGCGATGAGGATGACGATGAAATCGCCGTGACCAAGGGTGGGGACGATGATCTCACCGAAGGTTTCGAAGATGATGACGACACCACCGCCGATGACGATGATGACGTTCTGCTCGACGATGATGACGATGATTTCAGCGACGATATCGAGCTGGGCGATGAAGACGAGGAAGATCGTCTTTAAGCCTTGATCGCCGCATGTGCGCAAAAGTGTATATGATGTGAAAAAGGCACTTGATCCCGGGGCGCGGGGCTCTTAGGTTCCGCGCTCCCAATCGCGCTTGGTTTTAACGCCTGGCGCGAACCGTCTTGGTACGGGGCCTTAGCTCAGCTGGGAGAGCGCTTGCATGGCATGCAAGAGGTCACCGGTTCGATCCCGGTAGGCTCCACCATTACTTATGATCTCGCGGCAGTCCGCTTCGCACACGCCTCAGATAAGACGCCGCTGACCGGCCGACGCGCGGTTGCGATGGTGTTGAAGGCCCCGAACGTCTGGCTTAGTCCCAGATCAGATAGGCCAGCGCTTCTTGGAGATTGGTGAAGAGGGCGGCCTTGTGTCCGCTCATCACATGAGCGGTCAGGCTGATGACGCCGACTTTTTCACTGTCTTCTGAGACGAGAAACGCCACTTTGGTCGCGGGAAGTGCGCGCGCGCAGGCATGTCCGCGCCGGATCAAGTCTTCAATTGTATAGGGATAGCGCGCATCGCGCATATCAAAGAGTAATTTGCGCGCTGGATTGTCACGGTAGAAGGCCATCAAATCCGCAAACGCGATTTGACCGGCTTCAGGGGTGCGTATGCCACCAATCTTGAAGGCAATCGCCTTGCCCTGATTGATTTTGATAATGTGGTGGCGCGGCGCATCGTCCGCGTGACATTCTGATAACTTGTTCATCCAGAGACCCAAAGGAGGGAAGAATGAACGCTTCTTATTCAGGTCTGGACAAATTAACTATCTCTGTTCAGTCAAAGCGGCTATGCGATTTAGCCTTAATGGCCTGTGCTGGCCATTTCTTGTAGAATGGATTCAGCGGCTTGGCGTGGATTTTCGGCCTGATTGATCGGGCGTCCGATCACCAGATGGGATGAGCCCGCTTCCAGCGCATCTTTGGGTGTAACCACGCGTTTTTGATCGCCCGCATCAGCGCCCAAGGGACGGATGCCCGGCGTGACGATCATGAAGTCGTGGCCAAAGCGTTGGCGGATTTCTGCCGCTTCCTGGGCGCTGGCCACAACACCGTCCATGCCACACTCTAAGGCTTGCTCGACCCGGCGCAGCACCAGATCGCGCGCGCCCATGCCATAGCCGATTTCGGCCAGGATCGCATCGTCATAGGCCGTCAGCACCGTAACGCCCAGCAGTTTGAGGGTGGAGCCGGCCCGGCCTTCAACGGCGGCGCGCATGACGGGCGGTTCGGCATGCACGGTCAACAGGTCTGCATCCACACTGGCGAGCGAGCGCGTGGCCTTCTCAACCGTGGCGGGAATATCGTGAAGCTTATAATCGAGGAATACTTTTTTATCGCGCGACTTTAAGGCGTGGGCGAGGGCCATGCCGCCGACGGGCAGCAATTGCAGGCCGATTTTATAATGCTCACACACATCCCCGATGGCATCGACCAAGTCTTCCGCTTCGGAAATTGATGGCACATCTAATGCCGTGATTAAGCGCTCATCCGCCATGATTACACCCCCAGACCGATACGTCGCATGAAAACCTAGGTTGCACGATTCGTTTGCCCTGTCTGGTTATATTGGATGAGACCAGACTTAGCCCTGCGTGTGACCTTTGGCCGATCCCTCGCTAGAGCGCACCGAAGCGCTTCCTTTCTTCATAAGGGCCATTCCCACGCTGTCAGGCAAGATCTTATTCAGCGCGACCAGGAATTTATACCAAGTCCCGGGCACGGTTATGTATTTATTGCGCTCCACCGCGTCATATCCGGCTTTGACCACCTCTTCTGCCGTGAGCCACCAATAGGCGGGCAGTTGAGAAACAATGTCGCGGGTTTCATTGACATCGTGGAATTCCGAATAGGTAAAGCCCGGACATAGAGCCGTAACATGGACGCCCGTGCCTTCCATTTCCAAATGCAAAGACTGCGAGAATTTGATCAGCAACGATTTGGCCCCGCCATATAGCGTATGGCCCTTTGCGCCGGGCATTAAACCGGCCACCGAGGCGACATTGATCACGCGGCCAAAACCGCGCTCCACCATGCCGGGCAAGGTCAGGTGAGTAAGGTGAGCATAACTTGTCACCATCAGTTGTAAGAAAGCGGCGTGATCGTCCCACTCAGAATTGAGATAAGCCCCTGGCAGGCCATAGCCCGCATTATTCACCAGGCCATCGACCTGTCGCCCGGATTCCAAGACGGCGCTATAAATGCCTTCGGGCGCATCGGGATCGGCGAGATTAGCCGGGATGACCAGGCTGTCGACGCCAAACTGGGCCTTCATCTCTTCGGCCAGCGCCTCCAAGCGCTCTTCACGGCGCGCGCTCAGGGCTAGATCCCAGCCCTTGGCGGCAAAATGGCGGGCAAAGGCCGCACCAATTCCAGATGAGGCACCGGTAATCAGAACAAGTGGCCGGGTCATGATCAGCTCCTAAGTCGTAGGCGATATGAACATAGATTAGGCAGCTTCTGTTCACGCGCCAAGGGGGATGCGTTGGCCCTAACTCAAGGGCGTTTGCACCACGGGCGCATAGACATGCCAGGGGAAGGTTTCCACCAAACGCTTTGAAAAGGCGATCCCGCGCGAGGGATTGCCGTGATGATCCAAGCGTGGACTATAAAGCGCGATCCCGCACACCCCGGGCACGACGATATAAAGCGCGCCAGAAACCCCCGACTTGGCAGGAAGGCCGACGCTGAAGGCATATTCGCCGGAAAAATCATACATGCCACAGCTGAGCATCAGCGAGAGCACATGGCGCACCGTGCGCCCTTGGAATACGCGGCGCTCCGTCAACGGACAAACTCCGCCATTGGCCAGGCTCGCCGCCCATAGGCTCAGCGCGCCGACATCGCTTTTCAGCGCGCAACAGCGAAAATAAAGCTCCAACGTGTCATGAAGGTCGGCCTCGGGCGGGAAGGCCTTATGTTCGCGCATGAAATAAGCCAGCGCGAAATTACGGTCTGCCGTGGCCTTCTCGCTTTCATATGTGGCGTGATCCAGCTCAGGTTCTTGGCCAGCACAGGCCGAGCCCCAGACCCGGCGAATATAGTCAAAACGCGCATCCACATTCTGGGTCGGCCGGATCAGGGCGCAGGTCATGATCGCCCCGGCATTGATCATGGGATTATGCGGGCGATGGCGGCGGTCCAGTGTGATCTCGTTAAAGCCTTGGCCTGAAGGCTCACGCCCGACATAGCGATGGACCAGATCCTCGCCCAACAGCTCCAAGGCCAAGGCATAATTCAAGGGCTTACAGGTCGATTGAATGCAGAATTGCGCCGCCTCATCACCTTCGCGCAAACCCATGGAGAAGTTCTGGCCATCAATAGTGCACACCGACAGGGCGAAGGCTTCAGGATCAGCGCGGCGAAGTTCAGGAATGTAATGGGCAATCTCACCTTGGTGATCATCGGCGGCGAAGGCGAAAACATTTGATAGGCGCTGTTTGAAACTGCCAAAATGTCCGCTGACTAACTGGTTGGTCAGGGCGCGGCTGATCAAGTGGCGCTCATCCAGGGCCAAGGCTTTTTTGAAATCGGCAAAGCTCAATGCGCGGGTTTGATCCTCCCCCCAGGCCGACAGACAGGCCCCCAGGCGCGGATCGGTTTCGCTCAAGCCCTGGGCGCGCAAGGCCTGGGCCAGGCGAAGGCGCGTAACCGGGCCTTGGCTTTCAAGGCTTTGATAGGCCCCGTGCAGGCTTTTTTCATCCAGCGCACAAACCTCGCCCTCAAATTGGGCGGGGCGGGTGGAAAAATGGGTGCCATCAGAGGGTGGAAAATTCGACGCGGGCATGAAAAACGGCCTTAGGTCTTGGGGATGCTGGAGAAATTATTCCCCAAAAGGGTTTCTCTATCCATAGCGCGCCTTTATGCAGTGTGTACAGTTATGCATGCTTTTGTATAAGGGGGGGACGTCTTATTGTTGTGCCTTGCAACAAAATTTACCGGGGCCTGCAGACAGCCCTTTAACAGACCGCCTTGGCCGCTGCCTTTCGTGGGCCAAAAATCATAAGTGCGGATCAGACAAAGGATTTTATGCGATGGCAAAGCCCATTAAAAAAATCGTTCTGGCCTATTCCGGGGGCCTTGATACCTCTGTCATCTTGAAATGGTTGCAAGATGCCTATGACGCGGAAGTCGTGACCTTCACGGCGGATCTAGGTCAGGGCGAGGAATTGGCCCCTGCGCGCGCCAAAGCCGAAGCCGCCGGTGTCAAAGACATTTATATCGATGATCTGCGCGAAGAATTCGTGCGCGATTATGTCTTCCCCATGGTGCGCGCCAATGCAGTTTATGAGGGCCTTTATCTGTTGGGGACATCCATTGCGCGCCCGCTGATTTCCAAGCGTCTGGTTGAGATTGCGCATGAAACCGGTGCGGATGCCGTGGCCCACGGGGCAACCGGTAAGGGCAATGACCAGGTCCGTTTCGAGCTGGCCGTCGCCGCGCTGGATCCCAATCTGAAAGTTATCGCGCCGTGGCGTGAATGGGATCTGACCAGCCGGACCAAGCTGATTGAATACGCTGAAACCCATGGCATTCAAGTGCCTAAGGATAAGCGCGGCGAAGCCCCGTTCAGCGTGGATGCCAATCTGTGGCACACCTCGTCTGAAGGCAAAATGCTCGAAGACCCCTCTGAAGAGGCGTTTAACGAGGTTTGCCTGCGCACCACTCACCCCGAAGATGCCCCAGATCAGCCTGAATATGTCACCATCGGCTTTGAAAAAGGCGATGCGGTCAGCGTCAATGGCGCGGCGTTGAGCCCGGCAAGCCTCTTGACCCAGCTTAATGAGCTGGGCTCCAAGCATGGGATTGGCCGTCTGGATCTGGTGGAAAACCGCTTTGTTGGGATGAAATCGCGCGGCATTTATGAGACCCCGGGCGGGGCGATCTTGATGGCCGCCCACCGCGGGATTGAACAATTGACGCTCGATCGCGGCGCGATGCATCTCAAAGAAGAGCTGATGCCGAAATATGCCAAGCTGGTCTATGAAGGTTTCTGGTTCAGCCCTGAGCGTGAAATGCTGCAGGCCGCCATTGATCACTCGCAGAAATACGTCACCGGTGATGTCCGCTTGAAGCTTTACAAGGGCAATGTTGCCGTTGTGGGCCGTACATCAGCTTATTCGCTCTATTCGCTGGAGCACGTCACCTTTGAAGATGATGATGTTTATGACCAAAAAGACGCTGAAGGCTTTATTCGCCTGAATGCGCTGCGTTTACAACTAATGGCGCATAGAAAACGCCGTATAGGCGAAAACGACTAAGAAGTACCTGTCCCCGCTCTGGAAATTTAATCTTTAAACGCCAGAGCGGGGCTTGTCTCCTTTACGCTGTCCGGGCAATCTGCCCCAAAGAGAGTTGATCGGGGACATATATATGAGTGCTGGCGCTATTCTCGCCGCTTTAGCCGTCTTAACGCTGCAGGCCCAGGGGGCCGCCTCGCAAGAGGGTGAAGACAGCCTGTTGAATGGCTATCAAGAAGCCCGTGCGCTGCGCGATGCGGCCGGTACGGCCTATCAGATGAGTGATTTTGAAAGCGCGCGCCGTTTGATGGTCGCGGCTGAGGCCTTGCAGCCCGGTCATGCGGGCATTTTGCGCGGTCAGTATCAAATTGCGATGCGCGATGAAGATTATGGTGCCGCGATCTCGGCCTTGCGTGCTATTGTGGATGCGGGCCTGATCTATGATCTCTCTGACCCTGATCGCGAGCATCTCATCGCGGACCATGCCTCCGCGTTGAGCGAGATTGAAGCCGCCCTTCAAGCGAATGCCGCCCCCGTGGGCCGTGCGCAAATTACCGCAACCCTTCCCGATACCGATGCGCTGATCGAGTCGGTGGCTGTCGATATTGAAACAGAACGCCTCTATGTCGGCTCGGTCAAATCGCGCACAATTTATATGATTGAGCCTTTTGCGCGCGATACGCCGGAGCTGTTCGCCGATGCGCAATCGGGTCTTCAATCTGTGTTCGGCATGGCCGTTGATCGGCGCAATCGTTTGCTGTTTGTGACGACAGGGGCTGTTCCTTTGACCCCGCTTGCTGAAGGTGAGCAGGCCACAACCGCCTTGATGGCCTTCGATCTCAGCACCGGCCAGCTGTATCGCCGCTATGATATGCCCGATGCCGGCCAGATGGGCGATCTGACCGTGCGCGATGGCATTGTCTATGTCACCGATGCCCAGCGCCCGCGTATCTATCGCCTGGAAAACCCTGAAAGCCAGCTGGAAGTCTATATCGATGATCCGCGCTTTGCGTCTTTGCAAGGGATTGCCCATGCCCAAGGCGCGCTGTGGGTGGCCGATTATGCCCAAGGGCTTTGGCATATTGATCCGCTTTCGCGCCAGGCCAGCTTGACGCGCTCGCCCGGTGAAAGCCTAATCGGCCTTGATGGTCTCAGCGCCAGCCGCAATGGTGTGCTTTATGCGGTGCGCAATGGCGGGGTGCCGCATAGTGTACTGCGCCTGGATGTGAGTTATGAAGGCGATATTGAGCGCATTGTCCCGGTGTTGCGCGGCCATAGCGCCTTTATGGAGCCGACACTCATTCGCATCGCGGATGAGCGTGCCTTCCTGGTTGCCAATTCGCAATGGCCACGCTTTTCCGGCGAAGGTGATGATGGCGTCGCGCCAGAACCCACCCGGATTTTAACCTGGACCTTGGATGAAGGCGTTGATTAACCCTTAAAGGCTCGCGCTTTGGCCCTAAATGTCTTATACTCAAGGCGTGGGGACAGTGTTGACGGTTAAGCGCGCGTTTACGCCCTATGAAGGCTTTTGCGCGAAAGTGCGCCCATGAGCAAAGCCAAAACGACATCATCGTCTGAGACGACTTCGCGCGAAGACACCCAGCTGGTCTATCGCCCCAGCTGGATTGCGCGTATTTGGGCGCGCCTTGCGGGCCTTCTTATGATCGCGCTGGGCGCGGCCTGGTTGGGCGCGCTATTAAGCCATGACCCCTTGGATCCCAGCTGGAATACCGCCTCGGTTCAGGTGGTGACGAATTGGCTGGGGGGCTATGGCGCGATTGTAAGTGATCTCAGCTTACAGATTTTCGGCTGGGCGGCGGGCGGTTTTGCCCTGGCGGCTTTGGGCTGGGGATTGATCCTGATTTATAACGGCCCCAAGCCCCGTTCCGGCGGGCTGATTACACTGCGCTTTTCGGCTATGGTACTGGGCGTGCTCGGTTTCGCCCTGATGGTATCGAGCCTGCCTATCCCGGCCAATTGGCCCTTTGCCACCGGGCTGGGCGGGATTGTTGGCGATGGGCTGTATCTGGGTGGGCAAGGCCTGTTAACCCAGATCGGTGTGCCCGGCGGCGTGTTTATTCTGGCCGGACTGGGTCTGCTGGCGAGCCTGGGCGGGTTTCTATTTACCTTTGGTTTGCGCGCGCGTGATTTGGCGGCGATGGCGGATGCGGCCGGACGGGTCTGGGCGACTTTGCGGGTTTGGTTCGATCATCTGATGGGCTTGCTGCCCGCGTCCTGGCATAAGGGCGAGATGGTAGAGCGTAAACCTGCCCCCGATGGGCGTGCGGAAACCGCGCCCGCGTTTTTGCGCGGCGAAGGCCGCGCGGCCCCCGCCATGCGCACCCTTGGGCGGGCCGAACCCAGCCCGGATCAAAAAATTGCACCGCAATTCTCCTCCAAATTCTCCATCGCGCGCGGCGATGTCCCTGATGAAGATGAGGACGCGTATGAGGATGATGCGCGGGTCGCTGAGACCATCAAGCCGGCCGTAGCTGCGCCCAAGAAAGTCAAACCCTCTGATCGCGAAGCGCGTGAAGCCCAGCCGGGCCTGCCGTTTGAGCCTACGGGCGAGGGTTTTGAAATGCCGCGCCTGGATTTGCTGGCCCCGGCCCAGGCGCGCGCCGATGCCTTTGATGAAGACGCCTTGACCCAAAATGCCCAGCTGTTGCAATCGGTTTTGAGTGATTTCGGCGTTAAGGGTGAGATTGTTCAGGTCCGCCCCGGCCCTGTTGTTACGCTGTATGAACTGGAACCCGCGCCGGGCGTTAAAACCAGCCGGGTCATCAATCTGGCCGATGATATTGCCCGCTCCATGGCGGCGGTGGCGTGCCGGGTCTCGGTCGTGCCGGGGCGTAATGCCATCGGGATTGAGCTTCCCAATCAAAGCCGTGAGACGGTCTTCTTGCGCGCGCTTCTGTCCTCCAACGCGTTTGATCATGCCAAGGCGGCATTGCCCTTGGCGCTGGGTGAAACCATTGGCGGGGAACCCTTCTGCGCCGATCTGGCGCGCATGCCGCACCTGTTGATTGCCGGTACGACGGGTTCGGGTAAGTCGGTGGGGATCAATGCCATGATCCTTTCCCTGCTGTATCGGTTGTCGCCTGAAGAATGCCGCATGATCATGATCGACCCCAAAATGTTGGAATTGTCGGTCTATGATGGCATCCCGCACTTGCTCTCGCCGGTCGTGGTGGATCCGAAGAAGGCCGTGGCGGCGCTGAAATGGACCGTGCGCGAGATGGAATCGCGCTATTTGAAAATGTCCAAAGTCGGCGTGCGCAATATGACCGGCTTTAATGAGAAAGCCGCCCTCGCGCGTGAAAACGGCGATGTGCTGGAGCGCACCGTGCAAACCGGCTTTGACAAAGAAACCGGCCAGCCGATTTACGAGACCGAGATTATCGAGCCCGATCCCATGCCCTATATCGTCGTGGTGATCGACGAAATGGCCGATCTGATGATGGTCGCGGGTAAAGATATTGAAGGCGCAGTGCAGCGTCTGGCCCAGATGGCGCGCGCGGCGGGCATTCACTTGATCATGGCGACCCAGCGCCCGTCGGTCGATGTCATCACCGGGACGATCAAAGCCAACTTCCCAACCCGGATTTCCTATCAGGTGACGTCTAAAATCGACAGCCGGACGATTTTGGGGGAGCAGGGCGCGGAGCAATTGCTCGGCATGGGCGATCTTCTATACATGGCGGGCGGTGGACGCATTCGCCGCCTGCATGGCCCCTTTGTCTCTGACCGCGAGGTAGAGGACGTCGCCGCCTTCTTGAAGGCGCAGGGCACGCCGGAATATCTTGATGATGTCACGCTGGATAATGATGAAGACAGCCTGGAGGCCCTCACGGGCGTGACCGATGAGACGGTGGGCAATGATCTCTTCGATCAGGCCGTTGCCATCGTGGCGCGCGACCGCAAAGCCTCGACCAGCTATATCCAGCGTCGCTTGCAAATCGGCTATAACCGCGCCGCCAGCCTGATTGAGCGTATGGAAGATGAAGGCATGATCGGCCCGGCCAACCATGCCGGGAAGCGTGAAATTTTCCTGCCCGAACGGGAAATGAATTAGGCGCGTATACAATCATAAGTCTAAATTCTTGGTAAGCTCACACCCTTGTCATCCCGCGTGATCACGCGCTCATGCCATACTTGGCCGACATTGGTCAGGGGAGAGCATGACGATGATCGTGGGCGTTTTACTTGCAACGACTTTATTGACGAGCGGCACCCATAGCGCCGGGATGAAAGATGAGATGGGTCTGGCGCGTCTTGAAGTGGTGCAAAGCTGGACCCTGCATCATCATCCCGAAGCCGTTTATAGCCCTGAGGGGGGCGGCTATGCCTATATTTCCGACATGGACCGGCTTGAAGAGGGTGAAGCGCGCGCGATGGAACACGCCCTTCACCGCGTCAATCTGGACACCGGCGAGGTGGATTGGAATTGGGCCGAAGCGGGTGTTGAGCGTCCGTTGGGTATTATCGCGTATGGCACCACGCTTTATGTTGTTGAAGGCACGAATTCGATTGCGCTTTATGACATCGACACCGGCGCGCGCCTGAACCGTTATCGCGTTGGTGACATCGTTGAGGGCGAAACGCCGTCCTTCTTCAATGACCTGGCCGTATCGCCCGAGGGGCAGATTTTTGTCACCGATATGCGCCGCTCGCGTATTTATGCGCTTAATGCTGATGGCAGCTATCGTCTCTTGGCTGAAGATCCAGAGCTTTTGCATGCCGTGAATGGCCTGGATTGGTATCAGGGGCGCTTGCTGGCCGTGACCTCACGCGATGAAGGCCGTGTACTGAGCCTGGATCCCATGACCGGAGAGATTACCCAGCTGGCGCAGATCGAGGGTGAAAGCTTTGATGGCATTTACCAAGATGGCCGCGGCGGGGTCTTCATCAGCGCCATTCCCGGTAAGATCTACCATATGAATGACGCGCATGAGATGCGTGTTGTCGAAGATTTCGTCGATCAAAACATTATGGCGAATTCCATCGGCGGTTTTGATCACGGCAATCATCTGCTGGTGCCGCATTATGAGGGCGGCACAGTCACCCATTACGCAGTCAGCTACCGCGAATAGGCTCTGCGCGCGATCTTGTCTTCTGGGCGGGGCGGAGCTAAACCCCCGCCTATGACCCAGCCCATAGCTAAACCCCCCAAGTCCAAAGCCAAACGCCTCAGCCCTGGTCTTAAGAGCGAGCAGGCCGAGGAGCTGTATGCCCGTTTGGCGCAAGTGCGCCCCGATCCGCAGACGGAGCTGGAGTATACCTCGCCCTTCACCCTTTTAGTGGCTGTCGCCCTTTCGGCCCAGGCCACCGATATTGGGGTGAATAAGGCGACGGCGCGTCTATTTCCCGCGGCCGATACACCGGAAAAAATGATCGCGCTGGGTGAAGAGGGCGTGCGCGATTATATCAAAACCATTGGGCTCTATCGCAATAAAGCCAAGAATGTCATCGCGATGAGCGAGATCTTATTGCGTGAGCATGGCGGCGAAGTCCCTAAGGACCGCGCGGCGCTGGAGGCTTTACCCGGCGTGGGGCGCAAAACCGCCAATGTTGTTTTGAACGAAGCCTTTGGTGAGCCGACGATCGCGGTCGATACGCATATCTTTCGGGTGGGTAATCGCACAAAGCTCGCGCCGGGTAAAACCCCCGATGAGGTTGAAGCGCGGTTGGAGCGGATCACCCCGCCTGCCTATAAAAAGGGGGCCCATCATTGGCTGATCTTACACGGTCGCTATGTCTGTAAAGCGCGTAAGCCCGAATGCTGGCATTGCGCCATCGCTGACATCTGCAAGTTCAAGGAAAAAACGCCCGCACCAAAATCCGCAAAAGCTTAGCTCTATTTCTGCGGGGCTTGGACCAGGCCGTTATAATCGAACCCGTCATGCAGGTTCATGATAAGCCGCTCCATACGGGCATGACCGCAGCCATAATAATAGGTGACGCTATGGCTTGTCCCATCGCTACGGCTGACCGTCACGATGGCGCTGGGCATGTCGGTAGGGGCCATGGGGCATTCGCGCCGATTAAAGGGATTGATGTCAGCGGGCAGGGTGAAGAAATCAGCTTCACGAACGGCGTCTTCAACGGCTTGCCATTGGTCCTGGCGCACAGTGCCAACCTTACGGCTTTTAATCTGGGTGTAATCACGCGGCCGGAAATCATAGCTAAGATCAGGTTTTAAGGTGATCGTATAGATCGGGCAGAAGCCAAAACATGGCCCCTGTTCCAGCTGAACCTCTGTAATGTGCGGGGCAGGGGGTGGCGAAGTGTGGGCACAGGCGCTGATCAGCGCGGCGAGGGCGGCCAAAAGACTGAAACTCAAAACGCGCATGATGATGTCTCCCCTGAAGATGCCTCTCAGCGTAGCGCATACTTGTGCGCGGTGGGAGGGGTAAAGCCATGCAGCGCGCGATTAAACTTCGCGCGAAACCTGCGACCATTTGGGCGATGGGCAAAAACGCGACCCTATAATATGTATATAAAATGCATCTTAGGAGATCGCTATGTCGACCATGCCGCAAGGGGCTGAATGCTATGCCAGATCGCCCCAATTCACGCACGAAAATGTCCCCGCTAAGCTGACCGGAGTGCACACCACTAAGGCCGGGGTTTGGGCGCGATTGATCGTAGAGGACGGTGAGATCGTCTACACCTCCATCCGCGATAACTATGCTCTACGCCTTCAACCCGGTGAGCCGCATCTGATTGAGCCTCAGGAAGAGCATTTCGTGGAATTCGCCAAACCTGGAGCCTTCCATTTGGAGTTTTATAAACTGCCCGTGTTGGAAAATCTGGAATGGCTTGAGACAAGCCAGGATGAATAGGGGGCCAAGATGACGAATATCTTTGAAGACTTCGAAACTGGCGTCACGCAAGAGATCATCCAGACCCAGGTTCATACCTTTTATGGCCGAATCCAAGATCATGAGGTGCTGGGCCCGATTTTTAACGCTGTCATTCAGGATCGCTGGCCAGAGCACCTTAACAAAATGTGTGATTTTTGGTCTTCGATTACTTTGGGTTCGCGCCGGTTTGAAGGCAATCCCGCTGTCGCGCACATGCGTCATAAAACAATTCGGCCAGAGCATTTCGTGATGTGGCTCGCCCTATGGGAAGCAACCGCGAAAGAGCTATTTGCCGAGGATATCGCCCAATGCTTTATCCAGCCGGCCCATCGTATGGGGCGTAATCTCAGTCAGATGCTGTTTGCGCAGCCTTGATCGGGTGCGGCGCGCAGCGGATGATTTGACAAATGCGTGCGGGGTCTTTCAATGCGAAAGGTGGACATCGGCCAAAGGATATGAGGCGATATGCGCTTAACCCGTTATACTGATTACGCTCTTCGAGTGTTGATCTATTTGGCCGTCCATGACGAGACCCTGCACACGATCCAGGAATTGGCTGATATTTATGGCGTTTCCAAGAATCACTTGATGAAGATCGTCCATAATTTGTCGAGCGCAAACTATATCGACAGTGTGCGCGGACGCACCGGCGGTATCCGCCTGGCCAAAGCCCCTGAAGAGATCAATTTGGGGATTTTAATCCGTCACACCGAAGACGATTTGGCGATTGTTGAATGCTTCAGCGCGCCGACCAATCATTGTGTTTTGACCCCGCAATGCCATCTGCAAAGCGTGGTGAGTGAAGCGTTAAGTGCGTTTCTGGCGGTTTTTGATCGCTATACCTTGGCGGATCTGGTGGCGAACCGATCCTGTTTGAAATCCCTCTTTTCCCAATTGGGGCTGGACGAGACCGGCCATGTTTATACAAGTCCAAACCACACCTAATCCTGCGGCCTTGCAATTTGTCTTTATGGAGGCTTTGGCCCTGAAAGGCACGCATCGCTATGTGCGCGGCGAAGGGTGCGCGCGCGCGCCTTTTATGGCGCGGGTTTTTGCCCTGGGTGGTGTTGAAGAAGTTCTGCTCAATCGTGAATTCGTCAGTGTGCGTATCGCGGATCCTCACGCGTGGGGCCTGATGAAGATCGAGGTCTTGGGCCTCATCTCAGACTTTATCGAGGACGGCCTTGATTTTGTCTATGAGGATGGCGAGGGCGAGCGTCCAACATCGCATAGCGCCAAGGACGCTGAAATTATTGCCGTCATTGATCATTATGTGCGTCCCGTGGTGGCGCGTGATGGCGGCGACATCGTGTTCAGCGCTTTCGATCCCGTCTCTAGAACGGTGTTCATTGAAATGCGCGGCGCCTGCGGGGGCTGTCCGTCTTCTCAGCTGACCTTGAAGCAAGGCATTGAGCGGATCTTGAAAGAGCAATGCGAAGGTGTTGAGCATGTGCGCGAGGTGGAGAGCGAGGCCTATGACGACGAAGATCGCGGTAAGCCCATCATTGATAAATGGAAAGAGCGCGCACAATCCTCAATCCAGAAAATCCGGCCGCGCTTCTTGCATGCCGGTAAACCCATCGCAAAAGACTAGATAAAAAAGCACCGGTGGCAGGGCCGGTGCTAGGTGTAGGTTGGAGAGTGCCAAGGTTGAACCTTGGCGGTGTTGGGGTTTGTTCGGGGCAAACCCAAAAGTGTTTGAAAAGTGTAGGCCCCAGTCGAGCACAAATGTCCATGGGTCTGACTGGGGCCCTACCCCGCCTTTTCGAGTTAGCGCCAATACTCCATCAGAGCGGTCACTTCCCCGATAGGGCCCCAACGCTCGGCTTCGTCCTGGGACATGCGCCAGTTCAGAAGGGACGGATCACCCTGGCGTGGCGGACGCGGCAAAGACGTTGGGGGTTGGGGGCGGATCCGGGCTGTCGCCCGAAAGGGGGTGTTAGGGGGTGTCATTTTTGGCCCCTTGATGGGCAGGCGCGGTGAAGGGGCGCTCGGCCAAAATGTTGGCGAAGTCGTGATTGCGATCGCGGTGCCCGGCTTCATCGTCTCGTACGGCAATAACCACATCACGAAGGCGCGCGGTTCGTGGTAAATTCCAATAGGCAATGGCCAGATCAGGCGCGGGCAGATTGGGAAGAGCGCCTTTATCAATCTCAGCGAGATATTGGGTATAGCTCCAGACCGCTTCTTCTTCGAAATAGCCCACAATGCGGTGCGCGGTCTTGGGCGCAAACAGATAGATGAAGAAGTAGACATTATAGAAGATGGCCTGCGCGATCATGATCAAAAGGCGCTCAAACAGGTTGGGCTTGGCCACCTCAATGAAAGTCATCAAATGCATGCGCTCGTTTTCGGCTTCATCCAATAATTCGCGGATCCAGCCCTGATCATCGCGGATATGGCGCAGCGCCTTGAGATGCTGCAATAGGCCGCCAACCATGCCGGGTACGGCCGCCACCGTTTCTAAAACCACGGCGCGGTGGCCATAGCGTTTGCGAAAAAACAGATCCGCGATCGTGCGCAGGGATTTCACAAACCCAAAGGCGATCTTATCGCTAAAAGATTTGGGCACGTGATGCTCAACCCGGCGAGGCTTGGGCATAGAAGTAAAGACAGGCTCTTTACGCAGGTCAGCGGTGTTGGCCATTGTCGGACCCTTTCATGGACGATCAATAACATATATTTAAAATACATATTATCGAATTTAAGCGGTCCTTCAAGGTGTGGATTGTCGCACCCTATGGGCTTGATCTAATGAACTTACTGAGGTGTTTCATCCAGACCCGGCAGGGTATTAATCCCAGGCAGAATATCCCCGACTGCGCCGATCAAGATGTCGAGCGGCGCGTAATGGCAATTTTGAACATAGAAGATGCCATAAGTGTCGTCCGGTGTCTCAACCTGGATAGTGAATGTGCGTTCCGTCATGACCAGGCCAGGACAATGCTGGGGGCTATCTATGGAGATGTCTTCCGGCAGGCTCGCAATATTCGCAGCCCCTAAAGCATGGCTTAGACGATCCCATTGCGCTCGTCTGATGTGATCCCTGTCTTCAGTGCGAATGTCAGGGCTGACCCGTACGGTTTCGCGCGTCAGATCCGCATAAATTTCTGTCTGACGGTGATGGCATCCGCGTGGACAGGCATCCACGCTCCAGCTGACCGATTGAATGTCCAGCGCGCTGGGCGCACTCAGCGCCCCTACAAGTAGTAAAGTGCTTAACATCATTGGGTTGACTGCGAAAGTTGAGGGGCAATGGTTTCGATCTGCGCGATGAGGGCATCCATCTGGCTATGGCCGCAAGCTTCAACATAGCTTACCCCATGGCTGACATGGCCTGCGCGTACTTCCAGGGCATAGAAGGGGCCGGAAAAATCAAAGCTGTCACAGCCCTCTGACCCCGGGGCTATCGCGCCCGGAAAGGTGAAAAAATCCGCGGCCGCGATGGCTTGGGTGATCTCATCCCATTCTTCGCGCGTGATGGAAATGCCGATGTCTTCACCGGCAAGGCCGCGATGAACCTCTAAATCGCGTGTCACGACTTTAGGCTCCTGCAGGCAGCCCAGATAGCATTCGCTCGCAGCCCAGATGATCTTTTCGATGTCTTGGGCGCGCGGTGTTGGGGCATCGCTTTGGATCATTAAGGCGGCGCTGAGCGATAGAAGGGCAGTAACAGACATTATATTTCCTATAGAGCTAAGTTCGATTTTGGCTCTTATAGGGGTTGAGGGTGAGTGAGAAAAGTAAATTCTCTTTTCAAACTCACCCTCGTTGTGGCTTAGGCGTTCGTCAGAGCCTCATCGAGAAGGCGGGCTAAGGCGCGCGCAAAAATCACGCCCATGCCGGGGCCTTCTAACGGGTAGAGATAGGGCTCGATCATTTCCAGCTCCATCAAGGCCAGCTCCCCATCCAGACCGCGCGCCAGATCGACGCGGGCATAAAGAATGCTGGAGAGGCCTAAATGGGTGCAGGCCGCATCCAGGGCTTTCTTGGCGACGGCGAGATCGTCCGTTGATGGCTCAATTTTTTCTTCTTGGCCGCCATGTTCGCCTTGAACCCGGTAATCCCCGGCCTTGGGGCGCTTGACCAAAGCGTGTGAGAATTCACCGCCAAAATAAAGATAAGTATATTCACCTTCTGTGGCGATGGCGGGCAGGAAGGGTTGGATCATGCATTGTGCCGGGGGCAGAGCCTCGGGTGCGGGCAGGGCCTCGCCGCGCTTGATTTTGGCTTGACGCCAAGCCCCAGCTCCGACGCGCGGTTTCACCACCAAAGTGTCACTGCCCAGCGTGTTAAAGGCCGCTGAAATCGTCGCTTCATCGGCGTGATCGGCCCATAGGGTCGGTACGGTCTTGACCCCGCGCTCGGCCAGATCTTGTAAATAATATTTATCGAGGTTCCAACGCACCAGTTTTGCCGGGTTGAACACAGGACAATGACGCTCAAAGCGCGCAAGCGTCTCTAAGAACAAGTCCTGCTTTAAAGGATAATCCCAGGTTGGCCCCACGATCATGGCCGCATACTCATCCGGGTTGAGCGCAGGGTCGTCCCACACAACGGCCTTCAGGATAAAGCCTGCCTCTTTACATGGTCCCTCTAGGGCCTCGAATTCACGGGTGAACTCAAGGGCATAATGTCCTGCATCGGGATGGCCGGGGCAAACATTGGAAGAGATCAAAAACGCGATTGTCTGTGTCATTGTAGGAGTCCTGACCGTAAGGCGTAGAAAAAGGCGGTGTGCTTATCAAAACTTGCGTGTTTTTCTTAGTCACGCTAGGGGAGGGCTAACCCTTCTCGTGATTGTATACAAATAGGATATTCATATGAGCGCGACCCGCTTTGACGTCACTGGCGTCGGCAATGCCATCGTCGATGTCTTTGCCCAGGTAGACGACCAATTCTTGACCCAGAACAAGATTGAAAAAGCGGCAATGAATTTGATCGACGAAGATCGTGCGGAAATTCTCTATAATCTGATGCCGTCGGGGCGTGAAATCTCTGGCGGATCTGCGGCGAATACTTTGGCGGGCATCGCCAGCCTGGGCGGGCGCGGCGCTTATATCGGTAAAGTTGCCGATGATCAGCTGGGAAAAATCTTTGCCCATGATATGCGCGCCATTGGTGTTGATTACCAAACGGCAGCGTTGCGCGGCGGGCCTGCCACTGCGCGCTCGCTGATCATGATTACGCCGGACGCTCAACGCTCCATGAATACCTTCTTGGGTGCCTCGGTGATGTTTGATGAGATTGATGTCGATGTGGAGCGGATCCAGGCCGCGACCGTCACCTATCTTGAAGGCTATCTTTTTGACCGTGAAGAAGCCAAGGCGGCTTTCGTCAAAGCCTCAGAAGCGGCGAAGGCCGCCGGGCGTAAAGTGTCTTTGACCCTATCAGACACATTTTGCGTGGATCGTCACCGCACATCCTTCCTGCAATTGGTCAAAAACCATATTGATCTTTTGTTCGCCAATGAAGCAGAGCTGATGGCGCTTTATGAAACGGATGATTTTGATACGGCCTTAGAAAAAGTGCGCGCCGATACCCAGGTTGCGGCGGTGACCAGATCTGAAAAAGGGGCCGTTGTTATCTCCAAAGATGAGACGGTCGTGACACCGGCAGCGCCAGTTTCTGCAGTTCTTGACACAACCGGTGCAGGTGATCTTTTCGCTTCCGGCTTCCTTTTGGGCTATGCGCGCGGGGCGTCATGGGACATTTGCGCGCGTTTGGGCGCAGTTGCGGCGGCTGAGATCATTTCTCATATTGGTGCGCGCCCGGAGCAATCCCTTGAAAAGCTTGCTCATTCGGCCGGGATTGAATGGTCTGATCAGGCCTAAATCCTTTTCTTAAGGCTTCTTCATTGGTCTTATGGGGCGATTTACTAAACGTTAGAAGGCATTAACGGGATCTCTCTTCGGCTTTAACGTGATTTTTAGCTCATTTGGTCATACTCGGGTCTAATAGCGCACCAGAAGATGTGCGTGCAGACCTTGGTGGGGGCCGAATGGCGCCGATACAACATGCCGTTTCACGTGTGATGCGTTCGCTCGTGATGAAATTTACCTTGCTGTGCGCGGGCGTCTTGATTGCCGCGATCGCACTGCTGACCGGTATCGATTATCAAACGACCTCTGTTGAGAACCGGCGACGGTCCCTGGAGCATTCAGAGCTTATTGCTCACTTGCTCGCGGGCGATACCGCCGCCTATCTGGCGCGGGGCAATGTCGAAGAGGTCTCACGGCGTATCGACAGCTTTGTCAGCCGCGATGATGTGGAGGGGATCTATATCGTGGATCCTCTGCGCTCGGTCATTACCAAGGCGGGCGAGACGGAGTTTGCTGATAGTGCGCGTGCGGCCGATCCTCTGGTGATCATGGCGCTGGGTGCCGCCGAAGCGCGTATTGAAGTGCGTGAGAATATCATCCGCGTCGCCAAGCCGATTTTTTATGATGGGCGCATCATTGGCGCGGTGGTGGTCAATGTGCCGACCTCAGCGGTGACCCGTCCGGCGGGCGAATTACTGCGCCGCCAATTGATGATTGCGATCGCGGCGCTGGCCATTTTCTTGCCACTGGCGGCCTTTGCTGTGCGAAAATCTCTGGGGCCTGTTCGCAAATTGACGGAGGCGGCGCGCTTGGCCTCCTCTCGCAAGCTGGATCTGCGCATTGATGTAAATACGGGCGATGAGCTGGAAGTGCTGGCCAATGCCTTTAACCGCATGTTCGCGCGTCTGGATGCTTCGGTGAAGCGCATCCATCGCCTGGCCTATGTCGATATGGTGACGGAACTGCCGAACCGCGAGCGTTTCCGTAAGGAATTAGAGCATGTGACCCGGCGTGCCGTGGAAGAAGATGATGAAGGCGCGGTGCTCTTCCTCGATCTTGACCGGTTTAAGCGCGTCAATGACTCCCTGGGGATCGGCGAAGGTGACCGCTTATTGGAGGCTGTGGCGCGTCGTCTGCGCGAAGCCGCGCGCGGCTGGGACTTGTCACATGGCGGTGAAGGCGGCGAGCCTTCTATGGTGGCGCGTCTGGGTGGGGATGAGTTCACCTTGCTGCTGCCTCGCCTGCGTGATCCCTCGGATGCGGCCCGTGTGGCGCGCCGGATTGTCGATGCAATCCGCCGTCCGTTTGAAATTTCTGGCCACCAAGTCTTCCTGGGCGTGTCTGTTGGGGTCGCGATTTTCCCTAAAGATGGCGCGGATCCAGAGACTTTATTGCGTCATGCTGACCTGGCGATGGCTGCAGCCAAGCGCAATGGCGGCAATTCCTATGAATTCTTCGAAGCGTCGATGAACCAAGGGGCTTTCGAGCGTCTGGTTCTGGAAAACGAGCTGCGTGAAGCCGTCAAAGATGACCAGCTGGTGGTCTATTATCAGCCGAAAATCCGTATGGCGGATGGCAGCCTGGCCGGGTCTGAGGCGCTGGTGCGCTGGCGCCACCCCTCTGCCGGCTTGTTATCGCCGGGGGCCTTTATTCAGGCGGCTGAAGAATGCGGCTTGATCGGTGATATTGGCGATGTGGTTTTGCGTAAAGCCTGTCACGAGATTGCGGGACTGCGCGAGTTGGGTATCGAAATCCCGGTCGCGGTCAATGTCTCCGCCATGCAGTTTGAGCGCGAAGGCTTTGCAGACAGTGTTCTGGAAGCCCTGGAAGATGCCAAATTGCCGCCGCACCTGCTGGAATTGGAACTGACTGAGTCTGTTGCCATGCGCGATCCAGAGCGGGTGCTCAATTCTATCGAGCCTTTGCAGGCGCGTGGGGTCAGCTTTGCGATCGATGATTTCGGCACCGGTCACTCCTCGCTTTCCTATCTGACGCGGATGCCCTTCGATGTCTTCAAGATCGATCAGAGCTTTGTGCGCGACATGTCGGATGATCCTCATGCGCGCATCGTGGTCGAGACGATTTTGGCGATGGCCAAGGCCTTGAAGCTGAAAACCGTGGCCGAAGGCGTGGAAACGACCGAGCAGCTGGCCTTCTTGAAGGCGCAAGGCGCGACCTTGGCCCAGGGCTATCTCTTTGGCCGTCCGATGCCTCTGGAAGATCTGATGCGCTTTGCGCAACCGGTCTCTGATGAAGCCGCGGCGCGTGCCGCTGCGGCGGGTATCTAATCGTCCCCGATTAAGATTTACGATGCGAACAAAGCCTGCCTCTTTCGAGGCAGGCTTTTGTTTTTTATGTCCCCTCAGGCGAAAAACCATCTCACCGCCTCATCTGGCGCTAGCTAAGTGTTAACGAAAAGTGCTAAGCTGAAACTTGGTGGGACATTTTAACGCAAACCTAGCGTGGGGAAGGGGGATGCGATGACGAATACCCTATTCGCAATTATTCTTTTAGGCTGTCTGGGCTTGGCCATGGGGCTGATCCTGGCCCGTAAAGCGCCCTTCCAATGGTTGGGGCGCCTGTTCAAGCTGATCACTTTCCCTATTCGCTATTGTCTGCGTCTGATTGGCATTATTCCCAAAGCCGGGCGTCGCCAGATGGGCGATCTCGGCCCGAGTGCCTTGGCCGTGACCGAGCGCGCCTTTCGCGAGGATACCGATCTTGAAAAAGCCCTGGGCCCGCAAGCCGATTATGAGCATGAGCGCAGCTTTATCAGCCAATATGGCTTCTTGTTTCGCTGGGTGAATATCCGCGTGGGCTTTATGCGCGTGCCTGAAGAACTGAGCGATGAGGTGGCAGAGGCCTATAATCGCCAAGGTCAGGCCTTTATGACCCATAAGGTGGACATCACCGCCAACCCGTCCTCGCTCTATGAAGACGCTGAAGCTGCGGTCATCGTTGACATGTTTAAAGAAGCCGATAGCGGGGTCTTCTTCCTGATCAACGAAATGCGCAAGATGATGAATGCCAATGTCCGTAAGCTGACGGTTTGGTTTTCGGCCATTCTTTCGGCGACCCTGGTGATCAATATCATGTATAATGATGGTCATTCGCTGGATATTTATGGGGCTTTACAAGGCGTTGAAGCGCTGCCGATTTCCCAGCACGCGTTTAACTCGGTGATTTTTGCCCTGGCTTCAACCCTGCTGGCGGCCTTGATCATGTGGATCTTATTCTTCGTTGAATATTCGCCCTATCAGCGCAGTAATGCGCGCGAGCTGTCCAATTTCCTGACGCGTTATCTCGCGCGCTTGAACGATCATTATCGTACCGCAGCCGGTAAAGCCAAGTCTGTGACCGTGGGGCAGGAACGCGATGTTCACGTGATCGCGCGCAATGCCCAGCTGTGGCATACCAATATCATCTGGATCGGGATGCGGGTTTTCTTCATTGAAAGCTTTGTGCGTAACGGCATTTATCAGATCCGGCGCAACTCATCTTATTATTTGCTTTTGGTGCCTTTGGCCTTCTTATGCATGGTGTTTGGGGCCTCGGGCCTTCTCTCCAGCTTTACCGATTTTGACCTGACCACGCGCCTGGTCGACCTGGGATGGGTCTTTGCGCTGCTTTTCATCCTGCTTATCGTCATTTATGGTCTGTTCTTGAAAAACTCCATGAGCTGTATGGAGGAAATCGATCAGGGCGAATGGATCAGTTATCACTCGATGCAATTGAACGCCGTTCTGGGCGAAGTTGTGGGTAAATACGCTGAAGATGTCGGGTATTGGAAAAACCGCGTTGGCGGCGGGATGTAGAGGCGTTTTTCACGCGTGAGTGTCACTATTCGTACCGCCCGCGAGGGCGATTATAATGAGATTGATCAGCTATTACGCGCGGCCTTTCCTGGTCCGCAAGAGGCGCAGATCGTGCGTATTCTTCGCGCCGCCGATGCCGATAGTCTGGAGCTGGTCGGCGCTCACGCCCATGGCGATCATGAGCATGTGCTCGCCCATATCCTGTTTTCGCCGGTGACGGCCAAGACCGCGGCGGGTGTGGAATTGTTTGGTCTGGGGCTAGGGCCTTTGGCGGTTGATGGCAGCGTACGCCGCCAAGGTTTGGGCGCGGCGATGGTCGCGGCCGGGCTGGAACATTTGAAATGGCTGCCCGTGCCCTTTGTCGTCGTCCTGGGGAGCCCGAAATATTACGCTCAGTTCGGTTTTGTCCCAGCCTCCGCGCGCGGCTGGCGCTGGGACAAAGATCGCGGCGATGATCCAGACCTGACGGCGGCGTTTCAGGTTCTGATCCGCGATGAAGATCGCTGCCCCCTGGGCTCTCATGATGCGCCGGTTACGCTGAGCTATCATCCCGCTTTTGATATGGCAGAATAAAATAAACCCCGAAGCCAGTTCTGGCTTCGGGGTTTATTGATTGATATGTCAGTTTTAACGTGTAGACGGCTGGCGGACCCGCGGTCCTAAATTTTCCACGACTGATCGCGCATCATAGGCGTTGGGATCATTGGGTTTGGCCCCATGGCCCATCACGATCTCGCCAAAGGCTTCATAACGGCTGATCTCGCGCATATTGATGTCATCCCAGAACGGGTCGCGCCAGCCATACCAGCCATAGGCGGGATGGTAATAGCGATAATGCATGCCGTAATGGCTGTCATAGGCATTCCCGCGATAGCGCGTTTCCTCATCCGTATCGCGATTGACGACATGGAAGAAATCATAGCCCTGGGTCAGGGTGAGCTCCGCCGCGCGATAGAGGAGGAAGGTTTCCACCGTTTCGCGATCGGTCAGGGAATTGCCCGCAAAGCGCACTTGATAGCGATCGCCTTCGATGCGTTGCTCGCTATAGCCATAGCGGCTGGTGTCGGAGATGGCCTGATAGGGGGTGGAGTTCGCCGAACAGGCGCTTAAGGTCAGCCCCATCGCGGCTAATCCCAAAAACGCATATTTTCCAAAAACCGAGTATTTCATCGTGAACCCTCCTTCGTTTTGGCCCGTTAACCTGATACTATGGTATTAACCCCGTCTCGGACAAGGCCATATAGGTTGCTCATGATCTTTATATAGGGTGATTTCGGGATAAATTAAGGCTTGGCGAAATGGGGGCGTTTGGGCCATAGCCTATGGGGATGAACGAGAAGAGGGGTCGGGCATGTCAGGTGATGGTATCTATCGCGCGGTTGGGATCGCTGTTGTTGTGGTGGTCGTTATCATCGCGGGCGCGCTGATCTGGGTGTTAGGTCAAAACCGTACCGCTTCGGTGGATCGCCCTGAACGCCCCAGCCTCTCGCAATTGGATGATACCCCGCGCGGTTTGGACCCGGAAAACCCCTCAGGGCGTTTTGCTGATACCCCGGCGCAAACCGGCCAAGCGGTAAGCGCGCCCGAGCAGGACGGCCCGCGCTGGATCACCCGTGATGAGCCTTCCGCTCAACCCTCCTCTGGCGGTGCGATCTTCGCCGATCAAGCACCCGCTGCGCCCTCTCAGGCCGGTTCAGACAAGGGTGAGGGCTTTGATCTTGATACCCCGCGCGAGCGTTTGGAGTATTTCTGCTATGAGCGCCTGCGCGAAACGCGCGATCATTGCACCTGTCTGTATCTCAACGCGCAATATTGGTTTGAGCGTGATGAGCTGGATTTCTTCTCACGCTTTGATGATGCGGCGAGCCCCGCGACCAGCCTTCGCGCCAGCGGTTTTGATCTTGCGGACCTGCCGCAGCTATCGGGCAAGATTTTGCTGTTTGAGCGGCGCCTGCCCGAGGCTTGCGGCTTTTCCTTGGCGCGCTAGCGATTAATTGAGCCGTCCGAGGAAGGCAATATCGCGCCATTGGCTGGGGGCAATCCGGTCTTGATGGGCCAGATTGACCGAGTGGATCACGGCAATAATTTCGCGCCGCCAGAAATCCAGAAATCGCGACATGCGCGGGAATTTCGGCGCTAAATCATAGGCCTGCCACATAAAGCTTTGTAACAGCGATGGATGGTCGGGCAGATAATATAAAATCTCGCAGGTCGTCAGGCGATACCCCTTTAATTGCAGGGCCATATCGCTGTCTTGATCCTGGGCTGGGCTGTAGGCAAAGTCCTTTGCGTCCATTTTTATCTCCGTCTCAACATAAAAGGCTTGACCTTTTTGTGGGTAAGAGGATAAGTCTGGCGCTTAATTTGTAAATAAATTCTGTATGTTAGCAGTATGCGCGGCCTGCTGCTGCCAATGGTCTTAGAGCTTGGGCCCTCGCACTGCAGTAGGGATAAAGTCCCATAGCTGTCATTCCGGCTCTCACTGACCTTCGTCCGCGATGGCTGGTATTGACTTAAGGCTTCGCAGCAGTGCGAAGAGAGATTGTGAACTATGGGTCCCGGCTCAAGGCCGGGAACCGGGTTGGCGTTTATCTCAAACGCGGCCCCGGACTTGATCCGGGGTCCATCGACCCTAAAGGGGTCGCAAGCGCGAACGCGCGCCCGCAGCGTCAGCGAGGAATAAAAAAACCTGTCATCCCGGCCTTGAGCCGGGATCCATTGTGTTTCATGGCAAGGGTTTTAGATCCCGGACCTCACTGACACTTGTCCGCGATGGCTGGTATTGACTTAAGGCTTCGCAGCAGTGCGAAGAGAGATTGTGAACTATGGGTCCCGGCTCAAGGCCGGGAACCGGGTTGGCGTGTTATCTATAACGCGGCCCCGGACTTGATCCGAGGTCCAAAACTGCCCCCTCCGGTCCTACGGACCACCTCCCCCGCTTTGCAGGGGAGGATAAGTCTAACACCTGTCTCCCCAAACTCGATTTGGGGTCCATGCCGGACGGGTTGAGCTTGGTTCTGGTCGATCAGAATGTGAGGCCCGCTCACGGCATGGATGCCAGATCAAGTCTGGCAGGACAAGGTCGGCGCGAAGGGTCGCAAGGACGACCGTCCGCCCGCAGCGTCAGTGAGGAATAAAAAACCTGTTATCCCGGACTTGATTCGCGATGACACACCACAGCCTTTAAATGGCGTGAAGCCTTAGGCTACGACAACTTGATCGTTTTCAACACGCACGGGAATGGGTTTTAGGCCCGCATTGCCCGCCGGGCCGCCGGTGCAGGCCCCGGTTTCCACCGCGAAGCTTGCCCCGTGGAAAGGGCAGACAATGTGCTCGCCTTTGGAGATCAGCATCTTGCCGGAGGGCAGGCTCAAAGGCCGTCCAGCATGCGGGCAGACATTGATATAGGCGCGCACGATATCGGCGCTGCGCACCACAATGATCGGCAAATCCTCAAATTCGGTGGGATAGCCGCCGGGGTCCTGGATCGCGTCCAGGCTGGCCAGAACCGTGCCTTTCGGCGGTAAGGGCGTAGTCATGGCTTAAAGACCCTCAGCCGGTGGGTTGATCGTCCAGCGGAAGGGCACAAAGGTCACTTGTTCAAACACGCCGGCCTGGGCATAGGGGTCTTGTTCCAGATAGGTACGTAAGGCTTCAGGATTGGCCGCTTCAACCAGCAGCAATGACCCGATGGCATGGCCGTCCTGATCCAATAATGGCCCGCCCGCTTTGATCTGGCTATCCGCGCGATCGGCCCATTCCAGATGGGCCGGACGGTTGGCCAGCCGGGTGTCGAGCATGTTGGGTTTATCTTGGCAGGTGACAGCATAGAGCATGGTCTGATCCTTTATGCGGTTGGAAGGCGGGGGGCCTAATGGCCTTCTTCGGTCAAGGGGCGAGAGAGAAGCGCCGTGATCATCTCCTCCACCCCGGCCCCACCGGATAGGATGTGATGCACGCCCTGGCAGATCGGCATATCAACCCCGTGCTTGGCGGCCAGCTCTACAATAGCTGGTGCACTGGCGACACCCTCCGTGACAGCGCGCCGCTCACCCATGATCGCGTCCAGGCTTTGACCCTGACCCAGCGCCAGGCCGCACGACATATTGCGTGATTGCGGCGAGGAACACGTCAGCACCAGATCGCCCAGCCCGCATAGGCCGCTTAGGGTTTCGCGCTTGGCCCCCATCGCGATGGCCAGGCGCGTCAGTTCCGCAAATCCGCGCGAAATGAGGGCCGCATGGGCAGATTTACCCAGGCCCTTGCCTTCAGAAATCCCGCAGGCAATGGCGAGCACGTTTTTCACCGCCCCGCCAATTTCCGCGCCGATCAGATCATCGGCATAATAGGGCCGGAAGGTTGGCGCGCTGATCGCCTGCATCAGGGCTTTACCCAGGGTTTCATCGGCACAGGCAAGGGTGACCGCGGTGGGAAGGCCTTTGGCGACATCAATGGCAAAGCTGGGTCCAGATAACACGGCGGCGCGGGCCTTGGGATTGGTCTCGGCCAGGACCTCACTCATCATCATCAGGCTGCCGCGCTCAATGCCTTTGGAACAGAGCACGATGGGAAGGCCGTCGCGGGTATGGGGCACAAATTGCGTCATGACTGCGCGCATATGTTGGGCGGGGGTCACGGACAGGATGGCGTCACAGGCGGCGAGATCACTTAAAGTCTGCGTGGCGCGTAAAGCGGGATCGAGCGTGACGCCGGGCAGAAATACCGTGTTCTCATGGGCGCTATTGATGGCCTCGACCACATCGCCTTCATAGGCCCAAAGCGTAACCTGGCGACCGGCTTTGGCGGCGGTCTGCGCCAGGGCAGTGCCCCAGGCCCCCGCCCCAATCACACCAATATGTTTGATCTCGCTCATTGTTTGTCTCCAAGGCAAGGGATGGCTCAGGCTTTGGGGCCTTTACGCCCAGCCCCGGTTTTTGGCGTGGCCAGCGCAGCGGCTTCATCAAGGGGCCAGCGCGCACGCGCCGGGGCAGTCAAAGGATCGGTCAAGCCGCGCTTCAATCGCTCCGCACCGGCCAGAGCGATCATCGCGGCATTATCAGTACAGTATTCGTGCGGCGGGGCAATCAGGGTGAAGCCTTCTTCGCGGGCCAAATCGGTGAGACGGGTGCGAATGGCGCTGTTGGCCGCAACCCCGCCGGCCACGATCAGGGGTAAAGGCTCGGTTAGGTTTGGGAAGCGGTCTTTGAAGATCGCCATGGCGCGCGCGGTGCGCTGGGCCAGATGGCGTGCAATGGCGTTTTGGGTGGCTGCGGCGAGATCGGCTTTATCGGCGTCGCTGGGATTTTCAAGCGCGTCATAGGCGCGCTTGACCGCCGTTTTCAGGCCCGCAAAAGAAAAATCGCAACTTTTATCCTTGGCGAGCATCACCGGAAGCGTGAAGCGTTCGGGCGCGCTGGCCTGGCGGGCCAGGCGCTCTACCGCGGGGCCGCCCGGAAATCCAAGTCCCATGATTTTTGCAGTTTTATCAAAGGCTTCCCCGGCGGCATCATCAAGGGTGGAGCCAAGCCGGGTGATCTGGCCAATATCTTCCACGATCAATAATTGGGTATGACCGCCCGAAACGAGGAGCAGCAGATAGGGAAAGGCCACAGGCGCGCTCAAACGCGCGGACAGGGCATGGCCCTCTAAATGATTGACGGCAATCAAGGGCTTACCGGTGCCCAGCGCTAAACCTTTGGCGGTCATCAGGGCGGCCATCACCCCACCGATCAGACCCGGCCCGGCGGTTGCGGCAATGGCATCCAAGGCGTCGAATCGCAGATCCGCGGCCTCCATCACCTGGGCGACCAGCCCATCCATACGCTCGGCATGGGCGCGTGCGGCAATTTCCGGGACAACCCCGCCAAAGGGGGCGTGGGCGGCGTTTTGGCTTTGTACGGCATTGGCCAAAACCTCAACTTTTCCCGTGGCATATAGGCGCACTATGGCTGCGGCTGTATCGTCACAGCTCGATTCCAGGCCCAAAACAGTCCAAGATACCGCTTCCATTTGGGCGGCGTGATTAACAGGAAAATCAGACACTTTGGTTTTGTTAGTCCACGAAATTGAGTAACACCTAGGTCTTCGTTAGCGCCCCGCCCGCCAAAACACAAGAAATCGAGACGTTAAAGCCCGTGACCCCCTTACCGATTGCCACCCGCACATCCCCTTTAGCTATGGCGCAAACGCGCATGGTGCAAGCCGCACTGGGCGCTGCCCAAGGTTTTGACAGTGTGGAGACCGATCGCGCCTTTCCCATTGTGGGGATGAGCACAACGGGGGATCAGATCCAGGACCGCGCCTTATTGGCGGCGGGCGGCAAGGGGCTGTTCACCCAAGAGCTGGAAGCGGCCTTGATGGACGGCCGGGTCGCCTTCGCCGTACACTCGATGAAAGATGTGCCCACGCGCTTGCCGGACGGTTTGGTCATCGCCGCGATGATGGAACGTGAAGACCCCAGCGATGTGTTGCTGACCCGCGATGGCGCGGCGACTTTGGCCGACCTGCCCCAGGGCGCAAAACTGGGCACAGCCTCGATCCGGCGCCAGGCCCAGGCGCTCCATCAGCGCCCCGATCTGCAAATCTCGCTTCTACGCGGCAATGTCGATACGCGCTTGGCGAAGTTGGAAAGCGGCGCAGTGGATGCGACCTTCCTTGCGAAGGCGGGCTTAAAGCGTTTGGGCCGCCCGCAAGGGGCGTTACCGGGCATGGATCTGTCCGCGATGTTGCCCGCCGTGGGTCAAGGCGCGGTAGGGATTGAATTGAAGGCGGATAATGGCGCAGCGGTTGCAGCTCTGGCCCCGCTTAATCATCTTGATACGCAATTGGCGGTCACGGCCGAGCGCGCGTTTTTAGATGCGCTGGATGGATCGTGCCGCACGCCGATTGCCGCTTATGGCCAGCGCGAGGATGATGATCATTTCCTCTTGAAGGGTGAGGTTTATTCGCCCGATGGAGCGCGGGCCTGGTCACGCTCCATACGGATTATTTTGGGCCAAGATCCCCTAGCAAGTGTGCGTGAGGCCGGGTATGCTATGGGCAGAGACCTTAAAGCAGAGGGCGGAGCCGCCCTTATTCAGGCCTTGGCACCATGAGCGGACCGCGCATCCTCATCACGCGCACCCAGCCGGGTGCAGCCCGCACGGCCCTGAAGGTCAAAGATGCGGGCTATACCCCCATGATGAGCCCGGTTTCCAGCGTTGCGATTACCGGGGTTCAGCCTCATCTCGACGGGGTCAGCGATCTTGCGTTTACCAGCGCCAATGGCGTGCGTGCGTTTGCGGTGATGACGGAGATGGGCCGCGATCTGCCGGTCCATTGCGTGGGCTCGGTCACGGCGGAAACCGCTGCGAGTGCAGGCTTCACGCATGTTCACTCCGCTGATGGCGATATCAGCGATCTCTTGGCTGAGATTATTGCGGCCAAGCCTGAAGGTGTGGTTTTGCATGGGCGCGGGGCGGATCAGGCCGGGGATTTGACCGGCTCTCTTCGCAGTGCCGGGTTCAAGGCCAATGATTGCATTTTATACTGCGCTGAACAGGTGGATGGCCTGACGCAAAATGCCCGCGATTGCCTCACCAAGGGGTGTCTCGATGGTGTGATGATCCATTCGGAAAAAGGCGCGATCCGGTTTTTACGCCTGGTCGCGGATGCGGGCCTTAGCGCCTATATCGACCGCTTGGTCTTTGTCAGTATTTCACGCGCGGCGGGCTCTCCGCTGGCGGATGCGGGGCTTTTGAACCTGCATGTGGCAAAGCGTCCTGACGATCTTTCCATGTTAATGACGCTAAAAGAGGTTCTGCCGGTAGATTGAGCGCGCGCGCCGCATTAAGATGGGTTAACGCGCGATTTGCTTAAAGGACCGGTCCATGTCTGCTTCATCCTCCCCACCCCCTGGTGAGCCTGAACCCGTTGATGCGGAATTTGAACCGGCTGCGCCTGACGGTGCGCCGGATCAGCCGCGCCCAGAGACACCCGTTAAACCCATAAAAGCGGGGCTGGGCCTGGGCGGGGCCTTGAGTGTTATCGTGCTGTCTGGACTGGTCAGTGGCGCGGTTGCTTACGCGGTGATCAGTTTTATGCCGTCTGCGGGGCCAGCGTCGGATGCGCCGGACCTGTCGGCGTTCGAGCGCCGCATCGCCGCGCTGGAAACTTCACCTCAGCCGAGCGGTTTTGATCCCTCGCCTTTGGAAGAGCGTCTGGGTGCCCTTGAAGCAGATCAGGCCCGCATGACTGCGCTGACTGATCGGTTAGACAGTTTAGAGGCCAGCTTAGAAACCGGCGGTATTCCCACCTCTGAAGCCGGGGCGGTGAGCGCGCCTGAGGGCTATGCTCAGCTCACCCAGGATGTGGCGGATTTGCGCGCCCGCCTCGATCAGAATGAGGCAGCGGATGCCCAGCTTTTGTCACAGATTCAGGCCCTCGCCACGGCTACACCGCAAGACGCTGCCAATACGGATGACCAAGCGGCATTCAGCCGTCAATTGGCCGATCTCTCTGATCGTTTGACCATCATTCGCGAGGATCTGGAGCGTCAGGCTCAAGCGTTGGATGCGTTGAGCGCCGGACAAAGCGCGCCTTTCGATCCTTCGGGTTTAGAAGCCGCGCTCGCCAGCCTGTCTGAGCGTTTGGACGAGACCGATGGGCGTTTGGGTCAGCTTTCTCAATCAAGCCAGAGCGCAGATCTGCAAACGCTTTCGGCGCGGGCCTTGGCCCTGTCGGCGCTGGGCGATGCGGCCTCGCGCGCAACGCCTTTTGAGGCGGAACGTGCCGCCCTGGCGCGGGTCTGGCGCGGGCAAGAGGATGTGATCGCGCTGGAAGGTCCCGCACGTTCAGGCGTACCCACATTAAATGATCTCGCCCGGCAATTTCCGGGCAATGAGATCCGTTCCGCCGCGGGTACAGGCGCGCTCTTGTTCGGGCTGATCAAAACCCGGCCCAGTGAAGATCAGGCCGGTGAAGGGCCAGCGGCTCTAACCACGCAGGCGGAACGCCGCCTCGCCGCCAATGATCTCGCCGGAGCGATTGGCCTGGTGGAGCGTTTAGAAGGCGAGCCCGCTCAAGCGGCCCAGGCCTGGTTGATCGCCGCGCGTGAACGCCAGCGGGTCAATGCTCATCTCGATCGTCTTCGTACGGATTTAACCGCGCTCAGCGCCAGCCAAGGGGTTGATCCCACATGATCCGCCTGATTCTGACAGTTATTTTATGCGTTTTAACCGCGGCGGCGTCGGTCTGGTTGACCCTTAACCCCGGCACGGTTGCGATTGATTTTCTGGGCCAGCATTATGAAGGCCCTTTTGCATTAGGTGTGGGCCTCTTACTGGTCGCGACCTTTATCCTGGTTCTGATTTGGCGCGGTGTGGCGCTCGCCTGGACCGCGCCGGATGCATGGCGACGCTTTCGCACCCGTCGTCGGCGTGAACAGGGTTTTGATGCGTTAGAGCGCGCCTTGATCGCGGCGGCGGCCGGGGAAGGTGAGCTGGCCGTGCGCCAGGCCGCACGCGCCGATGCCTTGCTGGATCGGCCGGCTCTCTCGCGCTTATTGGCCGCACGTGCGGCAGAGGCTGCGGGTGATCTTGCCTCCGCTCAAACCCATTATGAAGCCCTTTTGGAGGCCCCAAAAACCCGCCTCGTTGCGCAGCGCGGTCTGGCGCAATTGGCGTTAGAACAGAATGATGCGGCCAGCACGGTGCGTCATGCCGGGGATGCCTTTGCCAATTCACCTCAGGCGCGCTGGGCCTTTGAAGCGCTGTTCAATGCCCAGGTCGCTGAAGCGCGCTGGAGCGATGCGGTCGATACCTTGGTAGAGGGCGAACGGCGCAAACATATCGCGCCAGATCGTGCCAAACGTCGGCGCGCGGTTTTATTGACGGCGCAGGCCCATGCCTGTGCCCAATCCGATCCCGATCAGGCGATGGATCTGGCCGAACGCGCCTGTTCGGCTTCTCCGGGCTTTGCCCCGGCGGCGGATCTCGCCGGGACGCTGCTCTCAGAGCGTCGTCGCCATAAGCGCGCCTGTGATGTCATCGAGGCGGCCTGGACGATTACGCCGCACCCGGCGCTGGCGCGCACCTATGGGGCTTTGCGCAAATCCGACACCAAGCCCAAGCGTGCAGAGCGTTTGCGCGCCTTGGCCGATTTGCGTCCTGAGCATCGCGAATCGCAACTCTTGCGCGCTGAAATCGCGCTCGATAATGCCAATCCGGAAGGTGCGCGTGAGGCCTTAGGGCCGATCCTGGCCCAAGAACGCCCAACGGCGCGGCTCTATGCCCTGGGCGCACGCCTGGCGCATTTAGAGGGCCGTGAGGATGAAGCGCGCCGCTTTATGGCGCGCGCCGCCCATGCCCCCGGTGAAGCCGATTGGTCGGATATTGATGGTGAGGGCCAGGCCTTTCGCTATGGCGCAGAAGACTGGAAGCGTATGGTCTACACCTATGGTGATGAGAACCGCTTGATCCATCCGCGCTATGAGCGGTTTGAAATTGCAGCCGAAGCTGCGCCAGAGACCTTGCTGCTCGATGCGCCCAAAGCCACAAGAGCGCAGACAGATGTTAAGACTCAGGCGGTTTATTTCGAACCTGGAAAAGCCCCCGATGATCCCGGCATCATGGATGGCGATTAAGTCTTAACGGGAAATGATACTGGGTAATAGGATCAGATATGGCACGCGCAATCATTGGGGTATGTGGCGGTTCAGCCTCGGGTAAGACCACTTTGGCCCATGCGGTGGCCGAAAGCCTCGCCCCGTCGCGCGCTCTGGTCATCTCCGAAGATGATTATTATTTCGATCATGGTTCAACGCCGGGCTTCAACCCGATGAAGTTCAATTTCGATGATTTGGCCGCCCATGATCATGGCTTGCTGATGGAGCATCTCAAAGCCTTGAAAGCGGGTGAGGTTGTCAACGCGCCCTCTTATGATTTCAATCTGCATCGGCGCACCCAGGACACCCATCCGCTGGAGCCCCATGACGCCTATGTCGTCGAAGGCATTCATCTCTTTGCTAATGAAGAGCTGTGTCAGCTGTTTGATCTACGCGTCTATGTCGATGCGCCTAGCGATATTCGCCTGGCGCGCCGCCTCTTGCGTGATATGAATGAGCGTGGTCGCAGTGCGCAATCGGTGATCTCGCAATATCTCAAAACCGTGCGCCCTATGCATTTGAAATATACCGAAGCCTTCAAATCGCGCGCTCATATCGTCATCGAAAATGGCTCGGCCGCGGCTGAGGAAGCGGAAAAACTGGTCAATGTGTTCGACGGCATGGCCCAGGATGTGATCACGCGCCTACGCACCATGATCGCCAGCCACCCGATCGCCAAACCGGCGGGCTGAAAATTGATGCGCGCACGCCCTTGCGCCACAGAATAATCGGGGGTAATTTCCGCGGCCTGAAACGCGGATGGCTTGCCTCCGCCTCCATGGGCCGCTTTAGCTCAGCTGGTAGAGCAACGCATTCGTAATGCGTAGGTCACGTGTTCAAGTCACGTAAGCGGCACCATTTTTCTGAAAAAATTTTATATATTGTTAGTCTGTTTTTATGTTGAGGCCTTTGCTCCTAAAGAGCGACTCTTAGGTCAGCCCTTTTTTCATTCGCCTTTTCAGTTTCGATCCACGCCCCCGTGAGGGGGCGACATCTCGCCATTGCGATCAACACGAACCAAGTAACGTTTCGATCCACGCCCCCGTGAGGGGGCGACCGCGCAAGGACCGCACCCGCCCGGTGAGGGTGACAGAGTTTCGATCCACGCCCCCGTGAGGGGGCGACACCATTCTCCCCCCTCAAGCGCGCGCGAAACTCAGTTTCGATCCACGCCCCCGTGAGGGGGCGACGGTAATCCGCAGGGCGTGCGGCTATCCAAGCGATGTTTCGATCCACGCCCCCGTGAGGGGGCGACGAGTAGGGTTGCAGGCTGTCGCTCTCATAGAAGGTTTCGATCCACGCCCCCGTGAGGGGGCGACTCAAACAGCATCGAGCCCAATTGCTCGAATAAATCGTTTCGATCCACGCCCCCGTGAGGGGGCGACCGCGCGTGGCTCGCCTCAGCCATTGCCTGCATCGGTGTTTCGATCCACGCCCCCGTGAGGGGGCGACCGTTGTCTGGCAGTTGACGCAAAGCATAGATTGCCGTTTCGATCCACGCCCCCGTGAGGGGGCGACCTCCAAAGCTGAGCTAACAAAAGTCAATCAGCTTGTTTCGATCCACGCCCCCGTGAGGGGGCGACAGGCCACGGCTGCATTTAGGCCGCTGTCGATTGGTTTCGATCCACGCCCCCGTGAGGGGGCGACGATGCGGGCGATCACGCTTTGGCGGAGTTTCTCGTGTTTCGATCCACGCCCCCGTGAGGGGGCGACACTGTCACGGATATTGTGGTCAGATCACACTTGATGTTTCGATCCACGCCCCCGTGAGGGGGCGACGATGGTAAAAAAGCGCTATACTTTGATGAGGACGATGTTTCGATCCACGCCCCCGTGAGGGGGCGACTTGTTGCGTTCTGGGGATCGAGTTTTGCGCCAAAGGTTTCGATCCACGCCCCCGTGAGGGGGCGACATTAGACACGGAGGCGAGCCGCGCACGTGGCGTGGTTTCGATCCACGCCCCCGTGAGGGGGCGACCCGGTAGAGTGTAATAGATTGTTTTTAAGTTTGAAAAACTGATAAATTCGCGAATGTTGATTTTATGGGGGGGCTTGCAACCTGTCGAGAGCGAGGGGGCGATCAAAAAGTATAAACTTTTCAGCCTAATGTGGTCCGCGCGAAAGTATCAGGATTATCAGCCATGCTTCAGGTTCGCGTGAGGGCTAAAGGATAAGCGGGCCGTTTAAATCTGTGGCGGGCTTGGCTCCAACATGCTCAACGCGGCGCGTCCAATTCGATCCTAAATTATAATACCGTAAGCTATCTGTTTCAGGCTCGATTATGGCTTCAAGACGTGTTTTCAATTTCACCCACAATGCCGGATCGAGTTCAATTTCAAAAACAGAATATTGGACACGTTGACCATAATCGCGGCAGGTTTTGGCAATTTGGCGCAGGCGGCGGCGACCTTCAGGCGTATCGGTTCTGACGTCATAAGTGACCAAGATCATCATGGCGTTTATCTCCAAAACCAAGGGGGATAGGCGTCGATATCGCCTCTGAGATGACGAGAGAGCATTTGCGCTTGGAGAAAAGGTACAAGTCCGAGCGCCGCTTTCTCATTCAGAAAGGGGTGGAGACGTTCATCGCGTTTACGCTCTTGCCAAGCGGTAAGAACCGTTTTCCGCGCATCGTCAACCAGGCTAATCGCACCATTATCGTGGAGCTTGAAATCGCCGCTTCGTAATTGGCGGCGGTTGACCAAGGATAAGGCCAATCTGTCGCACAGGACGGGTCGCAATTCTTCCATGAGATCCAGCGCTAGGCTAGGGCGTCCAGGGCGATCGCGATGTAAAAATCCAACCGCTGGGTCAAGCCCTACACTTTCGGCGGCGCTGCGACACTCATGGGTCAGCAAGGTATATAAAAATGAAAGTAAGGCGTTAAAGCGATCTAATGGCGGGCGGCGTGATCTGCCGTGCCACTGCAATTCTGGATCCGGAGATCGAATGAGGATCGGGAACGCGCTGAAATATATCCGGCTGGCCTCGCCTTCTAATCCACGCATGATGTCGATAGCGCTTTCTTGTTCAAGGGCATGCAGAATATGGGCCAATCTTTGTGCGATATCGCTTAAGGTTGATTGCGCGGTGTTATCATCGGTTTCTAAATCTCTACGTGCGCGCAGGATGACTTGGCGTTGATTGGATATTTTACCAAGTAGAAAAGCGCGAACAATATCGCTCATTTGATCTGGGCTGTCGGCGCAACGATATTGTGCCCGTCGCAATAAGACATTCCCGCTGAGCGGGCCTTCAATACGTGTCTGGAAACGACCTAGCCGGTCGAGCAAAGTCAAGGTTATGGCCGATTGAGCACAAGATCCGATCAGAGCAGGTGTAATTAAGGCCGCTCCTGTGGCGACAATCCCAGAGATCATGTGGAGCGGTGCGCGTAAACGCTCTTCATCGTCAATATTGACGACTAGATTCTACCCGTCTTTGCGCAATCGACTTTCAGGTGTCATGATATAAATCGTATTGAGGAGGGGTTTCATGATCTTGGGTCTTCATCGAGGTCATTGGTGTTTTGTGCGAGTTTGTCGAGTTGTTGCGATATCCATTGAGAAGCGGCAGGCCCACGCATGGCGTCTGGGCGGCATAAGCTGATTAACGAACAGGCCCGACACCGAGATTTATGAGGTGTAGGCGCAGGAGCTGTGTGCAGGCATAAAACAGCGCGGGTCTTGTGGATGATATCCAGGGTCAGTGTGCGAAGGACGTTATCGAAGGGAACGACAACTCGGCGCCGGGTTAATCCATAAAATAACGCCCCTTCAGGGATTTGAGTTTTTGTCATCTCTTCTAAGCATAGGGCCTGGGCGCAAAGCTGAACTTCGTCGGCACGATGCGTTTTAGGCTTGCCGCGTTTAATCTCGACAGGGAAGAAAAGCACGCCGTTTAGAGCTTTGGGTGTAAATTCAACCAGATCACAAACACCATAAAGGCCAAGCGAAAAAGAGCCCACGGGTAAGGCGTGAATGTGTTTCACTCCGGCGCGAGTTCTACGCGCTCCACGGTCAGAGGTTTTGTGAAGGATGTCTCCTGCAGCGGTGAGATAATTATCCGCCCATAATTGTTCATTATGGATGAGAAAGCTTTGGCGAAGACAATAAACGCTATGTTGCAGCGCCGAGAGCGGGATCAGACGCGTGTCTGATCCCTCTAAGGTTCGATCAAAGGGTTGAGGTTCAATCACACAGATTATATGCGCTCGATAATTTCGACCCCGCTGGGCAATCCTTCGCGATTGATACTGACGGTGTAATCTTTGAAATGTCGCGGCGGTGTATTGGCGTCAGGCGCATTTGAAACTGTGATGCGATCAAATAGGGCGTGGGCGGGGGCATCACCCAAACGATTTGAATGTTTGAAAATGATTAATTTTCGAGTGCTCATCAGCCCACGTGCAGCAGACCTGTCGTGTTCAAACATCTGCTCCATTGCGGTCCAAAACAGCTCTAAATCTTTCGCGTCAAATCCGGTTTGATTAGCCAAGGGGGCATTGATGAAGCCATTGGCGCGATAGAGGCCATAGGGCACAATATGTTTGCGGCCCATGGTGCGATTGTCTTTGCGCTCATCGCCTTGGTTTTCGCCTTCGGTGCGTTGTTGTTTTTCTTTTTCAGTGGTTGCTGCCATACGGGTAATCGAGACTTCGGCGGGGCTGATGGGATCAATGGATTGAGCGAAGGTCATTTGAATTGGTCCGCGAACTTGACCACAATTGACCCCCGTTGACATAACGGCACCAAAGGTGCGCACGTCATAAAAATGCTCACACATAAATTTTTTCAGCTGGTGTGCTTCTTCATCTGTTTGTGGATTTAGCTTGCCCGGTTTGATGTTACCTTCTCCGCGTATCGCGACATAGGCCTTGCGATGCTGATCGTTGAGAATGCTGTTCTCACGGACATAAATCCCTAAAGCTGGTTCACCTTGGCCTACCAGATCAATGTAATTGCGAACTTTGCGTTTCAAGCAGACATCTGTGACCAGGCCCAAACCGGTTTCTGGATCAATGCGGGGTAAATTACCCGCATCAGGGTCGCCATTGGGGTTGCCATTTTCAACATCAAAAAACAGCACGAAATCATATCGGTTTTCTAGCGCACTCATGCTTCTGGCTCCCCATCAACGTGGTCTGATGATTGTTGTGTCTTGAAAAATTCTTGGCGCTGGTGGTGATAACCTAGCGCGAATAAGGCCTGATCTATTTCAGGCAATGTGGCCGGGATCGGATCCTGATCGGGTGACATTGTCGCCATGATTTCATCGATCTTATTGTCTAGGAAGCGTTTTGATTTTAGGCGATCCTTGCCTAAACGGGATAAATGGGATGCAGAGTTACGGTCTAAAGCCGCAAAAACGCTGCGCGGTCTCGTGCTGGCCGCTGCATAAAACTTGTCTTTCAGGGTTGCATTAACTTGACTGCCCAGTGCTGAGAACTGGATATATTCATAGGTCGCGAATAATCGGCCCAGCCGATACCCCCGGTTATCAAAGTCATGATCAAGCGCCACGGGCACCTCCCTGCCAAAATTGCGGATCAAGACAGCTTTCATCATTGCCACGCGCTTGGCATTGATGTGCTTATCTGTTCGTATTCTCATTAAAGTGGTGGACAATAAGGTCAGCGGATAGCGCGCGCCTGATAAGATGGCGCGGTACCAGTCACCCGCCAGGTTTGGGGGGACATTTTCGCGCTTACCCTGTACCGCAAGTTCGCTGAGAAAGCGCCATAAAGGGGGTAAGTTTTCTTCTCCCCTATCCAAGGGGGCTACGCGCATGTCTTCAAAAAAACGTTGCTGGCGTTCAATGAAAGCACTGAAGTTATTATCAAACCAAAACCGAATTGAAAGGCGTGCCGCATTGGGGGCAAGGCCCAAAATATAAAAGCGAACATCTTGTGCCAAATGAGGTGCGACGAGAGCCAGAGGCTGGCCTTGGAGAAGCTTTTGGAGCTTCTCAGCAATATCGCGTGTGGCGGAGTGTTCTTCTTTTGCCCTTTTTTCTAATAGCTCTTGCGCAGCTTGCGAGCTATCAAACAACCCGATGGCCAGTGTTTCGGCATCTTGAGCTTGCTCGCGGGTGGGGGCCTTCGCCCAGAACACACAAGACGCATCACCGATTTGGATCCGATGCATAGGGTCGGACAACATGGCGTTGAGGGCCGTGACATATTTAAAGGTTGTCAGCTCGCCAACTGGGGCATTTTCACCTTGGATGTGGCCATAGGAGGTAAACGCATCTTGATTGAACGAGACAATCGAAGCCCCAGAACTCTGTGCACCCCAAACGCCCTTAATTGAAGGGTGAAGACGACATGTGGGGGCATACTCCCCTGATATGAGGCAAGCTTTGCGATCTTGGTCATTGTTATTCATATCAGCCCAAAGCGCTTTTGCGGCAGGACGATCATGTAAATAATAATTGGACAGGCGGTCGGCTTCCAACGCAAAAACTATATTCTGATCCAGCATCTCTTCTGGCCATTCTCGCTCGACAAATTGCTGGGGCGTCCATGATTGCAAGAAAGCGAGCAGGGCCAGTAAGCCGGGGTCCGTAATGCCCTTTAAGGCATTGAAGTGATATGATTTAAAGGCTTCGTGTTCAGCCTCTAAGCGTTTGCTGTTGCCTACCCCTAAGACATAGGCCGTTTTATCCCAGAGGAAGTTAGAGGCGATACCTGATGTGCGTTTGCTGCCCTCTGGTACCGTCAGGACGCGCGGAATATCTTTTTTTGCCGTCTTTGGGCGATAGAGTAAACGTGCGGGAAGCGCAGGCTCTCCGTTTGGATATAGTCCAATGACATAACCAATTTTGGCATTGGCAAATCCCGCAGTGGGCATATCCGGTAAATGATCATAGGCCGCAGCCAGCTCAGCTATAATCGTCATCCTATGACGTCCCCAGAATGTGGGCCGGGTACCTTTAAAACACCATTTTCCAGACGGGCTTTAAAAAAGCGCGAAGGCTTATCTGGGGCATTGTGCTCGATATCCCATAGCATGGTGCCTAGATCACGTGGGACATGGAACCCTAATTCAGGGGTTTGATGGTGGGGCTCCATGCGCGGCACTTCGCTATCGGGCTCAATTAAGGTAAAGGCAGCGGGAAATTCACGTGTGCCCAGGCAAGGTTGATGAAAGCATTGCCCCTTGCGTGCGCGCCGGTTGAACACATCAAGATGTTTGCCGGGATTGTCCTCTGGTCCGGCGCGTTGGGTCATCTCGAAATGAGCTTCAATGATATAGGCAACATCGCTCAGCATTGTGGTGGCGCGTTGCTGGCGCTGCTCTTCAATCACCAATCCCCCCAATTTTTCAGGAGATCGCGCTTTGAAAGCGGATTTGACATCAGAGTATGGAATTTTACTGCCCACCTCATTGCGTCTTATGGACGTGAAGCGAATAGGCTTTAGTACGTGAATGGCATCAACAATCCATCGGATGGCCGGCTTCCAATAGATGGCTTCCAAAATGCCGCGGGCGGCCGAAGGTGTCATAACATCATATGAGACCCGTTCAGCCTTCATTTCTGGTCGGGTAAAACACGCCCTGCTCCCCCAAACATGTAAGCGAATGCCGTAGCTCACTTTATCCCCTCCCGTGAATAATGCGCAAATAAAGATGAATTTGCGGGTGAGGGCAAGTGCTTATGGTTGCTTCCCCCCCGAGACTTAATTGGTCTCGGGAGGTTCGCAGCCTACCGGTTGAGGCTCAAGTTTCAACCCACACACCTATGGGTGTGACGCTTTACAATTTTTCGAGAATTGTAATGATCAGTCGCATGAACATGTCTGGTGAGGCTTTGGATAAATAGCGCCATAACGTATCCATCCACTTTGGAACATGAAATTCAGTTGGGAATTGCGGAAGACGCATGCCAAACACTCCAGCTCTGATATGCTAAGCGATAAATCACAATTAGAGGTATGTCAATCTTCTTGAGCCTAAAATGTATGCTACAAGATAATATCCATGGTGTTGCTTCTCTCCCATTCCAAGCCAATGTCGCGGTTATAGAGAGCCGTTCGAGTGAGTAGCAAAAATTGATCCCCATAAAAATCCGGTTTTATATAGTGGGCGGCCCCGTTTTGGATAAGGGCCTCGCGATCTTTTGGGCTGATCTGAACAATGAAGCGTTGCAATTCGCGCGCGGCTTGGGAAGGCCATATTTTGCGCTGATCCAGATCTGTTAAGACTTGCTCGATCTCTGTTGAGGGTATGATGATTGGCAGGTTTCGATCTTTAATCATCTTGAAGCGCTCTGCGCAGGTGCGAAACTGTCCTTCGAGCATGGTGTTATGATCAAGCGTAAAGAGAGAGAGGATTTCGTTTTCGTCGACCCCTTGGGCACCTAAACGCCAGGTAACTTCACGAAAATACCCTTCAACGGCTTCTAAGCTCAGAAGGTCGTCTTTAAAAATATGCTCAATGCGGCGAAAATCTTCTGCAAACCGTTTCATTTCAATATTCGCGGGTTGATCTTTGGGGGTAAAAACCGTGACGATGCTGTCTTCAGGGGGGCGTTTGCCGTGGCGATTACAGCGCCCTGCGGCTTGCGCAATATTGGCTAGTCCAGCCTCAGCACGCCACACTGTGGGAAAGTCCAGATCTACGCCCGCTTCAATCAGCGAGGTGGCGATCAAGCGGCACGGCTCATTGTTCTGCAGGTGATGACCAACCTCTTCCAAAATGGTTTGACGGTCTGTAGCATGTTGGCGTGTGCTTAAATGCGTTACTCCTTCAAGATGGGCCTCTTTAAGAGCCTGGAATAGCTCACGTGCATGGGTACGCGAATTGACAATCACTAGGGCTTGGGGGCTACCTTTCAAGGTCTCAACCAGGCTGGCATCATCGCACATACCCGCTAGTCTCACGACAACGCGCTTAAAATTTTGCACTAAGGCAGAAGGGTTGGGGGCAAGCTCTGTGACTTGGCTTTGTATGCGCAGGGGGTTGTTTTCTTGAGTGTCCGTATTGAGATGTAACTGATTGATGGGTTGAGTAGCCGTGCATAACACGACGCTACACTCATAATTGCGTGCAAGATTATCAAGGGCTTGGATGCATGGGCCCATCAAGCCCCAGGGTAAGCTTTGAACTTCGTCGATGATTATAATTGAGCGCGCGATATTATGAAGTTTTCGACATCGCGACGGGCGCGCGGCAAACAGGCTTTCAAATAGCTGAACTGTAGTGGTGACGATGAGGGGGGCAGCCCAATCTTCCATCGCCAAGTTAAGTTTGCTGCGAGCTTCAAGGGCATGATCGGCAGGAAAATTATTTAACTCAATTGCGCTGTGGTGCTCTAAAATATGCTGGCCAACCTCTGAGCCTAACACTGAGCGGAAAGTTTTCGCGGTTTGTTCAATAATTGAGGTAAACGGGATGGCATATATAATGCGCCGTAGGTCATGGTGCGCGGCATGATCCAGTGCGAAGCCTAGCGAGGTTAGCGTTTTTCCACCACCCGTCGGTACGGTCAGCGAGAACACACCTTTTGGCAAGCTTGCAAAACTGCGAACATGATTGTGCACGCGCGCGCGTTCATCTTCGACAAAGTTTTGTGTTTTCTGTATTGTACGAAAAGCATCCATCCGCTCATTAAGAGCCGTGAGAGCTTGCGGCAAGAGCATGGATAGGCTTGGCCAATCACGTGGTGGGATGCGACCTTCAAGTGTCGCATAATAGTGCTCAGTATCTTTGAAGTCGCTATCAACCAGACAGGAAAAAATCATACGGGTTAGAAAAGCGAATTCGAATCCATGCCAGGTCTTTTTTCCAAATTTAAAGCCTTGTGGGATCAATCCCTTAAGTTGGATATTAATCTCAGTTTCCCAGACCGGATCAAGCAAAGACGGTTGAAAATTTTCTAAGCGTTCTTTCAATCTGCCACCGCCTTCATTTGAGAGCTGTCGCCAATCGGGTAATCCGGCATGATGGCCTGCAATGGCATAGCCGATAAGGCGGGAAAAAATCCTATCGGCTGGGCTTAAGTTTTGGGTAAGGGGGCTTTGGCTTACCACTTTTACAGCAGTTTCTACGGCCCATGCCCCGGCAAGGGCATGTTCAACTTTTATAGTTTCACCGCGAATGCGGCGCTGAAAGTCTAGATTATACTTGCCCAAGTCGTGCAAAATTCCAGCACATTGCGCGAGCGGGCCCGCCCCAAAAGAGCCTGCGAATTTGTATGCCAACGCACCGGTTTGCTTGAGATGGTCTTTAAGCAGATGCCAAGGCTGATTAGGGGTGTTGGGGGAGTGGGCGGCAAATATTTTTTCTGACATGATCTTAGGGAGCATAGGGAAAGTGCAAAGCGGATAATAAAAGCCAGTGTTGAATTTCTAGCATGAAGGCTCAACATGAGGTAGCGTTGATTTGAACGCTTTATCTATTCGAGATGGCTAAGTTTTAACGCGGACGTCATGTCACCGGCAATGTTGGATCAGCTATGCCTGTCGCAGAGGCAAAATAGGCTTGAAAACCGACCTTGGGGGACATTGAACCATGCTGATTTCATCTCTTTTCATCTCTAGCCTGGCCCTGATGGGGGCGGTGCAGGATCAAGCTGACGTGCAAGACGTGCGCGCTACACGCAGCGCCGTGATCACAGAATTGGCGCAGGATTTAGAGTCGAACTTCCTGTTTCCTGACGCAGCCCATCAGTATGCGGCCTATTTGCGCGCGCGTGAATTAAGCGCTGAAGACTTAGCCATGGATGATGCGAGCTTTGCGCAGGCTTTGAGCGCTGAGCTGCAACATATCCATCAAGACGCGCATTTGCGGGTAATGTGGGAGGATGAAAGCGCGCCGAGCCCAGAAGCGGGCCCGCGTCAACCGCGCCAGCGCCCGGCGAGCATGGAGGCGGGCCAGTGGCTGACGCCGAGCATCGCCTATATTCGTTTTAATGCGTTTTTTGGTGAGCCAGCGGTGATGGCCGAGCTGGAAAACTTTGTCGACACCCATGCCGGGGCAGAGACGTTGATCATTGATATTCGGGGCCATCGTGGCGGCGGATTAGACGAAATGGATGTGCTCTTCCCGGAGCTTTATCGCGAGCCGACGGATTTGCTGGTTATGGAGACGCGCCGTTCGGTCGATGAAGAGCGCGGCTCTCCCATTCGCGAAGGTCGCACGATTGTCGCAATTGACAGCACACCAGAGGTGGTGCGCCGCAAGCATGTGGTCATCCCCAGTGAGACGCCACGCTTGGCCGATACGCAGCTTTATGTGCTGACGTCGCAGTATTCCGCCTCCGCGGCCGAGCATTTCGCCATGGTGCTTCAACGCACTCAACGCGCCACCTTGGTGGGTGAGGCAACCTGGGGCGGTGCTCATTATGGCGGTACGGTAGATTTGGGGGATGGCTATGCGGTTTTCATTCCAGTTGGGCGCAGTTTTAACCCCGATACGGGTGCGGATTGGGAAGGCGTGGGCGTGATACCCGATATCGCTGTTCCGGCTGAGGAGGCTTTGGTGCGTGCACTGAGCGAAGCGGGGGTGACGCAAGAGGATGCCGAACGGATCGACCAAGAGCTCGCTTTTGTCGTGCCTCGTCGCGCACCGTAAAAAAAAGGCGGCCCAATTGAGCCGCCTTAGTCAGTTCAGGGTTAGGTTTATGGATTTAGTATTTAACGCGCAGCTCAACCCCTAAAGTGCGCGGATCGCCCACCTGGGCAAAGGTTGCGTCATAGGGGTAGTTACCGCCTTTATTGCGGAAGGAGATATTGTCGATATAGTCTTCATCTAGCAGGTTGTCGGCGAAGAGATAGATCGCGTAATGGTCTTGTTCCCAGCCGATTTTGGCATCGACAACGGTGCGCGCATCAATGGTGGCCGGGAAGACGGTGACGCCATAGGCGTCAGTACGCGGATTGATGATCTCAATCGTGTCGGCATTTTCTGAACCGTCGAAGCTTTCATCTTCGAAGGTGACAGACGCGGTGGCAAAGAAGCCATGGTCATTGCGATAGACCGCGCCGAAGCTGCCGGAATAGGTGGGGGCTTTGCCGAATTCATTGCCAACAATAGAGGTGTCGCGGCCACTGGCGCTGCCTTTGAACTCGGTATCAAGATAACCCAAGGTCAAGAAGCCTTCCAAATGATCCGTGAAGTCGTATGAGGCCTCAACTTCGATACCGAAGGCTTCAGAGGATCCCAGATTTGCAGGATTGTTCTGGGCATCGGTTCCGATCTGGTTGGTCCAGTCGATGAAGAAGATATTGGTATTGGCGGTTAAGCGTTCATCTTGATAGCGTAGAGCCAGTTCATAATTCCAAAGCTTTTCTTCATCCGCTTCGAAGGCTTTGATCTCATTGGTTTGATCATCGCGGTAGCTGGTGCGGTAGCCTGGACGTGTCCCGCGCGCGGCGGCAAAGGTTGTCGAGAATGTGTCTGTCCAGTTGACCATGACTGAGGCTTTAGGCGAGACCAAAGTCTGTTCAAATACAGGATCAGCATCACCCGATACGGTCCCGATCAAAGTCTCGTTTTTGAAACGCTCAACGCGTAATCCGCCGCCCAAGGTGATGAAATCATCCATCAGCGGGAAGAAAACATCGCCGTATACAGATGTACTGGTGATGTCTTTGTTGTTTGATGAGGTGAAGCTGGGGTTCGCTGGGAAGGGATCATTATAAGGATCGGTGACATTGCCCCAGAAGATCAGATTATAGGTGGAATCAATGTGCTCGTGATAGAGCCCTGCTGCGCCATAGAAGCGGCCATAGTCAAAGCGGGCCCGGAATTCTGTGGCGAAAATCTGCTCGTCTGGCATTTCGCTATACGCGCGGCCAAAATCGGGCTCATTAGAATAGTCCAGCTCAGCAAAGGTTTTTTCTGAGGCGTCGTTATAACCGATCATCCAGCTCAGCTGGATATTCTCGTTAAGCTCATAACCCATATTCAGCTGGGCCATTTCCATTTTATAGATACGCTCTTCAACCGTATCGACGATACTTTTGCGCCGGTCGCCATGGTCTTCCATGAGGAAAATTTCCAAGGGAATGGAATCAAGGCCTGTTTCGAAGTTGAAGGAGTAGAGAGACAAGGTGGCGTCAAAGCCGGGCAGGAAATCAGGTTCCCAACGCAGCTTGCCGCGCACATTGATGCTGTCGCGATAGTCGACATCATCGCGGTTGCGCGTGGTGTTCTCGATGGCCCCATCGGTGTGGGCGGCCTCAACGGTCAAACGTCCGGTGAGGTTCATGGATTCAACAACTGGACCGCTGACGGCGAAGCTGGCCGAATGCGTATTGTCTTCAGCTACGATCAAGCGGCTATCAAATTCAAACTCATCCGTAGGGTTTTTGGTTTGGATATAGATCGAGCCAACTGGCGTTTGACGGCCCCGGGTGATCTGGACGCCGCGATAAACTTCTAATTGCTCAACATCCCAGGTGGACTGTGCGCCGGCAAACAGGTTGAGGCTGAAGGCGTCGGCCGGGATGATCATACCATCCATATAGATGCCAGACACTGGCTGACCAGCCGTAGAGGCTCCGCCGGTCTGGTTGGTATTGTTGTTGATGCCGCGAATGTTGAAGTTCAACTCACCATTGTTCGAGGACACATTGGCCACGCGGCGCAGCGCGTCGAAATAATCGTCGAAATTGGCATCATCCAAGGTTGGGCCGCCGATGATGGCTACAGAGGTGGGCGTATCTTGAACGCTGCGGTTCAGGCCCTCACCATAAACGGTGATGACTTCAGGTTGGGTGCGTTGGGTTTGCGGCGCAGTGTCGTCTTGGGCGACAGCCATCGCGGCGCAAAGTGCGCTTAAGGCAACGGAAGAACAAAGTAGACGTAGCATGATAATCCCCTCCTAAGGCCCCCACGGGCCATGGCGTTTGCTGAAAGGGTGCGTTAGAGGGTAGCTTTGACACTTAGATGAACGTTTGTTGACGGAAATATAAAGGGCCTTGAGGTGGTATTTTATACTTCAGAAATCCTGTATTTAATCCGAATTTATTGCACCACGTTTATATAAGCGGGATTTATTCTATCGAAAAACGGGAATAAAGTGATCTCGAGTCTGCAACAAAATATGAATGCCAGAAAAAAATTATGTACGAACAATTTCTTATTTCAATGAAAATAAAGATAAAATATTTGCTCGTACATTTTTAAAACATAATCTTTATCTGTTTAAGTCAGTACTATAACGAATAATGTGCTTTGTCCGCCACACGGTGTGTGCATACGCACTTGTGTGAAGCGTTATTGGCTTTGTTCATCTTGATCTCTCCTTGAGGGGGAGTGTGTTGAGGGCTTCGGGCTCGCCTTACTGCCCTACCGGGTGTCAAATCCGCATGAAAAACCCCTTCAGGCGGGGCCTGAAGGGGTAAGGGTTTTCACTTAAACGCTATGGCCTAGCCACGCAGGCTTGCACCATTTTTTTCCGCCACCTTGATGATGGCGGCAGAAACCGCTTCAAGATCCTTATCAGTAAGGGTTTTATCCGTAGGCTGAAGAGTGACTTCCAGTGCCAGCGAAACATGACCTTCTGGCACGCCTTGGCCTTCATAGACGTCGAACATATTGACCTCTGTGATCAGGGCCTTATCCGCGCCTTTGACGGCTTTAAGAAGCTCGCCAGCGGGGATGGATTTATCCATCAAGAAGGCAAAGTCGCGCCGTACCGGCATTAAGTCCGACAGCTCCAGCGGCGCGCGCGCTTTAAGGGCTTTTTTCTTGGCCGCTGGGATGCCTTTCAAGAACACTTCAAACGCGACCATGCGCCCATCGACGCCCAGAGCTTTAAGCACTTTGGGATGAATTTCCCCGAACTCCGCCAGGATATTTTTTGGGCCCAGGCGCAGAACGCCAGAGCGGCCCGGATGCCACCAGTCGCGCGCCTTAGCGGCGATTTGCAGATTATCGACCGGGGCACCGGCTGCGGCCAGGGCCGCCAGGGCATCGGCCTTGGCATCAAACAGATCAGCCGCTTTTGCGCCCTGCCAGTCGCGGGTTTTGACCACGGCGCGCACGCCCGCGATCACGGTTTGCTGACCCTTGGGGCTATCATCAAGATAGATGGGACCCGCTTCAAAGAAGCGCCCATCATAGAAGCCGCGATCAGCGCTCTTCTGGACCGCTTTGATCAGATGGATCAGCGCGCTGGGGCGCATGACATTCAGCTCTGATGAGATGGGATTGGCCAGGCGCAAACCTTCGCCATGACCGCCGAACAAGGCCGCATCGGGCTCATGGGCGAAGGACCAGGTGATCGCTTCTTGATAGCCCCGTCCTGCAATGGCCCGGCGTGCGGCGCGCACGCGGTTTTGCATCTCCGTTGCGGGGGGGGTTAAACGCGCGCCATCCGGGCGCTGCATGGAGACGGTTGGCAATTTGTCATAGCCATGGATACGCGCGATCTCTTCGACCAGATCGGCACTCTGGCTGGCATCACCGCGCCAGCTTGGAACCTTGACGACCCAAGGCGTTTGGGCGGTATCGGCCTCAAAGCCCAAGGCGCTGAGGATCTCGATAATGCGTGCCTCATTTAGATCCAAACCGGTCAGGCGTTTGACTTCGCTGGGGTTGAAGGCAATGTCGGCCGGATTGGCGGGGATCTCGCCGAAGATCACGGCTTCAGAGGCTTCGCCGCCACATAGGTCCAGAACCAGGCGCGTCGCCCATTCAATGCCGTCCTTGACGCTTTGCGGATCGACGCCGCGCTCAAAGCGGTATTTGGCATCACTATCAATGGCCAGCTCGCGCGCGGTGGCGCGAATAAGGGTCGGGTCGAAATAGGCACACTCGATAAAGACATCGGTGGTAGAAAGCTCAGAACCTGAATTTTCCGCACCAATAATTCCGCCCAGACCCAGGCATTTTTCTTCGTCCGCGATGACGCACATGCCTTCGCTGGGGGTATAGGCCTTGTCATTGAGGGCGTCGAAATGATCGCCCTCACCCACGCTGCGACGCACATGAATATCGCCGTTCAAGCGGGCCACATCATAGACGTGTAAGGGGCGCGCGCGATCAAACGTCATCAGATTGGTGATATCCACCAGGATATTGATCGAGCGTAGGCCGATGGATTCCAGCTTGGTTTTCAACCAGGCTGGCGAAGGTCCGTTTTTGACCCCTTTGATGAGGCGGCCCGCATAGGCGGGGCAGGCCTCAGGGTAATCCAGATGAACTTTAATCGGGCAGGGGAAGTTGCCAGGCACGGGCTCGGCATGGGCGGGCGTTTTCAAGGTGCCGATCCCGGCGGCGGCCAGATCGCGCGCAATGCCAAACACGCCCAACCAATCAGGTCGGTTCGGGGTAACCTCGAAATCAATGACGGGATTGTCCACGCCCAGCGCCACGGCGGCGGGGGTGCCGACGGCCCAATCCTCTTTCAGATCGGCGATGCCGTCATGATCTTCCCCGGCATTGAGTTCTTTGCTCGAGCACATCATGCCATGGGATTCAATGCCGCGAATTTTGCGCGGTTTTTTATCCAGCGCGAAATCCAAGCCCGGAATATAGGTGCCCAGGGGGGCATAAATCGCGCGCATCCCGGCGCGGGCATTGGGCGCCCCGCATACAATCTGCTTCATACCGTCCTTGGTTTCCACCTGACACACGCGCAGCTTGTCCGCATCGGGATGGGGCTCAGCGCTGTGCACATAGGCGACGGTAAAGTCTTTTAGTGCCTCAGCCGGATTGTCGATGTCTTCAATTTCTAGACCAGCCATCGTCATCGCTTCATCCAGATCGTGAAGGGCGATATCGGTCTCTAAATGCTCTTTGAGCCAGGACAGGGAGAATTTCATCGTAGGGCGTCCTTAAAATAAATCGTATCGGGGCTAGAGGTCGCTAGACGGGGCGGCGCTGCAATCTTTGACGGGTTTGGGGCGGTGATTGTCCAAATCGCGTACCCAGCATTCATTCAAGCTGGAGCAGTAACACACCTCAAAGCGCATATGATCGCCGTAATATTGGAAGGTCTCGACCAGATCATCATAACTGCGGCCGGGATATTCAAAGGCGAAGGGGGTGGCGGTTTCGCCGCTCGCCATAATCCGTCCCCGGATTGTATCGAAGGAGTGATTGCCGCCTTCTGGTGCGGTTTTGACTAGATCATTAAAGCTGGCGATAAATTCATCGCCAACATAGACCCGCACGCGTTCCACCATGGCGGGGCCAACGCCGACATTGGTAACGCGCATGCCGATGGAGGTGCCTTGCGGGTGGGCGCTGATAAAGCCACCGACCTGGATCGCGGGCCAGATCGAAGCGCGAATTTCCGTGCGCATGATATGGGCTTGATAGGTGCTGACACAGATTGCAGCAATACCAACTACGATCGCGGCGATCGAGCCAATGGTTTCAAACCGGCTCCAGGGGCGGCGGGTGCGGGCCATTAGCTTAATCCGCTGGCCAAGCTCGCCTGCAATAACGGGCTAAAGCCATAATGGGCGAGCCAGCGTTGATCGGGCTCAAAGAAGGGCCGCAGGTCCGGCATGCCATATTTCAACATCGCCAGGCGATCTACCCCCATACCGAAGGCAAAGCCTTGATAAACCTCAGGATCGAAGCCGCAATTGCGGATCACATTAGGGTGGACCATGCCGCAGCCCAGGATTTCCATCCATTTATCGCCAGAGCCGACTTTAACGGCATCGCCGACGCGTTCATAGCGCACATCCATCTCCGCGCTGGGCTCGGTGAAGGGGAAATGGTGCGGGCGGAAACGCGCTTCAACCTCATCAGTCTCGAAGAAGGCCGCGATGAAATCAATCAGGCAGCCTTTAAGGTGGCCCATATGGGTTTCTTTATCGATGACCAGGCCTTCGACCTGATGGAACATCGGGGTGTGGGTCTGATCCCAGTCACAGCGATAAACCCGGCCTGGCGCGATGATGCGAATAGGGGCTTTCCCCTGCATCATGGTGCGAATTTGAACGGGTGAGGTATGAGTGCGCAGGACTTTCGGCGTTTCGCCGTCTTTGGCCTCCATGAAGAAGGTATCATGCGTATCACGCGCGGGGTGACCTTCGGGGAAGTTCAGCGCGGTGAAGTTATGGAAATCGTCTTCAACATCTGGGCCTTCGGCAACGGCAAAGCCCATATCGGCGAAAATCACCGCCAGCTCTTCCATCACCTGGTTAACCGGGTGCAGGCTACCTTGGGGCTCACGCGCCACCGGCAGGGTGACATCCACGCGCTCGCTTACCAGACGCGCATTCAGCGCCTCATCTTCCAGCAGGTTTTTACGCGCGGCCAGGGCATCGGTGATGCGGGTTTTAAGACCGTTCAGCGCGGGGCCCATCACTTGGCGATCATCCGGGCTCATCTTGCCCAGCTCACGCATCATTAGGGAAATCTCACCCTTCTTCCCCATGGATGCCAACCGGATAGCCTCCAGGCTGGCTTCATCGCTGGCCGCGTTGATCTGCGCGCTATAGTGCGCTTCCAAGGTCTCCAGACTGGCCATGTCGCTCATCGTGTGCGCCTCTGCTCGATTAAATTTGTTCTGGTTTAGCCGCCCTCATGGGTCATGTCGAGCGATGGGGGTAGTTGAGGGGGTAAAGAAAAACCCCGCTGGCCGGGCCAACGGGGTTTCTGTCATTACTTGGCAGTCGTAAAGACTTAAGCCAGCGCAGCGCGCGCCTGATCAGCCAACGCTTTGAAGGCGTCGGGCTCATGGATCGCGATGTCTGACAGCACTTTACGGTCCAGCTCGATGCCAGCCTTATTCAGACCGTTCATGAAGCTAGAATAGGTCATTTCGTTCAAACGCGCGGCGGCGTTGATACGTTGGATCCACAAAGCGCGGAAATTACGCTTTTTCGCGCGGCGGTCGCGGTAAGCGTATTGTGCTGCTTTTTCAACAGCTTGCTGCGCAGTGCGGAATTGCTTGCGACGGGCGCCATAGTAACCCTTCGCAGCCTTAAGAACTTTACGGTGACGAGCGTGTGCCGCTGGTCCTGAAGATACACGAGACATTTAAGCGCTCTCCTTACCTAATCTCTGGTTATTATCGGGATCGCTACGGCTTAAAGCCCGTAGGGAATATACTTACGCACGATACGCGCATCTTGAGCTGACAAGGTTGTCTGCCCGCGCTTATCGCGAATTTGTTTCGGCGTGCGCTTGATCATGCCATGGCGCTTACCGGTTTGACCCGCTTTAATTTTACCAGAGGCGGTCAGCTTAAAACGCTTCTTCGCGCCACTTTTGGTTTTCATCTTCGACATTTTAATCTCCTTCACGTCGATCTCTCAAAAATAAATCGCTTTATTCTTGAGGGTTTAGACCAGCCGGCATGTCGATGGGGCCGCGATGGTCAGATCTGGAAAGCGCGCCTTATATCGGGTCTAGACGTAAAATACAAGGCCAGCGCTCAGGTGAAGCGCTGGCCTTGTAGAGATTTTTACGCGGGAGCGTGGCTTAGTCGCGGCTAAACTCGCTCTCAGAGATGCGCACATCGGCGCGCAAAGGATCGCTGTCAGAGAAACGCCCGACATAGATCACATAGCGCCCACTGTCAGGATCTTTAATCTCCAGTCCGGCATTAGAGCGCTGGGCCCCATCATCATCGCACTGCCATTCGCCAGAAGGACGGCGCACGGCCAAGGTCGTGTCGTTTGTGCCTTCGGTGTAAACGTACAGCATTTGCCCATCGCCGGTGTAATTGACGACGATGGTGGGCTCACGCGTGATATAACCCGCGCAATAGGTCTCATCTTCAATGGCTTGGCGCGCTTCGATCAGGCCATCAACTGGCACTTCAAGTTCATAAGGGTCAGGCAGGAAGCGCGGTTCAAGATTGATCTCATGGTAGAGCGCATTGGCTTCTGGGGTAATCTCATGGGATACGGCCTCTGCACCATAACCGGTTTGAGAGATGAAGAGTGTGGCGTTGAGTGCGTCCTCACCATCGGAATAACGTCCGACATAGATGGTGTAATCCCCACTTTGAGGGTCATCATAGGTGATGCCGGGGTTAAGCGAACCTGCGGTATCATCATCACAGCGCCAGTGGCCATTGGGGCCTAAAATGGCCAAGGTCGTGTCTTCATCGGCCTCAGCAGAGAATTTCAACGCGCCATCGCCCGCGCGATAGTTCACGCGATAATTGGGCGCGCGCGCAAAGCTGCCGCTGCAATATCCGCCTTCATCGATACTGTCTGATGCGATGGAATCGCTATCTGCTGGGCCACCGGCCTCGACCTGGATTGTAACGGGGTCTGGGCTGAAGCCATCACGCAGACGCCCTTCACCGGCGCTGGGCGTAAGCGCTGGGTTTAAGGTGTTGTCATTGGCAAAATATCCAATGGCAGAGATGACGATTTCGCTGTCTTGGGGTGTGCGCTCGCCCAAGGTTCCAGCCCAGATCAGATAATCGCCGCTTTCAGGCTTATCCAGGCGAATGCCGGGATTAAGATTGCGCGCGCTATCATCATCACACATCCATTCCCCAGATGGGGTGCGCACCATCAAGACACCGTCAAAATCACCGCGCGCGGCGATATAAAGCGGATGCCGCCCGGCGCGATAGGTCAGCGCCAGATTTGCGGCTTCCTGGGCATAGCCAAAGCAGTTCGCGCCTTCGACATGGCTGGCATTAACCTCGCCGCCTGCGCGCGTTTGTAGCGTGTAAGGATCATCGCTGAAGCCATCGCGTAGGGTGATGCTGGCTTGTGGGGCCAAAAGGGTGTTCAGCGTGCGCGAAAACGGATTGCGATCTGAATACCCGGTTTCAGAGATATGGATCATGCTGGCGGGATAACCTTCACCGGCCGTAAGCGTGCCCAACCAGATCGCATAGCGTCCGCTTTGTGGGTCATCCACCATAACGCCCGGATTGGTGCCAAACTCACCGCTATCGTCATTACAGCTATAGCTGCCATCGGGCAGGCGCACGATCAATGTGGTGTCGTTATCGGAGGCCCCGGAAATATAAAGCGGCGCAGAACCGGCGTTATAGGTCAGCGCCAGCGTCGGGGCATCGGTGATATAACCCTGACAGTGATCATCCAAACGCTCAGCATTGATCGCCCCGGCCGCACGCACGGCATAGGAGCTAGGATCAGGGGCAAAGCCGTGGCTCAGCTGGACATCGTGGAAGGCGGGCGGGGCATCGGGGTTTTGCGCCCAGCTGGGGGCACTGATTGAGATGAGGCTGATCCCCATCAAAGTTGTCAAAGCTGGTTTTGCCAGGCGCATAGGTGTGCCCTCCTCGGTGTGGAATTTATTCGTGTTCGTGAATGATCAATTTGGCCGGTTGCAGACTGGCATCGCCATAGGTGCCAACCCAGATGTCATATTGTCCCGACAGGGGCTGGTCGAAAACCAGCTGCGGATTAACGCCGCTCGCGCCATCATCGTCACAAAACCAATCGCCGTTCGGGTCATTGATGATCAAGGTGGTATCGGCGGTGGCTTCAACGCGGATGTCCAGAGGTTTGCTGCCCGCTTCAAATAACACGCGATAATCGGGGTTTTGTGCAATATTGCCGCGGCACGCCAGACCAAAGACGGTCAGGCTGTCAAGTTCGCCGCCTGATTGCAGGTCCACTTCAAACGGGCTGGGGGTGAAGCCGGTGGCCAGGCTGACGACACCATAAGAGGGCGCGCGGGTGAAATCCTGGGCGTAGGCAGTGGCTGTGGCGCAGAGGCCCGCAAGAAGGCTGAGTGAGAACGCTCGGTAATGCATGATCAAAGCCCCCCCCTGGCTTCGCAAAATTAGGCGCAATCGCCACCGTGTGGGCAGATTAGCCGACCTAGAGATAAACAACAGTCATAAGATAGTTTGAGCCATAAAAAAAGCCTGCCAGAGGCAGGCTTTTTTTAAGAATTGGTAAGGTTTAGCGCGGGGCCATGATCATGATCATTTGACGCCCTTCCAGCTTGGGCTCGAACTCAACCTTGGCAATATCTTCAAAGTCGACTTTCACACGCTGCATCAATTCCGCACCACGATCTTGGTGGGCCATTTCACGGCCGCGGAAGCGCAAGGTGATTTTGACTTTATCGCCTTCGTCAAAGAAACGGCGCATCGACTTGGTCTTGACCTCATAATCGTGCGTATCAATGCCCGGACGCATTTTAATTTCTTTGATGTCCTGGGTTTTTTGCTTTTTCTTGGCTTCAGCTTTCTTCTTCTGAGCCTGGTATTTCAGCTTGCCATAATCGACAATTTTACACACGGGCGGGCTGGTATTGGGGGAAACCTCAACCAGATCCAGGCCTGCTTCCTGTGCAGCTTCAAGGGCTGCCTCGATGGGCATTTCACCTTGTTTTTCACCATGTTCGTCGATAAGTAGAATCCGTGGTACACGGATTTCTTGATTGATGCGCGGGCCATCTTTTTTCTGTGGCGGTGCGACGTGTGGACGGCGAGCTATGCGTCTTCTCCCTAATTACTGCGAAGGATATGAGAATAAATGCGAGATGTTCATAAACGGTTGCAATGAACGCTAGGCTCATTTCTTCGCCATGAGTCTTAAAGAAGGCTCTTATCGCGAATATGCCCCCCAGATCAAGGGTATTCACAGAAAATCACCTTAAAAGGGGTGTTCTGTTGCAGGTCGACTAGGCCGCCTGGGTGTCGCGATTGAAGCCACCGGCAAAGCGCATGGCCTGAACAGCTTCAGGAACAGAGATTTGCGCCAGGGTCGGGGCGTGCATCAAAACGGTGGTCGCAGGGCCGCGCGGGGCCTCTTCATAGGGCGCTTCGGGGCCGGGATGGAATACGACAGCGGGGGCACCAGCTGCGACCATCAAATGTAAAAGGCCAATATTTTCACCGAAGGCAAAGCCCGTATGGCGACCCAGGCCGGTGAGCTGTACCAGATTGGCGCGCCCCGTTAGATCGCGCGCGCCCGGTGTGACATGGGCGACATAGCGCCCGACTTCGCGCGCGCTGGGCCCGCCGATGATGGCCGGTTCAATGCCCATGCTGATCAGCTCATGGGCGAGGGAGGCCCAACGCTCTTTGGGCCAGCGTAGCGCTGGGATCACATCATCGCCCGCGGGCACAAACAGGGCATATTGACCCTGAAGGCCAAAATAAGCCGGATCCACGGTGCGCGATTGCTTGGCGACGAAATCAACCCATTCCGCGCTGGGCGGCGGTGCGCCCCCTGGGGGATAGCTGGTGGGGCCCAGCCCGGCCGCGCCCAGGCGCTCAGCCACGCGGTCGATCGGGTGGCCTTCATCCTTGGCATGGGGGGCGACATCGACCCAACGCGTCTTGGCAAAGCGCATCGCGCTTTTCAATTTCGCGCTGGCTTCACCCGCACCAAGATCATAAATGATATCATAGTTGGAGGCGCGCGCGGCCTTCATGCGGTCGAACCAGTTTTTATTACTGGCCTGATCGAGATTGCTTTGGACCTCATTGAAATACGGGCAGTATTTCAGAAGGCTTTCAAACTCCCCGCCGCACAGCAAGGTGATACGAGCTTTGCGATGGCGCTCACGAATGGCGCGCGCCGGGGCCAGCATGCGTACGGTGGAGATGAGATCCCCGTCATGGAGCAATAAGATTTGCTCTTTGGATGTGTCATCAGTGTTCATACGTCATACTCTAGGGCTTCGCGATAGACCTGCAAGGTTTTCTCTTGCAAAGACTGTTTAGAAAAGTGTTCCACCACGCGCGCGCGCGCATCCATGGCCAGCTGATCTAAGCGGTCCTGGGGTAATGATAAAACATGGCTGAGGGTTTGCGCCAAGGCCTGATCGTCGCCTGGGGTCACGCGCCAGCCCGTTTTTTGATCCGCTATCACTTCGCACGCCCCCCCATGATCAGCTGCAATCACCGCACGGCCCATGGCCTGCGCCTCTGCGGCGGTGCGTCCGAACGCTTCTGGTTCAATAGAAGGGGTCAGCACAACCTCACACGCAACATAGGCCGCTGGCATGTCGAGAATATGACCAGGCAAGCGAATATTGTCTAAAATCCCTAAATCTTTAGCTAATGATCTCAACCCGTCGACATAATCATCACGGCCCTGGGCATCGCCCGCCATCACCAGAACATAGCCTTTAGGGGCAAGGGGCGCGAAGGCTTTCAGGGCCACTTCCTGGCCTTTCCAGCGCGTCAGGCGGGCGGGCAATAAAATCGCTTTTTGCTCGGGCGCTAAATCCCAGCTGGCGCGCATGGCCGCGATACGGCTGTGGTTGACAGCTTTGGGATCGAGTGTTTTCAGATCCACCCCGCGCGGAATAATGCGCAAGCGATCTTCACCCACACCGTGTTCGCGGCGCACATGATCGGCGATGAAATTGGAATTGGCGATGACCCGGTCGCCCTTGGCCATCACCGAATTATACCAGCGCTTGAACCCTGATTTGGCATTATAAGTGCCGTGATAGGTGGTGACAAAGGGGATCAGCGTGCGCTTGGCGGCCCAATAGGCGCTCCAGGCCGGTGCGCGTGAACGGGCATGGATAATATCAATATCGCGCTTGCGAATAATATCGGTCAGTCGCCCGGCATTTTGCCAGATTGTGAAGGGGTTTTTGGACTTCACCGGCATGCGGATTAACTCCGCGCCCAGGGCCTTTAACTCATCCACCATGCGTCCGCCTTGACTGACCACCAAAGCCTTGCCGCCTGAGCGTATAATGATCTCAGCGACTTCCAGGGTGGTGCGTTCCGCGCCCCCCGCATCCAATTCGGGTATCACCTGCAGGATGTTCATTGCGACGTGTCTGTGCCCTACACAAATATGTTAGTCATGTGTTCGTATGCCTTATGCTTCTACGCGAGTTAGGCCCAAAACACCAAAGGGGAAAACATCCTATGGCGATCCAGAACCAACAAGCTTCGTCCTTGCCGCGCTCCGACAATGAGTTTCTGGCCTATCATCGCCATGATGGCGCGCCGGATAAATCCGGGGTGATCTGGCTGGGTGGGTTCCGCTCTGACATGGAAGGGGGAAAGGCCTTGGCGCTGGAAGAATGGGCAAAAGCGCAGGATCGCTCTTTCGTGCGCTTTGATTACTTCGCGCACGGACAATCTTCGGGTGCATGGGATCAAGGCACGATCGGGCGCTGGCGTGAAGATGCGGTGTGCGTGATTGATCAGTTGAGCCAAGGTCCGCAAATCCTGGTGGGCTCGTCCATGGGCGGGTGGATTGCGCTCTTGTGCGCGCAGGCGCGCCCAGAGCGGGTCAAGGGCCTGACCCTGATTGCGCCAGCCCCTGATTTCACCGAGACTTTGATGTGGGAGGCGATGCCCCATCATGTCCAACAGGCGATTATGACCGAGGGTTATTGGGATCAACCCTCCCCTTATGGCGGCCCGGTGCGGATCACCAAAACCCTGATTGAGGAAGGCCGTCAGTGGCAAATCCTCGACGGTCATATTGAATTTTCCGGCCCGGTCCAAATTCTGCAAGGCTGGCAGGATCCAGACGTGCCTTGGGGGCATGCTTTGCGGATCCTGGAATGTGTGACCAGCCAGGATGTGCGCTATCACCTCAAGAAAACGGGCGATCACCGCTTGTCAGAGCCCGATGATCTGGCGCGCCTATGTGATTGGGTCGCAGAGAATTGCGCGCAAGTCGACGCGAAATAAGACCGCCGTTTTTTAAAGCGAGGCTTTAGCCGCCCGCGGCCAATATGGCCGCCAGTCCGCTTTGATAATTGGGATAAAGCGGGCGCCAGCCCAGCTGGGCTTTGGCGCGTGCATTCGAAACGCGGCGGTTTTCGGCGTAAAAGCTCGCCGCCATCGCACTCATCCTATCCGGGGCGAAAGGCTCTAAGGGGGGGGCGGGCGCGCCGATCAGGCCGCATGCATGGGCGATGACCTCGTGTTGGGGCGCGGGACAATCATCGGCCAGATTGAACGGGCCGGGCGCGTCAGGCTGGTCCATCGAGGCCAGCAGCGCGCGGGCAATATCCTCGGTATGGATGCGGGAAAAGACTTGGCCGGGCTTGTCGACGCGCTTGGCTGTGCCTTCACGGATTTTGTCAAACACAGACCGGCCGGGGCCGTAAATTCCGGCACAGCGAAAAAGGCGCACCGGCGCGCCGCTGGCGATCCAGCTGGCCTCAGCCCCCGCGCGCCAGTGGGAACGGCGTTGACCGGGACGCGGCGCATCGTCTTCAAAGGCCCAGCCGCCTTGACGATCGCCATAGATCCCGGTGGTCGAGATATAGCCGATCCATTGGGCCTGGTAGTCACCGGCCGTGATCAAGGGCAATAGCGCGGGCAAAAAGGGATCGCCCTGCGCGCCGGGCGGGGCCGAACACACGACATAGCGCGCCTTTTGAAAGGCTTGGCTGAGGGCGCGCTCTGCACTGACTGATCCATCAGTTAGAATGACGTCATAGCCTAAGGCTCCGATGTCTTGGGCTTTTTGTGCGCTGCGTGTCGTGGCGATGAGGGTATGGCTGCGCTTTTTCAGGTGCGGGGCCAAAGCTGCCGCACAAAAGCCATAGCCCAAGAACAAGGTGAGAGGTGCATCTGTCATGTGCCTTGGCGCTTTCTTCTCTTTATAAGAGCCCCTCTCCCGATAGATGCGCAGATCTGATTGGGATCAAAGCTTTTTGGATTTTTATACGACATGCCGATGCCTGCCTTAATAAGCCTGATTATGGTGCAAAGCCTAACCCTGTCTCCAGCCGTTTCTTCAGCGCCCGATCATGGCCCTGACCTTGAAAGTCAGCGCCTTAGGGCTTGCATGGTCGAGGCGTTAGACAATAATGAAAGCGCATTTGAAAAAGGTCTCATCTGGTCCGGTCAAGGTGGTGGCTGGGCGGCGGAATTTTGCGTCGGCTTTGCCTTAAGCCAAGGCCATCAGTTGGATTATGGCGTGGCGCGTATGGAAGCGGCCAGCGAGGGCGAAAATCTGCCCCCCGATGTAAAAGCGGTAATGCTGACGCAAATCGGTGATGTGCTGGCGCAAAATCGCCAGTTTGAAGCCGCACAAATCCGCTATGATGCGGCCCTGGCTCTGGAGATCGGTAACAGCGAGCTGTGGTTGGCAAGCGCCAATAATCAAATTGCACTGAGCCATTGGGCCGAAGCGCTCAGCGCCAGTGAGGCCGCTTTGGCGCTTAATCCACAATCGCCGGGTGCTCTGGAAGTCAAGGCGCGCGCTTTACTGGCACTGGGGCGTCGGCAAGAGGCCGCTGCGGCGTTGGATGCTGCTTTGACGCTTTATCCTGAGGATATCAAGCTGCTCGTTCTACGCGGTGATATCCGCGAAGCGCAAAGGCAGGAGGCCCGCTAAGGCCTCCCCCTCTTGTTTAATTAGCCAGGGACGCGATGACCGGGCAGGACAGAGGCCTGACGGTGGGCTTCACGCGCGATATCACACACGCCGTGCGCTTCAGGTGAGCGCTGAACAGCGCCTAACCCGCCGTCACGGCGACGATAGAAGCCGGTTTGACTGCGATCATCTTCAGGGCGCGCACCGCGGCGAAACTCGCTGGCCACAGCTTCATCCAAGGCATCGCCCAGCGGACCTGCCACTTGGGAGGCCTGAATAACCCAGGCTTGACGCTCACCATTCAAGGCGCAGGCAACGCGGATAATACCATTTGCGCCCCGCTCGACAAAAACGCTATCCTCAGGGATGGCGTTCATGAAGCTCTCATCATCGGCTTCGATGGCATTGCGTGCCGCTTGGTCAAGGGCTGTAATGCTGGGGCCTTCCTCATCGCTATCATCATCAGAAGACGGGTCCTCAGGCTGAGACGTTTCAGACGCGTTCGTGTCTTCTTGCTCAGTGACCTGGGTGTCTTGAGCAGGCGCTTCGCCCTCCTGCTCGGCTGGATTTTGGCAGGCGGCCAGAATGAAGGCACACACTGCTGCTTGAGCCATCAGTACTTTTTTCATCACAAAACCCCCTTAAGGATGGAAAACGTCTGTTATTACGCGCTCTCAGAATAAAACAGAAGAGCCCTTTTGGGGATTTTTCGGAAACGTCATAAAGCCCTAGTCTGCGAAGAAGGCTTGAACCTCTTTAATGAGGGCCGCTTTGGCGGCGCCAACGATTTTGGCCCCTGCATCGACACTGGCTTGCGCCGGGTCAGAGCCGATCCGACCATCGGCGAATTTCGCGCGATAATCGGCGGCATCACGAAAACGATCAGACGGCGCAATGCGCGGGGTCATCACAACGTCTTTAATGGCTTCCGGGTAGGCATAATAGGTCACGGAAACCTCTGAGGCTGTGGCGTGCGAGCCTTCGCCCACGGGGAAGATGGATTTGCAAAGATCCAAAACGCCGTTCAATTCCCACCAATTGCGAAGCTTCAGGTGGTAGGGGCAGGCCATGTCATCAAAGGAATAGGGCGCATAGCTCTCGATAAAAGCGGCATCAATTGTGGTGATATTGCCGCCATGGCCGTTAAAGAAGTAAATCTTTTCAAAGCCGTGACGGTGGAGCGATCCAATCCAGTCTTGAAGCGCGGCAATCATGGTTGAAGGGCGCAAAGTGATGGTGCCCGGAAAGCCTAAATGGTGCTGGGCGCAGCCGACATTAAAGGTCGGCCCGACTAAAAAGCCAGCGTCCTCAGCGGCTTCATGGGCAATGATTTCAGGGCAAAGCGCATCGGTGCCGAGAAGGCCATTGGGCCCATGTTGCTCGGTTGAGCCAATGGGAATGACAATCCCTTTTGATGTTTCCAGATAGCGCTCAATCTCAGGCCAGCTTGCCAGATGCAGTTTCATCAAAGGGTCCTTATCGTGATGGCCCTTATGGATGAAGGGCCGTGTTAGCGTGTGATAACGCGTCCCATTTGATCAAGATAGGTCTGTTCGCCAGGTGTGTAAGGGCCGGGATGGAGGTCGGTTAGCAGGGTGAAAAGTCCTTGATAAGCGTCTAAACCGACTTGTTTATAGAGGCTTGGTGAAAGCTTTCGTGCGATGGTTTGTTCGTCATTGAGATGGCTGACATGCCATTTGGCGCGTTGATAAAGTTCAATGGCGTGCTCGCGATCAATCTCAAACAGGCTTTGAAGACGTGACAAAAGCTCAGCCTGACGGTCTTCGTGACGCCCGCTCAAGGTGATGAAGCCATACAGCAGTAAAGTCGCGGCCTCTTTCGGATCTTCGATAAGCCCCAGGGGGTGGCGGCGGCTTTTGCTTTGAAAGCCGAGCTTGCGTGGCAGATTGAACAGGCCTTCTGCGGCCTCGCCCAGTTCGTGCGCAGCTTGGGCGGCAATTGAGATGCGCCACAGTAAAATGCCAAGCCCGCTTAAAAGGCCAATAATTGTCAAGAGTATATGCATGTCCCACCTCGCCTGAATTCGTCTATAAGGGGTGGGTGAAGGTGTCAATAATCTTCTGGGGCTTCCTTTTTACAGAGCGCTTTGGGGTTTGAGCGTTTAGGGGGGTATTCTACATCGCCTCTAGAAAGTGTTGGAAAACCTAAATCATAGTTCGCGCTAAGTTAAGAACTGGACGAGTGTATTCAAAATCATCGACTTGGTGTGGACGCGCTATGACCGATATTCTCTTTATGGGGGAATGCGAGGCGGTTTCGATCATCGCTGAAAAGCCTTTGAAGGCAGGATGTGATAAAAGTCACAGACAGAATTCGTTTAAAATGTTGAATTCCCGGCCTGATATGCCTTGACAGGGTGGGGCTAATAAAAAATAACTTCACTGAGTCTGAAAAAGACTCGCCAATTGCGCGCATACAGATAGAACGGCAGGCTTATAATTTGATCGAGTCAGTGTAGAGTTGTGAGAGTTTGGTGTGGGCTTTGTCTTCAAAGTCCCCATAAAGCATTGCTTATACATTTAAATCGTGAGGGCAAGTTGGAGGGGGCCATGCGGTCACACGCAATTCTATTGGTTGAAGATGATGATGGCGATGCCTTTCTCTCAACCCAGGCTTTGCAAAATGGCTTGCCCAATGTGCAGGTTGAACGTGTATGTAATGGTGCGGAGGCGTTGTCTTACCTGACCTGTGAAGGCAAGTATGACGGTGCACGTGAGCCCTCTTGCATTCTTCTTGATTTGAAGATGCCTTATCATGACGGCCATTGGCTGTTGGACCGTCTGCAAAGTTTAGGCCGTTTTCAGCATATTCCGGTGATTGTTGTGTCGGGATTTCCGCCCCGTCAGGGCCGCGAGCCGAATGATTACCCCAATGTGGCCTGCACGATTGAAAAGCCCACGAGCTTGGACCTTTATAAGGAGCTTTTGTCGATCGTGGCGATCATGGTGGGCGGGACTTTAGGGCCCGCGCTGCACGCGAACGAGAATTACGCCTAAGCATTAGCCTAAAGTCTAATATCGCATTCTTCGCACTTGCGTCACGGTCCATCCCCGATCATTGTTAGGTGATAATAATCACACACACTTATTCGGGGAGAAGCGCTAATGAGTGATGAGCGCGTACCTATTCCAAAACCCTTTGCCGAAACGGCTCACGTTACGGCGTCTATTTATGAAGACAAATACCGTCAGTCTTTGGACGATCCAGAGGCGTTCTGGGCGGAGGAATTACAGCGGGTAAGCTGGTCCAAAGCGCCCACGAAAATCAAAGATGTCTCTTATGCTAAGGACGATCTGCATATTCGCTGGTTCGAAGATGGTGAGTTGAACGCGTGTTATAATTGCGTGGGTCGCCATCTGCCCCATAAAGCCAATGATGTGGCCTTGATTTGGGAAGGCGATAATCCGGCCTATCACCATTCCATCACCTATGGTCAGCTCCACAATCACGTCTGCCGCTTTGCCAATGAATTAAAAAAAATTGGTGTCAAAAAAGGCGACCGCGTTACGCTATATCTGCCGATGATCCCGGAAGCGGCCTATGCCATGTTGGCGTGTGCGCGGATCGGTGCGGTCCATTCAGTGGTCTTTGGCGGCTTTTCGCCGGATGCTTTGGCGGGGCGGATCCTCGATTGCCAATCAGAGTATGTCATCACCGCCGATCAAGGCGTGCGCGGTGGTAAGGCCGTGCCCTTAAAAGATAATGTCGATAAGGCGTTGGAGCAGACCCCAGATGTGAAGGCGGTGTTATGTATCCGCCATACCGGCTCAAAAGTCGGCTGGAAAGAGGGCCGTGATTTTTGGCACCATGATCTGGCGCTGGAAGTCGATGCCAAATGCGCCATTGAGACCATGTCGGCGGAAGATCCGCTGTTCATCCTCTATACTTCCGGCTCAACCGGTAAGCCCAAGGGGGTCTTGCACACCACAGGGGGGTATCTGGTCTGGGCCGCGATGACCTTCCATTACACCTTTGATCATCGCCCTGATGATGTGTTCTGGTGTACCGCCGATGTCGGTTGGGTCACGGGGCATAGCTACATCGTTTATGGGCCGTTGGCGTGCGGCGCGCAAAGCGTGATGTTCGAGGGTATTCCGACCTATCCCGGCCCGGATCGCTTCTGGCGCATCGTCGCCAAGCACAAAGTCACCATTCTTTACACCGCCCCGACCGCCATCCGCGCGCTCATGCGCGTGGGGGAGGAGCCCGTGAAGAAGCATGATCGCTCTTCCTTGCGGCTTTTGGGATCGGTGGGTGAGCCGATCAATCCCGAGGCGTGGCGCTGGTATCATGACGTGGTGGGCGAAGGGCGCTGTCCTATCGTTGACACCTGGTGGCAAACCGAAACCGGGGGCCAGTTGATTACCCCGATGCCGGGCGCGCATGCGCTAAAACCCGGTGCGGCGTCAAAACCGATGTTCGGTATTCGCCCGCTCTTGGTGGATAATGAAGGCCATCTCTTGCCGGAAGAGGGCGCGCAGGAAGGTAATCTGGTCCTTGATGGTTCTTGGCCCGGTCAAATGCGCACGGTCTATGGCGATCATCAGCGCTTTGTGGATACGTATTTCACGACCTATCCGGGCTATTATTTCACCGGGGATGGCGCGCGCCGTGATGCGGACGGCTATTGGTGGATTACCGGGCGCGTGGACGATGTCTTGAATGTCTCGGGCCACCGTCTGGGCACGGCAGAGATTGAAAGCGCGCTTGTCGCCCATGAATTGGTCGCCGAAGCGGCAGTCGTCGGCTTCCCTCATGATATCAAAGGCCAAGGCATTTATTGCTTCGTCACTTTGATTGCGGGCATTGTGCCGTCTGATGAAACTGAAACCATGTTGCGTCAATGGGTGCGCCAAGAAATTGGACCGATCGCGACGCCGGATCATATCCAATTTGCGCCAGCCCTTCCTAAAACCCGTTCGGGTAAGATCATGCGCCGAATTCTGCGCAAGATTGCTGAAGGGGCGATGGATCAATTGGGTGATACGTCGACCCTTGCTGATCCCAGTGTAGTTGAGGATCTGATCGCCGGACGCTTGACGTAAGTGAGGCGGTGACAAAAAGGTGTGCGGGCCGGGAACCGGCCTTGCATCTTGTCACTTATTCTTTGTAATCGCCGACTTGGCAGGGGCGAGTGTCTACGCGATACTCGCCCTTGGTTTATTGATGCAGTGAGGGGATGGCCATGCGCCGTTTGACTATAGCCACATTGGGTTTGGTGGGTCTGGGTGTAAGCGCCTGTACCACGGCTGAGCCGACTTGCCGCGTGGTTACGCCGGCCGAGCATGCCTTTTTTGCGCGTATTGTGGCCCATGATAGCGAAGGCACGGCGAGCATGATCGCCCCCCAGGGGGCTTCCAGTGCTGCGGCCTTGCGCGCGAATAACCCGGCCCTGGCGCAACAGGTGTTTGGTCAACGCATGGGCGATCGCTCCGTGCGCACGGTGTTGATGCGCCCACCGGTATGCGTTTATGACGCGGCAGCTGTTGAAGGGGCGCAATTGCGCTATGTCTTTGCCAAAGATCGCTTTAGCGCTCTGCAAAACCCAGAACTTCCCGGTGTTGAGCTCGGTACGCCGGGTGCGGATTATGCCGCGTGCCGCTTTGTTGAAACCGCCTCGGGCTGGCAGCCGGGTGATGCGTGCGAAGCGACTTTTAGGGGTGTTTTAAGTTCAAGCTAGGCGAACGCTTGTCCCTCTGTTATACTCGTTAACAGGTCTGAACTGGACATGATTCAGCTAGGATCTACGCGCAAGGTGGGAGTGGGTCGTTGGATATCAGCGGCCCACTTACCTTTTATATTCCATGGCTTTAGCAGGTTTTGCGCCCATTCATCCCATCTTCACCGGCTTTTGAGCCAGGCCCACAAAGTCGTGACTAGGCAATGTGGCTGCGTGTGATAGCGTGCGCCGCGACGCATTTGCGCATTGGGAGGATTTGATGCTGTCATCCACATTTCTACTGGCGCTGGCCAGCTCGACTTTAGCTCTGACGTCTATAGATACCCCTGCCTACATCACCGCTGCGGTCCATGATGAAACCCGCCCGGCAGAAGATGTCGTGCGTGATGAGGGCCGTAAACCGGGTGAGGTTTTAGCGGTTGCCGGGATCAAGCCTGGTGATCACGTCATCGATCTGATCGCGGGCGGGGGATATTATACCCGCATTCTGTCTGCGGCGGTGGGCGATATGGGTCATGTCTATGCCCAGAACGATGTCTATGTGGCCACCAATTACCCTCAAGCCGTCACGGGTATGGAAGCTTTGGCGGCTGAGCGTGAGAATATCACCAGCTTTGTTTGTGAGCTTTATGAGCTGGATACCGCTGAAGCTTTGAACGGTGAGCAAGTCGATGCGGTCTTCATGGTGCTCTACTACCATGATCTCTTGCTACAGGATGTGGACCGCGCGGCCATCAATCAGTCTATTTACAATGCACTAAAACCCGGCGGGACCTTCTTGGTTGTTGATCACCACGGCGCGGATGATATTGACCGCGATGGCGTGGATGCGCTGCACCGTATGGCTGAAACCCAAGCGATTGAAGAGATCACCGCCGCCGGTTTTGTGTTAGAAACAGATAGCGATATCTTGGCGCACAGCGAAGATGACCACACTCAGAATGTGTTCGCCGATGGCCTGCGCGGTAAGACGGACCGCTTCGTCCATGTCTATCGTAAGCCTATGTAAGATAAGCGGCGTTTTCAATTAAGACCGCAGACACTCATGCCCCGCCCTCACGCTTTGCGTGGGGGTTTGGTATGTCTGGCTTAGCCTTCGACCCGTAAAATATCGCCAGGATGTTTGTGAAGCGCGCTCAGAAGGCCCTCTGGTGCATGCTCTTGGATATAGCGATTAGGATAGAAGCTTTGAAACGCCGCATAGGCGCATAAGTCGGCGGCCTGAAGCAGCAGCGAGGCGCGGCTATCGCGCTGTTGGGGATCTTCGACGATCCAACGAAGCGGCCGGTTTTTCAGGCGCTTAAACCATAAAAAACTGCGTCGGTTGACCCAGCGTTCGCGCCGTAACCGCCGCATCAGGCGGATCAGCTTGCCCCCATGGGTATCATCACACAGCACCAGGCCTTGGCGGCCTTTGGGTGGGGGGCGATGGCGGCTAAGCTTTGCTAAGCGATCTTCAAATTGGCCCAAATGGGTCTGCCAAGTGGCTGTAAAGACATCGCAATCGGGCGAAAGATCGGCTTTCACGCCTGCGCTTAATAGGATTTGGCTCTGGGGAATATTGGCAATCGCGCTCAAAGTGTCTTTAAGCATCGCCACCCGGCGTTCTGGTGCCATAGTGCGGGTGCGCATAATCTGACTGGCGCGCAATTCGTTGCGCACGGGCCAGCCATACGCGCGGGCCAGTTTCTGGCGGATCTCCATCAAATAGGTTTCGGCTTCATGCCACCCCGTGGAAGGTAGGATAATGCCGGACAGCACGAAAACCGGCGAGCCCCCTTCGGCCCGGCCGCCATCACCGGATTCATCCACATACATGAAGTCCATGCCCGCCCCCTTACGCTGCGCCATCATAGGCGCAACGCCAAGCGGGTCTATCGAAAACGCGCTCTAGAGCTGAACTTTGGCATAGATCGCGCTGTCACGGATCCCCAGATGGGTGTGCCATGTGGCGACCAGACGACCTTCATAGCGAAAGCCAAGTTTCTCCAACAGGGCGATGGAGGCGGTGTTATCAGGATCGGTGTCGGCATAAATGCGGCGCATGCCCTCAGAAAAGCCATATTCGACCACCCGTGCGCACGCTTCGAAGGCGAGGCCCTCACCTCTGGCAGAAGGCAGTGTGATATATCCGATTTCTGCCACGCTTTCTTTGCGGATCATCAATATGACCCAGCCCAGCGCCAGCTCGGGGGCTTCACGCTTTGTGATTGCCCAACATGGGCCCGCCTTGGCTTCGATATTAAAGCGCATGTATTCGCGGGTTTCTTTGAGGGTCTTTTTCGGCGCACTCGACCAATAGGCCATGCTCGCCTCATCGCTGAGCGCGTCATGAAGGGCCGGGACATCGTCATAGCTCAGCGCGCGCAGATGCAGGCGCGGCGTCATCAAGATTGGCGTAGTCATCGTGTCCGCTAGCTTTCAACTCCATACCGTAACCAGCCAGTAATGGCATATCGCGGATGGGGGGCAAAGGGGGCAACGCAACTGACGCTATGGTCTTGGGGCACGTTAAAATAGCATAAGCGGTTGAAATCCGGGGTTAGAGCTTCAGCGACATCGCCCTGGGGTGTGATGAATTGTAACAACCCACCATAATCCACGCGCCAATGGGCGCTGAGATTGATCACGAAGGCGGTACGGCGATTTTTGTCCTCTATCCCATCATTGTGTAGCGTTAAATAATGGCCGGGGCGAAAGCGGGTAAGCTGGCAGTCCGCATAGCTGATATCGTGATGGCCGGTGATCTGACGCATTAACGCCAGAAAGGGCTCGCTCCTTACGCTCATATAGATGTCTTTGAGCGGACCACTGAGGCGACCTGCCCGGCCCTCTTCATAAAGAGGAAAATTTTCAAAGAGATATTGAAAGCCCTCTCCTGCGCCTTGATGGACAAGTTCCATGAAGGGGGCTGAGCGCTCCGGGCTTAGGGCCTGCATACCCGCCGCATCAAAATCGCGATGCTGACCTTGAAGGCGCGTAACGAGATTCCAGTGTGGCCAGGTCTCAATACTCTCAAGCAGGGTCTGGGCGAAGTCGGGATCGAGAAAGGGGCTGAGTGCGCCTCTGCCGCGCTTGCGATACTGCGTGGCTTGAGCCGTTATGAGGCTTTCAGAAAAATGGTTCAGCACGATGCAATCCCCCGTCATGATCAGGGATTGCATCGTATACTTGGCATTAAAACAAGTTAAATCTTAGGCTTGAGAGGGTTCGCCTTCAGATTGCTCGCGCTCCAGGCGTTTTCTCTCACTGGCGCGAATTTTCACACTTTCAGAGCGCAATTGTCCGCAAGCGGCAAAGATATCGCGTCCGCGTGGTGTGCGAATGGGGCTGGCATAACCGGCGCGGTTCACCACATCGGCAAAAGCCTCAATCGTATCCCAGTCCGAGCACTCATAGGGGCTGTTGGGCCAGGGATTGAACGGGATCAGATTGATCTTTGCGGGAATGCCGCGTAACAGGCGCACCAGCTCGCGCGCCTCGGCCAGGCTGTCATTGACGCCTTTCAGCATCACATATTCAAACGTCACCCGCTTGGAATTATTCAGGCCGGGATATTGCTTGATTTCATTGAGCAAAACCTCCAGCGGATATTTCTTGTTCAGCGGGACCAGAACATCGCGCAGCGGATCATTCGTCGCGTGCAGGGAAATCGCCAACATCGTGCCGGTGCGCTCACCCAATTCCTTGATCTTCGGCACCACGCCTGAGGTTGAGACCGTGATGCGCCGGCGCCCGATCTGAATGCCTTCGCCATCAGAAATAATGTCAATCGCATCAGAGACGTGATCGAGATTATAAAGCGGCTCACCCATGCCCATGAAGACAATATTGGTGAGTTTGCGATCCTCCAGCGAGGTGGGCCATTCGTCCAGATCATCGCGGGCAATCATAATCTGGGCGACAATTTCCGCCGCCGTCAGATTGCGCACCAAGGGCTGTGTACCGGTATGGCAGAAGGTGCAATTGAGCGTACAGCCCACTTGAGATGAGACGCATAGCGCGCCTGAACGGCCCACATCGGGGATGAAGACCATTTCGCACTCAACACCCGGTGACAGACGCACCAGATATTTGCGTGTGCCATCGACCGAGATCAGGCGCTCGACAATCTCAGGCCGGTCCAGGGTGAAGGCGGCCTTCATCGCGGCGCGCAAATCCTTGGAGACATTGGTCATGGCGTCAAAATCGGTGACGCCGAAATGATAGAGCCAGCGCCAAACCTGATCGGCGCGCATCTTGCCTTTTTTGGCATCCACACCGGCATGCTCAACCAGCGCGTCGCGCAATTGCGCACGCGTCAATCCAACAAGCGGAACAAGGCCGGGATCGTTTTGAGCGCGTCCGGCGTTATCAATCTTCAACTGAATGGTCATAACCGCTCCAAATGCGCTTTCCACGCCATAAAATCAAGTCTATTGCACCTAAAAGGCTTGATCCGCACGCCTTACCAGCCTTTAGATCGCCCCTATGAAACTGATTTGCCATCCCTTAACGGCTCATGAGCCGCCCCTTCGTCCCGCCAGCACGCGCCGTGACTGGATGGATGACACCCCTGACGCCTTTGCCTATCGCTGCCTGCCCTTGGCGATTGCCAATCAGCATGGCTGGGAAGTCTTTACCCCGACGGGTTTGAGCGCGCGCTGGAATGGCGGTGCGGCGGTCAGTGATGTCAGCGTAAGTCTCGATGATCCAATGGCCATGCACAATCCGGGCGCGGGCCTGAGCAATTTCGGCTCGGGCATTTTGACCTTCGAGATGGGCTTTTTACTGCGAACACCGCCGGGATGGAATATATTTGTCAGTGGGCCTTTCAATGGGGTTAAAGACGGGATCACGGCCCTATCGGGGGTGATTGAAACCGATTGGAGCCCCTATACCTTCACGATGAATTGGCGTTTTACCCGGCCAGGTGAGGTGCGCTTTGAAGCGGGTGAGGCCATTGCGCAGTTTTTCCCCGTGCGCCGTGATCTGTTTGATCGGGTGACGCCGGAGCTGAAAACCATTCACACCGATCCCAAAACCGTCGAGCAATTAGAGATCTGGCGAGAAAGCCGGTCAAATTTCGTTGCCGGGATTGCCAGCGGGGACGAAAAAGTCGCCGAGGAGAAATGGCAAAAGGGCTATTATCGCGGCTTGATGCCGGATAATTCCAAGGGCCCACAAAGCCATAAGACCAAAATCCATGTTCCAGGATTTAAAGAGGCTCCAGCCAAAACTTTGGGCGTGAAACCGAAGCGACGCTAGGTCGCAGTACTGCGCCTAAGGAACGTCTTGCCACGCATCAGCGTTTCGATCATGAAGCCCCCTAGAGTGGGTGGATGATCGATTGAAGGGGCGTTTTATGACGAACGATCTAAACCCAAAGACCGACCCAAAGCATGAGGGACGGGTCATTGTCACCTATGGCCGCAGCTTGATGGCCTTGGTGATTGCGCACTCGCTGCACAAGCGCGGTGTGGAGGTCATTACCTGCGATAGCGTGGGCCTGACGGCGGGGAGCTTTTCGCGCTATTCTGCCCATAACTTTGTCCATGCCGATTATGAAAAGGACGAAGAGGGCTTTATCCAGGACCTGTTGAAGGCTGTGCTCAAGCATAAGCCTGTGGATGAGCGACCTTATATTTTGATGCCCACTTTCCGGGAGGCAAAGGTTCTGGCCCTTCATAAGCATCGCTTCGAAGGCCTTATTACCTTGGCTGTCGCTGATATCGAGGCGATTGATAAGGTCGACCCCAAGCAAAATCTGGTTAAAACCCTGGACGGCCTGGACGTTCCCGCGCCCAAGACCTGGCACCCTCACACCCGTGATGAGGTGCGCGCAGTGATGGCAGAGATCAAAATGCCTGCCCTTATCAAGGCCGTGGATGAGGTCGGCGGGCGCGGCATTGAATTCTTTGATGACCCAAAGGAAATGCAGACCCGTGCATTGCAAAGGGTGGGCATGGAAAACCCACCGCCCTTGTTACAAGAAGGCGCGAAGGGCGAGGATTATTGCGTTTGTGTGCTCTATAAAGATGGGCAGTTGCGCGCGCATATGGCCTATCACAATGTCCAGAATATGCCCGTGGCGGGCGGCTCTGGCGCGATGCGTGAAACGGTTGATGATGCGCCTTTCCTACGTGCAGCCAACGCTTTGATGGATCATGTGGGCTGGCATGGCGTGGCTGAGATCGACTTCATGTGGGATCCAGACAGTTTTGATCAGCCCAAGCTGATTGAGGTCAATCCACGCTTTTGGGCGGGCCTCTTCCAAAGTGTGGAATCGGGCGTTGATTTCCCATGGCTGGTCTATCACCTGTTTGCCTATGGCGACGTGCCTGCCGGTGAAGAGGTTGAGGGCGAGGTGGGCGCGAAAACCCGGGTGCCGGGGGCCTGGGCGGCCGGGGCCTTTGCCGATGCGCTGGATGGGATCGACACCAAAGGGGCGGGTAAAGCCTGGGACAATATGGTGTGGGAGTTGGAAAAGGGTGAGCCCAAGGCGGCGTTTAAATCCTTTGCCGAGGCGGTCGATAAAGTTACAGACTTTGATGAGGCCTTTCACATTCTCAAACAACGCTTTGGCCTCTCTAAAGGCGCAAAGTCAGAGATTGATCTTCACGATGACCCGATGAGTGCCTTTGGGGTTTTATTTGTTTTAAGCTCTTTGGTGCGTCATGGGGAATTACCGCATGAATTAAAAGGCTAAGGCCAAAGACGTCAAACGTGAAAGGTTTGGTGTGAGTACACAGCCCATCATAGGCATAACAAAGCCCGAACGCGGCGATAATCTGGCCTATACGGCAATGGGCTTGGCTGTACGTCTGGCCGGGGGGGTGCCGATCGAGCTCTCCCCCGGCATGGCGTGGCGTAAATTACGCTTGAAAGGGCTCTTGATTGGCGGTGGATCGGATGTCTTTCCCGTCCATTATGGTCAGGACGCCATTGAGGGTGCGCGCTATGATCATGACCGCGATGAGATGGAAATGTATTGGGCGCGTAAAGCGCGAGATAGCCATCTGCCCACACTTGCCATTTGCCGCGGGGCGCAATTGATGAATGTGGCCAGCGGTGGCAGCCTCCATCAACGCTTGAGCGAAGTATATGACGATGTCGATTACCCATCGACGCCTCTGGGTCATCTGCTCTATCGCAAAACAATTACGATAACCGATGATAGTCTGTTATCGCGCTTGGTGGGTAAGCCCGCAACGCGGGTCAATTCGATCCATAAACAAGCGATCGCCGATCTGGGCGAGGGGCTAAAGGTCAGTGCGTGTGAAAGAAATGGCGTGATTCAGGCCATTGAAGACCGCGCCAAGCCCTTCTATCTGGGGGTGCAATTCCACCCAGAGTTTTTGATCTATCGCAAAGAATTTCGTGCGATTTTTGAAGGGCTTGTCGAGGCTGCCAAGGCGTATTAGCGCGGTAATTATTCGCTATGAGCCGCTTTCCAGGCGCGCACGGCCGCCAGCGTCTGGTTGACATGCTCATTGGGGTTCATTTCGCTATAGGCAAGTAGGATTTCACCATCGGGCGCAATGACATAAGAGGTCCGCTTGGTCCAACCTGGACGCATCAGCATGCCGACTTCGTAATCACGCACGACATCGCCTTCGACACCGGCAACCGGAAAGGCGCTGGCGCAATGGGCGGTTGAAAACTCTTGTAATTGATCGGTATTACCCGACGTGGCCCCGATCAGGGTCGCGCCTTCGGCAGTAAATTCTTCGGCATGTTCCGCAAAGAGCGCCGCTTCGATATTGCAGCCTGGTGTAAAGGCAGCCGGGAAGAAGTACAGCACGACGGGGCCGTCTTGCAGTGCGGTTTCCAGATTAAACTCAAATGCTTCGCCCGCCAAAAATCCTTGGGCGGTAAAGTTCGGGGCATGCTCGCCGGTTTTCAGCTCCGCTAAGGCGGCGCTGGAGAGCCCAGCCATCAAAGTCACGGACAATGCGAGTGCGCGGAACATATAAAAAAACCCTCCAAATCAGATGAACACCGATAGGTGCTAACCCAGACTTAGAGGGTTTTTTAATACGAGCAAGAGGCAGGTGCCTCTTTGACTTAATCGTCATCCATTTTCAGGGCGGCGATAAAGGCTTCTTGCGGGATTTCGACCTTACCGAATTGGCGCATACGTTTCTTACCGGCTTTTTGTTTATCCAGCAGCTTACGCTTACGCGTCGCATCGCCGCCATAACATTTCGCCGTCACGTCTTTGCGCATCGCTGACAAGGTCTCGCGCGCGATCACCTTGCCGCCAATGGCCGCCTGGATCGGGATTTTGAACATGTGACGCGGGATCAGGTCTTTCAACTTCTCACACATCGCACGGCCGCGCCCTTGGGCACGGGCACGGTGTACGATCATGGACAGTGCATCGACCGGCTCGTCATTGACCAGAATGGACATCTTGACCAGATCGCCCGCGCGATGGTCGATGAACTGATAGTCAAAGCTGGCATAGCCCTTGGTGACGGATTTCAGGCGGTCATAGAAGTCGAAGACCACCTCGTTAAGCGGCAGCTCATAAACCAGCATGGCGCGCGAGCCCGCATAGGTCAGTTCCTGCTGGATGCCGCGGCGGTCTTCGCACAACTTCAGTACCGCGCCGAGATATTCATCGGGCACCAAAATCGTGGCCTTGATCCAAGGTTCAGCAATTTCGTCGATTTTGACCACATCGGGCATGTCCGCGGGATTGTGCAGCTCCTGCATCGAGCCATCGGTCATGGTCAGCTCATAGACCACGCTGGGCGCGGTGGTGATCAGATCGACATCATATTCACGCTCAAGACGCTCACGGATCACTTCAAGATGCAAAAGCCCCAAGAAGCCACAGCGGAAGCCAAAGCCCAAAGCGGCGGAGGTTTCCATCTCATAGCTGAAAGAGGCGTCATTGAGCGCCAGACGCTCCACTGCATCGCGCATGTCTTCGAAATCGGCGGCGTCCACAGGGAACATGCCGCAGAAGACCACAGGCTGAGCGGGTTTAAAGCCTGGTAGCGGCTTATCGGTCGGGCGTTTTTCCTCGGTGACGGTATCGCCGACGCGCGCATCGCGCACTTGCTTGATCGAGGCATTGAGGAAGCCCAGCTCGCCTGGGCCCAAGCTGTCAACGCTTTCCTTGGTCGGCCGGAAAACCCCAACCCCATCCACCCCGTAGGAGGCTTTGGCCCCCATCAGGCGCACTTTCATGCCTTTTCGTAGCGTACCTTCATAAATACGCACCAGACAGATCACGCCCAGATAGGTGTCATACCAGCTATCGACCAACAGCGCCTTCAAGGGCGCATTGGGATCACCGGCTTCGGGCGGAGGTAGGCGTTTGACGATGGCTTCCAAGACCTGATCGATATTGAGCCCGGTCTTGGCCGAGATCTCCACCGCATCGCTGGCATCAATTCCGATCACATCCTCGATCTGGGCCTTGACGCGCTCAGGCTCGGCGGCGGGCAGGTCGATCTTGTTGAGGACCGGGACGATCTCGTGATCAACCTCAATGGCCTGATACACATTGGCGAGTGTTTGCGCTTCAACGCCCTGGGCCGCATCCACGACCAGCAGCGAGCCTTCACACGCGAACAGCGAGCGGTTCACCTCATAGGCAAAGTCCACGTGACCAGGGGTGTCGATCAGGTTGAGCACATAGTGTTCGCCATCCTGGGCCGTATAGTCCAGGCGAACGGTTTGGGCTTTGATCGTAATCCCGCGCTCGCGCTCCAGCTCCATGCTGTCGAGCACTTGCTCTTTCATCTCACGGGCGCTGAGGCCGCCGGTCGTCTGGATCAGACGGTCGGCCAGCGTCGATTTTCCGTGGTCGATGTGGGCTACGATAGAAAAATTTCGGATGCGTTTTGGATCTGTTGTCATGACAGCCGACTTAGCACTGCTTTTATCGCCCGCCAAGCGCCTCTTACCTTGGCAAATAAACGGATGACAGCCTGCAAGAACTCTGATTGAATGCATTCAGGGTTAAGCGTTGCCTCGCTCAAGAAAGGCCCTGATCCTGATGATGCCATCTTGTCAGTGGGCATTCACTCTAAACGCTCTCAGCACCTGATCTCTACACCAAGACGATCAAGATTTTCGCCGCATGTCATTTTGTGAATGAGACTTTCTAGGGGAGTGTCGTGTATGAGCCTTCATCGTCTGGTCTATCTCAGCCGTGCGGTTCAGCCTTTGCCGATCAATACCTTAAACAGTTTGAGCTTGCGCGCGCGCAAACGTAATGAAGATCATGGCATCACCAGCCTTCTCCTCTATGATGGGCGCTATTTCTTACATTACGCTGAGGGGCCGGCGGCATCTTTGACCTGGCTGTTACAAAATGTACGCCAAGACCCGCGCCATGAAGATTTATGTCTCCTCAGTCATCATCCCTGTCAGACCCGAACCTTTCCTTCCTGGGCGTTGAATATTGTCAATCTCACGCATGGGGGTGGTCTGGTGCAGCTGAACGCTCAAAACACGCATCATAGTCATCCTGATTATTCGATCCGTGATCTTCTCAACGCCCCTTTGCCTGGCGATATGCGTCTTTTGGTAGCCAGCTTCGCGGCCAGTTCTCAAATGACGGGCGATTCTTCATCTTTGCTTAACCACAATTAAACTTGCAATCGTTCGCTTTCCCGCCAACATCACTCCTTCGGGGAGTGAAGTCACAAGGTCAGGGAGATCGACCATGTCCAATTTCAAACGTCTTGGACTGTTATCCGCCTTATGCATCGCTGCCAGCGCCAGCGTGTTAAGTGGTTGCGCGACATCGCAATCATCCTATCGCGACACGGGGGCCACGCGCGCGCAAAGCGATTCTCAAGCACGTCCGCAAACCTATACCCAAGAAGAAATTATTGAGGCGACCTCGGATTTCTTTGGCGTAACGGCCGAAGCGGCGGCCTCTGCATTAGAGCGCATTTTTGCCGATAATGGCCGCCCGGTGGGTTATATTACCGGCTCAGAAATTGCGGGCGCTGCTGGAATTGGTCTTCGTCTGGGTGAGGGTGATCTTCACATGAAGAGCCAGTCGGGCGCGGAAAAAATCTATTGGCAGGGCCCCTCTTTGGGTTTCGATGCCGGTGGAAATGCCAGCCGGGTCTTCACCCTGGTCTATGGCGCGCGCTCCACGGATGAGCTTTACCAGCGCTTTCCGGGCGTAGAGGGAACGGCCTATTTCGTTGCTGGTCTGGGCGTGAATTATCAGGCGAAAGACCATATCACCTTGGCCCCAATCCGCTCAGGGGTTGGCCTGCGCGCCGGGGCTAATATGGGGTATCTCTCCTATACAGAAAGCCGCAGCTGGTTACCGTTTTAAGGTGTGCCTGGATGGTGTGATGAAAACCCCGAGCCTTAGGTTCGGGGTTTTTTGCGATAACTCGGACTTGAACTTGTTTGCGTAAGTATTTTTGATTATATTGAAGACGGCGCGAGGGTTTTAAGATGACTAAAACGACAACTCTGACGGTGCGTTTGAACGGCGTGCTGGGCGATCATGTTGCAGACACGGTCGGTGAGCATGGCAGTTTTGAAAATGTCAGCGAATATATTCGCCATCTTATTCGCTGCGATAAAGAACGCGCTGAGGCGCAGGCCTTTTCCCGTCTGAAGGCTGAGCTTGATCATGCCTTCAGCGCACCCGAAGAGCGTTATCACCCCTTAAGTGCAGATCAGGTGATCGCGCGTAACCGTGCTTGAAACCATGGCTGAGGTGCGCATTCAATTACGCGCCTCTCATCGCTTGGATGAGATTTATCGCCATACGCGTGAGCATTGGGGGGATGGGCAGGCCGAGCGCTACATCACCGGCTTGTTTGACGTTTTCTCAAAAATTGCGCGCCATGAGATTGCCTCAAAGCCCATCCCAGCGGCCTTTGGTCATGACGGCTTTTATGTGCGCTATGAACGCCATGTTATTTACTGGCGCTATCTGTCCAACGCCGACATTGGGATCGTGACAATCCTGCATGAGCGCATGCATCACATGGCGCATTTTCGCGATGATGTCGAAAATTAGCGCCGCGCCTGACTACATCTGCAGGCGATAGCCCCCTGATTCCGTGATTAACAGCTTGGCGCTCGACCCATGGGGCTCTATCTTTTGACGCAGGCGATAGACATGGGTTTCCAAAGTGTGGGTATTGGCTTCGTGATGATAGCCCCAGACTTTTTCCAACAATTCCTCGCGCGCAATAGGCTTACCGCCCGCGCGATAGAGATATTTGAGGATATTGGTTTCTTTTTCCGTCAGGCGGATTTTCTTGCCCTGGCCATCGATCAGGATTTTTAAAGACGGACGGAACTCAAACGGGCCAACTTGCAGAACGGCATCTTCAGATTGTTCATGGCGGCGCAATTGATTGTGCACGCGTTCTAGCAAGACAACGAAGGAGATCGGCTTGGCCAGAAAGTCATTGGCCCCAGAGCGCAGGCCCAGCACATGATCGGCATCCCCTGATTGAGCGGTCAGTAAGATGATCGGGGTCGTGACCTCGGCCTTGCGCAGCAGACGGCAGGCCTCGCGCCCATCCATGTCCGGCAAGCCGACATCAAAGATGATGACATCAATGCGCTCTTTCTGGGCGATGTCCATGCCGGGCCGGGCGGCCGGGGCGGTTAAGACTTCAAATTCGTCGTCATAACTGAATTGCTCGGCCAGCGTTTCGCGCAATTCCGGATCATCATCAACGATCAGTAACGTCTTTTTACTCGCCATGGGTCTTGTCCAGTCTTTAAATGCGGGCTTTGAAAGCAATGTGAGGTGAGCGCCGCGCCTTGGCAAGGCTTGGCGAGCCTTTTCCCCATGGTTTAGCGCGTTTATCGCTCGCGCGCAGTTCGCAAAGACGTTAGGTTCACTCGCATGTCTGTGATGAAGATATACTCTGATAACCGTCTCATCTGGCGCGGCGTTGAATACCCTTGCGCGCTGGGCAAGGGCGGGGTTTTGCCCGCTGAGGACAAATGCGAGGGCGATGGGGCGAGCCCGGCGGGACGCTGGATCGTGCGCCGGGGCTATTGGCGCGCTGATCGTCTGGCCTGTCCTGAAACGTCAATCCCCCTTAAATCCATCCGTGAAGACGATGGCTGGTGTGATGCGCCAGAGGATGCGGCCTATAACCGGGCGGTGCGTCTGCCCTATCCGGCCTCATGCGAGACTTTGCGCCGTGAAGATGAGCTTTATGACATCATCATCGTGCTCTCGCATAATGATGATCCGCCCATCCCCGGCAAGGGCTCGGCGGTGTTTTTCCATTGTGCCAAGCCCGGCTATCCCCCGACGCGCGGCTGCATTGCCGTGGCGCGTGAGGACATGGTCACGATCTTGAAAGCTTTACAAGTCGGCGATGTGTTAGAGCTCTCACTGCACCCGATGGCTTGAGCCTTTTGCGCTCACCGCCCACATAGTCTTAGATTTTAAGTCTCAACGGAGCCCTTTATGACACAATCCTCGCCGCCCTCTGCCCCGTCCAGTCCATGGCGTGGCACTACGATTTTGGCTGTGCGTAAGTCCAATAAGCTGGTGGTGATCGGGGATGGTCAGGTCTCAATCGGCAATACGGTGGTGAAGGCCACAGCGCGTAAAGTGCGCCCACTGGCGCGCGGCACGGTGCTGGCTGGCTTTGCCGGGGCAACGGCAGATGCGTTTGCGTTATTTGAGCGTTTGGAAGCCAAGCTGGAGACCTATCCCGGCCAATTACCGCGTGCGTGTGTGGAGCTCGCCAAGGATTGGCGTACCGATCGTTATATGCGCCGTTTGGAAGCCATGCTGATCGTGGCCGACAAGGACGTCACCTATATTCTGACCGGGGCGGGTGATGTGTTAGAGCCTGAACATGGCATTGCCGCCATCGGTTCGGGCGGTAATTTCGCGCTGTCAGCCGCGCGCGCCTTGATGGATTATGAAACCGATCCTGAAATCATTGCCCGTAAAGCCATGACCGTGGCCGCCGAAGTGTGTGTCTACACCAATGATAATTTCACGGTGGAAGTGCTGAATACTTAAAATCTGCTCTGCCCCCCTGCACGATGATCCTCTCATACAGAGACCTATAAAGATGACTGAATTTTCTCCGCGCGAAATCGTATCCGAATTAGACCGCCATATTGTCGGCCAGCATGACGCGAAAAAGGCCGTGGCCATTGCGCTGCGTAATCGTTGGCGGCGTAAGCGCTTGCCTGATGGCTTGCGTGAAGAGGTGACGCCGAAGAATATCTTGATGATCGGGCCAACGGGCGTCGGCAAGACCGAGATTTCGCGCCGCCTGGCAAAACTTGCCGGTGCACCGTTTTTAAAGGTCGAAGCCACGAAATTCACCGAAGTCGGCTATGTCGGACGCGATGTCGATTCCATCATTCGCGATCTCGTTGAAATCGCAATCACTTTGGTGAAAGAGAAAAAGCGTGAAGAGGTTCGTGCCAATGCGCGCGGCGCGGCAGAAAACCGGGTGCTTGATGCTCTGGTCGGGGTCACGGCCAGTGAGGGCACGCGCGAAAGCTTTCGCAAGAAGCTGGTTGCCGGGGAGCTGGATGACAAGGAAATTGACCTTCAATTGAAGGATGAAAGCTCGCCTCTACAGAATATCGACATTCCCGGCATGCCCGGCGGGATGGGCATGATCAATCTGTCGGATATTTTGGGTAAGGGCATGGCCAAGACCAAGACCGTGCGGGTCAAGGTGGTTGATGCGTATGAGCCTTTGATCAATGAAGAGGCCGATAAGCTGCTTGATGACAGCCAGATCCAGGGTGAGGCAGTAAAGCTGGCTGAAAATGAAGGCATTGTCTTTCTGGATGAAATTGACAAAATCTCTGCGCGCAGCGATGCGCGCGGCGCAGATGTCTCACGCGAAGGCGTGCAGCGCGATCTGTTGCCTTTGATTGAGGGCGCGCAAGTGGCCACCAAATATGGCACGGTGAAAACCGACCATATCCTGTTCATCGCCTCAGGGGCCTTTCATGTCTCTAAGCCCTCGGATTTATTGCCGGAATTGCAAGGTCGCTTACCGATCCGGGTGGAGTTGAAGGCTTTGACCCGTGATGATTTCCGCGCGATATTGACCGAGCCGGAAGCCAGCCTCATCACGCAATATGTGGCCTTGATGAAGACCGAAGAGGTTGATTTGATCTTTGAAGACAGCGCCATTGATGCGCTGGCCGATCTGGCCGCGGAGGTCAATGCTAGCGTGGAAAATATTGGCGCGCGCCGTCTTCATACCCTGATCGAACGGCTGACTGAAGAGATCAGCTATACGGCTTCTGACCGCTCGGGTGAGACGATCACCCTGACCGGGGATGATGTGCACAAGAGTGTCGGCGATCTCGCGAAGAATACCGATCTGTCGAAATTTATTTTGTAGCGTAAAGTCTTAGCGGCCCGGATCAATCCGGCCGCCGATAGAGGCATTCACCCGCCACCAGCCCGCGATCGCCAAACGGTCGCGGGTGCTGGGGTAAACTTCGTGCGGGATTTGTTCTGACATCATCAAAACTAACCCACCCGCCTTAGGGCTGATCAGCTGGCTGGGCGGGTAATCATTGAGCGCATCCAGGTCTGGCGTATTATCTATAGTTAAGGGGCATTCCTGCCACAGGGCCAATTGCCCACCCTCTTCATCACGCCAATTATCATTGAGATACACCACGCAGGAGACGATGCGCGAACGCCCGGCGCGCGGGCCAAACATGGCGCTGGGTCCACCCGTTTGGGCGGGGCCGGAAAACGCATCGAGATGGCGTTTATAAAACCCGCCGAGGGGATAATGCGCGTAATGGGCTTCAAACTCAAAAAGGCCCGCAAACAGGGCGCGATTGATGGAAAGGCGCATGGCCTCGCAACCTTCAAGGAAGTCCCGCTGGGCTTGGCTGGCCCCATCCATCCAGGCGATGGAGGTTTTACGGATTTGCGGCGCGCGTTGTTCTAAATCGCCGCGCCCGATGGCAGCGGCTTTCACTTCGCCTTCTGCGATGAGATGCAAAGCGTCCGCCCGCAAGGCCGTAATCAAGTCTGGATCCAGGGCCTGCGGCGCATAGGCCCAGCCCTGACGCATTAAATCATCAATCAGGCTGGCGGTGAAATTCTCCCCAAAAAAGGCGCGGGGGACAGCAATCGTGCTCAGTGGCGTCAAGCTCCAAAGGCTAAGTCATCACAATAAAGGTGGCGCGATGTACGTGAGGCGCAAGGGCTTGGCAAGCGGAATTTTCAAAATTGGTATTATGTAATTTAAGACCAATTGGGGACGATTTTGACTTGAAACCGTCATCAAGGCGCGCGAAGCTTTTCGCATCTGCAGCGAAGCTGAACCGGACACCCCAGAGAAGAGGCCTATCATGAGCGCATTGCCCAACGCCCCGCATGCCTTGTTTTTAGAAAATTTGCATGATGATGCCGACCGCGCCATCAATCTCTTCGGTCCGGTCAGTGTGACGCGTTTGGCGTCGTCACCAGAACGCGCGCAGCTTGAAGCCGATTTGCAAACCGCAGATGTTATCGGTATTCGCTCGCGCACCCATATTGATGGGGCGCTTTTGGATCTGGCACCTAATCTGTTGGCGGTGGGGTGTTTTTGCATTGGCACGAACCAGGTTGAGCTGGAGGAAGCTGCCAAGCGCGGCGTGCCGGTATTCAATGCGCCCTTTGCCAATACCCGCTCCGTGGCGGAATTGACTATGGCCAGTATCATTATGCTGATGCGGCGCATTCCAGAAAAAATGTTCGCCATTCATGAAAGCGGTGGGTGGTTGAAAACCGCTGAGGGCTCTCATGAAGTGCGTAAGAAAAAACTGGGCATTGTCGGCTATGGCAATATTGGCGCGCAGCTGTCTGTCATCGCCTCGGCATTGGGCATGCATGTCTATTATTATGATGTCGAGCCCAAGCTCGCCCATGGTAATGCGCGCCCGACTGAAAGCCTGGATGAGTTACTCTCGCTGGCTGATGTCGTGACCTTGCATGTGCCGGATACTGCGCAAACGCGCGGCATGATCCGGGCAGAGCATTTGGCGAAGATGAAAAAGGGGAGTTTCCTGATCAATCATGCCCGCGGGCAATTGGTCGATATTGATGCCCTTACCGAGGCCCTTAAATCTGAACATCTCGCCGGTGCCGCGATTGACGTCTTCCCCAAAGAGCCCAAAGGCAAGGATGAGGCGTTTGATAGCCCACTGCGCCAGTTTAAAAATATCATTCTGACCCCGCATATCGGAGGCTCGACCCTGGAAGCCCAAGCCGCGATTGGTGAAGATAGCGCGATGAAGCTCGCTAAGTATCTCTATCAAGGCGCGACCAATTTTGCCGTCAACTTCCCCAATATCGAGCCCGGTCCGATCAAGCCCGGCAATACCCGCCTGACCGTATCACATCTGAATGCGCCGGGTTTTCTCTCCCGCCTCAATGAAAAGGTTTCGAATGCGGGCCTCAATATCACCGCGCAATTTCTTCAGACCCAGGGCGATTTAGGTTATGCGATTGCCGACATGGAAGGCGCGATGCCCCATGATTTTCAAGCGATTATAGAGGGTTTGGATGGCGCGATCCGCGTGCGACTGATTGGTCAGTCAGCCTAGATCTACAGGACGAGAAGCCGCGTTAAATCATCCACGCTATTGGCAAAGGCGGGGGCTTTATCGGCCACCGCCGCGCGGCGCACGACCCCACCAAATCCGATGAAGGCATCGGCCGCACCTTGGGCGAAGGCCTCATAATCGGTGATGCCATCGCCGATCATGATGGCGCGATCACATCCGGTCAGGCGTTTAAGGCTGTCGATGACATGGGCCTTACCGCCGTTTTCAGACAGCGGATTTTGGCGATCAAACCCACTGACGGTATCGGCCTCGTAAACGAATTTATTGCCGCGCAATTCACCCGCAGCGAAATTCAGTTCCTCCAAGGCGGGGGCGAAAAGATCACTAAACCCGCCCGATACCGCATAAACATCCCACTTTTTCTTGCGCAGCTTGGCGATCAGCGCGTCCATGCCGGGTGTAATATGGGCCTTTAAAGCCTCGGCGGCGGTGGAAATATGGCTGCGGGTCAAGCCTGCAAGTGCCAGGCGCGCTTCGAGAGAGCTGCGAAAATCCATCTCACCGGCCATGCCGCGATTGGTAATCTCCGTCAGCTTTTGTGTACGTTCAGCCCCATCGGCGCAGTCTTTGAGGCTTAACTCCACAGCGAAATCAAGGCTTTCAACGCTCAACAGCGTGGAGTCAACATCAAAAACAATTAAACGGGACATGGCAATCAATCAGAGGACAGAAAAGTTAACGCGTTCATTAGCCTGTCATGCCCCAATCGGCCAAGCGTTTTCCGGACTAAAAGCCGTACAGAGCTATAAATCAGTGTCGAGAAGACACAGATTGCGCCGTGTTTGCGTATATTAAAATGCGGGAGGGACCAGGTCTGCCCGGTGCAGACCTTGCCGGAGAGATTTTAGCTGGCCGCCTTGATCCCTAACCCGATCGGGCAAACCACGCCGGTGCCGCCAATTCCGCAATAGCCGTCGGGATTTTTCGCCAGATATTGCTGATGATAATCTTCAGCATAATAAAAGGGGCCAGCCTGGCGAATTTCGGTGGTGATCGCGCCTTTACCCGCTTGGCTCAAGGCCTCGCTATAAGCCGCAGCAGAGGCTTCGGCCTCAGCCTTTTGCGCGTCATTTTGGTAATAGATGGCGCTACGATATTGGGTGCCTTGATCATTGCCTTGGCGCATGCCCTGGGTGGGATCGTGGTTTTCCCAGAAGGCCTTTAACAGCTCGGCAAAGCTGATGACTTTGGGATCAAAGACGATCTGGACCACTTCAGTGTGACCGGTCGCGCCGGAGCATACCTCTTCATAGGTCGGGTTGGGCGTAATGCCGCCCGCATATCCGGCTGCGCTCGTATAAACGCCTTGGATTTGCCAGAAGACCCGCTCAACACCCCAAAAACAGCCCATGCCAAAAACCGCAACCTTCAAACCGTCCGGGAAGGGGCCGCGCATCGGATTATCATTGACGAAATGGGTCTTGGCCACGGGCATCAGTGCAATCCGGCCCGGTAGAGCCTGATCAGCGGGGGGAAGGTCGTGTTTCCAGCGATGTTTATCGAACATGGGGGCTTCTCACTTACGCGGCCATAGGCCGGTTGATCTTAGCTTACATAAATAAGAAGTCTTGATCGCTTTGCCTAGGGGGCCTGGATTTAGGCGGGGGCATGCGCGATAAAACGACCCATGGATGACAGATGTCATCCATGGGTCAAGGGCGTTAGCCCGCGATAAACGCTAACAAATCAGCATTGACCAGCTCAGGGTGGGTGGCAAAGAAGCCATGCGACAGGCCGGGGTAGGATTTAAAGGTCGGGTTCGGCAAAAGCGTGATGGCTTTGCGCGCGGTGATGTCGATAGGCACGATCTGATCATCTTCCCCGTGGAGAACCAGAACCGGCTGTGTGATGGCTTTCAGGTCATCAGTGAAGTCGGTTTCGGAGAAGGCTTTGACGCAATCGTAATGAGCCTTGGCGCCGCCGGCCATCCCTTGACGCCACCAGTTTTGGATCAGGCCTTGGCTCACTTCAGCGCCTTCACGATTGAAGCCATAAAAAGGCCCTGACGGCAGGTCGAGGAAGAATTGTGCCCGGTTATGGGCCAGAGCCGCGCGGATGCCATCCAGCGCTTCACGCGGAACGCCGTTCGGGTTCGTTGCGCTTTGGATCATGATCGGTGTGACCGCCCCTAACAAAGCCGCCTTGGCGACACGGCCAGCTTCAGCGCGGGCCACATAATGCGCGACCTCACCCCCGCCGGTGGAGTGGCCGATATGAACCGCATTGCGGAGGTCTAAGGCGCGCGCTAGCTCGAACACATCCTGGGCATAGGTATCCATATCATTGCCAGTATCGGTTTGGTCCGAACGTCCATGGCCGCGGCGGTCATGGGCAATGACGCGATAGCCTTCGTTTAAGAAGAACAGCATTTGAGCGTCCCAATCATCCGCGCTCAACGGCCAGCCATGGTGGAAGACGATCGGCTGGGCATCTTTTGGACCCCAATCCTTGTAGAAAATCTTAGTGCCGTCTGTGGTGGTGAGGGTGGCCATAGTGTTATCTCCTAAGGCTGTTGAGAGGCTGTCGGCAAAGGCAGGCATTGGCAGGGCGCTCGCGGCAGCAAGCGCAGATCCAGCAAAGAGGACATCGCGTCGTCTGAGATTGAGACCTTTGTTGTCGGGCGGGTTGGTCATTGTCGCTCCTTGTCAGATCTCTCGCGAGATCCGCTGTCGTTTCGATGTAGACAGGTTTAGACCAAGGGTTCATAAAGTGAACTTGTCAAATACGACATTATTCGGGGCAAAAGTGACAAATGGCAGCAGATCGGACACACCAAGCAGAAATCGCGATCTTGATTTACCCGCAGTGTCAGCTTTCCGCTGTCCATGGATTGAGCGACCTTTTTCGGATCGCCAACGAATGGGCGATGCGTGATCGAGCCCCACAAGAGCGTGCGGTTATTCGCGTTTCTCATTGGCAATGCCAGCCTAGTTCAGTCCCAGGCGATGAAGGCGAGGTCGTTTGCGTGTGGGATAGCCACCCACGCCTTGATCATCGCCTGGATTTCATTATCGCTCCGCCCAGTATTGCCATGCCGGAGGATTTGGCGGCGATGCCGGTGGCTGCGCAATGGTTGAAAACCCAACATAGGGCCGGCTCGATCATCGCTTCGGTGTGCGCGGGGGCTTTTGTTTTGGGTGAAAGCGGTTTGATCAATGGGCGCAAGGTTACAACCCATTGGGCTTTTGCCGATCAGCTTGCACAGCGATTTCCGAAGGTGGATGTGGCCTGCGAATATATGATCGTGGATGATGGCGACATTATTACTGCGGGGGCAATTTTGGCCTGGACTGACTTGGGTCTAACTTTAGTTCAGCGTTTAATGGGGCGTGAAGCCATGCTCGCCACGGCCCGTTTTTTATTGACGGAGCCGCCTCGCCAGCGCCAAGCCCCGTTTAGAGAGTTTCTGGCCCGTTTTGATCATGGCGATAGCGTTATTTTGTCTGTGCAGCATCACCTGCATGCCAAATCTGAGCAAACTCAAAATATTGAAGACTTGGCGGCCATGGCCGGGATGGGCGCGCGTACCTTCATGCGCCGCTTTGCCAAGGCCACGGGGCAGCGCCCAACCGAATATCTTCAGCATGTGCGGATCGCGAAAGCCCGCGAAAGCCTGGAACAGACCCGCCTTCCCATTGAACACTTGGCCTATCAGGTCGGCTATCATGATCCGTCTGCGTTTCGCAAAATTTTCCATAAACTTGTCGGTATGCGGCCCTCAGAATATCGCAAACGCTTTGGAACCCAAGCCCGTCAGGATGCGCTAACTGGGGATGAAGCATCGCTCTGACAACACCGGCCTTTGTCAGTGTAAGGGAGTGTATTTTAGCGCCCCGCCCATGCCAGGCTTGCTTGACTGGGGATGAGTTTTAGCTAATTTGCGGCCCCTTATGGTGAGGTGGCCGAGTGGTTGAAGGCGCACGCCTGGAACGCGTGTATACGGGAAACCGTATCGAGGGTTCGAATCCCTCTCTCACCGCCATTCTCCAAAAACGTATGAATAAAGCTTGTTGTGAGCTGGACATGACAAGTTTCCTGTGCGTGCGCAATAGGTTGCAGTTAAAGTCTATAGATTTTAAAACTGATGATGCTCGTTAGGGCTCAGTGAAGTTTGTCGCGATCTTTCAAGACGCGTGAGCCAGCGTATGCCAATAGCTGACGTCTTCAATTTTTTGGAATAGATCATGATTTTGCGATACGCGATTCTTTATGTCGATGACGTTGCCGCTACGCTCGATTTTTATGAGCGTGCGTTTGGTTTGACGCTGGCCTTCATGCATGAGGGTGGAGATTATGGTGAGATGTCCACCGGAGAGACCAAACTGGCCTTTTCTTCAATTGCGCTGATGAAGCGGCTGGGTAAAACGCCGGGTAAACCCAGTTTAAAGGCCCCAACCTTTGAGATTGCCTTTGAAAGCGATAACGTTCGTGCCAGCTATGATCGTGCCATAGCGGCTGGGGCAAAGCCGATCCAAGAGCCCCGCGATGAAGCCTGGGGACAGACGACATCTTATGTTAGCGACCCCAATGGGTATTGGGTTGAGATCTGCTCATCCGTCCAGTTGCCAAGTCCGGGTTGACCCAGAATGTCGAGAATGACCGGAGTCTTGCGTAGGGGGGCAGGGCTGATTGCGAACCAGCGTTTGAGCTCGCGTGTCATATGCGCTTGATCGCTGAAACCACATGAGCCCGCGATTTCGATGAGAGGCTCAGGTCCGCTCAGCATTGCGACAGCGCGCCGCGCGCGCGCCAGAAGGCGCCAGAAATCAGGCCCTGGTAAGCCCTTGGCTTGGAACTGGCGCTGTAAGGTGCGAGTTGAGACGCCTGCCGCGCGCGCGACGCATTTCGGTGTTGCCCCAGGCGCACACAGGGCCGCAATGACGCTGTTAAGCTCATCTGAATGCCCAAAGGCACCGCCCAGAATGGCCCCCGCCTGAGTGGGGTCTAGGGCGATGGCTTCAAGTACATCGCGACAAGGCAGTATGCCGGGCCTAAGCCGAAAACCTGTAATTGCACAATTTGGTGCCGTTGTGACTGTACGAGGTTGGAAATCAAAATCACTTAAAAAGATCTCGGCGGCTGAATTCGGCTTGGAAAGAACAAGTACATCACGGCACCCATCAGGAAGAACTGTGTGGCGTTCACCGTCTTGGCTATAATGATGCCATTTATGAAATACTCGATTGATCGTCATCTTGCGGGGTCTCACCTTGGTTGAGATGAGTTGTTGAGAAGAATGAGTGTAGCTAGATTTTCTTTATACGTACACTAAGAGGTTGCTTGTTGACTAAGCCAATCGCGAAAACGTGCCTGTATTGAACCGTCTTTTACGAATTGACTGGATAACAGAACATAGGCGCTACCATCTTGCCGCTGCATAGCGGGCGCAAAAAAAGATCACGCGCTGAGGCCTCTTCCTTAGGCCCTCTAAAAATCACGTTCAAAGCCGGCCTGTCCTTCTTTATGATAAAAACTGTGCTTGATGAAGAGGCGTGCCCTGCCTCAAGCTCCCCCGGCATAATCGGGGTGAAACGTGTTGCCGTACCCTTACCTGCATCATCACAATTTATGTGCGTTCGTTCTTTTGGGGTTGATAATGGATCTGCCTGTGCATGCGAAGCGCCCAATTGCCGAGGTTGGATCACGGGGCGCAATGAAGGGGTTAATACGCAGGGCAAGGCCTTTCTCGCTGAGAAAGAGCGTACCTTGTTGGCCTTAACGGCGACAGTTCATCACGCGGGTATTTTGGGTTAGCCGATAAAAAAAGAGGTGCGCGCGGGCACACCTCTTTCTTCACATCCTTGGACCTATGAACCCTAGGGCATACATAGGCCCTTGGATTGTTAGGGTTGGCGGGTGTCGGCGCGGCGCTCTAAATAATCGCGCAGGCGTTCAGGCTGATCGGTTTGGATCATCGTGGCCCCCATATCGACCATTTCGCCCCAGTTTTTATCCGGATCGCTCAAGGCGTATTGATCCAGGCGCCCAGCGGATTTGTGCGGCGAACCATTGAGGGTCGAGACCCAGATCCGCGCGCCCAATCGCGTGAGATCGTCTGTGCCTTCGGTAAAGAATGTATCGTCGGAAAATTTAATCTCAACCGCGATGGGGTGATAAGGCGCGAGGGTTTGTGCCAGATCGCTTAACGCCCCAGCCCCTTGGGTGAATTTCGGCATGAAGAACGCCGATTGGAAGACGTCGGCTTGCATATAGCGTTCCGCGTTCTCTAAAGTTACTTCTTCTTTCAAGATCACATGATCGCTCAGGCCCAGGGCCTCCAGCTCGCTGAACACCTGCTCATAGGCATCCAGCTTGGCATCGACATTAACAAGGATCGCGCCGCGTGCAGCCTCCATCACTTCGCTAAATGTCGGAATGATTTGATCGCTTAACGGCGCGTTTGGACCGCCTTGGCCCATTTTCAAGCGGAGCTGGCGCACATCGTCAAACATCCAGTCTGAAATATCCCCGCTGGCCGTGGTTGTTCGATCGAGCGTGTTGTCATGGAGCGCCACCAGAACGCCATCCTTGGTGCGGCGAATGTCAATTTCGACCACCGGAATGCCGAGGGTGATACAATCTTCAATGGCTTGGATCGAGTTTTCCGGCGCATTTTGCCAGCACGCCCGGTGGGCCACGACCATCACACCGCTTGTGTGTTCCATCATCTGGGCGCGTAGCGCTTCGATAGAGCCGTCTTGGGCATGAATAGGACTAAAGGCGCTGAGGCCAAGGGCTAGGCTGAACCCCAGGGCGGTGAGACGGCGCGTCATCATCTGAGAACTCCGGTTATTGTCAGCATAAAGGCAACGAGCCCGACCATTGGTCGGGCTCGTGCGTGAGGTTTAGAAGCTGGCGCGAACACCGAAGAGGTATTGTGCACCGGTTTTGACGTATTTCTCGAACCGATCCGGGCTACCCGCATAGGTGTTTTCTTCCTGGTCGAGCACATTAATGCCTTCCACAAAGGCGCTGACATTCTCCAGAACGTCGTAACGTACGGAGAAGTCGAGGAAGCCAGCGGCTTCGCGATAGCGGGTCAGACCATTGCGGCCGAACGGGCTCATCACGAAGTCATCGCGCCAGTTATAAGCGAGGCGTGCTGAGAAGGCGTCTTTTTCATAATAGCCCACCAGGTTGAAGGCATGCTCAGACAGGCCTGGCAAGGTGGTGGTCACAACCGTATCGCCGCTGCCGAAGGTCGCGGTGGAATCGGTATAGGTGTAGTTCGCCAACACGCCCAAGCCATCGAAGGGGGCAGGCAAGAAGGTGAAGGGCTGCTGGTAAGACACTTCGAGACCCGTGATCGAGGCCCCTTCGCCATTCACAGGGCTGTTGAATTCATAAAGCCCAGATTGGTCGCCGGTTTGGCCAGGAATGTATTGACCGGGATCGAAGAATTTCGAGTAGGTGTTCGAGGTGATCAAAGATTCCAGATCTTTATAGAACAAGGTCACACCGAAGGCGGCATCGTCTTGGAAATACCATTCAAACGCGACATCGAGATTGTTAGAGCGGAAAGGCTCAAGATCTGGATTGCCTGATTTTACCGAACGGTTGTTGATCGAGACACTGGTCCCTGGGTTCAACGCGCTCAGGCTTGGGCGGGTCAAAGACCGGCTCATCGCCAAACGCACAACCATATCCTCATGCACATCCAGGGCGAAATTGGCCGAAGGCAGCACATCGGTGTAATCGCTTTCAAAGCGAGCCGGGGTTTTGCCATTGACATAGCCATCGGTGGTCAGATCGGTACGCACCACGCGCACGCCAACATCAGAGCGCAGCGGCAGGCCGAAAGCGTCGGTGTTGACATTGGCCTGAACATAAGCGCCCAAAGTCTTCTCATTGATCACTGAAGAGCTGCCCAGGCTTTGCGCCGGAGTGACATCGCGGTAGTTCAACAGCTTATTGGCCGCTTCGAAGTCAGCAACGACCCAATTGCGCAGGAAGTTATCAGGCGCATCTGAGGCAAAATCGCTAACGCCATGCGGGCGGGCATATTGCGAAATGTCATAGGCGGCGGTGGACACGTTTTGTGAGAAACGCTTCACATCTTTCTGATATTCTTCGAAGGATACACCAAATTGAATGCTGTCATCGCCGAAGAAGCGCTCAACATCAAAACGGGTGCTGAACACATCGTCTTGGATGTTGGACGGGCGCAGGCGAATATCGCCGCCATTGTAATTATTGATAATACCTAGATCGACGCCAGGGGTCACAATCGGATAATCGTGATTACCACGAATGTCGAAGGTGGCTTGGACCGGATCGGTGACCAGCTGAACCGTGGTTTCTTCTGCGACATTGAACTCAGCGCTTTCCACGCCGATCATGCCTTTAAGGGTCCAGTTTTCGCTTTCCCACGCACCGCTCAACACATATTGCTGCATGGTGGTTTCGCGCTCGATGATGCGGTTTTCAGAACGCAAAGTCGCGTTGCTGACGTCCAGATAAACGGCCGTGTCGCCATCATCATCCAAGATCATCTCATTGATGGTGATCGCAGGACGGCCACCGCCGGGTGTTGAGCGGAATTGGATGTCTTGGTTATAGCGCAGCGCATCATATTTGGTGTTCGCATACAGAACATCAAAATTGAAGCTCAATTGAGCGGTTGGGGCCCATTGTGCCGCCGCGGTGATGCCCAAGCGATCGGTATCGGCCAAGGTCAGATCGGTACGCGGCAGGCGAGGAATGTAGATGCCTTCGAGCTGTTCACGGGTCTGGGTGATGTTGGAATTGGCAAGATCAGGCTCGATCGTGTCGCCTGCCAAATGCTCGTAACCCACGCTGGATGTGCCATCAATACGCGCAGAGCGCTGTTGGAAGGCGGCAGAGACCAGAAGGCCAAAGGTTTTGGCTTCATTGGTCCAGCTGACCATACCGGCCAGGCGCGGTTGAACTTTGTCTGGCAGGTCTTGATAAAAACCGCTGACAGAGCCCTGCATGGTGAAGCCGTCATAATCAAATGGACGCGCGGTTTGCAGGTTCACATTGCCCGCAATACCGCCTTCGATAATGCTGGCAGACGGGGTCTTTACGACGTCGACGCGGTTGAAGTGTTCAGACGCGAAAATGTCGAAGTCAAATTCGCGCCCCGACGTGGTGAAGTCGTCCTGACCGGTAGAGGCATTGGCGATGGTCATGCCATTGAGGGTCACACGGGTAAATTCTGGCCCAAGACCGCGCAGGGTGATCTGCTGGCCTTCACCATTGGCGCGCGTGATCGCAACGCCAGGCAGGCGCTGAAGCGATTCTGCGATATTGGTGTCTGGGAATTGGCCGATATCTTCAGCCACGATGGATTCGCGTACACCCGTGGCATCGCGCTTCAGGTCCAGAGCCTGGCTCAAGCTACCGCGAATGCCGGTAATGACAATGACGTCCTGCGATGATTGAGTATGGGTCTGTTCTTGCGCGAAAGCTGCACCAGAGAGCGCGGCCGCGCCGAGCATAACCGCCGAAGCGGTCCGGAAAAGACAAGATTTAGTCCGCATAATATCCCCCGGGGAAAACCCCATTACGATGTGAGGCTGAAGTGCGCTCACATCGGGGACAACGCGGGGCATTTTTCCTGCCCCCCCTTTATATTTATGACAATTCTGTTGCGCCCTTAGGAAGTTGAGCGGCATACGGAGGGTTTAATTGCGCCAGATCAGGCCAAGCCACACCGTGCGTCCAACTTCGGTTTCACGCGCTAACAGGCCAAAGGGCCGTTCGGTAATGCGGCTTGCTTGCGTCAGGTTTTGCACCTCAAAACTGCTCGTCAGGCGCTGCGTTATCTGCCAGCGCGCTTGCAGATCAATCTGGGTGCGGGGCTGGGCGATCACATCGCGATAGGCATATTCACTATCAATCGCAGTGGGAAATTGGCTGACCCAGTGATAGCCAAGCGTGAAGCCAAAGGGCGCGCGGTCATAGCCCAGCATCAGATTGATCGACATTTCGGGCTGGTTTAGAAAAGCATTATACTGACGGTTTTGCGGATCCATGCCTTGTCCTGGCAGGGTGAATTCACTGCCGATAAGGACCGCATTGCCGGAGATCAGCCAGCCCCGCCAGGCTTCGGGCAGGGTGAAATCTAAATCCTTGGCAAAGCTCAGCTCCAGCCCATAAAGCGCCGCACTGGTGAGATTGACCGGCTGGGACAGATTGACCGTAACGGTCTGATCTTTTAACGCGTAATTGGATAACGTGCGACGGTTGATGAAGATCAAGTCACTGATATGTTTGTAAAAAGGTGCTGCCGCGATATAGCTGTGACCCTCGTCAAAATAATACTCAATCGAGGCATCAATATTATCAGACACCTGGGGGCGAATGTTGGGATTGCCGCGCACCAGGCGATAATTTTGTGCGCCATTAACTGGCGGGGACAGCGCTTCACGTGTGGCATAGGTGTTATAGGCGGGCCGGCCTAAAGTGCGGCTATAGCCAAGACGCAAGGTCAATTGATCGGTGACATCCATCCGACCCGCGAGCGAGGGTAACAGCGTTTCATAATGCGAGCGCACATGATGGGGTGTGAATTGCTCGGCATCTTCCGTCACATCTTCAATCGTGGCATCGCGAATGAAGTTATCGACCTTGACCGTCACATCTTCATAGCGCGCGCCGCCGGTCAGGGTGAAAGGGCCTTTTTCCCACCGCGCCAACAGATAGGGCGCGTAGATGTGCTCTGTAAGGGTAAAGTCATCTTGCAGGCTATTGCTGGATCGGTCGATAGTTTTAGGCCGGCCCACCCGGTTCCATTCGGCCAGATGGGGGCTGGGGTCGGTGAGATAGAAGAGCTGCTCACTGGGATGAAAGCCCCGAACCCGTTGGAACAGAAAGCTTGCCGCGCTCAGGCCTGTGCCGGTGCGCCCCTCGACATAGTCCTCATCATAGCGGATATTGCGCAGGGTCAGCGCCAGTCCAGCCTTTAATGACAGCGCGCCTGAAAAGCCTGCAGGCTGATAGCTTAACGCATTGTCGAAGAAGGTAATGCTTTGGCGACTTTCGAAATCGCGATCGCGAATATAATTCTCGCTAATATAGCTGGGATCGGCCAACAGCTCGGGATGCTCAAAGCGCAATTGGGTATGATAAGGCGTGATGTCATAGGTGAAAGCCAGATCAGTGGAGACTTCTTTGAACGCCGACATCACCCGGGTTAGATCGGCACGCGCCTGCGAATAGGACGCCACACTGCGTAGGTGCCAAGTCTGATTAAAATCATGATGAAGTTGGCCGGTGAGAATTAAAGTCTCGCGCTTTTGCGGCTGATAGACGGAGCCGGTTTGGTGCAGCACATAGGGCCATAGCCCCGTCGTGGGGGTTTGGTTGAGCGGCGGTGTGAGCCCGTCTTCGCCGACAAACAAATGCTCAAAACGGTATTCGGTTTCCAGCTCTGAAAACACTCCGCCATAGAGCGTCGCCTCGGTATGATCATTGGGGCGATATTCCAGTTTGGCACTGGCGCTGAACCGTTCGCGGTCATTATCGAAGATAAAGATCTGATTGCGGTGCGCGGCGGGCATGCCATTACTGGTCGCCGGATCAAAGGTCTCTTCGCCTTCATCCGTATAGAAGCGAATGGCATGGCCGATTTCGGCCGGTTTCCATTCATAATTGGTCGAGAAATGGCGCTGATGGGACAGCGCCCCGACCAGGCCCCAGCTTTGATGACGCCCAAAGGTGCGCGTATAGACCAGATCGAAGCGGTCATCTGGGCCATCATCAATCTTATAGCGCCCGGCGGTTGAGTTATGGCCCAGCCCGGCACGCAGGGTGAAGCCGGGCACACTGTCAAAGGCGCTGCGGGTGACCAGATTGAGCTGACCGCTTAAGGCTTGGCCAATTTTATCCGGCGTCATGGCCTTGATGACTTCAAAGCGGATGAGGTTTGAAGGCGGGATAAACTCAATCGTTGAAGCGCGTGAGCCGCCTCCGGTCAAAGCCTCGGAGGCGATGGCCAGCGGCACGCCATCTAAAGTCACAAGGTTATAAGAGGAATCCACCCCGCGAATGACCAGGCTTTCAGCCGTATCCCCAGAGCGGTCATTGGCAATACCCGAGGCCCCCACACTGCTGACCCCGACAATGCGTTGGGCGACCTGCACCGCGGTCAGATCGGGTAAAAGGCCAATTTGATCAAAACTCATCACATCCATCAGACCGTCGGCTTGATACTTGGCCGCGATGGACGATTGATTGAGCAGGCGTGCCCCCATCACCACAATCCGCTCATCATAGGTCGGCATGGAGGCCGCGATGGGCAGGTTTTCAGTCATGGGGCGGGGTGTCGTGACGGGTGCCACGCGGCGCGGTCGCACGACAAAGCCCGCCTCGGTTTCGATCAACTCAATATTTGCATCATTGACGAGGCGGGTTAGCGCATCGAGCGGCGTAAAGTTTCCCTCCAGCGTACGGGACATGCGCCCCTGGGCGAGCCCTGGTGCAATGGCAATGGGCCGATCGGTTTGAGCTGAGAAAACCTGTAGCGCCTCAACCAGAGGCTGGGCCGGAATGACAAATTCAAGCCTAGGGCTTGTCGTTTGGCCAGCGGCGAGGGGGGGTGTGAGCATCCACACCAGGCAAAGACTGAAGATTGTCCCGAACAAGACGTTGAGACGGATCAAATTCCACATGCCCCCTGATTGGCTGTAACCGCGCGGTCATAGCCGTTTGTACGGGGTAATGCATGAATATTATGACATCACAGTGAAGGCGTCAGCGGATCTCAATACGCGTTTCAGTAATGTCGAGCTCTAAATCTTCCAAATCTGAGATCAGGCCCAGGGTTTCTATAGGCTGATCCAGGCGGAATCGCCCGGTCACAGGCAGGTCTGAATGACGCGCGGATACCCAGATGCGTTGCGGGGTATAACGGGCCAGCGTTTCAACGGCCCCTTCTAAGGGCTCATCTTCAAACACGATCCAGCCGGTGCGCCAATCCTCGAGGCTCGCCGGATTAAAGACGCTGACCTGGGGATGAAGACCGGGCAGGATGCGCGTCCACTGACCGGCCTGCAGCATCATCGGGTCTTGGCTTTGATCAAAACTGACAGCGACGACGCCCTCGAAGACTTTGACGATGACATCCTGACCGCGCTGTTCGACATCAAATTCAGTGCCGACCGCGCGTACATCCACGCCTTGGGTGCTGACCACGAAGGGCCGCTCGCGATCGGGAGCAACATCGAAATAGGCTTGGCCTGTGTTCAGGGCTATGGCGCGGCGGTCATCGCTAAAGCTGACATGGATACCCGATTGCGCATTCAAGAGGATGTGCGAGCCATCGTCCAAGGCCACATCCTGGGTCACGCCGGTCAGGCTCGCATAATTCTGGCTTTGCGGCGCATTGTCCGTATCAACTTGCATCATGAAGAGCGCTACCGCGACCATAAGGCTGGCTGCAATCGCTCCGGCAGCCCCCATCCAGGCCCAATGACGGGTGAGCGCGGCAGGTTTGGCGCGTGGTTTAAAGCTGAGAATTTCAGCGCTTGTCTCATTGGGCTCCGCATAAAGCTCTACGGCTGCGGCGATCATAGCCTCATCGCTCCACGTGCCCCCCATGGCCAGGAAGGCTTCACGGCGCTGGGCATTATCGCCAATCCAGGCCGCGCTTTCGCGCGTGCGCTCAGGCTCATCCAGCAAGGCGAGATGCGCTGCGGTTTCCAGCTCCGCTTCGGACAGGGTGCGCCAATGCGCGCGTGATGTGGGGTCAGTGGGTTTATTATTCATCATTATCACCGAAACCGGCCTGATCCATATAGAGCGTCACTTTCACCAGCGCGCTTGCCATATGTTTCTCTACGGATTTTACTGAAATTCCAAGGGCTTTTGCAATCTCTGTGCGCGTTTGACCTTGCACGCGGCGCCGAATGAATACCTCACGCTTCAGCTCGGGCAGGGTTTTTAGCGCCGCTAAAAACACATCCCATTTATGCTTGAAGGCGATCTGATCTTCTAAAATAGGCCCATCATCGGCCAGATTGTCATCAATCTCGGTAACATCCACGCGCCGGGCTTTATAGCGATCCGTGATCGTATTTTGCGCCACTTTGAAGGCATAGGACAAGGGCTTGTCGTCGCGAATCTCGCTTTGGCTCGCTAGAATTTTCGTCAACGTGTCCTGATAGACATCCTCAATATCGCCCTTATTGGCCACACGCCGGGCGATAAAGCCCTTCAGCCTTGCGTCCTGGGCAATGATCTTGGCCACAAAGCGGTGGCGCATTTTATTCAACATAATCTGCACCGCTGGGATCTGGCCTTTTTCGTGTGATCGCGATCTTATAGCTCTTGATACCCCAAAAGGGTTACACCTAAAGACAACGATACAAGGCGTGCCGGCCCCCCATAATAAAGTGTATTCTCTGCACTTTGGGACTTAACCCCAAGCCATATCGCCAGAATATGTCAATTTTTTAAAGGTGGTGCGCGCTTGATCGCGCCCCAAAAAGAAGCTACCGCGCAGGGCCATGTGGTTCAAGCCAGCATGAGGGGCAGCTTGGACTTTGGCTTACAGGTCGGGCGCGGGTCGTGGTTTTCATACGTTTAGGGCAGGGCGCAGAGCCAGAACGCACGCGATCGCGTCAGCTTGATCGCCTCTACCGCCAATGCTGGGATCATTTATGCCGACGCTTGCGCAAAGTCTTTGGCGAAGGTCCTCCCGACCCGGAAGATTTGGCCCAATATGCCTTTGAGCGTTTTGCCGGGCTTGCGGATTTTGACACGATTGATAATCCCAAGGCTTATCTGTTTAAAATCGCCCATAATCAGGGGTTAAACGCTCATAATCGTCAAACGACGGCCCGGCGCTTTGTGGAGCAGGAATTACACGCGCATGGTGTCTCGCTGCAGGATAACCAAAGCGTGGATGGTATCCATCATACGCGCAAGCGCTTGCGTTTAACCTTACAGGCGATTAAAGCGCTGAGCCCCAAACAGCGCGATGTCTTGATCCGTCATCGCATTTATGGCGAAACTTTTGCTGAAATCCGCGCTGATACTGGGATGAGCCAAGGTGATATTTCACGCCAGTTACAAGCCGCGCTCGCGCAGTTACAAGCCGCGAGCCCCTCTGGAGAGGGAAAATGAGCATGACACACGATCTTTACCGCCCAGAGGGTTTTGAGCATGCACGCTCCATCGAAGAAGAGGCGCGCCTGTGGTTGATTGAGATTTACGCGCAGTCTTTAACGCAAGACGTCCAGGCTGGGTTTCGCGACTGGCTCTCACGCTCGCCTGACCATAGTGCCGCTTATGCCCGCTTAGAGCGGAGTTGGCGAGATTTGGTCCTGATTGAGGGCCTTGAAGATCTGACCTCGCATCGGCGCGTGGGACTTGGCGCACGTTTGAAACGGGTCTGGGGCGAACGTCCGATGTCCAGCTGGAATGTGACGGCAGGATTGGCCGGAGCTTTGGCTCTGGTGTGTCTCACGGCGCTCGTGGGTATCTCTATGATAACCGCGTCACGCTCTGTCATAGACTCGCCGCGAACATATATCGCCTATCAAACCGCGATGGGGCAAAGCCGCAGTGTGACTTTAGAGGACGGCAGCATCATCACCCTGGGTGCGGCAACGCATCTGGATGTTCATCTGGGCGTGGAAAGCCGCGATCTGATCCTGCATGAGGGACAAGCCTATTTCGATGTTGCCCGTGATGAGGCCCGCCCTTTCAAAGTGGATGCAGGCAGTGCGCAGATCCGGGTTTTGGGGACTGAATTTGATATTCGCCGCGCGCCGCGCGGTGTTGAAGTGATTGTTGCCGAAGGTGAAGTTGGCGTGCATTCAGTGCATGACCCCAGGGGTGATTTTACACCTGAAAATCCTTTGCGAGCTGGCCAGCAAGTGCGCATCGCACCAGGTGAGCCCGTGAGTCAAGTGATGGAGGCCAATCTGGAAACCGCCTTTGATTGGCGCGAAGGGCGTCTCTCCTATGCGGATGCGCCTTTGGAAGATGTTATCGCGGATCTTAATCGCTATCGCGCGGTGCCGATTATTCTGTCGGGGCGTGAGCTAAGAGATATCCGCGTGACGACGGCCTTTGATATTGCGCGTCAGGACCAGTTTCTGGCCATGGTGATCCGCAGCTATAATCTCAAACAGACCATCACGCCCGATCGCATCCTGCTCTACCGCGAAGTTGCGCGAAACTAACCTAGCGCCGTAGATTTGATGACGAATTGACCTTTGTTCCGTGATGTTTTTGTGAAATGCGCTAAAACTGCGGAATAAAAACCGCTCCCACCTGTCTTGTGTGCGTAAGGGATAATTGTGCGAACGCTTATCCGGGGGATGAAGCCTCGCACCAGCACATGTGAGCGGATGATGACACAGACAAAACGGTTGAAGTTCTGGCTGACCGGCGCGGTTTCGGCCTCAACCTTGATGATGGCGGGCGCAGCTTGGGGGCAAGGCGCGCAAACGCATTTCGATATTCCTGCGCAAGGCTTGGGCCAAGCCCTGACCCAACTTTCCGATCAGGCCGGGATTAGCATTTTTGCGCCCGCTGATTTGGTTGCGGGAAAGCGTGCCCCGGCTTTAAGCGGTACGCACTCAACCCAGGATGCGCTGAATCAGCTGTTGGCGGGTTCCGGCCTGGTCGCGGTTCGCGATGAAAGCGGGGCCGTTTTGATCCGCGCGCGTGAAGAGGCGAGCGCCCCTGTCGCGACACCAACCCGCCAGGCTCAGGCCGATGGTCCGGTTGAAGTCATCACGGTGACGGGTGAGCGCGCCATCAATCTTGCCGACATTGCGCAAAAACGGGCTGTGGATCAAGTTTATGACTCGATCAATGTCGATGAAATCGGGGCCTTGCCAGATTTCAATATTCCTGATGCCTTTCGCCGTGTAGCGGGTGTATCAGCGATCTTTGATGAAGACGAAGGTCAGTTCGTGACGGCACGCGGTATGCCGCTGTCTTACAATTATACGACATTTGATGGCATGGGTGTGGCCACCGTTGGTGGTTTTGGCGATGGCTCGCGCAATGTCAATATGCAGGCGATCCCGCGCACGGCCATTAAGCGCTTAGAGATTTTCAAGACCCATACACCTGATTTGGATTTGGGCTGGATCGGGGGCTATTTCAATGCTGAAACCCGCTCTGCCTTTGACGCGGATGGGCTTTATTTTGTTGGCCGTGGGCAACTGAATTACTACACCATGGATGATGTGCCGAATGTGGCGGATGTCGGCGCGGACCTCAGTGGGACGCTGGGTGGGCGTGCAGAGTTCACATTTTCCAACACGTTCGGGAATAATGACCAATTCGGCATTCTGTTTGCCGGGACGTATTATTATAAAAGTCGTGATCAGTGGAAGTATGAGGAGAATTCAACTCGCCATTTCGGGCCTGATGCCAATAATGATGGTGTAGGGGACATAAATTTCCCAGCCCACTCAAAGCATCTTTATTACACCAATATGCTAGAGCGTTATGGCGCTTTGGTGAAACTGGAATGGCAGCCTTTTGCGAACACCAACCTGTCATGGAGTAACTTTGTATACTCCATGTTTGAAAGCGAAACCCGGATGCAGAATAATCTGCACGGCTTTCATCTCGATACAAAGTATCTAGGGCCAGATGGGTACCCGGTTGCCAATCCGGCGGATACAAAGACAGATTTTTATTTTGATACGCCAACCTCGGGTACGTTCCGTGGTCTTTATGGTAAAATGGCGCTGAACTATTTCCCGAATGATCGCCAGCATTTTGGTTCAATCCTAAATCTTGATCACACTTTTGCGAATGAGGCTGAATTGTCCTTGGCCCTGGGTGTGACCACGGCTCAACATGGCGATGATTTTATTCCTGAGGTTGATTTGCGCACAAAAGAGGTGCTGTCAGGGCGTTGGGAATTGCGCGGTGTGAACCACTATTTTGAGTTGGATGAAGCCTCACGCACATGTTTCTATAGCGAAGCCTGCTACACAAATGTGGCTAATAACAGCTCACGCAGCCGGTATAGCCATGAACGCGTGTGGACCTTGCGCGGTGATTATGACTGGCATACACGCGGTTATGCGGGTTTCGGTTTCAAGCTGGGCTTTGAAGTGCGTGACCTGGATCGCAAGCGCGATAACGAAAAAATCCGCTATGTCCGTCCCAATAATCAGGCTTTGCCCGATGGCTATCTGATCATGACGGATTTTGAGTTGCCTCAGCAACCGGGTCGTCCCGCTGCCTTCATCGACTTGGATGCCTTTAATGCCCGCGCAGACTTCACGATCGATGAAGACAATACCTATCACGAGGGTCTGCAAAACGACTTCAACTATACGGAGCAAGTCCGCGCCGGTTATCTGATGGGCACATATACCGGTGACCGCTTTAAGTTGATCGGCGGTCTTCGTTATGAAGATGTCGATGTGGGGGGCTGGTATTATGCCCGCCGTGATGTTCCAGGACGTGATCTGTTTATTCCTCAAGAGATTGATGGGGGGTATGATTTCCTCAAACCTTCTGCCCTGTTCATGTATGATGTGTCTGAGGATTTGCGTTTTAAAGCGGCTTTCAGTCAGACTTTGGGTCGCCCAAATCCAGATCAGGTGGCAACATCGGGTGAAAAAGTCAGCATCAATGATGTCGGTGAAATGACGGCAGTGACACGCGGCAATCCAGATCTGCGCCCGCGTCAGTCCAATAACTATGACCTCAGCTTGGAATATTTCTTTGATGGAGAGGAGAGCTTGTTCTCTATTGGTTTCTTCCACAAAGATATATCTGACGAAATCGTTCAAACGCTAAAAGTCGAAACCATCGTTTTTGAAGGCGTTGAATACCCCGACGTAGAAGTTAAGCAGCCGCGTAATATCGAAGGCAGCCGTGTGACAGGTATTGAGTCTCAGCTGATTAAAAGTCGGTTGGATTTCTTGCCTGCCCCCTTTGACCGCTTCGGTTTCCGCGGCAATCTGATGTGGACCGATGCTGAATTGCGCGTCCCTGCGGGCGATGACGTCGTCACGCTGGATTATTTGCCTTATCAAGCAGGCTGGGTGGGTAATGCGGCCCTGACCTATTACTGGCCGCAAGGTGTTGAGACGCGTTTGGCTTACTCCTATTTGGGACCACGCCGCACCTCTGCGACAACCAATCTGGGTTCAGACAAGCAATGGGATACGTTCCAAACCTGGGATTTCGCGGTGCGTTATCGCTTGAATGACCAGTTGCGTATCGAGTTTGATGCCAAGAATTTGACCGATGAAAATCGTGAAAGCTATCGCGGGCCTAAGCTGGACCTTCAAGATAGCTATGTCGAATTTGGGCGCTCTTACTATCTCGGTGTGACCTATCGTTACTAAGTCCTGATCCGAGCCTGTGGTCAGGTCACAGGCTCATCCGCTCCGGCGCAATTGCACGAACCCCCTGGGTGATTGCGCCGGAGTACTTTGATAAAATGGTAATTCTTATGCAATTTCAGCTTTGGATGGGTGCTCTGGCGGGCGCGTTTTTGATGTCATCCGGTCTGCAAGCGCAGACCTGTGATGCGGTGTTAGATTTGGATCGCCCGTGTGAGGGACAGGCCCAGGATTTAGCGATGAATGCGGTGCAGGCCATAGGCTCGCATAATAGCTATCACCAGCGTATCCCTCTGCCAGAGCGTCAGTTGATTGATTATTATCGTCCTGATCAGTCCAAAGACTGGGATTATGGCCATGAGAGCCTCAGCGCGCAGTTGTCACGTGGCATGCGCCAGATTGAACTTGATATTTATTATGATCCGCGCGGTGGCAAATACGCTGATCCTTTGGGGCCGCGTTTGAGCGTCAATACACGTGGGTTTCAGCCCTATGATCCGGCCGGAATGGATCAGCCCGGCTTTAAAGTCCTGCATATGCAGGACATTGATGTGCACTCGTCCTGTGCCACTTTGGTGATATGTTTGCGCGAAATTGCGGCCTGGTCTGGGGATAATCCCGATCACATCCCGATCCTGATCATGTTCAATACTAAGCAGCAGGAGATTGAAGATATACCCGGTGTTCAAAGTCCTTTGCGCTTTACCCGGCAGGCTTTTGATGAGCTGGAAGCCGAGATCGCCTCGGTTTTCTCTGAGGATCATATTCTCACGCCCGATGATGTGCGCGGTGAGTTTTCGAGCCTGCGCGAAGCGGTGACGACGCGGGGTTGGCCCAGTCTTAACGAGACACGTGGCCGGGTTTTCTTCTTGATGGATGAGGGCGAGCGGGTGATCAACACCTATATGGGCCGCCAGCATAGTCTTGAAGGCAAGCTGTTATTTGTAAAATCCACCTCTCCAGAAGCCGATCACGCGGCGCTCTTTGTTGAAAATGATCCGGTGCGCCAATTTGATCAAATCCAGGATCTTGTTGCGCGCGGCTTCATCGTACGTACGCGCTCGGATGCGAATTTACGTGAAGCTTATAGCAATGATCGCACGCGGTTAGACGCCGCGCTCAATTCCGGGGCGCAATATGTCACGACCGATCTTTATGTCGCGCGCGAGGATTTAAGCGATTATGTCGTGGCCTTGCCGCAGGGGCAGGTCGCGCGCTGTAATCCCTTGGTGCGCCCGGCGGGGTGCCGCACCGACGCGCCATAATCGGAGGAATGGGCATGGTGATCACAGGTCTTATTGGGCTCGCTTTAAGCGGGGCGCTGGCGAACGCGGATTTTGACGGTCAAACCTGGTTGTGCTCGGGCCAATCGAATATGGCCTATACGCTGGACCGGGGCCGTGACGCGGGCTTTGAATTGCCCGCCGATATGGCCACGCGTTTGGCGCGCGTTGATCTTCGCTTTGCGACCCTGCCTGTGATGACCAGCCTGGAGCCTTTGGCTCCTCACGAAAACCCTCTCCACTGGCGTCCTGTCACGCCCGAAACCATGGGGGAAAGCTCAGCCGTCTGCCTCTTTGCGGCTCTGGACTATGCTGAGGCAACAGGTCAGAGCGTGCGCTATATCGTCAGTGCCTTGGGTGGGTCTCATATTGAACCCTGGCTGCCAGCGCGTGAACTGGCAGACTGGTTCGCGGCCCATCCGGATTGGGATGCCTATATGCGTGACCCTGAAGGGGCTTTGGCGGCTTGGCAGGCAGAGATTGAGCCGGTTATCCTGGCTGAAGATCCTTTAAGTGCCCTGCGGGCCGCAGATCCAGATTATTGGCCCGACACCTCCGCCTGGCCGGTTATTGCGGGGCCTCAGCGCTGGGAAAACACTCAGATTGGTGCGCGCGATGGGGTGGTCTGGTTGGCTCACCGCTTTGATTTAAATGCGCGCGATTTGACCGGGCCTGCCGATCTGGCGCTGGCCACGATTGATGATGTCGATTGGACTTATGTCAATGGTTGCGCGGTTGGGGCCAATTTCATATGGTCGGTTGATCGTCATTATACGGTGGATCCGGCCTGCCTGCGTGAGGGCGAGAATGAAGTCTTGATCCGCGTCTATGATGGCGGGGGAAGTGGCGGGTTGAAAAGCCAGGCCCACCAGCTTTATATCCAGACCCAGGCGGGCCGTCGCATCGCGCTGGCGGGCGATTGGGCCTATCATCTGGGGGCGGAACCGGGCCTGCCGAGCTCCCCATCTGGTTCTGCGCAGACCATCCCGACCGGGCTCTATAATGGCATGATCGCGCCCCTCTTGGATCAGCCTATCGATGCCGTGATCTGGTATCAGGGGGAAGGCAATCGCAATGCCTCCACGCAGGGTGAGTATGCGCAATATCTCAAGGCCTTGATGCGCAGTTGGCGCAGTGATTTTGACGCCCCAGATTTACCCTTCGTGATCGTGCAATTACCCGAATTCGATGCGCAGGGTGATGGTCAAGGCTATCGCTTTGGCAAGATCCGTTTGGCGCAATTTTTGGCGGCAAATAGTGATCCTTATGCCTTCCTTATTTCTGGCCTGGGTGAAGGTGTACTTACGGATATCCATCCTTGGGATAAGACCCAGATCGCGGCGCGTATTGCGGAGGCCTTGCAAGGTCTTTCCGATCATCCCGCGCTTCTCCTCCTCAGCCGTGAAGGCGCGCGGGTGAGCCTCAGCTGCGATGGCGCATTAAGTTTGGAGCCGGGCTTGGTCGCAGACCAAGGCCGTCCTGCGTTTGAACTCTGCCAGGACAGCGAAGTCTGTACGCCGATAGATGTCAGTCTTGAAGGGGGGCAAATTTATCTTCCCAGTGGGGATGCATTACGAGGCGCTTTGACGTATGCGCGTGCGGATTTGCCGGCGCAAAAGCTGATGTGTGCGGGCAGGCCCTTACCCGCGTTTCAATTGCATATTCCTGGATAGGCGGCCACGATGTAAGGGGGGGCATTCTTCGCGGGTCACGCTGATTGTGCCGATTAGTCCAAATATTAGCTCCTCCTTATTGACTATCTAAACCTTAATCTTAGCGGCCTTGGCTAGGCCAAGGGAAGGTGCTTATAAAGACGTATCTATAACACCTTCGTGATGGCGGGTCAGCGCGTTAACGAAGACAAGGCAGGGGAAAAAGATGCGTCTGATTTTTACGGGAATGGCTGCGCTTTGCATCAATGGTCTGGCAAGCGCGCAAGGGGTTGAGGGCGTCGTGCTGGGTCAATCGCGCGCGGATCTAGAGCGCGCTTTAACTGGTCAGTGCGCGGAGCGTGAAGATATCGCAATTGACCCCACAAACTTCCCCTTTGCCAGGATGTCCGAGCATCATATCCGCTGTCAGGCTCAAGACCGGGAAATCATGTATACCCTCTGCGATGATGCGCTGGTGCAGGTCGAAGTGCGCGGGATTATTCAAGATATATTGCCTGCAAACAATCCTGACTATGTGCTTGATCATCTACAGATTTATTTTGATCCGGTTCTCATTCATGACACGCAAACCTCGCGGCTTTTGTACTTGAAAGAGTTGGAGCTCGCGACCAGTCTTCCCTTCTGGAGTAACCCGGCCTGGCAGGGTGAGCCTACGCACCAAAGTGCAGATTGGCACCTGCCTGATGGCCTGGTTTGGGGGGCCTCTATCGCGGAGATTGAAGCCAGTTTTGCTGATCGCTGTGCGGTGATTGACGTGCAGGCGATAGATGAGGTTTGGTTGATGACCCAGCCGAGCCGTCAAGATCAAATGAATTGCTATGGCTTTGATTTGGCGAACTATCCCCGCAAGATCGAATTTGTGTTCGGTGATGGTGCGTTGGAGCAGATTTGGCTTTTGTTAGGACCGGGCGATGTTGAACGTGCACGTGCGGCGTATACTGAGATCTATGGCGCGCCGGTTTTCGAGAATGAGCAATATATAGGTTTTGACAATTTGGATGTCATCATCCGCAAGGATAAGTCGGAGCTGCTCCTGGGATCGCCGCGCTTGCGCGCGATTTGGCGCGAAGAATTTCTTTAGAGCTTTAGGACGCTGATCCATCTCAGGTCTATTCGCTGCACCTTAAGGGGTGTGGTTTGAATGCATCACAATTAACGGTGTGCCGCAATATTACGAGCGCGGAGTGTGTCTTTTAGTCTCTGATTTATTTGGTAATTATTGCATCGCAGCAAAAAGATATACAATCTGCGATTTTTAGGGTTGCCAGAATTTAAAACCGCATCGATAGTTTTAGCGAAATTTTTGAAGGGCCAAATTCACCATGCAAGCCGCTGCGCTGACATTGCCGGTACGTCTCAACACCATCCTCGATGGTGCACGCGTACTCGTGTCTGTGCCGCTGGCTCCGCTTGGCCTCCTCCTCGTCCTCGTCATTATTAGCTCCATATCGGGAGCGGCGATCGCGCCTGCCTAGGCTAACCAGCAAACAAGGCAGACACGAAAAACCCCGCTCCCGAAAGGAGCGGGGTTTTTCGTGTTGTCTCAACGGAAAATACCACCATGACAACACCGCCAAGTAAAAATTCTGACCGCATCACCTTGGGCCCTGCACGGGCCCCGGCGCGCGCTATGCTGCGCGCTACAGGTATGAAAGATGAAGACTTTTCAAAGCCTATGGTCGCCGTGGTCAATACCTGGACCACGGTCACACCGTGCAATATGCACCTGGCGGATTTGGCAGAACCCGCGCGTGCGGCCATCCACGCGGCGGGCGGTGTGCCGGTGGATTTCAACACGGTCGTGGTGTCCGATGGGGTGACCATGGGCACCGAAGGCATGCGCGCTTCGCTCATCTCGCGCGATGTGATCGCCGATTCGATCGAACTCGCGGTGCGCGGGCATAGCCTGGACGGCGTTCTGATTCTGGTCGGCTGTGATAAGACGATCCCGGCCGCGGCCATGGCCTTGGCGCGCATGGATGTGCCAGGCTGCATCTTTTATGGCGGCACGATCATGCCGGGCCAGTTGAGTGAAAAAGCTGTTTCTATTCAAGATGTTTTCGAAGCGGTTGGGGCTCACGCCTGCGGCGCGATGACCGAGAATGAGCTGGCGGAGGTTGAAAAAGCGGCCTGTCCGGGGGCTGGGGCCTGTGGCGGGCAATTTACCGCCAACACCATGGCTATGGCTTTGACTTTGCTAGGCTTATCGCCCATGGGGCTGAATGATATTCCCGCACGCCACCCGGATAAGCCTGCCGCGGCGGCGGCTTGTGGTCGCTTGGCGGTGGAGCTGGCGATGGCGGGCACGGGTGCGCGCCAATTCATCACCCAAGCCTCGCTTTACAATGCGGTTTTGGGGGCTTGCGCCAGTGGGGGGTCCACTAATGCTGCCCTTCATATCGCCGCCATCGCGGCCGAGGCGGGCGTAGACTTTTCCATCGACCAATTTGACACCGGGTCAAGTGAAGTCCCTGTGATCACAGATCTTAAGCCCGGTGGGCGGTTTCTCGCGCACCATATGTTCTTGGCTGGGGGCACACGCCTGTTCACCCAGCGTTTGGTGGAGGCGGGCAAGCTGGCCGATACCGCAACGGTGACCGGCAAGAGCCTGTTTGAAGAAGCGCTAAGCGCAGTGGAAAGCCAAAACCAGCGCGTGATCTACACCGTGGCCAATCCGGTAAAGCCAGATGGCGGTTTCCGGGTGCTCTATGGCGATCTTGCCACTGAGGGCGCGGTTTTGAAGCTGTCTGGCCATTCGCGCAAATCCTTTGAAGGACCCGCGCGGGTGTTTGAACGCGAGGAAGATGCCTTCCATGCCGTTGAAACCAATCAGATTAAAGCGGGGGATGTGGTCATCATCCGCAATGAAGGTCCCAAGGGTGGCCCTGGCATGCGCGAGATGTTGGGCGTTACCGCGGCTCTGGTCGGCCAAGGCTTGAGTGAAGATGTCGCCCTGATCACCGATGGCCGGTTTTCCGGCGCATCCAAAGGCTTCGTGATCGGTCATGTCAGCCCAGAGGCCTGCGCCGGCGGCGCGATTGGCCTGCTGCGCGATGGCGACATGATCCGCATCAATGTGGCGGATCGCCGGATTGATACCGATGCCGATTTAGAAGCGCGCCGCGTGGGCTGGACGCCGCCTTCGCCCAATCCCATGGGCGGGGTCTTCGAAAAATATGCCCGTCTCGTCTCGTCTGCTTCGCATGGCGCAACGACGACAGCTCGTGCGCAAAATTCCCACACCGACACGGTCAAAGCCCGTGCCTAACAACAAAAATTATCATGTTTTTTCAGGAGTAAACCGATGACTGAGACCTCCCAATCTTCTGCCCTGCGTCGTAGCGATTTTGAGGTGGATACCGCCGCCTTCAAAGGCCAGACCGTCGCCGTGATCGGCTATGGCAGCCAGGGCCGCGCCCATGCCATGAATATGAAAGAGTCTGGCTGCAACGTCGTTGTGGGCGTGCGCGCCGGTGGGGCCGGGGCGGCCCGTGCCAAGGCCGATGGCCTGGCCACCGCTGAGCCCGCCGAAGCGGCGAAAATGGCCAAGGTCGTGGCGATCCTGACCCCGGATATGAGCCATGAAGCCCTGTATCGCGAGCAGATTGCCCCAAATTTGAGCGCGGGCGACACGGTCCTCTTCGCCCATGGCTTTTCAGTCCACTTTGGCCGGGTTCAACCTGCGCCGGATGTCAATGTGGTGATGGTGGCCCCCAAAGGGCCGGGCGATTTGGTGCGCCGTGAGTATGAACGCGGGCGTGGTGTGCCTTGCCTGTTCGCGGTCTATCAGGACGCCGATGGCAAGGCGCGCGAAACCGCACTCGCCTACACCGCCTGCATCGGCGGGACCAATGCCGGGGTGATCGAAACCAGCTTTGCCGAGGAAACCGAAACCGATCTGTTCGGCGAACAGGCTGTTCTATGCGGCGGCGCGACCGAGCTGGTTCTGGCCGGGTATGAAACCCTGGTTGAGGCCGGGTATCAGCCTGAAGTGGCGTATTTTGAATGCCTGCATGAGCTGAAGCTGATCGTTGACCTCCTTTATGAGGGTGGGCTCTCGAAAATGCATGAATTCATTTCCGAAACCGCGAAATACGGCGATTTGCGCTCTGGTCCGCGCGTCATCAATGACGAGACCCGCGCGCGCATGCGTGAGGTGTTGAAGGACATCCAGGACGGCACATTTGCCCGTGATTGGATCACCGAAAACCAAGCCGGCAAGCCACAATATAACGCCTTGCTGCGCAAGGATCTGGACCATCCGATCGAGCATACCGGCGCGCGTCTGCGTGCGGATATGCCGTGGCTGCAGCCCGGCGCGAACGCGCACTAACCCTGTCAGCAAAAGGAGCATATGCCATGACGGCCCTGAGCGCGAGCTTAACCCCGACGACGACTTCAGCCACTAAGACCGGTGCGCAATGGGTCGTTTGGGCGCTGGAACAGCGTGGTGTCACGCGTATTTTCGGCTATCCCGGTGGGGCCGTCATGCCCATCTATGATGCCCTTGTGGGCTCGGAGCTTGAGCACATTCTGGTGCGCCATGAACAGGGCGCGAGCTTTGCCGCCGATGCCCAAGCGCGTCTGACGAAAAAGGCCGGTGTGTGCCTGGCCACCTCGGGGCCTGGGGCCACCAATTTGCTGACCGGAATTGCCAATGCCTTTATGGACTCGGTGCCGATGGTGATCTTGACCGGCCAGGTGCCCACCGGGGTGATGGGCACCGACGCTTTTCAAGAGGTGGATATCTTCGGCATGTCCTTGCCGGTGGTCAAACACTCCATGATCGTGCGCGATGCTGCGCGCATCCCCCAGACCATCCATGAAGCGTTTGATATTGCTGAAAGCGGACGGCCCGGACCGGTTTTAATTGATCTACCTAAGGATATTTTACAGGCCAGCGTTGCGACCTATCCGATTGAGCCCTCTCACTTTGCCCAGCCCTTGCGCGCCCCCGATCTGGAGGCTTTGGCCGAAGCGAGCGCGATGATCAAAGCCGCGCGCCGTCCGGTATTCTATATGGGCGGCGGCATTGCCCTGGGCGGAGCGGTTGAGGCCGTGCGCGCCTTTATGGCGCAAACCGGCATCCCTTCGGTCGCCACATTGAAGGGGTTGGGTGCGCCTGATCCTGATGCGCCGCATTTCCTGGGCATGTTGGGCATGCATGGTACGCGCGCGGCGAATATGGCCGTGCAGGAAAGCGATTTATTGATCTGCTGCGGGGCGCGATTTGATGACCGTGCGACGGGGCGTTTGGATGGTTTTGCCCCTGATGCCCGGGTCATCCATATGGATGGCGATCCCAGCGAAATTGGTAAGCTGCGCGTAGCAGATATTGCCTTGGCCGGTGATCTAAAGGCGGGCTTGAAAGGCTTAAAGCCAGGCTATCTTGCCATTCAGGACTGGCGACAAACCTGTCAGGAGCGCAAGGCCAAGCACGCCTTTTCTTATGATGCGCCGGGTAATGGCGTCTACGCCCCGGCCTTGTTGAAGCAAATCTCTGAAGCGGCGGGCGATGATTTCATCGTGGCCTGCGATGTGGGCCAGCACCAGATGTGGGTGGCTCAGCATTGCCGCTTTCCGCGTCCCGAAGCGCATTTGACCAGCGCGGGTCTGGGCGCGATGGGCTATGGCCTGCCTGCGGGTCTAGGCGCAGCGCTCACCGCCCCGGATGCCAAGGTTTTTACCGTATCGGGCGATGGCTCGATCATGATGAATATCCAGGAATTGGCGACGGCGCGTCGCTATAATATCCCTATACGGATTGTTTTGCTGGATAATGGCTCTCTGGGCCTGGTGCGCCAGTGGCAGGAATATTTCTTCGATCGCAATTTCTCTGAGATCGACCTTTACGACAATCCCGATTTTGCCGAGGTCGCACGCGCCTTCGGCGTTGAAGCCTTCAGCGTTCATAGCCGGGATCAGATCCCGGCCGCGATAGAGCGCTTGATGGCGGCCAAGGGGCCGATCCTGGCCCATGTGCTGATTGATCCCAATGAAAATGTCTGGCCGCTGGTGCCGCCAGGCGCAACCAACACTCAAATGATGGAGCATTAAAAATGACGATTATTCAGATTGATATGATTGAGCGCGAAGGCGCGTTACAGCGAATTATTGGCTTGATTGAGCGCCGGGGTTTTTCGATCCAGACGCTCGATAAGTCAGCGCCGATGCAAGGCCTGACGACGTTGAAACTGGAGGTCGCCGCGCGTGGAAGCCTGCGCACGGTCGACGTTTTGGTGCGCCAGATCGCGCGTCTGTTTGACGTGTACGCGGTCTCCACCCTCCAACCCATGCCTCATGTAATGGCCCATCAGACGGCCTTACCCCCTGGGAGTTTATCATGTCGAACGCTCGCCTAGATGCCGATCAAACCCAAGCCCAAGAGACCTTAAAAGTGCTGGACACCACGCTGCGCGATGGAGAACAAGCGCCCGGATTTTCAATGACCCCGGCGCAGAAGATGGAAATGGCCCATCTTCTCGAACGCTTGCGCGTGGATGTAATTGAGGCGGGCTTTGCCGCCGCCTCGCCCGGTGATCATGCCGCCATTCGCGCGATCGCCGAAGCCGTGGAGACAACCGCCGTGTGTTCGCTGGCGCGCGCCACCGTGCGCGATATTGATGCCGCCGCCAGCGCTTTGGAACCGGCGCGCAAAAGCCGGGTGCATATCCTGCTCGCGACCAGCCCGATCCACCGCGAGGCCAAGTTGAAAATGACCCGGCTGCAGGTGTTAGAGACTTTGACAAAGGCGCTGACCCATGCGCGGGCTTTATTTGATGAGGTGGAGTTTTCCGCCGAAGATGGTCTGCGCACCGAGCCTGACTTTCTGGTCGAAGCGCTTAATTGCGCCGCCGAAGCGGGCGCAGATGTTTTGAGCATTCCTGATACCGTCGGCTTTAGCGAGCCGGGCGAGGTCGAGGCGCTTTATCGTCGCCTCAGCGCGGAGGTGAAGCGCTCCGCCCATGTGATTTTATCCGCCCACTGTCATAACGATCTGGGTCTGGCGGTCTCTAATACCTTGGCTGCGGTCAAGGGCGGGGCGCGCCAGATCGAGTGCACGATCAATGGCATTGGTGAGCGTGCGGGCAATTGCTCGCTCGAAGAAGCGGTCATGGCCTTGAAAGTGCGTGCGGACTTGTTCCCCGTCACGACGCGCATTGACACCACCCAGCTATGGCCGACCAGCCAGCGTCTGTCTCGCCTTACCGGGGCGGCGCTGGCCCCCAATAAGGCCGTTGTCGGCAAAAACGCCTTCGCCCATGAAGCCGGTATCCACCAGCATGGCATGCTGGCCGACCGGCGCACCTATGAAATCATGACCCCGCAAAGCGTCGGCGCGCCGGGCTCTAAATTGGTGCTGGGTAAGCATTCAGGTAAGCATGCCTTGACCCAACGCCTGACCGCTTTGGGCTATTCTGTCGAAGGGGCGGATTTGGACCGCGTTTTCGAAGGTTTCAAAACGCTGGCCGATGTGCAAGGCGATGTCAGCGATAGCGATCTGTTGGCACTGCTCAACACAAGTGATGCGCTGGGTCAGTGGAGTGTCACGCGCCTGGAATTGCGCTCCACCCTGGGGCCTAAGCCCCAGCATTATGCCCGATTGGAGCTGGAGCATCCCGAACGCGGGCGCCTGAGCGATATTGCGCGCGGCGATGATGCGATGAGCGCAGTGTTTCATGCAGCCGAGCGCCTGTTGGGGCAGAGCTTTACCGTCACCAGCCTCGATACGCGTATGGTGAGCCATGGCGAAAGCCCGATGGTTCTGGCCGAGCTGGATTTAGAGCTTGAGGGCGTGCGTCATTCTGGCCGGGCGCGTGGCCCGGATGCGCTCAGCGCCGCGCTTAAGGCCTTGCTGGCGACTTTGTCACGCACCCAGCCACCACCCACTACTACACCGACACCCACCCATCACGAACGCAGCCCGGCGATGGCCGGGTAAAGGGGACATCCATGGCACATATTCAAGAAACTGACTTTATCTGGCGCAATGGCGAACTGATCGACTGGCATGATGCTCAGACGCATCTGCTGACGCATGCGCTTCACTACGGCACCTCCGTGTTTGAGGGGCTGCGCGCCTATAACACGCCGCAAGGGCCAAAGATTTTCCGCCTGCGCGAGCATATTCGCCGCCTGTTTGACTCCGCCAAAGTCTATAACCTGCGCCTGCCTTACAGCCCTGATGATCTGGAGGAGGCGTGCCGCGTGGTGATGAGTTCGAACCGGCTGACCAATGCCTATATCAGGCCGATTGCGTTTTTTGGCTATGGCGGGATTGGCGTCAATCCGGGCGCAGATTGCCGGGTGGATGTGGCCGTGGCGGCTTTCCCCTGGGGGGCCTATCTGGGGGAAGAAGGGCTTAAGCGTGGGGTGGATTGCTGCGTTTCCAGTTGGAACCGCGCGGCCCCGAACACCATCCCGACGGGGGCGAAAGCGGGCGGGAATTATCTCTCCTCGTTGTTGATCACCCAAGAAGCCCGCGAGCGGGGCTTTGATGAAGGCATCGGTCTGGATGTCCATGGCCTGGTGTCGGAAGCGGCGGGTGCGAATATCTTCGTCATCAATGATGGTGTGATTTTCACGCCGCCCACTTCGGCCTCAATCTTGTCGGGTTTGACCCGTGATAGCGTGATTAAGCTGGCTAAAGCCGAAGGCTATGAGGTGCGCGAGCAGACCTTGTCGCGCGAAAGCCTCTATTTCGCCGATGAGATTTTCTTCACCGGGACTGCGGCGGAAATTACGCCCGTACGCTCGGTGGATCGCCACACTGTGGCCTGTGGGGGACGCGGGCCGATCACGGAAACACTACAGAAACGCTTCTTCGGTCTGTTCACAGGCGAGAGCGTGGACCAATGGGGATGGTTGCAGCCGGCATATCCGGCCGCCATGGAGGTTTTGCATGTCGCCTAAATCCTTATTTGAAAAAGTCTGGGACGCCCATCAGGTCGTCGGGGAAACCCCTGACGCCCCGGCGGTGTTGTATATCGACCTGCATCTGGTTCACGAAGTAACCTCGCCTCAGGCCTTTGCCGTTTTAAACGAGCGCGGACTGAAAGTGCGAAGGCCAGAGCGCACTTTGGCCACCATGGACCATTCTACGCCCACTTTAGATTTTGCCCCCGGCGAGACCCCGCCTTATGTCAATGAGGCGGCGCGTAAACAGGTCGAGACCTTGGAGGTCAATACCGCCGCACACGGGGTTCAGCTCTTGGGCTGGAACAGTGATAATCGCGGCGTCGTTCATGTGATCGGGCCGGAACTGGGCGCGACCCAGCCCGGTATGACCATTGTGTGCGGGGATAGCCATACGGCCACCCATGGGGCCTTCGGGGCGCTGGCCTTTGGCATTGGCACCACCGAGGTGAGCCATGTCCTGGCCACGCAATGTCTTTTACAACGTAAGCCCAAATCCATGCGCGTGACCTTGCGAGGGAGGGCCCCCGCCAATGTCTCGGCCAAGGATATGGTCCTGGCGGTAATTGCAAAACTGGGTGTGGATGGCGGGACCGGTTCGGTCATTGAATATGCCGGCGAGGCGATTGAAGCGCTCGATATGGAAGGGCGCATGACGGTCTGCAATATGTCGATTGAGGCCGGGGCGCGTGCTGGAATGATTGCCCCCGATGAGCTGACCTTCGCCTATCTTAAAGGGCGCGAACGCGCACCCCAAGGTGCAGCATGGGACGCGGCGGTGGCCCATTGGCGCACGCTTAAATCCGATGACGGGGCGCAGTTTGATAAAGAAGTGGTGATCGACGCCACAACTTTGAAACCTATGCTCACTTGGGGCACGGCGCCGGATACGGGGATTGCCGTGGATGCGGCGGTGCCTGCGGCGCGTCATGCTTCTGACACGAAGGCCGCGCAGTATATGGGCGTCACGCCAGGTGAGAGCTTGCAAGGTTTGAAGGTCAATCAGGTCTTTGTTGGCTCTTGTACCAATGGCCGCTTAAGTGATTTACGCGCCGCGGCAGAGGTCTTGCGCGGTCGTAAAGTCGCCGATGATGTGCGCATGCTGATCGTGCCGGGCTCTAAATCGGTGCGCGATGCGGCCGAGGCTGAAGGTCTGCATGATGTTTTCCAAGCCGCAGGCGCACAATGGCGCCAGCCCGGCTGTTCAATGTGTATCGCCATGAATGGCGATCGCGGCGAGCCGGGGGAGCTGATTGTCTCCACCTCCAACCGCAATTTCGAAGGCCGTCAGGGTCCGGGCGCACGCACGGTTCTGGCCAGTCCCGCCATGGCCGCCGCGGCCGCAGTCGCCGGGGCCATCATTGATCCACAAACCTTAAGCGAGGCCGCCCATGTCTGAGACCGCAACGGGCTTTAAATCCCTCTCCAGCCGCACCTATGTGATGGCGCAGGAGAATATCGACACCGATCAGATCATCCCGGCGCGCTTTTTGACCACGACCAGCCGTCAGGGCCTGGGCGCGGTGGTCTTCCACGACTGGCGCTATGAGAGTGCAGGCGCGGTGAAGGAGGATGAGCCGCTGAATAGCCTCGATGTCACCGCGCACCGCATCTTGGTGGCGGGGCGTAATTTCGGGTGTGGCTCCTCGCGCGAGCATGCACCCTGGGCGCTGGCTGATTTCGGCTTTCAGGCTGTGATCTCTAGCGAGATTGCCGACATTTTCCGTTCTAACGCGGCCAAAAACGGCATTTTGCCGATTGTTGCGCCCAAAGCGGCGCATGACTGGTTGCTGGCCCATGATGATGTAGAGGTCACGATTGATTTAGACGCTCAGCGTGTAGATCTGGGCAATGGGCCTAGTTTTGAGTTTGATATTGAACCCTTCGCCAAGCATTGCCTGATGGAAGGCGTAGACCCGCTTGGATTTTTAATGGCGCGCATGGATGACATCGCCCAATTTGAGGCCGCCCGATCATGACCTATACTATTGCCTTATTGCCCGGTGACGGCATCGGACCTGAGATTACGGCTGTCGCCGAAGCAGCGATGGCCCGCATTGCCCAGCATTTCAAATTTGATCTGGAGTTTGAAAGCCTCGCCTTTGGCGGTGCTTCCATTGATCGCTATGGCGAGCCTTTGACCCAGTTGACCTTGAAGGCGTGCCAGGGGGCCGATGCGGTATTTTTGGGCGCGGTCGGCGGACCGCAATGGGATAACGCCCCCAAACGCCCGGAGGCGGGCCTGTTGGCGCTGCGCGCCGCGCTGGGCGTTTATGCCAATCTGCGCCCGGTCAGTGTCCATGAAAAGCTGAGCCATAAATCGCCTTTGCGCGCGGAACTTGTCAGCGGCGTTGACATCATGATTGTGCGTGAACTCACGGGCGGGCTTTATTTTGGTAAGCGCGAGGTGGGGGAGGATTACGCCAGTGATACCTGCACCTATACCCGTAAAGAGGTGGAGCGCGTGGCCCGTGTGGCGTTTGATTTGGCCCGCCAACGCCGCGGTAAGCTGACCAGTGTTGATAAGGCCAATGTCCTCGATAGTAGCCGCCTATGGCGCAAAGTCGTCAGTGAAATGGGCGCGCGTGATTATCCTGATGTGGCGCTGGACCATATGTATATCGATGCGGCGGCCATGCATCTGCTGCGCCGGCCCTCGGACTTTGATGTCGTCGTGACCGAAAATATGTTCGGCGATATTTTAAGTGATGAGGCCTCGATGCTGGCGGGCTCAATCGGCCTGTTGGGCTCGTCTTCGCTGGGTGATCATAAGCCGGGCCTGTTTGAACCCATCCACGGCTCAGCCCCCGATATTGCCGGGCAAGATCTCGCCAATCCTTTGGGCGCGGTGGAAAGCGCGGCGCAATTGCTGGGCCTTGGCCTGGGTGAGCATGATGGGGCCCATGTGCTGCGCCGTGCGGTCGATCGCATGCATGCGTGTGAAGACTGGACCAAGGATCTGGGCGGGTCGCTCTCGTGCAGTGAAGCGGGCCGGATCATGTTAGAGCATATTGATGCGGCTTTTCGGGCCTTTGAAATCGAAGGCTATCGCAGGGGGTTTAGCCCCGAAGTCGCCGAAGCCTGATGTATAAAGGCCCTCGCATTGCGGGGGCCTTTGTGTTCAAAGGGCGAAATTATCCTTATCGGGGTGCCATCTTGAAAAGGCGCATTATGCCCTCCAGCATAAGCGCCACGATCAGGCTCAAGGCGACCAGCGGTAAGAAGAGGGCGAGCGCCAGGATCACGATGATCACTCCGGCGGCGAGGCGTTTATCGCGGGGCATTGGGGGCACACCCAGAGCCTTGGCGGGTTTGCGCTTCCACCACATCAGCGCCCCTGAGACGGAGAGCGCGATCACCCCCAAAGCCGCCAAAACGCCCAAGATTTGATTAGGCACACCGAACAGCGCGCCTTCATGAAACGCGATACCATAGGATATGGTTTGTTTGACCGGGTGGTAATCGGTAAAGGCAATCCGCATCACTTCATCGCCCGTGAAGCGGTCAAAATGGATCGTTACCCGATCGGGGCGGTATTGGGTCATGGATCGGACGGTCCACACGCCATTCTCACCGCGCGGGGGTTGAATTTCGACCGGCGCGGCCAGATTTTCCGCGTTAACCCGTGCAATCACCTGATCAAGGTTGAGCGCGGGGATCTGGCCGGAGGTTGGGGCGGAGGTGAGGCTGACCTCACCCTCATCATCGCTGCCGCGCTGCCACAGATTAAGACCGTCCTCTTTGGGGGCCATGTGGGCTTCGTGACCGTCATGGCCGTCATGCTCACCGGGTAGAGTTGGGGCTTGGGAGGTCAAGGTGACGAACCATTCTTGACCGGGACCATCCCAACCCATCAGCTTTTCAACGCGGTCATAGCCCGCACCCCAGACCTGGGTCCAGGGCAGACCGGAAAGCAAGAGGATTAAGATCATCGCCCCGATCCAGGCCCCCACAACGCCGTGAAGATGCTTTAACAGAGCGCGCGGGCGCAGATTCTTGAAACTGGGGGCAAAAAACCGGCTGGCTTTTTCACCCTGCTCACGGCGTGGCCACCACAGATACACCCCGGTGATGATCAAGACGATCATCCAGCTCGCCATCAGCTCCACAATGTAGGAACCGCGTTTACCTGCCATCAGATTGCCGTGAATGTCTTTGACGATCATCATCAGGCGTTCGGATTTGGCGATATCCTTTAAAATTATGCCTGTGTGAATATCGACCCAGAGTATACGCACGCCTTCATCCGTGGACAGTTCAATCTCCACCGTGCGGTCTTGATCATTTTGCGCCAGGGTGAGGCGCGTGAACCTCGCCTCAGGATGTGCAGCCAGCGCGCTGGCGAGCCAAGCCTCGGCGCTGGCCCCTTGTCCACTTGGCAAGGCCGCCTCAGCATTGATCCGGCCTTCTATCCAATGTTCATATTGGGGTTTGAACAGATAGATCGCGCCGGTGATCGCAAGGATAACCGCGAAGGGAACGACCATCAGTCCAGCGATGAAGTGCCAGCGCCAGATGCGATAATACAGGCTAGAACGGCTGAGGCTTGCCATGATTTAGAACCCTCCGCGCCAGCGTAATTCGGCCATTACGGTGCGCCCAGGATAGGGGTGATAGACGAAGGCCCGCTCATCATTGAGATTGTCGACACCCAGCGAGAGATCAAAGTTCTCGAAATGGCGCGTGGCTTTGACATCAATGATGGAGAAGTCGCTGACGCAGTAAAATGTCCCACATTTAGACGTGGCATTGTTTTCGATATTGCGCTCTGGCGTATCTTGATAGCGCCAGCCCGCGGCCAATAGCCAGGCCTCATTGGGGCTATAGCGTAGGGAGATATTCGCTCGTACTGAAGGTACGCGCGGCACGGTATTGCCTTCTAAGCTTGGATCAATGGCGTTTTTCGTTACTTCAGCCTCGATCAGGGAGAGATTGGCGTCCAGGCTGAGACCCTCGATCAAGAAATCTTCTGTACCCAGAACAAAGTCCACGCCCTGGGTTTCGATCTTGTCGATATTGGTGGTCAGGCTGGTGGCTAATTCCGGTACGGTTTGCGCGAAAAGACTATCGCTGACGTCTTGCTTAAACAGGCTCACCGTCAGGGCGGCGTGCTCAAAGCGGCGCGTTGCGCTCAGCTGATAATCCACCGCCTCTTCCGGTTTTAGATGGGGGTTGAAGGCCCCAAAATTCAGCTCGCCCACATTGGGCCCATAGGCGATGAGGGAGGCTTGATACAGCTCGCCCACTGTGGGAAAGCGGGTCGCCATGGCCACGCTGGCCGACAGGCTCCAAGCCTCATTCGGGGTAAAGCTCAGGGCCGCTTTGGGCGAAAGCGCATCCTCTTCCCGGCTGGCATAATCAACGCGGGTGGCCCCATTGAGGAGATAGCCGTCTTGCGCGCGCCAATGTTCCGCGCGTAGGCCCAAGGTTGCGGTCCAACTTGGCGTAAGGCTCACCGCGTCTTCGATGAAGACACCATAGAGCGCGGTCTTACCGCCTGAGGCATTGGCAAGGGTTTGGCCCGACCCGTCACGCCAATTAGGCGTATTATAGCGCGGTGTGTCAAAGTGATAGCCCGCATAGCTGGCCCCGAGGGCGATATCATGGCGCCCAAAAGTGCGCTGGGCGATAACATCCAGATGCGTCCAGGCGGTAGCATCACCGATCTCGACTTGGCCCTTTATGGGTGCCAGGCCAGTGCGATAGTCAAAAGTGTCGGATTGGCGTTCCGCGTTATCGAGGACATCAAATCGGCTCGCGGCAATATCCAAATTCCAGCCTGAGATCTCACCCCTCAAACCCACACCGATCAATAATTCGAGATCTTTGGCGCTTGATTGGCGCACACCACTCAGGCCAATCAGTGAAGGCTGGCCCTGGCCATCACGCAAAAAGCTTTTCGGATTATCCGCGCGCTCTTCATCTTTTAACAGTGCCAGCAAGGCGCGAACCCGCCAGGTGGGGGTCAGATCATACTGGGCGCGCAGGCGCAGCTGATCTTCTTCGGATTTGACGACCGAATCTTCTCCCCCGATGGTCAGGAAACCCAGCTCATCATCGCGGATGGCGCGGTCAAAATAGTCTGGGGCTACGATGTTCTGATCAATCAGGGCTTGGCGTTGAGACCCATTTACAAGCGTGCGCCATTGCTGGGGCTGGCCTTCATTTTCAAAATGGCGATAACTTAAAGAGATAAAACCGCGATCGCCCAGGCGGTAATCGAGGCCGCCATCAATGGACCATCCGGTCAAGGTCTCGTCTGTGGCATAGTAATCATACGCGCCCTGGAAGGCTTGAAGGCTCAAGCGGGCTTGGTTCTCTTCAACTTCGCGCAGGCTCATCAACAAAGCCCCGCCCATGGCATGGCCGGAATACCGCGCAGAGCTTGGGCCATACATGATCTCAACCCGGTCGATATCACCGGGGGCCAGAACGCCCCATTTCGGCGCGGTATTAAAGCTCGCGCCTAAGAAATTGGAGATGGTGAAGCCATCAATACTGACCAGGGCGCGCGGCGTCTGGGTGGTATGCATGGAGCGGAACGACAAAGTGGCATTATTGTCGCCGATATAACGTTTGCGCACGATCAGATTGGGTGCGTATTTGAAGCTGTCTTCAACATTGAAGGCATTGACGGCGGCGATTTGGGCATCCGTGACACCGACGCCAAAGCCGGGGGTGGAAAGGCTTTCAAGGCCGGAGGCGTCACCGCGCGCGCCGTGCACCAAAATGGTCTCAACGGGGTCGCTCGTGGTCGTGTCGCTAGTCGAAGTAAGACCGCCCGCAAGGCTGGCGGCGATCAAAAAAGTAGAGCTCAACATGAGTGTGCATTCCGCATAGATCAGGGGCGATCAGCCTCTGAAAGATCTGACAAAGGGTGATGAAATGTCAGGCGGTTTGCGGCGGGGCGCGGGCTGCAAAAGGCGCGCGCGGCGGGGAGGTGAAGGGCGGCGCACGGGTCAGATCAACGCGTTGAACCAGATTAAAGCTGATCGGCGTATCAAAACTGTCCCAGCTGGGCGCAAGAACAACAGTATTCAGGGCGAAGGGGCAGTGCACCAACGCGCCGTCATCATCGTGTGACCCGTGCCCGCTTTCAGGGTCTTCAATGGGAGTATAGCTGCCCTCTTCAGGGTCAAAGCGCAGATATTGCGGATCTTCATTCAGGCCCGAACAGATCCGCACAATCATGGAACCGTCAGAGCCGGCATCCAGCATATAGCCATAGGGCATCACAGCTTTGATCATCACGGCGATCAAAGCGATCAGCATCATCCCTTTGGTAAGGACGGCGCGTGTGTGGTTCAGCCCCAGCATGGGTGTGGACTTAGTGGAATTTAGCGCGCACGCCTAGAGGCTTTGTCACGAAGTGCGGGCAAGAGCTTCACAGCTTTGTCAAAGACACAGTGAATTGGTTTACTCTCCTTTTACGCAAACCCCATTAGGACTTATTCACCGTGGTTTTATGGGTGGGCGTGATGAATATTTTTGCGAAAAGTCTCCAGGCGCGAAATAGTGCTGCCGCGGCCTTAATGGTGGTCGCCGCGATTGGGGCGGTCAGTGCGGTCGCACTCACCATGATCCGCTCGGCGGCTCATGATAACGCGATCGAGCAAGCCCAAAGTGTCGGCCTTGCCAGTGCCTTACGGGTCCAGGATCAGCTGGATGGGGCGATGGATATTACCCGCGCCAACGCCACGGCCTTTGGTGCCTTGGTCGAGCAAGGCCTGGTTGAGCGCAATACCATTGACCAAACTTTGCGCGCCAGCCTGGCGCAGAACCAAAATATTTTGGCGGTCTCCACAGCGTGGGAGCCTAATGGCTTTGATGGCCGCGATGGGGACTATCGCAACACGCCGGGCCATGACGCCAGCGGGCGTTTTATCCCCTATTGGTATCGCGATAATGGCCAGCTGCACCGTGAACCCTTGGTAGGTTATGATGATCGCAGCGAAGGTCAGTGGTATTTCTTACCTTTAGAAAGTGGCCAGGAACAAATCCTGGAACCTTATGTCTATCCCGTGGGCGGGGTCGATGTCTTGATGACGACAACGTCGGTGCCCATCCGTGTCAATAATCGCATTGTCGGTGTTGCGACGGCGGATATGGCCCTGGATGCGGTTCAAACCCAGTTGAGCGCGATTAAGCCGATGGATGTGGGTTCGATCTCGCTTCTGAGTGCGCAAGGGGCCGTTGTCGCCAGCCCAAACGCCCAGGCGCTGGGGCAATCGGCGAGCGCGGCGGGCTATAGCGCAGAGGTGCTGGGCGTGGCGCGTTCTGGCCAGACGCGCGCATTTACCGGCGTTGAGGGCCTCGCGGGGGAAAAAGTCCTTCGCGTTGCCGTTCCCGTGAATATTGGGCGCACGGATACGCGCTGGGTGGTGATTGCCGATATTCCTGAAAGTGCGGCCTTTGCGCAGGCCGATGCCATCACCGGTAATGTCATGATTGTTGCCGTGATTGTTGCTTTACTGGCGGCGGGGGTGACTTGGATCTTCTCTGGATTGATGACCAAGCCGGTGATTGCGTTGACCGGGGTGATGAACCGCCTGGCGCAAGATGATCTGGATGTGGAGGTGCCCTACACCCGCCATAGCGATGAGATCGGTCAGATGGCCAAGGCCACGGAGGTCTTTCTCGAGAATGCCCGCGCGCGTCGCCGTCAGGCGCAGGAGAAGAAGCAAGCCGATGCCGAAGCCATGGCCCGCGAAGAACGGCGCAAAGCCATGAATGCGCTGGCCGATGAGTTTGAAAGCACGATTATCAATGTGGCCGAAGCTGTAATGACGGCGTCTGGCGGCTTGATGAGCCATTCTGATCGTTTGGCCGCTATCTCCTCTCAGGGTCAAGAAACGACCAATGCCGCTTCGCGCGCCAGCGATGACGCCAATGAAGCGGTGCAGGCGGTGGCCTCGGCCGCTGAAGAAATGTCGGCGGCCATTGCCGAGATGACCCGTCAGATCACCCATGCCTCCATGGTGGCGAGCGGCGGTGTGCAATTGGCGCAGCAAGCCGATACACGGATTAAAGGTCTTGCTGAAGCGGCGGATCAAATTGGCGCGGTTTTGCGCTTGATCAATGACATTGCGGAACAGACCAACCTGCTGGCGCTGAACGCCACGATTGAGGCTGCGCGCGCCGGGGAAGCCGGTAAGGGCTTTGCGGTCGTGGCCAGTGAAGTGAAAGCGCTTGCGACCCAAACCGCCAAGGCTACGGAGCAGATCTCCGCGCAGATTAACAGTATTCAAAGCGAAACTGATGCAGCCGTGGATGCGATTTCTGGCGTTCGTGAGAAGATCAATGAGATCAATGAGGCGGCGAATATCATCGCAGCCTCCGCTGAGGAGCAAAGTGCGGCCACCAAAGAAATTTCAACCAGTGCGGCAAACGCGGCGCGTGGTACACAAGTGGTCAATACGCAAGTCAGTACGGTGGCCCAGGCTGTACGCGATACAGAAACCACCGCCGATGCGGTGCTAAAGGCTTCACAAGCCTTAAGTTCTCAGTCCTCGCAGCTCAATACCGCGGTGCGTGGATTTATTGAGCGCGTCAGAACAGCCTAAGGCTACTTTTGATCTGCAAAAACTATATTGTCAGGATGGCGCAATATGCGCCATCCTGATTAACTTTATTTGAAACTGGTCATTCGCCCATGCCGATGATAAGACGTTAGGACATTTTTAACGTTTGGCCTTGGGGGGCTTCATCATGGCACGGGTTTTGGGGTTTGCGGCTTTGGCGGCAAGCGTGTCTCTGTCTGCATTTGCATCATCGGTGGCTTTGGGCTCGGATTTGGATTATCTGGGATTGATGCCAGAAGCGACCGCTATCGAGCGCCCCTTTGATCCGACGCCTGGACGTGTGGAGATTTCCTCTCAATCGCTCTCTGCTCTTTCTTCCAATAGCTGTATGGCCGCTTTGCTGGGCCAGGATGCGCAGTGTTCTGACAGTGATCGCAAAGTTCTGGGCGGCCTTGTTTTATTGATGGCCAGCGCCTTGGTTGTTGAAGCCTCGCAAGATGAGGCCAGCGCCGGTTATACTGACAGCGTGCGTTTGGCCGCTGAAAGCTATCAAAGGATTGCTGCGAACCCTCCTGCAGCGCGCGGTGCAGGGATTGGGATCCAAGCGGTTAATATCAGCCAGGAATGCGCTGATGGTGCGGGCGCAGATTCAACGCAATGTGGTACCGGCGCGGATGCTGCTGGGGATAATTCTATCGCGATCGGCACCGGATCTTATGCCAATGAGCTGGACGCGACGAGTGTTGGGTACGAATCCACCGCCAATGGTGAAGAAACCAGTGCCTTTGGCGCTGGGGCCACGGCCAATGAAGATTACGCAACCGCAATAGGGGCTTATGCCAGCGCCGCGGGGGAAGATGCCACCGCAGTGGGCAATAGCGCTGAAGCTGCGGCCAATGGCTCAACCGCAATTGGGGACAATGCCTATGCCGAAGAGACCGTGTCAACGGCGCTCGGCTATCAAGCCCATGCCAATGGCCTGGGGGCCAATGCCTTTGGCTTTAACTCCCGTGCTTACGGGGATTATTCGACGGCTGTCGGGTCGTTTGCTGCGGCCTTGGACAACAATGCAACCGCGCTGGGTGATAGCGCTGAGGCCAGCGGCGAGGATTCAACCGCTCTTGGGGCCGATGCCATTGCCTCTGCTGAAGGCGCAACAGCGGTGGGTGAAGATTCTTTGGCTGAAGGTATAGAATCGATCGCCATCGGCGAAAATTCCTGGGCCAGCGGTGAAAACGCAATCGTTCTGGGTGCCGATTATGACAATGATGGAACGGGCGCACGGGCCAGCGGCCTGGCGGCTGTGGCCTTGGGTGCAGACGCGCAGGCCTCGGGTGCCAATGGTCTGGCCTTAGGGCGCAATGCCTCAGCCAATTTCGACAATGCGGTGGCCTTGGGCTTTGGTGCTATTGCTAGCCGGGCTGATCAGATTGTGATTGGCTCTTCCAGCCACACAATTACCTTGGCGGGTCTTAACTCAGCGGCCAGCACAGCCGCCCAAGGCAGTGTCACGGGGTTTGTCACCACCGATGAACAAGGCAATCTGGCCTCAGATGGGGGTGCGGCCTTACAAGATATCGCCAACAATAAGACCGCGATTTCAACCAATACCGCAAACATTGCCAATAATACTTCTAACATTTCCGGTAATACGAACCAGATTGGGATCAATACCGCCGATATTGCCTTGTTAAAAGCCGGGGTGAAGGGTGATGGGCAGCGTCTGGTGAATGTCGAGCAGACGGTGAATGATCACGAGACCCGCATTACGAAGAATGAGACGAATATCGCCACGAATACCACGAATATCACCCATAATCGCCAAGCGATCGCCCAGACCCAAAACCGCGTCAGCGTCAATGAGGTTAATATCGCCAGCAACCGCTCAGCCATTACCAATCTGGAGCAGGAATTTTCTGGTTTAAAGATCACAGTCGATCAATTGGCCCTGCAATCGCAATATAATCGCGGCCAGATTGAGCAGAATATGGACGGTATTGCGATTGCGAATGCGCTGGCGGGTACGTCCTGGCTGCAATCGGATGAGAGTTTCGCCCTGACAGCAAACTGGGGCTTCTTTGATGGCTCAAACGCCTTTGCGGTATCGGGTACGGCGCGGGTTTCAAACCGGGTCTCGGCCAATGTCGGCTTGGGTCTGGGCAGTGAAACCGGCAAGGTCGGTGCCCGTGCGGGCCTACGCTATGGCTGGTAGGCCAATTTTGCAATGAATCAGAGGGTTTAAAAAGCGGCTTTAAGCTGGCGAAGAAGCCAGCGTGTCGCAAGGTCGCGGTGAGAGCGCTCATGCCAAACTAGCCAATAGCCAAAAGATGGAAAGTCTTCGGGCGGGAGAAAAGCGCGAAGGGCGTGGTCCTGGGTAAAGCGCTGGGCCGCGGTTGCGGGCAAGGTGGCGATCAGATTGGATTGAAGTAACATATAGGGGGCCGCAGAGAAGCCATCGATAGAGATTAAGCTTTTTAAGGCTATCCCTTTATTTTTCAGACATTGACTGAGGGGATCTGCTTCTAGATTGGGGATGTTGATGCGTAGAAGCGGCCATTCAACCAAGTCTTGCCACTTCAGTGTATCCGACTGGAATACAGGATGGTCTTTGCGCGCGACAAGTTGGCAGTACTCAGTAAACAGAAAGTGTGAATGGACCTGACTGCTGTCGGGGTCAAAGCCCGTGATCACCATATCGAGATCGCCTTTGTTTAAGCGGTCCTGAGACTCTCCACATAAAGGTTCAACTGTGATCTGGATATGGGGGGCATTCTGAGTGATCTGATCTATAGCCGGGGCCAGCACGCTGAGAATACCAAAGTCAGTCGAAGCGATCTTAAAGTGACGTTCAATCTGGTGTGCACTGATGACTTGGGGGCTGAGGAGCATATGTCCCTCGGCAAGCCATCGTGTCAGGGGCAGGCGCAAGCTTTGCCCATAAGGGGTCAAAACCAAACCCGTCCCACTGCGCACTAAAAGCGGGTCCTGAAGTGATGTGCGCAGCCGGGACAAGGCCCGGCTGACTGTGGGCTGACTAAGTCCCATATGGCGCGCTGTTTGCGTAACGCTTTGGGTGTCCAATAAAGACAGAAGAAGCGAGATTGTCGCCATGTCTAGACTGGCAAGAGCTGGGGTCGTGGGGGTAAATTTATTGCGAATGACACTCATAAGCATGATATGCCTCAGGCTCGGCTTTGATGCAAGCCTGAGGCAGCGTTTATCTAATAGCGTGTATTGATAGCGAAGAAGAACTGACGCCCGGGTTGGTAATAGTTATATCCGCTGTCAGAGTTAATCTCTTCGGCAAGAACATTTTCAATGCCAAAGCGCAAAGTGACATCATCATTGATGCGATAAGCACTGGTCAGATCAACTATTGTATAGGCTTTGGTGATGGCATTGCCAGCTCCGAGTTGTTCGCCGGTATAGCGCGCGCCAGCGCGCATGGAGAACGCAGAGGATACACGCCAATCCACTGTGGTGTAGGCGGAGACCTCGGGTGTGGTGATCAAGGGTCGATCTGTCACTGTATCTTTGGCTTCAATCATCCAGGTGGCATTGGTTTGCCAAGTGACAGCCTCATGTAAAGGCACTGTAAGATTTGCCTCTAGTCCACGCGTACGGGCCTTGTTGACATTCTCCATACGGGTCCACCACAATCCTTCATAAAAGCCAAGCGGTGCATATTCGATTTTATTTTTGAAGTCGGTATGGAAATAGGTTGTCCCAAAGGTCCAGTCATTTTTTTCCCAGGCTAGTCCGATTTCATAATTCGTGCTTTCTTCCGGATCGAGCTTGGGATTGCCGGCCATCCAGCATCCTCCACCTGAATAGCCAAGTGCGGCCAGCGAGCCACATCCGCCACCGCGCGAGAAGGTTGCGGCTGCGGGGCTGTTTTCTTTTAAAGTGGGCGCGCGAAAGCCTTGAGAAACACCCCCGCGTAAGGTCCAGGCCGGAGTAAAGTGATAGACAATATAGGCGCGGGGGCTGAAATGTTCGCCATATTTATCATGGCTATCCATACGCAGACCTAAGGTTAGCAGGAGATTATCGCGCAGGGCCATCTGGTCTTCAGTGAATAAAGCCCATGTGTCACCTTCCAGTTGCGCACCTTCAATGAGATCACCGTCATAATCGACGGGGTTGCGCCCAATCGTTTGAGTATTTTGAAGCGTTTCGCTTCTGAACTGCCCGCCGAAAGCGAATTTATGTTGAACCCCAAAATGAGGCTCGGCGCGTACGATCGCGTCGATGATTGTGTCTTTGTTTTCGGATGTATCCCCTTCGCCAACATCATTGACATATCGATTGTGAGAAATGTCGAACTGGCTTGTTAGTGCGCCCCATTCGCCTTCATGGCCAAGTCGAAAACTGGTGCGTTCAAGATGGGATGGTCCCCAGCCATATTGGTCTTGCCCGTTATCGTTGGGAACAGGCGGGGCGAGCGATTCTTGCAGACCATAAGTCCCCTCCAAGGACACAGTGTGCTGGGGCGTTAGCGAAAGTGTAAAGGCACTATTAAGGGATTTGTCTGTGACGCCGCCCGTGCCTAAGGCTTGCCCGCGTCCACCGATATCGCGCTCGTCGGGGTTTTGGCGCGAATAACTGGCCCCCAGACGCACTCCTAGCCGATCTTTGATCAGTGGCCCGGATGCCGTGATATTTAGCTGATAGGCATCTCCGCGATTATCCTCTTGCGACCAGGTATAATTGGCGCTGGCAGACCCACTCCAGATTTGCGTAATGGGGCGGGTGATGATGTTGATAACCCCGCCCATGGCGTCAGAGCCATAAAGAGAGGACATCGGTCCGCGAACGACTTCAATGCGTTCAATCATATCCGGTGCGATCCAGTCCAGGTCCTGGCGACCGAGATCGGGGCGATAATTGACATCGCGCGAATTCCCAATCCGTCGACCATTGACCAAGATAAGGGTGTAATTTTCGGGCAATCCACGGATGCGGATTTTGGACTGTTCACCGGAAGGGCTTAGCCCGCCAGTGACCCCGGGTATGCGCCCCAATATGTCCGCGAGATTGTGCACGGGTTGAACTTCAATATCTTCGCGCGTGATGACCGAAACTGAAGCAGGGGCATCGCGGAGGTTCAAACCGGTTGCCGTGCCGGTTACGATAATCGTTTCAACGTCCGTAGGCTCGTCATGCTCTTCAGCATTGTCTTGAATGAGCGGTGTGTCTTGCGCCCAGCCTGTTGTGGTTAGCATAAACGCGCTAAGCCCGATTAAGGTGCAGGTCTGCCAGCATCCCCTGGCCGCGGTCATTTTTGTTAATGTCATGATATTCCCCATAATGCATTCACAGCGCTTGCCCGAGTGCCGTCACTCGCGCTGTCAAATTGCTATTAAGAGGCATTCTTAACTAAGTCTATGCCGGGGGGCGTATTTCGGTTATGCGTTTTATGAATGTGCCTCGGGGAAAAAGGCCTCGCAGATGGCGAGGCCTTTCTGATTGTCGTTTAGGGCAGTCGTTTAGGCCTGCCAACCGGTGCCCAAGGCATTATGCACGGCGATAAAGGCTTTTAACGCTTCAGTTTTACTGCTCGCAAGAGCCGCTTCGGCGCTGAGAAGACGGCTTTCGGCATCCAGGACATCGATGAAATCATCGACCCCGCCTTCATAGCGCGTGCGGGCCATGTCTGCGGCGTCGCGTGCTGAGCTGGCCGCGCGGGTCAAAGCGTCGGCGCGGGCCTGTTCACGGCCATAGGCACTTAAGGCCGATTGTGTTTCTTCAATCGCGCTCATCACCGTTTGCTCATAGCTGAGTAAAGCTTCTTCGGCGCTGGCATTGGCGATTTCAACCCCGGCCTTGACGCGGGCGATATTGAAGCCCGCCCAGCTGATATGAGGACCAAAACTATAGCCGATCGTGCCGGTCTGGCCCACATCGTCCAGGTCTTCTGCCGCGCTCGTGACGCCAGCCATTAAGGATAGACGCGGGAAATAATCCGTCCACGCCACATGAGTGTGGGCGCTGGCCGCGATGAGGCGCGCTTCAGCGGCCTGAATATCGGCGCGGCGATGCATCAAGCCTGTGATGTCACCAATAGCCAGATTACGCGGCGTGGCGATGAAGGGCGTGTCTGCGCTACCCAGGCGGGCCTCAACATCATGGGCGCTTAGCCCTGTTAGTGTGGCCAAGCGATAGAGCGCGGCAATGCGCGCGCTTTCAAACGGGGCAATCGCAGCCTGGGTCGTGGCCAATTGCGCTTCAGCACGGGCCAGATCCAGGGCTTCACCGAAGCCTTCGTCCAAGCGGGTTTGAGCAATATCGCGCGTGCGCACTTGCACATCGCGATTGCGCTGGGCAACGTCCAGCTGGGCCTGCGCCCCGCGATAATCGGCAAAAGCGCGCGCGGTTTCAGCCGCAATCATGGCGCGGGTCTGACGGGTTAGCCAGTCCTGGCTTTGCAGGTCTTGATAGGCGGCTTCGCGCAAGGATGCGATCCGTCCAAAGACATCCAGCTCCCATTGGGCATTAAGACCCAGTGCGGCATAATCGCTTTCTGGTCCATCTTCGGATGTGCCCAGCTGTGTGCCGGAGATTTGCCGACGGTGTAGATCGGCGCTGACCTCGCCAATCGGATAAGATTGTGTGCGGGCGAGGCCCAAGCGGGCGCGAGCCGCCTGAAGCCGCCTGGCCGCAATTTTCAAATCACGATTATCCGCAAAGGCGGTGGTGATAAGGCCCGTTAGGACCTCATCATCGAGGACCTGCCACCATTGGGCGGCCGGGTCTTGGGTGAGGGCGAGAAGGCTGGCCTCTTCATGCGCGCCTAAAGCGGCAAAATCTGGCAAATGCGCGTCATCTAAGTTGCGCGGGGCGGCGGCGGTGCAGGCGCTGAGCGTCACGATACTGGCGCTGAGCGCTAAAAAGTTGATCAATCGAACCATTTTATGTCTCTTATCGGTGTAGATCCCGCCCTGATCCGGGTCGATCAGGGCGGGACCCAGGCCTAAGGGGGGTTAGGCCTGGTCCTCAGCCAGGGGACTTGTCGCGGTGGGCTTTTTACCGGTGACAAGCTCACCCAGCCGGGTGGTGACCACGAAGAAAGTTGGGGTGAAGGCGAGGCCAAAAATCGTCACGCCTAACATCCCAAAGAAGACCGAGGTGCCCAGCGATTGGCGCATCTCATAGGCCGCGCCGCTGGCGATCATCAAAGGCACGACGCCTAGAATGAAGGCCACGGAGGTCATGATGATGGGCCGTAGGCGCAGGCGCGCCGCAGACAGGGCGGCCTCGGTCACACTTTGGCCGTCGCGGTGGGCCTGACGGGCAAACTCCACAATCAGGATGGAGTTTTTCGCCGCCAAACCGATCAGCATCACAAAACCAATCTGCACCAGGATATTCATATCGAAGCCACGCGCCAGCACCCCGGTGATGGAGGATAAAAGCGTCATCGGCACGATCAGAATAACCGCAAGCGGCAGGGTCAGGCTTTCATATTGCGCCGCGAGCAAGAGGAAGACGAACACTACGGCCAGAAGGAAAGCGATGGCCGCCGTATTGCCCGCCAAACGTTCTTGTAAGGACAATCCGGTCCATTCGAACGTGAAGCCAGGGGCCAGATTTTCCGTAACCCGTTCTACCGCAGCAAGGGTCTGACCACTGGAATAACCCGGCGTGATATCACCCTGGACGCTGGCGGCAGGATATAGGTTATAGCGGGCAATCCGGTTCGGACCCGTCGTATCACTGAAGGTCGCGACCGAACCCAAGGGCACCATATCGCCAGCGCCATTGCGGGTGCGAAGACGGGCAATATCCTCTGGGCGGTTACGATAATCCGCATCGGCTTGGGCCGTGACCCGGAAGGGGCGACCGAAGGCAGTGAAGTCGTTGACATAGGCCGAGCCCAGATAAATCTCCAAGGTTTCGAAAATGTCTTCGACGGAAATACCCAATTGTTCGGCCCGTACACGGTCAATATCGGTGAAGAGCTGCGGCGTTGCGGTATTGAAGAGCGTGAAGGCCGAGCTGGCTTCCGGGGCCGCATTGGCACCGCCGGCCACTACCCAGGCCTGACCTTCCAGGGCTTGATAGCCTGCGCCAGAGCGGTCTTGGACATAGCCCATAAAGCCCCCGGCATTGCCGATCCCGCGTACAGGCGGTGGAGGCACAACCAGGATCATGGCATCGGTATAGCTGGCGAAGGTTCCACGCAGATCACCGATGACACGATTGATATCATAGCCTTCTTTCAAACGCTCTTTAATCTGCGTCATCGGAAAGAAGATCGCCGCTGAGTTTGAAGCCGTGGTGAAGGTCGCCCCATTAAGACCGGCAAAGGCGGCCGCGTGGGCGACATGGGGATGAGCCAGACCATCGGCGATGACGCGGTTCATCACCTCTTCTGTGCGTGACAGCGAAGCCCCGGCGGGCAGCTGAACCACGGCGATAACATAGTTTTGGTCCGTGGCCGGAATAAAGCCTTTGGGCGCACGATCCATCTGCACATAGGTCAGGGCAATCAGACCGCCATAAACCACCAGAACAATTGCGCTCATCCGGGTGAATTTACGCATCAAACCGACATAACCGCGGCTGGTGGCATCAAAGGCGGCATTGAATTTGGCAAAGAAGATCGCCATCGGGCGCTGCCAAATCGGCATTTGGTCAATGGACCGGTGGGGCTTTAACAAGAGTGAGGCCAGGGCTGGCGACAGGGTCAAAGACACACACACCGAAATGATCGTGGCCGAAGCCACTGTGACGGCAAACTGGCGATAGAACTCCCCCGTTATGCCTTCCAAGAATGCGGTAGGCACGAAGACGGCGGTTAAAACCAGACCGATGGAGACGAGGGCACCGCCCACTTCATCCAGGGTCGCGATCGCAGCCGCTTTGGGGCTGAGGCCTTCGGAGATTTTACGCTCGACATTTTCCACCACCACGATGGCGTCATCGACCACGATCCCGATGGCCAGCACCAGGCCGAACAGCGAGAGCATGTTGAGCGAGAAGCCAAAGACCTGCATCACCGCGAACGTCCCGACTAGCGAGATTGGAATGGCGATAATCGGAATGATCGCGGCGCGCACACTTTGTAGGAAGATGAACACGACGAGGGAGACCAGGATGATGGCCTCAAAAATCGTCTTCTCCACCTCATGGATGGATTCGGCGACGAATTCGGTTGGGTTCCAGATGACATCATAGGCGACGCCTTCGGGGAAGCTTTGCGACATCCGCTCGACCGTGGACAGAATGGTCTCTGCCGTATCGAGTGCGTTAGAGCCTGGCTGCTGGTTGAAAAGCAGGGCCAAAGCGGGTGAGGTATCAAGCTGAGCCGATGTGGCGTATTCGCGCGCGCCCAGTTCAATGCGGGCAATATCGCGGACCCGAACTTGACGGCCATCGGGTGTAGTATGAATGATGACCCGTTCAAACTCTTCAGGTTCACTCAGGCGGCCTTGAGTTTGAACGCTGATCTCAAACGCGCCCTGGCGGCCCGGATTGGGCAGCTGATCGAGCACACCGCCGGCCACTTCAACGTTTTGCGCGCGCAAAGCGCGCACAATATCGCCCGCGGTCAGGCCAAAGCCTGCGGCGCGGTCAGGGTCGATCCAGATCCGCATGGAATATTCGCGCAGACCAAACATCTGCACCTGGCCCACACCATTGATGCGTTGTAATTCATCACGCATTTGCAAGCGCGCATAGTTGGAGAGATAAAGCTGATCGCGGCTGTTATCGGGCGAATAGAGGTGCACCACCAACAGAGCGTCGGGATTGGCCTGGGCGGTGGATATGCCCAGGCGGCGAACCGCTTCGGGCAGTCTGGGTTCGGCCAGAGACACCCGGTTTTGCACCAAAACTTGTGCGGTATCGAGATCGGTGCCCGGTTTAAAGGTTACAGTGATGGTCGCCGTGCCCGCAGAGGTCGATTGCGAGGCAATATAGAGCATATTCTCGACCCCATTGATTTCTTCTTCAATGGTCGCGGCGACAGTTTCAGCAACGGTTTCGGCAGACGCGCCGGGATAAATGGCGCGGACTTCAATCGTGGGCGGGGCAATATTGGGATATTGCGCCAGGGGGAGCGATTTGAACGCAATGAACCCGATCAGGGTCACAATGGTCCAGATCACCGCCGCAAAGATCGGGCGGTGAATAAAGAATTGAGCAAATCTCATCGAAGAGAACTTTCGTATTTAATCCGTAAGGCGCGCGAGGGGGACTTAGTCCAAGCTCGCTTGCGCAGATGAGGCCGCACTGGGCGATTTTGGCGCGACGGCGACGCCTGCCATGACGAATTGTGTGCCGCTGGAAATCACCCGATCGCGAGCCTGAAGCCCGCTGCGCACGACACGCAGGCCATCGACAATGGGGCCCAGCTCAACGCGGCGAGGTTCAGCGATATTCTCTCTATTGGCGACCCAGACGAATTTGCTGGCCTGATCGGTTTGCACAACGGCATCAGGGATCAATATTGCCTGATATTCACCTGATGCAGCCAAGCGTAAACGCCCGAACATGCCGGGGGCAAAGATCGCATCCTCATTGGTGAAGACGGCGCGCGCGCGCATCGTCCCGGTGGAAGGATCCAGACGGTTATCGACAAACTGCAATTGTCCATCATGGACAAATTCAGTCTCATCCATCAGCTTCAGGGATACCGGTTGTTCACCGCCGGAAACCGCAATATCGGTGCCGGAATGGGAAAGACGGCGATAGCGAATGAAGTCGGCTTCACTGGCGGTAAATTCAAACTCAATCGGGCTTTGCTGCACCACACGGGTCAATAAAGTACCGCCCTGGGCACCGCCCACGATCAGATTGCCTTCATTGACGAAGTCATCGCTGACAATCCCGGTGATGGGCGAGCGCACCTCGGTGAATTCCAGATTCAGCTCGGCCTGATCTTTACGGGCGCGGGCACTGGCATAGGCCGCTTCGGCTTCGCGTAAGGTGCGGGTGCGTTGATCGGCGGCTTCTTGGGCCAAGGCCCCGCGCTCTAACAGGCGATTACCGCGCTCGGCTTCGGCGCGTGCATTGTCAAGGGCGGCATTAGCCGCGACCAGATCGGCCTGGGCCCCGGCAAGGGCGGCTTCAAAGGGGCGCGGATCAATGGTGAAGAGCAGATCGCCCGCCTCAACGCGCTGACCATCCTGGAAGTGAACCTGATTGAGATAGCCAGAGACGCGTGCGCGGATCTCGACTTGTTCAGCGGCGACGAAGCGCCCGGTAAACACATCCCATTCGGTGATGGTGCGCGTGGTGGGCATTGAAATTTCAACGCTGGGCGCAGGGCGTGCCGGCGGGGTTTCTTCCGCGGTGGCCTTACCCATGGGCAAGGTGGCGATCGCCAGGCTAAGCACCACAACAGAAACGCTGGCACCGATGATGAGCGTGCGCGGGCTCAGCCAAGCCGGGCGCGGGGAGGTCTCGTGATCGAACATGTCTACAGTCTTTTTTCTATACCGCATCGCCGCCTGGCCCCCCATAGGCCAGATCACGCGATCGGTCGTCAGATGAGTGTAGATCTGGGTAAGCGCTTATAGATTTATTAGACTGGCAAACCTTGGTTCATTCAAAAGCTGAAGTTTTGAATGCTAGCAGCAGCGGATATTTTCATCGATATCGAAGAGCACTTCTTCATGGGTCAGGCTGGCTGAGGATTTGGAAAAATCAATAAAGCGACGCTCTGCGTCAATAATTTTCTCCAAGGCTTCAAGGCCTTGGGCTGAGCCGAAAGAGCGATCATAGGTTTCGATATCATCCCACCAGATCTCTAAAAAGGCATCAATACAATTGCCATACAGTCCACGGGAATCCTTCAGGCACACAGAATGATTGGTGTTCAAGGGAAAACTGGCCACATAGCGGCGCGCATTCAGGGTCTTGCACAAGGTCTCAACCAGACCGGAATGGGTCTCGCGCCAACGCTGGCGAAACTCATCCGGGGTCAAATCCGGACGACGGCGCACGAAATACGCCAGCTTCACCTGATGGGTCAGCTTGACCATAGCTTTCTCCTGTTTTGCATCTTATATCGCGATTTGACATCTCGATCTAACTTTTCAAGTCCACAGCTGCCCTAAAGGCGTAGTTTAGAATGTACCGTCATGCCTCTACGGCCCTGGCCTCCTTCATCACAGCGGCAAAACTGGGCAGTTTTGCCGCAGCGGGTCGCGCGCTGGGGATTTCGCCCGCCGCCGTTGGGCAAAATATCAAACGCCTGGAAGACGGATATGGGGTCAAACTGTTTGTCCGCACAACCCGTCAGATGAGTTTAACGCCTGAGGGCGTGCTGTTGTATCAACGCGCGCGCGGACCGTTGCAGGAGCTTGACGAGATCGATGCTTCCTTCGATGAAAGTCGCGGCGTGGCCTCGGGCGTGTTGCGCTTATCCGCGCCCAAACTCTATGGGCGGCGCTGGTTGGCGCCTTTGATTGCCAAGTTTTTAAAGCTGTATCCGCAGATCGAAATCGACCTGGATGTCTCTGACACGACACGCGATATTGGCGATGTGCCGGTCGATCTGGCCTTTCGCGCCGGCCATATTGATGAGCCCGCGATGATCGCGCGCACATTGACCGAATTGCCGGTTCTGACCCTGGGCGCGCCGCAGTATCTGGATGCGCGAGGCACGCCGCATCACCCGCAGGATTTGCGCGATCATGAATGCTTGCGCCTGCGCAGTGCCAGCGGTGCGTTAGAGTTATGGACCTTTGCCATTGAAGGCGAGGTGCAGCGCGTTGATCCTTTGGGTTCGATCGTTTCCAATGATGGGGAGACCCTGATTGAGATGGCCGCTCAAGGGTTGGGTCTTGTCCAGATGGATACGTTTACGGCCCATGATTTCCTGCGCGATGGGCGTTTATTGCCCGTCATGACGCAATTTACCCCGATCTTGTCGAATTTTTATATGTGCTATGCCTCGCGTGAGCACATGCCCTTGCGGGTCAAAGTTTTCATGGAATTCGTAGAGCAATTCGCCGCGCACAATTGCTATTCGCTGGATAAATCGCTTTCCCTGTTGCCACATCATAAATGCCCGCATGAGGCGTAGGCTAAAACTTCGATATTTTTCAAACCTCTGAAATAGTGGTATGAACCATTTATTTGCCTTTTGTCTTCATCCTTCTTTGACCATAGGTGTCGGGTGCGGGGTGCAGGGTGAAGACGCAGATATATACGCTGGGCGTTATGGCCGGGCTGACCATGAGCCTTTGTCTACCCGCTGCCAGCGCAGCGCAAAATTCCCCTTCTTCGCAGGATATGTTGACGCGTCTGTCGTCATCCTCATGCTTGGCGGGCCTGCGCGGTCAGGCGCAATCGGCGGGTGATTGTAGCGCCGAAGAACGCGCTGAGCTGTCTCAGCTGCTCTTCTTGATGGCAAGCGCATTGGTGGTGGAAACCAGCACGGATGATGCGCCATCCAGCCCGGCGTCGAGCCGCATGCGCCAAGCCGCGCAAAGCGTTCTGGTGACAAGTGCTTCGTCGGAGCCCATGAGTTTTAAGGCGTCTTCGATACGTCCACAGGCCAATCCGTTTGGGCCGAGCGGGGCCAATCCCGGCGGGCATTCGGGCTGTCATCTTAATGAATTTGATTTTGCCACCCAATGCGGGGTTCATGCCTATGCGGCCAGTGAGAATGCGACCACGCTGGGCTATAATGCGCGGGTCTCCCACAGTGAGAATACGGTGGCGATTGGTGTGGATGTCAGTTCAACCTACAGTCGCCAATCGGTAGCCTTAGGCAATAATGCGGTTCTGGATAACGCGCATAATAGTGTTGTGATTGGATCGCAAGCCAGCGGGCATGTCGGGTTTAATCAAGTCTCCATCGGGTCTGGAGCCTATACCAGCGGCAGTCATTCCATGGCCCTGGGCGCGCAATCGCGTGCAGACGCCGATCATTCCATCGCGATGGGTGTCGGCGCGAAAAGCCAGGGCGAGGCCAGCATGGCCTTGGGCGTTGATGCTTTGGCGAGCAATCATTCCAGTATCAGTGTCGGGTATGGCTCAGTTGCCAGCGGCGATTATGCCCTCGCGCTGGGCGCGAAGGCCAATGCGGGCGATGCCGATAGCATTGCCATCGGGCAATCGGCCTATGCGGACGGACTTCAATCCTTGGCCCTGATGAAAGATGCGCATGCTGAAGGCCCCAATGCGTTGGCGCTTGGGGGGTCAAGCCTGGCGAGGGATGGCGGGGCTGTGGCCCTGGGGTATCAGGCGAAAGCCCACGGTGATCGCGCGCTCGCCCTGGGGCAAGGTGCTCAGGCTACCGGTCAATATGCCATCGCCTTGGGCCAGAGCAGTGTGGCCTCTGATCCGCAATCTTTGGCCTTGGGCGGGGCCAGTCAGGCCAGCGGCATTCAGGCCATTGCCATTGGCCAGGATGCCCAAGCCAGTGCCGATTATGCCGTCTCCCTGGGCGGCATGGCCAGCGGGCCCAGAACAACGGCGGTGGGAAATGGGGCCAGTGCCAGTTTCAACTTAGCCTCCGTTTACGGATATTATGCCGAAGCCAATCAGGAAGGCTCCACCGCGATTGGGGCTTTTGCCAAAGCCGATGCGCGTGAGGCGCTGGCGCTGGGGCGCAGCTCAAACGCCAATCACCGCTTTTCGGTCGCCATCGGAACCGGGGCCATCACATCGCGCGATTACCAGATCGTTCTCGGCACCAACAGTAATATGGTAACGCTGCCGGGGCTTACCTCTATCGAAAGTGCGCACCATCAAGGCCCGGTGACGGGCCTGGTGACTACGGATGCCCAGGGTAATCTTGCCTATGATAATGGCGCGACATTGGCCGCGATTACCTATAACCACGACACGAATGCCACGCAGACCCAACAGATTAGCGATAATACTGGCGATATCGCCAACAATCTGGGTTTAATCACGCAAAACAGCCAGGATATTCGTGGTCAAGCGGATAGTATTTTTGATCATGATCAGCGCATCACAGCCAACTACAATTTGATTGATCAGCAGGATCAACGCATCCACCAAAATGCAGATGACCTGAATGACGCAACATTAGGTCTTAATCAGGCGCGTTTGGATATCACGCAATTACGCACGGATCTGACGCAAAATTCTGATCAGATCTCTGATTATGCGAGCCGGATTTCCGCCAATGAAGGGAATATTTCCACCAATCGTGCTGAGATTGATCTTCTGAAGGCGGGGACCAGCGGTGATGGTCAACGCTTTATGGATGTGGAGGCGGCATCCGCACGTCATGAGGGTTCAATCGCACAGAATGTCAGCCTGATTTCAGCCCTGCAAACCCGCGATAGTGATCATACGCGCCTGATTGATGCCAACACGGCTGATATAGCCTTGCTAAAATCCGGGGTCAGCGGAGATGGGCAGCGCTTAATTGATCTGGAGGCTCTGGCGGGTCAGACCCGTGATACGGTGGCGAACCACACCCAGGTCATCGGTCAGCTGCAAAGCGATGTCGGGCGAATTGATCAGGCCTTGCAAGATATTTCGGGGCATTCGCAGAATCTATCCGACCATGACCAGCGTATAGTGCAAAATAGCGATCATATCGCGAGTTTGCAGACCCAGATGGGCGATACGCAAACGCGCGTGACAAGCTTGGAAACGACCAGCGCCCAACACAGCCAGGCCATCGCGGCCAACACCCAAGCCATCTCAACCATGACCGCCAGCGTCGGTCAGATCGCGCAAAATACGGATGATATTACCCTGAATACGCAGCAGATCAGTGATAATCGTTCAACGATTATGGCCCATCTGAGTGAGATCAATATCAATACGGCCGATATTCAGCTCCTAAAAGCGGGTGTCGCGGGTGAGGGCCACCGCTTCATCGCGGTGGAGGAGGCGACACAGGATCATAAGACCCGCATTGCGGCCAATGAAGTGACGCTGGCCAGCCACGCCCAATCCATTGCCACGAATACAAGCGCAATCGCCTCCACCCAACGCCGGATGAGCGCGGCCGAAGCTCAATTAACGACCCATTCTGAAGCGATTGCGGGACTAGAAGAAAATTTCACCAGCCTCAGCACCAGTGTCGAGCAGCTGGCCCTTCAATCCTATTATGACCGTAAGCAGATTGACGAAAACATGGAAGGTATCGCTATCGCCAATGCCATGGCGGGATCAAGCTGGTTGCAGATGAATGAAACTTACGCCCTGACCGCCAATTGGGGCTATTATGACGGGACCAGCGCCTTTGCGGTCACAGGAACGGCGCGCATTGCCGATCGGATCTCGGCCAATATGGGTATGGGCGTGGCCAATCGCACCGGCAAGGTTGGCGCGCGCGCCGGTGTGCGCATGGGTTGGTAGAGGAAGGCTTAGATGGGTAGGAAAACGGGGAAGGCCCAGCCTCCCCCGCTTCGCCCTAGGCGCGCTTGGGAATATCCTTGGCGCTAGGACTATCCGTCATCGGAACAATATGACGGATTAGAGTGTGATAACGCGCCCAATCGCTTAAAATGGCCTGGCCATGGCGCGATCCGGTGGCCGCGACATGGGCTTCGATCAAGGCTTTGCAGCGCGCTTCGGCCTCACCGGAGAGGGCCAGCAAGGTCACGCTTTCACGGTTGAGCCGGATATCCAGGCGCTCATCATCATCGAGCACAAAGGCCTCACCCCCGGTCATCCCGGCGGCGAAATTATCCCCGACCTTACCCAGAATCACGGCGGTGCCGCCGGTCATATATTCACAGCCATTGGCACCGCAGCCCTCGACCACGACATCCGCGCCGGAGTTTCTGACCGCAAAGCGTTGACCAGCACCGCCCGCGGCAAATAGCTGGCCCGAGGTCGCCCCATAAAGCACGGTATTACCGATGATCACATCGCCCGGTCCATCTTGGTGTGAGCCGCCAAAGGGCCGAATGGTGATCACCGCCCCGGAGAGGCCCTTACCCACATAATCATTGGCATCGCCTTCCAGATCCAGGCGCAGGCCCTTGGCGGCAAAGGCGCCCAGCGATTGCCCGGCGGAGCCTTTCAGGCGCAGGGTCAATTGCCCATCGGGCAGACCCTGTGGGCCATATTTGCGCACAATGGCGGAGGAAACGCGGGTGCCCACGGTACGCTCGGTGTTTTGAATATCAAATACCAGCTCCATCTTTTCACCGCGTGAGAAGACCGGCGCGGCATGCTGTAAGATCAGCTCATCCAGTGATGGCGCGACGGGGTTGCGCTGGACCCGGGTGGAGCGCGGTGGGCGCGCATGCGGATCCACCCGGACCAGAAGGGCATTGAGGTCCAAATCATCCAAATGATCGGCCCCGCGAGAGACCTGATCCAACAGATCAGAACGCCCAATGATGTCTTCCAGGCTTTTAGCGCCCAGGCGGGCCAGATGCTCACGCGTATCACGGGCAATAAACGTCATCAGATTGACGACGTGATCGGCGAGGCCGCGGAATTTCTCGCGCAGCGCTTCGTCTTGTGTACATACGCCCACGGGGCAGGTGTTGGAATGACATTGGCGCACCATCAAACAGCCCAAAGCGATCAGCGAAGTGGTGCCGATACCGAACTCTTCTGCGCCCAGCATGGCGGCCATAATCACATCGCGGCCCGTGCGGATGCCGCCATCGGCGCGCAAGGTGATGCGTTCGCGCAAACCATTCAGGCTCAATACCTGATGGACTTCGGAGAGGCCCAATTCCAGCGGTGAGCCCGCAAACTTCAAAGAGGTCTGCGCGCTTGCCCCCGTGCCCCCGACATTGCCGGAGATCAAAATGACATCGGCATCGGCCTTGGCAACGCCTGCGGCGACCGCGCCGACACCGGCCGAAGCGACCAGCTTTACACAGACGCGTGCATCGGGATTGATCTGTTTCAAGTCATAAATGAGCTGCGCCAGATCTTCGATCGAGTAAATATCATGGTGCGGCGGAGGCGAGATCAGGGTCCGGCCCGGCGTCGCCAGACGCATACGCGCGATAAATTCGGTGACTTTAAAGCCGGGCAATTGCCCGCCTTCACCGGGTTTTGCCCCTTGTGCGACCTTGATCTCGATCTCACGGCATTGGTTGAGATATTCTGCCGTCACACCAAAGCGGCCCGAGGCCACCTGCTTGATGGCCGAATTCATATTATCGCCATTGGGTTGGGGGTTATACCGGCTGGGGTCTTCTCCGCCTTCGCCCGAGACCGATTTCGCCCCGATGCGGTTCATGGCGACGTTGAGCGCGCCATGGGCCTCAGGCGAGAGCGCGCCCAGCGACATGCCGGGCGTGACAAAGCGCTGGCGGATATCATTGACGCTTTCACAATGGGCAATATCCAGCGCCGGGCCCAGCGGGCGGGCCGCTAGCAAATCACGCAGCTGAATGGGCTCGCGGCTTTCCTGCACGTCGACATAGTGACGGAAGGCGTCATAGCGGTCTTCACGCACCGCGCGCTGCAGATGGGTGATGCCTTCGGCTTCAAAGGCATGGCGCTCGCCGCTGGCGCGCTGGCGATAAAACCCCCCGATGGGAAGGCGCACAGGCGCTCCGCTATCATGACCTTGCCAGGCCCAGTGATGTAGCTCGGCCAGCTTGATTTCAATCCCGGCCAGTCCAATACCTGAAATGCGACTGGTCACGCCGCCCAAATAGGTCGCCGCCAAGGCGCGCGACAGGCCCAACACTTCGAAATTACACCCGCCGCGATAGGAGGAGACGACGGAAATGCCCATTTTAGACATGATTTTTAAAAGGCCCGCTTCTAAGGCCCGTTTGATATTGAGCGATTTCTGCTCGCGGCTAAGCCCGCTGGCACTCTCGCGCCCGCATCCGGTTTCAAAGGCCAGATAGGGATTGACCGTGGTGGCCCCTAGTCCCACCAGAACCGCCAGCGCATGGGCATCATGGACATCGCCTGCGCGTACATTGAGGGAGCAATAGGTGCGAAGGCCTTCCTGGGTGAGGTGCGTGTGAACCGCGCCCACGACCAGCGCCATGGGTAGCGCACAGTGCTCTGGCCCCTGGGCCATATCGCTGATCAACAGATGCGAGGCCCCATCGCGAATGGCACTGGCGGCTTCACGTTTGATCCGCTCTAGCCCGTCTTTCAAGGCCTCGCCATCGCCTTCAATGGCTTCGGCGGGAAAAGTGGCATCCAATTCGGCAATATTATCGCCCAGAAAAGCTTTCAGCCGATCGACCATGCCATTAGTTAAAACCGGACTATCAAGCACATAGACATCGGTCTGGGTTTCGTCTTGCGCCAGAATATTACCCAGATTTTTGAACCGGGTTTTCAGGCTCATCACCCGGCCTTCACGCAAGGGATCAATCGGGGGATTGGTGACTTGCGAGAAATTCTGGCGGAAATAATGATAAAGCGGGCGGTGGCGCGTCGAAAGAACAGCCAGTGGGCTATCATCGCCCATGGAGCCGATGGCTTCTTTACCGGTTTCGGCCATCGGGGCCAGGATCAGCTCCAAATCTTCCAGCGATAATCCAGCGGCGGCCTGACGGCGCTCCAGGGCTTCGCGCTCCCACAACGCATCTTCTGGACCTTTGCCGATCTCGGCCTCAATATCGCGGACATTTTTTAGCCAGCTTTGGTATGGGTGCTCATCGGCCAGCTTATCCAAAATCTCATGGGGGGCGTAGAACCGGCCCTCATCCAGATCAATCGCCAGCATACGTCCAGGCATCAGCGCGCCGCGCTCGCGCACCCGCGCTTCATCCAGCGGCGTCATCCCGGTCTCAGATCCCACCGCCAACAAGCCATCTTGGGTAAGGGCGAAGCGCAAGGGGCGTAGGCCCGAACGATCCAGACCCGCAATCGCCCAACGCCCATCATAGGCGGCAATGGCTGCCGGGCCGTCCCAGGGTTCCATCACTGAGTTGCAATATTCATAGAGCGCGCGCCATTTGGCGGGCATGGCCTTGGTGCGTTTCGACCAAGCCTCGGGGATGAGGAGGGTTTTGGCCATGGGCGCTGAGCGCCCGGCATGAACCAGAATTTCAAAGACCTGATCGAGCGCGGCGGAGTCTGACGATCCCGGCTGGATGACGGGGCAGACTTCTTGCTCAGCCCCGCGAAAGGCCTCGGATGCCATGCGGATCTCATGGCTTTTCATCCAGTTGACATTGCCTTTAAGGGTGTTGATCTCGCCATTATGGGCCAGCATGCGAAAGGGCTGGGCCAGCTTCCATTCGGGGAAGGTGTTCGTGGAATAGCGCTGGTGATAGATCGCAAAGCGCGACACGAAGCGCGGATCGGTCAGATCGGGATAAAAGACGTCAATATCTTCGGCCAGGAACATGCCTTTATAGATCACGTCCTGGGCGGAAAGCGAGGAGAGGTAAAAGCCCGACAAAGTCTGGCGGCGGGCCTGGCTTTCGATCCGGCGGCGCACCAGATAGAGCGTGCGTGAGACCTCTTCGCTGGTGCGGTTTTTGGGATCCTGGAACAGGATTTGTTCAATGGCGGGCCGGGTCGCGGCGGCCTTCTGGCCCAGACAGGCGGGGTTGACGGGCACTTGGCGCCAGCCCATCAGGCGGAAGCCTGCGGCCAGAATTTCAGTCTCCACCAGGGTGCGGCCCTTATCCTGCGCCGCAAAATCCGTGCGCGGCAGGAAGACCATGCCCACACCAATCGGGCTTTTGCCTGGCGTATGGCCGTTTTTGATAATTTGATCTTTGAAGAAATCTTGCGCGATATCAACGCGCACCCCGGCCCCATCGCCGGTCTTGCCATCGGCATCTACCGCACCGCGGTGCCAGACGGCTTTCAGGGATTTCAGCGCCAGCTCGACAATTTCGCGCCGGGGCTGACCATCAATGGCGCAGATCAATCCAACGCCGCAGGATGCATGCTCTTCTTCAGGTTTATAGGCGTGGGCCTCGATCAGGCGTTGGCGTTGGGCCAGATAGGTTTCAGGGGTCCAATGGGTCATGCCTCTACCCCTTCTAATTGGGTCGATTGCTGGGCTTTATGAGATTGATCAATCAGATAATTGTGAATGGCTTTGGCGGCTTCTTGGCCATCGCGAATGGCCCACACCACCAAGGATGCGCCGCGCACAATGTCACCGGCACCAAAGACGCCGTCCATGGCGGTTGCGCCGGTGAAAGGATCCGCCTTCAGCGTGCCCCATTTGGAGACGGGCAGGGTGGGGGCCTGGAACTGATCCACCAGATCCTCGGCCTCAAAGCCTAAAGCGGCGATGACCATATCGGCCTGAACATCAAAGGTTTGACCGTCGATGGCTTCAGGGCGTCGGCGCCCTTGCGGATCGGGTAGGCCCAAACGCATGCGCTGGGCACGCACGCCCGTGGCGTGCTGGGCATCGCCCAAAATCGCGGCCGGTGCGGCCAGCCATTCAAAAACGGCCCCTTCTTCTTCGGCATGGGCGACTTCACGCGCGGAGCCCGGCATGTTGGCGCGATCGCGGCGGTAAAGACAGGTCACAGCCTTCGCCCCTTGGCGCAGGGCCGTGCGCACGCAATCCATGGCCGTATCCCCGCCGCCAATGACGACAACGCGCTTTCCGGCGGCATTGAGATGACCCGTGTCGAAGGCTTCAACCTCATCGCCCAAGCCTAAGCGGTTGGAGGTGGTGAGGTAATCCAGCGCCGCAATCAGGCCTTGCCCACCCGAACCCGGACAGGTCAGCTGGCGCGCTTTATAGGTGCCGGTGGCGATCAGCACCGCATCATGCTTGGCGCGTAGCCCAGCCAGATTGGCATCCTTGCCGACTTCAAAATTCAAGCGGAACTCAACCCCGCCCTGTTTCAAACGCTCCACCCGGCGGGTGACGACATGCTTATCCAGTTTGAAATTGGGAATGCCATAGATGAGAAGCCCGCCAGCGCGGTCCTCGCGTTCGTAAACGACGATTTTATGCCCGCGTTCGCGCAGGCGCTCGGCCGCGGCAAGGCCTGCCGGGCCAGAGCCGATAATGCCGACCGAAAGCCCCGTTTCTGGGGCGGCGTCCAAGGGCTTCACCCACCCCTGATCCCAGGCCGTTTCGGCAATAAAAGTCTCCACCGACCCAATTGTGACCGCGCCATGGCCCGATTGTTCGATGACGCAAGCGCCCTCGCACAGGCGGTCCTGGGGGCAGATCCGACCGCACACTTCGGGTAGGGTCGAGGTAGCGGTGGAGACCTGATAAGCTTCCTCCATCCGGCCTTCAGCGGCCAGCAGCAGCCAGTCGGGTATGTTATTCTTCAACGGGCAACCAGATTGACAAAAAGGGATGCCGCATTGCGAACAGCGTGAAGCCTGCATCTCACCAGCTTGTGTGGTGAAGCGCTCATAAATCTCTAAAAAGTCCTTCGCGCGGTCCTCGGCGGTGCGTTTACGCGGATAGGCCTGGTCTTGCTCGGTAAATGTGAGCATACCCGTCTCCCTTATGTGCGGGCCTGACGCTTAATATATGGGCCAGACCCTCCCCTGCTGCGCTTATTATCTGTCGTCTTCGCGACTATGGATGCGCATCATTTTGCATTGCAGCATGAGAAAAAACGCCTTGGCAAGCAGATTCTAGGGCCGGTGTCTTTTGGGCCTGGCGGCGTAAACAGGATCGGGTGTCGGGTCAAATGTGTTCGTGAGTTTCTCTTAAATCTATATAAAAACTAGGCTTTCACCGGTTTAAATGGGCTGTCTCTAATCTGTCTGAAGGCCGTTATCGGGTGCAGAGCGGAGTTTTGCCTTGCCTAAAACTTGGGCGCGCCTGCCCGTCTGTCGAGAGTGGGCGTGGGGATGATGTCTTTATTGTCGCAACCTAAAGTAAAGATGGCGGTTGAGCCTTCTTTATATTTCGTCAATTCATGCAATGTCAATACTTTAAGTTGTTTGTCTTGAGTTTTTAACAATCAGAGAGGTGAGTTCTCACCTCTATTTACTTTCATTTTACCATACGTGCTGCACAACAGGGGTAATTGCGCGTGGTTTGTACCAATCGGATGAAGTGATTTACGCTTTGATCAGGTCAAACCCGCATCATCAGGTCGACACTTAATCTCGCGGGGCGAATGGGGACACAATGGCAGTTTTAAATCGGATATGGACCAAGTTGGGTTTGGGTGTGAGCTTGGCCGCAACCCTCACCGCGACCAGTTTCGCCGCAGATTCGCTTGTCTACCTTCATGACAGTTCTCCTAGCGATACTCACCGCTTTGAAAGTGGTGTTTATTATACCGAAGACGGTGTTCAGGTCACTGCGTCCCCAACATTGGTTTTGACGGAGACCAACTCTGAGAATGTTTACTATGATGGTAGTGGGTCAAGTATTGGTGATTACGTAACTACCTCTGGCACCCTGATTATTACATCCCCTACCGGGTATAATTTGGCGAATGTTAGGTTGCGGCTGTTATATGGTTTAGCGGCCTCACAAAGTTCAAGCTATGGAAACCTCAATACGTCCGAAGTACAGTGTGTGTATACACTTTCAGGTCAAACTATAGATACTCGCAATGATAGTTATGTGGGGTCTTGGGGGCGGTTCGGTGATACGGTCGGGGGGCAATATAACCGTATTGAATGCAGTGGTGTGTCAAATGTCGATAAAATGATTATCTACCACATGACATATTATTTGATTGCAGACACCACCCCGCCAACGGTCACTTCAATTGTCCGCTCATCGCCTACAGCCCAGACGACGAATAGTGATAGCCTGTCATGGGCCGTGACCTTCAGTGAAAGTGTGACCAATGTCAGCACGGATGGGTCTGACTTCACGGTAAGCGGGCCGACGGGGGTCAGCCTGGCGGTGAGCGGCTCAGGGGCCAGCTATACCGTTACGGCGACAGGCAGTAATCTGGCGAGTTATGAGGGCACGGTGTCTTTAGCGCTCGCCTCTGGTCAAGACATTCAGGATGCGGCCAGTAACGCTCTCACCAATACCACGCCAACCGGTACGGTTGAGACCTACACGCTGGATAACACCGCCCCGACGGTGACTTCAGTTGGCGTGCCATCGAATGCGACCTATAGTTCCGGGCAAAATTTGGATTTCACGGTCAATTTCAGCGAAAACATCACGGTCAATACGGCAGGGGGTACGCCCCAAATTGCTCTCACCATTGGTTCAACGACGCGTCAAGCGAGTTATCAGTCCGGTTCTGGGACCAGCGCTTTAACTTTCCGCTACACCGTTCAAGCGGGCGATGAAGATACCGACGGGATCGCCGTGGGAACATTAGCGGCCAATGGCGGCACTTTACGCGACGCGGGCGGGAATGATGCCAATCTTACGCTCAACAGTGTTGGGGCGACGACAGCGGTTTTAGTCGATGCGGTCGCGCCGACGGTTACAAGTCTCGATGTACCCTCAAATGGGACTTATGGTACCGGCCAAAACCTTGATTTCACGGTCAATTTTAGCGAAAATATCACGGTCGATACCAGTGGGGGTACGCCTAAAATTGCTGTGTACATTGGTTCGAATGTGCGTACCGCCTATTATCAATCCGGCTCTGGGACCAATGCTTTGCTGTTCCGTTATACGGTTGAGGCCGGTGAAGAGGACAGTGATGGTATTTTTGTGGTAACCGCCGCTACAGGGGATGCCACCATGCGCGACCCAGTGGGGAATGATGCCAATTTCTCCATCACCAATACCGGCGTTAACTTACTTCCAGGGGTCTTAGTTGATGGGACGAGAGAGACGGTGTCCTCGGTTGGCGTGCCTGCGAATGGGACCTATATCCAAGGCCAGGATTTAACCTTCACTGTGAATTTCTCCGGGACCATCACCGTCACCGGTACGCCCCAGCTTAATTTGACCATCGGCTCAGCCAATGTCACGGCGGATTATGTGAGTGGGTCTGGCAGTTCGGCGCTGACCTTTACCTATACCGTTCAGGCCGGAGATACCGATAGCGACGGTATCGCGGTGACTTCATTGTCGGCGAATGGCGGCACCTTGCGCGGCGGGAATAATAAAGATGCCACTTTAACCTTGAATAGTGTCGGTGCATTAACGGCAGTCTTAGTGGACACAACCGCGCCTACCCTTTCGCAAGTGACGGCGGTCCCAACCCAAAGCAATGACAATACTCCTAATTATACCTTCTCAACAAATGACACGGGTACGCTTTCTGTAGGGGGCTCGTGTGGCACCTCAACATCGACGACGATCTCTTCGACCGGCAACCAGACAATCACACTCACACAAACTGATAACTCTTCCGCACTCAGCGATGGGACATATGCAGATTGTACCGTGACCGTTACGGATGCGGCGGGCAATGCCTCAACAGCTTTGGCGATTAACAGCTTTAGCGTGGATACGACTGCCCCAACAGTAGCTCTGTCCTCAAGTGCGGGCGCGACAGTTTACGGTCCATTCGACGTCACGGTGACGCTCAGTGAAGCAACTGCAAATCTGATAGCGGATGATTTTACAGTCTCTAATGGCAGCGTTACGCTCGCTAATGTCAGCCCCACCGTATACACGCTAAGCGTCACCCCGTCAGGGGGCAGTCCTGTCACTGTGAACTTAGATGCCGCTACGTTTAGTGATGCTGCGGGGAATGACAACACGGCTGCGCCAACTGGGATTACACGGACCTATGTTGCCGACAGCACGGCACCAACTCTCACCTCCATTGTGCGCTCCAACCCTACGGTTGAGCTGACCAATTATAACGAGGTTCGCTTTGCGGTGACCTTTAATGAGGCGATGGGCACGATCAGTGCCAGTGACTTTACCGTGTCAGGCACCAGCGGCACGGTCAGCGGCGTCACCAATCCTTCGGGCAATGTTTACAATGTGACGGTGTCTGGTGGTGATCTGGCAAGCTTTAATGGCGTTGTCGGTGTGAGCCTTGCTTCGGGTCACGCGATTACGGATGTGGCCGGTAATGCATTGGTCAACACCACCCCGTCTGGCAGTGTGGAGACCTTTACGCTGGATAATACCCAAGCGGTTTTCCAGTCTCTGGTGCGTCATACCCCCAATACCGCAACAACCCCGGCGGATACGCTGACCTGGCGTTTGACCTTCTCAGAAGATGTGAAAACATTTGGTCAATCCGGTCTAACCGCCAATACTTTTGGCTATACGGCGTCGGGTCTGACGGGCGCGAGCTTTGCGGTCAATCGTGTGTCGACGGGCGTTTATGATGTGACCCTTTCTGGTGGCAATCTGGCCAGCTTTGAAGGGACTGTTCGTATAGGCTTTGAGGTGTGCCAAGAACCCTATGATCTCGCCGGTAATGATCTGACGTCTTATACGCCTAGCGGTGCCAATGAGCACACCTATACGGTGAGCCAGGATACCACGGCCCCGACGGTGGCGATCAGCTCCTCGGCGGCGGATCCGGTTAGTGGCACCTTTGATGTCACGATCACCTTCTCTGAAGCGGTGAGCGGCTTTGATGTCACTAA
>NZ_KB908057.1:178782-544589 GCF_000382325.1 Woodsholea maritima DSM 17123
ACGGCAGCGACACAATTCTCGATTACATCGGATGGGACGGTGCCAAGCGTGGTGATCAGCTCCTCGGCGGCGGATCCGGTTAGTGGCACCTTTGATGTCACGATCACCTTCTCTGAAGCGGTGACGGGCTTTGATGTCACTGAGATCCTTGTAGGCAATGGCTCGGCCTCAGGCTTTGCCGGTTCAGGCGCGGCCTATACCGCCACGATCACGCCACAAGCGGATTATGAGGGCGATGTTGTTATCAGCGTGAGCGCCAATAGTGTTCAAGACGCGGCAGGCAATGGCAATGCGCCGTCCAATGAGCTACGCGTAGGCACAGATACCTTGTCCCCCGTTCTGACAATCACACGAGACGGTTCGGGTGTTCTCACCGGTGCCTTTGTGGCCAACTTCACTTTCTCTGAGCCTGTTGATGGCTTTGCCGTCTCTTCAATTAGTTCGACGAGTGCGATTAGCGTGAGTGATTTTACCGGCCCTGTCAGTGCGGGTGCGGGTGAGGTGTATAAAGCCACGATTACGCCTGAAGCCTCGGGCGCGGTCCATATAAGTGTGGGTGCGGATCAATTTAGCGATAAGGCGGGCAATCGTCCGGCTGCACCGAGTGAGCTTACCTTAAGCGCGGATCTTGATCCGCCGACTTTCACCTTCTCTCCTATTGAGGTGATCCAGACGCAAAATGACTTTACGGTTAACTTCACCGCGTCGGAAAATGTCAGTGGTTTGGAGCTTTCTGAGCTGGTCGCTGAAAACGCAACCCTGTCAGAGCTAAACATCAATGACACCGCCTATAGCGTTAAAGTCACGACCGCTGGAACGGGTGAGGTCAGCCTCTCTATTCCGGCTGGTGTGGCTGAGGATGCGGCAGGCAATACCAATGTGGCCTCGGACGCTTTGATCATCAAGGTGGATGTGGATGCGCCGACTTTAGAGATCACGACGGCTTCCAACCTGGTGACCGGTCCGTTTGTGGCGAGCTTTACCTTCTCTGAGGACGTCACTGGCTTTGAAGAGAGTGATATTGCTTTCACCAATGCCCGCTTGAGCAATTTTGCCGGTACAGGCGCAAGCTATAGCGCAACGATCACACCGGTTGAGCGTGGAGAGGTGAGCCTGAACGTCGCCGCTGGTGCTGCCAAAGATGCGGCCTTGCTCGACAGTGAAGCCGCCAGCCTTACCGTGGAAGCAGGGACTAAAGAGATCGAAGTCACCGTCGAGGTGGATGATAAGGTCGAAGACGTGACTGAAATCACCGCTCAGGCTGAGGTCTCTAACCCCGGTATTTCTGCGGTGCAGTTTGAAACGGCGACCAATATGAATTGGCTGTCGGTGACACCGGCCTTTGGTACGATCGAGCCGCAAAGCCAGGCCAATATCAATATCCAAGTCAATGAAAATGCCGAAGGTCTGGCCCCCGGCACCTATACCGGTGTGGTCACCGTGACCCAACGCAAGACTGGCCCGGTCAGCCTGTCCGCGCAATCGGTAAGCCAGGGCGTCAAGGCTCAGGCCTCCGGGGATGACACCCTTGTGGAAATCCCGATCACCTTCACGATTGCGGCGCGTCGCGGCACGATCACTCTGGTCACGACCACGCCCGGCGGTGAGCATGGCGATGTGGTGGCGAGCTTCACCTCGAGCGATAGCGATATCGACGGGTTGGAGCTGGTCACCGAGGGCGGTCAGGCCCGTTCTGAGGCTTATGATCGCCGCTTCGGCTCTTACACCGTGACCCAAAGCCTGCCGACGGGCTGGCGCTTGGATAGCTTGAGCTGTGTGGGCGATCTGGATGCGGGCTCGAGGATTGTTGAAAACGCTGGCCAGGTGGTGATTGATCTCGATCCGCAAGAAGCCATCGTGTGTACCTTTGCGGCGGTGCGCGATGAGGCATGGGTGCGTCAAATGACGATGACGGCGATCCGGTCCTTTATGGCCCAGCGCGCGGATCGGATTTTGGCGGCAAGCCCGGATCTCTCCGTGCGCTTGCGTCAAAGTGAAGGCGCGACGCCGGTTGGGTTCGCAGCCGATGTGCGCGGCGGCAATGCCAAGATCAATGGCAGTGTGAGCCTGTCGGCGCTGCGCGCAGCAGGGCGTGAGGGCGATCCCTTTGCGGGTGACAACACCAGCCCCTGGGATGTCTGGATGTCGGGTGATTATCAACGCGTCACGCTGGAGCGTGAAGGCCGCGATGAAAGCTCTGACTTCTCGCTGATCCAAATCGGTAGCGATTATCGGATGCGCGAAGATCTGTTGATCGGGGCCATGGTCCAGATCGACACTATGCGTACCGAAAACCTGGCTCAGGAAGATCGTCCGGCCAGCCTCGTCTCGGGGACCGGCTTCATGGTCGGGCCTTATGTGGCGGCACGCTTTGGCGAAGGGATCTATGTCGATGGCCGCGCGATGTGGGGTCGCTCTGACAATGATGTCAATCCGATCGGGCTCTATACCGATAGCTTTGAGACCACACGCTGGTTGATCGAAGGACATCTGCGCGGTGATCTCACTTGGGGCCGTTTGATGGTGACGCCGACCTTGGGCTGGCAGTATTTCCAGGAAACCCAAGAGGGTTACACCGACAGCTTGAATATCGCGATCCCAAGCCAGACTTTGACCATTGGTCGCGTCAGCTTTGGACCGAAACTGGCCTATCGCCTTATCGATACAGGCTGGGGCACGCTTGATCCCTATGCCGATCTGACGGCGGTGTGGGATTATAACGATGCGCAATTGCTCAATACGCGCGGTAGCTTGGTGGACTTTGGCCGTACCCGCGCCGATGCCCGCCTGGGCTTCACCTCGCGCTTCGTTAATGGCACCGAGCTCAATCTCGACTTCACCCTGTCTGGCCTGGGCCAATCCAACTTCCAAGCCACAGGTGGACAGCTGACTTTGAGAAAAGGCTTCTAAGTCCACACTGAAACCTCGAAGACAACACAACCCCATGCCCGCAAGGCATGGGGTTTTGTTTATGTCGCTCGAAGGTGACAGGCTTGGTCAGATCGCTTAGGGCTCGCCTTGAAAAGGGAGGCCCAAAATGAGCGAAGACCAAGATCATAAGGCGGCGATGAAGGCCTTACAGGCTGAGCAGAAAAAGAAAACCTCTGAGGCCAAGGATCCCGGTCGTGGCTTGGTTCTTGTGCATACGGGCGAGGGCAAGGGTAAATCCAGCTCGGCCTTTGGGGTGATTGCGCGGGCCTTGGGCTGGGGTCATAAAGTCTGTGTGGTGCAATTCATCAAAGGCAAATGGATCACCGGTGAGCGCCAATTCTTTGCCAAATTTCCTGATGATCTGACCTGGCACACCATGGGCGAGGGCTTTACCTGGGACACCCAGGATAAGGCGCGCGATATCGCTGCTGCCGAAGCCGCCTTCGCCAAGGCCTGTGAGGCAATGGCGAGCGGGGATTATGATCTGGTTGTCCTGGATGAGATCAATATCGCGCTACGCTATGATTATCTGGACATTGTGCGTGTGCTGGACGGGCTGGCGGCGCGTGATAGCCGCACCAGCGTCATTTTGACGGGCCGCGATGCCAAGCCTGAGCTGATGGATTATGCAGATCTGGTCAGTGAGATGCGTGAGGTCAAACACCCCTTCAAGGCCGGGATTAAAGCTCAGCGCGGTATAGATTTTTAGCCACACATGGGCGCGGACATACAGGTCACAGGCTTGACATCTATGCGCCTCTTCAGCCAAGAGTGCGCCCAGATGGTGCCTTCTTAGCCGAAGGGTAAAAGGGAAGCCGGTTTAAATCCGGCGCTGTGCCCGCAACTGTGCGTCGGGAGCTTTCAAATCACACGCCACTGGATCGCCAGATCTGGGAAGGCGATTTGAAAGCGCAGATCGACAAGCCAGGAAACCTGCCATCGCGTCGTTCGCCTGAAGGACCGGGGATAGTCCTATGCCGGCGGGAAATGCGTTTTCCTTTGAAACGACAGTGTCGACCCACCGTCACGCCCCTTGCGGGGCGGGGTCTTTGCTATGTCGTTAGGATCACTGGCCCTTAAAGCTTTAAGGGGGACGGCCAGGCGATCGGGGGATGTCGGGATATGACCCGGACCATGTTTCTTTTAGGGGCCGCTTTGGGCGCGCTCTCTACACCGGTTTTCGCTGCGCAAACCAATACCACCCATGAAGATGTTATCACGGTTGAAGGTCTGCGCATCGCGCAGACTTTGAGCGAGGTGGGCTCCAGCGTTTCTGTGATCACGGCTGAAGATTTAGAGCAATTGGGCTTTAGCTTTGCTGTGGATGCTTTGGCCCATGCACCGGGCGTCACCATCAACCAAAATGGCGGCTTTGGCGCCAGCGCCAGCGTGCGCATTCGCGGGGCGGCCAGCGAGCAGACCTTGGTGCTGATTGACGGTATTCCCGTCAATGACCCGACCGCGCCCGGGGGGGGGTATAATTTCGCCCGCGTCGATAGCGCCAATATCGAACGCATCGAAGTGCTGCGCGGGCCGCAATCGACCCTATGGGGCAGTGACGCCATTGGCGGTGTGGTTTCGATCACCACCAAGAAGCCGGATAATGGCCAGCAAATCAGTCTGTTTGGTGAATATGGCTCCTATAATACCGTGCGCGCCGGTGCTTCTGTCGGCGGCGGGTATGAGCGCGGCGATTTCCGCCTGGCCGCCATTCGCATGGACAGCGATGGCATCTCGAAGGCCGATGAAAATAACGGCAATACCGAGAAGGATGGCTATGAAGCCACGACCTTGAGCGCGCAGGCCGGTCTTAATTTCGATCATGATATTCGCTTGGATTGGGTGGCGAGCTATACCGATGCCTCTGCCGCGTTCGATAGCTATAGTGCCACCGCGCAAGGTAGCGTCGCCGATGGTGATGAGGTGAGCGATGTCAAAGAATTGTCCACCAATGTGAAATTGGTTGTGCCGACTTTTGACGGCCGTTTGACCCATACGCTGCAAGTGGGCTTGAGCGATATTGAGCGTGAAAATCTGACGAATGGGGCGCAGAGCTTCTTTGCAGAGGGCCAGCGCGAAACCTATCGCTATCAAGGCGCTTTCAGCTTCAATGACCAGAACGCGATTGTCTTTGGGGCCGAGCGCGAAGAGACCCAATCGGGCGGGGATAAAACGCAAATCGACAGCCTTTTCGGGCTGTATGAGTGGCAACCGCTTGAGGGCCTGACCCTGACCGGCGGGCTGCGTCTGGATGATCATGACGATTTTGGCTCTGAAACTACGGGCCGCGTGGCCGTGGCCTATAATCCAACGGCTCAATGGACATTGCGCGCCAGCTGGGGGGAAGGGTTTAAGGCCCCGACCTTGTTCCAGAAAACCTATGTGTGTTGCGGGGCGAGCGTACCTAATCCCAATCTGGCCCCAGAAACCTCCCAAGCCTTTGATGTGGGCGTTGAATGGCGCACTAAAGATGATCGCGCAGAGATCGGCCTGGTGTATTTTGATCAGGATACAGAAAATCTGATCAATTTCTCCTTCGCCGTGGGCGGGTATGAAAATATCGCCAAAGCCTCCAGCCAGGGCGTTGAGCTTTATGGCCGCTATCAGCTGAGCCCAGCCTGGGCCTTGCAAGCGAGCTATAGCTATATCAAGGCGGAAGATGGTGAGGGGAAAGCCTTGATCCGGGTTCCGGAGCATTCAGGCGACATCACTTTAAGCTATGATCCTGAAGGGCCTTTCCAGGGCGCGCTGCTTGTGCGCTATAATGGCGAAGAAACCGACCGGAGCGCCACTTTGGATGGCTGGACCCGTGTGGATCTGACCGGGTCTTATGAAGTGAATGCCAACTGGGACGTCTATGGCCGTATCGAGAATTTATTTGATGAGCACTATCAACAAATTCTGGGCTATGGCACGCCGGATCGGTCTGGAACAATCGGCCTGCGGGCGCGGTTTTAAATCCTGATGATGTCCAGGCTGATTCATAAAGGCTTGGGCCTTGCGATCGCGATGGGATTGGGGGGCTGTTTGCCCCCCAATCCTGCGCCCCTAGCCGAAGGCCGGGCGATGCGTATCGTTAGCCTGGATTATTGTTCAGATCAGTTCGTGTTGAAGCTGGTCGATCGGGAGCGGGTCTTGGCGATCTCGCCCGATGCGGTGAAAGACTTCTCCTATATGCGCGATGCGGCTGTGGGCTATCCCAGTGTGCGCCCGCGCGCGGAAGAGGTTTTGGCCCTGCATCCCGACTTGATCGTGCGCTCCTATGGCGGCGGACCCCAGGCAGTGGGCTTTTTTGAGCGCGCAGGGATCCCCGTTTTGCAAGTGGGCTATGCCCCTGACATTGAAACCATCAAATCTGTGATCACCAACATGGGGGAAGGGCTGGACGAGCCCGAACGCGCCGCAGCTGTCGTGGCCGAGATGGAGGCCCGCCTGGCCGCGATTGAGCCTCATCCGCCCGGCACCAGCGTGCTTTATATGACGCCTTCGGGTTTTACCTCGGGTGAGGGCTCTTTGGTGCATGAAATGATCCTCGCGGCGGGCCTTGAAAATTTCCAAGATCAACCCGGTTGGCGCAGCCTTCCGTTAGAGCGTCTGGCCTATGAGCATCCTGATCGGGTCGCGGCGGCCTTTTTCGGCAGTTTCACCAATCATCCCGATGCCTGGAGCCCGATGCGTCATCCCATCGCGCGCGCGCAATTGCGTGAACGCCCGAGCGTCGGCCTCGAAGGCGCTTGGACATCGTGTAGCGGCTGGTTCATTCTTGATGCGATTGAGGCCCTCAGCGCTCAGCCCGAAGGGGGCGACAATGAGTAAGGTAAGAGTTGTGCCGGGCTTGATCCCGGCCTTGGTCGCAGGATCCGTTCTCGTGATGGTGTTGGCGTGTTTCTTGGGGTCAACCGAATTATCGCCAAGCCGTATCATGATGGCCTTTATAGGCTTGGGCGATCGCGCCGACATGCTGGTGATCTGGCATATTCGGTTTCCGCGCACCCTTGCGGCCTTTCTGGTCGGGGCGGCGTTGGGCATCAGCGGCGCTGCGATGCAGGGCCTCTTGCGCAATCCTCTGGCAGAGCCGGGGGTCTTAGGCGTTTCTGCGACGGCGGCGCTGGGCGCGACCTTCGCGCTTTATTATGGCCTGGTGGGGCTTTGGCCCTTCATCTTGCCGATTTCAGCCATTTTAGGGGCCTTATTGGCGACGGGCGTCGTGGCGATGATGGCGTTTCGCACTCAATCGGTGGTGACGCTGATTTTAGTTGGGGTCGGCCTATCCAGTTTTGCCGCCGCGCTCATGTCACTGTTGATGAATCTGGCCCCGAACCCGTTTTCGCTGTCGGATATGATCAATTGGATGATGGGCTCGGTCGCCAATCGCAGCTTTGATGATATTGGTCTGGCCGCACCCTTCATTCTGGCGGGCTTAGCGCTTTTATTGTGGCAACGCAGGGGGTTGTCAGCCTTGACCCTGGGTGAAGAAGCCGCTGCAGGTTTGGGGCTTAATCTGAAACTTCAACGTCTCAGTGTCATTTTGGGCGCAGGGTTGGCCACCGGCGGGGCCGTTGCGCTCGCCGGGGCGATTGGCTTTGTCGGCATTGTCGCGCCGCATATTATTCGCCCTTGGGTGGGCCATGATCCGGCCCGGACCCTGATCCCTTCCGGCTTGATGGCGGGCATGATTTTAGTGCTGGCCGATATTGTCGTGCGCCTTCTCCCGACGGCGGCAGAGATGAAGCTGGGCGTCATTGCCGCGATCATTGGCGCACCGGCCTTTGCCTATATCGCGGCCCAGCGTAAGGGGGCGGTCCATGACTAAATTAAACTTACGCCGGGTCAGTGTACGCACCGAGGATCAAGCCTTGGTCAAGGGCGCGGATCTCGATTTTGGCCCCGGCGAATTGGTGGCGATTTTAGGGGCCAATGGTGCGGGGAAAACCACGCTGCTGCGCGCCGCCCTGGGCTTTATCCGGCCCGATAGTGGTGAAGCCCTGTTGGCGCAAAAGCCTAGCTATACTCTTAAACCTGCCGAGCGGGCGCAATGGGTGTCCTACCTGCCGCAGACCCGACCGTTAGCGTGGCCGCTGAGTGTGTTTGATGTGGTGGCTCTGGGGCGTTTCGCCCACGGGGCCAGCCTGGGGCGATTATTAGGCCCAGATCAACGCGCGGTGGATGCGGCCTTGGCGGCGTGTGATATTACGCATCTGGCCGATCGCTCTACCGCGACCCTTTCGGGCGGAGAGCTGGCGCGCACGCAATTGGCCCGCGCCTTCGCCGCGCAGACGCCCCTTCTGGTGGCGGATGAGCCGGTGGCCGCGCTTGATCCGCGCCAGCAAATCCGCGTGATGGAGCTGCTCCAAGGCTTTGTCGCTCAGGGCGGTGGGGCTTTGGTGGTCCTTCATGACATTGCCCTCGCTGCGCGTTATGCGGATCGCTTGGTGTGGATGGCAGAGGGCGAAATCATCGCCGACGGGCCGGTGCGCCAGACCCTGACGCCGGAGATTTTGCGCCGCGTTTATGGGGTCACAGCCGAGGTATTTGATCGCGCGGGTCATCTCAATATCCATATCGAAGGCGCGGCGTGAGCGCGCGCGCCATCAAAGCCAAAGCCTTGATGCTGCAGGGGACGGGCTCGGATGTGGGCAAATCCGTTCTGGTCGCGGGCCTGTGCCGGATTGCCCGGCGGCGCGGGCTAAGCGTGGCCCCTTTTAAGCCGCAAAACATGTCGAATAATGCTGCCGTGTGCCCTTCGGGCGGTGAAATCGGCCGGGCTCAAGCGCTACAGGCTCAGGCCTGTGGGCTCGCACCGCATGTGGATTTCAATCCGGTCCTGTTGAAGCCGCAAAGTGATCGCACCTCGCAAATTGTGGTCCATGGCCGGGTGCATAGCGCGCTGAACGCCGCCGATTATATGGCACGCCGCGAGAGTTTGATGGGCGCGGTGCGCGAGAGTTTTCATCGCCTCGCTGCGCGCTTTGATTTGATCATTGTTGAAGGCGCGGGCAGTCCTGCAGAGGTAAATTTGCGCGCCCGCGATATCGCTAATATGGGCTTTGCCCGCGCCCATGACGTGCCGGTCTGCTTGGTGGGCGATATTGATCGCGGCGGGGTCATTGCGGCCTTGGCGGGCACTAAGGCGGTGCTGGATGCGGGCGATCAGGCTCAGATTAAAGCCTTTCTCATCAATAAATTTCGCGGCGATCCAGCCTTGTTTGTCGATGGGCTAAAAGCCATTGAAGCGTACACGGGTTGGCCCTCTATGGGGGTGTTGCCCTGGCTCAGCGCGCCCTCGCGCCTTCCGGCCGAAGATGCGGTGATATTGGAGCGGGGCTCGCGCGCAGAAGCCTCGGGTAGAAAGATCAAAATCGCCGCGCCCATGCTCTCGCGCATGGCCAATTTCGATGATGGCGATCCCTTGCGTGCCGATCCGCGGGTGGAGTTTCACTTTATCCCGCCGGGCCAGCCCTTACCGCGCGATTGCGATGCCATTCTCCTCTTCGGGACGAAATCGACCGTGGGGGAGCTGGCCTTTATCAAGGCGCAAGGCTGGCACCATGATCTTCACGCCCATGCGCGCCAGGGCGGGGTGATTTTAGGGCTGTGCGGGGGCTATCAAATGCTGGGCCGCTGGGTTCATGACCCTGAGGGTTTGGACGGTGAAGCGGGAAGCGTTGAAGGTCTGGGCCTGTTGAATGTCGAAACTGTGATGCAGGGGCCAAAGACCGTGCGCCTTGCCCATGGCGTGGTGCGGGGGCTTAACCGAGTGGTTGAGGGCTATGAGATCCATTGCGGCAAAACCATAGGTTCGGATACGGCGCGGCCCTTTATTGATCTCGAACATGGCCCCGATGGCGCGCTGAGTGCTGATGGCAAGATTGGCGGAACCTATATGCACGGCTTGTTTTCTGCCAACGGTTTTCGCTCTGCCTGGTTGCAAAACTTAGGCGCATCCACAACGGGTGGGCTCGATTATCGCGCCGGGGTGGAGGCCGCCCTCGATAGCCTTGCCGATGAGATGGAAGCTTCCCTCAATATCGATGCGTTGCTGGGGCTCGCTCAGACGCCGCGGTTTTAATCATGGACTTCGCGGCGGGCTTTATCCTGATCGCCCTGGCCTGGCTGATCGAGGCCGTCTTGGGCTGGCCCGCATGGCTTTATGCCCGGATCAAACATCCGGTGGTTTGGATCGGGGCTTTGATCGCGCTCGCCGATAAAGCCTTTAATAAAGACCCTTTTTCTCACCAAACGCGCTATATCTTAGGGGCGTTGGCTTGCCTCATCCTCCTTGCGCTCACGACGGGGCTTGCCGTCCTTATCACCTGGGTTTTGCACCATTGGGCCTGGGGGGTGATGGTTGAGGCGGTGATCGCGTCGAGCCTGATGGCTTCGCGCAGTCTTTATGATCATGTGGATGCGGTCGCGCGGCCATTGCTGGCTGGAGATTTAGCGAAAGCACGCCAGGGCGTGGCGCAGATTGTTGGCCGCGATCCAGAGCGTTTGGACGCGGCGGGCATTGCGAGCGCCAGCCTGGAAAGCTTGGCGGAAAATGCATCAGATGGTGTGATCGCGCCAATGTTCTGGGGCGTCATATTCGGCCTGCCGGGCCTGGTTGCGTATAAGACGATCAATACGTTGGATTCCATGATTGGCCATACATCCGCACGCTATCACGCCTTTGGCGGCTTTGCCGCGCGTCTCGATGATGGGGTCAATCTGATCCCGGCGCGCTTGACGGGCGTGCTCTTTGCGCTTGCGGGATGGAGCGCTCAGGCCCTGCGTGTCATGATCCGCGATGCGCACCGTCATCGTAGCCCCAATGCCGGATGGCCAGAAAGCGCCCTCGCGGGCGTGTTAGGCATTCGCCTGTCTGGTCCAAGGGCTTATGGTGAGGGGGTGCGTGATGAGCCTTGGTTGAATGAAGACGCGCCGGATCCAGATGCTTCGCATGTGAAGCAAGGCTTGACGCTGTATGTGCGCGCCATGGTCTTGGGCTGGGGTATGGTGGCGGGCATGGCCGTTTTGGGTGGGGTGTTATGAGAATTGATCTTCGCCATGGTGGCCTTCTCGATGCCATGAAGCGCGATTTTGCCCATGCGCCGCAGCCTTGGCTCGATCTGTCTACGGGGATCAATCCTTGGCCCTATGCTCTTGGCCCCTTGCACCCGGATAGCCTCACCCATCTACCGACAGAGACAGCGAAGGCGCAATGCCTTGGCGCGATGGCACAGGCTTGGCAGGCAAAGGCCACCTCGATTACGCTGATTCCGGGCAGTGAGCTGATCATTCGCCTATTACCGAATCTGATCGCGCCCCGCCGCGTCGCCCTGACCCGGCCGATGTATAGCGATCATGAGCGGATCTGGAGGCGTGCCGGGGTTGAGATCGTGATCGCAGACGATCCCTTAGACGCCGTGGATGATGTGGATCTTGTCGTGATCTGTAACCCCAATAACCCCGATGGCCGGGCTTGGTCGCGTGAAGATTTGCGCGCGGCGCGGGTGCGCCTGGCCAAGCGGGGCGGCTTTTTGCTCCTTGATGAAGCCTATGGTGATCTGGATGAAGGGCGTTCGTTATGCCCGGAGGCGGGCGCGCAGGGGCTGCTCATTTTGCGCTCTACGGGGAAGTTTTATGGGCTGGCGGGCTTACGGCTAGGGGCGTTTCTGGCCCCGCCCGCGATCCAAGCCGCGCTAGAGGCTTATCTGGGCTTTTGGTCGGTCAGCGGTCCGGCGCTGGAGGCGGGCGCGCGCCTCTATCAAGACCTGGATTGGCAGGCACAAATGCGCCGGCGCTTGGCTGAGACGTGCAGCATGATGGATGCGGCGCTGGAGAGTGTTGGGATCAAAGCGGTCACAGGTAGCGACCTCTTTCGCTATCTGACCCTTGATAAAGCCCATGCGGTTTGGCAGCACTTGGCCGAAGCGGGGATTTATACCCGCCGGTTTAACGGCGATGATCACCATCTACGCTTAGGCCTGTGTGCAGGCGCGGACCTGGATCGCTTGGTCCAGGCGCTGGCAGATCGCCCCGCTTAATTGTCCGTACATGAATGACGCGCCTGTTTAAACCTATGTCATCTTCATCGGCGTAAAAGACGGATCAGCGAACATGCCTTCGTTTAACGATGTTGATGAGAGGCCAGCCCTCGGGCGAAGGGGCTCGGCGCAGTTTGGGTCATGCTTCAAGTTCATCTTCACGCTGAGGGTCTGATTTTAAAGTGTATTCTCTACCCCCTCCCCCCTTGGAGGATAAATGCACTATATCCCTATGTGTGCGAGACGGACGCGCTTCATAAGGTGTTGAAATGCCTAATCTAAACGAAAGTTAATGTTGCGATTATGAGTTCGCGAATTTGTGAACGGGCTTGGCATTTGCGTTTTGGCCGCAAGTGAACATAGTGCCGCCAAAGAGGAGATATGGGGTATGAAACGCGCTGGGTTTTTATGGGCTGTATTGGCCTTGTTTGTGGTGATGTCGGCGGTGGTGCTGGGCAAGATGGTTTTGACCCCTTCTGCGCCTCAGGGTGGGCCGCGCGGTGGGGCAATGCCGGTGGCGGCCTTTGAAGTGCCCAATTACCCCTTTGCCGATACGGTGGCGGCGCTGGGTACAGCGCGCGCGAATGAAACCGTGACGATTACGGCGCGGGTCTCCGATACGATTTCACGGATCAATTTTGAATCCGGCGACCAGGTTGCGCAAAACCAAATCCTGGTAGAGCTAACCGATACTGAAGAAGCTGCAGACCTTACCGAAGCGCGCACCACGGTGCGTGAAGCCAGCCGTGAGCTAGAGCGGATCCACGATCTGGTGAGCCGGGGTGTCGTCTCGCAATCGCGCCTGGATGAGGTTCAGGCCAGTGTAGATCGGGCGCGCGCGCGCGTTGCCTCGATCGAGGCGCGCTTGGCCGACCGGATTGTACGCGCGCCGTTTGCCGGCGTTGTCGGCCTTCGTGAAGTAAGCCTGGGTGAGCTGGTCGGGCCGGGCGATGCGATTGCCAATCTGGATGATACCGGGATCATCAAGCTGGATTTCACCCTGCCGGAGCGTTTTCTGGCGGTGGTGAGCGCGGGTATGGAGATCGCGGCCCAAACCTCAGCCTATCCTGATGAAGTGTTTGTGGGCCTGATCTCTCAGGTCGATACGCGCATTGACCCGGTCACCCGCACGGTGACGGTGCGTGCGCAAATCGATAATGCTGAGGGTCGTTTGTTGCCCGGTCAATTGATGACCGTCGAAGTGCGCCGCGATATGCGCAGCAATCCGGCTGTGCCCGGAGCGTCCTTGACCCGCTATCTGGATCAGACCTATGTCTTTGTGGTGATGCCGGGTGAGGGCGAGCGCCCCGCGAGCGTGCGCCGTCAAGATATTGAGATCGGCATGCGCGCCAATGGCCTGGTTGAAGTGACCCAAGGCTTGGAACCCGGCATGATGATTGTGGGCGAGGGCGTGCACCGCATTCGCGATGGCATGCCGGTTATGGTGACCCGCACTGATCATGTTGACGTGCCGCAAAGCCGTCAGGCGGCGGCCAGCCTTGGCACGGGGAGTGTACAATGACGCTCTCTGACATTTCTGTGCGTCGCCCGGTTCTGGCCGGGGTGTTCAGTGCGCTGATCTTAGTCTTCGGGATTTTGGGCCTGCAGAACTTGCCCCTGCGTGAGCTTCCCGATGTCGATCAGCCGGTCGTGTCGGTCTCGGCCAATTATCCCGGTGCCAATGCCGAGGTGGTTGAAAACCGCGTTACGCAAATCATCGAAGATCAGCTCTCAGGCATTGATGGCGTCGATACGATTTCCTCATCCTCGCGCGATGGCGGTTCACGCATTACCATCACGTTTAAGCTGAGCCGTGATATTGAAGCCGCCGCCAATGATGTGCGCGATGCGGTCTCACGCGTGCTCGATCGCCTGCCTGAAGACGTTGAAGAAGTGGAAGTGCGCAAACAAGATTCCGATGCGCGTCCTTTCATCTGGTATATGCTGCTCTCTGACCGTATGACCTCTGAAGAGCTGTCGGACTATGCCGACCGGGTCTTGCTTGATCAATTCACGGTGATTGATGGCGTGGCGCAGGTGCGCATTGGCGGCCAGCGCCGCTATGCGATGCGTATCTGGCTCGACCCGCAAGCGATGGCCGCACGCGGGGTCACTGTGGCTGATATTGATCGCGCATTGCGCACGCAAAATGTCGAAGTGCCTGGTGGTTCAGTGGAAACCAGCGACACCCAAATCGTGGTGCGCGTGCAGCGCCTGTTCTCTGATCCTGAGGCCTTCAGCCGTCTTCCGATTTCCAGCCGCTCTGAAGGTCATGTCGTGCGCCTGTCTGAGGTGGCTGATGTGGAGATTGCTGCCGAAGAACCGCGCACGCTATTTCGGGGCAATCGCCAGAATATGATCGGGTTGGGCTTTGTGCGGCAAAGTCAGGCCAATTCTGTTGAGGTTTCGAACGAGATTGAGAAGGCTGTTGATGTCATCAAGCGCGGCCTTCCTGAGGGGATGGAGCTGATCGTCGGATCAGACGATACCATCTTTATCGAACGCTCCATCAATGAGGTATGGCAAACCCTGGGCATTGCGGCGCTGTTGGTGATTGCCGTGATCTATCTCTTCTTGGGCAGTTTGCGCGCTGCTTTGATCCCGGCCGCCGTTGTGCCGGTCTGTCTGGTGGGCGTGTTCGCAGCCTTAGCGATTGCGGGCTTCTCCATCAATATTTTGACCTTGCTCGCCTTGGTGCTCGCCATTGGTTTGGTGGTGGACGATTCCATCGTGGTGTTGGAAAACATTCAACGCCGTATCGATCTGGGTGAAGCGCCTTTGATTGCGGCGCTACGCGGGGGTAATCAGGTCTTCTTTGCGGTGATCGCCACGACGGCCGTGCTGGTCGCGGTTTTCGTGCCGCTGGTCTTCCTGCCGGGCTTTATTGGGCGGATCTTTACCGAGCTTGCCTTGACCATTGCTGCGGCGGTGATCCTATCGAGCTTTATCGCTTTGACTTTGTCCCCGATGATGGCCTCCAAGCTTCTAAAGCCTGCCAGCGAAGCCAAGGGTATGGCGCGCCTGGTGGATAATTGGGTCAATGCCGGTCGGCGCAGCTATCAAAACAGTCTTGAAGTGGCATTGAAAGCGCCTTGGATGATGATCCCGGTCGTCATTGTAGCCCTTATTGGCTCTGGTTTTTTATTACAGCACATCCCCTCTGAGCTGACCCCGCCGGAAGATCGCGGATCCTTCTTCGGCATGTTCTCAGGGCCCGAAGGCGCAAGCTTTGATTATATGGCCGACCAAGCCGAACAGGTCGAAGATGTCGTGATGGACTTTGTCGAGGCCGGGGAGTTGCGCCGCGCTCTGGTCATTTCACCCGGTTGGGGCGGCAGCGGGTTTAACTCGGGCTTCGTGATCGGTTCGATGACGGATTGGAGCGAGCGCCGGGATGGCTTCCAAATTGTGGGCGAGCTGAATGGTCGTTTCGGTCAGCTGACCGGCGTGCGCGCCTTTGCCTCCATGCGCTCCTCGCTGGGCGGCGGCGGGGCTGGGGACGATATTCAATTCGTCCTGCGTGGTCCTGATTATGAGACGATTGACCAACAGGCAGAGCGCTTGTTGGCCGCGATTCAGGCCGAAAACCCTAATCTGTTACGTGCGCGCAAAAGCTATGAACCCAATAGCCCGCGCCTGCTCGTTGATATTGACCGTGAACGCGCGGCGGCGCTGGGCGTCAGCGTCGCTGAGATCGGTCAGACCTTGCAGACGCATTTGGGTTCACGCCGGATCGGGCAATATATGGACCGCGGTGAAGCCTATAATGTGATTATGGAAAACCGCCGCGAAGACCGCGAAAGCGTGGAAGATCTTGAAACGCTTTATGTCACAGGGCGCAACAATCAGCTAATTCCGCTGTCTAATCTGGTGAGCCTGCGCGAAGTGGGTGAAGCGTCTTCGCGTTCGCGCATTGACCGCCAGCGTGCCATCACCGTTTCTGCAACCCTGGCTGAAGGCTATACGCTGGGTGAAGCGGTCGATTGGCTGGATGGGTGGGCGTTTGATAATTTGCCCCAGGATGTGAACTCAACCTATCTGGGCGGGGCGAAAGAGTTTTTGGAGGCCAATACGGCCGTGCTCTTTGCCTTTGGTATGGCCTTATTGATCGTTTATCTGGTGCTGGCCGCCCAGTTTGAAAGCCTGATCCAGCCCTTGATCATTATGCTGACGGTGCCGCTGGCGGTGGCCGGGGGGCTTTTTGGCTTGGATCTGGTGGGATCCAGCCTCAATATCTATTCCCAGATTGGCTTGGTGATTTTGATTGGTTTGGCGGCGAAGAACGGCATTTTGATTGTTGAATTTGCCAATCAGCTGCGTGAAGAAGGGATGGAGGTTGTTCCGGCCACGATTGAGGCCGCGCAGACCCGCTTCCGCCCGATTTTGATGACGGGTCTTTCAACGGCGATTGGCGCATTTCCGCTCGTGATCGCCTCAGGGCCGGGCGCGGAAAGCCGGATTACGATCGGCGTGGTGATCTTTGCCGGGGTGACAGTGGCGACGCTCTTTACTCTGTTTGTGATCCCGGTCGCTTATGGGGTTTTGGGGCGCTTCACCAAGACGCCTAATTGGGTCTCGCGCCAGATTGCGGCCCAGTCCGGTACCGCGCTGAAGGGTGAAGACGCCCTTCACCCAGCGGAATAACAAAACGCCCGCATCTTTGGATGCGGGCGTCTTTTTTTAAGCCGTCGCGATTAGAGCTCAACCACGTCTTGCCATTCAGGATGCTTTTGCGCTTGCGCTTTGACAAAGGGGCAAAGCGGTACGATTTTCAGGCCCTGCGCGCGGGCTTCTGCCACGATATGCGCGGCCAAGGCCTTGGCGACGCCTTTGCCGCCCAGCACATCAGGCACGCCGGTATGATCGACGATGATGCGGGTGGATCCGGCGCGCGAAAAGGTGATCTCGCCCTCGGCCTCAAACCCCTCGACATGGGCGATATAGCGCCCTTTGGATTGTGAAATCTCTTCATAGCGGATTGTAATTTCGGGCATGTGGGCCTCCTTGCTTCATTCTAGATATAGGAAGGCACGCGGGGAAAGTTTAGCGCCATTTTGGAAAAAGTCTTACGCGAATTGCCGCAACTGTTGAATGGTGCGGAAAAGCCTTCCGCCTTGGTTTTCATCGCCCCTGACCTCGCCTAGAGTGCGCGCATCCATCTTTACGCGCCGAAGGGAGCTTTTCATGAAAACACGTGCCGCTATTGCCTTTGAGGCCAAAAAGCCGTTGGAAATTGTTGAGCTGGACCTGGAAGGCCCTAAAGACGGTGAAGTGCTGGTGGAGATTATGGCCACCGGGATTTGCCACACTGATGCCTATACGCTCGATGGCTTGGATTCTGAAGGCCTGTTCCCGTCTGTCCTGGGCCATGAAGGCGCAGGCATTGTGCGTGAAGTGGGTAAGGGCGTGACCAGCGTGAAGCCGGGCGATCATGTGATCCCGCTCTACACGCCGGAATGTCGCCAGTGTAAGACCTGCACCTCGCAGAAATCTAATCTGTGCACGTCCATTCGCGCGACCCAGGGTAAGGGCGTCATGCCCGATGGGACTAGCCGCTTCTCTTATAAAGGCCAGCCCGTCTATCATTATATGGGCTGTTCGACCTTCTCCAACTTCACCGTGTTGCCGGAAATCGCCGTCGCGAAAATCCGCGAAGACGCCCCCTTTGATAAGGCCTGCTATATCGGGTGCGGCGTGACCACAGGTGTGGGCGCGGTCATCAACACCGCCAAGATGGAGCCGGGCGCAAATATCATCGTCTTCGGATTGGGCGGCATTGGCCTGAACGTCATTCAGGGCGCAAAACTGGCCGGGGCCAATATGATTGTTGGCGTCGATGTCAATAATGACAAGAAATCCTGGGGCGAGCGCTTCGGCATGACTCATTTCGTCAATCCGCGCGAGATTGACGGCGATCTGGTCGCCCATCTGGTCGCACTGACCGAGGGTGGGGCCGATTATACCTTCGACTGTACCGGAAATACCGATGTGATGCGCCAAGCGCTGGAGGCCTGTCACCGCGGTTGGGGCGAAAGCATCATTATCGGCGTTGCCGAAGCGGGCAAGGAAATCTCCACGCGCCCCTTCCAGCTGGTCACGGGCCGGGTCTGGAAAGGCACCGCCTTTGGCGGCGCGCGCGGGCGCACCGATGTGCCCAAAATTGTCGACTGGTATATGGATGGCAAGATCGAGATTGATCCCATGATCACCCATGTCTTGAGCCTGGAGGAGATCAATAAGGGCTTTGATCTGATGCATGACGGTAAGTCCATCCGCTCAGTCGTGGTGTTTTAAATGAGCCTAGAAACCCTTTCTCGCGTGCGCAGTCATGGCGGCACGCAAGGCGTTTATCGCCATCCCAGCCAAGCCACAGGGACTGAGATGACTTTCTCGGTCTTTGTGCCCGAGCATAAGCCGGGTGAACGACTTCCAGTGGTGTGGTATCTCTCCGGTCTTACCTGTACCCAAGCCAATGTGACCGAGAAGGGCGAGTTTCGCCAAGCTTGCGCTGAATTGGGTGTCATCTTTATTGCGCCCGATACCTCGCCGCGCGGTGAAGGCGTGGCCGATGATGCGGGCTATGATCTGGGCCAGGGGGCGGGCTTTTATCTTGATGCCACCCAAGCGCCCTGGGCGGCGCACTTCCAAATGCGGGCCTATATCGAAGATGAGTTACCCGCGCTGATCTCGGCCCATTTCCCGGTGGATTTAGACCGTCAATCGATCATGGGCCATTCCATGGGCGGTCATGGGGCGCTGACGATTGGTCTTCGCCATCCTGATCGCTTTAAAGCCATTTCCGCCTTTGCGCCCATCGTCGCGCCCAGCCAGGTGCCCTGGGGGCAAAAGGCCTTCACCGCCTATTTGGGTGAGGATCAAAGCGCCTGGGCCGCTTATGATGCCTGCGCCATGATCACCGCGGGTGCGCGCGTTAAGGCGATTTTAATTGATCAGGGCTCGGACGATAATTTCCTGGCGCAGGAATTAAAGCCCGAGCTATTTGAGGCCGCCTGCCAGCGCGTGGGCCAGCCTTTGACCCTGCGTCATCAGGCCGGATATGATCATAGCTATTACTTCATCTCGACTTTCATGGCCGAACATCTGGCCTGGCATGCCGGTCATCTGAAGGCTTGAAAATAGTCATCATGGCGGGGAACGCTTCCGGGGGTCTGGGGATTGTATCTATGTCCCTAACCCATGGAGCTGAAAATGAATTCTGATGAATTAAAAGGCCGTTGGAAGCAAGTTACCGGTGAAGCCAAGCGTCAATGGGGTAAGCTGACCGATGATGATGCGGCTGTGATTGACGGTGATCGTGAGAAGTTGGTCGGTAAGATCCAGGAAAAATACGGCAAATCAAAAGAAGAAGCCGAGCAGGAAGTTCACGACTGGGTCGAAAAAATATAAAACTTGATATTAAAAAAGGCGGTCATTTCTGACCGCCTTTTTTAATATTTTATTGTGCCGCGACTTGAGGCTCCAACAAGGTCTCATCCCAGCTTAAGCGCGTCTGGGCAAGCTTAGCCATATTGTCCTTACGGATAATGATAGGCCGCGCGGTATAGCCTAAAATCTCCATCACCTCATCATGGGGATGGGCGATCAGGCGTTTCACCTCTTCAGCGGAGAAGGAACAGAGCCCGCGTGCGACCTCGACGCCATCTTCGCCATAGACATGCAGCACATCGCCTTTTTGAAACGTGCCGGTCAGGGACAGAATATCGCGCTGATCAATATGACGAGTGGGCCCGTCGATAATTTCATCGGCGACGGCCTGTTTCACAACTATACTGCCGGCCATGTGCAAGCGATTGGTCAACCAGCCATGCCAGGCCGATTCCGGTGTCCCAATCGCGGGGCAGCGCGTATGCCGGCGCGAGCCATCTAAAACGCCAGTGACGGGGCGCTCCAACACGCCTTTCGCCAGATAGGTCGTACACCCACTATGCTGGGCCATATTGGCCGCAATCAACTTGGTCAGCATCCCGCCAGAGCCTAAGGCGCTTTTGCTGGCGGCCCCTTCTAAATATTGTGAGACATCATGAAGCTCGCTGACAAATTGCGCGCCGGGTTCAGCGGGATCACGGTCATAAAGCCCATCCACGCTGGTCAGCATGATAAATTCATCAGCCTTGATCATATGGGCGATGGCCGAGGCGAGGCGGTCATTATCGCCAACGCGTAATTCCTCGGTCGTAATGGTGTCGTTTTCATTGACGATGGGCATGATGCCATTTTCGAACAAGCGCTCGATGGTGTTCTTGATATTGATGAAGCGCCTGCGCCCTTCCATATCGTCCAGGGTGATCAGGATCTGGGCAATATCGAAATTATGCTCGGCGGCGATGTTTTTATAAGCATTGATGAGCAGCGGCTGGCCAATGGCGGCGGCGGCTTGCTTGTCCAGCAAGCTACAAGCCCCCGGTTCACACTCCACCGCATTAAGGCCCAGCGCCACCGCGCCAGAAGACATCAACACGACATCGCGGCCCTGATCGCGTAGGACCCTAATGTCCTGCATCAGTGCGCTTAAAAAGGCATAGCGCAGCTGTAGGGTTTGTTCATTGGCCAGCAGGCTCGATCCGATTTTAATGACGGTACGTTTTCGATCACTCATGATTTTAAATCCTTGTTCTGAAGATGAGGCAGTCGGGGTCGGACGTCGCGGCTGCGCGTCACGGTCGGACTTGGCCCTGGCCCAGAACTTCGTATTTAAAGGTGGTGAGCTGTTCTAATCCCACCGGTCCGCGCGCGTGCAGGCGCCCGGTGGCAATTCCAATTTCTGCGCCCATACCGAACTCACCGCCATCGGCAAATTGGGTGGAGGCGTTATGCATCACGATGGCGCTGTCGACCTCGTTCAGGAAGCGGCGCGCGACATCACTGTTTTCTGTAATGATGGCATCGGTATGGTGCGAGGAATGCTGCGCGATGAAGGCCAACGCCTCATCAGGGCCATCGACCAGTTTCACCGCCAAGATACGATCAAGATATTCCGTATCCCAATCGTCTTCACTGGCCAGGACGACACGATCATCGATGACCCGCGCCTCTTCCTCGCCGCGCACTTCGCAGGTTTCCAACGCTGTGATGAGCTGAGGTAGAAGATCCTTGGCTATGGTGCGATCTATCACTACGGTTTCGGCGGCGCCGCAAATCCCGGTGCGACGCAGCTTGGCATTGACGATGACGGCGATGGCTTTGGCCTGATCAGCATCTTGATGAACATAAACATGATTATTGCCATCAAGATGGAGAAGGGTCGGCACCCGGCTTTCTTCCATCACCAAGCTGGTAAGCCCCTTGCCGCCGCGTGGAATGATCAGATCAATCAGACCCTGGGCGCGCAGCATTTGCGCCACCGCGGCCCGGTCCGTCGTGCCCAGCGTTTGAATGGCATCTTCAGGAAGACCGACCGATTTAAGCCCTTCGCGCAGGCAGGCGACAATGATTTCGGTGGAGTGCACACTGTCAGAGCCCCCGCGCAGGATCACGACATTGCCGGACTTCAGGCAGAGCGCGCCCGCATCGGCGGCCACATTGGGGCGCGATTCATAAATGATCCCGATCACACCCAGAGGGGTGGCGACCTGGCGGATCTCCAGACCATTGGGGCGCGTAGTGGTGTTGAGGATACGGCCCACCGGATCGGGCAGGCTCACCACCGTTTCCAGCCCGGCGGCCATGGCCTCAATCCGCTCTGGGGTCAGTAAGAGGCGATCAATGAAGGAAGCGGGCTTGTCGGCGGCTTTGGCCACATCGACATCTTGGGCATTGGCCGCGAGGATATCCTGCGAACGCCGACGCAGCGCCTGCGCCCCAGCCTGGATCGCCTCATTTTTCACCGGGCTCGGGGCCTGGGCGAGACGACGGGCTGCGGCGCGCGCGCGCGTGGCGACATCAGTGACATAATCGGGCATAGCGGTAGACATAAAAACTCCTAAAGTGACTTCATACAAAGGGCGAAGCGGCGGGTTTAACCGCCTTGGGACAGCTCACGCGCGCGGTGATAGGCGGCGTTGAGCGTGGCTTTAAACCGGGTTTTCAACTGATCCTCGGCCATCAATTGATCGAGACCGGCTTGGGTGGTGCCATTTTTACTGGTGACCGAGGCGCGAAGAGCGGCCGGGTTTTGATCGCTGGTTGCGGCCATCTCCACCGCGCCTTTCAAGGTGGCAAAGACTAGCGTGCGCGCGTCGTCGAGAGAGAAGCCCAGATCCTGAGCGGCTTCGAGATAGGCTTCGATAAGGTAGAAGACATAGCCTGGCCCGCTGCCCGACACGGCCGTCAGGCGGTCTAAATGGTCTTCGCTAGCCACCCACAGGGCGGCGCCCGTGGCGTCGGCAAGGCGATCGGCAAGGGCGCGCTGGGCCTCTTGAGTTTGGGCGTTGGCCACCAGCCCATTCATGCTCTGGGCAATTTTCGCGGGCAAATTGGGCATGATGCGCACGATGGCGCGCTCAGGGAAATAGCGTTCCAAAGTGGCGAGCGAAACCCCTGCCGCCATCGACATCACCAGGCCCTCGGTTTTGAGATAGGGCGCATAGGCAGGCGCGACCGCGGCCATCATCTGGGGCTTGATCGCCAGAATGACGCCATCAAAACTGGCCGCGTCCAGCCCGTCCAGGTTGGCGCGATAGGTGACATCTTGGGGCAATCCTTTGGGCGTGGGCTTAACGATGGTAAAGTCAAAACCGTCTAGCGCGCGCCAGCTTTCCAGCATGGCACCGCCCATATTCCCACACCCTGCCATCAAGATTTTCATGAATTACCCTTTAGATTTGACATAACAATGCGCCCCCAGACCCAGATGCGTGGGTGGGGCGTTAGATGGTCTCTTCGATTGTCTGCCAGCCGGTTGCGTGCTTAGTCAGCAACGCGCGCAAAATGAAGCAGCATAAAGCGAACCCACACCCACTTTTACAGTGGGCGGACCGGTCGCGGTTGGCGTGGCGTATAGAAAAGTGCGTGCTGCATTGCGGTGAAGACTAACAGTCTTCGCACCTGCGTCAACCCGGTTTTAGAAAAAATACCCGTGTTGATGGTGCGCCAACGGCCCCACCCAAGGGGTGAGGCCGCCAGTGTATCCGTCCGAGGGGAGGGTTAGACGGATTGGGCTTGGGCGGCATGTTGGCCTTCGCAAACTTCTTCAACCAGCTTGGCGCAGAACGCCTCTAAATCTTTGGGGGTGCGGCTGGTTACCAGGCCCTCATCGACCACAACCGCTTCATCCACGACTTTCGCGCCCGCATTTGCCAGGTCCGTGCGGATGGCTTCGACGGAGGTCAGGGTGCGACCCTTGACAACATCGGCATCAATCAGAATTTGTGGGCCGTGACAGATCGCGGCGACGGGCTTTTTTTGCGCGAAAAAGTCACGCACGAAGCTTTTGACATCATCATTGATGCGTAGGGCGTCTGGGGAAAACAAGCCGCCGGGAATGACCAGAGCATCAAAACGTTCGGCTTTGGCATTGCCCAATACATCATTGACGGGGATGGTTTTACCAGTTTCGCGATGGCGATTGGCTTCAATCTCACCAGTATTGAGCGAGATTACATGAACCTCAGCCCCCGCATCTTCCAAGGCAGATTTAGGCTCGAACAATTCGGATTCTTCAAACCCGTCTGCGGCCAGAATTGCGATACGACGTCCTTCAGCGCGAGCGGACATAGTCACCTCCTTGTTTTGATTTCACTTACATAAAATAAACGAGGACAAGGGGGGCTTCGTTCCAATATTCGCGCAATAAATCCCAGTTATGTCAGCGCCATAAAGGTAATAACCGCAATGGCCAGCAAGCCGACGGCCAGAATGGTTGAGGTTAAGAAAACGCGCTCTTGATCGCGGCGATTTTCACCCTGTCGAGCTTCGGTTTAGGTCAGTTTTTCGGCCATAATGGCCTCCTTTTATTCGGCTTTTAAAGAGATTGTGTCATCACTGAAGTGAATTTCAAGACTGTCCTCTTGCTCTTCTTGCCAAAGGGCAAAGGCTAAGCCGCCGATAACAATGCCAAGGCCCAGGGCAATCGCGATGATCAAAGATTTGCTTTTTTTATCTTGGGTCATGGTTCATCTCCCTTCGCGATTTTTAACGCGCGATCATGCCAAGCGGTTCCCCGCCCAATGGCCAGGGCTCACTCGACTTCCTTATGAACCTGACCATAGGCCAGCCCCGCAAACAGCGCCGCACCCCCGATGGTATTGCCCAATAAGACGGGCAGCCAGAACTGACCCACGGCCTGGACCAGGCTGGCATAGCCTTGATGGACCAGAACGGTCATTTCGACACTGCCCGCGATGATGTGCGGAAAATGCGCGGCCCCCACCAGGAAGGTGATCAGAAAGACACTTAAAAACCGGTCGGTTGATAGCGTGGGCAGTGACCAGGCCATCAGGCCGATCAAGAAACCAGCAGGCATGGCGCGCAGGAAGAGTGTAAAGGCAGAGGAGTCTAATAGATGATGCGTCGCCTCAGCCATGGCCTGGGTCAGCGCATCGCCAATGAGGATGGGCATGGCCAGGCCAATAACCACCGCGCCCAATACATTCCCGGCCAGCACGATGCCCCACACCCGTAATAACAGCTGGAATGAGCGCCGTGTGCGCAGGCGGGTCACGGGGATCATAGCGGTCAATGTGGTTTCGGTGAAGAGTTGCAGGCGCGCCAGCGCGATGAGCAAGAACCCGAAAGGATAGCCCAAGGCGGAGAGGAAGCCGGTCCAGCTGCGATCTGGCAGGGCATGGGAAATCGCCGCGATCATGATCGGACTGGCGCTGATGGCAAATCCCGCGGCCACGGCCGATAAAAAAAGCCCCGAGGCCGGGCGCGTTAATTCTTCGCGCCCGATCCCGGACACAACGGCATAGATGGTTTTTGAGGCGATGTCGTTCTTCTCACGAAGATCGTCCACCTTCTTTTCGTGCTGAGATTTTTCGCTCATAGACGCCTAGGGGTTAAGGGGAGGGCCGGGGTTAAGAGGAGGCGCGCGCCGCGCCGCTCAAGATTTGCTGGGCGGCCAGGGCCGCCAGCTGAGGCTTTTTCGCCAGCAGCATGCCAAAACCCACCAACAGCGCTGTGGTTTGCATAGGGCTGTGCTCCATAGCCTTGCCCACCGTTTTTAGCGGGCTGGGCAGACTGGAGCGGGTCTCAGGCTTGGCATCAGGCTTTTTCAAGTTGGCGCGGATCAACAGAACCAGCGCGCAGATTGAGCCCACACCGATATATGCGCCCGCGACCACCAGGCTGGCGATCGAGGCGGAATATTGGCTTTCCAGCCCTTGCCAGGCCCCATGGGTGCCAAAGATCAGGCCGATCAAAGGCCCCGCTAAGGCGATGCACCATAAGAGACTTTGCATGACCAAGCTCTTATTTGCGCATCAACAAGGCGCCGATAAATCCCGCGCCCACGGCCGCGCCGCACGCTGCGATCGGATTTTGGCGAATATAATCGCGAATTTGATCGTCGATATCGTGGGCTTTATCGCTGACATGCTCGACAGTGTCTTTAGTGGCTTCAACGCCATCGCGCACTTCTTGGTGCGCAATTTTGGACAGATCTGAAATCAAGCGGTCAACGTCTTTACGTAACGCGCTCAAATCGTCTTGAACGTCATTCATTTCGACCTCACTGTTTTTGCGAAGTTGGGGCATGACACACTCCTTATGGAAAAGGACTTCAGTTTTAGAACCTTAAAGGGCACTCGACCTCCACCTGCCGTGAAGGACAGGGGAGGGTCGGGTGGGCGTTTTATTCAATCGGTCATACCCGCGGGGTGCGGCCTTGGACCAGTCCAACCACCAAAGCGATGGCGAATAGAATAAGAAAGCCAAAGAACAGAATTTGTGCAATTGAAGCTGCGCCAGCTGCAATGCCGCCGAATCCAAACACTGCTGCAATGATTGCAACAATGAAGAATGCGAGAGCCAGTCTAAGCATCAGATTTACTCCCTTTGTTTCCGTACCACCCGGCGTGGTCACATTAAAGAAATGCGTGAGAATTAAATCTGTTCCATAATTTTACTTTTGCGCGGTGCTGTCATGGTTAAGATACGACCCATGCGTTCGGGCACGATCAAAGTCACACGGCCTAAAGCTTTATCCCATAGGGAAAAATGACGACGGCTTGCGCGAACGATCCGTCGTGCTTTGGCGCTAACGGGAATGACCGCTGCTGCCCCGGTGGCAATCATGATCAGACCCATGGGAAGGGGTGTCGCCGTTAACACGCACCCCGCTGTAATCAGCGTAAATCCGCCGATTTTATACAGTCCACGGGTCAAGTGTTTATGTTTAAAGCGTTTCATGGTCGCACCTGTTGGTAGGCCCCCTTTGCACATCGCTATGGGATGCTGTTCTTAATCAACGAGGCTCGACCAGGATATGTTCCGTGAAATGATCGTAAGGCGCACGCAGCGCGCGGGCGGCCACACCTGGGTCATCGGCGGGCCTTACTCGAGGAACACTGTAAAAAGTCATGAAAGTTATAACTCATCATACCAGAATTTAACGGCTGGCCCGCAATAGTGAACGCATAAGAAGGACGAAAAGTCTAAGGTGGGTCTATGTATCGCGTGCTGGGTTGCCTGACAGAGGCGCACGACTGGTTGTTGGTCGCGGTGGCGGCTTGCCTGGCCGTGCTCACAGGATTTTCCGTGTTTATGGCTTTGCGCCGGGCGCGTGATAGCCAAGGCTCGCGTGCGATTGCGTGGACGATTGCCGCCTCTTTCATCGCCGGTTTTGGCGTCTTCGCGACCCATTTTGTGGCCATGCTGGCTTATCGCCCAGGCTATCCGGTGGGCTATGATGGTGGGCTGACACTTTTGTCATTGGCGATTGGGGTAGTTGTGCCGGGCCTAGGCTTTGGTGTCTGGATCTTCTCCAAACGCGCGGTTACGCCTTGGATTCTTGGGTCTATTCTGATCGGTGGCGGGATTGCAACGCTGCATTATACCGGCATGCGGGGCTTAGAAATTGCCGCGCAACCGCAATGGGATGTGGATCTGGTCATCGCCTCTGTCGTGATGGCGATTGGGTTCAATTTATTGGCCGGGTTTTGCTCGCGCCGGCGTAGCGGCAGTCAGCAAGATAGTCGTTTAGGGCTCATTGCTGGGCCCTTAGCCTTTGTGCTGTCGGTGGTCAGCCTACACTTTACCGGCATGGGCGCGGTGACCTTTGTGCCCGACCCGCGCCTTATGGGGCCGTTGGAGCATACCCAAACCGCCTGGTTGGTTGTCGTCACGGTTTTAACCGGGGGTATCGCGATTGCGCTGGGCTTTGCGGCCGCCTTCGCCGATCGTTTATTCCATGAATATGATGGCCGGATGCGCCAGCGCCAAAGCGCTTTGGCCGATGCCGCGTTTGAGGCGCTGGTTATTCACCGCAAGGGCGTGATCTTGGATGTCAACGCCAAGATGGGCGAGCTGACGGGCTTACCGGTGGAGGAGCTGTCCGGGCGTCAACTTGGCAGCTTCCTTGAGGCCCAGGACGGCCCCCTGCCGCTGGATGATGGTAGCTTCGATCAAGTGCAATTCCTGGCCCATGATGTGGCCTTCCCGGTGGAGCTGTGTACCCGGCGCCTGTCGGGCCATAGTGATGAGGTTTTTGTCACGGCGATCCGCGACTTGCGCGAGCGTGAGGCCCATCGCCTCAAAATCGAAGAACTCTCCACGAAAGACCCCGTGACAGGCTTTAAACGGCGCGAATTATTTGTTGAGCGGGTCAATGCCTATCTGGGTGAGGTCAAGACCCGCGATGAGACCTGTGCCGTGGTGCGCATCTCCATTCAGCGTATTCGCGAAATGTATGAATGGGCAGGCTTTGAGGCGGGCGACCGCATGCTGGCGCAAATTGCTGAGCGTATCCGCACCATTCTGCCTGAAGATGCCATGGCCGCGCGTTTGTCGGGGGAAGATCTGGCGGTGATGTTGCCCGGGCAGGGTGAGGATGATGTCATCACCCGCACCTTGATGGATATGTTTGAGCGGGTGAACCGCCCATTGAGCCAAGGTAAGCGCGTGCTGGAGCCGGAATTGCTGTATGGGGTTTCGGTTTATCCCAGTGATGGTGAGGACGCCGAAACGCTGCTTAGTAATGCCGCGGCCGCGCTGGAAAGCGGCGGCGGGGATCGTATCCGCTTTCACCATCCCGCCTTGAATGAAAAGCGTAAAGCGCGCCTGGAAACGGAGCTGGGCCTGGCCCAGGCGATCCGCGAGGGTGAGTTGAGCCTGGTTTATCAACCGCAATCCTGCTTGAAAACGGGGCGGATCTTAGGGGTTGAAACTTTGGTGCGCTGGTCGCGCGAGGGCGCGCCGATCCCGCCGTCTGAATTTATTCCTGTGGCCGAAGAAACTGGGCTGATCCGGCCTTTGGGGCGCTTTGTCTTGAAGCAGGTCGCGCGCGAAACGGCGCATTGGCCTGAAAACTTAGTAATTTCGGTCAATCTGTCGCCCGCGCAATTTGCCGATCCAGAACTGATTTCCATGCTGGAAAGCATGATCGAAAGCGGTGAGATCAAGCCCTCGCGCTTTAAGCTGGAAATCACCGAAGGGGCGGTGATTGAGGATGCCGCGCGCTCTGCCGCTTTGATGAATACCTTGAAGGCAATGGGCTTTCAGTTGTCGCTGGATGATTTTGGCACGGGGTATTCTTCGCTGTCATACTTGCGCAATTATCCCTTTGATCAGGTCAAGATCGACCGCGCCTTCGTTCATGATGTGGACCGCGATGTCTCCAAAGCGCGCTTGTTGAAAGCCATTGTGGAACTGGGCCAGGCGCTGGATCTCGATACCTTGGCTGAGGGCGCAGAGACGTTAAGCGAGTTGGATCATTTGCGTCAGGCCGGATGTGGTTCGATCCAGGGCTATATCCTCTCCAAGCCCTTCCCGGTGGAAGAGATGGAGGGCTTTATGAGCCGCTATCTGGCCATGCTGGCGCGCGGCGGGCTGGGGGCTAAGCCCCAGCTGAATGTGGTCGCAGAGAGCGATGAGCGCAAATCAGGCCTTAAGACCTAATATTCCTTCTGCCATTGCAGGGCGATTGAGGCATTGGTATCGCCGGTCAGGCGTGACAATAAGGAGAGGTCCGGGCTCAACGTCCATTCTACTTTGGCCGCGCCAAAGGCGGTGCCATCCCCGCTTTCCAGTTCGATATAGACATCATCGCTGACCCGGTGCCCGCCGGTCACAACCACGCCGCCATTGGCCCCGGTGGAGATGTCTAGCCGGTCAAGGCCCGTCATATTGCGTAGGCTGCCAAGGGCGCCAAAAATGTTTTGGCCTGAGAGCTGGGCCGCGAGCTGGGCGGTTTCAAACGCCGTCAATTGTGCGGCAGAGCGGTCAAACAAAAGGCGCGACAGGATTTCATCCTGCGGCAGGCTTGGCGTGCTGGACAGGGTAATTTCAGGCTCGCGAATACGCCCATCGACGGTGATTTGCGCTTCAAATCCGGTACGTCGATGCTCGGCCACAATATGGACCCGGCCATTATTAGGCTGACCGGCAAAGCGCACTTCACCTTCTTTAAAGGCGAAGGGGCGATTGACCAGAAAGGCTTGGCCGCGGATCAGATTGACGCTGCCTTGGACATTCACCTTACGCGCCGTACCCCCGATATGCAGATCGCCGCGCCATTCAGAATTAAAGCTGCGCGCGCTCACAAAAAGATCCCCGGGGGCATGAATGCGATAATCGAGATTGATGGGCAGGCGCGTGCGCGTGCGCATCGTCAGGCCTTCAGGCGCATTGATTTCTTCCACATCCAGGCGGGTAATGCTGGGCCCGCTGGCCTCAGGCGGACGCGCTTCGAGGCGGTTGATCAGCGAGGAGCCCGAAATATTGAGACGCTGCGGATTGAGATCGAGATGAATATTGCCACTCAGGCGTGCTTCGCCATCGCGGCGCTTGAGGGCCTCAAGATGATCAAAGGTAAGGTTGACAATGCCCGATAGGCCTTCGGCATTGAGATCCAGGGTGGCCGATCCGCTGAGGCGGCCTTCACCGCCATCATGGGCCTCCAGGGTTTGGATCTGCATACTCGTGCCATCAAAATCGGCCGCAAAGGTGAGGCCTTGTAGATGGGTGCCGGTTGAGGCCATCTGAAACTCACCGTCATTGAGCGCAATGGACCCGGTCAGATGTGGATCGCTCGCCGGGCCGGTGAAGGTGGATTGGAAATCCAACTGGCCTTGCGCGCGCAGATTCTCAGGCAGTAATAGAAGCGCCAGCGCATCAATCTGGCCATTGATCCGGGCATGGCCCTCCAGGCGCGCCGTGTCATCACCGGCGAGTTTAAGCAGCGAGGGGCTAGGCCCTGTGCGGGTGAGATTAAGCGCGCCGGTCAGCTCTGCGCCATGCAAATCACCCGATACGACCAGATCCTCGCCCAGATTAGCCCCCAGGTGCAGCGTGATCGCGCTTTCACGCGGCATATCGGCCCCATAGACATCATTAAGCCCGATTTGAGCCTCACCCAGCCAGGCCGCGCCGGGATTTTGCAGGTCGATCTGGGCTTGCAAAGTCCCATGCAGCATGGGAAGCCCGCCCAGGCTGGAGAAGATTTGCGCCGGCAGAGCTTCGGCCTCAACGCGCAGGAATGACGGCGTTTGGGGATCGGCGAAGAAGGCGCTCTCAACAGTGACATGTCCGCCGCCCATCACCAGGCGGGTATTGAGACGGCGCCCCTCTGCGCTGCTTTGTAGCTGGATCGGCTCTTGCGCCTGCCATTTTAATCGCCCCCAGCGCCCTGATGCGCGAAGGGCCAGCGTGATGGGGCCATCTTCGGCCCAGACCAGATGCGCAGGCGCGGCGAGGGTAAAGGCTTTGCCCGCGCGCCCTTCCAGATTGAGGCCCAGGCTGAGCCCACTTAGCGGCCCGGATGCGGTGATATGGCCTTCATCAATGATGACGGATTTAAAGGCGGTACGGGTCAGATGAGCTTCACCCTCAATCTGGGCTTGGCGCAGGGCATGGATAGGGCCTGTGAGCGTGAAATCACCGTTCCATTGGGTGAGGCCGGTATTTTTGATAAGACCTAAGCGACTGGTCAGCTGGCCCTCGACCAGATCGGCGGATAGATCGACCAGGCTGACGCCAATCTGGCCATTATCCGTGGTCAGATGAAGACCGGTTTCATCTTTGATCAGGCTGCCAAAGATCGCGATGTCCTGGCGATCATGCCGGGCAAAGATCAGCCACAGCATATCGAGTTGGCCGGATTGCCATTGCGCTTCGATCTGCACATGGGGATTGGTGATCGCGACGGGGCCTAAACTCATCGCCTGCGTGGTGATGACGCTTTGCGCCGCAATGCCGGAGGCGGTTGAGCGCGCCTCAAAGGCGGCGACCAACGCACCATTCACATCAAAAGACGGAATGCCTGTCTGACCGGAAAAGGCGATATTGCCGCGGGTCTGCCAGGCCCCATCACGGCCCGCCTGACCGCTGGCTTCCACGCGCACTTGGCTGGATTGCAAGGTGATGGAGCGCGCTTCGAACCCGGCTTCGCCCCAATGGCCATCAATCTCGCCATTCAGCCCTGTGCCAAGTGCAGCCATGCGATCTGCAAAGCGAAGCTCATCACTGGCGATTTCCAGCCGAAGATCGAGCGTGTCCGGCGCTTGACCTGCGGCGCTCAGATGCGCGCGGACCGGCCCGGTGAGGCTTTCATGAAGGCTCTGGCTGCGGTGAAGCGTGATATCACTCTCAAGATCGAGGGTTTTCGTGGGGAGGCTATAGTGGCCAGAGGTGAGGATTTCCGCCTCACTGGAGGTGAGATGCATGGCCTGCCAACGCGCTTGCTTCTCAGCGCTGATCCAGTCGGCTTCGCCTTGAACGCGTGCTTGCTGGCCCAGCAGCGGATTGACCCGCTCTATCTCGGTGCGTGGGCGGGTTAATTGCCAATCGAGGACGACATGATAGCCACCGTCACGCCGTTCAATCTGGGTCGGCCCGCTCAGGCTGGCGAGCGTGAATTTTGGCCCCTCAACACCCTCAGCGCTGAGGACGCCGTCAAACAAAGGGGCGTCTTTTAAGGCAAACACGCCATCAAGATGCGCGCGCTCAACTGTCAGCGTGTCACCGATCAGGGCGCGCAGAGCCGGGCCGGTGACATCGACTTGGCCCTGCCAGGGCGTTGCGGCGTCTTCGCGGCTGATCGTGATGTCGGCGTGATCAAGATGCGCTTCCACGCCGGTGATATAGGGCTTCGCCATCGGGCCTTTGAGGCTCAGCGCCGCACGCTCACCAAAGGCTGACGCCGTATCGGGGATTTGTGGCCAAGGGGCGAGGGCGCTATCGGCGATGACCTCCCACTGCTTATCCTGCCAGGTGATGCGCGCTTGGCTGACGGCTTCGCCATCCAGGCGCGCGCTCAGATCACCGGTGCCCGCTTGTAAATCGCCTCTCAATGCGCCTTCGACGATCAGGGCGCGCTCTGGCATGCGTAGCAGATGGGCGAGCGGACCTTGGGCGGGCGCTTCTAAATGCAGATCTGCGGTAATATCGCCTTCTGGCGTACGTTGAGCATTGAGGCGTAAAAACTCATCGGCCTCGTCCAGGCGCTCGATGCGCAGGGTCGTGGTGCCGGGGCTTTGTAAAAAACCGGTGAGCGCGGCTTCGACGTGTAACTGCGCGCGTTGGCCCAGCACAGGCTCTTCCAGGACCAGGGTCTCAATCAGGGCGGCTTCTAAATGGATATGCGGCAGGGAAAGCGCCCCGCGCGGTTCGGACGGACTTTCTGCACCCTTTGGGCGGCGTAGGACGTGGATCGTTTGGACGTTGAAGCGATCAACATGGACCGCGTTGGAAAGTAGGTCGCGGGCGCGCCAGTTGAGACTGACATTTTCCGCGATCAACCAGACGCCGTCTTCATCCTCTAGGCTCACGCGCTCCAGGCTGAGATCGGAAAAGAGATCGCCCGTAAGGCCTTCGATATGTAAAGTTCCAAGGCTTCCCAGCTGACGGCCTTCAAGCTGAGACACGACGATGGAGCGCCCGAGAGAGCCGCCCAGGACTAACCGTGCGCCGATGACTAATCCCGCGAGGATGACGAGAAGGATGAGGAGGCCAAGGCCCAGCTTGGTCAGAAGAGATTTGCGCATCAAAAGGCCTGCCCCAAGCTGAAATAGACCTGGAAGGGGTCTTCGCCATCACGCTTATCGACCGGCATCGCAACATCAACGCGAATGGGCGCGAAGCTGAGATAATAGCGAAGGCCCATCCCGATACCATATCTTAATTCGCCCATATCCGGCGTGGTGTCATCCCCGGTGGTGGCGGCATCGACAAAGGCCACGACGCCCCATTTCTCGCGTAAGTGCCAGCGCAGCTCGGTATTGAACTCGACAACTGAACGTCCGCCAATGGGAACGCCCTCAGCATTTTTAGGGCTCAGCTCTTGATAGGCATAGCCGCGCGCCGACCCCCCGCCCCCGGCAAAGAAGCGATGGTCAGCGGGGATGGAAAAACTGCTGGTGCCTACAATCGTGCCAAAGCGCACCCGCGCTGCGGCCAGCACGCGATCTGACAGCGGCCAATAACTGGCCGCGCGCGTATCAAAGCGCACATAGCCACTGCCCGCCCCGCCCGTGGTGATCACGGGTGTGACCAACAGGCCAATATTCCAGCCATCATCGGGGTTTAAGGGATTGTCGCGGGTGTCATAAAGCGCTGAGAGGGGTAGCTCCAGGCTCAAGAAGTCACGCTCATCTTCGCTGTCTTTAAGATGCGAGCCATCCAGGCGCACACCGGCACCCAAGGTAAAAGGGCCAACATGGCGCCGGGTCACATGGGCGGCCAGGAACACCTCTTGTTGATCATAGGCGTCGGTATTTTCAGACTTGGCCCCGGCGCTTAGCTTCAGATCTTGATGGAGCCTTCGCCAATGGGGAAAAAGCAGCTCGCTTTCAACGCCTTGGATCAGAGTTGCCAATTGCAGGCGCGCGCTGAAGGTTTCATCTCCGCCATACACATTGCGCCGTGACCAGCGATTGTCGGTCCCGGCCCCTTCACTGGTTGAATAGCTCAGCGAAGCTTCCAGGGCATGGCGTTTGCGCGGCTCCAAGACGACTTCAATATCGCGCGCGGTTTGATCGTTCTCAGCCGGGGTTAGCAGAACTTCAGCGCTTTGCACGCTGGCGAGATTTTGTAAGGCGCGCTGATAGGCGCTCAGATCATCGCGGCTGGTCGGTGCCCCCGGCTCAAGCGGAGAGAGGCGGCGGATAAAGCTTTCGCGCCAGCCCGGTGCACTTAAATAGACCTCGCCATTGATGGAATATTCGCCTGGGCGATAATCATAGACGACTTCACTATCGCCGCGTGCATGATCGACAATAACCCGGCGAAATCCGGTATCGGCATCGGGCCAGCCGGAGGTTTGTAAGGCCGCAAGGCCCAAACCTTCGGCGTTCAAGATTGCCGTGGCCTCTAACGGATCGCCCGGTTCCACAGGGATGGCGGCGCTGGCCACCGCCTTGGCGCGCTCATCCTCCCGCGTGGAAATCTCTACAGTGCCGACGGTATAGACCGGACCAATTTCGATATCGATGACGACTTCTAAATCATCATCGACGCGCGGAATGACCCGCGCCCCATAATAGCCCTTAGAGCGCAGATAGAGCGTGACTTCATTGGCGCTATCTTGGCCCTGACGCCAGGCTTCAACGCCATTACTTGGCGTTTGAGTATAGGTTTCAAGAATTTGACTGATGTCGCGATGCAAGTCTGCATCCTCAACCCCTTCCAGGGTCGGACCGGCTAACGCCAGGGAGGTCAAGCTGAAAATGGCGCTCGCGAAGGCTGTCATCACTGTCCCTTTATCCCCCCACCTTGTATTCCAGAGCGCCTTGAAACGGTCAACTGGTCATCATTAAGGTCATTCGGTTTGCGCGCCAAGCCACGCTGGACCGAGGTGCTTTTTAAGCGAGGGCCTTGCCTCTTTTTGGTCAAAAACTTGCCGCGAAAAGACCATCACGGATTATGCAACGCATCAGGCGAGGGGGCGTTTCATACCTGTTCGTCGGCATCATGGAGCGAGGCTGGCGAAGGTACCTAGAAACAAAAGGACGAAGATCATGAAAACGACTGTTGTATTGTCTGCGATCGCTGCTTTGGGTTTTGCCGGTGCTGCCCTGGCCCAGGATGAAGTTCAGTTTTCCGACATCGACACCAATGGTGATGCTCAACTGAGCCTGGAAGAGGTTCACGCTGTTTCCCCAAATGTCAGCGAGATTGAGTTCACCGCCTATGACGCAGACGCGGATGGGTCTTTGAGCGAAGACGAATATCAGACTTGGTCTGAGTATAAGGCCGATCAAGAGCCTGAAACGACCCCTGAAGCTGAGATGGATGATCGCCAAGAGCGCTAATCCCTCCTCGCTTTAGAGCCCGGCCCCGCATGGATTACCCCTCCCCAGGTCCATGCGGGGTTTTTTATGCGCGCTATAAAACTTGCCCCAATTTGGCCGCAAATAAGCCGCGAAAAGACCACCACGCCCTCATGCAACCAAAGTTCTGTAGGGCCGTTTTATTAGTGTTCGTGGGCGTCATGGAGCGTTGCTCACGAGATCATAACTTTAAGGATGAAGATCATGAAAACCACTGTTGTATTGTCTGCTATCGCTGCCCTGGGTTTCGCGGGTGCGGCTGTTGCCAATGAAGAGATCACCTTTGCGGGTATCGACACGAATGCCGATGGCGTTTTGAGCCTGGAAGAAGTCCAAGTGGCGGCTCCAGAAGTCACCGAAGTTGAGTTCACCGCTTATGACGCTGATGCGGATGGGTCTTTGAGCGAAGACGAGTTCAATGTTTGGGCTGAGTATAAAGCTGACCAAGCTGAAGACTCTGCTGAGCACAGCTCTGAAGAGGCGTCTGAGCACTAAGCTTAGATCTTAAGTCCTGAGGCGAAAGCCTCAGGACTGAACATAAAGAACCCGCACGGATGCCCCTCCCCGGTCCGTGCGGGTTTTTTGTATGTATTGAGGGGGGGCTGGGAAACGATGGATGATCAAATGGGTCAAACAATAAAAGCCGCTTCATTCCGAAGCGGCCTTTATCATCAGGTCGATTTATCGAGGTGAGCTTAGCAGCTGCGATACTCACCATTGCGCCAATAAGTACAGCCATCACGCTGATTGACATAATATTCACGGCCCGTGCGGCGATCCGTATACAGCTGAGATTGGTAGCTATTATTACGGCTCCAAGGGCAACGGCCATCTTTCTCACAGCCAACAACCGCACCGCCAGCGGCACCGACAGCGGCACCAATAGCGGCCCCCGTGGTGGCATCGCCCGAACCGGTATTATTGCCGATCACGGCACCGGCAGCAGCACCCAGTAAGGCCCCGGTGGTGGCGTCACGGGTGGTGTTTTCATACCCAGCGCAGCCGGCTAAAACGGATGAACCGGACAAAAGGGCTATCATAGCGATACGCATTATGCTCTCCTTTAATTGACTATAAGGAGAACGGTTGGCCCCTATGAGGGTTCCTTATTTTATTGAAAATTTAAAGGGTGTGGCGCGCCTGCACTGCGGGCGAGTTTCACCGTTTTTACGGGCAGGAATTGGCCCTGGCCATCGCTGGCGAAATGAATCAGGCGATGGGCCTCTGGTCTGACATCAATTTGATTGAAACCGGGGGGTTCATCACGGGTGCGCGCGGAAAACGCCGTCGAGGCCCCGATAAACCAACAGGTCTGGCCTTTGGTTTTCAGCGGTAGGGCAAAACTTTCATGCAGATGACCCGTTAGGACAAGATCGCAAACCTGAGCCAGCTGATCGGCGGCCCATAAGCCATGGCGGGTGCGCGCGCGGCCTGTGGGCCCGCTGGGGGCCAGTAAGGGATGGTGACAGGTCAATATCCGTGTTTGCGCGCTCGATTTGCGAAACTCGCTTGTTAATTGCGTCAGGTCTGATTTTGAAATATCGCCTAAAGACCAGTCCAGGCGCATTTGGGCGCGGCGCGCAGAATTAAGGCTTTCAATCTGTACCCCGCCGATCACCAGGGCGTCTTGGGCCATAGCCTCGATCACCGTGCGAAAGCGTTTCCAGGGATGGATCAACCGTGCGAGCAGCGCCCGCGTTGGTGTGTCATGATTGCCGGGTGTGGCCACAATGGGGGCGGGCAAGCGCGCGAAGAAGGCCTTTGTGGCCTCGAACTCATGCTTTCGCCCATTTTGGGTGAAATCGCCCGCCGCGATGACGACATCGGGTTTGTGGCGATGGCAAAGCGCGATAAAGTTCTCAACTAAAGCCTTGTCTTCGGTGCCAAAATGCAAATCCGCGATATGAAAAATCCGGGTCATGTCACCTCTTCAGCCGGTGGGACGAGAACATGGATCGGGCGTTTTAACAAGGTGATGCGCGCCTGGTGTGAGACAAAACGCGGCTCCCCATCAACCATAACGGCTAAAGGCTTTTTTGAGCTGAGCGCCAAGCGCTCGGCTTCAAAGGGATGGGCGCGTTTGGAGTTTAGAAAGTTCATCGAAAGAGCATCAAAGCCCAATCCGGCCAGATCGCCTAAATCGCGGAATCGAAAGGCGAAGCCTTCTAAGATTTTAGGGCAGATCCATTGACCTTCAAAGGCTTGAGCGGGGGGTAGGGTGATATAAAGCCCGCTGACCTTTTTGCGCTGAAAATTTTGATCATTCAGTACCGAAAAGCGAATGCGCGCGGCGAACATTTGGCGCAGGGCCGCCCAGATGCGTTTAAAGCTATCGCGCCAGGGAGATGATCGCGCCCCGGGGCGCAAGGCTTCACGCGCCCAGCCCAACGTGGTGGGAAATCCCACACCAATGGCAATCATGAAGAGGTGATGATCCAAGCAGGCGACCCGCATGCCTTCTTCTTCATACAGATGAAGATTGCGCATAATGTCCTGCGGCGTGCGATCCTCATACAGGCGTTTAGGGAGAAGATTAGCCGTGCCTAAGGGAAGGGGGACCAAAGCCGCTTGGCTTTTATGGTGATAAAGCGCTTCGGCCATGCCGCGCGCTGTGCCATCGCCGCCGGCGACAACAATCGCGTCTGCGCCGCACTTTAGGGCCTCTTCAAGCGCGCTTTCGCCGCTTTCGCTTAAATCCCAAACGCCCTTGACCTCGCCTTGATACAGCGCGGTGAGCTCTTCGATTAAGGCCGCGCTATCCAATCCGGATAGGGTGCCGCTTTTCTTATTCGTCAGAAACGCAATGGTGCGCATGGAAGCTCTCATGGGCTAGCTCGAGGCGCTGGGCGCAGGCTCGCCCTCGGCTTCATAATCAAACACGCTGCCATCACTGCGCGCCATCATCAAAGTGCGCGTGGGATAGGCAAAGCTGACGCCTTCATCGGCAAAGCGTTTAAAGATCGCCAAATTGATCGCGTGGCGAATATCCATAAAGGCGTCATAATCTTGGCTGAGGATATGGCAGACAATCTCAAAGTCCAAGGAACTCGCGCCATAGTCAGCAAAATGGGCGCGCTCAAAGCGTACGCGCTCTTGGCCTTCAATAATCTCTTTGATCCAGTCCGGGATGGCGGCCAAAGCCTCTGGGGTGGTTTGATAAATCACGCCCAGACGAAACAACCAGCGCCGTTCGTGTAGACGTTGGAAATTCTGAATGGTTTCATCGAGCAGATTGGAATTGGTGATAATGATCTGCTCACCCGACAAGGCACGTACCCGCGTAGTTTTAAGGCCAATCTCTTCGATCTCGCCGAGATGATCGCCAAAAACAATGAAGTCCCCGCGCCGGAAAGGCTTATCAAAAACAATCGCCAGTCCCGCAAACAGATCGGTAAACATGCCCTGAGCGGCTAAACCGATAGCGATACCCCCGATCCCCAGACCTGCAATCAGCGCGGTGACATCGACATTGATATTATCCAGGATCAATAACAGCGCGATCGACCAGACAATAACGCCGATGGCGGCGCGCACCATCGCCATGCCGGTTTGGATGGATTTGGTGTTTTCACCGCGCCGTAGGGTGCGTCGATAGACTAAATCGACCAGCATCGAATTGAGGATGCCCGCCACTTCAAAGATCAGCACTACGGTGGTCAGGATATGAAGCGTGTTTCGCAATTGGCGCGGCGCTTCAGAAAATTCGACCCCGATTAACAGACCGACAATGAGAAAAGTGAACCAGCCGACGCGCTTAAAGGCCCCTAAAATGATGTTCAGAAAAGAATAATCCTCGGTCCGGGACTTGGCCAGGATGACGATCTGGCGCAGCACCAGGCCAGCGATCAAAAATCCCAGCGCAACGCCCATTGCCGTGGCGAAATCACCGCTATCCTGGCTGACCCAATCGACAAGTTTATCAAAGGACACACGTGTTTGTTCTGCCGCGCTTTCCAGCACGTGTTCAACGCCGTCTGCACTGTCTTCAAGATTGTCTTCGACCGATTGGGGTTGAGCCATGACGCCTTTGGGGGAAATAAAGAAAAAAGAAGGGCCGGTACGAGGGATCACCGGCCCAGGAGAGTAAGGTTTAAGCTTTAGTCTTCAGAAATGATCGAAGACAGCATCCAAATGGCTTCTTCGTGCCAGGCCATGCGCTCAATCATCATATCGGCCGTGACGAAGTCTTTTTTGTCTTCGCAATCTTCAATCGCGCCGCGCATGGTTTTAACGGCCGTGCGGTGATCCTCGATCAGCATTTCAACCAAGCCGCGCGCGCTTAAGGTTTCATCACGGTCTTTAATCGCCGACAGTTCACCATATTTGGTGTAGCTGGCCGGGGCTTTCAGGCCCAGGGCGCGGATACGCTCAGCGATTTCGTCAATCGCTTCATACAGGTTCTGATACTGACCTTCCGTCAGTTCATGCAGGGAATAGAAGCTGGGCCCGACGACATTCCAGTGAACCCCTTGGGTCTTGATGAACAGCATATAGCTGTCCGCGAGAACCACGCCCAAAACCTCTGCGATGGCTTTGCGATCTTCGCCAGCAATGCCAGTGCCTTGATTGAATTTGGGATCTTGCGGTTTCAACGGGTCTGCGACCATGTCCAGTCTCCATTTTTTACTGTCTAAACGCGGCGCCTTGTCAGGGCACCTTCGCTTAAAACAATGCGTGGACGGCCGGGGCGTTCCCAGTTTTCGCAGATGCAAAAAAATTATCAGGTAGAAGGAACTCAACATTCGTTCGGGCGTTTATTGACTTGGAAGCTCCGCAAAGTGCGGTCGGCTTTCTCGAGCTTTGGAGGCCCAAATGCTACGCATGGCGTTAGCGTTTTTTATTGTGGCGATTATTGCCGCGGTTTTTGGTTTTACCGGGATCGCAGCAAGTGCCGCAGTTATTGCAAAGTTCCTGTTCTTTCTCTTTGTGGTCCTTTTTGCAATTGCTCTGGTCGCAGGCCTCGCTCGAGGCCGTGCTCCGCGGGTCTAGTCTTTTTCCCTAGTCATGGAGAATTACCTATGCGTTTCGCGATTTTAGCGAGTTTAATCTCGAGTGCTGCTTTATTGACGGCGTGTTCTGATGGTCCTGCCGAAAATGCAGGTGAAGACATTGATGAAGCCGTTGAAGAAGTAACCGGTGAAGAACAAAGCACGTTCGAAGATGCCGGTGAAGAGGTGGATGAGGCCACTGACGAACCTCATCAGAAATAACCTCTTTTGGGGAACGCGGATGGCTCTCATCCGTTAGACAGTGAGCGGGTTCCAAGCGCCCGCTTCGCCGCGCAGCCGCCCCCCATGTCCCCCTGGCTGCGCGGCACCCCATCTTAAAAAACCGCCCTTCACGGGCGGTTTTTTTGTGCCTAAATTTCAAGAGGGGGCCCTACCATCTCGGGTGTTTGTGAATGCCAGGCTGATAGCCTTGCGTGCGGGCTCAACAAACGCGGCGCAAGGTCTGTCGTCTAAAAATGTGCGTGTCTCAAAGGGGCCGCTCATCGACATAGAGTAATAGTAAATGCAAAAAACCCGGTCCAAAAGACCGGGTTCTTCGCTTCAGGCGTCATGGAAGCCTTAAATCAGACTACTGACCGGCACTCTCGTCGAGGTCCGCTTCAAAGCCCAGATCGGCTTTGGTTTTTGTCGTCGTAAAGGACCAGCCTTCGTCTTGACCATAAGTCATGTTGATATCGCTAAACGCCATTTCGGCTTTTTCACCGGTCAAAGCGCTGAAACGGTTGCTGGCAACCTCAACACCGGTGATGGTGCCATCGGTGCTCAGATAAAGATCGGTAACAACAGCGACGGTTTCATCTGCAGCGTTTTTCACAGCGGCCCCTTCCAGGGTGCTGTAGTAAAGCGCATCGCCATCCTTGTCGTTATCAAGGTCTAAGCCGACGGGACGCCAGCCATCATTATCTGTGGCGGTTTCGAAATCGGCTTCGGTCAACATCTCAGCGCGTACAATGATGTCATCGCCTTGGGGCTCGATGCGGGCGGCGATGTTTTCAAGGGCAATTTCTTCACCGAACAAGCCAAAGAAACCGCCATAGCTGACGATCAAGGCGTCAACTTCACCATTTTGCTTCAAACGCAAATCGGTGATCGGCAAAGTGCCGTCTGAATAAGCGAGCTCAGCATCTAGCAGCTTGCTGGCTTTGACGTGTTGGGCCTGGGTCTCAGAGTGAGACTGGGTCATAACCTCATCCTGGATGCCAAGAGTGTTTGCAGCCAGGGCTGGGGCAGAAATCGCGCCCAGGGCAATCATAAGGCTAGACGCTAATAGAGACTTTTTCATAACTCTCTCCTTTTTCTAGCACCCGAAGTGGATACAGCTATACAACGAGAGAGACGCTAAGACGTTCCAAGAAATATATTCTCATTTCATATGGAACTAAAACACTTATAGTGACGTTTGTTATGTACTTTTTCTCATGGAAGGGTTGGGGAGGTCAACGCAAGAGAAGGAATAATAAGATGAAACAGAAAACTTCATCTATTCAGGTGGCTTTGTTTGGCCTGGTTTTCTCTGCCTCATTGGCCTTATTAATTGTATCAATTCTCCCGTCATGAGGCGGACATTAAAAAACCCTCTCGATCGAGAGGGTTTTTTATTATTATGAGAAGAGTGACTTAAGCCGGTTGCGCTTCTTGTGTCAGGCCTTCGGCAAAAAACAATGCCTGGGCCATGGTGGCCGAGACGGTTTCCGGCATGAAGGGTTTGGTGATGAGGTAAGTCGGTTCTGGGCGTTCCCCGGTCAATAAACGCTCTGGATAGGCGGTAATGAAGATGACGGGAACATTGTACTGCTCAAGGATTTCCTTGACGGCATCAATGCCAGAGCTGCCATCGGCCAGCTGGATATCAGCCAGGACCAGACCGGGCTTTTTGGCTTTGGCTTTTTCAACGGCTTCTGTGTGCGTGCGCGCAACGCCGACGACATTGTGACCATTGTTTTCGACAATAGCCTGGATATCGAGCGCGATAATAGGTTCATCTTCAATGATGAGCACATCGGTGGCGAGGGCATTGTCGATGGAGGATTGTGCTTTCATCAATAAGCCATCAACCTCTTCTTTGGTGGTGCGCAAAATAGTCGCCGCTTCTAGAGCGGAGAAGCCTTCCACGGCAGTCAAGAGCAGAGCTTGGCGCGCAACGGGCGTGACTTTGGCCAAGCGACTGGCATGGGCGCTGATGTCCATATCGTCTGGGGCATCTTCGCTCAAATGTGGACCGATATGGGCCCAGGTCGTGTGAAACAGTTGATAAAGCGCCACTTGCGGGGTCAAGTCACGATTAAGCTCGGCTTCCCCGGCAATGGCGGCCTCTAAGGCGGCGCGAACGAACGCATCCCCAGAGCGCTGAGAGCCGGTCAGGATCCGGGCATAACGACGCAAATAAGGGATGTGAGGTTTTAAGGATTCAGAAAAGGGCATTCGAAACTGTGACCTCGGATTTGAAGAACTCTAAATACTCTACGCCTAAGATAGGCAATCGGTTCCCAATGGACTGCATAAAAATGGAACCCGATCCAAAAACGTGCGTTTATGAGGGGTGTGCTTACCCATAAAGTAAGCGTGGTATTTCCTAAAAAGGCTCCAGAAATATCGATATGCCAAGATCTAAACAACAGCTCGACAGCCGCACCGAGGTAGAAGGCCAAGATCCTTCCCAGGTCAAGCAGCGTCAAGAAGTCATCGGACGTCGCATCCGTGACTTTTATAATGACGTTGTAGAGGAAGGCGTGCCTGACGCTTTTTCTCAGCTTCTTGATCAGCTTGATCAAGCCCAAAAACGTAATAACGGATAGATCCGATGTCGGACAAGACAGAAAAACAAAGTCTGCCTGACAATGAATTTCGCGATCTATTGTCAGAGGCGATTCCCTATATGCGTGCGTTTGCGCGCGGTTTGACGGGTGAAAAGGCCAGTGCCGATGATTTGGCCCAAGATGCCATGTTGCGCGCCTGGGATCGTCGTCAGCAATTTGCCTCGGGTTCGAATTTTAAAGCCTGGGTGTTCACGATTATCCGCAACCAATTCTATTCCGATCGCCGCCGGGCCTGGCGCCAGGTGCAATTGGATGAAGAAAAGGCCAAGCAGACGCTTTCTAGCGGGCTGGACCTGGATGGGGTGATGGACCTTGATGATGTGCGCCGCGCGATTAAAGAGCTAAGCGAGGATCAGCGCGAAGCCTTGATGCTGGTCGGTGCCGGGGGTTTTTCTTATGAAGAAGCCGCTGAGATCTGTGGCTGCGCCGTGGGTACGGTGAAAAGCCGGGTCAGCCGTGCACGCACCGCCTTGGCGGACATCTTACAGCGCCGGCCAAAGCACGCCGCGGGTGAAGATGGCATCACCGCTTTTGATGCGCTTGAAACTATGGTGCGTGATGTCGAGACCTTGTCGGGTAAGCGCGAGATTGCCTAAATTTCCAGCCCTTGGGCTGTGTTTATATCTTATGTAAGGGGTGGGGGATGGTGAGACGATCAAGCTTACGCCTCCGGCTGCAGCTGATCGCCGTTCTGGCCTTAAGTCTCAGCCCATTAGTCATTCTTTCGATCGCGCAAGGCGTGATAGAATTTCGTGAAGAACAGCGCGAGCAAACCGATCGTCTGTATGCGGTGGGGGCCACGGCCTCACGCAGTTTCGAAGCGGTTTTAGAGCAAAGCGTGGGTGCGATTAGCGCCCTCGCCGCGCAACCGGAAAAACATCTTTTTAATGCCGATTGGTGTGATGAAGCCTTGCTGGCGATTACGGCGGGGCAAAAAGTCTATTCCAATGCCGCGACCATTGATCATGCTGGACGGGTTTTGTGTTCGGCTTTGCCCGGTAATGATGCGGTCAATGTCGCGGACTCGCCCTGGTTTGCGCGCCTGAGAGGCGGCGAAGATGTGGTTTTCAGTGAAGTGTTCTTTGGCCGGATTTCCCATCGCCCAGTGATGATTGCGGCGCGCCGGATCGTTGATGAGGGTGAATTTGCTGGCGCCGTTGTCGTCGCGGTCGACATTCGCCAGGCCTTGAGTTTGCTGCGTACCGACTTTTTGCCTCGCGGCACTGAAATCGCGCTCAGCGATGGGGAAGCCAATCTCATTTTTCAGGCCAATAGCGAACGGGCCGGGAAAATTTCCGCGCTGCCAGCGGAAGCCTTACAGCGCGCAAATGATTTAGCGCGCCCGGTGGTGATTACCGATGATACGGTTATGTCGGGTGAGACCTTATTGATCGCACCTTTGGTGGATGGCGATATTCATCTTGTCTTATTTGCGCCGGGCCTGCTTGGTCCCAACTGGACGGGGTTTGACATCGTTGGCACAGTTTTAGTGCCGGTGATGATGTGGATTTTGGCCCTGATTTGCGTCGGTTTGGCGGTTGATTATTTCGTCCTGCGCTGGCTGACTTATCTGCGCCGGATCGCCAAACTCTATGGAGCCGGGCGCTTAGGTCTCTCGCCTTATCGCGCCCAGAAAGCGCCTGCTGAGGTGCAAGAGCTGGCCGACACCCTCTCCTCTATGGCGTCCTCCTTGGAGGAGTATACAAATGAGCTGCAAAATCTCGCCGAACAGCGCGGGGCTTTGCTGAAGGAAATTCACCACCGGGTGAAAAACAATCTTCAGGTCATCATCAGCCTGTTGAATGTGCAAATTGGCCGGTTGAAAGATTCTGAAGGGCGCACAGTTTTGATGGAGGCGCGCGGGCGGATCAATGCCTTGGCCTTAGTGCACCGTACGCTTTATGAATCCGATGATCTGCGCGTCGTTCATATGAAACCCTTCTTGGAGCAATTGGTGCGCCATATGAAGGAGGTGACCCGGGTTGTGGATCTTTCCGTGTCGGTGGAGGTGCGCAGCGAAGATGTTTGCTTTGAGCCGGATCAATCGGTGCCGACCGCGCTCTTCATTACTGAAGCCATGACCAATGCCTTCAAATATGCGTTTGAGGGCCGCGAACAGGGTCATATCCTGGTCAATCTGCGCCGCTTGGAGGGGGGTATGCTGGAAATCTGTATTCAAGACGATGGCGTGGGTCTGCCTGAAAGCATCAGTAATGGCACAGGGACGTCCTTGATGCGCGCCTTCTCGACCCAATTGGGTGGAGTGTTTGAACGCTATAACGGTGATGAGGGTGGTACAGTTGTGTCTTTAAAAATTCCTGATCCGTCTGTTATTGAGGGAACTGAATTCTAGGTTCGACGTTATTAAGAGGTCTTGTAATGGAGGACGACAATGAAATACGCTATTATGGCTGTGATTAGTGTTTTTGCTTTTGCTCTGACCGCTTGTAACACGATTGAAGGTGCAGGTCGTGATATTGAACATGCGGGTGATGCCATCGAAGATTCTGCGCGTGATGCAAAGAACTAAGTTCCTTACACTGTGATTATTAAAAAGGCCCTCTCAAATTTGAGAGGGCCTTTTTAGTGGTTAACTTATTTTGATTATTGCTTGGCGGGTTCTGTGGGTTGTTCGGTGAAGCCTTCTAAATCGCCGACCGGTTCTGCATCGCGAGTGATTTCCACAGGGCTTTGGGCATAGGCCATCAACAGCTTGGCGACGCTGATCAGGGCGTGTTCATGCACGCGCTCATATCCGTGCGAAGCATCAATGCCGAAGGTTACAAGGGCGGTGCGCACATCTGCGCCGCCTTCCACGGCCGAAGCATTGTCGGAGCGATAATAGCGAAACACATCGCGCTGAAACTGAATGTCATGGCGTTTGGCCAGATCAATCAGCTTATGGGTCAGGTGATAATCAAACGGCCCGGTCATGTCGGCCATGCCAATGGTGACCCCAGTTTCTTTGGAGTTTTGGCCCGGCGCGACAGCGCCATTATCCACGGCGATCAAAGACGCGACGTCATGGGTCAGGATGGAGGAGGCACCAACGCCAACTTCTTCAGAAATCGAGAACAGGAAAAGCGTATCAACGGGCAGCGCGGCGCGGCTGTCTTTTAAGGCTTTAAGCGCCGCCAGCATGGCCGCGACCCCGCCCTTGTCATCAAGATGACGCGAGACGATGAAGCCATTGTCCAAAAACTCCGTCATCGGATCAATGGAAATGAAATCGCCTACCGCAATACCCAGATTTTCGACCGCGTGGGCATTGTCGGCATCGGCATCGATGCGCAGCTCTACCTGGGTCCAGGCCACAGGCTGGGTGTCGATTTCCTTGTTATAGACATGGCCGGAGGCTTTAAGCGGCAGGATGGAGCCGCGATAACTGCCACGCTCGGTATAAAGCGTACATCTGGCACCTTCAGCAAAGCGTGCTGACCAATGGCCAATTGGGGCCAGGGCCAGGCGGCCATTGGCTTTGATGAAGGCGACTTGGGCCCCTAAGGTATCGAGGTGGGAGATGATGGCCCGCGCGGGCTGTTCTTTTGCGCCGGGCAGGCGAGAGCGGATCGCGCCGCGCCGGGTCAGCTCATAATCTATGCCCAAACGGCCTAATTCTTCACCGCACCAGCGCGCGATTTCATCGGTATACCCGCTAGGGCTGGGGATGGCCAAGATATGCGCCAAGGTGTCTTTTAAATAAGCGATGTCGAGCTTTAACTCAGGCATGGGCAAGGCCTCCTTGGTGGGGGTCTAGGCGCAGGGTTTGCGGGAAGAGAAGGTCTAGAAAACGCTCCACAACCGGTTGCGGCTCGTGATTGGCTAGGCCCGGGCGTTCATTGGCTTCAATGAAGATGAAGGCGTTATCCTCGGGCGCTTTGACGATGTAATCCAGGCCGACGACCGGCATGCCCAGGGCTTCGGCCGCGGCCAGGGATGCGGCGCGAATGTCCGCGTGCAGGATCTGGGTCACATCATGCAAGGTGCCGCCGGTGTGAAGATTGGCCGTGCGGCGCACCTCCAGGCTTTCCCCGGCAGGCAGAATGTCATCAAGGTGATAGCCGCCCGCTTTGACGCAGCGTTCGGTTTCTCCATCTAAGGGAATACGCGATTCCCCATCCGTGGCGGCGGCGCGCCGGCGGCTTAGCCCTTCGATCAAAGTGCGGATTGTATCCTCTCCATTGCCTTGAATGCGCGGACGTTTGCGCAGCGCCGCGGCGACGATCGCCCCGCCAATCACCAGAACGCGTAAATCCTCACCCGGCATGAAGGTTTCAACGATCACTTCCGGGCATAAGGTTTTGGCCGCATCAATCGCCTGGGTTAAATCCGCTTCGCTGCGAATATCCACGCAGACACCCCGGCCCTGCTCCCCGCGTGCGGGCTTGACCACCACGGATCCAGCCCGGTGGAGGAGGTCGAGCGCACCCGCTTCATCATCGCCCTTCACGCCTTCTGGCACAGGAAGGCCAATTTCGCGCATCAGGCGGCGGGTGACTTGCTTATCATCACAGCGGCTCATCGCGACGGCAGAGGTCAGCTCGGTCAGGGATTCCCGGCATACGATGGAACGCCCGCCATGGGAGAGGCGAAAAAATCCGCCCGGCGCGTCCAGCACATCGACCGAAATGCCGCGCCGTCGCGCTTCATCCACGATAATGCGCGCATAGGGATTAAGCCCGGTCTCGAGCGGCTTTCCAGTGAAGAGTTTTTCATTGATCGGATTTTTGCGCTTCACCGTAAAAAATGGGATGCGCTCAAAGCCTAAGCGCTCATACAGGCGTATGGCCGATTCATTGTCATGGATCACGGACAGGTCAACATAATTGCATCCGCGCGCCGCCATCTGTCCGGCGAGGTGGCGGGTCAAAGCCTCACCGATTTTGGCGTGACTGGCGCGCTGATCGACGGCCAAGCACCATAGTGATGAGCCATGTTCGGGGTCGCCAAAGGCGCGCGCATGGTCGATCCCGGTGACCGAGCCGATAATTTCGCCAGTTTTATTATCTTCCGCGACCAGATAGATCCGCGCACGATGATCGCGCTTTGACCAGAAAAACGCCGGATCGACGGACACCATACCACAGGCCGCATAGATGCGGTTGACCGCATGGGCATCAGCTTCGCTGCACAGCCTGCGCACAGTAAAAGTGCGCGGCGGATCAGCCACCGCGCGAAAGGTTGATAAATCCAAGCGATAGGTGTGGGAGGGATCTAAAAACACATCCTGCGGGGCCAGCGCCAAGAGGACATGGGGGTCACGCACATAAAAGGCGATATCGCGCCGATCCGGGGCTTCATTCAGCAGGATATCAATCAGGCTTTGTGGATCATCAAAGGTGGGCGCAAACAAAAGATGGCCCCAGCCGCAATCGAGATCCGCATTACGGCTGAACCCTTCCTGGGCGTTAAGGGGCGAGGCGCGTTCATCCTGTTTGGGCAACATGGATTGTTCGCGCTTACGCTTCAGGCGGTGTTGCAGAGCTTTCGTCACGGGGCGTTGTCCGACCTGGGTCATGGCAAGCTGCCTTCTTGATCATGGGCCTCCAGCCACAGCGAGAGCACCCCGATTTGCCAGAGCTTAGACCCACGCAGCGGCGTGATATGGGCTTCTGGATCATCTAGAAGTTTATCAATATACGCCGGTTTGACGAGTCCTCGATCACGGAAAGCCTGGCTGGTGACGCTGTCACGGACCATGTCCAGATACGGCCCTCGCAGATATTTCAAAGCGGGAACAGGGAAATAGCCCTTGGGCCGGTCGATGACCTCATGGGGTAAAATATCGCGGGCGATGGCCTTTAAGAGGCCCTTTCCGTCTTCGCGCAGATGGAAATCAGCCGGACATTGCGCGGCAAGCTCGATAACTTCATGGTCCAAGAAGGGGACGCGCGCTTCCAGGCCCCAAGCCATGGTCATATTATCGACGCGCTTAACCGGGTCATCGACCAGCATGATATGACTATCCAGGCGCAGCGCCTTATCAATGGGATCATCAGCGCCTTCATGGGCGAAATGTTGCTCTACAAAGGCGCGCGAATAATCCTCGCTGATCCAATCGGGATAGAGCACCTCATGCATTTGCGTGTGAGGGCGATCAAAGAAGGCCGCGTGATAGGCTTTTAGGGGATCGTTCGCCCCTTTCATCGGTGGATACCAGTGATAGCCGCCAAAGGCTTCGTCCGCGCCCTGACCGGATTGCACGACCTTGACATGTTTGGAGACTTCTTCTGAGAGCAGGTAAAAGCCCACGCAATCATGGCTGGTCATGGGCTCGGCCATGGATGCGATCACATGGGGCAGAGCGGGCAAAGCGCGCGTGCTGTCGACTTCGATCTTATGGTGCTGGGTGGCATAACGCTGGGCGATAATGTCCGAATACTGAAACTCATCGCCCTTTTCCTCGCCCACGGTTTCAAACCCGATAGAGAAGGTGTTGAGGTCTTTCGCCCCGGCCTCTGCCAACAGCGCCACGATGAGGGAGCTATCAAGCCCCCCTGAAAGCAAAACCCCCACGGGCACATCCGCGATCAAACGACGTTTGACCGACAGGCGCAGGGCCGCCTCAATGCGTTCGCGCCAATCATCGAAGGTCAGATGGCGATCGGCCTCGGGCGTATTATAGCTGGGCTGCCAATATTGCGCGCTGCGGGTTTGTCCATCGGGCTCGATCACCATGATGCTGGCCGGGGGCAGCTTGCGCACCCCCTTCATGATGGTCATCGGGGCCGGAACGACGGCATGGAAGCTGAAATAATGGTGCAGCGCGCGCGGGTCTAAGCCGCGATCCATATCCCCGCCCGCCAACAGCGCCGGCAAGGTCGAGGCAAAGCGCAAGCGCGTGTCAGTCTGTGAGAGATAAAGCGGCTTAATGCCTAAGCGGTCACGCGCCAGGGTCACACGCCCGCTTTCACGCTCCACAATCGCAAAGGCAAACATGCCATTGAGCTTTTTGACGACATCTAGGCCCCAGGCGTGAAAACCTTTCAAGATGACTTCGGTGTCACTGGTGGAAAAGAAATTATAGCCCTTGGCCTCTAGCTCGGCGCGTAGGTCCTTGTGATTATAAATACAGCCATTGAAAACCAGGCTAAGGCCCAGCGCGTTATCCACCATCGGCTGATGGCCACACTCGCTCAAATCAATGATTTTTAGGCGGCGATGGGCCAGGCCCACATGCTTGTGGGCGTGAACGCCAAATCCATCCGGGCCGCGCGGGGCTAAAGTCTGGGCCATGCGGGCCAAACTGGCCCCGTCGGCAAACTGTCCATCAAAACGTATTTCGCCCGCGATTCCGCACATATGTTGTTATTCCTGTATTGAGAGTGTAATTTTAGATCGAATCTGAAGGAGTGTGGCGCGCAAAACCACATTCACAAAATAGAAACTGAGCAAAATGGTTTCAAGAAAAATTCAGTTATTTGTAATTTTCTCTTATTCTCAGGGTGAGTTCAGGGGGGTTGGTTGAAAATTTTGAGAACGCGCTATATAATACTATAATATTTTTTATGTTTCACCCAAGGGGCTTTTACGGAGGTTCCTTTAAAAGGAGGTTTTATGGTTCGTCATATCTCTCGTCATGCCCGCAAAGGGCGTATTGCTGCGCTGACCGGTCCTGAGTTGAATGTCGCCGATATGGAGCTGGCGTCGCGCGTGCTGGCCGATCACGGTTTTCGCTTGGCGCTGGTTGCCCAGGATCGTGGAATTTTGCGCACGCATACCGGCAGCGGAGAGATTAATTTCGTCGTGTCTGATCTGGTCGAAGAGGTCGATCTCACCCAGTATGAGGGCCTGGTGCTGCTTGAAAGCGCGGCGCAGGTTGCGAAAAGCGCACGTGAACTGGCTGAGAAGTTTTTGGCGGCGGATAAGGCCGTTATGGCGCTGGCTCAAAGCGTTGAGGTGCTCGCCGATCTGACCAAGGTTGAGGTCAAAGACCACCCCGATGTGGCCATGGCCATACATGGTACGCTTTATGCCGCTTCGCCCAAAGAAGGGCGCGCCCATGCCGTCGAGGTGTTTGCCGAGCAGGTTGCCGCCTAGACAGGTAATGAAAGAGCGCCCCGCTGGGCGCTCTTTGTGTTATGATGCAGCGCCATTGTGAAGGCTATGATCGAGGCTTTCGCGATAGCTTTGACCCAGCGGTAATTGCGCCCCGTCACTCATAACCACTAAACGCCGCCGCCCATCGCTCTCCACCGCTTCGACTTGATCAATCTGTACGATGTGCGAGCGGTGGATGCGGATAAAGCCGTGATCTTTAAACTCATCTTCCAGATTGGCCATGGTTTCACGGACCATTAAGGATCGTGTGCCGGTATGCAAATAGGCGTAATCTTTACAAGCCTCTATGCGAATAACGGTGTCGACAGGGACGCGGATCTGACCCTTAGTCGTTTGCGCCCAATAGATATGGGCTTCGCTGGGTTGAGTTTGGAGGGGGGCGGTATGCCAGCCCGGCCCTGTATAATCGAGGGTGCGATCCAGCGCGCGCGCGATGAGGCGTTTTCGTGCCCGCTCCAGCGCAGTGATCAGGCGCTCTTTAGAGATGGGCTTGAGGACATAATCGGCACTTTCCAGATCAAAAGCGCTGACAGCATAGTGATCAAATGCGGTCACGAAAATAACCTCACTATGGAAGTTTGCCCGTAAATGCTCGGCCAGATTCATGCCATTCATCAGCGGCATTTCAATATCCAGGACCGCAATATCAATGGGCGTTTTTTGAATTTTAGCCAGAGCCTCTTCACCATTAGCGACGCTGGCAACAATGTTAATATGCGGCAGGTTTTGTAAGATCAGCTCGATTTTTCGACGTGAAAGCGGTTCATCTTCTGCGATCAGTACGCGCATTAAGTTACCCCCTGATGTGTTGGAAGACGCGCTGAGACGAGAAAACCGGAAATCCCTTCACGTAAATGTGGGCCTGCGTTGAAATGAACGGGGTCGCGAAAGACCAGGGCCAAGCGTTGGTTTACATTATCAAGCCCGGTGTGAATGCGAAGGTTATCTTGCTCGGGTGTGCGCTCTGGTAAGCTATTCCATAAGGATAGCGTAAAGTGAGATGGTAGATGGGGTTCCGCTTTGATGATGAGATGCACAGTTTTTGCACTGTGTCTTACGCTGTGTTTGAACACATTTTCGAGTAAGGGCTGGAGTGCGAATTTAGGAACTTTGTAGGCTAGGCAGGCGTCGTCAATATCCCATTGAATATTAACCCGATCGGCAAATCTAAGGCTTTCCATATCCAGATAAAGCTTGCTGATCTCAATTTCTTCTTTGAGCTCAATCATAGGCTCGTCATTTAAAGCAAGGCTTCGGCGTAATAAGTCGCCTAAAATAATCGTGGCCTCATCGGCCTTTTTATTCTCCTCCAAAACAATCAAGGCGCTGACTGTGTTCAGGGCATTAAATAAAAAGTGGGGATTGAGAGAGGCTTGTAAGTGATTGAGCTGACTTCTATGTAAGTCAGCTTCCAATTTCGCGGCGCGTGTTAGATCTGCACTATGCGCCTCAACCCTGCGAGTATAATATAGGCCGAGCGCGGTAAATGCGTGTACCCAGCCTACAGTTGCAATCGACATGAAGAATAACGATGTGAGGCTATAAGTCTCATTCATCGCATGGGCATCTCTTTTAAAATTAAAAAAGGCATAGATGAAGCTGTGTACAAGGATGGTTGCAAGGACTCCTAAGAGTGGGCCCCAGAATTTTTGCTTTCGTGCAATGGGGATTACATGGCCTAAAGCCAGGATTGCCCCAATAATGCCTTGCTCTACTTGATAGCTGATCCAGCCATCAGGCAGTGGCCCAACGCCTGATCGCCAGCCCAAATAACTCATGAAGAGTAAAATAATCCACATAAAGAAATATAGCCCCATGCCAATCAGGCAGAGGCGAAGAAAAGCTGTGTTTTGATATAGGCTTGATTTTGTAATCATTGGGGCAGTGTAGCGATTGTGCCCAAAAAGCGTAGGCCCTTTCATCGTAAATTCCGCAAATTTGTCGCAAAGCTGGACGCGCTCAACGCGCCACAAGCAGCGTGGTCGCAAGCGCGCGTTCTGAGTGAAAACAGACTGTTACCCCTGATGGTCTGCTGCAGATGACCTGCAGTCAAAAATCAAAAGTTAATAAGGGGAAATTCCATGAAATCGCTGAAGAAAGTTCTTCTGTCTACGACAGTGGGCTTGGCCTCGGTGTTGGCTGCGGGGGCCGTCACGCCAGTATTGTCTGCTACAGCCAGTGCACAAGATTATACCACAGGGGGCTTGGACGGTTCTGTCGTCTCACCCGATGGTCAGCCCATTGCCAATGCGTCTGTGAGCGTTATTTCCTTGCGCCAAGGGGCCGTTCGCACCGTCCGCTCGGATCAAAACGGTAGTTTTCGTCTGACCTTGCTGCCTGCGGGCCCTTATCGGGTTGCGATTGTGGCTGAAGGCTTTGAAAGCTCTGACACCGAAGCCACCGTCATCGTTGGGCGTTTGGCCAATTATACCGTGACGATGGCCCCTGTTGGCGCGACAGAAACGATTGTCGTGACGGGCCAAGCCTCACAATCTCTGTCCTTTGCCCAAACCACATCGGGTCTCAACATTGATGTCGCTGAGATCACACGTCAGTTACCGATTGGCCGCGATATTCAATCGCTTGCTGGTTTGGCACCGACAGTGGTTGAGGGCGATCCAAACTTTGAGCAACCCGCGATCGGTGGGTCCTCGGCCGCTGAAAATGCTTTTTATGTCAATGGCTTGAATATTACCAATTTTGACACTTATGTCGGTGGCGCGACTGTGCCGTTTGACTTTTATCAGACCGTTGAAGTGAAAAACGGTGGGTATCCGGCTGAGTTTGGCCGGGCTACGGGCGGTGTGATCAATGCCGTCACCAAGTCAGGTTCAAACGAGTTTACTTTTGGTGTGCATGGTAATTTCGAGTTGGATGCGCTGTCTGATACCTCGCCTGATACTTATCAGTATGCCAATACGCTTGATGAGCGCTCTTTGAGCGAGCTGACTTTGGAGGCGGGCGGTCCGATCATTAAAGACCGTTTGTTCTTCTATGGGCTTTATCAATTGCGTGATGAAGAAACGCGTGATTCCTCTTTCATCTTTGCCGACACGCGGGTTTCGAAGTCAGACGATCCGTTCTGGGGTGTGAAGCTGGATGGGTATATCACCGATGATCACCATCTGGAATTCACCTATTTTGATACCTCGCGTGAGAATAACATCGTCTCCTATACTTTTGATGGGGACACGCGCCAGACCGGTGGCGAAGCCGGGCGCGAGAATGAGTTATTTGGGGGTGAGAGCTATGTTGCCAAATATACGGGCAGCTTGACCGATTGGTTCACCCTGTCGGCGGCTTATGGTGTGATGAAAGATCGCTTCTCAGTTCTGCCCAGCGATCCTGATACGCCCTATATTCAAGATGCGCGCTCAGGCACCGCAATCCGTGTGGGCCCACAAACCAGCTCTGACAATGATAACAATTCAACAGAGCGTAAATTCTACCGTATTGACGGTGATGTCTTCTTTGATCTGTTAGGCGAACACCATGTTCGTTTTGGTTATGACAATGAAAAGACGACCCTTAATCACCTTCAGACCCGTACGGGGGGTGTGTCTTGGCGTGCCTTCCAGGTCACCAGTGCCAACACGGCGCGCTATGATCGCCCTGTTGGAACAGAGTTGATCCGTGCGAACATCTTTAATGCGGGTGGTACGGTTGAAGGTGAAAACAAGTCTTATTACATCCAAGATTCTTGGGATGTGAATGATCGTTTGAACCTGCAGCTAGGCCTTCGTAATGATCACTTCATTGTTGAAAACTTGGCCGGTGAAGTGCCGATCGACCTCAATAACAATTGGGGGCCTCGTTTTGGCTTCAACTATGATGTCTATGGCGATGGTATGACCCGCCTTTATGGTAGCTATGGGCGTTACTTCATTCCGCCTGCGTCAAACTTAAGCTTCCGCGGCGCGGATCTTTATACTTTCCAATTCTTTGAGCTGAACTCTTTTGACGCGAACACTGGGGCTTTCACCTATGGCGCGCCTTTGACGCTGTCGAACTCCAATATTGCCTCACTGGGCGCAGGGAATTGCCCGGCTGGCGTTATCGACAATGTGGCCGATGGGTGTATCGTTTATGGTATGGGTGAGGTTGAGCCTGCGATTTCGAAAACCTCGCTCGATCTGAAAGCCACTTATGAAGATGAATTTGTCATCGGTCTGGAAAGCCAGATCAATGATGATTGGACCATCGGCGCGCGCGGTGTTTATCGCTCGCTGGGCGATGTGTCTGAAGATGTCGCGATTGACCATGCCATCTTGAAGTATTGTGAGCGTGAAGGCATCGCGGATTGCGGCGACATTTGGTATGGCGATCACCAATATGTGGTGCTCAATCCTGGCCGGGATATTGAAGTCTATACGCGTGATCCCCTACCGGGTCAGACTGAGCGTAGCCTGATTTCATTGTCAGCGGGGGACATTGCTTTGCCTGAAGCTGAGCGTGAATATGTCGCGCTGGAGCTGACAGCAGATCGTGCTTTTGACGGCGTGTGGAGCATGAATGTCTCTTATGTATGGTCGGCCTCTACCGGCAATTATGAGGGCACTATTCTTTCCGACAATGGTCAAGATGATGCCGGTTCAACTGCATTGTATGACCATGTAGGCTTGGCGGATAACCAATATGGCTATCTTCCCAATCACCGTCGTCACCAGTTGAAGATCTGGGGCTCTTATCAGTTCACGGATGATCTGTTGCTGGGGGCGAATGCCTCGGTCATGTCACCGCGTAAATATGGCTGTTTAGGGGTTCACCCGACAGAGCCGGATGCGGCGGCTTATGGTGCCTTCTCGCGCTATTGTAACGCGATTGGTGTACGTCGCGGGACCGCGTTTGAAACCGATTGGGTCTATAATCTGGATCTGTCTGCACGTTATACCTTGCCCATCGAAACGCCTGGCGATGTGATTTTGCGCGCTGACGTTTTCAATGTGTTCAATGCGTCTGGTGTGACCACCGCACAGGAACGCGGCGAGAATGCTACCGCAGATCTCAGCCCGAATTATCGTAAGCCTTTAAGCTATCAAGCTCCGCGCTTGGTGCGTTTGGGCTTTGACTGGACGTTCTAAGCCTTAGGGCATGGGATTGGGGCAAAGGCTCGAACCTTGGGGTTCGGGCCTTTGTCTTTTGCGTGCAGAGCTTGTCGCAAAAATCGCACGTTAATCGCAATGCGCCTGCGCTCACGCTGTCAAGCGTTTAAGCCTAAAACTCCGATCGTTCCCCAATAACATCGGATATTCAATTTGGGCTTTAGGGTGGCACCGCATCCTAAAGCCTTTTTTTAGCGGGTCTTGAAATGAAAAGTCTTCGATTTTTCAAAATCTGAAGCTGTATTTGCCATGATTAACCGGTATAACCCTCGTCCATGGGATAGGGAGTCGCGTATCATGGCCGTTGGAAATTTCAAAGCATTAGCCCTTTTAAGTGCAGTGTTACTGTGGGGCTGTCAGCCGCAAGAAGACGGCACGCAGTCCAATGAGGGCTCATCGTCTTCGGCGCGAACCTCCCAAGAGGACACTGGTCCGCGCTTGATGGCCCGGCCCAGTAATGCCCCGCGCGCTGAAGCTGAAACGCCGCGTGATTTCGTCTTTGAACGCTATCAGGTCAATTTGACGAATGCCGACCCAGAGGTCTGTCTGATCTTCTCCCATGCGCTTGATCCAAATGCAGATTATTCGGCCTATGTCGCGACGAATACGAAAGATAGCCTGGCCTTTAGTGTGAACGGTCAGCACTTGTGCCTGGGCGGTTTTGGGTTCGGTGCCGAGCCGACCTTGGCCCTGCGCGAAGGCCTGCCCAGCAGCGATCATGGCGCTTTGGCGCGTGAAGAAACAGTCTCGCTTTTCTTTGGTACGCGCCCGGCCTATGTGGGCATTTCAGGCGATGGTGTGATCTTGCCGCGCCGGGATGCCGATGGCTTGGCCTTTGAAACCGTCAATGTCGATACGCTGTCCATCACCGTCTCGCGGGTCAATGATCGCGCGCTGGTGTTCCGCTCGGTCTCGCAAGGCCTTACGGCCGGTGAGCGCGAATGGGGTTGGCTCTATGGCGAGGAAAACCCTAATGATGTCAAAGAAGTCCTCTGGCAGGGCGAGATGGACATTACCGGCGCGCCCAACACCCCTGTGACCAGCGTCTTTCCCTTGGCAGAGACTTTAGGCACGCTACAACCTGGGGCTTATTTTATTGAGGCGCAGAATAAAGAAGCCTCACCGGATGAGTATGAACAGCCTGCACGCACTATGCGCTGGTTGATCATCACCGATCTGGCTTTCAGCGCCTATCGCGGGGAAGAAGGTCTCGACCTATCTGTGCGTTCGCTGCAAACCGCCCAGCCTGTGCGCAATGTGCGGGTGCAATTGGTGGCGTCCAATAATGAAATTCTCGGCGAAGGGCGCACCGATGGCGAAGGTCGCGCGCGCTTTGCTGCGCCGTTGATGCGCGGCACCGGTCCGATGCGTCCACGCCTGGTGATGGGCTATGGCGCGGATAATGATTTCGCGATTTTGGATCTGGAGCGTAATCCGGTCGATCTTAGCGAGCAGGGCATAGGCGGGCGTCAGCGCCCCGATGGCGCAGATGGGTTCATCTGGCTGGATCGCGGAATCTATCGTCCCGGTGAAAGTGTTCATGTCGGCACTTTGCTGCGTAATGCGGCGGCGCAGGCGATCTCGGATCGCGCCGGGTCTTTGATCCTTTATGCCCCCAATGGCTTGGAAATGGCGCGCAAGCGCTTTGAGCGTGCTGAAGCGGCCGGGGCGGTCTTTTGGGATGTGGCGCTGTCACGCACCGCAGCGCGCGGTGAATGGCGCATCGTGGCTGAGCTCGATGGTTTGGGCGTCGTGGCCTCCACCGCTTTGAGTGTTGAGGACTTTGTTCCGCAACGCATTTCACTTGATCTCGCGGTTGATGAAAGCCCCTTGCAGGCGCGCGAAGAGCGCGCCATCGAAAGCGATGTTCAATTCCTATATGGCGCGCCGGGCGCAGGTCTGAGCGTTGAGGGGCGGGTCCGCTTTGAGCCCGATCCTAATCCGTTCCCGGATTATCGGGGCTATCAGTTCGGTCGCCATGATGATGACGTTCAAGAGGTCAGCCGCAGTCTTGATCCTGCCACCACCGATGGCGCGGGTAAGGCTGTGCTCGCCCTGACCACCCAAGGTGAATTGACCGCTTCGTCCCATCCTTTGCGGGCGCGGGTCGTGATCAGCGCGCTGGAGCCGGGGGGGCGCGCCGTCAGTGATGATGTGCGCATCCCCTATCGTCCGCGCGACAGTTATCTGGGTTTAAAGCCTGGCTTTGAAGGTCGGGCCCCCCGCAATCAGGCAGCCCGCTTTGATGTGGTCAATATCACCCGCCTGGGTGAGGGCCAAGGCGCGCGGGTCAACTGGCAATTGGTGCGTTTGGATTGGGATTATGACTGGTACCGCGATGGGGACAGTCAGTGGCGCTGGCGGCGGTCTTTGAACCGCGTGCCGATTGAAACCGGTATTGTGAACCTTGCTGAGAACGGTGAAGGGGCGATTACCCTGCCGGAGCTCGATTGGGGTGATTATGAACTGGTCGCGCGTCTCAGCGACGGCGGCGCGGTAGCCAGCCAGACCTTCTGGGTTGGCTGGGGCGCGCGCGCCAATGGCGGGGTTGAGGCCCCGGACCGCGTGCGTGTTTCGGTGCCCGATGCCCCGACGCCCGTGGGCCAAAGCGTGACTTTGGGCTTGCAATCGCCCTATGCCGGTCTTGCCGAAGTGGTGATTGCCACCGACCGGGTTCTGGAAACCCGCTCCGTCGTGGTGCCTGAAGGCGGTACTGAGGTCAGCTTCGAGGTGGATGAGCGTTGGGGCGCTGGGGCCTATGCCATGGTCAGCGTCTTTACCCCGCGCGATCCGGTCGCTCAACCGCGTCCGCGCCGCGCCGTCGGGGTCAGCTATGTTCCGGTTGATACCGCACCGCGTAATCTGGACCTCGCTTTAGAGGTTGATGAGATTGTGCGCCCACGCCAATCGGTAAGCGTGAGTGTAGAGGCGCAAAACGCACCTTATGGTGAAGCCTGGATCGTTCTGGCCGCCGTCGATGAAGGAATTTTGGCTCTCACGCGCTTCCAAAGTCCTGATCCGGTGGCCTGGTATCTGGGTCAAACGGCGCTGGATGTGGCGCTTTATGATGATTATGGCCGCTTGCTGGATCCTAATCAGGGGGCAGCCGCACCGGTACGTACCGGGGGTGACCAGATCGGGGGCGCAGGGCTGAGTGTGGTGCCGACCAAGACCGTCGCGCTCTATTCCGGCCCAGTTCGCTTTAACGCGCAGGGTGAAGCGCAAATCGCGTTGGATATTCCTGATTTTAATGGTCAATTGCGCTTGATGGCCGTGGCCTGGTCGCGCACCCAAGTCGGGGCCGCCTCTCAGGCTTTGACCGTGCGTGATGCGGTGCCGTCTGAAGCTATCTTGCCGCGTTTCCTGGCACCGGGTGATGTCGCCCAAGCCACGATCAGCCTGGATAATGTCGAAGGGCCCGCCGGTGCGTATCAGGTCCAGTTCAACGCTGAAGGCGCGGCCCGCGCGGATCAGTCGGCAAATGTGAGCTTAGAGCCCGGTGAGCGTCAAGATACCCGTTTGGAGATTATCGGCCAGGAGATCGGGATCTCTGATGTCACTTTGGAGGTCACCGGACCAGAAGGTTATAGCGTCGCGCATAGCTATCCTATCGAAGTGCGCTCGGCCTATCTGCCGATCACAGAAGTGACCCGCACGCGGCTGGCGCCGGGCGAAAGCTGGCAGGGTGATCGCGCCTTGTTAACATCTTTTGAAGCGGGCAGTTCAGATTTGACCCTTACGGTCTCCTCCAGCATGCTCGACGGGCAAGCCTTGATGGCTTCGCTGTCGCGTTATCCCTATGGCTGTAGCGAGCAGACTTTAAGTAAAGCGATCCCGCTGCTCTATGCCTGGCAATTAGGCGCGTATGAAGATGATCCGCGCCGTTCGGGCGAGGTGCGCACCCAAATCCAAACCGCGATCAGCACCTTGTTGGCGCGCCAGGATGCCCAGGGCGTGTTCGGCCTATGGCGGGTCGGCGATGGGGCCGCCAGTCCGTGGGTAGGCGTTTATGCCACGGATTTTCTGGCCCGTGCCCAGGCCGCCGGCTTCAGCGTGCCCGAAGATGCGATGGAGCGGGCCTATACGGCGCTGGCTTTGATCGCGCGTGAACAGAGCGGGCGGCTCTATGGCTATCACTGGGATGTCTATCGCTGGCGCGGGTCTAACGACAGTTCAGACAAATTGCGCGAACGCAGCGCGGCCTATGCGCTGTATGTGTTGGCGCGTGAAGGCCGGGCTGATCGCTCGCGCCTGCGCTATCTGCATGATGAGCGTCTACGCCGTATTCAAAGCCCGCTGGCGCTGGCCCATATCGGGGCGGGTCTGGCCTTGATGGGCGATCAATCGCGCGCCCATAGCGCCTTTGCCTTGGCGGAAAGTCGTATCGGCTACAGCAATACGGGCGATTGGTATCAAACCGTGCGCCGTGATCTCGCCGGGGTGACGGCTTTGGCTGCGGAGGCTCATCAGAGCGAGCTTCTGGGCCGCTTGAGCGAGCGTGTGGGCCAGGATCTGCCCGAGTCTGCGCGCCTGACTACACAGGAAAAAGCCTATCTCGTCATGGCCTATTGGGCGATGAATGGCGGGCAAGCGGTGCCGAGCTATAGCCTTTCAGGGATTGAGGGTGTGCGTCCAGGTGAGCCGGTTGTTTTGAGCGCTGAGGTTGATCCAAGCGCGATCACACTTACCAATACCGGTGATCTGCCGATCTGGGTCTCAGCGCTGGGCCAGGGTACGCCCATCGACACACCGGCGGCGGCGGAACAAGGGCTCGCCTTGTCGAAAACTCTCTTCAGTCCTCAAGGTGAGGCGCTGAGCGGGGGTGAATTGCGTCAGGGTGAGCGGGTGATCATCCGCTTGGAATTGACCAGCCCTGAAGACCGTTTGGTACCGGCGATCATCGAAGATCTGCTGCCGGCCGGGTTTGAAATCGAGGCGATTTTGACCCCTGCGGATGGTGGCCCGAACGGGGTTTATGCCTGGTTGGGCGCGTTGGATCAGGCGCAGACGGTGGAAAAACGCGATGATCGTTTTGTCGCCGCGATGGAGCTGCGTAACAAGCAGACTATCCGCATGGCCTATGTCGTGCGTGCGGTCACGCCGGGGCGCTTCACCTTGCCAGCGGCCTATGCTGAGGATATGTATCGTCCAGATGTCTTTGCCCGCACAGAGGTGAGCGAGATTGCCATTGCCCCATAACGTTTGGGCCCCCGCCCTGGGGGTCTTTATCGGGGATTATAGAGCGCGCTGGGCTTTGGGGCTGAGCGTGCTCCTCCTCACCGTGATAGGGGGGCTATGGGCGCTGGATCGCCTGTTACCGCCCCCGCTCGATCAGGTGCGGCTGTCGGATGTGGTGCGTGATCGCCATGGCGAAGTCTTGCGCGCCTTCCCGGTGGAGGAGGGTCGTTGGCGTCTGCCCGCCCATCTTGATGATATTGATCCCGATTTTATCGAAGCCTTGCTGGCGTATGAGGATCAACGCTTTTACCGCCATCACGGCGTGGATGGTGTGGCCGTGCTGCGCGCCAGCCTGGATAGCGCCAAGGCCGGACGGATCGTCTCTGGGGCCTCGACCCTGACCATGCAGACCGCGCGCTTGTTAGAGCCGCGCCCGCGCCATCTGGGCTCGAAGCTGATTGAAATGCTGCGCGCGGTACAGCTGGAACATCGCCTGACCAAGGATGAAATTCTAGAGCTTTATCTGACCCTTGCCCCCTATGGCGGCAATCTGGAGGGGGTGCGCGCGGCCAGCTGGGCCTATTTCGGGCAGGAGCCTAATGATCTGCCCTTAGAAGACATTGCGCTGTTGATTGCCCTGCCGCAATCGCCTGAAGCGCGCCGTCCAGATTTGCGCCCCGCCAATGCGCAGCTGGCCCGCTCGCGCGTGCTTGAGCGCTTGGCGAGCGCGGGTCTGGCCTCGCCGTCTGCGGCGCTGGATGCGCGCGATGATCCTGCGCCCACGCGCCGGGTCTTCCCGGCCAAGGCCTGGCATGGGGCGGAGTTTGTGCGTGGATATCAATTGGACCAGCATCAGCGCGGGCAAGATCGCGTCTCCACCCTGGATGCGCGTCTGCAGGCGAGTGTTGAGAGCGTGATCGCGAACGCCCTGCCGCGTGGGGATCAGGATGTGCAGATCGCGGTGATGGTGGTGGAAACCCGCACACGTGCGGTGCGGGCTTTGATCGGGTCTGCAGGCCGGGATCGGCCGGGGGGCTGGATTGATCTCACCCATCGTCAACGCTCGCCCGGTTCGACATTGAAGCCCTTCATCTATGGTCTGGCCTTCGATGATGGCCTGGCGGCGGGCAATACAAGGATTGCCGATCTGCCACGCCGCTTTGCGGGCTATCGCCCGGATAATTTCGACCGACGCTTTCGCGGTGATGTCACCATCGCTGAGGCCTTGCAGCATTCGCTAAACGTGCCTGCGGTCAGCGTTTTAGAAGGCGTCGGCGCGCACCGCTTCAATACCGTGCTGAGCTTTGCGGGCGCGGGTGCGCAGCGCTTGACCGGGGCGGGTGAAGATTCCGGTCTGGCGGTGGCGCTGGGCGGGGCGGGGATGACGGCACGTGATCTAAGCGTGCTTTATGCGGCGCTGGGCGAGGGCGGTGAGGCCAAGCCCCTACGCTGGTTAGAGCATGAAGCCGGACCTGAACACGGCTATGCGGTATTAAGCGGCGAAAGTGCCGGTGAGATTTTGGATATCTTACGCGCCGCGCCGCATCCTGCGGGGCGCATGCCTGCGCATTTGGCGCAAAATGCGCCCGACATCGCCTTTAAAACCGGGACATCTTATGGCTATCGCGATGCCTGGGCCGCCGGTGTCGCGGGCGGCTATAGCGTTGTGGTCTGGGCGGGGCGCGCCGATGGCGCCCCAAGGCCCGGCATTACCGGGCGTGAAGGGGCATTGCCCATCCTGTTTGAGGTGTTTGACGCCGTCGCGCGCTTTGATCCGACGGGCTTCAGCCGGGCACAAAGTGCTAGCCCAGAGCAAGACTGGACACCGCGCAGCCTGCAACGCTTTCAGGCCGATCCCGCCCCGCATATCCTCTTCCCCCCCGATGGGGCCGAGGTGTGGCTGGACCGCGCCGATCGCAGTTACGTCCTCTCCGCTCAGGCCCAAGGCCGCGTGCGCTGGTATGTCGATGGCGCCCCGATTGCGGGCAATGGTTTGGGCGATGCGATCTGGCAGCCGGTGGGGCCGGGCTTCTATACCCTGGAAGTGGTGGATGAGGCCGGGCGCAGCGCGCGCTCGCGCATCCGTCTGAAAGGGCGCGGCGGGTCTTAAATCATCTTTGACCGGTCAATTTTATCTCGCCAAGCGCGCCCGATTTTTCTACAAACTGACTTGAAGATCTGTGGGAGGAAAAGATGGCTGTAACCATGATGCTGGCGCTAGGTTTAGCGATGTCTGGCCCCGATTATGCGCTGGAAAGCGTCCCGGTGGAGGGCTATCGCAGCGCATTTACTGTGGAGATCGCCGCGCCCATCGAAGAGGTGTTCGAGGCTGCTACCGGCGATGTCACCGCCTGGTGGGATCATAGCTTTGCCACTGATCCGGCCCAGATTGTCATTGAGGCCCATCCCGGCGGGCATTTCTATGAAGTGTTTGAAGCGGGTAAAACCGATGGGGCGATCCACGCCGATGTGATCTATGTCCAGCGCCCAACCTTGTTACGCCTTCATGGGCCGTTGGGGCTGTCGGGGCGGTCTTATGATCTGGTCAGCACTTGGCAGCTCGCGCCGGGGCAGAGCGATGGTGTCACGCAGTTCACCGTCAATCTGTCCATGCATGGCGAAATCAATGAAGACACCGCCGGTGTGGTGACCCAGGTCTGGCATCATTTCATCGCCGAGCGCTTGAAAGTTTATGTCGAGGCGGGGTGCCATTTAGACATGGATGCGCCCTGTATGGCTTTTGACTAAGCTTCAGGGCTAAGCTTTAGTTTTCAAAACCAAAGGCAAGCCTGCGGCGATAAATTCCACATGGTCGCAGGCCCCGGCCAGGGCTTGGTTGGCGCGTCCTTGATGATCACGGAAAGTGCGCCCCAAGGGTGTTTCGGGAACCAGGCCCAGCCCCACTTCATTGGAAATGAAGATGATCGCGCTTTGCCGGTGAGGAAGGCTTTGGCATAGGCGGGCCATCTCCGCCTCCACATCGTGGTCCTTGAACATCAAATTCGAGAGCCACAAGGTCACGCAATCCACCACAATGACCCGGCCCGGATGATCCAGTCCCGCCAGCGCGTCGGTTAAATCCAAAGGGCATTCCAGAAGATCCCAATCGAGCCCGCGTTCGGCTTGGTGGCGGGCAATGCGCTGGGCCATTTCTTCATCATGGGCTTCGGCGGTGGCGATGAAAATCTTGTCGCGATAGGCGGCGGCGAGGGTGAGCCCGCGCGCACTTTTGCCGGAACGTGCACCGCCTAAGATCAGCATATGATGGGGTGAGGTCATAAGGCGGCTCCGATCTTGATCCATTGGCCATAGGGCACCGGCCGGGCAAAGGCGTCCTCAAAGCTTAAACCCGAAAATGCCATCCACAGCGCCCTTACCGGGCCAGCATGGGTGACGATCAAGCTGGATTGCGGGGCGCACAGCTCTTGATAAGCCGCCAAGACGCGGGCTTGAAGGTCGCGAAATGTTTCTCCACCCGGGGGCGCCTGGGTCTGGGGACTATCTGCCCACGGATCGCTATCGCGCCGGTCGATATGGTCCCAGCGTTGACCTTCCCAGCGCCCAAAGGACAATTCTTGCCAGCGCGCATCACTCTGTAGGGGTAAGGCGAGCCGTTGAGACAAGGCATCAGCCATGACGTAGCAGCGCGTTAGAGGACTGGTGATGATCTGGCTGAGACCTTCAGGGGCTGTGTCACTGGCGCGTGCGCTCAGGCGTGGGGTCTCTGGCCCCGCGGGTAGATCCAGCTGGCCATAGCAGAGCCCCTTTACGCCGCTCAACGGGGCATGGCGCATCACCCACATCGCTTAGATCACCGCCGCCAAGGTGATCAGAGCCGCCATCTCGCCGACCTGCTCCACCGCGCCCAGCCCATCGCCGGTATAGCCGCCCAGCTTGCGTTGAAAAAGTCCGATCATGACCCATCCGGCCAGATGCGCCATCAGGCAGGCGAGAAGGCCATAGAGCCCCAGGAAGCTGGCGAAGGCGAGCCCGCTGATCACAGCAAAGATCCATATATGACGGGCAATATCATCGGCCACCGGCTTGGCGAGCCCCTCAGCGCGGGCATAGGTGAAAAAGCGGAGGATGCTGGGGATGATCATGCGTGCGCTGGCGTGGGTCACGATCAGCGCGACCCAGCCTAAGGCGGGCGGCAGGCTGGCCAGCGCACCAATACGGATAATCAGGCTGAGCCCCAGGGCCAGCGCGCCATAGGTGCCGACCCGGCTATCGCGCATAATCTCCAGCGCGCGCGCTTTAGTGACGCCGCCGCCCAGACCATCCCAACTATCGGCCAGACCATCTTCATGGAAACCACCGGTCAAGAGGATCGCGCAAGCGACAGCCAGGCTCGCCGCGACAAAACCGGGAAGGACCAGATGCGCCAGCCAAAACACCGCCCCGGCGATCAAACCGACACTGGCCCCGACCCAGGGGAAATACCGCACGCAGGCGTTTAAATCGCTCGCCTGATGCCCGACCCAGGACGGCACGGGAATGCGGGTTAAAAATTGCACCGCATAAAGATAAAGGCGAAGCTCGCTTCTCATCAGGCTCATTATGGGCACCTTTCTCTGTGTTGGCCTCAGGCCGTCGGCGCGCTGGCCCCATCGACGCTGGCCGCTTCAAACGTCGCCATATCTTTGAGCATAGCCACGCTGGCCCGCAAGAGCGGTAAGGCCAGTAATCCCCCCGTACCCTCGCCCAGGCGAAGGCCCAGATCCAGCAAGGGCTGGGCGTTGAGCGCGCTCAACATGGCGCGATGGCCTGGCTCCGCGGAGTGATGGGCGAAGACGCAAAATCTGTGCGCATCCGGGCGGGCTGTTAACGCGATCAAGGCCGCTGCACTGGCGATAAAGCCATCAATGATGACGATCATCCCGGCGCTGGCCCCGCCGATAATGGCCCCCGCCATCATGGCGATCTCAAACCCGCCAAAGGCTTGCAAAGCCTCTATCGGCGTTTGAACATCGGGACGGCGCGCGCGGCAGGCGATCAGAATTTCGCGCTTGGCTTTTAAACCATGATCATCCAGGCCGGCGCCGCGCCCGGTGAGCTGATCCAGGCTCTCACCGGTCAGGACATGCGCGATCAGGCTGGCGCTGGCGGTATTGCCAATACCCATTTCGCCGAGCAGCAAGGTTTTGACACCTTTGGCGGCGAGACCTTGTGCGAGCTGGGCTCCGGCTGTGAGGGCGCGCTGGGCTTCATCCGCGCTCATGGCGTCTTCATGAAGGCCATTGCGGGTGCCGGGTCTGATCTTGGCGTTGATCAAGTCTGGATGCGGATCAAAATCATGGGCGACCCCGGCATCGACAACGCTGAGGCCACACCCATGGGTGCGTGCAAAGACATTGGCCGCCGCTCCGCCCTTGAGGAAATTCATGACCATCTGCATCGTCACGCTTTGCGGCCAGGCCGAAACGCCGCTCTCGACCAGGCCATGATCACCGGCAAAAATCAACAGATGGGCCGGATCGACTTCAGGGCTTAAGCTCGCCTGAACCAGGCCGATTTGCCGGGCGAGGGCTTCAATCTGGCCTAGAGAGCCGGACGGCTTGGTCTTGATGGCCAAGGCATGATCCAGGCGCGCGGCAAGATCCGCGTTGGGGGGGGTGATCGGTAAACTATCCAGCATAAGTCCCTCATAAGTTAGAGAGGGTCATACAAGCAGGTGGAGGAAATGCCCAAGTCTATATTTGCAGCAAAAAAGACGCCGCCTGCGATGAGGGTGCAGGCGACGCGTCAAGATGAGGCGCTCAATGCCGGGTCGAGCGCCGGTGCAAACGCTCACACATGACACAGAATCAGGCTGTGCATATGTGAAGGCTTCTTTTAAGGGTTTGTGTCTTGCAAACCTGTGAGCCAGATCACAGTGCTTGTCTCAATAGCGCATGTTGTGAAACAGTATGCAGGGCCATGGGGGTGGACATGACACAATATCGCGCATTCATCAGCTACAACCACAAAGACCGCACATTTGTGCGATGGCTTTTGGAGCGCTTAGAGCGTTATCGCCTGCCAAAATCCTCGCGCGGTGAGGGGCAGAATGTGGACGAAGACGGGCGCATGGGCCGGATCTTTTGCGATCGCGAAGAATTTGTTGCATCCGGGAATTTAAGTGAGGCCGTGCAAGCTGCACTGGGTCAATCACAAGCCTTGATCGTTGTCTGCTCTAAGACATCGCGCCAATCAAAATGGGTCAATGCCGAGATTGCGATGTTTCGCAGCCTTCATCCTGACCGCCCCATTTTCTGCGCTATCGTGCCCGATGCCCGAGATGAAGACGACGTCTTTCCTTATACCCTTTTGCAGGAAGAAGGGCACGAACCTCTCGCCGCTGATTTCCGAAAGGGTAAAGATGGGAAACGCTTAGCCCTCCTCAAACTGGTCGCTGGCCTCGTTAGTGTCCCCCTAGATGGGCTGGTGCAACGTGAAGCCCAACGCCGACAGCGCCGCGTGACCTTCGTCACGCTCTTTTTTGCAGTGATCGCGTTTATGATGGCTGGATTGGCGGTTCAGGCGATCACGGCGCGCCAAACCGCAGAGCGCCAGCGTTTTGAAGCGGTTAAAGCGCGCCGGGATGCGGAGGATTTAGTGGGCTTTATGTTGGGGGAGCTGCGCGAGCAGTTGGAGCCTGTCGGGCGCTTGGATGCCTTAAGCGGTGTTGGGTATAAAGTCCTGGATTATTATGAAGGTATAAGTCAAAGCCATCTTGATGATGAGCAATTAGCGTTTTTCGCAAACGCGCTCAGGCTTTCTGGGGAAACAGCGTATCGGGCCAGCGATCTCACCTCCGCTCAGCGCCAATTCGAAGCGGCCAGCGAAGTGACGGCTGAACAATTGCGCCGTGCTCCCGGGGATGGAGCCAAAATCTATAATCACGCGCAAAGCGTGTTCTGGTTAACAATTATAGATCGCCAAGAAGGGCGGATGGCCGAAACTTTAGAGGGCTTCCAGCGCTATTATGATATGGCGGTTGAGTTGGTCGCGCTTGACCCAGAGCGCCTCGACTGGCGCATGGAGCTCGCTTATGGCGCATCTAATCTGGGCACAACTTATTATGACATGGGCGATTTTTCCCTGGCTAATTCGTATTTCGAAACAGGGGGTGAGGAATTCAGTCTGATCGCAGCAAGTTATTTGCGTCATAGTGAAAGCGAAGCCTTCGCCAGTGCTCTACGCGAGCTGGCAGATAATTATGCGTGGCAATCTGATGCACAAAAAGGGTTGGGCGATTATGATGTCGCCATTGAGATGCGCTGTCGTCAATTGTCTATCTATGAAGATCTCAATGAGAATACTGCGAATATTGATTGGCGCGTTAAGCGCAATCAGTTGAGCGCAACCTTGTCTTTGGCCGTGGCGCTTATTGAAACTGAACGTCACAGGCAGGCGCTTTCCCTGTTGCATCAGGCGCAAAGTCTTGTGGATCAGCTTTATGAGCATGAACCCGGGAACGCGCTATGGGGTATTTTGATTTATAGCCATCAATTGCGCATTTTAGAGAGTGAAGTTGCGCTGGGGCGTCGTGCACAGGCCCAGACGGCATTGGAGCGTTTGGACTTTTTAAAGCGGTCTTTGGTTCTACCCTCCGAAAGCTCTCCTGATATGATACGGCGCCTGGCTCAGGAAGGTCAGATCCGGCAAAATCTAACCCATCTTATGAGCCAAGTTAATGTTGAGCCTTTAGCTTCAGGAAACTATTTTGAGCAAGATATTGACGTGTGCCAAAGTGTTACACAGGAGTAAATTATGGCTCAGGACTTTCTTGATCACGCGAATGCCGAGTCTGATCTTTTAGATTCTAATCCTAATGTGACTTTAGAGAATACGCAGATCGTTTTGATTACGATGATTGAGGGTGAGTTTTCAGTTCACTCGATTGACAGTATTGATAATCCTGATGCTGCCCTCCCAAATGGTTTGTTCAGTTTGGAAACCATTAATGAAATCAACGCTGCCTTTGATGCCCTCGTGAATGTCTTTGTGCCTCAAACGATTGATCCGCTTGAGGAATTTTCAGAGTTTTTGGCTGCGGGGCTTCAAGACTTTAATATTGCCCCACCCGTTGAGATGGCGAGCCCGCTTGATCTCATCATCTATCGTCCGACTAAGATCGTGTTCCACTTACATTATGCGAGCTGGTATTTCGCTGAAGCTCGCGTTCGCTTGAAAGAGGGTACTCCGATTGGTGTGTTTTCTGACCTGGAATGGGTGGGGACAAGCCAGAAAACCTTCTCGGTAATTGATAGTTGCTCAGATGCCACCAAGCCGGGCGAAAGTGTTGAGCATCCCTATGCTATGTATGTGGTGGTTGCGCAGATGGGGGGGATTGAGCCCCAAGAAACCGTCATGATTATTGACCCAAAAGTAGAAAATAACGGGGGCGGTTAAACCTCTTCCCTTTAGGCTGATAGATAATGTTATCTTTGGAAGATATAGACTTACTTCTTCGACGAGGTGACATTTGTTCTGCCTATGATGCATGTCGTGACGCGTTAAATGAGATGAATGAAGACTGGCGATTTGCCCATCGCTCTATTCTTTGTCTCATTCGTTCAGGCGCGCTGGAGCGGGCCTTTTTAGAATTCTCAGCACTTAATGAGGATTTGAAGAACGCTCACGAAGATATGCTGGTTTTGAACGGGCGGTTGTTAAAGGCGGTGGCGTTAGAAAGCGCGCCGCCGCACCGCGCGCGTTTGGCTCGCTTGGCCAGTCACGCCTATGGCCGCGTTTTTCAACGCACGGGTGGACTTTATCCTGGCGTTAATCAGGCCAGCTTATTGGCGCTCGCAGGCGATTATGATCAGGCAAAAGGCCTCGCCGGTCATTTATTGGCTCATGGGTTTGAAGAGCCGGATTATAATCCAGAACGATATTATTACTGGGCGAGTTTAGCTGAATGCTATGGTCTGTTGGGCGATGAGCCGGCCTTTTGCCGCGCCTTGCATCGTTCGATTGATGTCGACCCGACCCATTATGGCGCGCGCGCGGTGACACTTAATCAGCTTGAGTGGGCGTTACAGGAGCATCCCCTGCTTTTACGCCATCTTGATGCCTGCCGGGGACCGGCTTGCCTTCATTTCGCAGGCTCAATTTTTCCTGATCTAGGTGTGGGTGCGCTCGATGAGCATGCGCGCGCAAAGATCTATGACGATGTTCGTGCATGGGTGCGCCAGTATAATATCGGCTTTGCCTATGGGGCGCTGGCGGCGGGCGCGGATATGTTGATCGTCGAAGCTTTGCTGGCTGAGGGCTGCGAAGTATCGCTGGTTTTGCCTGCTCCCACAGGGGTGTTTTACGATTATTCCGTTGCCCCTTATGGCGAATATTGGGTCAAACGCTTTGAAGCCCTGATCCGTCAGGTCGAATCGATCCGTTGGATGCATGAAGGCCGTGAAGGTTTGAGCGCTGCAGGCATTGCCTATGCCAATGAAGTCGCAATGGGATTGACGCATTTGCGAGCCCAGGCCTTAGGCGTTAAGGCTCGACAATTGATTTTGAGCCGTGATCGCTCTGATGAGCAGTCCTTCTCTTATTTGTGTCATGCGCGCTGGACGCAAACCGCTATGGCGAGCCAGGTTTGGCCTTTGAAGATTGATCCCGCGTCAACGCCAGCGCTTCCCCCCGCGCCGCTTCCGCGCCCGCACTCCGCATTACGCGCTATGATTTTTGGCGATGTACGCGGCTATAGCCAGCTCAGTGATGATCAAATCCCGTTATTTGTTGAGGGGATATGGCAGGCGTTGGTGATGTGTTATCGCGATTTGACCCATCCGCCGCGTTTTGAAAATAGCTGGGGCGATGGATTGTTTTTAGTCTTTGAGGACGTCGAAGATGCTGCGCAAGCGGCAATGGCCCTTCAGGCCTGTTTTCGCGATCTCGATTTAGCTCAGCTTGGTTTGCCAGAACATTTAGCTTTGCGTTTAGGGGTGCATTATGGGCCTGTGCATGAGTTGGAAGACCCCGTTTTGGGACGTAAAAATGTGTTTGGCGCTCAAGTGGTTACCGCGGCACGCATTGAACCTTTAACCCCGCCGGGGGCCATTTATGTCAGTGAAGCCTTCGCTGCGACCTTAACGCTTTTAGGTCAAGGCCAGTATCGTTGTGCTTATATTGGGCGCAATATTCTTCAAGGGCACGGTGATATGGGGCTTTATACCCTTCGCCCGGCGTTCAATAGCGTCAGTCGATTGAATTAGGATTGGTTTGCCCGGCCCATAAAGCATCGGGCGAGATTAAGATCATTCTCTTACCCTCGCGCCTAATCAGGCCATGGCGCTCTAGCGCATTGACGGTTCGTGACACGGTCTCACGCGTGGAGTGTACGCGTTTGGCAAGGTCCGTCATAGAGGGGCTGGATGTGATCACGAGGTGGTTATTGTCTTGATTAGGTGAATAATTGGCTTCACGAAGAAGTTCTGCAAAGACACGTCCCGTCGCGGATAATGCAGATAATTCATACATCCGGGTTGTGGTGCGCGCCACCCGACGTGCCAAAAGTCGGTTGAGCCATAAAGCAAAATGACCTTCAGTTTCAACATAGTGTAAAAAAACGGCTGAAGGCAGGCGTAGGACTTTTAATTGTGTTTGGGCCTTTACATAATTTGCCCGGGGTTGATCATTCAGGGCCGCCATTTCACCAAAAATGTCCCCCGCTTTTAGATCATCGATCCAGATTTCATCTCCCCCGCGTGAGTAAATAATTGCGCGGGCTTTGCCAGATAAAATGAAGAAGACGCCATCATTTTTATCGTCTTGCTGTAAGGCCAATTCGCCAGGTTTTATCTTCTGAAGGCTGGATGCATTTACTAAAGCGTTCAAAAAAAGAGGGCTAGAGGCAAGGTCAGGAAAGGCCTGACTTAGCTCATTGGACAAGGGTGCATTCATTTTTTCCCCCGGCGCGAACCTTGCTCACGCATAACATGGTTAAGAATCAAATATATCGAAGTTAAACGCGCAGGGGAATGTGTTTGGCTTTAGATTAGTGTTGTTCGGCCGCGTCAGAAAACCAGTTGAGGGCCTCGACGAGGGTCTCGAACCGCTCACAGCTATGTCCGCTGCGGCGAAAGCCTATGCAAACCAGACTAGCCGGAGCGCGCTGGGTTTTGCGATAGACGATGGCGATTTGAAAGGCAGGTAGGTTTTCACCGACTTCGATATATTTTTCCATAATCGCGTCAGGCGCTTCGAGATATTCACACAGGCTGATGTCTAACAACAAACGGCGTAAATCGCTGGCTTCAAGGCGCGGCTTAATCGCACGCACGGCCGCTTCAACTTCGTCCATGGATTTTTGTCCGCGCGCGGTGATGTAGATCGCGTTGTGATCGTCAAGCTTGTCGAGATGAAGCATGCCTGTCCCTTTAGGCGGACACGAAAATTGTAGCCCACTACGCTAGGCCAACAGGCTTAAGAAGCGGTTGTACATCACGACATCCGCTTTTTTGCGTTGATTTACGAGTTTAAAATTTAATGCGCATACACTGAATGCATACCTATCTAGGAGGGTGCGTTGGCTATACTGCGATGTTTGATGATGGGGGGGATTGTACTGGTGCTTGGGGCGTGTTCACCATCTTTGGCGGAACGCCAGAATGATCCAGAAACCCTATCGCGCGGTGAGTTAGAGCCGCTCAGCCTTGATCCGCTGAAAATGGCGACACAGTGGGAGTTTGAACTGGGCCATGATCTGTATTCGGGCCTGTTCGCCTTTGATGCGCGTGCCGAAGTTGTTCCGGACCTCGTCAAAAGTTGGAGCGTCAGTGATGATGGTTTGACCTGGCGGTTTGAATTGGAAGAGAGCTTTTGGTCTGATGGTACGCCGGTGACGGCGGATGATTATGTCTATGCGTTTCACCGCGCGTTTCGCGATACCGGCTCGAGTGCGTTAAGCCCGGTGTTTCCTTCCTTGATGAATGTCGGTGAGGTGGCGAGCGGTATTTTGGAACCTGAAGCCCTGGGTGTCGAAGCTGAAAGCCCTTCAGTGCTAATCCTGCGATTGAGCGAGCCCACGCCATTTGTGCCCAGTATTTTGGCTCAGCCAGCGTTCTTTCCCATTCCGCGCCATGTGGTTGAGCAATATGGCGATGGATGGTTACGCAGCGGTATCCATCAAAGCAGTGGGGCCTATCGTTTGGTCGAATGGCGCCACGGGGACCGCATCGTTCTGGAAAAAAATCCCGGCTATGTTCACAGTCAGGATGTGTGTATGGCGCATCTGATTTATCGCTTTACTCCTGAGGGGCAGAATCCCTCGCATTTAGCGCTTTCAGGCGAGGTCGATCTTATTACGCATTTGCCTCATGTCGCTTTAGAGCCCCTGTTGGAGCGCCATCCTAACACGGTACGTCAAAGCCCCTCTTTCAACATGTTATATGTGGTGTTGAACACCCGTATGGCCCCCTTTGATAATCGCACGGTCCGCCAAGCCTTATCTATGGCGCTGGATCGTGATGCCTTTATGGATGTCGGCGGCGAGGCCGGGGATCAACCCGCCTATAGCTTGGTGCCCCGAGATCTGGAGAATTATGATCCCCCGCAATTGCCCGCCTGGACGGGGCAGTCTTTAAGCTATCGCCGCGCCCAGGCGCGCGAATTGCTCGAAGCGGCAGGCTATGGGCGTGATAACCCTTTGCGTTTCACCTTTGCGCGTCCTGAAGCCAATAGTGAATTAGATGACGAAACTGACCTTTTAAAGCAATGGCAAGCCATCGCGCCTTGGATTGAGGTTGAAGATATCCGTCTACCTTTGACCGTTTTTTATGAAGAGATTTTCCAGGGGCGCTATCATGCTCAGACGATTGATTGGGGTGCAGGCGGCGCAGATCCGGGTAACTATCTCTATATGCTCTATCATGCGGACGGTGAGCCGGATTTGTCAGGGTGGAATAATCTGGAGTTCCAAGCCTTGGCGGATCGCGCAATCCAAACCCAAAGCGTTGAGCAATATATGGATCTGGCCGCGCAAAGTGAAGCTGTTGTTTTAAGGGAAGTCCCCGTTATTCCGGTTTTGCGCATCAGTAATGCCAGCTTTGTGCGCCCTGAAATTACAGGCTGGGTCGATAATACCTTTAACTTTCACCCCAGCCGCTATCTGTGCGTGGGTGAACGCCCCTAGATCCAGCACCACCAGCCGGTGCACACATGAAAGACGAGCTGCATCACCAGATCGGCCAGCCCGGTGAGAATCAATACCGGGATTGCCAACGGCAGGGTCGCCAAAAGAATGCCGGTCAAAGTCGGGCGCGGTGGGGCGATATCATGGCCCATGACGGTATGTTTTGACGCTGCGCGCATCGGTGATTGTCCTGTAGTGTATAATGACGCTCTAACACCGTGTTAACGCAAATTCCCTTAACGCTCAGTTCATGGATGTGATCTGGACCCCACAGCGTTCCCTTTGGGATAAAGCTTTCGCCTCAGCGCCTTACCCGGTTCAACAAGACTGGGCCTATGGCGATGCTATGATGGCATTGGGCGGTAATGTTTTGCGTGCCCAGGTCAAGAAAGATCGTAAAACTCTGGCTCTGGCGCAGTTTACTGTGCGCCGGTTTGGTGGGGTGGTTTCCAGTGCGGTCTGTTCATTGGGACCGGTTTTTCTCGGTGAGTTTTCTCAAGATGAAAAGCGCGAAATTTATCAAGCCTTGCGTCAGGCCCTGCCTTTGGCGCGTCCGCGTGCTTTGATTTTTACGCCCGCCTGTGGCCAGCCCGGTGAGGGTGCCTTAAAGGGTATGAAGCGGGTGATGACCGGCTATTCCAGCGTCATCATGGATGTGTCCCCCATGATGGAGGAGATCCGTAAGGCTGCTCACGTCAAATGGCGCAACCGTTTGAAAGTCGCTGAGAAATCAGATCTGATTGTGGAGCCTATGGGTTCTAAGCCTTCCCAGTATACTTGGTTGTTGACCAAGGAAGAAGGCCAGCGCAAAGCCAAGGGTTATAAAGCCACGCCGTCTGAGTTGGTGGTTGAGTATCAAAAATCCAAGGGCGCACGCGAAGGTGTGATCAGCTTTCAGGCGCGGGAAGGCGCGGATGTGATTGCGGGCATGCTGTTTCTGCTTCATGGTCAAGGTGCGACCTATCATGTCGGATGGGGTAATGATCGCGCGCGCCGCTTAAGTGCGCATAATTATATTCTGTTTCGCGCGATTGAGGCTTTGAAGGCCAAGGGCGTTACGGCACTGGACCTGGGCGGGGTGGAAACTCATAAGGCACCGGGACTTGCGCGCTTTAAAATCGGCACCGGCGGGCGGGTTGTGACCTATCCTGGAACGTATTTGTCATAAAGTCATTGCCATTGAATTGATTCAGTTAGAGTTTTGGAAAGTCGCCATTAACCGTTTTTCCCTTAAGCCTTGTATGAAATGTCCAAGGGGAGAGGGACTGTGGCGCGCTCACGCTTAACCATAAGGGCTCGGTTCACGAGCCTAATAGCTGCTGTGGCAGTCTCGTTGCTGGCGTTTGGCGCGGTGGCGTGGTTTGCCCAGAACCATCTCGATCAGGCCTGGCAGGCGCGCAGTGAAGCCTTGGCGAGCGCGTCCAGTGTGGAGCGTTTGCGCGCGGCTGATCTGGAGCTGGGTCAAATCCTGGAACGCTTTATCCTGCAGGGTGATTTGAACCTGATTGTGCAAAGTGATGAGGTCGTCTCACGTGCTGAGCGTTATGTCCTGGATGCACCGAACGCCGTGCGGGTCGATCTGGATGAAGTTTTTGCCCAGGTGCGCCGCCTTCAGCGTCGTCTGAATGACATTGCCACGCGGGCCTCGCGCAATGGGTTAAGCGAAGATGCCGGCCTAAAAGGGGAATTGCGCGCGGCCGTCCATGAGGTTGAGGCCAGCTTAGAGCGCTTGGGTGAGCGTAGCGGCGATGGTCGTGAGATCGCACCTTTGCAGGTTCAGCTTCTACTGCTACGCCGCCATGAGAAAGATTATATGCTGCGCGGGCGCGAACAATATTTGACACGCTTTAATGATCAAGTCACTCAATTTGAAGCGCAATTGAATGCCAGCGGTTTGACGCGTGAAGAGACCAGCCCGATTTTGACCAGTCTTCATGTCTATCAGGATCGGTTTTCAACCTGGGCGCAAAGCGATCAGATTTTACGGGTCTGGACAGGCGATTATCGCACGCAATCGGCGGCGATTAATACCCGCCTGGATGAGTTGAGCGTAAGTGTATCTGAAGCCGCTGATCAGGCTTTGGCGCGTTTTCGTGCCGATAAAGCCAAAGTCCAATGGCTGCAAGGCGTGTTATTGCTGGCGATTTTGGCGATGGCCTTTGTTGGGGCCTGGATCATGGCGCGCGGAATTCGCAAACCCATCGCCGCTTTGGCGGCTGCGATGACTGAGATTTCAAAAGACAATCTCGATATCACCGTGCCTGATATCCAAGCCAGGGATGAGCTGGGTGCGATGGCCAAAACCGCGCGGGCCTTTTTAGAGGCGCGCCGGGAACGCAAAATGGCGCGTGATCGCGAGCGCGAGGAAAGTGAGTTCCAATCCCTACGTCAGAACAAAATTGAAAGTCTGGTGGGGGAGTTCCGCGCTCAGGTCAATGCTGCTATCGACGGCGTGGTGGCGGATATTGAGACGCTACGCCGCGATTCTGGGGCGCTCAATCATTTGGCCACGGGCGCGGCCGCGCAATCGCAGCAGGTGGGCACAGCGGCCAGGCAGGCTTCGGACAGTGTGCGCCAAGTGGCCGGGGCCTCTGAAGCGTTAAGTCAGTCTATTGACCAAATTGGCGATCAATCGCGCAAAGCCCTGGACGCTTCGCGTCAAGCCCGTATCCATTCAGATGCTGCCGCGCCCAAGATGGACGCGATGCGCGAAGCTGCGCGCCTGATCGGGCATGTCGTTGAGCTGATCAATGATATTTCAGAGCAAACCAATCTGTTGGCGTTGAACGCGACGATTGAGGCGGCGCGCGCGGGGGACGCCGGTAAAGGCTTTGCCGTGGTTGCCAGTGAGGTCAAAGCGCTGGCCGATCAAACCGCGTCCGCGATCAATGACATTCAGGCCCAGGTTGTGACCATCCGCCAGTCGACCCAAGACGTTGATGAGGTGGTAAGAGAGATCTCAGGGCTGGCCGAACGCTCGGACCAATTCTCCCTTGCTATTGTGGGCGCGGTTGATAAACAGACCTCCGCCACCAATGAAATCAGTTCCAGCGCCGCCAATGCAGCAGAGCATGCCGAGCAGGTCTTTACGACAATTTCAGGACTGGCTGATGTGATCCGTCAGACCCAAGGCATGGCCGAAGGTACGGACCAGACGGCAAATCGCTTACAAAGTGCGGCTCAAGAGCTGGAACGCGCGATTGATCACTTCCTGGAAGGCGTTGCTGCGGCATAACCGCACAAGTTTTAAGGCCAAATGCCACTTATTCGCCTTATTTCATGCACGAAAAAACAATAAGATAACTGTGGACATCTGGCGATAAGTGCTGATCGCGTCAAATCGCCATAGTGCTTTTAGGGATATTCCTCTTTAAGCCTGTTGCCATCACGCTTGGCTAATCCGGGGATATAGGATGGCAGCTTTTATGCAATCAAAACGCACGGGCTTTGATGCCAGTGCTCTGGCCGTGGGCGCAATCTGCGTCTTAGGTCTTCTTTGGTCCATTGTGACCGCTGCGCATGGGGCTGATGCTCTTATGCGCGGTCAAGCCTGGCTCATCGCAGCGGGCTTTATCGTAGGTCTTATCATGCTTGTCGGCCATTATGGCGATGGCGGGCTTAAAGAAAATCCACGTGAATATAGTGAAACGATCGTCAAATACGGTACGATCGCCTCGATGTTCTGGGCTGTGGCTGGGCTTCTGGTCGGGGTGATTATCGCCGCGCAGATTTCCTTCCCGAATTTCTTGTATTTCCCAGACTTTCCTTTCACCAATTTTGGTCGCTTGCGCCCGTTACACACCTCGGCGGTGATTTTCGCCTTCGGGGGTAACGTCCTGCTGGCCACCTCCTTCTATGTGGTACAGCGCACCTGCCGCACCCGTCTGGTGGGCGGTGTCTGGAGCTGGTTTGTCTTTTGGGGCTATCAATTCTTTATCGTGATCGCCGCAACGGGCTATCTGATCGGGATTACCCAATCGAAAGAATATGCCGAGCCTGAATGGTATGCCGATATCTGGTTGACCCTGGTGTGGGTGGTATATTTGCTGGTGTTCTTGGCGACGCTCGCCAAACGTAAAGAGCCCCATATCTATGTCGCGAACTGGTTCTATCTGGCCTTCATCGTGACGATTGCACTCTTACACGTGGTCAACAATCTGGCCGTGCCGGTCAGCTTCTTTGGTTCTCGCAGTTATTCGGCCTTTGCCGGTGTGCAAGATGCGCTGACCCAGTGGTGGTATGGCCACAATGCGGTGGGCTTCTTCCTGACCGCGGGCTTCCTGGCCATCATGTACTACTTCATTCCCAAACGTGCAGAGCGCCCGGTTTTCTCTTACCGTCTCTCCATCGTGCACTTTTGGTCTTTGATCTTCATCTATATCTGGGCCGGTCCGCACCACCTGCACTATACGGCTCTGCCGGAATGGGCGCAGACCCTGGGCATGACCTTCTCTATTATGTTGTGGATGCCGTCCTGGGGCGGGATGATCAATGGTCTGATGACCCTGTCTGGGGCCTGGGACAAGCTGCGCACCGATCCTGTGATCCGGATGCTGGTGGTCTCTGTGGCTTTCTACGGCATGTCCACCTTTGAAGGTCCGGTGATGAGTATTCGCGCCGTGAACTCTCTCTCGCACTATACCGACTGGACGATTGGTCACGTGCACTCTGGTGCGCTCGGCTGGGTGGGGTTCATTTCTTTCGGGGCGATTTACTGCCTGGTGCCTTGGTTGTGGAAGCGCAAGGGCATGTTCTCACGCGCTTTGATCGAGTGGCACTTCTGGCTCGCGACCTTGGGGATCCTCTTCTACATCTGCGCGATGTGGGTCTCTGGTATCCTGCAAGGCCTGTGGTGGAAAACCTATAATGATCTCGGTTTCCTCGAATACTCTTTCGTCGATACCGTCGAGGCTATGCATCCTTTCTATATCATCCGGATGCTGGGTGGGGTGCTCTACCTCGCTGGGGCTCTGATCATGGTCTACAATGTCTACAAAACCATTCGTGGTGAGGTGAAGGCGAGCGAAGATGTCGCTCATCATCAACCTGCCGCGATCGATCAACCCGCAGAATAGGGGGGAGAGATGAGCTTCAAGAGCTTTATTGATAATTTCCACTCCAAGGTTATCGAGAAAAATTCCATGGTGTTGACGGCGGGCATTCTGGCCGTCGTCTCCATCGGGGGGATTATCGAGATTGCACCTTTGTTTTATCTCGATTCCACCATTGAAGAGGTTGAGGGCGTGCGTCCTTACTCTCCGCTCGAATTGATGGGCCGTGACATCTACATCCGTGAGGGATGCTATAATTGTCACTCTCAGATGATCCGTCCGCTTCGCGATGAGGTGGAGCGCTATGGTCATTATTCTCTGGCGGCAGAGAGCATGTATGACCACCCCTTCCAGTGGGGCTCTAAGCGTACCGGGCCAGACCTGGCGCGTCTGGGCGGCAAGTATTCAGATGAATGGCACCGTGACCATATGCGTGATCCACGCTCGGTCGTGCCTGAATCCGTTATGCCGCCCTATGCCCGCTTGGAACACAATCCTTTGGAGTTCGAAGGCGTTGTTGGTCCACGCATGGCGGCGCTTCGGGTTGTGGGTGTGCCCTATAGCGATGAGATGATTGCAGAGGCTGAGGCCGATTTGCGCGGTCAGCTCGATCCATATTCTGATCGTTATGAGGTTCTGGGCGAGCGTTATCACGGGGCACCGCTTCGCGATTTCGACGGTAATCCAGACGTGATCTCAGAGCTCGACGCCTTGATCGCTTATATGCAGATCCTGGGCACGATGGTGGATTTCTCCACCTATGAGCCTGAAGCGGCAGAAAACTTGAGGTAAGCGCGATGTATCAGATCTTATCCAGTTTTGCCCAAACCTGGGGCTTATTGTCCTTTATCTTCATGTTCGCTGCGGTGCTGGCTTATGCCTTGTGGCCGAAGAATAAAGGCAAGTTTGCTCAAGCTGCGGCCATGCCGTTGCATGATGAGGGTCCTTTAACCGAGGACGCGCAATTGGAGACCCAAGGTCTCCGTCAGGAGCCAAGCCATGGCTGATAATCACGACGAAAGCCGCGAACGCGATGACCACTCTGGTGTTGAAACCACCGGTCATGAGTGGGATGGCATTAAAGAGCTGGATAATCCTTTGCCGCGCTGGTGGTTGTGGATTCTCTATGCCTCTGTAGTCTGGGCCGTAGTCTATATGGTCTTTATGCCGGCCATTCCGGGGCTTCCTGGCTTGGGCGACCATACCCGCGGTATCACAGACAACTCCGAACGGCGCAATGTGGCTGAGGCCGTAGCCGAACTGGAAGCCTCACGCGCGGGCTATTTTGAGCAATTGCAACAGGCCGGTTCCATCGACGCTATTGAAAGTGATCCAGATCTTCTGGGCTTTGCCATGGCGGCGGGGCGTTCAGCCTTTGGCGATAATTGTGCCACCTGTCACGGGGCCGGGGCGCAAGGCTTTGTCGGCTACCCCAACCTCAATGACGATGTCTGGCTGTGGGGCGGGACGTTTGAGGATATTCAGCACACTTTGCGGGTGGGTATTCGTTCCGAACACCGTGATACGCGCTATTCGCAAATGCCCGCCTTTGGCCGTGATGAATTATTGAGCCGTGAAGAGATCAACCAGGTCACCGATTACGTCCTGACCCTGTCTGGGCGTGAGCCTGAGACCCTGGCCTCTGCTGAGGCGGGTGCTGAGATCTTTGTCAATCAATGTTCAGCCTGCCACATGGAAGACGGTACAGGTGACCGTTTTCAAGGCGCGCCCAACCTTACCGATGCTGACTGGCTGTATGGGGGTGAGCGTGCGCAAATCATCAATACCATCTGGCGTGGCCCCTATGGGGTGATGCCAAGCTGGGAAGGGCGCCTGGATGATCAAACGATCACAGCCCTTGCCGCTTATGTGTACTTCCTGGGCGGGGGTGAAAGCGATGCGTTCATCGAAGCCGCACAATTGAACCAGGACTAAAGGGTGAAGGCTCTGAGCGGGCTTGCGTTCAGAGCCAACCTTTCAAGGCTAAGGCCCAAAAACCATGACACCATCAACATCTCCTCAGGCGGCAACGGATCAACACCAATCCGATGCGGTCGCGGTCAATGACGCCTCAACGCGTGAGCTTTATGCCAAGCGCCAGCAAATCTATCCCAAGCGCGCAAAGGGTAAATTTCGCCTTATCAAATGGGTGTTTATGGCCTTTGCGCTGGCTGCGTATTACCTTTTGCCTTTCATTCGCTGGGATCGTGGCCCGGATGCCTCTAACCAGGCCGTTCTGGTCGATTTCGCCCATCAGCGCTTTTATTTCTTCTTTATCGAGCTGTGGCCGCAGGAATTATATTTCGTCACTGGCCTATTGATCATCGCCGCGCTGGCCTTGTTTCTGGCGACGGCCCTCTTTGGGCGGGTCTGGTGCGGCTATGCCTGCCCACAGACCGTCTGGACGGATTTATTTATTGCTGTGGAGCGCTTCTTTGAAGGCGATCGCAATAAACGCATGATGCGCGATAAAGCCCCGTGGAGCTTTGATAAGGCCTGGCGCAAAATCTCCAAACATATCGTATGGATCTTTATCGCCATGGCGACGGGCGGGGCTTGGATCTTATACTTCCACGATGCCTTTGATGTGGTTCATAATTTCTTTACCGGCCAGGCGGCGCTGACCTCCTATATCTTCTTCGCCATGCTGACCTTCACCACCTATACCCTGGCCGGCACGATGAGGGAGCAGGTCTGCACCTATATGTGCCCCTGGCCGCGCATTCAGGCCGCGATGACGGACCGCGAAGCCTTGAACGTCACCTATCGGGTGGACCGGGGTGAACCGCGCGGGCCGCATAAAAAAGGCGAAAGCTGGGATGATCGCGGCGATTGTATTGATTGTAAGCAATGCGTCGCCGTCTGCCCCATGGGCATTGATATCCGCAATGGTTCGCAGCTGGAATGCATCCATTGTGCGCTATGTATTGATGCGTGTGATGATATTATGGACAAGGTGGGCCGCCCGCGTGGGCTGATCACCTATGAAACCGATGATAATGTGGACCGGTTCCAGCGCGGTGAAAAACCCCGCTATCGTTTCATCCGCAGCCGGACGGTGTTTTATGCCAGCGTGCTAACGGTGATCTGCGCTATTATGGCCTATGGTCTGATGACCCGCACAACGCTAGAGTTGAATGCTTCACGCGATCGCAATCCCAATTACGTCCGTTTGTCAGATGGCTCGGTGCGCAATGGCTATACGCTTAAAGTGATCAATAAAAGCGCGCGCTATGTAAACCTAGACATCCATGTCGAGGGTGACCCGGCGATTGAAATGCGCATTATCGGTCATGAGGGTGAGGGGCTGAGCCTGCCGGTTGAGCCTGATCGTACGCGTAACTTCAAGGTCTTCCTGGCCTTGCCGCCTGAGGCCATTGATGGGCCGTCTGAGAGTTTCACCTTTGTTGTGAGCGATCCGGAAACCGGCGAAACCGCAACAACGCGCAGTGTCTTACTAACTGGAGCGCCCCGATGATTAAGGAAGTCAAAGGCTATCATGTTCTGATTGTGATCATGTGCTTTTTTGGGGTGACGATTGCGGTCAATGCGACCTTCGTCACCTTGGCGCTAAAGACGTTCAGTGGTGAAGATGTTGAGCGCTCTTACCTGCAAGGGGTAGATTATAACGATGTGCTGGCGCGTCGGCGCGCCCAGGCAGAACTGGGGTGGCGCGCGGAATTTGAAGTTTCGGGCAGTGAGATCCTAATCGCGGTGCAAGATCGCGAGGGCCATCCCGTTGAAGGGCTGATGTTGCAAGGGCGTTTGCGTCATCCCACGAATAGCCATCATGATCAGGCACTGAGCTTTCAACCTGCGGGCCAGGGGCTCTACAGCGCCGCATTCGATCCCAGCCTGGTGGGCAGTTGGCGGCTCGTGGCTCATAGCGCAGATGAGGCCCCCTTCGAACTGGAGCATGCCCTTTGGCTGAACTAGCCCTCCATCACGATTGGGATCTCGATCAGGATCCTACGGCCTTTGTGCGCGCGAGCGGTCAATTAAAGGCTTTAGATCTGGCGGTGGAAGGCGCGCATTGTGCGCGCTGTATCGCCAAGATCGAAAATGGCTTGAAGGATCAGCCGGGCTTGAAATCAGCCCGGCTTAATCTGTCGACGGGCCGCCTGGCGATCCTGTTTAGCGGGGACGATGTGCGCGCGCGCGATTATGTGCGCGCCTTGCGCACTTTGGGCTATCCGGCCAGCCCCTATGCGCCGGAAACTGAAACCAGCGCGGTCAGTCAAGAAGAAAAGCGCCTGTTGCGCGCCATGGCGGTGGCGGGCTTTGCCACGGCCAATGTCATGCTGCTCTCGGTCTCGGTCTGGTCGGGCGCGGGCGAGATGGGCGAGGCCACGCAAACCCTTTTCCATTGGATTTCGGCGCTGATTGTGCTGCCGACGGTGGCCTATTCGGGACGGCCTTTCTTTGGCTCGGCGATCCGCGCTTTAAAGGCCAAGCATGTCAATATGGATGTCCCGATCAGCCTGGCGGTATTCCTGGCGTGCGGGCTATCGCTTTATGAAACCGTGATCGGCAAGGGTCATACCTATTTTGATGCCGCCGCGATGTTGTTGTTTTTTCTGCTGATCGGGCGCTATCTCGATAGCCGCCTGCGCGCACGTGCTGGGCAGTCGGCGCGCCATCTCGCCGCGATGCAGGCCGCTGTGGCGCATCGGGTGGAAAGCGATGGAGTAATCTCTGCCATTGCGGCGCGCGATGTTATTCCCGGTGATGTCTTGCTGGTGGCCTCAGGCGATAAAGTGCCTGTGGACGGCCAATTGCTGGATCCGGGCGCAGAGCTGGATACCAGCCTCGTGACAGGCGAAACCGTGCCGCGCCAAGCCCAAACGGGTGAGGCGCTTTATTCGGGCATGGTCAATCTCTCCCATCCGTTCAAGATGACCGCGACGGCCGCGCGCGAAGATTCGCTATTGGCCGAGATTACGCGTCTGGTTGAGGCGGGCGAGCAGAGCCGTTCGCGCTATGTGCGTTTGGCCGATCGTGCGGCCAATCTGTATGTGCCGATCGTGCATACTCTGGCCGCCCTTACTCTGGTCGGTTGGCTGGTCCTCACCCAAGATCCGCGCGCCGCAATCCTCAACGCCATTGCCGTGTTATTGATCACCTGTCCGTGTGCGCTGGCGCTGGCGGTGCCTGCGGTTCAGGTGGTGGCCAGTGGGCGCTTGTTTAAATCCGGCATCCTCATCAAGTCGGGTGATGCGTTGGAGCGTTTGGCCAAGGCCGATTACGCGGTGTTTGATAAAACCGGCACGCTGACACGCGGCAAGCCGCGTCTCATCAATACCGAAGCTCTGCCGCCCGATGCGCTGGAGCTGGCGGCCAAGCTGGCGCGCACCTCACGCCATCCTTTGTCTCGCGCCATCGCCGATGCCGCTGGGATGGGCGATACGGCTGACCATCTTGAAGAGATTGCGGGCGGGGGCCTGAAAGGTCAGATCAAGGGCGTGGCCGTGGCCTTCGGCTCCGCGAGTTGGATGGGGGTTGAAGAGGCCTCTTCAAAAGACAATGAAGGCTTCACCCAGGAAGCTTGGCTACGCTATGGCCATGAAGCGCCTGTACGGTTTCAGTTTAGCGATGCTCTGCGCGATGATGCCCAAACCGCCCTGGAGGGCCTACGCCAACGCGATTTCACCTTGGAATTACTCTCTGGTGATCGTCCCCATGCCGCAGAAGCCATTGCCGATCATTTGGGCTTGGAGCGCTGGAAAGGCGGGCTGAAACCGCAAGATAAAATCGCGCGTATCGAGGCCCTGATCAATGAAGGCTATAAGCCGGTCATGGTCGGGGATGGCATCAATGATGCCCCGGCCCTGGCGGCGGCCTATGTTTCAATTTCCATGGGCTCCGCTTCGGAGGTTAGCCGCTCTGCCGCCGATCTGGTGATCCAGGGTGATCATCTCGCCCGCATTCCAGAAGCGGTGGACATTGCACGCGCGTCACAATCACGCATTCTGGAAAACTTCGCGCTGGCCGCGCTGTATAATATGATTGCGATCCCATTGGCCGTGTTCGGCTTTGTGACGCCCTTGGTAGCGGCGATCGCGATGTCGGCCTCGTCCATTTTGGTGACGCTTAACGCCTTACGATTGGCACGCAAATGACGGCTTTATTATGGTTGATGCCTGCGGCTCTGGCCTTGGGCGTAGCAGGTCTGATCGGGTTTTTCTGGTCGGTGAAATCGGGCCAGTTTGACGATCTTGAAGGGGCCGCTCAGCGCATCCTCATCGAAGAGGACGCGCCGATTGTTGAAGAGCCGCTCGACGAGGGCTCAAGGCAGTCTTCTTAAGCTTTAATTGCGCTGGCGCTGGGTTCCGGGCGGGGCGCGAAGTCTTTATAGGCGCGCCAGCTGGCATGGGCGATCCAGGGGAAGGTTACGGCCAAACCCACCAGAAAAAACGCAATTCCCACAATCGTCATGAAGGCGATCAACCAAGCCCAGGTCAGCATCACAAACGGATTTTTGATCACCGCTTTGACACTGGCGACTAAGGCCGTGATGGCATCGACATCCTGATCGACCAGCATGGGGAAGGAAATCGCCGATACGCTGAACGCCACTACGGCCAAGCCAAAGCCAATCAGTGTGCCAAACCCCATTAACGCTAAGCCCTTGGGCGAGTTGATGGCGAAAGCGAAAAAATCACTCAGCGACATGATTTCAGCCGGGGCGAGCGCGACATAAAGAAATTGCGCCATACGCGCCCAGGTCAGGAAGAAGATTAATAGCAAAACGCTCAGAAGCGCCAATTGGCTGAGGCGTGAGCCAGAAATGCGCCAAAAATCAAGAAGGCGCGGTGTTTCCCCGGCATCAATCATCTCGCTGATGCGATAGACGCCAATGGCAAAGACCGGCGCGATCAGGGCAAAGCCCGCTAAAGCCACCGGCGCAGCGCTCGCCATGTGGATCGCGGCCAGGCCTGCCACGATCATAGTTCCAATCAGCGCAAAAACCAGCCCATAGCCAATGCTGACCAACGGCGCGCGCTTTAAATCCTGCCATCCCGCTTTCAACCATGCCCAGGGGGCATCGCGCCGGATGGGTGATAATTCAACCATACTCATCTCCTCGCGTCCTGGCGTTGGGCTTTGCCCTATCCGCCACGATCATAACGGTATTGGAGCACGGTTTTATAAAAACCCCAAATATTTTATGGCCAAACTTTGAGCGGGAAGGCGTCGAGATTTAAACAAACTCGCCTTCCAGCGCGTCGAGTAACGCTTCCAAGCGGGGCTCTAAGGCGGCGGCATGGGCCGAACGCTCTAACACAGCGGCGAGCGCCGGGCTGGGGTCGATGCGGGTTTTCAAGATCGGCTCAACCACATCAGAAAATTTATAGGGGTGCGCCGTGGCGGCAATGATCCAGACGCCGTCCCTTTCGTTCGCGCTGAGCTGGCGATAGGTCTCTATTCCCGTGGCTCCATGGGGGCACCAGATATAGCCGGTGTCCTGATACTCACGCGCCAGGGCCGCTTTGATGGTCTCATCATCAACGCGGGTGACGGGTGCGCGCGCTTCGCCTTCTAAAGCCTGCAAGCGCGGGAAATTATTCGGTGCGCCGACATCCATGGCATTGGCCAAGGTGGCGATCGAAGCGCGCGGCGTGAAGGGGGCCCCCTCACTCCAGTCTTTCAAGGTCGCATTGGCATTGGTGGCGATATGGATCTCGCCGATGGGAAAGCCCATGGCGCGTGCATAATGGGCGGCGACGCTATTACCCAGATTGCCGGTTGGGATGATGAAGCCCGGCTTGACGCCATGGCGATGGTAAGCCTCCAACGCGGCGCGCGCCCAATAAACGGTTTGCGGCAGTAAGCGCGCGATATTGATCGAATTGGCCGAGGTGAGATGAAAGCGCGCCTTGGCTTCGGGGTCGTTAAACGCAGCTTTGACAAGCGCTTGGCAGGCGTCGAAATCGCCATGCACCCGATAGGTGCGCGCCGGGGTGCGCCAGCATGACAGCTGACGGGCCTGGAAATCAGACACCCGGCCATCGGGATAAAGAATGACGGTTTGCACATGGGGCTGGCCTTCACCGGCACAGCCCACCGCCCCGCCGGTATCGCCCGATGTCGCCGCCAGTACAGTGAGGATTTCACCGGTGCTCGCTAAGGCATTGAGACAGCCCATCAAGAAGCGCGCGCCATAATCCTTGAACGCGCCGGTCGGACCATGAAACAGCTCCAGCGCGTAAAGGCTCTGTTGGCCCTCATCGGGCCGGGTCAGGGGGGCGGGAAAATTGAAAGCCGTTTCGCAAATCGTGTTGAGATGAGGCTCCAGCGCGTCTCCCGCAAAGAAGGGCGCTAAAAGGGTCTTGGCGAGGCTTACCAGATCAATATCAGGCGGGAAATCATCCCGATTGAACTTCGGCAGGTGCGCCGGGCGGTATAAGGCCCCTTTCGCCGAAAGGCCGGTGCGAATGGCCGCGCTGGCGCTGATCGCGCCTTCATCGGTATTGATGGGAAGAAAGTCCATGATCCGTCTCGCCCTAATCTTTAATCTCGACGCTAACGCCGGGGGAATTTATGGGCGCATCATAGCGGGTCGCGTCAAGTCCATTTTGGGCAAAAGCCTCGGCCATCGCGGCGGCGACCGCGTCTTTTTGGTCCTCAAGACACCAGGCAAACATGGACGGCCCAGCACCGGAGAAGGATGCGCCCAGGGCCCCGGCGTCCAGGGCGGCGGCTTTGATGGCATTAAATCCGGGCAGAAGGGGTGCGCGTTGCGGCTCTACGAAAATATCTTCCAGGCCCGCCTCGATCAGCTCCAGATCATTCAGCGCCAGTCCAGCCGTGAAGGCGGCAATCCGGCGGGCATGCTCGACCACGATTTTATGGGGCCGTTTGGGGGCCAGTAAGGCGCGCGCGGCTTGGGTTTCGATTTTATGATCGGGATGGAAGAGGATGCAGGAAATCCCCGACGGGGTGGGCAAAGGCTTGACGATGGCGGGCTCTAATTGGGCGGCCATCACGATACCGCCATGAAGGCTTGCCATCACATTATCCCAAGGCGGGGGATTGGCCGAGACGGCCTCGCCGATCAGCGCAAAGGGTAACAACGCCTCCAGGGGGAGGGGCTCATCCAACAGAGCATTGGTGGCGGCCACACCCGCCACGGCGCTGGCCGCCGATCCACCCATGCCCGCACTCATCGGCACGCCCTTATCAATGTCCAGGCGGACTGAGAATTTGGCCCCCACATGATCAAGGAGGGCGCCCGCCGCGGCGAGGGCAGTATTTTTCTCGCGCGCTTTAGGCAGGATCGAGACCCGTCCGCTGACCGCGCCCAGCTCTACCGGCGTGCCTGTGGTCTCGGTCAGCCGGGTGGCGGTGACGGTATCGAAACAGGCGGCGAAGGCTTGGCCGAGGACATCATAGCCCACACCAATATTGCCTAAACTTGCGGGGGCTTTTGCGATTGCGATGCGGGCCATGATCTTATGTCCTCTGTTTATGCGTTACTCAGCCGGTCGGGCCAAAGCCTGGGGGTGCGCGTTTTGGTGAGCCTCGTGAAACGCGTCTGACAGCATGGGGCGTTTGGGGGCTTCGGTATGAATGCCCGATTGTTGGCGCACGATTGTGCGGTAAATATCCATGATGTCGGCAAAAACCGAAGCCGCGGTCGGCCAGCGCCCGGCCCCTTTGCCAAAGACGGTGTGAACTTGACCGGTGCGTTCGGTAACCAGGAAGGCATTTTGCTCATTTTTCGCGGCGGCCAGGGGATGGTCCTGCGGCAGAGACAGGATTTCCACTTTCGCGGTGATCGAACCATCAGGGTTTAAGGCCGCCGTGCCGACCTGCTTTAAGACTTCACCGCGCGCCAGGGCAGCTTGGGCCAGCTCCGGCGTAATATCGGCCAAGGATTGCTTGGGGATACGGTTGGGGGCGACATCACGGCCAAAGGCCCGGCGAATGATCAGAGACAGCTTATCCGCCGCGTCATGGCCATCGACATCGGTACTAGGGTCGGCTTCGGCAAAGCCCAGCTCTTGCGCTTTTTTCAAGGCCGCATCAAAACTCCACCCTTCACTCAGGCGGGCCAAGAGATAATTGCCGGTGCCATTCATCACGCCTTCGACCTGACGCACACCGCTTTCCACGGCCAGACGGTCCAGCGCCTCGATAATCGGTGTGCCCCCGCCTACAGCGGCGGAGAAATGTAGGGCCAGGCCTTTATCATAGGCTTTGGGGATCAGGCGGTCATAATGCTTGGCCAAGGCGGCTTTATTCGCCGTTACGATGTGGGCGTTTTCATGAAGGCCGCGCTCAATAATATCGGCAGGCCAGTCCGCGCCGCCGACCAGCTCCACGATGATATCCGGCTGATTAGCAAGTGCGGTATCGAGATCCTTGGTAAAAACAATGCCTTCAGGGGCGGTTGCTTGATGGGCCTCAACATTACGCACCAGAACAGGGCCGAGCTTGAACAGGTCCGGGCGATCGAGCAAGTGTTGCAGCGTGCCTTCACCCACCGCGCCGCGGCCCAATAGGGCGACTTTCAATTGCGGATCTTTGGCGCGCGGGCCTTCTTCGATCGCGGTATCGGCAACACGGGTTGCATAGCATTTACCCGGTGAGGCCACTTCGATGACAACGCCTTTGGCTTTGGCTTCCAGAATGGCTTTTTCCTGGATCAAACCGGCAGAGACTTTGACCGCTTCGTCATAATCGAGCGCATCAAAGCGGGCCGCATCGGCATATTTGTTCGGATCGCGCGCATAGACGCCGTCAACATCCTTGATCAAGCGCACCCGGTCTGCGCCAATTTCATGGGCAAAGAAGACCGCGGTCAGATCTGTGCCGCCCCGACCCAGGGTGACAACGCCATTTTGACCCTCGGCAATAAAGCCAGGGGCCACCAAAACCTCATTGGTGGTCAGACGGGCCGCCACCGCGTCTGCATCAATGCCGGTCAGATTGGCGTCCAGGGCATCGCCCTCAGCGGTCAAACCGATTTCATGGGGGTCTAAAACACTGGTGCGAATACCTACATTCGCTAGAGCCAACGCCATCAGGGCCGAGGATTTCAGCTCACCCACACGCACCAGACGTGCGCTCAGATCCGCGGGCGGGGTGACGCCCACCTGATCGGCCAGGCCAAATAAAGCATCTGTCTCACCGGCCAGAGCCGAAACCACGGCGACGACTTTTTCGCCATTGCGCACATGGCGATAAATCTCATGCGCGGCTGCGTCATAATCTTCGATCTTGGTGAGGACAGAGCTTCCGAATTTGAGAACGCATATCGGGGCGCGGCAGGGGATCTTGTTATTGGGCTTGGCCATGGCGGTGGCTCCTTTTGGGGTTTGGGTCGGTTTTGAACATGAAAAAACCCGCTGCGCGGTGTGCGGAGCGGGGTGAGAGAACTTTGGGGTTTTACTTCGTGTTAGCCCAAGTCACGCCGCTCCATGGGTAAGGGGGTACCCATAGTCGAGGGGGTGGTGGAGGTGGTAATGACTGTCTGGCGCATAGGCGTCAACGCCCACCCAAGACCGGTGGGGAGACTTGCCAGGACCGGATTGTATCGGTTCATGCCAGTGCCACTCCAAACGTCGAGGCGGAAAGTTTCAGATTTCGCGCCCGATGCGAAACTATCCGCATGAGGGCCAAATCCAACGCCGTCCACCGCGTTGCTGCTGTCGCTAACATCGCGGTACTTCGCCCTTTGGTCAAACGAAAAATCTAGGGCTTGGGGGCAAAAAACGGATATAAGCATATGTTTATATGATTAAGCCGTTGATTTAAATCGCTTAAAAAAATGCAGCTGGCAAGTAAGAATTTTTGACTTGCCAAGCGCAATCTTTTGCCTTTAGCCTAGCGCCAAAGCTGGGATTGCACGCTTTGTGCGCAAGGATCAGCTATGAAAGAGTAAAAAAAACGGCGATAGTCGCCAAAGACGATAGTCGCCAAAGACGATAACTGATGATCCGGGAAACATAACGGATCGTTTTGATTGGAAACCGCGTTCTCTATGACCACACTGACCCAAAAGTTCTACGCCATTGAGATTGCGAAACGCGCCGTGCGTTTCGTCACTCTCGCCTGCGCGTGGCTCAATATGGTCATTCGTGGACACAAGGGAGCGGTAGCCGGATAAAGCCTCGATCATCAGATCACAGCTAGACCCCAGACCCCCGCTCCCAAACCGGAAGCGGGGGTTTTCTTTTGCGCCAAAGGAGACCTGACATGACTTGCATTGTAAATCCGGCCAATTTGCCAGCGATTGCCCTTAATGCCGCCGTCATTAAGGTCCAAGGCATGGGCTATTATCCGCCCAAGATGAGCGCCAAACCGGTGCCGGGCGAAACACCTTTCAGCTTTGAGAGCGGGTTCGTGGAAATTGAATTTATCCCAGATGAGGGCACAGCCAGCGCCTTGATCGAACGGGTCGAAGCCGCCGGTTATGTGGTTCACGATGTGGAATGGCCCTCTTTAGGGGAACAAAACCAAGCCTCTTTGGGTTTATTCGTCACACAGACACCTTCCCCTGCGATCGCGAGAGAGATGAACCTCCACACCCAAGACTTGGCCGAGTTGATCCGTGCGCATAGCGCGGTGATATCGGTGCGCCTGATGCGTGAAACCCGTCATCGAGAAGGCTCGAGGCTATGACGCGCACGATTGATATTCTAGACCTGACCTTGGGCCAGCGTTTGACGCAAGGCCAGGATGAAAGCCGTGATTTGATCGCGCTGGCCCGCCAGATCGTGGGGCTGGGCGTGGATGGAGTGGATCTGGGCCATATCAGTGCGGCTTCGCACAGCTATGATCAGGCGCGTGAGGTATTGCCCTATCTCAGTGCCCTTACGCTGAGTGTTCAAGCGCCCTGTCGGCGCAGTGAAATCGCGCTGGGCGCGGAAATGCTGCGCCGGCATAGCGGACAAAAACGCCTGCATATCTATGCGGATATGAGCCCGCAATCGCCTGCGCGTCAGGCCGGGCGGGCTTTGACCCATTTGCTCGATGATCTCTATCAAGGCGTCACTGAGGCGCGTGATCAGGGTGTTGAGGTTCACTTTACCGCGCGCAATGCTCTGCGTACGGAGCGCGGTGTCTTGATTGAAGCCTTCACCGTTGCGGTTCAGGGCGGGGCAAGTATTTTAAGCGCAGCCGATACCAGCGGTTATGGTACGCCGGATGAAACCTTAGGGCTTTTCCGTCAGTTAAAAGCCAAGGTGGTGCGCAACCGCGCGATCACTTTGGGCGCGCAATCGCATAATATGCTGGGCCTTGCCGTCGCCAACAGCCTGGCTGCGGTTCAAGGCGGGGCCACACAGATTGCCACCAGCTGGGGCCCTCAGCCCGGCCGCCATAGCGTGTGTAGTCTGGATGATTTGATGATGGCTTTAAGTGTGCGTCATGACGCATTGAACATCCGCACACGCCTGGACCGTGCGCGGGTGTTGGCGATGCCTTTGGCGTCTGATTGTGAGGATGTGGCTTTGCGTCCCCCACAGGCCTGGGCCGTGGGGGAATAGGGGGCTATAAAAACGCACGCGCCGTATAGTGAGAATTGGAATAATAACCTGTCATCCCGGCCTTGAGCCGGGATCTATGGGCCTAGGGGGCAACCACGATAGATCCCGGCTCGCGACTTTGAGTGCGCTACCGCCTTTCGGCTACTTGAGCGCTAACGCTACTCCGCGATGACACTATGAGGATGCTTTGAGTGTAAGCGTCTGTGTCGTCATGCCCCCTCAGTCAGCTTCGCTGACAGCTCCCCCGTAAACAGGGGAGCACACCCCTCTGTCATGCCAGACGTGATCTGGCATCCATGCCGTAAGCAAGCAGTATATTCGGATCGACCAGAACCAAGCTCACTCCGTCCGGCATGGACCCCAAATCAAGTTTGGGGTGACAGTTTTTCAAGACATCCTTGCTTCGTGTGCGCTTGCGCTCTCTTATGGAGCGATGGACCCCGGATCACGTCCGGGGCCGCGTTGTGCCTAGAACGCGTGCTGGGTTTTCGGACAAGCGGCGTGCTCATGTTGGCGAAAGCCGATGGTTTTGAATAGCAAGCTGTGATCCCGGACGAACGATAGCGCTCAAGTAGCCGATAGGCGGTAGCGCACTAAAATGTGAGATCCGGGATCTATAAACCTTGCCAGCAATCTCAACAGGTCCCGGCTCAAGGCCGGGATGACAATGGGAGTATGCAAGGAGTGTGACCTGTTTGGGGGCGGGCTTTTAACCCTCGCCTGCGTGAATTGACCTAGTCCTCTAAAATCTGGATCTCGAACAGGCGGGCCCAGTTTTTACCCGTGACAAACAGGCGGTTTTGCGCCGCGTCATAGGCAATGCCGTTTAGCACCGCATCCCCATCATCCCCAGCCCCGGCATAGGCTTTAAGGCCGCGAAGGCTGATCAGCCCCTTTACGACGCCAGTTTCCGGATCAATGCGGGCAATAAATTCGGTCTGCCAGATATTGGCCAGGATCTCGCCATTGACCCATTCTAATTCATTGAGATAACCCAAAGGGTCACCCGCATATGTGACCGGGATGCGGCGGATCTCCTCAAAAGTTTCGGGGTTTAAAACCCGGATCTCGGGTGTGCCATCACTCATATAGAGGTGCGTGTCATCGCGGGTGATGCCCCAGCCTTCGCCGGGGTAGTCAAACTCCCCCAAGGGTGAAAAATTATCCTGATCGAGCACAAAGGCCTTTTGCGAGCGCCAGGTAAGGGCGATCAACTTACCTTGCCAATCGACCAGGCCTTCCCCGAAAAATTCGTCGGCGATGGCGTGGCGGCGCATGACTTCCCCCGTTTCTAACTGGGTTTTGCGCACGCTCGATTGGCCATGCATGCCGGTGCTTTCATAAAGAAAACCGTCATGAAAAAGAAGGCCTTGGGTAAAGGCACCGGGGTCATGGGGATAGGCGGCGATAACATTGATGCCATAGACGGGGGGCTGTGGGATATCGCTTGTCTGGGCCGTTTGTGCGCCGTCGCCGGTCTCTTGCGCCCATGCGCCTGCAAATCCACAACTGCAAAGAATTGCAGCCAAACTGAAGGCTTTCAGCAGAGCACGCATTGTCACCACCCCTTGGCTATCGCAGGCTAGCGCTATTATGTGGTGTAAGCGATGGCCTTGCAACGCGGCTAAACTTGTAACGGCTGTCTTTTTCCCATCCGCAAAATGGTCTAGAGAGCGTTAGACCTCCGACCTTTATTCTTATCTCACCGGCTTGATGATCACACAATGAAACCGTTTCCAAAGAAATACAAACATACCGACGCAGAAACCCAATGGCAGGCCCGCTGGGCCGAAGATGATGCGTTTAAATGGTCGCCTGATGCGCCGGCTGAAACGGATTATGTGATTGATACCCCGCCGCCGACCGTGTCCGGAACCTTGCATGTGGGCCATGTCTATTCCTATACCCAGGCCGATATCATGGCGCGTTATATGCGCATGAGCGGGCGCAATGTGCTCTATCCCATCGGTTGGGACGATAATGGTCTGCCGACGGAACGCTTAGTGGAAAAGGTCAAAAAGGTCCGCGGCGGAAATATGTCGCGCGAGGAATTCGTGGCCCTGTGTAAAGAGGTCATCCCCCCTTACGAGGATGAGTTCCGCAATCTGTTCTCTCGCTTGGCCTTGAGTGTGGATTGGAGCCGGGAATATCAAACGATTTCCGATGAAAGCCGTAAGGTCTCGCAGCTCTCCTTCCTTGATCTCTATCGTAAAGGCCTGTTGGAGCGCCGTTTGGAGCCCACCTTGTGGGATCCGGCCGACCGCACAGCCATCGCCCAGGCCGAGGTTGAAGAGATTGAACGCGAAGGCAAGCTCAATCAGATCCCGTTTGAGATCGAGGGCGGCGAGCTGGAGCCTGCGATCATTGCAACCTCGCGCCCTGAGCTGATCGGGGCCTGTGGCGGTTTGATGATCCACCCTGAGCATCCGCGCGCCAAAGAACTGGTCGGCAAAAATGCGATCTCGCCCCTCTATGGTGTGCCGATCCCGATCTATGCCGAAGATACGGTCGACCCTGAAAAAGGCACCGGCATTGTGATGTGCTGTACCTTTGGCGATGTCACCGACATTCAATGGTATCGCAAGCACAAATTGCCCCTGCGCGTGGTGATCGATGAAGCTGGTAAGATGAAATCCGATCTGGCGATTGGCTCAGAGGGATGGCCTTCTAAGGATGTTGAAGCGGCTCAAGCCATCATCACCCAGCTGGCGGGCTTGAAAGCGGAAAAAGCCAAAGAGGCGATTTTAGAGATCTTGAAAGAGCGCGGCCTGATCCTGAAGCAAGATGTCACACACCAAGTGGTGCCGGTGGCCGAACGCTCTGGCGCGCCACTGGAAATCATTGTGACCCCGCAATGGTTTATCAAAACGCTCGATTATAAAGACCAGATCCTGGAAAAAGCGCGCGAGATCACCTGGCGCCCTGAGTATATGCGCCAGCGCCTGGAAAGCTGGGTTGAAGGCCTGAAATGGGATTGGGGCATTTCGCGCCAACGCCATTTTGGTGTGTCCATTCCGGTGTGGTATTCAAAACGCCCGGGCGAAGAAGGCAAGATCATTGTTCCGAGCCCGGATCAATTGCCGGTCGACCCCACTTCTGATCTTCCTGAAGGCTATAGCGCCGATGACGTCATTGGGGAAAAGGATGTGTTGGACACCTGGGCGACCAGCTCGGTTTCCCCGCAATTGGTGACCCGCACGGTGAGTGAAGATCTGGGTAAGGATTATGAGACGCACAAACGCCTGTTCCCGATGGCGATGCGTCCGCAAGCTCATGAAATCATTCGCACATGGGCCTTCTATACCATTGTGAAGGCCCTCCATCATGGCCAAAGCGTGCCGTGGAATAATATCTCCATCTCGGGCTGGTGTTTGGCGTCAGACGGCTCGAAAATGTCCAAATCCAAGGGCAATGTGATCGACCCGATCAAATTGCTGGATGAATATGGCTCTGACGTGGTGCGCTATTGGACCGGGACCTCGCGTCTGGGCCATGATACCGCCTTGTCGCCCAATACCTTGGCTCAGGGTAAGCGCCTGGTGACCAAGCTGTGGAATGCTATCAAGCTGGCCCATATGGCTTGGGAGCAGGTACCAGAAGGCGCTTTGGCTCAACCGAGCACGGTGAAGGCTGATTTTGCGGCTGGCCTGATCTCCCATCCGATGGATCAGTGGATGCTAGGCCATTTGTCAGAGACGGTTGCCAAAGCCACTGAGGCCTTTGAGAAATATGAATATGCGCAGGCCCTGCGCCATGTTGAAGATTTCTTCTGGCGTATCCATTGCGACAATTATCTGGAGATTGTGAAACGCCGGACCCGGTTTGAAGGGGTACCCGATGCGGAGCAAACTTCGGCGCTTTATGCGCTCTTCCATGCCAGCGCGACGATCACGAAATTGTTTGCGCCCTTCATGCCCTTTGTCACCGAAACCTTGCATGATGTGCTGTGGGGTGAGGGCGATAATGCCATCGCGACCATTCATGCGCGCGGCAGCTGGCCTAAGGCTGAGGACTTTATCGCACCTGACACGTTCCGACGCGAGGGCGATAATTTCGTCTCCATCCTGGCGGCAGGGCGCAAGGTGAAGTCAGAGCTTCAAGTCTCGATGAAGGCTCCGGTCGAGGTCATGGAGGTCGCCGGCCTTCGCGATTCTGACCCGAATGAAAGCTTGGCGCGGGTCATGGGCGATACTGCGCTTGATATGGAAGCGGTGATGAGTACGCAGACCATCGTTTGGGCGCATCCCTTAAGTGAGGGCCTGCCCCGCGCGGCCTCGCCGGACAATGACTTTGAAGTGGCGCTGAAAATGGCTCCTCAAGAGCCAAAAAGCGAATAAACGCTTTTAAAACCCCGTCTTATTTTTAAGGCGGGGTTTTATTTGTCAAAATCACACTCTAGTATTCATGCATGAGGTGGGGGTCTTAAACGCTGAACGCGGCTAATCTTACAGCAGCTTCATTTGTTATTGTATCACCTCTCCCCTAGGGTGCTGGGAATATCGTTGAACGTGAAGGTCTTACTCATGCAGGTAAAGTCGGCTAAGCTTTTATCATCTTTGTTGATTTTGGTTCTTGTCTCGGCATGTAATCCAAAAACCGTCAATAATGGCCGTGATGGCGCGCAGGATGATTTGCACGCGCGTGCGGCGGCGGCTGATTTTGCCCACGAATATAGCGATATTCCTGTTGATGAGGCCGTGCGCTATGGCAAGCTGGAAAACGGTCTTCGCTATGCCATTCTGTATAACGATACGCCCAGTGCCACCGCTGCGGTGCGTATGAGCTTTAATATGGGCTCTCTGGCGGAGCGTGAAGATCAGCGCGGTATCGCGCATTTTATCGAGCATATGGCCTTTAATGGCTCGACCCATATTGCGGAAGGCGAGCTTATTCCCTTGTTGGAGCGCTATGGCCTGGCCTTTGGGGCGGATTCGAACGCCTACACCTCGTTTGATGCGGTCGGCTATCAGCTTGACCTGCCGCGCGTCGATGATGAGGTTGTCGATACCAGTTTGATGATCATGCGCGAAACGGCATCCGAGTTGAATTTGGACGCTGAAGCGATTGAGCGTGAGCGCGGCGTGATTTTAAGTGAAGAGCGTGCGCGTAATACGCCGATCCAGCGCTTCTTCAAACATTATACCCGTTTTATAATGCCCGATACAATTGTGGCGGATCGTTTCCCGATTGGTGAAACCGAGATTATTCGCACGGCACCGCGCGACGCCTTTGTGGATTATTACACCGATTACTATACCCCTGAGCGCGCCTTCCTGGTCGTTGTGGGTGAGATTGATGTCGATGCGGTTGAAGCCAAGATCCGCGAGCATTTTGCAAGCTGGCAACAACCAGACAATGCGCCCGGCGATCCTGATATTGGCAGCTACACCGCACCCAATGTTGCACAATTTGACTATGTCTATGATCCTGACGTCTTCACAATCGTAACGGTTGATATTCCAACCGAAGGTCAAAAAGAGCTGGATACTTTGGCCTATGCCCGTAAGGACACGCTACGGTATTTGGGCAATGCGATGCTGCAACGTCGCTTGCAGTCGCATATCAATGCCGGTCAGTCGGCTTTGGTTCAGGTCCAGATTGAGCGTGATAATCACTACAATCTGATGACGTCAACGGGGCTTTTGGCCGTAACCTCACCGGATCGCTGGCGTGAAGGACTGGGCGAAGTTGAGCAAGAGATCCGGCGCGCGGTGGAATATGGCTTCACCCAAGCCGAGCTTGATGAGCAATGGGCGAATTTACTGCAAGGCTGGCGCAATGCAGCGGCCCAGGCCGGAACGCGCCCCACACCGGGATTAGCAGATCAGATTACCGATGATTGGCTCAATGATGAAGTCTTCGTCCATCCCCAATATGTCTATGATCGTTTAAGCCAAGACCGTGTAAGCTTGGCAGAGGTTCAAACCTTCTTCCAAGCCATGTGGAAGGCCGGCCCGCCACAAGTCATGCTGGCAACGCCCTTGGAAGAAAGCGATGGGGCCAATGCGGTGCGTGATGCCTGGCTGGCCTCAAACGCGCAAAAGGTTGAGCCTTTGAGCGATAATGGGCCGTTGGAATTTGCCTATACAGATTTCGGAACCCCGGGTGATGTCGTCGCTGAGGCACATATCGAGGATTTAGGCTTTGAAACCCTGCGCTTTGCCAATGGGGTGAAGCTGAATATCAAAACCACCGATTTTGAAGACAATATTGTGCGCGTACGGGTTAATTTCGGGGCCGGTGTGCTGACCCCGCAACCTGTACCGGCTGCAAGCCGTATTTTGGGTTCTGTCTTTACCTCTGGCGGCTTGAAGCAGCATTCCAGCGATGAATTACAACGCATTTTGGCCGGTAAGGCGGTGAATGTGGATTTGGGTGTGGCCACCGACACCTTCTTCCTACAAGGCGTTGCCTCGCCAGAAGATTTCAATTTGCAAATGCAATTGATGGCGGCCTATCTGAGCGAGCCGGGCTGGCGGGTTGAGGCGCTGAGCCAATTCCGCGCGGTCGCCGATGAAGTGCGTCGCGGCCAAAGTGCCCAGGCGGTTCAGGTCGCCATCAATAAAGTCAGCCGTATGCTGCGTGAAGGTGATACGCGCTGGGGCTTCCCGACCGCAGAGGAAGTGTCTAATTATTCCATGGATCATGGCCGTGAGATGCTCGAGCCCGCCTTGATGTCGGCTCCGATTGAGATCACGATTGTCGGCGATATCACCCGCGATCAGGCGGTTGAGGCGGTACGTGCCACCTTCGGCGCGCTGGATGCGCGCGATGAGACCTGGCCCAGCGATGATGAAAATCGCGTGTTGAACTTCCCTGAACCTACCGCTGAGCCCATCGTGGTGCCTTTCAATGGTCAGGCCTATCAGGGCATGGTCAATGCCTATTGGAAAACCACCGATAGCAGGGATGCGCGCACGGGCCGGGTTCTGGATATGCTGCGTGCGGTTTTGGATCAAAAATCGGTTGAGGTTCTGCGCGAGGAGCTGGGTAAGACCTATTCGGCCATCGTCTCGAATTCAGAATCCCAAGTCTTCCCAGACTATGGATATTTTTGGATCGGGGTGGATGTCTCAGTTGAGGATGTCGAGGCGACCTATGGTGCCATTGATGCCATGGTTGAGGCGGTACGCGAGGGCGATGTCAGCGAGGATGACTTCCTGCGCGCACGCACACCCATCTTGGAAGAGCTGGAGGAATTGCGCGAAGACAACCGCTATTGGCTGGCCGGGCTGAACCAGGCCCAGATGATGCCGGAGACTTTGGACCGCTTGCGCTCCTTAGAGGCCGATTACAGATCGATTACCCGCGAAGAGGTGATTGCGGCGGCGCGTCAATATCTCGCGCCTGAAAACGCGTATCGCGTGTCGATCTTACCGCAAAGTGTCGTGGACGCGGACGTGCAATAGCAACCGTTTGACAGGCTGGCCCGTTAGGGCTTTACGATGCGCCCAAATAAGCGTTCATAGTCGCGCGCGCGTGTGAGGGTTCGCACGCGCGCTAAATTGTCAGACCCATGAGGGGGAAAGTATGCGCGGATTATCCTATCTGGCCCTGTGCACCACGGCCTTGGCCGGCCTCGCCTTGCAGGCGTGTTCATCTGAAACCGGATCTAGTGTCGGCCCTGTATCATCCTTGGACGCGGCCCGTCAGTGTCAAAGCGATACGCATTTGGCCTATCTTCAGCCCTTGGCGATGCAAGAGGGTGAAGACGAGGCCGCCTATTTCGCGCGGGTTCAAGAGGCTGCCGGTCAGTATAGTGAAAATCTGGGTGCAGATTTTGCTGCTAGTTTTGATGCGCCAGAGCGCACTGATGGCCAAAGCGATGCTGACTATAATGCTGCGTTGAGCGAAGCCTTCCTGGCGGCGAATGCCGAGGCCGATTGTATCTACACCACGCCGTCGGGTCTGCAGATCCGCGTGGATGAAAACGGTCCTGAAGATGCGCCTTCCCCCAATGAGGACGATCTGGTGACCGTCTACTATCAAGGCGTCACCTTGGATGGTGAGATCTTTGATTCGGCTTACCTGCGTGAAGCGACCGAAACCTTCCCCTCAAACCGCGTCATCGAAGGCTGGGTCGAAGCCCTGGGTGACATGCGCAAGGGCGATAAGTGGACGCTGTATGTCCCGCCGCATCTGGCCTATGGCGAAAATGGTGCCGGTGATGTTATCGCGCCAAATGAAGCTTTGATTTTCAACGTCGAAATGGTTGATGTTGCGGCACCGCCACCGCCACCGCCACCACCCGCGAAGATCGACCTTTCGCCCATCGTTGAAGAGGCACGCACCTGCGGCGCCTCTGAAGCTGAAACGCTGGAGTTTACCTCTATTCCCCGCGAAGAGGGCCAGACCATTTCTGACTATAACCTGGCCAATGGTGAAGCCTATATGGCCGCCGTCGGGTCTTTGGCGTGTGTGTTCGAACTGCCCTCAGGTCTGCGTTTCCGTATCCTAAATGCGGTGACAGAGGGCGATGAGCGCCCTGCGGTCGGTGAAGTGATCGCGGCCCATTATGAAGGCCGTTTGGTGGATGGCACGGTGTTTGATTCCTCCTATGAGGCTGGTCAGCCGATCGTATATCCCTCTAACGGTTTCATCCCAGGCTGGAATGAAGCGTTGAGCCATATGCGTGTAGGTGAGACGTGGGAGATTTATGTCCCGACCACTCTGGCTTATGGCAATTCTCAACGCGGTGAGTTCATCACCCCGAACTCGACCTTGGTGTTCAAGATGGAGCTGGTGGGCCTGCCGCGCCGTCAGCCGGTGGAAGAACCGCAAGCCGAAGTTGAAACGGAAAATCTGGAAGAGCCAGCCGGGGAGGGTGAGCACTAATCCATGACAATGACGGCAGTGGAGATGCTGGCGCGTTTGGTGGGCTTTGATACCACCTCACGCGTCTCTAACCTGGCTTTGATTGACTGGGTCGAGGCCTATTTGGCCGATCTCGGGGCGATGACCCAAAGGGTGGTTAGCCCCGATGGGCAAAAAGCCAATCTCCACGCCATGATCGGTCCTCAAGTCGATGGCGGTGTGGTCCTGTCGGGCCACACCGATGTCGTGCCCGTCGATGGCCAGGCCTGGGATAGTGATCCCTTTGTGGTCACGCAAAAAGACGGCCGTCTTTATGGGCGTGGCACGTGCGATATGAAGGGCTTTATCGCCTGTGGGTTGGCGGCCGCGCCGGATTTTGCCAAAGCCAATCTCAAACGCCCCGTCCATTTTGCTCTATCCTATGATGAGGAAGTCGGCTGTATCGGGGCCCCGGCCTTGATCGAAGCGATCACGCAGGGCGGTCCACGCCCTTCGGCGGTGATTGTGGGCGAACCGACGATGATGCAAGTCGTTTCGGGGCATAAAGGGCTTTATTCGTTCAAAGTGACGGTGCGCGGCTTTGAGGCCCATTCCAGCTTGGTCGAAAGCGGGGCCTGTGCGGTGACCTATGCGGCCGAGTTGATGCATTGGATTGTGCAAGAAGCCAAAGCCATGAAGGCCAAAGCCCCCGCTGACAGTGCCTTTTCTCCGCCTTATGGCACGGTGACCATCGGTCAGGTTCATGGCGGATCGGCGATCAATATTTTGGCCAAAGAGGCCTGGTTTGAAAGCTTGATGCGCCCTGCACCCTGGGATGATGGTCCGGACATGGGCGCGCGTTTTCGCGCCTTCGCGGCGGAGATTGAAGCCGAGATGCGCCGCTATGCCCCTTCGGCCTCGATCACGATTGAGCAAATCTCTGATGTGCCGCCTTTGCGTCCTGAAGCCGATGGCGTGGCGGAGGCTCTGGCGCGTGCCCTGACAGGCGATAACAGTCCGCGCGTTGTGCCCTATGGCACTGAAGGCGGCCAGTTTCAGCAAGGTGGGCTTTCTACGGTGATCTGTGGGCCAGGCTCCATTGACCAGGCGCACCAGCCCAATGAATTTGTGGCTTTATCACAGATTGAAGCCTGCGTTGGTTTTATGAAAAAACTGGAAAATCGTCTGTCACAGTGAAGGATGTCCTCTAAAGTCTAAAAGACGAGGGAGGATCTTCATGTCAGATATAAATCTACCCCAGCCCCACGCCACCCGGCGCGGTGTGCTGCAAGCGGGCTTAATGGGCAGCGCCGCCATAGGGCTGAGCACGGGCGCACGCGCCCAGGGCAATAATCCAAATACCCAAGGCCGGATGATCGACTATGCCGCGCCGCGCCTGGATAAGGTCCGCGTCGGGGTGATTGGCACCGGGCGCCGGGGCGCGACCCATTTGCGCCTGTTGGCCAATATTGATGGGGTCGAGATCAAGGCGATCTGTGATGTGGTACCGGCCGCGATTGCCAGCGCGCAAACCATCCTGCGCGACAATGGCGCGCCTGAAGCGGCCGTTCATACCGGCTCGGATGAGGCGTATCGCGAGCTGTTGGCTCGTGATGATATTGATGCGGTCTTTGTGATCACGCCCTGGCGCTGGCACCATCCCATGGCCAAGGCCGCTATGGTGGCCGGTAAGCACGCCTTCGTTGAAGTGCCGGTGGCTTTGAGTGTTGAGGAGTGCTGGGACCTGGTTGAGACCTCGGAAGCCACGGGCCAGCATTGTATGATGCTGGAAAATGTCTGCTATGGCCGTGATGAGCTGATGGCGCTCAACATGGTGCGCCAGAATGTGCTGGGTGAGCTTCTCCATGGCGAGGCCGCCTATATCCACGAGCTGCGCTGGCAGATGAAGGACACTGAAGAGGGCACGGGCCTGTGGCGTACCGGCTGGCATGCGCGGCGCAATGCCAATCTTTATCCGACCCATGGCCTAGGCCCGGTCTCACAATATATGGGCATCAATCGCGGTGATCGTTTTGATTATATGACCTCTATGGCCTCACCGGCCTTGGGGCGTCAGCTTTATGCGCAACGTGAATTCCCTGCCGATCATGAGCGCAATCAGATGCGCTATATCTGCGGGGATATGAATACCTCGTTGATCAAAACCGTGCGCGGCCGCACGATCATGGTTCAGCATGATACCACGACGCCGCGCCCCTATAGCCGTCACAATCTGATCCAGGGCACGGGCGGGGTGTTTGCGGGCTTCCCCAATCGGATCGCCTTGGAAGCCTCTGGCGATTTCCACCATTGGGACCAGGATATGGAGCCCTATTATGCTCAATATGATCACCCGCTATGGACGCAAGTCTCTGGCCTGGCCGCGCAGCATGGCGGCCATGGCGGCATGGATTATGTGATGCTGTGGCGTTTGGTTTATTGCCTGCGCAATGGCTTACCTCTTGATCAAAACGTCTATGACGCAGCGGCCTGGTCGGTGATCAATCCGCTGTCAGAAGCCTCACTGGAAGATCGCTCCAACTCGAAAGATATTCCAGACTTCACCCGTGGGGCCTGGCAGTCCGCCGGGGAAATGATGGCGGATGTCTATGCCGGATAAGGCATTAATAAAAAGCCCCGCTCAGCTGAGCGGGGCTTTTTTGGAAGCATGGCGAAGGCCTTAGGCCTGCGCACCCTCTTGGGCGGCGGCGCGGTCCTTATTCCAGTAAGAGACGGACTTGACTTTAGAGCGGTCACAGCGATCGGCATATTTCTTGGCAATCTCGGTGACTTCTTCCATCAGGCCTTTTTCAAGGGTGATGGGCTTTAGGCCCAGCGACAAGAAGGTCTCATTTTCCACATGAAGATCGTTCTCATCGGCTTCATTGCGCGGATTAGGCAGCAAGGCCACCTCAACACCGGTGATGTCGGCAATCATTTTCGCTAGATCGCGCACCCGGTGGGTTTCGGTCATCTGGTTGAGAATGCGGACTTTTTCACCGGTTTGTGGTGGGTTCTCGATGGCGAGCTGAATGCAGCGCACCGTGTCTTGAATATGGATGAAGGCGCGGGTCTGACCGCCGGTGCCATGCACGGTCAGTGGGAAGTCCACGGCGGCCTGCATCAAGAAGCGGTTGAGAACCGTGCCGTAATCGCCATCATAATCAAAGCGATTGATCAGACGCTCATCTTTACGGGTTTCGGCCGTCTGGGTGCCCCAAACAATACCCTGGTGCAGATCGGTGATCTTAACCTTGTCATTCTTATTATAGAAATGGAAGAACAGCTGATCCTGGGTCTTCGTCATGTGATAGATCGAGCCTGGATTGGCCGGATACAAGATCTCTTGATCCTTTAACCCATCAGAGGTTTCGACCTTTACTTTGAGATAGCCTTCAGGGATTTTCATCCCGGCAGTGCCATAGCCATAAACGCCCATCGTACCCAGGTGAACCAGGTGAATGTCGAGGCCCGTTTCGACAATCGCGGCCAGCACATCATTGGTGGCGTTGAGGTTATTATCGACCGTATAGCGTTTGTGGCGCGCGCTTTTCATCGAATAGGGCGCGGCGCGCTGTTCGGCAAAATGGACGATGGTGTCGGGCTTTTCCGCCAGCAACAGATCGACTAATTCCTGATAATCTTTACCAATATTCATATTGATAAAGCGGATCGTCTTGCCTGTGATCTCATGCCAGGCGGCCAAGCGCTCGCCGATGGGCCGGATCGGCGTCAGGCTGTCGACTTCCAATTCGACATCAATTTTGCGGCGCGACAGATTGTCGACCACCAAAACTTCATGATCGAGATTGGAGAGATGCAGCGCCGTGGGCCAACCGCAAAAACCATCACCGCCGAGTACTATAACTTTCATGGAAGCGTCCCCAGTTTGTCACGCTTTGTGTAAAGAATTCTTCGCGTTCTGACAGGACACGATAACAGATGCAAGTCTGTCAAAGAAAGAATACTGCTGAAGAACACCTGATAATTGGCGTAAGGGCTGGATCTTGCGCCTAGACCTGGCGATCAAGGCGCGCTAAACCGCGCGAGAGATAATACCAATTTTGGGCTTTGTCCTTATATTCCAAGGGATGAGGCAAGGCATTACAAGACAGGAGCGCTTTCATGGCCCTACGCGTTGCGATTAATGGTTTTGGTCGGATTGGACGTTTGGCTCTGCGCGCGGTGCTCGAGCACAAGCGCTGGGACGAAGTCGAAATTGTTGCGATCAACGATTCTGCGACGCCGGAAACGAATGCGCACCTTTTGACCTATGATTCTGTCCATGGGCGTTACCCGGGCACCATCGAAACCGGTGATGACTGGATTGATGCGGGCTTTGGTAAGATCCAGAAAGTCTCTAACCGCGATCCCAAGCAATTGCCATGGAAAGATCTCGGCATTGATATCGTGATGGAATGCACCGGCGCGTTCAATTCCAAAGAGCAATCTATGGCCCATATCGAGGCCGGTGCAAAACGCGTTCTGGTCTCTGCGCCTGCGAAAAATGCCGATAAAACCATCGTCTATGGCGTCAATCATGACCAATTGAGCGCTGAGGACATTATCGTGTCGAACGCATCATGCACCACCAATGGCTTGGCCCCGGTGGCCAAGGTCCTCCATGATCTGGTGGGGATTGAGCGCGGTCACATGACCACCGTGCATGCCTATACCGGTGATCAGCCGACTTTGGACCGCAACCATAAAGACCTGCACCGTGCGCGCGGCGCGGCGATCTCGATCATTCCGACCACGACGGGGGCCGCGAAGGCCGTGGGTGAGGTTCTGCCCGCCTTGAAGGGTAAGCTGGATGGGGCGTCTTTGCGCGTTCCGACCCCGAATGTCTCGGTGATTGATCTTGTCTTCACCCCGGGCCGTGAAACCACCGCCGATGAGGTCAATGCCGCCTTGAAGGCCGCTTCAGAAGGCCCAATGAAGGGCGTTTTGGGCTGTGACACCCTGCCGCTGGTCTCGATTGATTATAATCACGATCCGCGCTCGTCGATTGTCGCTTTGGATAAAACCAATGTCATCGAAGGCAAGCTGGTGCGCGTCATGACCTGGTATGACAATGAGTGGGGCTTCTCTTGCCGTATGGTCGATACCGCCAAGGAAATGGGCAAGTTTCTGTAAGTTTTAAAACCTGACCGGGGAGGGAAGCCTGTCATGATCCGTCGTATGGAAGATCTGAATGTTGCCGGGCAACGCGTCCTGGTTCGGGTTGATTTTAATGTGCCGATGAAAGACGGGGTCGTCAGTGACGATACCCGTCTGCGCGCGGCCTTGCCCACGATTGAGGCCTTGCGCGCGCAAAAAGCCAAAGTTATTCTGTGTGCGCACTTTGATCGTCCCAAGGGCGAGCGCGTGCCTGAGATGTCTTTGCGCCCCGTCGTTGCGCCTTTGGCCGATCTTTTGGGCGTGCGCGTGGGCTTTGCCGAAGATTGCATCGGCGATGTCGCGCAAAAGGCCATTGCGGGCATGAGCCCTGGCGATGTGCTGTTGCTGGAAAATACCCGCTTTCATAAGGGCGAAGAGAAAAACGACCCCGAGTTTGCCGCTGAATTGGCCAAGCTCGCCGATATTTACATCAATGATGCCTTCTCGGCGGCGCACCGCGCCCATGCCTCCACCGAAGGCGTTGCGCGCCTTCTGCCCTCTGGGGCGGGGATCGCCTTACAGCGCGAGATTGATCATGTCACAGCGGCGCTGGAAAGCCCGAACCATCCGGTTCTGGCCATTGTGGGCGGGGCGAAGGTTTCCACCAAGCTCGATTTGTTGAAAAACCTGGTCAAAAAAGTTGATCGCCTGTTCGTGGGCGGTGGCATGGCCAATACCTTCCTGGCGGCCAAAGGCACAGAGATTGGGGCCAGCCTGTGCGAAAAAGATCTTCTGGGCACGGCGCGCGAGATTTTGGACATTGCGGGCGCAGAGCGTTGCGAAATTTTGCTGCCTGTGGATGGCGTCGTTGCGCGCGAGTTCAAAGCCCATGCCGCCCATCGCACCAGTGATCTTACCGATATCAAAGCCGATGAGATGATCCTTGATTGTGGCAATGCCACCGTGGACATGCTGGCCGATGCAATGTCAACGGCACGCACTTTGGTGTGGAATGGGCCTTTGGGCGCGTTTGAAATCGCCCCCTTTGATACCGCGACGGTTGAGGCGGCGCGTTTCGCCGCTGAGCGCTGCTCTAATCACGGTTTGGTCGCCGTGGCCGGCGGCGGGGATACGGTGGCTGCGCTTAATCACGCCAAGGCCGCCGACGATTTTACCTTCATTTCAACGGCCGGCGGGGCCTTCCTGGAATGGTTGGAGGGTAAGCCTCTGCCAGGAATTGAAGCTTTGAAAGCTTAATTTTCGATCAGGGCTAGACTTCTGGCCCTGTTCTCGTCAAATCTGTCGCCCCAAGGGGTGACCCTTTCGCATGGGCAGCATATAACGCCCGCACTTTTGCATACTTCTTGATACGCTCGACACCTAAGGGATAGGGGACAAGTCATGGATATTGATGAGCTTTACGAAACCGCAGTGCGCATGGTGGCACCGGGCCAAGGTATTTTGGCCGCCGATGAATCAACGCGCACCATCACCAAGCGGTTTGAGACCATTGGCTTGGAATCAACCGCTGACAGTCGCCGCGATTGGCGCGAAATGTTGTTCCGTACCGAGCATGCGATGAACAACCGGATCTCTGGCGTCATCTTGTATGATGAAACCCTGCGCCAGAACGCCGCTGATGGCACGCCTTTGGTGGATCTGATCAAAGCTTCTGGCGCGGTGCCCGGCATTAAGGTTGATCTGGGCGCAAAGTCTTTGGCCGGGACCGATGGCCAAGAAACCATCACCGAAGGCCTGGATGGTCTGCGCGATCGTTTGGCGGAATATTATCAGCTGGGCGCACGCTTTGCCAAATGGCGCGCCGTGATCGAAGTGGGTCGCAATGGCGATGAGTCTGTGCCCTCACAATACTGCATCAACACCAATGTTCACGCCTTGGCGCGCTATGCGATGTTGTGCCAGGAAAACAATATCGTGCCGATCGTTGAGCCTGAAGTTTTGATGGATGGCGATCATGATATTGATCGCTGCTATGAAGTGACGGAGTTCACTTTGAAGCGCCTGTATCAAGAGCTGTTCGAGCAAGGCGTCGTTCTGGAAGGCACGATCTTGAAGCCGAACATGGTCATCGCGGGCAAGCTGTGCCAAGAGCAAGCCACCCGCGAAGAAGTCGCTGAGCTGACCGTTCAATGCTTGATGAGCACCGTTCCAGCCGCCGTTCCTGGGATTGCCTTCTTGTCAGGCGGCCAGTCAGACGAAGATGCGACTGCGCACCTTAATATCATCAATGAAGGTTTCGACCTGCCATGGCCGGTGACCTTCTCTTACGGGCGCGCTTTGCAAGCCGCTCCGTTGAAGGCTTGGGGCGGCAAGGCAGAAAATGTCGCTGCCGGTCAGGCCGCCTTCAATCACCGCGCTGAGATGAACGGTCTTGCCGCACTGGGTGAGTGGAAAGCCGATCTGGAAGACAAAGCCGCGTAAGCGCTTTTTTCCGGATTAAAACAAAAGCCCCGCATCCAGTCTGGATGCGGGGCTTTTTATTAGCGCGCCGTCTCACTAATAGCTAAGCGTGCGGTGATGTCAGAGATCGCATCATTCTCGTGAATGCCGACCCAGATTTTATAAAGGCCATTGTCCGGGGCGGCGATACTGGCTTGAGGGTCAAGCAGGAAGTAATCATCATTACACACGAATTGACCGCCCGGCGTTTCGACCATGAGGGTCATATCCGCATCGCCATCAAAAGCGCGGAAAATCAGGACCGCGGCTTTGGTTTTGTTATAGGCCAAGGTGAGGGTGGGTTTGTGGGGGCCAAGCCCCAGGCAATCGGCATTATGGGAAATCTCGGCCAAAGCGGTGTCGGCTTTCACCTGGATATTGAGCGTATGGGGTGTGGGTTCAAACCCGCCGTCTAAATAGAGATCGGCCTTTTCACCGCAGGCGCTCAGGCAGAGGCCAAGCGTTGGAATAAGGGCCCAGCTAAACTGTTTCATGGAAGTCTCCCAGCGTTGAACATCATTATCCATAGGGCGGTATTCGATTGCGACCTGCCCCATGTCCCACTCCGAGTGCAAAAAAGACCTTATTGATTGAAGGGGCAATGGATAAGTGTTGCGGGTGCGAAGTGACTTGAGCGCTTAACGAGTAAGAGGCTCAAATAATAAATAAAATTAAAAGGGAGGCGTATAATACGCCCCCCTTTGTCCGCATCAATTTACGGTTTATTCCTCGATCGGGGTCTCGGTTTCGGTGAAGTAAAGGCTCGCCTGATATTGGCTATCTTCTTCATACGTCCCAACCCAGATGACATAGCGACCTGCGCCCATAGGTTCGTGCAGGAACGGATTGAGACCGTCAAAGTCATCTACGCACACCCATTCACCATTAGGGCCGTGTACGACCAAGGTGGTGTCTTCTTCAGAGTGAACACCAATGCGCAGGGCATCACCGTCGTAATCCACACGGTAATCGGGGGTGCTGGAAATGGTGCCAACGCAATCATCGTGGACTTCAGACGCGTCGATATTGCCGCCTGCAACGACATTGATCGTATGCGGAGCAGAAAAGCCAGCGCTGAGATTTGCTTCGCCATTGCGCGGGGTGGCATTGGTGTTTTGTGCGAAGCTGACTGAGGTTAAAGTGGCAAAAGCAACGCCAAGAGCAAGAATTGATTTCAACATTGTAATTTCCATTTTTTTTGCGCGACGCTGGTGTCGCAAAGGTCCTGCGAGACGCAGGGCGAAATTGGGATCCCCTGAGCATGGCAGGCTCAGGGGATGATCAAGCTTGACCGCGGGGAGGTGAAAAGGTCCTGCGCTTGATGCAAGGGGATTTAGGGGTTGCGCTGGGTAAGTTCAATTTTAAAATTCAGGTAAATATTTTTTATCTAAATGAAAATATTGTAAAAATTACTTATAATTTGATATAAAATATTGAATCATCAACATAAATTGAAGGGCGTATTAAATAACTTCACTTTGTCCAGGCATAAGACTTTTATAAACCGCGCAATAAAGTTCGGACAAAGGTGGCGTCATAAAAAGAGATAATAAAAAAGGCGGGTCATTGACCCGCCTTTTTCAAATGATCAGTGGGCTGATCGCTTACTGAGGTGTAGAATACTCAGTGATGTAAAGGGTCGCGTCAGAGGTGCCACCGCCATAGGTGCCAACCCAGATGTCATATTGACCTGCGCCATAGCTGCCACCCAGGAAAGGGTTCAGGCCATCAACGTCATCAACGCAATGCCAGTTGCCGTCTGGGCCGTTGACGACCAAGGTGGTGTCATCGCTAGAGCGTACACCGATATAGATGGTGTCGCCTTCAAAATGCAGACGGAAATCGGGGGCGTTGGCGATTGAGCCAGAGCAAGATGAGTTGATAGACGAGGCATCCAGAGAGCCGCCGGCTACCAGGTGAACTTCGTGCGGATCAGGCAGGAAGCCAGAGCTCAGGTGAGCTTCACCGAAAGCCGGAGCGGCGGTGAAGTCTTGAGCGATAGCACCAGAGGCAAAAGCAACGGCGCTAACGCCAGCGATCAAAGCAAATTTCAACATGGTCATTGTCCTTTAGTCTATACGGCCCCCCAGCGGAACCGCTCGCGCATAGACCCATCCGTTATCGTCCCAAGGGGGATGGGTAGGGTTTGCCCTTGCCGTATGACAAGGGCAATCTTGGTTTAGTCAAGCTCAGTAAAGACGACAGTTGCAGGGATACCGCTGCCCCCGCCATAGGTGCCGACCCAGATATCATATTGGCCAGAGCCATTCAGGCGCAGCAGGGGATTAAGCCCATTGCCGCTGTCATCATCACAATGCCAATTACCGTTGGGATCATTGACAATCAAGGTGATGTCATCGCGCGCTTCGGCTTTGATGGTGATATCACCGCCATCCCATTGCAGACGCACATCAGGGGCGTTGGCAATATTGCCGCGGCAATTGGACCCGACACCGCTGGCCGAATGCGTACCGCCTGCGGTCACACGCACTTCACGCGGATCGGGTGTGAAGCCTGCACGCAGACGCGTCGTGCCAAAGGCAGGGCCTTCGGTGAAATCCGGCGTCCAACCGGTTGGCGTGGATGAGCTATTGCTTGACGACAGCTCAGAGATTTCCAAAGTCGCAGAGGCCGTATCATCTCCATAAGTGCCAACCCAGATGTCATAGGTGCCGCTGGAAGGAGAGCTGAGATGGATTTGCGGATCCAGGCTGCCCGCACTGTCATCATCACAATGCCATGTGCCATTGGGGTCATTTACAACCAAGGTCGTGTCAGACGAAGAGCGCGAGCGAATATAAAGTGGCAAAGAGCCTGCATCATAGTCCAGGCGTAGATCAGGATTGCGTGCGATTTTACCGCGGCAAGAGCTTTCAACCTGGTTCGCATCAATCGTTCCACCGGCGGTCAGGCTGGTGGTGTGCGGATCGGGTGAGAAGCCAGAATTGAGACTGATCGTGCCATAGGTCGGATTGCCGAACAGATCGACCACGTCACCGCCAGTGCTGTTATCGCCATAGCCAGAACTCGACAGCTCAGAAACCGCCAGAGTGGCTTCGCTATACCCGCCGCCATAGGTGCCGACCCAGATCGCATATTCGCCAGAGCGTGGATTGTCGAACACCACTTCAGGGTTCAGGCCATCACTGTCATCATTACACGACCACCGCCCATCGGGGCCATGAACCACCAAGGTGATGTCATCATTGGAGCGTGCGCGGATATAGAGATCGCTGCTGCCTGAGCGATAATCGACCACATAATCCGGGGCGTCTGAGATTTCACCACGGCAGCTGGCACCCATTTTAGAGTTTGGCGTGATCGAACCACCGGCCGTGATAGAGATGGAATGCGGATCCGGCACAAAGCCCGCGCGCAAGTTCGTTGAGCCATAATTTGGGCTCGCATTGGGGTCTTGCGCCATCGCGCCCCCCGCAATCACTAAACCCAAGGCTGAAGAAAGCAGAAATCGTGTCATAATAGCCCCCCATAGGCTGAATTGGTCGTCTTCAGGCGATGTTCAAAGCGAAGCCTCGCTTCTTGAATTTGATCTTTAACGCATAGCGATGAATGGACTGTGAACTTTCGAGTTAGCCTGTGTTTAAGTTGGCTTGAGCATTGAGCTTTTGGTTGGCGCACTCGATGTTAATGGGTCTGCATCTCCACGCCATACAAACGCGCTGGTCTCCTTTGGTCGAAGGCGAATGTCGATAACTATAGTTAACATACCCATTCGCTTAATTGATGGCCAGTGGATTAAGGGCTAGGCGGGCAAAAAAAAACGCGCTAGGGCGAAGGGATGAAGACACAGCTTTATCTTTTGACACCGCCAAAAATCACCCCTGATTTTGTTGAGACCTTGGATAAGGTATTGGCAAGCGGGGATGTCTCTGCTTTGCAGATCCGCTTGAAGGATCATAGCGCAGATGAGTTCGATCCGCTCATCCCGCCTTTGGTCGGCGCAGCGCGCCGTCATCAGGTGAGTGTGATCATCAATGATGACCCACACTTGGCATTGAAATATAAGGCTGATGGGGTCCATATCGGCCAGGAAGACGCCTCCTATGCACAGGCGCGCCGGATTTTAGGCCCGAAAGCCATTATTGGCGTGACCTGCCATGATAGCCGCCATCTGGCGATGCTGGCGGGTGAACAAGGGGCCGATTATGTTGCTTTCGGGGCCTTTTATCCGACGGCCACAAAAACGCCCAAGGCTAAGGCCAGTCTGGATCTCTTATCGTGGTGGACGGATTTGTTTGAGGTGCCATGCGTAGCCATTGGTGGAATAACCAGCGAGAATGTGGGGCCTCTTGTGGAGGCCGGGGCGGATTTGGTCGCGGTATCATCTGGGGTCTGGGATCATCCAGATGGACCTTTGGCCGCCGTGGCGGCCTTTCGCGCGCAGCTCTCATAATGATCATTTTTCCCTTTATGGCGGCTTTAAGCCTGGCTCAACCTGTTGAGGGCCCTGTCACTGTGCGTCAAGCCGAGGCGCAAAGCCCGCCAGCGGCTGAAATTCGCGGCCAGATTGCCTTGCCCCAAGGGGTTGAAGACGCACCGGCCTTGCCGCGCGGTCTGGCCCGTGAGGCGCAAGAGGATCGTTCTGGTGTCCCGATGGAAGGTCAGGTCTTGTCGGCTGAAGCCATGATGCTGGCGGTGCGGGCTTATCAAAATGGTGATTTTACCGGGGCCTTACTGCATGCGGAACGTGCGGCGGCGGCCGGTGATGCGCGCGGCGCGACGTTAGCCGGGCATATTTATCTGCATGGTTTAGGCCGAGACGCGTCAGATGACGAAGCCGCAGTGCGCTGGTTGACCCGTGCCGGTCAAGCCGGTGAGGGCGATGCGCTTGTGATTTTGGCGCGGATGGCTGAGGCTGAACGTGGGGGCCTAAGTGTCTGGCAGGCGCGCGACTTTCTTTCTCAAGCCGCAGAAAGCGGTGATGCCCAGGCCGCCTTTGATTATGGTGTCTACTTGAAAGATCAAGGCGATCCGGCCCGCGCAGGCGAAGTGTTGGACTGGTTGCGAATGGCCGCTGAAGCTGGGGTTGAGCCGGCCTATGGCGAGCTTGCCTATACCCTGGATCAATGGCCTCATGGCCCGCAGGATCCCGCGCAAGCTTTGATCTGGTATCAGCGCGCGGGCGATGCGGGCGATGGCTTTGGGGCTTTGCAAGCGGGCTTGATGCTGCTTGAAGCGGATCCGCAATCCTCAGAGGGGATCCGCTATATGCGCCTGGGCGCAGAATTGGGTCTGCCTGCGGCGATGGGCCAATATGGCTTGTTGCTTTATCAAGGGCGCGCCGGTCAGGCTGGCGATCCGCGTGGGGCGGCCTATTGGTTCGAGCAAGGGGCCAAGGGCGGCGATAGCGAAAGCCAGTTCCTCTACGCCTATGCTCTGGCCTCTGGCGATGGGGTCGTGCGCGATATGCGCGAGGCGTATTTGTGGGTCGTGCGCGCCGGTCTGCCGCGCGATGATGTGATCAGCGATGATCCTCAGCGTGACCGGTTGGAAGCGATGATCGAAGCGGCGCTTCCACCGAATATTCTTCCCGATTTGGAAGCCGAAGCGATCGCAGGCGCGCCGCGTCTTCAATAGGGGTATTGCTCCTACGCGGTTAATACAGGCTCCCAAGCTTGCCTAGTCTAGGTGAGACTGTTAAAGACGCGCGACCTTGTGCCCGCCGATTGTGCGGGCCGTTTCTTCATAGTCTTCGTATTGGAAGTCGTTCACATGAAAATCAACGGCAATGAAATTAAACCTGGTAACGTGATCAAGCACCAAGACATGTTATGGGTTGCTGTGAAAACCGAAGCGGTAAAGCCTGGTAAAGGCGGTGCTTTTGCTCAGGTTGAATTGAAAAACGTCCTCGATGGGCGCAAGCTCAATGAACGTTTCCGCGCCGCCGATAAGGTTGAACGCGTGCGTCTTGAGCAAAAAGACTTCCAATATCTTTACCCCGAAGGCGAGATGCTGGTGTTCATGGACACTGAAAACTACGAGCAGATCTCGCTGCAGACCGATTTCGTCGGTGAAGAGCGTGCCGCTTTCTTGAAGGATGGCATGACCGTGACTTTGGAAATCTACGAAGACAAACCCATTGGCATCGAATTGCCCAACCATGTTGAGGTTGAGATCTTGGAGACCGAGCCGGTCGTCAAAGGTCAAACCGCTGCCAATTCCTATAAACCTGCCATCGTCGAAGGCAATATCCGCACCAGCGTTCCGCCTTTCGTAGGCGTGGGCGAGCGGATCATTATCGCCACCGAAGATGCCACTTACGTACGCCGGGCGGACTAAGACGCGTGTCACAAACAGCATTAATGACGGTTATGATCGCTGCAGCCCGCAAGGCGGGCCGCAGCCTGACGCGTGATTTCGGCGAGATTGAACATCTCCAGGTCTCGAAAAAAGGCCCGGCTGATTTCGTCTCCAATGCCGATCACAAGGCTGAACAGATCGTGTTCGATGAATTGTCCAAGGCCCGTCCGGGCTATGGCTTTTTGATGGAAGAACGCGGTGTGGTCGAAGGCAGCGATAAATCCCACCGCTGGATCGTTGATCCTTTGGACGGCACGCTGAACTTCTTACATGGTCAGCCGCATTTTGCCGTGTCCATCGGTTTGGAGCGCGAGGGCGAGATGGTCGCCGGTGTGGTCTATGATGTCGGTAAGGATGAGCTGTTCCACGCTGAAAAGGGCCGAGGCTGCTTCGTCAATGATCGACGTCTGCGCGTCTCTGGGCGTCGCCATTTCCACGATATGGTCATTGGCACAGGTACGCCTTTCTTTGGCAAATCCGGCCATGCGCAATTCTTGAAAGAACTGCACCAGGTGATGCCCCATTGCGCAGGCATCCGGCGCAATGGCTCGGCCGCTTTGGATCTGGCCTGGGTCGCTGCAGGGCGCTTTGACGGCTTCTGGGAGCGTAATCTCAAGCCTTGGGATATTGCTGCGGGCATCGTTTTGGTGCGTGAAGCGGGCGGTCATATCACCGCGATTGAAGAAGACACCAATGTGCTGGAAACCGGCAATATTATCGCGGGCAATGAATATGCGCGTGATGAATTGATCGAGCGCATTCCCTCATTGCAAGCTTAATGCAACCTCTGGGGGCGCATAAATGCGCCCCTTCTTGGTCTGGTCAAAGAACCTAGATCTAAAATTTTCCACACGTGGCTGTGGGAAACCAAAAGAACTTTATGTAAAATAAGGTTTTAATTTCTCGCTGAACGTGTATACTCAAAATTAAGGATTGCGTGACGTGTTCGCGCATGCCGCGAGTTTTGGGTGCGGGTCCGAGAACAATCGCAAAAAAGATAGCAAGCGCGCCTCGGTAACCCTTTGAAATCCCGTAGTTGAAGGGCGCCGCTGTGGCGTTGGGCAAAGCCTCTCGTGATCAAATGCCGCCGATCCGCATTTTATCTCTCCGGGGAGAATATGTGGCGTTGGATGGCGATTTAAGCGCTGTTTTGATGGCAAGCCCGCGTATTTTACGTGTGCCTATTCGTCATACGCCGCGAAAAAGCGCCTATCGCTATGCGTTTGAGCTGACCCCGCATGAGCTTGATGCTTTGCGTGGCCATCCCGATTTTTCCGATTATCGCGCGCTGGCGCGTGCGCCCTGGGCGTTTACCGAGCGCGGGGTGATCCTGACGGCGTCCGCTTTGGGGACCGATCAGGCGCGCTATGGGATTGAGCATGCGGTCGAGGCGTTCATCCGGGCTCAAAAAGCGCGTGAAGGCGGGGATGTTTTGCCCGCGCCCAAGGTCGGGCCCTATGAGGGCCCGGTGCGCACACCGCATCTGCAAAACGCCATTGAACGCGTGCTCTCCAGCCTGATGGAGCCGGAGGTGTCGCAAGCTGTAAAGCAGGAGACCGAGGCGTTGCTTTTGTCCGCGACCGCGCATTTAAAAGCGCGCCTGGCCCAAGCCGGGCTGGAAAATGAAAAGACGGCGGCAGAAATCTCTAAAATCCTGGCCCAGGTTGAAACCGAAAAAGCCGCCTCCGCCAAGGCTCATGCCGAAGCCGAACGCGAGCGTTTGGGCGTCTTGAAAGAGAAGCTTGCCCTGATCGGCATGCTGTCGCGTTATCTTGATCATGGCGATGAGACTTTTATGACCCAGCTCTTGCAAGATCATTGAAGACACCCCCTTATGCACTGATATCGCCTAAAAACGGACATGAAGCTTGCGTTCCTTTGTCATCCAAGGGATTTAATGTGAGTAAGATGCTTCGTTTTGAGCGTTAGGGAGGGGAGAGCATGGCACGCGCGGATGACCAATCGCTTCATATGGGGGCGCGGGGCCCAGCCCGTCAGGCTCGCTTTACCGGTCCTGGACAATATCTCCTGTGGATGATGGTCTTTTTAAGTGTGGTGATCGCGGTCGCTGCGCTGCTACATCGCCCCTTGCAAGAGGCCTTTATGGCCAATCCCGCGATCAACGGCTTGATCCTGGGCGTATTGCTGGTGGGTATCCTTTATACCTTCCAGCAGGCGAGCGCGATTGGCCCTTCGGCCAAATGGCTCAAAAAACTCCATAGCGCGCAAGATCCTGGCCAGCTGCCCACCCCGCCCGCTTTGATCGCGCCCATGGCGGCGCTGATCGGTGATGTGGCCGAGGGCCGTGCGCGGATTTCTGCGTCTTCGGGCCGGGTGGTGCTCGATTCGGTAGCGGCGCGGATGGCAGAGTCTGGGGCCTTCACGCGCTATTTTGGTCGCCTTCTGATCTTTCTGGGCTTGCTGGGCACGTTTTATGGCCTGTTAAGCGTGGTTTCTGATGTTGGGGCGGCGGTTAGCGCGGTCAGCCAGACCGCGTCTGGCGATGGCGATGCAATGCAGCTCATGGCCGCCATCGAAGGACCAATCGAGGGCATGGGTACGGCCTTTGCTTCCTCGCTCTTTGGTCTGGCGGGCTCACTGGTGATTGGCTTTTTGGAATTGCAGGCCAGCCGCGCCCAGAACCGCTTCTATAATGAAATCGAAGAATGGCTCTCGTCCATCTCACGCCTGTCGGCGGCGGGGCCCCGTCAAGGCGGCGGGGATGATGAGGATGGCGGGGCCATCAATGGCGCATATCTCGGCGCGCTGCTCGAGCAAAATGCCGAAACCGTTGATAAGCTGTCGCATACTTTAGAGCGTCATGCCCGTCAGATGGAAAGCATGCTGGGCCGGGTGGCGGATGATGCCGCCGAAGGCCAGCGTGAAGCCGCGCGTATGCTGCGTGATGAGATCAAGGTGCTGATCCGGGCTCTGGAAGCCCAAGCGCGCATCAATCGTGAACGCCGCGACGGGGAGGGCGATCGGTGAGCCTTCCTGCGCACTTACGTATCCGTGATGGGGAAGGCGGCGAGCATTGGCCGGGCTTTGTCGATGCGCTGGCCACCTTATTGCTGGTCATCATCTTTCTGCTCGCCGTCTTTGTCGTCGGGCAATATTCGCTCTCAAAGGCTTTGACGGGCCGGGATGAGCAATTGGCCGATTTGAATGCGCGCTTAAGCGAGTTGGCTGAGCAACTCAATATCGCCGAGAGTGAGAACGCTTCACTGACCTTGCGCATTGGCTCTTTGACCGAGCAGAATGAAAACCTGAGCGCGGCGAATGCGCAATTGACCCAGACACTTGATGCCGCGCAATCGCGACTGGCTGAAGTCTCTGAAGAGCTGGCGGATGAGCGTGAGCTCTCACGTGAAGCCCAGATCTCCATGGCGCTTTTGAACCAGCAAATGCTGGGTCTGCGTCAAGAGCTTGCCACGCTCAATGCCGCGCTGGAGGCCTCAGAAGCGCGTGAGGCGGAGCTGGAGAGCCAGATTGTCAATCTGGGCCAGCGCCTTAATGCCGCCTTGGCCAGTCAGGTGGCGCGCCTGGCGCAATATCGTTCAGAGTTTTTTGGCCGCCTGGTTGAAATCCTGGGTAATCGCTCTGGCGTGCGCGTGGTGGGGGACCGTTTTGTCTTCGAAACCGATGTGTTGTTCGATTCGGGCTCGGCTGAATTGTCGGAGGCCGGTAAGGAAAGCCTGCGCCCGATTGCAGCGGCCATTGTGCAATTGACCGATGAAATTCCAGACGATCTTGATTGGATTTTACGCGTTGATGGTCATACCGATCCGACACCGATCGGGCCGACGGCGCGCTATGCTTCGAACTGGGAATTATCCACGGCGCGCGCCTTATCGGTGATTAACTGGTTCGAAGCGTTGGGGGTTCCTTCTGATCGCTTGATGGCGGCGGGTCTGGGCTCCAACCATCCGATTGCCGAAGGGCGTACGGCCCTGGCCAATGCGCGTAATCGCCGGATCGAGTTGAAATTAACCTCGCGGTAAATGTTTTGCGTATCAAAGCGCAGTCGAGCCCTTGCAAGACTGTCATGAAACGTATATAAGCCGCGCTCCTGTTCATTGCGGGAGGGGCAAATGCCCTATCCTGCCTAGCTTGTAGACGCCGGAGCGGCCACTATGAAAAACGATATCCACCCGGATTATCACTTCATCGAAGTTGTGATGACCGACGGTAGCAAATTCAAAACCCGCTCTACCTACGGCAAAGAGGGTGATGTTTTGAACTTGGACATTGATCCCAAGTCTCACCCAGCATGGACTGGCGGGAACCAGACCCTGAGTGATCGTGGTGGTCGTGTATCTCGCTTTAAAGACAAATTCAAAGGCTTTGGCGTTTAACGCGTCTTCCCCTCAAGGCGCTGCCCGACCCGCACCGCTGAAGTCTTTAAGAAGACGCCCGCAGTTCCCCTCAACTGCGGGCGTTCTCTATTCTGGGCATGTTTGATCATGGCCCATAAAAAACCCCCGGTCCTTTGGACCGGGGGTTTTTTAGATGTTAAAGGGCGGTGTGCTGAAACGCCCTTAAATCACTTGGTCTGGCGTTTAAGCGTGGCCTGGGCGCGTGAAGGCGCTCTCCAGGGCTGACCATTGGCTCGCCAGCGGGTTTTCTTCCTGGGCTGGCGCATCGGGCGCGATTTTGAACAGGCTGTCATCCATGCGGCTCAAGCGCTCATAGAGGGTGCGTGAACGCTCCACCAGATCATTGAGGCGTGGAGGGCAGGGATCATCCCCGGCTGGCCAATTAATCGGCGTCGCCTTCAATACCGGCAGGCGGTATTTCTCATGAGAGACCTCTTCGGGGTTCATCTCATCCTCGCCGACGGCGCGCTGGGTTAAAAGCCAAGAGGCGGCCTGCATCAAGCGCGTGGTCAGCGCCATAGATTCGGCGGCATAGCCCAAAGCACCCGTGCGCCCCAAGCGTTTGGCATCATCGCGCCCCGGACCATCGAGATAGGCTGCGGTTTCTTCCACCAGATCCATGCCTTCGCGAAACAGTTTGCGAAACATCTCTGAGGTCGCAAATTCACTGACGCGAGCATGGCGCGTCTTGGGCGAAGCGACAAGCGAGGTTGGAAATTGGGTCATAGCAGCACACTCATTCTATAGGCGTTGGTTGTTGTCTCATCTGGCGCACCTCATCGGGGAACCGGTTTGGTCCCAGAGGTAAGCAAGCGGGGGGCCAACTCCACGTCATTGATGCCAGCGGGGTGTTTACGCCCTCTTAAACACGGCTTCCGCCGCGCTTTGACTGGCCTTCTTCTTCAAGATCATAGCCTGCGTGCGTTCAATTTCAGCGTTCAGTAAGTCGAGCCGCTCTTCCAGGGCCGCGACCGACCATTGCGAGAGGTCCGCGTGTGCCGAAAGCGCATCCATCTTGGGTTTGGGCGCATCATCATGAAACACCATGCATTCACCTCCTTGTACCAGCATAGGGTAAATCCCAAATAGGTTAGCATACACCGCCCCTCCTTACCTTTTCTAGCGCAAAGGGCCGCATTGATGAAGACAGAACGCTATACCCGGATCGTCACGGCGCGTGAACCCGGTGGGATTGAAGTCATTGAACTTGAGGACCGTATTTTACCCGAACCCGAGGCCGATGAGGTTTTGATCCGGGTTGAGGCCGCCGGCGTTAATCGCCCAGACCTGATGGAGCGTCAGGGCCTTTATCCGCCGCCCCCTGGGGCACCGGAGGGCTTTGGCTTGGAGGTTTCTGGGCGTATCGCCTATTTGGGCTCTAACGTTCAAGGGCTTGAGCTTGGGGATGAGGTCGTCGCGCTGGTCGCGGGCGGGGGCTATGCCGATTTGGCACGCGCGCATAAATCTTGTGTTCTTCGCGCACCTAAGGGGATCAGCCTTCGTGATGCGGCGGGTCTTCCAGAAACCACCTTCACCGTGTGGGCCAATGTCTTTATGCGCGGGGGCTTAAAGCCCGGTGAGACTTTCCTCATTCATGGCGGCACCAGCGGCATTGGCACGACGGCGATACAGATGGCCAAGGCCTGGGGCGCGAAAGTTTATGCGACCGCTGGTGATGACATCAAAGTCGCGCGCTGTAAGGATCTGGGCGCGGACGAAGCGTTTAATTATCGCGATCAGCCCTGGGATCAGTTGATCCGCGAGCTGGGCGGTGTTGATGTGATCCTGGATATGGTCGGCGGTGATTATGTGGCGCGTAATCTGTCTATTCTGCGCGATGAAGGCCGCTTGGTGCATATCGCCTTCCAGAAGGGCTCCCGGGTGGAGCTGGATCTGATGCGCGTGATGATGAAGCGCTTGACGATCACGGGGTCAACCTTGCGCGCGCGCTCGCCGGTCGAAAAAGGCGCGATTGCCCAAGGCGTGTATGACCATGTCTGGCCCTGGGTGGAAAATGGCCAGGTGCGTCCGCTGATCAGCCAGACCTTTGACTTGGAAGATGCAGAACTGGCCCATGGGGAGATGGAGCGCGACAGTCATTATGGCAAAGTGCTGTTAATCCCTTAGGGCTTTTGATGCGCGGTCCCCAAACCAGACACCGGTTTGGGCACACGCGTGGGGTTCTGGGCGTCTATGCGTGTGGGCTTTTACATTGGTGCAAAGCAGCGATATAATGGCCCTACCAAAACCTGATCAGAATCGGTTCTTAATACCCTCTGATCCGGTCGGACGCCCAGCCTGGCAGCCGTGCCAGGCTTTTTTTATATGTGTTGAGGAGCATAGGCCATGGCCGATATTTTGATGCCGAAGGCAACAGCTGTCTGGCTGGTGGACAATACCGCCCTGTCATTCGACCAGATTGCCGAATTCTGCGGGCTTCACCCGTTGGAAGTCAAAGGGATTGCGGACGGAGATGTGGCTGGCGGTGTACGCGGCGCGGACCCGATTTCTAACGGCCAGCTGAGCCGGGATGAGATTGCGCGCGCCGAAGCAAGCTCGACCTATCGTATGAAGGCCGTCAAGCCAAAATACGCAGAATTGCAAGAAACTCAAAAGCGTAAAGGCCCGCGCTATACGCCTTTGTCGCGCCGTCAGAACCGCCCAGATGCCATAGCCTGGCTGGTGCGTAATCACCCTGAATTGTCTGAAGGCCAGATTTCCAAGCTGATCGGGACCACTAAGTCCACAATCGAAGCGGTGCGCGATCGTACCCACTGGAACTCGCCCAATATCAAGCCGACCGATCCGGTCTCTTTGGGGCTGTGCTCTCAGATCGAACTGGATGAGCAGGTCAAGAAAGCCTCTGCGCGCCGGGCGCAGATGGAAAAAGACGGTCAGGTTGAGAAGGCCGAAGACATGCTCAAGCCGGTTGAGGAGACCGTCGTGTCGAGCCCAACCACTTTGGATGAGCTGTTCGGTCAGCCCAGCGGGCAAAAAACTGCCAAGCCCAGCTATGATGATGACGATGAGGATGACCGCTATTAAGCGATGTCAACGCCTTATAGGTATTGAAAGTAAAAAGCCCGGATCAAGGATCCGGGCTTTTGTTTAATTGGTGCCCGGTTCATCCGGGCTGGGTGTGGTGTAATTGAGGGCCATACGCCCGCCATCGGCATAGATGCATTCGCCGGTGATATAGCTGGCTTCGCGTCCGGCCAGGAACCAGGCGATGGAGGCGATTTCATCGGGATCGCCTAAACGGCCCAGCGGCGTGCGCGACATGATCTTGGCCATCGCCGATTTATCATCCAGCACGGCGCGTAAGATATCGGTATTGATCGAGCCTGGCCCGATGGCATTCACCCGCACCCCATAGGGAGCCATGGACAGCGCCATGGCCTTGGTCATCTGATTGAGCGCGCCTTTGGAGGCCGAATAGGCGAGCTGATTAGGGATCGACATCACGGCATTGACCGAAGACATATTGATGATGGCATAGCGTTTGCGCGCATCATCGGGGCGTTCTTCATCGGCCTCGATCTGCTCGACCATTTGCTTGGCGACCGCGCGGGCGACCAGGAAAGCCCCGCGCAAGTTTACGCCCATCACCTTGTCAAAATCCGCGATGTCCAAGTTCAAGATATCGCCCGAGGCAATGACGGCGGCATTATTGATCAAGATATCGACCCGGCCAAAGGCTGAGCGCGTTTCGGCCATCAGATTATTGACCGCCAGCTTGTCAGAGACATCGCAATCGACAAACAAGGCCCGCTCGCGGCTGCCGCCCAGATCGTGGGCCAGGGTTTCACCCGCCTCGCTATCAATATCAGCAATGACGACTTTCAGGCCCTCTTCGATGAAGCGCCGTGCGCAGGCCGCACCAATGCCTTTGGCTCCACCGGTAACGATAGCGACGCGATCAGAAGCTGCCATGGAGTATGATCCTTTAACGCGAGGGGAGGAGGTGCCCAGGGGTCTCACAGACCCGAAGCGGCGAGGATGAGCGTTTTATCCGTCAAAAACAAGGGCTCGTCGAAGCGAGCCCTTGTATAGATATCCCTTGTCCGCCGTCAAGCTTAGAGGCCTTGGATCCGGCGATAGTCTTGCGAGATTTGAAGATCCTCTGGATCGGCTTCATAAGCCCGCGCATAGAGTTGGTGGGCTTCTTCGGTGCGCCCGATTTGTTCTAAGGCCGCCGCTTTGGAGTGAATAATAGCCGCTGACTGCGGATCGGCATCCAGCGCCGCATCGCAGATGGACAGCCCCTCAGAGGCGCGTTGATCCTTCACTAGGGCCCAGCACAGCGCATTCAGGCTGTCGGCGGCATCGGGCTCAATCGCGACGGCTTCTTGGGCGTCAGTGACGGCGCGCCCGGTCAGGCCCGCCTCAATCAGGGCGGCGGAGCGACCAATCCAGCCGGGCGCGTAATTCGGCTCCAAGCGCACAGCCTGATCAAAGGCGGCCACGGCTTCAGGGCCCTCTTCCAGCTCCAGATGGGCAGAGCCCAGCATCAAATACAGGAAGGCATCATGGGGCACTTGGCGCGCGGCGATTTGCAAATCGCCCAGCGCATCTTCATAGCGGCCCAATTGCATATAGGCCGCGCCGCGATTGCGCCGCACCAGCACATTCTCGCTATTGCCATCATGATCGGCGATCAAGGCCAGAACCTGATTATAAGCCATAAGCGCGTCTTGGGCATCACCCTTGACCAGATAGGCCGCGCCCAGGCGCGCGCGCAGCTCGGCTTCCTGCGTCCATTCATATTGGCGCTGGGTCAAGCAGGCGCGAAAAGCGGCAATCGCACCTTCGGCCTCTTCTTGCGACAAAGCCTCATAGCCTTGCGGGCACAGCTGGGCGCGGGTCTCAGCATTTTGCGCCCAGCCGGGGGCGGTTATCACAGCGCAGGCGAGGCCGAGCGCCGCTAAAAAACGTAACATAAGCACCCCCTCCTTCGAGGGTTTAAAGTTATTCAGGCATAAGGTGGTATGAGATGGCGAAAAACTCAATGGGGATTTGATAAAAGGGTGTCAAAACTGTCATCAAACCTTTGTGTGGAGGGCGTGCCACTCGCAAAACCGTCTTATATGCCCCTCTATAACGCATGAGGCATTAAAAAAGGGGCCATCTGATGACAGCCCCTCGTTGATTTTATGATGCTTGGTGGGAAGGATCGTCAGGCGCGATGTCGCAGAGCCTCGATCTCTTCCTTAATTCGCAATTTCTGTTTTTTGAGCTTCGAGAGTTGAAGGGTATCGGCAGCGGGGTGTTTGAGTTCTTCTGAGATCGCGGTTTCCAGACGGGCGTGCTTGGCATCGAGTTCACGAATACGCGCTTCAGCAGGCATGTAATTCTCCCTTACTGCTATAACGACTACCTCATTGAACCATCCTATATAGGAATGGATCAACTCACTTTTAATGGCAAAGGTGTCCGAATTATGAAAGAAGCGCAGCGTTTGATCATTGGGGTGTCCGGGGCGTCGGGGGTGGTCTATGGCCTACGCGCATTCGAGGCGCTGCGCGAAATTGGTGTGGAAACTCATGGGGTTGTTTCAAAGGCGGCGGAGATGACCCTGCGCTATGAGACCGGTCATTCACCCAGTGAATTTAGCAAGTATGCGGATTATTTATATAAAATGCCCGATGTGGGGGCGCCTATCGCATCGGGCTCATTTAAAACCCTCGGTATGCTGATTGCTCCATGTTCCGTACGCACCATGTCCGAGATCGCCAGCGGTGTGACGTCCTCCCTGCTGACGCGTGCAGCAGATGTGGTGCTGAAGGAACGTCGCCGCCTGGTGTTGATGGTGCGCGAAACCCCGTTTCATCTGGGTCATTTACGCACCATGGTGCAGTTGACGCAAATGGGCGCGATTATTATGCCGCCTTTGCCCGCATTTTATGCGCACCCCCAGACGATTGAGGATATTGTTGACCAAAGCGTGGGCCGGGCTTTGGATATGTTCGGGCTGGATTGGGACCAAACCCGGCGCTGGGGTGAGGATTTGACTCAAGGTAAAAGGCCTGCTGCTCGCACCCAGCCTGATAAATCGTGAAATAAAACGTGATGACGATGACACCCCCGACCGGCCTCTGGGACTATGCGCTGGCGCTTTATGGCCGTGAGGGCGTTGCCGAAGCGGCCCTGGCTCTGCAAGACGCCCATGGTTTGGATGTCAATTGTTTGATCTGGCTGGTTTGGTGTGTCGATCAAGGGCGTGATCCGCGCTCTAAGCTGGATCAAGTCGATGATGTGTCGAGATTCTGGCAAGGTGAGATTGTGGAGCCCTTACGCGCGGTTCGTCGGCGGCTAAAGGTGTTGGTCGCGCCCTTCGCGGGTGAGGATAGTCAGGCGCTGCGCCAAAATATCAGCGAGATTGAGCTTCAGGCCGAACAGATCGAGCTGATGCGGCTAGAGGCGTTCAGCGCGGATTTGCCCGCGATCTGGGATGAAGATGATCGCCAAGCGCTTTTACGGCAAGTGCTTTTATCCTATGGGGCACGCTATGGGGCCAGCGTCGGGATTGAAGATTTTCTACAAACGGTTTCCTTATAGTGTGAAATCATGTAGTGTGCGCGCTTACCTCAAGGGAATTGAGCTCCTTGAGGGCGATTTGGACATCCCAAAAGAAAACTAAAAAAGGCAGGTAGGCGCGGATGTTTGGCGACCAAGGTCTAGATGAATTAAAGAAAAAGCTCGACATCTTGAAAAAGGAACACCGTGCCCTGGATTGTGAGGTTGAGGCCTTGCATGCCAATGGTGTGATGGACCAGCTCAAAGTCGTGCGCCTGAAAAAGCGCAAGCTCTATTTAAAAGACGAAATTATGCGTCTGGAAGACCAGCTCAACCCGGATATTATCGCCTAAAAAATCTTGAGATTACGCGGCGGCTTGTTTGCGCGCATACATGGCCGCATCGGCCTGGGCCAGTGCGGCTTCTACCGTTGCGCCCTTTGTCAGGGCATGAACGCCCCACGCGGTTTTGAGGCTGAACTCAATCCCGTCGTGAGAAATCGTGGTGTTAGCGATGATATTGGCCAGCTCTTGGGCTTTGCGTTCGGCAGCGTTTTGAGGCGTCAGGGTCAGAACGACGGCAAACTCATCCCCGCCCAAACGCCCAACGGCGTCAGTTTCACGCAAATGCGCGGTTAGAACATCTGACACGGCATGCAGCGCCGCATCCCCGGCCGCATGGCCATGGGTGTCATTGATCGCTTTAAAGCCGTTTAAATCAAAATAGATGAGCGCTGAGGGCGCATCATGACGCTCTGCCAGGGACAAAGCCTTGGAGACTTCGCGGATGAAGGCGCGCCGGTTCAACACGGGCAGCAGCACATCATGATCAGCCAGAGTTTCCAGATCGCGGATCCGTTGGCGCAAAGCCTCCGTTTCGCGGCGCATCTGGTCAACTTCCCCCATTAAGGAGAGAAGGGCGCGCTGGACATTGGGGGTCAATTCATGCTCGGGCACGCCCATAATGCTGGCGGCATCCTGGCTAGAGGCGCTGGAAGACGCGGACGAGCTTCGCCCTTGGTCTTTGATCTTGCGCTCTTTTTGCGTTGAGGACACCGATTGGGTTCCCGCATAGGGATGACCTGAGCCGACCCGCATGACACCATCCTTTATAAAGCGTAGCCAATTGACCCTAGCATGCCTTTACCCGGTTAAGAAAGCGTCAAGCTTAATGAGATCTTAGCCTCATATTCGATTTGACTTGACCTTATAGCGTTGATGAGTAATCTCCCGCGCTTCCTTTTCTAGCGGAGTGAGCGGTTTTGACCTTTGATCTGACGCAAAAATCGGCCCCGATAGCCATTGTTATGGGCTCTCGTTCGGATTGGCCGACCCTGCAAGAGGCCGCAAAGGTGCTCGACCAGCTGGGTGCGGACTATGAGGCTATGGTCGTCTCCGCCCACCGTACGCCCAAGCGCATGTATGATTTCGCTGAAACCGCCAGGGCGCGCGGTGTGAAAGTGATTATCGCCGGTGCTGGCGGCGCGGCGCACTTGCCCGGCATGATCGCTGCGCTGACCGTGTTACCGGTTTTGGGTGTGCCGGTGCAGTCCAAGACCCTGTCTGGACTTGATAGCCTGTTGTCGATTGCCCAAATGCCAGGCGGCGTGCCGGTGGGCACGTTGGCGATTGGCAATGCGGGCGCGAAGAATGCTGGCCTGATGGCGGCGTCTATCGTGGGCTTGTCTGATGAGGCCTTGATGGCGCGTCTGGAGGCCTATCGCGCGGCACAAACCGAGAGCGTTCAGCTCTCTGTAGAGGATTAGAACACAAACGATGAGCACATCTTCAAACGGGGCGCAATCGGTGCTGGCCCCGGGCGCATGTATTGGCATTTTGGGCGGTGGGCAATTGGGCCGCATGCTGGCCATAGCTGGCGCGCGTTTAGGGTTTGATGTGCACATCTATACGCCTGAGGATCACGCGCCCGCCTCGCGTGTAGCCGCGCATACCGTGAAGGGGGCTTATGATGATCTCGACGCAGTACGCGCTTTTGCGCGCGGCGTTGATGTCGTGACGTATGAGTTTGAAAATGTGCCGGTGGAAACTGCGGCGGCGGCGGCGGAATGCGCGCCCGTACGCCCCGGCGCACGCGCCCTGGAAGTCGCCCAAGATCGCCTGGTCGAGAAAAGCTTCTTAAACGAGGCTGGCATTGCCACCGTCCCGTTTCGCGCCGTGGAGTGTGTCAGCGATCTGGAGCGCGCGATGGCGGCGCTGGGTGTGCCCTCAATCCTTAAAACCCGCCGCTTTGGCTATGATGGTAAAGGTCAGGCCCGTCTGAAGGCGGGATCCAGCGCTGAGGCGGCCTTTGCGGAGATTGGCGCGCAGAGCGCGATCTTGGAAGGCTTCGCGGCCTTTGAACGCGAAGTGTCCATCGTGGCCGCGCGCGGCCTGGATGGCGCGGTTAAAGCCTATACCCTGGCGGAAAACGAGCATGAGGGCGGGATTTTGCGCCGCTCCATCGCGCCGACCCCGGCCCAAGCGCGTTTGGGCGCGAAAGCCGAAGCGATTGCCACCACTATTCTCACCCAGCTTGATTATGTCGGTGTGCTGGCCGTTGAGTTCTTCGTGCTGGCGGGCGATCAATTGCTGGTCAATGAAATTGCCCCGCGTGTGCATAATACCGGCCATTGGACGATGGATGCCTGCGCGTGCGATCAGTTTGAACAGCATATGCGCGCGGTCGCGGGCTGGCCGCTGGGCGATACCAGTGCGCATTCAGCCGCTGAGATGGTCAATCTGATCGGGGAAGACGCCGCCGATTGGCTCACCTTGGCGCAGGAGCCCCAAGCCGTCCTCCACCTTTATGGCAAGACTGAAATCCGTGCGGGCCGCAAAATGGGGCATTTAAACCGCTTAAAGCCGCTTCGCGATTAAGCCGCGGTTTCGGTCTTGGGTTTGCGAATGAAGACCAGGCGGTCTTCATTCTCGCGGTAATAGCCCTTTTCCAGGCGATCTTCGTGAAAGCCAAAGCGCGCGATCAGATTATGCATCGGCATATTATTGGTGTCGGTTGTCAATTCGACCGTGATCGCCTTTTTATCAAACAGCATGCATACCGGCTCTAATAATGCCCCGCCTACGCCCTTGCCGCGACAGCCCTCAGCTAGCAGCAGTTTATGCAGGTAATAATAGCGCGGCTTGATGGTGGGAAACGTGATCACAAAGCCCAAAAGCGCCCCGCCGGGTGCGCGTGCCACAAAAGTCAGGGCATAATCAACCCAATGGCGCCAGACATGTTCGCCATCGGCGACATAATCGGCATTGCGGTTTTTCGCCCAACCGGTCCGGTCAAGCGCTGCAATCTCCAGAAAATCGCTGCGTTCGGCGCGAGTGACGACAACATCCATGATTTACGCCCGCCGTCCAAAACCATAGCGCAGCTTGGCCGCGAACGCAGGTAGGTCTGGAAGGCTCGCCTGAACCTTACGGATCTGGGCCTTGGTCTTTTCGATCTGCATGACGTTTTCGATGCGTCGATCGAGATAGGCGCGGGTCTTGGGCTTGGCCGGGTCGCTTTCATTGAGCCATTGCGTCAAGGTAGAGAGATAGACCCCAGCCAAGGTCGCACGCTTGGAATAGAAATTCCCATCGGTGGAGGTATCGCCAATGGCCCGCCAAATCATGTCACAGGTCGCCCATGTCATGACGCTGGCCCGGCTGAGCCCATCAGGCAGAAGCAGGCGCGCACGCGCACGCTCGGCGGCTTCCTCCTCACCGGCCAGCTGATCCAGGCGGATCATGACCGCTGCAGCGATTTTATCGCGGATGCGGTTGGGAATCGGTCCGTCTTCGATCATCACGCGCGCGTCTTCGTCGGCAATGCGCGACCAGGTGTGGATCAGATCCAAAACGCCGTCAGGGCAATAAAGCTCGACTTCACCGTCGCTTAGCCCGGCTTCACGCGCCGCATGGGTCAGGGTTTTCGCGCTCCAGCCTTCGAAGGCGGCTTCGGGCAAAGCGGCTTCTAACAGGGATCTGCGAGCTTTTTCAGCGTGGGGGAAGCAATTTTCATTTTTCATGGTATACTCCCTATAGGCGCTTTATCGTGAAACGTCATCTTTTGTGGGCGCGTCTGTGCGGTTGGGTCACACCCGAACGCCACAAGACGAGCCTAAAACACGTTTCGACTCCGTTACGATATAGACAAGTGTGTGACGGTCTGGTAAAGCGCGCGCCTTACTTAAGCGATCTCAAGCGCGGACCTCGGGAGCGAGTGGCTTCCAGTGACCGCACTGAAGTCTTTAACTCGCACCTCTTGGTGCATTGCAGAACTAGGGAGAGAGTACCATCGTTCAGATCGTCGTGCGCGATAACAACGTTGAGCAAGCGCTCAAAGCGTTGAAAAAGAAAATGCAGCGTGAAGGCACCTTCCGCGAGATGAAGCGCCGTAACCACTTCGAAAAGCCCTCTGAAAAACGCGCACGCCAAAAAGCTGAAGCGATCCGCCGTGCTCGCAAATTGGCCCGTAAGCGCGCTCAGCGCGAAGGCTTGATTCCCAAGCGTGCCAAGACTGGCCGCCGTTAAGTCTAGCCGCGCTCTATAGCGGTCGCTTATGCTGGAACTAAAAATACCGCGCTGAGAGAGCTCAGTGCGGTATTTTTCGTATCTGTATGTCGCTAACGCGCTGGGCGCAGAACGATCCGATTACGCCGCGCTGACGCGCGGGAAGTCGATCTCAGTGTCTGCGACATGATTGAGATAATTGGTGAAGATATTGGCCACGACCTGGCCGATCACTTCAACGATCACGCCTTCATCTAATCCCCCTTCGCGCGCGGCTTGAAGATCGCTATCACTGACCAGGCCGCGTTTTTGTGTGACGGCGCTGGCAAAGGCGAGAATTGCGCTCAAACGCGCATCGCTGGATCGGCCTTTGAGATGGGATTCGATCTCCGCCTCATCGATTTTCAACGACTTTGAAATCGCGCTATGGGCTGAGGCGCAATAATCACAGCCGTTAACGCCCGCAACGGTGAGCGCGATAGCCTCGCGGGTGGGCGCATCCAAGCTGCCTTGGCCCAAATTCTCGCCCAGGGTCAGTAACGCCTTCAAGACGGCCGGCTGATTGGCCGTAACCCGGTAAAGGTTGGGCACCATGCCCACTTTGGATTTGATAGCTGAAAACAGCTCAGCGGCGGCCGGGTTTGCATTCTGGTCGGTTATGGCAGTAAGACGGGACATAAGGGATCTCCTGATCGAAGAGGGATGAAAGCCGTTTTCGTCGGGGTCATTGGACTTGCGCCCCGTCGATAAGGGTCATATGTGTGTTACGGACCGGTCCGTCAAGTATGGCGGCGTGAATTTTTCGGAGATGATTTATGGCCCGACCTTTGACCTTTGATCGCGATGCGGCGTTAGACGCGATCAAGCAGACCTTTTGGGCGCGCGGTTATGAGGCAACCTCGATGCAGGATATTGAGGGCGCGACCGGCCTGAAGAAGCAGAGCCTTTATCGGCTCTATGGCGATAAGCAGGGCATGTATCGCGCTGCCCTGATGCATTATGAATCTCACGAGGTCGCAGCGGCTGAAGCCTTTCTGCGCCAAGGGGCTGGAACGGGGGCGGGGCGGATCACTCAGGTGTTCACCAGTGTCGTGGATACGGCTCTCACTACGCAAGATCGCCGGGGCTGCTTTTTGTGCAATGCCTCGGTGGATGTGGCTTTGCTGGATCAAGATTCCCGGACCCAAGTGCGAATGATGATGGAGCGTGTACGCCAAGCTTTCCTGGGCGCGCTGATTGCGGACCAGGGTGGGGCGAGCGAGGCCCTAGAAGGGGCTGCAGACGGCCTGCTGGCGCTTTATAATGGCCTCAGGGTGCTGATTAAAGCTGAGAGCGCAGAGACTGTCTTGCGCCATGTGGTGCAACAGGCTGGCATCCTGGTCGCGCGGGCGCGCTGATCAGCCCTTTGAGGGGGAGATCAACGCGCCGCATAAGGCGTTAGGATTTTGACCGCGAGACCAGCGATTTGAAGAATAGCTTCACGCTTTCTGCATTCGCTTGGCCCAGCGTGCCCTGACGGAAGACGGCGCTTGCCCCCCACATCACCAGCACCAAAGTCACAAGCATTACCGCTGTCGTGCCAATGATCTCCCATAAAGGGGGCTCATGGGGTAGGCGGCTCATCATGATGAAGGGCGTCCAGAACGGCACCCAAGAAGCGACGGAATAGACCATGCTGTCTGAAGCCGTAATGCTCATCGACATCAACAACATCGGAGCCATCAAGAAGAAAATGATCGGGGTCATCAAAGACTGGGCATCGTGCAAGGTTTCACACAGCGAGCCCAGGGCCAGGAAGGTTGCGCCGAACATCAAATAGCCGACCAGGAAATAGCCCGCCGCCGGTAAAAGCAAGTTCACCGTGAAGATTTCAGAGAACAAACCGGCAAGGTCGGGATCAAGCTGCATCAGGGCTTGATGCCCCAGTACCGAGGCCCCCAGGGCCAACACCATCCATGAGCCCATAAGGGTGAAGGAGGTGGCGGCCACGCCTAACAGCTTGCCGATGAGAATATCGCTATAGCGTGAGGTGGCAAGCATCAGCTCGATGACTTTGCCGCCCTTTTCCTCAATCATGCTGGTCAGCAGCATATTGGCGACCGAGAAAATGGCCATCCACAAGATAAAGGCCATGAAAATGGCGACCACGAAGGGTAGGCGATCTGCAGTGGTCACTTCTTCATCGGCGCTTGTGACCTCAGCGGGGTTATAGCTGCGGATCTCTGGACGTAAGTTATTGAGCGTATTTATGTCATTGGCGCTGAGGCCCGCATTGCGCAACATCTCATCTTCCAGATCATCTTCCAGGATAGAGCGGATTTTGCGTGATAAATCCACATCCGTAAGATTGGTCGAGTGATAATCAAGAATAATTGGCGAGGGGTTTTCGTCCGTTCGCTCAAGATTGTCGCGAATGATGATCGCGGCGAACAAGGGTTTTTGCCCTTCAGGCGTTGCCAGCGTCGCTTCCCCGACCAGATAGGGCCGTAGCCCTGCCAGATCACGTGCCGGTGGGTCGACTTGAACTTCCTGGCTTTTGGGCAGGCTCAGCCCGGCTTGGCCGTCTTGAAGGTTCAGCGCGTCAAGTGCGCCCTGGCGGGCCGCCTCGAGATCGTCTTCGCGATCAAAGGCGGTTAAAGCCTCGGCCACACGCTCTTCACCATAGAGGGCTTCAAGCGCTTTAAGCGTTTCGCGCACGCTTTCCCGGCTGGATTCTTCATAATCGCGCGCGATCATGTGATCATAGCCGCGCCCGGTTTCATCAATCACGGTGAAATAGCGCACGGGCTTGGAGTTTTCGATCAGGATCGGAACGCTGGCGCCGATGACCATGAAAACCGGTAGGGCCAGAAGCGAGATCCAGAAGCCCCAGGTCGCCACATAAGACAGATATTCACGCCGGGCAATCAGATAGATAGCGCGCATGATTACACCTCCTCACGCTCGACGGGCTCAGCTGCGCTATTGGGCACAGGGCTGGCTTTGACCAATTGAACAAAGGCATCATGAAGATGGGGGCGGATCGGTTCAAACCGGATGAGATCGACCCCGGCACTGACGCAAGCCTTTAAAACGTCTTGAACCTGGCTGGTGGCATTCAGCGTCACCCGCCACGCGTGATGGCCTTCTTGGGCGCAGTCCTGGGATTCTACCGTACCAAAGGGGCTTAAAAGCTGAGAGAGGTCATGGGCGCTGGCGCTTTCCAAAAGGATCTGGCGCGGTACCGTGCCCAAAGCTTCATCGACGCTGCCGTCGAAAACCTTCTGGCCGCGGGCTAACAAGACGATACGATCGCATAACCGCTCAGCATGTTCCATGACATGGGTCGAGAATAACAGCGTGCGCCCGCCCTGGGCCTCTTCGCGGATAATGCTTTCCAACAAGGATTGATTGACCGGATCTAGGCCCGAAAACGGCTCATCCAGGATGATGAATTCCGGCTCATGGATCAGGGCGGCGATGATTTGGATTTTTTGCGCCATGCCTTTGGAGAGGGTTTTGACCTTTTTATAGGCGGCGTCAGAGAGTTCAAAGCGTTCAAGGTATTCAAGGGCTTTGGTCTTTGCCGCCTTGGCCTTCATGCCTTTTAGCCGGCCAAAGAAGACCAGCGCATCGAGCGCCGTCATTTTGCGATAAAGCCCGCGTTCCTCAGGTAGGAAACCCACCCGGTCGAGGGTTTTCATGGATAAGGGCTTGCCAAATAACAGGCTCTGGCCGCTATCAGGTTGGATAATCCCCAGTGCCATACGCAAGGTTGTGGTTTTTCCGGCTCCATTGGGGCCTAAAAAACCTGTGATTTGTCCACGCGGCGCTGTGAAGCTGACATCGCGCACCGCCGCCTTGCCTTTAAAGCTTTTGGTCAGATGACTGACCTCTAAGGCCATTTCACTCACGGATCGAACCTCCCCATAATTTTTATGAGGAGGATAGACAAGTTTCCTTGACTTGGCTAGAGCGATGCTCAGGCCGCGGGTAGAGCGAAATACAGAAGATCAAGGGCCGGGGGTTCAGCCACACCCAGCTGACGCAGAATATGGGTGGCCTGGCCGCGGTGATGGGTTTGATGATTGAAAAAATGGGTCAAAATGACATTCAAGGGCAGGCTATGGGGGTCGCCGCGGGTGTTTTTATACTGGAGCCCATCTTCAAGCTGATCCTCGCTCAAGCTGGCGATATATTCGATGATCCGGCGATCTTCGGCTTCGCGCGCTTCGCGTAGGGCCATGAAATCCTCGAACAAAGTCATGTCGAGACGCTCGGGCAGCATGCCTTCTTGGGTCATGCGAAACATCCAGATCCGGTCGGCGACCAGGATATGGTTCAGCGTGCCATGCAGGCTTTTGAAATAGGCTTTGACATCGCGTTTGCGCTCAAAATCGCGCAAAGCCGTAGCGGCGTCATACAGGCGAGCATTCGCCCAAGCATTATAGGCGGCGAGGCGTTTGAAATGATCCAGCATCAAGGCGAATAGTCCCACTCAAGCAAAATAAATCATAGCGTTAGACGGCACTTCTGCGAAGGGTCGTCACCCGAATACGACTATGATGTTCATGTCCCTCTTAGGTGTTAGGCGCTTGAGCGCGAAGACGCAAGGGGCCTTTTTCGCGCGGGCAGGCAGGATCGAGATAGCTCATTGGCCCGCTAAACCCGCTCGCGGCTTGGGCTTTGACGATGCCTTCTACAAAGAAGCGGATATGGTGGTTAAAGACCGCTTGGGTGTAAATACCAAAATGGTTTGCGCCTTTGACGAGGCCGGCATATTTCGGTCCGCTGGCACCATCATAGAGCCGTCGGCCCCGGCTGAGGGGCACAATGCGGTCTTTATCGCCATGGAGCCAGAGCAGCGGTACGCTGACTTGCGCGATATAGGCGATGGAGTGCCAGCGCTCACGCAGAAACAGGCGCGGAAGGATGAAGGGCACGCGAATACGTGCCATATCCAGCACCGAATCATAGGGCGCATGCAGAATAAGTCCGCCGATCGGATGGCTGGCGGCGGCCTGCACAGCGGTGCCAGAGCCCATGGATTCGCCATAGAGCACAAAGCGCTGGGGATCGAACCCCTCGGCGGTTAAATAGTCTAAGAGTGTAATCGCATCGCGCACATTGCGTTTTTCGTTGGGCCAGCCGGTCGAGCCGCCAAAGCCGCGATGAGAGAGCGCCACAAAGCCCCAGCCCGCATTCAAAAACATACGGAAAAACCGGGCGCGATGGGCGAGATGGCGTTGATTGCCATGGAGATAGATCAGAAGGGGGCCGTCTTTTTGACGCGGCTTGGCGCGCCAGAGCAGCAGACGCTCCCCATCTGGGGTTTCCATCCAGTCTTCTTCGATCTGATCGAGGCCAACGCTTTTGGGATCAATACGCTTGCGATAGGGGTGATAAAGCAGATGGGCCTGAAAAGCGATGGCCAGAAGGCTCAACCCCACCCAGATCACCATGACCCACAGCGCGATCGGCCAAGCCCATAGCATAAAGGCCCAGATACGCTGCAGGATGGGTAAGGCCTCTGCCCAGATCTGTAATATCCCCTCGACCATTATACGTCCCCTCATGGTCTATGTCCGGTGACATAAGCCCAAGCGAGGGGCGAGAGTCCAGAAAAAACCCCCACAGGGCGGAGCCTGCGGGGGTGTTTTTCAAAGCGGTGAAGGCTTAGTGCATGGCTTTGACGATGCTTTCGGCCATTTTCTTCGCATCGCCCAGCAACATCATGGTGTTGTCGCGATAGAAGACGGGGTTTTCCACCCCAGCATAGCCAGAGCCCAGCGAGCGCTTGACGAACATTACCGTGCCCGCCTTCCAGACCTGAAGGACCGGCATGCCGTAAATCGGCGAAGAGGGATCATCCTCGGCGGCGGGATTGGTGACGTCATTGGCCCCGATGACGAAGGCGACATCGGCATTGGAGAAATCAGAATTGATGTCTTCCAACTCAAAGACTTCATCATAAGGCACTTGGGCTTCGGCCAGCAGTACATTCATATGACCCGGCATCCGGCCCGCCACGGGGTGAATGGCATAGGCGACATCAACGCCTTCGGCTTTGAGAGCGTCCGCCATTTCCTTCAAGGCATGTTGAGCCTGGGCCACCGCCATGCCATAGCCGGGCACGATGATGACTTTACCGGCATTTTTCATGATGAAGGCGGCATCTTCGGCAGAGCCTTGCTTGACGGAGCGATCAAGGTCTGCGCCCGCCGCGGCCACTGAGGTATCAGCACCAAAGCCCCCTAAAAGCACCGAGATGAAGGACCGGTTCATCCCCTTACACATGATGTAGGAGAGGATGGCCCCTGAGGAGCCCACAAGGGCACCGGTGACCAAAAGGGCGGTATTTTCCAAGGTGAAGCCCAAGGCCGCAGCAGCCCAGCCCGAATAGGAATTGAGCATGGAGACCACAACCGGCATATCCGCGCCCCCAATGGGGATGATGAGGAGGACGCCGAGGAAAAGCGCAATCAAGGTGATCAGCCAGAAGGCGGTTTTGTTTTCTCCCCCTGAAGCCGTCAGGAAGACGATAAAGACAAAGACCGCAATGCCCAGACCCAAATTCAGCCAATGCTGACCCTTAAAGATGATCGGCGCGCCGCTCATCAGGCCTTGTAGCTTCATAAAGGCGATGACCGAGCCCGAGAAGGTGATCGCCCCGATGGCGACGCCCAAGGAAAGCTCAATCAAAGACAAGGATTTAATCTTGTCGACGCCGATAGTGATGTGGAAGGCTTCAGGCTGGTACAGCGCCGCAATGGCGACCAAAACCGCTGACATCCCAACCAGGGAGTGGAAGGCGGCCACCAGCTGAGGCATGGCGGTCATGGGGATACGCTTGGCGATATAGGCCCCGACGCCGCCGCCGATGACGATGCCGCCCACGATCAGGGCAAAGCCCAGACCATCGGCCTTGACCAAGAGCAGCGAGGTGATGATGGCCACGGCCATCCCGGCCATGCCGAAATAATTACCCTGGCGGGCGGTTTCCGGGCTGGATAGCCCGCGCAAAGCCAGAATGAACAAGATACCTGAGCCCAGATAGAGAAGGGCCGCGAGATTGACGCTCATGGATCAGCCCTCCGTCTTTGGGGTGTCCGCCTTGGCGGGTTTATCTTTTTTCTTATACATGGCGAGCATGCGCTGGGTGACCATAAAGCCGCCAAAGATATTCACACTGGCGAGAATAATGGCGAGCGCGCCTGCCCCTTTGGCAAATTGCCCGCCGGCATTGGTCGCCGCCGCAGCGGTCGCGAGCAGCGCGCCCACGATAATGACCGATGAAATGGCGTTGGTGACACTCATCAAGGGCGTATGCAGCGCTGGGGTCACTGACCACACCACATAATAGCCCACAAAGATGGCCAGCACGAAGATGGCCAGGCGGAAGATAAAGGGATCTACGACTTCCATGGGGGGCTCCTATGCGCGAAGGCTGTCATGAACGATCTGACCATCACGGGTCAGGGTCATGGCTTTGATGACATCATCGTCCCAATGGGGCGCGAAGGCCCCGCTCTGATCTTTCAAGAGCGCGGAAAGATTGACGAAGTTCTTGGCTAAAAGCTGCGAGGCATCTGCGCCCAGGCGCGCGGGCAGATTGGTGTAACCGGCAATGGTCACACCATTATGCTCAACAAGAGTATCGGGCTGGGTCAGCTCACAATTGCCGCCCATGGCCGCGGCCAGGTCGATGATGACACTGCCGGGCTTCATGGTGTCGACCATCGCGGTCGAGATAAGGCGCGGGGCCGGGCGTCCGGGGATCAGCGCGGTGGTGACGACCACATCCTGCTTGGCGATATGGCTGGCGACCAGCGCGGCCTGCTTGGCCTGATATTCGGGGCTCATCGCTTTGGCATAGCCCGCCGAGGTCTCTGCGGCTTTGAATTCTTCATCCTCAACGGCGATGAATTTCGCGCCCAGCGAGGCGACTTGCTCTTTGGCGGCGGGGCGCACATCGGTGGCGGTGACAACCGCGCCCAGACGGCGTGCGGTGGCGATGGCCTGAAGGCCGGCAACGCCTGCGCCCATGATGAAGGCCTTTGCCGGGGCAATCGTACCGGCCGCCGTCATCATCATCGGGAAGGCGCGCCCATAGATGTGCGCGGCTTCGATAATCGCGCGATAGCCTGAAAGGTTGGACTGAGACGACAGCGCATCCATGGATTGGGCGCGGGTGATGCGCGGGGTCAATTCCATGGCCAACACCGTCAGGCCTTTATCGGCGCAGGTTTTGGCAAAATCTTGCGCGCTATGGGGCTCCATCAGGCCGATAATCATCGCGCCTTTGGGGATGGCGTCCAGATGAGCGTCATCCGGTCGGCGCACACATAGAACCAATTGAGTGTCGCCGGGAAGGGCGTTTAAGGCCCCGGTTTGGGCCCCTTCGCCTTCATACATCGCATCAGAGAAGCTCGCTTGTGCGCCCGCCCCTGATTCGACAAAGACCGTAGCCCCGGCCTTGATAAAGGTTTTGACGGTATCTGGCGTAGCCCCCACACGGGTTTCACCAGGCCATGTCTCTTTTAGAACTGCAATTTTCATACGGGCATTCCCCTCTTGCGGCGCGTGCCGTTGATCTCAAGATGGGGAAATATGCCGCAGGTGCAACCAAAAAAATAACCTCTGCCACTTTTGTGTGCAGAGGTTATTTTATACAATTGGTATTAAAGCTTACGCGCCGAACAGCGCCATGCCCCCGCCGATCACCAGGCCGATGAAGCCCGTGATGATGATCGTCGCCCAATAAGCAACGCCGCGTTTGAACATTAATCCACCAACCAGCGCCAAAGCTGCGCAGATGAAAAGATCGGTGAACCAAGCGACATGAGCACCAAAGTGCAGGACCGCGAACAAGATCACGACGCCTGTCACCAGGGTAGAATAGATGGAAACATCAATAAAACCTTGGAAGGTTTTGCTGTGCTCGGAGATGTCCATCTCACCGTGATGGTAATCCGCTGCCATGGGGGACTCCTTAACTTCAAAAAGACACGATTATGACGCGAGGTATCACGCCGGATAGATTTGGCCAAGTCTCATTCACCCTTTAAAGGCGCTTTCTTCAGTCTTTTCTTGGCGTTTTCCACCCTTCGATAAGGGCGTTGAGTGCCGCGATGACCGCTAAAGGCTGATCCAGGATCAAGTGATGACGGGCCTCGGGCACATCTATAAAGGGGCTATCTTTAAAAACCCCTTGCATATAGGTCCACAGTGGGTCGGGGACTAAATCAGATTGTGCCCCGCGTATAAAGGCCAAGGGCGCGCGTAAGGCCTTGGCGAGATCTTCCGGGGCCTGACGGGTCCAGGAGAGTTTCTGCCACAGCTGCGGGTCGAAATGCCACGTATAGCCGCCCTCGACAGGGTGCAGGGATCCGCGCGCGATATAATCGACCAGCCAGGTGTTCTCACACGCTTGTTCGGGCAGCAGGCGGAAGCGGGCCAAGGCCTCGTCGATGGTGGCATAAACGCGCCCCCCGCGCCGGGGCGGGCTTTCACTGCGTTGTTCGGATAAGGGCCGAAAGGGACTGTCCAAGATAATCGCGCGTGATAGGCGTTTGCCGTGCTCAATCGCGGCCATCATCGTGACAAAGCCGCCAAAGGAATGACCGACCAAAACCGGGCGCTCTTCGCCAGCAAAGGCTCCGCCCGCTTCGGCTGCGATCAGCGCGTCTTCGCCGTGTTGAGAGAGGTCATAGCCCTCGCGCCAGCCCGAATGCCCCATCCCGGCGAGGTCGATGGCGACCACCCTGCGTTCATTTTGCGCCAAAAAAGGACCCATCGCATCCCACCATCCCTTATGGGCTGTGCCGCCATGGATCAAAATAATGCAGTTTTTTTGTTTTTTTCCCCACGCCTTCCAGGCCAGATCAATGCCTTTATGGGTGACATGACCCGTTTCAAAGGGCGTTTTGAGCGCCTTTGTAAACCATTCAGGGGCCGCCATCCCTGAAGGTGATTCGTTAACGAGGGGCGGGTTTTGATCCTCTGGGACAGCCATTTTCTGGCTCCTTCCTTAACGCGTTTAGCTTTTGTAAAAGTCTGCGCCTGCTTTACGTTCACGTCAATCCTTACCAATGTAAGCAATGCTAAGGCTTTGTTTACCCTAATAATTTCCTACCGGCGCATAAACGTCAATTTTACGACTCCTGTCCCATAACGGCTCACACAACAAGCGGATGTCGGGGGCGCTCACGTGGAAAACCATGGGGCAAGCTCTTCTTCTCAATACTGAGACCGATACCCGTTAGCGACCGAAAAGGCGTGGGTGATGGCTAAAACAGTTCTGGTTGTCGATGACGACCCGACTCAACGCCGCTTAATGCAAGCGGTACTGGAAAAACAGGGACACCATCCCGAGACGGCTGACAGTGGGGAAGCCGCCTTGGATCGGGTCAAACGCGGTGGAGTGGACGTGGTTCTGCTCGATCTGGTTATGCCCGGCATGGATGGTATGGAGACGTTAGAGGCGCTCAATGCCCGCGAACCGGGCTTGCCGGTGATCGTTTTGACCGCCCATGGCGGTATTGAAACGGTGGTCAAGGCGATGCGTGCAGGCGCGGTGGATTTCTTCATCAAGCCCGCTAGCCCCGAACGCATTGCGGTCTCGATCCGCAACGCCTTTAAGGTGCGCGAGCTGACGGGGGAGGTCTCCCGGCTTAAGCGCATGCAAAGCGGCAAGTCGGACTTCAAAGACATGGTGGCAGGTGCTGCCGGGATGCGCCAGGTGGTGCGTTTGGGCGAACGCGCGGCAAAATCCAATATTCCGATTTTAATCACCGGGGAATCCGGGGTTGGTAAGGAATTGGTCGCACGCTCCATTCAGGCCGCGTCTGATCGGGCGGGAAAACCCTTCATCACGGTGAACTGCGGCGCTATTCCAGAAAATCTGGTGGAATCAACCTTGTTTGGTCACGAAAAAGGCGCGTTCACTGGCGCTGTGGCCAAGCATATGGGTAAATTCCAAGAGGCTGATGGCGGCACGCTCTTCCTGGATGAAATCGGTGAACTGCCCCTGGACATGCAGGTCAAACTGCTGCGCGCCCTGCAAGAAGGTGAAGTGGACCCGGTGGGCTCGAAAAAGCCCGTCAAGGTCGATGTGCGCATCATTTCGGCCACCAATCGCGATCTGGCCGAACAGGTCCGCGCCGGTCAATTCCGCGAAGATCTCTTCTACCGCTTGAACGTATTCCCGATTGAAGTGCCGGCCTTGCGTGAACGCAAGGATGATATGACCGCCCTGGTGCGTCACTTCATTGCGCGCTTCAACACGCAGGAAAACAAACAGATCATGGATGCCGACGCGGCCGCTATGGATCTGATGATGGCCTATGACTGGCCGGGCAATGTGCGCCAGCTGGAAAATATGGTCTTCCGCGCGGTGGTCTTATGCGATGGCGACTACCTGACCCCGCAGGACTTTCCGCAAATCTCGGGCATGACGCCCAGCTTTGCCGACGAGCCTGCGCCCGCACCGGTGCATCATGAAGCCCTGCCGGTCTTGCATGAAGCCCTGGAGGATGAGGCCGGGGATGATTTGGCCAAGGTCGACATTGTGGATGCGGGGGGCCATTTACGCCCGCTGGAATCCATCGAGCGTGACCTGATCCAGTTTGCGATTGAAACCTATTCTGGGCGAATGGCCGAAGTGGCCCGGCGTCTGGGCGTAGGGCGCTCCACGCTTTATCGCAAAGTGCGCGAATACGAATTAGACGTCGATAATTTCCGCGAGGCGGGTTAACCCCCCCCTGATCTGCCTTTCGAACTATCGGTCGATAAAAACGCGCTGGTCCCCCGCCAGCGCGTTTTTTGTTGGGGGGTGGCTAATTCCTGTCACCCCAAACTTGATTTGGGGTCCATGCCGTAAGAGTTGAGCTTGATTCTGATTGGTCAGAATAATCGTCAAAGTCACGGCCTGGATGCCAGATTAAATCTGGCATGACAGTTCTTTTTAATTCCTCGCTTAGCTTCGGGCGCGCGTTCGCGCTTGCGCCCCTTCGGGTCGACCTGTCATCCCCGACTTGATCGGGGATCTATGCGCGTTATCGGCATACTCAATAGATCCCGGATGTGCGCTTCGCTTCTCCGGGATGACAGTTCTTTTTTTTGCTGTCGTTGCGATGCGGGGATAGTTCACAAAAAGTCGCCCCCTCCGGTCCTATCGGACCACCTCCCCCGCTTCGCAGGGGAGGACAGGTCTCACACTTCGTCACCCCAGGGTCCATCAGCAAAGACGGCCCATCAGAGGCTTGCCCGAGCAGGCTTAAGACGCCTTGGCGTCTAAGCCGCCCGCAATGATTTGGAAGCGCGCCCGCGGATCTGGCGTCGCTTGAGGCGCAGGGGAGGGGGGAGCCATGGGTTCAGGGGCCGCTGGCGGCGTTGGCGCATGGGGTGCGCTATCGCCGACCACCAAGCGCGGGGTGAAGCCCTTTTTGACGGCCTTCTTGGCACCTTGGGGCAGGGCGCTTTGTGCCTCGCTCAGAACTGGCGTCTCAACCGCTTCGATCACATCGTCATGGATGTCGCGGCCATAGCTGCGGCGTGGTTGCGATTTCGATGTAAAGCTGGAGGTTTTGGACTTGAACGAGGAATAGCGTGGGCGATCTATGCCTTTGGCTTTACCTTTGGCCTTCTTCTCGATCTCTTTGAGCTTCAACGCTTGGCGAGCAGACAATGGCTCATCCAAAGCGCCTTTCTCGGGGTCATTAAACGCCGAGCCAAAGGTTTCCAGGCGATCTTCTAAGGAGGTGACAAAGTCCTCCTCCCACTCGCTGAAGGCGCGCGTGGGATCGTCCCCGCTGGTTATCAGCGCTTTGGCCCGGCGCAATTTCGCCAGGGCCTTACGCTTTTTCTTATCGTCTATATCGCGCGCCATGCGAACGAATATAGAACAAAATATCTTACTCGCCAAGAGCCCCGAGATATAATTCCAAGAGCGCTTCCATCTCCTGGCGCTCATGACGGTCTTGCTTGCGCAGGCGAATGACCTGGCGCAGGACCTTGACATCAAAGCCCATAGATTTGGCTTCGGCATAGACCTCTTTCATATCGGCCATGACGGCGGCTTTGTCTTCTTCCAGGCGCTCGATGCGGGCGACAAAGGCGCGGATCTGATCGCGCGCGCTGGCACCGATGGCATCAGAGACATCGCCTTCAGGGGCATAGGGGTCGGTTTCGGTCACCATGGGCGTTCTCCAGTCTTGCGCGCCCAAGGGCTTGGTCGCGTGGGGATGGGGTGGGCGTGCGTCATACGCGCCCCGGCCCCCCTTTGGCAAGGCGCCTCTTCGCCCCGGATCAGGAAAAGGGAAGGTCGCTGGCGGTTTTTAACGCCAGGCTGCGCGCTTCGCGGATCTGACTATCACTCAGATTTTCCGCGATAAATTCACGCTCATCACCGGGATGATCCACTAAAGACAGCGCCAGGCCCTGGGCCTGTCTTTGATCCAAAGATGTGTAAAGCGTATCTTGGCGCACCATGGAAAGGGCGACCGGCGCCCCTGACAGGCTCAACGCCCCATGGCGACTGACATAGGCCATCAAGGTTTCGGCCTGGCTGGGTAGGCCTTTGGCCGCATCGCGATCAAAGATCGGGCGGTCATAGGCCACGCCCAAAGTCTCCGTCACATCCATGATCGCCAATTGATCCTCATCGAGGAGATTCACAAAGACCTGGGCCTTTCCCATCGGATCGGGATGCAAGGTCGCGGGGATGGAGCCATAGGCCGCGATTTTCGCCGAATGGACCACGCTATAGCCCGATAGCGTGATGGCGAGCGTTGGTACGATCTGATCATCGCCAAATTTTTCGCGCAGGCGCCGGGGCGATGCATTCGATCCACAGGCGATCACCGCATGGCGCGGACGATGAAGGGCCTCAATTTCGGCCTGGGTCAGAAGGGTGCGCGCCTTGGCCTCGCCTTCAAAGACGCTGTCCTCTACATGGCTGGCATTCCAATGGAGTAGCGCCAGGGCCTGGCCGCGGATAAAGACAAAGCTCTCGCGCGGGGGCTCAAAGGGATAGGCCAAAGCATGATCAATGCGTGCCTCCAGCGCGGCGTGCTCGCTCATCTCATTACCCCTTTAGTCGGTTGAGGGCCTCGACAATCAGGCCTTGATGGCTGAAATGGAGGTTATGGCCCGCGCCGTCAATAAGGGTGAGGTGTACCTGATCACTCACCGCATCGAGCGCGCCCGAATGGCGCGCCGTCCACAGGACTTGATCGTGCGGCGCGGCCAGGATCACCGTGGGCACACTCAATTCAGGGTAACGGGTTTCCTGGGCCGCCAGATGGGCATTGACATCGGCCATGTCGCGGGCATTGGCGCGAAAGCGACGCGGATGCAGGATCAGGGCGAGATCAGAGTCTTCAATATAGCTCGCGGGTACGGGCTCGGGGTGGAAGGCATGGGCCACGCCCTTACCCAGCATCAAGGGACCGAGCAGGGGCGCGACCACATGGCTGATCAGCCAGCCGATCAGGGGCCAGTGGGTGGCTTTGTTATACCAGGCCGCTTCGCCTACGCCCGCGCGCAGGGCCGGAGCAATCAGGAGCTGACCTTTGAAGAGGTGAGGGTGATCGAGCGCACAGCGCATGGCAATCGCCCCGCCCCAGGAATGCCCCACGATCAGCACATCCTTTAGGCCCTTGGCCGCCATAAAGTCTGTGATCAATTGGGCCTCACGCTGGGGCGTCCAAGGCCCAGGGGGTCGTGTGGAATGGCCAAGGCCCGGGCGATCGAGATAGATGGCATGGAAATCATTTAAGTGACCGTTCAGTGCCAGATAAGGATCGCGCAGATTACTGATCGCGCCATGCAGGATCACAACGCTTTGCTGTTGGGGATCGCCTGTCTCGATATAATGAAGGCGTGCCTCCTGAAGTTCTAAGACGCGAGCTTCCATATCCGCTTATAAGGCCCGCCCGGCGGCGGCGGACTCCAGACGCTCCACGCCGTTACGCGCCCGCGGATGGAGGGGGAAGATTTTTAAGGCCTCTTTATAGGCCTCCAGCGCGCCTTCCGGGCTCTCGGCGCGTTCCAGGACATTGCCTAGCATGACATAGGCATCAAATCGGTTGGGTTCTAACACCAGGGCGCGTTCCAAGGCTTCCATGGCGAAGGTCCAATCGGCGCGCGCGGCGGCGGTTTCAGCGGTGCGGATCCAGCCTTCAGACAGCTCTGGTTCCAATTGGCGCACATAATGATATTGGCGCTCGGCCAGCGTCCATTCGCCGGCCTGGGCGGCCATGCGGCCGCGATCAAGCATATACTGCGCGGTATCGCCGCCTTGTTGTTCCCACAGCGAGATGACCTCTGCGGCCAGCGCGTTGGCTTCATCTTCGTTGGTGCTGGCTTTGAGGGCCGCCAAGCGCTCGGCTAAACGCGCTTGCGGGCTAAGGCTCGATGTGCCTTGAGGGGGGCTCAGATCAATAGAGCGCTCCTGCCCCGGCGCTGCGGGGGCGGGCTGAACCATCAACAGAAGGGCACTGAACCAGATCATCGCCCCAGCTTACGGGGACATTTTAAAGAAACCAATGGGCAAAGGCGGTCGCGGATGAATTTTCACGCGCGTTTGGGTCTAAACCGGCAGGCCGCGCTCTTGCATATCTTTGCGCAAGGTTTCGGCATCGACAAAGCGTACCGCCTGGAAGCCACAGCGGATGGCCGCATCGACATTATCTTGGCGATCATCGACGAACAGGGTCTCGCCGGGTTTGGAGGCGATTCGCTTCTTGGTCAGCTCATAGATTTTGGGATCGGGCTTAACCAAGCCTTCTTCGCCGGAGACCACCGTATGGAGGAGCTTTTGCGTGAAGGGATAGATCCCCATCACGGCGGGCCATTTTTCCGCCGGCATATTGGTCAGGGCATATTGCGGCACGCCGGCTGCGTCCAGGGTTTCGAAAAGCTCCAAAACCCCAGGCATCGTTCCGTCAAACATCTCTAACCAGCGCACATCCCAGGCGCGGATCAAAGCTTCTTTATCCGGATGGCGTACAACCAAAGCGGCACGATTGTCGGCCATGGTGACACCGCGATCATGATAGGTGTGCCAGTCCATGGTACAAACGCCGTTGAGAAAGTCCTCAACGGCGTTTGGGTCTTCAATCAGCGTTTTGTAAAGCCGTTTAGGATCCCAGCGCACAAGGGTGTTGCCGATATCCCAAAGCAGGGCTGTTGCACGCGGCAAGCTACGCGCCGCGCTCATCACACCTAACCAGCGCGCGCTTTAAAGCGTGGGTCGGTTTTGTTGATCACGTATACGCGGCCACGGCGACGCACCACCTGGCAATCGCGGTGGCGGTTTTTCAAAGAACGAATAGAGCTGCGGACTTTCATGGTTTCGCGCCTGTCTTGAGTAAATGTCTTCTTTGGCCTAGTGCCGTCTTTGGGTCGGGCCCAAATTTGAAGCGCGGTGATTACGCGATGGTGGGCGCAGAGTCAACACACCAGCACTGCAAACAAGGCAAATTTCATACGCGCAAAGGCGCGCGCGTCTAGGCGCTGTCGCTTTTTTGCATCGCGCGTGAAGCTTTATCGCGCCTGATGCGTTTTGCCCAGGGTCCACAACATTCTCAGCTTGGGTTCATATCGCCATGGCTTATACTTGGCCCAACGTCTTTAAACTTCGGGGAGATCGCCTATGACGGCCAAACACCAAACTTTGCGTGCGCTTATGGTGGCTTTGGCCCTAGGCAGTGCCCTGACGGCCCCGGTCATGGCGCAGGATCAGCCCTTTGAAACCTGGTCGCGTGACTTTCAGGCGCGTCTGATTGATCGCGGGGTCGATCGCGCCATTGTCGCGTCTATGTTTGATGGGATCGAGCCTGATCCGCGCATTATTGAACGTGATCGCAGCCAGCCCGAATTCGTGCGCCCGATTTGGGAATATATCGCCGGGGCGGCCTCTGAAGATCGCGCCGCCAAGGGACGGCTCGCGCAAATCCGCGAGATTGAAGCGCTGAATGCCATTGAAGCGCGCTATGAGGTGGATCGCCATATCCTAACGGCGATTTGGGGCCTGGAAAGCGCCTATGGTGAGATCCAGGGCACCAATGACATTGTACGTGCATTGGCGACCTTGGCCTGGGAAGGGCGTCGTCGCCAATGGGCCGAAGATCAGCTCTATGCCGTGACGCGCATGCTGGATCGCGGCTGGGCCACGCGCGATCAGTTAAAAGGCTCATGGGCTGGGGCGATGGGCCAGACCCAATTTATCCCGACGACGTATCTAGAGCGCGCGCAAGATCTCGATAATGATGGCGACCGTGATATCTGGGGGGATGCGGGCGATGCCCTGGCCTCGGCGGCGGCCTTGTTAAACCGGGGCGGTTGGCAGGCGAATGCGCCGGTGGTGATCGAAGTCACGCTGGGTGAGGATTTCAACTGGTCAGTGTGGAATGAAACCGGATGGAAGCCTGTTTCAGAGTGGGCCGCTTTAGGCGTTGCTCGCCAGGGAAGCTTGCCCTGGGATGAGTATTTGCTCAATCGCCGCGCCAAATTGAACGCCCCTGCGGGCGCGCGCGGTCCGGCCTTCTTGACCTTTGATAATTTTGAAGCGATCAAGCATTATAATAATTCCACCGCCTATGCGCTGGGTGTGGCGTATCTCGCCAGCAAGCTGGGCTCTGGCCCGGACATAGTTGGTGAATGGCCGCTGGATAACCCCCCGCTCAACCGCGCGCAATCGCAAGCCATGCAAGAAGCGCTGGTTGATCTGGGCTATGATCCGGGCGGCGTGGACGGCATTGTCGGGCCGAATACTCGCCGGGCTATCCGCGCCTTTCAGGCCGCTGAGGGCATGACGCCGGATGGCTATGCGGGCGCAGAGGTACATGGGCGAATTTTGCGCAAGGCCGGACGTACTTAAAGCGTTTAGGCGCGGGTGCGGCGCACCGCCGGGTGAAGGAAGGCCAGCGCCAAGGCCCCCAGGGCTAAAGCCATGTTCAGCTCAAACGGGGTGGAGGGGCCAAAGCTTTGATAGAGCCAAAGCCCGAAGATCGGCGCCAGCATAAAGCCGAGCCCGGCTGTGGCGGTGGTGATCCCGGCCGCGCGCCCCTGCTCTTCAGGGTTCACCGCCAATGAAGCCCCGCCGGTAAAGCCAGACCGCGCCAGACCAAAGCCCAAGCTTAAAATCATATAGCCGACAATGATCAAAGGATAATGGTTGGCCAGCGCGATGACGCCATTGCCGATCAGGGTGAAGGCTGCGCCCGCGCTCATCAAAATTCGCGGCGACAGATTAAGCGTTGGGATCAGCACCAATTGCGCAAAGATCAAGGCCGCCGCGCCGCTGGTCAACGCAATCCCGCCCATGCGTAGTCCCTCGGCGGTGTCAAACTGCAGCCGGTCCATAATGTAGAAGGTGAGGGTCTGTAGACTGCTCGCCTGGGTCAGCCACAACGCACAGCCATAGATGACAAAGGCTGTCAGGCGCGGATCCAGCGCGAATTTAAACTGCTCAATCGGATTGATCGGGCGGCTTTGAACTTTGGGCGGTGATTTTTCGGGCAAAAAGGTATGAACGGCAAAGGCCCCGCCCGCCACGATGATCGCAGCCGCCAACATAAAGGGGGCAATGCCGATCCTTTCCGCTAAGGCAGCGGCCAGGGCTGGGCCGATAACGCCGCCCAAACCAAAAGCCGCCGTCAGGCTGGCCAGCTCTTTGGTGCGTTCCTGGGCGCTGGTACGATCAGCAACATAGGCCTGGGCCGAAGGATTTGTGGCCGATCCCATACCCCCAAAGATCGAGCGCGCCAGAGCCATAATGGCAATGGCCCCTAAGGGCGCGACCAGATGGGCTTGGCCCAAATAGGCCCCCAGCGCGAAGACTAAAGTGGATCCAGAAAATGAGGTCAGGCCCAGCACGATAAGGGGGCGACGCCCATAGCGGTCAGAGAGTGCGCCCCAAATCGGGCTCATCAATAAAAAAAGTAACGCAGAGATTGTGTAGATCGCCCCGACGAAAACTTTCGCCACGCCCAGCTCATTGGCCAGGGGCGGCAGAATGGCGAACAACATGGAATTGCCGATGCCGGTAATCATCAAGCAGATGAAAAGCAAACGGAATGCACGTTTTCTGATGTGTGGGGCCGAGGGGTTGGCCGGGTCATAAACGGGGGTCATGGCGAGGATGTAAGGGGTGCGCGTGCCTTTGTCCATCACCGGAAAAACCCCTGAAGTGTAAATGCTTTGTGAAGGGGCGATCAACCTCACCTTAAGCATCCTGGGCTATGGTGCGTCTCGAAACGGGACGTGTGGGTGATAAGAGCCAGAAGGCCAGCCTGTTGTGGTGCGTCCAAGAAGTGGAGTGGTGGTTCGATGTTTCAGATCATCGGCATCGTCGTGGTGTTCGTTATGGTCTTCGGGGGGTATGTGCTCGCCGGGGGTAAGTTCGGTGTGATCCTCAAGGCGTTGCCCTTTGAGTTGATGATGATCGGCGGCTCCGCTGTGGGTGCGTTCTTGATTGGTAATCCGCCCTCTACGATTGGCGCGACGGCTGGGGGCTTTGGTAAGATCTTTGCCGGGGCCAAGTGGAAGAAGAAGGATTATGAAGACCTTCTCTGCCTTTTATTCCAGCTGACCAAAACCATGAAGACCAAGGGTGTGATCGCGCTGGAAGCGCATATCGAAAATCCGCATGAAAGCTCGATCTTTTCCAAATATCCCAAGATTGAGAAGGATCACTTCGCAATTGATCTGATCTGCGACACCTTGCGCATGATGACGATGAATTTGGAAGATCCCCATCAGGTTGAAGATCACATCGAAAAACAGATTGAAAAACACCACCATGAAGCCGGTGCTGGGGCCCATGCCATTCAGCAGATGGCCGATGGTTTGCCTGCGCTGGGGATTGTGGCGGCGGTGTTGGGCGTTGTGAAAACCATGTCGGCGATCTCTGAACCGCCCACCGTTTTGGGGGGTATGATCGGGGGTGCCCTGGTGGGAACTTTCCTGGGCGTGTTCTTAGCCTATGGTTTTGTGGGTCCGTTCTCGGCCGTTTTGACGGCCATCGTCGATGAAGAAGGTGAATATTATAAAGTGATCAAGGCGGTCTTGGTCGCACACCTTCATGGCAACGCACCGCAGATCTCTGTTGAGATTGGCCGCGGTCTGGTGCCCAGCAAGATGCAGCCTAGCTTTGCGACACTTGAAGAAACGCTCAATAATCTCACCATGGAAGCCTAAGATAAAAGATTCGGGGAGACGGGAGAGAGAGGTGAAGACACCCTTCTCGTCATCGCAAAAACAACGCCTCATGCACAGCCTGCATGAGGCGTTGTTTTTTTAGACGTATCGCGTTGCTGTTACCAAGGATTCACCCTAGTCTTGCTTTATTGCACCAATCGGTAGAGCTGTGAGACATGACGATGGGTCTGGACTTTTTTTTGGGGCCGATTGGCCTGATGGCTCTGATCTTTGATGTGTGGGCTATCCTTAGTATCGGTGAGAGCCGCGCACCGCGCGGTTTAAAAGCCTTCTGGATTACCATTATTCTGATTTTCCCTATTATAGGCTTTCTCGCCTGGCTGATTTTAGGCCCGCGCGCGGCCGATCGCCCGATTTTTTAGCTCTGCGCAGAGATGCCTCTATGCTCTTGTCGGATCGACAGAGCAAAACTAGGTAAGACGCATGAAAATCGCAGACGTAGATATCTTCTTTTTACCGGGTCTTGGCGGATCAAGCCAAGACCATTGGCAAAGCCGCTGGGCGGCCAAAATGGCCAATGGCCAGATCATCGCCCAAGATGATTGGCATAAACCCCAAAAGGACCGTTGGGTCGACACGGTTGTGCGTGCCGTCGAAGAGGCTCAACGCCCTGTGGTCCTGGTGGGGCATTCTGTGGGTGTGCTGACAGCGGTCCATGCCGCACCACATTTTAGGCCCGGTCAGGTCGTGGGTGCCTTTCTGGTGGGGGTTTCCGATTGGGAGCGTCCCAAACTGGCAGAGATTGCCGGCGATCATGGCTTTGCGCCCATTCCGCGCACGCGCCTACCTTTCCCTTCTCATCTGATGGCCAGCCGTAATGACCCGACCTGTGACTTTGACAAGTCTGAAGACCTAGCAGCCGCCTGGGGGGCGAGCCTGGGTGATGCCCAAGACGCTGGGCATTTCGAGGTGGAAAGCGGCCATGGCCCTTGGCCGGAAGGCTTGATGTCCTTTGCCAGCTTTATGCGTTCGCTTTAAGCGATGGGCGCGCCCAATGAGCCCCTTTCCGGTGAGACCCTTTATTGTCCGGCCCCGGATCTAGATTGGTCTCAGCCCGGCGGGCCGCGCGCGCGCGATTATGGCGACATTTATTTCTCGGTTGACAATGGCCTAGAAGAAACCCAACAGGTGTTCTTGAAGGGCTGTGGCCTGCCCGAGCGCTGGCATGATCGCGATCAGTTCACCGTTGCGGAGCTGGGCTTTGGCACGGGGCTCAACTTTCTTTCGCTCTGGGATCTCTGGCGTAAAACCCGTAAACCTCATCAGCGCCTGCATTTTGTCAGCCTGGAGGGCCGCCCGCTTACAAAGGCGCAGATTGAACGCGCCTGGCAGGATTGGCCGCAGATCGCCCCTCTGGCTGACAGCCTCCTCCCGCTCTGGCCCAGTGCCCATAAAGGCCCGCACCGCATCCGTTTGGATGAAGATAATTTGACGCTCACCGTGTTTCATGACGAAGCCAGCGAAGCGCTGAGGGATATGAATTTCAAAGCGGATGCTTGGTTCCTCGATGGTTTCGCACCGGCGAAAAATCCTGCGATGTGGAATGAGACGGTCTTGGGTCATATGGCGCGCTTAAGCGCGCCAGGGGCGATGGTCGCAACCTTTACCGTTGCGGGCAGTGTGCGCCGGGGCCTCAGCGATGTGGGCTTTAACGTCTCCAAACAGCCCGGCTTTGGGCGCAAGCGCGAACGCTTGGAAGCGATTTATGAAGGCGAGGCGCGTGTTCGCCCACAAACGCCCTTTCCTGTCATCGCGCCGCGATCTGGCCGCGTTACGATTATCGGCGGCGGCATTGCCGCGGCCAGCCTGGTTCATGCGGCCCGCACGCGCGGGCGAGAGCTGAGTGTGATCGCCGAAGGCGGCTGGGCGGCCGGGGCCTCAGGCGCGCCCTTGGGGCTTTTCACCCCGCGCTTAGAGGCCGGGGATCGCCCTCATCAACGCTTTGCACTCTCCGCGTTTTATTTTGCCCGTCGGCTCTATCAATCCTTTCCTGAGGCCTTTTTCGCCACGGGCGTGGCGCGCATGGCCAAGGATGATGCGGGTTTTAAGCGCTTGGCCCGCCTGGCCGAACTGATGGGGCCGGGCTATGAAGCCCTGTCGGCGCAAGATCTCAGCGCCAAGACCGGGCTCGCTTGTGAGTATCCTGGCCTGTGGATGGCCGATTCGGGATATTTCAAACCGCGAGCGCTGGTGCAGGCTGTGGCCGGAGATGTGGCACCTATAGATGCACGCGCAGCGCGTGTAGAGCGCAAGGGCGATCTTTGGCAGGTTTTTGACCCCCAGGGCACGATGTTGAGTGAAGCTGAAACGGTGATTCTCGCCGGCGGTGGCTATCTGCAAGACCTTGCCGAGCCCCATGTGGAGCCCTCGCGCGGTCAGGCCTTTGTCTATCGCACATCTCAGCGTGATCGTGCGCCCGTGACCTGGGGCGGATATGGCATCGGTCATGATGGGGCGCTGCTATTGGGCTCCACCCATGAAAAGGGCGAAGACTTTTTATCTCTTGAAGAGGCTCGCCATTCAATTGAAGCTGATATTGAAGCGCATTGTCCGGCATTGATGGCTTTGACGTCGGGCCAAGCCCCCGATCAGGCTTGGCGCGCGATTCGGGCTGCGACGCCTGATCATCTACCCCTTTTGGGGCCGGTCGTCGGCGAGGGGTATAACGAGGCTTGGCGCGCGTTCGCGCAAGGCCAAGCTATCCATAAGGCTCAAAGCTCCCATGACGAGGGTATGTGTCAGGGCCTGATCCAGCTGGGGGCTTTAGGCTCGCGCGGCTTTGCCCATGCGCCTTTGATGGCCGAAGCGATTCTCGCCTATCTTTGTGATGAACCCGATGTGCTCTCGCCCTCATCCGCGATCAGCATCCATACCGCACGGTTTTCCTGGCGCGCCCTCAAGCGCGGGGCTTGATCAAAATTCAGTCTCAGAACGGGACAACGATCCAAACCGCAATCAATATGAGTCTCAAGGCGGGGCGCATCATAGAGGCTGATATGAAGCTCTAGGGGGCCCATTTGCACGCCAATGCTGTGCGCGGGCCAGCTTAAATGTATCGCAAGTGCGCTGATTATACATACACATAAAAGGCTTAGCGAGAGTGTGGTTCTATAGTGTGCCATCAAAGAGCCCCTGCTTGACCGCGGACATCCATAAGATGCGCGAAGCTTCGGCTTTAGATGCAGCTTGGCGTTAATTTTGCAGCGTGTGGCCTAAACCAAAAAAGATAGGTGGACCACGTTATGACTCTTCGCGTTAACCTCACGGCTGAACTTCAAGCGCTTTCGCAAGAGGTGGATTTGCCGCGTGACGGTGATCGCCGCCAGCAGCGCCGTCATATCTGGTTTCTCAATTCGGCCTTTGATCGCATTGACTTGACGACGGCCCTGACCCGCATTGGTGAGCGCGCGCCCGATGCCCCCTTTGCCTTTGTGAACACGCCCAATGTCGATCATCTGGTGCGTCTGCGCAAAGATCCCTCTTACGCGCCTTTATATGCCCAGGCGTGGCTGACGATTTGTGACAGCCGGGTTTTGGAACTGATTGCGAAATTATCTGATGAGCCTGTGGATGTGGCACCGGGTTCGGATTTGACCGAGCGCTTGTTTGAGAGCGTTATTGATCCAAACGAAGCCTTGACGGTCATCGGCGGAGATGAGGCGACCATAGAAGCCTTGCGCCTACGCTATGGCTTGACCCAAATTCAATGGCATCAGCCGCCGATGGGGCTTCGTCATAACCCAGAAGCCATCGCACAGTGTGCGCAATTTGTGGCCGATCACCCTGCGCGCTTTGTCTTTATCTGTGTGGGATCACCACAACAGGAAATGGTCGCGGCAGCGTGTTTGGAGCGCGGCGATTGTAGCGGGATCGGATTATGTGTCGGCGCGTCCTTAGATTTTCTTGCCGGAAAAGTCGTTCGTGCGCCAAAATGGATGCAAAAAGCGCGTTTGGAATGGGTCCATCGCTTGCTGAGTGAGCCCAAGCGGATGTGGAAACGCTATCTCGTCGATGGGCCTAAAGTCATCTTCTTATATATGGAATGGCGCAGAGCGCGGGGCAAGTTGCGTGCATTTGAGCGCCAATTGGCTAAGAAGTTTGCATAGATATAAAAAAACGCGCCTTAGGGCGCGTTTTTTTTTGCGTAATGGTGGGCGTAACAAGATTCGAACTTGTGACCTCTACGATGTCAACGTAACGCTCTAACCAACTGAGCTATACGCCCCTGCCAAAACGAGAGCGGTGATATAACGGCTCCCATCTGTGATGGCAAGCTTTGGGCTGCAGATACTTAGGCTGGTTTCGCATCCAGAGGAAACTTGGGCAATCTTGCGCTTAAATTATGACTTTTTTGCCACATATTACCGTCTTTTCATGTTCCTATGATTTCTTGGGGTGGACGTGACAAAACTATTACATTTTTATTACTTATAAGCGGAATACGCTTAATAAGAGAAGCTGTAAAAATACAGTCTCATTCAAAAGGGGAATTCAATGAGTTATTTGGGCAAAGGGCGCTATTTGCGCTCTACGGTTTTGGCTGGCTTAGCGCTGACAGGCCTGGCTGCTCTACCTGCATGGGCTCAAGAGCCTATTCAAACTGAAAACCAACAAACCGAAGACGAAGCCTCTCAAGAAACCATCGTCATTACGGGGTCACGTATTCGTCGGAATGAATTCACGAGTGTGCGTCCTGTACAAATTCTTTCAGGCGAAGTGTCTCGCGATATTGGTTTGTTTGATGCGGGCTCAATCCTTCAAGAAAGCACGGTGTCAACGGGGCTTCAGTTTGACACAACATTCAACGGTTTTGTTCTGGATAACGGTCCTGGCTCAACTACCGCTGACCTTCGCGGTTTGGGTGCGTCTCGTACCCTGGTTTTGCTAAACGGCCGCCGTATGGGCGCTGCCGGTGTTGAAGGTGCGCCGGGGGTGGCTGATCTAAGCTTGATCCCAAATACCTTGATTGAGCGTTATGATGTCCTGTTGGACGGTGCATCCTCTATTTACGGCTCTGACGCTGTTGCGGGTGTTGTTAACGGTATCTTGCGTAAGAACTTTGATGGGTTTGAGGTCGAGGCTGGATATACTGTACCTGAGCATGGTGCAGGTCAGGCTATGACGCTGTCAGCACGTTGGGGCGTGAACGCAGACCGTGGGTTCATGGGCTTTGGTGCTGAATGGAGCCGCCAAACGAATATTCGTTTGCGTGACCGTGAAGACATCTTCTTAGGTTGTAATCGCAACGTTGAATATACGTCAGACGGTAAAGTGCGTTATGGCAATGCAGAGATTCTGCGGACCTTGCCTGCAAACTCAACCGCAACAAATTGTACGACGGCTTATGGTATCAACCGCCTTTTTGCTGATCCTCTTGGCGCAGATGCCAATGCTGGTCGCGCACGTGATGAAACCTTTTTCTTCGGAAGCCTTTATTATACCCCAGGCAAGTCGAACGTTGGGATTCCAAACTTCTCAGAACTGAATTTTGGCTTCTTGAGCTATGACTTTGTCACGAATGGTCAGCCAGATGTAGATGCATCTTCGCAATTCTATCAGGCAACAGGCTATCCGCAGCAGCGTGAAGCTGATGTTTTGGCTCAGACTGAAACGTTCAAAAGCTATACATATGGTGAGTACAATATCGGTGGCGATTTCAACATCGATGTGTTCTTCGAAGCTGGCCTTGCTAACCGCCAAACCGTTGCCCATGGTAATGGATCGCAAGCTTTGCAAGCAATCTTACCTGCGGCCAACCCCTTCAACGTTTGTAATCCAAATGCCACGGGTGTTGCTGGTGTAGATTGTGGTGCTGCTTTTAATGCTGAAATGGTTCGTCTTTTAGGTGTTCCTGTTTCGGCTTATGGCTATCAGGATGCTTATCTTGGTGCGCGCCAAATTCAGATGCAGGTTCGCTTTAACCTAGCTGAAGAAGACAAGACTCTAGAAACTGAAATCACGCAGATGCGCTTTGTCGGTGGTCTTCGCGGCGATGTTCCCGTTTCTGCCGATTTCCCGATCAAAAACATTTCTTGGGAAGTGTCTGCTAGCTATGATCGTTCAATCGGTCAATCAACGCGCACTGTGATCGATGACAATGCTTTGGCGCTCTCTCTGGCGACGACCATTGAGAATCCAAATGCACCAGGTGAGTTCATCTGTGGTTTGGACCCAGATGGCGATGGTATCCCGAATCCAGATCAACCTTTCTACGGTAATGGCGTTAACCAGTCACCGCCTTGTGTTGCTGTGAATCTGGGCGCACCTAGCTTGTTTGCGATTGGTGGTGGTAGCTTTGCCACTCAAGAAGAATATGACTTCCTGATCACACGCCGTACATTTGATACGGTTGTTGAGCAAAGCGTCCTGACTGGGTTTGTAAACGCGGACCTTTTCCAACTGCCGGCTGGTACTGTTGCAGGCGTTATTGGTTTCGAATACCGCCAGGATAGCATTGCGTCTGACCCAGATGCTGTTGCGCGTAATGGTCAAGGTTATGGTTTCTTCTCCGATGTCGGGGCCAATGGTACTCGCGATCTTTATGAGGGCTTTGCAGAGATCGAGGTCCCACTCGTCGCGAATAAGCCTTTGATCGAAGAATTAACTTTGAATGCGTCTGCACGCTTCACAAGTGAATCAAACTTTGGTTCGGCCTGGACATATGGTCTGAGCGGTATTTACCGTCCAACCAACTACCTGACTTTCCGTGGTGGTTACGGGACATCTTTCCGTGCACCAAACTTACGTGAGCAGTTCTTGTTAGGTCAGTCTGGGTTTAACTCTTACGTTGACCCTTGTATTGTTCCTGAGAGTGCTGTTGGTGATTTTAACGCTTATGATCCAAGTGGTGAAACGCGTGACCAAATCACCCTCGATAACTGTGTCGCAGCTGGTTTGGATCCAACGACCTTGAATGCGGGTTCGCCAAACTCTGTCAGCGTTGAGGTCTTTAAAGTTCAAGGTGCTGACCTGAAAGAAGAGACATCGCGTTCTTGGAATGCGGGGTTTGTGGTCGAACAACCGTGGTTTGATGCTTTTGAGCTAAGCTTTGCGGCGACCTACTATGACATCCGTGTTGAGGACACTCTGGTTGAAACGGGTGCTTCGCAAATCATTGATGATTGCTACAATGTTCAGCCTAATCTCGGCAGTGCATATTGCGGTCTGATCACGCGGGACTCACGCGGCTTAATTAGCGAAATCCGTACGCCATTTGTGAACCAAGACGAAGAAACAGCAAAAGGCATCGATTTCAATATTCTCTTTGGTTCTGATTTCGTTCTGTTCGAACGCAATGTGGACTGGGGTATTGATCTGCGTTTGAACAATACTATCGAGCGTGACTCGATTGTTCGCGCACCGGGTGCTGATCCTGTGACCTTTGAAACTGCGGGTGAGCCATATAATCAACACTGGAATGGTCGCTCTCGGATCTTTGCTGATTACGGTGACTTCCGTGTGACTTGGAACACGCGTTGGATCGGAAGCAGCAAAACTGACTTCCCTGATGCATTGGGGATCGAAGATACCTGTGATGGTGCCGCGAATGGTGATGTGGATTGTGCAGACATCGATTGGATCGATGATTACTACACCCACGATGCCTCACTTCGTTGGAGCCGTGATACTTGGAGTCTCCTCGTTGGCGTCCAAAACGTCTTTGATGAGAAGCCTCAGCTGGTCGATGAAATCTTCACTGTTAATGGGACCAATGTGCCATTCAACCAAGACTTCATCGGGCGTCGTTTCTTCGTCAACATTCAAAAATCCTTCTAATATAGACGGTTGACTGTTGAAAGGGCGGTGCGTGAGGAAACTCGCCGCCGCCCTTTTTCTAAGGGGACGATCATGAAAAGCTTAAAGATATGGGCGTCGGCAATTGCTGTCGCGCTTGCAGGGACTGCAAGTGCGATGGGGCAGGGCGACCTAATTCCACTGGACTATTTTGCTGTGCGAGAAGCAATGCAGCAGGCGCAGGTCTCGCCTGACGGTAAGTACCTTGCCTTAATGCGAATTGCCTCAAAAGAGGGTGATCCGTATATAGAAATCTATGAAACCAATAATCTACAAAGTGACCCAATCCGTTTGAATGCGGATCCAATGGAATACACCAGCCTTGCTTGGGTTAGTGATGACCGGTTGTTGATTTCTGCTCGCCAACGAATGGGCCGTAGAATTGAAGGGTTTAATCGCGGTGTATTTCGTTCGCGTATTACCGGCTATGACATCTCAGAAGGTGAGTTTGTTGAGTTTGGTGATAATGTAGGCATCGCGAATATTTTGCCGCATGAGCCCGATACAATTCTTATATCTGTGCCTTTGACAACTGGATCGGCGACTGAAGATGATCCTTTTGCGGCGTTTCGCCCGCGCGCTTATTATCGGTTGAATCTTGAAACAGGCCAGCGTCGTTTGGTTTTACGTGGAAATGAGCGCATTGCCACGGCGAGCTTTGATGACGAGGGTAATCCACGTGCCGCGCGTGGATATGATGCTGCAACCCGTGAGTCTGTATATTATTATCGCAAGCCTGGTGACGAGCAATGGCAAGAAGCCCATCGCCAAGATACGTTTGACTATCGGACATTCGATTTCGCAGCCTTTGATACTCAAGACGAGAATCTGGCTTATGTGATTGCCAATAATAGTGCCGATCTAGCGGGCTTGTGGGAGTTTGATTTACAAAGCGGTGAGATTGGTGAGCTCATTTTCCGTCCACAGCGTAGTGATGTTTCGAGACTTTTATTTCACCATAATCAGTGGGCTGGTCTGGGCGATGAGATCGCCGGGGTGCAATATTTTGGCCGTAAGGACCTAACGGCTTGGATTGATCCGAATGAGCAGGCTTTATATCAGGCGTTAGAACAAGCCATCCCGAATAGCCATGATTTGAGAATTACCTCAGCATCGCGCGATGATACGAAGCTGGTCGTTTTCAATCAGGGACCGCGTGATCCAGGGTCTTTCTATTTATTCTTCGACGGGCAGCTTCAATATCTCGGTGGGCATTATCCTCAGTTGCAACCGGAAAGCCTGGCTGATGTAGAGTATATTAGTTGGCCATCACGCGATGGTACGCGAACAATTCCTGGATATTTGACAGTTCCCCATGGTGAAGGCCCTTTCCCTTTGATCGTCTTGCCGCATGGTGGACCGTTTGTTTCAGAGGTTGTGACCTATGACGAATGGGCGCAAATGCTGGCCAGTCGGGGTTATATGGTATTGCAGCCGCAATACCGTGGGTCCTTAGGGTATGGATATGAGCATTATATCTCTGCCTTGGGTCAAGCTGGCCTAGCCATGCAGGATGATAAGGATGATGGTGCGCTCTATTTGGTTGAGCAGGGGCGTGTTGATCGCGACCGTATTGCAATGTTTGGCTGGTCTTATGGGGGATATGCGGCATTGGTAGCTGCATCCCGTACGCCTAATATTTATCAGTGTGTCATCGCGGGCGCTGCGGTTGCAGATCCGAATCTCCAACTCAATTATTATCGCGACCAACTGATTCCAGCTCAAGAGGCGTTTGAACTGAGTCGTCGAGAGGGAATCCAACCTATTGACGAGGTTTCAAATATTAATGTGCCTATGTTGATTGTTCATGGCAGCGTTGACCAGCGTGTTCCAATAGAGCATATGCGTCATTATATTCCTGAGCTTGACAGGAATGGTGTTAATTACCAGTATTTAGAGCTGGAGGGTGCTGATCATTTCTACAATACATTGTTCTATGAACATCAAATTGCTTTGTATGAAAAAATGACCGCCTATATAGAAAGTGAATGTGGACCAGGCGGTTTGTAAATCAGCTTAGAGTTTGAAAATTTGAGGGGGGTGTTTATGGCCTTCCTCAATTTTCTTCCAACTCATTGTATGTATATATTTTATTTGAATCTATATTTAACAATATCGATGGACTGTGGGACTCATTCAGCCCGCAAATGACAGGGTGTTTGCTTTTTTGCAACATTTTTGCGGGAAAACACCGATCGCAGCATCACACTCTAGACGGCACTGTGACAAAAAATTCATATTAGATCATAGAGGGGGCAAACTCCTCATAATAAGGCCCGCCAAAGGGCCAATAACGATCAAAACAAAGGGGAACGATCGTGAGCAATTGGGATAAAGGGCGCTTTATGCGTTCGACAATGCTGGCTGGCTTTGCTGTGGCTGCTGTATCTTCTGGTGCGGCTTTGGCACAACAAAGTGGCGATGACGTGATTACCGTTACGGGTTCTCGCATCCAGCAGCCAAACATGATATCGCCAACCAACGTCAACGTTTACAACTCTGAGCAAATTCAGCTCTCAGGGGCCGTGAACGTTTCAGAAATTCTGCGTACGCTTCCAGCTGCCGGTGTGTCTGGTTTGACGTCTTCAAACTCAAACTTCACCACAACCGCCTCAGGTATCAACACCGTCGAGCTTCGTGAATTAGGTGAAGACCGTACCTTGGTTCTGGTAAATGGCCGTCGCTTTGTTTCCGGTGTTCCAGGCAGCCAAAACGTTGACTTCAACTCTATTCCTACCGACATCATCGAGCGCGTTGACGTTGTGACGGGTGGTGCGTCAGCTGTTTATGGTTCTGATGCCTTGGCCGGTGTTATTAACATCATCTTGCAAGACGACTTCGAAGGCGTGAAAACAGCCTTCCAAGCCGGGATTACTGAAGCAGGTGATGATGAAACCTATAAGGCGACTGTAACCATCGGTTCGAACTTTGCTGATGGCCGTGGTAACGCTGTTTTCTCAACCACTTGGGAACGCGAAAACGGTGTATATGCACGTGACCGTGATGGTCTGGAATATGATGGTTTCTACTCATTACCGGGTCGGAATTTCTTCTCAAGCTATTCTGAGAAGGGTAACATCAAAGTTCCACGTCCAGGCCAGTCTTCGCTGAGCTATGTTGTCGATGGTGGGACTGTTCGTCCATTCCAGAGCGCGAACGCAGATGGCACACCACTTGATGGTTTCAACCGTCAAGCTTACCGTGCTTTGTCTGTTCCTACTGAGCGTACTCAAGTTTCTTCAATCATTAAATATGATTTGAACGCAAACCATCGCCTGTTTGCTGAAGCGATCTATGCGTCAACTGAAACACGTTCGTCTCTTGAGCCATTCGCTATGGCTAGTGATAACGTCTATGGCGAAAATGCTGCTCAGTTCGTTGATGATGACAATGATGGGGTTGTTGACCGCTCTACTTATGGTGTTTCGATCCTGAATCCATTCGTTCCAGAAGCCTTGCGCAATATCGTGCGCACAAACGCAGATCTGGATAACGATGGTATTCAAGATATTGCTGACGAGAATCTTGTTGTTGGCTTTACGCGCCGTATGACGGAGCTCGATCAACGTGCCGCTGATAACCTGCGTCAAACATTCCGTATCGTTGGTGGTTTGGAAGGCACATTGAAAGATCGCTTCAATTATGAAGTGAGCTTGAACTATGGCCGCACGACCCAGGCCCAGCAATACTCAGGTCAGGTCAATGTTCTGAACTTCCGTAAGTCTTTGGAAGTTGAAGAAATTACGGGCTCTCCTGGTCAGTATCAGTGTGTGGACGAAATCGCACGCGCTCAGGGTTGTTTGCCAGTGGACATTTTTGGCCAAGGCTCTATCGGCGCTGGCTTGGATGAAACCACACGCAATAATTTGCTGACATGGTTGAAAGCGCCGTCTTCAACGAATGCGAAACTGGAACAGCTCGTTGTTTCTGGTTATATTTCTGGCCCTGCGTTCAACTTGCCTGCTGGTCCTGCAATGTTTGTGGTCGGTGGCGAATATCGTGATGAAAATTCTGAATCTATTCCTGATGCCTTGACGCAATCTGGTCAAAATGCCAGTAACAAAACTCCAATTTCTCGTGGTCAATTTGACGTAACTGAAGGTTTCTTCGAATTAGATCTGCCTTTGATCTCTGATGTAGCTTTTGCTGAAGCCATCGATCTGAAATTGGCGGGGCGTTTCTCTGACTACTCAACTATTGGCAGCACCCAAGCTTACTCTGTTGACTTAAGCTGGATCTTTAATGACAATTTCCGCGCTCGTGGTCAGTATTCTCGCGCTGTTCGTGCTCCAAACATTGGTGAACAATTTGGGCCTCTGTCTCAAACCTTCCCAAGGGTTGATGATCCTTGTGAAGGCGTAACTGCGGCATCTACGGGTCAAACGGCAACGAACTGCTTGGCTGATCCAGCCGTTGCAGCGCGTGTGGCGCGTGATGGGGTTTACACGCCAACTCAACCTGAGCGTCAGGGTGTTTCTGGGTTCACTGGTGGTGCACAATCTGGCGGCTTTAGCTTGAAAGAAGAAACTGCAAATACCGTTTCATTCGGTGTGGTCTTCTCACCTGCTTTCACGTCTTGGTTGGAGCCTCTAAATATTTCAATCGATTACTTCGACATTGAAATTCAAGATGCGATTACAACGATTGCTCGTACCGATTCTTTGGACGGCTGCTACAAGCTGGCTAATGGGTATGATTCAAGTTCTGATTTCTGTAAGAACATCATTCGTTTCGGCTCTGGTCCAAACGTGGGTGCTCTGCGCTACTTGAATGCTTACCAGCAAAACGTTGCATCTATTGAAACTTCAGGGATTGATGTTCAAGCAAGCTATCTGTTTGACTTCAATAATATTTTCTCTGGCTCAAGTGCTGACCTGGGGACATTGAATGCATCTGTCATTTATGGTCACCTGATTAAATTTGATCAAACTGCTTATGCTGGTGCTGACGTAACTGACTATAAGAATACCTATGGTCTGTCAGAGCATGAAGCCCAGATCTCCTTTGTTTATAATCGTGGTCCAATCACATTCGCTTGGGACACCAATTATATGAGCAAAGCGGTCTTCTCTCAGGTTGGCCAAGAAGGTCCAGTTGGGGCGAAGGCTTTTCACGATCTGCAAGTGCGTTATTCTTTAGACCAAACCGAGCTTTTCTTTGGTGTTGATAACATCTTCAACACTCATGTTACGCTTGGTCAAGGCGCACCTGGTACTTACCCTGGTTGGGATACCCCGTCTGATGTGTACGAGCCTCTGGGTCGTGCCTTCTACGGCGGTGTTCGTCACACATTCTAAGATTGAGAAGACCTTCGGGTTTTCAAAGTCTGAACTTAAGAACAGGCGGCCCTTGGGCCGCCTGTTTCTTTATGGCAGATCTAAACATTGAGCATAAAAAAAACCGCGTCTAAGACGCGGTTTTTTTTGATTTGATTTGAAGTGGAAGCGCTAAGTTTACGCGGCTTCCATCACTCGCGCGACTTCATCAACGAGATCGCGAAGATGGAAAGGTTTAGACAAGACTTTGGCGTCTTTTGGTGCGCTATTGCCGGAGTTTAGTGCGACCGCAGCAAAGCCCGTGATGAACATGATTTTTAGGCGTGGATCAATTTCCGCGGCGCGGCGCGCCAGCTCAATCCCGTCAATGCCGGGCATGACAATATCGGTCAGCAACAGATCGTAGAGCCCGGCATCTTCGCCCAGCTGATCCATGCCCTCTTCACCGTCGGCAACGACATCAACCTCATGACCTGCGCGTTTGAGAGCTTTCGCCAAAAAGTCGCGCATAGAATCATCATCTTCAGCCAATAAAATTCTGGCCATGGACTTCTCCCACAAATGACACCCAGTAGGCACTATAGGATAATCGGGTAAAGGGGGGCTGAACGCGCTGCGATCATTGCACCCTTTTGACACAAAGCTCAGCACGGCCCACAATGGATGTAAACTGATTTCAGATCATAGGGTCAATCTTTGTGGGTCATACGCGTGTTTATGAATGTCCGCAGCAGGTCTATCGCCTGACGCCCCCGAAAGAGCGAACGAATAATTTTGTTTTTGCATCACCCCATTCGGGCGCGCAGTATTCGCAGGCTTTTCTTAAGCTTAGTCAGGTGCCGCGTCAGATGCTACGCCGCAGTGAAGATGCCTTTGTACAAGATCTTTTTGGTGATGCGCCGGATTTAGGCGCTAGCCTTCTGCAAGCGTTATTCGCGCGGGCCTATGTGGATGTGAACCGGTCCGAAGGCGAATGGGATCCACATCTGTTTCAAAATATGCCTGGGCCAGACACGGGAATAGAGCTGGATTTGACAACGCGCACCCAACAGGGCCTTGGGGTTATGGCTCGCCTGGGCGCAGAAGGGCGCAGTTTATATGCGCGCAGACTGAGTATGAGTGAGGGATTGTTCCGGATAACTCACTTTTATCGCCCTTATCACAAAGCTTTGATGAGCGAGCTTGAGCGGGTGCGCCAGGACTGGGGCAGAGTGGTTCTAGTGGATTGTCATTCCATGCCCAATTCCAGCTCAGGTGGGTATGATATTATTCTCGGCGATCGCTTTGGAACTTCATGCAGGCCTGAATTAATGTCTCTGGTCGAGAACAAATTTCGCACTTTAGGCTTTACAACGAAGCGTAATTCCCCGTATGCAGGCGGCTTCACGACTGCGCATTATGGGTGCCCTGAGGCTGGTATTGACGCGCTTCAAATTGAGATAAACCGTGGGTTGTACATGAGCGAAGTGTCGGTGACGCCAAGTTCACGATTTGAAAACGTTAAAAAGAGCTTGCGCGTATTTATGGAAGATCTGACTCTCGCGTCAGACGCGTGCAATAAAGCCGCCGAGTAATGAAGTTTTCGCGCTTGTTAACACTATAACTGCGAAATTATATTACTTGTACGAGCATTAGGGATTATACTTTCACCAAGTGCGTTCAGTCAGAGATTCGGGTCTTGGTTGAACTGGCGCGCGCCGGGGATACATACGATTAAAGGAAAATACCGGTGACAAACGAAATTGATCATCATGTGGGTAAGCGCTTGCGTCGTCGTCGGCGTTTACTTGGACTGACACAGCAACAATTGGCCGAAGCTGTTGGAATTCGCTTCCAGCAAGTTCAAAAATATGAATGCGGCGCGAACCGCGTCAGCGCGAGCCGTTTGTTTGAACTGGCTGAGGCTTTGGACGTGCCTGTACAGTATTTCTACGAAGGTCTAACGACCCGTGGCGATTCTGTATTGTCTGAAGAAAACCAGATTGCACCAGACATTCTGTCTCAGAAAGAAACCGTGGATTTAATCCGGGCTTACTACAAGCTGGGCGAGCGTCCACGTAAACGCCTTCTGGAACTGGCCAAATCACTTGATCCTTCTGAGCGAGGGTCTACAGAAGCCTCTGACGCTGCATAAGAGTGTGCAGCGCTTAGGTGCTGCACACTGACACGCGAAAGAGGGTAGAGATGTCACTGATTAATCCAGACGATGATCTCGCCCTCTTGCGTCGGCTTGGCGATCGTGCGCGTGAAGTGGCTTTGCCGTTTTTTCGCGCTGCGCCCGACGTTCTCAACAAAGATGCTGAAGGCTTTGACCCTGTTACGGAAGCTGACAAGCTGACCGAGCAGTGCCTGCGCGCCCTGATTGGTGAGCATTGCCCGGATGATAGTATTCTGGGTGAAGAGCAGGCACCAAAAGTGGGCACGTCTGGGCGGACCTGGATTTTAGATCCTATTGACGGCACGCGCGCCTTTATTGCCGGTTTGCCCAGCTGGTGTGTGCTGATCGCGCTGTGTGATGAAACCGGCCCGATCCTTTCCTTGATTGATCAACCTTTCACGGCAGAGCGGTTTATCGGCATTGCGGGCTATGGCCAGCAGGCGTGCTGGTATGAAAGACAGGGTGTGGAACGTCAGATCCGTGTGCGCGGTGTTGATACGCTGTCTCAAGCGATTGGAACCACCACTGATCCTTACTTGTTTCGCGGGGCGGAATATGCGCAATTTGAAGCTATTCGCGCCGCTGCGCGCCTGATCCGTTATGGTTTGGATGCCTATGGCTATGCGGCCATGGCTTTGGGCGGGATTGATTTTGTGGTTGAAACCGGGCTCAGCCCTTGGGATCATGCCGCACTGGCTCCGATTGTGCGCGGTGCGGGCGGGGTATTTACCGATTGGCAGGGCCGCGATCTGGTTCAAGATGGCCGGGTGATCGCGGCGGCGAGCCCTGCGCTCCATCGCGCTTTGATGGCTCATCTGCAATAAAAAAAGCCGGCTCAGTCAGCCGGCTTTTCTCTTGATGGCCTAGGGATTATTCCGCGATGGCTTCACTGATGGGCTTTACAAAGCGCAAGGTCATGCGATCAGACTCGCCGATGGCGTCATAGGCCTCACGATCAAAGTCAGCGGCTTGTTCTTCACCGCGTGCAGCGCTGCGGCGAACCGGTGCCAAGGTCCAAACACCAAAGGGGTGATCGGCGGTATCGGCCGGATTGGCGTTCACTTCGCTGGCTTCAACGAATTCAAACCCGGCTTCTTGGGCGAGGGCGATGATATAATCCTGCTGGACATAGCCGCTGGCCGCGGTGGGGTCTTGCTCACGCGTGGCGGGTAAGCGGTGATCGACAACGCCTAAAATGCCGCCCGGCTTCAAGGCCGCATAGAAATCGGCAAAGGCTTTTTCAGCATAGCCATCGCCCATCCAGTTGTGCGCATTGCGAAAGGTCAAAATCGCATCCACGCTACCGGCTTCAGCCAGCGCGCCGCTTTCAGCGCCCAGCGTGGTGTAGGCAACCTCGCCATAGTGTGGGGCGGAGAAGCGTTCTTTGAAGCCGTTCAAAAATTCAACGTGACGCTCATTATTCATGTCGAAGGGATAAAGCGCAGCGACATAATGTCCGCCATTGGCGTGCACCCAAGGGGCCAGGATATGGGTGTACCAGCCGCTGCCCGGCCAGATTTCAATCACCGTGCCGGACGGGTCAATGTCAAAGAAATCTAGGGTTTGTTGAGGGTGGCGCCACACATCGCGTTCGCGATCTTCATTGCGCCAATCCGCGGCGATGACGGCGTCCAGCTGGCCATAATCAACGCCGTCCTGCATGGCGACAGGTGCGTTTTCTGGAGAGGCTTCGGTGCTCATACCGACTTCACCCATATCGCCGTCTGGGGCAGGGGTGGCCGGATCTTCTGGATTATTGCCACAGGCAGCCAGCACAAGGCTCAAAGCAGACATTGCGATCAGACGGTTCATAATTCCCCCACGGGTTTGGTACTTTAAAAAACAAGTGCGTGTTCGCACACGGCGCTAAGCTAGCAAATTTTATCACGATATCGAAACACATCTTGATCAGAAAAAATTGATCACACCCCCTTGCAAGCTCGGATTGCGCTTCCCAAGTAAAACTCACGAGGCCGCCAAATGGGGTCTCATCGCCGACGGGGCGCTGTGAATGCAGGCCTCGTCATGTTAAACATAGGCATTGGTGTTGCCCAATGCTGTTTGATCGCTTCTAGGAAGGATTAGACGAATGCGTACTGTAGACTTTACCCCGCTCTATCGCACCATTGTAGGCTTTGACCGTTTAGCCGATATGATGGACAGCGCCGCTAAGCAGGAAGCGGGATCAGGTTATCCCCCCTATAATATCGAGCAACTTGGTGAGCATGAATACCAGATCGAACTGGCGGTAGCCGGTTTCGGTGAGGACGATCTCGTCGTTGAGGTTCAGGCCAATGTGCTCAGCGTCACTGGCAAAAAAGGCGGTGAAGAGCGCACTGAAGGGCGCAATTTCATTCATCGCGGTATTGCCGAGCGTTCGTTTGAGCGCCGCTATCACTTGGCTGACCATGTCCAGGTGCGTGAGGCATCCTTGAAAAACGGGCTTTTGCAGATCCGTTTGCAGCGCGAAATCCCTGAAGCCAAGAAGCCGCGCCAGATCACGATTAATTCCACTAAAGCCAAAGCCACTTTGATTGAGGGTGGAAAAGCCAGTGCAGCCTAATCTTTAGCTCCCCCCTTAGAGATCTTGTAAGAGCTCTTGCGAGCGCATGTGCGGGTCTGCCCTATTCCCTCCCCTTGTAGGGTTTGACCGGCACGTGACGACAATTTCCCTCGATCGAACGTCAAATGCGATGAGTTTCCCCGGCTCATCGTATTTGGTGTTTTGCGATTATAGCCCCAGCTCCGCTTTGAGGGCTTTCAATTCCTCCATCCAGATCCGAGAGGAGCTGTCGGAGGGCGCGCGCCAATCCCCGCGCGGGCTGAGGGCACCTGCCGCGCTGACCTTTGGGCCATTGGGCACGCAGGTCCGTTTAAACTGGCTGGTCTGATAGAAGCGCCAGATGAAAACCTCTAACCATTTCAATAGCGTTTCAAGATCATAGGCGATCTTGTCGGCGTCCTTCATATGGGGAGGCCAGTGGCCGCGCTGGCGTTCGCCCCAGGCCTGATGGGCCAGGAAGGCGATCTTCTGCGGCCCAAACCCGGTGCGCACGGCATAGTGCAGATTGAAATCCTGCAAAGGATAAGGCCCGATTTTATCCTGAGTGCTTTGTAAAGGCGCGCCCTCTTCGACGGGCACTAGCTCGGGCGAGATTTCCGTCTCTAAAATCGCGAGCAAGGTCTGGGAGACCGCTTCGCCATAGAGGTTTTTATGGGCGCACCAGCGGATTAGATGCTGGATCAAAGTTTTCGCCACCCCGCTATTGACCGTGTAATGGGACATGTGATCGCCCACGCCATAGGTGCACCAGCCCAGCGCCAGTTCGGATAAATCCCCCGTGCCAATGACCAGACCATTGAGGTGATTAGCGAGGCGGAAGAGATAATCGGTGCGTAGGCCCGCCTGCACATTCTCAAAGGTGATGTCATACTGCGCATGCCCCTCACTATAGGGATGGTCCAAATCGTCGAGCATTTGGCGTGCGGCGGGGCGGATATCAATCTCTTTAAAAGTAACGCCCAGACCTTCGATCAGGGCGATGGCTTGGGCCTTGGTTTGCGCGGATGTCGCAAAGCCAGGCAGGGTGACGGCGATAATGTCTTTACGCTCAAGGCCCAGCCGATCAAAGGCTTGGGTCGTCACCAACAGCGCTTGGGTGGAATCAAGCCCGCCCGATACGCCGATGACGGCGCGTTTGATGCCGCTCATCTTCAGGCGCTGAGCCAGGGCCTGAACCTGAATATTATAAGCCTCATAGCAATCACTATCGAGCTTGGTGAGGTCATTGGGCACGAAGGGGAAGCGATCAATATCGCGCTTTAAAGGGATCTCAATCTCGCGCGGCGGGTTCAGCGTGAAGTTGATCCGGCGGAAACCTTTGAGGCGGTCATGCTCGCGCGCCGCATTATCTTTGAAGGAAGATAGGCGCAGGCGCTCCTGCGTGATGCGTTCAAGATCGATATCAACGACGACATGGGTCGGCTCGATCTGAAAGCGTTCGCTTTCGCCCAGCTTGGTGCCGATTTCATAGGCGCACAGCTGACCATCCCAGGCGACATCATTACTGCTCTCACCAAAGCCAGAGGCCGAATAGAGATAGGCGGCCATGGCTTTGCGCGATTGGGCATCAACCAGCAAATGCCGCTCATCCGACTTGCCGATGATAATGTTCGAGGCTGAAGGATTGGCAATGATGCTGGCCCCGGCGAGCGCGCCATAGAGGCTGGGTGAAATCGGGCTCCACAAATCTTCGCAAATCTCCACGAACAGGCGCAAATCTGGAATATCCTCGGCCTGGAAGATCAGATCGGCCCCGATCGCTACGGTTTGGCCCGCAAAGCGGATCTCGCGCGCGCGCAAATGGCTGATATCGCTGAACCAGCGCTTTTCATAATATTCGCGGTAATTGGGCAGATAGGATTTGACGCACAGGCCCAGCAAAGTGCCGCGATGAATGACGGCCGCACAATTGAAGACCTGATCTTCGACCCGTACCGGCAGGCCGACGATTATGACGGGCAGGCGCGTGCGGCTATCCTCAATCAGGATTTTTAACTCAGCCTCGGCCCGATCAAGCAGGGTGCGTTGATGATGAAGATCATCCAGCGCATAGCCGGTGAGGGAAAGCTCGGGAAAGAGCGCCAGCGCGCAATGGTTATTATGAGCCTGATCGAGGAGGGCGAGGATCGCCTCACGATTGGCTTTGGGATCTGCGCTAGTCAGCACGGGCGCGTAAATGCCTGCGCGCGCAAAGCCATGGCGATAGAGATTGGAAAAGGCTGGCATGGCGGTGCTCCCGCAAAACTGTCTTATGCTCAAGAGGAGTATATATAGGGCCTGCAGGTCAGATGCAATTGGGCAGAGCTGAAGGCGCGTTTAGCCGACGCGTGCCAAGGGGACATCCACCGCGCCGGCCAGGCTGGCGACTTGCAGGCTGAAACCTTCAGGCAGTGTCGCACCGGTAAAGCACGAGCCATTGAAATTGGCGCGCCGCACATCGGCCTTTTCTAGATTGATGTAGGAAAGATCCGCGCCCGAGGCGACGACATCGCGCAAATCGGCTTCGCTTAAATCGGCATAGCGTAGGCTTGCCGCGGCAAGGCTGACCGCCAGGCGCCGGTCATTGGGTAGGATCAGCGCGCTGAGTTTTGCCCCGCGTAGATCGGCATTGTTGAGCTTGGCCCCAGACAGATCCGCGCCGCGTAGATCCGCCCCGCGCAGGCACGCCATGCGAAGATCGGCGCGCGCCAGCTTGGCCGCTTGCAAATGCGCGCCTTCCAAATCCAGGCCATAAAGCGTTGCGCCATTGGCGCTGAGCCCGGTGAGGTTGCGATTGGCCAGCGAGGAGAGGGCGCGTAGATCGCGGCGATCAAAATTCGCCAGCGCGCCGTTCTGGCCATGGGTTTCGCAAAAAGCGGCATGATCGGAAATCATTGACCAGGCTTTGGCGATATTGGTGCCCCAGGGCTCGCCCACGGGCGCATCGGTCAGTGCGCCTTCGGTAATGACCCCTTGCAGGCGCGCGCGCTCCATCTTCACGCCCACCAGAACGGCATCGCTCATATCGGCATCAGAAAGATCGGCATCGCATAAATCCGCCCCTTCCAGATTGGCACCAGAAAAGCGCGAGCCGCGCAAATTGGCCCGCGTCAGGCGCGCCCCGATCAGAATGGCATCGGAGAAATCAGCTTGTTGGGCCATGACGCCCGCCATTTTGGTCTGGGTCAGGTTCGCGCCTTTAAAAGTGGTTTCGCCCAAATCCCCGGCGCGGTCTTCATGCTTGATCATGGCCAGGCCGCGATCACGATCGACTTGGGCAATGGCCCCTTCGCGCAGATCCGCCTGGGTGAGGTCAGCCCCTGTAAGGTTTGAGCCGCGTAAGAGGCAGCCGCGCATATCCGCGCGCCGCAAATCCGCGCCCGAGAGCTGAACCCGGCGCATATCGCAGGCGAACATGATGGCATTGGTTAAGATGGCCATCGCGAAATTGGCCCCGCCTAAAGACGCGCCTGAAAAGTTCGCATCGGCGAGATTGCGGTTGGATAGGCTGAGCCCATCGAGAATTTTATAGGAAAAATTGGCGCGTCCACCGCCGGGCCGACCGGTTAAAAAGCGCTCATGGCGATCACAGATATGATCGACCTCAGCCTGGTTCAAGCGCTCATAAACTACTGTGCCGCCAATCATTAAACGCTCAAACCTTCCACCCTCAACCGCGTATCGGGCCCCATAAGCGCTTTACGGTAAGGAAAGGGGCTTAACAGGGCGTTTCTAGGGCTGTTTTTCCCGTTTAGACCCTACGGTTCCTTGGGGATGGACCTGAAGGCGTGAAATGCCCTTCTGGCCCAGCTGCACGAGATGCGCGTCGAGATCCTCATGACTATGGGGCTTTAGGCACGCTTCGTAAAGATGGGCGCGTTCGTCTTCATAGACAAGCGGTTTGCCGGTTCTGACCCGATGAAAAAAACCTGCATTCAAGTCTAAAGCGTCACGTTCTCGCACGCCTGTGGTGAGCGCGATCCCAGCGGCTTGCAGCTTGGCGAGGCCGCGTCCATCCACTTGGGGGAAGGGGTCCAGGCAGGCAATGACCACGCGCGCCACTTTGGCACGGATCAGATGATCGGCGCAGGGCGGGGTTTTACCATGATGGGCACAAGGTTCTAGGCTGACATAGGCCGTTGCGCCCTGCGCCGCGTCTCCGGCCGCGTCTAGTGCGCGCGCTTCGCCATGGGGGCGCCCGCCAGGGCCGGTGACCCCAGTAGCGATGATCACCCCGTCTTTGACGAGCACACAGCCGACCGCCGGGTTAGGGGCGGTGGAGCCCAGCGCCTGATAGGCCAGCGCCAGGCTTAGATCCATAAATCGCTTATCGCTAAGCGCTTGCGTCATACGGCAGCGGGAATGGGCGGAAGACCGGTGGCGCGGTCTTCATCCAGATACCGCACATCCACGGGGCGCAGCCCCTCCATCTCGATCAGCAAGGGATTGCCGGTTGGGGCCTCAATCTCCATGATCTGGTTTTGATCCAGCTGGAACAGCATTTTCACCAGGGCGCGCAGCGAATTGCCGTGGGCCGCAATGATCACGTCTTCACCGGCCAGAATTTTCGGCGCAATGGCGTTTTCCCAATAAGGCGCTACACGCTCCAGGGTGGTTTTCAGGCTCTCGCTTAGCGGCAGATCTTTGACATCAACATGACTATAGCGCGGATCAAAGCGCGCATGACGCTCATCATCCAGCGGCAGGGCGGGCGGAGGCGTGTCATAAGAACGACGCCAGATATGAACCATATCCTCGCCATGTTGCTGGGCCGTCTCAGATTTATTGAGCCCGGTCAGAAGTCCGTAATGACGCTCATTCAAACGCCAATGCTTTTCAACCGGGATCCAGACGCGATCCAGCTCTTCCAAAGACAGCCAGCAGGTGCGAATGGCGCGTTTAAGATAGCTGGCAAACGCATAGGTCGGGGCAAAGCCCGCATCCTTCATCAACTGGCCCGATTGGCGGGCCTGAGCTTCGCCTTCGGCGGTCAGATTAACATCGACCCAGCCGGTAAAGCGATTTTCCAGATTCCATTCACTTTGGCCGTGGCGCAATAAAACAAGACGGGTCATGATCCAGCCTCTTATGATCAAATCTTCAAGGTTTACCTGCGTCCATACTCGGTTTTGGGCCTCAGCGCGAGCCCCGGACTGCGCGAATGTGGCTTTTGCTAGAAAGCCTGGCCCTCACCTGCTAGAGCCTAATAAGATACAGACTTAAGGGAGGCCTATATGGATCAGGACCGCTTATTGAGCGCCATGCGCCGGACTTTGGCCATTGAAGCTGAAGGCTTGAAGGTTCTTGAAGACAGCCTCAATGGCGATGCGGTTAAGGTCGTCGAGTTGATTGCGGGCCTGAAGGGGCGCCTTATCTGTGCCGGGGTCGGCAAATCCGGCCATGTCGCGCGCAAGATCGCGGCCACCTTGGCCTCGACCGGCACGCCTGCACAATATGTCCACCCTTCTGAAGCTTCCCATGGCGATATGGGGATGATCACCCAGCATGATGGCGTGCTGGCCCTCTCCAAGTCTGGTGAAACCAAGGAATTGGGCGATATGATCGCCTATTGTCGGCGCTTTGGCGTGCCTTTGATCGCGATGACGACGGGGGCGCAATCGAGCCTCGCCAAGGGCGCTGATCACCTCTTGCTTTTACCCAATGTTCCCGAAGCGTGTGGGGAGACCCGCGCACCGACCACCTCAACCACTTTGCAGATCGCGCTGGGGGATGCTTTGGCGGTGGCTTTGATTGAAGCCAAAGGCTTTACCGCGCAAGACTTTGGCGTTTTCCATCCGGGTGGTGCTTTGGGCGCGGCCTTGCTGAGCGTGGAAAACTTGATGCATCGCGGTGATGTCTTACCTCTGGTGTCCGAAGACGCCTTGATGAGTGAAGTGTTGTTGGTGATGAGCCAAAAGGGCTTTGGCTGCGTGGGTGTGCTGCATGCGGATAAAACCCTCGGTGGGATTATCACCGATGGGGATTTGCGCCGGCATATGGGGAGCGATCTTTTAGGCTTACCGGCTAAGGCCGTGATGACGGCCAATCCCACGACGGTGCATCCCGATATTCTCGCTGCATCTGCGCTTCGCTTGATGACAGCCGGGACGCGCAAAATTTTACAGATCTTTGTTGTCGATGACGCAAACCGTCCGCAGGGTCTGATCCATATTCACGATCTGTTGCGGGCTGGAATTTCGTAAGGTGCAGGCGGGTTTTTTGGAGCTTTGAAGAAAGTCTTGACCCGCGAAGCGGTAAATGCTGATTGCCATCTCACAGTTAACTTCACTACCTAAGGGGGGTCTCCATGCATCACGATCTAAAACCCAATACGTGGGAGTTTGAAACCTCCGCCTTAGTGAAGCCAACGGGGTTTCGTGAATATGATGCGCGCTGGTGGGTGGGTCATCCGGGCTCTGATAAAGCGCCGGAGCTGAACCTTTATGGCGTGCAGGCTTTAGGCATGGGGCTCGGCACGCTCATTCATGAGTTGGGCCGCCCGGCCAAGATCGTCACAGGTCATGATTTCCGCAGTTATTCGCTGTCGATCAAGCAGGCCCTAGAAGTGGGCTTGATGGCCGCGGGGATTGAGGTTCATGACATTGGCCTGGCCGTCTCGCCCATGGCCTATTTTGCCCAATTTGATCTGGATATTGCTTGCGTTGCGATGTGTACGGCCAGCCATAATGAAAATGGGTGGACCGGGGTCAAGATGGGGGTTGAGCCGCCTTTGACCTTTGGTCCCGAAGAGATGGAACGCTTAAAAGACATCGTCTTGAACGAAGCGTTCAAAACCAAGGCGGGCGGGGGGTATGTGCGCCAAACTAGTGTTGCACAAAATTATCTCGATGATTTGTCTGACGGTGTTTCGATCAAGCGCAAGCTGAAAGTTGTGGCGGCGTGTGGCAATGGCACGGCCGGGGCTTTCGCGCCGAAGGCTTTGGCTGCGATGGGCGTTGAGGTTATTCCGCTCGATTGCGAGCTCGATCACACCTTCCCGCGCTATAATCCGAACCCGGAAGATATGGACATGCTGCATGCGCTGCGCGATGCGGTTTTGGAGCATAAAGCCGATGTCGGCCTGGCCTTTGATGGCGATGGCGACCGTTGCGGTGTTGTGGACAATGAAGGCGACGAGATCTTTGCCGATAAGGTCGGCTTGATGATTGCGCGCGACCTTTCTGCCCAGTATGCCAATGCCAAATTTGTGGTCGATGTGAAGTCCACGGGCCTGTTCGCGATCGACCCGGTGTTAAAAGCCAATGGGGCGACCACGGATTATTGGAAGACCGGTCACTCCTATATCAAGCGTTATGCGAGCCAGAATAAGTGCTTGGCGGGTTTTGAAAAATCGGGTCACTATTTCATGCAGCCTCCAGTGGGGCGTGGTTATGATGACGGCTTGGTGGCCGCGCGGTGTATCCTGGAGATGCTGGACCGCGCACCAGATAAGACCATGGCCGATTTGAAGCGTGATTTGCCGGTCAGCTATGGTTCTCCGACCATGTCGCCCTATTGCGCGGACGAAATTAAGTATGATGTCGTAGACCGGATCGTCGCGCAGATTGAAAGCTTGAAGGTCGAAGCGCGCGCCTTTGCGGGGCGTAAAATCATTGACGTCAATACCGTCAATGGCATCCGCTTCACGTTGGAGGATGGGGCCTGGGGCTTGGTACGAGCCTCGTCCAATAAGCCCAACCTGGTTGTGGTCGTGGAAAGCCCCAATTCCCATGACGATGTTAAGGCTGTATTCCTAGCGATCAAAGACATCCTCAATCAATATTCCGAGGTCGGAGCATTCGACCAAGAAGTCTAAGCTAAAAGACGTCAGTATTAAGGTGCGTAATGAAGAAAATTCGTAAAGCGGTGCTTCCTGTTGCCGGACTTGGCACGCGTGTTCTGCCCGCTACGAAGTGCCTGCCGAAGGAAATGTTGCCGGTATTTGACCGCCCTGCGATCCAATATGTGGTGGATGAAGCGCGTGCGGCGGGGATTGAGCATTTTATCTTTGTCACGGGGCGCAACAAAACCGCGATTGAAGACTATTTCGATAGTGCGTATGAGCTTGAAAAAACTCTAGAGTATAAAAATAAAATTGGAGTTCTTGATCAGTTGCGTGATCTGTTGCCAGATCCGGGCGCGTGTAGTTTTGTACGCCAGCAATTGCCCAAAGGTTTGGGTCATGCCGTTTGGTGCGCGCGCGATGTGGTGGGTGATGAGCCGTTTGCCGTTCTGTTGCCCGACATGATTATGCGTGATGACGTGCCTTGCCTTGCGCAAATGGTTGAGGCGTATGAGCGTGTCGGAGGTAATGTTATTTCCGTTGAAGAAGTGCCCCAAGAAGACGTTTCTAAATACGGCATTGTCGATCCGGATGGTGAGCAGCACGGTCTGATCAAGATGAAGGGCATGGTGGAGAAACCCGCCCGCGAAGACGCGCCGTCGAATTACATGATTTCTGGGCGTTATATTCTTCAGCCTGAGATTTTTGACCTTTTGGAGAATCAAACTCCCGGTGCTGGCGGTGAGATTCAGCTGACCGATTCTATGTTGAGCTTAATGGGTAACAGCTCGTTTTTTGCGATGCCGTTTAAAGGCAAGACTTATGATACGGGCTCGAAGCTGGGTTATTTAGAAGCGTTTGTCGCTTTAGCGCTTGCGCATTCTGAACATGGCGATGAAAGCCGAGATCTTCTAAAAAAGATGATGAAAGACCTTTAGTTTGAAGAGGGTGCTCAGACACACTCTGAAATAAAAGATGTGATTGACCCCGCTCTGATCAATGCTATGGGCGGGGTTAATCATGAAACATAGGGCCAGAGAAAATGTGCGGAATTGTTGCTGTAGTTGGGTGTGAAAATGCGGCAGAGGACCTGTTAGAGGGGCTGCGCCGGTTGGAGTATCGTGGTTATGATTCTGCTGGCCTCGCGCTTGTCAGCGCGCAAGGGGTTCAGCGCTGGCGGGCCAAGGGCAAGGTGGCAGACCTTGAGGCCGTCATGGCCTCAGGTGATGTGCAGGGCGTGACGGGGATTGCCCATACCCGTTGGGCGACCCATGGCGTGCCGAATGAGGCCAATGCCCACCCCCATCAAGCCGGTCAGGTTTCGATCGTTCATAATGGGATTATCGAGAATTTTAAGGCGCTTCGCCAAGAGGTTACCGCCAAAGGTCGCGTCTTAACCAGTGATACGGATACCGAGGTCATCGCGCATTTGCTGGATCTGGCCTTAGAGGCCGGTGCAGCCCCTCAAGACGCCTTTATGGATGTGGTGGCGCGTCTACACGGTGCGTTTGCGCTGGCGGTTTTGATGCAAAGCGCCCCTGAAGCCATCTTTGGTGCGCGCAAAGGCGCGCCCTTGGTCGTGGGACTGTCAGAGGCGGGCCATATTCTGGCCTCGGATACGTTGGCCTTTGCGGGCAAAGCTCATTCGGTCATTTATCTGGATGAAGGTGATCGGGTGCGGGTTGAGGCCGATCAAGTCACAATCCTGGATGCGGCGGGAAGACCTGTGAACCGGGCGGTGCATGGCGCGGTCTTCTCAGCGGCATTGGCGGAAAAAGGGCCCTATCGCCATTTTATGGAGAAGGAAATTCACGAGCAACCCGAAGTGGTGGGCCGCACGCTTACGCATTATCTTGATGCGGTGGAAAGTGAAGTGCGCGCCTTTGAGGGGCTGGACTTCAAAGGCGTGTCCCGCTTGCTGATCGTGGGATGCGGTACAGCCTCTTATGCTGGACGTGTGGCTGAGTACTGGTTTGAAAAACTTGCAAATTTGCCTGTCGAGGTGGATATCGCCTCGGAGTTTCGCTATCGCGCCCCGGCCTTTTTGAAAGATGATGTTGCTCTTTTCATCTCTCAATCGGGTGAGACGGCGGACACTTTAGAGGCGATGCGCTTGTGCCAAGCCAAAGGGGTCAAGACGATCGTTCTGGTCAACGCGCCGCATTCAACCATGGCCCGTGAAGCCGATTTGGTCGTTCCTATTTTGGCGGGACCAGAGATTGGTGTGGCTTCCACGAAAGCTTTCACGTGTCAGATTTCAGCATTGGCGGCGCTTGCTGTCATGGCTGCAACCCAGCGTGGAACCATGGCGAAGGCCGATGAGCGCGCCCATGTGAGCCACTTGATTGGCTCACCCGGTTTGATGGCCACAGCGCTGGAGTTGGAAGATCAGATTATTGCCCTGGCTCATGAGATCGCGCAAACCCGCACCGTGCTCTATCTGGGGCGTGATCAGTTCTATCCGATGGCTCTTGAAGGGGCGCTGAAGCTGAAAGAAATCAGCTACATCCATGCTGAAGGCTATGCGGCGGGTGAGCTGAAACATGGTCCCATCGCACTGATTGAAGAGGGGGTCGATGTCATCGTCATTGCCCCTCACGATGAGCTCTTTGATAAAACACGTTCGTCCATCGAACAGGTGAAGAGCCGGGGTGCGCGCGTCATCGTTTTAACGGACCAGGAAGGCAGCGCAGCCCTGGCCGATGATAGTCTGATCAAGATCGTCTTGCCGGAAGCCTCATATCTCACATCGTCACTCGTGATGTCGGTGGGGATTCAATTGCTGGCTTATCACGTGGCCGTCCATAAAGGGACCGATGTGGATCAACCGCGTAATCTCGCGAAATCTGTGACTGTGGAGTAGGGGCCGGTGTTAATTATGCGCTTGGGTTAGAAATTCAGCGATTACCGGACCAGCATGCGAAGGGCGCTCCTCGTGGGCAGCATGTTCGGCAAACGCAATATTAGAAAATTCAAAGTTGAGCATGCTCTTAAGCGCCAAGACTTCCTCGAGAGAAAGTAGGAAGTCATGATCGCCTCGTATTATTAATGTTGGACATTGTATGTCTGCCATGCGTGATGCTGGATAGCCAGCTTCGGATTGGTCAAGCCAGCAAGCCCTTACCTGGTCGACAAGTTTTGAAAAATCAGCTTCTGGGTTTAACGCATTATAATATTCAACATTTTCAGGGAATAACGAACGCCACAAGTCGGGGGTCACACTGTTGAGTATGTCACGCGCTGGATCGACGGAGGTTAAGCGCCATTGAGCCCCAATTGTCACCAAGCATTTCACTGAATCAGGGTGATGTGCAGCCAAGCGGTAGCCTACAATACCGCCATCGCTAAATCCTAGCAGCGCGTAGCGCGTAATGCCCAAATGTCTTAAGACGTGTTCTACATCGCTTTGGTGTTGTGCATAGCTGAGAGAGGAGCTGCCTAGGGTTGATGCCCCATGGCCGCGAAAATCAATAAGAATTAATTTAAACCTTTCTGAGACATAGTCTAAAATGGCATCAAAATCGTGGTGGTTTCCCAAGCCGCCATGTAACAAAACAAGGGGTGGTCCTTCTTGGGCTCCTTCAATTTTATAATTTATATAAGCGCCATCGATAGTGAGGAGATTAGCGATATTTTCCACGGTAGACTCATTTTTAATAAGAAGCTCAATCGCAGAGGACGACGATAGGTTAGTCTTAATGATCCATTCATCTCTTGAAAAAAGAAGCTTGTAAACGGATTTTCTATATAAAGTTTCGAAACCTTTCGTGACTTCCCATACCGCGCTAAGCTCGCTATGCGTTGGCTCCATTCATTTGACAAGAATAGAGAAAATTCAATGTCCTCTATGATCCCTTTCATCGATCTTGATACCCAACGCCAACACCTTCAACCCGGCCTTGATCAGGCGATTGCCAAGGTGATTGCTGAAGGGCGTTATATTCTGGGGCCAGAGGTTCAAGAGCTGGAAAAGCAATTGTGTAGCTTTGGTGAGGCGCCGCAGGCTTTGGCCTGCGCCAATGGTACGGACGCCTTGGTTCTGCCTTTAGAGGCATGGGGCATAAAGGCCGGTGATGCGGTCTTCGTGCCCAGCTTCACCTTTGCCTCGACGGCGGAGGTTCTGCCTTGGGTGGGCGCGAGTGCGGTTTTTGTCGATATCGATCCAGAAACCTATTGCATGGATCCGCAAAAACTCGCCGAAGCGGTCAAAGCCATCAAAGACCAAGGTGAGCTGACCCCCAAATGCGTGATTGCGGTCGATTTGTTTGGTCAGCCTGCCGATTATCCCGCGATCAAGGCGATCTGTGATGAATATGGCCTGAAGCTCATTTCAGACTCAGCGCAAGGTTTTGGCTGCACGCTCAACGGTCATCATCCGATCCATTGGGCCGATGCGACCACGATCAGTTTCTATCCAGCCAAGCCTTTGGGCTGTTATGGGGATGGCGGCGCGGTTTTGTGCCGCGATGCTGAAACGCGCGCGCTGATGCGTTCTTATGCCATTCATGGTGAGGGCACAGAGCGTTATGAATATGCGCGTATCGGGCGCAATTCACGCTTGGATACGATCCAGGCTGCTGTTCTGTTGGAAAAGCTTAAAATCTTTGCCAAGGAAATCGACGGCCGCAATCAAGCCGCGCAGCGGTATGCTGAGGGCTTTGGCGATCTGGTTCGCCCGCATAAAGTCATTGAAGGCGGTGTTTCGGTCTGGGCACAATATACCATCGAGGTTGATGACCGCGATGGTTTCCGCGCCAAGTTGGCTGAGGCGGGTGTGCCGAGCGCGGTATATTATCCAATTCCATTGCATAAACAGGCCCCTTATGCTGTTTATCCGCAAGGTGCGGGCGGCCTGCCAGTAACTGAAGCGGCTGCGGAACGTGTTGTGTCGTTACCAATGGATGGCTATCTGGGTGGGGAACGTCAGGCCCGTGTGATTGACGCGGTCCGCGCCGCGTTGAGCTAGGCGTGGTAAATCCTGCGCGCTCAGATGTGCACGCCGATGTCGCGATCTTAATCGTCGCGTTTAACTCTGCCCATACTTTACCTCGGGTTAGTGAGGCTTTGCGTCAGCAAAGCCTTACACCTAAAGAGGTCTGGGTGCTGGAAAATGGTTCCCCGAATGCCCCTGTAACTCAGGATTTGTGCCCGGATGGCGCGCATTTGATTGTCAGTGAGACCAATTTAGGCTTTGCCGGTGGCAATAATCTCCTTGCCGCCAAAGTCTCCGCTAAGTGGCTTATTCTACTCAATCCCGATGCGTTTCCCGAGCCCGATTGGCTGGAGGCGATGATGGCCGGCGTGGCGCGCTATCCCGATTGCCCACTGTTTGGCTGTACCCAGAAAGTGGCTGATGATGATCAACGGCGTCTCGATGGTATCGGGGATGTCTATCACTTCACCGGTCTTCCCTACCGTGCGGGTTATGGCAAGGTCCTTGAGCCGCCCCAGGAGGGGTATGTTTTTGGGCCGTGCGGGGCCATGACGATGGTTGATCGCGCGTTGTTTTTAGCGCTGGGCGGGTTTGACGAAGATTTATTTTGTTATTGTGAAGACGTCGATCTGGCTTATCGGATCAATTTATTAGGTTTTCGCGCGATTCAAACAAACCATGCGGCTGTCCATCACTTGGGGTATGCCTCATCGGGGCGGCGCTCGGCCTTTGCGACCTATTATGGCGCGCGCAATAGGTTCTGGGTCTTCTTCAAGAACACGCCGGGCTGGTTGTTATGGGTTCTGAGTCCAATCCATATCGCGGTGACGCTTTTATTGTGGGTGTCTGCGGCGCGTTTTGGCCAATTCACCCTGTTTGCTAAGGCCTTAAGCGATGCGCTTAAAGGCTGGCCGCATGTGATGGCCAAGCGCCGTGACATTCAAAAAGCGCGTAAAATCTCCACTTGGGACATGGCCAAGCGGATTAATTGGAATCCGCTCAACCTCTTGACGCGCGGGGGCGATGTGCGACCCATAGGGCCGGATCGGACCAAGCGTTAGAAATTCTCTTCCTTCGGGGCAGGAATTCTGGTTTGCGCCATTCTTTTCTAAAGTATAGACCGGTATGCAATCCTCAACGCTTATAAATCCCTCGGGGGGATAGATGAATGCCTGATATTGCCCACCATCTTGCTGCGTATGCAGAGCGTTTCAAAGCTGAGCGTCCCCAGCGCACACGCCGTTTATCGGCGCATTTGCGCGCGCTTGAAGCCGAAGCGATCCATATCATGCGCGAAGTGGCGGCTGAGTTTGAGCGCCCTGTGATGTTGTATTCGATCGGCAAGGATTCCTCGGTCATGCTGCATCTGGCGATGAAGGCGTTTTATCCTTCACGCCCGCCTTTCCCGTTCCTCCACGTGGATACGACGTGGAAATTCCGCGAGATGATCACCTTCCGCGATACCATGGCGCGCGAATTGGGCCTGGATCTTCATGTTCATATCAACGCCGAAGGTGTTGAGCGTGGGATTAATCCCTTTGATCATGGCTCCTCTGTGCACACTCAGGTGATGAAGACCGAAAGCTTGCGCCAGGCGCTCAATGAAGGTCGTTTTGATGCGGCCTTTGGCGGGGCGCGCCGCGATGAAGAGAAATCGCGCGCGAAAGAGCGCATCTTCTCTTTCCGTGATGGTCATCATGGCTGGGATCCGCGCAATCAACGCCCGGAGCTATGGCGCAATTATAATACCAAGATCCGTCAAGGCGAATCGATCCGCGTCTTTCCGCTGTCCAACTGGACCGAGCTGGATATTTGGCAATATATCTTGGAAGAGGATATTCCGATTGTCCCGCTGTATTTCGCCGCAGAACGCCCCAGCGTAGAGCGTGATGGCCAGCTGTTGATGGTCGATGATGAGCGGTTCAAGTTTAACGACGGTGAGGTGGCGCAAAACCGCTCGATCCGGTTTAGGACTTTGGGCTGTTATCCGCTGACGGCCGCGATTGAATCGCGCGCGGACACTTTAGAAGACATTGTGATGGAGATGCTGGTCGCACGCACGTCAGAGCGCTCAGGGCGTTTGATTGACCATGATGAAAGCGGCTCCATGGAGAAGAAAAAGCGCGAGGGGTATTTCTAAGATGACCACACTCTCAACACGCGCCGAAGTGATTGAACGTCTATCGCGCTCTGGCCAGCGCGGGGTTTTGCGCTGCTTGACCTGTGGGTCGGTGGATGATGGCAAATCGACCTTGATCGGGCGCTTGCTGTATGATTCTAAACTGTTGTTTGAAGATCAGATCTACAGCCTGCAACGCGATTCCAGAAAACATGGCACGACCGGCGAAGAAATGGATTTCGCCCTGTTGCTCGATGGGTTGGAAGCCGAGCGGGAGCAAGGCATCACCATTGATGTGGCTTATCGCTTCTTCAACACCGAAAAGCGTAAATTCGTCATCGCCGATACGCCGGGCCATGAACAATATACCCGCAATATGGCGACGGGGGCTTCAACGGCTGATCTCGCGATCATTTTGATTGATGCGCGTAAAGGCGTTTTGGTTCAGACGCTTCGCCATACTTATATCGCCAAAATGATGGGCATTCGTCACATCGTGCTGGCCGTCAACAAGATGGATCTGGTGGAGTATTCGCGCGCGCGTTTCCATGAGATTGTCTGCGAGTATCTCAAAACCGCTGAAGGCTTGGGCTTTGAGAGCATCACCCCGATCCCGATGTCGGCGCGCTATGGCCACAATGTCTCTGAGACTTCAGCTGAGATGCCTTGGCACAAAGGCCCCACCTTGTTGGAGCATTTGGAGAGCATTGATATCGAAGGCGAAAATGCTCAAGACGCGTTTCGTTTTCCGGTGCAATGGGTCAACCGGCCCAATCTGGATTTCCGTGGCTTTTCCGGGACGATTGCGGGCGGTCAGGTCAGTGTCGGTGATGACATCACCGTCGCGCAAAGTGGTAAAACCGCCAAGATTGCCCGGATTGTGACCGCCGATGGCGATTGGGCGACGGCGGCCAAGGGTGATGCGGTGACTTTGGTGTTAGATCGTGAGATCGACATTGCGCGCGGCGATGTCATCACCTCCAGCGCGCAGCGCAGCGAGGTCTCCGATCAATTTGCGGCTGAAGTGCTGTGGATGCATGAAGATGCGCTGCTGCCCGGTCGCTCTTATCTTTTGAAAATTGGCGGCCAAGTTGTGCCCGCCAGCGTGACTGCGCTGAAACACCGCGTGGATGTGAACACCTATGATCAATTGCCCGCACGCAAGCTGGGCCTGAATGAGATCGGGGTGTGTAATGTCTCCACAGCGCGCGCCATTGCTTTTGATCCTTATAAGGATAACCGCGAAACTGGCTCTTTCATTCTGATCGACCGCTTCACCCATCAAACGGTGGGGGCGGGCATGATCGAATTTGGTCTGCGCCGGGCCAGTAATATTCACACCCATGCCATGGATGTGACCAAGGATCGCCGCGCCGCTATGAAGGGTCAAAAGCCGGTCCTGTTGTGGTTCACAGGTCTATCGGGCGCGGGTAAGTCCACGATTGCTAATCTGGTGGAGCGTAAGCTGGCCGATGCGGGCGCGCATACCTACAGCCTGGATGGCGACAATGTACGCCATGGCCTCAATAAAGATCTGGGCTTTACCGATGTCGACCGGGTGGAAAATATCCGCCGGATTGGGGAAGTGGCCAAATTGATGCTGGATGCTGGTCTGATCGTGACCTCGTCCTTCATCTCCCCCTTCCGCTCAGAACGCTCCATGGTGCGTGATCTGATGGGCGATCAGGAATTTGTTGAGATCTTCATCGACGCCCCGATCAGCGTGTGTGAACAACGTGATCCCAAGGGGCTTTATAAAAAGGCCAAGGCGGGCGAGATCAAAAACTTCACCGGTTTTGATAGCCCTTATGAAAGCCCTGAAGCGCCGGAAGTGCACATTGATACCTCGCTGGTCAGTGCCGAAGATGGCGCCAATCAGATCATTGCGTATCTGAATGCGACAGGTCGCTTTGGTTAGTCGCGTTTAAGGTGTTAGGGCCAGGACGGGCCTGAAGAAGGCGCAAAAATTCAGTGCGTTCTTCGCATACGGACAGCTTCTTCTCGGCGAGGAGAAGCTGTTCTTTTGTCGTGAACAGGATATCGCGTAAATCCTTGATATATTGAGTGTGATCGTCAATTTCCTTGGCCTTGCGCCCGCCAATCCATAATAGTCCCCCTAAGGTGGACAAGATCCCAAACCATTGAAGCATATCGCTGATCCAGTGCATGGCCTATTCCTTATGAGGTGCGGCCTGGGTCATCGCCCCCTGGGCGGTGATGGTGATGGAAAACCCGCCCAGGCTCGCCGGGATCAAAAGCTGATGGTGGCGATCATACTCCCACTCACCAATATGAAGGCAGAGGCCAGCTTTGCCCTCAGGTGTTTCGATGATGCCCAAACCTTGTGCGATCGCACTCATCCCCAATTGGGCATTGGTCTCGGTTGAAAAGCGCAGCTGGGGGAGAAGGACCAGAACATGAAGCGCCTCATGTGCGGTAACCAGGCGGGCAAAGGCGCGCTCATCATCCAGCAAATGATCTAGCTGCGCATAGTCGAGATCGGGGGCCATGGCGGTTCCTTTAGACGTAAAGGCTGGCCCAGAGAGGTAAGGCTCTGGGCCAAAGGCAATGTGATTTAGATTTCAATCGTGACGGCGTGACCGGCCGCGGTGGTCAGCTCGGTCAACACTGTGGTGATTGGATTGGCAAAGGATACCCCAGCCGCCGCATTGTCAGCAAAATAAAGTCCGACAGGTTGGTTTTTAACCTGATCGGTGACGAGTGAACCGGAATCGCCTGCCGCACCGAAGGCCCCGCTCGTGCCGGTGATCTCAATCTGGTTGATGAAATGGGCGATGCGCGGCGCGGCCGCTGTGCCGTAATTGACGTTTTGCACAACCGCTGCGGCAGAGATGGATCCGCGTGTGGTGCCGGTGGTGCGCCCGGATTTTTGTACGCTTTGTTTCAGGCGCGGGGCCAGATTGGGCGTGCCGATTTTCTTGGGATCTTTACCGCCGCGGGTGACACCAGGAATGGCATTGGCGGCATTGCCTAAATTGCCGATGGCGGCGTCAACCTGGTTATTGGCCCCGGCTCCGAAATTGATGGCAACAACGGGGCCGACAGTGGCGATATTGTCGGCGGGCACTGCCCCGCCATCCAAACGTCCCGGCTGGCAGATATTCACATTGACGCCGGCGGGATCGACGAAGACGTGATTATTGCTGAGAAGCGCGCGATTGCCGTTATATTTGATGGTGCAAGCCAAAGTTCCTGCTGCGTTGGCTCCGCTATTATGGATGGAAAATCCGCCCGGCACGGGCCGTTGACGGGTGCGATAGCCCGCCCCGGCACGCACATCGCCAATCACGCGGATATGAACCGGGATGCTGCTGATTTCGCTGGGAAAGCTAGGCCGCCCCGTGATTTCATTGGTGTATTCGCGCACGCGCAGGCTGAGGGCTGGGCGATTAACTTCGCTGCCATTGATATTATGGTGGGTGATGGCCAGGCCCGTGACATTTTGCGGGTGGGTGATGTCATCAAAGGCATCATAATCATGAACTTGATCGAGGAAATACATCTCGTAAAGCTCATGATAGGCGGCCATCAGCGTGTCGAACTCTGTATCATCTTGCAGCAGGTGATGGATTTGATCGATCTCTAGATCGGGGCGCATATCGCTCTCCTATATCCGAAAAAAAGGGCTGATGACGTGCATCAGCCCCGAAGTGTGATTTAGTCGGCGACAGTGCCGGAGCCGTCGAAGACCATTTTCTCGCTGATAACGCCTAAGAGCAGCGGCAGCGTGCTCTTAACAGGGCCGATGACGATCGTGTTGCTATCGTCATGGAACTGAACATCGGTTTTATTGGCGTAGTAAGAATGGTGGGCGCTGCCAATGGAGAAGGGACCAATATTGATGGAGGTCGTGGTCTCTGACTTGAAGACCGAATTCATATACTGATAGTCAGAATGGCTGAGCGTCAGGGTGATCTTTGGTTCAAAGCCAATAATGGCCTGGGTTGGGATCCGACCCAGAGAGCCATTAGGGCCAAAGAAATCAGGCGCGTTTTTCAAAAGCTTATTGTGGTAGTTCTGAATGAGGCCGCGTTGGAACCACTTGCCTGGGGTCAGCATGAAAGCGCCAAGCCCGGTGAAGGCCGCTTCGAACGAGAAAGCTTGGTTTTTATAATCAAAGGTGTGGGTGTCGCTGGAAGAGGAATGTTGAACCTCTACATCGACGAACCAGTCATCAAAGCCGCCACTGCCGCTGGCGCTCCAGCCAAAATGGTTCCAGGATTCAGCCGTAGACGAACTATCGAATTTGATGACTTGGCCGGTTTGGCCGCTGGCGCTGGCGGTTTGCCATTCTTGATATTTCTGGGTGAAGCCATCGATGGAGAAGGCGGGCGCAAAGCTGGAAATCAGGCTGGAGGCCGGGGTGGCAGGGGTCGCGCCGGGCAGAACAGGCGTGCTGCCCGCAGGGGCTATGGTGCCCGTTTTTACGCCCATATTATACGGCGTCTGCAGGGTGATGTCATTGGCACCGGACGAAACGCTCAGCATATCGCGGGCTTGGGCAATCACTTCGTATCCCGCACCGTATTTTTGCGTCATCAATTGCTGCCACTTGCTGGTCGAGGCAGAAAGCGCATTGCGGGCCTGAATATAGGTGGGGTATTGGCTCTGCACATAGGCGGGGAAGGTGATATTCGGCGCGATTTGCTTGTATTGGGTCCAGCCCGTGATCGCCTTTCCCTGCACATCGGCATAATTGGTCTGCGCCGTATTCATGGAACTGGCCGCGATATTGATCTGGCTGTCGAGGTTTGGGTTGGTATCGCCGCCCAGGTCGATATTATCGAGGAAAACCTGATAGCTGGACACCAGATCGCTTTGCGGGGTGTAAGACGGGCTGGCGGCGGGGATCGCATTGCCGATCTGGTAGATATATTCATTGACCACATCCGGGTCGCTATTACCCAAATCGACGGAAAGATTGGCAGAGGCGAAATTCATCCCCTGCTTGCTGGGGTCAAATTGACCTGTCGTTACAGTTTGAAGAAGTTGGGATGCATATTGCCCCCATACATCACCAGTAGATGCATTCGCCATTTTTTATTTCTCCTCGATTTTTTATATTGAAAAACCCGGACGAAAAATCGGGTCGTGAATGGCGTAAACCAACAATCAGAGGGCGAAACTGGGGAAGTCTTCCCTATATCTTTAAAAAAGAAAATCGCGTTCAATGAGTGCGCGACTCTAAAAATTTTCCATTGAAAACAATGCATAAGGGTGATTCTGTGCAGAAATTGAACCGGCGCGATGTGCTGGGGGCGGGGCTTGGCTTTTCCCTTTTAGGGTGTAAGGCGCCAGGCGCTCCCGATGCGTTCCATTTGGGCGTAGATGTCAGCAATAATAATGGTGAAGTAAACTGGGCGCAGGTTAAGCGTGCTGGGGTGGGCTTTGCTTATATAAAGGCCTCGCAAGGCGAGGTCACAAAAGACCCCCTCTATGATCACAATCTTGCAGGTGCACGTGCGGCGGGACTGATCATCGGCAGCTATCATCTCTTTGCACCGGGTGAGCATGGCGTGCCCCAAGCGCAAAACTTTCTGCGTTCCGCGCAGTTTCAGGCGTGTGATTTACCCCCGATGTTGGATCTGGAAACCGAAGCCGAGCCCGCTCAGAGCGATCAATACCGAAGCCGGGTCGAAGATTGGCTCAGCACGGTGGGCACCGGGCTCAGTCAGCAAGGCTATCGCGATCATGCAGCGGGGCTATATCTGCGCCGTGATATTTGGCAAAGCCTGGGCGAGCCGGACTGGTCTGTATATCCCTTATGGATCGCCGAATGGGATGTGGCGAGCCCAAGCTTACCCCAAGTATGGCAGGACTATTGTGTATGGCAGTATACAGACCAAGGCCGGATTGCGGGGATTTCAACCCCTATTGACCTGTCACGCGGCGGACCGGCGCTTCAGGCTCATCGGTTATGATTTCTGCTGAAAGGCTCTTAGGGCTTTTTGCGTAATCCCGAAGTCTTTCAAGATGTCATCCTTGTCGATGTGATGCTTGATGGCGATCTGAATGGCGGCACGCCGGATCGCGGTGAAAATACCCCAACTAGAAGGCAGATCCACCACATAGGTGGGCGCGGAGCCTTTGAGTAAGGCTTCCAGGGTTGAGTGGGCGAGATCAACGCCTAGGCGGGTTTGTAGCTTGTCCTTATTCTGAGGAACATAGAGCCGCCGACCGCCGGTTCGCCGTTGCATGCGAAACAATGTGTCGAAACCTTCGCGCCCGGCAATTTCCGCTGCGATCCACGGCAGAGCCGCCAAGACTGTGGTGTGATGAGCATTGCAGAAGGCGACGAGCTCGCGATAATCTGCGGACGCTTCGCTGGGAATCCCCTTGAAGTATTCTGGAAACATGATGCTTCCCCCTTTGGGTGTTTGAAACTGCGCGCCGCGATGGCGTGCAGTTTCAAAGCTTTGGGGGAGATAGCGGAGTTTGTAAGTACTTATTACTGAGGCTTTAGCGAATGAAATTTCGCGCTTTAACCGCGTGCGATGAAGGCTGCGTTGAGATAGCCCGCATCCGTTTTGCCATAGAGGAAGGGCGTGCCATCAGGGTTCGTCACGCTGCCGCCCGCGGCGTTTAAAACGCCATGACCTGCGGCGGTATCCCATTCCATGGTTGGGCCGAAACGCGGATAAAGATGGGCTTTGCCTTCTGCCAGCAGGCAGAATTTCAGCGAAGACCCGGCGCTGACCGTATCGCTGACCCCGGCTTGCTTGGCGAAGTTCAAGGTTTCTTCATCCGCATGCGAACGGCTCATCACCGCGATCATCGCACCGGCTTTGCCCTTTTGTGTATGAAGGCGTTCGGCATTTCCGAGAGAAAAGCTTTCACCAGGGGCAATGTCTAAGGCATAGGCGGCCTCACCGCCCCAATAAAGCCGGGCTTTGGCCGGGGCATAGACGGCTCCGGCGAGGGGGTGGCGATCGCGGATATAGGCGATGTTGATCGTAAACTCATCGCGCTTATTGATGAATTCCTTGGTGCCATCGACGGGATCGACCAGGATGAAATCGCCATCAATATCGGGGCGTAACCCGGCGGCAAAGCTTTCTTCAGCCAGAACCGGAATATCGGGCAGGCCCGCTTGAAGGGCGTCGAGGATAATCGCCTCCGCGCGTTGATCGGCCAGGGTGACGGGCGATTTATCGGCTTTTTGTTCCGGGGTGAAATCGCTGTGATAGACCTCCATGACCGCAGGGCCAGCCGATAAACAGATGCGCGCAAACAATTCGCTTAAGGCCTGGGCAGAAAAATCGGTCATATTTCTCTCATTTATTGGGAACATCACAAAGCTTTAGGCGTTCATAGCCATTGGTGTAAAAGAGCTGAAGTAAAAATGTCGGCTTTTTGCGACCAAAGCCCTTGCTTCTTGCGGGGCAGCATTGGATTCTAGGCCTCATGACGCAGGACACCCCACCTTTTTCTTCCCATGAAGATCCACTGATGATCGCCGAAGCGCGGCTGAATCAGGCGATTGATCGCGTGGCCATGCGCATGCGTGCGTTAGAGATCAAAGCCGCTGCAGCGGGGGATGTCGCGAGCGATGAGGGGCATCAAGAATTAGTCGCAGCCCTGGAAGCGGCCCATGGGCGCGAAGATCAGTTAAGCCAAGTCGCTCAAGAAGCCTCACAGGCCTTGGGCATCGCGATCCAAGAGCTGCAAAATCTCAAAGCTCAAGAGTCTGCGCCAAACCTTGAGCTAGACGCGGCCCCGCACGAGGAGGCCCTCGATGAGCGCTAAGATCACCGTTACTATCAATGGGCGCGCCTTTCCCATCGGCTGTCAGGATGGCGAGCAACGCTATCTGCGCGAACTGGCCCACCATGTCGATAATCATGTGCGCAATCTGGCGGGCCAAGTCGGCCAGATCGGGGATTTGCGCCTGCTCTTGATGGCCGCTTTAGTCATCACCGATGAGCAAAAAGAGCTAAAGCGCCAGATTGCGGCATTGGAAGAGGACAATCAGGCCTTGCGCGATCAGCAGAACCAGGGCGAGGCGGTTGAGTTTGAGGCGCGGGCTATCGCGGCGGATGTTTTACTGCGCGCGGCCAAGCGGTTAGAAGAATTGGCACCTGAAACTGGACAAGAGGCTTGAGCCGAGGATCGCCAAAGCCCACATTGACCTTGGTGACTGCTGGAGCGTACGTCAGACAATAAACACCCGGCGACCTTACATCTCTGAATGGGAGCTGCCTCTGACTTAGGCCGTGGCCTTTGACACGCGGTGCCCACCTGGTACTCCGGGTCATCAGGGTTGTTAGAAACGTCAACGGCGCATTTGGGGTCACCACCTATGCTCGCACAGTTAAAACGCACCGGCATGACCTTGTTTGAAGGGCGAAAGTCCAAGGTCCGCCGCAAAGCCCTTCAAGCGCGTAAAACCGCCTTCGCCGATGATCCCAGGGCCGGTGAAGCGTTGATTTCGCATTTTCCCGATGAGATTTGGCCGCCTTTGAACTCCAGCGTTGCGGGCTATTGGCCGCTGCGTGATGAGATGGATCCGCGCCCTTTGATGGAAGTGTTTTATTGCGAGCAGGTGCGTATGGCCTTGCCCTGCGTGGAAGCCCGCGATCATCCTTTGGTCTTTCGTGCCTGGCAGCCGGGGGCAGAGCTGAACGCGGCCCGCTTTGGCGTGCAAGAACCCGATCCGTCTCTACCTGAAGTGCGCCCCAGCCTGGTTCTGGTCCCGCTCGTCGCCTTTGATGACAAGGGCGGGCGGTTGGGCTATGGCGGGGGCTATTATGATCGTACGCTCGCGGCGTTAAGCGCCCTGGGTCCGGTAACAACGGTGGGGCTCGCCTATGAGGCCCAAAGGGTCAAAGCTGTACCCAAGGCGCGTTTTGATGTCGCCTTGGATTGGATTGTCACCGAAAAGCGCGCATATCAGGGCGCGCCACGAGCGTAAGTTTAGTTTTTAGGTGTGTCAGGATCAGCCATGCGGATCGCTTTTTTCGGAGATGTTGTCGGGAAATCAGGGCGTAAAGCCGTTGCAGATCATCTGCCGGGCCTGCGCGAGCGTTTGAAACTCGATTTCGTCATCATCAATGCGGAAAACGCGGCGGCCGGATTTGGCATTACGGAACGCACCGCGAATGAGCTTTATGATGCGGGCGCGGATGTTTTGACCCTGGGTAATCACGCCTGGGATCAGTCCGAAACCTTAAGCTATATCGAGCGCGAGCCGCGCTTGCTGCGCCCGGTCAACTACCCCGAAGGTACCGCGCCAGGTAAAGGCGCTTTCCTTTATGATCTTCCTGATGGGCGCCGGATTTTGGTGATGAATGTGCTGTTGCGCCTTTTCATGCAGACCCTTGATGATCCCTTCGCCAGCATTGACCGCCAGCTGGAAGCCTGTCCGCTGGGCATGGCCTGTGATGCGATTGTGGTCGATATGCATGGCGAAGCGACCAGCGAAAAACACGCCATGGGCCATTTTTGTGATGGACGTGCCAGCCTGGTGGTGGGAACCCACACCCATATTCCCACGGCCGATCATCAAATCCTGCCTCAGGGTACGGCCTATCAAACCGATGCTGGCATGAGCGGTGATTATGATTCCGTCATTGGCATGCAAAAGGAAGAACCCATAGCGCGCTTCGTCACCCATATGCGCTCAGGCCGGTTCCAACCTGCAACAGGTGAAGGCACACTGAGCGGGGTCTTTATTGAGACGGATGACGCCACGGGTCTGGCCATACGCTGTGAGGCGATCCGCCTGGGCGGTCGCCTGTCACAGATTGAACCAACACTTTAAAGCGTTGTGGTCTGGTTCTAGGTCTTCGGAGCTTTTACCGATTTGATGACGTCGCAGACTTCATTGACGACTTTTTTGACCCGCTCGGCTTCACCTTCTGCCATCACACGGATCACCGGTTCAGTGCCGGATTTACGCACGAACAGGCGGCCATTGGCACCCAGGGCTTCTTCGCCAACTTTGAGCGCGTCTTTGACCGCTTGGGTGGCCAAGGGGTCAGTGCCCTGTTGATAACGGACATTCTTTAGCAGCTGCGGTGAAGGCGTGAAAACGCGTAAGACTTCACTGGCCGGTTTTTTGGCTTTGATCAGGACCGATAACAGCTGTAGCGCCGCGATCAGGCCATCACCGGTAGGGCCATAATCAGGCAGTACGATATGGCCAGATTGTTCGCCGCCAACATTGGCCCCGGTTTTACGCATATTCTCAACGACATAGCGATCGCCGACCTTGGTGCGCACCATCTCCAGATCTTGGGTCTTTAAAAATTGCTCAAGGGCGATATTGGACATCTGAGTGGTGATGACTTGATTGGTTTTTAACCGGCCTTCACGCTTCCAGACCGAGGCAATAACGCCGATCAGCTGATCACCATCAATGATCTGGCCTTTTTCATCGCAGACAATCAGACGGTCCGCATCGCCATCGAGGGCCAGACCAATATCCGCGCGATATTTCACGACTTCCTGGGCCAAACCTTCAGGCGAGACCGCGCCGCAATCCTCGTTAATGTTGAAGCCATTGGGCTCATCATTGAGCGGGACCACTTCTGCGCCCAATTCCCATAGAACCGCCGGTGCCACATGATAGGCTGCACCATTGGCGCAATCAATGACAATACGTAGACCTGAAAGGCGCATTTGGCGTGGGAAGGTCGCCTTGACAATTTCCATATAGCGCGCGCTGGCATCATCAATGCGCTTGGCCCGCCCCACTTGGGTGGGTTCTGCTAAGGACAGGGCGTGATCGCCATCCATTAAAGCTTCGATTTCCAGCTCCGCCTTGTCATCCAGCTTTTGACCATCGGGGCCAAACAGTTTGATGCCATTGTCCTGGAAGGGGTTATGCGAAGCGGTAATCATCACTCCCATATCAGCGCGCAGTGAGCGGGTCAAAATCGCCACCGCTGGGGTCGGTAATGGCCCGAACAGCGAAACATCCATTCCCGCAGAGGTGAAGCCGGCCATCAGGGCGGATTCCAGCATATAACCAGAAAGCCGGGTGTCTTTGCCGATCACGACAGAATGGCGACGTGTATCGTCTTTTCTAAAATATGTGGCCGCGGCCATGCCTAAACGCATGGCCATTTCAGCGGTCATAGGAAATTTATTGGTGGTACCGCGAATACCATCCGTACCAAAATAACGTTTAACCATGGAAATGCCCCTAGATTATTTTAAACCGTTACGCCCGGTCTTAGCCCAATCGTTTAAAAAAGCCTCTAACCCTTTATCCGTTAAAGGGTGTTTCACAAGCCCATCAAAAATTTGCGGCGGGATAGTGGCCGCATCGCATCCGACCATGGCCGCGGCTTCAACATGGGCCATCGAGCGCAAGGATGCCGCCAGGATTTGGGTCATATAGCCATAGTGATCATAAACGCGGCGAATGTCTTCGAGAAGGCCAATGCCGTCCCCGCCCATATCTTCAATTCGGCCCACGAAGGGAGACACGAAAGTCGCCCCGGCCTTGGCGGCCAGCAAGGCTTGATTGACCGAGAAACACAAAGTCACATTGGTCGGAATGCCTTCATCGCTTAGCGCGCGGCACGCGATCAGACCCTGCGCGGTCAAGGGGAGTTTAACCACGACATTATCGGCGATGGCGCGCAGTTTTTTGCCTTCTTCGATCATGCCTTCAGCTTGGGTGGCAACCACCTCAGCTGAGATCGGGCCGTCGACCAGAGCGCAAATCTGTGTGATGGCCTCAAAAATATCCGCGCCCGCTTTGACGATCAGCGAAGGGTTGGTGGTTACACCATCCACGAGGCCAGCCTCTAAACGCGAGGAAATTTCAGAAACATCGGCGGTATCGAGAAAGATCTGCATTGGGCCTCTCCATCAGCTTGAGCGTGGGCTTTTGTTAAGCGTTTGTGCGCTGCGGGGAAAGTCCTAATTATGGGAAACTTATTGATCTAGCCACCCTTGGCGAGCAGAACTTCCTTCACAGTGCGTATCAAGATGACACAATCGCGCCAGAGCGACCAATTATGGGCATACCAGGTATCAAGCCGGGCCCGCTCCGCAAAGGTGGTGGTGTGACGGCCATTGACTTGCCATAGGCCAGTCAGGCCAGGGCGCATGCGTTTATAGGCCTCAAATTCGCGGCCATAGTCGGCAATCTGGTTGGTCATCATGGGGCGCGGACCGATCAGGCTCATCTCACCGCGCAAGATATTAATCAGCTGAGGCAATTCATCCAGGCTCAGCTTGCGGATCCAGCGCCCGACGGGTGTGATGCGTGGATCATGACGGAGTTTTTTATATATCTCCCATTCGCGCGCCGCATCTTCATCGCTTTCCAAAAGGGTTTTGAGGCGCGCTTCCGCATCGATAGCCATGGAGCGGAATTTCAGGCATGAAAAGACTTTACCGTCTTTGCCAACGCGCGGTTGAGCAAAGAAAGCTGGCCCGCCATCGCGGCGAATAAGGACAATAAGCGCAGCAAAAACTGGTGATAGTGCGATAAGCCCTAATCCCGTGACGATAATATCGAAACCGCGTTTGATCGCTTGGGCCAGCGGCCGATCAAGACTGTCTTTGATGGCAAAGACAATGCCTTCACTGGGCGGAATGTCCAACAGATCAAAGTTTTGCGTCGGTAAAGTTCCAATCGCAGGCTGATAGTAAAAAGATACGCCTTTGAGGGTCAAAGCGCTGGCTAGGCGGCTGGCTAGAGCCTGCGTGACACTATCAGGGGCCAGATAAAGCGTGGCGTTGGCATGGGCGTTTAGACGCTCACCAATCTCTTCGTCGTTTAAAGCCAGCATAGCGTCAAGCGCGAGCGTATGTGCGAGCTCAAAGCCGTATTCAGTTTTATCTTGAAAGCGTTGCAGCAGGTCAGAGGTCACGCTTGATCCCGATAAAACAATGATAGATTGGGCCCATTCTCGCGTGGCTTTAAGGGCTTCGCGGGTCAACCAGCGCAGAAGCGGTATCGCGCCGGCCAGCGCGCTCCAATACAAGATCATCGTCAGTTTCAATTGCGTATGATCAGCTAGGAAGGCGAGGGTCGCGCTACATACAAATCCTAAGGCGCAAAATGCCAGAATGGGGCGGAGTTGGTCAGCAAGCGCTTTACGGATATGATAATGGCCGCGATTGCGCAAACCGAGCAGCACCCCAACACTAAACAGGCCCGATAAGATCACATGAGCCAACAGCTCCGGCGTGTTCGCCATACCTGCCAGGGAAATATAGAAGCTAAGCGCGCAGGCTAAGGCATCAGACCAGAAAAAGGCCCGCAAAATATTTTTGCGTCCCGCTTTGACAGGCGCGTTGAGGAGATGAACCGTGGAGAATGTGTTGGTCTGGTCCAAATTAGATCACCTTCACGAGATAACAGGGCGCATAGGCGTCCTTTATCCGGTCCGGAGCAAAAACAGGGCCAACAGGGTTAAGCGCGTGAAGAGCGTAAGCTGAAACAGGCCAGAATGCCCATCGCCAAAGCGCCGTGATGCCATTCTTGCCAAACGCCATAACCCAAGACAATGCAGACAAGCCATAAGCCGATTACCCAAGATAAGCTGGCGCTTAAGTCGACGCTGAGCTTGGCTTTGAACAGGGTGTAGGCGCTAGCCCATAAGGCCAGTGTGAATAAAGCTGCGCCGACAAACCCCGTTTCCATCCAGATATGAAGCGCTGCATTATGGGCATGCAGGGGCATCAGCTCCGCGGTGAAGTCTTGGACTTGGCCCACATCATGAAAGGTGCGTGCCGCATCCAAGCCTTGGCCGATCCAGGGGCTTTGCGCGATTTTATCAAGGGTGAATTGCCAGATTTCAAGCCGCCAGGCCCATGATGGCGGTAAGGCCTCGCGCACAGAGGTATCAAAGCCTTGCAGCGCGATGTGCATGATCAAGGGCGATAAAATCAGATAGAGGCCAAAGCTGGCTAGAAACAGGGCCAAGGCCCAACGTGGTTTCCAATAGCCCAACCCTGACAAAGTCAGCGCGACAAACAGGGCGACAATATTGGCCTCATTATCGAAACTGCCGGCTGTAATGACGCAGGCCCCGATCACGAGCGCGACGTATAGCGCCCATTGGCGCGTGGTGCGAATCAAAATCAGGCATGCCGGGCCAGCCAAGATGAGCGCAATGGTGGCTCCGCGGCTGAGCGTGCGATAGGTCAAATTGCGCAGGTGATGGGGGTCAAGAACTTGGCCTTGCGCTTCGAGACGTTCAAAGCTTTCTGTAATCACGCCGTGGGTTAAGCCCTCAAGCGTGAAAAAGCTGAGCATGGCCAGGCTGGCGAATATGACCGCAGTGCTTAGATACGTACTGCGCCGCGAGAGGGTCTGCCAACTGCTGGCTACGAAACTCAAGAAAACAGGAGGCAGTAGGACAAGCTTCCAGGCCTGATCCAGTTTCGAATAGGGCGACCAGGTGAGGCTAAGCACGCACCAGAGTAAAGCGGCCGCCCATATCCAATAGACCGGGGGTAGGCTTGGCAGCATGCGCATGAGCCAGCGGGGGCGCAGCGTGATCACCCCCCCTAAAGCCGCTGTTGCGGCTAATCCCAAGCCACCCGATGAGGCAAAGACAGCGGTAAGTCCGAAGCATATAGCCAGGGCGATCCGTGTGCGCCAATCTTCTCTGTCAGGCGCAAGACCTAAGGGCTTAGGATCAGCGAGAGGCGAGTTCATGAATTTAGAAGACCTCGGCGCTGGGCTTGTCATTCCAACATAACAGGCGGGTAGATTGCGTGGTGATTTCAGCCACACACCAATGCCCGGTTTTAACCTTGGGGTCTACGTGACCCCCAAGGCCTGTGGTGAGCAAAGGGTGAAAATAGCGCAAAATCCCGTTGGATGTCAGAACCAGCACCAGGTGATCATCGCTTAGATCCGATGTGGCATCTTCGAAAACGGCCTTGGCATTTGCGGCTAGTTCATCTGGGCTGGGGCTCCAGCCAGCATCATTGGGCGCAATGTTCTTCTCGCGCCAATTATCAATGGCCTGCTGGCCCCATTGAGCGGCGATGTCTTCATCGCTTTTCCCGCCCCACTGGCCGTAATCAATTTCTTTCAGGCGTTCATCAATTTCGATCTCGCCGGTAAAGCCGCAGGCCTCACCGGCCAGTTCGGCACCAATGCGCGTGCGCTTTAGGGGCCCGGCGATAATACGATCAGGGTGATGATGGGCACTTAATAGCGCCGCGCCAATCTGGCGCGATTGGGCAAGCCCGCGCTCTGTCAGGGGCAGGTCTTCTTTCGCCCCGACCCAAACGGGTGTGTCTTCGCTGGTAAAAGTATTGCCATGACGGGCTAAGACCAGAAGCATTACAAAATCTCGCCTTCGCGGCTTAAAATCTCTTCAACGCGAACTGCATCTTCCGGGCTGTCTACTGACCAGGGTGTGCGACCGCGATAATTGGTTAAAACGATACGGATAGGGATAGCATTCTCTAACGCGCGCAATTGTTCAAGGCTTTCTGCGCGCTCCAAGGGGGTGGGGTCAAGCGCAACCAGCGTGCGAAGGGTAGAGAAGCGATAGGCGTATAAGCCGATATGCTTGAAAACCGGAATGTTTTCCTCAGGATGACGTTGGAAAGGCAGAACGGCTTTTGAAAAATATAACGCATTCATATTCTTATCAAACACTACGCTGGTGCCGCCAACCTCACCGGCGGCCTTCGCCGCGCGGGTCTTCGCTTCGGTCTCCGGGTCCAGCTGAACCGCAGGCGTGGCCATTTTAAGGCTGGCATCTTTGACCATCGCGTTGGCCGCCGCATCGACCACCCAGGGCGGGGTCAGGGGTGCGTCGCCCTGCAAATTCAAGATGATGTCGTCCTCTTTCGCGAAGTCTTTCACCGCCTCATAGGCGCGCTCGGTACCATTGCGACAGCTTAAAGGCGTCATCACCGCTTCACCGCCATGGCCTTCCACGCAGGCGATAATCCGCTCATCATCAGTAGCAACCAGGGCTTTATCGACGCTGGGTGCGGCCGCGGCCAAGCGGCGCACCCGCTCGACCATTTCCAGGCCCGCGATTTTGTGCAGAGGCTTGCCAGGAAAGCGTGATGATCCATAACGCGCTGGAATGATGGCAATAACGCTCATGGCAAACTCCGTAAGTGAAAGGGCAGGCGGGTGTAGGTGACATGGGTGAGCGCATCGGGCAAGACCTTATGACGCCTGCCTTTGCCTAAAGTCTAAGATTGCGCTAAACAGCGCCCTTCATTCCATCCATGCACCTATGTCTTGGAAAAAGATCATAGGCTGACCTGATTTTACCGGAGGTTCCCCATGGCCGGGCACTCGAAATGGGCCAATATTCAGCACCGTAAAGGACGCCAGGATAAGGCGCGCTCTAAAGTTTTCTCTAAACTTTCTAAAGAGATCACGATTGCAGCTAAACTCGGTGGCCCTGACCCGGATGCCAATCCGCGCCTGCGTCTGGCGGTTCAAAACGCCAAGGGCCAATCCATGCCCAAAGACAATATTGAGCGCGCGATCAATAAAGGCCAAGGCGGGGACGGTGAAGATTACGAAGAAATCCGCTATGAAGGCTTTGGTCCGGGCGGTATTGGTGTGATCGTTGAGGTTTCGACCGATAACCGTAACCGCGCCGCAGCTGAAGTGCGCACCGCCTTTTCCAAAAATGGCGGCAATATGGGTGAGACCGGTTCGGTCGCTTTCATGTTCGATAATGTCGGCGAGATCCGGTATGACGAATCCGTCGCCGATGAAGAAGCCATGCTGGAAGCCGCGATTGAAGCGGGCGCAGAGGACGTCATTCAAGAATCCAGCCTTAATGATGATGACGAAGAAGTCGGCGAGCACGTGATTTATTGCGCGCGTGAAGACCTCAATGAAGTCATGACCGCTCTCCAGGCCGTTTATGGCGAAGCCAAATCGGCCAAAATCATCTGGAAGCCCCAGACCCTGACCCCGGTTGAGGGGGATAAAGTGCCAACTGTCATGAAGTTGATGGATGTGCTGGATGATTTGGACGATGTCCAAAACGTTTATGCCAATTTCGACATTTCTGACGAGGATATGGCAAACGCCTAAGGGGAGTGGGGCCCGATGGGGACTTTGGTCCACCGCTCGGGCCCGTTGGCCCATCTGGGGTTTGGCGTCTCCGGTGCCTTGGGGACACCTTTGGTGTCCGCGCGCCAAACGCAGGCTTTGATCCATCACGCCTATGCGTGCGGTATCCGCCATTTTGATACGGCCCCGGCCTATGGCGGGGGGCAAGCGGAGCGTCGACTAGGTTTGGCATTGCGCGATTTACCGCGTGATCAGATTTTTATCTCCACCAAAGTTGGTGTGCATTCTACAGGGATTTTTGGAAAGAAACGTGATTTAACAGCCGAGGCCGTTGAAACCTCGCTTGTTCAGAGTTTAGAACGATTGCAAATATGTGGGGTTGATGCACTTATCCTGCATGGGCCAGCTGCTGCTGAGCTCACTAAAGAATTTATACAAAAGCTAAGAGACCTGAAATCTAGCGGGGCATTTAAATATTTAGGCATAGCCGTACGAGGTGCCGGTATTAACTATGCCCTTAGGGACGACATATTTAACATTATTATGACGCCGATACATCTGGGTCTTACTCAATCTCATATTTCGCGTTTGGAGGTTGCTAGAGCAAAGGGACGAGCGCTGTGGGCGATTGAGACGCGCGGTGAAGGTCCGCCCTCTGTAAAAATTCCGCGCCAAATGTCTGATCTTTACCCTCTAGCGAAGGCTTTCAAGGCGCGTTTGAACGGTCCTCAGATTAAGGCCAATGCCGACTTTAGCGGAGTTAGCCTAAAGGCTAGCCTTGTCAATCCTTTAGCCGATATTGTGATGATGACGAGTGCGCGCGCGCACCATATTCGCGCCAATGCGCGCATTGCCGGGCTCTGCGACTAAGGTCTATAAGACCAATTGTTTAAAGTTGCTGAAAGATGTCCGCTTTTATCTTCGCAGGCGCAAAAAAGGACTATTCAGCGGCCTACAAAGATCTAAGATCGCGCTCAAGATCACAAACGTGGTTAAAGCTCCATCAGAGGGTAACCACGTTTATACGTTAGGGGAATCCAACCATGGCCGACTTATCTGCACTTAAATCTCATGCTGCCCGCCTTGAAAATGTATCTTTGAGTGAGCTTGTTGCTCAAGGGGGATCGCGCGATGCGGCATTGCAGTTTGAAGCCGCAGGGGTCAGCCTGGATGCGCGTAAACAGCGCTTGGACGAAGCCGCACTCGGTGCCTTTCATGCCCTGTTAGAGGCGGCAGATTTTGAGGCCAAGCGTGAGGCGCTCTATAAGGGCGCCATCGTCAATACGACTGAGAAACGCCCTGCCATTCATGCCGCGATCCGCAATCCAGATCTGTTGACCGATCAAGAATTTGGCGAAGAAGTGCGTATGGCGCGGATCTCCACGCGCGCTTTCGCGGCCACGATGAAGCAAATGCCCATTCTGGACGGTCATCCGGTCAAGCGCGTGGTTAATATCGGCATTGGCGGGTCGGATCTAGGTCCGCGCTTTCTCTATGATGCGCTTCATAAATTTGGCCGAAAAGATGTGGAGTTGAAATTCGTCTCCAATCTGGATCCAGCCGATTTAGAAGACGCGATTGAGGGCGCAGATCCTTTGACAACGCTGTTCTGCGTGATCTCAAAATCCTTTACCACGCAAGAAACCTTGATGAATGCGCGTGCTGCCCATGCCTGGCTGACCTCGCATTTGGGCAAGGCCGGCGCGGATGCGCGCTTTGCTGCGGCAACGGCTGCACCACAAAAAGCCATTGCCTTTGGCCTTGATCCATCAAAAGTTTTTGCCTTCGCCGAAGGTGTTGGCGGGCGCTATTCGGTTTGGTCGGCGGCTGGATTATGCCTCGATCTGGTACTCGGTCCCGACATTATGGATCGCCTGCTCGATGGCGCGCGCGCGATGGATGAGCATTTTGCCTCTGCGCCTTTGGCGCAAAACATGCCGGTCGCCAAAGCCATTATTGATGTGTGGAACCGCGCGCTGTTGGGGCAAAATTCGCGCTGCGTTGGAGCCTATGCGTCGCGCCTGCAAATGCTGCCGAATTATCTCCAGCAATTGGAAATGGAGAGCCTGGGTAAATCCGTTACCCATGCCGGTCAGCCTTTGGGCGAACATCAGGGCGGCCAGATTGTCTGGGGCGGGCGCGGCTCAGATGTTCAACACTCTTTCTTCCAGTGGCTTCATCAGTCTACGGACCGTGTGCCGGTCGACTTCATTGGATTGCGCTCCATGACGTTCAGTGATGATGAGCGCGCCAAGGCTTTGATTGCCAATATGGTCGCGCAATCGGCCGCCTTGATGCAGGGCCGCGAAGGTGATGATGAGCAAGGCCAGCACCGCCATATGCCGGGGGGGCGTGCATCGAGCATTGTGATGCTCGATGAGTTGAGCCCAGAGACCGTGGGGGCTTTGGTTGCGCTTCACGAACACAAGGTTTTCACCGAAGCTGTGTTATACGATCTCAACCCCTTCGATCAATGGGGGGTTGAACTGGGCAAAGAGCTTGCGAATTCGATCCTCTCGGGCGATCAGAGCCGCTTTGACCCAGTGACCCAGGATCTCTTGCGCCAGTTTAACTTCTAAGCGTTAAGTTTGGCGTGAAGAGGTGGCCCCTGTTGGATGCGAATCTGATAGGGGTAATCGCGGATTGTTGCGAAAGGCCCTCATCATGACCGCTCTTGACCCTTCTAAGCTAAAGTCCATGGCCAATGCCATTCGGGCCTTGTCCATGGACGCCGTACAGGCGGCCAATTCCGGCCATCCCGGCATGCCGATGGGTATGGCCGATGTGGCGAGTGTATTATGGTCACGTCATCTGAAATTTGATGCCAAGGATGTCAATTGGGCCGATCGCGACCGCTTCGTGTTGTCGGCGGGCCATGGCTCGATGCTGATCTACGCGCTTCTCCATCTCAGCGGTGTTGAGGATGTGAGCCTGGATGACCTTAAAAACTTCCGCCAGCTGGGCGCGAAAACCGCCGGTCACCCCGAATTTGGGCATATCGCAGGCGTTGAGACAACCACCGGGCCTTTGGGCCAAGGCATCTCCACCGCGGTGGGTATGGCCCTGGCTGAGCGGATCTTGAACGCAGATTATGGCGATGATCTGGTCGATCACCGCACCTGGGTCATTGCTTCAGATGGCGATCTGCAAGAAGGCATCAGCCAGGAAGCGATCTCGCTCGCTGGGCATTTGAAGCTCAACCGCCTGATTGTGTTGTGGGATGACAATAATATCTCCATCGATGGCGATACCGAGCTGTCGGACACCGTGGATCATTGCGCACGCTTTGACAGCGCAGGCTGGACCACGATGCGTGTGGATGGTCATGATTATGCGGCGATTGATCAGGCCCTTGAGGCGGCAAAATCCAGCGATAAGCCTGTTTTGATCGCCTGCCGTACCGTGATCGGTTTTGGGGCCCCGACGAAGGCGGGTAAAGCCTCCAGCCATGGTGCGCCTTTGGGGGCTGAGGAAATCGCCGGTGCGCGCGCCGCCTTGGGCTGGGCGCATGGCGCGTTTGAAATCCCCGCCGATGTTCAACAAGACTGGCATGCGGCCGGGACCCGCGGCGCAGCCGAGCATAAAGCCTGGGCCGAGCGTGTGTCGGCTTCTGCGAAAGCCGAGGCCTTCAAAGCGCAATTGGATGCGGGCTTGCCTGTATCGGCGCTGAAAGCCATTACCGACCATGCGCACAAAATGGCCGCTGAGAAGCCGGTCGTCGCCAGCCGTAAAGCCTCTTACATGGCGATCGAAGCCATCGCTGAGGCCTATCCCGGTCTGGTGGGCGGCTCTGCCGACCTAACCGGATCAAACCTCACCAAAGCGCCGAGCCAGAACGCTATTCAGGCTCCGGATTATAAAGGCGCTTATATCCATTATGGTGTGCGTGAGCATGGCATGGCCGCCGCCATGAACGGGATGAGCCTTCATGGTGGTATCCGCCCCTATGGCGGGACTTTCTTGGTCTTTGCCGATTATTGTCGTCCGTCCATCCGTCTGGCGGCGTTGATGAACCAGTCCGCGATCTATGTGTTCACCCATGATTCCATTGGTCTGGGTGAGGATGGTCCGACCCACCAGCCGATTGAGCATCTGGCTTCACTGCGCGCGATGCCGAATGTGGATGTCTACCGTCCGTGCGATGCGTTGGAAACGGCAGAAGCCTGGTCGTGTGCGCTGCAAGCGCCAAGCACGCCAAGCGTTTTGGCCCTGTCGCGTCAGAATTTGCCGCATTTGCGTGAAGACGATGGTTCTGAAAACCTCACCGCAAAGGGCGCTTATGTGCTTCGTGAGGCCGAAGGTGAGGCCCAGGTGATCCTGATCGCGACGGGTTCTGAAGTGAGCCTCGCCGTTGAGGCTCAAGGCGAGCTGAAAGCCAAAGGCATTCACGCGCGTGTCGTCTCCGCGCCGTGTGTGGATCGTTTTATCGCACAGGACAAAGCCTATCGCGATAGCGTTCTGATCCCCGGCGTGCCGCGCGTCGCGGTCGAGGCCGCCTGCCGCTATGGCTGGGATGCTTTGATCGGCATGGAAGGCGGATTTGTGGGCATGGAGGGCTTTGGGGCCTCTGGACCTGCCGAAGCGCTGTATGAGCATTTCAACATTACGACCGCAGCTGTGGTCAAAGCCGCTGAGGCTTTGGTCTAAGCCGCGCTTAGTCCTTTAAAACAAAGAAGCCCGGATCTTGGATCCGGGCTTTTTTGTTAGGGGCTGAGGGTTTCGATAACGCCATAGGCCATGAGGCGTTTGAGGCTGTTTTTGGCCCGCTCTGGGCTGAGGGCCTCAAAGGCGTCCAGGCTAAAACGCGCTCCGCTCAGCATGAGGTCGAGCCCCGCTTCAGCCTCACGGTCAAAGCGGATATCCCCGCCCGGTGCGACCAAAATCCAGTGATCACCGCCATCGGCCAGGCGGATTTGGGCCAGAGGGCGTTTTTGAAACACCATCTTGGCCGTGATCGGGGCATGACTGGCCAAAAGGGCGCCTTTGGTGTCGGCCTGACGGGTGCGCAGGAAGAGATCAATGAAGATGTCGGTGACTGCCTCCACATCCATATGCGCTTTTAAACCGTCAAAGGCGGCGCTGGCGGCTTGGCTCATCTGGGCGCGATCAAAATCCTCGCGCGCAAAGCCTGGCGGTAAGGATCGACGCAGCGCCGGCACATTCAGCGCCGCATTTGACACCGCCTCCAGCATAAAATCCGCCCAGGTCTTGACCAAGATGCCCGTGGTGATGTGCAACGAGGCTTCCCCCTCCAGACTGATCGCATCATGCATCAGGCCGCGCGGGATATAGAGGACATCGCCGGGCTCAAGCACAAAATCATCGCTGGGCTCACCGGGCTCAAACTGGCCGGGGACGAATTTCTCACCGCGATAGGGGGTCGGGATCGGGCTATCATAAAGCCGCCAGCGTTTTCGGCCTTCGACTTGCAGGATAAAGACATCATGGCCGTCATAATGGGTTTTAAACCCTTGTGCGTTGGCCGGTGTCAGATAGATATTGGTTTGCACATGGGCGGAGAAGTCCTGTTCCAGGGCGCGGACAAACTCGCCCAGAATCCGCTCGCGCAGATGTAATTGCGGCAGGATGATCGTCGCGCCTTCTTGAAAGTGCCGCGCCACGGCGCCGCGATCAATAATCCCCTGGTCCGATGTGAAATCCTCAGACCTCAAAGGGGGATGGGCGCGCGCCATGTCCAGCTCGCCCTGATGCAGCGTATGGCTGGCCAAAATATCATCAATGCGCGCGAGCGAGAGCAGAGGGCCAAAGCGCTCGCCATCCCCAACACCGCACAGGCGCAGGGGTTTTTGCTCATAATATTGCGCAAAGAAGTCAGGCGGGGTAATCGGGGCCAGAAGATTGTCCAGCCCCGTGGGAAAGGTATGGTTCATGATCGGGCGGTCTTAGCAGCGACGCCCATTGCCACCAGAATCGGCATGGCGTCCGCTATCGCTGTCACTACAGCTGCGTGACCCACGCCCATTTCCCGCCTCATCGCTGTTGCGGCCTGTGTCACTGTCGGTGGTCCCAGTACCGCGCCCATTACCCGCGCTGTCACCATAGCGTCCGCTGTCACTATCGGTCACGCCCGAATTGCGTCCCTGACCAACGCTGTCGGCATGACGGCCCGTATCACTGTCGGTCGTGCCTGATCCGCGGCCATTTCCGGCACTATCGGCATAACGACCGGTGTCGCTATCTGTGGTGCCAGAGCCACGCCCATTTCCGGCGCTGTCGGCATAACGCCCCGTATCACTGTCGGTCGTACCTGATCCACGGCCATTTCCCGCAGTGTCCGCATAGCTGCCGCTATCGCTGTCGGTGACGCCAGACTGGCCCTGACCATTGCCGACGCTATCGGCGTATCGCCCCGTATCACTATCGGTGGTTCCGGTGCCGCGCCCATTGCCGGCGCTATCGGCATAGGTGCCGGTATCGCTGTCGGTGATGCCGGTTTCGCAGCGCCGTCCGCGCCCAACGCCATCGGAATGGCGGCCCGTATCGCTGTCGGTACATCCGCTTTGGGCGCGGTGGGTGTTGGCTCCCGCCGTGCCGCCCATGGCCGCCCCCGTTAATACCGCAGCCCCGCCGGCAACCGTCGATAAGAAGGAACGCCGTGAAAGTGGTCTTTTGCTCATTGTCCTGCCCTTATGCCCCAAGTCTTGAACGCTCAGCCTATCAGGCCAGAGGGTCCTGACCAGACCTTTCGCCTGAAACTTTAATAAAAAACTATGCCTCGTATTTTATTGCGTCTTTCAACATGAACGCAGGCTGAAATCGGGCTCGCGAATGAGAACAAAAGTGGTATATGTGGTCTATGGCGGGTTTGATTCGTATATTGGGCATTGATCCGGGCCTAAATAAAACCGGATGGGGCCTGATCGCCCAGGATGGTACGCGCCTGGCGTTTTTGGCCTGTGGGGTGATCAAGCCCGATGCTAAGGCCGAAATGCCGCAAAGACTGCGCTTTATCTATGATGCGGTTGAGGACTTGATCGAAACCCATCAGCCCCATGAGGTTGGCGTGGAAGATCAGTTTGTCCATGCCAGCGGTGTCTCTGCCTTGAAGTTGGGCCAGGCGCGTGCGGCCGCCGTGATCGCGCCTGCGCGTGCGGGTCTCATGGTGGGTGAATATGCGCCCAAGCTGGTGAAAAAGGCGGTGGTCGGCACCGGCAATGCAGAAAAACATCAGGTCGAAGCCATGGTCGCCATGCTGTTACCCGGATCCAAGGCCAAAGCCGATGCGGCGGATGCTTTGGCGATTGCAATCTGTCACGCCCATCATCGTGGGATGAAAACAAGGATGGCTTCATGATTGGATTTTTACGCGGTGTGGTCGAAGCCCTGGGCGAGGAGGAGTTGATCCTGGACGTCAATGGCGTGGGCTATCTGGTCGCCGTGGGCGCGCGCACCCTCTCGCAAGTGGCACCGGGGGCAAAGATCAGCCTCTTCATAGAGACCCATGTCCGCGAAGACGCGATCAAGCTGTATGGCTTCAGCTTAGAGTCTGAACGCGCTTGGTTTGCCCGCCTGCTAAGCGTGCAAGGGGTGGGGGCCAAGGCCGCCTTGGCGATTTTGGACGTGCTCAAACCCTCTGAGGTCGAAAGCGCGAGCGTGCTGGGCGATGCCAGCGCCTTTGAGCGTGCCAAGGGTGTCGGCAAAAAACTCGCTCAACGCATGGTGACGGAGTTGAAAGACAAGGCCCCGCCCATTGGGCGACGTCTGGCCACCCGTTCGGGCTCTAGCCTGGCAGGCTTAATGGGGGATGAGCGGGTTGAAACACCCCAGATTGAAGATGGCGTTGAGGAAGCGCCCAGCCTTGCGCCCTTGCCCGCGTCCAGCGCGCGTGAAGATGCCATCTCGGCCCTGATGAATTTGGGCTATAGCGAGGGCGAGGCGCGCCGCGCCGCCGCCGAGGCGTTGCGGGCCTTGGGCGAGGAGGCGAGCGAAAGCGCGCTGATCCGCACGGCCTTGAAAGATTTGGCGCGATAGCCTTTAACTGTGATCATGACCTTCGCTAGGACGCCTCTATGACCCAAGCCCCCGATGCCCGCCTGATTTCAGGCGAAGCCCAGTCTGAGGATGGCCGGGATAAGGCGCTGCGCCCGTTATCCTTTTCTGATTTCGTCGGGCAACCGGCGGCGATTTCCAATCTTAAAGTCTTTGTGGCGGCTGCAAAAAAGCGCGGTGAGGCGCTTGATCATGTTCTGCTTTCTGGCCCGCCGGGCTTGGGTAAAACCACGCTGTCGCAGATTGTGGCGCGTGAACTGGGCGTCAATTTTAAAGCCACCTCCGGGCCTGTCATCGCCAAGGCCGGGGATTTGGCAGCGATCTTGACCAATCTGGAAGAGCGCGATGTCCTTTTCATTGACGAGATCCATCGCCTGATGCCCGCGGTGGAAGAAATTCTCTATCCCGCGATGGAGGATTTCTGCCTGGATCTGGTGATTGGGGAAGGGCCGAGCGCACGCACGGTGCGTATTGATCTGCCGCAATTTACCCTTGTTGGCGCGACGACCCGCGCGGGCTTGTTGGCGACGCCTTTGCGTGATCGCTTTGGCGTGCCGGTACGCTTGGAATTTTATGATGTCGATGATCTGTGCAAGATCGTGGCGCGCGGTGCCCGAAAGCTGGGCGCGCCGATGGATGAGGGCGGGGCGCGTGAAATTGCCAAGCGCTCACGCGGCACCCCGCGCGTTGCCGGGCGGTTATTACGCCGGGTGCGCGATTTCGCCGATGCCGATGGCGATCCGGTGATAACCGCTATGGTCGCGGATAAGGCCTTGAAGCGCTTGGATGTGGATGAGGTGGGCCTGGACGCGCTCGACCGGCGCTATCTTAAAATCCTCATCGAGGGCTTTGGTGGTGGGCCTGCCGGGGTGGAGACTTTGGCCGCGGCCTGCGCTGAGGCGCGAGACGCGCTGGAAGATGTCGTGGAGCCCTTCTTGATCCAGCAAGGTTTTATCCAGCGCACGCCGCGTGGGCGCATGGCGGCGGGGCGGGCCTATGATCATTTGGGATATACCCGGCCGGAGCATTTAAGCGGCGATCTCTTTGGGGGGAAATGATGCAAGCCACACCGCATCAGGGCTATTGGTCCAGCGATAATACCCACCGCCTGCCAGTGCGGGTCTATTATGAGGACACTGATTTTACCGGCGTTGTTTATTATGCCAATTATCTGAAATTCTTTGAACGCGGGCGCACGGATGCTTTGCGCTGTCTGGGTGTTCACCATGCGGCCCTGTTAGAGGCCGAGACGCCCTTGGGCTTTGCCGTGCGTAAAATCACCGTTGAATATGAACGCCCGGCGCGCATTGATGATGCGTTGCTGGTCGCAACCCAATTTAAGGCCGCCAAGGGCGCACGTTTTGAAATCTTACAACAAATTCATAAAGGCGAACAGTTGATCGCAAAGGCTGGGGTGGAGGCCGTCTGCATTGATTTATCGGGCCGTCCCAAGCGTTTACCGGTTGATTTGGTGGAACGATTAGGCGATTTTAGCGTTGATGACCTCAAAGCCTGAACGCAAAATTGCCGTAATCGGGCGTCACAAGCTGGCATAATATTCGCTTATCCTTCGGGAGTCGCCTGACTTCTTGTGGAAGATGTCTTGTTGTCGCAACAAAGGCCCGCTACACAAGGTGTTGGAGTGTCTGACCGATAAGGGAAGCAAGACGGAGCGGGGGCGTTCTTTGTCACGCTGTAGGCCAGCGGGACAACGATCGCCGATAAGGGATTTTTATGGAAACTATTGGCGTTGAAGTGGCGCAAGCCGGTCACGATCTGAGTGTTATGGGCCTGTTTTTGCGCGCCGATATTGTGGTCAAAAGCGTAATGGCCATTTTGGCTTTCTTGTCGGTTTGGACCTGGGCCATCGCGATTGAAAAATCGTTGATGCTGAAAAGTCTGCAGGGCAAAGCCAAGGTTTTTGAACAAGAATTCTGGTCTGGCACCTCTTTAGAGGCGTTGAACCAGCGCTATGGTCATAACCCCAATGATCCCTTTGGGCGGGTTCTGGCCGCGGCGATGCGCGATTTTTCGGGCTATGCGGCCGCCAAATCGGCAGGCGCGGAAGCCAATCGCGAGCTGACCAAGTTGGAAGGCGGCCTGGGCATTCTCGCCATTATCGGCTCGTCCGCGCCCTTTATCGGTCTGCTCGGCACGGTGTGGGGGATTATGAACTCCTTCCGCTCGATCGCGGCCACTCAAGACACCAGTCTTGCCGTTGTGGCCCCGGGTATCGCTGAGGCATTGTTCGCGACGGCTTTGGGCCTGGTTGCCGCTATTCCTGCGGTGATCTTTTTCAACGCCCTGTCGTCTAATCTTGGAAAATACGCGGTGAAGCTGGAAGGCTTTGTCGATGATCTCTCTGCCCTGGCGGCGCGGGGGAATTAAGGATGGGTGCCAGTTTAGACACCGCCAGTTCGGGCCGTTCGCGGCGCAAATGGGGCCCGAAGGCCGAGATTAACGTCACGCCTTTTGTCGATGTGATGCTAGTTTTGTTGATCGTCTTCATGGTTACCGCGCCGTTATTGAGTGTGGGGGTCGAGGTGGATCTGCCCGACACCGAAGCTCAGGCGATGACGACCTCAGAGGAGCCTTTGACCCTGACCATTCAGGCCGATGGCAAGATCTATCTGCAGGAAACCGAGATTGTGTTTGACGAGCTGGTTCCGCGCCTGCGCGCGATTGCCGGCACGGGCTCTGAGGCCCGGATCTATATTCGCGCCGATGATGGTGCAGAATATGGCGATGTCATGCGTGTGATGGCGCGGGTGTCCTCTGCCGGCTACGGCAATTTGGGCCTCGTCACTGATCCGATCCGTAACTAGGTGCACGGGATAGACCTTCATGCGTAAGGTTTTAGGCATAGTTTTGTCGTTGGCGCTGCACGCTTTGGTGCTGGGCGCGGGCTATGTCTATTTACCCTCTTTCCTCAAGGATCTCGAAAGTGCGCATATCGTCCCGATCGAGCTGGTCACCTTGAGCTCGCACTCGAATGTGCGCGCCAGTGCCCAAACCCCTGAGCCCGAGCCAGAGGACGAACCCGATATCGATCAGCCGATCGCGCCCGAGCCTCAGCCCGTTGAAGAACCGCAGCCGCAACCTGAGCCCGAGCCCGAGCCCGAGCCCATTCCTTTGCCGCCTGAGCAACAAGAGGAGCGCGCGCCCGAGCCTGAGCCTGAGCCCGAGCCGGTTCAGTCTGAACCCGAGCCGGAGCCTCAGCCTCAACCGCGCCAGCCCGATCCTCAGCCTGAGCCAGAGCCTGAACGGCGCGAGCCCCAGCGCCCGCGTGAGCCGTCCTTGTCGGATCTGTTGAACCTCGCCCAAGATACCGCGCAAGTCGCGCGCAGTAATAATCAAGGCGAAACCCAGCGTCAGGTCGGGGCGGGCACGGCCAATACGGCGTCCGCGCGCGATTTGATGTTCTCGCAAGTGCGTCGCTGCTGGCGTGAACCCGCGGACATGCCCAATCCGGAACAATTGGGCGTCACGGTCAATATTCGCCTGGAGCGGAATGGAACGCTTGCCGATGCCCCGCGTCTACAAGATGAAAACCGGGTGATGAATTCATCAAACCGGTATCTGCGCATTGCCGGTGAACGCGCTGTGCGTGCGGTTTTGGACTGCCAGCCCTATCATTTGCCGCCTGAGCAATACAGCGAATGGCGCTCTGTCACTTTAAATTTCCAATTGTCATTGTGATGACCCAATCGCCTGCTAAACTGACCCAAAATGGAGCCAATGTGATGCGATTACTAAGACTAAGCTTGTCTGCCCTCCTCGCCTGCCTTGCCTTTGTCAGCGCGGCGCAGGCCCAGCTGGTCGTCGATGTCACCGAGGGCCATTTGGAGCCTTTGCCGATTGCGGTTCCAGATTTTGTCGGTGAGCCTGGTTTGGCCAGTGAGCGCGGCGCGGATATCGCGCGTGTCGTGGCCGCAGACTTAGCCAGCTCCGGGCTTTTCGCACCGATTGATGATGAAGCATTTATTGAGCGCATCGAAGATATCAATCTGCGCCCGCGCTTTGGCGATTGGCGGGTTATCAATGCCGATGCCCTGGTCGTGGGCAGTGTTGAGGTGATGGACGATGGCCGACTGTTGGTGGCTTTCCGTCTATGGGATACGGCGTCTGAACAGCAATTGACCGGTCTGCGTTTGACGTCCGTGCCGGAAAATTGGCGCCGGGTCGCGCACAAGCTGGCCGATGCGGTGTATGAGCGTTTGACCGGCGAAAAAGGCTATTTCGATACGCGCATCGTTTATGTCGCGGAATCGCCGGGCGATAACGGCATTCCGGTACGCCGCTTGGCGATTATGGATCAGGACGGGGCCAATCCCTCCTTCCTGACCAGCCGCAATTATATGGCGTTATTGCCGAACTATTCGCCTGTCAGCCAGGAAATCACCTATGTGTCTTTCCGCGACGGCCATGCAACCAGCTTCCTTTATGATCTGGAAAGTGGGCGCCAAGAAGCCCTGTTTGATAGTGGGCCAAGCCTGGCGTCTGAGGGTCAAAGCCTGTCTGCGCGCTATCACCCGCAAGGCCATGTGCTGGCCGTGTCGGCCGAGCGTCAGGGTAATCACGATATTTTCCGCTTTGATCTGCGTACGCGTCAATTGCGCCAGCTGACCAACAGCCCGGCCAATGATGTGGAGCCGTCTTATTCCCCCGATGGGGAGCGCTTGGTCTTTTCCTCAACGCGCGGCGGGTCGTCTCAACTTTATGTTATGAGCGCGGATGGCGGTGAAGCCCAGCGCATCACCTTTGGTGAAGGGCGCTATACGACGCCGGTTTGGTCACCGCGCGGCGATTTGATCGCCTTTACCAAACAACACCAAGGCATGTTCTCTTTAGGCGTTGTGCGCGCCGATGGCTCTGGGGACGAACGCATTCTTTATGAAGGCTTTTTCGTTGACACCCCGGCCTGGTCGCCCAATGGCCGCGTCATTCTCTTTACCCGCGGTGAGCGTCGTTCGGACGGCACGCGCTACGAGATTTGGAGTGTAGATTTGGCAGGTTTCAACCTCCGTCGCCTGCCGACACAAGGTCAAGCATCCGACCCCGCATGGTCGCCCTTGATTGAGTGATGATTTACGGAGTAATATGCATGCGAGCGTGTGACAGAGGGGTGTTGTACGCGAGCTTGTAGGACGTCACACATATCACTTTCGTAAGGGGGGAAGCCTCCCACCTTCGAGGCTTTGATGAGGGTTTTTTCGCGCCATGAAATATGTATCTGTACTCTCAGCCGCTGTGCTGGGCCTGTCCCTCGCAGCTTGCGCCAGCAAGCCTGCACCTGTTGAGCCAACTCCGGCTCCTGTTGAGCGTCCTGCTCCACAGCCGCGCCCTGAGCCACAAGGCCCAGTTGCCGGTTCAGTCCAAGACTTTGAAGTGAACGCTGGCGACCGCGTTTTCTACGGCTATGATCGTTACGATCTGACCGGTGAAGCCCGCGAAACCTTGCGCCGTCAGGCGTCTTGGTTGAACGCTTATCCGCAAACTCGCATCCTGATTGCTGGCAATTGCGATGAGCGCGGCACGCGCGAATACAACTTGGCTCTGGGCAATCGCCGTGCACAATCTGCACGCGACTTCCTGATCAGCCAAGGTGTAGACCCATCTCGCATCTCTGTTGTTTCTTACGGTAAAGAGCGCCCAACTTGCACCGAGAACTCTGAGCGCTGCCATGCGGTCAACCGTAACGCCATCACCGTGATCACGGACGGCGCTGCGTCTTAATCTGACGCTTTCGGTTATAGAGTGAATGAAGAGACCCGCCTTGCCATTGGCTTGGCGGGTCTTTTTAATGATCGCCATAAAATGGGCCAGCTTGAACTTTAAAAGCGAAGCTTCGTTATGGATCTAGGGCGCGAGCGATCGCGTCCCCCTATCAGGGTCGAGGCGGGGGATAAGAGGGTATGCAAATGTTGCGGATTTTTGGATGTGTTCTTGTTGTGCTGGCGATGGCCGCTCCGGCTCAGGCGCAATCGCGCCGGGAATTAGCTGAGCGCTTGGACCGGGTTGAAGCGCGCTTGGCCGATTTAGAAACACAATTTCTCGCCGGTGATCCGGTGGCGGAACGTTTGATCACCCGCGTTGATGCGCTGGAGCGTGAGCAGCGCCAAACCACGGGCGAGCTGGAACGCATGAGCTTTGAAAATCGCCGTATGCGTCAGGAATTGGAAGCCTTAGGCGTTAATATTGAGCGCTTGTTGCGCGGTAATGTCATGACCCAAGAGGGTGAAGGCGGTCCGGCAAGCCTGGAGCCTCAAGTCGGCCAAGGCGCAAGTGTTGATCCTAGCGTGGTCCCGCAAGACCCGAATGATCCGTTTCGGGATGCGCGCGCGGCCAGCGTACAGCCTTTGGGCCAAACCCGTTTGCCAGAACCCTCTCAGCGCGTTGAAGACGAGGACTTCCAATCTGGTCCTGCGGCTCTGGCCGGAACGGCCAGCGTAGAAACCCAGGCTCTGCCTGAAGATCTGTTCCGCGAAGGACGTTCGCGCTTGCTGGATGGTGATTTTGCCGGCGCTCAGGAAAGTTTTGCTAACTTTGTTCAAATTTATCCCCAGAATGATTTGGCAGGGGATGCCTGGTATTGGTTGGGGGAGACCCATTTCGTGCAAGGTGAATTCCCTGATGCAACAGAGGCTTACATTTCATCCTTGCGCGCCAATGAGCGCGGGGAGAAAGCGCCCGATGCTTTAATTCGTCTGGGTGCGTCCTTGGCAGCCCTTGATCGACTTGACCAGGCGTGCGCTACTTTAAATAATTTCTCTCGCCAATTTCCCAATGCAGGCGAAGATGCGCGCAGGAAAGCACGCCGTGAAGCCGCGCGGGCAGGATGTAACTAGATCGCTCGTGCGTCCTTGATGAAAGGTCGTAATGCGATGACACCTGATCACTTCGCCCGACGCATGGATCGCCTGAGTGCCGAGGCGGGGGTGGCCAGTGGGCCGGTCGCGATCGGTTTGTCAGGGGGCGGGGATTCGCTTGCCCTTTTGCTCCACATGTCACAATGGGCCAAGACCCGTGATCGCGCCTTGCACGCCATTATCGTGGACCATGCCCTGCGCGATGAAAGTGCGCTTGAAGCGCTGGACGCGGCCCAACATGCCGCACGGATGGGCGCGTCAGCGCATATTCTGCGCTGGGGGCACGCGCGTCCGGGCCAAAAGCTCGCGCGTGAAGCGCGCCATGATTTATTTGCCAAGGCCTGCACGCGTCTTGGGATAAAGCTGTTATGCCTGGGCCATACTTTGGATGATCAGGCCGAAACGCTCTGGATGCGCATTATCCGCGGCGTTGAGGGTAAGGGGCTCACGGGCATGACGGCGCTTTCACCCTCGCCCAGCTGGCCTTTAGGGCGCGATCTTTGGATTGCCCGGCCCTTGCTTGATCAAGCGCGTGAGGATTTGCGCGATGTTTTGCGCCAGAATAAACTCAAATGGGTCGATGATCCTTCCAATGATAACGCCTTTTATGAGCGGGTTCGTGCGCGTCGCAGTCTAAAAGGCTTTCAAGATCAGGGGTTAGAGCTCACCCCCCTGGGTGAATTTGCCGATCAAAACCGTGAACCGGATAATGCTGCGCGTTTGGAGGCCATAAATTTTACCCACCGTTCAGTCACGCTGTATAGGTGGGGCGGTTTTAGTGTGGACCGCGAGGCCTTTGCGCGTTTATCAGAAAATGCGCAAACCCTTCTGCTCGAAGGGGTGCTTTTGGGCATTTCGGGACAAAGAGGTCCTGTGCCGGCACCGACTATCCGCGCATTTCGCAATTGGATTTTGCAAGGTGAAGCGGGTACTGGTTTTGGTGTGCATATCACCGAAAAGGGTGTCATGGGGCGCGATCCGGGCGCGGTCAGTGGTCGGCGCGATGGCATGGCAGGGCTTATTCCCTTCGCTTTGAGTGAGGGGGCCTGCGGCATTTGGGATGGACGCTTCTTTATTCGCGCAAAAACAACCCTTTTGGTGCGCCCCTGTAAACGCCAGGATGACCGTGATCCGGACAATCCCCTTTGGGGGGCTGAGGCGAAAATACCGCCCGCTCTACGCCAAAGCCTGGGCGTATGTGTCGCAGAGGGCGAAAATCTGCAAGGCGTGATGGGCGCAGAAGGCCCGGTGGCTGATATTGAGTGGCTGGGATGGGAAAGATTGCAGCGCAGCCTGCTTTGCGTTCACCCTTTAGCGTGGTTTGATGTTGTATAACTGTATTTGAATCTCAAAGATGACTGGCAGAACCCTTAGGGGCTACCAATATCATCTTGAACCGATAAAACTCGTACGCCCTGTGATAGAGGGGCGCACCACAAGGACGAACGTATGAATTTGCGCAATATCTTGGTCTGGGGGATTTTGCTGGTCTTATTGTTGGCCCTGTTCAACATGGTTCAAGGCCATTCCAATACGCCAAGCGGAACCGAAATTTCCTATAGCCAGTTCATGACCCAGGTTGAGCGCGGCGAAGTTCAATCGGTCGTCATTGAAGGCCAGAATATTCGCGGCCAGACCAATAGCGGTGAGTTTCGCACCTTTGTCCCTGCGGATGCCCCGGTATCCCAGGCCTTGCGTGAGAATGGGGTTGATATCAAAGCGCAAGAACCCACTGAGGGTGGGCTTAATATCATCAGCATCCTGATCAGCTGGTTCCCGATGCTGTTGCTGATCGGTGTGTGGATTTTCTTCATGCGTCAGATGCAGGGCGGCGGTCGCGGGGCCATGGGCTTTGGTAAATCAAAGGCCAAGCTGTTGACCGAGAAAACGGGCCGGGTCACCTTTGACGATGTGGCCGGTGTTGATGAAGCCAAAGAAGAGCTCCAAGAGATTGTCGAGTTCTTGAAAGATCCTTCAAAGTTTCAGCGCCTGGGCGGTAAAATTCCAAAAGGTGCGCTGCTGGTGGGCCCTCCAGGGACCGGTAAAACCTTGATTGCGCGCGCCGTGGCCGGTGAAGCCAATGTGCCCTTCTTTACGATTTCAGGCTCTGATTTCGTGGAAATGTTCGTCGGTGTCGGTGCCAGCCGGGTGCGGGACATGTTCGAGCAGGCCAAGAAAAACGCGCCTTGCATCATCTTCATTGATGAGATTGACGCCGTTGGTCGCCATCGCGGGGCCGGTATGGGCGGCGGCAATGATGAGCGCGAACAGACCTTGAACCAACTCCTCGTTGAGATGGATGGATTTGAAGCCAATGAAGGCATTATCCTGATCGCGGCCACCAACCGGCCGGATGTGTTGGATGCCGCTCTCTTGCGTCCTGGTCGTTTCGACCGTCAGGTCGAAGTGCCAAACCCTGATATTATCGGGCGTGAAAAGGTCTTGAAAGTGCATATGCGTAATGTGCCCTTGGCTGATGATGTTGATCCTAAAGTTATCGCGCGCGGTACACCGGGCTTTTCAGGCGCGGATCTGATGAATTTGGTCAATGAAGCGGCCCTTCTGGCGGCACGGCGCAATAAGCGCGTGGTCGCCATGAAAGAGTTCGAAGACGCTAAGGATAAGGTTCTGATGGGGCCAGAGCGTCGCTCTATGGTCATGTCAGAAAAAGAAAAAATTCTGACCGCCTATCACGAAGCCGGTCACGCCATCGTCGGCTTGAATGTACCGGCCGCTGATCCGGTGCATAAGGCGACGATTATCCCGCGTGGGCGCGCTTTGGGCATGGTGATGCAATTGCCAGAAGCGGATAAGCTGAGCCAATCGCGCGAAGAAATGATCTCTCGCCTGGCGATCTTGATGGGCGGGCGCGCCGCGGAAGAGCTGAAATTCGGTAAAGACAAAGTCACCTCCGGGGCGTCTTCGGATATTGAGCAGGCAACGCGCATCGCGCGCGCCATGGTCACCGAATATGGCTTGGTCGATGAGATCGGTCCAATTGCCTATAGCCATCGCGGCGATAGCTATCAGCCTGATATCGGGCGCGGCACAGCCTTGTCCGCGGAAACCGCGCGTATGATTGAAGATCACATTCGTAAACTGGTTGTCGAGGGCCATGAAACGGCACGTCGCATCTTGACGGAGAAGGGCGAGGACTGGGAAATACTTGCTCAAGGTCTTTTGGAGTATGAAACTCTGACCGGGGAAGAGATTACCAATCTGATCAAAGGCATCCCGCCAAAACGCCCGGATATGCCCTCCAGCCCGCCTAAGGGCGGTAGCGGTGCGGTGCCGGTGATTGAGGATGAAGGTGATGCGCCTTTATCGGGCGATCTGGAGCCTAAACCCGGCGTCTAAGGCGTTTGACGACTTACAAAAAGCCCGGTCCTCTTTGAGGGCCGGGTTTTTTCTTGAAAATGTCATATATCTAAAATTGTAAAACGCAGCGCCTAAGCGTTTACTGGGGCCTTCCAATCTCGCGATGGAGGGCCCAGGCCATGGCCGGTTATGATCCTAATTTCCTCGATGTCTCTGTGCCTTTACCGGATTATTCGGCGCGCATTGCAGGCCGGGTGTTACGTAGCCCGACGCTGGTTGAAGAGATCAATGCCACCTATGTCAATTACACGGTGGTGATGGACCGCGACATGCGCGCCCCCTTCTTTGCGGCGTTAAACGTAGACCAGGGGCAATTTAAAACGGTTCCCCGCTCGGATAAGTGGCGCATTGATAGCCGGGTCGGACCCGATTATCAGCTGAATAATGACTATTATCGCGACAACCCCTGGGATCGCGGGCATTTGGCCCGTAAAGCCACCGCGGCCTGGGGCCGCACGGCGCGCGAAGCCAAGATGGCCTCTGATGATACCTTCTTCTTCACCAATGCCTGTTTACAACACGCCCGCTTCAACCAAGATGAGTGGCTGGCGCTGGAAGAATGGGTCTATGCGTGTGATCTCGACCGCGATGGCCGGTTGAGCGTGATCTCCGGGCCGATTTTTGGAGACTTCTCGCGTACAATCACGCCTGAGGGGCGTCCCCCGGCCATGATCCCGTCAGCCTTTTTCAAGGTCGTGATGTTTATGAATAAAAGCGATGCGCTGGAAACGCGCGCCTTTATCATGATGCAAGATGCGGAGGCGATGGCCGATCGCTCGGGCCGTAAACTGTTTGATTATCAAAACTATCAAGTCTCAGTGACGGAGATTGAAGAGCGCACGGGCCTGGTCTTTCCCGATGTGGTGCCTGCCTCTAATCCGCTCTACTTCTCTGACAGTACCGCGACCCGTGACGCGCGTGAGCGTTTGAATGTGCGCAGCCTGCCTGAGCGGATTGAGACCAATGTGCCCGAAGAATTGGTTGGGGCCAGAGAGGTGCGCGAAACCGTGCGTGATGAGGAGATTGATGTCTTCATCTCTGCGGCGATGGTCAATCCGCTGGGCGATGAGCGCGAGGGCGAATGGGTTTCAATCCTCAATCTTTCAAACGAGACGATTGATCTTTCAGGCTGGACGATCAGTGATGCCAAACGCACCCCCAAACCACTGGACGGGCTTTTAGGGCCGGGTGAGGGAAAGCGCATTCAGCCGGTCTCGCCCCTGATGCTCTCCAATAAAGGCGGGGTCATCCGCCTGATGAATGGCGCAGGTGAGCGGGTCGACCGCGTGCAATACGCCGAAGAACAGGGCCGCAAGGACGGCGAGACGATTACCTTCATTCACCGCTCGCTCGGCTGGGTGGATCCGGCGAAAACCGCCGGCATGCCCCCGCAAAAAGCTCCGATCCGCATTCTTAATCCGGATGAGGATAACCCAGCCCTTGATGACGATCTCTAAGCGTGAAGGGCGCGTGGCCATTGCGCCGCGCGCGCGCTGGTGTATCTAAGGGGTATGAGCGCTAATCTTTCCCGCGCCCATCCGGTCGTGATGGGCATTGTCAATGTCACGCCCGACAGTTTCTCCGATGGCGGACAATTTTCCACCCCTGAAGCGGGTGTAGCCCATGGCTTGTCCTTGATCGAGGAGGGGGCCGACTGGCTCGATATTGGCGGGGAATCAACCCGGCCCGGCGCGGATCCGGTAAGTGTGCGCGATGAGATGGCCCGCGTGGTTCCGGTGATCGAAGCCTTGACCCGTCTGCGCCCGGATATCCCGCTCTCGATTGACACTATGAAGCCTGAAGTCGCAGAAGCCGCCATCGCGTCCGGTGCGCGTTTGTGGAATGATGTCAATGGGTTGCGTGCGCCGGGGGCGCCGCGCATGGCAGCAAAGCTGGGCTGTGGTGTGTGCCTGATGCACATGTTGGGTGAGCCCAAAACCATGCAAAGCGCGCCGGTCTACACCGATGTGGTACGCGAGGTGAGCGGATTTCTAACCGAGCGGATACGAATTGCCGTTGAAGCCGGGGTGAAGCCTTGCGATATTTGGCTGGATCCGGGGATCGGATTTGGCAAGACGCTCGCGCATAATCTGAAGCTGTTGCGCCATATTGAAGCATTGAAATGGTTGGGCTTTCCGATCCTTATTGGGGCCTCTCGCAAGCGTTTCATTGGTGAATTGGATGCGGGCGCTGAGGCTGATCACCGTCTGGGCGGGTCTTTGGCGGTGGCGCTTTATGCCGCGCGCCAAGGCGCTGCGGTGGTGCGGGTGCATGATGTGCGCGCCACGGTGCAGGCCTTAAAAGTGCAAAGCGCGTTATTATTTGGGGAGTAGTCATGGGGTTTACTCTGTTTGGCGCTAAGGGCTGCGGGTCCATGGCCGTTGAGGCCCTGTTGAGCGTCTTGAACCTGGACTATGAGCTGATCGAGCACTCCCCCTTTGAAGAGGGGCAGTTGGAACAACTGCTTCACATCAATCCGGTGGGGCAGGTGCCTGCGCTGGTCCTGCCCGATGGGCAGGTGATGTGCGAAAGCGCGGCGATTTTGATGTATCTGGCCGAGCGCTATGGCGCAGATGCCGGTTGGATGCCTGCGATCACCGCGCGCGAACGTCCTGTTTTGATGCGCTGGATGGTCTTCTTGGCCGCGAATATCTATTCGACCTATGTGTTAAGCGATAAGCCGTCGCGTTTTCATCCCGATCCTGATCAACATGGCGTGATGAAAGACCTCGCCACCGAACGGCGAAAGAGCCTGTGGCTCATTATGGAACAGGCCTTCAAGGCGCATGAAAGTCCTTATTTATTGGGAGATAGGCCAACCATCCTTGATCTTTATACCGCGATGATCAGCCTGTGGACCCCCAGCCGCGTATGGTTTGATGATCACTGCCCGCGCTTGGCGCGCGCGGCCCATCTGCTAGAAACAGATCTACGCATTCGCGAGATCTGGATGCGCCATGAGGCCCCGATTTAATCGGCGCGTGTGAGGATAAGTCATGCATTTAGGACCTTGGACCCTTTTGGTCATCGGCGGAATATTGGAAATGGTCTGGGCCTTGGGTTTTAAATACGTCAAGGACGATGGCCCTTGGATCTATCAGGGCGGTATTTTGGTGGCGCTGGTCGGATCGCTGTGGTTTTTGTCCAGTGCAATGAAGCATTTACCCGCCGGAACCGCCTATGCGGTCTGGACCGGTATCGGCGCGGTAGGCGTGGCTGTGGTCGGCATCTTATTCTTTAAAGAGCCCGCAACCCTGGCCCGGCTGATCTGCCTGGGCCTGATTGTCTCGGGCATTATCGGGTTGAAGCTGACGGCTTGAGATTGATACTCAAAAATTGACGCTCTGGGCGAGATTAGAGCGTCAATCTCAAGGGTGACTAGGCTCAAGGGTGACTAGGCTCAAGGGTGACTAGGAATTGGCCAGCGCGGCGAGGCGGGCATAAAGGCCATCCTCACGACCGGTTAGCTCATCATGAGTGCCCTGTTCAACGATCCGCCCCTGATCGAAAACGAGGATCCGATCTGCATCCCGAATGGTCGACAGGCGGTGGGCGATAATGATCGCGGTCTTGCCCTGGGTCACCTCGGCCATCGCCTCCTGCACCTGACGTTCGGTCTCGTTATCGAGCGAGGAGGTCGCCTCGTCAAAGATCAAGATCGGCGCGTTTGAGAGGATGGCGCGCGCAATCGCCACCCGTTGACGTTCCCCGCCTGACAGCTTGACGCCGCGCTCGCCCACCAGGGTTTTATACCCTTTAGGCAGGTTCATGATGAAGTCATGGGCGCGCGCACGCTCGGCCGCTTCGACAATCGCTTTGTGATCGGCTTTGGGCCGGCCATAGGCGATGTTTTCCTCGATCGAGCGGTGGAAGAGCACCGGATCTTGCGGCACCAGGGCGATATGACGGCGTAGGCTGGCCTGGGTGACATCACGCACATCCTGGCCATCAATCTCAACATGGCCGTTATTGATGTCATAAAGGCGCTGGACCAGCTTGACGAAGGTTGACTTGCCTGAGCCCGTCGGGCCAACGAGGGCCACCTTCTCACCCGGTTCAATGCTCAGGTTAAAGCCCTCATAGAGGAGGGTTTCCTGACCCTCATAGCCGAAATCGACATTTTTAAACTCAATCCGTCCAGAGACGGGTTTGAATTTGGGCGCTTTGGGCTTGTCTTTGATCTGCTCCGGGGTTTGGTTATAGGCGGCGATGTCCTGGATCTCATCCAGGCTGCGCTGGACATTTTGCACCTCTTCCCCGAAGCGGCGCATATAGCCCGACATCAACATGAAGGCGGTAATGGCAAACACCACATCGCCCGCACTGGCATTGCCCTTCTGCCATAACAGGATCAAGAACCCGACCAGACCGGCTTGCAGTGCGACCACGCAGGCATTTTGTAACAGCCAGGTGTTGACGAAGCGCGTCCAGTTCTTCTTCGCCTCTGCGCGCCAATCCCAGGCCAGATTGTAAAACCGGGTATGCTCGCGCGCTTCTGAGCCAAAGCTTTTCACTGTGGCAATGCCGGTCATGGCATCGGCCAGGGCCCCGCCCAGTTCAGAATCCTTGGCATTCGCGCGTAGATTCTGGGGACGGATATAATATTGCGCCAGCACCAGATTAGCGACCATGAAGAAAGCAATGACGCTGAGCCCATAAACGCCGACCCACACCCAATTGAGCGCCATGTAAATGCCTAAACCAAACATCACCAGGATGGAGGGCAGCAGGCTGAACCAAAAGGTCGCGGTAATGGTATCATAGGCCCACATGCCGCGCGTAATCTTACGCACGACCGAACCAGCAAAGGTATTGGCATGCCAGTCAAGGGAGAATTTTTGCACCTTGGCGAAGGCTTCACTGGTCATATCGGCCATATTGGCGCTGGAAAACGGGATCTCATTCCTGACCATGGCTTGGCGCGAGGCATGCAGCGCAATCGCTAGCCCAATGAACACAGCATAGGCGGGCCAGGGCGATTCGCTGGCTTCACCTTTATTGAGCACATCAATCAAATGCCCGGCGGCAATCGGAATGGTGATATCAATAAAGGTGGTCAACAGCGAAAACACAACAATCGCACCAAACATGATGGGGCGACGCATCCACTGCGCAAACAGAAAGCTCAAGACTTCGAGATTTTTAAGGGGTTTCTGGCTGGGCACGTCCTCGTGCTCATCCTCGAACAGATCATCATCCATTGCAGGCTCCTACCGCGAGAAAGCGGGGCTTCGTCTGTGTTTAAATTTGTGATGGGTGTGCAGCTGGTCAGTGACCGGATCTCGAACGTCAAACGCGCGCTCGCTCTATCAGGACTGAGGCGCGCGCTGACATGCGCCTCACAAATTTAGGACTTGGACATGGAGCTGGCCGCGGCCTCCCAAAAGAAAGCTGGATGATGGTCTTGATCGTGTGGGAAACAAGATTTACGCCCATAGTTCCGATCATACCAGAGTAAAGTCTGCGAAAAAGTCGCACGACCGCTCTGTGTGATATATTTATCGCGCTGGAGGCACATGATGAGCACATCCCCTGAGGCTATGGACAGCACAGATTTCGAGATCCCAGAGCCCAAGGGGCGGGTCTTGGTGATTGCCGGATCGGACAGTTCGGGCGGGGCGGGCATTCAGGCCGACATCAAGGCCATCTCCATGATGGGCGGGTATGCGATGACGGCGATCACGGCCTTGACGGTGCAAAACACCACCGGGGTCAGTGCGGTGCATCTGCCCCCGGTGGAGATCATTACTGGCCAGGCCGAAGCCTGTCTCAATGATATTGGCGCGGACGTCATCAAGACCGGCATGCTGGCCAATAAAGCGATTGTTTCGGCCGTGGCGGCATTGATCGCGGCGCACGATGACATCCCCGCAATTGTCGATCCGGTGATGGTGGCGACCTCGGGATCGCGCCTGTTGGATGAAGATGCGATTGAGGCGGTGAAAACCGAACTGATACCCCACGCCTTCCTGGTGACGCCCAATATTCCTGAAGCCGAGGTTCTGACCGGGATTAAGATCGAAGATCTTGATGATCAGCGCGCCGCCGGTGAAGCGCTTTTAAAAATGGGGGCTTGGGCGGCTTTGATCAAAGGCGCGCATCTGGATACGGAACAAGTCTTTGATGTGTTGGTGACCCGTAATGGCATGCGGCTGTTCACGCGCAGCCGCATTAAAACGAAACACACCCATGGCACGGGCTGTACCTTGGCCAGTGCGATTGCGGGCCTGATGGCACAGGGCCTGCCGCTGGATCAGGCCGTAGAAGATGCGGGCGATTATGTTCATGAAGCCATTCTGCATGCCCCAGACCTGGGTCAGGGTAATGGCCCGATTGATGCCTTCTGGCCCCTGCGCGGTGAGGGTGAGGAGGGCGCAGCCCCCAGTGCCAACGCGTCCCCCGAAGGCATGCATAACCCCTTCGCCGGTTTGGGCGATATGATGAAGTCTTAAGGTGTTGTGGCTTTGGCGGGGCGTTTGGCGATCCAAACCCCTGCCAAAATCACGCCGAGCGCGATGAAGGCGCTCCAGCCCAAAGGTTCGCCCATGGCGACGCCAATGAGGGCCGCCATCACCGGCACGAAGTAATTGACCTGAGAGAAGAAACTGGGCCCTGCCGTACGGATAAGTTGCATATAGATCACAGAGGCAATTCCGGTCGGGACCAATCCCAGCCACAGAATGCACAAGCTGGCATCAAGATGAGCCAGCGCGTCCATCTGTGAGATTTGCCAGATACCCAGCGGCAGAGCCCATATCACCGCGCCGATCAGCATGCCCGCCCCAGCGACGCTGGGCGGGGTTTCTGGTGCCAGGCGGGCAATGATGACATTGCTGGCATAGGCGAGGGCCGCGCCGAAAATCATCAATTGAGACAGGAAATGCTCCCCGCCTAGATCGCGCAGCGCCGAAGGCCCGATCACCATGATCACACCGGCAAAGCCAATTAAAAACCCGATCAGCTTCTGCCCCGTCATGCCTTCACCGGGTACGAAAAAATGGGCAAGAGCAACGGTGGCGATGGGCATCGCCCCGATCAAAATCCCCGCAAGGCCTGAACTGACATGGGTTTGACCGGTCGTGATCAGGAAGAAGGGCAGGGTATAGCCCATAAAGCCCAGGACCAAGAACCATAACCAACGCTTATCTTTGAGCGGAGGAAAGCGCCGCCCGCGATAGAGCGCCCAGCCGGTCAGGACGATGGCCCCAATGATCAAACGGATCAGCACTACCCCCCAGATGGGGGTGGAGGTTAGGGCGATTTTGATCGCGGCAAAGGATGTGCCCCACATCAGGATAATGGCGGCGAGACCCAGATAGGCCTCTTTTGCGGGTGTGGAGGATGTCATGACAGGTGTCGGGCCAAGCTGTCGACCAGGTGCTGGCGGTCCTGATCGGTATTGTAAAGATGGGCACTGATGCGAAGGCGCGGGCCGCGCTGGGACACGAAAACCTGATCGGCTTTTAACCGCTCGACGAGATTTTTCGGCGCGCGCTCCGGCAGGCTAAGGGCGAGATAATGCGGCGCGCGATCAGGAACATCACTGACAAGGCCTAAAGCCGTCACGTCTTCGATCAGGTGGCGATTATACGCGCCCAGCTGGTCGCTAATCGCTTGAATGCTAATATCATTCAGGGCTTTTAGGGCAGTGATCGCTGCAGGAACCAGCTGAAGATGGGAGCGTTCACCCACATCATAGCGGCGCGCGCCAGGCTCATATCCCGGTTTATAATCGATGAGGCCCGCCAGATTTTGCGCGCCTTCACGCGCGATCCAGTTTTCTTCCAGGGCTTCGCCCTCTAGATGCGCGTGCCCGCCATAGAGATAGCCCAGACCATAAGGGCCCAGCATCCATTTATAGCCCACCGCCACGGCGAAATCAGCCTGACAGGCATGAATATCAATCGGAAGAACGCCCAGAGATTGGGTCAAGTCCAACACAAAGGCTGCGCCGTGGGCTTTGAGGGCCTTACCGATGGCGTAGACATCAACCTGGCCACCATCGAGCCAATGGACCTGCGCACAGGATAACAGCCCGGTCTGGGGGCCAATATGAGGCAGTAGGGCCTCGCTCCAGCTTTGCCCCTTTGCGCGCTCAACAGTGACAATGCGCGCGCCGGTTTTGGCTGCAAGCTTTTGCCAGATATAGACATTAGACGGAAATTGCTCGCCCAGCAGGAGGATGTCTTGCCCAGCGCGAAGGGGGATATTGTTCGCCGCGACCGCAAGACCATAGGAGGCCGCGGGTACCAGGGCGATATGGTCTGCGCTGGATTGAAAGAGCTTGGCGGCCTCTGCGCGCAAAGCCTCTGGGCGATCAAAGAAATAGGTTGAGGCGGGCAGGGCCCAGGGCTGGGTCTTATCGCGATAGGCCGCTTCACCGGCGCGCTGGGTTTCAAGGGAAATCGGACCGATCTGGGCGGCGTTGAAATAGGCGATATCGGCGGGGATATCGAACCTCTCACGATAAGATTGCGTCATGACGGATCGTCCTGGGCTGGCGGGGTTTGGGGCTGGCGGTTCGGCTCTAAAACATCTCCGGCGTTGAGTTTGGCATAGATCTCAGCGCGTGTGGCGTCCATCAGCACTAATCGACGCGGGGATGTGGGATGCGTGGCCCCTTTTAACAGGGTCTCAGGCATTTGCGCGCCCAGGCGTCGCCAGAAATCGCGCGCCGTATCCAGATTAAATCCCGCGCGGGCGGCATAATACAAGCCGACATAATCGGCTTCTTCTTCGAACTCTTGGGAATAGGCTTCGGCCCCTGTGGCATAGCCGGTTTCGGTAAATAGCCCTCCGGTGTTTAAGCCGCTGGCCAATAAAGCCCCATCCAGGGCAAAGCCCGCCAAAGTGCCTGCCCAGCGGTTTAATCGTTTGGCATCAATATGGCCTTCACTACCATGAGCCATTTCATGGCCCAGGACGAAGGCCAGGTCTTCATCGTTGCGCGCAAACATCATCATGCCTTGGGTGATATGAAGGGTTTGGCCATCGGTGAAGGCCCCGATTTCCATGCTGGGGTGAATTCTAAAGTCTTGATCGCAAACTGCATCTAGGGGGATGGAGCGCGCTATGCTTTCCCCATCGCGTTCCATGAGGAGATCGAGGCGCCCTGCACGCGATGCGCGCGCCAGGGCTAGATGGATCTGGCGATCAAGACGAATACGCCCGGTGTCGACATAATGGCCATTGATGGCGACGAAACGATCGCCAGGGCGCAGATCTGCGTGCGCTGCGGGGCTATCTGCAAAGACCGCCAGAATGCGCGGATTTTGATCGACATTGAATAAGGTATAGGCCGAACCGCGCAACGCGCTGGGCCAGTCTGTACGTGTGGAGACCATCCAACCGGCTTCAAACCGGGTATGCGCACACAGCGGCGCGTTGGCCAGGCTCAGCTGCCACCCCAGATACTGTAAGCGATATTGGGTCTCAAACAGGTGTTGCGTGGCCAGTTCAGCTTGAAACTCAGCTTCATTATTTTCCGCATCTAAGTCGTATGAAGGACGATGGGTATTGGGACTGGCGCACGCGCCTAGCCCGAGCGCGCAGGCCAAAAAGCCGATCTGAATGCTTTCGCGAAATCCCCTCATGGGTGAATGCATAGCGCTAAAGCGCGAATTTAGCGAGAGAAAAGGGGGGTGTTAGACAAAGGTAGAAATTGTCTAGACACAGACAAAGGTTTAAGCCCAAGATGAGCGTCACTTCGCACCTGCACACAAAAAATGAGGGGAACAACCATGAGCTTGAAACCTGTTATGCGTCCGGCCGATGGGCGTTTTTCTTGTGGTCCGACCAAAAAACGCCCGGGCTGGAGTTGGGAGGCGTTGGCCGGTGCCCCTTTAGGGCGCACCCATCGCGGGGGTATCCCCAAAATTCGCTTGGCCCAAGCGATCGAGCAAACCGGCGCTTTGTTGGAAATTCCTGATGATTATAAGGTTTTCATCACCCCGGCTTCTGATACCGGGGCCATGGAAGGTGCGATGTGGTCGATGCTGGGCGGGCGCCCAGTCGATGTGTTCGCGACCGATGAATTTGGTCGGCGCTGGCTGATTGATGCGGTTGAGGAATTAAAGCCCCAGGGGCTGCGCACGTTTGATGCGCCCTATGGTTCGGCACCCGATTATAGTCAGGTTAATTTTGATCATGATGTCATCTTCACCTGGAATGCGACCGCGTCGGGGGTCAAAATCGCCAATGGGGATTGGATCGCGGATGATCGTGAAGGCTTAACCTTCTGCGACGCCACCTCAGCGGCCTTCGCGATGGATTTGCCGTGGTCAAAGCTCGATATCACCACCTTCTCTTGGCAGAAATGCATGGGCGGCGAAGCCCAGCACGGCATTGCCATACTTTCGCCGCGCGCGCGCCAACGTCTACGTGAGTTTCGCCCCAGCTGGCCTGTGCCGCGCATTCTACAATGGTTTGAAGCTGGCGATGAGACGGCGAAAATCTATGAAGGTTCCACCATCAATACCCCGTCCTTGATGTGTACCGAGGATTATATTGATGCGCTCAATTGGGGCGCGCGCGAGGGCGGGGTTTCGGCCCTGATTGCGCGGACAAAGGCCAATGCTGCTGCGCTGGATGCCTGGGTGCAAAAAACCGATTGGATCGAGTATCTGGCGCATGATCCGGCAACGCGTTCTGAAACCTCAGTCACTTTGAAATATGCCGCTCATGCGGTTGAGGGTTTGGATCAAGCCGCGCAATGGGAGTTGTCGCGTAAAATCGCGCACGTGTTAGAACGTGAAGAGGCCGCTTATGATATCATCCCTCACCCTAAAGCGCCCGCCGGGTTTCGCATCTGGTGCGGTCCGACGGTTGATGCCGATGATTTGACCGCCCTGGGGCCGTGGCTCGATTGGGCGTTTGAGGAGATGAAGGCCAACGCGGTGTAAATTAATATTGCAGATAATACTGGTTAAACGAACAAATCTTCGTACATTGGATTTCGTGTTAACCTTAGGGGCGTGCAATGAAAGTGTTTTGGGGTGTTAGCCTGCTGGCCATCAGCTTGGGCGCGAGCTCGGCGTGGGCTGAGAGCGGCTTGGAAGAGTTTCGTGTTGGCGTTGCAGCTCATGATCTCAGCGATCATAGTGAAGATGGACCCCAGATCACTTTAGAGGGTTTGTTCGCCAGTCCTGATGTCTTGAAATGGGCTTATAGCCCGCGTCCATATCTACAGGCTTCGATCTCAACCCAGGGCAATACCAATTGGTTGGCGTCTGGTTTGGCGTGGAATTGGGGCGTCAGTGAGCGTCTGGATCTGGAGGCCAGCTTTGGCTTGTCCATCCATGATGGGTATTTGAATATTCCTGATGATGATCCCCAGCGTGCGATTTATCTGAAGGAGAACCGAGCCTTGTTGGGCTCACGCGTTCTGTTCCGCACCAGTCTGGGCGCGGATTATGCTTTGAATGATCAATGGCGGGTGGGTGTGTTCTGGGAACACCATTCCCATGGTCAAATCCTCGCCTCTGGCCGAAATCAAGGCTTTGATGAGCTGGGCTTACGGCTCGGCTATCGGTTCGGTCGTTAAGTCCGCCGGTTTCACTGGATAAGGTAGCAAATGTGGCAAGGCGGTGATCACTAGATCGCCGCCTTTGTCATTGAGGTGATAGGCATCATAGAAAAGCGGCTGGCCTTGATTTGCGCCTAGGCAATGCGTATCAGGACAAAAAGTGTCCAAGGGATCATCAACCGCAATCAAGCCTTCTTGGGCCAGATTTTCAAACAGCGGCACATATTGGCTACGCTTTAGGATTTGGTCATCGCGGCTGATCCAGGCGGGCGCAGGCAGCCAAGGCCAAATGGCTTGGAATGAGACGGCCTCAGGCACCGAAAAATCATGGGTCGGGACATCCAGTAAGACATGAATTTGGGTAGAGGCAGATACGGTGCGGATGGCGCTTTCCATCGTGCGGCCAAAATCATCGGTCGCGATCTGCGCAGGGATTGCGCTGGTCAGTTGGCTAGGGCTTTTGCGGAATTTGCCCGGTTTCATATCGGGACGACGGGCATAAACATCCCAATGGCCGACCATCAAAGTTGTTCGCGGTTGCCACAACGTGATCAGACGCGCGGCGTTATCATTATGGCGCGCGCAGGCGTGCAGGCTTTGGGGCGATAATCCGGACCAGCCTCCGCCCAGAACCGGCGGGCAGGCCCCCAGGGTGAGGGAAGCCCCGAAGATCGCTCGCCGATGCGCTTCGGCCAGGATCGCTCCTTCTAAGGCCCCAGCATGGCTATCACCCCATAGGATGAAATCCAGTGCTTGGTCATGATCGCGCCCCAGGGCGCAGACCTCCATCTGGGCGAGATCACCTTGAGGGCGAGGAAGGTTGTGACGGATAGAAAAGTCACCGGCGCTGAGGCAGATTTTGTCCGCGCCGCGTGGGTCCGGCCCGGTGGCAAGCGCGTCTCTGGCCTCAACCGGGATGCGCTGAGGAAGGCCTTGGCCTTCAATTACCATCAAGCTTAAGCCCAGAAAAAGAGATGTTGTTACGGCCGCGCTGACCAGAAGGTGGACTTGATCGGCAAGAATGCGGCGTAGGCGAATGGGCTGCTCCACACCGTGGAAGGCCGCGCAGGCCAGGGCAAAGGATAGGATTACCGCGATCAGGATTTCGGTGTCTGTCGGATCATAAATCAGACTGCCCAGCATCACCAAAATCGGCCAATGCCACAGATACCAGCTATAGGAGACCCGTCCGATATAACGCGCCGGGGAAGGTAAACAGGTTAGGTTTAGAACGAGGCTTTTAGTGTTCCAGAGGTGGAAAAGCTCACCCGCGATCAAAACCAGTCCACATCCCAGAACCGGCAGCACCGCGCCATAACCGGGAAAGCGCATCTGTTCATTATAGGCAAAGCTGGAGACCACAATGAGCATGAGCCCGACCCCGGCCAAGCTGTTGAGGATCAAGCCTTGAAACAGGGGATGGTCTTTGAAATTGGCAAAAGCGCGCGCGATTAAGCCGCGATGGGCTGCAAGGCCCAGTAGTGCGCCGCTTAACAGCTCCCACGCGCGTAAATGCGTGGCAAAGAACGAGCCTTCGAAATGGCCCGCCAGCGCATCATAAAGGCTCAAACTCAGTGAGAGGAGCCACACCGCCGCTAAGCTTAGCCCTAAAGGCCATTTCAGGCGCGCCACCCCCACAATCACCAGGGGGTAAAACAGATAGAACTGCTCCTCCACCCCCAATGACCAGGTGTGCAGCAGTAAATGATTATGCAGCTGAGGATTAAAGTAATCGCTGGTGGCGAAGAAATACCAGTTCGAGGAGAGGCCAAAGGCGCTGACCAGGGCCAAAATCTGATCCATCAGGCGCGCCGGCGAATAGGCAATCCAGGCAAAGGCCGTAGTGACAAAGGCAATCAGCGCAAAGCTGGCCCACAAACGGCGTACCCGCTTGGTCAGAAAAGACCAATAGGAAAGCCTTCCTTGATCGGCTTGTTTTAACAGGATCTGAGTAATCAGAAAGCCTGAAATAACAAAGAAGACATCAACGCCAATAAAACCGCCGGATACATAATCAGGAAAGGCGTGAAATAACACCACAGGGACAATCGCCCACGCGCGCAGGCCATCTAAATACGCGCGATGGTCCAGTGTAGGCAGATTAGGATTGGGCGTTGGGTGCGTCATATTCGGCCTGAAGCGCTAAAAAACAAGCCTGTGCCAAGATTGCAAAGGGCTGTCTAGTCCTAGTAGGTTTTTGAATCGGTTCAAAAATCAACTGCTTTCCATGGTTTTACTGACACACAATTTTCATGAAGGCTGTGGATGGCTGGCGCATTATCTTGCCCCAACGCCCAAGGAGCGCTAATCCAGTCGCAGATTTCTAAGGCGATACGGAGCAATACCATGGCCAATGTGGTGGTTGTCGGGGCCCAGTGGGGCGATGAAGGCAAAGGTAAGATTGTGGACTGGCTGTCCAATCGCGCCGATGTCGTTGCGCGCTTTCAAGGCGGTCATAATGCGGGCCATACCCTGGTCGTGGATGGGGTGACGTATAAGCTTTCCTTGATGCCATCCGGCGTCGTGCAGGGTAAGCTGTCGGTTATCGGTAATGGCGTGGTGGTTGATCCCTGGGCCTTCATCGAAGAGATCGAGAAAGTCCGCGCTCAGGGCGTGAACATTACCTCCGATCTGGTCAAGGTTGCCGAAAGCGCGACCTTGATCCTGCCGGTGCACCGTGATCTGGATGCGCTGCGCGAAAACCGTGATGACGGCATGAAGATCGGCACCACGCGGCGCGGTATTGGCCCAGCTTATGAAGATAAGGTCGGGCGGCGTGCGGTGCGCGTGATTGATCTGGCGGACGAAGCGGCACTGCGCGCGCGGGTTCAAGATCTGCTCCATCACCATAATGCGCTGCGTCGTGGCTATGGTCAGGACGAATATCAGGCCGAAGACTTGGTTCAGGCCTTGTTAGAGATCGCGCCGAAAATTCTGCCCTATGCCGATCCGGTTTGGCGCACCCTTGATCGCGCCATGAAGGCGGGCAAGCATATCCTGTTTGAAGGGGCCCAGGGCACTATGCTGGATGTCGATCATGGCACCTATCCCTTCGTCACCTCCTCCAACACCGTCGCGGGCCAAGCCTCTGCCGGTACGGGCGTTGGTCCGGGCAAGGTCGGCTATTCGCTGGGCATCGTAAAGGCCTATACTACACGCGTGGGGGAAGGGCCTTTCCCGACCGAGCTGCATGATGCGATGGGTCAGCGCCTGGGTGAGCGCGGCCATGAATTTGGCGTCGTCACAGGACGTAAGCGCCGGTGTGGCTGGTTTGATGCGGTTCTGGTGCGCCAATCTGTACGCGTCAACGGCTTGGACGGCATCGCACTGACCAAGCTCGACGTGCTTGACGGTTTTCCTGAGCTGAAAGTCTGTGTGGGCTATAAGCTGGATGGGGAGCGTTTACAGCGCCTTCCCGCCGGTAAAGAGGCGCAAGCCAAGATCGAGCCGATCTATGAAATCATGGAAGGCTGGGAGGCTTCAACCCAGGGCGCACGCTCTTGGGCCGATCTGCCTGCCGCGGCCGTCAAATATGTGCGCCGGATCGAGGAATTGATCGAAGCGCCCGTCGCCATGCTCTCCACCTCGCCTGAGCGTGATGACGTGATCTTGATGCAAGATCCCTTCCGTCCGTAAGGGGCTTTGCCCTCCCCTGCGAAGCGGGGGAGGTGGTCCGTCAGGACCGGAGGGGGCGTTTGTGAGAAAGTGTAGCGCTTGCCCCCTCAGTCAGCTGCGCTGACAGCTCCCCCGCACGCAGGGGAGCACAGGTCCTCAATAGGCGATAGGACATTCGGCCCAACGGGCCGCAAGCGCAAATGCGCGCCCGCAGCGTGAGCGAGGAAGCTTCAATTTAAAAGCTGTCATCCCGGACAAGCGTGAGCGCGATCCGGGATCTATGACCCTTGCCATTTGCCTCAACAGATCCCGGCTTAGCGCCGGGATGACAGGGTGAGTAAAACTCCGGCTTTTTTATTGCTCGGGAAAGTGCTTCCCAATTTCCAGCTCACCCTTGGGGGTGACATCAAGGATGCGGCTATCGCGGCGCTGGCGCAGCCAGGCGTGATCCTTCATATGGGTTAGCAGGCCCGCACCCAGGCCACCGGCCAGGTGAAAGCGGCGCTCACTCCAATCCAGACACGATCGGCACAGCGCGCGGCGCTGAGTGCTCAGCTGGGTGATATTCAGGCCCAGCGCGGTGAAAAAGTCCGCCCCCTCTGGGGTTAGGCTCAGCTCACCATCGCGTGCAAGGCTGAGAAAGCCGCGCTGTACACAGCTTTCCATCACACACACCCCGCGCGCGCCCGCCAGATGATCATAGCAAATGCGCGCATGGCGCAAATGGGGATCTTTAGGTCCAGGCCGGGTGCGGGTATGGCCCAGCGTATAGGCGAGGGCGAGCAGGCGCTCCAACGTTTCGCCCACCTCATCATGGGCCAGCCGGGCATAGCGATGGCGGCCCTGTTTAACGATGGTGATGAGATGGGCCGCTTCGAGCTGTTTTAAATGACTGGTTGCGGTCTGGCGGGTAATCCCGGCCTCTTCGGCCAATTCACTGGCGCTTAAAGCCATACCGCTCATCAAGGCGCTGAGCATATTGGCGCGGGCGGGATCCCCGATCAGGCTGGCGATCCGGGCGATATCAGGGCCAAGGCGCATAATACGATCCCTATCGAAGCATAAGGGCCGGTGAGGGCCTAAACGTGGGTTCACTCAAAATTTGGAGAGACCATAGTGACGATTATATGCCGTATAGACTACCAGATTGATCCGTTCCAGATCGAAGCGTTTCGGGCCTATGCCCAGCATTGGCTGAAGATTATTCCGGTCTGCGGGGGGGATTTGCTGGGCTATTTCCTGCCTCATGAGGGGAGCAATGATGGTGCGATGGGGCTGATCAGGTTTGAGAGCCTGGCCGCGTATGAAGCCTATCGCGCGCGCTTGAAGCGCGATGCGGCGGGCGCGGAGAATTTTGCCTTTGCCCAGGATAAGCGCTTTATCCTGCGCGAGACGCGTACATTCTTAAGCGAGGTGGAGGCGTAAATGTTGGCGGTGATTTTTGAGTTGGAACCGCGTGAGGGTAAAGTCGAGGACTATTTGGCCATCGCGCAGAGCCTGAAGGCCGAGCTGGAAACGATAGAGGGCTTTATCTCGATCGAGCGCTTTGAAAGCTTGGCCCGGCCGGGGCGTTATCTGTCGCTATCGTTTTGGCGCGATGAAGCGTCGGTAGAGCGCTGGCGCAATCTATCGCCTCACCGCGCGGCGCAGAACCGGGGCCGCGCTGAGATCTTTACCGATTATCGCCTGCGAGTGGCTCAGGTCGTGCGCGATTATGGCATGAGTGCGCGCGAGGAAGCCCCGCGCGACAGCCAAGCCCATCACGGTTGAGCGGAATAAACCGGCGCGCGGGTCGGGGCGTTGGGCTGTAACGTTTCACCCTGGCGCGCACGCTTGGGTGTCACCCAGGCCATCAGGCCCATGGCGGGTTTTTCGATCGTAACGCGCAGGATCCAGCCGGTGATCAGGGCGCTGGCCCACATTTGCGCGAATAGAACCGGCCAGCTGAGATCGGGCTGCAGGCTCAATAGTACATGGCCCAGCGGGAAGTGCAGGATATAAAGCCCGTAGGAGACATCCTCGACCTCGCGCAGCTGATGGCCGAAGGTGCCCGGCAGGCGCACATAACCGGCGATTAACAGGACGAAGGCGATGGCGATCTGGCTGGTGATCATACCGGCCTGGGTGGGGGCCAGGATAAAGGCGATACACAGCGCGATCAGCGCCCATAAGGGGCTGAGGCGGATATGATCTTTGAACGCATAAAAGGCTGCGCCCACCATGAAGGCTCCGCCAAAGCGGGTGGCGGCGAAAATCGTGCCTGCGCCGGGGCCTTGATACCCTTCATGAGAATTGAGGAGCGAGAGCGCGACCGCGCCCAGTGCCATCACACCCACGCCCCATTTGGCCCGGAACAGCCCCAGGCTCGCCGCAATACCGGCGATCAAATAGCATAAAAGCTCATAGCGGATGGTCCAAAGTGAACCATTGGCGGCGGGCACAGTACTGTCTTGGAAGACACCGGGCAGGGCGGCCAGCGGATCAATCTGGCCCAGGATCACGGCCGGAAAGGTCCAAAATCCGTCCTCAGACATCAGACCCAACAGTCCTTGCGGGTGGAAAACCGGGGCGATGACCAGCCACATGAGGATGATTGCGGCGATCAGGCCGGGGAAGATCCGTAAAATCCGCGCCCCCGCATAGCGCTTCATATCGGTGGAGCGCATCAAGCTGGCACAGAGCATATAGCCTGACAGAATGAAAAAGCCATCGAGCGCCCATTGCACAATCGTGTCAATCGCAACCGGGATTGTGCCGCGATAGGGATAGCCCATGACCAGCAAGACCGCGTGGGCAAGCACGACCCAACTGGCCAATCCAATCCGGATCGCAGTAAAATTATTGCTGCGATCAAACAGAGTTCCGCGAACTGGAGTGAACCAAAATGACATGGCCATGCGCCCCTTCTAAGGTGATTGCGCGCGGCGTTGCAGGATTTGGGCCGCTCTGCGCTTCCCCCTTTGGTGAAGCGCAGAGCATCAGCCTTTAGCGGCCATAGATCATGTATTCGTCGATTTGAGCGCCGTCTTCGGTCACGGTGAAGCTGTTGTGCGCAAAACTTGGCGCAGAGCGCAGGCCCGCCCCGCCAATCATCGCCCAACCATCCAGCGGCATGCCATAATCGCCGCGATCAAAGACGCCGTTTTCATTGTCATCATGCCAGACCGACAGGGCATAGCGGCCCGGGGCCAGATCAAAATCGAAATGGGCCACATCGCCTTCAACCTGTTCATGGCACGCCCCGGCGATAGCATCGCGGGTCATGAATTGTTCTTCAGTTTGAATTTGCACGCATAATTGCCCTGGGCGATCTTTCACGCCGTAAAGATCCAAGCTGACATTGGCCGGGCTATTGATCATCGCACCCAGACCCAAAACCGCGCTTGCCGCCATTGCCAAATGTAAACCAACCATGTCTCTCTCCTTTTTGCAAGGTAATTGCTTCCGACAAGAACTTTATAATTTAAAGTAACTGAGAAAAGCAAGTTGAAAATTGCAGATCCACAAAGCTTTTTGCGATGTGAATGGCTTGTGCATTGAAAAACCTGAAGAATTATACGTGCTTGCCAAGGTGTGTAGGCTCCTTACACTGCGTAACCCTATAACACGGGAGGGAGGCCCCATGTCTATTTTACTGATGACGGCCAGTGCGGCGCTCATGATGATCAGCGCGCAGACTGCGGCTCTGGATGGGGCGATCAGCCCTGAAGTGCGCGCCCTGCATGAGCGGGTTTTGACCCTGGATACCCATGTCGATATTGGGCGCAATTATGCGACCTATGTGCTCGATCCCGGCCAGATGACCTCGGCCCAGGTTGATTTACCGAAAATGCGCGCCGGTGGCTTGGATGCGGCGTTTTTCATTATTTATACCGGGCAAGGTCCGCTGGATGCGGACGGTCTTGCCCAAGCGCGCGCCCATGCGGAGGCGAGCTATCAGGCGATTGATCGCATGATCCGATCCTATCCCGATCAAATCGCCCTGGCACGCACGGCTGATGAGATTGAGGCGATCCATGCCACGGGCCGTAAAGTGGCGCTGATCGGGATTGAAAACCCTTATCCGCTGGGCTTAAGCGTTGATGATGTGCCGATGTGGGCGGCGCGCGGCGTGCGCTATATCTCCATGACGCATTTCGGCAATAACCAGTTTGGCGGCAGCTCTAACCCCAATCTCGCCGCCGGGGATGAGCCCGAAGATCCAGGCCTTACCGATCTGGGCCGCGAACTGGTCCGTGCGCTGAATGATTATGGCATTATGGTTGATGTTTCCCACGGCGGCCCCTTGACCATGCGCCAGGCCGCTGAGCTGTCGCGTGCGCCGATTATCGCGTCGCATTCTGGCGTCAAAGCGGTCCTCGATCATCCGCGTAATCTTTCCGATGAACAATTAGAGATTATTCGCGATGTCAATGGCGTCGCGCAAATGGTGGCGCTGCGCAGCTATGTGAAGGCCAACCATCCCGAACTGGCCAGTGCGCAAGAGGCGGTTTTGGCGGAGATGGGTCTGGAAACGCGCGAGGCGCGCGCCGCAATCACTGATCAGCAACGCTTTGCCTTGACGACCCGTATGGAGGCGCTGCACGCGCAATATGGCTCGGCTACGATTTCAGACTTTGTCGACCATATCGACCATGCCGTGCAAGTCGCCGGGATCGACCATGTCGGCATCGCCTCGGACTTTGATGGCGGCGGCGGGATCGGCGGCTGGATGAATGCGGCCGAAACCCCTGCGGTGACGGCCGAGTTGGTCCGCCGGGGTTATTCCGAAGTCGATATTGCCAAAATCTGGGGCGGTAATCTGATGCGCGTCTTGCGCGAGGTTGAAGTCGCCGCGCGGGATTAAAGGTGACATGGTGAGCGTTATCCTCCCCTGCGAAGCGGGGGAGGTGGCCGGTACGGCCGGAGGGGGCGGTTTTGAATAGAATGGCCGCTGTCATCCCGGGCAAACGAAGTGCGACCCGGGATCTATAAGCCTTGCCAGATAACACAACAGATCCCGGCTCAGGGCCGGGATGACAATATACGCTTTGTTATCTCCGACGCGGCACGCGTCTGAGGATTTAAACCTTAATTCATGGATGCCCAGATGAGCTGTGCTCATCGGGCATGACGAGTATGGAGGGCGATCGCATCCCCTTTCGTCATTGCCGATGCGGCACGCATCTGGCAATCCACGATTTGTCATCCCTGACGCTTAAGGCATCTGACGACAAGAAAAGCTTTTCTCTGTTCACGTCCTGACCTATCCTCGCCCCATGACCCAAGATGAGTATAACGCCTTCTGTCAAAGCTTGCCTCACGCCACACATGTGGTGCAATGGGGCGATGCGGATGTTTGGAAGATCGGCGGTAAACTGTTCGCCATTGGCGGTTGGGATCGTGATGTTGCCCCCGGCCGCATGGCGGTGACATTTAAAGTCTCCGATATGGGCTATGAGATCTTGCGCGACGCTCCGGGCTGTCGGCCTGCGCCCTATCTCGCCTCGCGCGGGATGAAGTGGATTCAATGTTTTAGCGATGAGACTTTGTCCGATGAGGACTTAAAGTCCTACATCCGCGATAGCTATCATCTGGTCGCGGCGGGTTTGACGAAAAAGCTACAACGCGAGCTGGGCTTTTAGACGCCTGAAGCGCGCGCATCTTGCCCGATTGACGGCGCACACAAATCCACTAAGGTCGCCCTATCCGAGGGGCGCGTTTCGCAAGCGCTGAGATTGGATTGTCGCGATTCAAGCACCCTTTGAACCTGATCCGGTTTGCGCCGGCGTAGGGACGGACGAGCTTGCGGGTGCTTTCGCTCTATCTCCCCCTATGGCTGGCGTGAACCTTGACCTGACCTGGTAAGGGGCTGTGCGCTATGAATAAACCTGCTGATCAATCCGCCTTTGAAACCCCAAAAGTGACCACGGGGTCCTTGCCGGGCTCCACCAAGATTTATACCCATCCCGCATCGGCCCCCGATCTGGCTGTGCCGCATCGCGAGATTGAGCTGCACCCGAGCGCCATGGAACCCCCGGTGCGGGTTTATGATTGCTCTGGTCCTTATTCTGATCCTCAGGCCAGCATTGATGTTGAGCAAGGCTTGGCGCGCCCGCGTACGGCCTGGGTTATGGAACGCGGCGGGGTGGAAGAGTATGAGGGCCGGCCGTTAAGTCCTCTCGATAATGGCGGGGCGACGGGTAAATATCTGGCGCGTGAATTTGGCAATACGCCCAAGCCGATGCGCGGTGTGGGTTCGGCGCCCGTGACCCAATATGAATTTGCCAAGGCTGGCATCATCACCAAGGAAATGATCTATGTCGCCGAGCGCGAAAATCTGGGCCGCGCCCAGGCTTTGCGCGGGGCGAAAGAGCGCCATGCCGATGGCGAGCGCTTTGGCGCTGAAGTACCCGAATTCGTCACGCCTGAATTTGTCCGCGATGAAATCGCGCGCGGGCGCGCCATCATTCCGGCCAATATCAACCATGGCGAATTGGAGCCGATGATTATCGGGCGCAATTTCCTGGTTAAAATCAATGCCAATATCGGCAATTCCGCCGTGGCCTCATCCGTGGAGGAAGAGGTCGATAAAATGGTCTGGGCGATCCGCTGGGGGGCGGATACGGTGATGGACCTCTCCACGGGGAAGAATATTCACAACACCCGCGAATGGATTTTACGCAACAGCCCCGTGCCGATCGGGACGGTACCGATTTACCAAGCGCTGGAAAAAGTGGGCGGTATTGCCGAAGACCTGAATTGGGACGTGTTCCGCGACACCCTGATTGAACAGGCCGAGCAGGGTGTGGATTATTTCACGATCCATGCCGGTGTGCGCCTGGCCTATGTGCCGCTGAGTGCGAACCGCGTGACCGGCATTGTCTCGCGCGGTGGCTCCATCATGGCGAAATGGTGCTTGGCGCACCATAAAGAGAGCTTCCTTTATGAGCATTTCGAAGAAATTTGCGACATTATGCGCGCCTATGATGTTTCTTTCTCGTTGGGCGATGGCCTGCGTCCAGGCTCCATCGCGGATGCCAATGACCGCGCGCAATTTGCGGAGCTGGAAACCCTGGGTGAGCTGACGCAAGTCGCCTGGAAGAAGGGCTGTCAGGTCATGATCGAAGGGCCCGGCCATGTGCCGATGCACAAGATCAAAGAAAATATGGATAAGCAGCTACGCGAATGTGGTGAGGCGCCCTTCTATACGCTGGGGCCGCTGACCACGGATATCGCGCCGGGCTATGACCATATCACCTCTGGGATTGGTGCGGCGATGATCGGCTGGTTTGGCTGTGCCATGCTGTGCTATGTCACCCCGAAAGAGCATTTGGGCCTTCCAGACCGTGATGATGTGAAGACCGGCGTTATCACCTATAAAATCGCGGCCCATGCGGCCGATCTCGCCAAGGGGCACCCGGCGGCCAAGCTGCGTGATGATGCGCTCAGCCGGGCGCGCTTTGAATTCCGCTGGGAAGACCAGTTCAATCTGGGCCTTGATCCAGAAACGGCGCGCGATTTCCACGACCAGACCTTGCCGAAAGACGCCCATAAGGTGGCGCATTTCTGCTCGATGTGTGGACCGAAATTCTGCTCGATGAAAATCACTCAGGATATTCGCGATGAATTTGGCTCGGCGCGCGCGCCGAACCAGGTCGCTCTGGATGAAGGCCTGTCTGAGGCCGATGCTCAAGCGGGGATGGCGGAAAAAGCGGCCGAGTTTAAGGCCCTGGGCTCAGAGATTTATCTCTCTGAAAGCGGTGAAAAACGCGACCCGATTGATTAGGGCAAAGGCATGAGGTGGATAGGTTGTCTTATCCACCTTCGTCATCCCCGACGCTGAAGGCGTCTGGGGATCTATTGACGAGAGCGATATGGAAGAGCGCGTCATTGCCGTTTATATGCTGGCGAGTAAGCCCTTTGGCACGCTCTATATTGGTGTGACGAGCCATCTTCTTCAAAGAATATGGCAGCATAAAAACAATGTTTATCCGGGGTTTGCGCAACGCTATGATTGTAAAACCTTGGTCTGGTATGAAACCCATTGCGAGATCACACATGCGATTGCGCGTGAGAAATCTCTGAAAAGTTATCGCCGTCAAAACAAAATCAATTTGATTGAAACTATGAATCCGCGCTGGTGCGATTTATCCGAAGACTTTATGCGCTAAATCATTGGATCCCCGATGACCAAAGGGCATCTGGGGATCTATGCGCCATAAAAGGCAATCGCAACAGATCCCGGGTCGCATATTTTAGTGCGCTATCGCCTATCGGCGACTTGAGCGCGACGCTTGCCCGGGATGACAGCCCTCGTGTTATCCTCCCCTGCTTGCGGGGGAGGTGGCCGGTACGGCCGGAGGGGGCGGTTTTGGACCCCGGATCAAGTCCGGGGCCGCGCATTGTGAGTGTTCCTCGCTTCGCTGCGGGTGCGCCTTCGCGCTTGCGGGCCAGAGGCCCGATTAAACACTCTTCGCGGTCCCGGCCAAGCGAAGCGCAGAGCCGGGATCCATGCCGGTTTTCTTTGCGTTACCGGCTATGGCCTGTTTGAGCGCGAAACGCTGGCGAGCTCGCCCCCTCAGTTAGCTATGCGGACAGCTCCCCCGCAAGCAGGCGGCACAGGTGGATTTGTCATCCCCGACGCCGTAGGTGTTTGAGGCTATATACAGTGTCATCCCCGACATGATCGGGGATCTATGGGCCTTGACGGCAAGCTCAATAGATCCCGGTTCAGCGCTATACAGTGCGCTACCGCCTATCGGCTATTTGAGCGCTAACGCTTGGCCGGGATGATACATCGTTCAGGGGTTCTCCGCCATGCCCCCAAATCCAGTGTGGGTGACAGCTTGAGTATGACATTGCGGCTCGCCCAAGACAACAGGGGCCAGCGAACATTTAAGACACCGCACCCTTGCCTGCGCTTTGCGCGGCCCTATATCTGATATCAACATCAACAATCGAAAGGAGGTGGTCCGATGATCAGTGGTTTTAAAGCTTTGGTTCTGGGGTCAAAGGCGGGTTTAGGTGCGAAGGCAGCCCTGAACGCTTAACCTGTTTTGAAGCCTCCTTGGTGGGTTTTGGGCTCTTACGCTCTAATCTCAGGCCAAGTTAAAAATCGCGAAAAGCCGTCAGGATCGCCTGGCGGCTTTTTACTTGGCACAGTGTTTCTTTTCATCTTAGAGTGGCGCTTAAAGAAGGGGAGAGCGTAAATGCATATCTATAAATCATTAATTTCATTGTGTATTGCGGCAGGGATGACGCTGTGTGGCGTGGCCGGTTGGGCGCAAAGTCCAGCGCTGGTCACCAAAGGCCCGATTGTGATCGGTGATCAGTTTGAGATCGCCTCAACCCACATGAATGAGGCCCGCGCGGTCAATGTCTATCTACCCGCCGGTTATGGTGAGGGCGATGCGCGCTATCCTGTGATCTATCTGCTGGATGGCGGGGTCAACATGCAGGACTTCCATCAGATCACCGGGATTGCTGAGTTGGGTGCGCTGTCTGCCCAGATCCAGCAAGCCATTGTGGTTGGGGTGGAAAGCAAGACCCGGATTTATGAACTGACCGGTCCGGTAACAGAGAATATTGAGTTTTATAATGGTCGTTTTCCGGGCAATGGCGGTTCGGCGGTCTTTCGCGCCTATTTGACCGAAGAGGTGATCCCGGCGATCGAAGCAAACTATCGCACGAATGGCCAGCGGATCTTGATGGGTGAGAGCCTGGCTGGGCTCTTCACTGTGGAAACGGCGCTTCTCCAACCCGAAGCCTTCACCGATTATCTGGCGGTCAGCCCGTCTTTGTGGTGGAGCGATATGGCGCTGGCCAAACGCGCCGATGAGATCTTGGGTGATAACTATCCTGAAGGGCGCTCGATCTATCTCACCATCGCGGATGAGGGCGGTAATATGCGCATTGGGATGGCGTATCTGGTTTCAGCGCTGCAAGACCATGAAGACGCGGTAACCTATTGGTTTGAGCCGCGCCTGGATGAGACCCATGCCACGATTTATCACCCGGCGGCCTTAACGGGCTTACGTAAGCTTATCCCGCCGGCCCCGGCTGAGGAATAAAGCAAGGCCTGGGCGGTGAAGGCTTGTGATAAGGATCACGCCATTTTGGCAGATTCTTTACGATCCTTGGTTAAGGGTGCAAGATATGAAATATCTTGCCCTGTGCCTTTCGATTATATCTGCTTTTTTCCTCAACGCCTGTAATGAGGATGATGTCTCACGTCGGGTGGTTAATAGCCATTTCGTGACTGAGGCTTCCGCGAGCGATATTATTGATCTGCAACTCAATAATGCCCGCGAACGTGGGGTAAATGCGGTGTTGGTGTTTGGCGCGGCCTGGTGTCATGACAGCCGTGGGCTGGAAAATATGATGCATAATGATGCCCGCATCAGCACGCTTTTGACCGATGATTTCACGGTGGCCTATATTGATGTGGGTCAGCATGATACGAATTTGGATCAATTGGCGCGCTTTGGCGTGCATAGTCTATATGGTACGCCCACGGTCGTGATTGTTGACCCCGTAACGATGCAGGTGGTGAACCCAAACAGCGTGCATGACTGGCGTATGGCGTTTAAGGCGGCCCCCAGTGATGTCTATGCGTATTTTGCGCGCTATAAGCATGATCGCACGCGCGCTGTGGACATCGCGCCGGAGGTTTTCGGTCGGCCTCTGGCTCATATCACAATCGAGCCCTTATTGGCGCAATGGCCAGCCTATAATCAGGCCCTCTTGACGGTGGAGCATGACCCCTCTTTGACCGAGGACCAACGCCAAGCCGCCTTGGCCTTTATTCGCGCCAGTGGGCGGGCCTTTGCCCGCGCGGCGATGGGCGATTATTGGCAAGCCAGCGGTGAGCCGATTACCGATGCGTCTTTGATCCATAACCATACGGCGGACCTTGATCGCAATGGCCGGGTTCTGACCTATTTGAAGGCCTATGACGCTAATCTGCAGCCGCCGACGCATATTTATGAAGTTGGTCATAGCTTTTAGCGCTTCGCGCTCTTAACTCTGGTCCTCATCACAAGGAGTAGAGCTATGGATGCGTTGTCTCACCTGATCGATGAGCGTATTGAGGCGCTTGAAGCCCCCTATCAAGGCGATGTCCATACTCTAGATCATTGGCAGCGCGCGCGCCAAGCCAGTGCTTTATCGGGTCGGCCCACCTTGGTGATTTGCGGGGCCAATTGGTGCCCGGATGCGCGGATGTTGGCCAGCATGGTGGCTGATCCACGCTTGAGCGATGCACTGGCGGCGCGTTTTGAAGTGGCTTTGGTCGATGTTGGTGATTATGAGCGCGCCCAAGGCGTTCACGCCCATTATGGCCATGAGGTTTTAGAAGGCTTGCCGGCCGTCTTCGTTGTCTCGCCTGACGGGGCGGTGATCAATACCGACACGATTTATAGCTGGCGTAATGCGCGCACCCGTCATTTGGGGGAGCTGGTTGAGTGGCTGTTTCCTCTTGCGGAGCCTAGCGCGGCGCAGGTCTTTGAATATTTCGAAGTTCACGCCTTCTGTGATGGGGATCGCCCTTTCACAGGTAATCCCGCAGGTGTCTGCCTGTTGGAGCGCGATCTCCCTGATGGGCTCTTATTGGGGATCGCCAAGAATAATAACCTCTCTGAAACGGCTTATCTGAAGGCTATCGAAGGGCGTGACGATACGTGGGCGCTGCGTTGGTTTACCCCGGGCTGTGAGGTGGATTTGTGCGGTCACGCCACCTTGGGCGCGGCGGCGACACTCTTCCATACACGCCAGGTCAGGGGCGATGTGGCCCATTTTGAGACCCGCTCGGGTCTTTTAAAAGTGCGCCAAACTGCGCCCGGTCACTATCAAATGGACTTCCCTGTGGTGGGCTTTGCACCGGCACCCGCGCGCAAGGGCGTCGTGGCCGCCATGGGTGCGGGTGAACCGCACGCGGTGTTTGAGATCGAGCCGATCCACGGCGCACCTTATCAAATGCTGGTCTATGGCAATGAAAGCGTGATCGCCAATCTCGCGATAGATCACTCAGCCCTCGCAAAGACCGGGGTCAATGTGGTCGCGACGGCCAAGGGTGATAAAGTGGATTTCGTCTCGCGCTTCTTTGCGCCCGCAGTGGGCTTGGTGGAGGAAGATCCGGTGACGGGCTCGGCCCATTGTACGCTCGCGCCCTATTGGGCCGAGCAATTGGGCAAAACCGATATGAGCGCGCGTCAGATCGGCCCGCGCCCCGGCGCTGTTGATGTCAGCACCGAGGCGAAAGGCCGGGTTCATTTATCCGGGGCCGCGAAGGTCTATCTTCAAGGCCTGATCCGGATTTAATCGCGTTTACCAGCGATAATGGCCATGACGGTCGCGTCCGCGGTCGTGGCCGCGATGATGACCCCTCCCGTGGCCACGGCTGCGTTCGATTTGAACGGGAACATCGCCCCAACGGGTTTCAGTATAATAACGCCCCGTGCGACGGTCGAGATAGGCGATTGTCGGGCGTAGGCGGTCACCATCACGGCCCATGCGGCGCTCATTCCGGCTGGGAACATAATCCCAAGCATTGGCTGGGCAATCAATCACGCGCCGGTCGCGGCGATCCTCGCGCCGGTCACGGCGGCCATGATCATGGCGCGCATCACGGCGATCTTCGCGCAGATCCGGGCAGGCGCGTTCATAAACCACGAAATAGCCTTCAGGGCCATTCCAGCCCCGACCCCGGCCCCGCCCGCGATCATGATGACCGCGATCATCGTGGTGGCGTTCGGCATGGTGACCACGCGGTTGGCCATCGGCTAGGGCGACAGGAGCCGCAATGGCGGTCCCGATCAAGGCTACAGCAGCGAGTGCAGAGAACTTTAACATCTTGGGCTCCTTAATTGGGGTGATGGGCAAGCCATCGATGAAACCCACCCTAGAGGGGCCTATCTGAACGTGTTCTGGAACGAAGGTTCAGACTGCGTTCACCATTAAGGCAGAGCAAGACTTCACTGCGCCCTGGCCAGCGCGCGAAAAGCTTTGTTATAATTCATCATCAAAACCATGGGGACGCATATGGGTATCAAGGCGGGTTTAGGCGCGATTGCTGTGATGATGACCATCGTTGGCGTGATGCCAGCACTGGCGCAAGATGACCGCCTGAGCGTGCGCGAGATTGAGCGCTATCTGCAAAGCTATACCCACGCGCAAAAACCCAAACCCGCTGGCAAGCCCGGCGCGGATCAACGCGGTGATGATAGCTGCCAATACGCCAATGATATGGAGTGCGATGAACATGGTCTGGGCACGGGTGCGTGTGCGGCAGGAACGGATTATTCAGATTGCTGGCGCTTGATTGAGGGCGTTGAGGACGATAGCTGCGAATGGGCCAATGATGGTGAATGCGATGAAATTCACTATGGCACCGGGGCTTGTACTCAGGCCACGGATCGCACCGATTGCGGGATCGTCGCCGCCCTGCGTGGACGCACCGATAGCTGTGATCTCGCCTTTAATGGCGTGTGTGATGAGGGTGAAGGCGGGGCGTGTGCGCCGCGCACCGACCGGGCCGATTGTGTCACCCGTGAACGCCCCATGACGATCCAAGAACATTATTTTGGTCATGATGACCGTGAATTGCTGCCCACTGATCAATTTCCCTGGTCGGTGATTGGTCAAATTCATATGGGCGACGGCGAATGCACGGCGACCTTGATTGCGCGTGATATCCTGATCACGGCTGCCCATTGTATCATGGATGATGAGGGGCATGCCCGTGCGGTGGGCGAGTTTGTGACGGGCATGGCGCTACGCAAAGGCGGGTATCGCGCCGAAATTACCGATTATCTGCTGGCCGAGCGCTGGGACAATGATCGCTTTGAGAACTCTCAGCGCATTGATGGGCTTGATTGGGCCTTGTTGAAAATTGATCAGCCCCTGGGCGATGAGCTGGGCTTTGTGACGCCTTTGGCCTTGGTGGAAGATCGCGGTCGGCGCCGCGCGCGCCAGGTCACCTTGTATCAGGCGGGCTATTCCTGGGATACAGAGCCCAATTTATCCGGGCATCAGGGATGTTCAATCGCCCGGATCAACCGCGACAATACCATGGCCCATGAATGCGATACCACGCGCGGGGATTCGGGTTCACCCTTCTTGATCCAGGACAATGATCAATGGTTCGTGGTGGCCACCGATTCAAATTTCCGTCCCCATTCGGGCCGCGCGGCGGAATATATCGCCGCCTTGGCGGATGATTGGATTGATCAGGTGGGGCCGTTTGCGCGCGGTGAACGGCGCGGCGGCGGGCAATTACCCGCCCCGGTTAAACCTGGAAAGCCTGGTGTGAAGCCTTAAAACTCCCGCACCAGGGCGAAGTCAGCGCGCGAATCGCCTTCTTTATAGCCGGGCTTGGGCTCAAACTCGTGGCGATAGCGATATTTGATCTCTAGCGCCCATAGCGCACCCAGATCCGTGGTCAGGGTAAAGGTTTGATCGGCGCGGGATTTATCCGCGACCAAAAGCGTACTTTCAGACGTGACATCCACGCGTTCAGATAAACGCCAGCGCGCATCAGAGCCCAGATCGAGTGCCACTTGGCGCGCGGTTGTGCCGTCTTGTCCATTCAAGACCCGCATACCCGGTGCGCCGCGCACGGTCCATTGTACCGCCTCGCCGGTCAAAATACGATAACCCGCACCCACGCCTAAGAAGGCCGTCCAGTCATAGCTGGTCCGGCTGTCGCGTTCATAATCGGTGGCGGTAAAGAAGGTCCATTTCTCACCGGCCTCACGCTCACCGCGCAATTGCACGCGAAATTCATCGCGGCCTATGACATTATTGATTTCAGAATGGGTGTAGTTGATCTTGCCATCAAAGCCCCAATCCATCAGTTCGCGTTGAATTTCCAGAGCGATGGTGGAATCCTGGCGGGTATTATTGCCATTATCAAAGCGGAAGCCGAATTTGATCCGACCATTCCAATTCTCTGATTGGCCATTCATGATGGTATTGCCCAGCCAATAGGCTTGGTTCAGCAAGGGGCCATGATCGAGCGGCGGCGCGCTGGGCTCTTGAGGTGTTTGCGCCGGTCCATCCAAACAGGGCAGACGTTGGGGCTCAACAGGGGTTGCCGGGGTCGGCGTCGTTGGTGCTTCAGCCAGGGTCACGCGCGGTGTGGGCGCATCGGTGTCGCGGATATTGACTTCGGTACGATGGGGAAGGCCTGGTCCGGGCTGGGTGAGGCTCGGCACGCCCAAACCCTGTTCAATCTCATCGCGCCGCTCGGGCGCAAAGTTTAGGGCCGCGCGCTCGACATCGCGGGCATTATAGCTCAAAGATAAGAGGCGAACCGCATCAATCAGGTCTTCATCATCGCCGGAATAGGCGGCGGTGCGTAACAGGTCTAAAATGGGTTCGGGCAGGGGAGCGGCTTCGGTTTGAACGGTCAGCGCGGTTGAAACGGCCATGGCCCAGAACAAACTCATAAATCACTCCCATGCTGCGAAAGAGGCGTATACTTGAGAACAAGGCTTAACGTAATCTTGACAGAGCTGGCAATGTGGAGGGGTGAATGACACAAACAACAACGCGTTTAAGTGTGCCAAGCTGGGCCCCCAAGGCCTATTTGGTGTCTTCAATTGTTGCCGCCAGCCTTTATCTCCTCATTGATCAAATGTTCGTACCAACTCCGGGCGGCGCACTCCTGAAAGCATCGGGCATTCTCTTTCTGGCGCTTTATGCGCTTTTGAAAGGTCATGCTCGCTTAAGCGTCGCGCTGGGCTTATCCGCCTGCGGGGATTATGCCTTAGCGTTGGGGCCCAGTGGGATGACCGCGGGGATTGCCTTTTTTGCCTGTGCGCATCTGTTTTATCTCTCGATCTTTGTCGGTCAGATTTTGGGCAAAGGTTGGGCAAAGGATGGATTAGTTTTAGCCTTCGTCTTATTTGCCTATGGCGCGGCGATGTTATGGTGGCTGCGCCCGGATATGGGATCGCTGGCACTGCCCGCCACGATATATAATGGCATCATTTTATTGATGGCGATGTGTGCGGCCGTCTCTGGAACCACCCGCTTGGCCCTCATCGGCGCATTGTGTTTTGTGGTCTCCGATTCCATCCTGGCCGCGCGCATGTTTAAAGGTGTTGCGATCTGGGATTATGGCTGGGATTGGGGCGGCATGGCCGTTTGGATCACCTATTTTATGGCGCAGATCTATTTGACTTTAGGTCTGACGGATGAGGCGCATAAGTCATAAAAAAAGGCCCCTTGCGGGGCCTTTTAAATCAAGAGGCTTCAGGTCTAACCCGTGATGTCTTCCGGGGTTAGGCCGCGTTCGACTGCCAGGCGCTTCATGGCCTTTTGCAGCTTGTCAAAGGCGCGCACTTCGATCTGACGGATGCGTTCGCGGCTGACGCCATATTCGCTGGCCAGATCTTCCAAGGTCTTGGGCTCATCGGTCAGGCGACGTTCCTGGATGATATTGCGCTCACGCTCATTCAGGTCAGCCATCGCCTCTTGCAGAAGTGTCATGCGTGCGCCGAATTCCTGGTCATTGGCCAATTGATCTTCGGTATTGGCGTGCTCGTCATCGGTCAGCCAGTCCTGCCATTCTGATTCAGAATCAGAGCGTAAAGGCGCGTTCAAGCTGGCATCCGGACCCGACAGGCGCCGGTTCATGTTGATCACTTCGTCTTCAGAAACGCCCAGCTTGGTGGCAATATGATCCACTTGCTCTGGGCGCAGATCACCCTCTTCCAGGGCTTGCATCTGGCTTTTCATGCGGCGCAGATTGAAGAAGAGCTTCTTCTGCGCGGCGGTTGTGCCCATCTTCACCAGCGACCAAGAGCGTAGGATATATTCCTGGATCGAGGCGCGGATCCACCACATCGCATAGGTGGCCAGGCGGAAGCCCTTATCGGGATCGAATTTCTTAACTGCTTGCATCAGGCCGACATTGCCTTCAGAAATCACTTCGGCAATCGGCAGGCCATAGCCGCGATAGCCCATCGCGATCTTGGCCACCAGGCGCAGGTGAGAGGTGACCAGCTTGTGCGCGGCCTGGGTATCCCCATGCTCGCTCCAGCTTTTGGCCAGCATAAATTCCTCATCCTTTTCCAACATTGGAAATTTTCGGATTTCGGACAAATACCGCGAGAGGCTTGCCTCGGGGGTAATGCTGAGTGTCGGCGCTTGAGCCATGATCGTCCCCTTACACTTTCACCTTAGGGTCTGAAGTCCAGCCTGTGTGGAAATGTCCTAAGGCCTTATAACGTCTGCTTCCCCATTTAGGTTGCAAAATGCAAATATGCGAGGGGTCGGCCTGAGAAATATCTTTTTCCCAGGGGTCACAAATGAGTGAGCTGGAAAAAAGGGACATCACCATAAAGGCATTATTCCCTTTTATCACAGGCGATCATGCGGGGGGAAGATCCCCGTAGATTACAGTAAATTTAAAACAGATTTGATGCGCACGATAGACCCGCACTTAACGAGAAGCCCGCGATTTCGCGTTCTTGCTCTTGGGTCATGTTTCCAGCGGCTTTTTCCTGCTCTCGCCGGCTCGTGTCAGGGTCCATGCTCATGGCAATAATGCGGCGTGCCTCGCGCGATAAATTTTGTTCGTCGGCATGGTTGTCCATACATGTGCAGAAGGCTTCATTGCCAGACCCGCTGTCCATACAGGCCTGTTTGATCGATTTGGTGGGTCCGCCACACGCACTTACAGTCAACGCACATAAGATGAGACCAGACAGTACCAGGAGTTGTTTCATTTTTGCCCCCAAAGGAATTCAACTTAAAACGAGTGGGCAGGCAAAGCGTTCCCGCAATCTTTGCAAAAATTTGGAATGCCGGTAAGCTGCACGATAAGTGCTGTTGTCGAACTTAATGAAAGGCCTGCCCCATGACGCTTTCGATCCGTTTGTGTGAAGCCGGTGATGAACACGCCCTGAACGCGGTGGGGATTGCGACCTTTTTAGAGACGTTTTCGGGTGTCATTGATGGCGCGGCTTTGATCAATCATTGCCGCGAGAAACACGCCGCAGAGGTCTACGCCAGCGCGCTTGCCAACCCCGATCATCGTTTATGGCTGGTGGGGATGGAGCCCAATGGCGCACCTGTGGGCTATTTGCATATGACCTTACCGGATCTGCCGGTGGCCTATGATCATCGTCATGTGGAGATCAAGCGCATTTATCTATTGGGTAAAACCCAAGGCACGGGCATTGGTCGGCGCTTGATGGAAACCGCCTTTAGGGATGCGCACGCACGCGGTTTTGAAGAAGTTCTGCTGGGCGTTTACAGCAAAAATCCCTCGATCGGCTTTTATGAAAAGCTGGGCTTTCGCCAGGTCGGCACGCGCCAGTTTGATGTCGGCGGCACGCTTTATGATGACTATATTCTCGGGCGGTCCCTGGTGGCTGAAACGGCTTAAAGCTTTTCCAGAAAGCCTTGCAGGCGCTGCATATCCGCTGGCAGAGGCGTGGAAAAATGTAAGTGCTCCTCGCGGGTCGGGTGGATGAAGCCCAGCTCATAGGCGTGCAGAGCTTGGCGATTGAACGCGCGAAAGTCCTGCTCCTCATCCAGGCGCGCCAACAAGGTGGAGCGCCCGCGACCATAGACCGGATCGCCCAGCAAGGGACAGCCAATATGGCTCATATGCACACGGATTTGATGGGTGCGTCCGGTCTCTAAACGGCATTCAACCAGGGCGGCCATGGACTTACCCAGGCGCGCCTTGGGGTCGCGGCCATAGGTGGCCAAGGTTTCGTAATTGGTGATGGCGTGCTTTCCCGCTTCGCTGCTCTGCGCCAGGACCGCCATCTTCTTGCGATCTTGGGGTGAACGCCCAAGGCGCGTCTCAATCCGGCCCGCCCGCGGATCGGGTGAGGAGCGCACAAAGGCGCGATAGGCGCGCAGCACGCTGTGGGCGGCAAATTGCGCACTTAAATGCTGGTGCGCCGCGTCGGTCTTGGCCACGACCATGACGCCGGAAGTGTCTTTATCTAGGCGATGGACAATGCCGGGACGTTCAACCCCGCCAATGCCCGATAGGCTGCCTTTGCAATGATAAAGCAGGCCATGCACCAAAGTCCCGCTCCAATTGCCCGCTGCCGGGTGAACCGCCATGCCCGCGGCTTTATTCACCACGATCAACTGATCGTCTTCATAAAGAATATCGAGCGGCAGATCCTCGCCCACAGGGATCGCGCTTTCAGGGGCGGGCACCCACACTTCATAAAGGCTGTGGGCTTTGATTTTCGCCGACGGATTGGTCAGCACTTCCCCATCGCAGCGCACAAAACCCTCCTCGATCAAGCTCTTGCACCGCGCCCGCGACAACGCACTCCAGGTTTGGCTCATCCAGCGGTCCAGGCGCTCGCCCTTGGCCGTGTCAAGGGCGGTTTCGCTCAAAGTGTCTTGGATGGGGCGTTCGGTCATCATGTGGCTTTTTGTGAGGGTGTGTGTCTTTGTGGTTATTTTGCAACGTTTGTCAAAGCGCTGCGGTGCGTTAAAAATCTGTTACGCGCTTGTAGTCGACTTGTCACGGCTTAGCTGTACCAGCGCCCTAACGATGCCGTCATTATGGCCGATGGCATTCAAGGGGGAAATACCACGATGATCAAAGCTCAGTTATTCGCCGGTGTTGCTGTTTTGGCTCTGGGTGCGGCTAGTGCTGCACAGGCTCAACAACAGCCGAGCGAGGTTAATGGTGCCGTCGTTGATGCCTATGTTGGCGAACAGATCACGGATGTGATCACGGTGACCACGCAGAAGCGCGAACAGTCTTTGGCTGATGTTCCGATCAATCTGACCGCTTATGATGCGCGCCGGATGGAGATTTTGGACATTTCTCAGTTTGACGAGTTGTCTGATTTCGTGCCTGGCTTGGAAATTCAAGAGCAATCGCCCAACAACCCTGGCTTTGTGATCCGCGGCATCACCTCTGATGATGGCGGCGCAGCGGTTGAACCACGCGTTGCGGTCTTCCAAGACGGTGTTTCAATTTCTAAATCGCGCGGCTCTTATGTTGAGTTGTTCGATATGGAACGTGTTGAGATCGCCAAAGGCCCTCAGCCGACCCTGTTTGGTCGCGGTGCCTTGATCGGGGGTATCAACCTCATCCAGAATAAAGCCGATATGGATGGTTTCGCCGCAAATATCGAAGCCGGTATCGGCGATTATGATCGCTATGAAATCCAAGGCATGGTCAATTATGCCCTCAGCGATACGATGGCTTTCCGTCTGGCTGGCATCCATAAAGAGCGTGATGGCTATATCGACAACACGCTGGGCGGGACGCTGAATTCTGAAGACGTGTCTGCGGTTCGCGCGGTCTTCAGCTGGGAGCCTATGGCCGCCCTGCACATCGACGTCATCGGCAATTATCAAGAAGATAAGCCGGAAGGCACCTCCTTCAAATCAGGCACTTTCGCGCCTTTGGGGGGCCAGATTGAACCTTGGGAGCCTGCCGCCCTCAACACCTTTGGTGGGTTCGAAGGCGGCCGCGATCTGGGTCTGGACCGTAAAGTCTATGGCATCACGGTTCTGGCTGATTATGACTTGAATGACGCCTGGTCGGTCAGCTCGATCACCGGTTGGCGCGCCTTTGAATCGCTCGAAGTGTTCGATCCAGACGGGTTCGATGCTGAATTGTTGGTCGCCGGTGAAGATGCGACGGGCGATCAGTGGAGCCAGGAAGTGCGCTTCAACTATGACGCCGGTGGGCCTTTGAAAGCCTTCTTGGGCGGCAGCTATTTCTATGAAAGCGGTAATCAGCGTATTCCGCTGGCGACCAATCCGCGCGTAGCCCAGGCGATCAATGCCGGTCGTATTGCCGGTCTGGCCAGCCAGGCTCTGGGTCAAACCATCACCGTTGATCAGATCGAGCAATTGATGATGGTCGCGCAAATTCCAGGCGCGCAAAATTTTGACAACCCTTACAATCCTCTTGGCATCTTCGTGCCGTCAATCTTGCCACAACTGGGCCAAGTTTATGGCGCGATCCAGCTGGGCCGTCCTGACCTGATCCCGGGCATTGTGGGCACGATGAACCCGGTCATGCTGGACGAGTTCTATCTGGAAGAGACCGCAAACTTCGCCGATACGACCGCTTGGGATATCTTTGGCGAGGTGAGCTATTCTGTCACTGACCGTCTGGAGCTGACCGCGGGTCTGCGCTGGACCAAGGAAGAGAAAAACGCCTCTGTCTATGGCCGTCCGGTCAGCCCTGTATCTCCCTTGGCCGCTCTGACCCCAGGTACGCCCACCGTCTTTATTCCAGCCACCCCAGGCGGTGCGCAGATCGAAAGCGGCGAGAAATCATTCGATGATTTCACCTGGCGTTTGGCTGCCAATTACGCGCTGAGCGATACGGCGAATATCTGGGCCTCTTATGCGCGCGGTCGTCGCCCTGACGTGATCTCTTACTCTGCCGGTAAATTCGTGATCGTGGATGCGGAAATCGTCGACTCGTATGAAGTGGGTATGTTCCGCACCTGGGACAACACCACCTTCCAAGGCTCGATCTTTTATTCTCAGTATGAGAACTTCCAGTCTTCAAGCTTCATTCCAGGCCAGGCGACTTACGTCACCACCAATGCCGGGAATGCGACCCAGTACGGCCTTGAAGGCCAGTTCGACCATCAGTTCAATGAAATCCTGACCTTGTTTGCGACCTATGCGTATAACTTCGCTGAGTTCGATGACAAAGACAGCGATGGCAATAAGCAGCAATATGCGGGCAATATGTTCCGCCTGTCGCCCGAACACGCCTTCTCATTGGGCCTTAACGCTGAATTCCCATTGGGCAATGGCGGCACGTTGAGCCTGATCCCAACCTATAGCTGGCAGTCGAAAGTCTTCTTCGATAACGCCAACGATCTGGACGATGCCAAGCAGGACGAAGTTCAAGGCGATTACGGCATCTGGAATGCCCGTATGCGCTATGAAGCGCCTGAGCAGCGTTACTATGCTGAAGTTTACGTCAAAAACCTGGCCGATGAAAAATATATCATCGACGCGGGCAATACCGGCGACAATTTCGGCATTCCAACTTTCATCGCGGGCGCACCGCGCATGATCGGTCTGCGGGTGGGGGCAAACTTCTAAGTTTGTGATCATCTGACATAGGTACCGTCCGGGGGGACGGCGCTGAGGGCGGCCGAAATGTTCAATGAGGGGGGCATTTCGGCCGTTCGCGTTTTTGACTGGACGGGGAAGAGGGCGGCCCTTAACAAGGGTCGCAATCGGGCACACTTATCGGGCGAGGGACGATTATGAGCTTGGCAGATATTACACGGCGCGGCGCATTGATGGGCGCAGCAGGGTTAAGCTTGGCGGCCTGTGGTCAGCGCCATTATGATCCCATTCCTGAAGCCGAAGGCCCCTTCAAACATGGTGTCGCCAGTGGCGATCCAGATCAGACGAGCTTTGTGGTCTGGACGGCGGTCACCGCGCCTGCGCAAAGTGTCATCCTGGAAGTTGCCGAAGATCTGAACTTTAACGAGATCATCTTGACCGAACCGGTTGAGGGCTTGGGCCGCGGCGTTGATAATGCCTTTCCGCATAAGACGTTGGTGACGGGCTTACAGCCGGGTCTGACCTATTTTTATCGCTTCAAAATGGGCGATGCGATCTCGCCTATCGGTCAGGCCAAAACCTTGCCCCAGGGCCGGGTGGATCAATTCCAGATCCATGCTTTCTCGTGCGCGAATTATCCTGCAGGCTTCTTTAATGCCTACCGCGCGTCGGCCGATGCCGGGGACGCCGATCTGGTGCTGCATCTGGGCGATTACCTGTATGAGTATGGCATGGGCAGCTATGCCACGGATAATGCCGAGCGCTATCACCGCGTGCCAGATCCGACCCATGAATTGCTGGTCTATGAAGACTATGCGCGCCGTCATGCGCAATATTCCAAGGATCCCGATCTGCAAGCGGCCAAGGCGGCCACGTCTTGGATTTTGATCTGGGATGATCATGAAACCGCGAATAACGCCTTCGCTCATGGGGCTGAAAACCATAATGAGGGGGAAGGTGAGTGGGAGGTCCGCCGCGACCAAGCCTTGCGTGCGTATCAAGACTGGCTGCCCGTACGCGAAGCCGATCCAGCGTATGCGCGCTATGGCGCGGTGCAGATCGGGGATCTGGCGACCTTGATCTATCTGGAAACGCGCCTGGCCGCGCGCTCAGAAGAAATCCGCATGGAAGATATCCCGGTTAGCCCCGATACCGATCCCAATGATCCAGAGGCGCGCGCGCTGGTGGATAATTGGTTGACGCAGGTGGTTGGCGATCCTAGCCGGGAAATCCTGGGTCAGGCACAGCTTGATTATGTCGGTCAGGCCTTGCGCACTTCGGTTGAGGCCGGACAGCCTTGGCGGATCTTTGCCAATCAGGTGCTCATGGGCTCTATCACCTGTCCGAACTACATCACCCAGACACCCGCTTGGTTGAAATTCGTATTATCGCGTAAAGGCGGCATGGTCTGGGACTTTGCGCGTCTGACCCAGTTTGATGTGCCAATGATGCTCGATGCCTGGGATGGCTTTCCGGCGGAGCGGGCGCGCTTGTTTGCGATGGCCAAAGAGGCCGGGGCTGATTTCATCACCCTTACTGGGGATACCCATAATTTCTGGGCCTTGGACCTGAAAGATCAAGACGGCTGGCGGGTCGGCAGTGAATTTGGTGTCACCTCCGTGACCAGCCCTTCCGATTTTGAATTCGTCACCGCGCCGGGTGTTGATTTCGCGCAAATGGCCATTGATGCCAATGAAGGCCGCGTGGTGCATAACAATGTCTATGCCAAGGGCTTTATTCGCCTGACCCTGACGCCAGAGGCCGCCGATGTCGAAATGGTCGAGGTCAGCCGCATTGATCAGCGTGACTTCACCGTGAAGACGGAATCGCGCTGGCGGGTTAATCGCGCCATTGACGGCGTCGCCCAACCTGCTGTGCGCATGGGGTAGGTGAGGATCTAACATCCAACACTGTCATGCCAGACTTGATCTGGCATCCATGCCGTGAGCTTGCATCACATTCTGGTCAATCAGAACCAAGCTCAGCCCGTCCGGCATGGCCCCCAAATCAAGTTTGGGGTGACAGGTGTGAGATATATCTTCCCCCGCGATAGCGGGGGAGGTGGTCCGTAGGACCGGAGGGGGCGGTTTTGTGAGGTATCCTCGCTTTACGGCGGGCGGACGTTTCTTCTTTGTCCTACCGCCTCTCGGCTATTTGAGGACCTTCGCCCTAGCGAATCCTATGGCTTCGATCTTGGACCCCGGATCAAGTCCGGGGCCGCGTTGAGGTAAATCTCTCTACCGGGTTCCCGGCCCAGCGAAGCGCAGAGCCGGGATCCATTGAACTTGCTATCTAGATTTATAGATCCCGGATCTCACTTAGGTTCGTCCGGGATGACAGGTCTTTATAATTCCTCGCTGCGCTGCGGGCGGACATTCGTCTTTGCGACCCTTCGGGTCGAACGTGTCATGCCAGACTTGATCTGGCATCCAGGGTGCAAGCTTGCGTCCTATTCTGCTCGTGCAGAACCGAGCTCATCACGTCCGGCATGGCCCCCAAAACAAGTTTGGGGTGACAGGGGGAATGAACTCTGCGGTCATCTCCAATGGCTAAGCCCTAAAACAAAAAACCCCGATCCATTGGACCGGGGTTTTATTGCTCAGCGCAGTTAAGATTAGCGTTTATTCTGTTCGCACAGGCGCATAAAGCGTTCGCGCAGCTCTGAATTGGCGCGGAATTCACCGGTAAAGCGCGTGGTGATGGTCGACACATTGGGGTGATGGACCCCGCGTGTGGTCATGCATTGGTGCTTGGCATCGACGAAGACCGCAACGCCGCGCGGCTGCATGGCGTTTTCAATGGCGTCAGCGATTTGCGCCGTCATGGTTTCTTGGGTTTGCAAGCGTTTGGAGAAGATTTCCACGACCTTGGCGATTTTGGAAATCCCCACGACGGCCTTATCCGGCATGTAAGCAACACAGGCCGTGCCCAAAATGGGGGCGAGATGGTGTTCGCAATGGCTTTCAACGTCGATATTGGTGAGCATCACCATATCGTCATAGCCTTCGACCTCTTCAAAGACGCGGCCTAGCTCAGCGGCCGGGTCCAGCTCATAGCCTTTGAACCATTCGCGGAAGGCTTTGGCCACGCGCTTGGGGGTGTCGATCAGGCCTTCGCGTTGCGGGTTATCCCCCGCCCAGGCGATTAAGGTGCGTACGGCCGCTTCGGCCTCTTCGCGGGACGGACGAGCAATCTGGGTCAAGGCGCGCTCTTGGCTTTCTGTCAGAAGATTAGTTTTATCGACGATGGCATCCATCGTGAGATCCTTTCGTTGTCGGGTCACGCGGGGCTGTTAAGGCCTATACGTGTAGTGCCGGTTTCCGGATCAAGCGCGATGGACAAAAAAGGCAGTGCCGTTAAGCCCGAAGCGCCGGATAAGGTGAAAATTCCGGGTGCGTTTGTGATGCACTCCAGTCTACATAGGATGTGCGTAAGCAAAGTCCACTTAACGCGTCGTTTCGCATGCAGACTGATCCTTATATTCGAGATTGAAGGGGGCTTGTCAAAGCCCCATCATCAGTCAGCGATGAGGTTTCGGCAGTGCGGCTTTGATATGTTGTTTTAATCGCTCGATGTTCGTCGCCTCAAAAATTCAAAGATTGATCCCATGACCTCGCTCCACCTTTACGATACCGCCTCACGTCAAAAGCGCGTGTTTGAACCGCAAAATCCAAAGCGTGTGACGATGTATGTCTGTGGCCCGACGGTCTATGGCCCCGCCCATATTGGCAATATGCGCCCGCCGGTGGTCTTTGATGTTTTGTTTCGGGTTCTGCGTGGTCTTTATGGCGAAGATCATGTGCTCTATGCGCGCAATTTCACCGATGTCGATGACAAGATTAACGCCGCCGCGATCAAGGAAGGCGTTGATATATCCGTTATCACTGATCGCTTCACCAAGGTGTATATGGACGATACCGGCGCGCTTAATGTCTTGGTTCCGACCCATCAGCCGACCGCAACCGGGCATATGGACGATATGATCGCCATGATCGAGACCCTGATCGCCAAGAAGGTGGCGTATGCGGCTGAAGGTCATGTCCTCTTCAGTGTGTCCGCCTATGAGGCCTATGGTGCGTTTTCCAATCGCAGCCTGGATGACATGATCGCCGGGGCCCGTGTTGAGGTCGCCCCCTATAAGAAAGATCCTGCGGATTTTGTGCTGTGGAAGCCCTCCAAACCCGGTGAGCCGGAATGGAAAGCGCCTTTCGGGGCGGGGCGTCCAGGCTGGCATATCGAATGCTCGGCCATGATCAAGACAACTTTGGGTGAGACGATTGATATTCATGGCGGCGGGATTGATCTGGTCTTTCCTCACCATGAAAATGAAATCGCGCAATCGGTGTGTGCCCATGATGGCAAGCCCTTGGCCAATTATTGGATGCATAATGGCTTTTTGAGCCTGAATGCAGAGAAGATGTCGAAATCTCTGGGCAATGTCATTCGCCCGAATGAGCTGCTGGCTAAGGGCTTCTCCGGTGAAGTGCTGCGCTATGCCTTGATGACGGCGCATTACCGCGCGCCGCTTGATTGGACGGATGATCTGGTGGATCGGGCGCGGAAATCACTCGACCGGCTCTATGGAGTGCTGCGTCGTCTGACCCCGATTGATGTGGCGCCAGGCATGGGTGCCCCCGAGGCCGTGTGGACGGCGTTGAAAGACGATCTTAATACGCCCAAAGCCTTGGCGGCGTTGTTTGAAATTGCCGGGCGGGCCAATAAGGCCGAAACCGAAGATGAGCAGAGCCAGGCCAAGGGTGAATTATTGGCCAGCGCCAAGCTGTTAGGCCTGTTGGAGCAGGATCCCGAAGCCTGGTTCGGTCTAAGCGATCTTGACCCGGGCGAGAAAGCCCGCATTGATAGTCTGATTAGTGAGCGTGCCCAGGCCCGTGCGAATAAGGATTGGGCCAAGGCCGATGAATTGCGCGATACGCTGGGCGCTTTAAATGTCCTTGTGGAGGACAGCCCCGAAGGGGCCAATTGGCGATTGAAAGGATAATCCTATGACCCTCCATGGTTATTTGGTCACTCTGGTGGCCGAGGATGGCGTGGGCGAATGCCTGATTGCCTTTGGTGTCGCCGCTGAAGATAAGCGCCAGGCCAGCCAATTGGCGCTGGGCGCGGCCCAGGCTGCGGGCTTCTGGTCGCTCGAAGTCGATGAGATTGACGCGCCTGATGATGTTGATGAAAGTGCGCTGGGCTCCACCCCCCATGTCATCGCCCAGGGTGAGCCGATCTATCTCGATGAAGAGAGTGCAGGTTTTGGCGATGATGACGATGAGTATGATGATGAAGATGAGGACTATGACGAGGATGAAGACGCCTATGTCGAAGATGACAAGGCGTGGGATTAAGCGCGCTTAGGTTCTTGCCGGTTAGGGGCGAAAGGCCCATCTCTTGCTCATGAGTGCTGATCCCTATACCTCCGAGGTCTTAAAGCTCGCCGCGACGATTGAGCATCTCGAGCCTCTCAGCGATCCTGACGGCGTGGCGCGCAAAACCTCGCGCCTGTGCGGGTCTATGATTGAGGCCCAGGTCAAGCTCGACGGTGAGATCGTTTCTGATCTGGGCTTGGTTGTAGAGGCGTGCGCGCTGGGCCAGGCCGCCGCCAGTATCTTGTCCCATCATGCCATTGGGGCCAGCGTAGCGGAGATTAAAGCCGCGCGCGATGTGCTGCACGCTATGTTGAAACAGGATGGCCCCGATCCCGACGGGCGCTTTGGTGATCTTAAACTGCTGCGTGCAGCGAAGGATTATCCCATGCGCCATGGCTCGCTTATGCTGGCGTTTGAGGCGGCCTTGGAAGCCTCTGAGGCGGCTCTGGCGCGCGCGGCATCATGATGTGTACCGATTGCCCGTCCGATCCTGGCGTGAAGGGGCGTGTTGGCCTGGTTGAGCGCGCGGCCCTTCTTCTTTTATGGCTCTATAAGTATTCCCTCTCACCTTTATTCTATGCGCTGGGGGTGCGCTGCCGTCACGAGCCGTCTTGTTCGGCCTACAGCATGGATGCGATCCGCGCTCAGGGCTTTTGGCGCGGTGGCTGGCTGACCTTGGGGCGCTTATTGCGTTGTCGTCCGGGCGGCACGCAGGGCTATGATCCTGCCCCTAAAATGCCGACCCCCGTGGCCTGGTGGAAGGTTTGGGCCTTTCGCGCGAACCCCAAATAAGGCTTCGCCTTATAACTGCATGTGTGCAGGCTCTTGCCCTTGCAAAATCCGGGCGTTCACGACAAGAAGAGGCAAGGGGCATTGAGGCGACATGATCAAAACTTCCATCAGTGTGGTGATGGTCAGTTGGCACACTGGCCCGGTCTTGTTTCGAGCGATAGACGCATGCCGTGTGGCCGAAGATGTCGATGAGATCATTCTTGTCGATCATGAAAACCCGGATATAACGCGGGCCAAATTAGATCAATTAGCCCGCGAAGGCGTGATCCAACTGGTACGGACCGATAAAAATCTGGGCTTCGCCAAGGGGTGTAATATCGGGGCCAAGGCCGCGAGCCGTGATGTCTTATTGTTTTTGAACCCGGATACGGTGATTGCGCCCGATGCGCCGCGTCGCATGGCGCTAAGTTTATTGAATGCTGAAACGGCCGCTTCACCCGGCACGCCGATCCTGATCGGGGGGCGGATCCTACATATGAACGGCCAGGAACAACGCGGCGGGCGGCGGGGCGAATTAACGCCGTGGAGTGCCACGGTTGGCTTCTTTGGCTTGCACAGATTGGCCTTTATCCACCCCATCTTTAAAGACATCCATAAAGAGTTTGAGCCCTTGCCCTCTGGACCGGCCGACATTCCTGTCGTGTCTGGTGCAGTGATGATGATGTCCAAGGGGGGCTATCGCGCTGTTCAGGGCTTTGATGAGCGCTATTTCCTGCATGTCGAAGACATCGATATTTGTCGGCGGGTGCGCGAAGCCGGGGGCCGCGTGATTTTTGAGCCGCGCGCTTTGGTGCCCCATCATGGCTCGACCAGTGATGTCGGGCGTTATGTGGTGGAACACCATAAAGCCAAAGGCCTGGTCAAATACTTCTGGCGCTTTTACCCGGCGCTCTGGCAGCGTGCGCTGACGCTATTGGCGGCACCGGGTATTTATACCGCGATGATGGTGCGTCTTACCGTCTTGAAAATGATCGTAGCTTTTCGCGGCGATTAGGTATTAGACCCAGGAAAGCCACCGGCCTTGGCCAGCATGGACTGAATGGGATGCTTAAGCGCCGTCTCTTCAAGCCAGAGCGCTGTCTTGATCATCGCATCGAGATCAATCCCCGTCGCGTATCCCGCCCGCTCCAGCATATAAACAACGTCTTCCGTGGCGACATTGCCTGTGGCCTTGGGCGCAAAGGGGCAGCCGCCAATCCCACCGGCAGAGGCATCGATCACATCGACGCCCGCTTCAATCGCGGCATAAACATTGGCAAGAGCGGTGTTGCGAGTATTGTGAAAATGCATGCGTAGGCGCGCTTTGGGTGCGGCGTCGCGTACGGCGGCGATGCGCGCGGTAACATCCCAGGGATTGGCCACGCCGATTGTGTCACCCAGGGCGATTTCACACGCGCCAGCCGCTTGCGCGCGCGCCGCCAGCATGGTCAGATTCTCAACCGGGACTTCACCCTCAAAGGGATCGCCAAAGGCCACGGAAATCGTTGCAGATAAAGGAATGCCCGCATCATGGGCCAAGATGGCAATACGCTCGAGTAAGTCAGCGGTGTCCTCTGGCGTCGCGTTCTGGTTCTTCAAGCCGAAGCCTGCCGAGGCGACCATAACGAAATTGATCTCATCGCATTGTTCATCAATGGCCCGGCGCAGCCCGCGTTCATTCAAGGCCAGGCCGATATATGTCACGCCCTTATTGCGCGGTACGCTTTGCATCACCGCATCACTATCGGCCATGGCCGGGACTAGCTTGGGATGAACAAAGCTGGCTGCTTCCATACGCTTGACCCCGGCTGCGATCAGGCGCTCGATAAACTCAACCTTCACGCTGGTTTCCAGCAAAGTTGGATCATTCTGCAAACCATCGCGCGGACCAACTTCGACGATTTCGATAGGGCGGGGCATGATGTAGTCCTTGTTTAGCGCTGGGGGTAGGGGTGCAGGGTTAGCCGGGTGATGTCACCGCGTGAATAATTAAACCCGACGCCTTCCCCACAGGAAGGGCCGAGCTGCATTTCTATGGCATCCCCGCCATCGCGGCTATGATCGACGACGAACACCACAGTTTCATCCGGCGCGGCGCTTAAGAGGTTGGCGTTATCGGCAAAAATCACCTGACCATGGCGCAGAAAGGCAAAGCTGGGCTCGCTATAGCTCGACACAATGGTGCGTCCTTCAGCGTTACACATATCATTGAGCGCCTGATCGGCTTGGCGCGATAAATCAAGATCATGCAAATGCGGTACGGCAAGGGTGCGAAAGGCGATATGCCAGCTTAAGCCCGTCACCAAAGCCGCCAGGACAATAAACCTTGCTTTGGGGTGGAGGGCGCTGAACAGACATACAAGGCTGGTGAGGGTCAGCAGGGCGAAGGCCAGGCCTGTCCAAACCCAATCGCCACTAAATTGGTTCTGCCCCACGATCAGAGCTGTCAGGAAAAGCCCGGCCCCAAGGATGAAGAGCACCGTCCCGATAGCTTTGACCCATATGGGCGTTTCGCGCCAATGGGCAAGTCCCCATCCGGCAATTAGCGCCAATCCGGGATAGGCGGGCAGGGCATAGTGAGCAAGCTTGGTCGGAAGAAATTCAAACACGACAAGACCCGGCACGCTGACACTGATCAAGATCAGGGCGGCTTTGAAGGCCTCGTTTTGGTCTTTGATGGCGCGCCATAGCCTGTAAAAGCCTGCTGGCAGCGCTAGAGTGGCCGGGAAAAACAAAAGGATGAGCAACAGGCTATGGGTGCCGGGCCATCCGCCATGGCCTTCATGACCAGAGACGACTTTAGGGCCGAGATCCTGGCCCAAGGCTTCGCGCAAAAAACCACCCTGCGTGGCGATCTGGATCGAAATCAGCCAGGGGAGAATAATCGCCAAGCCTAAAACCGGCCCCGGCCAATAGAAAAAGGGGATCAACCAGCGCCATTGGCGGGTTGATCCAAGCAGAGCCAGTCCTGAGAGGATCACGATCAGGGGCGTGACAGGGCCTTTGATCAATGCCCCAGCGCCCAATGCGCCCCAGGTCACGATGGCCCAGATTCTGGCCTTTTGGGGGGCGTCTGCATGGAGATAAACCCGTGTCAGGCCCAGTAAAGCCAGGGTGGTAAAGCCCACCATCAAGGCATCGGTTTTGGCGATCCCGCCTTCAGCGCCGGCCAGAACACTCACCGCCAACAGGCTGGCCCCGATGGCGCTGGCATGGCGGCCCAACCAAGGTGCCCCGAGATAAAAGGCGCTTAAAACCATTAAGATCAGTCCCGCGACAGAGGGCAAACGATAGGCCCAGATCTGACGCGCTTCAGGTGAAGACAGGGCCTTCACACTCAAAACTTGCGCCCAATGAATGCCCACGGGTTTTTTATGGCGTGCCGTATCAAGAAAAGAGATGCGGATAAAATCCCCGCTTTCCATCATTTGTGCGCTGGCTTGGGCGAAGCGGGCCTCATCGCGGTCTAGAACAGGCAGGGTGAATACCCCTAAAAGGGCAATCAGGCTGGCCAAGGCGGCAAGAACCCAAGGTAAATGACGTGAGGCAATATGTTGAAAAACAGCCATGAGGCGTTTTGACCTTAATTTGGCGCGATTTCTGCAAAAAATACGGACGTTCTACGGTGAACCAGCTATGTAGCGCGTGCAAGCCAACTCGCAATGAAATCTTTTAAGTACTATTGAGCGTGATCATGTCCTTGATGTCTCCTGCCATTTCTGTCGTTGTCCCGGTTTATAACGAAGCGGGCAATGCCGCAGCTTTGGCCCGCGAAATTGGTGAAGCATTATCTGGGCGCGATTTCGAAGTGATCTTTGTCAACGATTGTTCAACGGATGCTACACTGGACGAGCTGATGGCTTTGAAAACGCGCATGCCGCAATTGCGGGTCTTGTCGCATAACCACAATGCCGGTCAGTCCCGCTCGGTGCGCACCGGGGCGTTGGCCGCGAAGGCCCCCGTGGTGTGCGTTTTAGATGGTGATGGTCAAAATCCGCCCCAAGATTTGCCCAAGCTGGTGGATCAATTGATGCGCGCCGATGCGCCAGCCGATCTCATGATGGTTGGGGGGCGCCGGGTGGGCCGCCAAGATTCTGATTGGAAGAAATTGGCCTCTCGCATTGGCAATGGCGTGCGCAAGAGCCTTCTTAATGACAATGCCGATGATACGGGCTGTGGGTTAAAAGCCTTTAAAAAAGAAGCCTATGTCCTGCTGCCTTACTTCGATCACCAGCACCGCTTCATGCCTGCCTTGATGCTGCGTGAGGGCTTTAAGGTTGAGTTCTGTGATGTGGGGCATCGGCCACGCACAGTGGGAAAATCGAAATATACTAACTTTGGACGTCTTTTCGCCTCGTTAACTGATATGCTAGGTGTAATGTGGCTCAACACCCGCGCGCGTCAAACTGGCGGGTTCGTTGAACACGACTAGAGGGGCGGGGGGCAGCGCTTTCCCGCAATTTTGAACCTAAGGCCTTTGAGCGCGTTTCAAAGGAGAGTGGGTGCGGGAGAAAATCTATGGCTGACATACCACCCAGCACTGACATGGCGTCCGCGGTCCATGCCCGGCGCGGCTTATCGCAATCTGAGCGCACGACGGGGGGCGCAAACATGTTCAATCTATTTCCTAAAATGATCATTCCTGTGATCATCTATGCCATTGTCGCCTTCATGTTCGGCTTTGGCGATAGTCATGACAATTTCACCGGCAATCTTCACACTCTGTCTGAGGGGGCTTGCGTCAGCGTGATCGATGGCGCTGAAACGGTTGTCGATTGTAAGCAAGGCGTTCTCAATTCTGGCCTGTTCTCGGTCAACATGGCCGGTGGCTCACAATGGGTCATTTCCAGCTCTGATATCTTGATCGTGCTGGGCCTGCTCTTCTTGTTTATTGAAATGCTCAAAGCGCCCAGCACCGGCAATTCCACCCTGGTCAACAATCTGTTGTCGACCATGGTATTTGTCGTTGCGCTGTTGGCCTTCGTGCTGCACCCGCTGTTTGCAACATCGACCTTCTTCATCCTGATGCTGATGACTTTGGTGGATACGATGGCCGGTTGGTTCATCACCGCTATCTCAGCACGTCGCGACTGGGGCACTGGCGCGTAAGCGCACCGACCCTTTAAGGCGACATAGATTAAAGGCCGCATCCATAAAGGGTGCGGCCTTGTTTTTAGATCAAAAAGAAAAAGACGCTGAGGGCCAGCGCGCCATCAAGCATGATCATCCAGCTGCGCTTGCCCATCAGGCCACCTTTGAGATTAAGGGGGGATGGGGGCGGGCGGGCTTGGCCGCGTCTTGATAGGTGCGCACATAGCGCTGGCGCTCATCACGGTCCGCGCGCAGACCGCGCCCTGCGCCCTGGCGGGTTAGCTGGAGATGAACGGGATGCACCCGGCCTTGAGGCAGAGCTTGACGCTGTTGTGAGGGTTCAGACGATGAAGCCAGCCCCGCAGGCTCTGGCGCGGGTAAGGCGCGGGCCTGCGGGCTGGATTGACGCTCACGCGCGACCGGCGCCACAGGGGTTACGCGCTTAGACCGCGAAGAGGCCCTGTGGGTGGTCGGGACAAGATATGTGCCGGTGCGTGTGATCATAGCTGGTTTATCGCAAGAGCGATGCCAGCTTTAACCTCTCATTAACCCTCTATTTTAGGGTCTTATTAAGACATGATGGCTGTGTTTATCGTTGTTTTTGGGCGCGATGCGCCATTTTGACACAAAATTCTAAGTTTAGGCCTTGGTGAGCTTGTCGAGCTTGGCTTGCATCGCGTCCAGCTGTGCACGCATCGCCGCCACATCTTCACCGCCCTGGGCACTGGCATCGGGCGCACCACTTTGGCCGGTGCCCTCATGACCTTTGAAGGGGGAGAACATGCTCATGGCTTGCTCAAACATCGCCATATTGCGCTTGGTCTGTTCTTCCATCAAGGCCATGGCCGTACGCGGAGACCCCATGGCGTCTTGCATTTTGGCGCGGATGGCTTCTTGTTGCTTCATAAAGCCTTCCATGGACAACCGCAGGTAATCAGGCACAAAGGCTTGCATGGAATCGCCATAGATGCCGATCAACTGGCGCAAGAATTCCACAGGCAGTAAATTGGCCCCCTTGGATTCTTCTTCAAAGATGATCTGGGCCAGTACGCCGCGGGTTAGATCATCACCGGATTTGGCGTCCACAACCTTGAAATCAGTGTTGGATTTGACCAGTTCGCGCAAATGGTCCAGCGTGACATACCGGCTAGCCGATGTGTCATACAGGCGCCGGTTGGCATACTTCTTTATAATGATGGGTGCGTTTGGATCTGTCTGGCTCATACATTACTCCTCCCAGCCTATTTACTTTATTCGGCTTTGAAATTTTTTTCGCCTGTGGCGAAAGAACGGGTCGACATTGGCGCTTAACCCGTTCATTAAGTTATCGTGCAACGCGGACATTTGCTGCACCTTTTTTGGGTCAAACGCAGTGCAGCATAAACGGTCTTTTACAAACTGGACAGGGGAGAATGAAAAATGGCGCGCACGGCATTAGTAACGGGGGGGACACGGGGCATTGGACGCGCGATTTGCGAGGCGCTCAAAGCCGAGGGCTATACGGTTGCGGCCAATTATGCCGGCAATGTTGAGGTTGCGACTCAATTTACAGACGAAACTGGCATTCCCTCTTATAAGTGGAGTGTGGCCGATTATGAGGCGTGTAAAGACGGGATTGGCGAGGTCGAAGCCGCTCATGGCCCGGTTGAAATTCTGGTCAATAATGCCGGGATTACCCGCGATGCGCCCTTCCATAAGATGACCCAAATCCAGTGGCGCGAAGTGGTGGAGACCAATCTGTCGGGTCTGTTCAACATGACGCATCCTTTATGGCCGGCGATGCGTGATCGCGGCTTTGGCCGGGTCATCAATATTTCTTCGATTAATGGCCTGAAAGGCCAATTTGGCCAGGCCAATTATTCTGCCGCTAAGGCTGGGGATTTGGGCTTTACCCGCTCACTGGCCATGGAAGGTGCGCGTAAGGGTATTACGGTCAATGCGATCTGCCCGGGCTATATCGCCACGGATATGGTGATGGCCGTGCCTGAAGAGATCCGCAATCAGATCATTGCCGGTATTCCGGTGGGGCGTCTGGGTGAGACGATGGATGTCGCGCGTTGCGTAACGTTCCTGGCCAGCGATCAGGCCAGTTTTATTACCGGTGCGACCTTGTCTGTAAACGGTGGTCAATATATGTCGGGTTAAGCAGGCTTGCTGAGGTGTGATAAAAAGGGCACGTTAAACGCTGAGTTTGAATATGCCCTTTTCGTGCCTCAAATCTGCCGCTTTGATTGGACATATTGCTACGTATGAAAATTACACCTGTCCTCCTCTTTGTTGGTTTGATCAGCGCGAGCTATGGTTTTTCTGCACCGTCCCAGGCGCAGTTCAACCCCTTCTCGCGTCTGGTTAGTGAGCATGGCGATATGCGTGAGCCTGACGCCAGTGCGCTATGGTTTGAACGCGCCGACGGTGAGGGGCGTTTTGTCTTCGATCAATCCTACATGCCGGGCCTGATCTGGGATGAACGCGCGCAGGAAATCTGGATCGTTACCCCGCGTCGCGCCTCGGGCGGCGGGATGGTGTGGGTAACCGATACCGGCGAAGTTCGCCTGCAATTTACCCATATTGGCGGGGCGACCTATTTCCCGGAAGATACCCCAGATGGGATTATGGTTGAAGAGGTTGGCCGGGCCCATACCCTGGCCGCTGATCCCATGGACAATGACGATTTGGGTGAAGTTGCTCAAGCGCTGGCCAATGGCTTAAGTGCTCATGTGGGCGAGGCCTTGACCCTTCGCGTTGAACCGCGCGGCAGTCTGGATAATGGTTATGTCGCCGAATGTCTGCACGTCATTGATCATGCAGCCCATCAATTAAGCGCGGCTGATCTGGCTGATCTTGAAGCCATTGAAGTGCTTTATGATCTTGAACCCGGCGTGGTGTTTGAAGAGGGCGTTTTGCGCGTCACCATGGTGCCGGAAATGGGCTATGGCGGGCGTCCTTCGTCTGAGAAGATTGTGCGCGCCTTGCAGCGCCGCCCGATCTAAGTCGCCCTAACATCGCAAGTGTTTATGCGCCGGGCTGCCAGTCCTTGGCGGCCAGTTTAAAGCCAGAAAACTCAAACCCCGGTGCCACCACACAACTGACCAGTGTCCAGTCGCCCTGACTGATGGCGCTTTGCCAAACGCCTTTGGGCACAAGGCCTTGCAGGGTATGGCCCGCCGTGAGCTTGTCGCTTAGCGTTTGACGCTCCACATTTTGACCCTCGCGATAGGTCTCAAGGCTTAAAGGTGCGCCCGCATGCCAGAGCCAAATTTCATGGGCATCGACCGTATGCCAGGTGGAGCGTTGGCCGCCCTCTAACAGGAAATAAATCATCGTGACATCGGCGCGCTGGCCCGCTTCGCCCTCGCGGCAGGTTTCGCGATACCAGCCCCCTTCGGGGTGTGCGCTAAGATCAAGCTGGGCGATCATGTCTTGAGCCGTGGTCTGAGCGGGGGTCATTGCGCGTTCCTTCCATATTCGCCTTTTGTCTTAAAAGATGGACTACATGCGTTCAAGTTGAATGTGCGGGTGCAAAAGACCTTATTGAGGTAGAGCTAAGTTTTACAGTTTTGCGAAATGCCTCAATTTTATAAGGTATTGTTGGTGCAAACCAAGCGCATTTATTGATTAACCAAGATCAGAAACAGATTCACTTGGTTTCAATCTTTATAGCCTTTAATTGTCTTCGTGTAATTGGGTGGCGGAGTGAATGAAACACGAAGGTGGACGTCTCGCCCTCCTCAAAAAAGGGGGGTCTACGGCGCGGGTCATTGACCTGTGTAGCCTGGTGGAGAGCCATGGCCATCTGCCGGAATATATGATGCGGCCTATGTTCTTTGATCGCCGTCTCAACACCTCATTTCTGGTCAAACATACCTTGCGACCTTGGGAGAGGGATGAGTTTGGCGGCGCGCGACGCACCGTCACCAAGGTGATTTTTCCGATGTGCGCCCAGGATCTGGATCTGGGCGGGATGAGCGTCTTTATCGAATCGCGTACGATGGAAAATGCGTTGATGGATTTTCTGGGTGGCAGTCCAGAATCAGAGCGCTTTCAAAGCGATCTGGAGCGCTTACGCTCGCTCTCAAAGTTGCCTTCGTTTGATCCCTATCTGCTGTATGAGCATTTCCGCCGGCGCGGGGATAAAATCGCACGGTGCTACTTTCAGGTCAGCCCAGATGTCGTCACTCAGATGTCGGAATATGTCGCCGAACAGATCGACATACTTGTGAAGGCCGCCTTCGGCGGTGCGGCGGTAAATTCGCGTGCGAAATCGCGCCGCCTGGCGGAGATTATGTTTGAAAATCAAAATTCAGAAGAATTGTCAGCTTTACGCCAAGCGCTACGTATGACCGAAGACGAATATAATGGCGGTATTTATGGCTGGAAAGGCATTCTTTATTATGCTTGGTCCGTACAGGATGCCTATACGCTTTTGTTGAATTTTCTTAAAGATGTTCGGCATATAGATATTATTGGCACCACGACGGCCGAACAAGCGTATCTCAATAAAGTCACAGGCCGGATCATGCAGTTGTCTGGTGAACGCTGGGCGCGCCTGAAATCTGTTATTGAGAATTATAATGATCAGTTCCAGACCTTCGTGGAACAAGGCGATCCCCTAGCTCTTAAAAACTTCCTGTTACGCGCGCCGGGTCTGTTTTTTGAGATGGGCCAGGACTTGGGCAGCCTTCAGCATGTCGCCTCTTATTGGCGGTTCTGGAAGGGTGGGCGCGGTGCGGGCCCCTTGCCAGCCTCTGAAGCGCTGGAATTAATGCCTGGTTTTGCCGCGGAGTTGGCCGTCACCCATAGTGATATGGAAGGCATCCATGATCCGGTCATCGTTAAACCGGAAACGATTGATGGCATGAAGAGTGAGAAGTCCAAGAAAACGACGGGCACGTGGTGATCAGTCTTTAAACGTATCCTTGCCCTTGCGCAGATGGCCGAAGACATCTCCATCGCTGAGATCGCGCGACAGATCAAGCTGGGCGCGTAAACGCTCATCATCCCAGCGTAGAAATGGATTGGTGCGTTTTTCCCAGCCCAGGGGGAAGGGCACTGTGGGCTGGTTGAGTGCCCGCTTGGATATAATCTCACTTTGATAGGCTTTCAGCGCCTCATTGTCGGGATCGACATGGCGGGCATAGCGCGCATTCGCGGCGCTATATTCATGGGCGCAATAGATCAGGGTCTCATCAGGCAGGGCGCGTAGGCGCGCCAGACCGGCCTGCATCTGATCGGGTGTGCCTTCAAACATCCGCCCACAGCCCAGGGCAAACAAGCTATCACCGACAAAGGCCACGCCTTCATCTTTGAAATAAAAGGCGATATGGCCCTTTGTGTGCCCGCCGACATCGATAATCGCGGCCCTATGCTGGCCCAGGCTTAGCACCTGGCCGGGCGTGATCACCTGATCAACCCCGCCGACGACGCGTACCACTTCCTCGGGCGCAAAGACTTTGGCCCCCGTCGCGCCGACCACGCCGGGATTGTCATGGGCATGATCCCAGTGATGATGGGTGTTCCAAATCGCATCGAGATGCCAGCCGATGCGCGCCAATTCATCCAAAACCTGGCGGTCATTGGGCACGTCCAGGGCCACGGTATAGCCGGTTTCACCACAGCGTAGAAAATAGCCGTAATTGTCCTCAAGGGCTGGGAATTGGTGGATGATTAAGGCCATACTGATACCTTGCGACGAGGGTGAATGCCCATACATAAGCGATTTCGGATAAAAAGACAGATTTGAGGATGTGATGCGAACGGATGCCGTGGAATTGGCGCGATTTTATCGGCGCAAGGCGGGTCAAAGTGCCCGGGCCATGATTGCGCGCCGGTTACAGGCGCTGTGGCCGCATACCCATCAGCTCGATCTGTTGGGCTTTGGCTTTGCTGGACCGTATCTGGATCTGTATCGGGGCGAGGCGCGCCGGGCCTTGGCCTTTATGCCTGGATCGCAAGGGGCGGTGCATTGGCCTGATGACGCTTTGAACGCGAGCTGTTTGGGTGATGAGCTGCACCTGCCATTTAAAGAGGCGCAATTCGATCGCATTATTGTCGCCCATGGCCTGGAAGAGGCCCACGCCCCGCGCCGGTTATTGCGCGAGCTGTGGCGGGTTCTGGCCCCCGAAGGACGCATGGTGGTGATCACCGCGCACCGTGCCGGGCTATGGTCGCAAACCGATGGCACGCCTTTGGGCGCGGGCAGGCCCTATTCCAAAGGTCAGTTGTCGGAATTGTTTGACGATACTCTGTTTGAACCGCTGGCCTGGTCGCGCGCGCTTTATGTCCCGCCGGTCAATTGGCTGCTCGGTCCTAGGACAAGCGAGATTTTTGAACATTTGGGAGAGCGGGTGTATCCGGGCTTTGGCGGAATTTTGATGGCCGAAGTTATAAAACATATTGGCGCAGTACGGCCAAAAGGGACCCTCCAGCGGCGTACAGGCCTTGAAGGATTGCGTCCGGGCGCGCTATCTCCTGTGCCAAGCGCTAACGCGCATCACAAAGCCTCTAGGAGATCGCATCATGATGCTGACCCCGCGTCCTGGCCTGATGGACATCCACCCCTATAAACCGGGCGCTGCGGCACCGGCAGGGGCCGTCAAACTGTCATCCAATGAGAACCCGTTGGGGTGCAGCCCGAAGGCGGCTGAGGCCTTTAAGGCGGCGTCGAACCATCTGCACATCTATCCCGATGGCGGGGCGTTGAGCCTGCGCCAGGCGATTGGTGAGGTTGAGGGCATTGATCCGGAATTGATCGTGTGCGGATCAGGTTCTGATGAGCTGTTACAATTGCTCGGCCGGGCCTATCTGGGCCCAGACGATAGCATTGTTCAATCGCAATATGGCTTCTTGGTCTATCGTCTGGTGGCGATGCAGTCCGGCGCTCAGGTGCGTGTTGCGCCAGAAACGCATTATCGCGGTGATGTCGATGCGATTTTGGAAGCGGCCGGGGATGATGCGAAAATCGTGTTCGTCGCCAATCCGAACAACCCCACCGGCACCTATCTGACCAAGGACGAGATTTATCGTCTGGCCGATGGCTTGCCTGAAACCACATTATTGGTGCTCGATTGTGCCTATACCGAATATCTTGATGGCGTCAGCGATTATGATAGCGGCATGGACTTGGTTAAAGCGCGCAACAATGTCGTGGTGACGCGTACCTTCTCTAAAATCTATGGCCTGGCGGGTTTGCGTCTCGGCTGGGCTTATGGTCCTAAACATGTCGTGGACGTCCTGCACCGTGTGCGTGGTCCTTTCAATGTGAATTTGCCTGCGATTGAGGCCGGGATTGCCGCGGTGAAAGACCGTGAATTCGTCAAAAAATCTGCTGCGCACAATACGCAATGGGTTCAATATCTCAGCCAGCAGATCGGTGGCCTGGGCTTTGACGTCACGCCATCCGTGGGCAATTTCGTGCTGGTTCATTTCAGCCAGGAACCGGGTAAAACCGCCAGTGATGCGGATAAATTCCTGCAAAGCAAAGGCTTGGTCGTGCGCCCATTACAGCCCTATGGTCTTAGTGATGCTTTGCGTATCTCAATCGGCCTAGACGATGATAATCGGCGCGTTGTCGAAGCCTTGAAGGAATTCAGCGCTTAATAGCGCCTTTGTTTCAAGATAAAGCCAGCCTCTCGCCTGAGGGGCTGGCTTTTTTGTGATGGCGATGAGCCTGGGATGACGAAGAGATAAGCTGTCATCCCGGACGAACCTTGGTGAGATCCGGGATCTATTGAGTTGGCCCTTCAAGGCATATAGATCCCCGATCAAGTCGGGGATGACTGTTTTCATTGAATAGATCACAAACACGCCTCCTCCGGTCCTGGCGGACCACCTCCCCCGCTTCGCAGGGGAGGACATCGGGCGATCAGCCCGCGAGCACGACCGTGCGCCCGCAGCGTAGCGAGGATACTTCACAAAAGAACTGTCACCCCAAACTTGATTTGGGGTCCATGCCGGACGGGAAGAGCTGGGTTCTAGTCGATCAGAATAATCGTCAAACACACGGCATGGATGCCAGATCAAGTCTGGCAGGACAGGGTGTGTGAAACCCCAACCCGCCTCAATACAAAGGATCAACGTCACCCAGGCGGGCAGGGCCTAAGAACAGCGCCCCATTTTGCAAGCGGAAGGGCAGGGCAATCCCGCCTTCGCGGCGCGGGGCCATCAGAGCAGCCAGGCGCAAGGCATCGCCTTGATCGCGGCTCAACATGCGCGCTTCCACCAGCGCATCCGTGATGGCATTGGGATCTTCGATGAGTACGGAGAGGCGCCCCTCTGGGCGCGCGGTGTCATCCAAGGCCAGATCACCTTGGGCACCAAAGCGTACATTGCCCCACTCTACTTGCAATAGCGCCAGATTGAGACGGCCTTCATGCGCACGCCAGCTTTCTGGATTGGCCTCGTCCAGCAGATATTGGCTGTGGGTGATACGGCTATCAAAGCGTGCCATTTCGATACGCTCGCCCAGGCTGGTGATCAGGCTGGGGTCGTTTTGGCCTTGAAGGGTTAAGCCCTGCAAGGCCAAGCGCGTTTGCAGCCCGTCTTCGTTATCGACTGCGCTGGTCAGTTCAAACTGCTCCAGCGCTTTAATCGGAAAATTTGCGTTTTCAGAGGGGGTGATGTGAAGATCAATCAGCTCTACGCCCAGTTCATGAAACCGGCCTTTGCGTGAAATGAAGGACAGGCGCGCGCGCTCTGCGGCCAAGCCTAATTGATGCTCGCTTGTGCGCACTTCACCTTCGCCAATGAAGGCCAAGATCCAGTGATTGAAATTATAGGGCATGGCCGTCGCTGAGAGGCGATCATAGCGTGCGCTCCAGCCGCCTTCGGCTTGCGGCGCGGTGATGGACGGCGCTTCGGCGATCAAATTCAGACGGAAAGGATAGCCCCCGACCGTGAGCTTATCGTGGGTGATGGTATAACCATACCCTTCTTGCTCCACGATCCAGGCGCGGGCCTCGGCCTTCACCTCACTGGCGGCATAGAACCAGTAAACCGTGTAGAGAAGGACCAGAACCGCAAACCCGATAAAGGGCGCATACAGCTTCCAGCGTTGCGGGGGCTTGGCATTTTGCGCCGCATAATAGGGATGGGTCATGGTTAGGCGCGCTCCGTTTTGAAGCTTTCAGGTAAAAGGGCGTCCGAGGCGGTCTCGATACGTGTCTCAAGTTCGGACATGAAAGCTTCTTTTTCCATGCCTGGTGGAATGGGAGGCAAGAATTCGACCACAATTTTACCCGGCTTGCGGATCAGGCCTTTGCCCGGCCAATAGAGCCCCGAATTGAGCGCGACCGGTACGCACGGCACTTTCATGGCGTTATAAAGCCCGATCACGCCGGGCTTATAGCTTTCCGCTTCACCCGGCTTGGTGCGCGTGCCTTGGGGGAAGATAACGATCTGGCGACCCTCCTGGGCGCGTTCGCGGGCATCTTTGAGCATTTGGCGAAGGGCCTTGGCCCCGCCGGAGCGATCCACTTCGATATTCTTCAGCTTCATGGCGTATTGGCCAAAGGCGGGTAGCTTTTTAAGCTCTTTTTTCAAGATGATGGCGGGATCGTCCAAGATGACCCAGAACGCAATCGTCTCCCACATGCTTTGGTGTTTAGACGCGATCAGCGCCCCGCCCTGGGGCAGGTTTTCCTTGCCGCGCACTTCATAGGTAATACCGCATAGCAGCTTTAAGGCCCCTAAGGTCAAATGGATCCAGGTGCGCACGCAGGCCCGTGCCCAGCTGCGCGGCCCCAATAAAGCGGGAATGCAGATAATCCCCATCGTGATCATCAGGGTATACATCCACACCACAAAAAGAAGAGAGCCGATAAAAGCCATGACTATGCCTTGTGTCTGTGTCTTGTGTTTAAGCGCGCTGGGCCAGTTTGCGAGTGGTTTCGCGCCCATAGACCGCGATATATTTGAGATATTCTTGCAGCCAGCGCTTGGCCGTGCGCCCATCGCGCCAAGGGGGCGGACCTGCGACGCCATAGGCGATCAGCTCAATCTGGGGCAGGGTACGCTGCATCTCTAACAGGGCACGCGGCATGTGGTAATTTGAGGTCACAACGATGAGGCTGTGAAAGTCATGACTTTCAACCCACTTAGCGGTTTCTTCGGCATTGCCAAGGGTATCAGCAGCCTGAAGGCCCAGATCCACGCAGCAGCTTAAAATATCCGCGCGCGCATTGGTGGCATCGCGAATGGCCTCGCGTGAGGTATCGGGATGCACGCCCGAGATTAAAAGGCGCTGGGCCTTACCTTGTTCCATCAGGGTAATCGCGGTGGAGACCCGGCCTTCACCGCCGGTCAAAACCACAATGCCATCGGCGGAAAGCTGACCATTATGGCTATAGCTTTGGGTGAGATGGGCGAAATGAATAAAGCCCAATCCCCCTGCCAGAACAAGGATAAAGGCACAAATACGCGCAAAGTCAAAAATGCGAGCCATCATGAATGCGACTTTAAACCTTATGCCGGGATCTGCCTATATCAAGCTTAGGGTTATCCCCCATTTCGGACAGGATTATGTCAGTGCTGCCATCCCTTTGGGTTAGGACCAGCGTTTATGAAGCGCATCACTGACGGCCAGACGCGCAGACAGCGCCGCAATGAAGCCTGAGGCCAGAGCCGCGATCGGTAAAATGATAAGCCCCATCCAGCCCAGACTTAAGGTCGGTAGAAAGAATAACGCCCCTGCCGTGCCGCCCGCATAGGCAAGGCCCGCCCCGGCGAGCCCGGCACCCAGGGCCCCCAGGGTGCCCGCTTTCAGCCCGAGTAAGAAAAAGCGCTGTTGGAACAGAGTGGCGATAAAGGTATCGGGCGCCCCGACAATGTGCAGGGCATCGGCGACATCCCAGCGTGCGGCCAGGCTGGCGCGCGCGGCAAAGGCCACCACCGCAGAAGCGGCGAGCGAGAGGAGAACCACGAGCACCAGGGCGAAATAGCGCACCGCCTGGCTGGCGCGCGCGACGGCTTCGGCCCAATTGCCATGATCATCCAGCGCCGCGCGATAGGGCTTATCAGCCAGCGCCGCTTCCAGACTGCCCGCAAGAGGTCGATTGGTGGGGTCCAGCTCCACCGCGATCAGGCGCGGTACGGGTAAGTCTTCGGGTAAACCGCCTGAGCCCAGCCAAGGCTCCAGCAAGGCTTCGGATTGCGCGCGTGAGCGTACATCTACGCCGCGCACCCCGGCGATGGCGCGCAAGGCTTCGGCGCCATCGCGCGCATCGGCGTCGGCATCGCGCCCCTCGGTGGGCAGGATCTGGACCGTGACCTCATTGGTCAGCTGATTGGTCCAATCGTCCGCTGCGCGCCAGGCCCCAACCCCGCCTAATCCGGCAAGGCCCGCCAGGAAGACCAAGATCGCCGCGACGGCGAAGAGGGGGGTGTCACGGCCCGCATCAGGGGGCAGAAGGGGGGCGGATTTCAAACCCTGATCGCTCATGATACGGCCTCCCCATGAATGAGCGTGCCGTTTTTCAGCTCCATCACCGGGGCGTCCATGGCGCGTATCAGCGAATGATCGTGGGTCGCAATCAGAACCGCCGCACCCAGCTTATTAAGCTCCACAAACAGGCGTAGCAGGCGATGGGCCATGGCCGGATCGACATTGCCTGTGGGCTCATCGGCGATAATCAGATCGGGTTTGGCGACCACGGCGCGCGCAATCGCGGCGCGTTGCTGCTCCCCGCCTGAAAGGGTGGGGGGATAAGAATGGGTATGCTCACCCAGACCGACCCAGTTGATTAGCTCCATAACATCTTCGCTGTAGGATTTGCGCGCTTGACCGGCCACGCGCAGCGGCAGGGCGATGTTTTCAAACACGGTGAGGTGATTGAGCAGGCGAAAATCCTGGAAAATGACCCCGATGCGCCGGCGCATATCGGGTAATTCCTCGCGGCCCAACAGGGCGGTATTGCGTCCAAACAAGCTGATTGTGCCGCTGGAGCAACGCTTAGCCAGATAAATCAGGCGCATCAGTGAACTTTTTCCAGCTCCAGACGCGCCGGTGAGGAATTGGAAACCCCCTTGAGGTAAATCAAAGGTAACGTTGTGCAGAATTTCGGGACCTTGATCATAGCGCATGCCCACTGTGTCAAAGCGAACTGCCGGATGGGATCCGGTCGTCGGGGCGATGCTGGGTGTGCTAACCATGAAGAAGGGCTCCGGTGAGTGATTCGCTGCGCAATACCCTGAAATGACCTTTTAAGGACGCAAGAGGCCTACGTCCATGATCGTAACGTGTCCCAGCTGTGATGCAAAATATCGCGCCAGCGAGGAAGCCCTAAATGCCAGCGGGCGTAAAGTGCGTTGCGCGGCCTGTGCGCATGTCTGGATCGCAGACGAAGAACCGCTACCTTTGAACGATCCCATTGCCGAGGCAACCTTTACCGAAGACCCTCATGAGCATGATCAGGCCGCTGAGCTGGAAAAGCCGGTCAAGCCGCATCAGAAAATCCGTGAACGCGCCAAGGCCAAGGAACGCCAGGCTTTCCAGATCAAGGAAATATCCGCCTGGGGCGGCGTCGCGGCCAGCTTTATCATCGCGCTGACGGCGGCCTGGGTCTTTAAAATGGACATCGTTGCGGCCCTGCCGCGCACGGCCAGCGCCTATGCGCTGTTTGGGGCCGATGTGAACCCGCATGGCTTAGAGGTGCAAGACCTGGTCGTCGGTATGGATGAGCATGGCGGGCTTCAGGTCGAAGGCGTCCTAAAAAATATCACCGACCGGGCGCAGGAAACCCTGCCCTTGCGCGCGCGGGTGCTGGATGCGAATGGGGCCTGGCTCGCCGAATGGGTCATTGTGCTCGATCAAGCCGCCTTGCCCCGTGACGGCAGCGCCCATTTTACCACCTATTATGCAGATCCCCCCGCGGCGGCGGCAGAGGTTGAAGTCCTGCTCGCGCCAGATTTGCGCGGTGAAGTGGCGCAAAGCGGGATGGATGTCTCCCAAGGTCATATCAGCGCGCATGAATCTCAAGATGGCGGCCATGACTTGCCAGCCGATCTTCATGGGGATGATCAGGGTGACGCTATGGACGTGGATGCGCATCCAACGCCCTCCGCACACGGGGATGGCCATGGTGATACCCATGGGGCGGGCGGTCATGGGGCGTCGACACCCGCGGATAGCCATGAACCCGCACATGAACCAGATCAGGCCGAATCCTCTCACGAGGACGCTCATGGCGCGGATACCCACGCCGATCCCCATCATTAAATGAAAGTGTCACCCCAAACTTGAATTGGGGTCCATGCCGGACGGGTTGAGCTTGGTTCTGGTCGATCAGAATTTAGGCCCAAGGTTGCGGAATGGATGCCAGATCAGGTCTGGCATGACAGGGTCGACCCGAAGGGTCGCAAGCGCGAAAGCCCACAAGTAGCCGACAGGCGATAGGACAAATAAAAATTGCGCGCCCACAGCGCAGCGAGGATATGTCTAAAAAACTGTCATCCCGGAGAAGCGAAGCGCACATCCGGGATCTGTTGAGGTAAATGGCAAGCTTGATAGGTCCCGGATCTCACTGAAGTTCGTCCGGGATGACAGCGTCTTAACGACTATCGCTTATTTAAGCGCGACGTTTGCCCGGGAATGCGCTGACGCTCAACACTCTCGCGGCCCCGAATTTGATCCAGGGGCCATTGTTATAAACGCCCCCTCCGGTCCTATCGGACCACCTCCCCCGCTTTGCAGGGGAGGACAGATTATATTCTTGTCATCCCGGCCTTGAGCCGGGATCTATGTACTTTGATGGCAACCACAATAGATCCCGGGTCGCCCTGCGTTTGCCCGGGATGACAAAGTATGGTTGGCCCTAAGTTTCTTCGCTTCGCTGCGGGCGTGTGTTCGCTTGTGGCCCAAAGGTGTGCCCCTCGGGAATGTCGCTGCGAAGGGGGCCGACTTAAAACCGCAGCCCCCCTAAAACTGCTCTAGCAAGCGGTCGAGATAGTCGAGTTCTTCGCGGGGGCGGTCAGGTTCGGAGCGTCGCCGGCGCAATTCCTCTAAAATATCGCGCGCGCGTTGGCGTTGCGCTTCGGAAGGAACGCGCGTGTCCGAGCCATCGCCATTGATGGGCCGTCCCGCCGGATCATATTGCTGGCCTTGGCCGTCTTCCTGATCGCCGGATTCTTCCAATAAGCGCTGAGCCGTGCGCGCTGCCCCGCGCCGAAGGGCGCTAAGGGCCTCATCTTGCGCCTCAAGCGCGCGATCAAAATCGCCCTCGCTTAACGCCCGGGCGGCGTCATCCATCGCGTCTTGCGCTGCGCCCAGGGCGTCTTCAGCGGCCTCATCATCAAGGCCCCCGCCCAAGCCTTCCAGCGCCTCTTCCAACAGGGCTTGGCGTTCGGCCAGATCCTCGGCCGGGGTGCGGTTCAAGCCGTCTTCGCCTTCGCCGTCGGGATTGATGCCGTCTTGCTGTTCGCGGCGTGGCCCGATATCGTCCTCGCCATTGGCATTGTCTTCGCGCTCGCGTTCGTCCTGGCGGTTGAACGTATCATTCATGACGCCGCGCTGTTGGCCGATCATATCGCCCAACTCTTCAAGCGCTTCACGAAGGGCGCGCTCCATCTCGCTTTCTTCCCCGCCTTGGCCCTGACCCAGGGTCACTTGCATATTGCGCAACATCTCCGAAAGCGCCTGTAAGGCCCGGCGGGCATTGGGGGTATCACCCAGTTCTGCGGAATCGCGCAGCGCATCGAGCATTTGCTGCAAAGCATCACTGCCCATATTGGCGGAGCCTTGCCCGCCTTCGCCCTGTTGGGCTTCACGCGCCAGAGCGGCGATATAGCGGCTCATCGCGCGCTCATAGGCATCAAAGAGGGCCGACAACTCCATCGCATCGGCCCCGCGCGCAAAGGCATCGAGCAGGGCCTGCTCGGCTTGGCGCAAGGCCGCCTCAGCATCGGCGAGCGAGCCCAGCTCCGCGCGCAAGGCCATCTGCCAGAAATCTTCCTCCAGCGGGGCGAGGGTGTCGCGCTCACGCGCGCGCTGAATTTGGCGCAGGCTCGTGCGTAGGCCCATGTAAAGAATGGGGTCTTGGTAATAGCGCGAGGGCGAATCGGTGATGGCCTCCAGCGCGAGGGCGATGTGCTGGATGTCGTGCGGGGCGCGCTCGATGCGCCGTTCGGGCTCATCATCCAGATAGGTGACGGCCTGAAGATCATGGACACTCAAAGCTTCGCGCTCTTCCAGGGGGGCATAATCGGTTTTGACCCCCATCAGGGTCCGGCGCTGTTCGGCGATGGCTTTGGCCAGTCCGACCAGAAAAACCCGCTCCGGGAGGACAATGGTCAAAGGCGGGGTGATGCCGGTCTGATCGGCTCCATCGGTGCCCGCCAGACGAATGTCCACCCGCTCACCGGCCAGGAAATGACGCGACACATCAATGCGGGCGCGATAGCCCTCTTCACCGCGGCTGGTGACACTGCCCGGGGCGATCTCAATCTTATCCCAATCCTGAGAGGGTTTATCAGCGGTGTTCGCCGGGCGCAGATGAAGATGATAATGCTCAATCGCGTAATCATCCTCAGCGCGAAAATCGAGGATCAGCACACCTTCGCTATCACTATCAGGTTCCGCCACCAGGGTCAGGTGCGGATTTTCATCCTCAATCATGCTGACGGGCAGGGATTGGCGTAGCGATCCGGCGCGAATATCCAGATCCCCGCCCTGATCCAAACGGGCATAGGCTTGCCAGACATCGCCCTCTAAAGGCTCTGCCGATAAGCGTTGACCGCGAAAGCGCACATCAGGCTGGCGGCTATAGCCGGCAATGCGCACGGCAATGCGAGAGCCTTCCGGCGCATTGAGATCGGAGCCGCGGGCATAAATCGGCGCGCGGCGGGTATAGGTTGGCGGCTCTGCCCAGATATCGAGGCTGGGCCGGACGCCGCCACTATCCAAGACCCGCAAGGCAAACGCATCTTCCAGACGCAGGCGCGCCAGATCACCCGCGCTGATAAAGGCGAAAACCAAGAGGATTGCCGCGCAAAGGCGAAGGCCATAATGATCCAAACGCGCCCAGGCGGCCTTGGGCCGGTGGGCGGTGGCGGTTTTCAGCCTCGCGGCCATGCGTTGGCGGTGGCGGGAAAACAGGGCCTCATCGCCGCTGGCGACTACATCGCGCACCGCTTCGAAGGGGCGATCGGTAAAGCCGGAATCTTCCTCGATACGCGCTTCAATATCACGCGCGCTGGGCCAGTGAAAATGCTTGGCTTGCCAGCGTGCCAGCATGCCCGCGACCAGGAGCAGGGCCATCGCGCTGAGTGCGCGGGCCGGATCGCCCAAGGCTTCAAACACGCCAAAGAGCGCCAACGCACAATAGAGCGCCAGCACGGCCGCAGGGCCGATCAATACCGGCGCACTTCGCTCCCATATCAGGGCAAGGCGGGCTTTATGCCAGGTCGTGTATCGCATCGCCGCCTAGGCTAAAGGAGAAGGGGTTCTGTGACACCTCCCCGCTTACACATGAGGGCTCACTTCGATGTGAGATTATTGGCCTTGCGCGTCTTCTTGTGCGCGCTCTTCGCGGGCCTCGCCCTTATGCTCATAGGCGCGTTCAGCTTCGGTGCGATTATCCGGACCCCAAAGTGGGCCGGGACGTTCCAAATCACCGCGAACGCCGCAGGCGCTGAGGCCTAAGAGCGCCAGACTTAATAGAGCCAGTTTTTTCATCATCATCCCCTTATGCGCCGAGCGCTTCACGCCAGCGCTGAACCTGAACCCGCACCTGGCTGGGCGCTGTGCCGCCATAACTTACCCGACTTTCCATCGAGGCGCGCGCAGAAAGCACCGAATAAATGCGATCATCAATGCGCGGCTCCACCGATTGGAAAACCTCTAGCGGTAATTGGGCTAAAGCAAGGCCGCGCGCTTCGGCAGCTTTGACCAGGCTGCCCGCAACATGGTGGGCATCGCGGAAGGGAAGACCCAGCTCGCGCACCGTCCAATCGGCCAAATCCGTGGCATCGGAATAGGCCTCGCCCGCAGCGGCCTCCAAGGCGGCCTTGTTGAAGGTTAAATCCCCGGCCATGCCGATCATGGCATTGAGCGCCAGATCAAGATCATCCAGCGCAGTAAAGACGATCACCTTATCTTCCTGCATGTCTTTGGAATAGGCCAGCGGCAGTCCCTTCATCACGATCAGAAGGCTTTGTAAGGCTCCACAAATCTTGCCGGGTTTTGCGCGCACCAACTCGGCAGCATCGGGATTGCGCTTTTGCGGCATGATCGAAGAGCCGGTGGAGAAAGCATCGCTGAGGCTGGCAAAGCCAAAACGGCGCGAGGACCACAGGACTATTTCCTCAGCGAAGCGTGACAGATTGACCGCACAGATCGCGGCGGCGGAGAGGACTTCGAGCGCGAAATCGCGCGAAGATACCCCGTCGAGCGAATTGGCCATGGGCCGGTCAAAGCCCAAGGCCTGTGCCGTGTGGTGGCGATCAATGCCAAAGGCGGTCCCGGCCAGCGCCGCTGAGCCGAGCGGGCTTTCATTCAGGCGCTTGGCGGCGTCTTCAAACCGGCCCAGATCGCGCTCAGCATGTTCAACCCAGCATAATAAATGATGGCCCAGGCTGATCGGTTGAGCGGTTTGTAAATGGGTAAAGCCCGGCATTACCCAGTCGGCATGAGCTTCGGCTTGGGCCAGCAATGCCTTTTGATAGTCGCGCAGCAGGGATGTCATCCGCGCACAGGCCCCGCGCATCCATAAGCGAAAATCGGTCGCCACTTGATCATTGCGCGAGCGCGCGGTGTGCAAACGCCCTGCCGGTGCGCCAATACGCGCCTTCAAGGCCGCTTCGATATTCATATGCACATCTTCCAGTTCGGGCTTCCATTCAAAGCGCCCGGCGCGAATATCCTCGCGAATGGCGATCAGGCCCTCATGGATGGCGGCTTTATCGTCCTGCGAAATAATGGCGCAGGCCGCGAGCATGTCACTATGGGCGAGCGAGCCTAGAATATCTTCCTCGGCCAGGCGTTGATCAACATCCACACAGGTGTTGATGGCTTGCATCACATCGCTGGGCCGGGTCGTAAAGCGCCCGCCCCACATCTGGTGACTTGACGCGGCGGCTTTTGGATCTGAGGAAGAAGACATATATAAGGCTCCCAAGTGAGAACAGACGGGAAAAGGGGTATAGATGAAACCGGCTCAGCTCAAGATCGCGATACTGATCGCCGTGATATTCGGTGTGGTAGGCTTTGGATATATCCTGGTTTCGGCCCTGGGTGACAAGGTGATGGGACCGCTCGACAGTTATGCTGTCGGTGAAATGGCCGATTTCAAAACCCCTGATTCGCCGCCCGCCCAACCCACGAGTGAAATTTTGACCGGCGAAGGCGAAACAATCACACTCGCGGACAAGCAGGGCAAAGTCATTTTGGTGAATTTCTGGGCCACCTGGTGTGCGCCCTGTCTGACGGAAATGCCCGCCCTGGATGCTCTGCAAGCCGATCTGGGCTCAGACCGGTTTGAAGTCGTGGCCGTGTCCATGGATCGCACCATTGATGCGGCGCGTGAGTTTTATGCCCAAAACAACCTGACGCATTTGGCGCTTTATCATGACCAATCCTTTCAAGCGGCTTTGTCTGCGGGCGGGCGCGGTTTGCCGCTGACCATTCTTTATGATCCCTATGGCGGTGAGATTGGCCGACTGGAAGGGCCAGCCGAATGGCATAGCGAAGAGGCGATCGCTTTGATCGAGGCGGCCCTGGCGCGGTTTTAATCTCTCATCTCAAACCTTGGTCGCAATTGACTTGGCGATGACGCGCCCTTGGCTCATGCTTGGCGCTTTATGCCAAGAGAGTAAGCCAAGAAACCAAGAAGAGGGAGGGGTAAATGATCCGTTATCTGATGGCAGCGGGTGCAGCGCTGATGGTTATGACCTCGGCGCAGGCGCAGGATTTAAGCGATGAAGCCGCGATCGGCGCGCTGGTCGAGCGGGTTTATAGCGTGATTTCCGGCGATGTTGGTGAGCAGCGCGATTGGGATGCTTTTCGCGATCTTTATACCGATAATGCCATTATGGGCCAGGTTTCGCCCGGACCTGAAGGCCATGGCCGCGCGGTGTTTCTAACGCCAGAAGATTATATCGCCCGCAGCGGGCCGGTCTTGATGGAGATCGGTTTTCATGAGGTCGAGACCCATCGCGAGGTCAATATTTATGGCGAGCTGGCCCATGTGCGCACCGGCTATGAAGGCTTTCGCGCCGATCAGGACGGGCCCTATGTGGCGGGCATCAACTTCCTGACGGTGATGAAAATCGAAGGTCAGTGGAAAATCGCCGCGATTATTTGGCGTCCGCAAAGCGAGGATTGGCCGGTTGCCGCGCAGTTTGAGGGCGAAGCAGACTAGATCTTCTCGCCCAGCATAGGTTACGAACCTCATTTATCACTTTGAATGCAAGTGTTCAGGTTAAATGAGGCCCGCTATGACGGATGGTTTGATGATGATTTCTGAGGACATGCGCGGCCTCATCCCGCTTAAATTGACCCAGCTGGAAGTCGCAGAGGGCGGGCGCCTCTTCGGCTATCCCGCGATGAGCGCCCGCGCGCGTTCCATCGGCACCTATGAAGATCTGGTGCGTGAGCGCTATGAGCGGGACTGGGCCGCCGCCCCTCCCGCGCAAGACTTTAAGATCTGTTGCGGCCCATCCCGGCCTTACCGCGGTCATTATCCTGACCCAGAATGAACCGACCGCCGTCACTTAGCCGGTCTTGCGTGAACGGTCTGTCAGCAGAAAGACACTTAAAATGTCTCCAAATGGTGTAATTTTTTTTCTGATAAAGCTTACGCTTTCGATCTTTGTTTACACAATACTCACGTTGTACTTTATTTTTTACAATAGCGGCCTAGATTCATTGCTGTCTGGCGGTGATGTAATAAGATGTCCAAATATTTATAATGTTGTTGGTTGGTTTTTGATTTTGCTTTCAGTGTCCATATTTATATCGCCAGCAATAATATTTATAAAAGCTGCAAGAGTTTATTATTATATTTTTCTAGCTACATCTTCCGCTTTCGCATTGTTTCTATCAATTATTGCGTATAATGTTGAGACTTATTCAGGGCCGTCGATATACAGGGAGGAGCGAGTATTTATAAACGCCCTACTGCTCGTAATATTTTCATGTTCTGCATTACGTAATTTTCTTAATAGGCGGGGGTGATTATGAATTCTGATATTGTTCGCGATTCAGTATATTTTGGGATTTTATATAATTCTCTTCGTATAATAAGTGAATACTTGGCGGTCAGTGAAATGACGGCGTCGCAATTGCCCGAGGGCAAGTTGGTCCAGCAGATGTTTATCGCCATCTACTCAGAGCGGGATTGGGCCGCCGCCCCGCGCAAGACTTCAAGATCCGTTGCGGCCCACCTCGGCCTCACCGCGGTCATTATCTTGACCCAAGATGAACCGACCCGCCGCCAGCCTCTGTTCGTCGCTGACCATTCTTTATGATCCCTATGGCGGTGAGATTGGCCGACTGGAAGGGCCGGCCGAATGGCATAGCGAAGAGGCGATCACTTTGATCGAGGCGGCCTTGGCGCGGTTTTAAGTAGGACCAGAACTTGTCTGTCTTAGCCCTTCCGCTTTTAGACAAATAGTTGAATAATTATGTTTTTAATGTCTGCGGAGGGTATGATGAAGTTTATGGTAACGGCGGCGCTGGCTGCGCATTTGATGGTGAGCGGATCTGTTTTTGCGCAAACGGACGATGAAGGCGCCATCGCAAGCGTTGTTGACGGACTATATGCGTCGATCTCTGGCGGCATTGGCGAGGTCCGCGACTGGGGGACGTTCTTCGATTCCTTTACCGATAATGCGCGTATGGGCCATGCGAGCCCGGATGGCGTAACGTATACGACACCAGCTGGCTATGTTGAAAATAATGGGTCTGTCTTGATGCAGATCGGGTTTGAAGAGATCGAAACCGAGCACGCGGTCAATGTCTATGGCGAAGTCGCCCATGTGCGCAGCGGCTATGAAGCGTACCGCGGCGATCAGGAGGGAATATTTTTCTCGGGTGTGAATTTCATGACCTTGGTCAAAGTCGAAGGCGAATGGAAAATTTTAACCATTGTTTGGCGGCACGAGACGGCTGACCTGCCAGTTTATGAATTGTTTATTGAGGAGTAAACACAGAAAAACCCCGCAAGCCTGGGGCTCGCGGGGTTTTTAAACGCATAGGTTTGAGCGCTTAGCCTTTTAAGGCAGCCTCAAACTCAGGCACGGCTGTGAAGAGGTCGGCGACCAGGCCATAATCGGCAACGGAGAAGATCGGTGCTTCTTCGTCTTTATTGATGGCGACGATGACTTTGGAATCCTTCATCCCGGCCAGGTGCTGGATCGCGCCGGAAATCCCAATCGCGATATAAAGATCTGGCGCAACGACTTTACCGGTCTGACCGACCTGATAATCGTTGGGCACATAGCCCGCATCCACAGCCGCACGCGAGGCGCCGACGGCAGCCCCGATCGTATCGGCCAAGCTTTCGATGATGGCGAAGTTTTCCGCTGATCCCACACCGCGACCGCCAGAGACGACGATCTTGGCGGAGGCCAGCTCTGGGCGGTCTGATTTCGACAATTCTTCACCGACAAAGCGGCTGGCCGCAGCCGGTGTGCCTGCATCGACGGTTTCAATCGCGCATGCGCCTTGATCGCCGGCCTTTTCAAAGGTCGTCGGACGCACGGTGATGACTTTCTTGGCGTCGCTGGATTTGACGGTCTGCAAGGCATTGCCGGCATAAACGGGACGCACAAAGGTGTCCGGCGCTTCAACCGCAATGATGTCAGAGATTTGCATGACATCCAGCTTGGCCGCGATGCGCGGCATGAAGTTTTTACCCGAGGTGCTGGCCGGGGTCAAAAGGGCGTCATACCCCTCGGCCAGGCTTAGAACCACGCCTTCCATGGCTTCGGCCAAGCGCTTGTCCAGCGCTTCACTATCGGCATGAAGGACTTTGGCAACGCCGTCGATTTGCGCGGCGCCCTGGGCGACAGCGCCCGCATTATGACCAGCCACCAGGATGTGAATATCACCGCCCAGAGCCTTGGCCGCGGTGACGGCGGCGCGCGTGGCGTCATTCAAATGGGCATTATCGTGTTCAGCAATGACGAGGACAGACATGTTAGAGAACCCCCGCTTCGTTTTTCAGCTTGTCGACCAATTGGGTGACATTTTCAACCTTGATCCCGGCTTCACGCTTGGCAGGCTCGCTGACTTTGAGAACCTGCAGACGCGGCGTGATGTCCTCACCGAAATCGTCCGGGGTCTTGGTGTCGATCGGCTTCTTCTTGGCTTTCATAATGTTCGGCAAAGAGGCATAGCGCGGCTCGTTCAAGCGCAGATCGGTGGTCACGATGGCCGGTAGAGACATAGCAAGGGTCTGAAGACCGCCATCAATCTCGCGCGTAACCTCCAGGGCTTCGCCGTCCAGCTTAACCTCAGAGGCAAAGGTCGCCTGCGGCCAACCCAACAGGGCGGCCAGCATCTGACCGGTTTGGTTGGCGTCATCATCAATGGCTTGCTTACCTAAGATGACCAGGCTCGGGCCTTCGGCCTCAACGACTTTGGCCAGGATTTTCGCCACGGCCAAAGGCTCAGTCGTTTGATCGGTCTGAACCAAAATGCCGCGATCTGCGCCCATCGCCAAAGCGGTGCGCAAGGTTTCCTGGGCCTGGGCCGGGCCGATGGATACGGTGATAATCTCTTCGGCTAAACCCTTTTCTTTCAGGCGGATCGCTTCTTCGACTGCGATCTCACAGAAAGGGTTCATGGACATTTTGACATTGGCCAAGTCCACATCGCTCTGATCAGGTTTGACCCGAACTTTCACATTGTAGTCGACTACCCGTTTAACGGGGACGAGAATCTTCATCGACGGCTCCGGTTATGAATTGAGTGAAGGGAACTCTGTGGCCAGAGCGCCCCCTTCAAAAGGACACGATCTAGATAGGGCTTGGACCCTGCATGGCCAAGCGGCGGAAGTCAATGCGTTGAAGTTTACGTTCGCGTAAACTTGCATAGGATTTAACACAAAAAAAGCCGCCCCAACAAGGGGCGGCTTTGATGTTTTGCGCAAAAATGCGGCGATCTTACTCGCTTACGACATTCAGCTCGGTGTTGATTTCCAAGGTGATCTCATCAGAGACACGGGGGGCGGCATAGCCCAGGCCCCATTCAGACCGGGTCAGCGTACCGGTGGCGGTAAAACCTGCGGTTTCTACCTGGCTCATCGGATTGGGGGCATGTTTATTCAGTGTGACATTCAAGGTCACAGGATGAGTTTGACCGAGCAAAGTCAGATCGCCGGTCATTGTACCGGTTTGACCGTCTTCAGTGGCAAATTCGCTCGCGACAAAGCGCGCGGTTGGAAACTCAGATGTGTTGAACAGATCAGGCGAGTTCAAATGGCCTTCAAAACGCTCTTGATTAACGCCGGTCCATAGACCGCCGGCCAGATTGAATGTCACATCAATGGTGGAGTTTTGTGGCTCTTCGAAGTCGAGCAACAATACCCCATCATAATCGGTGAGGTAGAGCGACTGGGTTGAAAAGCCCAAATGGGTCCAGCTGGCGCGGATCGCGGTATGGCTTTTATCAAACTGATATTCGACCGGATCAGCCAGAGCCGGTGCGGTCAAAAAGGCGGCAAGTGAGGCGGCAGCATAAGCCAATTTCATCGGTTTACCCTCTCTGTCATGTGCATCACGGCACAGATCAAATCCCATGGGGCGCAGCTGTCGTCCCCTGTCAGAGGAACATTTAGGCATGCTCGGCGGCAGAAGCTAGGGGGCTAAACAAGAAACACTTATGACATTTTGGAAAAAATGATCGCGAAATCGTGAGTTTGGCTCGGGTTTGTTTAGCGGCTGGCCCCGGGCACCCATTTCACATCATCTTGCCCCGCATTATTGGCGATACGCGCCGCGACGAAGAGAAAATCTGACAGGCGGTTGAGATATTTGATCACTTCAGGATTGAGCGTGTCTATCTGACGGCTCAAAGTGATCGTGCGCCGTTCAGCGCGCCGCGTCACGGTGCGCGCCAGATGCAGACGGGTGGCCGCCTCACTCCCGCCGGGCAGAATAAAGCTATCCAAGGGCGAGAGATTGGCATTGAAGCGATCAATATCGCTCTCCAACCGCTCAACTTGTTTGGCGATGACCCTTAGGGGCGTCCATTCCAGCGGCTCCTGACTTTCCGGCACGCATAAATCGGCCCCGACATCAAACATGTCGTTTTGAATGCGTAACAGCGGCTCCTTCAAGGGGCTCTCACCGGGCAGGGCGCAAATCGCCAGGCCAATCGTTGAATTGGCTTCATCCACCGCGCCATAGGCCTCCACGCGCGCATCATCCTTATCGGTCTCACTCATATCGCCCAGGCGCGTGCGCCCTCCATCACCGTTGCGGGTATAAATGCGCGATAAGCGGACCATGGCGGGGCTCCTTGAAGGGTAAAAGGTTTTACCAGCATAGACGCGCTGCCTGGGTTCAGGTCAAGCGACAGCCGCGTGTCAAATGACATGGTTTTATACGCGAAGTTTTGCCGCGCCACAGTCTCACATTGACCCTAGTCACCGGTGATGCTTGGTTGTGTTCAGTCAAAAGGGGGGCGATCCCATGAAATTTAGATCAAGCGCATTGGGTTTGGTGCTGGCCATGTCTGGCATGGGGACGGTTATTGCGCAAAGCGCGACTTTACAGACCCAGGTTGAGGAGATGGTCGCCGCCTGCGGCGCGCCGGGAGGCGTGCTCGCATTTTGGGATGGCGAGGGCGCTGATGTTGAGGTGCGCGTCGCGGGTTTGCGCAGCGTTAACAATGACGATCTGATCACAGGGGAAGATCTTTGGCATATTGGCTCGAATACAAAGGCTATGACCGCAACTTTAGCGGCACGCTTGGTCGAGCGAGGTGTCGTGCGCTGGGAGGATACGATCGAGGAGGTCCTAGGGGAAGGTCATGATTTCGCGATCAACCCTGCCTATCTCGACGTGACACTAGAAGACTTGCTCAATCACACCAGCGGCATGTCTGCGAATGTCTCGATGTTTCAGTTTATCCGCTTCGTTGGTGCGGATGAAGAGCGTGACGAAGAGCTTGATCGTGTTGAGTATACCCGTGTTGCTTTGGCTGAAAAACCTGGCGGCTCTCGCGGCGCGTTTATCTATTCAAATACGGGATTTGTCATTGCTGGACTAATGCTCGAAACGCGCGCGGGTGAGCCTTATGAAGTTTTGATGCAGCGCGAAGTCTTCGATCCTTTAGGGATGGATAGTGCGGGCTGGGGACCGCCCTTAGGCGAAGATCAGCCTGAAGGACATGTGCCAGGTCTTTTCAGAGGGCCAAGGGCTGTGGGAACGCGAGATAATCCGCCTGCACTTAATTCGGCCGGGCGTGTGCATATTTCAGCACGCGATCATATGAAATTTCTTATCGCTCATGTGCGTGAAGCGTCCGGACCCTCGGCGGATTATCTCAGTCAAGCCAGCTGGGATAAGCTGCACACCCCCCTACCGGATCACGATTATGTGATGGGCTGGGGACTATATCGTGGTCTTTTGGCTCACGCGGGCTCAAATACCGCGTGGATTGAACAGATTGCCTTTGATCCTAAGGGCCAAAAGGCCGCTTTGGCAGGTGTAAATTATGGACATCAAGGTAAATGCATGCCCGCCACAGGGGAAGTTTTAATGAAATTGTTAGCAATTGATCCGGAATAATGAATGCGGGCACCCAATTAATGGGTGCCCTTCAACCAAAACAAAACAACAATCAGAACGATAGCGACAAACTGAAACACAACGCGCGCGCGCATAAGTTTATTCGACCAGGACCGTGAAAAATCGCCGCCCCGGAACAAAGAATAAATGCCGAAACAAAGCGTTGCGAACACAACGACGAGAGCCAAGATCAATGCGTAGTCGAGAATCTGAGACATGGACTAGACCTAGCGCACTAAGAATATTGCGGCAAGAGCGGGGATGACGTTTGCGTCATGTTTTAATATATGACTTGTACGCTGAACGCGTTTCAGGCGATAAAGGATCTGCAAACGAATCGCGGGACGGCGGTTCTTAACTCGGGCTTGGCGCATCGCGGACGGGCGATGGCGGCAGGCATTTGTCAATAGGCGTATGGGGGCCAGCGGCTTTATTGGGAAAGCCGTAAAGTTGAGGGAGTAGTATTTATATGGCGATACAAGACAACACTGCCCGCCGCATTACACGTCGCGATCAGCGTCGTGAAGCGACCAAGGTCAATGTCATTGAAGCCGCGCGTAAAGTTTTTCTAGAGCGTGGGTATGAAGGCGCGACGATTAAGGCGATTGCGGATGAAGCTGGCGTCTCACCGGGTACGGTGCTGAACGCTGCGCCTTCGAAGGCGAGCCTTCTCGTTGAAATTCTTAAAGAAGAATATCAAGCGATCTTGGATTCATCCGAGCTGTTGGATGCTGCGCTGTCTGGCGCGGTGATTGATAAGCTGGTGGCTCTGCTACAGGTTAGTTTTGAGGCGCAAAGCCGCCATCCCGAGCTCTTCGCGGCCGCTGTGGGCCATAGCTGGCTGTGGACTGATCCGGCTTATGATGAATCTTATAAGCAAATGGATCTGTCGTGGGAGCCGATCACCCGCACCATTCGCCGCGGTGTTGATAGCGGTGAATTGCGTCAGGACCTCGATATCGAGGAAGTGCGTGCCATGTTGCAAGACATCTATTTGGGTGTGTTCCGCCGTGCCAATCGTCAGGAGCTGGGCTCCAACGAGGTCAGCCGGATCATGCGCACTCGTCTGCAAATCTTCTTCAACGGTCTGACCGCGAAGTAAGATTTTCAACGCATCATGAAAAAAAGGGCGGGTCGATGGCCCGCCCTTTTTATGCAATGTTATTATGTCCTATGACGTATAGCGCTTTTTTGGCGTAATTCTAGGTGCGCCAGCGTAAAACCGCAGGTTTAATTGGGTTATCAAAATCACGTTGATCTTCGCGCGCGCGGACCCATTCGCGTTTTAAGCGCTTATACCAAACCATCAAAGTGTCGGCGTCCGGGATCTGCATCAAAGTCGGATTGTATTGCGCATATTCACCCTGCCAGCGCATCACGCGGGCATCTTGTTGAAGGAAAGTATGGGTGAAAGGGCGGGCAATCAGGCTTAGCGCGTCGAGCACGGGCGTATCCCAATACATGATCTGGGTGATCTCGCTGAGATCTTTATGGATCGGTGTCACCGCCGCCAGGCCCAGATAGCCATGCTTTTCATTGCGAATGGATTCAGCGCGCAGGCCCGGTAGGATGAATTGGATCTCCACCTTAATTGAGCCGCCAATAATGTTGTAAAGCGGGGAATTGACCGGCTTATGCGAGAGCATGGTGAAGCCCAGCTCGGTGGGCGCAAAATGCTTTTCCTTGGGCTTTAAGCCCTTGGAGGAGCGCCAAAGTGGGCTTTGGTGGACATAGGGCGTATGGGCGGGATCTAATAGGCCGATCACGCCATTATCCTGGTGGCATTCCAGCTGCGCGCGCTCGATATATTTGACGCGGCCTTCGCTTTGGCCCGGTTTCAGCACCATATTGGCAAAGCGTGGTGGGCGCGCCATCGACAAGGTTTCATCGCTGGGATCTGCCGGGAAATAAACCCAGATCAGGCCGTCTTGTTCGTACACCGGGTATCGACGCACTTTGATTGTCGTAAGGTCGAAATTCTGCCCTTCGACCAGGGAAGGAATGGTGACGCATTGGCCGGAATGCGCATTGAACCGCCAGCCATGATAGGGGCAGGCGACGCTGGTCTGGCCATCCTCTTCGGTCCACATCTGTCCTTTAGACAGCGGCACGGCGCGGTGCGGACAGATATCACGCAGCGCAAAGGCACGTCCCTCAGGGTCGCGGCCCAGCAAAACCGGCTCACCTAAATATTGCTTTTGCAACATCTTGCCCGGCTTTAATTCCTTTGCCGTTACGGTGACATACCACATATCGCGCAGGAAGCCGTCGTCTTCGCGCGTCATCTCTGGGGCGGGGTTTTGGATCAAAGTCGTCATGATGTGAGCTTTAGCGAAAAGCCCCTAATCCGTCGAGGGTTTAAGCGTGTTCGCGGCGGCTTTGCGTGATTTGGTCGCGGGCGTTTAGCGCCAATAGGCGCGTACGTCCTGCGCGCTGGCCCCGCCCTCGCGCAGGGATCGCAAGGTGAGGGAGCGCTCGCGCTTGGCAAAGCGCTTGCCGTCCTTATCCAGCAGCAGGCGGTGATGGTGATAGATCGGCTGATCCCAGCCCATCAGGGTTTGGAGGAGGCGATGGAGCCCGGTGGCGAAGAACAGATCGCGCCCGCGCACTATATGGCTGATGGCCTGGTGGTGATCATCATGGGTACAGGCCAGGTGATAGCTGGTCCCGACATCTTTGCGCCCTAGGATGACATCGCCCAGCTGATCGGCCCTGGCGGGCAGGGTGCCGATCTCGCCCTCAGGTCCGCCGCCGGTTTCTTCAAAGCTTAAGGCGTCAAACGCAGTGCCCAGATAGTCGCGCGCCGCCCGCATGGAAAGTCGCCAGGCAAAGGCTTCGCCCTGAGCCAGGCGCTCAGCCTCCTCTTCTTTGCTGATTGGCGTTGTTGGGCCGGGATAGATGGTGCCTTCGGGGCCTTCGCCGGGATGATGGGGGGCGCGGGCAATATCCTCGGCAATGTCTTTGCGAGTTTTGAAGCAGCGATAAACCAGGCCCTTGGCAGCCAGGGCCTCCAAGCTTTGATGGTAAACATCGAAATGCGCACTCTGGCGGCGGATCTCGCCATCCCAGGTAAAGCCGATCCAGCGAAGATCTTCGATCAGGGCCGCATCAAACTCGGGCAGACACCGCACCGTGTCGATATTCTCGATCCGTAACAGGCATTGCGCACCCAAGCGCGTGGCGGTTTGGCGTACCTGATCGGCGGCAAAGCTGTGTCCGATATGGAGATATCCCGTAGGTGAGGGGGCAAAGCGGGTGCGAAGTGGGCTCATACCCCCAGCGCTAGCATGGGATGATTTAGGCTCACAAGCCCCCCTTTCGCTTTTGATCGCTTGGGCTAGTATGCGCGCAGTCTTTTTTAAGTGTCCTTCTTGTTTTATTGAGTTGTCCCATGATCTTGCTTGATGGCCCGCGTATCGCTCCTGCTTCTGGTGTCACGAAAAAACTGGTCATCTTGTTTCATGGCTATGGCTCGAATGGGGATGATCTGATCGGTTTGGCTCAACATTGGGCGAAGGACTTCCCCGATACCGCCTGGGTTTCGCCCAATGCCCCCGATGGTGTGCCGGGCTATCCGGGCGGCTATCAATGGTTTCCCATTTCGCGCCTGGATCCAGAGGCGATGGAAACCGGGGTGCGCATGGCCGGTCCCTCAGCGAACACCTTTATTGATAGTGAGCTACGCCGCCATAACCTGACCAGCCAGGACGTGGCGATTGTCGGCTTTTCCCAGGGCACGATGATGGCCCTGCATGTCGGTTTGCGCCGGGCGGAGCCGCTGGCCGGGATTTTGGGCTTCTCGGGCGCTTTGGCGGGCGGGGAAAGCTTAAAGGATGAAATGACATCACCTGCGCCTATCCTTCTTAGCCATGGGGACCGCGATGATGTCCTGCCCGTGGGCCTGACTTTGCTGGCTGCGGCGCAATTGTGTGAAGCCGGCGCGTCAGCGCAATTTCACATCTCGCCGGGCCTTCCCCACTCCATCGGGCCGGATGGGTTGGAGCTGGGCGGGGCCTTCTTGAAGGGCGCTTTGGCGGGGCGTTATCGCACAGCACGCTGACACATTCGAAAACATGACGTAAAGCTGTCATAGCGCTGTCATGCAAAAGCCTGTAAATTAGGCCTAGCCGAATACTTGAGTGTGTGATTCGTTGTGTAATCAGGCCCTGTAAAGTTTAGGGAGGCGCGTCTTCTGGACGTTTAGTTCACATACGCCCCGGTTGCGAAGGCCTTGTTTGCCTTTGTTATCTATGGGAGGTCCCCATGCTTGTTAGCACGCAAGCCCCTGATGACCTTCGCTGTCTGGTTTTAAACGCAGACTATCAGCCGCTTTCCTATTACCCGCTTTCGACCTGGCCCTGGCAAGAAGCCGTAAAAGCCGTATTTTTAGAACGCGTTGACGTCATTTCACAATATGACCGTCCGATCCGTTCTCCCAGTTTTGAAATGCCCGCGCCCTCGGTCGTTGCGCTGCGCGATTTTGTCGCCCAAGACCGCCCCCCCGCTTTTACCCGCTTCAATGTCTTTCTGCGCGATGGCTTCCAATGTCAGTATTGCGGCGCGGATGATCTACATGCTTTGACCTTTGACCATGTGATCCCGCGCTCTAAAGGCGGCTTGACCTCTTGGGATAATATCGTGGCGGCCTGTTCGCCGTGTAATCTCAAAAAAGGGGGGCGCAATCCGCGCGAAGCTAAAATGCCATTGATCACCGGCATGCCGCAGCGGCCCTCAATCCACAAGCTACAGGCCGAAGGGCGACGCTTCCCGCCGAAATATCTCCACAAATCCTGGATCGACTATCTTTACTGGGATATCGAGCTGGAAAGCTGATATCATCGTGAGGCTTTGGTGGGGGGCGACATGAGCGATATCGTGTGTGATCCAAAGGCTGTGCCGGTACGCGGCGGGATGAAATTGACCTTACGCCTTGAAGGGCTGGGCGTTTTGGCGCTGTCGATCGCCATGTTCGCGCAGTTTGATTGGCCGTGGTGGATTTATATCGCGGCCTTTGTACTGCCAGATTTGTCCTTTTTGGGTTATTTTGCGGGGGCTCGGATCGGCGCAATCGCCTATAATGCTGCCCACAGCTATATCGGCCCGATCCTTTTGGCTGCGATGGGTATGGGGCTATATCCGCAGGTTTTGCCTGCGGTCTTGATTTGGGCGGGCCATATCGGATTTGATCGTATGCTGGGCTATGGTCTTAAATCCATTGCGGGATTTCGCTATACTCATTTGGGCCTGATCGGGCGCAACAAAGCCCCCGCCGACCCGGCCTAAATCCTCGTCTTGATGAAGATGCGAAGCGTTGAAGGTCTTTGCAGCGCTTTGGGCTTTTGGCGTGCATGGCAAATCACGCTTAACTAAGGCCTACCTTGACTCATACAAACTAGTTGGTATGTTTTGAGCGATCAGGAGAGCCCTTATGTCGTCACGTCCAACATCCAAGCCTGCGCGCGGAACGGCGCGCGATGCTCTGCTTGACGCAGCTTTGGCGGTGTTTCGCGAAAAGGGCTATAGCGCGACCAGCGTGGATGATGTGTGCGCGCGCGCGGGTGTCACCAAGGGCGCTTTCTTCCATCATTTCAAATCGAAGGAAGAGCTGGGCCAAGCTGCGGCGGAGTTTTGGGGCACTATGACGGGGGAGGTGTTTCGCACTGCACCCTATCACGATCCGGCCGATCCGTTAGAGCGGGTTTTGGCCTATATCGATTTCCGCAAAGCCTTGTTACAGGGCGAAATCGCAGAAATCACCTGCGTCGCGGGCACGATGGTTCAAGAAACTTACCAGACCAGCCCGGCCATTCGTGCGGCCTGTGAAAAGACGATTTATGGCCATGTCGAGACTTTGGTGGCCGATATAGAGGCCGCGCGCGAGGCCTATGCGATCACGGATACACGCTGGAGCGCCCAGGGTTTGGCCGCGCACACCCAAACCGTTCTGCAAGGGGCCTTCATCATGGCCAAGGCGCGCAATGATGTCGCCATCGCGCAAGACAGCGTTGATCATTTGCGCCGCTATGTGGAGATGCTGTTTAAGCGTGCTTAGACCTTGCTGGTGACCGCGATGGCGATTTTGCACCCGGTTTTGATAAGGGCGCTGAGGAGGGGATAACCCACAGCCTGCTGGGCGCCTTCATCAATGGCCAGCTCTTTATGGGCGGTTTCTTCGGCCTGGAAGGTGGCAAATTGTTCGGCCAGCTCGCTCTCGCCATAGAGTTTCAAGCGCTCGACCTGTTCGCCATAATGGCCTTCGATCACGCTTTCGACGGCCTCGGTGCAGGCGTGGGCGGCTTTCTCACCCATCAGTGCCGTGCCCGCGCCCAAGAGAAAGCCCGCCATATTGCACAAGGGGGCCAGAGCCGTCGGGCGGCTGTCCCGCGCAAAAATCAAGCGATCAAAGGCTTCTAAATGGTGCTGCTCATCGGCTTCCATATGGGTCAGCTGCGCGGCGATCCGCGCCTTGTGCGCCAGGCGGCCAAAAATGGCGCGCTGGCCGCGATAGATCTGCACCGCGCCATATTCCCCGGCATGATCAACGCGGATCATGGCCTTTACATCATCATTTGGTCGGCGCGAGCCGGGACGTTTGATGATCTTGCGAGCGGGGTGAGCGGTGGTCATGGCGAAGCCTTATTTCGTGGAGCGATTGCGCCAGCCTATATAAGCACTCATCACGCTTAGGCCCAAGGACACAAGTGCATTATATCCGGCCATGGAAACGCCAAACATCACCCAAGCGGCTTCATCGCATAACGGAATATGCTGGGCGCGGTCTAAGGACGCACTGAGGTCTTCAAGTGATAAAGTCCCGACATTGCCGCCGGTACAGGATGCCGGTCCGGCCCACCATTTATACTCAATCCCCGCATGGCGCGTGGCATAGAGAAACCCGGCCAGGAAGATCAGAGCCAAAATGAAACACGCCGCCGGGCCATGGCGCTTAAGATCGGTTTTGATCTGGCTGAGGCCATAATAACCCAGCCCCAAGACCAGGCTGGCGACATGGATCCAACGATGAGCATAACACATCGGGCAGGGCAGATACCCCCCAATATATTCAAAGCCAAAGGCGCTTAACAGAACCAATCCCGAGGCGAGACCGGCAAACAGCGGCCAATCTTGCGCGCTGAAGATATCAAAACGATGTTTCATCATGGCTTGGACTTTATCCTGACTTTATGGCGCGATGCGAGGGTTATGACGCAGACCTCGCGCGCTTGTGATGGGCTTAGCCCATGCCCAGCAAGCCTTTGATGAAGTCTTTGAGGATATCGACAAAAGCTGGGCCTAAAATGACAAATCCACCGACCAGGAGAACGATCCAGATGAGGCCCAGCATCACACCCAAAAAGATCAAAATGCCGTCACGGGTGATCAAGCCCAAGGCGGCAATCGCCAAACCAATGCCCGGCGTTGAATTGGTAAGGGGCAGGGGCACCAGGATAGAGGCGCAAAAGAGTGTAAAGATACCGCCCAGAACCCGCTCCATCGTTGGGCCGGAGAGGAAAAGAAAGCGCGGCCGGGCCAAAGCCTCTAGCCAGCCAAACCATTTGCGCGCGCCCGAGGCCATGCGCTCCAGCCCGGCTTTATCGAGTGTGCGGGTTTTAAACTTTTCCGGCATCCAGGGCTCGGATTTCCCCAGCATCATCTGAACGGACAGGGCCATCATCGGCAGAGCGACAATCTGGGGGATGCCATAAAGAAAAGGAATACACACCGGAATAGCCAGCGCGAACAGGACAACACCAAAGGCGCGCTCACCCAGGGCTTGGGTAAATTGACCCAAGCTGAGGCCGGTTTCAGGGGCAGTCTGGGCGACCGTTTCCAAAGTGGCGATCAATCCGCCGGTTGAGCCTTCGTTCGACATAAATCCCCCTCTCAAAGTGTGCGTGACCATACGCTTAAGGCCTTCAAGAGGTCTAGCGACATTGTTGAGGCAATTCGTTTTTACGCAGTTCGAGCGATGAGGCCTCATCGTATGGAGGCGCGCTTCATAAAGGCGTCACAGCCATTAGGTAGAGCCTATTATTTTTGGGGGCGATAAATTTATGACAACAGATCGTCACGCTTTATCTCAGGCTAATATTGTGGGTTATGCGTCGGGCAATTTCGGGAAGAATATTCTCTGGAATACGCTGGAAATTTTTCTAATTTTTTATTTAACCGATATTTTAGGGGTTAATCCGGCCAAAGCGGGGCTGATCGTTTTATTGAGCGTGATCTGGGATGCGTTGCTTGATCCCCTTGTCGCGGTGTCGGCAGATAAGACCCAAAGCCGGTGGGGCAAATATGGGCCCTACATCATGATAGGGGCTCCACTGGCGAGTTTAAGCTTTATGGCCATTTTTCTGATGGGCCATTGGGGGTTATCTATGCCCTTTTTTGTGGTCGTGGCCATGATCATGGTGTTCCGCATGGCATACACCATTATTGATCTTCCCCATAATGCGTTGATTGCGCGTGTTACACGTGACGGCCATGTCCGATCACGCATTGCCATTACGCGTTTCATGTTTAGTGCAACGGGAAGTTTCACCCTGTCTATAGCCTCAATTGCTATTTTTTCAGCGCCCACCCCGCAAGGCCAGGCTGAGAATTTTCTGATCTTTGCCTATATCGCTGCCCTTTTATCCTTGGGCGCGATGTGGGTGTCATGGTTCAGTGTGCGCCGCTTTGATATTGAGGGGCCAGCGGGACAGATTAATCTTGTCGATATACCGCGCGCTTTGGGGGTGGTTCTACGTCATCGCAATGGCTTGATTGTCTTATCCCTGGCTTTTATCAGTGGAATGTCTTTGCCCATATTTGGCCGTATGCTGAGTTATTATTCAAAATACTACCTGGATGATTTTAACTATCAATGGGCGGTTTGGCCCAGCATGATTGATCTAGACGTAGTGATCAGCACCCAAAACTGTGTCGGCTATGCCTTAGCCGCCTTGATGATGGGGCAGTTTCTTTTCTCATTCGTTTTATTGCGGGGGGCAAAATATTTGACTAAAGCCCAAATTTTGCGGCTTTCTCATGGAATTATTGTGATGGCGATGATTATATTTGCGGTTTGGCCACCTCATCGATTGTGGGGACTGGTCAGTATTGCATTTATTGTGGGATTGGGGTCCGCCGGAATTTGGTCGGTGATCTGGGGTATGGCCCCGGACATTGTCGATCAGATTGAAAGCCAGTACGGATTTCGTCCCGAAGGTATGTTCATCGGGTGTACGATTGTCTTTATGAAACTCGCCAATGGCTTGGGTAATGGCCTGATGGGGGCCAGCTTGGATGCTCTGGGCTATGTTGCCAATGCTGTGCAGAGCCCCCTGACCCTAAAGGGCCTACATATCATCAGTTGGGGTTGGCCGATATTGGGCAGTGTGGCCTGTATCGGCCTGTTACAGATCTATCGCGAAGGGCGTTAGACCTTATTTGACTTGAGTTTAAGCCCTCACCAGGACGCGACTGCAAAACACTGGAAAATTTGCGCAGTGCGCCGTTGACTTTCAAAGGGCTTCAGGGCAATTTCCCGGCCTTCTTGGGGCGCACCCCAAGCCTCTGTGGCGGAATTGGTAGACGCGCCGGATTCAAAATCCGGTTCCTTCGGGAGTGACAGTTCGAGTCTGTCCAGAGGCACCATTATTTTCTTTAAAAATAATCGTTATCTCGTTTCGCTACCTGTTTTCGGCGGATTGCGCGCTGTCATGTTTAAAGCGGCCTGTGTCAATCTTGACATCATTTAGATGATTAGCTAAGTATCTAGGTATGAGCCGTGTTTTTAAAGCCCTTTCTGATCCGACCCGACGACGGGTGTTGGAGCTATTGCGAGAAGGTCCGCTGAGCGCAGGGGAGTTGGCCGAGCACTTTAACGTCTCCAAGCCCACCATGTCGGCGCATTTCGCGGTTCTGCGTGAGGCAGATTTGATCACCAGTGAGAAGCGCGGCAAATCCGTGCTCTATCATCTCAACATGTCGGTGCTGGAAGAGGCTTTGATGGGGTTCGCTGAAGTCTTCGGCTTGGATGTGAGCGTCAAAACGCGCATCGGCGCAGCACATCGCGATGGAGCATCGTCATGATTTTTCTGATCTTTCCCGTCTTTTTTATCCTCTTTAAGATGCTAGCTTCATTCTTGGTGTCGTGCCAGGGGGCTTATGATTTTAAGACTATGGATGTCTTGGGCGTAATCGGGGTGGCTTTGGTGTTCATGGCGTTACTGGTCGGGGAAATCCGTGCGCGAGCCCACACGCCTTCGCCGCGGGGCGGACTTCACAGTCTGCGAAGCTCTGCCATGGGCGCGATGATCATTCTGGGTTGTGCGCTGGGCGCATCCTTGTTCAAGGATTTGGGGCTTTGGGACGGTGAGCAGGTGACGCGCAGCGCCGGTATTGTTTTGGGCTTTGTTTTGATGGTGACGGGTAATTATCTACCGAAAGCCCCCGTTAAAGCTTGCACACAAGCCCAAAGCCGGCTGGCTTTACGCGCCCAACGCCGGGTGGGGCAGATTTTTCTGGCCGTCGGGGCTGTCTCTATCGTGATTTGGGTGGCCATGCCTTTGGCTTATGCGCCCAAAGTCACTTCAGGGTTGGGCCTGGTCACATTTGCACTGGCGATGATCTATGGCGTGCAATGTTGGCACGTTGAACGCCGTGGCGCTTAATCAAAACAGAAGGACACACACATCATGACTGCACGAGGCTTGATCCTTTTTCAAATCATCTTTGCCCTGGTGTGGGCGTTTGCGCTGATTATGGTCGCACAATTTTTCAGTTCGGATGTCGTGAACTGGCTGCTGGTCGGCTACGTGCTGACGAATGGTCTGGGCACAGCCTTTTTTGCGCGCCAGCAGAGTGAAGCGAAAGCGTGCGAAGACGCTTAGCGCTGTGGAGCGATATAAAGCGTATTGAGATCGCCCCACGCGCCGGGCTCGAGGTCAAGAGCGGGCGTAATCCGGGTGCGCGTCCAGCCCCAGCCCAGTAACACCTCATCGGCTTTGGGATTATTCTCCAAAAGAATATAGGGCTTATGGGTTTTGAGGGTGGCTTCGCCGCCCAGAAGCGCTTGAGCCTCGAAACCTTGAACATCAATTTTGATAAAGCTAGGCGCGAGATTGAAGCTATCCAAGGTGCGGATCTCACACACGGTTTCGCGGATGGCGAGCGCTTGGGGGTCAAAATTGGCGAGGGTCTCAGCGTTCAACCACGTGCTGGCTTCCTCGCGGGAAAAAGACGCTAAACCATCATAGACATAGCCGCGATAGGTCGGGGTGAAGAGGGGGATGTCGCGCGCCGCCTCGCCTAAGCCCACATTGTGAAGGTGCAGGCCGGGGGTGTTCCTATGGCGGCGTTCCAGTGCCGCAAACAAAGTCGGGTCGGGCTCAAAACTATGAAGCGGCGCGTGCGTGTTGAAAAGACGGATCGCATCAATGCTTTGGCCGCGATTAGCGCCGATGTCCACAATATCGCTGGCCGCCGGTAGGGTGAGTTGGGGCAGGATGGCAAAGTCACGCTCAAACGGGATTTTCAAGGTCTGGCGCACCGCGCGTTGCAGATCGGCCTTAGCGTTGGCGAGCGCGGGAAAGCGGCTTTGCAGGGCGCGGATATGGCGGGCAATCGACATGAGGTCATCCAAGGTTTGAAATATAGTGAAGCTCTAGCGGGTGAATGTTAATAAAGCACTGTTTTTTAAAAGATATAATTCAGTTTTCCGTAAAGTATTACGTAAGTGCTTTGCGCTATAAGGCTTTAAAAGTGTAGGGCGCAGTGGGATAAGTTTATGATCAAAACTGGCGTATTGGGGGCGTGTGCGGTGCTGATGCTCGCTAGCCTCAGCCCAGCCCAGGTCTTTCGCCTGGATGGCGATCAGGATTTACGCTGTAACGGCGCGAATGCCCGCAATGCGCTGTGCCAAAGCGTGGCCCAAAATCACGGCCCACAGGCACCATTTCAAAGCTGCATCAATCTGGGCGGGGCGCTGGAGGCGAATTTCGAAGGCGAATGGGGCTATCGCATTGAAGATGCTCACCTGCGCGAGATCGCAGCGGCGGGCTTCGAGGCGATCCGGGTGCCGATCCGCTGGAGTGCGCACGCCGGTGAAAGCGCGCCTTACACCATCGCGCCGGAGTTTTTCGCCCGCATAGACCATATTATCGAGACGGCGCTGGGTGAGGGCCTTCACGTCATCATCAATATCCATCATTTTGAAGCCTTTATGGCCGATCCTGAAGGGCAAGCGGCGCGCCTGGCCGCGTTCTGGACCCAAATCGCCCAGCATTATCGCGACCAGGATGATCGGGTGATCTTTGAGATTTTGAACGAGCCCTATGGCGCGGTGGATTATGACCGGGTCAATCAGATCAATGCCGATATGTTGGCGCTGATCCGGCGTGAAAACCCAACCCGCTGGGTGATTTTAAGCGCGGGCCATTGGAGCCATCTTGAGGGGCTGGAGGCGGTCATTCCACCGCGTGATGATCGTATTATGGCGACTTTCCACTATTATGACCCCTTCGAGTTTACCCATCAGGGCGCGCCCTGGACCAATGTGACACGCACAGGGGTGTGGTGGGGCGATGAGGATGATCGCGCGGCCATTCGCGCGGATATGGACCGCGCGGCCCAGTATGCGCGCCGCCACCAGGTCCCTGTTTTGATGGGCGAATTTGGTGTTTATAGGGGTGTTCCGCTGGGCCAGCGCGCGCAATGGACCAAGTTTGTGCGTCAATCGAGTGAGGCTGAAGGCCTCGCCTGGTGTCATTGGGATTTTGCCACGACCTTCCCAATTTATAATCAGGATGCGGATAGCTGGATCGTGCCCATGCGCGATAGCTTATTCGATTAAACGCCCGTCTTTCATAGTCAAAACCCGTTGCGCGCGCGTCAGCAAGGCTTTGCGGTGGGTGATCATCAGGCAGGACCGGCGTGGATCGGTGCTCAGCCATTGATCGAGCGCGATCATGAAATCGGCTTCGGTCTGGGGGTCCAGGCCCTCCGTCGGCTCATCGAGCAACAAGATTGGGGCATCCTTTAAGAAGGCGCGCGCCAGTGCCAGGCGCCGGCCTTGACCGCCAGACACCAGACGGCCCTGTTCGCCAATCCAGGTGGCGAGCCCATCGGGCATGGCGCGCACAAAATCGGCGGCGCGCGCCAACTCCAAGGCTTGCCATAGCTCGTCCTCGCTGGCGTCAGCTTTGGCGAGGCGTAGATTGGCCCGCACGGTTGTGGAGAGCAATTCTGCGCGCTGATCGACCAGGGCAAAACGATCGCGCCGATCGGTCAGGCTTAGGGCGCTTAAGGGCGTCCCACCCAGGGTCATCGTTCCACCTTCAGGGGCGTAAAACCCCATCAAAGCTTTGATGAGGCTGGACTTTCCAGATCCAGACTCGCCGATGATCGCGACGCGCTCGCCTTCCTTCAGGCTCAGGCTCACACCGTTAAGCGCGCGCAGGGATGTGCCCGGATAGGTGAGGCTCAAATTCTCGATATCCAGATCCCAATGCGCAGGCACAGAAGCAGGCCTTTGCGGATCTTCTACGGCGGGCGCGGTGATGGCGAGGGCGTTGAGGCGCTTTGCGGCGCTTTGAGTTTTGCCTAACACCTCCCCGGCGAGCACCAGGGGGGCGGCGGTTTCGAAGAGGCCAAAGGCGATAAATCCCGCCATGGCGGCCAGGGGCGCACTGGCCCCGCCCAAAGTCGCAAGCGCAATCCCGGCGCAGAAGGCCAGCGGGCTGGCAAAGCCTAACAGCGCGGCATTGATCAGGCCAAGATGGGCCATGCGGCGCTGGGCGTTGATCCATTGATCTGAGACGGTGGTGAGGCGCGCGAGCTGGCGTTCGGCTGCGCCATAGGCTTTTAACTCGGCCAGACCCGCGACCAGATCTTGAGCCTCGGCGCGGGTGGCTGCCGCGCTTGTGACATTGGCTTCGCCCAGATCGCGGCCAAAATGCGCCGCCAGCCGAGGCAGGATCACCGCGCAGAGGAGAAAGACGCCAATGACACCCGGCAGGGCCAGGGGGGCAAAAACGGCGAGCAAAATAGAGGCGACAAGCGCCGCAGCGCTGGCCGCGATGACCGGCGTGATCAAGCGCAGATAGAGCGTATCGAGCGCATCGACATCCTGCATGACGCGCGAGAGCATATCCCCGGCGCGCAGGCGGCTGATATGGGCCGGGGCCAGGGGTGCGGCGATGTCAAACACCCATAGGCGCAGGCGCGCGAGGATGCGGAAAGTGGCTTCATGGGTGGCGATCCGCTCGCCATAGCGTAGCGCCGTGCGGCCCATGGCAAAGCCGCGCACTCCGCCAGAGGCAAAGAAGAAGTTGAACGCCGCGCCAGCCCCAGCAAGGCCCGCCACACCGGCCGCCGTGATGAACCAGCCAGACAGCGCCATCAGACCTAAGCCGCTTAACACTGTAAGGGCGGCCAGTGCCGCGCCCAGGCGCAACCACCAGCGATCCGGGTGGGCCATCTTTAAGAAGGGCCAAAGATCCTTCATCCGTGGATCTCCCTTGAGGGGGCATGGGTCAGGGCGGTGAAATCAATGACCTGATCAGCCATCTCTCGAACGGCTTGCGAATGGGTGGCGATCAGAACTGTGCGCCCGGCCATAGCCGGTTTTAGCGCGGCTAAGAAGCGCGCTTCGCTATCACTATCCAAATGCGCGGTGGGCTCATCCAACAAGACCAGTTTTTTATCCAGCGCAATCGCGCGCGCCAGGGCGATGCGCTGGCCTTGGCCGCCGGAAAGGCCGCTTCCCTGTTCGCCCAAGGCGGTTTCGAACCCGGCTTCTAGCTGGGGCAGGAAATCCATAACGCCCGCAATGCGTGCGGCCTCATCGCGGCGCTGTGCGTTAAGGCCGGGATCAAACAGCGCGATATTGTCCTCAAGGCTGCCATGAAAAAGGCGCGGGCGCTGACCCATCCAGGCGGCCTGGCCCACTAAAGTCCCGTTCAGCCTTTGACCGTCAATTTCGATCACGCCTTCGCTTAAGGGGGCATAGCCTAAGAGCAGTTTAAGCGCGGTGGATTTGCCCACCCCCGATGGACCCCAGAGCGCGGTGATCGAGCCAGCGGGCACATCAAAGCTCAAATTGTCTAAACCCCGACGCCCATCTGAATAGACGCTGCCGACGCTATGAAAGCGCAAGGAGGGCGCGGTATGAAGGGTGAGGGGGGTATGGGGGGCGCCGCGCTCTTCAGCCTCGTCTTGCGCGAAGAGCGGATACAGCACGCTCGCGGCGGCTTCGGCATCGGCGCGGTCATGATAGGCGGCGGAAAACCGGCGCAGCGGCATAAAGAATTCTGGCGCGATGATAAGAAGGAATGCCCCCTTGGCCAGGGTCATGCCTTCGCCCCCGGTTCCAGCGGCCAGTGGCCATTCGCCCAGCAGGGAAAAGCCGACATAAACGGCGGTCGCGGCAACGCTGAGCGCGGCGAAAAACTCTAAAATCGCCGAGGACAGAAAGGCGAGGCGCAGGACTTTCATGGTGCGCAGGCGAAAATCTTCTGCCCCCTGGGCCAGGCCCTCGCGCTCGCGCGCAGCGGCGTTAAAGGCGTTGAGGGTTTCTAACGCGCCCAAGCGGTCTTGGAAGCGCCCGGCCAGACGCTGCAGCACATGCATCTGGTCTTTGCTGGCCTTGGCCGCGCTGATCCCGACCAGCGCCATAAACAGCGGTAACAGCGGCAGGCTGATCAACAGCACCAGACCGGCAATCCAGCTAGTGGCAAAGACGGGGATTAAAAGGACGATGGGCGCACCCATAATGACCGGCATTAAAGGTTTATAGCGCCCGAAATACCCGTCCAGCTTTTCCACCCCTTCCATCAAGGCACTCGAGAGTGCCCCGCTATCATGGCGCTCAGCAAAGCTGGGGCCTTTGGCGATCAAAGCCTTTGCGGCGCGCTGGCGCACATCGGCTTTGATCCGCAAGGCGGCTTCTTGTCCCGCACGCACTTCACCGGCCTGAAGGCCTGCACGAAGGAGCGCTAAGCCCAATGCGCTCGCCAGGGCGATCCAGGGCGATTGCCCGGTGATCAGGGCGTTGAGGGCTTGGGCGGCACAGGCGGCAAAGCCGGCAAAGGCGGCGTATTGTAAAATGCCCAGTAAGGAGCCCAGCCGCGACAGATTTGCGCCCGCGCGCGTCCAATCGCGCATCAGGGCTTTAATCTCGGCCTTGGTCGGGGCCTGGTCTTGGGTCTTTGGCGAAGCGGTCATTGGCCTTTGAATACACTTCCCTTGGGCCTTTGGCCTGCGGCGTGGTGCCTCATGTGACGAGACGGAGACTCTACAAAGCCTTGCGATAGGGCGATAAGGGGGCAACTGCAATGCTAAAGGGCACCTTGCGCTTTTATAGGCCAGGGGTGCGCGCTTTTCAAAAAGGGTATGGCATGATTGACATGGAATTGGTGGAGCTATCGCGTTGGCAATTTGCGCTGACGGCTCTCTACCACTTTTTATTCGTTCCCTTGACCTTGGGGCTTTCGGTCCTGCTGGCCATTATGGAAACGGTGTATGTGATGACCGGGCGCCAGGTCTGGCGCGACATGGTCAAATTCTGGGGCCTGCTCTTCGGGATCAATTTCGCCCTGGGGGTCTCCACCGGGATCACCATGGAATTCCAGTTCGGCATGAATTGGGCCTATTATTCGCACTATGTGGGCGATGTTTTTGGCGCACCGCTGGCCATTGAGGGCCTGATGGCCTTTTTCCTAGAGGCCACTTTGGTGGGCCTCTTCTTCTTCGGGTGGGATAGGATGAGTAAGGTCGGCCACTGGGCCGCGACCTGTTTCATGGCGATCGGGACCAATCTGTCGGCCCTGTGGATTTTGGTCGCCAATGGCTGGATGCAAAACCCGGTCGGGTCTGAATTCAATATCGACACCATGCGTATGGAGGTGACGGACTTTGCCGCGGTGATCTTCAATCCGGTCGCACAGGCAAAATTCGTCCATACCGTTTCGGCGGGCTATGTCATGGGCTCGGTCTTTGTGTTGGCGATTTCCGCGTTCTATCTTCTTAATCGGCGCCATCGCGGATTTGCGCGCCGCTCGATGACGGTGGCGTGTTCTTTCGGTCTGGCCTCGGCGCTCTCTGTGGTCGTGCTGGGTGATGAAAGCGGTTATGCGCTGACGGATAACCAGAAAATGAAGCTCGCCGCGCTTGAAGCGATGTGGGAAACCCATGATGCGCCTGCGCCTTTGACCCTGGTGGGCTTTCCCGACCGGGAAAATCATGAAACCCGCTTTGCGCTGGAAGTGCCCTGGGCGCTGGGCCTTATTTCAACCCGCTCCTTGGACGGGGAAGTCATCGGAATCTTGCCGCTGGTCGAGCATGCCGAGGAACGCATACGCTCCGGCCAGATTGCCATTGCCGCGATGGATGAGGTGCGCGCTGATCCGCAAAACCAAGCCGCGCGTGACCGCTTCGAAGCACATAAGCAAGACATGGGCTATGGCTTCTTGTTAAAGCGCTATATGACAGACGTTAGCCAAGCCACAGAGGCCGACATCGAAAAGGCCGCCTTTGATACCGTGCCCAATGTGGCGGTGATGTTCTGGAGTTTCCGGGTCATGGCCGGGATTGGCTTTTACTTTATCGCACTGTTTGCCACGGGTTTTGTGCTCTCCACCCTTCGCAAGCATGATACGCGCTGGTTCCTGCGCATTGCGCTCTTCTCCCTGCCGCTGCCTTGGCTCGCGGCGGAGCTGGGCTGGATCCTCGCCGAATATGGTCGCCAGCCTTGGTTGATCGAAGGCACTCTGCCGACCTTCCTGGGTGTTTCGGCGCTTAAGGCCAGCCAGGTCTGGATGACGATTGCGGGCTTTACCGCACTGTATGGCACGCTTGTCGTGGTTGAAGTGATGCTGATGGTGCGCCAGATCCGCAAAGGCCCCTATGAGCGTAAGCCTGTCTCTGACCTCTTGCCCGGTGATGACACCGTGGCTCCATTACCCGCTGAATAAGGAGGCGATCTGATGGAAATCCCGTTTTCTTATGAAACTTTGCGTGTGATGTGGTGGGCCTTGATGGGGATTATCCTCATCGGATTTGCCATCACGGATGGCTTTGATATGGGCGTTGCGGGGCTGCTGCCCTTCGTGGCCAAGACCGATGCAGAACGGCGCGTGGCGATCAATACCATCGGCCCGGTCTGGGAAGGCAATCAGGTGTGGTTGATCCTGGGCGGCGGTGCGATTTTTGCCGCCTGGCCGTTGGTTTATGCGACTGCGTTCTCAGCCTTGTATCTCGCGATGTTTGTGATTCTCGCCTCCTTGATCCTGCGCCCGGTGGGGTTCAAATATCGCTCCAAACGTGAGGATAAGCGCTGGCGCGCGTTCTGGGATTGGGCGCTGTTTACCGGCGGCTTTGTTCCGGTCCTTCTCTTCGGGGTGGCAGTAGGTAATGTCCTGCAAGGACTTCCCTTCCGCCTGGATGCGGATATGCGTGTTCATTGGGAAGGCTTCTTCTTTGGCTTGCTTAACCCCTTCGCGCTTTTATGTGGTCTCTTATCGGTCTCGATGTTGTTCCTGCATGGGGCAGCCTGGCTGGGTCTAAAAGTGGAGGCGGGACCATTGAGAGAACGCGCGCGCACCTATGGTCAGGTCTTCGCCATCCTCTCGCTCATCTTATTCGCGATTGGCGGGGTCTGGGCGAGCCGTTTGGGCTATGTCGCCGTGACGCCCGACATTGCCGGGCCGTCTAATCCCTTGATGACCAGCGCAGAGGCCGTACCCGGCGGCTGGTTTGCCAATTATGGGCGCTATCCTTGGATGGCCTTGGCCCCCATTCTGGGCTTTGTCGGGGCTGCGATCGCTTTTGTCGGGCTAAGAGTGCGCAGTGACGCGCTGGCCTTTACGGGCTCTAAAATGTCGGCCGTGGGGATTATCGCGACCGTGGGGGTTTCGATGTTCCCCTTCATCATTCCCAGCTCTATTGATCCTAGCTCCAGCCTGACGGCGTGGAATGCGTCATCAAGCCATTTGACCTTGTTTATCATGCTGGTGGTGACGGTGGTGCTGCTGCCCATCGTGCTGGCTTATACCGCCTGGGCTTTCAAGGTGATGTGGGGGCGGGTCGGCGAAGATGATATTCACCAACCTGGGGCCTATTAGGAGGATAGAATGTGGTATTTTACCTGGATTTTGGGCCTGGGTCTGGCCGCCAGTTTCGCGATTCTCAACGCCATGTGGCATGAGCTATCTTTGAGTGACCAAGGCGATCGCGGCCACTCTGTTGATGCGGCCGAGTAAAAACATCCGGTCAAAGAGGGGGTAAAGCAAAGCTTTTCCTCCTCTTTTTGCGAAAAGTCTTTGAATTTTCTTATGTGAAGGGTCTTTACCCGCAAGGCCCGCTTGACCCCAACCGCCAGCCTTTTACTGTCATCCCCGATAACAAGGTGATCATGAAATCACTGGGGAGGAAAACCGTATGGGCCTGTTTCAAGCGATTAAGCGTGAGTGGTTTTATACCACCGAGTTTTTGCGCATTCTGCGTACCTTAAAAACCATCAAGCCCGACGGGGACTTTCTAACCCCTGATCTTCTGGAACGCACGGTCGATAAATTCGCCGCGCGCCCTGCCTTTATCGGTGAAGAGGGCGAGGTGAGCTATCGCGACTTCGATGCGCGCGCCAATCAGATCGCCCATTGGGCGCTGGCCCAGGGCCTGAAACCCGGTGATACGGTCGCGCTCTATATGGGTAATCGCTGGGACTATATTGCGTGCTGGTTTGGCCTCTCAAAAGTGGGGGTCGTGGCTGCGCTGATCAATACTCATGTCACCAGCAAGCCTTTGGCCCATTGTCTGAATATCTCAGATGCTCACCATGTCATTATGGATGGCACGATGGTGGGGGCCTATGCCACGGCGTGCGAGCTGATCGATTGCCATCTCACCCCTTGGGTGCTGGATGGGGCGCATCAGGCGCTGCCAGGGGGGCAGAATTTTAACGCAGCTTTGGACGCGCAATCAAGTGAACGTCCAGACCGCGCTCATCGTAAAGGCCTCACCGCCAAAGCGCCCTGTCTTAAAATGTATACTTCGGGCACCACGGGCCTGCCTAAAGCTGCGATTATGGCCCATACCCGTGCGATGTATTATCTGATGGCGCACTCGACCTCTGCCGGGGCCAAGCCCAGTGACCGTATGATCATGGTCTTGCCCCTTTACCACGCCACGGGGGGCCTGTGTGGGGTGGGCTGTGCGCTCGCCTATGGCGGGGCGTTGATTATTCGGCCGAAATTTTCCGCCTCGCGCTTCTGGGATGAGGCCATTGAGTATGGCGCGACCATGTTCATGTATGTGGGTGAGCTATGCCGCTTTCTGGTCAGCGCAGAAGAAAAACCTCAAGAGCGCCAGCATAAAATCCGTGTTGCCATCGGCAATGGCTTGCGCCCGGATGTCTGGACCCGCTTTGTCGAGCGCACGGGTATCCCACGGATTATGGAATTTTATGGCGCAACCGAAGGCAATGTCGGCCTGGTTAATCTCGATTCAAAACCCGGTGCGATTGGCCGCATCCCGCCCTATTTGAAATTCCGTTTCAATCTGGATCTGGTGAAGTTTGATGTCGCCACCGAAGAGCCCATTCGCGACAAGCATGGGCGCTGTATCCCATGTGGTCCCGATGAAGTGGGTGAGGGCGTCGGCAAGATTGATCCCAAAGATCCCCGTTTCCGCTTTGATGGCTATGGCGATAAAAAAGCGACGGAAAAGAAGATCCTGCATGATGTGTTCAAGCCTGGTGATCTTTATTTCCGCACCGGCGATCTGATGCGCCGCGATAAGCTGGGCTATTATTATTTCATGGACCGGGTGGGCGACACCTTCCGCTGGAAATCAGAAAATGTCGCGACGTCAGAAGTGGCTGAAGCCATTGGCATTTTTCCCGGCGTAGAACAGGTCGTCGTCTATGGGGTAGAGATTGCGGATAATCCGGGTAAAGCCGGTATGGCTGCGCTGGTGATCAATGATAAATTCGATCTCAACGCGCTTCATGCCCATGTCCATAAAGAGCTGCCCCCCTTTGCGCGTCCGCTCTTTTTACGCATTAAAACCAAGGGTATGGACGAGCATACCACGGGTACCTTCAAGGCGCGCAAGGTGGAGCTGGTCCAAGAGGGCTACGACCCCGCCAAGATTGACGAACCGGTCTATTTCGACGATTGCTCAGGCGAGCCGGGCCAGTATGTGGTGCTGACCCCAGAGCTAAAAGCCGATATTGAAAGCGGAAAGGTGCGAATCTGATGTCTATGCTCACGCCTGATGATTGCCTTGATTTTTGGTTTGAAACCGGACGCGGGCGCTGGTTTGCTCAAGACCGCGCCTTTGATGCCCGCATTCGCCGGTGCTTTGGCAGCCTTGTGCGTGATCTGGAGCGGATGGACGATGTTTTCGCCCATCCCTGGATGATCAGCGCGGAAGGGGCTCTGGCCCTGATCCTGGCGCTGGATCAATTCCCGCGCAATATTTATCGCGGCACGGCCAAGGCGTTTGAGCTGGATTATAAAGCCCTCGACGTGGCCCATTCTGCCCTGGCGCAAGGGGCCGATTGGCCTTTCGTGGATGAGGCGCGCTCCTTTTTCTATATGCCTTTCATGCATGACGAGACCTTGTCTTCGCAAGATTATTGCGTGTCCTTGTGTGTAGAGCGTTTGGGTATTGATCACCCCACGACCCAACATGCGCGCGCCCACCGGGATGTGATTGTGCGCTTTGGTCGTTTCCCGCATCGCAATGGCGTTCTGGGCCGGACGTCGAGCCCGGAAGAGCTAAAATTCCTGGCCGAAGGCGGCTATGCCCCAGATCGCAGCGCAACGGCAAAAATCGCCTAACAGGCAGGCTTTGCCGGGAAAATCGCGCGCAGATCATCGCTAAAGATCTATAAATTCCTAGTCTTATCAGGGGCGCGGCTTTGGCCGCGCCTTTGCACTCTCTTCACTCAAAACATCCCTGCGGCGGTCTTTGCCGATTATAGCTTTTGAGTGATTTTTGATGTCGCATATCTCGCGCCGCTTTGTCCGGACCCATATTACCCCTGAAGATTTTCGTCAGATCGCCTGGACTTTGGTCGATCGCCATGGCGCGCGGGCCTTGGGCTATGCGGAAATGGCGGTGGATGAGTTGGAAGAAAAGGGCGAATGGGCCTCGGCCGAGGCTTGGCGCGTCCTGCATTCTGAGATCCAGGATGCTTTGATCGCCCCGACGGGGGAATTTGCGCCCATCGTTGTGAATTAATCCTTCTAGGATTTCGCCGCGTTTTCTTTTAAGCTTTGTGCAGCGCACAAGGTGGGTGGTGTGCCTGAGTTTTATCAAACAAAGGTCGAGGGATATGAGCCAGGATCTTGCGCCGCCATCGTTTTTTATTGATCTGATTTCAAAGTCGGGCCTGTCGGATCAATTCGGTCCGCATAAGACCGTGCCGCAATTGCGCGAAAGCCTGCGCAGTTTCACCAAATATGTTGAGCTGGATGCCCCCGCGGTTGAGCGGGTTGAGGATATAGAGATTGCCGGCGGGGATGGCCCGCGCCCGGCGCGGATCTATATTCCGCTCAGCGTGCCGAGCTTTGGCCCGATCTTGATCTTTTTCCATGGCGGCGGCTTCATGCTGGGCGATCTGGAAACCTATGATCCTTTATGCCGCCGCTTGGCGGCGGCTTCCGGCATTCGCGTGATCTCCGTCGATTATCGTCTGTGCCCAGAGCATCCCTTTCCGGCCGGGGTTGAGGATGCCATGGCGGCCTTTGAAAGCATTCGCGATGGGGCCTTGATTGCCTATGGCGTTGATCCCAAGCGTCTGGCGGTTGGCGGCGATTCTGCCGGGGGCAATTTGGCCGCCGTGTTGGGTCAGCATTATCGCGATCAGATCAGCTTTCAAATGCTGCTCTATCCGGTCATGCAATTGGTGCAGACGAAGAAATCCAAGGCGCGTTTTAGCGATATTCCGGTTCTGGCCATCGAGACCCTGGCCCAGATCCGCCATAATTATTTGACCGATCCCGACCAAGCCTTTGATACGCGGGTCTCGCCCTTGTTTAATGACGACCTCAAAGCCATGCCAGCGACTTATCTGATGGCGGCGGAATTTGATCCCTTGTGTGATGAGATCGAAGCCTATGGCGATAAATTAGAAGCCATGGGCAATCGGGTGGAGCGCAAGGACTGGCCCGCCCATCCCCATGGGTTTTTGAGCCTGACCCGGGTCTTCCCCAAAGGTAAGGACGCGTTGGAGCATGCCGCCAAGGCGCTGCAAAACGCTTTTGCACCTCAAGCCACTTGTCAGCCTGCTTAAACGACCTTAGCTGCTAGGCATGGTCATGCTGACATCTGCCTATAGCTCCCATCCGGTCTTTGCCGCGCTGGGGGATGAGTATTCGGACCGGGTTGAACCGGCTGATTTTCCTATGGCGAATTTGCGCTATTGGAATGGCGATTGGGCCCACGCGGTGGGTTTGGGCGCGTTGAGCGATGCGGATAAAGCGCGCTTTTTCCATCGTTTTGAAGCCCTGCCGGATAATCAGGATGGCCCGCGGGCGCTGCGCTATCACGGTCATCAATTTCGCGTTTATAATCCGCAGATTGGTGATGGTCGTGGCTTTCTTTATGCCCAACTTAAAGACGAAGTCGGACGGCTGTTGGATCTGGGCACGAAAGGTTCAGGCCAGACCCCCTATTCGCGTCAGGGTGATGGGCGCCTGACCTTAAAAGGGGCGGTGCGTGAAATTCTCGCCACTGAAATGCTCGAAGCGCTGGGCGTTTACACCTCAAAGACCTTTGCGGTGTTTGAAACCGGTGAGGCGCTGCATCGCGGTGATGAGCCTTCGCCCACGCGATCAGCGGTTTTGACCCGTCTGCAACACTCTCATGTGCGCTTTGGCATGTTTCAACGCCATGCTTATTTTGATCGCCCGGATCTGATTGAAGGCCTGATGAACTATGCCATCGCGCATTTTTATCCTGAGATCACGGTGGAAGGCCCCGCGCGCGCGTGTGCATTTTTAGAGCGCGTGTGCGCCGCCTCGGCCCGCTTGGCCGCGCAATGGATGGCAGCGGGCTTTGTTCATGGCGTGCTTAACACTGATAATCTGGTGGTGACGGGTGAAAGTTTTGACTATGGCCCCTGGCGCTTCCTACCCCATTTTGAGCCGGGTTTTACAGCCGCTTACTTTGATGAGAGCGGGCTTTATGCCTATGCCCGCCAACCCGAAGCGGTGTTTTGGGCCCTGCAACAGCTTGCGGGCGCTTTAAGCCTGATCGGCGCGCGCGAGGGCCTGATCGGTGCGCTGCAAACTTACCCTGAGATGTATAAGCGTGAGGTTGCCCAGGCCTTCCATACGCGCTTAGGCGTGAACCCCTTGGGCGATGCCAGCGATAGCGCGCTGGTCAGTCATATGCTGGACTTTATGCGCGAAAGTCAGATTCCCTTCGAAGCGATGTTTTTTGATTGGTTTGGCGGAGCGCTGAGCCAAGCCCGCGCTATGGCGGGCCCGCGTGCGGGGCTTTATCAGGGCGAAGCGTTTGAGGCCTTTCATGAAGCGTTGTTGGCGCGCGACAGCGAACGCCCGGCGCGCTTGGACCATAGCTATTTCCAGCGAGAAAACCCTGTGGCCATGACAATTGATGTCGTTGAGGGGCTGTGGGCCCCCATCCATGAGCGTGATGATTGGTCGGCTTATGAGGGCGTGCTGCATGCGATCGCCCAGGCGCGTGCGGGCTATGATCTGGGGTCCGGGCGCGTTGGCTTTCGGGGTGAAGGATGAGCGCTTTACATCTGATCGAAACGCCCGATTGGGCCGATTTACCGATCCGTCATGGGTTTACCACGCGCCTGGGCGGGGTCAGTCTGGGGCCTTATCAGGGGCTCAATCTCTCCTGGTCGCGCGGCGATGATAAGGCCCATATCACCGAGAACCGCGCGCGTGTCACCCGCGCTTTGGGGGTGGAGCGTCTGGTCTTTGCCAATCAGATCCATTCGGCCACGGTGCTCAAGGTCGATCATGCACCCACGGATGTCTGGTCGGTGGGCGAGGGTGATGCCCTGATTACTGATCGTCCCGGCCTGGGCCTGTGCGCGCAGACCGCCGATTGCGTGCCGATCTTGCTTTATGACCATAAAAACCATGCCTGTGCGGCGATCCATTCGGGCTGGCGCGGGACGGTCGCGAATATTATCGCCGCGACAATTACCGCGATGGGCGCGGCCTATGGTACGCGTGCGGCGGGGCTTCACGCGAGCATCGGACCGGCCATTACCAAAGCTCATTACCGGGTCGGGCCAGAGGTTTTAGAGCAGTTTGAAGCGCTATTTGGTTCCTTAGATGACACTCTGATCGGAGCCAAGGACGAGGCGGGCGGCGCGGGCCTGGCGGTGAGTGAAGCCTGTCGGCGTCAACTGATCGAAGCGGGTATCTGTGCGGACAAGCTCCACCATCATGATTTATGTACTTATGCGCGCGGGGATTGGTTTTTCTCGTGTCGGCGCGCGGGCGCACACGGCCATCCCGGTCAATTTGGCGGGCAATGCGCTATAATAGCTCTTGATAAACGATGAGAAGCCGTTTCCTATAAGACTTGAGTGCGGATTGTATACACTTAAGGCCGCCTTATCGTGCGGGGTTTCTCCCCACCTGTTCTCGCACGCTGTGTTCACGCCCCTAAAGGGAGGCCTTCGCCATGAAGCCTGAAGGGACGACAGATCCGAATGAGCATTATCTCAAGACCGAGTTCTATGAGACCTTTACACGTGATTTCGAAGTCATTGAATTTTTAAAGGCGGGCTGTCTGGATGGGGTCTGGTATTGGGATTTAGAAAACCCCGATCAGGAATGGATGAGCCCCAAATTCTGGTCTACCCTGGGTTATGATTATCGCGATAAAGCCCATTCGCCTGAAGCTTGGCAGGGTTTGATCCATCCCGATGATCTTAAAGTGGCCCTGGATAATTTCCATCAACACTGCGCCGATCCCAACTATCCTTATGATCAAATTGTACGCTATCGCCATTCCAACGGATCCACGGTGTGGGTCAGGTGCCGTGGCATCGCCATTCGTAAACCCGATGGCACGCCGGTCCGCTTGTTGGGTGTGCATACCGATGTCACCGCGCTGAAAGAGGCGGAAATAGAACTTCAGACCAAGAATGATGAGCTTGCTGCGACGGCGCGCACTCTGGCTCAGCGTGAAGGCGATCTCCAGCTGATCATTGATAATATGCCGACGATGATTTGGTATAAGGATGAGCATAACACGATCCTGCGCGCCAATAAGGCGGTCGCAGACTCGCTCGGCTTAACCACCCAGGATCTTGAAAACGCTGATACCTATGCGCTGCATCCCGAAATGGCGAAGACATATCATGACGATGATCTGGCGGTTTTAAGCGCCGGTAAAGCGCGCCATGGCATGGTTGAAGTCTATGAGGGCGAAGATGGTCAGCGCCATTGGGTTTCGACCGATAAAATTCCTCTCACTACCACGCGCGGTGAACGCACCTTATTGGTGATTGCGCGTGATGTCAGTGATCTGAAACAACGCGAAGAGCGTTTGGATAAGAGCCTGCGCGATTTTACTTTTGCAGCTTCGCATGATCTGCAAGAGCCTTTGCGCCGGGCCATGTTACTGGCGGATACAATTCGCAAAGACTTAAATGAAACAGGGTCTGTGACCAGCCAAGTCGCGCTTAATCAATTATTGTCTGGCCTGTCGCACATGCGGGTGTTGGTGAAAAATCTGTTCGTCTTGGCAAGTTTGAATACTGAAACTTTGAACAAAACCTCTGTCGATCTCAATCACGTGCTCGACGAGGCTCTGACGCGCCATAAAGATCTTTTGGCGGATAATAAAGCGGAGATTGATCGACCGAATTTACCGACGATCTCTGGTGAGCGCGATCTGTTGGTTCAAGTTTTCTCCAATTTGATTTCTAACGCGTGTCTTTATCGTTCCAGTGCGCCGTTAAAGATTGCCCTTGAAGTCGAACTGTGTCCTGAAACCCATGACGTGAGCATCATCTTCAGTGATAATGGCGCAGGGATAGCCCCAGAGCTTCAGGAAAAAGTGTTTGAGCCCTTCAGACGCCTTCATCACGCCCATGAGCGCGAAGGTATTGGTTTAGGTCTTGCGATTGCACGACAAATTGTTCACCTTCATGAGGGTGAAATAAAACTGGATCCAAACTATCGTGACGGATCACGATTTTTAATAACACTTCGCGGATGAAAGAGGGGCGTATGAGCTATCGTATTTTGATTGTGGAGGATGATCCCCTGGATAGTCATCTGATCACCAAGGCCCTGCAATCTGCTCAGCCTGATGCTGTCCTTGACTATGCCCAGGATGGCGAAGAGGCGCTGGAGCATCTGTCTAAATCGCCTTTACCGTCTTTGATCGTTCTCGATCTCAATATGCCACGCATGGATGGCCAGACATTTTTAGCGCGGGTTAAGGGCGATGAGACGTTGCGTAAAATTCCCACGCTGGTCTTATCGACCTCAGATAGTAAGCGTGAAATTGATGAGTGTTATAAGCGCCACGCCAACGCCTATTTGGTAAAACCCGACTCGCTCGATGGCTATAATCGGATCGCAGGGCGGGTGCGCGATTTCTGGATGGAAGAAGTTCGCCTCGCAGTGTAAAACGCCATTAATTAATGGGTTTATGCAATCTTGAGCCGTAGAGGGCGTTGATAGAAAGGCGGACATTGCCCAGTATATGCGTATCATGCAAAGAGTGGTGCAATAATGCAACTTGCCGCATGTGGCGCTATTGCTTTTTGGCAACGCATTGAAGAGGCTCGATTATTTTTGCGAGAAATGTCCGTGCACCCAAGATGTGAGGGGGCATTCGCTCTAACAATCTGAAAGTTTAACCTTTCTGGATATGAAATTTCACAAAACTGTAGTGGAATTTCGCAGCCGCACAAATATGGTCCGCCCGCTTTATACCCATATGGTTCAGGGGGACTTCCATGCCATTCTTCAAATCAGGCCTGTTGGCCGGTGCTGCGATCATCGCGCTGGCCGGTGTTGCTCAGGCACAAGAGACTGCCCGTTTGGAAACGATCGTTGTGACCGCTCAAAAGCGTGAGCAGGACCAACGCGAGGTTCCATTTTCAATTGCGACCCTGTCGGGTGAGCAATATGACACGATTTTTGCCGCTGGCGGTGACATCATCGAGCTGGGTGCGCGTATCCCTAGCGTTTATGCTGAAACCTCTAACGGTCGTTATGCGCCGCGTTTCTATATCCGTGGCTTTGGTAATGTTGACTTTGACTTTACCGCATCTCAGCCTGTTTCAGTCGTTCAAGACGAAGTGGTTCTGGAAAGCGTTTACCTCAAAGGCTTTCCTATGTTCGACGTCAAGCAGATCGAAGTTCTGCGTGGCCCACAAGGGACGTTGTTCGGTCGCAACACTCCTGCCGGTGTGATCAAAATCGACACGGTTAAGCCAGGTGATGCGTTCGAAGCGAATTTCACCGCTGCTTATGGCTCTTTTGATACCGCGCGTGTCGAAGGCGGCGTCACCTATCCTGTCATGGATAACCTGTCTGTACGTGTGGCGGGTTTGGTCAATTCACGCAATGATTGGATCGACAACGCCAACCAAAACACCAATTTCGCCAGCAATGAAGGCGATGATTTGGGTGGGTATAAAGATGTTGCCGTTCGCGCGCACATCGCATGGGAGCCGATTGAAGGCCTCTCAACTTTGACCACTTTGCAATACCGCGAGCTGGATGGCACCTCGACCTTGTTCCGTGCCAACATCCTCAACAAAGGCTCTAACAAGCTGAATGATCGTTTTGATCGTGACACGGTCTTCTTCGATGGCGGTCGTAACCACTTCCAATATCAAGAGACTTATTCTGCGTCTTTCCGCGCTGATTATGATCTGGGCTTTGCGGATCTGACCTCTATCACGGCGTATTATGAAGGTGATAGCGCGGGCAATGGCGATATCGATGGTGGTTTGGTGGGCAATACCTCACAAACCGGTTTTGTGCCTTTCCCATCTGAATCCGGTACGCTTGACAGCGATCTGCAACAATACACCCAAGAAATCCGTCTTTCTAACCATGAAGGGCGTTTGGGTTGGCAGGTCGGTGCTTTCTTCTTCAAAGAAGACATCCGTTTGATCAGCGCCTCTTTCAATGGTTTTGGTGCGCCAGCACCAACCATCGTGACCGATCTGAAGCAAACCAGCACCGCTTGGGCGATCTTCGGTCAAGGCGAGTATGCGGTGAATGACCAGCTGACCATCACGGCGGGCTTGCGCTACACCGACGATGATCGTGATTTTGCCGGTTACCGTACTTTCCCCGCCACGCGTTTGTTGGCTGTCTCTGATGAAGCTTCAGACGAGCAGATCAGCTGGGATCTGAGTGCGCTTTATGCTTACAACGATGATGTCAACCTGTATGCACGTGTTGCGCGTGGTTACCGCGGGCCTTCTATCCAGGGTCGTATTAACTTTGCCGATACCGTGACCAAAGCTGATTCTGAGACCGTAACGTCTTTCGAAGTCGGTATGAAATCAGAGCTCATGGATGATCGTCTGCAGTTTAACGCGGCCGCTTTCCGTTACATCGTGAAGGACCAACAATTCACCGCGATCGGTGGTGATGGTAACTTCAACCGCTTGATTAATGCTGATGAAGGCTTGGGCTATGGCGTCGAGCTGGAAACCATTTACGCTGTAACCGACAATTTCACTCTGACCGGTGGTTTCAGTTGGAATAAAACCGAAATCCGTGATGATAATCTGCGCGTTGCCTATTGCGGCGGCGGTTGTACGGTAACGGATCCAACCGTGGTTGTAGGTGGCAAATCTGTTGCTGAAATCAACGGCAACCCATTCCCGCAAGCTCCAGATATCATTGCGAACATTACTGCTCGCTATGCGATCCCTGCAGGCAATGGTGAGTTTTACGCCCTAGGTGATTGGAATTACCAAGGTCGGACCAATTTCTTCCTGTATGAATCAAAAGAGTTCAACTCGAAAGGTAATCATGAAGGCGGTCTGCGTTTGGGTTATGTCAAAGATGATGGCTCTTGGGACTTCTCTGTTTTCGCGCGTAACATCACGAACGAGAAAAATCTCTTGGGTGCGATCGACTTTAACAACCTGACGGGCTTCGTGAACGAGCCTCGTACTTTGGGTGTTGAGTTGAAAGCGCGTTTCAACTAAGACGCACTTTCAAGTAGAGATTGAGGGCTGTCCTAATTCTAGGGCAGCCCTTTTTTCTGGCCATTTTAAATATTCATAGTAATATATGCTTTACATAGCGCTTACATGTTTATTAATAATATGTGATATAAATTATAAGTATCTGATTTTCCATATTTCATTTGATTTCTTTGGCGCGATACTAATGCGCGGTAGCCTTTTTTCTATTGTCTATATTTTTATCACCTTGGACATCTGGCCCCTCTATTATTGTTTTTTATGAGTAGAGTGGAGCTCAAATGGAAAGTGAATGGGCAGGGCGTTTACGCCAAATTCGTCGTCAACATCGGCTTACGCAAGAGGCCTTGGCCAGTGAGCTGGAAGTGAGCCAGGCGTTGATCTCGCGCCGGGAGAGCGGTGAGATTGTACCCGGGCGCAGTAATCGTGAAAAACTCACGCGTTATTTAGAAGATCCGCGCCATGTATCACCCTATCGCCGCTTGCGATTGATGACCCAGTTGAATCCGAGTTTTAGCGCTATTTTAGAGCGTCGGGCAATAAATAGCCTGGTACTGGCTGAGGTTAGTCAGGGTCTGCGAGACAATTCCCTGACAATGCACGCTATGGTGAGTTGGACGGGCAGTAGCCTTGTGCGGTTTGATCAACCCGTAAACGGATAACCGAGTTTGGCTGGGGGGCTAAATGGCTCGGATTTTGACGGCTGTTTGTAAAATTGAGCAAACAATGAGTAGCGCTGCGCTATAATCTTCTAAAGACTGAGGTTTTCTGACCAAAGAAGCGACATTATTAAAGGCGCTTGAGGCTATACGCATGCGTTCAGGATTACCGGAAAAGACAATGACCGGAATAGTGTCAAGGCTTTGATCGTTAAGCAGGCCTTGCAAAACCCAAATTCCATCCTCGCCTTTAAGTTTGAGATCCAGGACGATGCAGTCCGGCTGATCAAGCTCGTTATTTTTTAGTATTTCCAGCGCCTCGCCGCCCTGGGTGGCGCGTACAAGGCGTGCGCGCGGTGATTGATCGCGCAATACCCGTTCAAATAACAGGGCATCTTGATCATCGTCCTCAACTAAGAGAACCAATGGCGAAAGTGGCATCTGTTTCATGAATCACCCCAGAAAATTGAACGCGCTCAGATTACACGGCTTGGCTTTATAGCCAAGCCGTGAAGTAAGCTGGGGTGGTTTAAAGCTGTTAATGCTCTCTTTCTACACGGAAAAAGCGACTTTGATTGTTCAGGCGCATATAATATGCGCCAAGACTGCGTCGTTCAATCTCGGCGGTCTCGTATTCACCAATGACGCGAACATAGGTGTTGTCTTTTTGTTGCCAGATCTGACCGTTGGTGAGGTGAATTTCAAGCTTACCGCGTGCGCCTTCTCGAACATGATCAACCTGAAGGCCTGTTAAGCCCCGTATTTCGCCATCGTTGTCGCGATCAACGCTAACGCCATCTGCGTCCACTTCTGGCCCTTGGGCTGATGGGGAAGGGGGGGGGGAGGTTGCATCAAGCGCGCTACGTTGCGCAAAAATCGAATTGGTAAGTCGCGATAGGCCTGACAGATTGAGGCCAAAGCCGTCGCGTTGCGCTTCAGCAACCTGAGCGCGTTCGACTATGGCGATTTGTCCGCCTTGATAAGCTTGGCCGAGTGCTGCAATGGCAGTGTCCTGACAGGCCAAACGCGCTTGTGGGTCAGTGTGACTTTGACAAGCCAAGACGGCTTCGATGCTTTTTGAGCCAAGCTCTTGGGCGAAGCTCGCCGAAGGCAAGAGGCCTAAACTCAATGTTATAGCTATTATTATACGCGTCATTGCCATTTCCTCTCAGGTCCCAACCCCAGTGTTTCGATCTGTGTTTAGCTTAATTCAGGGCTAGCAGAAAGCGCGAGCTTAATTGTCATCTTGACCTAAAGTCAGCGCGTACGCAGTTCGCCATTCTGCAAGTTCTTGATGTATAAAGAAAACATGGCGCACGCAAAATAGGTTAAAAATTCAAGTCTAACTTTCCTTTTATCGCCTATTAGATATGAACAACCAATAGGGGAGGGGTGTATGCGCGTCTATTCAAATCGGACTTGAGTTTTGCGCTACGCTTCATCGCCTTTGGTGTAAATTTGACGTGTTAAGGCGTGCGGGCAGGGTTCAGGCCCTGCCTTACCGGCCTCAAGACAAGGGGCGTTTGAGCCTCTCACTTTTTTAACACGCGGGCTGAATCTTTAGAGGTGGCGTGATCTTGCCACACGGTGTGTTAACCGAATGGGCCCATGTGAGTTCAGGTGGAGATGAACGGTTCTGACATCGAAGAAGATGAATTTGCGATTCCTAAGGGTGGGGTTGAAGTCTACATCCCGGCAATAGTTCGCGGTGTAATGTGAAGGCTGTATGTAATCTTGCGCAAAGACCCAGCGTTGTTGAGTTGATCACGAAAAACGTTCATTTCAGTTGGTAAGGCTGAATATAGCCGGATCATTTTATGCGTTAAGGAAACGATTTTCGACTGGCGTAAAAAGCATAGATGCCTAAGAATGCGCCATCATCGAAGGATGTGAGGACAAAACTATGAATATGATCGCGCCCCATCAACCCCGTCGGGTTTGTGCTTTGATCCCGGCTCAGGCTCATATGTTTGAGCTGTCGATTTGCGCGGAAATCTTTGGCTTGGATCGCCGTGAAGATGTGGGCCGACGTCTTTATGAATTCTCTTTGGTCAGCGCGGAGCCTCAAGTTACGTGTAGTATCACGGGTATTCAGCTCAGCGGGCTAAAGCCGCTTTCGACCCTGGATGGCGCGGATCTCATTCTCATTCCATCCTGGTCGCGCAAAGGCGATACTGCGCCCGCGATTTTAAACGCGCTCATTCGTGCCCATCAGCGCGGTGCGGTCGTGGCCTCGATCTGTTCGGGGGCGTTTTTACTGGCGGAGGCGAGCTTGCTGAAGGGTCGCCGTGCCACAACTCATTGGAAATTTTTAGATGATTTGACCCTGGCCGATCCACGCACCCGTATTGAGCCCAATGTGCTGTATGTCGATGAGGGGGATATTCTGACCTCTGCGGGCTCTGCGGCCGGTTTGGATTTGTGCCTACATCTGGTGCGCCGTGATTATGGGCCAGATATTGCCAATATGATTGCCCAACGCTTGGTCTTGCCTGCGCACCGTGAAGGCGGCCAGGCGCAATATGTACCGCGCCCCGTGTCGAGCCGTTTGGACGGTGATATCGCGCCGATTTTGGAGCGTATCCGCACCAAGCTCAATGAAGATTGGCCCGTGTCGCGCATGGCGCGTGAGGCGGCGATGAGTGAGCGGACTTTCGTGCGCCGCTTCCGCGAGACCACTGCGCAAAGCCCGCTGGTCTGGTTGATTGGCGAACGGATCACCTATGCGCGTGACTTGTTGGAGACCAAGCCGTTTAGCGTCGATGTCGTCGCACAACGCGCTGGTTTTGGTTCTTCAGAAAGCTTTCGGGTGCATTTCCGCCGCCGCCTCGGCGTTTCGCCCAGCACCTATCGCCGCTCATTCTCCTGGAAAGAGCCTGTGCAAGCATAGGGCTTAGAAGCCAAGGCGAAAGGCCTAAGCTTTCAATCGCCTTGTTCCCCGTCCTTTGCTATGCCATCTTCAACCTTAGAGGGAACAGGCGAGGGGGAAGTTATGGCGCGCTGGAATCATCAACTGGCGGGGGATTTAACCCTGGCCGAACATAGTTTCCTGGCTGCCTTTCGCGCTGGCGACGTCTGGACGCCGCAGGTGTTTCAAACTTGGTGCCGCGCGCATCCCGATCTGATCGCGCAAACACCGATGCAGACGCTGCCCACCGGGCCGCTCTTACTGCGCGGAACGTTTTTACGCGCACTCATAATTGTCGATGGCGCTCTGGTGCGCGGGATCACCCCACCGGCGGCCCAGGTGCAATGGTTGGATCGCCATGGCATTGACCCGGCTGGGCTTTCCAATGTGCGCGGGATTGAAGTGGATTGGCCCGGGGCAGAGATGCGCCCGGTTGTGGTCTGTACCGATGGGCCAGAGGATAGCCCCTATTTGGATTTGCGCGCGGTCGCCTATCCCAAAGGGATCGATCTACGGGGCTGTTCCTTTCAGGATACGGACGGCCAAGATGCCGATCTGAATTTAGAGAAAGCGCATATTCGGGCGCTGGATCTCTCTTTTACAAAATTCAGATGTCTTCACGGGATAGGTCTGACCCTCGATTATGATTTTGAAGGGTTAGATCTGAGGGCTCACCTTATCAACATGGTGAAAGCCCATATTAAAGGCGGCCTTTATCTCAGTGGGACCCGGTTGAAGGGGCAGGAGGGTATTGCTCTAAGCTGTGATGTGGCAACCATTGGCGGCAGTGTTCATTTAAGAGAGGGATTTAAGGCCCAGGGCGAAGTCAATTTTGTAGGCGCGCAGATTGACGGGGCTTTCGAGTGTGATGCCGGTGAATTCACCGCCGGGGACAACGGACTGGCCCTTCACTGTAATGGGGCCAAAATTGGTGGCCATGTGTTCTTAAGAGCGGAGTTTAAGGCGCTGGGCGCGGTTAACTTTGTCACCGCGCAGATTGGCGGTCAGCTTTCGTGTGAAGACGGTGAATTTACCGCCGGAAAGAGTGGGCTGGCCCTTGTCTGTAATGGGGCCAAGATTGGCAAAAGTGTTTTTTTAAGGGAGAGGTTTCAGGCCCAGGGCGAGGTCAATTTCGGGGGCGCGCAGATTGGCGGTCAGCTCGTGTGTTCAGGCGGCCAATTCACCGCCGGGGACAATGGGACGGCCCTTCAGTGTAATGGGGCCACGATTGGCGATAGCGTTTTCTTAGTAAAGGACTTTAAGGCCCAGGGCGAGGTTAATTTCGGGAGCGCGCAAATTGGCGGAATGTTCGAGTGTGATGGCGGTGAATTCACCGCCGGAAAGAGTGGGCTGGCCCTTGTCTGTAATGGGGCCAAGATTGGCAAAAGTGTTTTTTTAAGGAAGAGGTTTCAGGCCCAGGGCGGGGTTGATTTCGGGGGCGCGCAGATTGGCGACCAGCTCGACTGTAGTGTCGGTCAATTCACCGCCGGGGGCAATGGGTTGGCCCTTGACTGTAATGGGGCCAATATTGACCACAGTGTTTTCTTAAGTGAGGGCTTTAAGGCGCAAGGCGAGGTTAATTTTGTCAACGCGCAGATTGGCGGCCAGCTCAACTGTAGGGCTGGTGAATTCACCTCCATTAAGCGTGGGCTGGCCCTTAACTGCAATGGGGCCACGATTGGCGATAGCGTTTTCTTAACAAGGGTCTTTAAGGCCCAGGGCGAAGTTAATTTTGTGGGTGCACAGATTGGCGGCCAGCTCATCTGTTGGGGTGGTCAATTCACCGCCGGATATAGTTTTGTAGCCCTTCAGTGCTATGGTGCCAAGATTGGGGACAGCGTTTTCCTCTCCCACGTTTTTCTGGCCCAGGGCGGGGTCAATTTTCGGAGTGCGCGAATTGGCGGGGCTTTGTTTATTGAGGACGGCTTGATCACTGCGCCCCCTCAGGCGGCGCACGATACAGAGCCTCCCAAACACCGATGGCTTCTCGATCTCTCGCAGGCCTCATGTGAGGTATTTCATGATGCCCAGCTGGCCCAGTCTATCACGGAGTGCTGGTTAGGGGGATATCTCCGCCTGGATGGCTTTCGCTATCAACGCTTGGGTGAAAATGCACCAAAAACAGCCAAAAATCGCTTAAAATGGCTAAAACGGCAAATCCCTGCCGATGCCCAGGGGCGCGAGTTTAAGCCCCAGCCCTATGAGCAATTGTCCAAGGTTTTAAGGGAGATGGGCCATACCTCCGATGCCCGGACGATTGCTTTGTCTAAGCAATACCGCATGCATCGCAGTGGAAATCTTAGCTGGCCGGATGGGCTGTTCCGGTGGTTGGTTTTATGGCCGACGGGCTATGGATATCGCCCGCAATATCCCTTCTTTTTTGGGGTTGTGATGATGGTGCTAAGCCTGGGAATTTTTGAGGCGGCGTACCGGGCCGGTTATATGGCCCCCGCCCAGCCCCATGCCGCCATTTCAGAAATTTTACAGGGGGTTGATTATATCGGGCAGGGCGGGGGCACCGCGCCCGCCACAGCCTGCGCTCTGATTGAACAGGCCGATATTGTACCGCCCTTTAACAGTGTCGCCTATGTCATCGACACCTTTATCCCGCTGATAGATTTGGATCAGGAAAGTTCGTGGAAGCCCACGGACCAAAATCGCTTCGCCACCGCCTCTGGGGCTAGTCTTGATCCGTGCCAGGATGAATTGGCCGCGCTTAATCCCCCACCGCCTTGGTGGTCTATCCCCCTCGTCAAAGGCCCCGCGCACTATGTGGCCACGTCTTGGGGTCCGGCGGGCGGGCTCTACTGGCTCAAATGGGCGTTGATGAGTATGGGCTTTGCCATTTCGGCGGTGATTGCGGCCTCGCTCTCGGGCCTGATGCGCAAGGATTAATCGGGCGGGGCGGTGATGTCCTTGATCTTCCCCGTCCACAGAAGGGCAATAAAAAGCCCTTTAACGCGCGGTAAAACCAGTAAAACCAAGGCGATTCCCAGGGTGAATAAAATCGCCATGGAGATCCAGACCGGCAGGGCGCTCCACATGATGAGCGCGAAAACGACCGGCACCAGCATGGGGCCAATGACAAGGATGGTCAGCCAGGCCGGGCCATCATCAGCGCGGATATGACCAAGTGGTTCGCCGCAGGCTTCACACGTCGCTATCGGTGTCAGATAGCGCGCAAATAAAGGCCCATCCCCACACGCCGGACAGCGCCCCATCAGACCGCGCAGGGCGATCCGGCTGATCGGCTCATCGGGTATTGTGTCCTGATCACTCATCGCGAATCCCTTTGAAAGGGTGGTGACCCCGACTGGATTCGAACCAGTGGCCCCAAGATTAGGAATCTTGTGCTCTATCCACCTGAGCTACGAGGTCATCATGTCTTTGGTACGCCAGCTTGAGGGCTCTGCCAAGGCTGGGCCATCATCTGGATGTGGACGCGATGGAATTGTTCGGACTGGTGCAAGCTATCGCGTCTTGCGGGTCTGTGTTTTATGTACAGCGCAGCAAGCATACTGAGTAAATGGGTCTTGGCCAGGATGAAGTCGCAAAATACGAAGTCTCACACGGCCATTGCTTTTGCCGATTTGGCCTTAGTCGCGGTGTTGATGGTGGCCACGGTGGTCGGGCTGGCCGGGGTGGATCTCATCCTGCCGGCCATTCCCGATTTCCCTGCGCTTTTTGGTTCAACGCCTGAAATGGGTCAGGGCGTCATCGCGGCCTTTGTCGGGGGCTATGCGGGGGGGCTGTTTGTGTTTGGCCTCTTATCCGATGTGGCGACGCGCAAGCTTTTGCTGGGGCTGGCGTTTTTAGGCTTCGCGCTGACCAGTGTCGCTCTGGTCTTTATAGATCAGCCCGCGTTGATCTTGGTCTTTCGCATCTTGCAAGGGGCGTGCGCGGCGGCCCCGGCGGTGTTTACCCCCTCAATCTTGAAAGCCATTTTTCCCGAACACGCCGCGATCAAGGCCCTGGGTGTATTAAGTAGTGTGGAGGCGCTGGCCCCGGCCGGGGCCCCGGTGATCGGCTTTGCGCTTTATGCCGCCTGGGGGTGGAGCGCGAGCTTCGTCGCGCTGGCCGGATTGGGTGTGGTTACCCTCATTTTGTTTGCGCTTTATGGCAAAGCCTTGCCAGAACGCCAGCTTAGCCCAGGTGCGAAGGCCCGCACCGCCAGCTATGCGCGCTTGATGCGCAATAGGGGGTTCCTAGGTCATGGGCTGAGCCAGGCTGCGGCAATGGGCGGGCTTTTGATCTTCGTTTTCTCCGCTCCGGTCTTGATCCACACCCATTTAGGCGGAACTGCGAGTGATTTTATATTGATGCAGATTATCGGGATTGCCGGGTTTATTCTGGCCGCCAATGCGTCGAGCGCCTTGGGTCAACGCATCGGCATGCGTGCGCTGATCCATCTGGGTACGGGCTTATGCGCGGTGTCGGGGCTGGGGCTGGTGATCTTCGGCGCGCTGAGCCACGGCCCTGCGGCTTGGCTTATCGTGTTGTTTTTCCCGTTTAATGTCGGTTTGGGGCTGCGTGGGCCCAGCGCGTTTTTATGGGCGTTGAAAGCTAGCAATGGCGCAGATGACCGCGCCTCTTCCCTGATTATTCTGGCGGCGATGGGCTTGGCGTCTGTGGGCACGGCCTTGATTGCCCCGCTTTTGCCCTTAGGGGCGTGGATCGCGCCCCTGGTCGCGAGCGGTGTGATGGCACTGTCTTGGGGTTTATTTGCGATAACACCCAGCCCAGGCGAAGGCCCGGCTCAAAGCTGAAGAAGATGTAATGTTATAGCCCGACGGAGGGGAGTGTTCTGGGGCGTTATAGACGTGACCCCCTAAGAGAGAGGGTCGCCCTTGTCTTACGCTTCATCGTTAGGTGTCCGGCTACGCGAAGCGTTTGACGTCCGAGTGTCACCCGCACGCCAGTCCCATTCCCCTGGTTCTGGCGTATTGTCCCAGATCATGGCGTGCGGGCTGACAGATTTACAGTGTCATAAGAGCGATTTAGCGACGCTTGTGGCCCTTGAAGGCGGGGTGAGTCAGGACTTGCGCGCTGGTTTGTGGTTCACGGGCGAGGGCGGTATCCTTGGCGCTGCGTTTGGCGGCGAGCGCCAGCCAGGGGCCTAAATGCGCAACACCCATCAGGGCATACATCAACCACATGCTGAGCAGGGCCTGCGTAATCGCGCTGGGCACGTGCCAAGGGCCGATCATCAAGGGCGGGCCGACCAAATGCGACATGAAGCTGGCGTGCGAGGCTGCACTGGGTTGGGCATTGACCCAAGCCAGAAAGAAAAACACCGGGCTAATCCCAAAGCGAATACTCTGTGAAAGGCGCGCCAGCATAGCATCCCCGCAAATTCGGCGAAAATATCCCTTATCCCATTAGGGATATTCACTTTATCGCGTGTCCGCCAGAACAATACAACAGGTCGCATTGCCACACCCCTGGGCTTTGAGGTAATAGCGCACGATGCGATGGGGATTATCCATATTTAGACGCGCGCTGATCGGCGTAGTGGCGTTTGCGCTGATGCTGGGGGCGGTGGCCGGATTTGGCGCAGGTCAGCCCTTCGCGGCCCAGCGCTTTTTCTGCGCGCGCTTCGTCCCGAACGCTGAGGCGCAGGCCCAGGTCCAAGCGCTTGCTCGCTTGATTGACCCCAGCCTTATAGGGGCAGGAGCGCAGAATAAGTCTGATCCTGATCTCAGTCATGATCCGTGTGCCTGGTGCCTATGGGCGCATATCGTATTGGCCTTACCGGTGGATGAGGGCTCATCACCGGCGCACGGGCCTAGAGCACCGGCCTTTGGCGCGTTCACGCCCTATGCCTGGCCGATGCAGGCCGGACCGCCGATCGGTTCACGTGCTCCGCCTCACGCCTTTCTTTGAGACAGTCTGGGTGACCTTCAAAGATTAAACCGGGCCGCGACAGCGCATGGCCCGAAGATGCGTGAGTCTTAACATGAAAAACTTATCCTTTTTATCGGCGTCCGTGCTGGCGCTATGTGTATCTGTTCCCAGCCTTGCCCAAAACGATCCCTGGGTTGAGGTGATCACCATCACCGCGCCACGTATGGCACCGGATGTACAAGATGTTGATATTGATCACAGTCCTGTCATGGGCGCTGATGCGGCGGGGCTGGTTTCGCGCCTACCGGGCGCAGCATTGGTGAAAAATGGCGCATTGACGGGGCAGGTGCAGGTGCGCGGCCTGTTTGGTCCACGCATTGCGATCCGTTTGGATGGGCAGGGCTTTGCCTCGGGTGGACCCAATTTGATGGACCCGCCGCTATCTTATGCCCCCTTGGCTCTGGTGGAGCGATTGGAAGTGACCCGCGGTGCAGCGCCCGTATCCCAGGGCCCCGGCCTGGGTGCAGGGGTCAATGCCGTGTTTAAGCGCGTGGCGTTCAGCCCAGATGAAACCTTCATCCCGACCCACGATGTCAGTGCCAGTTATCGCAGTGTGGATGACAGCTGGAGTGTGGGCACCCTAGCCGGTATCGCAAATGACCGTCACCGGGTGGGCGCGCTTTATAGTTATGAAACCGGGGGCGATTTGAGCACTCCCTATGGGGATCTCAAGGGGCTTGATCATCATCGCCTGAGCTATGGTCTGGAGTATGGCGTGAAACTCAACGCTCTAAGCGAGCTGGGCCTGAGTGTGCGCCGCCAAGAGGTGGATGATACCGCGACCCCGGCCCTGGGCATGGATATTCGCTATATTGATACCACGATGAGCCGCTTTAACGCCAAGACTGAGCTTGAAGGCTGGCAAATCGCGGCCCATGTCGGTCACACCCGCGTTGATCATGGTATGAATAATTTTGACCAGCGTCCGGCCCCAATGGCGATGATGTGGCGTGAGACTTTGGCCAGCGCCGAGACCTGGAGCGCGCGCCTGGATGGACGCCATAGCCTGGCCGGGGGTGAGCTGAGTGTGGGAATGGATTATGAACAGGCCCGCCATTCGGCAACGGTTCTCAATCCCAACAATCCCGGCTTTTTGGTGACGCCCTTTACCGACATCGAAATGACCCGCCACGGACTTTATGCCCAATGGCAGGGCGAAGCCGCGCAATGGCAAATCTCTGCCGGGGCGCGTCTGGATGCCCATAAGGCTGAGGCAGGTTCGCCTTTGATCGGGCCGGCCTTGCCCATGGGACCGCGCATGCTGAAAATGGCCTATGATAGAGCCGATCGCACGCACACTGATATGACCTTTGATGGGGTGGTACGCGGGCTTTATGCTGTGCGTGATGACATGGATTTGCGCTTGATCGTTCATCGCAAAAGCCGCGTTGCTAGCTATGTTGAGCGCTTTGCTTGGTTGCCGATGGCCGCCAGCGGCGGGCTTGCGGATGGTAACACCTATGTCGGTGATCTCAATCTTGATCCAGAGGTCTCTACGGGCCTGGAAGTGGGCTTGGATTGGCAGACACAGCGCGCTTATCTGCGCCCCAGCGTGCATTATACCTTTGTCGACAATTACATTCAGGGGGTGGCCTTTGATGACACCCCCGCGGTGGTGAACACGCCCACGGAAATGGTCTCCGCGATGAATGGGGATGCCACACCCTTGCGCTTTGCCAATGTCGATGCGCGTCTTTATGGCATAGACGGCGATTTCGGGGTGCGGTTGTCTCCAAGCTGGCGCGTGGACGGCACAGTGAGTTTTATCCGCGGTGAGCGTGCGGATATCTCTGATGATCTCTACCGCCTTGCCCCGGCCAATCTGCGCGTCGGGCTGAGCTATGATCAGGCGCGCTGGTCTGCCACGCTGGAAGCCTTCGCTGTGGCCAAGCAGGATAAAGTCTCCAAGACCAATTCAGAGGCTGAGACCCCCGGCTATGTCGTGATCAACACCTTTGGGCAATGGCAGCTCAACGATCATGTCCAAATCAGCGCGGGTATCGAGAATTTGCTCGATCAGCGCTATCGCGAGCATTTGGCGGGGTATAATCGCAATGCGGGTTTGGGCGTTGGCGTGGGTCAGCGTCTTCCCGGTGCCGGACGGGGGGCGTGGCTGCGCCTTCACAGCGCATTTTAAACACAAAAGAGCCGGGCAAAATGCCCGGCTCTTTCATTTTAGCCATGGGCGAGACCTTTAGTGCGCGTCGCCAGCCTGATCACTGTCTTGCGCGCTGAGGGCCGTTTTAATGGCGCGAAGATCGACCAGCTTGAAATTCTGACCGCCTTGATTGTCCTCGTCATCCTGGGCCAGGAAGACCCCTTCAGGATAATCAGGGCCCAGCGGGTGGGCGAACACTTCGATACCATCAGTGTAAGAGGTTGCATCCACCACGCCTTCGGTGACGCGGAAGCGGTCGATGAAGGCCCCGGTTTCCAGGTCAAACACCGCATAGGCGTCATCGCCTTGGGAAGACACAAACAACCAGCCCCCGGTTTCACCGGTTTCCATGATGGCCACACCTTCAATATCCGCCGTCAAATGCTGCCCATCGGTCGGCGCGATCAAGATGCGGTCTTCATTGGCCTCAGGCGCGGCGCTATAGCGCCAAAGCCCAACTTCTTCTTCAGCGATGTAAAGCAGGCCCGTGCGATCATCCACGGCGCAGCCTTCGCTTTTCGAGCCGACATTGATCCGGCGTATTTCTTGGCCTTGCATGGTTTCGCCATCAAAGCTCAAACGGGTTTGGATGAAGACGCCCGCATCGCTGTCCGAGGTGAAGGCGTAAAACGCGTCATGGGCCTGATCATGATAGAGGCAGAAGCCATAAGGATCTTCGACATTGGTGAAGGGCAAAACCCCGCCCGGGGCTTGGCTGATCTCACGGCTTTGTGCGTCGATGAAGAAGGTGGCAATCGCGATATTGGTGCGATCAGAGGCGGCGGCTAAGGCCACTTCGCGCTCACCCGCCATAAAGCCGGTACGCACATCGACATTGTTGACGCGGCCAACGGGCAAGAAGGCGTGCACGCTGCCATCGAGATTATAGGCATAAAGACCGTTCGTCTTATCGGTGCCCAGGATCAGGCTGTCTTGAGGATTGGGCGCGAGCCACACGGCCGGGTCATCGGCGGCATCACCTGTGCCCGCGACATTGACAGTTTCGATACTGGCTTGAACGGATTTGGTGGGAAGGCCTGTGGCTCCCTGTTGCGAACACGCACCAGTCAAAATCAGTAAACTTACCCCAGCGCAATACGCTAATGCTTTCATTTTGATCCCCTTTTTCACCGCTATATCCCCGTCAGCGAATACAATAATACGCCTCACCCGTGTGAGTCCCCTAACGCGCGCGACCCTATAGGCGGTTTTGAAATGTGGCTAGAGCTTTCATGCGGTGTCACTTTATAGGCACACTTGGTCTGGACATTCGGCTTGATACAGGACTGTCACACTCTCCACATGAAGGTGTCATGGATCATGGGATAAGCGCGGTTCCCAGTGATTAAGGTCACGTTAAACCGTCTAAGGGGGACCACCTATGAAACGTTTTGCGATGATGTTGGGTTCAGCATCGGCTCTGGCGCTGGCTTGTGGCGCATTGGCTCATGCCGGTGTCATTCAAGGCCGCGTAACCGAGGCCAGTGGCACTGTGGGTTTGGAAGGCGCGCTGATCCGCGTTGTCGAAACCGGCCAAAGTGTTGTTGCGGGCCGCGATGGCTCATTCCGCCTGCCAAACGTTCCTGCTGGGACCTATACCCTCAGCTTCACCTATTCGGGTGCTGAAACCCAAACCCAAACTGTGACCCTGGCCTCTGCCAGCGATGTCGCCTCCGCTGAAGTGCGTTTGGGCTCTGACGTTCAGGTGATGGATAACATCTTGGTGATCGGTCAGCGCGGGGCCTTCAACTCAGCTTTGTCTCGCCAGCGCGCCGCTGATGGTGTTGAAACCATCCTGTCTGCCGACGCTGTGGGCCAATTGCCAGACGAAAACGTGGCTGAAGCCGTTCGCCGCGTACCGGGCGTCAATATCCAGAACGACCAGGGCGAAGGCCGTTTCGTGTCGATCCGCGGTATTTCGCCAAACCAGGTTGCGACCTCAGTCAATGGCGTGCGCTTGACCTCACCAGAGGCCGGTTCGCGCGCTGTCGGTCTTGACGTGATTGATGCGGACATTCTGGCCGGTATCGTGATCAACAAAACCTTGTCTGCGGACATGGACGCCGACACCTTGGGTGGCCGCGTGGATATCGAGACCCTGTCTGGCCTCGATCAAGACGATCGCCTGTTCCGCGTTAAAGTAGACGGCATTTATTCTGAATTGGCTGAAGACTATGGTCATCGTGGCTCAGTTGTCTTCGCCGACAACTTCCTGGATGGGCGTTTGGGCGTTGCCTTGTCGGCCTCTTACCAGAAGCGTGAATTTGGCTCTGACAATGTTGAAGTCGACGGTCCAGAATATGAAAACGAAGATGGCGTCATCTTCCCCTCTGAGTTGGAGTTGCGCGATTACGTCATCACCCGTGAGCGCACCTCGGTATCTTTGAACTTGGATTACCAGCTTAGCGAAAACACGCGTCTGTTCTTGAATTCTATGTATTCCGATTTCTCAGATCAGGAATACCGCAACCGGATCGAGAACAAATTCGGTAAGGGTGAGTATAACGAAGATCAGTCATCAACCTCACGCGCGGTTGTCGAAGGGACATCCGATGACGAGTTTGAAGTTGATCGCGACATGAAAGATCGTCTTGAAACCCAAGAGATGTACACAATTGCGACCGGTTTTGAGACCTTCGCGGGCAATTGGACTTTGGACGGGACGTTGAGCTTCGTTCACGCAGAAGAAGCTGAACCTAACCGGATTGATACCGGTTTCCGTGCTAAGCACGAAACAGGCTTCTACGGCGTTGATATGAGTGACCCAATGCGTCCGCGCATGGCGATCACCGATGCAACGGGTCGTGATAACTATTTCGATCTCAGCAATTACGAGTTTGATGACCTGGAATTCTTGAACGGTCTGTCTGAAGATGATGAGTTGGCCGCACAATTCAATGTTCGCTATGACCTGAATTTTGGTGTGCATCCTGGCTATATTCAGTCTGGTGCGCGTTACCGTCAGCGCGAGAAGTCATACAATGCCACTGTGCAAGTGTTTGATGGTTATGATGGTGCGGATCTGACCGCCGACCAGTTCTCTGGCCGTGTTGACTTCCCGCTGGATGATTTTGGTCTGGGCCTGAACCCTCGTTCGATCCGCGATCACTTCTTCGCCAATCGTGCCAATTATGAAGAAGCTGAAATTGACAGCCTTGTTGCTTCAAATTCAGCTGACTATAGCTTTGATGAAGATGTGTTCGCCGGTTACATCATGGCTGGTGTTGACATTGACAATCTGCACCTGGTTGGTGGTCTTCGTTTCGAGAAAACCGAATATGATGCGTCTGCTAAAGGCGTGTTCCTGGCCGAAGAAGACGCCACTGTTGGCGGCGTCGTTCTGGGTGAAGACACTGTCTTGGTGACCGACATTGTTGCTAAAAACGACTATAGTGATGTTCTGCCGAGCGTCTCAGCCAAGCTTGATTTGAGCGAAGATGTTGTTCTGCGCGCGGGTTACTACGCCTCTTTCGGTCGCCCGGAAGCTGAACAAGTGGCTCCGCGCGTTTACATCGAACAAAACGATGAAGACGAGATCGAAGCCGAATTTGGTAACCCACTCCTTGATCGCCAAAAAGCCCATAACTTTGACGTCATGGGTGAATGGTACTTCGCCGATGAAGCGGTCTTCTCTGTCGGCTTCTTCCATAAGCGCATTGACGACTATATCGCCAAGATCTCTGTCAGCGATGTTGAAGTCAATGGTGTGACCATTGAAGATGGTACAACCTACACCAACCTGGCCCGTGCGGATCTGACCGGTTTTGAGTTTAACTACCAACAGGCGCTGAACTTCCTGCCGGGCGCTTTGGATGGGATCATCGTGGGTGTGAACTATACCTATGTGAACTCAACCTCGTCTGTTGAAGACAGCAAAGGCAATCGTCGTTCCATCACCATCCCGGGTCAATCTGACCACGTCGCCAACGCGATTGTGGGCTATGACAAGGGCCCGTTCGATATCCGTTTGGCTGCGGCATACCGTTCTGATTATCTTGATGAAATCGGGGCTGGTGAAATCGGCAAATCTAAAGGCATGGATCGTATGATCGATGATCACTTGCAGCTGGATTTCTCTGCTAAATACAAAATCACCGATAACTTCCGCGTGCGTTTGGAAGTGAAAAACATCACGGATGAGCCTTATCAGGCTTACATCAAGCATGATGGTGTACGCTACAACTCTCAATATGAAGAGTATGGCCGCTCTGTTGTGTTTGGTCTGCAATACAGATATTAAGGGCTCGTGAAATCCGGATTTGGGTTTCATTGATCCACAAACTTTTAAACCCCAGAGCTATGCTCTGGGGTTTTTTCTTTTGACTTAGCTAGCACTGAGTGTGGTGATTTAAAAATATCGCGCATAGCTTGAATTTGGCTTGATCGGAGGCGCAATATCGCGCATAGAGGGGAGTTGTAATCTATTACATTCTTGCGGGGGGAAGAATGCGGGAGGCAGGCTTGCTGGTCATGGCGTTGATGATGTCTGGTTGTGGGGCCGCGCAGTCTCAAGGCGCTGAAGCCAATGAGCCGCGCCCTGACGGTTCTGAGGAGGAACTGGCTCCTGGTGAAATTCTCGTCACCTCGGGTGATAGCTTTACGTGGAATATGCCCCCAGAAGGTCCTGCCATCATTCGGTTAGCTGAAATCGATCGCCCGCGCCAAGAACCTTGGGCGAGCCTGGCTGAAGCGCGCCTGCGCGACTTATTGAGCCTGGGTGAGGCGCGTTTGATTTATGCTGGCCGGTCTGAAGATCGCTATGGTCGCCAGATTGCCCATGTTCATGTCGATACCGGTCATGAAATTGTGTGGGTTCAGAGCGTGTTGGTGGAAGAGGGTCTGGCCCTTGTCCGTAGTTATCCCGAAAACCGCGCGCAAACCGAACATCTTCTTGAAATCGAAGCGCGTGCGCGCCGCTTGGGCCGTGGGGCCTGGGCTGATGAGGGGGGATGTTTTACAATTGCTGAGCCAGATCCTAATGGTTTGGCGCAATCGCTCGATAGTTTCCAGATCGTTGAGGGGCGCGTGATCGAGGCAACCCGAGCGCGCTCGGGCGATATTTATCTTAATTTTGGCACCGATTGGCGCACAGATTTTACCGTGAAAATCCCTGAAGACGCCGTGGCGCGCTTTGATGATGCCGCCTTGAAGGCCGAGCATTTGGGCGGGGCACATATTCGCGTGCGCGGTTGGCTGAAAAACGAAAATGGTCCGATGATAGAGCTTGATCATCCTGAAGCCTTGGAGCTGCTGGATGAAAGTCAAGCGCCTGTCGATTTGCGTGAGCGCTTTGTTCGCGATTAACTCAAAGGTTTAGAGGTTACTCCATTAGATCAGCGATGGGGGCTGAGCTCAATTCGGCTTTCAACTTCTTCAACGCTTGCGCTTCGATTTGGCGAACGCGTTCTTTCGAAATCGCTAGCTGTTCGCCTATGGCGCATAAAGTCAGGGGTTCAGACGTCATGTGTCGGCGCTCGATGATAAAGCGCTCACGATCTTTGAGTGTGCTTAAGGCACGTTCCATCCAATCGCGCCTTCTTTTTCCATCAATGGCTTGGATAGCCTGATCTTCAGGCAGGGGGTTGGGATCGCACAATGTATCCTGGACTTCGACCTCGCCATCATCAAAAACCAGACTGTTCAGCGAGCTGTCGCCAACACTCAGGCGTGATGACATGTAGGCGACGTCTTTTTCGCTGACATTGAGCTTTTCCGCGATGGTCTGACACGCTTGAGCGCTGACCGGGCCGGAGCTGAAATCATGGATCAGCGCGCGCATCCGTCGTAATCCGAAAAACAGCTTTTTGTGCGACGATGTTGTACCTGTGCGCACGATCGACCAATTGCGCAGCACATAATCTTGCATATAGGATTTTACCCACCAGGTGGCATAGGTTGAAAAGCGAACTTCGCGATCGGGGTCAAAGCGTTTTGCCGCTTGCATCAATCCCAGATTGCCTTCCTGGATCAGATCGCCATAGGCAAGGCCATAGTTTTTAAACTTGGCTCCAACCCCCAACACCAGACGCATATAGGATTGAATGAGGGTGTGAAGGGCGGTTTCGTCCTGGTCCGTTTGCCAGGCTTTGGCGAGTTTATATTCTTGCTCTCGACTGAGCAGAGGGAATTTCAAGCCAATGTGATGATAGGCTTGAACCGTATCGCTATTCTTGTCGGGTCGGACTTTTGCGTTCACAGCGAACCTCCCATTTTAGAAGGTATACGCACGCCGCGCGCCATTGGATCAGGTGTGAGGAGGCATAAAAAAACGCTCCGCCGAAGCGGAGCGTTTTTTTTAAGATGGCGAAAGGACTTAAGCGGCAGCTTTACGAAGCGATTCGCTCAAAATCTCTTTGGCCTTGTCATGATCGACCTGCTCGACGGCGGCGACTTCGCGCACCATACGGTCCAGGGCGGATTCATAAAGCTGGCGCTCAGAATAAGAGGGCTCTGGCTGGTCTTCAGCGCGATGCAGATCGCGCACGACTTCAGCAATTTGCAGAAGGTCGCCAGAATTGATTTTCGCCTCATATTCCTGGGCGCGGCGTGACCACATGGTCCGCTTCACCTTGGCTTTACCTTTGAGGGTTTTTAGGGCGTCTTTGAGGATTTTGTCACTGGCCAGTGGGCGCATTCCCACACCATTGGCTTTGGCGGTTGGAACGCGCAGGGTCATCTTGTCTTGTTCAAAAGTGACCACATAAACTTCGATATCGAAGCCTGCGACAGTTTCCTTTTCCACCCCTACAACACGACCCACACCATGAGCCGGGTAAACGATATAATCGCCTTTTTTGAACGAGCGATTGTCGTTGGCGGTTTTTTTGGTCATCGACACTCTCTGTGATAAGCCCTGTCCAGAAAAAAACGCGAAAATCCCTCTCGCCATGGGGCTGTTAAGGCGCTATTAACACCTTATGCGGCATGGGAAGATTATTAGATCTACGCGTTCAATACCTGTCTTGAGCCGCTACACGCGGGTTGAGAAGGCACTTAACATAACATAAGTGCCTGCAAAATTCAACGTGCACCTGCGCTAAGTCGCGCACAGCGTGTGACTTTTCACTCTAAGCTCTGGTGATTAAAGCTGATTAAGAACTTGTCCCAGGGTTGGGAGAGAAGTGTTCATCCAGCTTATTCTTGACCCCATCCCAGTCTTCGGCATCGGCGGGCGGTTCACCTTTGACGGTGATATTGGGCCAGGAGACGGCATATTTGGCATTGAGGGCCAGCCATTTTCCGTCCGCGGTGTCTTCGGTATCGGGCACAATGGCTTCCGCCGGGCATTCGGGCTCGCACACGCCACAATCAATGCATTCATCTGGATGGATGACGAGCATGTTTTCGCCTTCATAGAAGCAGTCAACCGGACAGACTTCTACGCAATCCATATATTTGCATTTGATGCAGTTGTCTGTGACGATGTAGGTCATCGTGGGGCGTATCCTTTAGTCAAGCGAGCCTTTGCCGGGCTGACATGATATGGCGCGCGCCTTGTGTCAAGGCTTTGACATGCGCGCGCGCTGTCGCGCTGCAGCACTGTCATGATCATCAAGGCCCAGAAGGGGGGTGATTTTACGAATCATCGCCTCCTCATAGGCGCAATGCTCGCCATCGGCCATGGCCACGCGCCACAAATGCTCCAGCAAGGTTAAACGCTGATCATGAGGCAGGCCGAATTTCACGGTTTCTGTGAATTTGAAATGATCGACGGCCGTTTCGGCATAGTCCTCACCCACGGCCAGCAAAGCCTGTGCGTCATCATCGCTCAGTTCAAAACTTTTCGCCAACAGGGCCTTGATCTGTACCGCCTCGACATCGGCATAGACCCCATCGGTGAGCGCGGCTTCGACCAAGAGCGCGGCGGCCGCCTCTTGCGGGGTGGGGCGCTTGGGCGTGGGCACAGGTGAGCCGGTGAAAAATTTCTTTAAGCTGTCGAACATGGAATATCCCCTTTAGTCATCCGATAAGGGGATGTCTTTGCGCGTATAGAGCGCCATGGCCTCGCTCGCCGGACCGCGCCGCGTGCCTAACCCCACAATGTCGAGCGAAAATAGCACGCTTTCGCGCTGAAAGGTCAAGTGATCGCCGATCATCACTGTGCTGGCGGCCTTGGTCAGGCGCCGGGTCTGGCCATGGCGGGTCAGACGCACCTTGCCATCATCAATGAATTTGGCCGCCAGGGCGCGTGATTTGAACAGGCGCGCACGAAACAGCCAGATATCACAGCGTTGGGCGGTCTCTTCACTCATGAGGCGCGGTCCTGAGCTGGCGTGGTGGGCGTGGGCTTGGGTTTGGCGCGCCGACGGGATTTATATCGCTTTTGCGGGGCGGCTTTGGGCTCTGTTTTCGACTGTGATTGGGCTTTATGGTGCGCGGCTTTTTTACCCGGTTTGGCGGATTTGGGGGGCTGGGCTGGGGTGAGCGTTAGCGCCGCCAACGCGGCAAAGGGCGAATCAGGATTGACGCTCACCGGGGCAATGGGAGCCGTTTTACTTATTGGTCCGGCCTTGGGCTTGCGTCCCCCCCAAATCTCCTGCGTATCGGGTGATGGCGCGGGCGGATTTTGAGCGTCACTGTCGCGCGGTTTTTGCATCCGGCGATAGCCCAGGCTTTTTAAAACCTCGCGCAAATCCTCCCACGAACAGCCGGTCAGGCTGGTCATGCTGGGGGTCAGGGCAAAGCGGCCCTTGCTTTGGGCTTTGCGCGCTTCGCGAATTTCATCGGCCAGTTTTTCCAGCATATCCAGGCGCACAGCCACCGGACCGCAGGGCATATAGCCCGCCACGGTATAATCTTGCGCAGGGCGGGCTTTATCCTGGCGCAGGCTCACCCGGCCCGCAGGTGGGTGCAACGCGCGCAGGACATCGCCCTCGCTGGCCGCTTTTAACAATGCGTTGAGCTTGGCCGCCTTGGGTTTCAACAGGGCCGGCATGAAGACCGCATGTTCGCCGATGCGGATGCCCGCCTGTCGCAGCTGTTTGCGCTCATCGGGGCTCAGCGCGCTGATATCCGCATTTAAATCGCGCCGGGGGGCCGCGCCAAAGCGCTCTACCAGGCGATAGGCGATGCCGCGCGCCAAGCCGCCCACGCGGCTGTTATCATTCGAAAGCGTTTGGCGCAGATGGGTGAGGGGACGCAATACAGTCTGGGCCAGATGGGCAACATAATCGCGAAGCCGGGCCTCCGCCCGGGCGCGCAATTCATCAGAGCCCAGCTCCGCGCCCAACAAGGTCACGCTCGGGGCAATCGGGTTGTCGGAGGGGCCGAGGCGGCCCACTTCATGACCTTCCCAGGTGATCAGGCCGTTATCATCCAGGCTTAATTGATCCTCAGGGCATTTGATGAGCTGGCTCAGGCGGCGATTGATCTCCGGGCGCACGACCTTTAGGGCAGCATTATGCACAGCGCGTGCGGCTTGGTGATGGCCGCGATCATCGGGCACGAAGTTCAGCCCCTCAATGCGGCCTACGAAATGGCCCTCGACGGTCACCTCGCCGAGATGATCCAGCCCGGCGGCCAGATGACCCTTCTCGCGTAGACCCTTCATCAGCACCGAAGTGCGTCGATCCAGGAAGCGACTGGTCAAACGCTCATGCAGGGCATCGGACAGCTGATCTTCTACCTCGCGCGTGCGCGCACGCCAGAAGTCCGGATCCTTCGTCCAGTCATTGCGATTGGCGGCATAGGTCCAGGTGCGCACAAAGGCGAGGCGCTGGGAGAGCACATCCACATCGCCTTCGGTTTTATTCAGGCGCTTTAATTGCCCCTCCAGCCAGGCATCGGGCAGATAGCCATTGCCGGTCATGCGATAGGTGAAGAGCTTTTTAATCAGGCCGGCATGCTCATCCAGCGTGGTTTTGCAAAAATCCGGCGTGCGGCAAACATCCCACAGGCGCTCAACCGCGCTGCGACCATGGGCCAGATCACGCACTTCGGTGTCACGCGCGAGCACCTCCAGCGTGTCTTCATCAATGGCGCTATGGACGCGCTCTAAGGTCTTTTCGCGCGAGGGCACGTTGAGCGAATTGCGCAGCGCCTCGACATTAGCAAAGTCCAGGCGGTGATTGCGCCAGAACAGCCGCGTTGTTGGCTCAAAATCATGCTCTTGGACGGCCTTAACGATGTCTAGCTCCAGCGGGCGGGCATCAGCGGTTTCCCCAAAGGTGCCATCGGTGCGAAAGCGCCCGGCGCGTCCGGCAATCTGGCCGATTTCCTGGGGGTAGAGAGTGCGTCGGCGTCGGCCATCGAATTTGTTATAGGCGGCAAAGGCCACATGATCGACATCCATGTTAAGGCCCATGCCGATCGCATCGGTGGCGACCAGATAATCAACCTCACCAGATTGATAAAGCTCCACCTGAGCATTGCGGGTGCGCGGCGACAAAGCGCCCATCACCACGGCGGCCCCGCCGCGCTGGCGCCGGATCAGTTCGGCGATGGAATATACATCTTCGGCAGAGAAGGCGACGATGGCCGTGCGCCGGGCCAGTTTGGAGATTTTCTTCGGCCCGCCATAACTCAGCTCAGAAAAACGCTCGCGCCCGATAATTTCCACATCCGGGATATGGCGGCGAATGATGGGGGCCATGGTTGCTGCACCCAGCAGCATGGTTTCTTCACTGCCGCGCGCATAGAGCAGGCGTTCGGTAAAGATATGGCCGCGATCGGGATCGGCACACAGCTGGATTTCATCAATCGCAACGAAGGCCGGGCGCAGATCCAGCGGCATCGCCTCAACCGTGCAGACATAATAGCGCGCTTTGGGGGGAACGATTTTCTCCTCCCCCGTCACCAGGGCCACTTGATGTGCGCCCTTGGCCTTGACCACCTTGTCATAGATTTCACGCGCCAACAGGCGCAAGGGAAGGCCAATCACGCCGGAACTGCGCCCCAGCATGCGCTCTAACGCCAGATGTGTCTTACCGGTATTGGTTGGCCCAAGGACAGCCGTGACCGGGGCTTTGTGCGCTGCCACGTCCAGCCTCCACGCCTTAACTTCCCCCTCAAGATAGAGAGCGAAGGGCGCGCTTTTAAGCCCGCCCTGCAGTTAAGACCCATCGCCTTGTGTATAACGTCTTATTCGACGTTAATGCTCAGCGCTTTGATATTGATTTCCCCTATGGAGGATTTCAGGCGAAAGCGGACGGGTACATAGACGTCTTCGATGGGGGCCAACCAGATGGAGACCGGCTCTGAGGTTTCGTCTTCGGTGGGGCGATCGCCGGGATCATAGCCGGACACCGGCTCCAGATAGGCTTGGCACAGGATCGCATCCCCGCGCCAGGCCCGGGTGCTGACCCGGTCCGGGCCACGGTTTTCCAAGCGCAGATCATAGCGCGCCTTGCCATCGAAGACCGCGATCGTGCCGGTGCACACGCCTTGGGCGGAGTTTTGTGACGCCAGGGTCAGGCTGAAAACCGCGCTGATCGGATCCAGCGCGCCATTACGTTCGGCCTCGCTGGCGGGGGGCTCCCCCATCGAGCCGAAGGGTGGATTGATGCGCGGTGTCGCGACGCCTTCGGGGAAGTCGATGCCGACGGTGCGCCCCTTTTTGCTGGCGTGATTGATGTGATCATAGCGCCAGGGTTGCAGCGCGCGGCCATTGCGATAACCGCTGACCCCGGCATCAATATTGGTGTCATTGAACCAGGCGAGTAAGCCTGCGCTCTCGAAATGCGCGGCCGCCGAATAGGTGTCAGGCTGCAAGCTGGCCGACAGCTGAATATCCGCGACGGTTAAAAATAACACCGACCCCGAATAGCTGGCCCCGATCTGACGAGGCGTGTCGGCGCGGTCCTGGGCGTTGGCCGTTGCAGTCATCAGGGCGAGCGCGAAAACAGGCAGAGCCAAACGATAGATCATTATCATCCCTCAAAAATTGTCCCCATAGATCCCCATCAGCATATGAACACTTTTTACCCTGTCTGCAAGATGAATGGGGCTTTTACGGTAGCTCAGGCTTGACGAAGGCGCGCGCGTCCAGTACATCGCCCGCTCCCTTGCGCCGTAGGGTCTTCCTGCGGCGTATTTTTGGTTTAGACGAATAACGAAGGTGGAAGCTATGTCGCGCCGCTGCGAACTGACCGGTGTTGGACCGCGTACGGGTAACAACGTATCCCACGCCAACAACAAGACCAAGCGTCGCTTCCTGCCGAATCTGTGCGATGTTACGCTCGCCTCTGAATCGCTGGGTCGGAATTTCCGCCTGCGTATTGCAGCTAAGGCTTTGCGCAGCGTCGATCACGTCGGTGGTCTTGACGCATTTTTGTTGAAGGCTCGTGACGAGAATCTCTCGGACAATGCCTTGAAAATTAAGCGCGAGTTGAAAAAACAAGCGACTGCATAAGTCGTCTGTCAAATCGGTTTACGAAAAAACGCCCGCTGAACGCTTCAGCGGGCGTTTTACGTTTGCGTATTTCTCGCCTAATGTCCCTTAAAAATTGAGGGGAGACGTCCAAGAATGGGTGTGCGTTTAGGCGGTTTGTCCGCGCTGGCTTTGGCCTGTCTAATGGGGTGCTCGCCTGCGCCTTCATCATCTGCAACACCGGCGCGTGAGGCTGAGGTTCAAGCCAGCAACACGCCTGCGCCCATGGGTGATGTCATCCCCGCCAGCGAGCTTTATGCGGGCGGCACCATCTATACCGGGCTTCCCGGCGGTGCCCAGGTTGAGGCCGTCGGTGTGCGTCAGGGCCGGATCGTCTTTACCGGCACGCGTGAAGCGGCGCGCGCCATTACCGGACCAGAGACCCAAGAGATTGATCTGGCCGGTGCGGTGATGTTTCCCGGCTTTACCGATTCTCATGCGCATATTCTGGGCATTGGCCAGCGCGAGCGGACATTGAATTTGGAAAGCGTCGGCTCCGTCATCGAGCTACAAGAGGCTCTGCAGAGCTGGGCTGATCTCAACCGCGAGGGTGTGATCACCGGGCGGGGGTGGATCGAAACCCATTGGCCTGAGGCACGTTTTCCGACCCGCGATGATCTTGATGCGATTGTGCCCGAGCGTGCGGTGATTTTAGTGCGCGCCGATGGCCATGCGCTTGTGGCCAATTCCGCGGCCATGGCCATGGTGGGGATTGATGACGCAACCCCCGATCCGGATGGCGGGGCGATCTTGCGTGATGAGGCGGGCCGCGCGAGCGGCATGTTTGTCGATGCGGCCATGTATCCTTTGATGGCCCTGGCCCAGGCTCCTGAGGGCGATGTGCGCGCCGAGCTTTATGCCTTGGGCACTCATAAGATGGCGATGTATGGCTGGACCGGGGTCCATGACATGTCGGTGCCCTATGCGGATGTCGCGATGGCCGAAGGCTTGGCCACTGAAGGCCGCTTGAGCACCCGGGTCTATATCTCCGCCAATGGGGGGGATTATCAAAGCGTTGTGGATGAGCTGTCTTCGCGCCAAAGCGGCGATCTGGTTACCGCGCGCGCGGTGAAAGTCTATGTCGATGGCGCGCTGGGCTCACGCGGGGCGGCCTTACTGGAACCCTACAGCGATGCACCGGGCACGCGCGGCTTGATCTTGATGCAGGAAGATGAGGCCAAGGCCTTGTTTGAGCGTGCTTTGCGCGATGGGGTGCAGATGGCCGTTCACGCCATTGGCGACCGGGGCAATCGCTGGGTGCTTGATTGGATGGAAGCGGCCTTCGCCGCCGTGCCTGTGGAGGAGCGCGCGGTCGCTGAGCCGCGCTGGCGCATTGAACACGCCCAGATCTTGACCATGGACGATCTCAATCGCTTTGCCGCGCTCGGCGTGATTGCCTCCATGCAGCCCTCCCACGCGATTGGCGATCTGCACTTTGCCAAAGACCGTTTGGGTGAAGCGCGTCTTCAGGGCGCTTATGCCTGGCATGATCTGGTAGAGTCCGGCGCGCATGTCACCGGGGGCTCGGATGCACCGGTAGAGCGCGGGGAGGCGCGCATTGAGTTTTACGCCGCCGTGGCGCGCCGCGATCTTGAGGGCTTTTCCGATGCGCATTGGCATTTGGAACAGCGTTTATCGCGCGAGGCCGCGCTTTATCTCTTCACCCAGGCCCCGGCCTATGCGTCCTTCCGCGAGGATGAGCTGGGTACGATTGAGGTGGGTAAGCGCGCTGATTTCTCTGTTTTTGATACCGATCTGATGACCGCGCCCGAGGATGATTTGAAGCACGCGCGCCCGGTCATGACGATTGTGGGGGGACAAAGGGTCTGGCGCGCGGACTAAAACTGTGCCCCATCATGCTGCATCTGCGCCCAAATGCATCTCTCATGACGCCCAAGTGTGGCCAAGCCGGGTTTAGAGGTCTAACTATCACGGGTGAGAGCCATCAATTATTTTATAAGCTTCGGACCTGATTTCTATGAGCGCCCCCCATCTTGATAGCCTGACCCCTGATGCCCAAGCCGATTGCCAAGCCTTGTTTGGCTTTGATCCGGGGTTTGATGTGCCATGTTTTAGCGTGCGTGATGAGCATGTGCCGGTGATGGATGAGACCTATGTCTTTGATCCGGCAACCACGCGCGCGATTCTCGCGGGCTTTGCGTTCAATCGCCGGGTGATGGTCCAGGGCTATCACGGCACGGGCAAATCCACCCATATCGAACAGGTCGCCGCGCGCTTGAATTGGCCCATGATCCGGGTCAATTTGGATAGCCATGTCAGCCGGATTGATATGGTGGGTAAAGACGCCATTGTTCTGCGCGATGGCCTGCAAGTTACTGAGTTTCAAGAAGGCATTCTGCCCTGGGCCGTGCAGCGCCCGGTGGCCTTATTGTTTGATGAATATGATGCGGGCCGCCCGGACGTGATGTTCGTGATCCAGCGGGTGTTGGAAGCCTCGGGCGCGCTGACTTTGCTTGATCAGAATAAAGTCATCCGTCCCAATGCGGCCTTCCGCCTGTTCGCCACCACCAATACCGTCGGCTTGGGCGACACGACGGGGCTTTATCATGGTACCCAACAGATCAACCAAGGCCAGATGGACCGCTGGTCGATCGTCTCGACCTTGAATTATCTGCCCCATGATACTGAGGTCGAGATCGTTTCGGCGAAAATGGGCAAGGGCGCGAACACCCAACAAATTTCAGATATGGTCAAAGTCGCAGATCTCTCGCGCGAAGCCTTCATCAATGGTGAACTATCAACCGTGATGAGCCCGCGCACCGTGCTGACCTGGGCGGAAAACGCGAATATCTTCCAGGATATTGGCTTGGCCTTCCGTCTGACCTTCCTCAATAAATGTGATGAGTTGGAGCGTCCACTGATTGCGGAAATGTTCCAGCGCGTCTTTGGGGAGACCTTGGACGAAAGCGCGATTAAACCCAATATTCTAGCGTAGGAGCGCGGCAGGCTATGGCCGATCGCACCCCCTCTGACACGTTCAAGCGAGCATTGAGCGCGACCACGCGCGCCATCGCCCAGAACGCAGAGGTCGAGATTAAATTCGGTGGTGAGTATGCCGGCATCGTTCAGGGCCGGGTGATGCTGCCCAATCCGCCGGAGGATCTGGATCTAGCCCGCGCCAATATCCTGCGCGGTCAGGCCGATGCCCAGGCCCTGCGCTTGGCTTTACATGATGATGGGGCGCATCTGCGTGCCCTGCCGCCGGGTTCCCAAGCGCGCCAGATTTTTGACGCTGCGGAACAGGCCCGTATTGAAGCGCTGGGCGCGCGGGCCATGAAGGGCATGGGCGATAATCTCGATGCCGCGCTGATCAATACTTGTCTGAAAAAGGGCTGGAACCGGGTGGAAGACCGCCAGGATGCCCCGATGGCGGACGCTTTGGCGCTGATGGTGCGTGAGCGTATTTCTGGGCGCCCTGTTCCCGCCGAAGCCGAAGGCTTGATGGCGATCTGGCGCAAAAATCTGGAAACCCGCGCGGGCGCAGCACTGGATGCGTTGGTCGCTGAGGCCCATGATCAATCCCATTTCGCCAAGGCTTTGCGTCAGGTTTTACGCGATCTCGATCTGACTGAAGAGCTGGGTGAAGATCCTGATGAAGAGCCAGAAGAGAGCGAAAACGACGACGAAGGCGTCGAGCATGATCCCAAAGAGGGCGATGATGAGGGCGAGGCCGATCCCAATGCCGATGAGGATCAAACCCCTGAGGACGCACAAGGCTCAGCCGCGGACAGCGAAGATATCTCCTATACCGAGGAGAGCCAGACCAAAATCGACGCCAATGATGACCCCGGTGAAAGCGTAAAATCGGCCCGGCCCAATTGGGTGCCGCCCACGGGCGCTGAGGCTGCGGCCTATAAAGTGTTCACCAATTCCTATGATGAGATCATCCAGGCCGAAGATCTGTGTGATGCCAACGAGCTGGCGCGCCTTCGTGCCAATCTCGACAAGCATTTACAGGGCCTGGACAGTGCGGTCGGGCGTCTGGCCAATAAGCTCCAACGTAAATTGCTGGCTCAGCAGCAACGCGCCTGGTCATTTGATTTGGAAGAGGGGATTTTGGATCCCGCGCGCCTGCCGCGTGTGGTGATTGATCCCTTGCTGCCCTTGTCATTCAAGCAGGAAAAGCAAACCGATTTCCGCGATACGGTCGTCACTTTGTTGCTGGACAATTCCGGCTCGATGCGCGGACGCCCGATCCTGGTCGCGGCGGCCTGCGCGGATATGCTGGCGCGCACTTTGGAGCGCTGTGGGGTCAAAACCGAGATCCTCGGCTTCACCACGCGCGCCTGGAAGGGCGGGCGCTCGAAAGAAGATTGGGTCGCTGCCGGTAAGCCGCACAATCCGGGCAGGCTGAATGATTTGCGCCATATCATTTATAAGAGCGCCGATGCGCCCTGGCGCCGGGCGCGGCCCAATCTGGGCCTGATGCTGCGCGATGGTCTGTTGAAGGAAAATATCGACGGCGAAGCCTTGCAATGGGCGTGGCAGCGCTTGGCGCGTCGCCCGGAACAGCGCCGCATCTTGATGGTCATCTCTGATGGCGCACCGGTCGATGATGGTACGCAATCGGCGAACTCGCCCGCCTATCTGGAAAGGCATCTGCGCGATGTGATCGCGATGATCGAAAACCGCTCTGAGGTGGAATTGCTTGCCGTCGGCATCGGCCATGATGTAACGCGCTATTACCGCCGTGCGGTGACGATTTTGGATGTGGAACAGCTCGCCGGTGCGATGACCGAGCAGTTGGCGGCGCTGTTTGATGAAGAACCGCGCGCGCGCCGGGGTTCAAAAGTCAAACAAAACCCGGTAGAGACAAAACATAAAGGGGGGGCGGGCCTAGACGCGCTTAAGCGCGCAGTGTCCGCACAAGTCGGGAGACGGTAATGCAGCGGGTGTTATGCAGCGGTGTCGGCGCTCTGGTTGCTCTATGGGGCATGGCGGGGTGCGGGCCTAAAGCCTTGGAACCCGGGGCCATCGACGTCACGACTGAGGTCATTGCCCTCAACCCTGAGGCCCCAGACGCGCGCGCCTTGGGTGAGCTGACCTATCGCGGCGGGCTGGAACTTTTCAGCACAGCGCCCGATTTTGGCGGCTTTTCCGCGTTGGAAATCCACGACGATGGCGATCGTATTTTGATGCTGTCCGACCGCGGCGCTTTAGTCAGTGCTGATCTGGTCTTTGATGAGGGCGGCGATTTAATCGGGCTTCAAAACGCTGAGATTTATCCGCTCTTGAACCGTGAAGGCGTGCGCGTTCATGGCCGCGAGGCCGATAGTGAAGGCCTCGCCCATCTGGGTGATGGTGATTATGCCATCAGTTTCGAGCGTGATCACCGCATCTGGGTGTATCATTTTGGCACAGATTGGGAGTTTTTGGGCACCGCCTTGCCAGAGCCCTTCGCCTTACCGCCGGGCACAGAGCTGTGGCCTGATAATGCCGGGATGGAGGCCTTGACCCTGGATAGCCAGGGTCATGTATGGGCCGGGGTGCAAGATCCCTTGGTGGATGGTCAGCCCTTTACGCTGTGGCAATTTGATGAAGGCGGCGATCCGGTGGCCGGGGCCTTGATGGGCCAGCCGGGGTTTGCCCTGACGGGCCTGACGCCCTATGGCGAGGGCGAGCTATTGGCGCTGACACGCTATTGGTCGCGTTCGGTGGGCAATCGCGCGCGCATTCTTCATCTTGACACACGCCATTTAAGCGGGGCCTTGGCCGGGGATGTCCTGGCCGAACTGGCCCCACCCTTGAGCGTTGATAATTATGAAGGTATCGCCTATGCGCCCTCCACTTCGGTGGGTGCGCGGTTGTTTTTAGTCTCTGATAATAATTTCAGCGATGATCAACGCGCGCTGTTGATCAGCTTTTCACTGAATGCTGATGCGCGTGAAGACGACGCTGACTAGGCGAAAGGGCTGAAAGCGAGGCTTTCAGCCTCAGCCCATATTGGCGTTTTTCAGGATCTGATACGCCTCGACGACTTTTTGCAGCTGATCTTCGAAAGACCGATCCCCGCCATTGGAATCCGGGTGATAAGCGCGTAACAGCTCGGTATAGCGTTTACGCACGGTGGCTTTATCGGCATGGCCTTCCAGACCCAAAGTGTCCAGGGCCTTGGCTTGCAGACGCCCCATGCGCGGCCCTTGCGGACCGTCATTGGCGGGCGCATTTTTCTGGCTGGGCGGGGGGCGATCACTAAACATGCTGAAGGGATCTTCAAACCCCTCCTGGAAATCTTTTGTCGCCCGTGTCGCGCGCGCCCGGCTGGTAGAGCCAGAATTGAACGACCAGGTGGGCCGATGGCCATGGCGCGCCGCATCGCTATAGGCTTGGGCTGCGCCCTCGCTTAGGCCATCGAAGAAATTCCACGATTTGTTGTACTCGCTGGCATGGTTTTGACAAAACCAATAAAAATCGTTCAACTGTTCGCGACTTTTGGGGGCTTTGGCCGTCGCTTTACGCCGACAATTGGCGTACTCGCACGTTCTCTCCTCCTGGGACGGTTCGTCCTTGGGCGGTTTGATGCGCATGTCTTTAAAGCGCGGCGTATATCGAAAAGCTTCTGACATGGGTGTAAGTATGGGCTGTGTCTGGCGAAACGGCAAGAATGAGAGATGAGTTGGATGAGTGAAATTCACACTTCTATCGAGGCGAAATTACGAAAAGCCTTTGATCCAGTAAAGTTAGTGATCAAGGACGAATCAGCGATGCATGCTGGCCATGCTGGCGCACCAGAGGGCGGCGAAAGCCATTTCGCGGTCGAAATACACTCCAATGCTTTTCAAGGTAAAAATCGGGTTGAATGCCACCGATTGGTAAATAGCGTGCTTTCTGAAGAGCTTAAAGGTCGCGTTCACGCTTTAAGGATAATCGCTAAACCCACATAATTCCCCAATATTTAGAGGGTATAACTCATCATTAACTAGCCTATGGATTGTATAGGGCCCAAACGCGTTTCACTGCGAAAGGGTTGCCCATGAGCTGGTCAAATCTATCTATTCGCTGGAAAATCCCGGCCTTGGTCGTGGGGTTTTCTGCTCTCGGTATGGTTGCGGTGGCGGGGGCGGCCTCGTTTAATGCCTTCAACGCGGTGGATCATTTCACCGAAGACCGTCTTATAGGGGCCTCTGAGGCCAAGGCGGGTCAGCTCAGCCAGTATCTTGAGACTTTGGACCACGATGTTCATTCGCTCAGCGCCAGCCCCTATGTGCATGAAGCGCTTGCGGCCTTCCATCAAACCTACCAGGCCGGCCAGCATAGTGAAGCCTTGCGTCTGGCCTATATCAGCGACAATCAATTTCCCGCTGGTGAACGTCATAAGCTGGATCAGGCTAATACCGGTCTTGCCTATGATCAGGTCCATGGCCAATACCATCCCTGGTTTCGCACCCATCTAGAGCTGATGGGCTATTACGATCTTTTCTTGTTCAATAATAATGGTGATCTGGTCTATTCGGTTTTTAAAGAAGATGATTTCGCCACTAACTTTGGTCAAAATGGCGGGCGCTGGGCCGGTACTGAATTGGGTCAAATTTTCCGAACGGCTCATGATGCCCCTGCGGACACTATCACTTTTGCTGATTTCGAACCCTATGCCCCCAGCTTTGGCGCGGCCGCGAGCTTTTTGGCGATCCCGATTTATGAGAAGGGAGAGCGTAAAGGCGTTTTGGCCCTCCAAATGCCCATCGGTGTGTTGAATGCGTTGATGCATAATACGGCTGGCCTGGGTGAGACGGGGGAAACCGTGATCGTGGGCGAGGATGGTTATCTCAGAAGCGATAGCGCGCACACCGATCAAGATGATGTCTTGCAAACCCGGGTCGATCTGGCCCTGGTTGAGGACGCGGCCAAAGGGCGTTCGGCTTATTTCACGGATCAACAGGTCTCTGGGCGCGATGTTGAGACCGCGGTCTCTCCCGTCGCCTTCCATGATGCCTCCTGGGCCGTTCTGGCGATGCAGGATAAGGCCGAAATTGTTGGCCCAGTTCAAATCTTGATGACCTCGATCGTTTTAGCCTGTGCGGTGATGATCGCGGTGGCAAGCCTGGGCGGGTATATAATGTCGAATGGTCTGGCGACGCCGATGGGCCGCGTGGTCAAGGCGCTGCGCGCGGTGGCCAAGGGGGCCAAGGGCGATGTCTTGCCGCAGGATGAAGCGCGTAAGGATGAAATTGGCGATCTGGCGCGCTCGTTAAAAGTCTTCCAGCGCTCCTTGGAAGACACCAAGCGCTTTGCCTATGAGCGTGAGCAACGCGCCGAGATTGAGTTTGAGCGTCAACGCGAGATTGAAGGCTTGATCTTGGGTTTTCGCGAAACCGTCTCCACCAGCTTAGAGGCGGTCGGTAAAGAGCTGACCATGATGCGTAGCTGCGCCGAGGCGGTGACGCAAGCGGGCCAAGATGCAGGACAAAGCGCAGACCACTCGAAAACCGCTTCGACATCGGCCTCAAAGGGCGTGTCTGCGGTGGATGAAGCCGTGCAAGAACTGGTCGCGTCCTTTGATGAGATTAACCGCCAGACTGACACAGCCAACTCAGTCGTGGCCTCCACCGTGCAAATCACGCGTAAAACAGACAATGATGTCAAGCAATTGGCCGAAGCTGCCGGGCGCATTGGTGAGGTGATCGGCCTGATCAATGATATTGCCGAGCAAACCAATCTGTTGGCGCTGAACGCCACGATTGAGGCCGCGCGCGCGGGCGAGGCCGGAAAAGGTTTTGCCGTTGTGGCCCAGGAGGTGAAGGCGCTCGCCGAACAGACCGCCAAGGCCACGGGTGACATCTCGGCCCAGGTTGAGGCGGTGCAGAACTCCACTCAGGGTGCGGTGGCAGCGCTTCAGGAGATTTCTCACGCCATCGTCAAGGTGGAGGAAATCTCCACCGTGATTGCCGCCGCGATTGAAGAGCAAAGCGCGGTGACCCAGTCCATTTCGGGCTCCATCACCCAGGCGGCCAATGGCACGCGCGATGCCGCGGGGGAGGTAGAGAAGGTGACCGGCGCGATTTCCTCAACTCGTGATCGGGTGGAAGAAATGCGCATGGCCTCCGATACCGTCAGCGAGATGAATGACAATCTGCGCGCCCAGGTCGATACCTTCTTGAAGAAAGTTGCCGAGAATATGGATCAGCGCGCGGCGTAAATCCGCGCGCTGTCTTGGCTTGCTGTATCCTCAAGGATCAGGAAGCGACGTCGGGTTCTTTCGCCACGCGCAGGCGCGTGATCTGATTGCGCTGGCGCTTGATCACCTCAAAACGCACCCCGTGGAAGCGGAAGATCTGCTTCTCGCTGGGGATGGTCTGGGCTTCGTGAATGACCAGGCCCGCAATGGTGACGGCTTCATCATCGGGTAAATCCCAATCGAGCGCCCGGTTGACATCGCGAATAGGGGTGACGCCATCGACCAAAACCGTGCCATCGCTTTGGCGGGTCACACCTTCGACGGTGATGTCATGCTCGTCTTCAATGTCCCCGACGATTTCTTCAAGGATATCTTCTAGGGTGACAACGCCTTTCAGGGCCCCATATTCATCGACAACCAGCGAGAAATGTTCGCGTTTTTCGCGGAAGGCATTGAGCTGATCTTGCAGCTCGGTCGTTTCCGGGATGAACCAGGGTTCGCGCTTAATGGCTTCGATATCGACCTTGCTGACATCGCCGCCCGCCTGGAACAGGGCGCGGGCCAGATCGCGCGCATGTAAGACCCCGACGATATTCTCGCTCTCATCACGATAAAGCGGCAATCGCGTATGGGGCGAGCTTAACGCCTTGAGGATCAAGGTGTGAGGGTCATCTTCGATGTTTAGCATGACCAGATTTTTTCGGTGAACCATCACGTCTTCAACGGTCAGTTCGCGCAGATCCAAGACCCCGCCCAGCATGTCGCGATCGCCCTTGACCACGCCGCCTTCTTGGTGGTGCAGGTCGATATGATCGCGGATTTCCTCGTGAGAGCTTAACACCGGCCCATCCACATTGGCCCCGACAATGCGCAAGGTGGCGCGCACGATGGTTTGCACGGTCCCGACCACGGGGGACAGAACGATGACAAAGATCCGAATGGGCAGCGAGACCGCCAGCGCAAAGCGATCCGGGTTGGAGAGCGCATAGGTCTTGGGCATGACCTCAGCGAAGATCAGAACCAGAAAGGTCATCACCAAGGTGGCAATCGGTACACCCGCCTCACCGAAGAGTTTGAGAAAAATCACCGCAGCGATCGAAGAGGCCAGGATATTGACCAGATTATTGCCCAGCAAGATCGCCCCGATCAGGCTTTCTTTGTCCGCGATCAGGAAATTCACCCGCTTGGCGCGTTGATCCTTATCTTTCTCCAGGCTCAGCATGCGCGCCTTAGACGTGGCCGTCAGCGCGGTTTCAGATCCTGAAAAGAAGGCCGACATGCATAACAGGGCAAGGATGCCTATGCCCGACCAGACCAGACCCATATCAAATGTCATTGTGGTTTCAGCTCATCGTGTAAAAAGGCCAGAACATCCTCGCTGGCGCACTCAGAGGTGATGAAGGCGTCCCCAATAGCGCGCGCGAGGATGAGGGTGATGACCCCACCCTTGTTCTTTTTATCATCTTTCATGCGGTTAAGAAGCCCCTCAGCCTCATAAGGCCCGCCGGGAAGCTCCGCGATGAAGGCGGGAAGGCCCACCTTAGCCAAATGGGCTTCAACGGCGCGCGCATCGCTTTGCGCACAAAGGCTCAGCCGCGCCGAATACCGAAAGGCGAGCGCCAGGCCCAGGGCGACGGCTTCGCCATGGATGAGCGTGCCTTTTTCGGCCTCCGCTTCAAAGGCATGGCCAAAGGTATGTCCCAAATTGAGAAGGGCGCGAACGCCGGCCTCTTTCTCATCTTGGCGCACAATGTCGCCCTTGAAGGCGACGGCGGCTTCAACCGCTTCGGCCAGGCCTTCACCGTTCAGCGCCTCAAGGCCCAAGGTATCCAGCCGGGTGAAAAGCGCGCGATCGCCGATGAGGGCCGCCTTGATAATTTCCGCATATCCGGCGCGCAATTCGCGCGCGGGTAGGCTCGCGAGCAGGGTCAGATCGGCGATAACCAGGCTGGGTTGATGGAAGGCCCCGATCAGATTTTTACCGCGCGCGGTATTGATCCCGGTCTTACCGCCGACGGAGGAATCAACTTGAGCCAGCAAGGTTGTGGGGATTTGCACGAATTTCACCCCGCGTTTGACAATCGCCGCGGCAAAGCCCGTTAGATCGCCAATCGTGCCGCCGCCAAAGGCGATGACACATTCCTGGCGCTCGACATTGGCGTCGAGTAATTCCGCGCACAGTGCTTCTAGGCGATGGAAGCTTTTGGCCTGCTCCCCGCCCGGAATTTCCAGATAGAGCGGGGTGAGGCCATGCTGGGCCAAAACCTGTTCCAAGCGGGCACGATGATGGGCCAGGGCGGCCGGGTCGGCCACGATGATGGCGCGCCCGCGCGGGCACAGCTGGGCGAGGGAAGGGCCTGCGCCTTCCAGCGCGCCTTCACCGATGACCACATCATAACTCTCAGGGCCCAGATCAATATGAACCCGGCGCAGCGTTGAAACATCAGCCATCATTTAGATATGCTCCATCGGGCGCAAAGCCTCTAAGGCCACTAAAATATCATCGACCGTTGTGGTGTGCGAGCCGTTGGTGGAATCCACACTGATATCGGCCTCAGCATAGGCGGGCGTGCGCTTTTCCATCAGCTCAGCCATCACCGCACGGGGATCTTCGGCGCGTAAAAGGGGGCGCGTATCACGCCGGCCCACCCGCTCCATCAAGGTGTCCAGATCGGCCTTCAGCCAGATCGAAATGGCTTTATCTTTGACCAGCGCGCGCGTTGTGGGATCTACAAAAGCGCCCCCGCCCAGCGCCAGGACCATGGGCTTGGGCGCCTCTAACAGGCGGGCAATCACCTTACGTTCGCCTTCGCGAAAAGCCGCCTCACCAAATTCTGCAAAAATCTCAGAAACGCTGCGCCCGGCTGCGCGTTCTACTTCAATATCGGCATCTTTGAAGGGGCGTCCAATGCGTTTGGCCAGGCGACGCCCGACGGTGGTCTTTCCCACGCCCATCAAGCCGACGAGGACCAAGGTTTGTGGCAGGTGCAATATTTCGGTTGTCTGGCTCATACCCCCATCCTATAGGCAGGCTGGGGGCAGGTGGCAATCAGCCTGGCGCCATAGAGGTGTCATGGTTTTGGGCTGGACTGTGATACGTCTGGAAATCGCCTTATTCCTAAGGCTATGTTATACGTAAACTTCATGGGAAGTTGAGGGGTTATAGATGCGCGGATTTTTGATCGGATTAGGTGTCGTCGTCGTTCTGGGGCTGGCCGGGTTTATCGGTCTCATCATGGTCTCCAACGGTGTTGAAGTGCCGCAAGAAACCACCCGTATTGAGGTCACTGATGCGCTTAAAAGCTAGTTTGCTGGCGTGCGCGGCCCTGATCTGGGGCGCGGCCTTTGCCCAACCGGCTGTTGAAGTTCAAGAGCTTGGCGCGGTCAATCCCTTTGAAGTCGGTATCCAAAGCGGCATGCCCGCCCATGTCTGGTCCAATTCCGGGGCGGAGACCTTGCGCGCGGCCTTGACCACTTTACCCGATGGGCAGGGTGTGGGCTTTCACCATCCCTTGGCTGCGCGCCTTGCCGCGCGTGCCTTGTTAGCCGCGGGCCGTCCGCCGCGCGATGCGCAGTTTGATCTGGCCGCGTTGCGCGCCGATAGGGCGCTGGCGACGGGCCGAGCCCAGCCGGTCTATAACCTGTTGGTGCGCACACCGCGTGTCAATGAATCGGCCTTGCTCTCGCGGCTTTATGCCGAAACCGCCTTCGCCCTGGGTCATGAGGATGAGGCCTGCCGGGCCGCTGATGCCTTGTTAACCGGCCGCGATGAGGCCTATTGGCTGCGCGCGCGTGCGGCGTGCTTGGCCTTGTCGGGCAATATTCCAGCGGCAGAATTAACCGCAGAACTGGCGCGTCATCAAAGCGATGAGGCCGCCGCCGATTTCTTCACGGTGTTCGATGCCTATACGCTCAACACCCCGATTGGTGATGCGATCACGCCGCGTGATGGTGTGTCGCTGGCGCTTATTCATGATCGCAATCAAGACCAGGTGATCGTGGTCGATGAAGGGGCCCCGGCCTGGCTGAAAGAGGCCGCGCTTCGTACTGGGCCTCAGATCCGCCTGCCGCAAGATCCGCTCGCCGCGCTGGAAGCTGCGCGCTCCATGCAAGGGGCTGAGCGGGCGGCGGCGCTGGGCGCGTTGATCCACCAGGATGTAGATCGTCAGCTGGCCGCCGATGCGCTGGCGCTGCGTTTGAACGATGCCAAGGCTGAGGGTGAGTTCATCACCGTGGCGCGCACTTATGGCCCGGAAGTCTCTAGCCTGCCGATCAGTGATGAGACTTTGGTTCATGGCGTGCATTTCATCCTGGCGGCAATCTTGGCCGAGGATTTGGAAACCGCGGACATCTGGCGTGAAGCGCTGGAATATGGCCCACCGCGCCCCGAACCTGAACTCGAACCTGAACCGCTTTATGATGAAAACGGCATGCCGCTCAATCCGGCGCACTTGCCCCCTTCAGATGGGCCGCAGCAATTGGGACCCGATCCTTATGGGCCATCGTTTAAGCCGCAAGCAGAATGGGATGCGCCCGCGGCGAGCATTTTGGTCGGCTTGGATTTCGCCCTGGCGATTGCGCGCAATGAAGTCCAGTCGGGCGGGTTTGAAGCCCTTCACAGTGCCCGCTTGGAAAATGCCGATCGCGCCAGACTGGCCCAAGGGGCCGGGCTGATGGCCTTGGGTGCGCGTACGCCGCTGGATTTGCGTGCGCAATTGGCCCGCTATCATGCCCATCGCCTGCCCGATCAGGCTGTGAAGCCGCAAGATGCGGGTGCGGATGAAGGCGGCGCGCAAGCCAAGCTGGATCTGGCCACGTTAAGCGCTTTGGGATTGCTCGCCGCGCATGCTCAGGCCGCCGGTGAGGCGCAAATCTATGCTGCCGCTTTGATCGAAGCGGCCCCTGGTGATCCTTTTGCGATCGCCCAGGCGGTATCCATTCTGTCTGTTGCCGATTTAAGACAGGAAGCGCGCCGTTTGGTTCTGGAAATGGTTGTTGAGGATGAGGCGTGAGCACCCTTTGGGTTGACCTCTTTTTAGACATGATGGCTGCAGAGCGTGGGGCCTCGCCCCACACTCTGGACGCCTATCGCCGCGATTTAGAGGATATTGCGCTGCGCCTGAAACATTCGGGGTCTGATTACGCTACGGCCCAAACGCCCGATCTGGAAGATGCGTTCGCCAGCTTGGCCCGTGATGGCCTCTCCAAGGCGACGGCGGCGCGGCGCCTGTCTGCGGTACGGCGCTTTTATAAATTCCTGCTGCGCGATGGCTTGCGCGCGGATAATCCCTCCCTGCCGATGAAAAGCCCTAAGGCCGACCGGCCTTTACCGAAGGTTTTAAGCGTCGGTGATGTCGATGCGCTGTTTCGCGCTATTGAAGTCGAGGAAGACGGCCCGGCCAAGCTGCGCCTTCGTGCCCTGATGGAGCTGTTATATGCCTGCGGCCTGCGGGTCAGTGAGCTGGTGTCTTTACCCCTTAAGGCCTTTGCCCGCGCAGAACGCTGTGTGTTGATCTATGGCAAGGGCGGCAAGGAACGCTTGGTGCCCCTGACCGATCGGGCACTGGATGCCATTGCCGATTATCGCAAAGTGCGTGATCACCATATGCCGAAAATGGGTGTGGAGCGCCGCCGGGCCGAACGCTTCTTATTCCCCTCCACCAGTGCCAAAACCGGTCATCTGACGCGTGAGCGATTCGCGCAAATCCTGCAGGACCTCTCGAATAAAGCCGGTTTGGGCGGACGTAATATCAGCCCCCATACCCTTCGCCATGCCTTTGCGACCCATTTGTTGGCCAATGGCGCGGATCTGCGCAGTGTACAGTTATTATTGGGCCATAGCGATGTATCCACGACCCAGATTTACACCCATGTCCTGGACGCGCGGCTGAAGAATTTGGTCTATGATGCCCATCCGCTCGCCCAGAGTGAGTAATGGCGCAAGATTTGCTGAGTAAGAGCGGTAATAAGGCGTGACTTTGTGTGCAGGTGACTGCTACTGGCGGCTTCTCAAGATTGCACTCTAGCCAAGCTCTGGTTAGGTTGCGCCTTCCTAGGATAAGGGTGAAGCACCCTTCTTTTTTAGAACAGCGTTAAGGCGACCATGTCTGATCCGACCCGTACTTATCTAGATTTCGAACGTCCAATTGCGGAATTGGATGCCAAAATCGAAGAACTTGAAGGCGTTATGGCCCGCAATGGCGAAGACGGTCCTGATCTGGGCGATGAAATTGCCAAGCTGCGTCAAAAGTCCTCTGATCAATTGCAGGCGCTCTATGCCAAGCTTGATCCGTGGCGCAAAACGCTGGTGGCGCGCCACCCTGAGCGCCCGCATCTGAAAGATTATTATAAGCACCTGATCGAAGATTTCGAAGAGCTGTGCGGGGATCGTCGCTTTTCCAATGATGATGCGATCATTGGCGGTTTGGGCCGGTTCCGCGGTCGCTCGGTCGTCGTTCTGGGTCATGAAAAAGGCCATGATGTTCAGACCCGTATCAAGCACAATTTCGGCATGGCCCGCCCGGAAGGCTATCGTAAAGCCATCCGCCTGATGGATATGGCCGAGCAGTATGATCTGCCAGTTTTGACCTTCGTTGATACCTCGGGGGCCTATCCTGGCATTGGCGCGGAAGAACGCGGCCAATCCGAAGCCATTGCGCGCTCAACCGAGCGCTGCCTCACCCTGGGTACGCCGATGATTTCGGTGGTGACCGGTGAAGGCGGGTCTGGCGGGGCGATTGCGCTGGCCGCGGCCAATGCGGTTTTGATGCTTGAGCATTCCATCTATTCGGTGATCTCACCGGAGGGCTGTGCCTCGATCCTGTGGCGCGATTCTGCCAGGGCCAAGGATGCCGCGACGGCGATGAAAGTCAGCGCGCAGGATTTGCTGCAGCTGAAAATCATCGACGCGATTATTCCTGAACCCGTCGGTGGAGCCCACCGCAATCCGCAAGAGGCAATCCGCCGGGTCGGCGATCAGATGGAGCAATCGCTCAGCCAGTTCGAGGGTCTCTCGCCTGTTCAGATCCGCCAGCGTCGCCGCGAGCGTTTTCTCTCGATTGGTCGCTCGCTGCTGAACGGCTAGCGCCAACTAATTCGCGCGCGTCGGGGGCGTCGGGATAATTCTCGGCGCGGTCGATGTCATCTATCGTGATGGAACGCTCAGCGAGCAAAGAGACCAGGCCCGGTCCCTGACTTAACACCAGTAAGAAGACCACACCGGCCCAGAAGGCCGCTTGCAACAGCGGGTCGGCGTTTGAGGTAGTGTTGTCAATCCGGCTGACGAAAATCCAGTTGGGTGCGCCAATCCGCGAGAAGGCGATTAGATCGCCATCGCTCAACTCCAACACACCTGACACACGGCCATTGGCATTGACCGCGCGCGCAATCTCTGCGCCATCCAGGCGCGCTTGCAGGACATGTAAGGTTTCCTCATCATTCTCACCGGGTGTTAACAGCTCGCTATGAACGACAAGGCTGCCTTCATTATCGAGAATGAAGTTCTCGCCATTTTCTGGCGGGCGGCTGACCGCGTGGCTGAGATAGCGTGAGACATTGAGGCTGACCCCAAAGGCCCCCATATGGCGCCCGCCCAGACGCATCGGGGTATAACATCCCACATGAGAGGCCGGATCATTGGGCCGATACAGCAGCACCGTAACGGGCGTACAGCGCGTTTGCTCCGTCGGGTTATTAGGCGGCAGGCTGCCGATCACCTGAGGTTCTTGGGTGAAGTCCAGATTATTCGGCGCGGTTTTGCGGTAAAACATCAACCGATCTGGGCGCAGGGGCGCAAATAAGATCAGGTTATTATGCTCATCATAGAATTGGAAATTGCTGAACTGCGTCTCATAGGCCGGGCCGATCTGGCGCACGGTCAGATAGCCGGCAAACAAGCGACGCTTGTCTTCACAGCTTAGCGCCTGGCCTTCACGGTAATAGGCTCCGATGCCATAGACGGGGCTGCCCTCTAGGGTCGTGATGCCATCAAACAGCTGATCCACACTGCGTCGGGTCCCGTCTTCTTGCAAAGGAAAGAGGGTGTTAAAGCGGCGCACCGCCTCGTCTTCGCTCAGCTTGGAATAGATCCGGCGATAGAGGTTATGGGAGGCTTCGTGCAGGCGCGCCACTGAGGTGAAGAGGAATTGCTCCACATCGCCGCGCTCCGCGATATAGGTCTGAAGCTGATCGCGCGTGACATCACGGCTATGGGTTTGAAGATAGCGATAAGTCGCCACGCCGCTTAACAGCGCGATCACTAGGCCGCCGATTACCACACACAGCCAAATCTGTATTGTTTTACGCGTCATCACCCCAAACCCTCTTCTCGTATCGTGAATGTATACACCGAAGAGGGTTATTATTCAGTTTCTTCAAATATGTGCTGTTCGGGGTGACCGGGTGGCGCTTTGCGCTTGATGTGAGAAAATTTATATTCGCTCGATGTCATAGGGGTGGGTGACGAGTGTGTGCTCCCCTGTTTACGGGGGAGCTGTCAGCGAAGCTGACTGAGGGGGGCGTTGCTACATAGATGCTTACACTTAAGGCATAGCCATAGTGTCATCCCGGACGAACGGCAGTGAGATCCGGTATCTGTTGAGCGCGCCATTAAGGCAGATAGATCCCGGCTCAAGGCCGGGATGACAGTGGATGTTTATGCTCAACGCGGCCCCGGACTTGATCCGGGGTCCAAGATCGAACCCATAGGGTTCGCAAGCGCGTACGCGCGCCCGCAGCGTGAGCGAGGAGCTTTAAGAAACGCCCCCTCCGGTCCTTACGGACCACCTCCCCCGTAAACAGGGGAGGATAATCGGGCGATGAGCCCGCAAGCGCGAACGCGCGCCCGCAGCGTAAGCGAGGACTTTTCAAGAAACTGTCACCCCAAACTTGATTTGGGGTCCATGCCGGACGGGGGTGAGCTTGGTTCTGATGGAGCAGAATAATCGTCATGCTCACGCTATGGATGCCAGATCAAGTCTGGCATGACAGGATCGACCCGAAGGGTCGCAAGCGCGACTGTCCTCAAATAGCCGACAGGCGATAGGACAAATAAAAAGTGCGCGCCCGCAGCG
>NZ_KB908058.1 GCF_000382325.1 Woodsholea maritima DSM 17123
TGTGCGCTGACGCTTCTCCGGGATGACAACTCTTTTTTTGCTGTTTTTGCCAAGCGAGGATACTTCACAAGAAGACGCCCCCTCCGGCCGTACCGCCCACCTCCCCCGCTTTGCAGGGGAGGGGTAAATCGGGCCACCGGCCCGCAGGCGCGAATGTCCTCAAATAGCCAACAGGCGATAGGACAAATAAGAAGTGCGCGCCCGCAGCGTAAGCGAGGATTGGGATCTTTTCAAAAATCTGTCCGTTTTGCACATCATGGCCCCTTGTTATTTTGTGATATCGGGCCAAGCTAAAGCCAGTCTGTCAGACGCTGCGAAGAGGCTCCCTATGCACCCTGCGCTCGCCATGCGCCCGGACTTGAACGATCGTGCGCTGTTAAAGGCGCGGTTTTCACGCATCCGCGCGCAAACCGAAGGCCTGACCCAGGGGCTGGCCCCGGAAGACATGCAAGTCCAGACCATGGACGATGTCAGCCCGATGAAATGGCATCTTGCTCATACCAGCTGGTTTTTTGAAGCCTTTCTGCTTCAGCCCCTGATCAAGGGGTATCAGCCCTTTGATCCTGTGTTCGATTACCTGTTTAATTCTTATTATGAAGCGGTGGGCGAGCGCTGGTCGCGAGCCCGGCGCGGGCTCTTGACCCGGCCCTTGGTGGACGAGGTTTTGCGCTATCGCGCCTATGTCACTGCTCAGGTTGAGCGCGCCATAGAGACGATGGATGAGGCGCTTTGGCATCAGGGCGCGCCCATTATTGAGCTGGGCCTTAATCATGAACAGCAACACCAGGAATTGGCATGCAGCGATATCAAACATGTGCTGGCCGTCTCACCCTTGCCGCATGGGCCATATCCGCGTCCGGAAGAGTTACCCCATAAGAGTGAAGCTTTAGGCGAAATGGCGTTTATGGCGTTTGAAGGCGGGTTGGTCGAGGTCGGGGCCGTGGCTGGATCCGGCTTTGTCTATGACAATGAATTGCCGCGCCACACAGTTTATCTCTACCCGTTTGAGCTGGCCCAGCGCCCGGTGTCGAATGGCGAATGGCTGAACTTTATGGCTGATGGGGGATATCAGCGCGCGGAGTTTTGGCTTTCCGAGGGCTGGGCCATGGTTCAGGGCGAGCGCCTTCAGGCCCCGCTCTACTGGCGTCAAATCGCAGGCGAGTGGCACGAATATACCCTTCATGGCCCGCAGAAACTCGATCCCGATCAACCGGTTTGTCATATCTCCGGCTATGAAGCGGCGGCCTATGCCAATTGGGCGGGTGCGCGTTTGCCGCTGGAGGCGGAGTTGGAGCTGCTCGCTCATTGTGCGCCGCCAGAAGGACGCCTGCTTTTCAATCAACCCGGCGTTCACCCCGCCCGGATGCAGGCCGGGGACGGCCTTCAAGCGGTCTATGGCGGGGTGTGGGAATGGACCCAAAGCGCCTATAGCGCTTATCCGGGCTATCATCCGCCAAAGGGTGCGGTGGGTGAATATAATGGTAAGTTCATGGCCTCCCAATGGGTGCTGCGCGGCGGCTCGTGTGCCACGCCCTATGACCATGTGCGCGCCAGCTATCGCAATTTCTTCCCCCCATCGGCACGCTGGCAATTTAGCGGCCTGCGTCTGGCGCGTGATTTATCGGCCTAAGTCTCGCTATAACCCCTATCGGGATCGAGCCTTATGGGATGATAGCGATGGCTTCACGCTTTCACATTGCGCACTATCACTGGGACGCAGCCTCAGCCAGCGTGACCTTTGACTATGTATGCGATCGCTATGGCGCGTTCAGCGAGACGATCCGGTTTGCGCGCGAAGACTTCCATCCTGAACGCTTAGAGGCCGCACCGGGCCTTATTCGTTTGGCCCAGGCTCTGATCGGGGTCAGCTATTATAAGGCCGCCGCCGCGCCCGAGCTTATCCTGCCCGATGAGGTGCTCAGCGCGCAAAGCCTTGGCGCGATTGAGGCCGCCTATCAAGATGGCTTGGGCGAATTTCGCGTGCGCAATGGCTTGGCGCATCCCGGCGTGTTAAGCTTGGTCGGGCGTGCCAAAACGGGACAGGGCTGCGATAAGCTCGCGTTAAATCAAGAGCATGCCCTGGTGGCCTGGGGCGGCGGTAAAGATTCTGCCGTTGTGCGCCATTTCGTGACACGCGCCGGTATCGCCGCGCGCGTCTATTCCGTGGCGACCAGTGATCGCGTCAAAGATGTCTTGCAGGACACCGCCGGTGGCACCCTCAATTTCATCGACCGGCGCATTGACCCGCGCTTGATCGCGGCGAATGAGGCCGGGGCCCTCAACGGTCATGTGCCCGTGACGGCGATCAATTCAATCCTATTGAGTTTAGCGGCCGTGATGCGCGGGGCGGGCCAGGTAGTGTTCGCCAATGAACGCTCCGCCGATGAGCCGACCTTGGTGATGGATGGCGCCGGGGTGAACCATCAATATTCCAAATCCTACGCGTTTGAGGCTTTGCTGCGGGCCGCCTTGGCCAGTGAAACCGGCGGTGCGCTCAGCTATTATTCGGCCCTGCGCCCCGTGTCAGAGATTTGGATCGCGCGTCAGATCACGGGTCTGGACGATGTGGCCCGGATTACCAGCTGTAATCGCAATTTCCACATTGCCAAGGGCGCGGACACGCGCTGGTGTCGAACTTGCCCTAAATGCGCCTTCACCTTCTTGATTTTTGCGCCTTTCCTGGCGCGTGATCGGGCCGAACTGATTTTTGGCGGCAACCTTTTGGCTGATACAGGGCTTATCCCTTTATATGAAGAGATACTGGGCTTTGGCACGCAAAAACCCTGGGAGTGCGTGGGCACGATAGAGGAGGCGCGCACGGCGTTGAGCCTTCTGCAGACGCGCCCCGACTGGCAGGACGTGGCCCTGGTTCGTCATTTTGCGCCACGGTTAAGCGATTTTGATCGTGACGGCCACTATAAAGCCTTGTTAGAGTTTAAAGATCCCCACCATCTACCCGATGGTTTGTTGCAAGAGATGATGCATGGCTGAGCCGCAATCGCCTTTATCCTGGTCCTATGATGGCGTGGTGCTGATCGGGTGGGGGCGCGAGGCCCAGGGCGCGTCGCGTTTTCTGGATGCCTTCTATCCCGATTGCCCGGTTTTAGTGCTGTATGAGGGCGAGGGCGCGCCTGACCTTCCCACCGGGATCACCGCCCAGTCGCAAGCGGATTTCCTAAGCCAGGGCTTGGCGCTTGATATGGCTGCGCCCTTGGTGCTGCGCTCGCCCGGTATTGCGCCGGGCAATCGCGTCATTGTGAAGCTGGAAAGCCTGGGCGCGGACATCACCACGCCGACGGGCTATTGGCTGTCGCTCCAGGGCCGCGATCGCCTGATCACCGTCACTGGCACCAAAGGCAAAAGCACGACCGTCAGTTTGATCACCCATATTCTGCGCGCCGGTGGGATTAATGCGGTCAGCGTGGGCAATATCGGTGCACCGCCCTTGGATGATCGCCCGTTTGAGGTGGATGTCGTGGTCGCAGAGCTCTCCTCCTATCAGCTTCATGATGCGATGGGGGCGGGCCGGGTCCATGTCATCACCAATCTCTATCGTGAGCACACCGACTGGCATGGCGGGCATGAGGCCTATGCGGGCGCGAAAATGGCCCCGGCGGGGCGTTTCCCCGACTTGACCGTGTTGAGCCAGCCGGAGATTTTGGCGGCGCTGCCCGCTCAGCATACCGGCGCGCGTCTGGCCTTTGAAGATTATGTCCCGGCGGATTTGGACAAGGGCGAGATTTATTTGCCCCACCAAGCCGCGCTGGCCTTAACGCCGTTAAATGCGCGCCTGGCGGGCTCGATCATGACGCAAAGCGTGCGCATGGCCTGTGCGGCGATTTTGGCCGGTGAGCATTTAACGCCCGGGGCGCTTTATCAGGCCCTCATCACGGGGCTTCCCAGCTGGACGCCCTTACCTCATCGCCTAGAAACCATTGGTGAGATTGGAAAAGTCGCCTGGATTGATGATAGCCTCGCCACCGTGCCTGAGGCGGTGATGTCTGCGATCCAGGTTATCTTGCATCGCCCCTTGCATCTGATCATGGGCGGGCGCCATCGCGGTCAGGACTGGACGCAGTTCTGTGAGCATCTGCAGACGCTGCATAATGTGCGCCTTTATCTTTTTGGCACCATCGCTGAGGAGGTCGCCGAAGGGCTGAACGGCGTTGGGATCGAAGAGGGCTTTCACACGTTTGAAAGCTTTGAAGCCGCGATCCAAGCCGCCCATCTGGCCTCGCAGACAGAGGGTGGGGCGGTGGTGTTCTCACCGGGTGCGGCCTCAGAAGGCGTTCATGCCAATTATGAGCATCGCTCAGGCATTTTCCGCCTGGAATGGGCGCGCGCCCTGGCCGAGCACATGACCGCGCACAGTAAAATTGCTGATCTCTAAGCACGCGGCGTGATGATCGTGTCTTATTCTTCGGCTAAAGCCCTCACACTCAACGCTAAAAGGAGCCTTTCATGACGCGCACACATTTCATCGGCATTGGCGGTGTAGGGATGAGCGCGGTGGCCACTCTGGCTCAACAGGCCGGCGATCAGGTCTCAGGCTCGGATTATCAGGTCTATCCCCCCGCCAGCACCTATCTGGAGGAGCGCGGCTTTGATTGGCATGATGGCTATAGCCCGGCCAATATTCCCGCCGGTGTGGATCGCTTCGTCATCGGCATGAATGCCAAGCTGAACCCCGAAGTGAATGACGAGGTGAAAGCCGCGATGGAGACCGGCCAGCCGATCTTCTCCTTCGCCAGCTTTATGAGTGAGATCCTTAAAACGCGCGAACCCTTGGTGGTGGCGGGCAGTTCGGGAAAGTCCACGACGACCGCGATTGCGGCCTGGCTGCTGCGCGCCTGCGGCGTGGAGGCGGGTTATATGATCGGTGCGCGAGCCAAGGATCTTGCCACCACGGCCGATCTGGGCGAGGTACCGACCTTCGTCATTGAAGGCGATGAATACCCCTCCAATCATTTCGATCCTTCGGCGAAATTCCTGCATTATTGCGCCCATGATGTGATCGTGACCTCGGTCAGTCATGACCATGTCAATGTCTATCCCACGGTGACGGCCTTTGAAGCACCCTTCCGCATTCTGCTGGCGGATTTGCCCGCGGGGGGTATCGCCGCGCTGTGCGCCAATCATCCCCGGGTCGTGGAACTGGCAAAGGAATGCCCGGCCCAGATCGTCACGTATGGCGTGGATGTGAAGGCCGATTGGTGCGCGCGCCATGTCAGGGCGCACGGCGCGATGACGGTGTTTGAGCTTTTTAAAGGCGAACAGAGCCTCGGTCAGTTTGAGACCCAATTGATCGGCGCGCATAATGTGCAAAATATCGTCGGCGTTATCGCCTGGGCGGTGGAGCGCGGCCTGATCACGCCAGAGGCGGCGCGCGCCGCCCTGTCCAACTTTCGCGGTATCGCCCGGCGTTTGGAGCGTGTTTCCAAGCAAGAAACTGTCCCGGTTTATGAGGGCTTTGGCTCATCCCTGGAAAAAACCCGCGCCGCGATAACGGCCCTAAAAGACCATTTTGGCACGCGGGCTTTGACAGTGGTCTTTGAGCCCCACGCCTTTTCCTGGCGCAACCGGGCCATGCTGTCCTGGTATGATACGGCGTTTTTAGGTGCGGCACGGGTATTCATCCTGCCCCCCGAAGAGCAGGGCAAAGCGGGGCATGATCAAAGTAGCCATGAGGAAATTTTAGCCCGCGCCAATGCCAGCGGCGTCGCGGCCGAAGCCTATGACCGTGCGCGTGTCATTGAGAGCGTGGAGCGTGAGGGCGTGGTCTTGATCCTCACCTCCGGCAATCTGGAAGGGGATTTATTCCCGCTGTGCCAGGGTTTGGACGCGGCCTTCGCCTAAGGCCGGGTCAAATGAGTTTCATAGGGCTCGCTGGCATCGAGATAGAGCGTATAGGCGCTCTCAGCGAGCTCGCTTTCCATGCGCTCGACCTTCATAATGCCCTCAACCCAGACCGGCTGCCACATCTCACCGCGCGGCCAGGGCTCAGCGCTGATCACATAGACGATTTGATTGGCCGGTGGGGGTGGGGTGTGGATGCAGGCCCCATAATAGGGCACCAGTAAGAAGCGGCTGGCTTGCCCTCCCGCCAAAAGATCTAGCGGCATCAGATAGCCGGGCATGCGGATGTATTCGCCGTCTAAATCGGCAACCACATTAAAGCCTTCAACCTGTTGGGCGGCCGGTGCATTTTCATTATGCGCGCCTAAGGGCGTTTCAAGCTGGGCATAGGCCTCCCACAGGCGTTCGGCCTCACCCTCAGGCAAGAGATCATCCCAGACGATATCCTCGGGGCTTTGATCCTGGGGCGCGTCATAGAAGGGGGAGGGGGCCTGCCAATCGGCTAGTGCTGTCTCTTTGGGGCTTGGCTCACACGCGCCCAGCATGAGAAGAGCGGACATGCCCGCCAAAAGGCCCGTTAGGCGCGCCATGCTATCCCCTATCGCAACCGAACCGAGGTGTTCGCGCGTGAGACTGTCTCAGTCAGGGCCACCCTGTCACTCAAGAAAGCCAGTTCAATCGTGGTCAGGCTGGGGAAAGTCTCAAAGGCGTTGAGAATGATCTGGCCCAGCTGGGCTGGGCTTTCGCACATGAAATCATAGGCGATATTCAGATCTGAGCTGTGGGCGTGATCATGATCGTCGTGGTGATCGTCATCATGGTCATGCTCATCATGGGGGTTCGCTCCATCCGAATGAACCTGGGAGGCGGACAATGAAGCCGGGGTCTCATCCAGATGGAGCGCGGTGAGCGCGCAGTGCCCACCGGTTAGGGAAAAGAGGCTTTCGGGGCGCTCTAGACGCGTTTCTAAGTCTTTGATGGCCTCATGCTCCTCGGGCGTCTCAGGGGCATGCTCAAAGCCCAGCACATCATGCTTGGGGCTGGTGAACTCTACGCGCAAAGCGCCATTAGAGTTCAAGGCCATATCTAGATGCGCCACGCCATGGACATGCGTGCCCAATGCGGGCGCGCTGGTAAGGATCAGGCTGGATAAAATGGCGATGGACATGACGACCTCCCTGTAATGTGCATATGTTATAACATAACAAGTTGCTGTCAAGCGGTAATGTGCGTCTGCAGCGCGAAAAGAGTGGACTTAGGGCGAACCATATTTTGTCATCCCGGACGCACGTTAGTGAGATCCGGGATCTATTGAGTTTGCCATAGGCGCGCATAGATCCCGGATTAAATCCGGGATGACAGTTTTTTCTTTTGTGTCCTCACTTACGCTGCGGGCGGACGCTTCTTTAATGCCCTACCGGCTATCGCCTACTTGAGGGCTAACGCTTGCCCGGGATGACAAATAGTCTCTTCTCTTTGATGTCATCCCGGACCTGATCTGGCATCCATGGCGTGAGCTTTATGAGTATTCTAACCGACCAGAAGCAAGCTCAACCCGTCCGGCATAGACCCCAAATCAAGTTTGGGGTGACAGGTGTGAGCTTTATCCTCCCCTGCGATAGCGGGGGAGGTGGCCTGAAAGGCCGGAGGGGGCGATTCCTCTCTGCTTTTCAATGAAGACTGTCATCCCGGCCTTGAGCCGGGATCTATTGTTTTATCCGGCACGCTCAATAGATCCCGGGTCGCGCTTTGTTGTGCGCTACCGCCTATCGGCTACTTGAGCGCTAACGCTTGCCCGTGATGACAATTAATCTCTTCTCTTAGATGAACATGCCAGACGTGATCTGGCATCTCTGGCGTGAGCTTTATGAGTATTCTAACCGACCAGAAGCAAGCTCAACCCGTCCGGCATAGACCCCAAATCAAGTTTGGGGTGACAGGTGTGAGCTTTATCCTCCCCTGCGATAGCGGGGGAGGTGGCCTGAAAGGCCGGAGGGGGCGATTCCTCTCTGCTTTTCAATGAAGACTGTCATCCCCGACTTGATCGGGGATCTATCTCCCTAAAGGGCAAGCGCAATAGATCCCGGATCTCACTTTCGTTCGTCCGGGATGACAAATAGTCTCTTCTCTTTGATGTCATCCCGGACCTGATCTGGCATCCATGGCGTGAGCTTGACGTTATTCTGGCCGGTCAGAACCTTACTCAACGCTTCCGGTATGGACCCCAAATCAAGTTTGGGGTGACAGGTGTGAGACTTATCCTCCCCTGCAAAGCGGGGGAGGTGGTCCGACAGGACCGGAGGGGGCGATTTTGTTTAGTATCCTCGCTGACGCTGCGGGCGCGCATTCGCGCTCGCAACCCCTTTGGGGTCGATGGGCCCCGGATCACGTCCAGGGCCGCGTTGAAGATAAATGCCTGGCGCGACAGGCCAGAGCCGAACGCCCTAATCCTCGGCCCACATGCGCATCAGGTTGGATTTGGTTTTATGCAGGCGATCAAACAGCGCGCTTTTGCCTTCTTTTTCAAAGACCCCGCGGCATGAGATATCGAGATCAAACAGCATTTCACGCTGATCGGCGCGCCGGATCAGGCTGCGCACCCATCCTACTACGGCCACACGTGCGCCGCTGGACAAGGGCGCGACTTGATGGAGAGCCCCCGTCGGGTACAAAACGGCCTCACCGGCTTTGAGCTTCACTTCGCTGATACCATCGGTGCCATCCAGGATCAGCGCCCCGCCTTCATAATCGTCAGGATCAGACAAGAAGAGGGTGAAGGACAGATCCGAGCGATGCCCGCCCATCAAAGGATCATCGACGTGCCAGCCATAGGTCATCCCCGCTTCATAGCGGCTAACGAGCGTGCGCAGGATGCGCTTGGGCTGGGCGGCAGCATGAAAGACGCTATGGCGTTGCAGGGCTGTTTCGGCGATGCGTTTGACGAGATCGGCTTTTGGGCCACGCGCCATTTGCAGATTGTTTTTGACCTGTTTAGCGGCCCAGCCGGCAGTTTCCTGCCCATCGACAAAATCCTCTCGCGCGCCGGTCAGCTCGCGGATCTGGGATAATTCTTCCGGCGTCAAGACTTGGGATAAATGATGCAACATATGGTGTCAGCTCTTGCAACTTATTCTCATTCAAGGTAGGGGCTAGAAGAAGATTAGCCAATTACGCGACGCAGTGCGCCCGGCGCAGTGTCGCAGTGTTCACACGAGGGGGAATGACCCATGGGTATTCGTAAGTCCACCAAGATTTGGGCCAGTGTCAGTGCTGCGGCTTTGTTGACCTCTGGCGCGTTGAGCGCATGCAGCCAACCTGCCCCCGAGGCCGCCGACACGAGCTCGGCTCAGCACGATGCTCCTGCGGCGGCGGCCCAGAGTGAAGAGGCTGCACCGAGCGCTCACCCCACCGAATTGGCCGGTGAGGGCGGTGAAGGCGGCGGCGAAGGCGGTGAAGCAGGCGGCGAAATGGGCATCGACCCTGAAGAGGCCTTGCGCAATCCGGTTGTCTACCGCTCTGCGATTGAAGTGATGCGTGCGCATTATATTGCCGGTCTTGCGGCGATGGAGATGGGTGACCGCGCGAATGCCTCAGCGCTGTTCAGCCATCCAATCTCTGAGATTTATATCGATCTGGAGCCTGTGATCGAGCAATTGGGCGGACAGGTGATGATGGATGAGCTGAACCAGGCGGCGGTTCTGCACTTCCAGGGCGCTAGCGAGGACGAGATCATCGCGGCGGTAAATACTGTCACCGATCTGCTGGATGCCAACCTCGCTGTGGCCCCAAATGATGGCACCAGTGAAGCCCATGTGCGCGCGGCCGTGATCGGTGAGCTGATCGAACGCGCCAGCCTGCAATACGCCTATGCGGTAGAACAAGAGGGCTTGGCCGAAGCGTGGCTTGATGGTTATGGCTTGGTCTATGCGGCTGATCGGGCCAATGGCGAGGCTCATGATATGATTGTGGCTGAGGATTCTGAGCTGGCTGCTGCGATTGATCACGCGCTTGAGCTGCTTATGCGAGCCTATGACAGTGCCAGCCGTCCAGAAACTTTGGCGGTTGATCCGGCCCAAACGCGCGCCGCGGCACAAGCCGTGTTGAATGCTTTGAAAGCCTAAACGCTTTCCATCGACGCATGCAAAGGGGTGGCCTGTGGGCCGCCCCTTTTTTATGGGGTCTTAGGGGGCGTAGGGTGTGATGTCATCGGCGCGCATCGTATAAGCCGCATTGGCCAGATCCGTGTCGGAGCGTTCAATCTTGAATAACCCCGTCACCCAGACGGGCTCCCACATTTTCTTGATCACGAAGGGCGTCTCGGTGTGCACGACCACGATCTGATTGGGCGGCGGCGGGGGAGCGTGAATGCAGGCCCCATGATAGGGTAAGAGTAAGAAGCCGCGCGCGGCCCCGCCTTCGCCATAGTCGATCGGTAACAGATAGCCCGGCAGGCGCGCATAGACGCCGTCTAAATCTTCGACGATGGCAAAATCTTGAATCTGTTCATTTTTGCGGCTCTCCCCCAGTCCCGTGGGGCTTGATAAGCGCGTATTGACCTCAGGGATGGCGAGGTCTGGGGCGTTCTGCGGGCGTAAATCGGCCCAATTCAAGCTTTGCGCCTGTTGCGAGGGTGGCGGTGAGCAAGAGGCAAGCATCTGAATTAAAATAACAAAAAAGAAGATTTGTCGCAAGGGCATAGGAGAATCTTTTGAAAAAATTTGGTTCAGACCAATGGGAACACGCGGTGTTAACGCCTGTTGTCGATAATGGTCACTAAAGCGTCGCATATTCAAACAAAAAAGCAACGCATAAGACGACGGGTGGAGTGTGGGATGAAGTCGGTAAAAACCGCACAAACTAGTGCCGAAAAGGCGCTTGAACAACGCATTCGCGATGCGCGCTACCGTTTGGTCGCCGAAGGGGCTCTGCAGTCTGGTCCATTGAATATTGTCAATGGGGCCGTGCTGATGGGGTTTTTCTATACCGATGTCGCCTGGTGGCTGCGCCTGGGTTGGTTGGCCATGATGACCGTGGCCGTGGCCGGACGGGTGTTAACCATGCGCCGGGCCATGAAGGAAGACCGTGCGCCGACACCCATGGAAATGCGCATTTATACCATCCTATCGGGACTGGTTGGACTGGTATGGGGATCAAGCCTGTTTCTGTTACCCAGCTATGCCAATCCCTTGGCGTGGCAATGTACGATGTTGATCCTGGCCGGGATGGCCGCCGGGGCGGCCTTGTCCTCTGCGCCCGAACCGCGCGTTGTCGCCGCCTATAATTTGCCCGCGCTGGGTTTGTTAACCGTCTTTTTAGGGCTACAGCAGACCTATCTGCATGGTGTGATGGCGGGTCTGACCATCCTCTTCTTCTTCGTGATGCAGCGCCTTGCCTGGACCAATAGTCGCTATCTGGTCGATGCCGTGAAATCGCGCACCTCTTTGGAAGATACCCAGCGCCGCTCTGAAGCGCAAAGTGAAGCCTTACTGCGCTTGGCGGAAGAGCATGAGGAAGCTGCACGCCGCGCCGAAGAAAGCGCCAAGAAAAATGCCGCCGTTCTGGTCAATATGAGCCATGATCTGCGCGGTCCGTTGAGCGAAGTCCTGGGTGTCACGGATATTTTGAAGCGGGCCAATCTGGATGCGGAAAATGCCTCCATGGTGGAGATGATGGCTGGGTCTGGTCAGCAATTATCTTACCTGATCCATGATGTGCTGGATTATGCGCGCATTCAGGCGGGTCAGATGGAGCTTTACCTCTCTGACATCACCTGCGAAACCCTTGGGGAGCATTTGCGCCGTCATGGTGAGCCACGCGCTAAGTCCAAAGGCATCCGCTTCAGTGTGAAGGTCACCGGCGATACCGAGCGGGCTATGCGCATGGATGCGCAGCGTGTTGAGCAGATTTTGAAGCTGTTCATCAATAATGCAGTGCGCTTTACCGAAAGTGGTGAAGTGGCGGTGATGGTGCATGTTGAATCGCAGCATCAAGAATTGGCGCGGCTTCACGTAGAGGTCCGCGATAGCGGTGTCGGTGTGCCTCCGGCTCTACGCGCGCATCTGTTCGAAGCGTTCCAACGCGAAGAGCTCGATGATGAGATGCGAGAGGCCGGTACGGGATTGGGCCTGCTTCTTTGTAAGCAACTGGCGAATTTCATGCGTGGGGATGTGGGCTATCGCCCGGCCCCGGGCGGCGGGTCCATCATGTGGCTGGATCTGCCTTTGCGCTATTCCAGCCGTCTGGACCGTTATTGCGATAATGAAACTATGAGCTTGGCCAAGCGGCGCTTGCGGGTCTTGGTTGCTGAATCCGATGACGTGCGCGCCACCGTATTGCGTGGCCACTTACAAGTCATCAATTGCGGGGTCACCAGTGTGACACGCGTAGAAGATGTTTTGCAGGCGCTGCGCTCTTCGGCTTTCGATGCGGTGGTGTTAGGGCCCGTGGTTGAAAGCGTCGCATCGGAGGGGGTGGCCGAACAGATCCGCGCCATGGCCTCGACGGCCGCTTTGACGCCGATTATCCGACTTGTGCGCGATTTAGGTGAGCCCATTCGCCACCAGGGCCATGATTATGAACTGGCCTTGCCGATCGTGTCGGATGATCTGACGCGGGCGTTAAATTTGGCAACGGGCGATGGTCTGACTTCCACCCATATGATCGCGAAAACGGCTTAAGCTTCAGATTTTGCCCATAAAAAAGCCCCGGAGTATCTCCGGGGCTTTTGGGTTTGGCGCGAAGGCGTATCAGGCTGCACGGGTTGATTTTTGCGTGCGTGCCGTGCTGGCGAGGTGTTTCAAAACGCCTTCGATTTCACTGTAAAAGCGATTGATTTCAATGGGCTTAGGGATAAAGCCCTGCATGCCGACCTGTTTGAAGCGCTCTTCATCGCCATGCATGGCGCGCGCGCTCAAGGCGATCACCGGGATGTCGCGATTATGGCTGTCGCTGGCGCGTAGCGCTTTTAGGGTTTCAACACCGCTGATCCCGGGTAGCGAATTATCCATGATCACCAGATCAAAATGCTGATGCTGACAGGCTTCCAGCGCATCTTCACCGCGCTCCACCCAGTCACATTGCCAGCCGCGCCGCCGGATAAAGCCCCGCACAACATCGCGGCTGATCAAATCATCTTCCACCAGCAGGATATGGGGCATGAAGGCGGGTGCGTCGCCCGCTGCTTTCTCATCCGTGTCCGCATCGCACGGTGCCCCGACAGGTTTTTGCTCAACGCCTTCAAGCGGAATTTCAAACCAGAAGGTGGATCCACGCCCCTCATGTGAGGTGAAGTCGATCTTGCCGCCCATCAGATCCATGATCCGCTTACATAACGCTAGGCCCAGCCCGGTGCCTTGCGAGGAGGAGCCTGAACTATTGGCCTGGTGATAGGCACGGAAGAGTGATTTCGCCGCCGTTTCAGGGATGCCGCATCCGGTATCACTGACATCGGCGCGTAAAATCCGCCGACCCATGCCAATATCATGGACGGCCAGGGTCACACAGACCTCGCCTTCCTTAGTGAATTTGATGGCATTGGCGATCAGATTGAAGAGAACTTGTTTAATGCGCAGGCTGTCGCCAATCAGCCATTGATCATCAAGGCCTTGGCCGCACACCTGATAGGTTAAATTCTTCTGCGCGGCCCGGGCGGTCCATAGATCGAGCGCGGATTTCACCAGATGCGCGGGATCGAAAGGCCGCTCATCGAGCTTCATCCGATTGGCCTCCATTTTGGAGAGGTCCAAAATATCATTGAGCAGATGGACCAGCATCTCGCCTGAATTATGGATGGTTTCGGCCAAGCGTTGTTGATCTGGATCAAGCTGGGTGTCGAGCAATAGCTCACTGACCCCCAGAACGCCATTCAGCGGCGTGCGCAGTTCATGACTGACCGCAGCGAAGAATTGCGATTTCGATTTGGCCGCCGCCAAAGCCTCGGTGCGCGCTTGGCCCAATTGATCGGCCAGGGCGAGGAGTTTGCGATTACGCTCCTCGCTCTCTTTCTGCATCACACTCATCAAGGCGACCCCGGTGGCCACCCCAGCATATTTACCAGCCTTGGTGATGATAAAGCCATCAAACAGCGCGCTGGGCCGGTCGGTGACGATCAGGCGGTTGAGCTCTGAAATCGGATGGTCAGCTTCGATGATCAGCGGGTTTTTTTCCATCACGAAGGTAATGGGGCGCCGACCGAACAGGGCGCGGCCATGAAGGTCCGCCATGCGCAAGAAAAACGCGTTGCGCGAGACCATGCCCAAGGGGCGATCATCTTCCACCACGGCACAGGCCAACAGGTCCGGATCGCTGGAAAAGAGATCATAGACATGCCCCCCCGGAGTGAGCGGATCAATGGTGGGCGTATCTTGGATGAGCACACGGGCGGTGCGGGCCATAGGGACCTCTAAAAACGTAAACTTTCAAAGGCATCTATCGCGTGCAAGTGATTTATAGGCTCTTAACTGAAAGCCCATTTCAAAAAACCTTCACTGAGGTGTCATAGTTTGCGTATTCACCCAATCAATAAACGACTTAGCGCTCGTTTTTAGATCGGGATTGAGCACAATAAAGCAAGGCTCGTCATAGGGGTGAAGGGTGCGAAATCTGGCCTCAAGCGCGCTTAACTTTTGGGCGGTGGTTTTTAAGATTACGATGACTTCGCGCTCTTCCTGCAACGCGCCTTGCCATTCATAATATGATACCGATGGGGCCAAGCGATTGGCGCAGGCGATCAGGTGCTCGCTCACAAGGGTTTTTAAGGCCGGGGCGATGATATCTTCGCCCTCATGGGCTGGCCAGGTGGTATAGACAAGGCAAAGGTCATGGGGTGCGGGCGCGCTCATGGCTGAGCTCCTGTGATTGAGGACTTGTTTCAAATCGCTAGGATAGAGATATAGGCGCGAAAGAGGAGCGTGACGATGCAGGACGAAAAAGCCGCGCTGGTTTTATTCTCCGGCGGGCAGGATAGCGCGACCTGTCTGGCGTGGGCCTTAAGCCAATTTGATCGGGTGGAAACCATCGGCTTTGATTATGGCCAGCGCCATGATGTGGAGCTGCGTGCGCGCCAGGCGGTTCGCACCGCGATGATCGCGCGCTTTCCCGATTGGGCCGCGCGCCTGGGCCCGGATCTGATGGTCGATATCACCGGCTTTGGCGCTTTATCCGATAGCGCCATGATTGAAGCGCGCGCGATTGAGATGACCGAAAAGGGGCTGCCCAATACCTTCGTGCCGGGGCGCAATCTGGTGTTTTTAACCGTGGCCAGTGCCCATGCCTATCGCCGGGGCTGCTATCATTTGGTGGGGGGCATGTGTCAGACAGATTTTTCTGGTTATCCCGACTGCCGTGAAGACACATTGCAAGCCCAAGCCGAAGCGATCCGGCTGGGCCTGGATGAGCCGTTCAGCCTGCACACCCCCTTGATGCATCTCACCAAGGGGCAAACCTGGCAATTGGCGAAAGATCTCGGCGGGGATGGGTTGATTGAATTGATCCGCGAGGAAAGCCATACCTGTTATCTTGGCGATCATGACACCCATCACGAATGGGGGTATGGCTGTGGCACCTGTCCCGCCTGTCAGCTACGCGCCAAGGGCTGGAATGCGTGGCAGAAAGGCGAGGCCGCATGAGCCAGCATTATTCAGTCAAAGAGATTTTCATGACCGTTCAGGGCGAGGGTGGTCAGGCTGGTCGTCCAGCCGTGTTCCTACGCTTTGCGGGTTGTAATCTGTGGAGCGGGCGCGAGGAAGACCGCGCTAAGGCGGTTTGCCAATTCTGTGACACTGATTTTGTCGGCATGGATGGCCCCGGTGGGGGGCGTTTTATCATACCGGAAGATCTGGCCCAGCGCGTGGCAGAGTATTGGCCCGGCGGCGGTAAGCCCTTGGTGGTGTGTACAGGGGGCGAGCCCCTATTGCAGCTGGATGATCGCTTGATCGCCGCGCTTCATGCGGAAGGCTTTGAAATCGCGGTTGAAACCAATGGCACAATTGAAGCGCCCCAGGGCATTGACTGGATTACGGTGAGCCCCAAATCCACCGCGCCGCTTAAACAGCTCACCGGTCAGGAATTAAAGCTGGTCTATCCGCAAAGCGATGCCCAGCCTCAAGATTTTGAGCATCTTGATTTTGAACGCTTTACCTTGCAGCCCATGGATGGCCCGCATCAGATGGCCAATGCCCAAGCGGCGTTTCAATATTGTATCACCCATCCCAAATGGAGTTTGAGCCTGCAAACCCATAAATGGATTGGCGCGCCCTAGCGCTTAAGTCGCCGAAAGGCGGTAGCAGAAAAAACGAGTGTCATCCCCGACTTGATCGGGGATCTATTGAGCGTGATGGCTATGTTGATAGATCCCGGATGTGCGCTTCGCTTCTGCGGGATGACAGGTCTTGGTTTAAGTCTATGCTTTACTGTGAGGATATGAAGTTTGGATCCCGGATCTCACATGCGTTCGTCCGGGAACCCGGCTAGCATTATAGCCTCTACGCGGCCCCGGACTTGTTTGCTAGGTCGCGGCATGGATGCCAGATCAAATCTGGCATGACAAAATCCAAAACTGTCATCCCCGACTTGATCGGGGATCTATTGAGCGTGCTGGCTATGTTGATAGATCCCGGATGTGCGCTAACGCTTCTCCGCGATGACAGGTCTAGGTTTAAGTTTATGTGTTACTGTGAGGATATGAAGTTTGGATCCCGGATCTCACATGCGTTCGTCCGGGAACCCGGCTAGCATTATAGCCTCTACGCGGCCCCGGACTTGATCCGGGGTCCATTGTTATAAACGCCCCCTCCGGCCGTATCGGCCACCTCCCCCGCTTTGCAGGAGAGGACACAACAAAAAACCCCGGACGGGTCCGGGGTTTTTCGCGATCGGGGTAGGCGGTAGGCTTAGCTGGCAGAATGCTCGCTCAAGGATTCTGCGACTTGATCGGCAAAGCGCGAGATGGTGCGCCGGGCATCGGACCAGGTTGTAGCCGTTTGGGCATCGGTAATGTCGCGCGATTGCCAGCTATAGCGGTATTGCGCGACGACTTGGCCCTCTGGGTCAATCAATTCGGCGCGTAATTCTGCCCCGCCGAGTGAGAAGCTTTGCGCCGACAGGCCTGGGGTCGCGCTGAGTTGCTCCATCGTTGGGCGGTTTGGTGTGGCGTCTTCGAGTACCACATTTAAAACCCAACCCGATTGGGCATCAAACAAATTGGCGTGGCTGAGATGTTGGGTGAGATCGTCTTCAACTTCACTGACGAGGCGGTCAATCTCACGCTGACCATAGTCTTCGGCCTTCTCGGCGAGCTCTTGACCCACCTCAACATGGCCCAAGGTAACAGGGCCATGGGCTTGGCCTTTATACTCATCTTCAAAGCGTTGCGCGCTCGCCGGTGCAACGAGAAGTAATGTCGAAACCAGTGCTGCCAGAATACGCATGTGATCCTCCCTTTTGGTGGCTTTTTGATAAAGCCTCGCAAGTTGGAACCTTAAATGCGGCGTAATCATGACGCAATGTTCACGTGTTTATAACATTTTATAACACGCGTATATTCGGGCATTCACCCGTTTATGTTTGGACAAACTGGCACAGCCGATAGCCTAAAGCCGAAATAAGGACTTAGTCCTTGTCATCGTCATCGCCGGGGGTGGCGATATCAATCGCGCCTTCGGCAATATCTCCCGCAACCCCGACGGTGGTGCCCACGACCGCAGTTGTGGCCGCGACCGCGATACACCCTGACAGGTTCAACGCAAACAGTGTGATGATGATATAAGCCAGCGCGCGCATGATTATCCCCTCAATCAATGCCTATACGCGTATAGGCTCAAGGTTAATCCCGGCCTAAAGTTTTGTAAGGCTTTGCTGACGGTTTTCATTATGCCTTTGGCGACCCCGGCAAGTTTTATGGAGATTTGGGTGCCCGATATCTATCAGGCACCCAAAACTGAAAGGGCTTAGAGCGTATCGGTCATGATCAGCTCGCTATCCTCATCGGCGGTGATCAGGATCTCGGCCTCGTCTTTGATCGCCAGGCCATCGCGAGCGTAAAGCACAATATCGCCGACACGGGCTTTGCCGGTATTGACCACCAGATATTGGTGACGGCCGGGCGCGGGCGTGTAGGTAAGGCTTTTACCCGCGCTCAGGCTGGCCCCCAGAACGCGGGCCTTGGCGCGAATGAACAGCGCGCCGTCATCACTGTCATAGCCTGAGGCCAGAATGTCCCAGGCATCGGCCCGCTCGCCCTTGGGAAATTGCTTGGCATCCCAGCGCGGCTCACCGCCTTGAATCTCGGGCATGATCCAGATTTGAAACAGCGTGGTATCTTCGTCTTCCAGATTATATTCGCTATGGCGAATGCCCGATCCGGCCGACATCACTTGCACATCCCCCGCGCCCGTGCGCCCGGAATTACCCATGCTGTCACGGTGAGAGATTGCGCCGGTGCGCACATAGGTGATGATTTCCATACTGTCATGGGGGTGGGGCGGAAAACCTGTTTGCGATTGAATGACGTCATCATTCCAGACCCTGAGTGCGCCCCAGCCCATGCGTTTGGGGTCATAATAGCTGGCAAAGGAAAAATGGTGTTTGGCGTTCAGCCAGCCATGATTGGCACCGCCAAGGCTGTCAAAGCTGCGTTTATCCAACATGATAATCTCCTTGGGTTAGGGGAAGGGTCTTGCCCTTCGTCTTGACCCAACAGATAGCGCGCGAGACTACAGCGATAAATGCATCGCTTGGCGGCATACTTGTTCCAAATCGGAAGAAGTGCGCCTATTGCCCCTCGCGTCGCCAGGCCCATCCGGCCAGCGCCATCAAGACCAGCGCCACCCATAAGCCGGGCATCAAGGGGATGCGGGTGGTGTCGGTGATGATGGAGGCGTTATTGCGTTTCAGCCCCATCCAATTGGCCCCAAATTGCACGACATCACTGCGGGTGCGGCGTAAGGTAGGCAGGGTGAGGTCCTCGCCGGTCTGCACCAGGAAACGTCCCCCCCCTGTCGCCCGGGTTAAGGCGCGCAGCCCCTCGGGCGCGACGGTCAGATCCGCATACTCCAAGGGGTTCAGCGGCCCGGCCGAGGTAATGGTGGTCAAATCCCCCGCACGCAGGCGAATAAGCCCGATGGCCTCGGTTGGGATGTCGGCTTTAAACCGACCCGCCCCATCGGGGCTGAAGGGGAAGGAGGCCTCAGAGTTATCGGGCCAGGTGACGCTTAAATCGGGGGCCTGATCGCCCAATGTCGTCAGCTCAACCGTGAGCCTTCCCTCGATGACCTCAGCGGTCAGGCGTTCTTCATCCAGCTCAGGCTCGCCCATCAACCAGTGAGCGGTCCGCCGGAACAGCTCATCATGGGGGCCGCCGCCCTCAAAGCCGCGCGCCCACAGCCAGGCCTGATCGGAGAGGAGGATCGCGGCACGGCCCCGGCCCTGGCGCGCCAGCACCAAGAGAGGCTCGCCATTTTCACCCTCGAGAACAGTTTCCCCGGCGATGGCTTCACCATCAATGCGCCGATACCAGCGCCCCCAGCTTTGTGCGGCCTGCATCAGGGGCGCGGTGACGGGATGGCGCCGGCCAATCTCAGAAATGGTGGGGGTGAAGGCTTGCTCGGTAATAGTGCCCGTGGGGCGGGCGGGTAGCACCGCAGCCAAGGGCGAGCGCGCCAGGCTTTCATATCCGGCAAAGGGCGGCCCGGTGGTCACCAACAGGGCGCCGCCGCCTTCGACATAGCGCGCGATATTATCAATGAATAAGGGCCGCAAAATCCCACGGCGGCGATAGCGGTCAAAGATCACCAGATCAAATTCGTTGAGCCGCTCATGGAACAACTCAAACACCGGGAAGGCGATCAAGGCCAGCTCATCAGGCGGCACGCCATCGCGCTTATCTAAGGGGCGTAAAATCGTGAAATGGACCAGATCAACACTGGGGTCGGATTTTAGAAGGTCACGCCAGGCGCGCGCGCCATTATGCGGCTCACCCGTGACCAACAGAACGCGCAGGCGATCGCGCACGCCCATCACATTGACGGCGGCGCGGTTATTGAGAAGGGAAAGCTCATTCGGGCCGGGCTCGACCTCAATCTCGACCACATTCGCGCCGCGATGCTGGACGGCGGCCTGAACATTGACATCCTCGCCGATGGCGACCCGCGCTTCAATGGGCTCACCGCCATCGACGGAGAGATAAACGGTTGCACTACCCTCGGGCACGCTCTCATCTTCAACGCGCAGGATGAAATTGACCGGATCACCCACGAGGCCATAGCGCGGGGCCTCTTTCACGACCAGGCGGCGATCTTGCGCGCCCGGATCACCCACCACGATGTGATGGATCGGCGCGTTAAGGCCCATCTCCTCTACCCGGGTCATGGGATCATGGCTGCGCCCATCAGACAGCATGATCACCCCGGCCAGACGATCACGCGGGATATCGCCCAATCCTTGACGCAAGGGCTCCATCAGGCGCGTGCCATCGGGGCTGGCCCCGCCGCTTACTTCAATCAGCTCCAAGCTGGGATCACTGGCGGCCCGTGCGCGTAAGGTTTCCAGCGCGGCCTCGGCATCCCCTTGGCGGCGGCCAATGGCCATGGAGGCGCTATCATCACGGACCACCAGGGCGATATCGCTCAAGGCTTCGCGTTCTTCTTCCAACCAGGATGGATTCGCCAAAACGAGAAGGAGACCCGCACTCAACAGGCTGCGCGCAGTGACGCCCTTCAAGCGCTTGATCAGGGAAAAGCCCAGACTGGCCGCCAAGATCAGGCCAAGCGCGATCATCACCCAGACGGGCACCAAGGGGGCGAAGACCACACTGCCGGTGCTGAGACCTAAGATCATGGCTGTTCCCCCAGACGTTCCAGAATCGCGGGGACATGAACCTGATCGGCTTTATAATTCCCGGTCAGGGCATACATGGCGAGATTGACGCCAAAGCGATAGGCGATTTCGCGCTGATACTCCCCGCCTTCTACCGCGGCGAGCGCGCGCCCACGCGTGTCCACGGCCCAGGCCCCGGCCCAATCGGCCCCGCCGATGACGACGCCCGATGTGCCATCGCGTGAGGAGCCATCAGGGTCGGCCTCTACCCAGACCTCCCCGCCGGATAAACGGCCGGGATATTCACTCAAAAGATAGAAGGTGCGCCCCAGAACATGATCGGCAGGAATGCGGCTTAAGGCTGGAACATCAATGGCGTCCAGGATCGGGGCCAGTCCGGGATGCGGCTCATTCACGCCTAGGCTTTGGCCCGCATCACGCGTATCAAACACGATCAGGCCGCCGGTCTGAAGATAGGCGGTGATTTTGTGGGCGGTCTCAGGCGACAGGGCGGGCGCATCGCGTAGCACCGGCCAATACAGCAGTGGATAGAATAAAATCGGGTCGGTTTCGATATTGATGCCGCGCGGCTCACCGGGCTCAATCGCGCTTCTTCGGGTCAGCTCAAACGATAGCCCCGAAAGCCCGGCCTCACTCATGCGATCAATGTCATCCACCCCGGTTTGAACATAGGCCAGGCGCACTTCTAACGCCCGGTCGAGGACATAATCCTCGCTCAACTCCTGGGCCTTGGCGTCATGACTAACAGGCAGCAATAGGGTTGCGACCAGCAGGGCCGCTGAAGCCCCGGGGACGAATTTGGCAAGCTTGGGCAAATGTCCGCCAAAGGTTAGCGCGATCAGGCCATCCAGGGCCAGCATCAGTCCGGCAAGGATCAGCAGCGGCCCGATCAGGCGCACGCTCTCAACCCCGTCGAGATTTTCATACAACGCGCCGGGCAGATTGCGCGCCAGCGGGCTAAGCTGGGCGCGGACGGGTAGGACATTCAGCGCGCTTTGCGCACTGCCCAGCTCATAAAGCCCGGGCGGGGTGGTGGCACTGGGTGTGGTCTTAGCAAAAAGCGAGGCGGGGATGGGGTTGAGATCGGCATGAGGATCGGTCAATTGGCCAAAACCATTGAGCATTTGGGTGATATGCCAGGCCCCATCACCACTGGGGGCGCTGGCCCCCGATTGCGCTAAGGCGCTGATCCGGCGCAACATTTGCGGGAACAGGCCCGACAGGGGCAGGTTTGACCATTCCGGCCCGGCTGAAATATGGAAGAGCACAATCCAGCCTTCCCCGCGCCGATCCGCGGTCACCAAAGGCGTGCCATCTTCCAGACGGGCCCAGACGCGCGCCTCCATCGCGGGGCCGGGCTCAGCCAGCACTTGATGGGTGATGCGCACATCCGCGGGCAGGACCAACCCGGCAAAGGGGCTGTCATCACTAAAGGGGGCAAGGCTCTGCGGCTCGTCCCAGGCCAGCGCGCCGCCCAAGAGCCGCCCGCCCGTGCGTAGCGGTGTGGGGAGAAGATTATCCCCGCGCGCGGCCAGGCGCGGCCCGGCAAAGCGGATCAAAACCCCGCCCGCCTCCACATAGGCTGACAGGCGCTCATCCTCACTGCGCGCGGCATCGACCATGATCAGGGCGCTGGGCTGGCTTTCCAACAGCGTGGTAAGATCAGCCTGGGTCACTTCGCCGAACAGGCTGAAGGCTTCCTCAGCATAATAAAGATCGGAGAGTAAAGGCTGGCTATCGTCCCCGCCTTCGGGTGTGATCAGGCCCAGACGCGGGCGCCGCCAGGCATCATCCATGATCTGAACCGCCCCGGCAGAGGCTATGCCGTCCAGGCGGATTTGCCGGATGCGATTGCGCAAATCTAGCGGCAAGGTCAAGGTGATTTGGGTCCGCGTTTCCCCTGCGGTGAAGCTAAAGCCTTGGCGCGCCAATGCGCGGCCATCTTCCGCCAGCGCCAGAACGGCCCCCGATTGGGCCTGACGGCTATCGGCGCGCACGATCTGAACCTCTAAGCCTTCCGGGCGCGGCAGGGGGGGTAAAATGCCCAAGGGCGCATGGATCGCCTCGGGCTGGATGAGATGAAGCGGACCATGGGCTGATAAGGCGCTGGCGAAGGCGCGCTCGGCGTCATCATCCTGGCTCAAACCATTGCTGATCCAATAGATATCGGCGCGGCGCGGCGCATTGGGGCCCTCGAACAAAGCGGTGAGATCATCACTGTTCAGGCGGCGCTGACTGGTCCAGCTTTTGGGCGTCATCGCGGCCAGCTCATCCAGCGCGTCACGCGGATCGACAAAGCGCAGATCACGCGCCTGCCGATTGGGTGCGGTCCAGATCAGGGCGGCTTGACGGCCCGAAAGGGCCGCCCCTTCCAGACGTGCGCGCGCTTCGCGGCTGATGCGTGCCCAGTTTTGGGCCCCGGCCCAGTCATTGTCGATCACGATAAGAAGGGGCGCATCACCCGCCAGTTCAGCCTCTGGACGCCAGACAGGGCGGGCCAGCGCGATAATAATCAAGGCGGCCAGCAAAAGCCGGAAGATCACCAGCCAGAGCGGCGCGCTTTTCGGGTTTTGCTTTGTCGGTGCAATCTGACGTAACAGGGCCAGCGGCGCGAAGACCACGTCTTTGGGCGCAGGCGGGGTTGCACGTAACAGCCAATAGAGAATGGGTAGGCTTAACAAGCCCATCAGGGCAAGCGGCGCGGTAAAGCCAAGCGGACCAAGGGCAAACATGGATCTAGCGCCCTCCTGACAGGCAGGCATGCAGGGCCATCACCGCCTGGGTGGCGGGCCGGTCACTGCGATGGGTGATCAATTGAAAGCCATGGCCATGGGCGAGCGCCTGTAAGGCCTCGCCATGGCGCTGCCAGCGGGCGTGATAATCGGCGCGCGCCTCACGGGCATCGCCCAGCAATAAAGGCTGATCGGCCCCGCTGGGATCGCGAAACCGGGTGCGACCGATGAAAGGAAAATCATCCTCGCTGGGATCAATCAGGCGTAACAGAACGCCGCTGACATGCTCTTTTTGCAAGCTTTTCAACCGGCGCGCCCACACGTCTGGCGGATCAAGAAAATCACTGGCCAGGATCACCCGGCTATGGCGGTTAAGACCGGCGCGCTCAACCGGTTCAATCGCGCCTGCGCTGTCATACAGGCCATGGCAGACCTGCTCCAGCCCGGCGCGGCCCTGGGTCAGGCGGCGGGTCTCATCGAGCACGCCCAAACGCTCGCCCCCGCGCTCCAACACTTTGGCAAGCGCCATCAAGCAGAGCGTGGCGCGGTCTTTCTTGGTCTGAAGCGTATCGGTGGAGCGGACATCCATGCCGGGCCGACCATCGCGCCAGAACCAGACGGCATGGGCGATTTCCCACTCGGTTTCACGCACATAGACATGATCGCCCTGGGCCGAGCGGCGCCAATCAATGGCGCTGGCCGGGTCTTCATGATGATAGGGGCGATATTGCCAAAAGCCTTCGCCCAGGCCTGCGCGCCGGCGCCCGTGAATGCCTACACTCAGGCTGGCTGCGATCTGGTCAGCCTCCACCATCAACGCCGGGAAGGGCGCTGCGGCCTGATCGGCGGCCTGACGCAGAGTGAGGAAGCGATCGCGCTTAAGCATGGGTGATCTTACGCGGCGACCTTGGCGAGGCGGGTGATGAGACTTTCAAGGGTCAGCCCGCTGGCACGCGCAGCAAAATTAAGCGCCATGCGGTGTTTCAATACCGGTTCGGCCAGGGCCTCTACATCGCCGGTGGAGGGGGCAAGACGCCCCTGAAGAAGTGCGCGGGCCCGTACCGCCAGCATCAAGGCTTGACCCGCGCGCGGGCCTGGACCCCAGGCAACGCCGTCGCGCACATCGCTATCTTTGCTTTGATCCGGGCGCGCGCGGGCCAACAGATCCAGGATCGCATTCAACACGCTTTCGCCCACGGGCATGGCACGCACCAGCTGTTGCAGCCCCAAAATCTCTTGCGCGTCAAGAACGGGCACGGCCTCATTATCCTCAAGCCCGGTGGTGGCGAGCAGGATGTCGCGCTCCGCCTCCCGCGTGGGATAAGGCACATCGATCTGCATCAAGAAACGATCAAGCTGGGCTTCGGGCAGGGGATAGGTGCCTTCTTGCTCAATCGGGTTCTGCGTGGCCAAAACGTGGAAAGGCTGGGGCAGGGGATGGGCAATACCGGCAATCGTGACGAAGCCTTCCTGCATGGCCTGTAACAGGGCGGCCTGGGTACGCGGGCTGGCGCGGTTGATCTCATCGGCCATCAATAGGCGACAAAAGACCGGGCCAGGAAGGAAGCGAAAGGCGCGCGTGCCGCTGGCGCTGTCTTCCAAGACTTCCGAGCCTAAAATGTCTGCGGGCATTAAATCGGGGGTGAATTGCACGCGCTTACTGTCCAGACCCGTCGCAATGGCAATCGTATTGACCAGGCGGGTTTTCGCCAGGCCCGGCGCACCGACCAACAGACCATGTCCGCCGCTTAAAATCACCGTCAGGGCGTGCTCGATCACCGTGTCGAGACCGAAAATTGCCCGCCCGATGGAGGCTTTGGTCTCTGCCAGGCGGGTCAAGGCGCGCTCGGCGCGGGCTTCAAGATCGGGGGACACAGAATGCGGCGTTGTCATGGAACCCTCTTTTGTCTCGCGCCATAACGTCCTATGTCGGGGGTATTCGGCGCAAAGATGATGTTTGGCCCACCATGGCCTTCAGAAAGGACGCTGTCCATGGCCCAAAGCGACCCTAACAGCAATGCAATGCAGTCCATTCTGGCTGCGGCCCGCCAGGTGGAGGCCGAGGGCAGCGGTTTGCCGCCCGTGGAGCGCTGGAATCCCGATCATTGCGGGGTGATGGATATGGTCATCAAGCGCGATGGCAGTTGGTGGCATGAAGGCACGCGGATTGCGCGCGAGCCCTTAATTCAGTTGTTTTCCCGCATTTTACGCAAAGATGACGACGGTAAAACCTATCTGGTGACCCCGGTGGAACAGGTCGAGATTACCGTGGAGGCCGGGCATTTTCTGGCCATAGATCTGGAGGTAACGGGAGAGGGTAAAGATCAGATCATCGCCTTCACCACCGATCGTCACGATAGCGTGATGGCCGGGCCTGATCATCCGATCCGCTGCAGCCTGGATCCCGAAACCGGCGAGCCTGATCCTTATGTCCATATTCGGGGCCGCTTAGAGGCGCTGATCACACGCGCGGTGTTTTATGAGCTGGCGGATTTGGCCATCGAAGGTGAGATCGAAGGACGCTCTGTCATGGGGGTGTGGTCCAAGGGGGTATTCTTTGCTCTGGGGCCGCGCGCATAGCATGACGCTCACCTTTGACGCTTTTTCTGCGCCCGTGCGCGAAACTTTAGTAAGGCTGCAGCGTGTTCTGGACCCCTTAGAGGGAGATTTGCGCGCGCGCTGGCGCGGGGATGGTGATTTAAACGGTGTGCGTGCGCCTTCCGGTCGCAGTTTGCGCCCCGCCGCCGTGCTGGCCCTTTTGATTGACCATGAAGACCATCTCAACATGGTGTTTACCCGGCGCGCCGATCACTTGCAGGCCCATGCCGGTCAGATCAGCTTTCCTGGTGGCCGTCAGAATGTGGGCCGTGAAACCTTGGCCGAATGTGCCTTGCGCGAAACGCAAGAGGAGATCGGCCTTCGCCCTGAAGCGATAACGGTGCTGGGCCGATTTGATCCTTATGAAACCTCTTCCGCTTTTCTGGTGACGCCCTTTGTGGGGGTTGCGAAAGCCGGTTTTGATCTGAACCCCGATCCTGGTGAAGTGGCCGAGGTCTTTGAAGTGCCGTTTGAATTTTTGATGAGTGCGCGTAATCATAAACGCGAATCGCGTGAATTTCGCGGGGCACTGCGCCATTTCTACGCTATGCCCTATGAAGATCGCTATATCTGGGGCGCAACAGCGGGCATGGTGAAAGCTTTGTCCGATCGCCTCGCTTAAATTGAGGGTAGGCCATGCAAAGAGTTTTATTCATTCAGCTTTTGGCGTTCGCCTTACCCTTTATCGCTTATATTGTGTGGCAGCGCGTGCGCCACATTCAAGGTAAGGCGGAGAAAACCCTGCCGGTTTGGCCGTTGATTTTTGCCGGTGCAGGCTTCTCGATTGTCACGCTTTTTGTGTTGTTGATCGTGACGATTGATCATCAACCTCATAGTTTCGAGCCTGCTCAGGGCTATTCGGACGTTGATCCGAAGGATTTATGAGACTCGATCCCGCTCAGCACGCCTGGATTATAGATCCGCGCGCCCAGCGGGTGATGACGGCGCTCAATGATGTGCGTCCAGACTGTGTGCGCTTTGTCGGCGGGTGCGTGCGCAATGCCTTGCGCGGGGCCCCGATCAAGGATCTTGATCTTGCCACCCAGCTGACCCCGCAAGCGAGCCTCGCTGCGCTGCAGGCGGCGGATATCAAAGTCATTCCCACCGGGATGGAGCATGGCACACTCACGGCGATTGTTGAAGGTGAGCCCTTTGAGGTGACGAGCCTGCGCCGTGATGTGGCCACGGATGGGCGCCGGGCCGTGGTGGCCTTCACCCAGGATTGGGCCGAGGATGCGGCGCGGCGTGATTTCTATCTCAATGCGCTCTATGTGGATGGCACGGGCCAGCTTTATGATCCGCTGGGCGGGTATGAGGATGCGCTGGCCGGGCGAATCCGCTTTATTGGCGATGCCGAGACGCGAATTCGCGAGGATTATTTGCGAATTTTCCGCTTTTATCGCTTTCAGGCCTGTTATGGCGAAGGCGATCTCGACCGCGTGGGCCAGGCGGCCTGCACCGCGCTAGCCGGGGGCGTTAAAACCCTCTCGCGTGAGCGTATCTGGAGCGAGGTGAAAGCGCTGTTGAGCGCGCCCGATCCCCTTTTGGCCCTGAAAGGTGTAGAGCGCAGCACAATTCTTGAGCAAGTCTTAACGCAAGGGCTCGACTTTAACGCTTTGTTCGGCATAATTAAGCGCGAGAGTGATGTGGGACTTTCGCCAGATCCGCTTGTGCGTCTGGCGGCACTTGTAAGAGGAAGGTGTCTTCGGACACATTGGGATGCGGTGAGCGCGATAAACCAAGCCTTTAGACCGTCCAAGACGGAAGAGGCCCGCTTGAGCGCGGCTCTAACCCCCCCCTCATGGGATTGGGGCGGGGAGAGCGCGTCGATTCGCGCGGCGGCCTATCGCGAGGGCGCAGAGGCGGTTTCTGATCAGATGCGCCTGGCCGTCTTGGATCATGATCAGGCTGATACCCCCTGGATGATGCGCGCGCTTCACGATCTGGAGCATTGGTTGAAGCCGGGCCTGCCGGTAACGGGTGGGGATCTCATCGCGCTGGGTGTGGCTCCGGGGCCGCAGCTGGGAGAGATTTTAGCCGCCTTAGAGGCGCAATGGATCGCCTCTGACTTTACATTGACGCGTGATCGCTTACTCAACCGTGTTCGCGATATGCGCCAAACTGAGGGGGAGGGCGACGATGAGCGTCATTGATGTCTTTTCCCGGCGTTATTATGCGCGTTTGCATTGTGGTCTCTTCGATGATGACCTGCATCTGCACGATTATACGCGCCTTCAAGAACAGGCTGAGCGGATCCGCGAAACCCCGCCTGAGATTGAAAATCGCCACATTGATGAAGAGCTGAAACTGCGCCAACAGGTCCGTGTGGCTTGGGAAGCGGCCAATGAAACCCGCAAAGTGCGCGATCTGCCGCGCCGCGCGCGTGAGACTTTGGCCGATGTCTATCTGCAAAACAGCGATCCTCTGGTGGATTTGGCCCGCGCCGATATCGACTGGATCTGGGGTGTTGACGGCCAAGCCCCGCAGACCAGCCCCGTCATGGGGCAGAAATTCGGCTTTGCCGCGCGCGTTTTCATTTTTGACTTCATCGAGGCCTTCTTCGATCTCCTGCCCTCGGATGAGCAGCTGGAGTTTTCGCGCGATCTTAATTCTCGCCTGCAACAGGGGGCTTCGCGCTGGTATTTCCAGCTGGGCCGCTGGCTGCGCGATGACTGGCCGCGTGAACGCGATGGCCAGTTCGATCACATTTTGTTTGGCCTGCGCCGTCAGGCCAATATCGCGGCGCTGCGCCATGTCAACGCCGCTGAGGAATTTGACGGCGATGACGCGCAATATGACGATCGCGTCCAAGAAGCCCAGTATCAGGCCGCCCAGGCCGCTGAGGCGCTGCGCGATGCGGCCTATAATCTGTGGACGGCGGACCGGCTTCTCAATTCGGATCTGATGGCCGCCAAAGTGCGCCATAAAGAAGCAATCAAGCTGGCGCGTGCGGCCTTTGATTCCTGTGTGGCTTATTTCGGTGGCCCGGTGATGGGGCCGTTTGTGAAGCCCAAAGCGCCGCAAGTGATCGCTAGCTTCTTTGGCTCGCGCGAACTGGATGAGGAAGAGGTCGAGCAGGCCTCCGCCAAGATGACCGGGGTGTTGCGTCCTGAAGCGGCCGCGCTGCGCTTAAAACAACTCGGTGAGCATCTTCTCAGCCATGAGAATAGCGAAGAACGTGCGCTTCTCTTGCGCCGGGTGCCCATGGCGGAATTCTTTGCGCGTCTGATCATTTTTGGTCCCTCCAAAAAGGAAGTCAGCCAATATTCCTTTGCGACCCGCGCCCATCTGGGTGTTAACTCGCAAGGTCTGTCTCATGGCGATGGCCGGGTGGAATTGGATGTCGAAGACGCCAATACCGCGCGTCTGGCCGTCGATATGCTGGCGCAACTCTGTCTGTTCTCGACCGGTGGTGATGGTGAGGAGGATGAGGTTCAGAAAGTCTCTGGTCCGGATCTCTTCACGGTAAATCATCTTCATCCGCGCGCTGCTGATTTTGAGCGTGAACGCAAATGGCAGGCAATCCGTCATTGGACCTTGGCCAGTATCGGCGTGATCACGATCTTCGCCGCTGGGGCGCTCTTGGGCGCGGGCCTCGCCGGGCAATCCCTCTTCGGTGTGATTTCCGGCTGGTTTTAAGGCATCCGCTTAAAGTGGTTAATGTCACCCCAAACTTGATCCGGGGTCCATGTCGCGCGGGTAGAGCAAGGTTCTGACCGGCCAGAATAATCGTCATGCTCACGCCATGGATGCCAGATCACGTCTGGCATGACAGAAATCAAAACTGTCATCCCGGCCTTGAGCCGGGATCTATCTGCCATAATGGCAAGCTCAATGGATCCCGGGTCGCACTACGTTTGCCCGGGATGACAAGTCTTGGTCTAAGTTCATGCTTTGCTGAAAGGATATGAAGTTTGGATCCCGGATCTCACATGCGTTTGTCCGGGAACCCGGTTGAGAGTTGCCTCTACGCGGCCCCGGACTTGATCCGGGGTCCATCGACCCTAGAGGGGTCGCAAGCGCGAACCCCCTCAAGTAGGCGATAGTCGGTAGGGCATTGAAGAAGTGTCCGCCCCCAGCGGAGCGAGGATTAATCAAAAAAACTGTCATCCCGGCCTTGAGCCGGGATCTATGAACATTGATGGCAAACTCAATAGATCCCGGGTCGCACTCCGTTTGCCCGGGATGACAAGTTTTGGTCTAAGTTTATGCTTTGCTGTGAGGATATGAAGTTTGGATCCCGGATCTCACATGAGTTCGTCCGGGAACCCGGTTGAGAGAGTTGCCTCTACGCGGCCCCGGACTTGATCCGGGGTCCATCGACCCCAGAGGGGTCGCAAGCGCGAACGCGCGTCCGCTGCGAAGCGAGGATACAACACACAACGCCCCCTCCGGCCTTTCAGGCCACCTCCCCCGTAAACAGGGGAGGACATATCGGGCGATCAGCCCGCAAGGACGACCGCCCTCAACTAGGCGACAGCCGGTAGGGCATTGAAGAAGTGCGCGCCCGCAGCGAAGCGAGGAAACTTAAAGAAAAAATGTCATCCCCGACTTGATCGGGGATCTATTGAGCGTGATGGCCATCGGCACAGACACCGGAGGTCCGCTAACGCTTCTTCGGGATGGCAGGTCTTGTTTTAGTTTATGCTTTGCTGAGAGGATATGAAGTTTGGATCCCGGATCTCACTATCGTTCGTCCGGGAACCTGGTTGAGAGAGTTGCCTCTGCGCGGCCCCGGACTTGATCCGGGGTCCATCGACCCCAGAGGGGTCGCAAGCGCGAACGCGCGTCCGCAGCGAAGCGAGGATACAACACACAACGCCCCCTCCGGTCCTAGCGGACCACCTCCCCCGCTTCGCAGGGGAGGACATAACGGGCGATCAACCCGCAAGGTCAACCGCCCTCAAATAGCCGACAGCCGGTAGGGCATTGAAGAAGTGCGCGCCCGCAGCGAAGCGAGGAAACTTAAAGAAAAAATGTCATCCCCGACTTGATCGGGGATCTATTGAGCGTGATGGCCATGTTTATAGATCCCGGATGTACGCTAACGCTTCTTCGGGATGGCAGGTCTTGTTTTAGTCTATGCTTTGCTGAGGGGATATGAAGTTTGGATCCCGGGTCGCACTATCGTTTGCCCGGGATGACAGGTTTTTTGATCCTAAACCCTTAAGGCCATTTCGCTTCTGGCGGCATGGAGGAGAGGATTGAGGTCACATTGCCCCCCGTTTCCAGGCCAAACTTTGTTCCGCGATCATAAAGCAGATTAAATTCGGCATAGCGCCCGCGCTGGACCAATTGTTCTTCGCGGTCTTTCTCGCTCCAGGCCTGATGCATGCGCTTGCGCACGATCGGCGGATAAGCGCTTAAAAAGGCTTCGCCAACGGCCTTGGTGAAGTCGAAATCGGCCTGCCAATCGCCGGTGTCGAGATGGTCATAGAAAATCCCGCCCGTACCGCGCGGCTCATTGCGGTGTTTGAGCCAGAAATACTCATCACACCAGGCTGAGTAGCGCTCATAATCGCCTGAGCCATGCTTGTCACAGGCCGCTTTGGCCGCAGCGTGGAAGTGGCGGGTGTCTTCATACTCGCGATCACGCTGATAGCGCTGGGTCGGGTTGAGATCCATGCCGCCGCCAAACCAGTGCAAAGTCGTCGTGATGAAGCGGGTATTCATGTGCACGGCGGGGATGTGCGGGTTCTTCATGTGCGCAATCAAAGAAATACCGGTCGCAAAGAAGCGCCGGTCATCCTCAGCGCCGCGTACGCGCTTGGAAAACTCAGATGTGAACTCGCCATAAACGGTTGAAACATGCACACCGACTTTTTCAAATAGCCGCCCATGCATCAGGCCCATCACGCCGCCGCCCAAATCTTCGCCGTTTTCACCGCGCTGCCAGGGGGTCAGCTCAAATCGGCCAGGCGTACCGGGATAAAGATCATCAGGGGCTTCATCTTCTAAGGCTTCGAAGGCCCCGGTGATACGATCGCGCAGGGCCTCAAACCAGGCTTTAGCGGCGCTGCGGTGGGCAATCTGGTCATCAGAAGAAGGGGTCATGAAACTCAACCGGATGAGAATGAAGCAGGAAGAAAGATAGCTAACGGGCAATGCAAAGAAGGGCAAGTGTGCGTGCATCTGCGACCAATTACAGTGAAATTCAATTGGCGACTTTGCAAGGCGTTCCGGCTTGAGTAGGGTCCGCGCTTAATTTTGTCCTAACGAATGACGTGACCATGTCTGATGCACCTTTGAATGCCCTTCGTGAAGCCATGAAGCTTGAGGATTTGCTGGCCGTCTCGCAAGAGGCGCGCAAAGTCTTGAAAGCCAATCCGAACCTAGGGGCAGGTTGGGGTGAAGTTGTCGCGCTGGCCGATAATGCCAGTGATTATCTGGCCGCCAAGCGTGCGGCGGAACAATTGACGCAGGCCCTGCCCAATGACCCATCGTCTTGGATCTGGCTGGCCGAAACCACGGCAAAATGCGGTGATATCGAAGAGGCAATCAAAATCATTGAGCGCCTGCGTGCAGGCAGTCCCGAGGATCCCGCCTTGATGCGTCGTCTTGGCCGTTTGAGCCTGGAAGCGGGCCTTAAGGATGAAGCCGCACAGTATTTTACCCAGTCCATCCAGTATGAGTTTCAATCGGCTTTGGCGTGGGAAGGCTTGGCGGAAGCCAAAACCTTTGCCGCGGGTGATGAGCAATTGATGCAGTTGGAAAATCTGCGGATTTCCCAGACCGAAAAGACCCCCTCCAACCAGCGCGGTATCGTGTCTTATGCCTTGGCCAAAGCCTATGAGGATATGGGGGAGTACGAAGTCAGCGCACGCCGGGTGTCTGAAGGGGCCGCCTTTTATCGCGACAGTGCGCCCTTTGATGTGGCGCGCCATGAATTTGGCTGCAATCACCTGCTGCGCACCTATGATGAGAGCTTCGTCGATATCAATGAAGAAGCGGGCCTGGTCGACCCGCGCCCGATCTTCATTCTGGGCGCACCGGCCTGCGGCGTGACATGGCTGACGCAAGTTCTGGGCGCGCATGAGGAAACGGCGCGCCTGGATCGGCGCAATGGCCTGTTCTGGCTGGCGGCCTCCCCCTTGGGTGATCAAACCCGCGAAGATCTTCATCATGTTCTGGTCACAAATGAAGAAGAAAACGCCCTGACGCGCGTGGGCCAAGCCTATATGCAGCTGGTCGACGAGCTGAACCCGCAAGGGTATAAGCGCGTGATTGATTCGTCCTCTCTGGGCGAGATGGCTGCGGGCGCCGCAGGGCTCGCGCTCCCTGCCGCACGCTTTATTCGCATTAAACGCGATCCGCGCGATGCGGCGTGGGCGATTTTTAAGCGCCGCTTCCGCCATGGCCGCAACTGGTCTTATCACCCAGATGATATTGCCCGTGTTCTGGTCTGCCATAATAAATTGATGGACCGCTGGGCCGCGCTGTTCCCGGATCGTTATCTGACCGTGAATTATGAGGATCTGGCGCGTCGCACCGAAGATGAAGTGCGCCGGATCGCCTTCTTCGCCGGGGTGGATGGCGAAGCGGCCGTGGCCGCATCCTGGACCGGGGAAGGGCTGTTTAAAACCGATCCCGTCGGCGTGCATCAGCGCGCGGGCAGCCGTTATGACCTTATCGAAGGCGCGTTGGAGCGGGCAGGGCTGATTTAAGCTCTCACTTGATGATCATTAGTCATGTTCTCTGGCTCTCACTTGACTGCCAGAAACCTACATGTTGCTGAAATAATTAACAGCCGTAAGTGCGACGATAAGCGAACACGGTATGACAACCAAGCTAAAGAGGAAGATGGATCGCCATTGTTTTTTTGGGTGCTCCATGGACGACTCCTTTAGGGTGCAAATTTCCCTGAAAAGGATATCTTAAAGTCGTCTCCCCGACAAGAGTTGAGTTAAACCATCTGCGCCCCGGTAAAGCCCTGGCTGGCGGCGTGGCCAAGACCGATGGCGGCGGCGGTGACAATATTGAGCGAGCGTGTGCCCCCGGCGGTGGGAATCACGACGCGTTGATGGGCGGCTTCGTGAACGTCTTGGGGCACGCCCGCGCTTTCAGAGCCCATCAGCAAACAATCATTTTCTTCAAATTTGAACGACCAGAGCGGATCTGCGCCCTTGGTAGTCATCAACACGATGCGGCTCTTCGTCTCAGTCATGTGTTGAAAAAAAGCAGTGAAACTGGCGTGCCGATTGACGGTGCAATGGGCCTGATAATCCATGGCAGCCTTACGGATTCCTTTGTCAGACAAGGCAAAGGCGCAGGGCTCGATAATGTCCAGGGCAAGGCCAAAGCAGGCGCACAGGCGCATAGCGGCCCCAACATTTTGCGGAATATCTGGTTGAAAAAAAGCGACTCGCATTTTAATCCGCTCTCCTTGAAGGGCTGGGTGCTGTCAAGAGGTGCGTCAACGCGGCGCACACGCTATGACTAGCGCTGAGCTATCTTTTCATTTGAGCGCCATCCTGGCGCAAGCAGTTCAAGCATCTGCTCCCTTTGCTTGGCAGATGCATCACACATAGGATGCGAGAGGTCGACGCGTGACGGACGTGAACCCTTCGCCCGAGGGACATGGGCAAGAGCCTTCCCGGCGGGATTTCATCTACATCGCTGCAGGCGGCGCAGCCGCAATCGGCGGTGCTTTCCTTCTTTGGCCATTCATCGATCAGATGAACCCGGCGGCTGATACCCTGGCGGTATCAACGACCGAGGTGAACCTGGCCGATGTCGCTGAAGGTGAACAGCTCACCGTGATGTATCAGGGCAAGCCCACATTCGTGCGTCACCGTACGGCTGAGGAAGTTGCTGCAGCACGCGAAACCGGCCCGAACCAAATTCCAGACGGCGATTCACGCAATCTGAACCTGGTAGAGGGCTCTGATGCCACCGACCAGCACCGCTCGGCTATGGCCGCCGGTGTGCGCGACGGGGTTGAGGTGGATGCCACCTTGCGTGAGCGCTTCATCATCATGCTGGCCAACTGTACGCACCTGGGCTGCGTGCCAGTCGGTCAATCTGGCGATTACCATGGCTGGTATTGCCCCTGCCATGGCTCGCACTATGATACCGCAGGCCGGATCCGTCGTGGGCCTGCGCCTGAGAACCTTCACATCCCGCCGTACACCTTCCTGTCCGGCACCACCATTCGTATCGGGTAAAGGGGGCATTTGATGAGTGGACCATCCACCTATAAGCCTTCCACAGGCTTTGAGCGCTGGTTAGACCAACGTCTTCCCATCGTACGTCTGGGTTGGGATTCTTTCGTAGATTTCCCCACACCGCGTAACCTTAACTACTGGTACACCTTCGGGGGTATTCTGGCCGTCTGCTTGATGACCCAGATCATCACCGGTATCGTGCTGGCCATGCACTATGTACCTCATGTCGATCACGCTTTCGCCAGCGTTGAACGCATCATGCGCGATGTGAATTATGGCTGGTTGATCCGCTATATTCACGCCAATGGCGCGTCCATGTTCTTCCTGGCCGTGTATCTGCACATTGTGCGCGGGCTCTATTATGGCTCTTACAAGTCACCGCGCGAGATTTTGTGGATCTTGGGCGTTGTGATCTATCTGTTGATGATGGCCGCCGCCTTCATGGGCTATGTACTGCCTTGGGGTCAGATGTCCTTCTGGGGCGCGATGGTGATCACCAATCTGATCGGCTCTCTGCCCATCATTGGTGGCCCAATTACCGAGCTGTTGTGGGGTGGTTTCACCGTTGGTAACCCAACTTTGAACCGTTTCTTCTCGCTGCACTATCTCATCCCGTTCTTGATTGCCGGGGCAGTAATCTTGCACATCTGGGCGCTGCACGTGCCTGGGAACGGTAACCCAACGGGGATCTCAGTGAAGTCCTCTCGCGATACTTTGCCGTTCCACCCGTATTACACGGTGAAAGATGGCTTCGCGATTGTCGTCTTTATGCTGGTTTTTGCCTTCTTTGTGTTCTACTGGCCCAACGCCTTGGGGCATGCGGACAACTATATCGAAGCCAACCCGTTGGCGACGCCGGCCCATATTGTGCCTGAATGGTATCTGCTGCCCTTCTATGCGATCTTGCGCGCCGTGCCGGATAAGCTGATGGGTGTGTTGTTGATGTTCGGCTCCATCGGGATCTTGTTCATCCTGCCTTGGCTGGACACCTCCAAAGTGCGCTCCATGCGTTACCGTCCGATGGCCAAGTGGTTCTTCATTTTCTTCGTGGTCTCTGCCTTGATTTTGGGCATTTGCGGCGCGATGAACCCTGATGATCCATCGCCGTTCTTTGGCATGAGTTATCTGTGGGTCGCCCGGATCTTCACCGCCTATTACTTTGCTTACTTCTTGGTCATTCTGCCGCTACTGGGCTTCATTGAGAAACCCAAGCCACGTCCGGCCAGTATTGAAGAAGCGGTTCTGGGTCCACGTGCCCATGCTGCCCCTGCAGCAGCTGAATAAGGGGAAGGGACAGATGACTATTGTAAAACGTCTTCTTGTGGCCGCAGTTGGGGCGCTTGCCCTGGCTGCCCCCGCCCTTGCCGCCGGGGGGGACCAGCACCACCCTGAAGAGCACACCTGGTCTTTCGAAGGCCCGTTCGGCACTTTCGACCGGGCTGCGGTCCGCCGCGGTTTCCAAGTCTATCAGAATGTGTGTGCGGCCTGTCACTCGATGAAGCTTCTTTCCATCCGTAATCTGGGTGAAAAGAACGGTCCCTTCCGCGTCATGCCTGATCCAGAGCATGAGGGCGAGGTGATCGAGTACACCAATCCCAATGACAACCCCTATCTGCGTGCGATTGCGGCGAATTATATCATCGTCGATGGTCCAGACAGTGCGGGTGAAATGTTTGAGCGTACTGGGCGTCCTTCAGACCGCTTCCCAAGCCCGTTTGCCAATGAGCAGCAGGCACGCGCTTCGAATGGTGGGGCTTATCCGCCGGATTTCTCAGTGATTGTGAAAGCGCGTCACCAGGGTCCGGAATATATCCGCTCGCTCTTGTTGGGGTATGGCCATGAAGTGCCGCATGATGTTCATGTGGCCCCTGGTCAATACTACAACCCGTATTTCCCAGGTGGGAAATTGGCGATGCCGCCCCAGCTGCGTGAAGGTATTGTCGATTATGAAGGCGATATCGAAGCCACCCCAGAGCAAATGGCCCACGACGTCGTGGCCTTTTTGAGCTGGGCCTCGGATCCAAAAATGGAAGAGCGCAAGCAATTAGGTTTGATGGTGATGATTTATCTCTTCATCTTCGCGATCCTGATGTGGTTTGCCTACCGCGCCGTTTGGGCAAATGTCGAGCACTAGCTTGATCTAGACAATGCGTTTAAGAAGGGCTGCCCCAAGGGGCGGCCCTTTTTGTTAAAGGTAAGATTTTAAAGACGAGGTGCGTGATGAGCGACAAATGGGTATTAGGGATTATTGGCGGGTCAGGGCTATATGCGCTGGAGGGTCTGGAAGATGTCCGTAAAGAGCGCGTACACACGCCCTGGGGTGAGCCCTCTGGCCCCTTGGTCAAAGCGCGCCTGCATGGTGTGGATCTGGTTTTCCTGCCACGCCATGATGAAGGCCATCGCATTCCGCCCTCGCACATCAATTACCGCGCCAATATTGATGCCTTAAAGCGCGCCGGTGTGACCGATATCCTCAGCCTGTCGGCCTGTGGCTCGCTGCGCGAAGCCTTACCGCCGGGAACCTTCGTTATTGTCGATCAATTCGTCGATCGCACCTTTGCGCGCGAGAAATCCTTCTTCGGGCTGGGCTGCGTGGCCCATGTCTCTATGGCCGATCCTGTCTGCTCGCGCTTAGCCGCTATGGCTGCGCATGCCGCGCGTGCGGTCAAGCCCAAGAAAGTCCATGAGGGCGGCACCTATTTGGCCATGGAAGGTCCGCAATTCTCCACCAAGGCTGAAAGCCATCTCTATCGCGATTGGGGCATGGATGTTATCGGCATGACCAACATGCCGGAAGCCAAGCTGGCGCGTGAGGCTGAGCTTCCCTATGCCTCCGTGGCGATGATCACCGACTTTGATTGCTGGAAAGTCGATGAGCCTCATGTTGATGTCACCAATGTGCTGGAAGTGCTGCATGATAATGCGGCCAAGGCCTGCGCGCTGGTGTCTGAAGTCGCTAAAACCATGAGCAAGACCCCACGCTCCCCAAGCCCTGAAGGCATTGAGCGCGTGCTCGATCATGCCATCATCACCCCGAAAGAGCATCGTGATCCGGAAATGGTCTCTAAGCTCGATGCGATTGCCGGACGGGTGCTTTAAGCGCTCAAATATACCAGTTTTATGACAATGGGGCGCGGGGAAACTCGCGCCCTTCGTGTTTTCATCAATTCTATAAGAGGCCCTAGGGGATATATTAAACGTAAATCCACATTTCATGCGTAAAAAGTCACGAAAAGTGACATTTGTGAACGACAAGATTTGAGATTTCTAGAAAGTTTTTCTGTAAAAAAATTTTACCTATAAATTTGTTTCTCATAATATATTACAAATAATTGAATTTACTCAATAAATAAATAGGTTTTTTGCGCTGCATCATCACATTTGTTGAACGCGTATTTTAATCCGGGTCCGGATGTATTACACTTTTATGATGATCTGGTGTCATAAATATAACAAAGCCGGATGGCTTGCGTCCCTGTGCGCAGCTACATTTGTATCAACTGCGGTATACGCTGGCGATCTGGCATCCGCCCCTCGCGCCGATGGTGTGAGGCTTGTGTGTGAAGATGAATCCCGTCCGGGGGCTTACCGAACGAGCCGGGCGGCCATATTGGACACGCCGGGAAACCGACGAACGGAAGTTGTGGTGGCCACGGGTCACGCCATGTTGACCCCCGATGGCCGATTGCGTGATTGCGTGATACGCGCGCCGGGCTCGCAACGCTCTGTCGCGCGGGCGATGGTCTCGCCCAATGGCGATGACTGGGCCGTATTGGTGACCGATGGCCGGTTTCGTGAACCGGTGCGGCGTTGGCGTCTACCCCGCCAAGCCAGCGATACTCTGGTTTTGACGGCCAATGGCGCAGAGATTGAGGTTTTCCCCGATCAACCCCGTGCCCGTGGATGTATTGTTATGGGCGGTACGGATAATCTTCGGGGCGGTAATGGTGCGCCGCGCGAAAGTGTCTTACACGATTGTCCCGGTGGTCCTGGTCAATCGGGCGCCCCGGTGAGCGCGGACGTGGATGGCGAGGTTCGCTTGGTTGCGATTTATCTCGGCCGGATGCAGCGCCAGGACGATCGCGCCTACAGTTATGGCGTGGCCCGTCCGATTACGGGTGCCTTCGCCGAAGCCATTCATGTGGCGATTAGCGAGGATTCGCCGCGTCCCACCCGGCGTTAGGCTGACATGATCCTTTGGACTAGGCGGAGGTTGGTGTATGAACACCCCTTCTTCCTAGTCCAAAGAGGAGCGTCGGCCCCATGGATCATATCAAAGCCGCCATTCGCACGATCCCTGATTATCCCAAGCCTGGGATTATGTTCCGTGACATAACCACCCTTTTAGGCAATGCCAGCGCCTTTCGCGCGGCTGTGGATGCGATGCTTTTGCCCCATGCGGGTAGGAAAATCGACAAGGTGGCCGGGATTGAAGCGCGCGGCTTTATTCTGGGCGGCGCGATCGCCCATCAGCTGTGTGTGGGCTTCATTCCGATCCGCAAAAAAGGCAAGCTGCCCGGCGAAGTCGTGGGTGAGGAATATGAGCTGGAATATGGCAGCGACAGGGTTGAGATGCATGTCGATGCGATTGAGCCCGGCGAAACCGTTCTGATCGTTGATGATTTGATCGCCACGGGTGGCACCGCTGAAGCCGCGATCAAGCTGATCCGCAAGGTCGGCGGTGAGGTTGCGGGCTGTTCCTTCGTGATTGATCTGCCCGATATTGGCGGCGCGAAAAAGCTGGAAGCCCTGGGCGTCAAAGTTGCCTCTTTGGTGGAGTTTGAAGGGGAATAAACCTTTAAGTGTGTTTGGGACGGGCCAAGAGCGTCAAAACGGTCGATCCCGATTGACTCTAAGCCCGGGCCGCGTAGTTTGCGCTATCGCTTGGCTCCACCGTGAGGTGCCGGTCATGCGGCCATAAGGGCCCTTGAGGGAGAGACCGGGTTCACCCCGGCGCCGAAGGCGCAACCGCCCCGGAAACGCTCAGGCAAACGGACCGCAAGGACGCCCGACGCTGGAAAGTGAAAGTCACTCTAGAAGCGGCTTTCCACCGAAGGAGCACGTCGGCTCACCCCCGACTTAATCTCTCAGGTCACAAAGGACAGCGGGGGCGCAATGGCTTTGCTATTTCGGCAAAGATCCAGGCTAACCCCTTGCGCATCGGCCCCACGGGCCGGGAGGTCCGAACCGACATGACTGAAACCTTGCATCTTACCCCGCTTCACGCTTTGCACCTTGAATTAGGCGCGAAAATGACGCCTTTCGCAGGCTATGACATGCCTTTGCAATATGAAGGCATCATGGCTGAGCATCTTCATACGCGCGCCCATGCGGGATTGTTTGATGTCTCCCATATGGGCCAGGCGCGCATTACTGGCGATGTTAGCGCGCTGGAAGACCTTACCACTATTGATCTTTCGACCCTGAAAGTGGGGGAACAGCGCTATACGCTGCTGCTCAATAAAGACGGTGGGATCATGGATGATTTGATGGTCTCGCGCCCCGATGAAGACGGCATCTTCATCGTTGTGAACGCCGCGACCAAGACCCAGGATTTTGCCTATATGCGCGCCCATTTTGGCGATCGCGCCACCCTGACGGAATATCCTGAACGCGCGCTTCTGGCGATCCAGGGCCCTGATGCGGTCAAGGCCGTTGAGGCCCTCAACGCCGATGGCGCCAAGATGATTTTCATGCAAACCGGCCATTTCAATCTCGATGGTATTGACGTGATCATGTCGCGTTCGGGCTATACCGGTGAAGATGGCTATGAGATCTCTGTAAAGGCTGAAGAAGCCGCCGATCTGGCGCGCAAGGTGTTGGCGGATACGCGCGTGAAGCCGATTGGTTTGGGTGCACGTGATTCGCTGCGCCTGGAAGCGGGCCTGTGCCTTTATGGCCATGACATGGATGAAAGCCGCTCGCCCATCGAAGCGTCGCTGATATGGGCGGTGGCGAAGTCACGCCGCGAGCGCGCTGACTTCCCCGGTGCACAACGCATCTTAAAGGAAATCGCCGAAAAACCTGCGCAAAAGCGTGTGGGGTTTGTCATGCGTGATCGCGCGCCTGCGCGTGAAGGCGCTGAGATCGTCATCAATGGCGATGTGGTTGGCGTGGTGACCTCCGGCGGCTTTGGGCCTAGCGCGGATAAGCCGGTCGGCATGGGCTATATCGCCACTGAACACGCCGCAATCGGAACTGAGATTGAGATTTTGATCCGCGGCAAAGCCCGCGGTGCCGAAATCGTCAAAATGCCGATTGTCGAACATCGTTTTTATCGCGGCTAATCCCCGCTCTTCCACCTCTATCCTTTCTAAAGACCTAAGGGACAACAGATCATGACTACGCATTTCACTGAAGACCACGAATGGATCAAAGTAGACGGCGAAGAAGGCGTTATCGGCATTACCGTTCACGCTGCTGAGCAATTGGGCGATGTGGTTTTCGTCGAGCTGCCTGAAGTTGGCAAAACCGTAGAGAAGGGCGATGAGCTGGCCGTTGTGGAATCGGTCAAAGCCGCCTCTGACATCTTCGCGCCCGTATCCGGCGAAGTGATCGCGGTCAATTCTGCGCTGGAAGCTGAGCCTGCGAAAGTCAACGAAGCCCCAGAGGGCGAAGGTTGGTTCGTAAAGCTGAAAGTCAAAGACGCCAGCGAGCTGGCAGACTTGATGGATGAAGCCGGTTACAAGGCGCACATCGCTTAATGGATAAAAAGCAAAACGGGTTCTGGGCCTTTGCGGTCAAATATATAATCCATCTCACGTGGATTATAGTAGTGATCCGTTTTGCTTTAAGTGATCATACCCAGCCAGCTGGGTTTATCACCGGGCTGATCATGGGAATTGGTTTGTCCGCATTGGTCAGCGATCTCATTGTTGATACACTGCGCCATCCCACGCATAAAGCCTTGCAAAGGCTCGTCCAATTTGCCCAACATTATTATGTTGTCTGGGTAAGTGTGGGCGCGATTTCACTCATCGCGCTCTTTGGATATTGGACGATACGTGCCGGTGTGATCGGAGTGTTGATCACCACTGCCATCTTGATCCCGGTGACGACGATTATCTATGTGACCGGTGGCCATAGATCTATTTTCAATTGGTTCCGAACGCTCAAAAGGAAGTCTTGATGCGTTATCTTCCCCTTACTCCAGAGGATCGCAAAGCGATGCTCGAAACGATCGGGGTCAACTCGATCGATGATTTGTTCCAGGATGTGCCCCAGAGCGCGCGTCTTGACCAGCCGGTGGACTTGCCACGCAAGAAGACCGAGTTGGAGGTGGAGCGTCATCTGACCAAGATGGCTAAGAAGAATATCTCGGCCGGTGAAGCGCCCTTTTTCGTCGGGGCCGGGGCTTATAAGCACCATGTGCCTGCAACGGTTGATCATCTGATCCAGCGCTCAGAATTCCTGACCGCCTATACGCCCTACCAGCCTGAAATCTCGCAAGGCACGTTGCAGACTTTATTTGAGTTCCAGACCCAGGTTGCGATCCTCACTGGGATGGATGTCGCCAACGCGTCCATGTATGACGGCTCGACCGCATGCGGTGAAGCCGTATTGATGGCGTCGCGCGTGACCAAGCGCAATAAGGCCGTTCTTTCTGGTAATCTGCATCCCCATTATGTCGCCGCGACGCAAACCTTGGCGAAATATATGGAGATTGAGGTTGAGGTCACCAAGGCTGATGTCAGCGCCCAAGGCGATCTGGCTGCCGCGATTGACGATCAAACCGCCTGTATCGTAGTGCAAAACCCTGATGTCTTCGGCAATGCCCATGATCTGAGCGCGTTGGCCGAGGCTGCGCACGCCAAGGGCGCGCTGTTGATTGTTGCGTTCACCGAAGTGGTCTCTTTGGGCCTGATGAAATCTCCAGGCGAGATGGGCGCGGATATCGTCGTGGGTGAGGGCCAATCATTGGGCGTTGGCCTGCAATTTGGTGGCCCTTATGTGGGTCTCTTTGCCTGCCGCAATGATCGCAATTTCATCCGCAATATGCCAGGCCGTCTGGCGGGTGAAACCGTGGATGCCGATGGCCGTCGGGGCTATGTTCTAACGCTCTCTACGCGCGAACAGCATATTCGCCGCGAAAAAGCGACCTCGAACATTTGTACCAATTCAGGTCTGATGACTTTGGCCTTCACCATTCACCTGACTTTGTTGGGCCAGAAGGGCTTTACCCATCTTGCGCGCCTCAATCATGAAACCGCCTGCCAATTGGCGGATGCGTTGAGCGGTGTTGAGGGTGTGAGCCTGCATACTGAGACCTTCTTCAACGAGTTCACCGTGCGCCTGACCAAGCCGGCCAAAGATGTGGTTGAAGCCTTGGCCCAAAAAGGCATTCTGGGCGGTGTTCCGGCCTCTCGTCTCTATCCCGGTCAGGGCTTTGATCATGATCTGATTATCGCCGCGAGCGAAACCAATACCCAAGGCGATATTGACGCCTTCGTGGCGGCCTTGAAAGAGGTGCTTTGATTATGGCTATGAATTCACAAGGTCGTCCCTCACGCCCCGTACACGGCGTGGATCCAGGCGCGTATCCAGACACATTTTCGGGCTCCCGCGGGCTTGATCAAGCCGAACCTTTATTGTTTGAGCGCGGTGAGCTGAACAATACCGGCGTAGATCTACCTGAGCTGAAAGGCACGCCCAGCCGCTTAGGCACCTTTGAGCGCGATGCCAATATGGGCATGCCGGGCCTGTCTGAGCCTGAGGCGATGCGCCATTATGTGCGTCTGTCGCGTAAAAACTACGCGATTGATCTGGGCCTATATCCGCTCGGTTCATGCACGATGAAGCACAATCCGCGCCTCAATGAGAAAATGGCACGCCTGCCAGGCTTCATTGATGTGCACCCCTTGCAACCGGAATCTACCGTTCAAGGCGCTTTGGAAGTCATGGGTGAGCTGGCCCATTGGCTAATCACCTTGACCAATACCAAGGCGGTTGCCCTGTCCCCCAAAGCCGGTGCCCATGGGGAATTGTGCGGGATGTTGGCGATCCGCGCGGCTTTGGATGCGAAGGGTCAAACCCATCGCCGCCGTGTTCTGGTCCCTGAATCCGCCCACGGCACCAACCCCGCGACCGCGGCGCAATGTGGTTTCATCTGTGATGAAATCCCTGCCGATGACACCGGCCGCGTAGATTTGGCCGCGTTGGAAGCCAAGCTGGGCGATGATGTTGCCGGCATCATGCTGACCAACCCCAATACCTGTGGCTTGTTTGAGCGTGATATCATCAAAATCGCCGATCTGATCCATAAATCAGGCGGTTATTTCTACTGCGATGGCGCGAACTTCAACGCCATTATGGGCCGCGTACGTCCGGGCGATCTGGGCATTGATGCCATGCACATCAATCTGCACAAGACCTTCTCTACGCCCCATGGCGGGGGTGGTCCTGGTGCCGGTCCGACCGTCTTCTCTGAAGCCTTGGCACCGTTCGCGCCCGTGCCTTATGTCATCCAAGAGGGTGAGACCTGGCGCTTGGTTGAACAAGAAGCCGACGCTGAGGGTGAACCCTTCGGTCGTATGGTGGCCTTCCATGGTCAGATGGGCATGTTCACCCGCGCGCTGACCTATATGCTGAGCCATGGCTCGGATGGTTTGCGTCAAGCGGCCGAAGATGCGGTGCTGAACGCCAATTATATCCTGGCCCGCTTGAAGTCTGTGATGACCCCGGCTTTCGACGGCACCTGCATGCATGAAGCCCTGTTCGATGATCGCTTCTTGAAGGATACCGGCGTAACGACGCTGGACTTTGCTAAGGCGATGATTGATGAGGGTTATCACCCGATGACCATGTATTTCCCATTGGTTGTTCATGGTGCGATGCTGATCGAGCCGACAGAGACCGAATCAAAATCTGGTCTTGATCGTTTTTGCGATACTTTGATTGGCTTGGCTGAAGCAGCCAAGGGCGGCGATAAAGATCGCTTCCTGGCCGCTCCGATCCATGCGCCGACAAAACGCCTTGATGAAACCCGCGCGGCCCGCACGCCGGTGCTGCGCTGGACGCCCGAGGCCGCCGAATAAGGCGACTTTGCGGCTAAAGTCATAAAAAAATGCCTCGGTCGGATCGGTCGGGGCATTTTTTTGCTTAAAACACCGCTAGGGTGTGAAAAACGCATTGCAGGTTCAAGGCGGCTGCCTAAAGTGCGGATCTATGACACAGAGCGTTTCTTTGATTTCAAAAGGCCTTAAAGGGCTAAACCGGATGTCACCCCCTGATTGGGTGTTCTATCCTCTCGTGGCCCTTGCCCTTGCCGGTTTGATTTGGGGCGCGATGAGCTATCGTCCAAACGCGGCACAAGCCGTGGTGACGGATCGTGTATTTCTGCTTGAAGGCCAAGCTTTGGCTCAACTCATCCCTGGACCTGGCACGCGTATGACCTTTTTGCCTTCGGGCTATGGCGTACCGGTCGCGCGGGTTTCCGCCTCTGCAACATTGGAAGCCGCCGGCGGGCTTTCTGCGGGTGTGGGTGCTTTCATTCCGCGCGAATTTGAAGACGCCGTGATCGCTAAACGGATCAAAGTCGAAGTGCTTGCCCAGGCCCTTGGCCAGGATCAAGTTGAATTGGCGATTGGCTATTTTACCACAGGCAATGGCGATTCGGGTTGGCAAACCCGGACTGTGGGTAATGTCCCCCAAAATGTCAGTTTTGAATGGCAAGTGCCCGAAGGTGATGCCAATGATAATGAATCCGTGGGGGTCTGGCCCGATGTCTCTGGTCAGGGGCAGGGTGTTTTAATTCAACGCATTCGCATTGAAATCCTCGATTGAGGCCCTGGTTATGTCATGGCTTCGTCAGTGGGTTTTTGATCATCCTTATCGGCTGATATTATTCGCGATTTTTGCCTTGGGGTGTGGGTTTATTGCGTTAAGCCCCCCTTTTGAAGGTTTTGATGAAACGGCCCATTGGTCATCCTTGGCTAGGTGGGGCTTAGATGGGCGCATGCCGATCTATGGCCAGGATCGCTTAGACCAGGCGATTTATGACTATTCAGGCCCTTTACCCTATTCTAGTGCGCTGCCGTTTGACGTGAATGGCGGGCAGACATATCACGATTTTGCCCCTAGCCAGAATGTTGGGCCTCACCATCAAACCCCGCCCCAAAACACGCAGCCTACAGCGCATTTAAATTGGCAGGCTCAGCACCCCCCACTTTATTACCTGATTTTGCAACCTGTTTTCCAGCTCACGAAAAGCTGGAGCTGGGCGGATCATTTTCTGGCCCTGCGTATGATGAGTTGGATATTGGCCTTTAGTGGCTTGGTTATTGGTGTTGAGTTCACCAGGTGGGCTTGGCCAAACCTCAATCAAGGCCAAGTGATGGTTCTGGCGGCTTGGCCCTTGCTGGTTCCGCAATTCATTCCAGAGATGGCGCGGTTGGGTAATGACAGCTTGTGTCTCCTATGCTTTGCCTTGGCCTGGGCGGCCTTATTAAAGCTGGAAGAGAATAAACGCCCTTTGCGCTGGGCGATCGTTTTGGGCCTCGCGTTGGGGGCGGGATTGTGGACCAAGGCGTTCTTTATCCCGATCTCGGCCGGCTTGACCGTTTATATTGCGCTGCGTGCGTGGCAAACCGGTGGGCGCTATTGGCTGACCTATGGGGTCTTGGCTTTGGGCCTTGCCGGGCTGATTGGCGTGGGCTGGTATCTTTATAAATGGACCGCGTATGGCAATATCATCGGCGGCGATGAAATGCTGCAATTTGATAAGGATGGCGGGGTTTTCCTCAACTTCCTGCGCGAAGTGACCCCCTTTGCCCTGGTGCGCGGCTATAGCGCGATCGCGGCGAGTTTTGTTTGGGCGGGTAGCTGGTCGCTGGCCCGCCCTGCAGAATGGATGCTGATCGGGCCCTGTGTGCTCGTCGCGGGTTTAGGTCTGCGTTGGGCGTGGCGATTGCGCCTGCAAAGACTGAAAGACGCTTTACCACTCTTCGTTCTGGTGCCCATGCTGGGTGGGCTCAGCTATCATATGATGCTGCGCATTGCGTTGACGGGTGAGGGGGTAGGGATACCGGGATGGTATCTACATATCTTGGCCCCTGCCTTGGCGCTTATTCTGGCTTTGGCCTGGCCACAAAAGGGCTGGCAGCGTTGGGGCGTATGGAGTTTGAGCGCCTATACGCTTGTTTTCACAGCCTGGGCATGGTTGCAGTTGCTGGCACTCTATTCAGGGTGCGCGATTAAACAGGCTGAGACCAAGCATATCGTGTGGCCGCAAGGGGCGTGCCTGATTGATCTGGCCCAGATGCAGAGCTTGGCTTACCCCTTTATGGGGTTTGGCTTTTTAGCCCTGGCGTGTTTTTTTTCAGGACTTGGTGCCTATATGTTGAAGCGACAAGCTGCGGCTTGAGGGGGAAATCGTGTCTGTCGATTTAAACGCGTATCGCCTTGCGATTTTACTGCCTGCTTATAACGAAGCGCTGTCTATCGAAGCTGTCATTGACAAGGCGCGCGCCGTTCTGCCGCGCGCTGACATCTATGTCTTTGATAATAACTCTAGCGATAATACCTCTGACTTGGCGCGTAAGGCCGGTGCGATCGTGCGTTTTGAGCCCCATCAAGGTAAGGGCGAGGTTGTGCGCCGGATGTTTGGCGACATTGATGCTGACATTTATGTCATGGTTGATGCGGATTTGACCTATGATTTTGACCGCGCACCTGACTTGATTGAGCGACTAATCCTTAACCATCTCGATATGGTGGTGGGTGCGCGCGTGCCTGACCATGATGAGGTTCACCGTAAGGGCCATACCTTTGGGAATAAGATCTTCAATCAGGTGGTGGAATTACTATTTGGGTGCCAGTTTCAGGATATTTTTTCGGGCTTTAGGGTCTTCTCGCGGCGCTTCGTCAAAAGCTTTCCGGCTCAATCCCAGGGTTTCGATATTGAAACGGAAATGACGATCCATGCCCTTGAAATGCGCCTGCCGTGTGATGAAGTGCCAACGGCGTTTAAAGAGCGCGTTGAGGGCAGTCATAGCAAGCTCAAAACCTTACAGGATGGATCCTTGATCCTGTTTCGTATTTTCCAGCTTTTGAAAGATCACCGCCCCACCTTGTTTTTTGGCGTCATCAGCATGGCGTGCATTCTAGCAAGCCTGGTCGTTGGGGCGCCGGTCATCATTGAATATTTCCAAACCGGCTTGGTGCCTAAACTTCCGTCTGCCGTGCTGGCCGTTGGCCTGATGATGCTTAGTGCGGTTAACTTCACCGCCGGTTTGATTTTAGGAACAGTGTCGCGAGGGCATAAAAACGTAAAGCGTTTTGCCTATTTAGCCATTCCTGTTTTACCGGTGCATCTTAAAGATCCCCACCCATGATCGGCGCGCATTCTGGGCGCATCTTGAAGTTCGCCTTCGCCGGTGGGCTAGGTTTTCTATGCGATAGTGCGATCACGTTGAGCCTGACGCATTTTGAGCTTGTTAACCCCTATCTTGCGCGCGCCCTTGCGTTTATCGCTGCAGTGGTGCTGACTTGGGTGCTTAATCGCTTTGTGACCTTTGCGGGGCGAAGAGAAACGGTCCCACTTTGGCGTCAATTTTTGCGATATGTCGCGGCGCAAATCGGGGGGCTTACGCTCAACTTTGTCGCTTACAGCCTCATCGTTGTGATCTTTGGGTCCACTCAGTTTGTGATTGTTATGGCTTTGATGAGTGGATCTGCCCTGGCGATGGGGATCAATTACCTACTGGCCCATTTTTGGGTGTTCAAAGCCTAGGTCAAAAACTAAATGTGGCGCGGGATTGGCGCCACACCGCCCGCAAAAAGACATGGATTCTTCACATCCACTGCTTATGTAAGCATATGAAGCCTTGTAAGCAGGGCGAGAGTACCCAAAATGATCCTAAGAGTGGGGATCTGATAACAATAAGGTGGTTGGTGTGGCCCTAAACGAGTCCACGAATGGATGGTCGAAACATCCTATTGCTGGTGTTGTAACCGTTATCGCCCGGGCGATAGGGGCGGCCTTTGCCTTGTTTTTAATGGCGATTTCTATTCCGCTCTTCTTTATTCCCTTACCCTTTGGCTTACCGCTGTTTGTGATTTCGCTGATTATCCTAGCGGCCACGTCAACGCGCGCTCATACCTTCATCACGACGACGTTGAAGCGTTTTCCCTGGGTTTGGAATAAGCTCAAAGGCGCATTTGGTGAATAAAAAGCCCTGACATTTAGGTAAAAGAAAAGGCGCATCGAACGATGCGCCTTCATTCTTTGTACCTACAGAACTGAGACTAGTTCAGACTGTCGCCTAATATGGCCGTGTCAGCCTTCACCAGCGCGTTGCGTTGCGTCTTGGTGAGGGTGGTCTGCAGAAGGCCTTTGGTCGCTTCTACGGCCAAATCAGCGGCCATCTGGCGCACTTCCTTGGTCGCTTGGGCTTCGGCTTGAGCGATACGCTGTTCAGCCATCTGGGTGCGACGCTCAATGCGTTGCGCGAGCTCAAGCTTGGCATTCTCGCGCAGGTGTTCGGCTTCGGCTTTGGCTTGCTCAATGATCGCTTCAGCTTCCGCTTCGGCTTCGCGCGCGCGGCGCTCATAAGTCGCCAGCATTTCCTGGGCTTCTTCACGCAGGCGGCGTGCCTCGTCCAGTTCTTTGCGGATGCCTTCAGCGCGATCATCCAACGCTTTGGCGATGGCCTTGGGCGCACCGACGAAGACGATCACGACGAAAAAGACGATCAGCGAAAGGAAAGCCCAAAAAGTTGGATCCTGAAACATGGTTTAGGCTCCCTGTTTGGCTTTGGCGACGGCCTTTTGGGCGTCCGCTTCGGCAACATCAAGTTGGGTCAATTGTGCAGAAATCGCGATCGCGGTTTCAGCCGCAATAGCATCGACTTCGGCCAAGGCTTTGTCTTTAGCCTCTTGAATGCGGGCTTCAGCGTCGCTGGCCTGAGCATCCAATTTCGCGTCAACCTCTGCGGTTTCTTCGGTGATTTTCGCGTCGACCTGGGCTTTAGCCTCAGCGGCCAGGCCATGGGCCTTGGTGCGCGCTTCAGCCAGGGCCTGCTCGTAATTGCGCACGGCTTCGTCAGCCTGGCTTTTCATGCTGGCAGCGGCGTCCAAATCGTCGGCGATACGGTCACGACGCTCCTCGATGGCAGAACCGATCCGCGGCAAGACCCACTTTGATAAAAGTAGGTAAAGCACAGCGAAGGTGATCGCGAGCCAGAAGAGCTGTGAAGCAAAATAAGTAGGGTCAAAGGGCGGAAATGCGCTTTGCGCCGCGTGGGCGGCATGTTCAGCGGTATGCCCGTGTTGTTCCGGCGCCGTCACGGCATCCTCCCCGAGAATAGAAGGCCAAGAGAAGTATAAGGGAGACTCATAGAAGCCTCATGTGAACGCTCGAAGCCGAAGCCAACCCGCATATGGGGCTGAGGCTTCGGCTTGGAGGCGATCATCAACTGTCAGACGTGGGTCTTATACCACGAACAGCAAAAGCAGAGCGATGAGCAAAGAGAAAATGCCCAAAGCTTCGGTTACGGCGAAGCCGAAGATCAAGTTACCGAACTGAGATTGTGCGGCAGATGGGTTGCGTAGGGCGCCGGTCAAGAAGCTGGCGAAGATGTTACCCACGCCCAGGGCTGCGCCCAGCATACCAAAACAGGCCAGGCCAGCACCGATGTATTTTGCGGCTTCTGCTTCCATGTCGATACTCCTTTAGATGATCGCTATTGGATTGGAAAAGTGAAGAAGGTGATACTTGGTCCTGGATAATCGTCTAGTGGCCAGGATGCAAAGCATCATTGAGGTAAATGCAGGTCAGAACGGCAAAGACGTAGGCCTGCAAGAACGCAACCAGGAATTCCAGCGAGGTCAAAGCGACCGCCATCGCGAAAGGCAAAATGCCTGCGATTGCCAGACCACCGCCTGCTGCGCCCAGCATGACCACGAAACCGGCAAACACTTTCAACAGGATGTGCCCGGCCAACATGTTGGCAAACAGACGAACACCCAAGGTGATAGGCCGAGAGATGAAAGAAATCAGCTCAATCGGGGTCAACAGGACGTATAGCGGCCATGGCACGCCAGCGGGAAACAGGAATGAGAAGAATTTCAGCCCGTGCTTATAGATGCCAAATCCCATCACCGTCAGGATCACGATCATCGCCAGCGCAAAGGTGACAATGATGTGAGAGGTGAAGGTAAAGCCGTGGAAGCCCGGAGCCGGGAAGTAAGGGAACATGCCCAGCATGTTACCCATCAAGATAAAGGTGAAGAGGGTGAAGACCAGCGGGAAGAAACGCAGACCCTCATTACCCGTTGTCGAGCGGATCATACCGGCGACAAATTCATAGAGCATTTCGGCGACCGATTGCGCGCGCCCAGGCACCAGCGCGGCGCGGCCCATGGCCATCCATAACAGGCCTGTCACCAAAACGGCAGACAAAACCATAAAATAGCTGGAATTGGTGAAAGACAGATCAATGCCATTCAGGTCAAAATTGAACACTGGATGGATTTCAAACTGCTTGATCGGATTCGTCGCGTCCGCCACGTCCAGCCCTTCGACGGGTTGCCCCGCCGCCTCTATCAAAAAACCTACTGGGGTTTATCGGAAGATTCGCCCGATTGCCCAGCATTAACCTCTGCTGCAGCGCGAACTACATTTAAAGTGCCCGCTGCGAAACCTAAAAGTACACCCGCCAAGATCCCAAACGGGCTCCAGCCGAAAAGCCGGTCTGCGCCATAGCCTAAGGCCGCGCCAACCAGAACCCCGGCTGCAAACTCTGTCCCATAGCGCATACCGAGCGCCCATCCATTGGGGCTTGCATTGCGCTTGGCGTCTTCGGCGCGACGAGCGGCGAGCTTAGCGTTAAGGCGTCGCTCGAAATCCGTATCGTCCTCAGACGGGGGTTTGGGCATGATAGACCCTTGAGACATGGCGGTTTGCACACCTATCAAATCGCTCTGATAGGCGCGCGCACCCTATAAGCGGGTCTAAATACTGTCAAGCAAGACAAGTGTGTATGCAAGGCTTTGAAAAATTTGGTTTTCGCCGATTATTCTGCAGCCAGCAGTTTTTCTGCCGCTTTAAGATCTACACTGACGAGCTGCGAGACGCCGCGTTCGCCCATCGTGACCCCGAATAATCGGTCCATACGCGCCATGGTGACCGGGTTATGGGTGATGGTCAAAAACCGGGTCTTGGTGAGGGTGCGCATATGCTCCAGCATTCGGCAAAAGCGATCGACATTGGCATCATCCAAGGGCGCATCCACCTCGTCGAGCACACAGACTGGCGCAGGATTAGAGAGGAAGACCGCAAAGATCAGCGCGGCCGCTGTCAGCGCCTGCTCCCCGCCTGACATCAAATTCATATTGTCGAGCTTTTTGCCTGGCGGGCAGGCGAAAATCTCCAGCCCGGCTTCTAAAGGGTCATCATGTTCTGTCAGGCGTAATTCAGCATGGCCCCCGCCAAACAAGGTCACGAATAAGTCTTTGAAATGGCCGTGAACGACATCAAAAGCCTCGAGCAGGCGCGCACGTCCCTCGCGGCTTAAAGTATCCACAGCTTTTCTTAGGCGCGCGACCGCTTCGATCAAGTCATCGCGCTCGGTGATCAGGTTTTGGCGCTCTTCATCCAGAGTAGTCGCCTCTTCCTCAGCGCGCAGATTCACTGCGCCCAGGCGTTCACGCGCCTCGCGTAGCTCACGCACGCGGCGATCCAGCTCGCTGGCGCTTAAGTGCGCGAATTCGCTGTTTTGAGCCTCTTGAGCCAGCTTGGCCGGGGGCTCGCCGATCGTGTCCTCAGCCTCTTCCATCAAGTCGTTGAGGCGTTCGCGGGCATTTTTGAGTTTTTCCACCGCCACAGCGCGTTTTTCGCGCGCGCTGCCGGCTTCTTTTTCGGCTTGACGCAGGTGAAGATCGGCTTCGCGCAGATCGGCCTCCGCGCGCACCACTTGATCGCGGGCATGGCGCGCATCTGATTCGGCCTTGACCAAGCGCTCGAGCAGAGCGTTGCGTGCGCCCGCGCATTGCTCGGGCTTATCCATCGCAGCCGCAAAGGCGGCCTCGGTCTCAGTGCGTTCGGCTTGTGCCGCTTGCATATGGCTGTGGGCTTTATCCTGGCGGGCCTGCCAGTCATCGCGCTCGCGTTCCAGGGCTTTGAGGCGATGGGCGCGGCTTTGGGCTTCGCGTTTGAGTGATTCTAACGCGGCACGGGTATCGGCGGCGGCGGCGCGTGCACGGTCGGCCGCCTCGCGCGCGCGCTCCACCCCATCCGGGGCGGGCAGGGCCGTTTGCGCGGCGACCATACGCGCTTGGGCTTCACTCAGCTCGGTTTTGGCTTGGGCGATTTGATCCGTGATCTGGCTTTGATTAAACGCCGCGCTATGAAGTTGCGCTTCCTGGCGCGCCAGGCGGGTTTGTTCTTGATTGAAGTGAGCTTCCTGGGTGCGCAAAGTCTGCTCAGCGGCTTTTGCGGCGTTGCGCGCGGTATTTAAAGCCTCTTGATGAGCGTTAAGCTGGGCGCGCAGGCGCGAGAGGGTATCGCGCGTCTCATCGCGTAGGCGCGTTGCGCGTGATATGTCGCCCTCTAAGGCTTTGACCCGATTTTGCGTTTCCAAGCGCGCGGCCGCCGCAGAGGGCGCAGACGCGCTTTGCATAAAGCCATCCCAGCGCGCCAAGGCCCCCTCGCGGGTCACCAGACGTTGACCGGTTTTAAGCTGGTGGGAAAGGGCCTCAAACTCTTCAACTTCAACCACACCAATGGCGCTTAGGCGTGCGGCCAGTTCTGCCGGTGCATCGACAAATTGACCCAAATGGGCCACGCCTTCGGGTAGGCTCGCGGCGCATGATGCGCCCAAGCGCCAATAGCGCGGCGCATGGGGATCCAGCGCGGCGTTCAAATCTTCGCCCAACGCCGCCGCCAGTGCCTTTTCATAACCCGGTTGGGCGCGCACATGATCCAAAATCGGGCTAAAGCCCTCATCGGCGCGCACCAAAAGGCGTTCTAAACTGGTCTTTTCCTTTTCCAGCGCGGACAGCTCACCGCTGGCATCGCGCGCCGCATCATCGCCGCTGCGCACTTTATGTTCCAGCTCCGGGCGCTCTGCCTCTAACGCCTCTAAGTGCTGGCGCGCCTGATCCAGCGCTGTGCGATGCTGATTGAGTTGCGCTTCCAAGGCGGGAATATCCCCGGCCCCTTGGGATTTCAATGTCTCGATCTGACGCTCAACCTGGCTCAAATCGGTGTGTAAGCGGGTCAGGCGGTGATCGGCCTGACGGCTTTCACGCTGGGCGCTTTCAAAGGCGGCCTTGGCTTGCGCCCCCTCGCTGGCGCGTGCATCCAGCAGCTTTTCCGCATCCGCCCTTTGTTTTTCAGCATGCAAGGTCGCAGCATTGGCGCGTTGCAGGGCAGGGCCTTCGCCCTGTTGCTCCTCGACCAAGCGGGCGATAGCGCGGTTCAGGCGATCAAGGCTATGTTGCGCTTCCTGGGTCAGGTCACGTTCGCGGCCCAAGGCTTTATCCAACTCGCCAAGGCGGGCCTCTAACCGGGTAAGCGTGGCGCGGGCCTCAGCCTCATCACGCTCCAGCCGGTCACGCTCTTTTTCAATCTCGCGTTGGGCGGCGCTGGTCTCCCGCTCAAGGGTGCGAAGGGGATCGAGCGAACTGATCAAGGCTTCGGTGCGATGGGTGGCGTTGGCTTGGGCAACGAGTGCCGATTGCACAGCCTTTTCACACGCTTCGCTGTCGCTTTGGGCTGTCTCAATATGGGACGCGGCCTCTTCCAGGCGATGAACCCAGATCAGAATCTCAAAATGGCGCAGCGATTGAGATAGCTCGCGATAGCGCCCGGCCTGTTTGGCTTGGCGTTGCAGGGCATTATACTGCGCATTGAGGCCATCGACGACATCTTGCAGGCGCTCTAAATTGGTCTCCGCCGCTTTCAGGCGTAGCTCCGCCTCCTTGCGCCGGGCGCGAAGGCCCGAAACACCGGCGGCTTCTTCCAGGATTTGACGACGGTTCTGGGGCTTGGCCCCAATCAGTTCAGAGATCTGGCCTTGGCGCACCAAAGCGGGCGAATTGGCCCCGGTTCCGGCATCAGCAAACAGAAGGTGGACATCTTTGGCGCGCACCTCCTCGCCATTGATTTTATAATTCGAGCCCTGACCGCGCACGATCCGGCGAATAATCTCCAGCGTGTCGGCGTCGTTAAAGCGTGCTGGCGCGCGTTTATCGCTATTATCGACCCACAACGTCACCTCGGCGCGATCGCGCGAGGGGCGCTTGTCCGTGCCCGCGAAGATGACGTCATCCATCTCGCCGCCGCGCAAGGATTTGGCCGAGGTCGCGCCCATCACCCAGCGCAGGGCCTCTAATAGATTGGATTTACCACAGCCATTCGGGCCAATAATCCCCGTTAATCCGGGATCGATGTGCAGCATCGCCGGATCGACAAAGGATTTAAATCCCGCCAGACGAAGCTGAGTAAATTGCACGGCCGTATATATCCCTTTGATCCGGCCTGTTCGCCAAGGCCCAGGCCCCTTTAGACCTATGATCTAGGGTGAGCAAAAGGGTGGGGCCGGTCAACCGGTTTTAAGCTCATGAACTGCGTCGCGCCTCGCCTTGCCTCACAAAAAAAGCCCCATGGTGGCCATGGGGCTTTTCGTAGGTATATTAAGAGCGCTTAGCCTTGCTGTTCCGCGGCCAGATGGGCCAGAACCCGTGACCAGTCCTCAGCATTAAAAGTATAGGTCAAGGGCGCGCCATCAATCAAAATTGGCTCATCATCCAAAGCAAAGACAGGGGTGTCCTGTCCTTCCATGCGGGTAAAGCTGAGGGTTTTGCCATTAACAACGAAGGAAGGCGTGCCGGTGATACCATCATCGCTGGAGCGCTTATTATTGTTGGTGATTTCGTCCAAAATCTCTTGATTGGTCAGGCACGCCTCGAACTCGGCTTCGCTAAAGCCGACAGAGCGCGCAATCGTTGACAATTGCTGGCGCATGGCCCCGCGCTGACCGGCTTCGAAAATTGCACGTTGCTGATCGAAGAGGATGTCGACCATGTCGAAATATTTGTCTTCGCCAGCACAATGGGCGAGCATAAAGCCTGCGGCGGCGACTTGGGGCTGACCGGTCAGCATTTCACGAAAAACGAAGCGCACATTGCCCGCTTCAATTTGCTCTTCAACGCCAGGCATCGCGTCTTCGTGGAAGGTCGCGCAATGACCGCACGCCACTGAAGCATATTCCACCAGGGTCAAGGGCGCATTGGGATTGCCTTTGGCAAAATCGCCCTCGCGCTCATAGGCGCTATGCCCGCCTTGGCCTGAATTCGCGTTATCGCCACAGGCCACCAAGCCCAGGCTCACGACTACGCTGGCGCTGACGGCCAAAACAGATTTCATCAAAGCCATGGGCTTTCCCTCCTCATGCACACTTAAGGGCTTGTTCTAACCGACTTTGCCCCGCTTGGGCTAGGGGGTAGTGGGGCTACTGACACAATTGTGACGCAGCGCGCCTATTGGGGTGGATTTTCTGCCAGCGAGGACAGGACATGCGCCCAGACATCGCCGTCTTGGGAATAGGCGACCGGTGCACCCTCGATCAGGAGAGGTTCGCCATCCAGGCTGAAAACTGCGCGTTCCGGCCCCTCTATTTCTATCGCGCTTAGCACTTTGCCATTGAGGACAAAGCTGGGCGTGCGTGAAAAGCCATCCTGGGCGGAACGTTCATGGGCCTCAATCACGCTCATAAATTGGCTTTGATCGGACAGGCAGGCTTCGAAGGTGTCTTCGGTGAAGCCGGCACTGATGGCGGCGTTTAACAATTCTTCGCGAATGCCAACGCGCGGTGCGGCCTCAAAAATCGCGTCTTGATGATCGAAGAGGGCATCAAGCACCGTGAAATAATCCTCTTTGGGCGCGCAATGGGCCAGCATGAAGCCGGCAATGGCCAGCTGTTCTGGCCCTGCGATCACTTCACGAAAGATAAAGCGCACATTGCCTGCCGCAATCTGGGCTTCGATGCCGGGCATGGCTGTGTCATGGAAATGTGCACAATGAGGGCAGGCCACGGAGGCATATTCGATCAAGGTCAGCGGCGCATCATGGTCGCCTTTGACGTTGTCATCGGGGCGCTCTGAAAGATCAATCATAGAGGCTATCGCAGCCGGGGCGGTGTCTTGCGCCAAGCTGGCGCTGAATACGCCGACGCTGAGAAGGCTGGCGCACAGCGCACTTTGAATGAGTTTAAGCGTCATGGCGTCCCCCGCATGTGACTTTAGCGTTAGCGTTTTCGGCTCGGCTGGTTTTGGGCCGCTATTTCGCGGTCCCAGTCTGCAAAACATTGCGCTAAACGCGCATCGGTGTCAGTGGCCCTCGTCAGGGTGGGCGTTGACACTTTCGTGATCCGACCTTCCAGGGGAGAGCCGCTGACCTCATCCTTTTTAATGACGCCCTGGCGTACCTGAAGCGCGCTGGGGGATTTGCCGGTATAATCGCGAATACGCTGCAAAATCAGCTGGCTTTGGGCCTCGATCTGCAAAGCGGCTGGCCCGCGGGCGCACACCACCAAAGTCAAACCGCGCGCACCATTATGAAGACGTTCAGGATAGCTCCACTGGGCCAAACGTTGCCCCACGATCAGTGACCATTTAGCCGCCAACTGATTGGCCGACATGCCAAATTGATCGGAGAGGGGCTTTACCACCCGCGCCACGGCACGCCCGGCGCTGGGCGCGGTTTTATAGGCAGGCTTACCGCGATGGGCTTCGGCCCAGGCCAGGCTGTCGCGATCATGCGCGCCATCTTGGCCGGTTTTAGAGATGCGTCTGCGGTGCAGAGTTGACGTGGGGCGCTGATAAACCATGTCTGGCATTGTGCCTTGGGATCGGGGCGATTGGCAAGATGAGCGTCATGGGAAAAGCGGATGAGCGCAGTCGATAAAGTTGAAGATCTGCGTGCGCGCTTGCTGGCTTGGTATGATCGGGAGGGACGAAGCCTTCCCTGGCGGATCCGGCCGGACGATCGCGCGGCCGGTGTGGTGCCAGATCCTTATGCGATCTGGCTGTCTGAAATCATGCTGCAGCAAACCACCGTGCCCCATGCCACCCCCTATTGGCATGATTTTTTGGCCCGTTGGCCGCGCGTCGAAGATTTGGCGAAGGCCCCACGCGAAGACGTCATGGCCGCCTGGGCGGGGCTGGGCTATTATGCGCGTGCGCGCAATCTTTATGCCTGCGCACAAGTGGTGGCCTTTGACTTGGGCGGGGTGTTCCCCGATACGATAGAGGGGCTTCGCGCTTTGCCGGGGGTGGGGGAATATACCTCCCATGCGATTGCTGCCGCTGCGTTCAACCGCCCAGCTAATGTGGTGGATGGCAATGTGGAGCGTGCCATTTCGCGTCTTTACGCGCTGGATACGCCGCTGCCTAAATCCAAGCCCGAAATCCGGGCGTTAGCCGGTGAGATCGCCGATCCGGTGCGCGCGCATGATTATGCCCAGGCCATTATGGATCTGGGCGCGACCGTGTGTTCGCCTAAATCGCCCAGCTGTGGGATCTGTCCCTGGCAGTCGGCGTGTCAAGCCTATGCCTTGGGTCAGCCAACGGCCTACCCGAAAAAACTCCCCAAAAAAGCCAAGCCCCAGCGCTATGGCCATGTGTTCTTTATTCACCGTGAAGGGACATTCTATGTCCGCGCGCGCCCGGATCAGGGTCTTCTGGGCGGGATGTTGGAATTGCCGGGTGGGGTTTGGTCGGAGCAAGGCTTGCCAGCGCGCATTGAAGCCGAACCCTTTGCGGCCGATTGGCAGGCGGGTGGGGTGGTGACCCACGTCTTCACCCATTTCACCTTGCAGCTTCAGGTCTGGTGCGCGATGGCCCCGAAGGACTATCGGCCCAATGCGGGGCATTGGGCCGATCTGAAGGCGTTAAAAACGGTGGGCCTACCCAGTGTGATGGCCAAGGCCGCCAAGGCGGGCTTAAAGGCGCTGTCACACCCGGTTTAGGCGGTCGTGGGTTCCATTTGCGCGCGGATCTGAGCGCGCAACACATCCAGCGGCACCAAAGTGCCCGCGCGACGGATATGCCAGAAAGTCCAGCCATTACAGCTGGGGGCCGATTGCACATGAGCCCCGATCTGGTGGATGGACCCGCTTTCGCCGCCGCCCACGATGGAGCCATCGGCGCGAATGCGCGCGGTGCGACGCCCTTGCGCGCAATAGAGCGTGTCACCGGGTTTGACCAGGCCCGCTTCGACCAGATTGCCAAAGGGCACGCGCGGTAAAGCACGTTTGGACTGGGTGACTTTCAAAGCGTCAGAGGCACCGGGCTCGATCGCTTCAATGCGCTTGCGCGCGACTTCCACATAGCCCGCATCGGCTTCGATACCGATGAAATGACGGCCCAATTTCTTCGCAACCGCGCCCGTTGTTCCGGTGCCGAAGAAAGGATCGAGCACAACTTGTCCCGGATCAGAGGTCGCCAACAAAACCCGGTGCAACAAGGCTTCAGGTTTTTGGGTTGGATGCGCTTTCTTTCCCGCTTCGGTCTTGATCCGCTCTGCGCCCGCGCAAATCGGCAAGGTCCAGTCCGAACGCATCTGCACCCCATCATTGAGCGCCTTCATGGCGGCATAATTGAAGGTGGGCTTGGAATGCTTATGCTTTGAAGCCCAGATCAGCGTTTCATGAGCATTGGTAAAGCGGGTGCCCTTGAAATTCGGCATTGGATTGGACTTGCGCCAGATCACGTCATTCATGATCCAAAAGCCCATATCTTGCAGGAAGGTGCCCAGGCGGAAAACATTATGATAGCTGCCGATCACCCAGATCGCGCCATCATCTTTCAAAATCCGGCGCGCTTCATCTAGCCAACCACATGAAAACAGATCATAATCATCATGATCCCCGATCTGGTCCCATTCAGCATCAACCCCATCCACACGCGAATTATCGGGCCGGTGCAGCTCACCGCCCAATTGCAAATTATAAGGGGGATCTGCGAAAATCAGATCCACGCAGTTATCCGGCAAGCTTTGCATCACCTCGACGCAGTTGCCGTGAATAATTTTATCGATGGGCAGTCCGCTTGACACCACACGCATCCTTTTAAAAGCCTTCAGACCATCAGGCTTGAAATGATACGCCTAACACAGAGTTAAGGCCGAATCGATTCGCACAGATGCCTCACCGGGGCATAGGAGAATCGGTGAATTGGGGTAGGGCCTTGTTCTGTCAAGATTTTTCTGTGGACCGGGGCGGGATATCCTTTATGTTTGGCCAGGCCAAATCCTGTAAATCTTTTTTCTGCTGCACATAAAATTTCATCGCGCAGCGTCTTGGCGATGATCGAAGCGGCCCCAATCGCGGCGATTTTCGCGTCCCCGCCGACAATCGCTTCGCCGGGAATGTCGATGGGCGGCAGGCGGTTACCATCGACCAAAATTTTCACCGGGCGGCGCGGTAAATGCTCCACCGCGCGCACCATGGCGATCATTGTGGCGTGTAGGATGTTCAGCCGATCAATCTCTTCCGGTTCGGCAATTCCTACCCCAACAAGCGCGTGGCGATAAATGAGGGGCGCGAGGGCGGCGCGTTTCTTCTCGCTTAAGGCTTTGGAATCGCCAAGGCCTTGTAATTCGCTGAGATCCTGGGGGAGGATGACCGCCGCTGCGACCACGGGGCCCGCTAACGGTCCGCGTCCGGCTTCATCAATCCCGGCAAAATCATCAAATCCATCCATCGCTTTGGCCTTCCCTGTCAAAATAAGCTCGCCTGTCTATCATCGTCCAAGGGGCGCTCAAAGAGATCGGTGCGCAGGCTCATGCGCGCCTCTTTCAGGCCCAGTTTTTTGCGCGCCAGATTGAAGCGTTGCGCGATCATGTCCGCCACGGGGCCTTCCCCGGTTTGGCGCTGGCCAAAGCGGCTGTCATAGTCTTTGCCATTGCGGGTCTGGCGAATAAGAGAGATGATCTTTTTGGCGCTTTGCGGGCGAATATCGCCCAGCCACTCATAAAATAAATCCTTGATCTCTAAGGGCAGGCGCAACAAGACATAATAGGCCGAGCCCGCACCGGCCTCTTTCGCGGCGCTAAGCAGGGGCTCAATCTCGCGATCATTAAGGCCGGGAATAATGGGGGCCATCATCACGGTGGCGGGAATGCTCGCGGCCTTAAGCTGAGACAGGGCGTCCAGGCGGCGGACCGGGGTCGCGGCGCGCGGTTCCATATCGCGCGCCAGCTTGGGATCCAGCGTGGTGATAGAGATGGCCGCGCGCGCCAGATTCAGCTGGGCCAGCTCTGCCAGCACATCAAGATCGCGCACAATGCCGGTGGATTTGGTGATCAGGCCCACGGGGTGGCGGTATTTCAGGCAAAGCTCCAAAATCGAGCGGGTGATACGCAATTGACGCTCTACCGGCTGATAGGCATCGGTATTGGCCCCCAGCATAATGGGCTGAACCTCATAGGATTTTTTCTGGAAGGCTTTCTCTAACAGCTCAATGGCATTGGGCTTATAGAAAATCTTCGATTCAAAATCGAGCCCCGGTGAATAGCCCCAATAGGCATGGCTGGGCCGGGCATAGCAATAGACACACCCATGCTCGCAGCCGCGATAGGGATTGAGCGAGCGGTCAAAATGCAAGTCCGGGCTGTCATTGTAGGAGATGATGGATTTCGAGCGATCTTTGAGCAGGGTGGTGCGCAGTTTGGGTGCAGGATCCTGGCTCCAGCCATCATCAAAGGGTTCATAGCTTTGTGCCTCGAACCGACCAGAGGTGTTCGAGCGCGCGCCGCGCCCTTTAGGCTGCAAAGGGGCGGGTAAAGGCGTTGAAGCGCGCGGAGGGGGGCCTTGGAATGTCATGGCCTGAGTGTAGCAAAAGTTCGGAACAAAAAAAGAACAAAATGCGCGCGCGCTGTGGATTCCTGTTAAGGGTTTGGCCGGGGTCCGGGTCGGTTTTTTATAGCTAGCAACGCGGCCCCGGACTTGATCCGGGGTCCATGCTGGACGGGTTGAGCTTAGTTCTGGTCAATCAGAATGTGATGCAAACTTACGGCATGGATGCCAGATCAAGTCTGGCATGACAGAAATCAAAACTGTCATCCCGGCCTTGAGCCGGGATCTATATGCCTTGATGGCAAGCTCAATGGATCCCGGGTCGCACTACGTTTGCCCGGGATGACAGTATTATATTTAAGTCTATGCTTTGCTGTGAGAATATGAAGTATGGGTCCCGGATCTCACTCTCGTTCGTCCGGGAACCCGGTTGAGAGTTGCCTCTACGCGGCCCCGGACTTGATCCGGGGTCCATCGACCCCAGAGGGGTCGCAAGCGCGAACGCGCGTGCGCAGCGAAGCGAGGATACAACACACAACGCCCCCTCCGGCCGTACCGGCCACCTCCCCCGCTTCGCAGGGGAGGACAGGTCTCATACCTGTCACCCCAAACTTGATTTGGGGTCCATACCCGAAGCGTTGAATAAGGTTCTGATCGGCCAGAATAATCGTCAAGCTCACGGCAGGGATGCCAGATCAAGTCTGGCATGACAGAAATCAAAACTGTCATCCCGGCCTTGAGCCGGGAACTATTGAGCGTGATGGCTATGTTTATAGATCCCGGGTCGCACTACGTTTGCCCGGGATGACAAGTCTTGGTCTAAGTTCATGCTTCGCAGGGGAGGATAATCGGGCGATTAGCCCGCAAGGACGACCGCCCTCAAATAGGCGATAGCCGGTAGGGCATTAAAGAAGTGTCCGCCTAGCCTTGAGAGGCTCCAGGCATCGTGCCGGGGCGTAGATATTTGAAGACATGGCCGACATAATCGGCCTTACCCAGATCTACCCCGCCCGCGCGCAAAATCGCATAGGCAATCATCAGGTGGAAATAAAACTGCGGCACGGCCCAGTCGCGCGCATAGGCTTCACCGGTCATGTCGAAAATCATGCCATTGGGTAAATCAATAGCGATCTCGCGCGTTTCTTCACCGTCAAGATCTGTGTCTGGCACGGCTTTCAGTGCGGCAATGGCGGCGTGGAGGCGCGCTTGCGCATCATTGAGTGTGCCCGGATTATCACCGCCCTGACGGCCTTCTTCGGTGAGGATTTGCGTCACGGGGCTGAGCGCCTCCCCCTTTAAACGCTGAGCCATTTCATAGGCCTGGAGGCAGGTGAAGCGCACTTGCGTGGCGAGCGGATACATATCCTCGATAAGGCGGGCACGAAGCAGAGCTTCGCCCTTGTCTGCGCCCAATTGCGCCTCAGCCTTGCTGAGCCAGCTTGATAGCGCTTCAAGCATTTGGGTATAGGCGGGGATAAGCTGGCGGGTCAAAGACATGGCGGTTTCCTGAAGCAAGGGCGCGAAATGATGGCTCGATCCAAGCCCAAGCGCGCGTGCCGATCAAGCCATTAAAGAGCCGCGAGCCGTGTTTTTAACGCCAGAAGGTCTTGCCAGGCCTTGGCCTTTTCCTGGGGACGGCGCAAGAGGAATGACGGGTGGATCATAGGCAGGGCAGCGATGGTTTTGCCGTCAATGGCATAATCGTGCCAGCGCCCGCGCAGGCTCATAATCCCGGTCTTGGATTTCAAAAGGCTCTGGGCCGATAGCCCGCCGGCAAAGACCAGAAGGTCTGGGTTTTTTAAGGCGATATGGCGCTGGGCAAAGGGTAGGCACGCTTCAACCTCACCTTCGGTGGGTTTGCGATTACCCGGTGGTCGCCAGGGCACGATCGTGGTGATGTAAACATCATCCTCAGCCAAACCGATCGCGGCGAGCATTTTATCGAGCAGCTGGCCAGCCTCACCGACAAAGGGAAGGGCGGCTTCGTCCTCTTCGCGTCCAGGGGCTTCGCCCATAATCATCAAACGCGCCTTGGGATTGCCGCGTGAAAACACCAGATTGCGCGCGGTGTTTTTCAGATTGCAGCCCTCAAACCGTTCTAGCGCAGCGCGCAGGGCCTCAAGATCGCCCGCCGATTGGGCCAGGGCGAGGCCATCATCCTCTGGATTGGGCTGGCGAAACCCTGCGGCGCGGGCCGCGGCGGCCGAGGCTGTGGGCTGGGCTGGATTTGGACTGGGCGCAGATGCGCGCGGCGCGCTGGAACGCGGGCCCGGCGTCGCTTCCGGCAAGGGCTCCACCCCATGACGCGCCCACCAATCGAGCGTGCTTTTTAACGCGGCAATCTGTTCGGGGCTGAGGTGAAGGGTCATGGCCAAGGGGATCGTTTGCGGTTTTGGCTGCGTTTAGTGTGATGGGGCCTCGCGTAGAGGTCTGGCTGTGCGTTAACATCTAAGCTAAGACTCGTATAAAGCCCAGAAAAAGAAGCAACAAGAATGGGCAAAGGCGGAAACGGCGAAGGAGAGGTTATGGGCGAGGCTGTGATCGAACGGGAATCGATGGACTTTGATGTGGTCATCGTGGGCGCTGGTCCTGCGGGTCTATCAGCGGCCATCCGTCTGAAACAATTGGCAGATCAAAATGGCGAGGAGATCTCCATCGCCGTTCTGGAAAAAGGCTCCGAGGTGGGCGCACACATCCTGTCGGGTGTGGTGTTCGACCCCAAGGCGCTTGATGAGTTGATGCCCGATTGGCGCATGGATGATTCGCAGCCCTTCGACACCGAAGTTCAAGATGATAAATTCGTCTTCCTGGGTGAGGCCGGTGAACTGACCTTCCCCAGCTTCTCCATGCCCGAGTTTATGCATAATCATGGCTGCTATATCGGCTCGCTGGGTAATCTCACGCGCTATCTGGCCGCCCATGCCGAAGGGTTAGGCGTTGAGATTTATCCCGGCTTTCCCGCCGCTGAGCTGATCGAGGAAGATGGTGTCATCAAGGGGGTGATCACCGGGGATATGGGCGTTAAACGCGATGGCACCCCCGGCGATATGTTCCAGCCGGGTATGGAATTGCGCGCCAAATATACCTTGATCGGCGAAGGGGCGCGCGGGTCTTTGGCGAAAAAGCTGATTGCGCGCTATGACCTCTCTAAGGGTAAAGACCCGCAAAAATTCGGCATCGGTATGAAAGAGCTCTGGCGGGTTAAGCCTGAGCATCATAAGCCGGGCCTCGTCAAACACTCCATGGGTTGGCCCTTGTCTGGGGATACTGGCGGGGGATCTTTCATGTACCACTTTGGCGAAGATCTGGTCGCCATCGGCTTTGTGGTCCACCTCAATTATAAAAATCCCTATACCTTCCCCTTTGGTGAGTTTCAGAAGCTGAAAACCCACCCTTCGATCAAGCCGATCTTTGAGGGGGCGGAGCGTTTATCCTATGGCGCGCGTGCGATTACCGAAGGCGGCTATCAATCTGTGCCCAAGCTCACCTTCCCAGGCGGGGCTCTGATCGGGTGTTCAGCCGGTTTTGTGAACCTGCCGCGCATCAAAGGCAGCCATAACGCCATGAAGTCGGGGATGATGGCGGCCGAGGCGATTGTCGCGGCCCTGGCTGAAGGGCGCGAAGGTGATGAGCTGAGCGCCTATGGCGCAGCCTATGAAAGCTCCTGGGTGAAGGAAGAATTGCACAAGGTGCGCAATGTGAAACCGCTCTGGTCGAGCTTTGGCACCGTTTTGGGTGTGGCGCTGGGCGGTCTCGATATGTGGACCAACCATCTGTTGAATTTCTCGATTTTCGGCACTTTAAGCCATGGCAAGGCCGATTATCAGACCTTAGAGCCCGCTTCCAAGCATAAGCCTATCGACTATCCCAAGCCGGATAATGTGCTGACCTTTGATCGGTTGTCTTCGGTGTTTATTTCCAACACCAATCATGAAGAAGATCAGCCCGTTCACCTGAAGGTGGCGGATTTGGCACTGCAAAAGGACAGCGAGCTGGGCGTCTTTGAAGGCCCGTCGGCGCGCTATTGCCCTGCGGCCGTTTATGAATGGGTGGCTGATGAGGCGACGGGTGAGAAAAGCTTCGTGATCAATGCCCAGAACTGCGTGCATTGTAAAACCTGCGATATCAAAGATCCGAACCAGAATATCAACTGGACAACACCCGAAGGCGGGGGCGGTCCTAACTATCCGAATATGTAAGTTTATTTTTTAAGTTTCGGTTTTAACGCCAGGAGCGGCTATGCGTCAGTGGGCTTGTCTTGCCATCGGAGCGGCTGTCTTGTCGGGGTGCGTGACGTCCAATGGGGGCTTCTTGCCCCCGGACGCCAGCCCACAAAGTGCGTATGGGCCTTTCCTGGCGGGGCGCTATGCGGGCAATAATCGGGCCTTGGACGATGCCGCGCGTTTGTATGCGGAGGCCTTGTCCGTGGACCCAGCCTCTTCTTATCTTTCAGAGCGCACCTTCTATGCCGCGCTGCTCAATGGTGATTTCGATCAAGCGCGTGAGGCCGCTCACCACACCTTGGATGATCCGGCCAGTGCAGGGCTGTCGCGGCTATATCTGAAAGCCGATAGCCTGCATGATATACGCCGGCGCAGCGCCGTACCTGATATTGACGTGTCGGGATTGGGCGCATTTGGAACTTTGTTCGATGATCTTGTGACCCATTGGCATTTGATCGCGCGCGACCAGTTTGATGCGGCCTTGGTGGCGTCGCAAGACTTGGAACTGCCTGCGGGCACGGCCGATTATGTGCGCATTCATCAGGCGCTTCTTTTTGATGCTGCAGGCGAGGTGCGCGCCGCCGAAGATGCCTATCGTGGGGCCTTGGCGACATCCTCGCTGAAAAGCTATGTCGCCACGCTCTATGGGCATTTCTTGGAACGTCAGGGCCGTAAAGACGATGCGATTACGCTTTATGAAGCCCAAATCGCGCGCGGCAATGATGGCGGGGATGTCAGCTATGCGCTGAACCGGGCGCGCACATCAAGGCGTGCGCCAAAGCGCTGGAGCGATACGCAATATGCCGCGCGCGCGCTCTTCCCATTAAGTGCGATCCTGGCTAATCAATCCACAGCGGATTTCTCCGCGCTCTATTTGCGCGTGGTGCAAGATCTTGACCCTGATCTTGCGCATAACACCTTCTTTTTGGCTGAGATTTTAGAGCGCCTGGACATGGATGAAGCCGCTTTGGCGCTCTATGACCATGCCCGCTCGGGGCCGTTTTCAGAACAGGCTCAGGTCTCAGCGGCTTGGCTATCCTATCGCATGGGTGATCACGAGGCCGCCTATATTCGCGCTCAAGACCTCGCCGCAAGCGGGCGCATTCAACCGCGCTTGTTGCAGGCCGATATCTTGCGCATGAAGGGCGATTACGCCGGCGCCAAGGTGATTTATGAAGCCGTTCTGAGCGATGCGGGCCTTCAAGGGGCTGATATCGATTGGCGTTGGCATTATTATGCCGGGGTTTGTGAGCAACAATTGGGCGATTGGGATGCGGCTGAGGCCCATTATCAAGCCGCGCTGGCACTCGACCCCGACAATGCGCGTATCCTCAACCATCTGGGCTATAATTGGATTATCCTGGACATTGATGTCGAGGCGGGGCTCGCCATGGTTGAGCGTGCCGCCCGGCTTGAGCCCACCAATGGCTCGGTCCTCGATAGTGTGGGTTGGGGCTATTTTGTTCTAGGCCGCTATGATGAGGCGGTTGAGATTTTGGAACGCGCGGCCGTTTTACGTCCCGGCAGTGCCACGGTGCTGGGCCATTTGGGCGATGCCTATTGGCAGGTGGGCCGCCATCTCGAAGCACGCTTTCAATGGCGTCATGCCTTGAATCTTGACCCAACACCAGATCAGCGCGCTCATTTTGAAGCGCGTCTGGCTGAACCCTTTCCGCCGAGCGAGGCCTAATCCATGCTGACTGAATTTGCGCCCGCCAAAGTCAATCTCAGCCTGCATGTCGGTCCGGTGCGTCTGGATGGCTATCACCCGCTCGATAGCCTCGTAGTCTTTGCCTCTGTCGGTGATCAATTGCTGATCGAACAGGGTGAGGGGCTGAGCCTCACCATTGAAGGGGAGGGCGCAGACATCCTGCGCGAAGAGCCGCATAATCTGGTCTTGAAGGCGGCCTATGCCTTGCGCGCGGTTGCGGATAATCCCGATCTGGGCGCGCGCATGACCTTGCACAAGCGTTTGCCTTTGCAATCGGGACTTGGCGGAGGCTCTGCAGATGCCGCTGCGGCCTTGCGGGGCTTGGCGCAATATTGGGGCCTGGATTTGAGCGTGAAGCAATTGGCTGAAATTGGCTCGGTTGTGGGCTCGGATGTTCCGGCCTGCGTCTATAATCGCCCCTTGGTGATGCGCGGGCGGGGGGAGAAAATCTCACCCCTTGTGGCTTGGCCCAGCCTTCATGGCGTGCTCGTCAATCCCCGCGTGAACGTGCCTACAGGTCCGGTCTTTGCCGCCTATGATAGCGCGCCGGTCGCGGCTTTGTCCGAAGGCGCCTTGCCCTTTGCCGGTGATCACGCCTCGGCGATCCTGTGTCTTTCTAAGACCCGCAATGATCTGCAAGCCCCCGCCCTGGCCCAGGCCCCGATTATTGAGACGGTGCTGGGCGAGCTTTGCGGCCTTGACGGCGCGGATCTGGTTCGTATGACAGGCTCGGGCGCGACATGCTTTGCGCTGTTTGCGAATGACGATTTAGCCCACGCTGCGGCGCAGACCCTGAAGGCGCGCCATGCGGGCTGGTGGATCGAAGCGGTGACGTTTAAAAGCGCGCTTTTATAGGCGCGCTGCGGGGGTAGAGATGAATTTACTCGCGATGGGGGCCATGGGCTTGGTCATACCGGCCGCCTTGATGGGCTGGGCGGTGACGCGGCTGGCCGTCAGCGGTGCTGTCCTTGATTTTCCCAATGCACGCTCCAGCCATCTTCGCCCCACACCGCGTTCGGGCGGGATTGGGATTGTTGCGGGCTTCATGCTGGCGCTCGCGCTGGCTTCAACCGTGCCCAGCCCTGCCGATCCCGATGCCTTGGCGCTCGTGAAGCTGATTATATTTGCTCTTGTGATGGGCGGTTTGGGCCTCACCGATGATTTATTGTCCTTACCGGCGAAGTTGAAATTCACAATCATGGTGCTCACCATCGGGCTTTATGTCTGGTTTGCCCAACCGGTGATGCTGATTGAGTTTACCGGCCATGTCCATGTCACCTTACCCTTTGTGGTGGGTCTTCTTGGATCGGCGCTTTTCCTGTTTGTGGTGATCAATGCCACGAATTTTATGGATGGGGCCAATGGCATGCTGGTCGCGGGCATGTTCCCCGCCGGGGTGGGCCTGGGGGTTATGGGCATTATGCAGGATGTGCCGCTGGCGGCCTATGCGGGCTTTTCCCTGGCCGGGGCTTTAGCAGGTTTTGCGCTTCTCAACTGGGATCCGGCGAAGATTTTTGCTGGGGATGTCGGCTCGCTGTTTTGTGGAGCGGTCATGGGCGCGGGCGGATTGGCGCTGGCGGTGAAGGGCTATCCCGGCACGGTGTGGCTGATCCCGCTTTTGGTCTTGCCCTTTGTCGGGGATGTCTTGTTGACCTTGTTAAAGCGTGCCCGCGCGGGTCGGCTCAGTCTGGCGGCTCATCGTGAGCATGCCTATCAGATGCTGCTGCGTGCCGGGATTTCTCATGCGCGCGCAGCCGAAGCCTATGCCTGTGGCGCGACAGCGTGTTCGGGGCTGGCCGTGGCCGTGGCAACGGGACCCGTGGTCTTGAAACTCATCGCCTTGGTGCTCGCCAGCCTTGCCTTTACGGTTATTTATTACCGCATCCACAGCTTTGCCTATAGCCAGGGCGTTGAGAAAACGGCCTATTGATTTACGGCTTAGTGCGCGCGATCGACCACAAATTCAGCGAGCTTCGCTAAAGCTTCGGACCAGGGGTTTTTCGGGAAAATCGCCAAGGCATCTTGCGCGGTCTGGGCATGGGCGCGGGCCTGGGCCAGGGTGTCTTCCAGCGCATTGTGACGCTTCATGATGTTCAGCGCCGTATCGAAATCGCCGTCATTCTGGACTTTTTCGACCATGACCCGCTGCCAGAAGGCGCGCTCATTCTTATCGGCTTTGTTCAGCGCCAGCGCGACCGGCAAAGTCATCTTGCCTTCGCGGAAATCATCGCCGAGATTTTTACCCAGCTTCACCGCCAGCCCACCATAATCAAGCGCATCATCGACCAATTGGAAGGCCAGGCCCAGCTCGCGCCCATAGGTCTCCAGCGCGTCTTCCTCGGCCTTGGGCCGTCCGGCAATGATGGGCGAGACTTGAGCAGCTGCCGCGAAGAGCGCCGCCGTTTTGGCTTCGATAATCGCCATATAATCGCTGACCGGGATGTCGATATGACCGGCCGCTTCCAGCTGGCGCACCTCACCCTCGGCAATGATCGAAGCCGCGCGCGAAAGCACATGCAGGGCATCCATACTGCCCGCATCCACCATCAACATGAAGGCGCGCGCGAACAGGAAGTCACCGACCAATACACTTTGCGGATTGCCATAGATCAAGTTCGCAGCCGTCTTGCCACGGCGCAAATCCGAACCATCAACCACATCATCATGCAACAAGGTCGCGGTGTGGATGAATTCCACCGCGGCGGCCAGCATGGCATGACCTTCGCCCTCATACCCGACCATGCGCGCGGCGGCGACCGTGATCAGGGGACGAATGCGCTTGCCTCCAGCCTCAACCAGATAGCGCGCCAGTTCAGGAATTAACGGGACCGGGGAGCCCATACGCTCGATAATCAGGCGATCGACACTGGCCATATCGGCTTTCGCCATTTGGCTCAGGCGCGTAACTGGGTTGGGAAGTTTGAGATCCATAGATATTCGCGGATAAAGATCCGCTCTGCCCCTTGATGTGGTCCAAAATCGGATCGCACAATAGGTAGGGAATGCAAATCGGGCAAGAATGCAGCACTGTATAAGATGCCGCATCTGCATCCGTTCACCGAGGAAAGGTCCACAGGCGATGAAATTGGTCTTTAAAACGCAAGATCCGGTGCGCTTGAGCTTTGTCGAAGCGCTATTGAACGGGCAAGGGATTGGCCATGTCGTACTGGATGGGGAAACCGCTTCGCTGTATGGCGGGGCGCTGCCCTGGATCCAGCGCCGGGTGATGGTTGATGATGAGGATTACGCCGCCGCACAGCGCGCCTTGCAAGACGGCTTTGAAGAGGCGGGCTTGGCGATGGAAAAGGATGAGCGCGCGTGAGTGAGCCCCGCTTAGAGCCAGACAGCGCCTATACCGAAGATGCCTTTCTGGGCGGCCAGATCACGCTGCGCCAGCCCAAAATTGGCTATCGCGCCGGGATTGATCCGGTCTTGCTGGCGGGCAGTCTGCCGGTGAAGCCCGGTAAGCGGGTGTTGGAGCTGGGCTGCGGGGCCGGAGCGGGCCTCTTATGTGCGGCGCGTTTTTTCCCAGACAGCGAATGTGTAGGGGTGGAGCGTGATGAAAACGCGGCCGCGCTGGCGCGTGAAAATATTGCGCTCAATGATCTAAGCGCGCGGGTCAGTGTCATCACCGGCGATATTAAGACGGTGGCCGTGTCAGGCTTTGATCATGTCTTTTTCAATCCGCCCTTTTTTGAAGATCCCAAGGCCCTTCGTGCCCCCAAGGATCAAAAGGTGCAAAGCTGGATCGCCAGTGAGCCTATCAAGGTTTGGATGGATGTCGCCATCGCGGCGCTGCGCGGGCGCGGCACGATCAGCCTTATTCACCGCGCTGATCATCTGGGCGAGATTTTGGCCGGATTGGGCAAGCGCGCGGGCGAGATTCGCATTCAGCCCATTCATCCGCGCGAGGGGGAACCGGCTAAACGGGTGATTGTCCATGCGCGCAAACACGCCAAAGCCCCGTTGACACTTTTAAGCCCTATTATCATGCATCAAGACGATGATCAGTATAACCCACGGGTGAAATCGGTGCTGATGGGGATCACCCCCTTGCTTTAAGCGTTTAATCACCTCACATCTAGGACTTCGAGACATTTTAGGGGACTTGGCGAATGAGCTTTCTGGACGATTTGACCTCTGGTCTTTCTAGTTTTTTCAAGGATTTGACCGAAAAAAGCGTCATCATCCCTGTGGTGCGCCTGGAAGGCGTCATTGCCCCGGGGGCCAGGTCTGGTCAGGCCATTAATTTGGCAAAAGTCGAGAAATTGCTGGCCCAAGCCTTTAATTTCTCCAGCGCGCCCTTGGTGGTGATCTTGATCAATTCGCCGGGGGGCAGCCCGGTGCAGTCCAAGCTGATCCATGATCGCATCCGCCAATTGTCCGAAGAAAAGAAAAAACCTGTTATGGCGTATTGCGAAGATTATGCCGCCTCGGGCGGTTATATGATCGCGTGTGCGGGCGATGAGATTATCTGTGATCCTTCCAGCCTTGTGGGCTCAATCGGGGTCATCGCGGCGAGCTTTGGTTTTACCGATCTGATGGAAAAGGCCGGGATTGAACGGCGCATGGATACTGCGGGCGATAATAAATCCATGAATGACCCTTTTAGCCCCCGCACAGAGTTTGGCCAGAAGCGCCTGCGCGCGATTTTGGACTCGATCCATGCGACCTTTAAAGAGTTGGTGACCTCGCGCCGCGGCGATAAGTTGAAAGACGATCCGGAGCTGTTTTCGGGTGCGGTTTATACCGGCGCTGAAGCTTTGGAGCTGGGTCTGGTCGATCAGATCTTGGATCTGCGCGCGGAATTGCGTGAACGCTATGGCGATAGCGTGAAGATGAAGATGCTGGCCCCGTCTAAACCGGGTCTCTTGTCGCGCCTGACCTCAAGCGCGGTCAAAGCCGGTGCGGAGACCTTAGAAACCGAGAGCCATTGGAGCCGCTGGGGGCTTTGAGCCGAGATTGCTAAGCCAACTCCAGTGAAGTGTATTGTGTCATCCCGGCTCAGGGCCGGGAACCAGGCTGTGACCTGTCTTTAAGCCTGAATGACCAGAACCTAGCGCGGGCCTTACGCCATGGCCCCCAAGTCAAGTTTGGGATGACTTCGAACCCAAAGGGTTCGTTAGGACGACCGTCCGCCATCAGTGAAGCGAGGAGACTTCACAAGAAGTCGCCCCCTCCGGTACCTACGGACCACCTCCCCCGTAAACAGGGGAGGACATGTATCGGGCGATCAGCCCGCAAGCGCGAATGCGCGCCCGCAGTGTAAGCGAGGATCTTATGAAAAGCTGTCATCCCGGACGAACGCAGTGAGATCCGGGATCTATTGGGCTTGCCATCAAGGTAGATAGATCCCCGATCAAGTCGGGGATGACAGGCTACATTTTTGTCATGCCAATGAGCGCATACATCTCGGCATCTTTAGATCCCCGATCAAGCGCTTATAGTGCGATACCGGCTATCGGCTACTTGAGCGTGAGCCCTAGCGCCAGCGCTCACCGCGGATCCAGGCGACCAAGCTATAGCGCGCGCCTTTGGTGACCGGGGTTACCCGATGCACGCTATAGCTGGGGAAGACGATGGCATGGCGCTTCTGGCGCGAAGCCTTGACGGGAGGGTCGCGGAACATGAACTCCAGATCGCCGCCCTCATAATCCTCGCTCTCGCTCAACTGGACGGAGATGGAGAGCTTGCGCCGGTTATTGGGATAGGCGCTGTCGGTGTGCCAGCCATAATGGCCCAGCTCTCCGGCTTGATAGCGCGCAATCTGCAGGGCCTCGATGCCTTCAAGATTGAAGTTGAAAACCTGGGCATTGATCTGCTCAATAAATTGCCCAAAGCCTTGATAAACGCCGATCCATTCATTTTCTGCGGGAACGCGAAAGACTTGCGAGCGCCGTAAGGCCCGATCTGACGTGAAGCGGCCTTCTTCCTCGGCGCTGGCGGCAATCACGCCCTCTTCAGGATCATTATCGACCGCTTGGATCATATGGGCGATCATCTGATCATCCATATTCATTTCCGCCGTGATGTAATTGGGAAAGCTGTGAGGATCGGCGGTTTGTGAGTGAGCTTCGGCAACCATAGTCATGGACCTCATACTGTTTGAGCCCATCACACGATGATTCTGTGGGTGTATGAAACGCGACCTAGCGGTTTTCCACGCGCCGATAAATGCCATCCAGGCGAATATCACCGTCATGCTCGGCCAGATAAGTGCGCATTACCGCATCCAGCTGATCATCATCATGAAGAGCGCAAAAGCCTTCTTCATTGAGGATAAGGCTCTCCTGGTTGCGGGCTGCCTCGCTCAGCTGATCACATGCGGGCTGGTGATAGCTCGCCATGCCCTCATACAGGAAGAGAATGCCATAGGCATAGCCGCCATCGCGCGGCCATTCAGCGATATAAATATCCCCGTCCAGCTGATGCAGGCGCGCGCCTTCATGGGGGAAGTTTTCCGCTTCGGAGTGATAGCGCCGCGCGCTATAGGTGATCTCACCACGCCAGGTGACACGATCCCATTCTTCGCCATTCTCATCATAAGGGGTATGGGTGTAAACGCCCGGTTCCAACGCTTTATCTGCGGACCAATAGCCGATGAGGGAGGTTTCAGAATAGAAACACCCCCCAAGAGCCAAAGCCCCACATCCCGTCAAAACCAGAACCGAGCGTTTGATCATCCTCAGCCCCGTGTGATCGGTGCGCAGGCCGTTTCCAGCCAGGTCTTGACCTCATCGCTGACTAAATCAGCGATCTTGGTGAAGACCTCACCATGATAGGCATTGAGCCAATTAAGTTCAGCATCTGTGAGGTATTGGGGATCAATCAGCTCACGATGGATCGGGGCCATGGTAACGCTTTCAAAGCCCAACATGGGGATGTCGCCGCCGGGAATATCGGCTGGGGCGGTGACAACCTGAAGGTTCTCAATCCGGATGCCGTAATGATCGGCTTTATAATAGCCCGGCTCATTCGAAACGATCATGCCGGGGCGCAGGGCGATAGAATTTGGCGCTTTGGCAATGCGTTGCGGGCCTTCATGAACGCCCAGATAGCTGCCTACCCCATGGCCCGTGCCATGGGCGTAATCATAGCCCGCTTGCCATAGCGCGTGACGCGCCAGCACATCGAGATGCGTGCCGGTGGTGCCTTCAGGGAAGCGCACGACGGTCATCGTGATCATGCCTTTGAGCACCAGGGTGAAGTGACGGCGCATTTCATCGCTGGGTGCGCCGATGGGCACAACGCGGGTGATGTCCGTGGTGCCATCGGGATATTGCCCGCCCGAATCCACCAGATAAAGCGAGCCTTGGGCCAGTTTCAGATTGCTGTCTGAATTGACGCGGTAATGGGGGTGTGCTCCATTCGGGCCATAGCCGGAGATGGTCTCAAAGGAAATATCGCGCAGATCCGCGCTATTGGCGCGGCGGATTTCTTCCAGCTTCATCGCCGCGGTAATCTCGTCTTCCTGGCCGCTTTGTGCCTGGGTGTCCAGCCAATGCAGGAAGGTCGCGATGGCCGCGCCATCACGGATATGGGCCTGGCGAGAACCTTCGATCTCAACCGGGTTTTTGCATGCCTTGGGTAGGGCCACAACATCCATGGCGCGTTTGATCGTAGCCCCAGCAAGGGTCAATTGATCAAAGACCCAGGCCGACGATTTCGCCGGATCGACGCTGACGGATTTCCCGCCCAGGCTCGCCAAGCCATTGGCAAGTTCATGCTCTTCACGAACTTCGACCTGATTGCCCAAATGCTCACGCACGCCGTCGCTCAGCTTGGCGGTATTGATGAAGAGGCTCGCGGTGCCATCCTTGTTCAAAATTGCCGCAGACAATGGTAGCGGTGAGCATTTCACATCGCCGCCGCGAATGTTAAACAGCCAGGCCACAGAGGCCGGATCGGTCACGATGGCCGCGTCCAGCTTGTCTTTCCCTAAGGCTTCGCCCAGGCGCGCACGCTTGTCGCTATGGGCCTCACCGGCTTTATCCAGATCTTGCACCACAACATCGCCCATCGGCGCTTCGGGACGATTGTCCCACGCGGCATCAATGGGGTTCTGCTTGAGCGCGACCAGCTCCGCCCCGGCCATGTCTACCGCGCTTTGCAGCGCGGCGAGGGCGTCCGGGCTATGCAATTTAGGGTCATAGCCGATTTTTTGACCAGCGCTGACATGCTCGATAATCCAGGCGCGCTGCGCTTCAGTGCTCAGATCGGTTTGATCAAAGAGGGTAAGATCGGTTTGCGCGCGCGATTGAAGGGTATAGCGCCCATCCACGAACATGACGGCCCTATCGATCAGGACCAGCGCCGCGCCCGCGGAACCGGTAAAGCCGGTGGCCCAAGACAAGCGCTCAGTATTTTGTGGCAGATACTCGTTATTGTATTCATCTTCATGGGGGATGAAGAAGCCATCAAGGCCCGCCTCTTTCAAGACAGCGCGCAATTTAGGAAGGTGATCACGACCCCATTGTGGGCCGCCCTTCACGTCAAAGGTTTGAAAAGCCTGTGTCATGATGTTGATCTCGTCCTTATGGTTCGCAGTTTCAAGGGGCAGGGGTGCGGGCGGAGTGCCCAGATGACAGTCATAAACGTCCTACGCGGCGCGCCGATCCAGGGTCAAAATGGCCCAACCCTCGATCAGGGTTTGTGAACGCACATGCAGCCCAGTGCGGGCATAGGCGCTCGATACGGTGTCAATCTGATGCTCTAACAGACCCGATAGGATCGCAACCCCATCATGGGCCAGGGCACCGGCCAATTGTTCGGCCAGGATTTCTAACGGTCCGGCGAGAATGTTGGCGAAGATCAGATCAAATTCACCCGTTTCGAGCTGGGGGTGATTGAAGCCATCGGCTTCAAAGGCACCAATGCGCGCTTCCACGCCATTTTTGGTGGCGTTCTCTATCGTTTCATCAACCGCGATCGGGTCGATATCGCTGGCGAGAATGGTATGGGCCTTGGGCCATAGAAAGGCCGCGGCAATGGCCAGCGCGCCCGAACCTGCGCCCAGATCTAGGATGCGGGACGGAGTGAAACCGGTCTGCTCCAGCTCATCGGCGGCGATCAAACAGCCCTTGGTGGTGCCATGATGACCGGTGCCAAAGGCGGGGCCGGCTTCGATCTCGATGGGAAGCTTACCCTGGGGCAAATTCTCGCGATCATGCGCACCAAATAGCACAAAGCGTCCCGCCTGAACCGGGGGCAGTCCGGCCAGCGAGAGACGCACCCAGTCCTCTTCAGGCAGGGGTTGTAGGGTGATGTCCAGGCCTTTTGTGCTGGCCGCATTCAGGCCGATATGCGCGCAAAAGGCGTCCTCGTCTGGCATATCACCAAACAAAACGTCTAATCGGCCTTCATCGGGGGTATCTTCGCCAAAAACCGAGGATGACAACCAGATCGGCTCATCATCTTGATCCAGGCGATCTGATATCGCTTTCAAAGCGGCATAAGGGCCTAGGGCCTGCCAGCGCCAAAGTGTGCTCATCATCACTCTCCCATCTCGCCCCATCTAGGCCCGTGTGGGCCTATGGATCAAGGGAATATGACGGTTGAGGGTGGGATCTTGCGTGTAGAGGCGGGATAACGCCCGGGGCGGTGATCCTTATGGTGTGTCCTCGCTGTGCTAGAGCAAAGACTAAACTGTCATCCCCGACTTGATCGGGGATCTATGCGCTTTGAAGGCAAGCTCAATAGATCCCGGATGTGCGCTTCGCTGTTCCGGGATGACAGTGTTTTTTTAATTCCTCGCTCACGCTGCGGGCGCGCACTTCTTATTTGTCCTATCGCCTGTCGGCTATTTGAGGACATTCGTCCTTGCGACCCTTCGGGTCGAGCGTGTCATGCCAGACTTGATCTGGCATCCCTGCCGTAGGCTTGACGATTATTCTGGTCAACCAGAACCCAGCCCAACTTGTCCGGCATGGACCCCAAATCAAGTTTGGGACCGCGCTAATGATAAATCGCCATCCGGGTTCCCGGCCCAGCGAAGCGCAGAGCCGGGATCCAGTCTTCGCGTGGCGTCTTGAAATTGTCGAATGGACCCCGGATCACGTCCGGGGCCGCGGTGCAGATGAAATGCCAGTCAGGTTGCCGGGTGTGGCCCGCTCGCACAAAGTGTCTTTTTAAAAAACCACTCCAAAAAACAGACAGATAATCAGCATAAAGCCCGCGCCGACGGCCCAGTCTACCGCGCGCATCGGGTGAAATTCGCGTCCTTCCTTATCCAGGAAGGCTTTCCATTGATCCCAGGTTTTTGGCCAATACTCTGGCCAGGTGGGTGATTTTTGTACGGTGAGCTCGGGCGGTGGACCATTTTCAAAGGCGCGCTTTCCCTGGTGAACGATGCGCGCCAAATCCTCCTCCGGGAAGGGCGGGATCGGACCGTCGAATAATTGCCCGGCATCGGCGCGCTTTTCATAATCGGCCCGCATATGCTCCATCAGCGCGTCAAGCTGGGTTTTTAACTGCTCGGCGGCGTCTTCCCGGCTCAAGTGCTCGCGCTGGACCTGTTCCAATAGGGGATGAGCGATATCGGCGCGAAAATCGGTCAGGATACGGATTTGCGCCAAGTGAAAGGCGTGCCAGCGCCGGGGGCTGGCCAGTGCGCCCCATTTGGCAAAATCCGCATTGATCTGCCCGCCCTCGCGGGTCAGGCGCTTAACCGCGCTGTCATACGCCTCGGTGAGAAGCGCGGTTAAAGGAGTGTCAGTCTCGCTCATAATCGCCTCACACGGGATGGATATGGAAATGATGCCCTGACTCGGATGATGTTTCGAGAAAGACTTGAAGACAGCCGTGTTTTATGGGGGAAAAGTGGGCTAGCTTTAAGATGAGAGGCGCGACTTCGTCATTCTCGCAATAGGGATGGCTTCTATTTAGAATTTCAAATGGAAATGAGGCACATGGAGAAAATTCCTTACCCTTGGGCCTATCCAGTTATTTGGATAGATAATACGGGATGTGTTGAAATAATACATGGCGATTTGCCCATGCATTATGGTGATGCGCGCTTTTTAAAAATAATTCCAGAAATGGACATAAAAATAATTGAGAAAAATCATATAGTATGGGAGATAATTGCGGCGAACGTTGTTAAAAAAATGCCTCTTTTTTCATTATTCCCTAAATTTATTTTTGAAAGACCATTTATATTAGAGTTTTTTTATGGCGATGTAAAATTCTTAGATCTGCGCGATATTCAATCTTTAATTATAAACGCGTTTAATAAAGATTTGGATTGTTTGCCCGAGGAAAGACCCAAATTTAATAAGTCATTACTAGGTTGCCAAGATATTGAGTCAATATTTGAGTTTATTGGAAATATGGAGGAGTAATCTCGACGACTGTTGTCCATATAAATAGCATTAATGCCGAACATAATAGATTCCCGATCACGTCGGGGATGACAGGGTTTAGGGTAGGGTGTCATGCCAGACGAGATCTGGCATCCATGCCGTGAGTTTGACGATTATTCTGCGCGATCAGAACCTTGCTCACCCCGTCCGGCATGGACCCCAAATCAAGTTTGGGGTGACAGGATAAAGGATGGATCCCGGCTCAAGGCCGGGAACCCGGTTGGCATATTCGCATCCACGCGGCCCCGGGCTTGATCCGGGGTCCATAGACTGAAAGGGTGTGTCACGTTCTGATCGTGGATAGCGGACTGAAAACTCACGGCATGGATCCCCGATCAAGTCGGGGATGACAACTTCTTTAGTTCCTCGCTTCGCTGCGGGCGGGCGCTTCTTACTTGTCCTATCGCCTGTCGGCTATATGAGGACGGTCGTCCTTGCGACCCTTCAGGTCGACCCTGTCATGCCAGGCTTGATCTGGCATCCATGCCGTAAGCTTGCCGAATAATCTGCACGATCAGAACCACGCTCAACCCTTCCGGGATAGACCCCAAATCAAGTTTGGGGTGACATAAAATATCAGAGTTGATGACAGGGTTTAGGATATGACGGGCTATCGTGGTCAGCCCTTCGGGCCTTACGGCAATTCAGAGATGAAGCTTTCCACGACCTTCTTGGTGCCCGCCTTATCAAAGTGCACGGTGAGTTTGGGGCCATCGGCCTGTTTGACCGTGCCATAGCCGAATTTTTGATGGAAAACGCGGTCGCCGGGCGTCCAGCGGCCATTGCCGCCCGCGCTGGAGGTGATGTGTTCGGCCTTGGCATTGATCGTGCCGGGATCGCGCGATGTGCGCGGCTGGCTTTGGGCGGCCTTAAAGCGTTTCCAGCCCGGACTTTCATAGGAGGAGCGGAAGGGATCGCCGGGCTGATTCAAGGTCTCAAAACCGGGGCCCGCCTCTTGATAATACCCCGTATCGCTTTGCGCCTCGACATGGGCGGGGGGCAGTTCATCAATGAAGCGCGAGGGCAGAACGCTTTGCCAGCGCCCAAAGATCTGGCGATTGGCGGTAAAGGTGATCATGGCGCGTTCGCGCGCGCGGGTGATCCCGACATAGGCCAGGCGGCGTTCCTCTTCCAGGGCCGCGGTCCCGGACTCATCCAGCGCGCGCTGGGAGGGGAAGACTGTCTCTTCCCATCCAGGCAGGAAAACCAGCGGAAACTCAAGGCCTTTGGCCGCGTGAAGCGTCATCAGGCTGACTTCAGAGCCGTCTTCGGTGCGGTCAAGATCGCTGACCAAGGCCACATGTTCCAGATAGGCTTCGAGCGTATCAAACTCGCCCATCGAGCGGACCAATTCTTTGAGGTTGTCGAGCCGTCCGGCGGCCTGGGGCGATTTATCCTCGCGCCACATAGCGGTATAGCCGCTTTCATCGAGGATAATCTCAGCCAGCTCATCATGGCGCAGGCTTTCGGCTTGCTCTCGCCAGCGGTCCATATCGCGCAGGAAGGTGGTGATGGCGGTGCGCGCCTTGCCCCGAATTTCATCGGTGCCGGACATCAAGCGCGCGGCTTCACTCATCGAGATAGCTTGCAGGCGCGCGGTGGCGGCGATTTTCTGCACGGTTGTCTCGCCAATACCGCGCTTGGGCGTATTGATAATGCGCTCAAAGGCCAGGTCATCTTCGGGCGTACGCACCAGGCGCATATAGGCGTGGGCATCGCGGATTTCCGCGCGTTCAAAGAAGCGCGGCCCGCCAATGACTTTATAGGGCAGCCCCAGCATCAAGAAGCGATCTTCAAAGGCGCGCATCTGCCAGGAGGCCCGCACCAGAACCGCGCAGTCATGATAATGGCCGGATTTACGCACCCAGCTTTCAATCTCATCGGCGATGAAGCGCGCTTCGGCCTCGCCATCCCACAGGCCCTTGACCTGGACCTTTTCGCCGCCGGCATCTTCAGTCCACAAGGTTTTACCCAGGCGCGATTTATTGGCGGTGATCAGGCCCGAGGCGGCCCCGAGAATATGCTCGGTCGAGCGATAATTGCGCTCCAGCCGGATGACTTTTGCGCCGGGAAAATCGGTCTCAAAGCGCAAGATGTTATCCACCTCCGCCCCGCGCCAGCCATAGATGGATTGATCATCATCGCCGACACAGCACAGATTGCCCGATCCGCGTGCCAACAGGCGCAGCCAGAGATATTGGCACACATTGGTGTCTTGATACTCATCGACCATGATGAATTTGAATTTGTCGTGATAGCTTTTCAGGACGTCGGGATTGTCCTTGAAAATCGTCAAATTATGCATCAACAGATCGCCGAAATCACACGCGTTTAACGTCGCCAGGCGTTGTTGATAAAGCTGATAGAGCTTACCGGCTTTACCGTCGGCGAATTTCCACTTGTCCTCATCGGGGATGCGATCGGGTAACAGGCCGCGGTTCTTCCAACCATCAATCAGGGCGGCGAGATGGCGCGGAGTCCAGCGCTTCTCATCGATCTTTTCCGCTTGCAGGATCTGCTTGATCAGGCGCAGCTGATCATCGGTATCCAAAATCGTGAAGCTGGATTTCAGCTCCACCAGTTCGGCATGACGGCGCAGGATTTGCGCAGCGATCGAGTGGAAGGTGCCCAGCCAGGGCACGCCCTCCACCGCTTCGCCGATGATCCGCCCGACACGCTCCTTCATTTCGCGCGCGGCCTTATTGGTGAAGGTCACCGAGAGGATTTCCCAGGGCCGTGCCTCACCGCTCGCCAGGATATGGGCAAGGCGCGTGGTTAGAACGCGGGTCTTACCCGTGCCTGCGCCCGCCAGCACCAGAACCGGACCATGCAGGCTCTCAACCGCTTCACGTTGTTCGTGATTGAGCCCTTCAAGATAGCCACCTTCACGCGTGCGCGGGGGGCGGGCCATGGCCTGTTGCGAGAGGGAGAGCCCGGTGGGGGTATGATCAGACATCGGCACACTTAATCTGGGGTCTGCTAATCGGGGATCTGGGGCAAATCGAATCGAGAGTGATTCGGCAAAGCGGAACGAAAGTAGCACATTTCACCCTCAGGGATACAGAGGGGCGGGTGTTAAACCCCGTTAGCCTTAAAGCCAAGGGCCTCATGGCGGCCATCGCAGAAGGGTTTGTTCTTCGATCCCCCGCACCGGCACAGGACAACGCGTTGGGTGCGCAGGGCAACCCGGCCCGAGGCGGTGCGGATTTCCATCGCGCCTTCAGCGATGATCGGGCCGTCTTCGCATAGCGTCAGGCGCAGGCTGGTGTCTTGCGTGAAGGTGGCGCGCACATCGGAATTGATCGCACCGGGATCGTCAAAGCCGATGGTCTTATGACTGCGATCGCAGAAGGGTTTGTGGCTAGAGGCCCCACATCGGCACAGCGCCATGCGATTACCCGCGCTGGCGCCATTGATCTTGATGTCGGGCGAATGAATGAACAAAGGGCCGTCGGCCGTCACCTGGATTTTGCTGGTCGTGGGCAGTTTTGGATCTTCAATCTCGGGGTCAAGCTTGCGCGCGCGTAGGGCGCTGGTCGGGCAGCGCGCGACGATCGACAACACACTGGCCGGGTCTTCGCCATTGGGATCAACCCAGGGGTTGCGTTTGGGATTAAACGCACGTGAAGAGCCATTGGTACACTCGCTGGCATGCAGGCAGATCGCGCTATCATAGGTCACTTCCACCGACTTACCTTTATAAAGGGTGATGCGCTGTTTCATATCGCTTCTTATAACCTCGCGAAGGGACGCTAACGGTGTTCTTCTTCGTGGATATTCATCAATTCCTGAGCATAGACGCCATGGGCATGGGCGGTGGAGATGAAGCCAGTAATCGGCTGGTCTTTGCGTCGTGCGCGCACGGGAACGCCATCGAGCCCGTGTTCACGCAGGAAGTCAATCACTCGTCCTAGGGTGTCATCCTCAAACACATACGTCTCCCCGGCATCAAGGTGAAAGTCCTGGGGATCAAGCGGGCTCATAATGTCGCGGGCGCGAAGCGTGTGCAGGATGAGCCGGGCTGCGCCTTGCGTCAAATCATATCCGTGGCGTTGGATCTGTTTATGAAAGAATGAGCCGCGGGTGAAGGATAGCGTCAGGACGGTCGCCAAAGAGACCGCCACCAGCAGCGCAATGGAAGCTTCATAACTGCCGGTCAGCTCAAAAACGATCAAAGTGGTCGAAAGCGGCGCGCCCAGCACCGCACCAGACACGGCCCCCATGCCGACAACGGCGAAGAAGGCGATCTCATCGCTTTGCCCGCTTGTGGCATACATCGCCGCCGCACCAAAGGCTGCGCCCAATAAGGCCCCTAAATAGAGCGAAGGTCCGAATACCCCGCCGCCAAAGCGGGCCCCCATGGAAATCACGGTCGCCAGGATTTTAAAACCCACCAGAAGAAGCGCCATGCCCATGCCATAATCCCCCATCAGGGCGGCCGCCGTCGCTTCATAGCCAATGCCCGCGACCTCGGGTCGGATCAGGAAAATCAAGCCCAGGATGAGGCCGCCAAAGGGAGGCAGCAGCCAGAGCGGCAGATCAAACTGGCGCATCCGCTCTACGGTAAGGCGCGGGACGTGCAAGGCTAAATGCGTGAAGGCAATCGCAACACAGGCGGCGGCGAGGCCCAGGGGCGGGATCCATAGAAAATCCACGATGGAAACTTGTGCCAGGGCCGGGACGGCAAAGGCCGGGGTGGCCCCATAATGAAGACGCGCGATCAGCGCACCGGTTACGCTCGCCACCGCCACGGGCGCGATGGAGCGTAGGGCATAATGGCCGAGGATCACCTCGAACGCGAAGAGCGCCCCGGCCACGGGGGCATTAAAGCTGGCCGCCACGGCGGCGGCCGCGCCGCTCGCCAGGATGATCCGGGCGGCACGCGGAGGGAGCTTTAGGCCATGGGCGATTTGTGAGGCGAGGGTTGCGCCCAGATGGACCGCTGGGCCTTCACGCCCTGTCGAGGCCCCGGCGCCTAGAGAAATTGCGGAGATGAGCGCTGATAACAGTCCAGCCCCTAGCGGCATGTGCGCGCCCTTGGCGGCACGCGCTTCTATGACATCGGCCACGGCTTCGGCACGTGTCTCGATCAGCCAGCGGGTCCGCTCGCCCATCCATAACAGGAAAGCCACAAGGCAGCCGCCCAGAATGGGCCCGATGATGACATGCCAGGGTGAAAGGCTCACCAGCGCACTGGAGAGGTGCTCATCCTCGGCCCCATACATTTGGGCTTGGATCCGTGTGATCACAAAGCGCAGGCCCAGCGCGGCATAACCGGCCACCAGCCCCGCCACAATGCCCATCAGCCAGAGTATAGGCGAGCGTCCTTTCCCCATCATCGTGATGAGGGGCATAAGCCAATGGGTGAGGGTGCGAAGGGCGGGGCGTGTGATCATGGGTGGCGTGATTTGAATCCATTTACCCTGCGCGCGTCAAGGCAATAGATTGAGAACAAACGAAAATAAGTTAGTTCTTATTTTGTTCTTTTCTTGGGTGGGGTTTTGGGGTATAGCCAGGGCGAGATGAGCAGGAGGGTAAGATGGAACAGCGCTTAACCATGATCACTTTGGGGGTGGATGATATCGCCGCGGCCCGTGATTTCTTTGAAAACGGGCTTGGCTGGCAGGCCCATGCGGGCAGCAATGACAATGTGGTTTTCTTTGAAACGGGGGCCAGTGTTTTGGGCCTCTATGGCCGTGAAGCCCTGGGCGAAGAGGCGAATGCTGAGCTGGCGAACGATCAGATCCCGCCGGTGTCAATCTCCTGGAATGGGCGCACCCGTGAAGAGGTCGATGCCGCCTATGCCCAGGCGCTGGCTGCTGGGGCAGAAGATTTAAGTGCGCCCAAGCCCGTCTTCTGGGGCGGGTATTCGGGCTATGTCAAAATTCTCGGGCGGTTTTTATTGGAATTGGCGCACAATCCGTTTTGGACCGTGCATGAGGATGGCCGCGTTCAGCTGGACCCCTCTGACGAGGCCTGAACATAGCTGAGCGCCCAAACCCGAACCGCTGAGCTTAAAGGTTGTTCGGACATCGCCAGGGTGCGGGCCTCGTCAATTTCCCCGATCAAGCTGGCCAGCGATTGGCCGCGCGCCAGGATCGCCGCATCCAAAACGGCCCAAAACTCCGGCTCTAGCGCTAGGCTGGTGCGGTGACCCGATAAAGATAAGGAGCGTTTCTCAAAAGCCATAATGCACCTTTTATCGGGTTTCTGTGCACACGCCTAGCTGGACATGATCTTCAAAATCGGCTCCAAGTTTGAGCCTGAGTTACAGTATAACAACTTTGGTTTGAGCCAATTTACACCTCTCCATAATGCTTTGGGCGGCTTGAGGGGGGGATTTTGGACAGATAGGGGATGGAGATGGGGATGATGTCTAATCGTGGACGTACGCGTTTTGCGACCGGTGTGACATTGGGTGCACTGGTTATTGCAACTTTGGCGGGGGGCGCAGCGATCGCTGATCCCAATCATGACACGCGTGATGTCATCACGGTGTATGCGCGCCAGGGCGGCTTGGTCGGGGCAGCAAAATCGTCTTCTGCGGGCAGTGTTTTATATGACACTTTTTCTGCGCGTCCGCTCTCGCGGGTGGGTGAATTGGTGGAGGTGATCCCCGGCGTGGTGGCAACCCAGCATTCGGGCGAGGGCAAAGCCAATCAGTATTTCCTGCGCGGTTTTAACCTCGATCACGGCACGGATTTTTCTGCGGAGTTGGACGGCATGCCGCTCAATTTCCGCAGCCATGGCCATGGCCAAGGCTATCTTGATCTCAACATTCTATTACCCGAAGTCATTGCGCGCGTGGATTATCGTAAAGGTCTGTCTTCGGCGCAAACCGGTGATTTCTCCGCGGCCGGATCAGCCTTCTTCGTCACCGCTGATAAGCTCGATCATACGGTTTATGAGCTGACCCTGGGGGAAAACGGCTATGGCCGGTTTGTCGGCGCGGGCTCGGTGCCTGTCGCGGGTGGGGAGCTGTTGCTGGCCGGGGCCTATAGTCAATATGATGGGCCATGGGTGCTCGATCAGGATCTCAATTCTGTCAAAGGCTTGGTTAAATATAGCCGGGATGTCGGGGCGTGGAATTTCGCCGGGACGCTGATGGCCTATGATGCGTCCTGGGATGCGACCGATCAGATCCCGCAATACGCCATTGATGCGGGTCTGATTGATCGTTTGGGCTATGTCGATCCCGATCTGGGTGGATCGACACGCTATTATGCCGGTAATGTCCAGGCCCGCTATGCCCATGCCAATGGTGCCACGACACAGATGAATGCCTATGCGCGGCGCTATGAGTTTTCGCTCTTTTCCAACTTCACCTATTTCTTAGAAGACCCCGTACGCGGTGATGAGTTTGAACAAGGTGATCAGCGCTGGACCTATGGTGCGCGCATTCGTCATGGCGCAAGCCAATATTGGGGCGATATGCGCGTTTTGTTGAGCGTTGGGGCCGAATGGCAATGGGACCATATTGACCGTGTGGGCCTATATAAAACGCAAGCGCGCCGCCGTCATGACACGGTGCGTCAGGACAATCTCGATGAAGTGTCTTTAGCGGGCTTTGCGGAGGCCGAACTGTTTTTGAGCCCGTCTTGGCGGGCCGTTGTGGGCGCGCGGGTTGATCATTACCGCGCCGATGTCAGCGCTCAGACACTCGAAGCCAATAGCGGAAAAAGCGATGACACATTGGTGTCGCCGAATATCGCTTTGGCTTGGAAAGCCAGCAATAGCCTGGAATTCTATGGCAATTATGGTGAAGGCTTCCACTCCAATGATGCACGCGGTGCGACCATTTCGATCGACCCGGTTTCGGGTGAGGGGGTGGACGCGGTTGATCTGCTGGCCAAGGGGCGCGGGGCCGAACTGGGCGCGCGCTGGGAACAAGGCCCTGTGCACGCGACTTTGACCGGCTTCTGGCTCGATCTTGATTCAGAATTGATTTATGTCGGCGATGGCGGCGCGACGGAGGCCAATGATGCTTCGCGCCGTTATGGTGTTGAGGCGACAGCCTATTGGACGCTCAATGATTATCTGACCCTGGATCTGGCCGCCTCGTGGACCGATGCCAAGTTAAAAGGTGTTGATGGCGCAGAGGACCGCATTGCCGGTGCGGTGGAAAGCGTGGTTGCAGCTGGTCTGATTGGGCAGTGGCAGAATTGGACGGGCACTTTGCGCGTGCGTCACTTTGGTGAAGCGCCCCTCATTGAGGATGAGAGCGAAATGAGTGAGCCCACCACGGTGGTCAATGCCAGCGCCCATTACGCGCTCAATCACTGGCAGGTCGGCATTGATGTCCTCAATCTTTTCGATAGTCAGGACGCTGATATCACTTATCTTTATGAATCGCGCCTCAGCCCGAGCGCCGATGTGGTTGAAGGTCGCCATATCCACCCCGTGGAGCCGCGCAGTGTTCGCGTGCGCCTCAGCACCCGGTTCTAAAAATAAGGGGGGGGACATCCCCCCCTTGATCACTTATGTGAGGACTTTAAGCGCCTCAGGATTATAATCTTGAAGCTCGTCTTCGCGCGCTTCATAGATTTTTGTGGCCCATTGCGGATCGGAGAGCAGGGCCCGACCCACGCCGACCAGATCAAACTCATCCGCGTCTAAGCGCTCAATGAGGGTGGAAAGATCGGATTTTTCTGAGACCTCGCCTCTAAATGCGCCGAAAAAATCGGAGTTGAGCCCGACCGAGCCGACTGTAATGGCAGGCTTACCGGTGAGCTTTTTCGTCCAGCCGGCCAGATTAAGGGATGACCCCTCAAAGCTTGGCTCCCAAAAGCGTCGACTGGAAGCGTGGAAGATGTCCACGCCCGCCTCACTTAACGGGGCTAAGAAGCGGGCTAGCTCATCGGGGGTTTGGGCCAGGCTGGCTTTATAATCTTGCTGTTTCCATAGGGAAAAGCGGAAGATGACGGGGAAGTCGGCAGGAACATTCTCGCGCACGGCTTTGATGACTTCCTGGCCAAACCGGGTGCGCCCGGTCAAGTCTCCCCCATAGCGGTCAGTGCGCTTATTCATCTGATCCCAGAAGAATTGATCAATCAGATAGCCATGCGCCCCATGGATCTCGACCGCATCAAAACCAATCTCGACAGCGGCTTTTGCGGCCTTACCGAAGGCGGAAATTGTGTCTGCGATGTCCTCTTCGCTCATCGCTTGGCCGCGCGCTATGCCTTCATGGGTCAACCCAAAGGGGCTTTCTGAAACAATGTCGGGGTTGGGAATGTTATGATCCGGGCGCGCTTGACCGACATGCCAAAGCTGGGGGGCGATCTTTCCGCCCACGGCGTGGACTGCATCGACCGTCTTTTTCCATCCCGCCAAAGCCTCAGGGCTATAAAAATTGGGGATGTTGATATTCATGCTCGCCGCAGGGCGATCGATGGTCGTGCCCTCGGTGATGATCAGGCCGACATGGTTGGCCGCGCGGCGTTGATAATATTTGGCAACATCCTCACCGGGTACACCCTGGGGGCTCATCTGGCGCGTCATCGGGGCCATGACGATACGGTTTGCCAGATGTAATGAGCCTAAAGAAAAGGGTTGAAATAGAGCGTCTGCCGCCATCGGGGCCTCCCAGTTTTGCCATGGGAGAGAGATGGGGCATTGCTTTTTTCTTGCAAGTAGAAAGTGATAAAATCTTTCAGCAAGGGCTTTAGCCTTCGCTCTCATCCTCATCGCCGGGGCCATCATTGGCGGTTTCGCGGCGTAATTGATCCAGCTTGGCTTCGGCGCGCGTACGACGCAAGGCTTCACCGTCCCGTAGAGCCTTAGGCGTGCCAAAGATGACGCGATTTTGCGCGGCCTGCTTGGCCTTGTCTTTTCGCGCTTTCAGTTTACGAAAATGACGCAAATTTATTGTATCGGTGGTCATGAATTCGCCTTAAGAGGGATTTTGCTAGAGGGAGGGGAATGTGAAAAACGGGGTAACCGTGACTGTATTATTGGGGCTTACAGGTATCTTAGCATCATGCTCACCAAAGTTGGATCAAGATTCTCTTTGTGTAATCTCAGACCTAGCCCAACAAGATGAATGCACGCCTGGAAAGTATCTTTTTTATAGACCAGAGCGCTGGGGAAATGAACGTCTTGATCTGGATGTTATCGGCTTAGTTTGTGACTTTGATAAACCAATTTATCATAAAAATGCTGGCGTCATATGTGCTTATCATAAAAGAACTATTACTGAAGTCCAAGCCAGCGGATAAAATTAATCGGGCCAGCGCTCTCTATTCTTTTCGGAACAGAGAGCGCCTGGCTTTCTCTATATGAGCTTATTTCGGCCCGATCATGGTTTCGGGGCGCACGACTTCGTCAAATTCTGCTTCGGTGACAAAGCCCAGGCCAATGGCTTCTTCGCGCAAGGTGGTACCATTTTTATGGGCGGTCTTGGCCACGGTGGTCGCATTGTCATAGCCGATTTTTGGTGCCAGGGCTGTGACCAGCATCAAAGAGCGTTCCAGGATGTCATGGATACGCGCTTCATTGGCTTGGATGCCCACGACGCAGTTTTCAGTGAAGCTGACGCTCGCATCGGCCAGGAGGCGGATGGAGGTCAGGACGTTGAAGATGATGACCGGTTTGAAGACGTTGAGCTGGAACTGGCCTTGGGTACCGGCAAAGGTCACGGCGGTATTATTACCCATCACTTGGGCGCACACCATGGTCATGGCTTCACACTGGGTGGGGTTGACCTTACCGGGCATGATGGACGAGCCGGGCTCATTCTCAGGCAGAGAAATTTCACCAATGCCGCAACGCGGGCCAGAGCCCAAGAGGCGGATATCATTGGCGATTTTGTAAAGCGAGACCGCCAGAGAATTTAGCGCGCCATGGGCTTCGACCAGGGCGTCTTTGGTGGAGAGGGCTTCGAACTTATTGGGTGCGGTTTTGAACGGCAGCTGGGTGAGGCTGGCGACCTCTTCAGCGAATTTAACATCAAAGCCCGGCTTGGCGTTCAATCCTGTCCCGACGGCCGTACCGCCTTGAGCCAGTTCATAAAGCGCAGGCAAAGTCGCTTCGACACGGCGAATGCCATTGTCGATCATCGCCACATAAGCGGAAAACTCCTGCCCCAGGGTCAAGGGCGTCGCGTCCATCAAATGGGTGCGCCCAATTTTGATAATAGATTTGAAGCCTTCAGCCTTGTCATTCAACGCATTGCGCAAGGTTTGCAGGGCTGGAACCAGGGCATGAACAATCTGCTCGGCCGCGGCGATATGCATGGCGGTGGGGAAGGTATCGTTTGAGGATTGGCTGCGATTGACATGATCATTGGGGTGAACGGGATCTTTTGAGCCCACAACACCGCCCAGGATTTGAATGGCGCGGTTGGCGATGACTTCATTGGCATTCATGTTCGACTGGGTGCCTGACCCGGTCTGCCAGACCACCAGCGGGAAATGATCGTTGAGCTTGCCTTCAGCCACTTCCAGCGCAGCCTTGGCGATGGCATCGCCCAAACCGGCATCGAGATTGTTCAGCCCCATATTGGCCTTGGCGGCGCAATGTTTGACAATGCCCAGGGCACGGATCAACGGCAGAGGCTGGGTCTGGCCCCCGATTTTGAAATTCATCAAAGAGCGTGCAGTCTGGGCGCCATACAGCTTGTCGGCGGGCACGTCCAAAGGACCAAAGCTGTCGGTTTCGGTGCGCATATCGGTCATGATGAGGGCTCCTCGTTGAGCGCGTTTAGTGAAGGGCTTGTCGCCGAAAGGGGAAAGGCTGACAATAGAAACTTTCGAATCGGGTGTTTACCACCGCGCCACCATGGATCAAGCCTTGGATGATCTTAAGGCTGGATGACATGAGCTGGAATGGGAGAAGAAGCATGCAAGCTTTACAACTGAACGGGGCGTTGCATTTGCGCGTTGATGCCCTGACATCCCAAACCCGTCGATTTAAATCCTTGATCGGGGACTTCTTTCGCATGGAGCTGAAACGTGTGCGCCCCACATGGGGCCCGTTTGAAGTGGTCGTCACGATTGAGCGCACGAAAGACAGCCCCGTTCATGATGTGGATAATGTGGCCAAGGCCGTACTGGACGCCTTGAGCGCGATTATTTTTCATGATGATAGTCAGGTCGAACGGCTATATATGGAAAAGGTTATAGGCGAGCGCGCCCGGATCAATATCCGCGCCCGACCCTTACCCAAGCCCGGTTGAACTAAACGATCCTAGGACAAAGCGATGAGTGAGATCAATCTGCATACCCAACCCCTCAGCGCTTTTATGATGGACGGCCATGGCGGGGCGCATATGATTGATCCGCTTCAGGCCATGGATGATACGATCCGGACTACCAATCAATTTTCCTTTGTCTGGGTTCATGCCAAGCGCGATGGTGAGGGCGATGAGCCCGATGCGCGCAGCTGGCTGGAGGCGCAAGACGATATGGACGTTTTCGTCAAAGCGGCCTTGCTGGCCGATGATACGCGTCCGCGCTGCACGGTTCATGGCGATGGGGCGATTGTCAATTTGCGCGGCGTCAACCTGCATGAAGGGGCCGACCCAGAGGATATGATCTCGGTCCGGCTCTGGATTGAGGCGCACCGGGTGGTGGGGGTCTGGCTACGCCCGCTTTATGCCGTGGGGGATTTGATGCGCGCGATAGAGCGCGGCCAGGCCCCCGTCTCGCCGGGTGATCTTGTGGGCAAGCTGGCGCTGCGCTTGGCCGACCGGATGGAGCCCACGGTCGCTGCGCTGCACGAAGCGATTGATGTGTTTGAAGAGCGCCTCGACGAAGACAATATCGAAAACCTGCGCGGGGATCTGGCGGAGCTGCGCCATCAGACCATTATCCTGCGCCGGTTTATTGCACCCCAGCGTGATGCCTTGACGACCTTGGCCATCGAAGATCTAAGCTGGTTGGAGGAGAAAGACCGCAGTCGGCTCCGCGAAGCGGGCGATCGCACCACAAGAGTGCTGGAGGAGTTGGAGAGCGTGCGCGAGCGCGCCAGCGTCGTCCACGATCAGGTGTTGGAGCGCAGGGCGGAGCAGATGAACCGCTATACCCTTGTGCTGTCTGTGGTCGCGGCCGTTTTTCTGCCACTGGGACTGTTGACCGGTCTTTTGGGGATCAATGTCGGGGGCATGCCCGGCGTCGACAGTCCCTGGGCTTTTCCCATTGTGACCCTGGTGTTAATTGTGATTGGGGGATTGGAAGTGTTGCTCTTTCGCAAGATGCGGCTGCTATAGCTCACGCAAAAAAAAAGGCCCCGAGCGGGCCTTTTACATCATCGTCTTTTGCGACCGATCAATCTTTCTTGCGGAAAGCGTCCAGGCTGACCACGGTGGGCGCGTCTTCATCGCTCGAATCACTTAAGTCCTGACCGGGCGGGGTGTCGACGGGTTCATACTCAAAATGAAGATAGAAGCCGACCGCAGGATCATGGAAGCGGGTCACGGCCGTATAGGGTACGCGCAGATATTTCGGCACGCCGCCAAACTTTAACGTCACCTCAAAATGGTCATCTTCTGCGGATAAATCCCAGAATTGATGTTCCAAAACGATCGTCATTTCATCGGGATAAGACTTTAACAAGCTCTCATCTAGATCACAGCGCGAATCGGTTGTTTTGAAAGTTACATAGAAATGATGGGCACCGGGAAGCCCTTCAGGGCTGGCTGCACGGGCCAAGGCTTGTCTGACAACCCCGCGTAGAGCTTCCTGCGCGAGTTTGTCGTATCGCATGAGGTCTTTTGCCACAGCCCTCTCCCCAGCATGAACGGTTGAGGCGAGGGTAGCGAAGGTTGGCAGAACGTCAATTCAATCGAGCCGTTTCACACATATGAATTGCACATGGGGCGGTAATATCCTATCTCAACGCTTGTAGAATATTCTGCAAAAAAGGAGCGACGTGCGATGTCTCATCCTGAAAATTCAAATGCCGTGAAGAATACCTCTAACGCACCGAAAGATGTGCAAGATTTGTTCATGCCTGTAAAAATTGCGCTGTCTGATCGCCCTTTAGGCCTGTTGGAAGTGGGTCAGAAGATTAAAGAAAATGGATTGGGCTTCGTCCCGGAGGCGTCGCGGCGTGAAACTCGGCTCAGCGCGCCTTTTTTAGGTCGCACCGTCCACCATATTTCAGGGCCTGATGAAATGCGCTCGGTTTTGATGGAGCATTGGGAGGACTGGAAAAAATCGCCCGTCGCCCAGCGGATTTTGAAGCCCGTGCTGGGCGATGCCATTCTGACCGCCCATGGCGAAAGTTGGCGCCGCCAGCGCATGAGCTTGCAACCGGCCTTTATCAAGCGCCGTATTGAGCGCTTCATCCCGGCCATCAATGCCATTGCCCGCGCTACGGGCGAAACCCTGCTTCAGGGCGAGCCGCCGGTTGAGGTCGCCAGTCCTCTTTATGATGCGACCTATGAAGTCATTGAAACCCTTCTCTATACCCATCCCGAAGCTGATGACCGGGCTAGTGTCCGCGGTGCGATTGAGACTTTGCTGGTGGAGATGGGGGCCTTGCGCTGGAGTGATATGTTACCGCTTCCTGATTGGATGCCGCGTCATATGGGTCCTAAAGCCAAAGCAGCCTTGAGGGTTTTTCAAAACTCTACCGCTCAGCATATCGCCCAACGCCGTAAAAGCGGCACTTTCGGTGAAGATTTGCTAGGCCTGTTGTTAGAGGCGCAAGACGAGGAAACCGGTCAGACTTTGTCAGATCAGGATATCCGCGACACCATTATGACCTTCATCGCGGCGGGCCATGAAACCACGGCTGTGACGCTGACCTGGACGCTTTATCTGTTATCCCAGGATCTCAAAACCCAAGATCGGGTGCGCGCTGAGGTCAACGCCGTCCTGGGCGAAGGCGAGATTACGGCCGAAAATTTGGCTCAATTGCGCTTCACCCGCCAGGTGATTGAAGAGGCGATGCGCCTCTTCCCACCGGCACCGATTTTTGGCCGGGTCGCCGATAAGCCCAGCGAGATTTGTGGCTATCGCGTCAAGCGCGGGGATATCTGTATGATTGATATCTATCCCATGCATCGCCACCATAAATTATGGGACAACCCTGATCACTTTGATCCGGATCGATGGAGTGATGAGCGCCGACCCAAAGATCGCTTGCAATATCTGCCCTTTGGGGCGGGTCCGCGCGCGTGTATCGGCTCCAGCTTGGCGATGATGGAGGCCGTGATCATGTTGGCGACCTTTGTGCGTATGGCGAAATTCACCCCCGTCGCAGGCTATGAGATTGAACCTAAGCTGACCATCACTTTACGGCCTAAGGGCGGATTGCCGCTGTTTGTTGAGCGCGCTTAAGTCGAAAGGCTGGGGTTAATCAGAGGGGGGAGGTAAAGTGGCGACTTCTGTTGCCAGGTGCCGCCGAACCCCGCCTGAGACTTGCTAGAGCCTAGGACTTAAAAGCGAAATTGTCGCACTGCATTACGCAGCGAGAGCAACCTCTTCAGCATAGTTGTCGTTTGCAACTACTATAAGCGGGCTGATATCGAAGCCCACGCGAGCGAAAGCTAACATCTTTACCCATCCGTCGATCCTAATTCGGCCCCCTAGGGTATCCCTTGATCGCTTTAAGAAAAGCGAGGGATTGGTGGAGCCGCCGGGGTTCGCACCCGGGTCCGGTCTGGTTATTACATGGGCGTTTATCGCTATAGTCCGAAGACCCTTATAATATAGGCGCAATTGATTAAGGATGTAAGAGGCGCGTTCAGCCGCGCGGCAGTGATCGTCTTACGCGCCGGGATTGAAGTGGAAGACATTGAGCTTATTGCCATCCAAATCACGGAAATATCCCGCATAGAAACCGCCGCCGCGCGGGCCGGGCTGACCTTCATCCGTGGCCCCTAATTCCAGCGCCTTGGCATAGACTTTATCGACACCCTCAGGGCTGGGGGCCATCAGGGCGATCATGACGCCATTGCCCACACTGGCCGCTTCGCCATTATAGGGCTTGGTAATGGAGAAGGCAGCATCCTCACCGGTTTTCGACCAGGTGATGAAGGTGTCCGACTGCATGCCGCGCTTCATCTCTAACTCGGCAAGAAGCGTGTCATAGAAGGCGCTGGATTTGGTGAGATCATTGGTGCCAAGGGTGATATAGCCGATCATGAGGGCGCTCCTTTATGGGCTGAAAGATGCGCGCATCTTGCCTGCGTGCGCGCTTTGATCAAGCGCAAAGCCCCCGCTTTAGCGATCTCTCCTGACAGAAAAATGCTTGCTGAAGACAAGCCGTGGGGGGTAGAGCGGGGATGATGGCATAAGTGTGACTGAGAAGTTTTTTTACAAGGCCCGCGCCATCAGGCAGGCTAGGACAGGCATAGACTTAAAAAGAATCACATCCGCAATTGGAGATCGCATGGCCTTGGTCGAGCCCCCTTCATCTGACACTCTAAGCCCGATTGAGCGCGCTTATCTCGATCTGTTGCGCGATGTCATGGCCCATGGCACGCTGTGCGCGGATCGCACCGGCGTGGGCACGCGCTCGGTCTTTGGTCGCCAGATCCGCTGTGATCTCGCCGATGGCTTTCCCTTGCTGACCACCAAAAAAGTGCATTTTAAATCCGTCGCGGTGGAGCTGTTATGGTTCATCAAGGGCCTGACCAATGTGACCTGGCTGCAAGAGCGCGGGGTCAGTATCTGGGATGAATGGGCCGATGAAAACGGGGATTTAGGCCCCGTCTATGGGCGACAATGGCGCCATTGGAAAGGCCCTGAGGGTCAAGAGATCGACCAGCTGGCCGGGGTGGTTAAGGCGATCAAAACCCATCCCATGTCGCGCCGTCATATCGTATCGGCCTGGAACCCGGTGGATGTGCCGGACATGGCTCTGCCGCCCTGTCATTCGCTGTACCAGTTTTATGTCAGCGGCGATCGGCTGTCTTTGCAGCTTTATCAGCGCTCTGCCGACCTTTTCTTAGGCGTGCCGTTTAACATCGCCTCTTATGCTTTATTGCTTGCGATGGTTGCCCAGGTGACGGGCCTTAAAGCGGGTGAGTTCGTCCATACCTTTGGCGATGCGCATATCTACACCAATCATATCGAACAGGTTGAGCTGCAGTTGAGCCGTCAAGGCGAGGCGCGCGCGCTGCCCACCTTAAAGCTCAATCCGGCGATCAGCGATCTCTTCGCTTTTGAGTATGAAGACATCACGCTGGAGGGGTATGACCCGCACCCCGCCATTAAAGCGCCTGTGGCGGTATAAGGAGGGGCCGATGTCAGCAATTGCTCTCGCCCTGGTGGCGGCCCGTGCGCGTAATGGCGTCATCGGGCGCGATAATGATTTACCCTGGCGGATCCGCTCCGATCTCAAACGCTTTAAAGAGATCACCTTGGGTAAGCCCGTGATCATGGGGCGCAAAACCTGGGATAGCCTGCCGCGTAAGCCCTTGCCGGGCCGGGTCAATATCGTGGTCAGCCGGACCGCCAAAGCCCTAGATGGCGCGATTATTTGCCCCAGCCTGGAAACCGCGATTGATGTGGCGCGCGATGAAGCGAGGAGCTGCGCGGTTGATGAAGTGTGTCTCATCGGCGGGGCGCAACTTTATGAAGTCGCGCTGGATTTTGCCGATAAGCTCTACCTTACCGATGTCGCGCTGGAGCCAGAGGGCGATGCCTATTTCCCTCAGATTGTCGCCGGCCATTGGCGTGAAATCGCGCGCGAAGATCATCGCGCAGGTGAGGGGGATGATGCAGACTTTGTGCTGCGTACCCTGGTGCGCCAGCGCTAAAAACCTTTGATAAGCGTAAGAACTGCGGGTTTCTGACGCTGCGAGGCCGGTTTGACTTGATCAAAGGCGCGTTAACGTCCATCTACTCTACCATCATAGAAACGTCATCAACTGACAGGGAAAATCCATGCCGTGGAATGACAATGCTGGCGGCGGGGGTCCATGGGGCTCCGGTGGCGGCAATCGCAAGCCTGATAATAAAAATCCCTGGGGCCAAGGCCCCAATGGTGGAGGTCGTGGGCCGAATAAGGATCAAGAGCCCGATCTCGACGATTTAATCGCGCAATTGGATGAAGGTTTGCGCCGTTTGTTCGGCGGCGGTAAACGCGGCCCTGGTGGCGCAGGCAGCAAAGGCAAGGGTCCAGGTGGCTTTCTGATCATCGGTCTGTTATTGCTGGGTGTCATGGTGTGGCTGGCCTCATCGTCATGGTATATCGTTGGCCCACAACAAGAAGGCGTGGTCCTTCGTTTTGGTCAATATTCGCGTTCTAGCGAACCGGGGTTCCAGCTGAAGCTGCCCTCACCGATTGAGACCGTGCTCTTGCCGCCCGTAGCCTCAAACCAGGAAGAATATATTGGCCGTACCGCGAGCGGAGCCAATGTCGATTCTGAAAGTCTGATGCTGACCCGCGATGAAAATATCGTTGATATTGATGCGGTGATTCAATGGCGTATCGCCACGGATTCGGTCCAGGACTTCCTGTTCAATGTCGAAGATCCTCAGGCGGCGGTCAAGGCCGTGACGGAAAGTGCCCTGCGTGAAGTGGTGGGTAATACCAATCTGGAAACGCTGCAGACCTCATCACGGGCCCAAGTCGCTGAGCAGACACGCACTTTGGTGCAAGAAACCTTGGACGAATATCAAGCCGGTATCACGATCTTAAATGTGCAGCTGGCACGCGCTGACCCGCCAGCCGGGCCCGTGATCGAGGCGTTTGATAATGTTGTGGCGGCTGCTCAAGTTGCGGAAAGCCTTCAACTCGCAGCAAGTCAGGAAGCCAACCGCATCATTCCTGAAGCGCGCGGTGAGGCGGTTCAAACCGTGCAACGCGCAGAAGGCTATCGCCAAGCTTTGATCGCAGAAGCGACGGGTGAAGCCGAAGCCTTCAACGCGGTCTATGCGCAATATGCCTTGGCCCCAGAAGTGACGCGTCAGCGTTTATTCCTGGAGCGCATGGAAAGCGTCTACAGCCGGTCTAATCTGATCATTCTGGATAATTCAGCCGGGGCTGTGCCCTATCTGCCGCTGGATCAATTGACCCAAAATCGTGGGGCGCAAAATACGTCTAGTGGGGGCCAATAATGAATATGAAGACGGTTCTTATTATCGGGGTTGTGATCCTGATTGGTCTTGTGGGACGCGAGTCCATGTTTGTCGTGAATGAGGCTGAACAGGCCCTGGTCATCCGTTTAGGGCGTCCGGTCGCTGCGTTTAATGCCAATGGTCAAGAAGCGGGTCTGCATTTCAAACGTCCGTTCACAGATTCGGTGGACATTTATAGTCGTAAGATTTTAGATCTGGATATGGAGCGCTCGCCCCTAACGGCGGCGGACCGTGAGCGGATCGAGATCGATGCCTTCATGCGTTATCGCATTAATGACCCGCAAAAATTCCGTGAGCGTTTGCGCAATCTGGCCCGCGGTGAGGCGACATTGACGGCGATCATGTCCAATGTGCTGCGCGATGTGGTGGCCACCGTGCCTTCACAGGATGTGATCTCTGGACAGCGCGCTGAGATTATGCGCCGTGTGCAAGTGGGTGTTGAAAACGAAGTCAGTGCCCAGGATCTGGGTGTTGAAGTTATTGATATCCGGATCAAGCGCGCGGAATTGCCGTCCAATATCCGTAATCGGGTGTTTGAACGGATGATTGCCGAGCGCGGTCAAGAGGCGCAGCGTATCCGCTCTGAGGGTGAGGAGCGGGCCCGCGAAATTCGCGCGAACGCCAATCGCCAAGTGCGGGTCATTCAGGCCGAAGCCGAAGCCGAAGCCAAGCGTATTCGCGGTGATGCGGATGCGCAGGCGACCGCGATTTATGCCGAGGCCTTTGGCCGTGATCCGGAGTTTTATCGCTTCTATCGCTCGCTTCAGGCCTATGAAACGGCTGTACGCGCTGGCACGCCCATCATCGTGCCCGCAGATTCGGAGTTTTTCCGCTATTTCCAAAACCTCGACGGGGGCGACGGAAACTAGATTGAAATCTGAAATGTTAGGAAAAAGGTCGGCTCTGCCGGCCTTTTTTCTTGAAGCGGGCCTTTAAACTGCAGATAAGGCGTTTAAACACGCGCAAGTGAGCTCAGCTTAACTTGCCACTTGAGGCCAGATCGCGATACATCTGAGCTCTGCCTTGATAAAGACGAGAGTGGGGAAGCATGATGCGCGCTGTTTTGGCGATTTTAGCTCTTTTGGCCATGACGATCACACCCAGCCAGGCCCAGCCGGTAGAAGGGTTTGCCGATCTGGCCGAGCGGTTATCGCCTGCCGTGGTCAATATCTCGACCGCGCAAACTGTGGCACGCAATGATGGCTTGCCGACTTTCCCGCCGGGCTCTCCCCTAGAGCGGTTTAATGATTTACTGGGCGATGGTCCGCGCATTACCGGCTCGCTGGGCTCAGGTTTTATCATTGATGCGTCCGGCCTGGTCGTGACCAATAATCACGTGATTGATGACGCCGATGAGGTGGAGGTCACCCTGTCTGATGGGCGCACCTTGGCGGCGGAGATCATTGGCCGCGATGCCGCTACCGATTTGGCGCTGCTGCGCGTGCAGACCCGTGAGCCTTTACCGGCGGTCAATTGGGCCGATTCCGATGCGGCGCGGGTTGGCGATTGGGTGATCGCGATCGGGAACCCCTTTGGTCTGGGTGGATCCTTGTCGGCCGGTGTGATCTCGGCGCGCGGGCGTGAAATTGGCGGGCGCTATGATGATTATATCCAGACCGATGTTGCGATTAACCGCGGTAATTCCGGCGGGCCGATGTTTGACATGGACGGCGATGTCGTGGGCGTTAATACCGCGATTTATTCGCCCACGGGCACCAGCGTTGGGATCAGCTTCTCTATCCCGTCCAATATCGCCCATGGTGTCATCCAGCAATTGTTGGAATTTGGTGAAACCCGCCGGGGCTGGTTGGGTGTGAATGTTCAAACGGTGGATGCGGATATGGCTGTGGCTTTAGGGCTGGGCTCACCGCGCGGCGCGTTGGTCAGTCAGGTCAATTCTGAAGGCCCGGCCGCGGCTGCGGGTATGCAGGTGGGCGATTTGATCCTCGCCTTTGATGGTCGCCCCGTGCCTGATGATCGCCGCTTGCCGCGCATTGTCGCAGAAAGTGCGGTCGGCGCGCGGGTCAATGTTGATATTCTGCGTCGCGGGGAGCCTCTGGTTCTGGAAGTGGAAATCGCGCGGTTGGAAGAAGAAGATGGCGGTGCGCAAGCGCCAAGCGGTCTACCCAATCTGGGGGAAGATAGCGCCTTTCATGCCGGGCTGTTGGGCCTGACTTTGGAGCCCTTGAACGAAGCGCTGCGTCGGCGCTGGCGTATTCACCCCGATGCCGATGGCTTGGTGGTGACCGGGGTGGATCCATCCTCGGATGCGTCCGGAAAGGTGCGCGAAGGCGACGTTGTCGAAGAGATTGCCTGGACCTCGGTTGAAAGCCTGGATCAGGCCCGCCAGATCGTGGAAGAGGCCGCAGGCTCTGCCAATGCGCCGGTTCTCTTAACGCTGAACCGCGCGGGTCAATTTATCTTCCAGACCGTTCGTCCTTAACGCTGTTGAAAGGCCGCCATGGCCGCACCGCGCCCTGATATCGTGCTGATTGCCGGACCAACCGCGTCCGGCAAGACCGCGCTGGCCATCCATGCCGCTGAGGCTTTGGACGGTGAGATTGTGAATGCCGATTCCATGCAAGTTTATGATGGGCTCAACCTGATCACCGCGCGCCCCAGCGTCGATGAGCTGGCCGCTGCCCCCCATCATCTGTTCGGCGTGATTGATCCCGGGATACGCTGTTCGGTGGGCCATTGGCTGAGCCTGGCCCAGGATAAAATCACAGACATTACCGCGCGCGGCAAGGTCGCCATTGTGGTTGGTGGAACGGGGCTGTATTTCAAAAGCCTCACCCAAGGTCTGGCTCCCGCTCCCGATATTCCCGACGCCATCAAGGCCAAATCCCATGCCCTTTATGAGGCGCAAGGCATTGAGGGTCTGCGCGCGGAGGCGGAAAAATATGATCGGGATGCGGCGGCGCGCATTTTGGGCAATGATCCCCAGCGCCTTTTGCGCGTTATCGAAATCGGTTGGGTGACGGGCCAAAGCCTTACTCAGATTCAAAACAACACCGCGCCCGTCATTGCGCGTGAGCGCTGGCGCGGTATCGTGATCGAGCCGGATCGCGCCGCGCTCTATGCCAGAATAGATGCGCGCTTTCGCCTGATGATGACCGGCGGCGCTTTGGAGGAGGTTGAGGCGATTTTGGCGCGCAATCTCGATCCGCAATTACCGGCCATGAAGGCGGTGGGCGTACCGCAATTACGCGCTTATCTGGCCGGTGACATGACGCTTGAAGCCGCTATCGCCGATGCCCAGATGGAAAGCCGACGCTATGCCAAGCGACAATATACCTGGTTTCGTAATCAACACGGCGATTGGGATCGGATCACCAGCCTTGATCCCGGTGAAGCCCGCGCCCAATGTGAGGCTTTGATCGGCGATCTTCGCCCTTAAGTCTCGTCTTTTAAAAGGCTCGTCCCATGAGCATGCCCCCATCCTCCAACTCCACTACAGACGCCCCGCTTTATGAAGCGGAGATTGATCTCGCCCCGATTAAGGCGCGCCGCCTGGTCATTGTGGGCTATGGCAATCATGGCCGCGCCCATGCGTTGAATTTGCGTGATTATGGGGTTGAGGCGATTGTGATTGCGCTACGCGAGGGCTCGCCTCGCTATGCCACGGCTCGCGAGGATGGGTTTGACGTCATGGATATGGATCGGGCCGCCCAATGGGGCGATGCCTTTTCCATTCTGGCCGCCGATGAAGCCCATGGCCAGATCTGGCGCGATCATCTCGCCCCCCATCATCGCGCCGGTAAGGCCTATATGTTCTGCCATGGATTCTCTATTGAATATGGCCTGATTGATCCCCCCCCTGATGCGGATATTTTGCTGTGCTCACCCAAAGGGCCGGGCGGGGCGGTACGCGCGACCTATCTCAAAGGCGGCGGTCTGATCGGCTTTTATGGCGTTCATCAAGATGCCAGTGGTACGGGTAAAGCCTTGGCGCTCGCCTATATGGCCGGGGTGGGATGTGGCCGGGCCGGGATTTATCCTTCTACCTTTCGCGAGGAGGCTTTGTCCGACATTCTTGGTGAGCAGGCGGTTTTGGTCGGTGGACTAGTGGCGCTCGCCCGCCAAGGCTTTGAAACCCTGGTAAAAGCCGGGGTCAGCCCGCGCATGGCCTATATCGATAGTGTGCATGAGATTAAGTATCTTGCCGATCTGATCCACACCCGCGGCGTTCATGGCATGTATGGCGCGATTTCCGATACGGCTGAATTTGGGGCGCACCGCGTGGAAGATAAAATCGCCACGGCTCTGGCCCCGGTGTTTGAAGAGATTTCGCGCGATGTCATTTCTGGGCGCTTTGCTCAAGACTGGGTGGCTGACTTTGAAAAAGATCGTGAAAGCCTCTATCGCGCCCGTGCCGCCTGGAAAGACCATCCCCTTGATGCTGCGGGCGCGCAAATGCGCGCCATGATCACGAAGTGGGAGGGGTGAGTGTTTACTCTTGCGAACTCTGCGGGTTCGATCTTGGACCCCGGATCAAGTCCGGGGCCGCGATGAGGTAAATCTCTCAACCGTGTTCCCGTCCAAGCCAAGCGCAGAGCCGGGGTGACGGGTGTGAGACCTGTCCTCCCCTGTTTACGGGGGAGGTGGCCGGAACGGCCGGAGGGGGCGTTTAAATAACCCTTAGGCAGCAGGCTAAATAAGAAATTGTCATCCCGGACGAACGTCAGTGAGATCCGGGATCTATGACCCTTGCCATTACGCTCAATAGATCCCGGCTCAAGGCCGGGATGACAGTTTAAGAGGTTTCCTCGCTTACGTTGCGGACGGCACTTCTTCAATGCCCTAACGGCTGTCGCCTACTTGAGGGCGTTCGTCCTTGCGACCCTTTGGGTCGAACATGTCATGCCAGACTTGATCTGGCATCCATGGCGTGACCTTGGCGATAGTGTCTTCATAACCAGAACCGGCCTCCACCCCTTCGACACTGAACCCCAAATCCAGTGCGCTCATCAGAAAAATCGAGCCCATCTGCAGCCCGCACGTGTGTCAAAGCCCTCCCTCTCTTGATCTTCTGCGCCCCCGCGCCTAGGGTCGCGGCCATTCTTTATATCGCCCCCCATAAGCGCGCCTTTCGCGCGATCTTTACAGTAAAGACCCAGATCCATGAGTGCAGCGTCCGCCGCCCCGTCCTTTCAAGATTTGATCTTACGTTTGCAGGCCTATTGGGCCGGCCAAGGCTGTGCGATTTTACAGCCCTATGACAGCGAAGTGGGCGCGGGGACTTTGCATCCGGCAACAACCTTGCGCTCATTGGGGCCAAAGCCCTGGCGCGCGGCCTATGTGCAGCCATCACGGCGCCCGGCTGACGGGCGCTATGGCGAGAACCCCAATCGCCTGCAGCATTATTATCAGTTTCAGGTCTTGTTGAAGCCATCACCTTCGAACCTGCAAGATCTTTATCTGGGCTCGCTCGATGCCATCGGTGTCGACCGTGCGCTGCATGATGTGCGTTTTGTGGAAGATGACTGGGAAAACCCCACCGTGGGGGCCTGGGGGCTGGGCTGGGAAGTGTGGTGCGATGGCATGGAGGTCAGCCAGTTCACCTATTTCCAACAGGTCGGCGGCCTGGATGTCGATCTGGTGTCGGGGGAGCTGACCTATGGGTTGGAGCGTCTGGCCATGTATGTGCAGGGCGTTGAAAACGTCTATGATCTGGACTTCAATGGTGCCGGCCTCAAATATGGCGACATCTTTCAGGAGGCCGAGCGTCAATATTCGCGATTTAACTTTGAAGAGGCCGATGTCGAGACTTTGATCGGCTGGTTCGAAGATTGTGAGCGCCAGTGCAAGGCCTTGCTGGCGCTGGATAAACCCGTGCCGCTGCCGGCCTATGATTTCTGCCTTAAAGCCTCGCATTATTTCAACCTCGTCGATGCGCGCGGCGCGATTTCCGTGGCGGAGCGCGCCAGCTGGATTGCGCGCGTGCGTGATTTGGCCAAGGGCTGCGCCGAGGCCTGGGTGGCGTGTGAGCGCGCCGCGCTGGAAACCGCATAAGAGGGGGGATGAGCGATGTCTGAGTTTTTGTTTGAAATCTTCTGCGAAGAAATCCCCGCGCGTATGCAGCTTCATGCCCAGGGCGAGCTGGAAAAGCTGTTCTTGGGCGCGCTGGCTGAGGCCGGTTTGAAGCCGCAAAGCCATCAGGTTTTCTCGGGCCCGCGCCGTTTGACCTTGGTCTTGAACGGTCTGCCGGAAAAAACCGAAGATGTGCGTGAGGAACGTAAAGGCCCGCGCGTCGGTGCGCCGGAAAAAGCCGTTGAGGGCTTTTTGCGCGGGGCCGGGATTGCCAGTCTTGATCAGTGTGAAACCCGTGCGGACAATAAAGGCGAATATTATGTTGCCCTGATCGAAAAGCCGGGCCGCGAGACCAAAGCCGTGTTGGCCGAGGCGATTGAGACGACCATTAAGGGCTTTTCCTGGCCGAAATCGATGAAATTTGGCGAAGGCGAAACGCTGCAGCGCTGGGTGCGCCCCATCCAGCGCCTTACTGCGATTTTCAACGGTGAAGTCATCCCGGCCAAAGTCTTTGGTCTGGAAACGGGTAATGTCACCGAAGGCCACCGCGTGCATGGGCGCGGGCCCTTCAGCGTGGCAAGCTTTAGCGAATACGCTGAGATCCTCACCGGTGAGGGGCATGTGATGATCGACCGGGTAGCACGTCAGGCCAAGATTTTGGCCGATGCGCGCCAAGTCTGTCTCGATGCCGGGCTGGAGCTGGTCGAGGATGGGGGGCTGTTGGCGGAGGTCACCGGCCTGGTGGAACACCCCATTGCCCTGCTGGGCGATATGGATCCTGATTTCCTGACCTTGCCGCCTGAAGTCATCACCCTGACCATGAAGGTGCACCAAAAATATTTCGCGGTGAAGGATCCCCAAACCGGCAAGCTGGCGGCAAAATTTGTCGTGATCGCCAATCAAGCAGCCCCCGATGGCGGCAAAGCCATTGCGGCGGGTAATGCGCGTGTCCTCTCTGCGCGCCTGTCAGATGCCCGTCATTTCTGGGATCTGGACCGCAAAACGCCCTTAAGCGCCATGGCAGGTGAGCTTTCCAAAGTCACCTTCCACAAAAAACTTGGCAGTGTGGCGGACAAGGTTGAGCGCGTGGCGCAACTGGCGCGCGAACTTGCGCCAATCGTGGGGGCCGACGCGGATCTGGCAGAAAAGGCCGCGCGTTTGGCGAAAGCCGATCTGGTCAGCCAGATGGTTTATGAATTCCCTGAGTTGCAGGGCGCGATGGGGCGTTATTATGCGCTGGAGCAGGGCGAAGATAGCGCCGTGGCCGATGCCATCAAAGCCCATTACCAGCCCCAAGGCCCATCCGATGATGTGCCCACTGCGCCAGTGTCCGCCGCTGTGGCGCTGGCCGATAAGCTCGATACGCTTGTGGGTTTCTGGGCGATAGATGAAAAGCCCACCGGCTCCAAAGATCCGTTCGCGCTACGCCGGGCAGCGCTGGGCGTTATTCGGATTGCCTTGGAAGGGAATGTCCGTTTGGGCCTTCATGCGATTTTGACCAAAGCCGGTGAGGTTTTGGGTCAAAGCCTGGACGTCTCTGATCTCCTCGCTTTCTTTGCGGACCGGTTAAAAGTCCATCTGAAAGACGAAGGTCTGCGCCATGACATTATCGATGCCGTGTTTGCGCCCAATAAAGAGGGGGTGCGTGATGATGATCTGGTGCGCGTGACCCATAAAGCGCGCGCGCTGCAGGCCTTCTTAAATGGTGAAGATGGTGCGGCGCTGGTGGCGGGCTATAAGCGCGCGGCGAATATCTTGAAAGCCGAAGAGAAGAAGGATGGCGCGGCCTATGATGGCGTGCCCGAGGCTGATTATGTCGCCAGCGCACCTGAAGCGGCTGAACGCGCTTTGATTTCAGCGCTTGATGAAGCGGGCGCTGCTGCAAAATTAGCCATGGATGCGGAAGATTTCACCGCTGCCATGGCCGCCTTGGCAAAATTACGCGCGCCGGTCGATTCTTTCTTTGACGCTGTCGTCGTGAATGTGACAGAAGGGGAGAAGGCGGCAATGTTGCGTCGCAATAGGCTTCTGCTACTGTCATGTATTCGTGCGGCGGTGCGCAATGTTGCTGATTTTGATCGCCTCGAAGGGTAAAGCCCGTCCATCGGTCGGTTCTTTATCCGGGGTCTGAGTATTCTTAAGGGGATTCCCAATGACACAATGGGTGTATGCATTTGGTGGCGGCAGCGCGGACGGCGATGCCAGCGCGCGTAATCTCTTGGGTGGTAAGGGCGCGAACCTCGCTGAAATGGCGAAGCTCGGCTTGCCTGTGCCTCCGGGCTTCACGCTAACGACCGATGTGTGTACGGCCTATTATGACAAGGGCCAGACCTATCCTGAGGATTTGGCCGCACAGGTGGATGAAGCCCTGAGCGCATTGGAAGTCAAGGTTGGAAAAGTCTTTGGCGATGCCTCCAATCCTTTGCTGGTTTCGGTGCGGTCCGGTGCGCGCGCCTCGATGCCGGGCATGATGGATACGGTCCTGAATTTGGGCCTGAATGATGAAACGGTGGAAGGGCTGGCGGCGCTGTCGGGTGATCGTCGTTTCGCGCTCGATTCCTATCGTCGCTTCATCACCATGTATTCTGACGTGGTTTTGGGGGTCTCGCACTCCATCTTCGAAGAATTGCTTGAGCAATATAAAGAAGACCACGACTATCAATTGGATACCGAGCTTTGCGCCGATGACTGGGCGCATTTGATTGGCGATTACAAGAAAGCCGTTCAAAAGGCTTTGGGTAAGCCCTTCCCCACCGATCCGCGCGAACAGCTGTGGGGCGCGATCTCGGCCGTATTTGCCTCTTGGATGAATGACCGCGCGAACACCTATCGCCGCTTGCATGACATCCCGGCCAGCTGGGGCACCGCCGTCAATGTTCAGGCCATGGTCTTTGGTAATATGGGCGACAGCTCTGCGACGGGCGTTGCCTTCACCCGCGATCCTTCGACGGGCGATACCGGCTATTATGGTGAGTTCTTGATCAATGCGCAGGGTGAAGACGTGGTGGCCGGTATCCGCACCCCCCAATGTCTGACCATCGCCATGCGCGAGAAGATGGGCGACACCCAGCCTTCGATGGAAGAGGCGCTGCCTGAAGTTTATGCCCAATTGATCGCGGTCTTCGATAAGCTGGAGCGTCACTATCGTGACATGCAAGATATCGAGTTCACCGTCGAGCAGGGCCGTTTATGGATGCTGCAAACCCGTAATGGTAAGCGCACCGCGCGTGCGGCCTTGAAAATCGCCTGCGACATGGCCGAAGAAGGCCTGATCACCGAAGAAGAAGCGATCTTGCGCGTCGATCCGGCTGCGCTCGATCAATTACTGCACCCCACCATTGATGAAAACGCTCCGCGCGATGTCATCGCCAAGGGCCTTCCGGCCTCACCGGGTGCGGCCTGTGGTAAGGTGGTGTTTGATTCTGATGAGGCCGAGCATTTGGCCAGCCTGGGTGAGAAAGTCATTCTGGTGCGCGTGGAAACCAGCCCAGAAGACATTCACGGCATGCATGCCGCCCAAGCGATCGTTACTGCGCGCGGCGGCATGACCTCGCACGCTGCCGTTGTGGCGCGCGGCATGGGGCGTCCTTGTGTGTCGGGTGCCGGTGAGATCAAGATCAACGCCGTTGAGAAGACCCTCATCACCCGCGGACGTACGATCCGCGCGGGCGATATCCTGACGGTGGATGGTGCGACCGGTGAAGTCCTGATGGGCGAAGCCAAGATGATCAAGCCCGAGCTGACCGGCAATTTCGCGCAATTGATGGGCTGGGCCGATAAGGTGCGTCGTCTGGGCGTGCGCACCAATGCCGAAACGCCAGCCGATGTTCAGACCGCGAAAGAGTTTGGCGCTGAAGGGATCGGCCTGTGCCGGACCGAGCACATGTTCTTTGATGCGGACCGGATCGCGGCGGTGCGTGAAATGATCCTGTCGGATGATCAAGATGGGCGCATTGCGGCCTTGGCGAAAATCCTGCCGATGCAGCGCAATGATTTCGTTGAGATCTTCCGCATTATGGGCGATCTGCCATGCACTATTCGTTTGCTGGATCCGCCGCTGCATGAATTCCTGCCCCACACAGAAGATGATGTGAAGGCGGTGTCGGCGGCCACGGGCATTTCTGCGAGCGCATTGATGGAGCGCGCCCACGCGCTGAATGAAACCAATCCGATGCTGGGCCATCGTGGGTGCCGTCTGGGCATCACCTTCCCAGAAATCTATGAGATGCAAGCGCGTGCGATTTTCGAAGCTCAAGCCTTGGTCGAAAAAGAGACCGGCGTGAAGCCTGTCGCCGAGGTGATGATCCCGCTGGTCGCGACCGCGAAAGAGCTGGAAATCTTGAAAGTGCGCATTGCCGCCATCGCTGACGAAGTCGCCGGTGAAGCGGGTGTGAAGCCGGAATATCTGATCGGCACCATGATCGAGCTGCCGCGTGCGGCCTTGCGTGCGGGTGATATCGCCGAACACGCTCAGTTCTTCTCCTTCGGGACCAATGACCTGACCCAGACCACATTCGGTCTGTCGCGCGATGATGCGGGTAAATTCCTGGGCTCTTACCTGGAAGCGGGCATTTTCGAGAAAGATCCGTTTGTGTCGCTCGATCAAGACGGCGTTGGCGATCTGGTGCGAATCGGCGCTGAACGCGGGCGCGCGGCCCGTGAAGGCTTGAAACTGGGCATTTGCGGTGAGCATGGCGGCGATCCGGCCTCCATTCGTTTCTGCGAGCAGATTGGCCTTGATTATGTGTCTTGTTCGCCATACCGCGTGCCGATTGCACGTTTGGCAGCAGCGCAAGCGGCTTTGCAAAACAAATAATAAAGTGTTGATATTTTTGCGTGAACCGGCCCAATTCTTGTCATTGGGCCGGTTTTTCGTTATCTTGTGTGACAAGTGTGTGTCTTGACGGGCGCGGGGTCAGCCGCTACATGCCCTGAACGATTGAGTTATATTCTGTTTACGGCTTCACCCTATCGTATAGGTTCATAGGGTGCCAAGTAACTGATTATTCAGCCAGACTAGGTTTGGCCGAGATCAAGGAAAAGAACGCTTAATGAATAAATCCCGTTTGGGTCATCGTCTTGCCGGGGCTTTCAAGGTATCGGCAATCGTCTTGTGCTTGACTGGTTTTGTCGTCGGGATGCCCGTCGTTGCAAAGCGCGCTCAAGACCAAGAGAATAGCGCAAAATGGCGCGATTTGGCGGTGGCGTATTTACAAGCTGGCAATGACCCGCACGCTGAAAGCGTGGACAGCCTGGACATGGCCGCCGTGCGCGTGATCTCTGATGAGATTTCAGGCGTTGGTGTTGAATTACGCGGGCTGGAGGATCTCCATGCCTTTGATGCGTCACATCTGCGTTTGGCCGAAGATGCTGGGCGTGAGCGCGAATGTCTGGCGCAAGCTATTTATTACGAAGCGCGCTCTGAGGGCTATGCCGGTCAGGTGGCTGTGGCTGAGGTGATCCTCAACCGTGTGCGCCATCGGGCTTATCCGGACAGTATTTGCGGCGTGGTTTATCAGGGCTCTGAGCGCTCAACGGGCTGCCAGTTCACTTTTACCTGTGATGGATCGCTGGGGATTTTGCCCCGTGGGCGTGCCTGGGCCCGCTCTCAATTGGTGGCTGAGCATGTCTTGATGGGCTTTGCCCCGATCATGACCCAGTCTGCGACCCACTACCACACCACAGCGGTCAATCCGCGTTGGGCCCCCAGCCTGGTTCGCACCCGTCAAATCGGGACCCATGTGTTCTATCGCTTCCCCAACCGCGCAGAGCGCGAAGTCTTAAGGGAACGCGAAGCCTAGATCTTTGTTCCCGATAGGGTTCATGAAAACGCCCCGCTTCATCGAAGCGGGGCGTTTTCATTTCAAATGCTAAAAGGCTTAGGCCGCGTCCATGCCCAGATCGAAATTGGCTGCCGAATGGGTCAGCGCGCCAATGGAGATAACATCGACGCCGGTTTGTGCAATCGCACCCACCGTGTCGAGAGTGACCCCGCCGGAGGCTTCTAAGATGGCACGCCCTGCGGTTTGGGCGACGGCGGCGCGCAGATCCTCCAGGCTGAAATTATCTAACAACACACTATCCGCCCCGGCGGTGAGCGCGTCTTCCAATTGCGAGAGGTGATCGACCTCCACCGCGACGCGGGTCATATGCCCGGCAAAGGCTTTGGCGCGTTTGACGGTTTCGCTGACATCACCTACCGCGGCGATGTGATTATCCTTGATCAGGATCGCATCATCCAGGCCAAAGCGGTGCGAGGCCCCGCCGCCCGCGCGCACCGCTTGCAGCTCAAAGGCGCGAAGGGTCGGCGTGGTTTTGCGGGTGTGGGCGATGACGGCTTTGGTGCCGGCAATGGCGTCGACATAGCGCGCGGTCAGGCTGGCAATGCCGCTCATCCGGCCCAGAAAATTCAGCGCCGTGCGTTCCGCGGTCAGGATGGAGCGCGCGGAGCCTTCGATCAGCGCCACCGGGCTGCCTGGGGTTAAATCTGCACCATCATCCAAAGTCCAGTTGATGGCGAGGCTGGGATCGATCTGGGCGAAGGCCTCGCGCGCAGGCGCGCAGCCCGCTAGTACACCGCTATCGCGCGCGGCGATGACATAGCGCGCTTTCAGATCCAGGGGCAGGGTGGCCTGGCTGGTGATATCCCCGCGCCCGCCCAGATCTTCAGCCAGGGCGCGCGCGACGGTGTCTTGAACCAAGCCAGTGGGAAGGTGAGGGATCATGCGCGAACTCCAGTCTTTAAGAGGGGCGTGAGCGCGCGTGTATCGAGCGCCAAATCTGTCAAGGTCAAACGCGTATGGACGGCTTCAGGGGCGAGATCTGGATAATCGAGGCGGAAATGCCCCCCGCGGCTTTCATGACGGGCTAGCGCGCCTTCGCACACGAAAAGGGCCGCGATCAGCGCATCACACGGGCCATACTCGGCGATGGTCTCATATAGATGGGCCTTCATGGCGCGCAAGGTTGGACCGTTTCGCTCTACGCCCAGATCCGCGCTCATGGCATGGCGCAGCGCTTTAAGCGCGTCGAGTGGCAAGGCAGGCGCGATGAAACCTTCGCCAGGGGTGAGGGTACGCGTGGGCGCATGGCGTAGCGCATCGGCGCAGGCCGCGCCGAACACTAAACCTTCCAAGAGGGAATTTGAGGCTAGCCGATTGGCCCCATGAACCCCCGTAGAGGCGCATTCGCCGACCGCATAAAGCCCTGAAACGCCGCTGAAACCCGTCAAATCGGTTTCAATTCCGCCCATATGATAATGAGCCGCCGGGGCGACGGGAATGAGATTCAGGCGCGGGTCGATCCCGGCCTCCATACAGGCGGCGAAAACGGCTGGAAAATGATGGGGGAAAGCCTCACCCACGGCCTGGCGGGTGTCGAGATAAGCCCGGCCGGGTTTTTGCGATTGTCGGTGAACGGCGCGCGCAACGATATCGCGCGGGGCCAGCTCGCCCAAGGGATGCTCGCCGTCCATAAAGCGCGTGCCCGCCGCATCGACCAGAATGGCACCTTCCCCGCGCAGGGCCTCGGTCGCCAAGGGGGCCGGGTCGCGCCCGACATCAATCGCGGTGGGGTGAAATTGCACGAATTCAGGATCGCGGATCACCGCGCCCAGACGGCTTGCCCAGACCAGGGCCTGGCCCTGGCTGGTCCAGGGCGTGGTGGTGACACCATAGAGCCCGCATAAACTGCCGGTGGCGAGAATAGTATAGGCGGCATGGATCGGCTCTGGCGGATTTTCGCCTTGGCGGGCGAGAACCCCGGCGCAGCCCCCGTTCAGATCCGCGATCAGGCCACAGGCGCGCCAGCCATCTTTGACGGTGATATGCGGCGCGGCTTTCACCGCTTTGATCAGCGCGGCCAGGATCGCCGCACCCGCACCATCCCCCATGACGCGCGCCACGCGGGCCCGGCTATGGGCGGCTTCGCGCGACAGCGCCCAGCTGCCATCATCATGATGTTCCAAGGGCGCACCCATGGCGGCCAGGGCCTCAACTTCGCCGGGGCCTTGGCGCGCCAGCAGATCGGCGGCGGCGGCGTCAACCAAGCCTGCTCCGGCCTCGATGGTGTCGGCTTTGTGGAGCTGCGCGCTGTCATCGGGGCCAAGCGCGGCCGCAACCCCGCCCTGGGCCCAGCCGGTAGAGGCGTTCTGGCCTAAAGGACTGCCGGTCAGCACGGTGACGGGGCGCGGGGCAAGATTGAGCGCGGTCCATAGACCGGCAATCCCGGCCCCGACGATGATCACGTCGGGGGCGCTCAGATCAGGCGATGTCATAACATTTAGATCGCGACGTAAGGCACAGGGATGGCGGCTTTACCCGTCTCGAAGGCCGGTGGATTGTCAGCTTTCGGCAGATCCAGCATGGCTTGCAAAGACGCTTTGGCGGCTTTGGCGATGGCGGGATCGACGTGAACCTCATGCTTCATATCGCGCAGGCACTCATAAATGCCTTTCAAGGTGATGCGCTTCATATGCGGGCACAGATTGCACGGACGCACAAATTTCACATTCGGATTTTCGACCGCCACATTATCACTCATAGAGCATTCGGTGATCAAAATCGCGGTTTTAGGCTGATTGTTTTTGACATAGGCGCTCATCGCCCCGGTAGAGCCAGCAAAGTCCGCGGCGGCCATGACTTCGGGTGGACATTCGGGGTGGGTGATGATGACGGCCTCGGGGTGTGCGGCGCGCAGGTCTTCGATATCCTGAGGAGTAAATTCCTCATGAACCTCGCAAGAGCCCTTCCAGGTCAGGATTTTGATATCCGTCTGGGCCGCAACATTCTTGGCCAGATACTGATCGGGGATCATGATCACCGTATCGGTATTCCACTGTTTGGCCACCGCTTCGACGACCTGAACGGCGTTCGAACTGGTGCAGCAGATATCAGAAGCGGCCTTCACCTCGGCAGAGGTGTTGACATAGGTCACGATCGGATAATCGGGATAAACCTCTTTAATGCGGCGCACATCGGCCCCGGTGATGCTGGCGGCCAAAGAACAGCCTGCCTCCATGTCGGGGATCAGAACCGTCTTTTCAGGAGAGAGGATTTTCGCGGTCTCCGCCATGAAGTGCACACCGGCCTGAACGATGATGGTTTCAGGGGTTTCGGCGGCGACTTGGGCGAGTTTCAGGCTGTCGCCTGTAATATCACCGACGCAATTGAAGATTTCCGGCGTCATATAATTGTGGGCCAGGATGACCGCGCCGCGCTCAGCTTTCAGCGTATTGATCGCATGGATCAGCGCGGCATAGCGCGGCCATTCCATCTCGCTCACCACGTCTTTTACGCGCTCATATAGAGGATCGGTCGCGGCCTTAACAACACTATCATAAGGCAAATCACTCGCCTCAGGCCAAATTGGCGCAAAACTTGGGGCGATCTCCAGATCCGTGTTGGTGTCAGTGTTCGCAGCGTGCGTATAGGTGTCCATGCGGTCCATACTGGCCTCCATCTGCCCTTCTTTTGCTCGATTTGAGCATTTCTTGGGGCTTATAAATCGGTGCATGACGCTGTCACACACCGTTTATGCTCTCTTTGAGCCTAAGGTAGGTCTTGTATGCGCCTTTTCAAAGGGGATGGCAAGTATATTTTCTGTCCGTACAGCGGAGGGAATTGTTTAAAGTTAGGGAATTGAAAATGGACCCCGGATCACGTCCGGGGCCATGTTTTCTTTTGTGTCCTCGCTTACGCTGCGACAGCTAAAACAAAAAACTGTCATCCCGGACGAACTTTCGTGAGATCCGGGATCTATAAACATAGCCATCACGGACAATAGATCCCGGGTCGCGCTTCGCTTGCCCGGGATGACAGGTTTAGAGGTTTTGTCATGCCAGACGTGATCTGGCATTCATGGCGTAAGTGTGCATCACATTCTGATCGACCAGAACTCAGCTCACCCCCGTCCGGCATGGACCCCAAAGCAAGGCCGGGATGACAGTTTCTTGAAAAATCCTCGCTTACGCTGCGGGCGCTCACTTCTTATTTGTCCTACCGGCTATCGCCTACTTGAGGGCGGTCGCGCTTGCGGGCGGATCGCCCAGTTATCCCAATCCTCGCTTCGCTGCGGGCGCGCGTTCGCGCTTGCGGGCTGATCGCCCGATTATCCTCCCCTGCGAAGCGGGGGAGGTGGCCTGAAAGGCCGGAGAGGGCGATTTTTGGAAAGTCTTCTTGCATCGCAATGACAGTAAAAAAGAACTGTCATCCCGGAGAAGCGTCAGCGCAGAGCCGGGATCTATTGAGTTTGCCATCAAAGCGCATAGATCCCGGATTAAATCCGGGATGACAGGCTTAGAGTTTTGTCATGCCAGACGTGATCTGGCATCCCTGCCGTGAGTGTTCATCACATTCTGATGAACCAGAACTTAGCTCAACCCGTGCGGTATGGACCCCGGATCAAGTTTGGGGTGACAGTTTTTTTTATGAAGTTTCCTCGCTTCGCTGCGGGCGCGCACTTCTTATTTGACCTATCGCCTGTCGGCTATTTGAGGACATTCGCGCTTGCGACCCTTCGGGTCGATGGCCCTCGCCCCCCTCAACACTCTTTCAGGCGTGGGGTAGATAGGCCCAGGGTGGGGCCTTCGCTCAACGCGTCGCGGCGGAAATGATACAGCTCAGCCGGGCGCCCGCCCGTGTGCGCTTCAACCCGGCCGGTGCCTTCAACGAAACCGGCGCGATCCAGGGCGCGGCGGAAGTTTTGTTTGTGCAGGCTATAGCCAACAATGCCCTCAACGACTTTTTGTAAGTGAGAGAGGGTAAATTCTGGCCCCATCAGCTCAAAAACAATCGGGCGATATTTGATTTTACCGCGCAGGCGCGACATCGCGGTCGCCAGAATGCGCCGGTGGTCGGATGCCATGGCCTCGCCCAAGCCCTTGGGGGCGGGAGGCAGAGGGCAATCGCCCATCGCGGTATCGCGCACCGCTTCTTCGACCAATCCGGCCTCATAAAGCAATTCATAACGCTCCAGCGTGCGTTCTTCATTCCAGGCAAGGCCGTCAAGGCCAAAGGTCTGACGCACCCGGTCCAGGCGCGCGGCACGTTTTCCCGGGGTTTCGCCTTCATCGGCCCAGCTTTTCAGGCGCAGGGCGATCACATCGGTAAGTATCGTCGGGCGGCCCTGGCGATGATCTTCCCAGGGAAAGAAGCGCAAAATGTTGAACCAGCCGGCCTGATCGGCTTTTACCGGCCGGGCATCAGGGGCGAGACCCAGATAGCCCACTGAAATCACACGCGCCTCTTCACTGCCTGCCAGCGCGGCAAGCGGTGCGTCGCGGCCCTCATCGCCAAAGGTATAAAGCTGTTCAACATAGCCCAGTTCAAAACCGGTTTGTTCCCGCACCCATTCACGTAGACCGATTTCAAAGGTGCGGTGAGTTTTGGGATCGAAGGGACCAAAGGGCAGGGCCAGCTCGCCGGTTTTGGGATTCAGCGCGGCCAGCACCTTCATCTCGGTCGCATCAACACTGATGATGACGGCGTTAAGCCCGACCATGATCGTGGCGGACCCGACAGGCGCGCTGGAAAGGCTGGTCTGGCTCACCCTTGGCTCTCCATGGCCGATAACAGGCTGTGAAACCGCTCCAGAAACAGGATTTGCGCCTGTTTCACCGGTAATGGCTCGATCTTAACATGAAGCCCGCTGGGCGGCGCGCCAAAAAAGTTTTCCGCCTCATCTACCGCGAAACCGGCGATTTGTGTGGCTTCGAAATAGGCGCAAATCCGATCGGCTTGCTTGATGGCTTTCTTGATCGGGGCGGGCAGTTTGCCCGGCAGGCCAAAGCGCACTTGGATGGCGGTTTCTAGCCTGTCTTCAAAGGCTTTATAATCCAGGCCCAGGGCCGCCTTAAACGGCGAGATCATGTCCCCGATGACATATTCCGCCGCATCATGCAGCAGCGCCGCCATGCGCCATTTCATGGGCCAGTCGCGATTAAGGCGCGCGCATAAATCCTCCACCACCACCGAATGTTCAGCCACGGAGAAGGCATGATCGCCCATGGTTTGTCCGTTCCAGCGCGCCACGCGGGCCAGGCCCTGGGCGATGTCATCAATCTCGATATCAAAGGGGCTGGGGTCCAATAAATCCAGGCGGCGACCGGACAGCATGCGTTGCCAGGCTCGTTTGTGAGGGGAATTCGAAGGGGGGCGCGCCATTGTGTCTCATACTTAGATCAAAAACTTATCCTTTGTCCTAGTCGGAAATCGGCTAAGTTCAAGGTATGGAATGTGATCGGGCGTGGGAAACCGGTCGTTGAGGGAGAAAGATTATGGCTAAAGAACGTATTCTGGTCGCCCTGCAGGGCACACCCGCCGATGATGCCTGCCTGGCAGCCGCCTGTGCGCTGGCTCAGCGCTATGACGCGGATATTCGCGGTCTCTTTGTCGATCCAGATCCGGCCGACTATATGGTCTGGACCGGGCCGGGCGCGGCCGGTGCCGCCGTCGTGACCACCGCCATGGACGCGGTGAAGGAAGAATCTGATAAATTCGCCGCCGAGGCGGAGCGCCGCTTCCATGCCGCAATCGCTAAAGGCATGAGCGATGGTGCGCTATCCACCTTCCGGCGTATTGTTGATCGGCCCAGCGATGCCGCCCAGCAGGCCCGCCTGGTCCGCCTGCTGGTCGCGCCCGCCGAAGCCGTGGCCGGTAAAGGCCCGCTCGCTGATTTTGTCACCTCTTGCCTGACCGAAGAGGGCGCACCGCTTTATACCCCGCGCCGCTCCACAACTGTGCCGACCAAAATCGCCGTAGCTTGGGATGGCTCCAAAGAAGCCGCCCATGCGGTTTTCGCCGCTGAACCCCTCCTCAACGCCGCTGAAGAGGTGCGCATCCTCACCTCAACCCGTAATCTGGATTATCATGAGCGTGAAGCCGCTGCACCGCGTCGTCTCGCCAATTGGCTGGCCGGGCGCGGCATTACCGCAACAACGCTTGAAGTTGACGAAAAAGGTGCATCCGTGGGCGATTGCCTGATCAAGGCCGCTGAGGGGTGTGATCTCTTGGTCGCTGGGGCCTATGGTCATTCAAAGATTGCCCAATTCATCTTTGGCGGTGTCACCCGCACATTGATGACGGCGGATCAGGGCCCGAACCTGTTGGTGGCCCACTAACGCCTTTCCTCTGCCCATATCGAATAAGAAAAGGAGACTATCATGGGCTTAACTCGTTTAACGCTGCGCGTGGGACGTAATCCAGACGCTGGCTTTCCTGAGGGCGATGACCATCGCGGCTATGTGATTATGGCCCCCCTGGATGGCGATGGCCGCTTGGACGCGGATGTCTGGCGCACACGCCGCGAAGATTGCACCGTTGTGCGCTTCTCTCCCGATGCGGATGAAAAGGCCGATGGCTGGCTGACCCATCGCGGTTCAAACTGGTATTTCCACTATGATGAAGACCGCGAAGGCCCAGATGAACCGGTCTATAAGCTGGGCGATCACACCTTGCGCCTGGGCGATTACATCACCATCCACGAAGCCGATGGTGATGATCTTGTTCATAAAATCACTGAAGCCACGCCCATCGCTTAGGACTGTTGTTTAATGATAAGACCCCGGATCTGATCCGGGGTCTATATACATAAACGCCCCCTCCGGCCGTTCCGGCCACCTCCCCCGCTTCGCAGGGGAGGAAAAGACACACTCCTGTCATCCCGGCCTTGAGCCGGGATCTATTACGATTTCTGGCAAGGTTCATAGATTCCGGATCGCGCTAACGCTTGTCCGGGAGGACGGGGGTGAGTTTGCGCTACCGCCTTTCGGCTAGTTGAGGGCGTGCGTACTCCCGCTTTGCTGGGGATCATAAATCACCAAGCTGTCACCCCAAACTTGATTTGGGGTCCATGCCGGACGGGTAGAGCAAGGTTCTGATCGCGCAAATTTTACGACAAGCTCACGGCATGGATGCCAGATCAAGTCTGGCATGACAAAATCAAAAACTGTCATCCCGGACTTGATCCGGGGGCCATGTTCTAAACCCTATGTGCGATCTTTAGGCGGGCGTGATCAAATCTGATGCAGGCTCAAACGTGTGCAGGTGCGAACACGTTTTCTCGCTGACAGGGCCCGCGCCTGACCTCACCCTTTTATCAACACGCCATAAGGCGCGAGATAAAAAGATGAGGAGAACAACCATGACAGGGGATGTGACAAATCCCGGCGACATTGCCTGGGTCCTGACGGCCTCGGCTTTGGTCTTGATGATGACCCTGCCGGGGCTGGCGATTTTTTATGGCGGCATGGTTCGGCGTGAAGCCGTGCTCTCCACCTTGATGCAAAGCCTGGCCGCAGCCGGCTTGGTCAGCATGGCTTGGGTCGCCATCGGCTATTCGCTGGCCTTTGGCGCGGAGGGGCTTTTCTGGGGCGGAACCTCGCGGGTTTTTCTGTCCGGCCTCAGCCTGGAGAGCGTCTCTGGCGGTCTTCCAGAAAGTATTTTCATCCTCTTCCAAATGACCTTTGCCATTATCACCTTGGGCATTATTGCCGGGGCTGCCGCCGAACGGCTGAGCTTTAAGGCCTGGGCGATTTTCACCCCGATCTGGTTGATCATCGTCTATGCGCCCATTGCCCATTGGGTGTGGGGCGGTGGATTTCTGGCCGAAGCAGGCGTGATGGATTTTGCCGGCGGGGCCGTGGTCCATATCAATGCCGGGGTGGCCGGGCTGGTTTTGGCCCTTAAAGTCGGGCCACGCTCAGGTTTTCCGCGCGATGCCAAGCCGCCGCACAATCTGGTTTTGACCCTGATGGGGGCGGGGCTTTTGTGGGTCGGTTGGTTTGGCTTTAATGGCGGGTCGGCGTTGGCGGCCAATGCCTTGGCGGGCCATGCCGCACTGGTGACGCAAATCGCTGCGGCCACGGCCGCGGTGGTCTGGGCTGGCGCAGAATGGATATTGCGCGGTAAGCCCAGCGCGCTGGGCGCGGCTTCGGGCGCGGTTGCGGGCCTGGTGGGGATTACACCTGCGGCGGGTTTTGTTGATCCCTCGGGCGCATTTGCCATTGGCGCGCTCACCGCTTTGGCGGCTTATTGGGGTGTGACCCAGCTCAAACGCTTAGGCGGTTATGATGATACGCTGGATGCTTTCGGCCTTCATGGGGTGGGCGGTTTTGTCGGCGCGGTTCTAACGGGGATCTTCGCCAAAACTGCGATCGGGGGCGTTTCTGGCGCGCTGGAAGGGGCACCGCTTGCCATTTTCACCCAAAGCTGGGGCGCGCTGGCCGTGGGCGCCTATTGCGCGGTCTTCACCTTCATCATTTTGTGGGCGATTGAGCGCTTCATACCGTTGCGCATCGACACCGAAGACGAAACCCAAAGTCCCGATCTTGCCCTTCATGGCGAGCGGGCCTGAGCCTTCCTCCTACCATCCGGCTTTCCTTGGGGACTTAAGGGCGGGGTCAACCCACCCTTCTTTTTCCATCAGCTGAGTTTTTGGACCGTCGTCAGCGTACGGGCAAAGGCGACGAGCGCCTTGGGCGTCGTGCTTTCTTGATTGGTGTGATAGTTAAAGGTCGGAATTTGCAAGGTTGCCCCGCTATAGCGGCCTTTGGATTGGGCGATAATGCGGCCCAGCTCGGTCATGCCGAGGGATTTCGGCGGAAGATCGCGGCGCGCGCGCGCTTTGTTTTCCGCTTCGATAAAGGCGTCCTTGAAGATGATCGGGGCGGGCACTTGCTGAGCGGCTTTTTCCAGACGGATCACGGCCTGTTCCTGGAAGGAGGAGGTGGCATCGCGACGGCGTAACACCACCGCCCCTGCCAACGCCCCGGCGGCGTCATCAAACGGGGTGGTGTCGAGCACGATGATATTGGGCGTTTCGCTCAAATGTTGATCAGCCCAATGGATAAAGTGCTCGGCTGAGCGGCCAATTTCTTCTTCGGCGGTGAAAACGATCTGACCTTTTAAGCCATGCTCGGCCATGATGCGCAACACGGCCGCAGAGATCGGGTTGTCCAGCTGGCCGGTGATATAGGCCCCATCGACCCGGCGTAAATGGCGCGCGAAAGCCATCGGTGTATTGGGCTGTAAGGGCGGCAGGCCATCAATCGTCATCACTAGGCGGCCTTGCGCGTCGACCTCTGCGCCCGCAACATCACCATAGGCAATGCGCCCGCCGGTCTTGCGATCGTAAGCGAACATTTCCTCGCCCAGATAGCGCTGGGAGACCATTTCGGCAAATTCTGGGCTGGGGGTGACGGTTTCGCCGTATTTTTCGTTCTTCACCGCATAGGCGGCATAGATCATCGCGCCATCATCGGCGCTGACCGCACCATGACGATCAACATGAGCCATAAACAGCGGGCCTTTGCCGCCCAGATCAATATGGCAGATATTCTGGCTGCGGTTAACCTTAACGCCCAGAGATGCGAAATCACGCGCCAAATGGTCCAAAAATGGAGATTCATGGCCAACGACACTGGGAAAATCGAGATATTCGTTGGTCTTGGCCAAAATACGTGCGGTTAAAATATTATCGTTTTGGGGTGTCATCCGCCCAACTTCTCCACAAAAATAGATCCGGCAGAATATCCAGCGCCGAAGGAACAAATTACGCCCTTATCGCCCGCTTTAAGATCATCACTATGCTTATGGAAAGCAATGATCGAACCGGCAGAGGAGGTATTAGCATAGGTGTCAAGAATAGTGGGGGCATCTTCACCCCCGGCTTCACGGCCAAAGACTTTCTTGGCGATCAGCAAATTCATATTGATATTGGCCTGATGCAGCCAAACCCGCTTCATGTCTTCGGGTTTCAGGCCCAACGTGCCCATATGATCCAGGATCATGTCTGAAACCATTGGCACGACTTCTTTGAAGACTTTGCGGCCTTCTTGAATAAACAGCTTATCGTCTTTGGCAGCTTCTGCCCCCAGATCGCCGCGGCCATCTGCGCTTTCCGCGCGATTGAGGAAGCCGAAATTATTGCGGATATTGTTAGAGAATTTGGTTCTCAGACGACTACCGAGGATCTTAAAGCCACCATCGCCCAGATCTTCACGCTCCAACAAAATCGCTGTGGCCACATCCCCAAAGATGAAATGGCTGTCGCGATCGCGCCAGTTCAGATGCGCTGAGCAAATCTCAGGATTGACCACCAAAATCGCGCGCGCCCCACCCGATTCGATTAAAGATGCGGCCGTGCGAATGCCAAAAGTGGCCGAAGAACACGCGACATTCATGTCAAAGCCGAAGCCGTCTTCAATGCCCAAAGCCTCTTGAATTTCAATGGCCATGGCCGGATAGGCGCGCTGCATATTCGATGCGGCGCAGATCACACCATCAATATCATCTAAGGTCTTGTCCGCACGTTCCATCGCCTGGCGGCAGGCTTTAACGCCCATTTCGGCCAGGATGGAAATGTCGGTGTTTTCGCGCAAGGGAAGGTGCGGCGTCATGCGATTGACGTCTAAAATGCCCTCTTTATCGAGGACATAGCGCGATTGAATGCCGGAGGCTTTTTCGATGAATTCCGCTGAGGAGGGGCTTAAGGCCTCGAGCTCACCGCGCGTGATGGCATCTGCGTTTTGGGCGTTATACTGGGCGACATAGGCATTGAACGCCGTGACCAGCTCGTCATTCGTAATGGAGTGTTCCGGGGTCCACAGACCGGTTGATCGAATGACCGCAGTCGCCATGCTTCGCTCCGCCTTTTCAAGGGCTAAGTGCCCGATAAGGGGGAAAATTGCTTCCCCCGTCGCAAATTAGGGCCGGACCTTAGCGGTGAGTCGTGGATCTGTCGACTATCTTACGAACTCTTCGTCAAGGAATGAAATAAATCACCCTTTAAATAGGGTATAACTAATTGTCACCACGGCGCATACGGTGGCCTGCGCGCACTTCGCGATCACCCGGTTCATCCGGGCAGATCCAATCGCCGGGGGCCGCCGGATCACTGGCGCGCGCGGGTTCGCAATTTGCGCCCAGCTCGCGCGCAGATGGGCCATCTTCATCATGGCCTAAATCGAGCGTGCTACAGGCAGTCAAGGATAAGGTCGATACGGCAAGAAGCGACATAACAGCAAAGCGCATGGGAGGGCCTTTCAATTATTCAGGTGAAGACATAGCTTTCACCTTAGCGTGGCAAAAACAAGACGTCATATGGTCATTCACAAAACCGGTGGCTTGCATAAAAGCATAAACAATGACCGGACCGCAGAATTTAAAGCCGAGGCGCTTTAATTCCTTGGCCATTTTTTCGCTGGTCGGGGTCTGAGCCGGTACCTCTTTCATACTTGCGAAGTGGTTTTGTACGGGCTTTTCATCAACGAAATCCCATAGCCGTTCTGAGAAGGGCTTGGCGCTGGCCTGAATGTCTAAATAGGCGCGGGCATTGCCAATCGCGGCATTGATTTTGGTGCGCGAGCGAATGATGCGGGCATCAGTAAGCAGGCGTTCGATATCGGCTTCGCCATAGCGCGCGATAATTTCTGGATCGAAGCCGTCAAAAGCCTCGCGCATGCCGTCGCGCTTTCTTAAAATGGTGATCCAGGCGAGCCCGGCCTGAAATCCATCAAGCATCAGCTTTTCAAAGAGCGCGCGGTCATCATATTCCGGCACTCCCCATTCTTCGTCATGATAAGCGCAATAAAGCGGATCTTCACCGGGCCAAGCGCAGCGTTCCATCTAGGTCTTCCTTCTATATTGGCCAAAAGCTTAGCCTATCATCCTGCCAAAACCTGTCAGTTGGTGTCATCAGGCAGGCGAAGCTGGACGCTCTGGCCCGCAATCGTCACCGATGCCTCCTCATTCTTGCTTTTATTCAGCCGATCAAGGCGCAGGCGCGCCAAGCCATTTTGGCCCTGAGCCGAGGTGATCTGGCCCAACTCGCTTTCACCCAGGGTGAGGACTTGGCCAACCTCTAAAGCGTGCGCGGCCATAACGCCGACAGTGCGTTTACGGATTTCGCCCTTACGCTTCATGCGGCTAGCGACCTCTTGGCCGACAAAACAGCCTTTTTTATAATCCACCGCGCCCAACAGATCGTGGTTCACATCGGTGGAGAACACCGCTTCGCTGGTATAATCGGCCCCGAATTCCGCTACCAAGGCGCTGATGCGCATCTGATGATAGGCGCTGAGATCCTGGGGAAAGTGTTGCGCTTTATTGAGAGGCGTTATCGCGCGCCAACCCAGATCGCTATGGCGCGGATCGGCGCTATAGCCAAGGCGTAGCTCAGCGGCCAAGGGGCAGGCCCCCCAACCCGATATCAGGGCCAGATGTTCGATCCGTTTAATCTCGGCCTTGGCGCGCAGGCGATAAAGGCTTAGCCGCTTGATCAGGGCCTCGCTCTGGTCTGCCGGCACATCCAGATAGAGCCCGCCGTGATGATCATCAAACATCATAAAATCGACGATGATCTTACCTTGCGGCGTTAAGAGGGCGGACCATTGCCCGCGCGCTTCGCTCACCCCATCTGGGCCTTGGGTGATGACGCGGGTCAAGACGCTGCGCGAATCTTCGCCCGTAATATGCAGGATATGACGCTGGGTATGGTGAAAGACGGCGGCGCTGGTGGTCATTATGGGCTCCCTAACTTCGTCCTTACATGGTGCCAGGCGCGGCGAGAAATCAAGGCCCTAGCATGATGGATGGCCATTCTACGCCCATCATCGCTGGCATCTTTATGGGCTTTGGGCTAATCCCCGTTTTCATGACGAAGATCTTATTTATCACCTCGACACGTATTGGCGATGCTGTTTTATCCAGCGGGCTTTATCAATATCTGGTCGATCACTATCCAGATTGCGCGATCACCGTGGGCTGTGGGCCTTTGGCTGCGCCGCTGTTTCGCGGGGCACCGGGCTTGGAGCGGGTCATTGTGATGGCCAAGCGCAAGGGTGGGGGCCATTGGATCAATCTGTGGCGCGAAACGGTTGGCAGTGCCTGGGATTTGGTCATTGATTTGCGCGGTTCGGGCACCAGCTGGTTCTTGCGCGCCAAGTCGCGCGTGGTGAAGCGTAAAGCGGCAAGCGCTTTATTAGAGGATGGCACCCCGGCCCATAAAGTGATTGAGGCGAGCCGGGTTTTGAAACTCACTTCGCCCGCTGCGCCTTTATTGTGGCTGGATGAGCGGGCCAAGGAAACCGCCGATCTGGTGATGCCCAAAGATGGGCCTGTTCTGGCGATTTCCCCGGCGGCTTCGGCCCCGTTTAAAGAATGGCCCCAGCATCGCTTTTCGCAATTGGCCCAAAGCCTGACCCATGACGGCGCGCTCAAAAACGCCAAGGTCGTGGTATTGGGTGGGCCGGGCGATGAAGCCGCCGCAGAGTTGGCGGTGCGCGGATTAGAGCCTAGCCAGGTCGTCAACCTGACCGGAAAGCTGGGGATATTGGAAACTGCGGCCTGTCTGGCGCATGCCCACTTGTTTGTCGGCAATGATTCTGGCTTGATGCACCTTGCCGCAGCGGCGGGCATACCCACGCTGGGGCTGTTTGGTCCAACCGATGAGCGTCTTTATGGCCCCTGGGGGGCGAAGACGGCAATCGTGCGCGCGGGGGGCAGCGCCGATGAAGAGGACCGCAAGACGCTACGTTTTTCTGAAGCCAGCTTGATGGGCGATTTAAGTGTCGCCCAGGTTCATCAGGCGGCACAAACCCTGATCGAAAAGGCACCCAGCATATGAGCGAGACCTATGATCTGATCCTTAAAGGCGGGACCATCGTCAATCATGATGGTCGCGGCGAAGGCGATATCGCCATCAAGGACGGCAAATTTGCCGCTCTGGGCGATTTATCAACGGCCAGCGCGGGCGAGGTGTTTGATGCGCGCGGGCTGCACATCCTGCCGGGTGTGATCGACAGCCAGGTGCATTTCCGTGAACCGGGTCTGGAATGGAAAGAGGATCTGGAAAGTGGCTCCCGCGCCGCCGTCATGGGCGGGGTGACGTGTGTGTTTGAAATGCCCAACACCAATCCCTCCACCACCACACCCGATCTGATGGAAGATAAGGTCAAGCGTGGACGTCATCGCATGCATTGCGATTTTGCCTTCTATGCCGGGGCGACCAAGGAAAATATTGATGTCCTCGCCGAGATGGAACGCCAGATCGGGTGCTGTGGGGTGAAGGTGTTTATGGGGGCCTCCACGGGCTCTTTACTGGTCGATGATGATGAAAGCGTGGGCCGGGTTCTGGCCGCGATCAATCGCCGGGCCGCTTTCCACTCTGAAGATGAGTTCCGCCTGGCAGATCGACGCAAGCTGGCGCGTGAAGGTGATTGGACCAGCCACCCCGAGGTGCGCGACGCCGAAGCGGCCATCCTCTCCACCCAGCGCCTCATTCGCTTGGCCAAGGCGGCGGGAAAGCGCATCCATGTGCTGCACATCTCCACGGCCGAAGAGATGGAGATCCTGGCCCATCATAAAGATGTCGCCAGTGTCGAAGCGACCCCTCAGCACCTGACCTTAGAGGGCCCGGAGATTTATGAACGCATCGGGGCCTATGCCCAGATGAACCCGCCGATCCGCGATGCGCGCCACCGCGCAGGGCTGTGGCAGGGGATCGCCCAAGGCATTGTCGATGTGCTGGGCTCTGACCATGCGCCCCATACCATTGAAGAAAAGTCCAAGCCCTATCCGCAAAGCCCATCGGGCATGCCAGGGGTGCAGACTTTGGTGCCTTTGATGCTTAATCACGTCAATCAAGGCCGGTTGAGCCTAGAGCGTTTTGTCGATCTGACCAGCCATGGTCCAGGCCGCATCTTTGGCATGGCGGGTAAGGGCCGGATCGCCAAAGGCTTTGATGCAGATCTCACCGTTATTGATCTCAAAGCGCAGCGCACCATTGAAGAAGGCTGGCTGGCCTCGAAATGTGGCTGGTCGCCCTTTACCGGTGATCAGGTCACTGGCTGGGCGAAAGCCACGATCGTGCGCGGCAATATCGTGATGCGCGATGATGAGCTGGTGAAGCCCGCCTTGGGTGAGCCGACACGCTTTATGGAGACCTTAAACGCTTCTTAAGCGGGGCATATGTGTGTACAAAGGGCGAGCGAACCGTTCCTGGTGCTCGCCCTTTTCGTTTGCATACTGTATAAAAAGCTTTTGAGGGTTTCGATAGGCGGGGTCTTGGTGCAATGAGCTGGGCACAAGAAATTCGCGCGTTTCGCGCGCGCACCCAAATCAAACAGGAAGCGCTGGCGGAAAAACTCGGCGTAAGTCAAGCTTATGTCTCTAAGCTGGAAGGCGGCGGGGCGCGCCCTGTCGGCGCGGTTGCGGAGACTTTGCGACAGCTGTTGGATCAGCCTGACAATCGTCCGCTCTTTGATCACTTCAAGTCTGCGGTCAATAACTCCCCCCATCTGTGCAGCCTGTTTGAGCAAGCCGGGACCTCCATTCGCTTCATCGCGGTCAGCCAAGGCTATCGCGATATGGGCTATCCGATGAGCGAGGTTTATCCGGGCGGCGTTTTGGATGAGCGCTTCGTGCCGGAGCTTCGCGCCAATGTCGCACGCATGATCGAAGACGGCATTTTCGATGGCCGGATCGCGTGTTGTGAACTGCTTTGGATGGCAGAGCGCAAGGATGGCTATCATTATTGGCGTTCGGTCAATACACCGGTCAAAAGTGATGCCGGGATCTGGTTCCTCCATCACTCCGCCTTGGAAGTGTCCAAGGCCCAGTATGATGAACAAGTCGCGCGCCAGGGGGGCGAGCTTTATTACCGTGACTTTCAAGGCGACAATGTAAAGTAGAGTTATTTTGAAAAGCTCTGAAATTTACGACCAAGGCGTGTGAAGTGTCAGTTTTTTCAAGAATAATTGTATGATTTATACATTTGGTGAGGCTTGGTTAACTCCTTCTATCTCATCCTGACCGCTCGGGCATGATCAGCGAATTAGGGGGCGCTGTGCGGGCCCTTCATGAGGGAGGGAACTATGTTTTTAACACGACTGATCTATTATAGTCGTCCAGTGGTTAAAACCAGCGATGGCGCACTGAAAAACACTTTGGCGCAAATCCTGCGCGCAGGATTGCCTCAGCATAGTCAACATGGCCTGACCGGCGTTTTGGCCTTGGACGATGATCGTTTTATTCATGTCATTGAAGGCGAGCGTGAAGAAGTTTTCTGCGTGTTCAAGCGAATGTTTAATGATCCACGCCAGGACGGGGTGCATCTGATTTCGTTTGAGGAAATTCGCGAGCGCGCCTTTGAAGACTGGGATGTGGCGTTGGCCGATCCCGATGATGACACTAGTCCAGAGCTGCGCCTTCAGGGGTATTCGGCGATGACCTCGGATGCGATTTTGGAACGGGCCCGGCGTCTACGCGCGCGCGGGATCAGCGTTCAGCTCAATCGCCCTAAATCCAATGATCAAAGGCTTTGGGCCTAATCGATATAGGTATGGGTTAATTGGCGCGCGAGGACCTGACCCTCGCTTGCCAATTGGCGCTCTAACATCTCGCCTTGGGCTCCACACCGGGTGCGGTTGCGATCATGCAGGCCATAGCCGGCATTAAAGGCATCAATCAAACGCGTACGCACGGGCCCGCGGGTTGGGGCTTCTAAGTCCAACAGGTTGAGCATTTCGCGGCGCCAATGCTGGGCCTCTTCCCCGCGGCAGCGATAGGAGAGGTAATGCAGCTCGCCCATAATCCGCGCCAGTTCAGCGACCGGATAGCTGTCCTTGCTTTGTGACAAGGCCGGGGCCGAAACACTGGTCAGGGCCAAAAGGATAAGCGGCAGCACTAATATACGTTGGATCATGGTCATGTATGTCGCTCAAGACTGCGGCAAGATCAAGGCTTCGCGGTGGGCCAAATAAATCGCGTAAGAGCGTTCAATCACTTTACGCGTTTCATCCCAGGCTAAACGCGCACGTGCCGTCTCTAGATCCACAAACTGCGCTGCCATCGCATCATCACCCGCTTGGGGCTCGCCTGCGCGCCAGATCGCGACATAATCAATCAGAATATAATGGTAGTCTGCGCCAATGGCGGGGATGACATCAATGAGCGTGATGAGATCGGCTGTGACGCCGGTTTCTTCCATCAATTCGCGCGCGGCCGCCTCTTTCAGGCCTTCGCCCCATTCGACCTTGCCGCCAGGAATTGACCATTGCCCCTTCATCGGTTCGCGCCCGCGCTGGATCAGAAGGACTTCATCCTCGCGCCAAACCACGACACCGACGGCAGGAATGGGGCTGGCGGACATAGGAAACCTCATTTATGGAAAAAGGATGTGCGGGCGCTATGTCATAACCTACACGGTTGAAGAAATCTTGGCTCAATTTTCGGCCAATCTCAGTGGCTTGATCCCTGAGACCTGGGCGGGATCCTATAATTGTGCGCCTACGCAAAATCTGCCTCTTATTCGTCGCGGCGCGGATGGCGCAGCCCGGCTTAGCTTTGTGCGCTGGGGGTTGATCCCCCATTGGGCCGGTCAAGAGGCGCTAAGCGCTTCGCCTTTGATCAATGCGCGCCTGGAAACGGTGGAGGCAAAGCCCAGTTTTCGCGAGGCCTTTACACGCCGTCCCGCTTTGATACCCGCTCAAGGTTTTTATGAATGGCAAAAAACGCTCCTTGGCCCGCAGCCCTATTTTATCACCCGCACTGATGCGCAGCCTTTGGTCTTCGCCGGGATTTGGGAGCGCTGGCAGGGTAAGGATCAGGCGATTGATAGCTTTGCGATTCTCACCACGTCCGCGCTCGATGATATGAGCGCGCTTCACACCCGTGCGCCGGTCTGTGTTTTGCCCGAGCAGTATTCAACCTGGCTTGATGCGCGCGAAGATCGCAGTGGCGCGTTAAGCCTGCCCCAAGCGGGGGATTTTCGCTTTCATCCGGTTTCAAACGCCGTCAATGATCGACGCGCGCAAGGCCCCGATCTGATCGTGGAGCGGGCTTTGATTATGCCGACTTTGAACCTCGATCTTTAGCGTTGGGAGATTCAATGATATTGGGGGCCGCTGCCCCTTTGGGGTCATGGGCATAGCCTGCCAGAATGCCCATCAGGCGCTCAATGACCACGGGTTTGGTAATGACACTGTCAGCGCCCGCTTCAAATAAAGACCGGCGCACAGAGGCGCTACGGTCTGTGGCCATGGCCACGATTTTAGGCACCCGCGCCCCGCGCCGTTTCAGCGCGATGATATAATTGGCTAGCCCACCCTCAGGAAGGTCGGCATCGACTATGGCAATGTCGGGCAAGTTCATATCAGTTTCTTCCAGGGCCATGCCAACATCGCTGGCGTAGAATACCATGACATTCTTGGCCTCTAAGAGCTCTGAGAGGATTTGCGCGTGATCATGATCTTCTTCGGCCACCAAGACTTTCAAGTCTTCACCCAGAGCCAAGTCGAGCCAATTCGTAGTCAGTGCGCTAAACGTCAGGCGAAGCCGGGTAAAGGCCCCTTCGGGTTCAAAGGCAAAGCGCCCATTTATACGCTGGCTCAGTGGTTCAATGGCATGGGTTAAGGTGTTGGCACCATCCAACCGTCCCGCGGGCATGGAGAGGCTTAAAGTCATAACGCCGGGGGCTTGGCTACGCCCATCAATCATAATGTCGCTGGTCATGTTGACTTCAGCGGCCTGGCGCATGGCCATGGCGATGATTTTGCGGATGGGCTGGCCCAACATGCGAAGGGGCAGGGTTGTCAGATTACGATCATCGATCAGGGCATGGATGGTCGGGGGATCATCTTGGGCGTATAATTTTCCCATCCCCTGTAGGAGAGCAATGAGATCAAGGGTTTCAAGCTCTGAGGATGTAATATCTGTGCCCTCGACCGTGCATTGATTGAGCATATGGTCGATGGCTTGATTGAGCCTACCCAAGGCATCACGCCCCGCCTTGATATGGTGCTCGCGCTGATGGGGGTTGGCGTCTTGCGTGGCGAGTTCTAAATGGCCATTCAATGCCGCAAGGGGTACGCGCAAGGATTTGCCGATTTGATGGAGCAATTGTTTATGCGCATTTTGTGAGTCTTTAAGACGCGTTTCGGCATCGGATTGAGATGAGTTGACCCGCTCCATTTGGCGTTGGGCGGCATTGACTTGTCTTAATATGGGCCGCGTACAGACAAGGCTCTCCAGCAGCAGCAGCAGCGCCAGCACGCTGACGCAGATCAGAAAAAAGCTGCGTTGGTGTTCAGCCAAGTCAGATTCATGGCTTTCCACAATGCGCGCAAAGGTATCAAGGTCAGTTTTTAATGGGCCTTCGACTATATTATAGAGCCGAGAGGGTAGGCTGTGGTCATGATGCTCGCTGCCGCCTAAGATTAGTGCATTGGTCAGATCAATAAATTCCTGACTGACCGCAGAGAGGCTTTGATCGCCACTATAAACCACATCGCGTAGCACAGCCTTATCCGCATCTGAGAATTTAGAGGCATCAATCCGACGTTCTAGAAGGGCTTCATTGCTTTCAAATTCGGTGATGAGCGCGTTGAGTTTGCTGCGCTCCGTTTGGGCCAAGCGCGGATTGAAATGATGGAAGGATTGCACCGTTAAGGCAATTTGCTGGGCGATCCATATCTGACGAGAGATTTGAATTTGAAAGGTTTCTGTCTGGCGATCCAATTCAATACGATGGTTAATCGTATAAAGGCCATACACTGTGAACAGGCCTAATAAGGCCAGCACAACGCCATACCGGATAAAATAATAGCGCCGAAAATTCGTGATAAGACTCATGGCCACTCCTGTTCGGGAGAGCTTAGCTGAGATGTTTTAAAAAGTCTTATACAGTGAATGAATTTACTCTGCTGCCTCAGCCATTAAAAAATCCGTATTAAGATCAATGGTTGAGGTCTGTCCGATCTGATCTGCGCAATTGTTCAACCAGTTAAACGCAGCCTTGCGCCCCAGATCGCGCAGTTCAATCAAGAAGTGCCATTCGGTATTATACTTACTGGCCGCCGGGTAATCGCGCATCTCATCATCCGCCTTGATGGAGTGGACGAGCATATCGCGCAGGCGGGCTTTCTTGGGGTCTTTCAACAGATCATTGCGGATCAGGTCTTTGACGAAGGCAATCGCGCGCAGTTCAGCCAGCAGCGAGGCGTTGAACGTGATCTCATGGACCCGGTTCATAATGTCTTCAGGCGTTTTGGGTGTGCCGGGGCGCTCTAAGGGATTGATATGCACGATCACCAGATCGGCGGGAGTGTCGGCATAAAAAAGCGGCCAGAGCGTGGGATTGCCCGTGAAGCCGCCATCCCAATAGGGGCGCTGATCAATCTTAACCGCTTGGGAGAGGAAGGGCAGGCACGCCGAAGCGAGGACCGCATCACGGGTGACCTCGCGGCCCTGAAAAACCCGCGCGCGACCATCTTCGACCCCGGTTGCGGTGATGAAAAGCTGGGTCTCGCGACAAGCATGCACGGCGTCAAAATCAATTTGATCGCTTAGAATCTCTCGCAAAGGATTGATGTCATAAGGGTTGACGTCATAGGGGCTGGTCAGGCGCGCCAAGGCATCAAGCCAGGGAAACCAGGTAAAGCCTTGCGTTGGTCGAATTAAGGGGCGAAAGGGCGCTCCTGCGCGCGAAACCGCTTTCCAGAAGCGTTCCAGGGCGGCGCGCGCGCCCTCAATTCCGCCCTCATAGCGCCCTTGGGCAAAGGCCACCGCATTCATCGCCCCGGCACTGGTTGCGGTGATGGCGCGCGGATCCAGGCGGCCATCGTCTAGAATCGCGTCCAAAACGCCCCAGGTGAATGCGCCATGGGCACCTCCGCCTTGCAGGGCCAGGGAAATCGGCTTGGCGGGTGTGCGGGCCATGGTGGGCCTCCTATCCTAATGCGGGCCTATTGTGCGACCCAGCCCCCATCGACGCTGAGATGGGTGCCATTGGTCGAGGCCCCGCTTTCAGAAACCAGATAAAGGAGGGCACCGACCAGCTGGTCATATTCAACGAATTTCTTGGTCGGCTGGGCGGACAGCATGACATCGCGCACGACGGCCTCTTCACTGATACCACGCGCTTTGGCGGTATCCCCGATTTGTGCGTCCACCAAGGGGGTGCGCACATAGCCCGGACAGATCGCATTGACGGTGGTGCCATGCTCAGCCAGCTCTAGGGCCACAGTTTTCGTCAGCCCTAAAATGCCATGCTTGGCCGCAACATAGGCCGCTTTAAAGGGGGAGGCGACCAGGGCATGGGCAGAGGCGAGATTGACAATGCGCCCGCGCCCCTGGGCCTTCATGATGGGCGTGGCATGCTTAATGGTGTGGAAGGCTGAGGTGAGATTGATCGCGATGATCGCATCCCATTTTTCGGTTGGGAAATCCTCAATCTTGGCGACGTGCTGAATGCCCGCATTATTCAAAAGAATATCCAGACGGCCAAATTCAGACTTGGCATAGCCAACCAGGTCTTCAATCTCATCGGGTTTGAGCATATTGGCCGAGTGATAGCGCACCTCAACCCCATAGGTTTTGGCGATATCGGCGCGTAGCGCCTCGATCTCGTCGTGATCGCCTAACCCATTGAGGATGATATTCGCCCCATTCGCCGCCAGTCCCTTGGCCAGAGCCTCGCCAATGCCTGAGGTGGATCCGGTGATAAGGGCGGTTTGACCGCGAAGGTCGACGCTCAGTCCTGAGGCGGTCTGGCCTGAAACCTTATGGCCTGGCATGCTCTGGCTCCTACGCTGTTTTTATGGCGCTAGCGTGCTGGTTTTTGTGCACGTGCGAAGTGGGGCGATCCTATCGAAGACTTGCCCCCTTGCCAACGCCGATTTAGTTAACTTCAACGCTTGATGAAGATAGCTTACGTCTTTTTTTCCGGTTGGGGACGGGTGAACAACAGTGTGCCGGGTTTAGCCCCCTCACCTTGGAAGCGATATCCGCCGGAGGTAAATGCCTTAAGATCTTCTAAGCTTTCAGGCTTTTCCTCAATAATCCAGCGCGCCATCATCCCGCGTGCTTTCTTGGCGTACACCATAAGGGCGCGCAATTGCCCGTTCTTTTCCTCTTTGAAGTCGCAGGCGATGACCGGAGTTTTGAGGGCTTTGGGCCGTGCGGCCTTGGCATATTCATTTGAGGCCAGATTGACGATCAAGGGATGAGGATCGGCCTTGGCCAATTCATCCAGATGGGCGCGAATATCATCGCCCCAGAAGTCATAAAGCGTGTTGCCCTTTGGATTTTTCAGGCGCGTGCCCATTTCCAGACGATAGGGCTGAATGGCATCCAAAGGCCGCAGCGCGCCATAAAATCCCGAAAGAATGCGCAGATGATCCTGCGCCCACTGAAGATCGGTTTCGCTTAAGGTCTCGGCCTCCAGCCCGCGATAAACTTCCCCATTGAAGGCGAGGGCGGCGGCCTTCAGGCCCTCATTGGCTTGGGGGTGAAAGGCTTTGAAGCGCTCTACATTCAAGGTGGCGAGATCATCGGAAATCCCCATCAAGTCTTTTAAATCTTGCGCCTTTAAGTTTGCCGTGACCTTCGACAAGGCTTCGGTCCGCGCCATGAAGGCGGGCCGGGTTGTCGCCAGCTCTTCACGCTGGGGTTCGAAATTCAGGGCCTTGGCGGGGGATAACAGAATCAGCATCGCATACTCCTTCTTTGCTCAAGGAGATACGGTCGAAGGGCGCGAAGTCCAAGGGGGACAGCGGCCCTGGACGCAGAGATCTGTGCGTAAAAGAGCTAAGCTACAGCAAAATCCGCGGATTCATAATCCCATGGGGGTCAAGCGTGGCCTTGATGGCCTTCATGACGCTCACGCGTTCGGGGTAACGATCGGCCAATTCCTGACGCTTTAAAATCCCGATGCCATGTTCAGCGGAGATGGAGCCGCCATAATGATCAACCTGATCATAAATAAAGGCGGTGGCGTCTTTACACGCTTCGATAAAATCCTCTTCCGCGCCGGGGGCCTGGCGGGTCAGATTATAATGCGCATTGCCATCGCCAACATGGCCAAAGGCGACGATTTGTGCGCCGGGCACCATGGCCTCGACCTTGGGGGTCACTTGGGTCAGGAAATCTGCCATACGCGAGACGGGTACTGAAATATCATGCTTGGCGGCCTTGCCATGGGCCTTCTCGCCTTCAGGAATGCTCTCGCGCAGGCCCCAGAACTGTGCCATTTGAGCTTGGGATTGGGCGATGACGCCGTCCTCGATCAAGCCGCGCTCAAAGCCGTCTTCTAAACCGGCTTGCATCAAAATCTCGGCGCGCTCCGCCTCACCAGAGGTCACCTCCATCAGGACGCACCAGGGATGAGAGCTCTCAAACGGTAGGCGCGTGCCGGGCACATGCTGGGTCACCAGCTCCAAGGCGCGCCAGGGCATCAGCTCAAAAGCGCAAACCCCGCCGCCGGTCAGCTCTTTCATGCGCGCCAGAAGGTCGACCGCATTATGGGGCGTGGCCACGCCCAACAAAGCGACCGCGCGCGAGGCCGGACGGGCAAAAAGCTTCAAAGTCGCAGCCGTGATCACGCCCAGCGTGCCCTCCGCCCCGATCAGCAATTGCTTCAAATCATAGCCGGTATTGTTTTTGCGCAGCCCAGAGAGGTCATCAATCACACTGCCATCGGGCAGTACCGCTTGCAGGCCCAAAACCAGATCGCGCATCATGCCATAGCGCAGCACATGGACCCCACCGGCATTGGTGGAGATCAGCCCGCCGATCATAGCTGAACCTTGTGAGCCGAGCGAGAGCGGGAACAGGCGATGAGCCTTTGCGGCGTGGTTTTGGATCGTCTCCAAAATTGCCCCGGCTTCGCAGGTTAGCGAATCATTGATCGGATCCACCGCCTGGATCTGGTTCATACGCTTCAGGCTTAACAAGACCTCGCCTTGCGGGGTCGAGCCCCCCACCAGGCCGGTATTGCCGCCCTGCGGGGTGATTGCGATCTTGTGATGATGGCAGGCCGCGACGATGGCTTTGACTTCGTCCAGCGTTGAAGGCTTGAACAGGATGGGGCTGTGACCACGATAGCGCCCGCGCCAATCGGCGCTTAAGGGCGCGATCTCATCGCCCTCACGGCTCCAGGCCTGAGGCGGTAAGATGTCGAGGAGGGGCGCAAGGCCAGCGGGCAGGGCGGTGTCGTGTGTGCTCATGCAGCACAGTGTGCCGCGCGCGCAAAAAAAATCCAGTCTTTAATCGACAGCTTTGGTCAAAGTTGCTTCAAAGCGTAAAGATGGGGCACGCGTTGCCCGCCCATTGAAAATCACCGGGTCGCTGCCGGATTTACCCTCCAGGGTCAGATCAAATTCCTCGATATCGCCAAACACTGATTGGCTGACCGGATTATGCTGCTTAACCGTGATCTGGGCGATGATTTTCTTGCCGTTATCTTCAACGCTGCCGAAATAATACATCCCGGAATCGCCGCCATAGACTTTGCCGTCCTGGATCATAATCACGCCGGAGCTTTGATCCAAAGGCGTTTTGAAATCGGCGATATAAAGACCATTATCCATACGCATACGTCCAAACAGCGGCTGAGAATTACACTTAAGCACGCCAACGCTAGGAACAAGGTCTAAAGGATCTCTTTGGGTGCAGCGGCGCGGATCAGGCGATCATTGATCGCTTCGCCCAGTCCGTCAAATGGAATGGGGGCGACGCTGATGGTAAGGCCATGACGGTCCAGCGCTTTTAAAGATGCAAACAAAGTGCTCGCCGCCTCAACCAGGTTCTGGGTGGGGGAGAGATTGATCATCGGACCGGTAAAATTGTCCGGACTTTGACCGAAGGCCAGATAGGCCTCCCCGGGGCGTGGATGCTGGGCGTTCAGCCTCATGGCGACGCTGGGCGCGTAATGGCTTTTCAGCATGCCGGGCGCGCGCGGCGCCCCGCCTTCCCCGGCGGCTTTTAACGGCCCGGTGATCGCCTCGATCTGGGCGCGATCCAATCCGCCGGGTCGTAGAAGTGTGACTTCATCGCCCTCAACGGCCAGGATGGTGGATTCCAGGCCCACGGGGCAGGTGCCACCATCGAGGACCAGCGCCAGAGCGTCTCCAAAACCTTCGCCGACATGTTGAGCCGTTGTCGGACTGATCGTGCCCGACGGATTGGCACTGGGCGCAGCTAAAGGGCAATCGAGCGCTTTGACCAGGGCGCAAATCGCGCTGGAGCGCGGCCATCGCACCGCCAGCGTATCCAGGCCCGCCGTGACGAGATCACAGACCTGGGCGTCATCGCGCTTAGGACCAACCAAGGTCAAAGGCCCCGGCCAAAAGGCATCGGCCAGACGCACCATCATCGGGGAAAACACGATCAGGGCGCGTGCGCGCTCCAAGCTATCAACATGGGCGATGAGGGGATTGAATTGCGGCCGGCCTTTGGTTTGATAGATCCGCGCCACACCTTCGGGCAGATCGGCGCGCCCGGCCAGGCCATAGACGGTTTCGGTGGGCACACCCACCACCCCGCCCGCTTGTAAAATATCAGCGGCTTGGCGCAGGGCGTCTTCATCATTATGGGGCCGAATGGCGCAGGGCATCTGGGGTGCGTGCATGGCCAGGCTTTTACGCGCAAGCCCCGATGGCGGCAAGGGGGCTTAGCGGGGAGGGAAATATCAACGTGTCATCCCGGCTAAGCGTGTCGACCCTGACGAAAACTCTAAGCGTGTCATCCCGGCCTTGAGCCGGGATCTATTACGATTTCTGGCAAGGTTTATAGATCCCGGATCTCACTAGATAATGCGCTACCGCCTATCGGCGACTTGAGCGCTACCGCTTGGCCGGGAACCTGGTTGCGAGGTTTACAGCAACGCGGCCCTGGACGTGATCCGGGGCCCATCGACCCCAAAGGGGTTGCGAGCGCGAATGCGCGCCCGCAGCGTCAGCGAGGATTGGGATAACTGGGCGATCAGCCCGCAGGGCACTCGTCCTCAAGTAGGCAAAGCCGATAGGGCATTAAAGACGTGCCCGTCCGCAGCGTCGCGAAGAACTTTAAAGAAAGCGCGGCCCCGGACTTGATCCGGGGTCCATGTATTATCCTGTCACCCCAAACTTGATTTGGGGTCCATGCCGGACGGGTTGAGCTTGGTTCTGGTCGACCAGAATAATCATAAAGTTCACGGCATGGATGCCAGATCAAGTCTGGCATGACAGAAAGGGTCCATCAGAACCCTAGCCGCGACGCAGAAGAGTATCTATTGCGCGCGGTCAGCCTCGATATGGATGTTCAGCGTAATTGTCGCGGCGGCAGAGCCCCAACCCGCAGCCCCTACGCCAAATTCAGCGCGCTGGATGACCAGTTCACCATTGGCAATGGCGCGATCGCCTTCAATTTCCAAGGTGAAGGGCAAAATGGCGGGCTGGCTATGATCTTTAATGGTCAAAATCCCTTGGGCTTCATAGCCCGTCTCGGTTTTGACAACGCGCTCAGAGACAAAACGGGCTTCGGGATGGGCGGTGATATCAAGGCCCGCCCCGCCCACCATTGCGCTTTGATAATCGGACTTGGCAATATGACCGGAGCCGGTTTGAACAACCGCATCAATATGGGCGGTGCTGAGATCATCAGGGTTCAGTGTAATCGCGGCGTCAAATTCGCTAAACCGGCCTATCACTTCTTCACTCGAGACATGGGTCGTTAGGCGTAGGAGTGAGGCGTCTTTATCAACGATCCAGTCCTGGGCGAAGCTAGCCGGAGCCAACAGGCAGGCCCAGGCAAGGGCGGTTAACAGCGTTGAGTGTGAAGCCATAGTTTTATCTTTCATCATCAGCGGCGTGGGTCTTTGGTGCAGGCACGAAGGGGATCATGCGCGCCAGATTGCCGTCTTTATCCAGGAATTGGTGTTTCAGCGCTGCGCCCACATGAAGGCCCAGCAAGATCAGAATGACCCAGCCCGATGCGCCATGAAGCGATCCGGCAAGCTCTTCAAAGCCTTCAGTCTGGGGCACGGGCAGGCGCGGTAGGGTCAGAGCGGAATTGAACAGCTTGGTTGGGAATTGCCCGGCAGAGGCCGTGATCCACCCCATGATGGGGGCCCCGATCATCACGCCATAGAAAGCGAAGTGAACGCCGTGCGCGGCCAGCTTTTCATAGGGTTTTAAAGTCGGCGACAGGGGCGGCGGGGTATGCATCAAGCGCCAGCCCAAACGCGCCAAAGACAACAGTAAAATCGCGATGCCAGTGGTTTTGTGCCAGTTATAAACGGCCTCCACCGTGGTGAAGGGCACTTCACCGGCGAAGGCTTGATCGCGAATATCTTCCATCCACCAGCCATAAAACACCATGGCGGTGATCAAAATCGCAATGATCCAGTGAAAGGCCATGGCGATTGTGGAATAGCGTTGAAACGGTGCAGACATAGCGACCTCCTTGCCTGTTTAACCATCTAGGATAAAGGCCCCAACAATAAAAGGCCATTCACACGCCCTTGATCGCCCTTTATGCCGCAGGTCTCGTAAAAGGTGAGGTTTTTTCATAATTATCATAGGGTTGGTTGATTTGTGCATGCGCGTCACGACACTGTTTCCACATTTTGAGCCAGAAAAATAACCTTCACGGTTAAATCAGGGCTCCCGGTGGGAAAAAATATCGCTATGGTCTGGGCTTAGATGCGCCCTGAGCCAACAGGGCCACCCCATAGACGCCCCCATTCTATAAGGTCGAGGAGAACCCCATCATGAGTTATCGTGCGCCGGTCCGCGATATTCGTTTTTGCCTGGAAGAGATTGCCGCGATTGATGGTTTGAAAGCCACCGGGGCCTTTCCCGAGTTTAGCGAGGATCTGACCCGTGCGGTACTAGATGAAGCCGCAAAGCTGGCCAATGATGTCATCGCACCAACCAATTGGGCCGGTGACCGCGAGGGCTGTACGTTAAAAGACGGCGAAGTGACCACGCCGACGGGATTCAGAGACGCCTATAGCGCTTTCGTCGAAGGCGGTTGGCAGGGCATTTCCGCGCCCACCGATCATGGCGGTATGGGCCTTCCGCGCGCGCTGGGTGCGGCGCTGATGGAAATGTTGCAAAGCGCGAATATGGCCTTTGGCTTGGGGCCCATGTTGTCGCTGGGCGCGATCAATGCGCTGATTGCCCACGGGACACCCGAACAACAGGCGATGTATCTGCCGAATATCGTCTCTGGCACCTGGAGTGCGACGATGAATTTGACGGAGCCTCAGGCCGGGTCGGATGTCGGCGCGCTGCGCACCAAGGCGGAGCCTAATCCCGATGGCAGCTGGGCGATCACGGGCCAAAAGATCTATATCACCTGGGGTGAGCATGATTGCGCGGAAAACATTATCCATCTGGTCTTGGCGCGCACCCCGGATGCGCCGGCGGGTACCAAGGGCATTTCGCTCTTCCTCGTGCCGAAATTCCTGGTGAATGCTGACGCGAGCCTGGGCGAGCGTAACGCTGTGAAGGCCATCGGGCTGGAGCATAAGATGGGTATTCATGGTTCACCCACCTGCACGATGGACTATGCCGGGGCCAAAGGCTGGTTGATCGGGCCGGAGCAGGGCGGCATGCGCGCCATGTTCACCATGATGAATGATGCGCGCCTACATGTCGGGGTCCAAGGCGTGGGCATTGCAGAGCGGGCCTATCAGCGCGCGCTGGCCTATGCGCAAGAACGCCGTCAGGGCCGCGCGATTGTGGGCGAAGGGGACGCCCCGCATGCGATTATTGATCATCCTGATATTCGTAGAAGCCTTTCCATCATGAAGGCCAAGATCGAGGCGGCGCGCGCGCTCTGCTTCCATACCGCCGTTGAAGCCGACATGGCCGAGCACCAAGACGATGAAGAAGAGCGCGCCTGGGCCAAGCGCCGCGAGGCGTTGTTGACCCCGCTGGCGAAAGCCTGGTCGACCGATATTGGCGTTGAGGTCAGCTCGCTGGCCCTGCAAATTCATGGCGGGATGGGTTATATCGAGGAGACGGGTGCGGCCCAGCATTACCGCGATGCGCGTATTGCCCCGATCTATGAAGGCACCAATGCCATTCAGGCCATTGACCTGGTCGGGCGCAAGCTCTCCATGGAAAATGGTCTCGCCTTTGAAGAATTGATCGAGGATATCCAGCAGACGGTGGAAGATTGTGCGACCTCGTCTAATGAGGATCTTCATTATCTCGCCAATCGCTTAGGCCCTGCGGCAGAAACCCTGAACGCTGGCGCACGATGGTTGCTGAGCGCCAGCGAGGACGATCGCCTGATCGGGGCGACACCGTTCTTGAAGCTGGCTTCAGAAGTCACCGGCGGCTGGTTATTGTGCGTTGGTGCAGTCGCGGCGCAACGCCTGTTGAAGGATGAGAGCGCTGAAAGTGATGAGGATTATGCACAAGCGCGTATTGATTTAGCCTACATCTATAGCGAAGTGGTATTGGCCCACACGCCCTGTGCCTTGAGCGAGATTCGCTTGGGCGCGGAAAGTGTGTTTGAGCCCGGGCGCTTCATGCTCGAAAGCCAGTAACGCGTTAAAAGACTAAGAGGATTTGTCCATGCGTATTTCAAGTGCCTTTGATGGTGGCAATATTGTTTGCCTCAACGATTCTCATCTGTCTGACATCCAGCTTGAAATCCGCCCGGATAATAATTCGCATTATTTTCAATGGTTTTACTATCGCTTGGTCGGGGCCAAGGGTGAAGCCTGCACCATGAATATCCTCAATGCCGCCAAGTCCGGCTATCCGGGCGGGTGGGAAGGCTATCGCGCTGTTGCCTCCTATGACCGACAGCATTGGTTCAGGGTGGCGACCCGCTATCTCAACGGCGTTCTGACGATCAGCCATACGCCAGAAAGCGATAGTGTATATTACGCCTATTTCGCGCCCTATTCGATGGAACGCCATGCGGATTTGGTCGCGAAAACGCTGGAACATCCTCTGGCCGAGCTGATCGTTTTGGGCCAAACGCTCGATGGGCAGAATATCGACTTGATCCGCATTGGTGAGCCAGGTGCAGGCAAGAAAGTCTGCTGGATCATCGCGCGCCAACATCCCGGTGAAACCATGGCCCAGTGGTGTATGGAAGGCTTTCTTGATCGTTTGCTCTATAGTGAAGATCAAGAGGCGATGCGCCTGCGTGATGAGGCGGTCTTTTATGTCGTGCCGAATATGAACCCGGATGGATCACGGCGCGGGCATTTGCGCACCAATGCGGCGGGTACCGATCTTAATCGCGAGTGGCAAGAGCCGAGCCTGGACAAAAGCCCTGAGGTGTATCACGTCCTGCAAAAAATGAAGGACACCCGTCCTGATTTCTGCCTGGACATGCATGGCGATGAGGTGATCCCCAATAACTTCATTGCGGGTGCGGAAGGCATTCCCGATTGGACCAATCGTCTGGCCGATCAGCTGGAAAGCTTTAAAGACGCCTTCAAGGCGGCAACGCCGGAGTTCCAGACCGAAGAAGGTTATCCTGTGGATGCGCCCGGCCAAGCCAATATGAAAGTCGGGGCCAATGCGATGGCGCAATATTTTGATTGCCTCGCGATGACACTGGAAATGCCCTTCAAAGACACGCGCGAAACCGCTGATGAGATTGAAGGCTGGTCGCCCAAGCGCTCCGCGCAATTGGGCCAGGATGTCATCACCGCCATGGCTGCAGTGTGGGATAAATTGGGTAAGGCGTAGGGCGGTTTGTGCTTATGGACCCCGGATCAAGTCCGGGGCCGCGTTGATGCTGAACGACCACCGGGTTCCCGGCCCTGAGCCGGGATCCACCCTATTCCTCGCTTCGCTGCGGACCGCGCTTCTTCAATGCCCTAACGGCTGTCGCCTACTTGAGGGCGTTCGCGCTTGCGGGCCAGTGGCCGGATTTACCCCTCCCCCGCGAGCGGGGGAGGGGTGTATCGGCTTTATTGTCCAGCGACGATGAAGTCACGAATATCGCGCGACAGCGCCTCGATTGAGGGCTGGTGCAGATACATCATATGCCCGGCTTCATAATAGGTCAGGGTTACGCGGTCCTGATCATAATAGGGCTGGTTGAACAGCATTTCGGTGGCAAAGAAGGGCGTGGCCAAATCATAATAGCCATTGGCCGCCAAAACGCGCAGATCATGGTTCTGGCGCATGGCATCTTGTAACATGGGCGCAACATTGACATAGCGCCCGCGCCCGCCGGCCTGACCGCCATCCTGGTTCCAACCGGCAAAGACCGAGCCTGACAGCGTATTATATCGCTCGGTCATATCGACCCCGATCTCGCGGGTGAAATAGTCGAGCATCGCCCCGGTATAGGCCGCATCAATCCCGGCGGCGGAGGGGTCATTGCTGGCGCTATCTTGGACGCCATCGGGCTCTGGCCCGGTGAAGCGGCTATCCAAACGGCCCACGGACAAGCGCTCATCACGGCGCAGTTCACGCATGAAGCGGAACAAAGGCACGCGCAGGTTCGATCCCTCGATATAAGCCTGGCTGAGCCCAGTAAAGGCGGAGAGGCGCGCAGCGATCTGGCGCTGATCGGCGTCACTCAAAGTTACGCCATGGACCAAGGCGGGCAGGTAATCATTGACCGCAAAGGCGCGCGCATCATCCAGGAAGGCGTTGAAGTTATTGTTCCACTGGGCCTTATTGACCTTGTCATGATACCAGGCGGTCGCCGCATAACCGGGCATCAAGCCGACATAGCCGATATCATTACCCGGATCGGTGGCATCCAGTCCGAAGTTCAACACCACAGAGATGAGACCAACGCCATTGATGGCAATATCATTCCATCCCCCTTCCAGCTGGCCTAACAGGGCGGCGATCCGGGTGGTGCCATAGCTTTCGCCCAAGAGATATTTCGGCGAGTTCCAGCGCTTGTTTTCGGTCAGCCACAGGCGAATAAATTCTGCCAGCGAGCGGGCATCTTCTTGCACGCCCCAATAATCGGCAGTATCGCCCTCATTGATGGTGCGGCTCCACCCGGTGCCAACGGGATCGATAAAGACCAGATCGGCAACATCCAGAATCGACAGCGAATTTTCTGCGATGGTGAAGGGTGCTGCGCCATCATCGGCCGGATCACTGGGCAGGATAACCCGCTTAGGCCCGAACACACCCATATGCAGCCAGAGCGAGGCAGAGCCCGGACCCCCATTGAAGATGAAGGCCACCGGACGGGCCGGATCGGTCACATCAGAGCGGATATAGGTGGTTGCGAAAATGACTGCACTTTCATCGCCCTCATCATTTTTCAAAACGGTTTCACCGGCCTTGACACGATAGCGCACGCGCTCACCACCGACGGTGATTTGACCTGTGGTTTCATAGATGTGCGGCTCATAGGCGTTGGATGCGCCGTCTTGAGCCCGCGCTCCGGTCAGGCCAAAAAGCGCGATGGCCCCGGCCGCCAGGATTTGGCGTAAAGCTGACATGTCTCACTCCCCGTATGCTATAACATTAGTGCAAACCTTAACGGGTGTTTTTGAAATTGCGAACTCAAACTTCTGTAAGGTTTGGGTGCGCGCAAAAGTGTGTGTAAGAAAGTCTTGGGCAAACCGGCTCAAACACGTCATAAGCGCGAGCTGAAATTTTGCCGACCCTGAAGGATCTGGAGCGTCTATGAATTACCGTCATGCCTTTCACGCGGGCAATTTTGCCGACATTCTAAAGCATGTTGTCTTGAGCTTGTGTTTTGAGCATTTGAAGAAAAAACCTCAGGCCTTTCGTTATATCGACAGCCATTCTGGCATTGGGGTTTATGACCTGAGCGGGGATGAAGCCCAACGCAGCCCTGAATGGCGCGACGGCATTGCGCGCCTGGTGGCGCAAACGACGATTCCCAAAGGCCCCAAGAGCGTGCTGCGCCCTTATCTCGACGCGGTGAAAAGCCTCAATAAAGGCGCTGAGCTGAGCCATTATCCGGGCTCACCCGGTCTGGCGGCGGCGATGATGCGTGATATTGACCGCGCGCATTTGTGCGAACTGCATGAGGCGGACGCCAAAACCCTGGATGCGCGCTTTGCCAAAGACGCCCGGATCAAGGTGGAAAAGCGCGATGGCTATAAGGCTTTGCCGAAAATTTTACCGCCGCGGGAAAAGCGCGGCGTGGTGCTGGTCGATCCCCCATTTGAGCATCGCGATGAAATGGCCCATATGGCCGAGGCCGCGATCAAAGCCTTTGAGGCCTGGCCCACGGGCACCTTCATTTTCTGGCGACCTTTGAAGGATTTATGGGCGCAGGAGCGCTTTGATGTCGGCTTTGCAGAATGGCTGATCGCCGAGAAACAAGTCCTGCCGGAGAAGGTTCTGCGCGCGGATCTATGGGTGCGTGATCTGGAAAGCGAAGGCCGGCTGGCTGGCGCTGGGGTGTTTATCGTCAACCCGCCCTACACCTTGGAAGACGATTTGGTGACGCTGTTACCATGGCTGAGTGAGTTGCTCGCTCAAGGTGAGGGCGCAGGCTGGCGCGTTGATGGCGGCTTCACTGAAGAAAGCCTGACCACGGAAGAGTTTTAAGGCTGCTTCTAATGGCACCAGACGCTTTGCATCGGCCACAAAGTTGAAAGAATTAAACTGTCATCCCCGACTTGATCGGGGATCTATGTCCCACAAGGGCAAACTCAATAGATCCCGGGTCGCGCTCACGCTTGCCCGGGATGACAGTAGGGTTTTAGCTGCGGGCGCGTAGGGGCACATGCGAACCCTTTGGGTTTGAATATGTCATGCCAGACTTGATCTGGCATCCATGCCGTGAGCTTGGGCCTAAAATCTGATTGACCAGAACCAGGTTCACCCCGTCCGGCATGGACCCCAAATCAAGTTTGGGGTGACAGGTATGAGACCTGTCCTCCCCTGCGTAGCGGGGGAGGTGGCCTGAAAGGCCGGAGGAGGGGGCGGTTTTGGACCCCGGATCAAGTCCGGGGCCGCGTAAAGGTCTAACTCTAAGCGGGTTCCCGGACGAGCTTTAGCGAGATCCGGGATCCATAAACATAGCCATCACGCTCAATAGGTCCCGGCTCAAGGCCGGGATGACAGGTTTGATTGTCAGTTTTTAAGCCGCCTCATCCTTTTGCACGGCTTCATAAACGCCTTCACCAAATAACCGCCCACGCTCGGTCCAGAGGACTAATATGATCGCAGCAACACCCATAATCACTTGCCCGGTCACGAAGGGCAGCACCGAGCCATTATAGAGCGCGCCAATAATAGACCCGATGGCGGCCCCGGCGACCGCTGTGGCGGAGCCGAAAAGCGCCGCCGCTGTACCGGCATGATGGCCCGCAGGCTCCATCACCAGGGCGGAGAAATTGGCTCCTAAGAGGCCGAACATCATCAAAGTGCCTGCAATCCCGGCATAGAAGACCCAGAAGGGGGGCTCGCCCAGGGTGAAGGTCCATAAAGTGACGCTGAGATTGATGACGATAAAGCCGACCAAGGCCCCATGGGACAGGCGGCGCATGCCCACACGCTCGACCAGCTTGGCATTAAGGATATTGGTCACCATCAGGCCCAGGGCAATCCCGGCGAAGGCCAGCGGAAAACGTGCACCCAGATGATATTTCTCGCCCAGCATCTGATCGGCCAGAGAGATGAAAGAGAACAGCGAGCCAAAGACAAAGCAGCTCGCCAACAGATAGCCCAATGTGATCCGGTTCTGCATCACGATCCAATAGCCTTTAAGCGCGGAGCCTAAGGAGAGGGGCGTGCGGTCTTCTACGGCGCGCGTTTCAGGCAAGCGGAAATAGGACCAGACGAGCAGGCCCGCACCCGCGATGAAGAGGGCGATGAAAATCCAATGCCAATCGGCGATGAATAAAATGCCTTGGCCGATGCTGGGGGCCAGGATCGGCGCGGCCATGAATACCGTCATAGCGATGGAGAAAACTTGCGCCATTTTGCGGCCCGATACGCTGTCGCGGATCACGGCCATGGCGATCACTCGCGTCCCGGCTGAGGCGACACCCTGAAGGGCGCGCGCAACCAGCATCCAGGTCAGATCATGGACCATGAAACACAAAAGGGTCGCGATCAAATACCCGACCAGGGAGACGAGCAAGGTGGCGCGCCGGCCCACGGCATCGGCAATCGGGCCGTAAAACAGCTGGGAAATGCCAAAACCAAAGATATAGGCGGTAATCATCAAGGGGCGCTGATGCTCACTGGCCCCAATCGTATCGCCAATAGTTTTTAAAGCGGGCAGAACGATATCAATAGAGAGCGCATTCATCGCCATAAAGGCGGCGGTCAGCGCAATAAGTTCCCATAGCGCCAGGGTTTTCACCGGACGTTGGGGTGAAGGGGTAGAGACTTTGGACACGGGGCTAAACGCCTTAATTCAAGAGAATAAAAAGATAACCAAAGATCCCGCCAGTGCTTTGGCAAGGACTTAGAATCCACCCATAGGCGGGTTCATACGCACATAAAGCCGGGACCGCCGCCATTCAAGACCCAGACCTGTAAAGGGTTTATGGATCATCACGGCCCTCACGCGGATGGGGAAGGATCGGTTAAGCCGAATGACCGATGATTTTACCTCTATTCTTATAATGATAGGGGAAGTGATATCCATGTCCTGGTCTGGATTTGTCCTTAATGAACTTGAGCGCCGCTTGCGTGAAAGTAAGGACTTATCATTAGGACAATTTCAAATCATCAATCTAGACCTGATCAAGGCCAAGGCCGGCGGGCGCTGGTCCAAGGTTAAGCAGCGTGTGATGGATGTCAGTGAGGCATTCATTGAAAAACGCTTGTTACCCGGTGACATGGTGTTGCGCTGCGCCGATGCGTTTATGGTGATTTATGATCCTGTACGTGCCGATGAAGCCGACGCGCGCACCCAAGGCATATCCATGGCACTTAACGCCTTTTATCTGGGCGATGAGATATTGAATAGTTTGGGTATTGTCTCCAAAGCTGTCACCTTGGATGCGCGGGGATTACAAGAATTGCTTGGGGCTTTCAACCCGCCGGATACGGAAATTGAAAAGGGTCACGAAGAACACCCCGCCAGTGCCTTATTGCCTGATCTTGACGATTACGACATGGAAACTGAACTGCGCGAGAGCCGAAAGATCGTGTTCTTGCCGGTGTGGGATTCTCATAAGCAATTAATAGGCACTTATTTTTGCGAGGCTCAGCGTGAAGATGGTGATCGCAATCTCTATGGCAGTGAGACTTTAATGGGTCATACCGAGCTGAAATTTATGTTTGATCTGGATAAGCAGGTTTTGATGAGCGCGGCGCTGGGCTTCAAAAAAGTGTGGGAGACGGGCGCGAAATGCTCGATTTCCATTTCTGCACATTATGATGTTTTGGCCGGGCGTGATACGCGGATCGAATATATTGAAATGCTGGGAAAAATTCCAGAACGTATGCGCAAATACCTCTATGTGCGCGTCAATGACACCCCGCCCGGTGCCCCGATGAGCCGCTGTCAGGAGGTGTTTCGCTGTCTGCATGGCAAGGTCGCGGCCGTTTTGGCCCATCTCGCCCTGGGTAAGAATAAAGCGGAACAATTTGAAGGCTGCGGGGTGAAGATTTTTGGCTTTCACCAGCCTAATCCGCGCTTCATCAATGGCTTTACCAAAGAGGAGGACAGCTTTGTCAAAGTCCTCACCACCAAGGCCGCGCAATTTGGCGCGCAATCCTATATGACACGCACCCACAATTTATTGACGATGGAACAGGCGAGGGAGCGCGGGGTGCGCTTTTTCAGCGGCGATATCATCGGGCCAGCGCAAGACAAGCCCGATGCACCGCGTCTGGTCGCGCAAGAGGCGCTACAGCGTTACTATGAATTGCCGTGCTGATTAGACGTTGAATTTAAACAGCATCACATCGCCGTCCTGGACGATATATTCCTTGCCCTCTTGGCGTAGCTTACCGGCTTCGCGCGCACCGGCTTCACCGTTTAGCGCGACGAAATCGTTATAGGCGGTGGTTTCAGCGCGGATGAAGCCGCGCTCGAAATCGCCATGGATGACGCCGGCGGCTTGGGGGGCTTTCCAGCCCTTGCGAATGGTCCAGGCGCGGGCCTCTTTGGGACCGGCGGTGAAATAGGTTTGAAGGCCCAACAATTCATAGCCTGCGCGGATCAAACGGCTTAGGCCGGGCTCTTCCAGGCCCAATTCACCGAGATATTCGCTGCGCTCTTCATCATCGAGCAGGGCCAGCTCAGACTCGATCTTGGCTGAAATCGTGACGCTGATCGCGCCTTCTTCCTTCGCCCGCTCGTCAACCTGTTTAGAGAACGCATTGCCGGTGGCTGCGCTCTCTTCATCGACATTAGCGATGAACATGACGGGCTTGGTGGTCAATAATTGCAGCATGCGCCATTCGCGCACCAGATCCTCAGGCACATCGGCTTTACGCGCGGGGCGACCTTCGCGCAATTGCTCCAGCGCCAGATCAATCAAGGTCAAAGTGGCCTTCGCGTCTTTATCGCCGGTCTTGGCTTTCTTCTCGGTATTGGTGCGGCGTTTTTCCAGGCTTTCCATATCGGCCAGCATCAGCTCGGTCTCGACGGTTTCGAAATCGGCCAGCGGATCAACCTTGCCGTTGACGTGGGTGATGTCATCGTCTTCGAAACAGCGCAGCACATAAAGAACCGCATCGGTCTCGCGAATATTGGCCAGGAATTGATTGCCCAGACCTTCGCCCTTGGAGGCCCCGGCGACCAGACCCGCAATGTCGACGAAATTCATGCGCGCGGGTACGATTTCTTTTGACCCGGCGATTTTGGCAATTTCAAACAGGCGCGGTTCGGGCACGGCGACATCGCCCACATTAGGCTCAATCGTACAGAAGGGATAATTGGCCGCCTGGGCCGCGGCCGTCTGGGTCAGCGCGTTGAACAGGGTCGATTTACCCACATTGGGAAGGCCCACAATACCGCATTTAAAACCCATAATCGTCGTCCTGATCTGTGCCGCGCGCCGCTGGCGCGTGTGTCGTTGGAAAGCTGGCTCCAGCCTATAGGGGCAATGGAGCGGGGAAGGAAGTCTGGGGCTGCATTTGGCGGGCCTAGTCCGCCTCGCGCGCCTTGGCATTGCGTTGCAAGGGGGCATCGGGGGCCGGGGCCAGATGGGTCACCTTGGTCTGAAACTGATCGACATCGCCGTCCAGCAAAAGCGGGATGGCGCGCGCAATCGCATCAAGAAGATCATCGCGCCAGGGTTCCTCGGCCTTGGCAAAATCGCTCAAGACATGGCCGGTGACTTTATTCTTATCGCCGGGATGACCGATCCCGATACGCCCGCGCTGAATATCTGGGCCAAGATGGGCAATCGTAGAGCGCAAACCATTATTGCCGCCATGGCCGCCGCCTCGTTTGAAGCGAAACTTTCCCGGGGTCAGGTCCAGCTCGTCATGGAAAACCGTCACATCTTCAGCGCCGGATTTATAAAAATCGACGGCGGCGCGCACGGCATTGCCGGAATCGTTATAAAAAGTTTGTGGCTTCAGCAGCAACACCTTGACCCGGCCCTTGGGCGTATCTATGGCCCCTTCGCAGGTCAAACCCTGAAAGCGTGCGCGCCAAGGCCCTAAGCGATAATGATCCGCGATCACATCCAGGGCCATAAAGCCGACATTATGGCGATTGCGGGCATATTTATCGCCGGGATTTCCCAATCCAACCAGGATCTTCATAAGGGCCCCTTTGAGCGTAGGTGGAGGGTGCATTTCAGACATAAAAAAACGGCCCGTATCCATAGGACACGGGCCGTTTTAAAGCAAATCGCCTTATTCTTCGGCTTCGCCGTCTTCCTCGCTCGTGGCAGCTTCAGTTGCTGCACGAGAGCCTTGGATGGTAGCGACCGTGAAGTCACGATCTTTGATCGTGGTCGCGGTGCCTTCAGGCAATGTCACAGAAGAGATGTGGATGGTGTCGCCGATTTCAGCGCCGCTGAGGTCCACAACGATTTCTTCTGGGATTTTGTCGGCTGGGCAATCAAGCTCAACCGTATGACGTACGACGTTAAGCACGCCGCCACGCTTCAAGCCTGGAGATTTCTCTTCATTGGCAAAGTGCACAACCACCTCAACAGAGATGATTTCGCCTTCTTCCACGCGCAGCAGATCAACGTGCATAGGCTGATCCGTAACAGGGTGGAATTGAACGTCGCGGGCAATTACAGGCTGTTTCTCGCCATTATGGTCAATGGTGACCATGTGAGAGAGGAATTTGCCAGAATTGATGGCCTTCACCAGCTCGTTACGCTTCAAATTGATGGCGATAGAGCCGCGTGGGCCGCCGTAGATTACGCCAGGAATTAACCCGTCACGGCGCGCCGCGCGGGCACCGCCGGTGCCGGTGGTCTCGCGCACATCGACGGAAAGAACGATATCGCTCATCGGTTCGGTCCTTCGAACATTGTTTTACAAAAGCGAACGCCGCCGTTTGGCGGCGTTCGTATTAAAGCTGTCATAGCTTTAATTCGAGCAGCGGCTATTAGCTTATCTCAAAGCCTAAGGCAATGGTATCTTTCCGCGCTCGAACAGTTGATAGGCTCTAATCAAACAGTTTAGAGACCGATTCATCATTGGCAATCCGGCGGATAGCCTCACCCAGCAAGGGGGCGACTGAGACCGTGCGGATATTGCAGTCCGCGGTCAGTTTTTGGCTTAAGTCAATGGAATCGCACACAACCAGCTCTCTCATCACCGAAGCCTTGATGCGTTCAACGGCCTTACCAGAGAGCACGCCATGGGTGATATAGGCTGAAACTTCGGTTGCGCCTTCATCAATCAGGGCTTGGGCTGCGTTACACAGCGTGCCGCCCGAATCGACGATGTCATCAAAAATGATACAGCGACGCCCTTTAACATCACCGATGATATTCATCACCTCAGAGACCCCGGCTTTGGGACGACGTTTGTCGATGATGGCAATATCTGCGCCCAGGCGGGCCGCCAAAGAGCGCGCGCGCACCACACCGCCGACATCAGGCGAGACGATCAGCAGATTTTCGACATCGTAATGGGCGCGAATATCTTTTTCGATCACCGGGGTGGCGAACATATTGTCCGTGGGGATGTCAAAGAAGCCTTGGATTTGACCGGCATGGAGATCCAGGGTCAAAACCCGGTGCACCCCGGCCTTGGCGATCATATTGGCGACCAGCTTGGCGGTAATCGGCGTACGGCCGCCGGTTTTGCGGTCCTGACGGGCATACCCGAAATAGGGGATCACGGCCGTGATGCGCCGTGCACTGGCGCGCGATAGCGCATCGGTCATGATCAGCAATTCCATCAAATGATCATTGGCCGGATTTGAGGTCGGCTGGATGATGAAGGCATCCTGACCGCGCATATTCTCATCAATGCGCACGAACAGCTCGCCATCGCTGAACTGTTCGATGTCCACATTGGAAAGGGGCGCATCCAGATAATCCGCGATCGCTTTTGCCAAGCCGCGATTGGCGTTTCCGCACATCAGTTTCATGGGGCATTCCTTGGTCAGCGTGAAGGTCGTTTGGCGCGGCTCATATCAAAGCCACGACAAAGTTAGAAGTCTGTGTCTCAGGCGTGTAGATCATCTGCGCCAAATCCCGGTGCCGGTTTCAGTCCCGGTGCCGCGAGGGAAATGACTTTGAAGAGATGGCCCATTTGAGTGGGATCGAGCAAGCGCCAGGCCTGACGAATGACGATGTCGCGCGTGGCGTCATCCGCGCCCATCAAGGTCGCCGCACGGCTTTCAATGCCTAAGGCTTTCAAGAATTGTTCTTGAACCACAGGGCCTTGCACCTCTAACCCAGCCGATGTGGCCAGGCGGGAGAGCTCAGCAAAGTCGACATGGGCGGTTAAATCGGCCGTGCCCGGACGATCCAGCGGGCTGACTTTTTCATGGGCGCGTAGGGCCTGCAGGCTATCACCAGCCTCACTGCGGCAGGGGCCATAATCAATGAACAGCGCGCGTCCGGGGCTATGTGCAAATCGTGCCTTTAAGGCCTCGATCACTTGATGATCGCCGGGGCGGATTTCCACCAAACTCCCCTCGGGCGCATCGCGCAGCGGGGCCGGGATCAGATCAATATCGTGCTCGGCCAGTTGCGGACCGCGATAGAAGGCAAGCTTGCCTATTTTCGCCGGATCCAGCGCGATACAGCGCTCATACCAGGCACCCTCATGGCGCAGAGCCTGGCGGATGGGCAAGCAATCGAGAAACTCATTGCCCAGGATAATTGCGGGGCCTTGGGGGGCTTTTTCCAGGCTGTCAGCCCAGTTCAGCGGCACGTGACAGCCTGAAAGGGTTTGGCCTTGAACCATTTTCAGGGCTGGGCTCGCCTCCACCAAAGTGACAGTCGTTGCGGCCAGGAAGTCGGGCATCATGCGCGCAGCGCGCAGGGCATCGGCCATCATCGTGCCCTTACCGGGCCCAAGCTCGATCAGGTTAAAGGGATCAGGCCGGCCCAGATCATCCCAACATTGCAAGACCCATAGCCCGATCAGCTCGCCAAACATCTGGCTGATTTCTGGCGCGGTGATGAAATCCGCCCCCGCGCCGAGTGGATCCTTGGTGGCATAAAACCCGCCCATCGGATCGAACAGGGCTTCGGCCATATAAAGGTGGATGGGGACCGGGCCCTCTTGGGTGATCCGGTCCACAATACGCTGGGCCAGCTTTTCGCGGGCCTCTTCCAGGGCGGGATAGGTCTCTTCGTTCATCCCTTAGTCTTTTGCCCCGACCGGCTTATTCGTCAAGGCGCGATAGATCAGCCAGGCGCCCAGCGCAATCATCGGCAGAGATAGCGCCATGCCCATTGTGATATATTCGCGCAGGAATTCCGGCATATGGCTGTCCGGCTCACGCACAAATTCCAGCAAGGCGCGTACCAGGCCATAGCCTGCGACAAAAATCCCGGTCGCCAGACCCGGACGGGCCAGCCCCTTAAAGCGCCAAGTCAAAACGCCAAGGATCACCAGCAGCAAGAAGCCTTCGCCGAAGGCTTCATAGAGCTGGCTGGGGTGACGCTCCAGGCAATAAGGGTCGCTAGCAAAGCGCATCGCCCAAGGCAGATCAGGCGCAGCACGGCCCCACAGCTCCCCATTGATGAAATTGGCCAGACGGCCCAGCATCAGACCCACAGGCGTCACCACGGCTGCCGCATCGGTTAGGCGTAATAGCGCGATGGAATGGCGCCGGGCCATCAAGACCAATACGGTGGCCACACCAATAAAGCCGCCATGGAAAGACATGCCGCCTTCGGTAATCCCAGTGATGATCCAGGCGGGGCGCTCCCAAATCGCACTGGTTTGATAGAAGAGCACATAGCCCAAACGCCCACCGACAATGACGCCAATCATACCCCAGAAGAAAAGATCCTCGGCATGGGCTGGGGTGTAGGGCGATCCGGCATTTTTGTCCGACACACTCCATAAAGCGGGGCGTTTGGCCAGCTGCGTCATATATTGCCAGGCAATCACCAGGCCAAAAATATAGGCTAATGCATACCAGCGAATCGGCAGGCTGATCTCATGGCCAAACAGGTCGAAAGGCCCGAAAGTAAAGAGAATCGGCTTGATCAGATCGAAGGTCGGTTGGCAGTAGTCCATGCGCTTCCCCCTTGGGCGGATGAGTTTCGGGCGCCGAGTTGCGTTGCCACATCCCCCTTAAAGCGCCTATATGAAGGCTGTATAGCAGAGCAAGCGGTGTTGTCATGCAGTCTCGCAACCCATTTTTCGCTGATTTTGCAGACCTGATGTCTGATGCCTTCAGTGCGGCCCAAGCCGCGGGGGAAGAAGCCCAGGCTGTGTTTCGCGCGCAGGCCGAGAAGGTTGCGGCCAATATGGACCTGGTGACCCGCGATGAGCTGGACGCCATTAAGGCCCAGATCGAGGCGCAACGCGAAGAGATTGCGGCCTTGAAAGCTGCGCTCGAAGCGCAAAGCGCCAAGCCCGCCAAGGCGAGTACAACCCGCAAGAGTGCGCCAAAGGCCACTGACAAATAATCTTTATAATTTCCCCCTTCTTACCGACTTGCGCGCCGTAACGGGTCCGCCTAACGTCGGTATGTCAGGCGGTGAGTCGCTTCAGCGACAGTAGAGGGCTAACCCAATGGATCTCCAAGAGACCTTTGAGAATCTGATCAATGATCCCCTAGAGGCTGTGGAACAGGCTGTCATCGCCGAGCAGTATGCTTATGAGCGTGACGATCTGGAAGTTCACATGGCCGTGCCTGGTCAATGGCGTGACCACCAGATGTGGTTTGCCTATCGCCCGGACCTTAATGCCCTGCATATGTGTTCGTCGCTGGACCTGAAAGTGCCTGAAAAGCGCTTCCGCGATGCGTGCGAGCTGGCCACCCGCTTTAATGAGCGCTTGTGGTTGGGCCATTTTGATGTCTGGGCCGAGGATGGCTCGATCGTGTTCCGCCATGCGCTGGCCTTTCCCGGCGGTGAAAGCTTCACCCCGGCTCAGGCCATCGGCATGATCGGAGCGGCGCGCGAAGCGGGGGAGCGTCTCTATCCGGCCTTCCAATATATGATCTGGGGCGGGAAATCCGTGGAGGAGGCCGTGTCTGCGGCCATGTTCGAAACCCACGGCGAAGCTTAAGACTGACTGACATTTATGGCAAAATTTAAAGGTAAGCTGGCGCTTATCGGCGTAGGCCGAATGGGTGCAGCTTTGGCCACGTCTTGGCTCACCGCCAAGCGGGGTAAAATCAAGGCCGATCAGCTGGTGCTGGTCGCCCCGCGGCGCAATGGCAATGTCGAAGCTTTGGTGGAGGCTCACCCCGGCCTGACCTGGGTCGAGCGAATTACGCCAGATCTGGGCGCAGAGCTTGATAGTGTCATCATTGCCGTTAAACCCCATATCGTGATTGAGGCCGTGCGCGGTTTATCCAGCGTGGTCCATCCGCGTGCGCTGATTGTCTCAATCGCGGCGGGAACGCCCTTGCGACAGCTTAATTTGGCCTTCCAGAATTTCGCCATTGTGCGTGCCATGCCCAATACGCCGATTTCTGTGGGGGCCGGTGCAACCAGCTTGATCGCCAATGAACCGGCGCAAAATCCTGACTATGTGAAACGTGCTGAAGCGCTGTTTAAATCCGGTGGGTCTGTCACCTGGTTGGAGGATGAGCGCTTGATGGGCGTCGCCACCGCGCTGGCGGGTTCGGGTCCGGCCTATGTGTTCTTGCTCACTGAAGCCATGGCCAATGCGGGTATGGCGGAAGGTTTAAGCGAGGAGGCCGCCTGGTCTCTCGCCAAGCAAACGGTGATAGGCGCGGCCCAGCTGATGGCCCTGCGTGAAGAGGGACCACAGGAATTGCGCCGTGAAGTCACCTCACCGGGGGGCACTACTCAGGCCGCCTTGGATGTATTGATGGGCGAGGGCGGTCTTCCCACCCAGATCCGCAACGCCATGGCGGCGGCGGAACGCCGCTCACGCCAGCTGGGCAGTTAGGTTTCTCTCCTGTCACCCCAAACTTGATTTGGGGCCACGCCAGACGGGGTGAGCCAAGTTCTGGTCGATCAGGATAATCATCAGGCTCACGGCATAGATGCCAGATCACGTCTGGCATGACAGTCAAAGGGTGTGCTCCCCTGCTTGCGGGGGAGCTGTCAGCGAAGCTGACTGAGGGGGCATGGCTACACAGAAGCTTACACTCAATGCATTCCCATAATGTCATCCCGGACAAGCGTTAGCGCGATCCGGGATCTATTGAGCTTGCCATTAAAGTCTATAGATCCCCGATCAAGTCGGGGATGACAGTGTATTCCCCTCGCTTCGCTGAGGGGGCGAATGGATCCCGGCTCAAGGCCGGGAACCCGGATGCACTTTTTCGAACCCGCAGGGTTCGCAAGCGCGAACGCGCGTCCGCATCGCAGCGAGGACTTAAAAAAAAGCACGGCCCCGGACGTGATCCGGGGTCCATAAATGAGCTTTAGGCACCGTCTAAACCGGCAGGCTCAACACCGCGCGAAGGCCGCCTTGCGGGCTTTGATCAAGGCTAATCTCACCGCCCTGGGCGCGGGCGGTATCGCGTGCAATGGCGAGGCCCAAACCGACGCCTTTGCGATTGGCATTGCGCGATTCATCCAGGCGATTGAAGGCTTTAAACGCGTCCTCGCGCTTATCGGCGGGAATGCCGGGACCATCATCATCAATGATGACTTCAATGCGGGTACCATTGCGCCGGGCCTGCATATGGATGGTATCGCCAAAGCTGAGCGCATTTTGTACCAGATTATTGATCGCCCGTTTCAGCATAGCTGGGCGCGCATGAACGGTGAGGCCGTCTTCGATGGCGACATCCAGCGTATAGCCTTCACGCGCGCAATCCTGGGCGATTTCCTGAACAAGGCCAGAGAGGTCGACGCTCTCTTGTTCTTCGCCCGCATCGCCGCGGGCAAAGGCGAGATATTCATCAAGCGCAGCTTCCATTTCATCGAGATCACGCCGGGCCAGAGCAATATCTTCATCCTGCTTCATCAAGGCGAGCTGCAGGCGCAGGCGCGTTAAGGGGGTGCGTAGATCATGACTGACCCCGGCCAACAGGGCGGTGCGCTGTTGGAGATGGCGTTTTAACCGCGCGCTCATTGCCAGGAAGGCGTGGGCGGCTTGGCGCACTTCAGTGGCCCCGGCGGGTTTGAAATTATTGACGTCCTGGCCGCGGCCCAAGGCTTCGGCGGCGCTGGCAAGGCGCAATATCGGTTTGACCTGATTGCGGATGAAGATGATCGAGACCGCCGTCAACAGGGTTGAGGCGCCGATGATCCAGATCAGAAAGATGTGACCGGTTGTGGCGAAAACTTTTTCGCGTACCGCGATGAAGCGCAGCACCCCGCCATCGACCTTCACCCGGATGTCGACATATTCGGGATAGCGCGTGGTATCGAACCAGAAATTTTCATCAAGCTCTGCGGCCAACGCCCGGCGTAAGGTGCGATCGAGGGCGCGGAAAAAGGCCGAACGGCGCGATACGGGCAGGGTGTCGCCTTCGCGTAGATCCACTGATAAGCCCATGGTTTGATAGGCGATGGAGCTGATCTGATCAAAGTCAGTGGGGTCGCGCTGATAGAGCGTGGTGATCATGGCGATGTCACCGGCAACGCTCTCTGACAGGCGCGCGGTCACGGTTTCCCAATGCTCTTCAAAGAAGGAATAGGTCACAGCGATCTGCATCAGCGCCACGGGCAGGACGATGATCAACAGCGATCGACCAAACAGGCTCTTGGGGAGAAATCGCTTAATCCCCAGGCGCAGATATCGCATTACTTCACGTCCATATAAACCGGTTCTGCGACCAGCTTATAGCCTTCCCCGCGCACCGTTTGTAGCCATATTGGCGCTTTAGGATCAGCCTCGATCTTGCGCCGTAGGCGCGTCATCTGCACATCGACCGCGCGTTCACCGGCGCTGACGGCGGCCTTTTCGGCGAGATCATAGCGATTGACCGCTTCACCTTGGGCGCTGGCCAGAGCATGGAGCAGCGCGCCTTCCCCCCCCGTAAGCTTGATGCGCTCATCCCCTTTGGAGAGTTGTTGCGTTTCAAGCTCAAAGCGCCAGGGGCCAAAGATTACGGCTTCTGGCCCGCGCGTGCGCGGTAAGGCGCGGCGCAAAATGGCCTGAACGCGCAGGATCAATTCCTCTGGCTCAAACGGTTTGGCGAGATAATCATCCGCGCCCAAGGCGAGGCCCTTGATGCGGTCTTCTGGTTCCCCGCGTGCGGTCAGCAACAGAATGGGGCAATCGCGGGTTTTGCGAATCTCCTGGGTCAGATCAAAGCCATCCATGCCCGGCATCATCACATCCAGGATCAACAGATCAAAGGCGATCCCGCGTAAAGTGGCCAGCGCCTTTTCCGCATGAGGCGCGGCGGAAACGCGATAACCGCGTTCGCGCAAAAAACGGCTGAGCAGGGTGCGAATGCGGTCGTCATCATCAACGACCAGAATATGGGGCTGTCTGTCCATGGTCCTATCTTTGTCTTTGTGCCTTCACCATGGCCTGACTTGACGCGCCCGACAAGATAACAAAGCCCGCCAGAAGCGGGCTTCCGGCGGGCATTTCAGTCACAAATCTTATCGCTTTGAAACGCTTAAGCGGCGCGAATGCGGCTTAAGAAGCGATCGACCTCGCGGCGCAGGGTTTCAGCCTGAGAGCCGAGCGATTCTGCGGCTCCGGTCATCGTGCCAGCGGCGAAGGATGTGCGCTCAGCGCCATGTTGAACAGCGCTGATGGAGCGTGAGACCGAACGCGCGGCCTGGGCGGTTTGTTCGGTGGTACGGCTGATTTCAGCGGTAGCCGCGCTTTGCTCGTCCACGGCGGCGTTGATGGAGGCAGAGACGCCATTAACCTCATCAATGCTTTCACATACGCCTTCGATGGCCCCGACCGAATCGGCCACAGCCTGCTGCATAGCGGCGATCTGGTTGGAGATGTCCTCGGTGGCTTTACCCGTTTGTTCGGCCAGAGCCTTGACTTCCTGGGCCACGACCGCAAAGCCTTTGCCGGCTTCTCCGGCGCGCGCGGCCTCAATCGTGGCGTTCAGCGCCAGAAGGTTTGTCTGTTCGGCCACGCGCTCAATCACGGTGACAATCTCACCAATGCGGCTGGCCGCTTCAGACAGGGATGACATTTTGCGGCCCGTATCGGCGGCTTTACCATTGGCCTGGCCCGAGGTTGTTGCGGCTTCACCGGCCTTGTGGGCGATCTCGGAAATCGCGCGGGTCAGTTCCGAAGCGGCTTGCGCAACAGAATCCGCGGTCGCAACCGCTTCTTCAGAGGCCGAGGCCACAGACGACGAATGCTCATTGGTTTCTTCGGCGGTTTTGGACAGTTCCTGCGCGCTATCGGCCATTTGCGTGGCCGCCTTGGCGACTTGCTCGGCAACGCCCGCGATGGAGGCTTCGAATTGATTGGCCATTTCCAGCATGCTTTGATGGCGCTGGCGGTTACCCTCCTCATAGACAATAGTCATGACCAGATCCATATCCAGCATAACTGCGCGGGTCAGCACATTTATGGATTGGGTGAGATTGCTAGTCGATCCACCGCCCATGCCAAACAGACCTGATTTGCCGGATTGAGCCTTGACCACTGCTTCAGTCATGCCATTGAGAAGATAGGTGTATGCGCCGAAATACCAATCGGGGCGCAGCTCCAGACGGGCATGGGTTTTGCCGACGGCTTCGACCGAGCGTAAATAGGCATCGCCAAATTGACCTTCCAGGATTAAGCCCCAATGCTCAGCTTGTCGGCTTTTGGCCTGGCCTGGGCCTTTTGACCCAAACATCTTCATGATATCCGGCCATTGGCCGAGGTGAGCGTAAAATCCATCGAGGATTTTGGGCATTTGCTCCATCAAAAGAGGCTTGAGTGCTTTGAGGGCCTGGCGCTCGGTTTCACCCAAACGCGAGAACTTCAGACGGCTGTTGAGGTCAATACGAGTTGGGGTCGACACGGGGGTTCGCTCCTTAAATGCATTCAAGGCCAAGCTCACGCGATTTCAGTTAACGAATGGTTTGTGCCTATGCGCGCGCTTTAAGCCAGGCGCGCACATACTCAGCCCCGGTGAGAAGGCTTAAACAGCAGGCAAACCAAAGTGATAACACCCATGGTACATCTAAGGTCGCGCTGCGTAAGCTTTCATTGGCCAACAGTGAATCTTTTAAGAAGTATGACAGACCTGTGAAAATGAAGGGCCAGGCAATGGCAAAAAACTCCAGCGCAGTCTTATACTTAGCCAAAGTTGAAACCGGTAAGCTGACCCCAGCGCGTTTAAAGGGCGGCAGGCGCAGGGCTGTAATTGTAATGTCGCGCGCGATGATAAAAAATGTCGGCACGGCTAATGGCGGGGCATATTGCGCGCCATGAACGAAGGCGATCAGCATTAAGCCCACTAAAAGTTTATCGGCGATGGGATCAAGGAAGGCCCCAAAGGCGCTTTCAACGTTCCAGGCGCGCGCGAGAAACCCATCCAGGAAGTCTGAGACCGCGGCGGTCAAGAAGAGGCTACCCGCAAGCCAATAGAGCAAATTGGCGGTGTCTGGATCATAAGGCGCGCGATCAAAGCCGATCCATAAACTTGCGGCCGCCAGCGGGGCGAGGAGGATGCGAAGCAGCGTGATCGCATTGGGTAGCCACGCCAAGGGATGGCGTTGAAACTCTGTTGTATCACCCATCTTTATCCCCCATCGTGGAAATGATCATAGATCCTTTGTGCCAGTGCTTTTGAAACGCCGTCAACCGCTTCTAGATCCGCTAAAGCGGCGCGCGCGACGGCGCGCGCTGAGCCAAAATGTTGCAGCAAGGCCTTACGTCGTGAAGCGCCGACCCCGGCGATATCATCCAGCGGGTTTTCAGATATTTGCTTGCTGCGCTTGGCCCTGTGGCCGGTAATGGCAAAGCGGTGTGCCTCATCGCGCAGGCGTTGCAGATAATACAGCACCGGATCATTGGGCGGCATGCGGAACGGGGCTTTACCGGGCATGTAGAAATCTTCACGCCCCGCATTGCGGTCTGGACCTTTTGCGATGGCCGCCACAGTCACATCATGCACGCCCAGCTCCGCCATCACCGCCATGACCGAAGAGAGCTGGCCTTTCCCGCCATCAATCAGGATCAGATCAGGCACCACCGCGCCGTCATCGCGCTCCTTTTGTAGCCGTATAAAGCGCCGCCGGATCATGGCCTGCATCATGGCGAAGTCATCATTGGTCGCGGCGTCATCGCCCTTCATATTGAAGCGGCGATACTGGTTTTTCTCAAAGCCTTCAGGCCCGGCAACAATCATTGCCCCTAAGGCATTGCTGCCTTGAATGTGAGAGTTGTCATACACTTCAAGCCGGGTGGGGCGTTTATCCAGGCCAAAGACTTTCGCTACCCCATCGAGCAATTGGGTCTGGGATTTGGTCTCGGCAAGCTTGCGGCCCAGAGCTTCGCGGGCATTATTAACCGCCTGATCGACCAGGGCTTTCTTCTCGCCCCGTTGCGGGCAATGGATATAGACTTTGCGATCGGCGCGAAGGCTCAAGGCTTCTGCCAGCAGTTCGCTCTGCTCTGGCTCATGCGAGGTGAGCAGCAGCGCGGGCGCGGGCTTATCCTCGTAAAACTGGGCGATGAAGGCGGTCATAACCTCTTCGATAGGGGTGTCGGGCTCATGTTTGGGGTAGAGCGCGCGATTGCCCCAGTTTTGCCCGGCCCGGAAGAAGAAAATCTGCACACAGGTTCGCCCGCCTTCTTGGTGGGCGGCGATAATATCGGCCTCTTCCAGGCCCTGCGGATTGATGCCCTGGGTCGTGGTGACGGCAGAAATGGCGCGAATGCGATCGCGCAGGCGCGCCGCCGTTTCAAAGTCCAAGGCCTCTGCCGCCGCATTCATCTGGGCCTGTAATTGCTCACGCAGCGCATTCGAACGCCCGCGCAGGAATTGGCTCGCCTCATCGACCAGCTCATCATAGCGCTCGGGCGTTACCAGATCGACGCAAGGCCCCGCACAGCGCTTGATTTGATAGAGCATGCACGGGCGCGAGCGCCCTTCATAAACGCTGTCGGTACAGGTGCGTAACAAGAAAGCCTTTTGCAAGGTGTTGAGCGTTTCATTGACCGCCCCGGCGGAGGCGAAAGGCCCGAAATACGCCCCGTCCTTCTTGCGCGCGCCGCGATGCTTGGTCAGCTGGGCGGAGCGGTGATCTTTACGGATCAGGATATAGGGGAAGGATTTGTCATCGCGCAGCAGGATGTTGAAGCGCGGCTTCAAGCGTTTGATCAGATTGGCTTCCAGCAGCAAAGCCTCGGTCTCCGTCGCGGTCACGACAAATTCCATCGACCGGGTCAGCGCAATCATCAAGGCGATGCGATTGGAATGTCCCCCGCCCTTGGCATAGTTGGAGACGCGGTTTTTCAGCTTTTTGGCTTTACCGACATAAAGGACCTCACCGGCCTCATCATACATGCGATAGACGCCCGGCTTCATCGGCAGACGCTTCACATAATCGGCAATGATGTGTGGGCCTTTTAAGGACGGATCGCCGGATGGGCCTTGGGGGGCGCTGGATGCGCCGCTTCCGGCCGCAATTTCCGGCGGGGCGTCGGGTCGATTAGCGCCAGCGCTCATAGGTGACGCCTACAGAGTGGGCATCCGCCAGCGCGGTCAGTTTCTCGACCTCGATTTGGAAGCGAAGGATGCGCGGATCGGTAAAGACGGTGTTGGTGATGTCCTGAACCAGATCTTCCAGTAATTCATGATGTTGAGATGCAACGACCTGGCGCACGGTTTCGGCCAAAGCCGCATAATTGACCGCTTTATCAAGATCTGCGCCCGGCGAGGTCGCCTCTTGGGCGACATCGGCCTCGAACGTGATGGCAATGGGTTGCTTGCGCCCGTGTTCGCTGTCATAGACCCCCACCTCAGCCTCAAGGCGTAGGGATCTGACGCGAACCGTCATCGTCTCACCCGTGTGGGGTAGAGGGTGGCGCGCAGCCGACACCGCATCTAATTTCATTACCAGTCCTCTTTTGTCGAGAGTGTGAGGATAAGGGGCCAAGGCCCATATTTAGGCCCTGGGAGGCTGGAGGAAAACCATGAGCCACGCAACCGCGCTTGTCACCGGAGGCGCCAAACGTATGGGCGCGGCGTTTGTACGCGCTTTGGCCGAACGCGGCCACCCTGTCGGGGTGCATTTTAACAGCTCCGAAGATGAAGCCGCCAGCCTGGTGCAAGAAATCATCGGGGCGGGCGGGCGCGCCGATCTTTTCCGCGCTGACTTGAGTGAAAGTGAGAGCGTGAAAGGCCTGATCGGCGCGGTGAGCGCGCGACTGGGCCCGGTGGGCGTACTCGTTAATAGTGCAAGTCTGTTTCTCGATGATGATCTAACGCGCCTTTCGCCTGACAGCTTTCTGATCCATCAAAAAACCAACACCTTAGCGCCGCTTTTATTGGCGCAGGCCATGGCCGCGCAGACGCTTGAGAAGGGCCTCATTCTCAATGTTCTGGACTATAAGCTCTTTAATCTGAATGCGGATTACCTCTCCTATACGATCTCCAAATATGCCTTGAAAGGGATTACCGAGATTTTGGCCCGCCGTCTGGCCCCGCATATCCGCGTTAATGCGCTGGCTCCGGGCCTGACCTTGCCAAGCGCCCACCACAGTGCGGCGGAGTTTGAACGCCTCCATCATGATAATCCGCTGAGACAGGGCGCTCAGTTGAGCGATATGATCCGGGGGCTTAATTTTTTCCTCGATACCCCCAGTGTCACAGGACAAATCCTTACCATTGATGGCGGACAGCATTTTGACCCGCGCTTGACCCGCGATGTGTTCGAGGCGCTGTAGGGCATTCGGTCATCGGGGTGCGGGCGCTAAATTTCAGGGCTTAAATAAAAAAAAACACTGTCATCCCGGACAAGCGTTAGCGCGATCCGGGATCTATTGAGTTGGCCAATAGGGCTTATAGATCCCCGATTAAATCGGGGATGACAGTATGCGCTGTGTCATGCCAGACTTGATCTGGCATCCATGCCGTAAGCTTGACGATTATTCTGATCGACAAGAACCAAGCTCACCCCGTCCGGCATGGCCCCCAAATCAAGTTTGGGGTGACGGTTTTTTAGATATATCCAACCCTTCCGGGGCCGCGATTATTATTTTGTGTCCTCGCCGCGCTGCGCGCGCGAGGTTGCGCTTGCGGGGGCGTTGCCCCGATCTGTGTCAACCGGGTTCCCGGCCTTGAGCCGGGATCCATTCGCCCACGGGGCGCAGCGAGGACGTTAAAAAAAGCCTGTCATCCCCGACTTGATCGGGGATCTATTTTCTTTGCCATCACGCTCAATAGATCCCGGCTCAGGGCCGGGATGACAGATTATCAAGACATCCTCGCTTACGCTGCGGGCGCGCATTCGCGCTTGCGACCCTTCGGGTCGAACATGTCATGCCAGACGTGATCTGGCATCCATGCCGTAAGCTTGACGAGTATTCTGATCGACAAGAACCAAGCTCAACCCGTCCGGATGGGAAGGGGCCTTACCCCTCCTGCCAGCTCCACTCACGATCGAGCTCTGGAAACTCCAGAACGATCGGATCAAGGCCTTCGCTGTCCTGACGGCGGGCGTCGGCGCGTAGATCTGACAGAGCTTGGCTGATCGTATAGCGCGCGTCTTTAAATTCACGCCAGACATCGAGGAAGTTTTCCGGTTTTTCGCCATCCTCTTTACCGGCATGCTCGCGCATATAGGCATAGCCTTGATAGATATGGGGGGCATAGTCAGCCTCAAAGGCGGCGATGTCGGCCAAGGCGGCGCTGAGCGCCGGGCTCGCGTCTTCCTGAGCAGGCTGAGTAGAGAGGTCAGCGAAATAGGTCTCTGCCTGGCTCAGTTCGCGCTGAGTTGCAGAGCGCCAATAGGTCTGGGTGTCGAGATTGAGCACACGGCTCGTCTCTGGCTCAATCACCAAAACGGTCGGCGTGGCATAATAGGCGGGCAGGCCATAATGCTGCACGATATCTAGGCCATGATCAAATGACCCGGCATTGACGAATTCCACTTCATAGTCATCGCGCATTTGGGCGGCAAAGACTGGGTCAGCGAAGAAATCGGCCATGGCGCGGCTGTCATCACACCATTCCGCGCCGATGATCACCACCAGGCGGGCATCACGCGCTGCGGCGCGGGCCTGGGCGGCGAGCACGCGCGATAAAGCGGTTTCGCCGTCTTGGGTATAGGCTTCGCGCGGGGCAAAAGCGGATACGTCTTGGGGGGATGGCGTGGCGGCGGCGCTCGCCGGATCACTTACGCTTAAGGCCAGAATGGCCAGAATCGATGTCAGCATGGTCTTTCTCTCCCCAAATATGTCGCGGGAGATTAAGCCGAGCGCGGGCCAGTGCCAACTGACGTTTCTGTTATAAATTCTATACGGGTCTGCGACCTTTATGCGCGGCGCAGTACCGCTTTTTCCCCCCAAGAGGGGCGCCGGATTTCAACACTCACCAGGCCGGGCAAGACCGGATCGAGCTTTTTGAAGACCCACTCGGCGATGTCCTCTAAGGAGGGATGCGCCAGGCCTTCAATATCATTGAGCAAAGAGTGATCGAGAATGCTGGTCACATGCGCTTTCACGATCGCTTCGATTTCCCAGAAATCCTTGACCATGCCGCTGTCATCGGCTGGATTGCCCGCAACTGTCACCGTTCCCGCAAAGGAATGGCCATGCAGACGCGAGAAGGGATGGCCTTCTTCCTTGTGGTTGAAATAGTGCGCCGCGTCGAAGGAGAAATCCTTCGAGATTTCCAGTCTCATCTCAGTCATAATCGTCTTTTCAAGGCTTGTTTATGCCAAGGCACCGAGGCCAAGCGCGCCGATATACAAGCAATATGCCAAAAAGAGAACCATCCCTGCCAGTCGGGTGATGGGACGACGGGTAAAAATGAACAGGGTCACAGCAATGGCCGCCCCCAACATGACCCAGTAATCCAGCGCAAAGAAGCTCTCATCGACGACGGCAATTTTGTCTTTTGCCCCAGCGGCTAAGCCGGTAATGCCGCCTACGGCAAAGATGTTGAATATGTTCGATCCCAGCACATTGCCTAGCGCCATGTCTGCGTTTTTACGCATGGCCGCCATGATTGCAGTCGATAGCTCGGGTAGGGATGTGCCCAGCGCCAAAACCGTCAGGCCAACAACGGCTTCGGGCACGCCCAGATCGGTGGCAAGGCTGGCCCCGCCGGTCACAATCAGATGGGCACCGATAGGAAGGGCGATCAAACCGCCCAGAATAAATAGCGCCAGCATCGGTCCCGATTTGGGAAGGCCTTCCATATGATCAATATCGGTCAGTTCCGCCAGGATCGGATCATCTTTGGCTTTGCTTGAATGCAGAGCCAGATAAAGGATATAGGCGACGATGCCTGCGGCCAGAATGGCCCCGTCGATCAGGCTCAAGCCGCGATCCCAGGTCAGGCCAATGAAAAGCGCGCTCGCGCCGACCACGATCAACGCATTGGTGCGAATGCCAGGCGTGGTCACGGCCATGGGCGCAAGAATGGCGGGCAAGCCTAAGACCAGAAGGATATTAGCGATATTCGATCCAACGATATTACCCAGCGCCAAGCCCGGCGCATTGGACAACGCCGCCGCAGCGCTGACCACCATTTCGGGCGCAGAGGTGCCAAAGGCCACGATGGTCAGGCCCACAATCAGGGGCGGAATGCCGAGATTTCGAGCCAGGGCCGTTGCGCCGCGCACAAGAAAATCGCCGCCCACGATCAGGACGACGATTCCAATGGCGAGCATAATCAGATCAGTGATCATCGTGATGACGCCGCTTTATCGCTGAAAAAGAAAAAGATGGGATCTAGTCGAGGCGCTTGTATTCGATCAGATTAAGCAAGCCGAACAGACCAACGATCAAACCCAGAGCAACAAAAGCAGCCATGTCATTTTCCTTCTTAGCGAACCCTTTATGGGGGCGATTTGCCTTTGTCTATACCGCGCTTGGGCGCGCGGGGCTAGCCCTTCTTGCGCAAAGGGCTGAGGCATGATTGCACGCCTTGTCACATCGCTGATGCGGATCTTTTGGCGCTTCAGCCGCGGCATGACTATGGGGGTGCGGATCTGGATCGAGGATGAGGCAGGACGCCTCTGTCTGGTGCGCCACACCTATATCGAAGGGCTCCATTTGCCGGGCGGCGGGGTGGAGCGCGGCGAGACGGCGCTAGAGGCCGTTAAGAAAGAAGCGCGTGAGGAAGTGGGCGTCGCGATAACGGGCGTTCCCGAATTGATCGGAGTTTTTAAGCACCGAACCTTCACCACCGATCATGTGCTAGTCTATCGGGTGCGCGCCGATCAATGGATGGCATGTGAGAGTGATAATCTAGGTGAGATCGCCGAGATCGTGTGGCACAATCTCGACGATCTTCCCGGCGATGTCAGCCCCGCCACAGCTCAGCGCATTGCAGAGCTTCATGGCGGTGCCAACCTCGATGTCTATTGGTGAGTATAGGCTTAGTGCATGAAAAGACTGGCCGCCGTGGAGACGACCATTAACAGGGCCATCAGACGGTTCACCCAGATCAGCCAAGGTGCGTGACCGGTGGTGCGGCCCAAAATGGCGCCGAACGCCCCCCAGGTGAGATTGAGCGCGCCCCCCACGAATACAAAGATCAATGCCAGGACGATGGCATCCGAGACATAGCGCTCTGGCGTAACAAATTGGGCAATGCCGGTGATTTGCATGGCATAGGCTTTGGGGTTTAAGGGGTGTACGAATAACCCCTTGATGAAGCCCGGCGCTTTATCCAGCTTTTTGGCCCCCGGCGTCGCCGTGGCGATCAAAAAAGCCAAGTAAAGAATATAGCCTAAGCACAAAATACGCAGTGCCATCCACACGCCGGGCAGGGCCTGTAACACCCCCATCAGACCGGTTGTCGTCACCAGATAAACGGCGAGAAACCCGACAATTGTGCCCGTCCACAAAACCAAAGTTTGGCGAAAGCCGTAATTGGCGGCCGTCGCCATTATGGCCATATTCGCCGGGCCGGGCGTGCCCACCAGCGCGATCACAAACAGGGTCGCAAGGGCAAATTGATCCAAGGGCATCATAACGGATCGTCCTTCATTGTTTGATACGCTGCTAGGATTGTACTTGAAAATTGTATCAATCAATGATTAAATTGTCTCTATGACAATTTTAGCGATGTTCAAGGATCTGGCTCCGGATCAGCGCACGGCGCGCGAATTTGAAGCCCGCTTAAAGGCGGCCATTCAAGCGGGCGATGTGGCAAGCGGCACGCGCTTACCCCCGGTACGCCAAGCCGCGTGGGAATGGGGCTGTGCGCCGGGAACGGTTTCGCGCGTTTATAATGCCCTGCAGGCCCAGAATTTGGTTTATGCCCAGGTCGGGCGTGGGACCTTCGTCGGTGCCCTGGATGCTCCGCCCAGCTATATGGGCCGTGAACTGGCACCCCAGGGTGAGATTGATCTTTCCCGCAATGCTGTTCAAAAGCCCAGCCCTTATCCTTTGCTGGAAGCGGCGAGCCTGGCCATGCATGAGGCCATGATGCGCCGCGATTTCCCGATCACCTGTATTGGGGAAATGGGCTGGGCCGCCCATCGCGAAGCGGCGTTGGGCTATGTGCGGCGCTGGCGTGATGTCAGCACGATTGATGAGCTTGTCCTGACCAATGGTGCACAATCGGGCATTGCGGCGGCGCTGATGGCGTTGGTGCCGCCCGGCGGGGCCATTGCGGTCGATCGCCAGGTCTATTCCGGCGTTACGATGGCGGCGCGCTTAACCGGGCGCCGGGTCGTGGCGGTGGATATGGATGAAGCGGGCATGTGCCCGGACCATTTGGAGATGCTGTGCCAGAAACAGGGCGTGCGCGCCGTGTTTGTAATGCCCAGCCTACAAAATCCCACGGGTCGTCCCATGCCGCGCGAACGCCGTGAAGCTTTGATCGTGCTGGGCGCGCGCCATGATCTCAGCTTTATTGAAGACGAGGTCTATGGTTTTCTGATTGAGCATGATGCCTATAGCTTTTCGCGCCTTGCGCCAGAGCGCACGCTGCTTGTGACCGGACTGTCCAAATCCATCGCCCCGGTGTTGCGCTTAGGGTTCGTGGCCGGTCCGCCGGTCTGGATCCGGCGCGTCGCGGCTGCTCATAATGGGCTGCAATTGATGATTTCACCCATCCTGTCGGGTATGGCGGCCCATATCCTCAATAATCCCGCCTTCAAAACGCGCCTTGAGACTTTGCAGACGCCTTTAAAGGCGCGTGCGGCCTTTGCGCGTCAGCAATTATGGCCTGAACGGGTCAATGATCGCACCCTGTTTGCCGGCGGTATCGCCTGGGTGCCTCTGCCTGAAGGTTGGACGGACAGCGACTTTGCCCGCGAAGCCCAAGCCATCGGGGTTCGCGTCGCGCCCAGCCGTGATTTTGAAGTCGATCAGGTTCACGGGGCTGCGCACATTCGCCTCAGCCTATTGGCGGTTGAAGAGGATACGGTCTTTGAGGATGCGATTTTGCGCCTGAAATCCTTGATGGCGAACCCCTATCTGGGTGTCGTGCGCGCGCCCTAATGAAAAAAAAAGCCCCAAAGTAAAAGCCCCAAAGTAAAAGCCCCGGTACGAGGATCGCACCGGGGCCTTTTAAAGGAGATAAGTCAGCGTGGGGCTTAGTAAGGGCGATACCCGCCACGGCTGTCGATCCATTCCAGGCTGTCCACAACGCCATAGAGCGAGAAGGTTGCCAGGCGATCCGCGCCGTGAACGTCAACATATTGTACAGTCAGGCGGCCACCGCGACGCATGCGGTCGATCAGGCGCGAAACGGCGCGCGGATCGCGCACTTCAAAGAAGCCATCCTCGCGTGAGCCACTGGCGCGGAAAACTTCCAGATTACGCCCGTCAACGCGCACAGAAATCGGCAGATTGGCATCAATCGGGTGCGAATGAGACAGGAAGACCAGGCTGTAGCCACTGCCCGCGCGATCCACTTCTAAGCGCAAGCGATGATCAACATTGCGACGGCCCGCAGTCGCTTCAGTGACGCAAGCGCCGCCAGAACGGCAGGTCGCGGTCCAATCGCGGAAGGTTTGAGTGTCGCTGGGGCAATAGCTGCCAGAGCATGGCCCAGGAATTGTGGGGTAATCACCATTCGGCGCGATATCACGCAGAACAGAATTTAAACGATGCGCTTGGGCTTCGAGCAGCTCAATACGGCAAGAGGAGGATTCAGGGCCGATCTCCGTCCAGCTATCGCCTTTGACCGCGCCTTCGAATTCGCACTGGAACTCGAGATAATTGCGCCAGGTCTCGCGCGAAAAGCCCAGGGCCTCCATCCGGCGTGCGCGCTCGGTCTCATTGTCTTCGCGTGACACCACAGCGTTCAAGGCTTCAGCGGCAAGATCAAAGCTGCGCTCAGCCTCTAACAAACGGCGTGACAAACACGCGCGCAGTTCCAGGGCACCCGTGGTCTCGTTCAAACACGCTTCAAGCGGTGTTTTATAATAGCGGTTGCCATAGGAAGAATTATCCGCAATCGCGGGGGCCGCAATGAATACGGTTGCCACCGCCATCACCCGACCGATAGTTGCAATAGACATCGACTTATCCCTCTCTTTAGTGACACCCCCCAGCAGAAGGATGTCGACATGCTGATCAGAGGGGTCGTGATCACGGTGATGGCTCGCCCCGAACCTTAACGCGTGATCGCCTCTGAACGATCTGTCTTAACCTTAACGTCGCTTCATCCTTAACAACGCCATCTTGAACCGCAGATGAAACGCTGTTTCACCTTGGGCTCACACCCGAAACTTAGGGCCGAGTGTCCCACTATGAGACGCTTAGCCAGATTGCCTCGCCTGAGGCAAGGTCTAGTTTTACGGGGTTAGCGTCTATCGCGAAGATGACTCTGAGCCCAAACCGACCTAAATACGCATTGACGCAAGGGTGACTCGCATTGTTAACCATAACGCGCAAATGGCAAAAGCGCTCCCATTTTTTATTAACTTTTTTCTTAACGTTACCCATCCGCCACGCTTTTCAATTGGACCGGACATTGCAAGGCGCGTATAGGTCCAGACCAGATGCTAAGTTTGGACGCGATGACGTATTGTGACGTCACATGAGTGTGCTAGACAGAGGCACGAAACTGGGAGTACGGGTCGATGACGAAAGCTGGAGCGCAAGGTCGTATCGCGCAAAAAATAATCGGGCTGGCGCTTATTATCGCGAGCCTGGGGCTAGGCTCTGCGAGCTGGGCTCAAGGCAATGGTGAGGGGGTGTACCGGGTCGATACACCCCATGAAAGCTTTACCATGCGCCGCCTTGCAGATGGCCGTTATGAAGACACGCTGGGGCGAACGGGCAGTTGGACCGTGCATGGCGGGCGAACGTTGTGCATTTTGGTGAGTTCAGCCAGCCAGCCGCGCGAGTTGGAATTGTGTACGCCGTTTGAGCCGCTCGGTGTCGGGCAAAGTCGCCAGACCACAGGGTTGAGCGTGGACGGTGAAGCCTACACGATTACCCGCGTCGAATAAGTCGGCTGCGGGTTTGCGCGCTGGGCAATCGCGTAAAATAAGGGCTAGGCGGATGTCGTCCCTCACGATATAGTCACGTTAAGGTCTTGTTAACGCAAGGCGAGGGATCCGGCGTGCAGTGGGGGTAAAAATGCAGGTCATGTTATCGCGGATTGGCTCAGCCAGTATCACGCTCTTTTTCTCATTTATTTTGTCGCTCGCGATCTTGATCGGGCTTGATATTGTCGCGCCGGCCGTTTTGGCATGGATGCTGGATGGTGCCGAGTTGATTGAAAATGCAATTGGCAGCACCGGACTTAACCACCGCTATAATAATTGGGTGCGTTTGCTGGTCAGTGAAGATCAGATCCTGTTCCTCTTTTTCACCATCATTTCGCGCATTTTAATCGCGATCTTCCTGACCAGCTTGGCGGCGGGATGGCGTAGCCTGACCGGTAGCACCAAGAAAGCTTAACGGGGCAGGTATGGCGATTGAGCTTACCCCATGGCTCATGTCCTTAAGCGACATGGTCATTGAACACGGTATGAGCGCCGTTGTTGGCGCGGGCCTAACCCTTCTTGGGGGAGGGGGGGGATGGTTTACGTATCGTCTCAAAAAGCTTTACGCCTTAGAGGGCCAGCTTAAAGAGTTGGATCAATACAAGTCGTGGTTAATCCGGTCAAAATTACAAATCACAAGCACGGATGCGCATGAGTTTTGGACATGTTTGCAAGACTTGCGCGATTTTTTGGACTCGGAAAGCTCTAAGTCAGAAGTGAATGTTTCTAATTTCGACTCTAAGTTCAAAACTTTTTATAAAACGCGTGAGAGTAGGCTTAAGCGTTCAGAAGAATTTATGAGGATGTGGTTCGAGTTTGAGCGCTCGTTGCGCATCTTTTCTGCTTTATACATTGCGCATTCAAACCGTTCTGCACGCGATGAGGCGGCTTTCCAAAGAATAAAATATCGCTGGTGCGACATTTACGAATATTTGTTTGGTGTAATACCCATTGAATATAAAATTAAACTCATGGATATGAATATTACTGATGTTGCGCAGGAAGTTTCGTCCAAGCTGAAGCTTGAGGGTCAGACTTCAGACCAAATTTTGATTTTATAATAATAAGGCCCGTCACGGACGGGCCTTATTATGCTTAAACCAAGAAACTGGTTGGATCGGGATTGGGGCGCTGATCAATCACGCGCACCAGGCCAACAATGGCGCGCACCACAACCCATAATGTCCCAACCGCCCAGACCAGTAGGCCCAGGCCAAAAATCCATACGGTCAATAAGCCCAGAACGAAGAATAAGAAGCCGAAAAAAGCGGTTCTGAGTTGAAACTGGTAGTGGGTTTTTAACCAGGGTGCGCTTTTATCATAGCGAAGTGCGGCCAGAACGACACCGATCACCATGGTCAGTCCGTTTGCGGGGCCCACGATGAATAAGACATAGACGATGAGGGCAATTAAGCGGTCATCGCGTTCGCTGACATTCAGGCTATGCGTGGTCTCACTCATGGGAAGGCTCCGTTAGACATTAAGTCCCTAACATGGGGTTGTTTGGCGCAGATGAAAAGATTGCGAAGGCGAGATGACAAAAAGGTAAGCTTTGGGCTTGCCGATTAGAACGCACAGCTTCATCATGAGTTGCAAGGGGAGTGAGGCGGCTATGACCGCATATATAGATAAGATTTTAGCACGTCCATCCCAGTGGGTTCTCGCATTCAGTGTTATGGCCTGGATCGTGATCTTACTCAGCGTGTCCGTCGGGGACTGGCGCCCAGATGCGCCGTTTAGTCTTCTTCTGGCGGGGGCGTGCTTAATGGTGGGGGCCAGCTTGACCTGGGTCTATGGGGAGGCAGCGCATAGGCGCTTGCATGTAGAGGATGAGCTTTCATGACATCGACGCCTGAGACGTCCTATGCCCGCTCACCTATTCTGGTGACGATGGCGGACACTGTACCAGATCGTGAAATCGTTGAGGTTTTGGGGATTGCGCGCGGCAGTGTTGTGCGTGCGCGTTTCTTCGGGCGTGATTTTATTGCCGGTCTTCGTAATCTGGTGGGCGGTGAAGTGACCGAATATACCAAATTGCTGGCCGAATCGCGTGAGCAGGCCTTGGGCCGTCTTGTCGCCCATGCTGAGCAATTGGGCGCTGATGCGGTGGTGACTTTCCGGTTTTCAACCTCATCGGTGATGGAAGGCTCTGCAGAAATTCTGGCCTATGGCACCGCGGTGCGGCTTAAATAACGCGATCAGCCTTTAAAATATTAAAATGTCTGCTAAAGGGGAGGAACAGCGGTTGCTCCCCTTTTCTTGTGGGGGCAAGCTTGCTATAGATATGGAAAGTTTGTTTTACAGTGCGGCTGATTGCGGCGCGCTTGAGTGGACCCTTCAATGACCGATCGTACGCCTTCTGAGCCTAATCCTGCCCTGTCTAAGGATGCGGCATCTCCTTCACAGCCTCATGAGGATGCGGTGATCGGCCAGGATCCTGCTCCCGCTCAATATCGCCAGGATGCGAGCACGCCAGAGATTGAGCCCGATGAGAACGCGGAAGGTGATGAGAAAAGCTTTGTGCAGCGTATGGTCGGTGAAGCGATTGAAGTCGTGCGCTTCTTAGGCGGCGTTGCCGCCGTGTGGCTGGCGCTGGTCACCTTTGGTTATGCGGCGTTTCACATTCCATCGGTCAGCATGCAGCCCACTTTAGAGGTCGGTGACCGTGTGGTCGTGTCCAAATGGGCCTATGGGTATTCACGCCACTCTCTACCTTTGGGCTTGGGCTATTGGGTGCCAGAAAGCGTAAGCGGACGATTCCCCAATTTGATGCCAAAGCCGGGCGATGTGGTGGTGGTGCGTGATCCGTCACAGCATTTGAACCTGATCAAACGCGTTGTGGGCCTGCCCGGCGATGTCATTGAGGTGCGCGGTGGGCGCCTGTTTATCAATAATGAAGTGACCCCGCGTGAACTGACCGGTGAGTTCACCTTCCGCGATTATCGCGGCAATCTTGTCAGTGTCAGTGCCTATGATGAGACGTTGCCCAATGGCCGCGTCCATCCGATCTATGAGCATAGTGATCATGAGGGTCTGGATAATGTGGGCCCCTTCCAGGTGCCTGAGCATCATATCTTTGTCATGGGGGATAACCGGGATTCCTCTGCCGATAGCCGGGTGAATTATGTCGGCCCCGATGGCAGTGTGCTGGGCCTTGGCTATGTCCATGTTGATGAGCTGGTTGGGCGCGCGGAAACCGTGCTCTTCACCTTCGCCAATTGCCGTCAGGAAGAGGGGCTGCATTGCCCGAAAGGCCGGGTCTGGCGTCCGCTCGTGGGGCGTTCTACCACCAGTTCTTCTTAAAAATCGCGCGGTGATTGGCCCATAGGGTCGCATTGCGCGCTTCGATAAGGGCGGGGGTGTAGCTTTTGATCCGCAACAGCTCTACCCCCAGCTGGGACAGGCGCGGGACCAAGAGGCCTTCGGCCTGGAAATGCCACCATTCTGCCGAGAGATAGAGCCTATTGCTGGCGCGTAGAAAACCTGCGCGCGCGGCAATGGCGCTAAAGCCATGCTTGGCAAACAGCTTGGTGAGATTGATAAACGCGCCTTCAACGATTTTCGTTAAAACCTCGCCCCCAGTCCACGGCCCGCGCCAGTAAACCGCCTCCAACATTTGGGCGGTGCCATGGGCCGCGCGTGCCCAAACAGTCCAGCTTTTTTCGCCGACGCGCGTGATGACATAAGGGTCGGTGTCGGGGTGGAAGAAGCCTGCATTGATGCATAGATCAATGGCAAGGCCCGGATAATGCATGGATTTGGCGGAGCGTGAGGCATTGCTTTGCGCAGAAAGACTGCGTAGCCCCCCCGAGGAGTGTAGCTTAGCGCCCATTTCGTCGACCGTTTTGGCGATCAGGCGAAAGGCTTTGGCTGCATCGGCGCGCAAGGTGAAATTGGCCAACCCCTCCATGCCCTGCGGCGTGGGATCGGCATCCAGGGTTTGGATCGCCATCGGGCTTTGCGTGGCATAATAGGGTATTTGTAGCGCCCATAAGGTGTTCGGACCTGCCACGCCATCCACATAAAGATTGGCATGATCTTGAAAGGCCATAACGGCCTCTTTCACATTGGTTTCATCGAGCTCTTGCGAAGGGCGAATAATGTCGTGAAACTGCAAAAGCTCGGACAGTTTTTCGTAATACGCGTCCATACTGCACCCATAACAAAAACAACCTTGGACAAGGGAGGATACAAGTTTGACATCACTGAAGGATAAGACTGTCTTTATCACCGGCGCGAGCCGCGGGATTGGCTTGGCCATTGGCGAGCGCGCCGCGCGTGAAGGGGCCAATATCGTCATCGCGGCCAAGACCGCCGATCCGCATCCCAAATTAGAAGGCACGATCTATACCGCCGCTGAAAAGATTGAAAGCCGGGGCGGTAAAGCGCTACCCATTGTGTGCGATGTGCGCGATGAAGCCAATGTTGAGGCCGCTGTGGCCGCGACGGTTGAAAAGTTCGGCGGCATTGATGTTGTGGTCAATAACGCCTCAGCCGTGTTTCCGATGCCGACGCCCGATACCCCGATTAAACGCTGGGACTTGATGCATCAGGTCAATGCGCGCGGGACGTTTTTGGTGACGCAAAAATGCTTGCCGTATCTGTTAAAGGCTGAAAATCCGCATATTTTAACGCTAAGCCCACCTTTGGATATGAAAACCAAATGGTTTGCGCCCCATGTCGCCTATACCAGTGCGAAATACGGCATGAGCCTGTGTGTGCTGGGCTGGGCCGGTGAATTTAAAGGCAAGATTGGCGTTAATGCGATCTGGCCGCGTACCGCCATCGCCACGGCCGCGATTTCCAATGTTCTGGTCAATGAAGAGGCCTTGCAAGCCTGCCGTAAGCCGGAAATCCTGGGCGAGGTCGCCTATCGCGTCATGACCAAGCCGGCTGCAGACTTCACCGGCAATTTCATTATTGATGACAGCTTCCTGGTCAGTGAAGGCGTTACGGATCTGGATCAATACGCGATGACGCCGGGCGTGGCGCTGTTACCAGACTTCTTTGTCCCTGATGAGCCTCCCGCCCCAGAAGGGGTTAATTTAATGGATTTGTCGGCGCTAACCGGGCATTAAGACCACGAGGGGAGGGGGACTGCATTTCCTCTTCCCCCTTGTGCATGCGCTCGAAAGCCGAAATCATAAGCCCCGCTTAAAAACTAAGCGCGCTTGAAGGGCAAGGATTGCTTTTTACAAGCATGATTGTGGGGGAAAAGTGCGGGCTAAGTGCTTGTCTCCCCCCCTTTTGCCCGATAGGAGACAGAGTTAAACGGATCTTTGGGAATCAGCCCCAAAGGTCAATCAAGGGATTTTACGCAGATCTGCTGTCGTTAAAGCGAGGGGGATGTGCGGCCTTTAAAACCTGATCGGGGATTGACGGTTTTAAAGCCAGAGTGGTGGGAATGAAGGCTATGGCGGCCAACACGCAAACACAAACTGCGATCACAATCGCGCGCCACGGGCAGCCTGACCTTAACCGCTTTGTTAAGCTCAATTGGCGTGAGTATGAGGACTGGTGGGTGCAATACGACCTGGCCGGTTTGAAGCCGGGCCAAATCCCACCGGAAAGTTTGAAGGCCGAGGCCGCAGCGGCTAAGACGCTGTTTGCCTCAACCTTGCGCCGGGCCATCGAAACTGCGCGCGCGGCCGCGCCCGATCGTGATCTGGTGATTGATGCGCGCTTTGTCGAAGCGCCGCTGCCCCCACCGCCCATGCCGGGTAAATTTGATGCGCGCACCTGGGGTGTGTTTGCCCGCTGCTCGTGGTGGCTGGGTTTCCATCGCGGCCGTGAAAGCCGTCAGGACGCGCAATTGCGCGCCGAAGGCGTTGCGGAGTTTCTGATTGAGGCCGCGCAGTCTGGCCCTGTTATCTTGTTTGCCCATGGCTGGTTTAACCGTATGATCCGACCGCATTTGAAGGCGCGTGGCTGGCGCTGTGTGCGTGATGGCGGGGATTGGTATTGGTCATGGCGCCGGTATGAGCTGAAAAATCCGCGCTAGAACCGGTCTCAGCCCTTGATCACGCGTCGAAGGCGCGCTTGTCTCTGAGCTCATGCGCGTTACATCTGAAGGAGCCTCTGTATGAGCGAGTCCACCCCACAAGAAATTACAAATATGCCGTTTGAAGCCGCCCTGGCGGAGCTGGAGCGGATTGTGCAAAAGCTGGAAAGTGGTGATGTGGCCCTCGAAGAGTCGATCTCCATCTATGAGCGCGGTGCAGCATTGCGCGCTCATTGCGAAACCAAGCTGAAAGATGCCCAGGCCAAGGTTGAAAAGATCATGTTGGGCGAAGACGGTAAGATCTCCACGGCCCCTGCGGATCTGGATGCTCGCTAATGATCACGAGGGGTGAGTGTGCGCTGGAAGTCTCAATGGAAGACTTTTTGAAGCTGGACATCCGGGTTGGGCGGATTATCCGCGCCGAACCCTTTCCTGAGGCGCGCCGGCCCGCTTATAAGCTGTTTATAGATTTTGGCCCTGAATTGGGGGAGAAGAAAAGCTCCGCTCAGATCACTAAGAATTATACGATTGAGGCGCTGGCCGGGCGTTTGGTCTTAGCGGTTGTTAATTTCCCATCGCGTCAAATCGGCCCCATACGCTCAGAGGTGTTGACCTTAGGCGTTCCAGATGCTGAGGGTGAGGTGATGTTGATCGCACCCGAGCGCGATGTGCCCCTGGGTGGGCGTCTCTACTAAGGCCTTTCCCCCTGACAAAGAAGGTTTGGGCATGACCCGTTTTCTAACCGCACTAGAAGAAACCGCGGACCGCGTGACGGTGGCGCTCGATGCGTTGCTGCCGCGTCCGGATGGCCCCGAAATGCGCTTGGCGTCGGCTATGCGCTATGCTGCGCTGGGGCCGGGAAAGCGCATTCGTCCGTTCTTGATTATGGGCTGCGGGGAAGTACTAGGCGCGGATGAGCGCGGGCTGTTGCGCACCGCCTGTGCGATCGAATGCATTCACGCTTATTCGCTGATCCATGATGATCTTCCGTGCATGGATGATGATGAGATGCGCCGCGGGCGTCCCACCGTTCATATCGCCTATGATGAGGCGACGGCCGTTCTGGCCGGGGATGCGCTGCAAACGGCGGCTTTTGAAATTTTGGCTCATAAAGACACCCATCAATCAGGCAGTGCGCGCGCCGACTTGGTGGCGCGCCTGGCCCATGCTTCGGGCGCGCGCGGCATGGTCGGCGGTCAGATGATTGATATGACGATGGGCGATCAAAGCGATCCTGACATTGGCATTGTCACGCGCATGCAACGGATGAAAACGGGCGCTTTGGTGGCCTTCTGCGCTGAGGCGGCGTGCATTCTGGCTGAGGCCAGTGACGAAAAACGCTCGGCCCTAGAGGGGTTCGTTCATGATTTAGGTCTGATTTATCAGATCATTGATGATTTGTTGGATGCTGAAGGTGAGGCCCAGACTGTGGGAAAAGCGGTCGGTAAGGATCATGGACAAGGCAAGGTCACATTTGTCTCTATCCTAGGGGTGGAGGCCGCGCGCGAGCGGGCCAAGCGTCTGGGCGATCAGGCCAAGGCGCATCTCAACCTGTTTGGCCCCCGGGCCGACCAACTGCGTGAATGTGTGGATTTTGTCCTCCAGCGCCGCTCTTAATCGCGTACACTGAGGCTTCATTCGCTGAACTGGGCCCACAAAGGAATAATCATGACGAAGACCCCGCATCTTGACCGTGTGCACTCGCCCGCCGATCTGAAAGGCTTGAGCATTGCTCAGCTGCAAACGATTGCGGATGAATTGCGTGCGGAAACCATTGATGCGGTCTCGGTTACGGGCGGGCATCTGGGCGCGGGGTTGGGCGTGGTCGAACTGACCGTCGCGATCCACAGCGTTTATGATACGCCAAAAGATGTTCTGATCTGGGATGTGGGCCATCAATGCTATCCCCACAAAATCCTCACCGGGCGGCGTGATCGCATCCGCACTTTGCGCCAGGGCGGAGGCCTGTCGGGCTTTACCAAGCGCAGTGAGAGCGAGTACGACCCCTTTGGTGCGGCCCATGCCTCGACCTCCATTTCGGCGGGCCTGGGCTTTTCTGTCGCCAGTGACATGCTGAATGAAGGCCGCCGGGTGATTGCCGTGATCGGCGATGGCTCCATGTCGGCCGGTATGGCCTATGAGGCGATGAATAATGCCGGGGCGATGAAGAAAAACCTCGTCGTTATTCTCAATGATAATGACATGTCGATTGCCCCGCCCGTGGGCGCGATGAGCCATTATTTCTCTCGTCTGGTGTCCTCGGACGGGTATCGTTCGATCCGCAAATTTGGCAAAGGCATCGCTGAAGCCATGGGTGTGAAGGACGCCGCCAAGCGCGCCGAAGAATATATGCGCGGCATGGCCATGGGCGGGACGTTGTTTGAGGAAATGGGCTTTCGCTATATCGGTCCTATGGATGGGCATAATATGGAGCATTTGGTCAAAGTGCTGGCCAATGTGCGCGATGGCGAAGATGGCCCGGTGCTGATCCACTGCGTTACCCAAAAGGGGAAGGGCTATGCTCCGGCCGAAGCCGCCGACGACAAATATCACGGCGTGGCTAAGTTTAACGTCGTCACCGGCGAGCAGCAGAAGAAAACCGCCAACGCCCCCAGCTATACATCCGTCTTTGGGGAGACTTTGGTCAAGCTGGGTCATAAGGACCACAGTGTTTGCGCCATTACCGCGGCCATGCCCGGCGGGACCGGTGTTGATAAATTCGCCAAAGCCTTCCCCGAGCGCAGTTTTGATGTCGGGATCGCGGAACAGCATGCTGTCACCTATGCCGCGGGCCTGGCCGCCGGCGGTGTGCGGCCCTTCTGTGCGATTTATTCCACCTTCCTTCAGCGCGGCTATGACCAGGTGGTCCATGATGTGGCCATTCAGAAATTGCCTGTGCGCTTTGCGATTGACCGAGCGGGCCTGGTGGGCTCGGACGGGGCGACCCATGCGGGATCGTTTGACATTGGCTATATGGGCGCGCTGCCGCACATGGTGGTGATGGCCGCCAGTGATGAGGCGGAGCTGGCGCGCATGGTGGTCACCGCGCATGAGATTGATGATCGTCCTTCAGCTTTCCGCTATCCGCGCGGTGAAGGCATCGGCATCGAGATTCCAACCGATCCTCAGGCCCTAGAGATTGGTAAGGCGCGCATCGTGCGCGAAGGCGCGGGCGTTGCCATTCTGTCCTTCGGTGCGCGTCTGCAAGAGGCGCTGAAGGCGGGGGAAGATCTGGCGGCCTATGGGCTCAACCCGACGATTGCCGATGCGCGCTTTGCCAAGCCTTTGGATGGTGAGCTGATCGCGCGTCTGGTGCGTGAGCATGACGTGCTGATCACCATTGAAGAAGGCTCCGTGGGCGGCTTTGGCGCTTTTGTCCTGCATCATTTGGCCGAAACCGGTCAGCTCGATCGCGGTCTTAAAGTGCGCACCATGACCTTACCTGATGAGTTCCAAGATCATGACAGCCCCTTTGCCATGTATGAAACGGCGGGCCTGAATGCCCGCCATATCATGGCCAAAGTGCTGGAGGCTTTGGGCCGCGCCGACGACGCAGCCCGCGCCTTGGCTTAACCTTCGCAGGTATTTAAAAACGATTGCATCATCATGATGTCAGCTTCGCTGGCATAGGGGGCGAGGAGGGTATTCTCGCGCTCGCGCAGATGGATGCCGTCGGGATTGTTGAAAATCTCGCGGATAGTGCTGTCTACAGGCAGGTTGAAGAGCGCATAGGCATCGCCAGGATAATCCTCAGTGCCCTGTAGATGAGTCTCAACCACATAAGCCGGTTCCAAGCCAACATACACGGTGAGCGGCATAAAACCTTCAAGTGTATTGGTCTGTTCCCACTCATCATGGAAGGTTAAGTAAAGGACCGAGAACTCACCGCTGCCGGCATTACAGGAAAAGCCAATCTCGCGATTATCGGTTTCTGGCTCGCTCAAGTCTAAAAAATAGGTGTTTTCTAAACTTGAGGTATTCCAAACGCGGCCTGGACCATCGAGGCGCCTCAGCTCAGACCCATTACCTGCATCGGGATTATCCGGTGTCATCGCGGATTCAAGAGGCTGGTAGGCGTCATAATTTTCGACTGCGCCCTTGGCGGGGGGAGTTTTTTGAGAAGCCTCAGAGATATGGGTTTCACTCAGCGTTTCTGTATGCGCAGAGGCTTCACTTGAAGTCCCGCTATTTGTGTTCTCGGCATTGGCGTCATCTGCACCGCAGGCACATAGCGCCAGACAGCTGGTGATCAGTAGGAATGATTTGGTCATGAAAACCCCCATGAGTAATTGGTCTAGACCTGTATTCTTAGCGCTCAAGAATGAGCCAAAGATGAATAGACCAACGATTGTGAGACTTTATCCGCCGACGCGCGGCCATTCGGTGACAAGCTGGCGGTTTTCGCCTTCGCCCTCAACATAGCATTTGACGGCCCCGGCTTCGGTGCGCAGGGCAATCTCGCGGGTGATGTCCTCGTCGGTCACATCGGGGGCCAGGGGCTGGCGTTGAATATCGACGTTACACATGATGTCCTCCCCTTCGATGGGGCTTAGTTTTGCGGCAATTGGGCAAAGCGAAGGGCCGCGGTCCAGCGTTCGATCACCCGATCATTGGTGCGATCAAACTGATCACTAAAGAGATATTGGCGCAGGACCTGGCGTTGGTCATTGACATTGAGGCTCGCAAAATCTTCGCGCAGCCCGGCCGCGTTGAGATTTAGGCTCTGGGTCAGGACCAGTAATTGTGCGCTATCGAGGCCATTGACCACCCCGATCAGCTCGCGCACCTTATCCTGACGCTCAGGCGCGAAATACTCACGTTGCAAAACCACGCTTTCCTTTTGCGCCTCTTCCAGATCAGAACTGGCCGAGGCACTTAACGCCACTGAAGCAGCATGGATGGTACCGGCCTGGTAATAGCCCTGGATGTCCAAAACGGCGAGCGAGAGCGGATATTCGCTTGTGCTCAGCTGGCTGCCCGCCATCAAGCGGTTCATAACACTCAGCCGGTTGGCGTTCATCTGTGCGATGATCGCAGGCACAGCTGCATCATAAAGCGCATGCTTATCAATGGCATCGCGGGTACCAGAAATGGTCGCCGACAAAGCGGAGAGCACTTGGCTGGTTTGCCCCGCCGAGGTGATTGCCCCGGCCGCATTGAAGGCCGTGGTGAGGCTGTCGGCGGTAACATTGATGGTAGAATTTTCACTGGACAGGCCTGAGACATAGTGCGTGTAGCGAATGTCGATTATAGCCATAGAGTTGAAAATCAGATCATTTCGCGCTTGGCGCAGCGTGGCTTCATTGCCCACAGCCCCTTGATATTGCGCGCGCGCGGTTTCGATGCCGGTTTGAAAGCGCGCCAGCGCCCCGTCTTGATCTTCATAATGACGCGGCACCCCCTTAAAGGATGCACAGCCGGTAAGCGGTAGGAAGACGGCGAGTAGAATGAAAACCCGGAGCATAATCTTGACTTTCCCCAAAGACAGATTCTTCGTTCTTCAACTTAAAGGGGTGGGTGCCGTCTGGCAAGCGCAAACGAATGAGGCGAAATTAAGCCCAACATAATAAGGTCTGCCGACAAGACTAGGGCGAGGGGCAGGGCTTTGATAGATTAGACATCAATGGGTGGAGGGCGACATGCGCGCGGATAAATATCTCGTCGAACAAGGCTATTTCGAAACGCGTGCGCGTGCGCAAGCCGCGATTGAAGCGGGCGGCGTGAGCGTGAATGGCGTGGTGATCAAAAAAGCCTCCAGCACGATTCCTGAGGGCGCGGTGATTGAGGCCGTGGCCGCCCATCCCTATGTCAGCCGCGCAGCCCTGAAGCTGGAACACGGCTTGGCCGTTTTTGGTTATGACCCCAAGGATAAAATCTGTCTGGATGTTGGGGCCAGTACGGGCGGATTTAGTGAGATTTTGTTGTTGGGCGGTGCGCGTAAAGTCTATGCGGTCGATGTGGGGCGAGATCAATTGCATGATCGGTTAAAATCTGACCCGCGCCTGATCAGCCTGGAAGGCCAGGATGCGCGCGATTTAACCCCCGCTGAAATTGATGAAGCGCCCGATCTGATTGTCTGTGATGCCAGCTTTATCGGTTTGGAGAAAGTCCTTGAAATCCCGTTGAAACTCGCCGCGCCCGGCGCGCATTTGATCGCGCTGTTCAAGCCACAATTCCAGGTCGGACGGGCCAATATCGGCAAGGGCGGGTTGGTAAAAAATGACGCTGCGGTCGAAACCGCAGCGCAAGAGTGCCGGAGTTTTCTCACCCAAAGGGGCTGGAGCGTTACCGGTTGGGAGGAGAGCCCAATTCAAGGCGGTGACGGCAATCGTGAATATCTGATTGCCGCCGTGAGAGAGGCTTAGCGCTTAGTTGCCGCTGGGGCGCCAAACCCCGTCGGTCCCTTGGCACATATAGGTTTGACGCCCAGCCCCTGCGCTCATCATCCGGCAATTACCCGTATTGGCGGGCTGGCTGCTGGAGGTGGAATAGGTGCGCGTCTGGCGGTTTGATGAGCCGGGTGCGCCGGCTAATTCTTCTGAATTATACCGCTCATAACCCGATGAAGACTGGGTTTGGCTCTCATAAGCGTCATAGCCGGAATTATAACCACTAGTGTTGTCATACTGAGTGTTATAACCGGAGTTGTATCCGCCATTATTATAGCTGGAGGTGGAGTTGTAGCGGTATTGCTCGCAATCGCCGCCCCCGGCGATGGCGGCGCCCGCCAAGGCCCCTACGGCCCCACCGGCCAGAACGGCACCATCATTGCCGTCTTCCTTCCAGCGGCGATCGTCATGGTGACGACGGCGGTGGTGACGGTCGCGGCGATCATAACGATCATAACGATCATAACGATCGCGGCGGTCGTAACGGTCATAGCGATCACGACGGTCATGGCGATCATAGTCACGATGGCGATCACGACGACGATCATAGCGCTCACGGTCGCGATCTTGTTGGTCATCATGGATTTCCGCACCGACGACCGCACCCAGCAAGCCCCCGATCAAAGCCCCGGCGACCTGACGGCCCTGTTGCTGTTCGATGCATTGCTCATAGGTCATAGGCTGGCTGGAGCGTGAATTATAGCTTTGGGCCTGGCTGGCGCTGACCGCCATTGGGGTAAGGATCGTTGCGCTGACCAAGCTCGCGATGATTGCAAAACGCTTATTCATTGTCATCTCCTCTCCCTATGCGCCTTGGGCGCTGTGGGCGATGTCTCTTGATGTTGATCAGATCTTAACGCGCCAAAGCTGAGCCTAAAATGAACAAAGCCCGCCATCATTGTGGCGGGCTTTGTCTTAATTACAAGGTGCTGAATTTATTGACGGCTAGCAACTTCCCAGCGGCCATATCGGTTCTGACACATGCGAACATCGTCATAAACCACTTCGCCATTGGGCAGGAAAATCTCGGCATTACCCCGCCGGCACCGACGGTTTTGACCGTAGTAATCGCCCGCATAGACAACGCCGCGAACGCCTGAATACGGGTTTTCCCAATAATAAGGCTGGTTATTGGTGAAGGCGTGATAGCTGGCATAGTGATATTGCCCGCGGTCACAATCAGACAGGCTTGCCCCGATGCCGGCCCCGACCAAAGTGCCGAACAAGGCTGCATCATTGCTATCGCCTGCGGCTCCCCCCAGAATTGCGCCGAGCAAAGCGCCGACCAGCACATCTTCACCATCGCTACGACACGCATTGGCGTAATAATGATAGCGGTGATTGTTATAATGGCGGTCGTAATAGCGACGGTGATAGCGCCAGCTCTGACGGTCATGACGGCGATAATGGGGGTGGTCATAATAGCGCGGGCGATGGTGACGACGCGCATGGTGATCACGGCGATCATAACGGCGCGCATCACGCCGGGCGTCATGGCGTGCATCGCGGCGTGCGTTTTCGCGGCGGCGTTCTTGACGGTATTCGCGGCGATATTCGCGACGGTCGTCGCGGCGCGCATCGCGGCGGGCATCTCTTCGATTATCACGATGGCGCGCGCGATCATGATCGCGATGACCCCGGCGATCAATGTCTTGACGGTTCCAATCGCTATCGCGGCGGCTGCGGTGATCGCTTCTATCGCCCCGATCACGACGATGCTCGCCGCGGCTGCGGTGATGATCGCCCCGGTCCCCGCGATCCCCGCGGGCATGATCGCGCCGTCCATCCCGGTCCCCGCGATGTTCGCGTCGGTGTTCTCTGCGCGCGCGGCGCTCTTCAGAGGTCGGGGGTTGTAAATTCTCGGTGAGAGCGACAGAGCCGCTCAGTGCGCTCGTGCTTACAAGAATTGTGGGCTCAGCGGCATTGGCGGGCATGCTCGTGAACAGGCCCAGCGCGCTCACCCCTATAAGGGTGGCAAGAATAGGGTTCAGACTGGCCATGTGCATCTCCTTTGTTAAGGTCTTTTCGGCCAATGGCCCGCAAAGAAGAAGGGGCCTAATTGCGCTCAACACGGATGGGGGAGGGCCCAATCAGCGCCAGAGCTTAACCTTACTTTAAGAAGCGCTGTCTGAGTGCCAGATGAACAACATAGTCATATCCGTTCAGTACGGGTAAGAGTGAACGCGACAATTGACTTTTCGGTTCACTCATCACTTTGTGGCTTCATGAAAAAAAGACGAAACGCCCCTAAACGCCCCGAGATTGAAATGACCTTACAGGCCAAGGCCCTGGGCGCGCGCGCCGATAGCGTGTGCGAAGGCCCGGTTTATGTGCCAGGCTTGTTGCCGGGTGAAAGGGCGCGGGTCAGTGTGACGGGTGATCGGGGCCGGGTGATTGAACGCCTGAGTGATGCGCCCGAGCGGGTTGCGCCCTTCTGCCCGGTGGCGCAGCGGTGTGGGGGCTGTGCCCTGCAGCATTTTGAAAAGTCCGCTTATCAGGCCTGGAAGCGTAATTTGGTGGTGGAAGCTCTGGCGCGCGAGGGTCTCGATGTTGAGATTGCGCCCTTGGTCGAAGCCTGGGGGCAGGGCCGTCGGCGCGCCCGCCTGCATGCCAAGCGGGTCGGAAAGCGCGTGATCTTTGGCTATGGCGAACGTGCCGCGCATAGCGTGGTCGATGTCGAGGCTTGTCCCGTCGCGCATCCTTTGATCAGTGAGAATATTGCGGCCCTGCGCGCATTGGCCGAGCAGATCACACCGGATAAAACCACGCTTGATTTTGCACTGACCGCCAGTGATGCCGGGCTCGATGTCGGTATTGAAGGTCTTAAAGCCATCGGTTTGAATGAGCGTGAAGCGGCTGGCGACTTTGCCCATCGTCATAATTGGGCGCGGGTGAGTTTAAACGGTGAAGTTGCGGTGGAGCGTGCCCGGCCCACCATCGCTTTTGGGGCGGCGAAAACCGTACCGCCGGCGGGCAGTTTCCTGCAGGCCACCGATGCGGGTGAGGATTATCTGACCGGGCGCGCGATGGCCGCCGCGAAAGGCGCGAAGGCGATCTTGGACCTTTATGCCGGTTCAGGCGCGTTCGGGCTGCGTTTGGCGCAATTGGCACCGGTACAGGGTGTTGAGGGCGAGGCAGGCCCCCTCCAAGCCATGCGTGATAGCGCCGATCATACGCCGGGCCTTAAACCCGTCACGACTTTGGTACGCGATTTGGCACGCGAGCCTTTGACGATTAATGAGCTCAAAGACTTTGACTGTGTGGTCATTGACCCGCCGCGCAGTGGCGCGCGTGCACAATGTGAAAACCTGGCGGGCAGTGATTGCGCCACGATTATCTCTGTTTCGTGCAACCCCGCCACCTTTGCACGCGATGGCGCGATTTTGCTGGCGGGCGGGTACCGCATGGGGCCTGTCACCCCGGTCGATCAATTTGCCTGGACCGGTCATGTCGAGGTGATCGCAGAGTTCTCAAAATAAGATCATCGTTAAGCTTAATTCAATTTAAGGTTGTGCTGCGGTTGTAAATCTGCCATTGAACGCGCGGGGGTGCTTGTTTTCACGATGTGAAAGGAAGCATTATGAAAAGCTTAGATCACGTAGCTCATCAAAACCTTTTAAATGAGCCCACCCACCATAAATCCAATACCAAAGCCGCTTTGATGCGCCACCAAGAGAATTTGGTGGAGCGCTATTTGCCAGGTGTTGAAGTTATCGGTGCGGGCTATAATCCTTTTGGCGTTTATGCCTCAACCGATAGTGTAACGGTTCAATTGTTTGACTGGCAGTCAGCACCGAGTGAACCTGTCATCTTTAACCCTGATTATATTGCGCCAAAAGCTGTTAGCGTTCAGCAGAATGACGAAGCGCGCTATACCAATGTTTCTGGGAAAACAATCAACACCTTTCAAAAGAATTTCAGCCTAAAGGTCACCGTTGCGGGCTCGTACAATTTATTTTCGGGCTCTGTATCAAATGAATTTTCATCTTCTGAAACGCGCAATGCGGAAAACGAGTTTTCTCGTATTCAGCAATCTATTCGCGTATGGTCTTTGCGCTTGGCCTATACGGACTCGTTGCGGGAGTATTTGAAGGCAGATGTGCGTGACTATATTGATTCCATTCAATCGGACGCGCAGATTGAAATTCTGTTCGACCGTTATGGTAGTCACTTCTTAACCGGTGTTGTCATGGGTGGGGCCGCGATCATGGCCTCATCGACCAACAAGGTCCAAGTCGACCATACCTATGAGAATGAGACGATTGCCAAGGCCAGTTATGAAGCCTTAACCGGGCAGATCAGCGCGGAAACCGCCGCGAAATATCGCCAATCCATGTCCAGCTTCTCACAAAACTCTGACATTCATAAGATCGTCGTGGGCGGCGATGGTGTCGCTGGGGCCAAGGTCTATAGCGGTGACAAGGCTGATTTTGACGCCTGGGCTGATACCGTGGGCACATCACCGGATTTTGTAGACTTCGTTTCTTCTGTTCCGATGTTGGGCATTTGGGAATTGTGCAAAGACGATGCCCAAGCCAAAAAAATGGAGGATTACTATAATAACACTTGGGCGCCGCGTAAGTCAAAAGAAGCTCAAATATATGCTGATTATATTGACGCGGTTGAGGTTATTCAAAGTAACAGCTCTGGTGTCCGTCCACCGTCAGGGTATACCAAAATTGATTATGATCTCAACAAAGGCGCCGGCGGGGATTATATCTATCTATGCTATCATAAAGCCCGCTATAGCGCCTATAGTGAAAACAAAGACTGCGTATCTGACTTGATCATAATCAAGGGCAATGGTGCACGCGCGCCTTCAGGCTATACCAAAATCGATGTTGATTTAAATGAAGATGCGGGTGGGAAATATCTCTATCTTTGTTATAAAAAACAAAGCTATGATAATGTTGAAGCAATCAAAGGCTTGGCGGTTGTCGGTGGCGATAATTCACATACACCGGCACCATACGGTTATAGGCGTATTGATACAGACGTCAATGAAGGTGCTGGTGGTGAATATATCTATATTTGCTACTCAAAAGGCGCTTGATTTTGGTATTATAAAATAAATGTAGAGGGGGCTTCATTGAAGCCCCCTCTATGTTTTAACCGATTTGGCCGCGATGGCGTAGCTTTTGATCGGCCAGAACCAAGGCGGCCATAGCCTCACCCACAGGCACGGCGCGAATACCCACGCAGGGGTCATGACGGCCATGGGTGGCCACGCTTGTGGGGTGTAAGTCACGGGTCAGGGATTGCTTTTCGATGCGGACCGAGGAGGTGGGTTTAACCGCAAAGCGCACAATCACATCCTGACCGGTGGAAATCCCGCCCAGAATACCGCCATTATAATTCGTTGGGAATTCGATCTGGCCCTCGCCATTCAGCACCATTTCATCCCCGGCTTGGTCCCCGCTGAGGCCAGCGGCCTCCATCCCGGTGCCAATCTCCACCCCCTTAACGGCGTTAATGCTCATCATGGCGCTGGCGAGCTCATTATCCAGCTTGCCATAAACCGGTGCCCCCCATCCGGGCGGCAGGCCGGAGATCACAACCTCGACCATTGCGCCCAGGGATGACCCCGCCTTGCGCGCCGCATCCATATCCGCTTCCCACAGGGCAATCATGTCGGGATCCGGACAGAAGAAGGGATTGTCATGGACGATGGACCAATCCCAGCGCCTTGTATCAATCTTGCGCGGTCCGATCTGGGTCAGGGCGGCGCGAATTTGAATATCGGGGCCCAGGATTTTGCGCGCTACGCCACCGGCGGCCACGCGCGCAGCGGTTTCACGCGCAGAAGAGCGCCCGCCGCCGCGATAATCGCGCACGCCATATTTGGCATCATAGGTATAGTCGGCATGGCCGGGGCGCCATTTATCGCGAATGTCGGAATAGTCTTTTGAGCGTTGATCGGTATTGCGGATCATTAAAGAGATCGGCGTGCCGGTGGTGACTTGGCCCCCGGTGCGATCGTCTTTGAAGACGCCTGATAGGATTTCCACCAAATCGTCTTCGCGGCGCTGGGTGACATGGCGCGATCCGCCAGGTTTGCGCTGATCCAAAAAGGGCTGAATATCCTCAACGCTCAAAGGGATGTTCGGCGGGCAGCCATCAATGACACAGCCCAGGGCCGGGCCATGGCTTTCGCCCCAAGTGGTTACGGTTAATAAGTGGCCAAAACGGTTATGCGACATCGACAATCCCACCGGTTATGCGGGTATAAAACAAAGCCCAGACATTAGGGCTAAACGCCAAGGGGGTCAGCTTCTTTATCAGCTAGGCTTGGGGATTAGGCCGCATTACGTGCGCGTGCCCAATTGGCAAAGCGCCGTGCGGGCGAGGGGCGGGCAAATTGATCGACAAAATTATCCAGCGCCGCACCCACCGCATCCATCGGCACGGTCATCGTGTTCGCAGAGGGGGCAGGCTCGGCGCGCTGAGCGCGGCTGGCGGTCATTTCCACGACGCGAAGGCGTAATTGCAGATAAGGCTCCCCCTCTGGATAGAGGATTTGGCCCGAATACGCCCCGGCGGGAACGCGAATAATCACGCGTTTTCCGGCGGCATCGGCGGTGCGCACCACGCCGCGCACGGCTTCGGCTTCACTAATGTCGAGAAAACCCGCATCAATCACCGGTTTGGGATCGTTCGCCATATGACGAGCGGTCGTGGCATGCTGGCCATGCTGCTCTAATGTACGATAGGCGGCGAGCGCCTGGGCGAGCGCCTTTAATGTGGCCGGTGTTGGCGCGACGACATCGGGGTGAAGGTCTTTAACCTGCACGCGAAAAGCCCGCTTGACCTCAGCCGGTGAAGCGCCGATCGCAAGGCCCAAAGTTTGGTAAGCTTCGGCCGGGGTGAGGGTGCATGTCGTCATAAGACCGCTACTTTAACCCTAAGAGGGTGAGTAAAAGGTTGACATTGACTGGATCGCCGCATGGTCGTGAGTCTCAAACCGCCCTACATAAGAGCGATAATCCGTTAAGAGGTGAGATATGGCGCAAAATCCAATCATTCCGCCCAGCCCCGATGGGGATGAGTATGCCAAGGCCCATGAAGCCAATGCGGCAGAGATCTTCACCCGTGAAGATCCTTTTGCCTTGTTTGGCGAATGGCTGGACGCGGCAAAGGCCAAAGAGCCTAATGATCCCAATGCTATGGCTTTGGCGACGGCGGACCGCGATGGTCTTCCCGATGTGCGTATGGTGCTTTTGAAGGATTTTGATCCCACCGGATTTGTCTTTTACACCAATACCCAAAGCGCCAAAGGTCAGCAATTGGATGACAATGCCAAGGCTGCGCTTTGTTTTCATTGGAAGTCCCTGCGTCGTCAGGTCCGCATCAGAGGTCTTGTCAGCCGGGTGAGTGATGAGGAGGCAGACGCCTATTTCCACAGCCGCCACCGTGATAGTCGGATTGGGGCTTGGGCCTCAAAGCAATCACGGCCCTTGGAAAGCCGTTTTGCCTTGGAAAAACAAGTCGCCAAATATGCCGCTAAATTTGGCCTGGGTGCGGTGCCGCGCCCTGAGCACTGGACAGGCTATCGTATCACCCCAATCCATTTGGAGTTTTGGCGTGATCGCCCCTTCCGACTTCATGACAGAATGGTTTTTGATCGAAAAAGCACGGATCTGCCCTGGACTGTCACGCGTTTGTATCCTTAATTGGGTAATATTCCCGTCAAGGTTTAGTGGGAATCGCAATCGCGGTTCCCGGCTAAGCGCACTTGTTTGGGGGCAAGGATATGAAAGCGCTTTTTTCGGCTCTACGCGGGCTGGCGATTACATTGGCCGCCTTCATGGTGGTCTTCATTCCGGTCTGGTTCGCCAGTGCGGCGCTTTTGACCAAGGGCGATTTTATTGATTGGCAATTGGGCCTGTTGGTTTTGACCCAAACTTTCGGCCCCTATATATTATGGGCCGGCTTGATCGTTGGCGTCTTTTCCCTCATCATGATCGTCGCGCAGCGCATCGTGTTTCGCCATCCCCAAACCGGTTGGGCGATTGGCGTGACGGCCGTGGTAATGGCGCTGGGCGGGCTGGGGTATGGCCATTGGCAGGGCCAGGCACTGGCCGCGCAGCCGCGCCTGAGCGATGTGACCACGGATATGGTTGATCCCCCTTATTTTACGCCCTCTTTAGTGCAGCGTCGCGGGCCAGAGGCCTTGCCGCTGACCTATGAAGGTAAGCTCGACCCGGTGTGGCAGCGCCCGATGGCAGAGCTTCAAGCGCAATATTATCCCGATCTCGGCCCGCTTTACGTGGCGGCTGACCCGCGTGAGACCTTTCGCGCGGCCCTGTGGGTGGCCCGCGATCTGGGCTGGGCCGTGCCCAGTGCCTCAGAGACTGCGATGATGTTTGAAGCCACGGACGAATCGCTCTGGTTCGGCTTTGAAGACGACATCGTGGTGCGCGTGACGGCACACGAGGGCGGATCGCGGGTCGATGCGCGCTCGGTCTCGCGATATCTAGAAACCGATCAGGGTGCGAATGTACACCGCATTGAGCGCTTTTTTGTCGCCTTGCGGGCCAATCTCAGCGCCGAAGATGCTATAGCGACGCCCGCACGTTAGAGATTAGAGCGCATGCGCGATTTGCGAGACCGGGTGATACTGCGCGCCCAACTCAGCTGCGCCCGGCGTGGTGATCTTGCCTTGCTTGATCAAGTGAATGACATGGGCAAAGACGGAGTGGGCCGCCGCGGGGTGCAGGCGCTTATCGACATCGCTATAGAGCGTTTCGACGATGGCGCGGATTTGGGTCTGGCCTTTTTCGATCTCGCCCAGAATGGCCGCCTCACGCCTGCGTCGGTGGGCAATATATGCGCCTAAAAACGCGTCGGGCTCATCGACAGCGGGGCCATGGGTGGGCCAGAGCCGGGCAAACTGGCGCGCACGGATCCGCTCCAACTGGGAAAGATAATCGCCCATATCGCCATCGGGCGGGCTGACCACCGAGGTTGACCAGGCCATGACATGATCACCACAGAACAGGATATTCTCCTCCTTCAGAGCATAGCACATATGGTTGGAGGTGTGACCGGGCGTGTGAAGCGCCTCAAGCGTCCAATTGGGGCCTGAAAAAACCGCGCCATCCTGGATCAGGACATCTGGGGTGAAGCCACGATCATCACCGGCTTCCATGCGCACTTCGCAGTCTTCCGGCATGGCTTGAGCTGGGCCATAGCCATAGGTCTGACAGCCATGCTTTTGCGCCAAAGGCTTGGCCATTGGGCTATGATCCAAATGGTGATGGGTGACAAAGACATGGGTCACGCGCTCGCCCTCTAAGGCTTTATCCAGCGCAGCGATATGCTCCGGCATGACGGGGCCGGGGTCTAGAACGGCGACCTCGCCCTCGCCAATGATATAAACGCCCGTGCCGGTATAGGTGAAGGGGCCGGGATTGGGGGCAACGATCCGGCGAATGCGCGCGGACAGGCGGTCACAACGGCCATATTCAAAGTCAAAGTCTTTTTTAAACGGAATGGCCGTCATGATGGAGATGTCCTTCAAGGCGCTGGCTGATATAGTTTTTGAGGGTCTGGGCCAGGATATGACTGGCTTTAAGCTTGTCTTTTAAAGGCAGGCGTATGGGTGGGCCCATATCGGTTTTATTGACATCGACGATCCAGATCTGGCCATCGCGGCGATCGCGCAGGACATCAATCCCACCCCAATCCAGCTGCATGGCCTGGCAGAAGGCTTTGATCTGGGCGCGCTCGCTGTCGGTGAAGACCTGGGCAGGCTCAACCAAATGCACCTGGGTATTCATATTCGCAAAGCGCTGATCCTTTGGGCGGCGCTTGATAAAGACCAAGGGGATCTCGCCGCCCACGGTGGGACAGCGTAAATCCTCTACACAGCCATCATCAGCCAGATTATCGATCAGGCGTTGATAAACGCGGCCCGGTTGCGCGGCGCAAGGATTGTGATGTATCTGGCCATCATGGGCCCCATTAAGTTCTGATTTCTCGACGAAAGCGCCCTCATAGCGTGTGGGATCAATCTCAAGAGCGCGCGTGAAAACCTGCTCAAAAATCTCCGCCACCTGGCTTTTGGCGGCATTGCCGCACGCGCCATTGATCATGGGCAGGGCCGTGGGCGGGGTCGGGATGGGCGAATGGGTCAGATCTTCGAAGAAGAAGGCGATGTCAGCCTCTTGTGGGGTGTGCACGACCCGCAGGCCCGCCAAATGCATAACTGGCCAGATCAAATACCAGGGGCGTGGGCGATCAGGGGTAAACCAGATTTTTGGCCCCTTCGCGGGGGTCTTTAACCTTAACGCTTCTATGCAAAGATGATAACCGAGCCAGGTCGCAGTATCGCCAATGACGCCCCATTCAATCGGGACGGCAGCGCCGGTTTTCTTGACATGCATAACGCCGTTCGAAAACCTGAAATCATGCCACCAGGCTATATTCTGCACAATGTCGTCTCCAAGCTTTGTCGCAATACTACTGCGTTCGCGCCGTGTGGCAAATCACGCGCGTTCACAACCGGTCTCATTTTTGCGTAACGCCTTGATGACAGGCACACAGATGGGTCAAACTGGGTTATGCGCGAACCATTATTACTTAAAACGATCATGGGCCATGGCGTCTTATTTGCCTCGCGACGTCTGCGCGTGATCATGATGGCCCTTGTTTTTATTGTGACCTTAAAGGCGCTGATTTTTAGTCTTTATCCCGCTTTCACACCCGCTATTAGCGCTGAACCGGGGTCCGCGCGGGTTGCTATTTCATCTCATTCTTCATTAAGCTTAAAGACGTCTCAAGAATAATTGCAGCCCTAAGTCGAATAGAAACGCTCTGTTTAGTCTTATTGATTAAGAATGGACAAAAGCGGATTTAAATGGGGGAGTCGGATATGGTACGAGCATGGACTTCGCGCCTAGCCATGAGTGTTGCAGCGGCCTGTCTTTTGACCGCCTGTTCACAAGATACAGGCCATCACGGGCAAGTTTTGCGACGCGGCAACACGGCTGAACCCTTGACCCTAGACCCTCAACGCAGCAATGGCATTTGGGAAAATCATATCCTGGGCGATATGTTCATTGGGCTTTTTACCGAGAATGTCGCCGGTGAGCCCGTGCCGGGTATGGCCGAAAGTTGGAGCGTCAGCGAAGACGGCCTGGTATGGGTGTTTGAACTGCGTGAAGCCTTCTGGTCAGATGGCGAGCCCGTGACGGCCTATGATTTTGAATATGCCTTCCAGCGTATTCTTGATCCCGGCACGGTGGCGCAATACGCCACGATTTTACATCTTTTTAAAAACGCCCAAGCGATTACAGAAGGGGCTATGCCCGCCAGTGCTGTGGGGGTGAATGCCATTGATGCGCATACTTTACGCATCGAACTGGAATATCCCGCACCTTATCTGCCAGGTCTATTGGCTCATGTCACGACCTATCCCATTCCGCGTCACATTGTTGAAATTTATGGTGATGCCTGGGTGCAGCCCAGTAATATCGTGGTCAATGGCCCCTATCGCCTGGCGGAATGGCGCTCCAATGAGTTTATTCGCCTGGAACGCAATGCGCGCTTTTTCGATAATGCCAATGTCTGCATGGATGAGGTCTATTACTATCCGACCCCCAACTCGATCCTGGCCGATCGCATGGTGCGTGCGGGCGATCTGGACGTGAATATGGATTTCTCTGGCGATGATCTCAATGAATTACGTCAAATCATGCCCGATTATGTGCGGGTCCATCCTTGGGTGGGGTTGGTGTATTTTTCATTCAATACCGAAACCGAGATGTTTGCCGATCAACGCGTGCGTGAAGCTTTGTCCTTGGCGCTCGATCGCGAGCATATCACCCAGGATGTTACAGGCTCTGGCGAGATTGCGGCCTATAGCTTTGTTCCGCCGGGCATGAATAATTATGAATCCGGCGCGCGTATCCGCTGGGAGGATCAATCGCTGGAAGAGCGGCGTGCGCATGCGGTCCGTCTTTTGACTGAGGCAGGGTATGGCCCTGATCGCCTGTTAAGCTTCGTGTTCCATTATCGTGCCGCAGGACATAGCCAATTGGTGGCGCGGGAGGCGGAACGTCAATGGGAGGCCTTGGCCCCCTGGGTTGATGTCGGTTTGGAGGCTTCTGAGACCTCCATTCATTATGCGGATTTGCGCGCGGGCGATTTCCAATTCGCGGATAGTGCGTGGATTGGCGACTATAATGATGCCTATAACTTCCTGTATCTCGCCGAAGGCTCTACGGGCGGCATGAATTATTCAAATTTTTCAGATCCTGACTATGATGCTCTGTTGGCGCAGGCTAATCGCACCAATGAGGCGCAGGCGCGCGCAAACTTGATGATGGAAGCCGAGCAAATTTTGCTCGATGAGCAGCCCTATATTCCGGTGTATTTCCAGGTCAATAAATCCCTGGTCAATCCTGATTTGACGGGATGGGAAGACAACCTCTTCCATATTCACCGCTCGCGCTTTTTGTGCTGGAATAGTCCCAACCAGGACTAGCGGGGACGATGATGGAGACACGATACACCCCGAAGCGGATACGCTCGGGGCTTCACCCTCTGCATGCACATGGGGTTTGCGATAATTGCCAAACCGATCTGGTTGGCGAAGTTTGCCATAAATGCGGGCAGCCGGAACAGGATTTCCATCGCCCAATCCTAAAGCTTATTCGTGACGGCTTAAGTGATGCCTTTGCCCTAGACGGGCGGGTCATGCATACCCTACCAGATTTGATGCTGCGCCCTGGGGCGATGACCCGGCTTTATTTGAAGGGCGCGCGGGCCCGGTTTGTGCCGCCCTTTCGGCTTTATATTATCGCCAGTCTGTTGTTTTTCCTGTTGGTGCCTTTGTTGGGGCGTTTAGATCAGGGCTGGGGCAATTTCGGCCCCCGTGTTGAGCGCACCCAAAGCGAAGCGATGGCCCCCGCCCCCTGGGAGCCAGGGGGGCAGCCTTTGGGGCGCCATGTTCCGCAGACCACAGTTCGGGGCTTTGGCATCAATGTGCAGCCTGAAGATGAGGGGGCAAATGCGCCCCCCTTGACCACGGATGAAGCTGTTCAACAGATGCGCGAAGACATTGCCGGGCAGCGTCAACGCACAGAGGCCACGCCACAGGTCCAGCCCTATGAGGATGATGTCTGGGCATATTTAACGCATAAATTAGAACGTGTGTCAGGCAATCCAAATGCTGTATTGCGTGAAACACTGCATTGGTCCTCACGCCTGGCTTTTATCAGCGTGCCTTTCTTTGCATTGATCCTGGCCATTTTATACTGTTGGCGCAAAGGGTTGTATTACTTTGATCACCTGATAACCGCTTTACATACACAAAGCGCATTTTTTATTATGGCGCTTATTGGGTCTTTGATCAGTATCCTCATCCCCAGTTGGATCGTCATCTTATTCTTCATGACCTATGCCTGGTATTATATATATCGAGTACAGCGCACGGTTTATACATCGGGACGTTTTATGGGTAACATTCGTACGTTTGTGCTGTATATGAGTTATATGATGGTCTTCTCAACAGGGCTTCTCATCGCCTTCTTATTTGGTGTAATGACGGTATAAAAAAGGCCCATCGCCATTGGCGATGGGCCTTTTTCTTTGGTCTTTATCCCGGCTTAGTGAACGTCATCCACAGGGGCATAAAGCTGCGTGCCAGGCTGGCTCATGCGATTGCGCATCTCCAGGGCAGCCTGAACCTCTGGCAATTGCATCAATTGGCGAAGTTCGGTTGCGCTTTGTGCGCCTTCAACCGAGGCCCCGAACAAAGACTGGAAGGCCTCAAACGGGGTCAGTTGACGCGGGAAACGGCGCAGGGCCACATCATCATCCGCGTCCAGATTGGCGATTTCCTTGGCCGCTTCAATGGCCGTTGAAATGCCCCCAATGCGGTCAACCAAACCATGCTCTAGGGCTTGTTGGCCGGTCCATACCCGCCCGCGGGCAATGTTTTGCACCTCAGCCAAGGGAAGATCGCGCCCATCAGCCACTTTCTGGGTAAAGTCTTCATACACGTCTTCGGCAAGGGTGTAGAAGGCTTGCGCCTGTTCGGGTGTCCATAGGTCCGCACTGGAATATACGGTGGCATAATCACCGCCGACATGAATGCTTTCGGTGTTAAGTCCGATACGGTTCAGCGCAGGATCGGTCACGATTTTACCCGACAACATCCCGATTGAACCGGTGATGGTGGTGGCATTGGCAATGATCAAATCGGCAGGGGCGGCGATATAATAGCCACCCGACGCTGCAAGGCTGCCCATTGAAATGATAACCGGCTTGCCCGCTTCGCGTGCACGCACAACCGCATCCCAAATCTGATCGGACGCAATGGCGGATCCCCCTGGGCTGTTGACGCGCAAGATGATCACGCGAACATCTTTATCCTCAACCGCCGCATCAATGGCTTCCGCCAGGGTGTCGCCGCCGATGGAAGCTTGGTTTGAGAAGCCCCCGGCAGAGCTTTGCCCGGTCATAATCGCGCCTTCACCCTCGACCAGGGCGATGACGGGGAGGTTGCTGACATGCGCAGAATGGGCCGCTTGTTGGCTGGCATAGGTTTCAATGTCCACGATCTGGGCGTTTTTACCGGCACGCTCGCGGGCGGCATGACGGGCGGCCGCAACATGACCCAGCTGGTCAACCAAGCCGTTTTGCTGGGCCTGCTCAGCAGAATAAGGTCCGTTCACGATGATATTGCGCATTGCGCTTTCGCTTTGATCACGGTCTTGGGCGCTGGTGGCGACCAGGGTGTCAAAAAGCGAGCCGAGAAGAGATAAAGTCGCTTCGCGGTGCGCTTCGGTGAAATCGCTTTGTGTGTAAACATTGGCAGCGTTTTTATATTCGTAGAATTGGACGAATTGCGGAACGGCACCAAAGTGTTCGAATAATCCGCCCAGGAACATGGTTTCGGTGGCCATGCCAACGGCAGCAAAATTGGCCGTATCTTGCAGCCAGATCTCATCCGCGCCGCTAACGGCGAAATAATTCGTAACGCCGGTGCCTTCGAAGCCTTGGGCATGCGCAATCACAAATTTACCGCTCGCGGAGACTTTGGCCAAAGCGGTGCGAATTTCTTCTGCGGAAGCCGGGCTCATGCCATATTCGTTGGCACGGACCAAAACGCCCTTAACATTATTGTCTTCGATGGCGTTTTCTAAGGTCAGCACCGTATCCACCACAGACAAGGGCTGGGTGTAGGCAAAGGGTGAGCGGCTCGGCTGATCTGAGCGCGCTTCACGTAAATCAAGTTCCAGCACCACAGGGCCGGAAATCTGCGCAGGTGCGTTGCTCGCCTGCATGGCGGCAGAGCTGATCAAGCCCGCAATCAAAAAGACGGCGAGTACAACCGTCAAGATCGAACCGATGAGCACACCCACGATCGATCCAAAAAAAGTTACCCAAAACTGTTTCATAATCCCCTCAAGTCCCAAACCAAATCTTGAACCAAATCTTGTGATTATTTCTATCCTACCGCTTGCATGAAGCGGGGTCTAGTCAGAGTTGAGTGCGAAGTGATTGAGAGTCTCGTGAGCGTGAGCGCTACGATGGGAATCGAAGATGGTGACGAGGATGAAAAGACTTTTGCTCAAGGCTAAGGTGCACTTGGTCTGCATGTGGGTCTTGCATTGCGCGCAAGGCCCCGGTATTCACCACGGCCTCAGACGCGTTGACACGCTCTGCTGGGGTATCGCCAAGCGGTAAGGCATCGGTTTTTGGTACCGACATTCCCAGGTTCGAATCCTGGTACCCCAGCCACTTTCTCCTCGTAAAATCACGTTCCTATCTACAGAGTGATGACCTCTGGGGTTGGCTCACCACTGTTTATCTGTTCGCGCGGCCAGATTGCACTTTGCTGTGCGCTCGAACTTGGGGGCGAGATCTCTGATGTGATTCTGTTTTTGGGCAGCACATAAGGCGAGGCGCTTACTCGAATTCACGTATTGAGCGCGCTTGGGGCGAATTATTCTATGCGCATCAACAGAATTTCATTGAATGCAATATAATCAGGGGTGCGTTAGGGTTAACAAAACCTAGCTTGGGGCCTGCATGCGTCAAAAAAACGCGTTTAATACGCTCTTGCGCAGTTTCTCCAGTTGATCTTCACGAATTGGATGCTAGCCTTTTGCGTTGACGCGCTATGCGTTTAAACACTATGCCAAAGAGACAGCGGAAAAACGCTGCATTAAAATCAGGACGAAGGGCAGTTCCGTAAGGAGGCTGTCATTTTTACCTGTTAAGCACTTCGGTGGCCAATCGGGCCACGACGGGGCGTGGGCGCGCTCCGGTTTTAGTAGGGGACCGAAGCCGTCGCGGTGACGTCGGCGTAAGGACACACAAACGAGGGTAACCGTGAAGCGCAGACATTCGTCTGCGTCGGCTACTGTGAGGCGAGATATGTCGAACAAGGTGAAACGGATCCGCACTGCTGTCGCGGGCGCCGCATTGGCGCTGGTTGCGGCGGGCGCAGCGCATGCTCAGCTCGATCAGGCTCTGCAAACGGCGCAGCGCTCTACGCAAGAGGGGGCGCAGGCGCAAGCTCAGATCGATCGTCTTGGGGATGAAGCCCAAGATTTAGAGCGTGAATATTTGGCTCTACGTGAGCAAATTGAATCTCAGCGCGTATTTGTTGAGCAGCAAGAAGTTTTCTTGCGTTCACAAAATAACGAAGTTGGCAGCCTTCAAGCTCAGTTGCAGCGTGTTTCAACCATTGAGCGTGATTTGACGCCAATGTTGCTTGAAATGTATGTCTCCTTGGAGGCGTTCATCGCTGCTGATCTGCCATACAAAATCCAACAACGTCAGGACCGTCTTGCAAATATTCAAGACATGTTAGGCGAAGCCAGCATTACTCCGGCTGAAAAATACCGCGTGCTTTTGAACGCTTTCGAAATCGAAGCGGCTGCGGGTCGTTCACTGTCAACTTACTCTGAAGAAGTTGTTCGTGATGGCGTCGCGGAAGAAGCTGAAATCCTGCAAATTGGTCGTGTGGCCATGATCCGTCGGTTCAATGATGGCGTGACCGAGATTATGACCAAAGACAACCAAAGCTGGCGTCCTGTTCCAGGTTCTGCAGGCGGCGATCTTGATCGTGCCTACCGGATCGCGTCTGAGATCACGACACCTGACGTCTTTGCTGCGCCTTTGCCGGCCCCGGTTTCTCAATAAGCCCTAGAGACAGGATTTTAAGCGATGAAAGCTATGTTTAAACTTGTCGCAGCTGCCTCTTTGTGCGCGGCTTTGACAACGGGTTCGGTTTTGGCTCAGCCAGAGCGTGAACCGGTTACCAGTATTTCTCAACTTCTTGAGCGTGTTCGCACTGATTCTCGTGACGCTGCGGCTGAAAATCAGCGCCGTTTGCAAGAATTCCGCTCAGAGCGTGGTCAACAAGCGGCACGCGTTGCGCAAGCGCGTTCTGAATTGGCCGGTTTGGAAGCGATCGCTCGCAACAACCAAGCTCAATTCGACCAAAACCAAGCCCGTATTGAAGAGCTGGCCGCTGAGTTGCGGACCGCTCAAGGCTCTTTCGGTGAGCTATTTGGTGCGGCGCGTCAGTCTGCAGGTGAATTCGGGTCTTTGATCGAGGCCTCACTGGTTTCAGCTCAGCACCGTGGTCGCCACGAAGCTCTGTTGGAGCTGGCGGAATCACAAACCCTGCCTGAGCGTCGTGAGTTGGATTTGATCTGGCAAACCATGATCGACGAAATGAACGCGCAAGCTGAAGTCGTCACCTTCAACACGAATGTGTTGGGTCTGGGTGAAGGTTCTCCAGTGTCTGTAACACGCGTTGGTCCATTTGACGCCTTCGCACAAGATGGCGGCGTTAAATATGTGGTTTGGACCTCGGATGAGCAGAACCAGGGCGCTGGCTATCGCCTGTCTGTCCTGGGTACTCAGCCTCCAGGTCGCGTTATGGGTATGGCTCAGTCTCTGATCAATGGTCAGCCGGGTGAGATTGTTGCCGGTCCTGTCGATCCGTCTCGCGGTGCTCTGTTGGCCATCTATAAAGAAGTGCCAAGTTTGACTGAGCGCTTTGAGCAAGGCGGTGTCGTTGCTGTTGTGATCGCGGTTCTGCTGGTTTTCTCAGCAATCTTTGGTGTGTTCCGTATCGTTGCTCTGTTGTTGGCCTCTTCTGGTATCAGCGCACAGAAACGTCGTTCTACGGCCTCTGCCTCTAACCCACTGGGCCGCATTATGTTGGCATATGAGAGCGTCAAAGACCGCTCTTTGGAAACCATTGAGTTGAAAATCGACGAGGCGATCCTGCGTGAAACGCCTAAGTTCGAATTTGGCTTGAACTTCTTGAAGCTGGCTGCCGCTGTTGCCCCTCTGTTGGGTCTGCTCGGTACGGTTACGGGTATGATCACGACCTTCACCCAGATTACTCTGTTTGGTACTGGCGATCCAAGGATCATGGCCGGTGGTATTTCAGAAGCTCTGGTTACCACGGTGTCTGGTCTGGTTGCAGCTATTCCTTTGCTGTTCATCCACTCTTTCGCCGCCAGCTTCGCCCGCAGCGCTCAACAGTCTCTGGAAGAGCAAGCTGCTGGTATCATCGCCCGTCACGCTGAAGAGCGTGGCGACGCTTAAGCCCTAGAGCAAAGGAACCAAACCCATGGATTTCCAAAGTGCCATGTCAGGCCTACAGGAATTCCTGGAGCGGGGAGGCCCGATCCTGAATTGGATCATGATCCTCACATTCGTGATGTGGGCCTTCATCCTTGAGCGTATCGTATACTTCACCACCGCCCATAAGGGCGTAACTGAAAAAGCCATCCAAGAGTGGGCCGCGCGTAGCGATCATTCGTCTTGGTATGCCCACGCTATTCGTGAGCAAATGGTGTCAGAGGTGAAGCAACGGGCTTCGCAGAATGTCGAGTTGATCAAAACCTTGGTCGCTGTGGCACCTCTGTTCGGTCTGTTGGGTACGGTGACCGGTATGGTCTCGGTGTTCGACGTTATGGCGATCTCTGGATCGTCTGACGCGCGCTCGATGTCTTCCGGTGTGGCTCGTGCAACCATCCCTACCATGGCAGGTATGGTGGCATCGCTCTCAGGACTTGTTTTCTCCAGCCAAATTGAGCGGATCGCAAAGCGCAGTGCGCAAAAATTTGCCGATCAGCTGGGAGTGGAGTAACGATGCGTAGACGTTCTCATGCAGGTGATGGTGATCAGGCCGAAGTCAATATGACTCCGATGCTCGACATCGTATTCATTCTGCTCATCTTCTTCATCGTGACGGCCACTTTCTTGCAGGAGCAGGGCGTAGATATGCGTCCGCCGCCTCCTTCACAAGAACCGCCACAAGCGAATTCTGATCCTGTGATCCTGGTTCAGGTGAATGATCAGAACCGCGTTTTCGTCAACCAGGAAGCCACCTCAGCAGAGCGTGTGATTGCGGCCGTTTCTCGCATTCGTGCGGAAAATCCACAATCTGCCGTTCTGATCGAAGCGGCCGATCAAGCCAAGCATGGTACGATCGTCGCGATCTGGGATGAGCTGCGTTCGAATGAGATCCCGGTCTCCATTCAGCGCGCGGAAAACTAGGGAGGGAATAGTTTATGTCTCGTCGTAGCCGCGTGAATACTGAATCGACCGATGCCGAACTGGATATGACGCCCATGTTGGACGTTGTGTTCATTCTGTTGATCTTCTTCATCGTAACTTCGGTTTTCGTCAAAGAACCAGGCACAGAAATTTTCCGTCCTGAAGCCGCGCTTACAGAAGGTCAAAAGCCTTCCATGTTGGTAGCGGTCACTTCAGCGGATGAGATCTGGGTCAATCGTAACGTCTATGAGCTGTCACAGCTGCGTGGGGTTTTTGAGCAAATGCGTCAAGAAAACCCGCTGGCTAAGGCCATGATCCAGGGTGATGCTGAAGCCCCGATCGGTACGGTTTTAGACGTCCAAGAATTGCTGATGGATATGGGCATTGATGTCCATGTCTCGACGCAAGAGCCATAAGGGAGGGAAGTCGATGGCTGTCTTTATTCGTCTTCTGGCTGCTCTTCCTGTAGCTGCCTTGGTGACGCTCATCATTTTCTTAATCATGCCTCTTTTGATCTTTACAGACGAGATCCCCATTGAGGAAGAAGCTGATGAACTTCGTATTTCAATCCGTGATGAGGTTGAAGAGGTGCGGACCAGGACACGTGATCTAACCCCTGATGAGGTTGATCAGGTTGATCCCCCGCCCCCTCCGCCTCAGGTCGAACAGCAGCGCGCTGACCAGCCCACAGAGAGTGTCTCTACGGCTGTGGGTGAACTGCCTACGTTTGACCAGCCTGATTTGGGCTCCAATACGGTAAGCTTCTCGGTTTCTGATCGCGATGCCCAGCCGTTGGTCCGGATCGAGCCACAATATCCGCCGCGTGCGGCTGAACGTGGCACGGAAGGTTATTGCACAGTCAATTTTGACGTGAACCCAGATGGAACGCCGACCAATATCTCGATTATTAGCTGTTCAAGCTCTGTGTTTGAACGCTCATCAATCCGAGCGGTTGAACGCTGGCGTTACAATCCGAAGATCGTCAATGGTCAAGCGGTAGCGCGGACCGGGGTTCAAACCCGCTTCGACTATCAATTGGCTGACTAATGTCACGCGCGGGCTCACTGCTCACTGGGAGCAGTGAGCCTCTCGCCCCAGGAGCTTAAGATGCAACGCTCTTTTGGACTAAATTCTAAAGGCGTCCTGCGGGCTGCAGGAACCTTATTCGCGGCATCGGTGATCGCGCTTAGCGTCACTATGCCATCAGAGGCCCAACGGGGTCGTAACAACAATGATGAAGCCGAGCGCAATGAAGAGAACCGTTCGTTCTCGGCTGAGATTGGTCAAATTGTTCTGGATGCGCAAACTGCGCTTTCAGAAGATAATAATGCAGAGGCCATTCGGCTTTTGACCTCTGCCCTGCAACAAGAACCATCCCCTTATGAAACTGGGATGATCTACAATTTGCGGGCGCGTGCGTATTTTGCACAAGACAACCTACCGCAAGCTATTCGCGATTTCTTGGCCGCCATTAACAATGGCGCGTTCAATAATGAAGAAATTGCCGATCTTCGTATTGCCATTGGCCAGATGTATCTGGCTGAAGACCAAATCAACGAAGGTATTCAGCAATTCGAATTGGCCCTGCAGTCTGGTGTTGAATTAAGCGCATCTTTGGCGAAGAAATTAGCACAAGCTTATGTCCGTGCGGAGCGTTTCCGTGAAGGTCTGCAATACGCTGAATTCTTCTATAATAATGAGCCTAATAAGGTGATGGGGGATTACTCCCTCATGCAATATTACTACAATCAGCTGGAGCGTCCTCAAGACGAGCTGCGGGTTGTACGTGAAATTGTAAACCGTTTCCCAGGTGAGCGTACCGGTTGGCAAAACTTGGTTGCCCTCTATGCGCGAACTGGGCAAGAGCCTTTGGCGTTCGAAGTTAACAAGTTGATGTACCTCAATGGGTTAACTCAAGATGGCCGTCAGGTTGTTAACCTGGTTCAGTATTACAGCTTTTATGAGAACCCCTATCGGGGGGCAAGCATTCTCGAACGTGAGATGAATGCTGGTACCATTGAAAACAACCGCCAAAACCTAGAACTACTCGCCAATCTATGGCGTCAGGCTCAGGAATGGCAACGCGCTTTGGGGCCTCTTGAGCGTTTAGCTGAGATGACTGGTAGTGGTGATGATGCTCGCAAATTGGGCGAAGCCTACTTCCAGTTGAATCAAAATGCGCAAGCTGAAACGTGGCTTGCTCGTGCTGTTGAGCGTGGTGGTTTTGACCGTATCGGCAATGCCTGGACGATGTTAGGTAATGCGCGTTATAATCAAAACAATCGCCAAGGCGCATTGCGCGCTTGGCGTGAGGGGGCGCGCTACCCTGAATCACGTCGTACAGCTCAAGGCTGGATCCAGTTCGTGGTTGCCCAGATTGAAAACGAGGGCATGCGCGAATATCAACGCCGCAAAGTGGTGTTTGATGAGTGTGATCTCACCATTGATGCTGAGAAAGCCCAAGCGGTTCTTTTGGGTAATCTTGATGAAGATGGGCGTGTGCGTTTGGATGAAGTGCCTGAGCGGTGTCAGTCTTACTTCAACGTCTATGGTGAGTTGATCCCAGGGTCGGCACCTGTTCCTCCTGGTCAACAGCAAGCTCAAGCAGAGCCTGTTGAAGACAGCCAAGAAGAAGCTTCTGAAAGCGAAGCGGGCTAAGACTTGCTTGTCTTTTTATGCTTTAAAACCCCGGCCTTTGGCCGGGGTTTTTTCTTAGTTCCTCAGAGTATTCGACCAAGGTCTTACGACTAATGTCTAAGCGAGAAGGGTAATTATCGACTTATTAACAAGGGTTTATCGCGTTACTATCTCCGGTATCGCCTTTCGGTGATGCAAAATTTAACAAGGGGATTAACAATGGCGACAACCCTGCAACCGATGCATTCCCAGCTGACACGGATCGTCATGATGACACCGCTGGCCGCTTTTATAACCCTCGTGGTGTTTATGGTCATGCAGATGCTGATCCGTGTTGAAGCGGCTTTGCCCGAATTGGCTATAGAATTGCCGCGGATCACGATTTTTGAGTATGTTGCACCCGAACAGCCGGAACGCCGAGCTTTTGATCCTGTAGAGCCCACGCCGGCCCCACCGGCGCGCCCTGATGTTGAACCTGTAGATCCGCTGAACCCCACCACATTTGGGGACGGCTATCCACCTGTGCCCGCGCCCCGCCCGGATACAGGCGGCACTGGCGCTATGGGCCCTGTGGAGATCCCCATGGCGGGATTGGTGCGCCGTATCAATCCTGATTATCCCATGGATATGGCGTCACGCGGGATCGAGGGGGAGTGCCTGGTGGCCTATGATATTTTAGGCTCGGGCCACACTGCGAATGTGCGGATTATCAACTGCACGCATTCGGGATTTGCGCGTTCGACTGTGCGTGCGGTTGAGCAATGGCGCTATGGTATAGATAGCAACATCCCCGCAACAGCGGTGCGGGAGCGTGAGACGACAAATATTGTGTATAATCTCGACTAAGACGCGAACACTCTGCACGGAAAAGGCGGGCTGCGGCCCGTCTTTTTTTATGTCTTTCTCTCTGCGTGCGCATTGTTAAAAAGGGTGATCTGAATAGGGGGGGGCAGGCACATCACGCTTGAGGCGCATTGTCACGCCATTGGCCCGAGGGGGTGGGTTATAAAGGGGGCATGATTAGATCAGATACCTTGCCCTATCACAGTCTGCTATGCGCCTATGTGGCCCCAAAAGACTATGTAGATGTCTATAGCGCCGATTTGAGCGTCCGCCCGGATCTTATGGAGTGTGATATACGCGTTTTGGCGCAGCACTGCCTGTGCGCGGAGATTAAGTGGGCCAAACATCTGTTGAAGCTCAGGGATTTGATCGTGAAGCCCCTAGGGCTCAAATCCACCGACCTGTTGAGCCGGGATGACGCGCAAAGCGAGATCGAGGCTAAGGGGGTAGGGGACCGGATTGATTTCTTTAAAATCTATCAGATTACAGCGGATGAAATCCTGTTGGGTGAGGATGATCGCCATCAGGATTTTCGCGTGTCAGTGATGCGTCAACGCGGTGATCACCCTCGCCTTTATGTGGCGACCTGCTGTAAGCGGCATAATTTTTTGGGATATGCCTATCTCGCTATAATCCTGCCCTTTCATAAGGCGATTGTGATGAGCGGTTTACGCCGGGCTTTACAAGATCCCTTGCGGCCATGAAAAAGCCCTGAGCGTGAAGGCTCAGGGCTTTTTTGCAGGAGTTTAAACGGCTTTAACGCTTATTCATCGCCGCCTTCGCCTTCCCCGGTGGGGCGGGCATAGTGGTCGGCGATCCCGACAGCCATCAGGGCAAAGGTGTAATCCTCAGCGCGTTCCTTCAAGGCGTCAAAACGCCCAGAGGCCCCGCCATGGCCCGCACCCATATTGGTGCGCAGCAAAGTCAGGCCATCATCGGTACGCCGATCGCGCACACGCGCAACCCATTTGGCAGGCTCCCAATAGGTGACGCGGGGATCGGTCAGACCCGCTGTTGCCAACAGGTGCGGATAGGCTTTGGCTTCGACATTGTCATAAGGGCTGTAAGCGAGGATCTGATCGTAGGCGGTCTCGCTTTCCAACGGATTACCCCATTCTGGCCACTCCGGCGGGGTCAGGGGAAGCTCGGTATCGCTCATCGTGTTGAGGACATCCACAAACGGTACCGCACCGATGACACCGGCAAACAGCTCCGGCGCTTGGTTCATAGAGGCCCCGACGAGCAGACCGCCCGCAGACCCGCCATGGGCGACGATATGGCCTTCACGTGTGTAGTTTTCCGCGATCAGAGCCCGGCCCGAATCAACGAAATCGTTGAAGGTGTTGATCTTCTTATCGAGCTTGCCGTCGAGATACCATTGATAGCCGCGCGCTTGACCGCCGCGAATATGGGCAATCGCATAGACCATGCCGCGATCAACCAGGCTAAGGCGGGTGGTGGAGAAACCGGCCGGAATGGTGATGCCGTAAGAGCCATAGCCATAGAGCAGCAAGGGCGCGGTGCCATCAATCGGGGTGTCTTTATGATAAAGGATTGTCACCGGAATGGTCACGCCATCGCGCGCGGGGGCGTTGATGCGGCGCACGATATAATCATCGCGATTGTGACCCGAGGGGATTTCCTGGGTCTTCAACAAGGTCCGCTCACGCGAGGCCATGTTGTAATCAAAGGTCTCTTCTGGGGTCGATGGGCTTTCATAGGTAAAGCGCATCATGTCGGTGGCGTATTCATAACCGCCATCCATGCCCAAGGAGTAAGCTTCTTCTTCGAAAGCGATATTATGCTCTTCACCGCTTTCCAGATTGCGGATCACGATGCGCGGTAGAGCATTTTCACGCTCAGAACGCACCATCCAGTGCTCAAAACCCATAACGCCATTGATCAAAGTGCCAGGACGATGGGGCAGAACTTCGCTCCAATTGTCCTTCTGAGGCGCATCGAGCGGGGCCGTCATCAGTTTGAAGTCCACCGCGCCATCGGCATTGGTGAGGATCCAGAACTGGCCGCCCGCCTCAGTGAGGCTATATTCAACGCCGCTTTGGCGCTCAGCCACCAGAACAGGGTCCGCCGCCGGGTCATTGGCATCAATCAAGCGGTATTCGCTGGTGGTGTGATCACCCGAAGAGAGCAGGATATAGCTATCGCCCTCGGTCTTACCCACACCCAGGAAATAACCCTCATCGGCTTCTTCATAAATCAGGGTGGGCTCGGCCGCGTCGATGGCTTGGCGATAGATGCGGCGCGGGCGGTTATTGCTGTCACGCCAGACCCAGAAGAGGGTTTGCGAATCATTGGCCCACACCATGGAGCCATAGCCCTCATCCGACAGGGTGGTGATCAACTCGCCGCTTTCCAGATCAAGGATGCGCAGCTCATAAAACTCAGAGCCCTTGGTGTCGACGGCATAGGCGAGATAACGGTGATCGGGTGAATGGATCACAGCGCCCAGATCGAAATACTCAATGCCTTCGGCGGCGGCATTACCGTCCAGAATGATCTCTTCTTCATTGACCATCGCGCCAGTGTCATCGGCGGGATAACGCACATAGACCGGATATTGTTCGCCTTCGCGGTAACGGACAGAATAATAGAATTGGCCATCACGAGAGGGGACCGCGCTGTCATCTTCTTTGATGCGGCCACGCATTTCCTGATAAAGCGTCTCTTGCAGGGCCTTGGTCGGCTCCATCACCGCTTCGTAATAGCTGTTTTCAGCGTCGAGGTGCGCGCGGATATCGGCGTCCAAAACGGACGGATCGCGCATCACGTCTTGCCAATTATCATCACGCAGCCAGGCAAATTCGTCAGTGCGGGTGCGGCCCAATTGTTCAACCACATGATCACGCTTTTGCGTGACCGGGGCTTCGATCTGGCGTGCGCGTGCGATCAAATCCACAGAGGTGGGGGTGGTGGCTGCAGCCGTATGCGTCATTTCGTGTGTGCTTTCTTCTTGATGCGTCGGCGTGGCTGGCTGACAGGCCGCCAAAACGCCAAGGCTGGCGGCACCGAGCAGGGCGCTGCGCCAGGGTTTGGTTTGCCAAGACATGGATCATTCCCCCTAAAGTGTGATGGTTATAGTATAATGTTCTTATTCTTGCGTCGTCTCAGGTTTAAAGTCCAGCGCTGTTCCATTGGTACAAAATCGTAGACCTGTGGGCTCTGGCCCGTCATTGAAGACATGGCCCAAATGTGCCCCGCATGTGGCACAATGGATTTCGGTACGGGGCATCACCAGTTTGAAATCGGTTTTGGTCTCTACCGCGTCACTGTCAATAGCGGCATAGAAAGAGGGCCAGCCCGAGCCGGATTCATATTTAGTGCTGGCGGGGAATAAGGCGCTGTCACAGACCCGGCAATGATACATGCCGTCACGTTTTTCGAAATTATAGGGGTGCGAGCCAGGGGCTTCGGTGCCTTCCTCAAACGCGATGCGGCGCTCATCCGGGGTGAGCTTGCTTTTTAGGGTCTCAATGTCGGTGGGGCTTAAACGGGCCATCACGCTCTCCCTTATCGGTTAGAGGCTTTATATAGGAGGCCTAGGCCGGTTCTTCACGGGTCACTTTCATCAGGGGAGAAAAAAGCGCGATCCCCAGCATGAACAGGCTGAGCCCGATCATCGGGATCAAGCTCGCTTGGCGCGCGCCCAGATGGGCCACGATATAGCCAAAGGTCGCCGCACCGGCGGGCGCCCCGCCAAACAGGCCCAGCTGATAGACGCTCATGACCCGCGCGAGCTTTCCAGCGGGGGCGTTTTCTTGAACAATGGCACGGCTGAGGGAGATCGCAACCCCTGCGCCCAGGCCCCAGCAGAAAATCAAACCATAAAGCGCCCATAGAGGCAGCGGCGTTGCAAAGAGGCCCAGCGCGATAATGGTGATGATCTGGCTGTAAATCAGCGCCTGGCCGGGTTTCTCGATATTGCCCAGGCGCGCCAGGATGACATTGGCGGCAAAGGCGCCCACCCAAAAGGTCACCAGAAGGCTGGCCAAGACCTCATAGCCGGAATGATAGACATCGCGCACCAGCACCGGAATGATCACAAAGAAGCCGCCACCAATCACTAAAAGCCCGACAACAATCATGATTAAGGTCATGGGGCCTAAGATGGGCGAATGCCAGACGGTGGAGATCCCATCTTTGAGGCTTTTGAGGACCTTATCCGTTTTGACAGCGCGTGAGGGTAAACGCGGCAGCAACAGGGCGCAGATCCCGCCGAGCAAGAGCCCGACCCCTTGCAAGGCGAAGAAGTATTTAGGTCCGCTAAAACTCGCCCCAAAGCCCAGCCCCATGCCGAGGATTTGCGCCGCAAATTGCACAAGCGAGGCGATGATGACCCCCTTTTGCAAAGACCTTCCGTTTTGATTGAGGCGCTGGCTAACGCGAATAACCGGATTGATCGCCGAATCGCGCGCCGGCATGACGAAGGCTCCCGCGATCCCGACGCATAAGGCATAGGCCACCAACATTTCATAGGATAACAAGCCAAAACTCATCAAGGTGAACAGCGATAACGCGGCGAGCGCGGCAAGGGTGTGGAAGCCCGCCAGCAAAATCCGTCGATCATAGCGCTCGGCGATGACCCCGGTCAGCGGCAAAAGCACCAGCATCGGCGCGGTCAGCGCCGCTTGCGCCAAGCCCAGCTTATCGGGGCTTTCCATCAGCGTGTAATTGATGACGCCGGGAAAGAGTGTGGTTTGCAGGCCGAAGCCAAAAAACCACGCGCTGATCGTCATCAGATAGAGCCAGAAGGGCGGCACGGCAATGACGCGGCGTATGCGACGAAAAACAACCAAAACTCTTATCCAATGGGGCAATGTCGTGTCTTTGTAGACTTGATACGCCTATTTACAGAATATTCCGTCTACAAAAACGCTAATAAGTGTAATTTATCTAATCTAAAGCTTCAAGAAAGTGTGAAGTATATGCGTAGAGGCCAATAACATCTTGGCCACGCTTCCTTAACGCGCCCATGGCATAATGCGATCATGATCAGGACGACAAGGTATGGGCATGGCTGACCTTTACGAATTTTCCAGTGATGAACGCCTGATGGGCGAGCCCGTGCGCCAAGGGCCAACCGCGCGCACACTGTTGGCGCGCCGCTTGGCCGATATTGTGTGTCTGCCGTCCAGCCGCGTCACCCCGCCTGAGCGCTGGGTGGTGGCGGATGTCCTGGATGAGGTTTTGCGCCAATCCGATGAGAGCCTGCGCCGCAAGGTGGCCGATCGTTTGGCGGAGCAAAAGGCCGCGCCCTTGCGCCTCTTACGCCGCTTGGCGTGTGATGTGTTTGAGGTGGCAGAGCCGATCTTAGAGCGCTCACTGTCGCTGACGGATTTTGACATGATGGAGGTGGCGCGCACTGGCGAGGTGCGTCACCGCTTGTCCTTGGCGCGGCGTTTGAAAGTGACCCAGCCGGTGTCTGCCGCCCTGGTTCTGGCCGGGGAACCGCAAGTGCTGGAAGCTTTGCTGCGCAATACCGGCGCGCAATTGGCTGCGCAGACCATGGATCATCTGGTGCAAATGGTGATGGAGCATCATGTCCTTGCGCACTTGTTGATCCAACGCCCAGAAATGCGGCCCAATCAGGCCTTTTCCCTGTTCTGGGACTGTGATCATGAATTGCGGCGGATGATTTTGGACCGCTTCGCCGTGGGCCGCGAAATCCTGCAAGACGCCGCGGAAGATGTGTTCCCGCGCGCGGCCCGCGAGCCTTTTCCCGATCCCCTGATCCAGCGCGCGCTGGCCTATATTGATCGTCGTCAACGCGATCGTCAGGCCAGTTCGCTTTCCCCTTGGGGCTCTCTGGAAGGGGTGATCGAAGCCGCTGAGCGCCAGGGCCTTGAGGAGATGCTGTGCGAAGAGGCTGCAAAGCTCGCTAATATCCAACGCTCGCTCTTTGATCGCATGTGTGAGGATTTTGGCGGTGAGCCCTTAGCGGTCCTGTGTAAAGCGACCGGTTTATCGCGCGATCACTTGGTTTTATTGCTGCGTGCGGCCTGGAAAGGCCTGCGTGAAGATCAGATGCATTTTGCCATCCGGGTCTATGATACGTTGAGTGTCGACAAAGCTCAGACCGTATTACGCTATTGGGATTGGTCGTTAAGCCGTCCAAACAGTGTTTAATCCCTTTGGCTGAATGCGCGTGAAGGGAAGTCTTTTTCACGTTTAAACTCATGGGATTACCCCCTGATAAGGGGCGTGTTCATCCCCATGCGCTCTGTATAAATCCGCACTCCACCGGCGGGTTTCTCTGGAAAAGCGGCGCTAGATTTTTTATGACCCAGGCTAATCGTAACACAATCCTTAACGGAGAAGTGGGAGGACGACTTTGCGCTGGAACTGGGTCTATGGTGCCACATTGGTGGTGGTGCTGGGCGTGCTTTGGCTTGTTTTGTCAGGGTTTTGGTACAAGCCGTTATTGGTGGGGTTCGGTGTTTTAGCCGTGATCATTGCGCTGGTTTTGACCGTGCGCATGGGGCTTCTTGATGACGAATCGGCGCCCTTCTCTCAGATCATCAGCTTTGCGCGCTATTGGGTTTGGCTGGGCGCAGAAATCGTCAAAGCCAATATTTATGTCGTTAAAGTCAGCCTGAAGCCGGATTTGGACATCCAGCCGGTTTTGATCCGCGTGCCGGTCACGGCGCGCTCGGGGCTGGGCCGGGCGACTTTTGCCAACTCCATCACCTTGACGCCGGGCACTGTGACCCTGGCGGTTGAGGAGGATGCCTTCCTCGTTCACAGCCTCACCGAAGAGTTGGCCGACCCGGCCGCCTTTGCCGATATGGGCGAGCGCGTGAATATTGCCGCCCATGAAAGCGAGAAAGCATGATTGGTTATCTTGATTTTGTCATCGCGCTGGCCTTGGCGGGTGCGATGGCTGTGATGCTGACACGTCTGTGCCTGGGGCCCAGCCTTTATGATCGTATTTTGGCGGTGAACTCCTTCGGGACCAAGACGGTTCTGTTTCTCAGCGTGTTTGCCATCATGGTCGGGCGCGCGGATGGGGTCGATATTGCGCTGCTTTATGCGTTGATCAATTTCATCGCCACCATCGCGATTTTGAAATTCTTCCGTTATCGCTCACTCGATGTGGCTTTGTCCCAAATGACCAAGCGGATCGACCAGGTTGAGGGAGGTCAATAGTTATGGACTTGCTCTCTATCGCGCTTTCGATCATTCTCGATCTTCTTTCGGCGGGCTTCATGCTCGCAGGGGTCGGCTTTGTGCTGGCCGGCACGATTGGCGTCATGCGCCTTCCTGATTTCTATACCCGTATGCATGCCGCAGGTGTTACCGATACCTTGGGCGCTGAACTGATCATTATCGGTCTGGTGATCCAGGCGGGCTTCACGCTGGTCGCGGCGAAGTTATTACTGTTGGGCTTTTTCTTGTTCCTGACCAGCCCGACGGCAACCCATGCGGTGGCCAATGCGGCCTATAAGGCTGGGCTTGCCCCGATGCTGTCACGCTTTAAACCGCCCCATCCACGCGATGCCGGCAAAGGGGAGGGCTAGGTCATGGCGAACCTCGATCTGACGCAATATCTTGATTACGCCCTCATCGCGATGCTGGTTGTGGTGGGGATTGCGATCATTCGCATGAAAAACCTTTTTGCCATTGTCATGCTGACTGGCACCTATTCGCTGCTGTCGGCGGCCTGGTTTGTGTCGCTCGATGCGGTGGATGTGGCCTTTACCGAAGCCGCTGTTGGTGCGGGGATTTCAACCGTGTTGATGCTGGGCGCGATGCTGCTCACCGCTCGTGATTGCAAGCCGGAAGGTAAGGCTCGCCATATCGTGGCCTTGCTGGTCGTCGTCATCACCGGCGCGGCTTTGCTGTATGCCTTGGGCGATATGCCGATTTATGGCGATCCCAATTCGCCGGTGAATGCCTATGTCGGCATGGATTATGTCGCCATGACCCCCAATGACATCAATGTTCCCAATATTGTTACGGCGGTGCTCGCCAGCTATCGCGGCTTTGATACTTTGGGCGAGACCTTTGTGGTCTTTACCGCCGGTCTGGGCGTGGCGCTGCTGCTCGGGCTCGGCGGACGCAAAGAGGAGGAGAATTAAATGATGCCTCCCCATATTGTTCTTCGCGTTGTTTCCAAGCTGTTGATCCCTTTCATCGTGGTCTTTGGCTTTTACGTCCACTTCCACGGCGATTATTCACCGGGCGGGGGCTTCCAGGCCGGGGTGATCCTGGCCGCAGCGGTCATTCTTTATGCGTTGATCTTCGGTGTGGATGCGGCCAAGAAAGCGGTCCCACCCAGCTGGGTGCGCATTGGCATGGCGCTGGGCGGATTGATCTATGCCGGAACCGGGATTGTGACCTTGCTGATGGGCGGGGACTTCCTGGATTATGATGTCCTTCATCCTGATCTCAGCCATAAGTCCGGCCAGCATATCGGCATTATGTGTGTCGAACTGGGCGTTTTGACCACGGTGACCTGTGTGATGCTGGCGATTTTTTATGCCTTCGCCGGTCGTACTCCTGATATTTCAGATGAGGATTGGTAGAGATGGTTGAGCTGATCTCTGAACGCTTCAACTATATCATCGTCATCGCCTTGATGATGATTGGCCTTTATGGCGTTGTATCCTCTGCCAATCTGGTGAAACGCCTGGTGGGCTTGTCGATTTTCCAAACTTCGGTCTTCTTGCTCTATATCACCATGGGTAAGGTGTTTGGCGGCGTGCCGCCGATCCTGCCTTACCCGGCTGAGCATGGCGATGGCCATGGCAGCGATGCAGGCCATGGCACCGCAGCGGCCCATGCCGGTGAGGGCGCGCATCATAGTGTGGAGGCCGCGCATGATGGTGACCATATCCAAAGCGATGCGCAAACTCACGGAGCTACTCCCGGAGCCACCCAAAGTGACGCCCACGCGGGCGCGCAGGGTGCAGATGTGGCTCATGGGGCTTCACAGGCCGCCAGCCATGGCGATCTGCGTGAGCGTGTCGGCGAGGCCGTCCATTCCTTGGCCGAACAAGCCGCCCATCATGATGCTGGCCCTGCGGCCTATGATGGGGTTCATCACACGGCTGAGATTATTTACTCCAACCCGCTTCCCCATGTTCTGATCCTGACCGCGATTGTGGTGGGGGTCGCGACCTTGGCGGTGGGTTTGGCCCTGGTGGTTCGCATTCGCGAAAGCTATGGCACGATTGAAGATTCCGCCATTGCGCGGGCCGATTATTCGGATGAGATTGAAAGAGGCACAGCGTGATTGAAGCGAGCTTCTTACCGGCTGCGTTGAGCGATCACGCCCCGGTTTTGTTAGTTTTGGTGCCCATGGTGCTAGCGGCCATCGTGGCCGCGCAGCCTTCAGGTCGGTTTGGCTGGTTGGCGGCGCTGATCGGTGTGGTCTCCACCCTGATCTTGGCCTTGGATATTTATGGCCAGATGCAAGCGAGCGGTGCGCCTGTGGCCTATGCTATTGGTGGCTGGCAGCCCCCCTATGGCATTGAGTTTCGCATTGATGGGCTCAATATCGCGCTTCTCTTATTGTTGGGCGTGATGGGCACCTTGGCCTTGATCTTTGCCCTGCCGAGCGTGGCCGATGAAATCGCCAAGTCCAAGCAATCGCTCTTCTATGCGGCCTTCCTGATCTGTTTTACCGGTCTGGTCGGGGTCTCCACCACCGGCGATGCCTTCAACCTCTTCGTCTTCTTGGAGATTTCATCAATCCCCACCTATGCGCTGATCGCCATGGGGGCCCAGAAAGACCGTCGGGCTTTAACTGCGTCCTTCAACTATCTGGTGCTGGGCACGATCGGGGCGACCTTCTTCGTGATCGGTGTGGGCTTCCTCTATATGTCGACCGGTACGCTGAATATGGCTGATATTGCCCGCCTGTTGGTGGAGCAAAATGATAACCGGGTCGTACAAGTGGCCTTTGGCTTCATTCTGGTCGGTTTGGCGTTGAAAGCGGCGCTTTTCCCGCTGCATATGTGGTTGCCAAATGGCTATGCCTATGCGCCAAATTTTGTCACGACCTTCCTGGCTTCAACCGCCACGAAAGTCGCCTTCTATGCCCTTATCCGCTTCACCTTCGACATCTTTGATCCGACAGCGTCTTTTGTTACGGGGCTCTTGACCTGGGTCATCACGCCTTTGGCGGTGATGGCGATGGTGATTTCTTCGGCGCAGGCGATTTTTCAGGTCAATGTACGCCGGATCCTGGCGTATTCATCCGTGGCGCAGGTCGGCTATATGATGCTTGGCTTTGGTATCGCGTCTTTGGCGGGGGTGAGTGCGGGCATGCTGCACCTTCTCAACCATGCCTTGATGAAGGGTGCGCTGTTCGTGGCTCTTGGGGCGTTCAGCTATGCCTATGGCGTGCGCAGGATTGACGATTTCAAAGGCTTGGGCCAGCTGATGCCGGGTGTCTCGGCGGCCTTCACCATTGGCGGGCTCAGCCTCATTGGTGTGCCGTTCACGGTGGGCTTTGTCTCGAAATTCTATCTGGTTTCGGCCGCGTTGGAGCGCGGATGGTGGTGGGCGGTGGCGCTCATCGTCTTCTCGTCCGTGCTGGCGGTGTTCTATGTCTATCGCATTTTGATCAATATCTGGGTCAATCCGGCTCCGGTGCATGAGCCTGCGATCAAGGTGCGCCGCGTGCCGATGATGATCTTGATACCGCTTTGGATCCTGGCGCTCGCCAATTTGGTCTTTGGGGTGCAAACCGATCTGCTGGTCGGTCTTGCCCAAGACGCTGCGCGTGCTGCGCTTGATGGGGGGATGGGCCTATGACCTGGACACCAGAACTGGCTTTAGGTCTGGCGCTGGCTCTGCCGCTGGCGGGCGGTGTTGGGGTGGTGGCCTTTGGGCGTTATCCCAATGTGCGCGAAGCCATGACTTTGATTGCTGCGGTCCTGCTGGCGATCAATGTCGCCTATTTGGTTGAAATCGCGCCGAGCAATCCCACGATTGAGCTGTTTGAGTTTGCCCCTGGGCTATCCTTGAAGTTCAAGCTGGAGCCTTTGGGCGCGCTGTTCGCCATGGTCGCCAGTGGGCTGTGGATTTTGAACTCGCTCTATTCCATCGGCTATATGCGTGGAAATAAGGAAAAGGATCAGACCCGTTTCTATCTATGCTTCACGCTCTCTATTGCGGCGGCAATGGGTGTGGCGCTGTCGGGCAATCTGATCACGCTCTTCTTCTTCTATGAAGCGCTGACCTTCTCAACCTATCCTTTGGTGGCCCATAAGGGCGATGCCAAGGCGCGCAAGGGCGCAACGATCTATATGTCGATCTTGCTATCGACCTCGATCGGGCTGCTCTTACCGGCGGTTTTGATCACCTATTTTGTCGCCGGAACCACGGATTTTACGCCCGGCGGTATTTTGGGCGCAGCAGGCCCTGTGCTCTCCAGCGTGATCTTATGCCTGTTCGCCTTCGGGATCGGTAAGGCGGCCTTGATGCCGGTTCATCCTTGGTTGCCCAATGCCATGGTGGCCCCGACACCAGTTTCGGCCTTGCTACACGCGGTGGCCGTGGTGAAGGCGGGCGTCTTCTCGATGTTGAAAGTCACGACCTATGTCTTTGGCCCGCTGACCATGGCGGCCACCCCGGCGGCCGATGCCTTGGCCTGGCTGGCGGGGTTCTCCATCGTGGCGGCCTCGATCATTGCGATGACGCAGGATAATCTGAAGGCCCGCTTGGCCTATTCCACCGTGTCTCAGCTGTCATACGTGACCTTAGGGGCGATGCTGGCGAGCCCGGCGGCGATGCTGGGTGCTGCCTTGCAGATTGTCATGCACGCCTTTGCCAAGATCACGCTCTTCATGGGCGCGGGGGCGATCTATACCGGTACCAAGAAAACCAATATTTCGGATATGGCGGGTTTGGGCAAATTCATGCCGGTCACGTTTGCCGCTTTTGGCATTGCCTCGCTCAGCCTGATTGGCCTGCCGCCCTTTGGCGGCACATGGCCGAAATTCTTCCTGATGCAAGGCAGTGATCAAGCCGGGCATCCCTGGCTGATGGCGGCGCTGATCGGCTCTTCACTGCTCAATATCGGCTATCTCTTGCCCATCGTGATCAATGCCTTCTTTAAAAAACCCAAGGATGACGCGCCGATGCGTCCGGGCATGCCGCCCTTATTGGCGGTCTTGCCGCCCTTATTGACGGCGATTGCGACCTTTGTGCTGTTCTTATTGATTGATCCTTTGGTCAGCTATCTCGCGCCTGTCTTTTCGATGGAGATTGCCTCGTGAGTTCGAACGATACCCTCCATTCCCCATCTAAGGATGATGGCGTGCATCCCTTTGCCAAGCCTTTCTTATTCCTCGATAAGCCAAGTGTACGCGGGGCTTTCTTCTGGCTGTTCCTTGTCGGCACGCTGGCGATGATTGGCCTACAGGCGATCCACCATTTCCACCCCCATGGCGGGCCGGGCGATGTCTTTGGCTTCTACGCCATTATGGGCTTTTTCGGATTTTGTTTTGCCGTGCTGATGGGCTGGCCTTTGCGCGCGATTTTGGGCCGTAAAGCCGATTACTACACCCAGGAGGGCGATGATGAGTGATCTCTTCATGGGGATTAGCCCCGCGATTCCGGTCGTTCTGGCCGGCTTGCTGGCGGTCATTCTGCCTTGGCATTATGCGCGTAAGGTTTTGATGGTCCTCTCACCCTTGGCCGCGCTCTTCCTCCTGCTCATTACGCCGCAAAGCGGGGTTTATGGCGTGGTGGAGATGGCTGGCCTCAGCTTTGAAACCTATCGTCTGGATAATATCTCGCGCGTGTGGGGCCTGGTCTTCATCATCGCGGCCTTCCTCAACGGGATTTATGCCTGGCATGAAAAGGATCGCATGTCTGATCCATCCGGTTTGATCTATGCCGGGGCGGGCCTGGGCGCGGTGTTTGCGGGTGATTTGCTGACGCTGTTCTTCTTCTGGGAATTGACGGCGATCTCCTCGATCTTCTTGATTTTTGCTAGCCGTAAGGGCGAAGCTTATCGGGCGGGCCTGCGCTATCTGGCGATTTCTGTTCTCTCTGGCGTGCTGCTGCTGGGCGGTGCGGTCATGCTTTACAATACGACAGGCTCTTGGGCCTTTGGCGGCGTGGGTGATGTTGGGGTCTTCTCCATTGATACGCCCGGCGGCATGTTGTTATTCTTGGCCTTCGGCATCAAATGCGCTTTTCCTCTTCTTCATAACTGGCTTCAGGATGCCTATCCTAAGGCCACCGCGACCGGTGCGGTGGTGCTGTCCGCCTTTACGACGAAGCTTGCCATCTATGCGCTGGCGAGGGGGTTTGCCGGGACGGAGATCTTGATCTGGATCGGCGCGATCATGACGGCCTTCCCGGTCTTCTTCGCGGTGGTGGAAAATGATTTGCGCAAGGTTTTGGCCTATTCGCTGAATAACCAGCTGGGCTTCATGGTTTGCGCCATCGGTGTGGGCTCTGAATTGGCCTTGAACGGGGCCGCGGCCCACGCCTTTGTCCACATCATCTATAAAGGCCTGTTGTTTATGACGATGGGCGCGGTGTTGATGCGTGTGGGCACCACAAAGGCCAGCCATCTGGGCGGGCTTTATAAGTCGATGCCGCTGACCACCGTTTTTTGTATGATTGGCGGGGCGGCGATTTCGGCCTTCCCGCTGTTCTCGGGCTTTGTCGCCAAGGCCTTGACCTTGTCGGCGGTTCTGCATGAACACCATTATATCCCTTGGTTGATCTTGGTCTTTGCTTCTGCCGGTGTGTTGGAGCATTCTGGGATCAAAATTCCCTATTGTGCCTTTTTCGGTCATGATGGCGGACACAAGGTCAAGGAAGCCCCGTTCAACATGTTGTTGGCCATGGGCTTGGCATCTTTCTTGTGCCTCTATCTGGGGATTAATTATGGCGCACTCTACAACCTGCTGCCCTATGCGGTGGAGTATCAGCCCTATACCTATGATCACGTCGTGGGGCAGATGCAGCTGCTCCTCGCGGCGCTGTTCGCCTTCACCTTCTTGATGCGGTTCAAGCTCTATCCGGCAGAGAAAGACATCACCATTCTCGATACCGATTGGATCTATCGCAAAGTGCTTGATGGCGCGGCGCGGTGGAGTTGCGCGATGTTGGATCGTCTGGGTGGAGCCATGGATCAGGGGTGGGCAGGCTTAGGCCGCACCATCCGCAAAGGCCTCTTCAACCTCTTCAGTCCGGCGGGTAGCTTTGCACGTGATGTGCCCTCAGGGATTATGGCGGTCTGGAGTACGCTGTTGTTGGCCGTGGTCTTGATCGTCGCTTATATCTACGCGTCATAAGTGAAATGTGGGCTTATCCACACCCTTAAGGGGAGAAAATGCCTTCTCCCCTTAAGGGATTAGCCCATCTTATCCTCCCCTGAATTTTGCGCCCTAGCATGGGCCTGTCCAATGGTGGACCGGCTCAGTGAAAGGGTGAATAATGGGGGAAATCCATAATCGAATGAGCCAGGACCGAGCGCGTGCTCGTCTCGCTCAATATGTCGTTTCCTATGTTTTTGATATCCCGTTGGATGAGTTGGTGGCCGCGACACGCCGCTCACCGCGCATAGCCTTTGCCCGCCAGGTTGCGATGTATCTGGCGCATGTGGCCTTTCAACTTAGCCTGGCGCGCGTCGCCATCGCCTTTGGGCGAGACCGCTCAACCGCGGCCCACGCCTGTCACCGGATCGAAGATTGCCGTGATGATGCGCGCCTGGATGCGTGTCTGGATGATCTGGAGGCGTTTTTACGCTCCGCGCCTTGCCCCGATATGCCTCAGCCCCAGGAATTGGTGCTGTGACGGGCTTTGCCTGGATGAAGAAGCTTGCGCCCAAAGGGCGCGAGCTTCGCCGTCAGGGGGCGGGATATGGCATTTTTTCGCCGCGTTCCCGGCGGGCCTTAGTGATGATTGATCCTCAAGACATCGAAGTCGCACAAAGTGCGCACTGGCTGATGGTGCAGGGCGAAGGCTTGGCCCTCAGCGCGAAGGGGCGTGCGCAGCTTGCTAAGATCGGTAAGGAGACTGTAACCGTCGATATTCTTGATGACCAAGGCCGTTGGGCAAAGGCGCAGCGTAAACCGGATTTTGGCGTGTTGAGCCGCTATTACTCGCCCTCCACCCCAGCCACGACCCTGTTAAATCGCGTGCAATTTGAAGCCGGTGAGCGTCTGCATGGCGATTATTATCGCTCCAGCCTAGCTCCCTCTATCACGCAAAACTGGCAAAGCTTTGGTGCGGGGCGTTCGCCCACTTACGCCGCTTCTGATCCGGGCGAGGGGGCATTGGCCGCTAAATCGCGGGTCATGCGTGCGCTTGAAGCGGTTGGGCCAAAGCTCGATCAGATTCTGATCGCCATGGTGATCCGCGAGTTAAGCTTGGAGGGGGCCGAGCGCCATTTAAGCTGGCCGCGCCATGCGGCGCGCTTTGCGCTGCCTTTGGCGCTCGATCGCCTGGCCCATCACTATGGGCTGATCACCCCTCAACGGGCATCTGCGTTTTAGGCGGCGACCGCCGCCTTCAGACGCGCGACCATAGAGGCCAAACCATTTGAGCGCTGGGGTGAGAGATGTTCAGCCAAGCCGATGGCGTTTAAAACGCTTTGCGCATCGACCGCGCGGGCCGCTTCAATCGGTCGCTGATCATAGAGCCGGATCAACAGCGCAACCAGGCCCTTGACGATGTGGGCATCGCTGTCGCCGCGCACATTCAGCACGCCATCGTGCAGCGTGTAAACCAGCCAGACCTGGCTGGTGCAGCCATGAACCTTGCTGGCTTCATTCTTCTCATGATCCGCAAGAGGCGCTAAATCTTTTCCCAAATCAATGAGATAACGGTAGCGCTCTTCCCAGTCCCCTAAGAAGTCAAACTCCTCGATCAGGTCTTGGATATCACTGTTCAGCTGGTCGATTGATGTGCTCATAGGGGGGAGGTAGCTCCCTCACGCGCACATGACAAGGCCAGGCTTTCACCTGGCCTTGTAAGTTTAAGTCTGGAGAGGCGTTTTAGTCAGGCTGGCGCGGGGCATCCATGTGGTCATTCAATGCGGTTTCGACCTTGTTGAGGGTATACCCCCCAAAGAAACCCGCGAAATCGGAAAACTCGCTGAGGACAGAGCACAGCTCGCGATGATCATCACAGGCGGGCTGGCTTTCAATGTCGGGGATGTCAATCTCGCGCAGCTGCGCCCCGATCTGATCTACGGGAACGTCGGATCGTGCTAATACGCTCTCGGACATGTAAAAATCCGCAGGCATAAAAGCGCTGACCACACCGATCCAGAAAAGGGCTGTGAGCAAAAATCTCATAAACCGCATCATCCCAACTAAGCTTCCCCTAAGAAGCAAGAATGACGCTAACTTAAATAGGGCTCCAGGACCATCAAAACCAAGATTAAGCGTTAAAAATGTCTTAAAGCTGGACGGGACCAAGCAAAAAGCTCAATCCCGTCAAGGTGTGCGTTCTAATTTGATACAGTAGATGTATTAGTGTTACTTTCAATCTCACGCGATGCGCTTAAGCATAGGGCGACATCATGAAGGGCATGCTGCGAGATACAGAAACTGTCTTCGTATTTAAAGTGACCGGCGGCCACACACTGGGTCAGTTGTAACCGCGCCCAGTTAATACAACGCTCGACACGCGGATCAGACAGCATCGCGTCCAGGGTTGCGGGGTCTGTATCCCGAATGGCTTGCAGCGCGGCCACGGTCAAAATCCGCCCAATGCGATGTTCATCCGGGGCCAGCTGCGCTTGCCCCACGGTGAGGGTCAAGGTGGGGCTGGCTTGGGCGGCCATCTCTTCGCGTTGACGCAAGAGAAGCGCGCTAACGGCACCATTATGACGGGCGGCGGCGGGGGCTTGGGTGCGGGTTGCGGCGGCCAATTCAGGATCGGTGGGCGCGGCGCGCACTTGGTCACCCAAGCTGAAATCGGCACTGACGCGCGAGGATGCCGTTTCTAAGGATGACAAACGGTCTTGGCGATCACGGGCACGGCGTTGCGCCCAGCTTTGCGCCTGGAGATCATAGGCGGCTTCGCGATAGCGATCCGCGGCGAGGCTGATGCGCTCACTATCTTGGGCGAGGGCGGAGAAAACCGTGTCCGAGGCGTCATCCGCGCCGGTAAACCCTGTGACATAGATCGGATCATGGGTCAGGGCCTCTACGGCAACCTGCGGACCATAATAATCGGCAACCGCGCGTACATCATCCAAGAATTCTGGAAATTGTTGTGCCACCAGAGCGGCATAGGCGATGTGAGCGTCGGCCAAGGCATCATCTTTATAATAGGCCACCAGGCTATCCATGACGGCATCAAGATCTGCGCCTGAACGGAGCTCGCGGATCTGGGCGGCCTCAACATCACCGTGGAAGGCGGCATAGGTCTCTGCACGGGTAAATAAGGGTGTGCCTTCTAAAGCGATGTCATTATGTTCGCCATCGCGCAGCGCTAAGACCGGTGTGGTGTTGGCGTTTTCGTTAAGGGCTTCGGCTCCCTCTTGGGTCATGCCCGTGTCAGAGGTGGCTGGTGTTGGATCGTTTGTCGCCGGGGCACTGACTTGCAGTGCAGCCGTACAAAGCAGGCATGCCCAAAGACTTGGCATCTAATGAACCCTCGTTCTCGCTGTCCCCGCGTGCATCATAGCTGGAAAAAATTATTTGATCAGCCCTCTATATCGTCTTTTTCAGGAGTCTATAATTAAATCTCAAAATCGTGACGGCCTGTTCAAGGATTGTTAAGGGGAGCAGGCCAAGGTCCGGCAATATGTTGTCAAAGTGAGTCGGGTAGGGGCCAATGGCCAAAACCATGCGTCGTGCATTTTTAACGATCGATCGGATCGGCGGACCAGTTGTTCATGCCGTTTGGCTGTGTGGTGTCATCGCGTCTGCGATTGCGCTGCATCAAAGCCAAGCCTTGAGTATGAATGCGATTTGTGGCTGGGCGGCACTGGCCTTACCGGGCCTGGTGGGCCTGGGTTTGTCATCACGCCTGAATGCGGATAGTCGCCGCTTCTTATTGACATTGAGCTGGGTCATTCCGGTCTTCGCGGCCACGGCGGCCTTTGGCGGGGCGTTAAGCCCGGCGGCCTTTATCTTCCTGGCAGGGCCTGCGGCAATGGCGGCGGCCGGACGGCGCAGCGCCGTGATCCCTTCGGCGATCACCAATGTGACGGCCTTTGCGATCCTGGGCGTGTTGAGCCTGACGCAAATCTCAGCCCAACCGTTTAGCGATCATTTGCTCAGCCCTGTACCGGCCTTATCCTTGGCGGGCTTCTTTGCCATTGCGTTGATCTTTGCCGGTCTGCGCGCCAGCTTGCGTTTGGATCGCACCCGCGATGCGGCCAAGGCCCTACAGCCTGTTGCCCATGCTTTTGAATGTGCTCCGGCCGCGCTGGTGGCTTGTGATGGCGAAGGCAAGGTGATCGCGGCTTCGCGCGCGGTGCGTGCGCTGGTGCCCGGTGCTCCGCGCAATCTGGAGGGTCTACCGATTGAAGGCTTCGCCTTTGGTGAGGAAGACAGCTCGAAAATCCTGCAAGGGCTGTCTCAAGTGCATATGAGCGGGCGCTTCACCTTTTCTGTGCGTTCCGGCGACGGTCAACGCTCGCCGATCTTTGCGCGCAGTGCGGCGAGCCCAGAAGGCACGGTTCTCCATCTGCATGGCGGTGCGCCCGATCAAAGCTATATTGATAGCTTGAAGGCGGAACGTGATGAGGCGGTGGCCGCCAATCACGCCAAGTCCGATTTCCTGGCCTCAGTCAGTCACGAGCTGCGCACGCCGTTGAATGCCATTATCGGCTTTTCCGATGTGATGAAGTCACGCTTGTTCGGGCCTTTGCCTGCGCGCTATGCCGAATATGCCGAGCTGATCCATGAGAGCGGGTGTCATTTGCTGGAGCTGATCGGCGATGTGCTGGACATGTCCAAGATCGAGGCTGACCGCTATGAGCTGACCTTGGAGAACTTCGATGCGCGCGATGTGGTAGAGACCTGCGCCAAGCTGGTGCGCCTGCGCGCTGAAGATAAAGGCCTCATGTTAAGCGTCGATACCGGCGATCAGGACTTGATCGTCAATGCAGACCGCAAGGCCGTGCGCCAGATCTTGTTAAACCTTCTGTCGAATGCCGTGAAATTCACCCCCGATGGCGGTGCCGTGGCCGTGATGGCGCGTGCGCAAGGTGATGAATTTGTGCTGGCCGTGGGCGATAGCGGTGTCGGCATCAGTGCCGATGAAATCGACAAGCTGGGTCAGCCGTATCAGCAGGCCCGCTCCGCCATTGAAAATGGTGAACGCGGTACCGGGTTGGGGCTTTCCTTGGTGCGCGCCTTGGCCGAGATGCATGGCGGCTTGATGGATATTCAAAGTGAGCGTTATCAGGGCACAACAGTGACGGTGCGCTTGCCGGTGCTCAGCGGTCCCCAGCCCAACCGTCGTCCGGACGAGGATGAAGACACGCTGGCGGTGCACTCTCAAATCCGCCGCGCGCAAGAAGCCGGTCAGCACATCGCGCAAGCGAGCGCACAGGCGAGCAATCAAAACAAAACAGAGTTCGACGGGGCGAGTGTTGTGAGCCTTAATCAGCGCATCGCCAGCTAAGTTTCTTACAGATGATGAGGAAGGCCCCGGGCATAGTCCGGGGCTTTTTTTGTTCGCTTTGCTCTGAATTATTGTGCCACTCCGGATGAAGAGCATGTGCTCGCCTACGTGCGGGGGAGCTGACTGAGGGGGCATAGATCCCGGATCTCACTCTCGTTCGTCCGGGAACCCGGTTGAGAGTTGCCTCTACGCGGCCCCGGACTTGATCCGGGGTCCATCGACCCCAGAGGGGTCGCAAGCGCGAACGCGCGTCCGCAGCGAAGCGAGGATTGGGATAACTGGGCGATCAGCCCGCAAGCGCAAATGTCCTCAAATAGCCGACAGGCGATAGGACAAATAAAAAGTGCGCGCCCGCAGCGAAGCGAGGATTGGGATAACTGGGCGATCAGCCGGCAAGGACGACCGCCCTCAAGTAGGCGACAGCCGTTAGGGCATTAAAGAGATGCCGCCCGCAGCGTAAGCGAGGACTTTTCAAGAAGCTGTCACCCCAAACTTGATTTGGGGTCCATGAAATTAACGCCTCCCACTCAGGGAAGAGATAAATCAACAAAACTTGTCATCCCGGGCAAGCGTTAGCGCTCAAGTAGCCGATAGGCGGTAGCGCACAACAAAGCCCGACCCGGGATCTCCTGAGTTTGCCTATAAGGGAGATAGATCCCGGATCAAGTCCGGGATGACAGTATTCATTGATAAGCTCAGAAAAAAAACGCCCCTAAGGTCCTGACGGACCAATTCCCCCGCTGCGCAGGGGAGGAGAAGAACGGGCCATAATGAGGAAAGACCGTATTTCAATTCATCGCGGCATCAAGGAAATCAATCGCGGCGCGAAGCTCACCGACTTCTAGCCAGATATCCTGGTCACGCCGTCCGTCTTGGCCATAAAGCTCAACCTTGACCCCTTCGCGCGGATCGAGCCCGGCGAGGCGCTGCAAGGTATCATCGGGAAAACGAAAGCTGTAGACCTGGGGCATGGCCTCGGGCGCGGGCGCTTCGCCGTTTTCTGAGATGGGGTAGGCGGTTAAAGGGCCCATCATGCGAGCTGAGGCCCAGATGCGGGTTTGCGCCTGTGGGGGTGGGCCATAGCTGGCCAATACCTGCCCGCCGGGCGGCTGTAATATTCCGCCAGCAGTGGCATCATAGGGCCCTTGAGAGCGCGAGGTGTCGCGTAAAACCAAGGCCGCGCCGGTCATTTGCGTCTGCGTCCGCCCGGTCAGCAAAATGCCATCGCCGTCATCGGTGAAGGCCAGACCAAAGCGGGCTTGCGCCTGGGGCAGGGTCTGATAAAGCGCCCATCCGCCCAGATCCAGGCGATTGCGATCTGCGGTCCAGCTCTGCACCCGGCCGTCGAATTGCCATTGGCGCATGGTGAGATACCCTGCGAAAGCCTGGCGAATATGTTCGGCGGCGGCCTGAATATCGGGATGATTACAATCGGCGCGGATCGCGGCGCGGCGCGCGCGGACCAGCTCTTCATCCAGCTGGCTTTGCCGAACCCCGGTGCGCATCAAGGTGGCGCTGGCTTGGCGTAGGCCCGCCTCTAGGGAGCGACGCTCACGCGCATTGAACAGATGACAGCTCTCATCCAGCGCCAAAGCTTCGGCGCGATCGACAAAGGCGACATCGGCGCGCGCGGCTTGGGCCTGGGCCGAAGTAGGAAGGCTCGCTCCGATCAGAAGCGCAAGGGGAAGGGCATAGCGATAAACCATGCCCCCTTGTTTAGACCGAAAGCTTTGATTTCCGGTTTACTGATGTGCCCATCAACAGCAAAAAGACAGAAAATGCAAACAGCCCTAACGCCAGCCAACGATCGTGCGCGCGCACAAAGCCGATCGCGGCCAGCGCGCTGGTGCGCGCGGTCATGCGTTCGCCAAAGGGGGTGACTTCGCGAATATCCCACAGGGCCGCGCGCCCGGAAAGGGAGGTCCACAGGCCATCATGGCGCGCCAGGCGCCGGGCCGCGCGGGCAAAGTCTGAGCCTTCAGGCGCGGCAAGCACGCCCATCCACCGCTGGGCATCTAAGCGATACAGCGCAGCGACACCGGTCAGGGGATCACGCTCTTCACTGAGATCATCGGCATAGGCGCTGGAGCCGAAATGAAATTGGCGCCGTTCTGGATTACGATTTTCCGCCGCGTCAGTGGCCGCGCGCAATTCTGAGGGTGCCTGCGCCAGGAAGTGGCGGTCCAAACGATCAAGATCACCCAAGAACAGGATATTATGGGTAGAGGGTGCAGCCTTGGCATCGTCGCCATACCAAGCATAGACCCAGGCCTCACCGCCTGCCAAGGCGGCGCGCGCCAGCACGGACAGGGCCGCAATATGCGCGGCCTGCGTGTCGGTGGCGATCACCACGGCACTTTGCGCACCTTGGTTTTGGCTGAAGGGGGCAGCGCTGTGGGCAAAATCGGTCAGATCGCGTTGCAAGCTAGCCGTAAGCGGGCGCGTTTCGCCCAGGCTGGGTGCATTCAGCGCCAAGGCGGGCGTGAAAACGTCACCCTGTCCGCTGAATTGACGCGCCGCAAATAAACGGCTGGCATTGACAAGGCCCTCTAAAGTGGGCGCTTCGACAACCAGTGTATGACCATCATTGAGGCGTAGGCGCGGGCCGGTTGCTTCGCTCGACAGAGCACTGCGGATAACAATTTCGGCCAGTTGGGGCTCTTCCACAAATACCGGCGCTTCGCCCATGCGCAGCGCCAAACCCTGGGCCAGCATGGCATCAATGATCAGGCGCTCACGCCCTGATACGTTTGTATCAAGGGCAATGCGGCGTGGGCCAGCGAAGTCTGACTTCATAGCGGCTTCAAAATCGCTCAGGCTGGCAAAATCTAAAATCGGCGTGGTGCTGACGCGTAAGCGGCTCGCGTCTTGTGAGATGCGCCAGCCCTCGACGCCCTCTTCACCGGCGAAACTCAGGCGCAATGTGTTGGTGCCGGTCCGCAGAGCTTCGGAATAGAGGGTGAAGCGCGCTTCGAAGGTTTGTGCATGAGGGGAAAGCTCAATCGCACGCCCTTCATTGATCGCCACTGATAACACCCCGCCTGACGCGGTGCCCAGGGGTGAACCCTTCATGACGAGTTCAATACGGCTAGGGTCCGAACCGGGTGCGATAACAAAATCAACGCGGGCCGCTGGCGTGGTACTATCAATAACAAGGGGCGCGGTCGAACCGGTAATCTCGCTCAGTGCGATATCTTCGGTGCGTTGGGTCTGGGCCTGCGTTAACCCTGAAAACCCCAAGGCCAGCGAAAAACCAGTGATGACACTCAGCGCAATTCGACGTATCGACATGAAACACTCCCCTGTCTTTAACGTCTTATTAAGCAATTGCCCGGCCATCAAGGATTATGTTTGATCTCAAAACACAGATTTGGCTCGATGCCCTGCGCTGGCGGGCCGAAGCCGGGGGGGCCGCGTTTTATGTGATAAAGCGTGGAGATAGCGATTTTGGCAGCGTCTTGTTAAAGCGCCTGCGCGCCGACGGCATGGCCCTTCTCATGGCCCCAGGCTATGCGATGAGCGGCGAAAAAGTCTGGACATTTCCGCGGGGTGACGTCTGGATGGTAGAGCGTGAACTGGATCAATACATGACACGGCGCGCCGAGGATGATCGTGATCTATGGTTAATCGAGATTGCTGATCGCGAGGGGCACCATTATTTGACTGAACGGGTTGAGGTTTCTTAACTCTGATCCGGTTTCATATGAGGCGTGAGCCGGGACAGTCAGGGAAAAGGGTTTATGCTGTTCGCGTTTAATAATGCCGTGTTTGATTTGGGCGACCCGGCCCAGACCTATAAATCCATGCCGGAAAAATTTCATGGCGCGACCTTGAAAGAGGCGCTGCGGGTCACACAGGGCGTGATCATGGAATATCCCGACGTGGTCAAAACTCATCCCGAAAAAGCCAAGGCGCTGGCCGCCTTGGTGGCCTGCCGGGCCGGGGATGCCAATGCGATGATGGCCTTCGTGCCGCCGGGTGCGAGCGTGTCGCAAAAAGTCGTGGTGCGCTTGGCCTCAGTCTCTTTGGTGGTGCTGCAATCGCTGTTTCAGCTGCATAATGAAGGCAAGCTCAGCAAAAAACACGTCAACGCCATGGTGTGGAAGTCTGAACCTTAGGCGTGCTTAAAGCCGATCAGCAGGCCAGACTTGCGAATTTCGCCGCTGGGCGCTACCCAGACGGCCAAATGTGACGCGACAGTCTAGGACACTTTATGACCGATCTTGCCCCCGCAGGCCAAGGCGCGAACCGTGCGCCCTGGTCCCTTCGCCGGACCTATGCCATTATCTCTCACCCGGATGCGGGTAAAACGACGCTGACGGAAAATATTCTGGCCGCGGCCGGGGCCATTCGTGCCGCCGGTCAAGTGCGCGCACGCGGTGAAAATCGCCGCACCCAATCGGACTGGATGAAGATCGAGCGTGAGCGCGGGATTTCGGTATCGGCCTCGGTCATGACCTATGAATACGCCGGGCTGACCTTCAACCTGCTTGATACGCCGGGCCACGAAGACTTTTCTGAAGATACCTATCGCACCCTGACGGCCGCAGATAGTGCGATCATGGTGCTCGACGCCGCTAAAGGTGTGGAGCCAAGAACGCTGAAATTGGTGGAGGTCTGCCGCCTGCGCGATATTCCAATCCTGACCTTTATCAACAAGATGGACCGTGAAGCGCTGGACACTTCTGTGCTGCTCGATGATATCGCGGACAAGTTGGCGTTGGATGCGGCCCCGATGCAATGGCCTGTGGGCTCGGGTAATCGCTTTAAGGGCGTGATGGATCTGACCAGCCGTGATTTCCTGAAATATGTCCGTCCGGGCGAGGGGCATAATCCAGGCGCAGGCGCACCTCGCTTTGCCATGGACGGCGGGGCCAAGGCCGAGCTCACCCCTGAAGAATACGAGGAATTGGTCGAGGGCGCGGAGTTGGCGCAAGAGGTTTGCCCGACCTTCAACCCTCAATCCTATGAAGAAGGCCATATGACGCCGGTTTATTTCGGCTCAGCGCTGCGCCAATTCGGGGTGAGGGAGCTGTTGGACGCTTTGGCTAGGCATGCCCCAGGTCCGCAAACTCAGGTCGCCACGAATAATGGTCGTGAGGACAAGCTGGAGCCCGGCGATAAAGAAGTTGCAGGCTTTGTTTTTAAGGTTCAGGCCAATATGGACCCCAATCACCGCGACCGGGTGGCCTTTGTGCGTTTATGCTCAGGCGAGTTCAAACGCGGTATGAAGCTGAAAACCGATCAGGGTAAAGCCCTTACCGTGGCCAATCCGACCATGTTCTTCGCCCAGGACCGTGAACTGGCTGATGAAGCCTATGCGGGTGATGTCATTGGTGTTCCCAACCATGGCACCTTGCGGGTTGGCGATACGCTCTCAACCAGTGGAAAATGGCGCGTGGCGGGCCTTCCCAACTTTGCCCCGGAAATGCTGCGCCGGGCACGCTTGAAAGATCCGCTCAAAGCCAAGCATTTGAAAAAAGCGCTCGAAAGCCTCGCCGAGGAGGGGGTAACCCAGCTTTTCCGCCTGCAAGTCGGCGGGGAATATGTGGTCGGTGCCGTGGGCCAGCTGCAAATCGAAGTGATGGCGGAGCGTGTGGACACTGAATATGGCATCGAGGTGACCTTCGAAACCGCCAGTTTTGAAACCGCGCGCTGGCTGGATGGGCCGAGCGACAAGATTGACGCCTTCATTGATCGCCATAAAACGGCCATCGCCGAAGATATTGATGGCGCGATCGTCTTCCTGGCCAAATCGGCTTGGGAAGTGTCGTATTCTGAAGAAAAACACCCCGATATTCGCTTCTTAAAAGCCAAGGAACGCCGGGCATGAGTGCACCCCAGCCCCAAACCGATATGACAGCCGATCTTGATAGCCTGTGGGCGATCGCAAAAGATGTCTGGCATACCAGTTTCATGGGGCTGGATGTGGGCGATGCCCTGATCGCGCTGGGCGTGATTATTCTGTCTTTGGTGGTGCGCGGCCTGTTTACGCGGCTCTTGTTTGCCTTGATCAAACGGCGCACGGAACAGACCAAAACCCTGCTGGATGATCGGATTTTAGAGGCCGTTACCGATCCCCTTCGCCTGATCCCGATCATAATCGGGGCCTATGTGGCGGTGCATATTCTAGGCCTGAATCAGCCGGGTGCGCTGATCAATGGCATCGCGGTTGTGCAATCGCTGATGATTGTCACCTTGTTTTGGGCCTTGCATAAGGCGGTGGAGCCGGTGGCCCATATCATCCGGCCTTTGCAGCGGGTGCTGACGCCAGTTCTGATCGACTGGATGGCCAAGGCCTTGAAAATCCTGTTCCTGATTGTCGGCGCGGCCGCCGTCCTTCAGGTCTGGAATATCCCGGTGGCTCCCATTGTTGCGGGTTTGGGCCTCTTCGGTGTGGCCGTGGGTTTAGGCGCGCAAGATCTCTTTAAAAACCTTATCGCGGGACTTTTGGTACTGACCGAGAAGCGTTTTTTGCCGGGTGAGTGGATTTTGGTCGATGGCGTGGTCGAGGGCACGGTGGAGCAGATCAATTTCCGCTCTACACTGATCCGACGCTTTGATAAAAGCCCGGTCTATGTGCCCAATTCCTTTCTGGCCGATAATGCGGTGACGAATTTCTCGCGCATGACCCATCGCAGAATTCGCTGGATCATTGGGGTGGAGTATAAAACCACCACCGCACAGTTGAAAATCATCCGCGACCGGGTTTTGAGCTTCGTTCTAGAGCATGAAGAATTTGCCAAACCGCCCGAGGTGCCCACCTTTATGCGGGTCGATCAGTTCAACGCCTCTTCGATTGATTTTATGCTCTATTGCTTCACCACGACCACCAATTGGGGCGAATGGCTGCGGATCAAGGAAGAGCTGGCCTTTGCGATCAAGCGCATCGTCGAGGATGAAGCCGGGACCAGCTTCGCCTTCCCATCCACCACCGTCTATCTTGATGATGGTGCAGAGCGTTTTATGCCGCCCAAGGCTGAGCCTGGTTTAAGCGCGAAGGCGCGTCAAGCCGTTGCGATGAGTGAGGCTATGCGCGCGCGTGGTGAGGATGATAGCGGTGAGGGGGCAGAGCGCTAAGCCGCGGCCGCAGCCGCGTTCTTGCGCATTTTATAAAAGCGCATCACCCGTTCAGCCTGTTCCTGGCTGAGATCGTCATAGATCTTGCCCAGCTCGCGGGCATGGCTGAAGGCATCGCCCGGTGCATCACTGCGCAAGACCGCCAAGGTGACAAACAAGGCGCGATCAATGTCCGTGCTGGCTTTGCAGATCAGGGCCAAAGCATCTACTGTGGGCTCTTCCAAGGCTTTTTTAGCGGCGGAATAATCCACGCCGGCCAATTCGGCGAAGCCTATGCAGAATTTAATATATTCCTTTTCGCGCAACAGGCGGACCAAAAGGGCCCCGTTAAGCTCTTTACGCACCTGCTTGGAGGTAATGAAGCGCTGGGCCTCGGCTATAGCTTTATCTTCCTTCAAGCGCGCTTCCAGGCGGGTGTGCGAGGCGGCGAGGGCGGCTTCCAAGACGCCGGGGTCCAGCTTGTCAAAACGGCGCTGGATATGATCGCGCAAGGCCCCTTCCACAACATGGGTCAAATCGGCCAGCAAATCGGTGGGCGTATCGGCACGGTGCGCCAGGGGGGCTTGCAGGATTGGACTGGTCTGCGCGCGTTCGGAAACCACTTCAAAGGTTTGGCGCGAGAGCTGTGCGCCTTCGTTCTTGACCAGGGTCGCGACCGTTTCATCATCGCCGCGTTCGACAATGGCATGGGAAACGCGTTCAGGTACAAGCGGGCGTGCGGAAATGGCACGCAAATGTTGCTGGCTGGTTTCATGGATGATCTTCAGCAGGTCATCCTCGTTTAAGACGCCCGATTTTTGCAAGATGGGGGCGGCGACTTCGATGGCATCACGCGCCAGCTTGCGGATCATGCCGGGCGGGGCCACAGGCGTATCGGCAAAGCGCCGCGATATTTCCGCGCGCGCATCCTGGGCCGCTTCACTGGCGAGTTGGCTTAGCACGGCATCAAATTGCGCCTGCACGGGAGAGCCGGTTTCCGGCGGCGCATCAAAGAATAAATCCGTCACTTCACGCAGCAGCGCCCGGCGGCACTCAGACGAGCGCTCCTTTGCCAATTCGGCGAGTTTGTGAAGCTTGTTAACCGTTGCCATAATGTTGTCCAGTGTCCGCGAATGCTTTGTTTTCCCAGCGCTATAGTATGTAGGCATGCGCGTGTAGTATTGAACCTGTTTAGGGTAAAGATTCAGTGCCTATCGCGCAAAATTTCATCAATGTATTGATCTTCACGCACGCTGGGCTCACGGCTGAGACCGGTTTCGATCCGGGCACGGATCTCAGGGGCTAAACCGCTAACCGCATCGGGGGCGGGACTGGGCGCATGCGCATGACGTAACAGCTCGCATCGCGCCGCGCGATCGGGACGCGGCTGGCGCCAGGTCCAGGCCTGACAGGATGGGTTTTCTGCACACGCTTCGGCACAGTGAAACGGACTTTGGGCGCGCGCATCGTCATAGACGCCGACAAAGGCACCGCGTCGTTCAAATCCGACATCTTGAACGAGGCTCACAGCCAGCAGCGCGCTAAATATCAGGCCCGTCATATCTTTATCCTCAAATGCGCGAGATGCTGAAGCGATTGTAAGGCAAAACCCGTTGCGAAGATGTTGCCAGATCGCTACCCATCGCCAGCATAAAACTATTTTTATAGGACGACTGACGCATGACGAGCCAAGACGCGACATCCCCATCCTTGCTCAAATCCGTGGTGGAAAATGCTTATTTCACAAATGCCATCACCGGCGTGATCTTGCTCAATGCCGCGATTTTGGGCGCGCAGACTTATGCTCTGCCGCACAGTGTGCGCGAAACTCTGCACGTCATCGACACACTGATTGTCTGGATTTTTGTATTTGAACTGGCGTTAAAGCTTCTGGCCTATCGCCAAAACTTCTTCAAATCGGGCTGGAATATTTTCGACCTCTTCGTGGTCTCACTCTCTTTCATTCCAGATGCCGGGGCGTTCACGGTCTTGCGTGCCTTACGGGCGCTGCGCCTATTCCGCCTGTTCTCGGTGATGCCGGAGATGCGCCGGGTGGTCGAATCTCTGGGCCATGCCATTCCGGGCATGGGCGCGATCTTCATGGTGCTGGGTCTGATTTTCTATGTCGCCTCGGTGATGGGGGCAAAGCTGTTCGGGGCCAGTCATCCCGAATGGTTCGGGGATCTGGGGGCTTCGGCCTATACCCTGTTCCAGGTGATGACCCTGGAAAGCTGGTCGATGGGGATTGCTCGCCCGGTGATGGATATCTACCCCTATGCCTGGGCTTTCTTTGTGCCTTTCGTGATTTTAACGACTTTTGCGGTGCTTAACCTCTTCATCGCGGTGATGGTGGATTCGCTGCAATCCCAGCACGCTGAAGAGGCCGATAGTGCGCAAAGTGTGGCCCATGATGAGCGTGAAGTTCTGCGCCAGGAATTAATGAGCCTGCGCGAAGAGATCCGTGCGCTGCGCGATGACATCAAAGCGGGCCGCGATTGATTTAAGGTCTTCAGTCGCAAAGAAAGACAGTCTGGCATGACATGTTCGAACCCGGCAGGGTTCGCAAGCGCGCCCGCGCGCCCGCAGCGCAGCGAGGACACAAAAGAAAAAATGTCATCCCGGACGAACGATAGCGCTCAAGTAGCCGATAGGCGGTAGCGCACACACAGTGAGATCCGGGATCTACTGAGCGTGCCATCAAAGCGCATAGATCCCCGATCACGTCGGGGATGACAGGGTTTAGGGTAGGGTGTCATGCCAGACGTGATCTGGCATCCATGCCGTAAGCTTGCTGTATAATCTGCACGATCAGAACCACGCTCAACCCGTCCGGCATGGACCCCAAATCAAGTTTGGGGTGACAGGATAAAGTATGGACCCCCGATCAAGTCGGGGATGACAGGTTGAGTTTCCCCATTGTCTACGCCTATTTGAGGGCGGATACCCTAATCCTGAGACTGTTCGCCGTCATGGAGACGGGCAAAGGTTTCGGCCAGGTTGGAGTAAAAGGCGGCCAAGCGTTCCTCGCGCTCACCGCGCCGGCGCGGGGCCGGGGCATTTAAAGGTTCGCTCGCAACCCCTTCATGGGCGCGCACCATGAAATCATGCCAGATTTGCGCCGGAATATTGCCGCCGGTGACATTATTCGTCGGGGTATCATCATCATTTCCGGTCCAGACCCCGGCGGTCAGGTGCTGGGTATAGCCGACGAACCAGGCATCACGGCTGTTCTGGCTGGTCCCGGTTTTACCGGCGACGGCGCGATTGCCCAATTGGGCGCGCCGCCCGGTGCCATCACGCACTACGGCCTGCATCATAGTGGACAGCTCACGCGCATAGCGTTGTTCGTAAACGGCGGCGGCGCTCTCGGTCTCTTCACGTTCAAACAAGACGCGGCCGCGCGAATTTTCGATGCGGGTAATCAGATAGGGCTGATAGCGTCGGCCATCCTGGGCGATGGTGTTGTAAACATTGGTCAGATCAATCAGGCGCACTTCCACCGCGCCCAGGGCGATGGAGGGCACGGCCTCCATCTCGGTCGTGATGCCCAGACGGCGCGCCATCTGAACCAAAGTCTGGGGCCCGACTTTGGCCCCGATTTGCGCGGCAACGGTATTGATCGAGCGTTTGAGCGCATCTTCCAAAGTGATCTGGCCGCGATAGCTGCCGCCAAAGTTTTCCGGCGTCCAGCCCTCCAGATCAATCGGCTCGTCTTCAAAAACGCTGGTGGCGTCATAGCCGTCTTCAAAGGCGGCGGCGAAGACAATGGGCTTGAAGGCGCTGCCCGGTTGGCGCATGGCCTGGGTGGCGCGGTTAAACTGGCTGTCGGCATAATCAGTGCCGCCGACCATGGCGCGCACGGCACCATGGGGCGACAGGGCCAACAAGGCTGCTTGAGAGATGTTGCGCGCCTCACCCTGTTCTGCGATGGCGGCGGTGATCACCTCATGGGCGGCGATTTGTAGATCCGGATCAATCGTGGTGTGGATCACCAGATCGGGCGCAATCGTGTCTTCGCCCAAAAGGGTTTGCGCATCCAAGGCCACTTGGTCAAAGATATACCCAAAGATCGCGGTATCGAAATCCCCGCCCGCCGATTGTACGGGCGCGGCGGGATTGGTGCGCGCCTCGATATAGGTGATGTCATCAATGAAGTTTTGCGCGCGCATGGCATCGAGCACCAAGGCCGCGCGGGCCTGCGCGGCGGCGAGATTGGTCGTGGGGGCCAGGCGACTGGGCGCTTTTGGCAGCGCCGCCAGCAGGGCCGCCTCGGCCACGCTAAGCTCGCTCGCGGGCTTGGAGAAATAGCGCTGTGCGGCGGCTTCAATACCATAGGCCTGGGCGCCGAAATAAATCCGGTTGAGATACAGCTCTAAGACCTGATCTTTCGTGAGGCGCGCTTCCAGCGCACCGGCCAGGCGCAATTCCTGGAGCTTACGGCGCAGGCTCCGCTCCGGTGTCAGGATCAAATTCTTCACCGTTTGCATGGTGATGGTCGATCCGCCCTCGACCAGATGGCCCGAGGTGATATTGCGCAGCATCGCGCGGGTCAGGCCGTGATAATCCACCCCGCCATGCTTATAATAGCGCTCATCCTCAATCGCGACGAAGGCGTTGGGGATGTAATCGGGCAGAGCCTCTAGGCGCACGATAGAGCCATAAAGCGGGCCGCGCTGGATCAGGACATCGCCATTTTTATCCAATACGGTAAGGGTTTCTTCGCGCCGTACATCCCATAATACTGCAATGTCTTCAGGCACATCAGGCATGTCGTTGAAAGCCCAGCGCCAGAACAAAGCCCCACCAATGACCAGAACGATCAGCAAGCTCACGCCGCCCCCGATCAGGCTCGGCCAGAAGGCCTTCTGGGCGATCTTCATCCATTTTTGTTTCTGGTCGGCGCGATAGGTGGTCATAAAGGCCCTTATGAACTGATTAGGCTTTTGTCTAAACCAATAAAGACGGCTAAATTCAGGCTATGGCTGAAACGAAACCCTTTTGGGAAACCAAATCCCTGACTGACATGTCGCGCGAGGAATGGGAATCGCTTTGCGATGGCTGCGCGAAATGTTGTGTCGTAGTGTTGCAAGATGAAGACACTGAGCGCTATCACCGCACCAACATTGCGTGCAAGCTGTTGGATGTAAAGGCATTGAAATGTCGCCAATATGGCACGCGAACCCTCCATGTCCCGGGATGTGTGCCTTTAACGCCTGAGAATATTGCCCAGTTGCATTGGATGCCCAGTAGCTGCGCCTATCGGCGTTTGTCTGAAGGCAAGGGGCTGGCCGACTGGCATCCCTTGGTCACCGGTGATCCCAACTCGACCCACACACACGGCCACAGCGTGGCGCGTCCGCTGGTGTCTGAGTTGAATGTGGACGAAGACGATTATGAAGATCACATCATTGAGGACCAAGATTAAGTCCGTGATCGGGGATAGGGCGGGGCTAATCCTGCTTTTGAAATTATAAATTCTATTTTGTTTTAAGTGTTTATTGCTTTGCTCGCCTCTCTCATCCGACCGGGATGGGGCCGCGCTATAGTGTGGGCATGGTCGAGAAAAAGGGCTCACCGAGCCGCCCCCCTCAAACATTGCTCCGCGCGCTTACGGCGTTGCGGCGAGAATTGGCCAAGGGCGCACGCGATGTTGCACGCCTATTGGCCGAAGGTGAGGATCAGGCGGCAAGCGAGCGGGTGAAGGCCCTGGCCCCGATCACCAAATGGATCAAGGATTTGGAGGCGATGTGCGAGACATCTTCTGCTCCCCCACCCCACATTTATACGCCGTCCCCCGAAGAGGCGGCGGTGATTTATGAGGAGATTGTCACCCGCCTCGGCCTTCATCAAACGCACGAAGAACCCTAAAGCGGCCCTAGCGAGCCTGCCTTTTACCCATCAAGCCTTGCTGCGTCATCACTGGCCCTTTTGGGCGCGCCCGGATCAGCTGGCCCCGCCGGGGGCCTGGTCAATCTGGTTGTTCATGGGTGGGCGCGGGGCCGGGAAAACCCGCGCCGGGGCGGAATGGGTGAAGATGAAGGTGGCGCGCGGGGCGCGGCGCATCGCCTTGATCGGGCCAGCCTTTCGCGATGTACGTGATGTGATGATTGAAGGGCCTTCGGGCCTGATCGCCATTTCCGATCCCGGCGCAAGGCCCAGCTATGAGGCGAGCCGACGCCGCTTGGTCTGGCCTTGCGGGGCGGTGGCGGCGGGCTATTCCTCTGAAGATCCGGATGGTCTTCGTGGACCGCAATTTGATCTGGCCTGGGGTGATGAATTCGCCGCCTGGACGTATGCGCAGGAAACTTTGGACATGGTGCGCCTGGGCCTACGCCTGGGGCGGCACCCGCAAATGATGTTGACCACCACGCCGCGCGCCCATCCGGCCTTGCGCGCTTTGATCCATGCGCCGGGCGTGGTGATGACCCGCGCCAGCACGCGCGATAATGCCGCCCATCTTTCGGCGGGATTTGTTGAGGCGCTGGAAGCGAGCTTTGGGGCCAGCGCCCTGGCGCGACAGGAATTGGACGGCATTCTGATCGAAGATCCTGAAGACGCGCTGTGGACCCGCGCCGATGTGGATGGGGCGCTCAAGCGTGGCCCCTTTACACCTGAACGCCTGGTGATCGGGGTCGATCCCCCTGCCAGTGGCGGTCCCAAAAGTGATGAATGCGGAATTATCGCGGCCGGTTGTGACGGGATGGGTCCCACACGGCGCTTCATCGTGCTGGGTGATCATTCGTTACACGGGCGCGCCGAAGTGTGGGCGCGTGCGGTGGTGGAGGCTTTTCATGCCCATGAGGCCGACAAAGTTATCGCCGAGGCCAATCAGGGCGGGGATATGGTGCGCGCGGTGCTGCGCCAGGTTGATCCTGATCTGCCGATCCGCCTTGTCCATGCCAGCCGGGCCAAGCGCGCGCGGGCCGAGCCGATTGCCGCGCTCTATGCCCAGGGCCGGGTCCATCACGGCGCGCGCTTTTGTGAACTGGAAGATCAGATGTGCACCTTTGGCTCGGATCAGATGACACAGCGTAGCCCCGACCGGGTCGATGCCTTGGTCTGGGCCTTATCCCATTTGGCGGGCAAGGGCGCAGAGCCGCGCTTTCGCGCTTTATAAACGATCAGAAAAGAGGTTGGAATGTTGAGATCCTTCTGGGCGCGTGGGCGAAAGTCTGCGCCCTTTCATCTTGCGCTCTCGGGCCTGGCCCCGGCCCAATGGAGCGGGCGCGATTATCATAGTCTATGCCAGGAGGGCTATCGCCAGAACCCGGTGGCCCATCGCTGTGTGCGCCTGATCGCGGAAAGCTGTGCGGCGGTCGGCTTTCGTCTGGACGGTGAGGGCCCCGCCTATGATCGCGCCCGCAGCCTGCTGGATGCCCCAAATCTGGACCAGACGGGGCCCGAGCTGATGGAGACCTTCTTTGGTCATCTGCATATGGCGGGCAATGCCTATCTCGCGATGAGTGAGGGGCCGGGTGGCAGTCTGGAAATCCATACCTTGCGCCCGGACCGGGTAAGGGTAGAGAGTGATGGACGCGGCTGGACCACGGGCTGGACCTATCGTGTGGGGAGCCATACGCAAAGCTATCAGCGTGATCTGGTGCGCGGTACTTCGCCGGTCTTGCACCTGAAACTCTTCAATCCCCATGATGATCATTATGGCCTACCCCCATTAGAGGCCGCTGCGCGCGCGGTGGACATCCATAATGCGGGCGGGGTGTGGACCAAGGCGCTGCTCGATAATGGGGCGCGGCCCAGCGGAGCGTTGGTGGTCACAGGGCGCGATGGCGGAGAGGGCTATCTAAGCCCGGATCAATTCACCCGTCTTAAAGCGCAATTAGAAGACATGCATACCGGGCCGGATAATGCCGGGCGGCCGTTATTGTTGGAAGGCGGGCTTGATTGGAAGCCGATGGCGTTGAGCCCGGCAGACATGGATTATCTTGAAGCGCGCCGCGAAGCCGCGCGCGAGATTGCCCTGGCCTTTGGCGTGCCGCCGCTGCTCCTCGGTCTGCCGGGCGATAATACCTATGCCAATTATAAGGAGGCGAATTTGGCCTTTTATCGCCAGACGGTTTTGCCGCTGGCGCGCAAAACCATCCGCGCGCTGCAAACCTGGCTCAGGCCCTATCTGGGGGAAGAGATCAGCCTTCGCCTGTCCGAAGACAGCTTGTCTGCCCTGGCTGATGAGCGTGCCAGCCTGTGGCAGCGCTTAGGCGATGCTGATTTCTTGAGCCGTGAAGAAAAACGGATGCTCGCTGGGGTGGAGGGGGATCATGCGTGAGGCTTTACCGCGCTGGCAGCTCGATCGCCAGATCAGCCTGGGCGTGATCATCGCCATTGCCCTTCAAACCGCCGGGGCTTTGATGTGGACCGGCGAAGCGGGCGCGCGTCTGCGCCATCTTGAAACCCGTGTCGCCCAGCAAGATCCGGTTTTGGAGCGTTTGGCGCGTTTGGAAGAACAAGCGCGCGACATTCGTGCGGGCCTCATCCGTATTGAAAACCGTTTGAATGAGGAGGGCCCACGATGAGCCTGATCCCCCTTTCGGGTTATGCCAGTGTTTTTGATGTCCCTGATTTGAGCGGTGATGTCACCGTGAAGGGATGTTTTGAAGACAGCCTGGGTGAGCGCGCGGTCCTACCCATGCTGCATAATCATGATCTGAGCCGCCAGATCGGGCGCTGGAGTGAGATCTATGAAGACGCCTACGGCCTTTATGTCGAAGGCGTGCTCGATCTGACTTATGCGAGCGCACAGGAGGTTTGGCCCGCGCTGGCCGCCGGGCGCTTATCGGGCCTCTCCATCGGGTTTGAAACCCGTGACAGCCAGCCCCGCCCCGGAGGTGGGCGTATTCTTCAGCGTGTTGACCTTTATGAAGTTTCGCTCGTGGCCTTGGCACTTTTGCCGCAAGCGCGGCTCGATGCGCCGCCCGATGCGGGCGCGCCTTCACATCTTCAGCCTCACCCCGCCGCCCTTTAGGCGGTTTTTTTATGCCCACAGTAAGGAAGACCTATATGACGCTATCACATGTCAAACCCCATGCCCCGCGCCGGGATATGCGTACCGCTATTCATGAATTTTTGTGCGCTTTTGAAGCCTTCAAACAGGCCAATGATCAGCGCCTGAACGAGCTGGAATCCAAGGCCCACACCGATCCTTTGACCGAGGACAAAGTTAGCCGTCTCGATCGTGCGCTGAGTGAGCAACAGGCGATGATTGAACGCATGGCCCGCGCCCAGGTCCGTCCCATGATGGGCGAGGTAAAGGCGCAGCGTGATCCGGGCTTTAACGCGTATCTGCGTACTGGTGAGGGGCGTGAGGCCAAGGCGTTGGCCTCAGGCTCTGGCCAGGGGGGATATATCGCCCCGGCCCAGACCGAAGAATTGGTCACGCGGCTGATGAGCGAAGTCTCGCCGCTGCGCCAAATTGCCAGCGTGCGCTTTGCCGGATCGCAGACCTTCAAAAAACCGGTCAGCCTGGGCGGGGCCGGGGCCAGCTGGGTTGGGGAAACCGCTAGCCGTGCAGAAACCGATACCCCCACGCTGGACCTTCTGGAATTCCCGGTGGCTGAGCTCTACGCCATGCCCGCCGCGACGCCAGCTCTTCTGGATGACAGCTTTGTCGATTTGGACCAATGGCTGGCCGAAGAAGTGCGCGATGTCTTTGCCGAAGCCGAAAGCAAGGCCTTCATTCAAGGCACCGGTATAAATCAACCCAAGGGCCTGCTCAGCTACACCGCCAAAACCGATGGCACGCAAAACTGGGGTGAGCTGGGCTATGTAGCCAGCGGCGGTGCCGGTGACTTTGCCGCCAGCGCGCCGGTCGATGCCTTGATTGATCTGATCTATGCGCCCAAGGCCGCCTATCGCGCCAAGGGCCAGTTTGTGATGAACAAACAGACCGTCTCACGCCTGCGTAAATTCAAAGACGCCGATGGTCATTATATCTGGCAACCCGCGATGGAGGCCGGGGGGCCGCAGCGCCTGCTCGGCTATCCGCTGGTTGAGGTTGAGGATATGCCCGATATTGGGGCCAATCAGTTCGCGATTGCGTTCGGTGATTTTGAACGCGGCTATCTGATTGTGGATCGCCAAGGCCTTCAGGTGCTGCGCGATCCCTATTCGGCCAAGCCCTATATCCTGTTCTACACCACCAAACGTGTCGGCGGCGGGGTGCAGGATTTCAACGCCATCAAGCTGATGAAGTTTGCAACCAGCTAAGCCAGTCTTGCAGGCTAAATAATAAGGTCATGGTGAAATAATAGGTCTGGTGAACCAGGAAGGTGGCGATCATTGCGCGTTTTAGTCGTGGGCGATCTACGTTTATGAAAACTTCGCCGGGCGCCGCCTTCCACGGGGCATTCCATAACGGGTTTCTGGCCCAAAGATAGGCCAAGACTATGGCAAGACCGCCGAGGGGGGCCGCCCATTCTTTCCAGGCGGGCATGTGGCCCTGCATCGTGACCGTAACCCATCCCCAAATGCCGACGAATATCGCAGTCCGACTGGGGATTAACATCGTCGGCTTGGGCTGAGCGTTTTCTAGAGGTTTCATATGTCTTTATACCCTCTTGCACAACCGGTGCTGGAGCCTGTCAGCGTGGCTGACATCCAGTCTTTTTTGCGAATATCGCCCGATCATGATCAAGAGCTTATTGTAGGGCTCATTCGCGCGTCAAGGGAGTTTGTGGAGCGCTTTACGGCCCGCGCCCTGATCACGCGCAGCTATTCCTGGACGTTTGACGCCTGGCCCTGTGAAGGAGCATTACGCCTGCCGCGCGGACCGGGGGGCAGTATCATAGCGCTGGAACGCCTGGATCGGGCGGAGGGTTGGCAAAGCCTCTCCATCGCCCCTCTGCGTCTGGAAGATGATCAGATCATCGCCCCCGCGGGCACTATCCGCCCCGACATGCCACGCGCGGGCCTGCGCCTGACCTTCACGGCAGGCTATGGCCCCGCCGCCGAGGACGTGCCCGAAATTTATCGCCAGGGCATCCGGCTGGGGGTTAGCGCGCTGTATGCCGAAGCCAGCGCTCCGGAAAGCGCGGCGCGCGGGGATGGGCGTTTTGAAGCTTTGAAAGACTGGCTCTCGCCGTTAAAGGCGGTGCGGTTATGAGTGCGGAGGCGGAGTTTCAACGTGCCCTTGTCAGCGCGCTAAAGGCCGATGCGCGCCTTTATCCCTTGCTGGGTGAACCGCCCCGGGTGGTCGATGAAGGCGGGCGCGGGGCGCTCTTTCCCTATCTGCGCGTGGGTCAATCCACCTCTGAGCCCCTGGTGCAGGGCGGCTTAGAGGGCGGAGGCGATCTTATCGATCACCGCCTCAGCCTAGAGGTTTGGACCCGCTGGGGCGGGCTGGAGGGCAGTAAGCAAGCGGTCAGCCTGGTGCGCACCTGCCTTCAAGGGCTTCGCCTGACGCTGAGCCCCTCGGGGCAAAGCGCGGATGTCATGGTGCTCTATACCGATAGCTTCCGCCAAGCCGATTTACGCACGCATCTGGGCGTGGTAAGACTGCGCTCCATTGTGATTTAGGTGGCGTGATCATTAAGCATAGCTAGAAAATTTCACACTAAAAGCTCTTGTGGGAACGTCCGGCGTCTTATATACGTTATCTAACTGGTGGCCAAAGAGCCACCTTTTTGGACTTCATCGTCATCCTTTAAACATAAAGTTTGTGTTTAAAGAGATGGTAAGAGATGCTCGTTAGACTTCGATAGAAGTTGAGCTTGCATAAAACAGCGAGTCTCGAAAATCTGAGCTAGGCTCAGAGCGGAGATACGAGCTGTAGGAGCAATGGACATGAAAGCGCTAAATTATACTCATGGAGCCATCGAGGGTACCAGCCGTATTGAAGGTACGAGCCGGTGCGAGGGCACAAGCCGTATCGAAGGCATCAGTCGTTAAAGACCTCCGTATTGAATGAATTAAGCCAGCCAAAAGCTGGCTTTTTTTGTATCTTGTTGTGCAACCTTGGGGGGTAGTGTGGCGCAAAACTTTTCTTTATGGGCTTTGTTGAAGAATCATTGGCGTTGGGTTTTAGTCTCGACTTTGGCTTTTCTCATCATTGTAGTGATGTCAGGGCTTTATATTGCAGGCCTTGCGGTTGTTTCGGAGACAGGGTCTACGGCTGAGGATGTCATTGCACGTTCGACTGCGCTGATTTATTTTACAAATCTGTTTGCCCTCTTTGTTCTGATTTCGACGGCCTATCTGGCCTGGTTGACGTTGAGAAGTAACAAGGACCGTGAATGCAAGACAAATTCCTTCAAGCATATTGCTGAGCAAACGCGCGATCGCGAACTGATTGAGATGTTTGAAGAGTTTCGAGTTGTTCGTAAGGAGGTCAAAAATGGAAACGATAATCCGTTATCGATTGACCACATCGTCAAAATTGTGATTGATCATAATGGTCGCGCTTTGAAAGCTGAAGACGTCATCAAGAAGGTGTTTAATTATTACGAAGCAACCGCACTGGGCATTGCCACTGATGCCTTGGATGAAGACATTATCAAGCGCTGGTGGCGAACAAGTTTTGTGCTCGATTGGAGTGACTTCTCTGAATATATTCGACAAAAGCGTAAGGGGCGGAGCGACAGTCCGGGAAATCCGAAACTCTATATTGAGTTAGAAAATCTGGTTAAAAAATGGGCCTTGCCCGAAGAAAGATCAAAGATTTAACCAAAAAAACCGTCCTTTAGGGCGGTTTTTTTATGCCCCACTTCAAGGGGCGCTTTCCATCCATCTGATAACAAAGGAGGCCAGCTTTATGAGCGTGGCAGCGGGTAAGCATGTCTTACTGAAAATCGAACACAGCCCCGGCACGGGGGATTTCGTGACGGTGGCGGGGTTGAAAATCAAAACCTTCACCTTGAAAACCCAAAGTCTGGACGTCACCCATTGTGACAGTCCCGGACAATGGCGTGAATTACTGGGTGGGGCGGGGGTGCGCGGGGTTGATGTGTCTGGGGCGGGCGTTTTCGTCAATAGCCAGGCCGATCAGATCATGCGTCAGCGCTTTTTTGATCAGGCCTTGAGCCGCTTTCAGCTCTGCCTGCCTGAATTTGCCATTCTGTCAGGTCCGTTTTTAATTACGGAGCTGGAATATTCCGGCCGTCATGATGGCGAAGCTGCCTATGTGTTGAGCCTGGCGTCCGCAGGCGCGATCAGCGTGACGGTGCTGTGATGACCAGCCCCTTTGGTGAAGGTGAGTTGAGGATCGCAGGCGAGATCTATCCCTTGCGGCTCAGCCTTGGGGCTTTGGCGCGTATTGAGGCCGATCTGGGCCTGGATCATATCGCCGATCTGGGCACGCGCCTGGCACAGCCACGCGCGGGCGATCTGGTGATCATCTTGCGCCATGTGATGCGCGCGGCAGACCCTCAAGCGCCAGATCCGGCGCAGTTGGACTTTGATTTGCCCGCAGTGATCGCGGCGCTGACGGGCGTATTCGCTGCCACGAAGCCCCGATCATGAAAGACCATTGGCGCGCGGTTTTGCGCATCGGCGTGAAGGCACTGGGGTTAAGTCCGGCTGAGCTTTGGGCGATGAGCCTGCCGGAATGGCTGGCCTTGGTGGAGGCTGAGCCGATTGCCCCGCCCAGTGTGGCGGACATGGCGGCCTTACGTGCGGCCTTTCCCGACCATCAAAACGAGGATCAAGCATGAATGAGGAAAGCCTTATCGCCATGAGCGAGCAGGCCCGTGACGGGCTGGAGCCTTTACGCCAAGCCGGTGAAGATTTGCGTGCGGTGATGCACGAGATTGGCGGCGCGCTAAAAACCAGTTTGGAGGATGCAGCGCGTTCCGGCGAGGTGTCCTTTGCGCGGCTGGGCCGTGAATTGCGCGCCAGCCTGGTAAATCTGGCGTTGGATCAGGTGATCGCACCGGGCCTGGATCAGGTCTTCCATCGCCTGCGCGGCGGGCTGGGCCTTGATCATGGCGCTTCGCGGTCTTCGCCCATGGGGTTCGAACCGCGCAGCCGGATCAACGAAGCTATGGCCCCGATCTCGATTGTCGTGAACCATCAAGGTGGGCCGTTACAAGGCATAGAGGCGTCAGAAAATCAAATCGCGGCGGCGATTGCGCGCGCGGTGCAGCGCGGGATGACCCGGCTATGAGCGGGTTTCATGATGTGCGCTTCCCCTTTCATCTGAGCCTGGGTGCGAGGGGGCAGATTGAACGCCGGACAGAGATTGTCAGCCTGAAATCCGGGGCCGAAGAGCGCAACTCCCCCTGGGCTCATGGGCGGCGGCGCTGGGATGTGGGTGCGGCGTTGAAAACGCGTAGCGATGGCGATCAGCTGATTGCGTTTTTTGAGGCCCGCCGCGGGCCACTACACGCCTTTCGCTTTCGTGATCCTTTGGATGATCGCGCCGAAACCATGCTGTTGGGAGTGGGCGATGGCCTGAGGACGCAGTTTCAATTGATCAAAACCTATGACAGCGGAGCCTATGGCTATGTGCGCCCCATCACCTTGCCGGTGGTGGAAAGTGTTGCGCTGTGGGTCGGGGGGGCGCCCGTCACGGCCAGCATCGAAGCGGGCGGCGTGATCAGCTTGGTGAGCGCGCCTGCCCCGGGCGAAGAAGTGCGCGCGAGTTTCCACTTTGATGTTCCTGTCCGCTTTGAAAGCGAGCGCCTGGCTTTGTCCATGGTCCATCCAGGCCATGTTGAGGCGGGGTCCATTGGCTTGATTGAGGTGCGCTTATGAGACTGATCTCCAGCGCCCTGCAAAGCCATCTTGATGGCGGGGCGACGACCCTGGCCTGGGCGTGGCAGATCACACGGCGCGATGGCGCGGTCTTTGGCTTTTGCGATCATGATGAGGCCCTGGTGATCGAGGGGGTGACTTATCATCCCGGCGTCGGGTTGGAGGCCCAGCCGCTGCGCCGTGATGGCGGCCCTGCCCAAGGCGGGGTCCGGGGGCTGATCGACAGTGATGTTATTACCGAAGCCGATATCGGCGCGGGTCTATGGGATGGCGCGCGTTTGCGCTTGATGAGGGTGAATTGGGCGAGCCCGGATCAGCATGTGCAGATCTTTATCGGCGAGCTGGGGGAGATCCGCCACGGCCCGGCCGGCTTTGAGGCGGAGATCCTAGGGCTCAGCCATCGGCTTAATCGCACGCTGGGCCGGGCGTATGCGCGCACCTGTGATGCCAGCCTGGGCGATGCGCGCTGCGGGGTTGATCTGGGTGATCCCCGCTATGGCGTGCAAAGCTGTGATAAGCGCTTTGAAACCTGTCAGGCCCGCTTTGCCAATGGGGTGAATTTTCGCGGTATGCCGCATATGCCGGGCAATGATGTTTTACTGCGCGCCGGTGATCAAGACCCCATTCGCGATGGGGGGCGGCGATGAGCGAGAGGCTGCGCGCGGTGATCGTGTGCGAGGCGCGCGCCTGGCTGGCAACGCCCTATTGCCATCAGATGAGTGTGAAGGGTGTGGGCTGTGATTGCCTGGGCCTGGTGCGCGGTGTCTGGCGTCATCTTTATGGCGCAGAGCCTGAGACGCTTGCGCCTTACAGTCCCGACTGGGCGGAGCGCAGTGGACGCGAAACCTTGTTGGGCGCGGCAGAGCGCTGGATGATCCGCGTGCCGCGCGATGAAGCCCAGCCCGGTGATGTGGCGCTCTTTCGCTATGGTGCGGGCTATCCCTTGAAGCATTGCGCGATTTTAAGCGCGTCCGGCCAGATGCTGCACGCCTATAGCCCGGTTGGCGTCGTTGAAAGCGCGCTGATCGCCTGGTGGCGCAGGCGTATGGGCGCGGTGTTTCGCTTTCCTGATTTATAACGCAAAGGGGCTTTCCCATGGCGCAAATGGCGTTGAGCTATGCAATAGATAGCGCGCAAACCCTGGCCTTGAATTATGCCAGTCAGGCGTTAAGCGCGGCGCTGGCCCCGCGTGGGCCGGATGGGCCGCGCTTGTCCGAACTGGCGATCCAGACTTCCACCGAGGGCCAGTTTATCCCTATTCTCTATGGCCGGATGCGCTTGGCTGGTCAGGTGATCTGGGCCGCGCGTTTTAAAGAATATGTCACCAAAGCCGACCGCCCGGGCAAGGGCGGCGGCGGGGCCAGGCAATATACCTATTCCCTGTCGTTTGCGGTGGGTCTGTGTGAAGGCGAAATCGCCGGGATTGGCCGGATTTGGGCCAATGGTCAGGAACTGGACCAGACAGAGCTTGTCTACCGTGTCCATACCGGTACGCCTGATCAGGCCCCTGATCCTTTAATTGCGGCCATCGAAGGGGCTGCGCCCGCCTATCGTGATCTGGCCTATGTGGTGTTTGAGGATTTGCCGCTGGATCCCTTTGGCCAGCGCATTCCGAACTTAAGCTTTGAAGTCATCGCGCGCACCAAGGCCAGCGAAGAGGTGCCCTTGGAGGATTTAATCGAAGGCGTGTGTCTGATCCCGGCTTCGGGCGAGTTCAGCTATGCCACCACGCCGGTCCTGCGCGATTTACGGCCTGGTGAAGCGCTCAGTGAAAACCAGCATAGCTCAAGGGGCGTGGACGTGTTGGCCTCGCTAGATGATCTTGAAGCGCGCCTGCCCAAGTGTCGTTCGGTGGCCTTGGTGGTGGCCTGGTTTGGTACGGATCTACGCTGTGAAGCCTGTCAGCTAAAACCGGGCATTGAGGTGCGGTTGAAAACCACCCAAGGCGTAGAATGGGGGGTGGCGGGGTTGAACCGTGATAACGCCTATCTCGTCAGCCAGAAAGAGGGCCGTCCGGCCTATGGCGGCACGCCGAGTGATGACAGTGTCAAGGCTTTGATCGGCGAACTGAAAAGCCGGGGTTTTCAAGTCACTTTCTATCCCTTCATTCTGATGGATATTCCTGACGGCAATCGCTTGCCCGGATTGAGCGGCGGTGTAGGTCAACCGGCCTTTCCCTGGCGCGGACGGATCGCCAGCGTGGCCACGGATCGCACGCGCGCGGTTGCAGACTTTTTTGGCAGTGATCATGATTTCCGCTATCGCCATTTCATCCAGCATTATGCGCGCCTGGTTGCCGAAGCGGGCGGGGTGGATACGTTTGTCATCGGCTCGGAAATGGTCGCGCTCAATCAAATCCGCACGACAGCTGGAGATCATCCGGCCGTCACAGCCTTCCAGACTTTGGCCGGTGATGTGCGCGCGATTTTAGGATCGACGACAACGCTGACCTATGCGGCCGATTGGACGGAGTATGCGGGCTATAGTCCCGCGCAGGGTGATAAAGCCTTTCACCTCGATCCTTTGTGGGCGGATCCCAATATCGATTGCGTGGCGCTGGATTGGTATATCCCACTGGCCGATCAGCGCGATAACCATCTTCCAACCTTAGAAGACATGCACGCCCATATTGAGGGGGGAGAGGGGTTTGAGTGGTATTATAAAACCTCAGAAGACCGCGAGGCGGGGCTGCGTAGCCCCATTGAAGACGGGGCCTATGGGGAGGCTTGGATCTGGCGCTATAAAGATCTGCGCTCTTGGTGGAGCCAGCGCCATTTTGAGCGCACCCAGGGCGTGCGGGCCTCAACCCCCACCGCGTGGCAGCCCCGCTCAAAACCCCTTCGCTTTATGGAAATGGGTTGTCCCGCAATTGATAAGGGGGCCAATCAACCCAATGTCTTCGTCGATCCCAAAAGTAGCGAAAGCACGCGGCCCTATTTCTCCACCGGGGGGCGTGATGATGCGGTCCAGCGGCGCTATCTCAGCGCCCTGATCAGCTATTGGCGCACGCATAATCCGGTGTCGCCGGTCTATGGCGCGCCGATGGTGGATCTGGCCCATAGCCATGTTTGGTGCTGGGATGCGCGGCCCTTTCCAGCTTTCCCCAGCCTCAATGAGATTTGGTCGGATGGTCCGAACTGGCAGGTGGGCCATTGGCTCAATGGCCGGGTCGGGCAATCGCCTCTGGGGGCTATCGTGCGCGATTTGGCGGCGCGTGCCGGGCTGGAGAGCCTGGATGTCAGCCAGCTCAACGCCCCCTGTGCGGGCTATATTCTTGATCATCCTCAAAGTGCGCGCCAAGCCCTTGCGGGCCTGAGCGAGCTTTACGGCTTTCAAATCCTCGACCGCAGTGATGGCCCCATCGCCTTACCCGATCAGCTCAACCCTTCGCGAGCTTTGTCCTATGAGCAGCTTTCCACCCAGGTCTCAGGCCCGCAGGCGGTGCGCCTGGCCCAAACCGATCGGGTGGAGGAGGTGCGCCTGACCCTGATCGAAGATGGGCCGGATTATCGCCCGCTCTCCGTTTATGCCCGCGGCGATGAAGCCCGCGTGGAGGGCGTAAAGCGGATGTCGCTCGCGGTCTTGGGCGATGAAGCGCTTGGCAAGGCGTGGTCCCAAACGGCTTTATCGCGCGCCAAGGGTGGGGAGGCGGGCCTGCGCCTGGCCATTCCCCCCAGCCAAATGGCGTTGGAAGTCGGCGATGATGTCCTGCTGGAGGGGGCTGCAACGCCGTGGCGTATTCGTAGCGAGGAGGGATTGTTTGAGCGCGCCTTGACCCTGGAAGGTCAAAGCGCTGGGCTGGCTCCGCTTTATGGCCCGACGCCCGGCGCGCCGCAGCGTCCTGTTATCAAGGCCAAGGCTGAGTTGGTGATCATGGATCTTCCGCCCCATCCTTTGGCGACGATAGAACGCCAAGGCCCGATTGTGGCGGCCCATGTCCGGCCCTGGCAAGGCGGGGTGGAGCTTTATGTCGGCGCGGATGAGATGAGCGCCGAAGCCCGCCTCAGCCTTAAACATATCAGTCCCATGGGGGAGGTGATCTCAGGGTTAAATCCTCATCCCGAAGGGCGCTGGGATGAAGGCGCGGTCTTGGACATCACGCTTTATGATGGAGTTTTACAAAGCCGTCCGCGCGGTGAGGTCCTGGCCGGGGCCAATGGCATGATTATCGAGACCCAAGCCGGGTGGGGCTGGATGGGTTTTGGCGAAGCGGCGTTGATTGCGCCCGGTCAATGGCGCTTAAGATCTTTGCTGCGTTATGGACCGGCCACGGGGTCGATTGCGCCCCAGGCGCGCTGTGTGATTGTGGGGCCAGGGCTGGGTGAGCTAGCGCTCGCGGACTTTGAAGTCTTTACGCCCTTAAAAGCCTGGGCAGTGCATCCCGGTAAGGGCCTTCATGATGTCTCAACGCGCCAGGTGGAGCTGATCTATCACCGTTTGGACCGGGCCCCCTTGGCCCCGGTGCATCTTGGCCTCAGCCAAGTGGGCGATCAGATCCGCGCGCACTGGGTCCGACGCGCCCGTTTGAACGCTGAAGACTGGGCCGGGGCAGAAATCGTGCTCGTCGATGGGCCGGAGCGCTATCGTGTGCGGCTGGAAACCCAAACGGGTCAAAGCCTTTATGTGCGTGAAGTTGACACGACAAGCCTTAGCCTTTCCCTGTCAGAGCTTGATACAGGCGCGCTGGACCAGGCTGACACGCTCGCCCTTGTGGTGGCGCAAATCAGCGCTATCTATGGGTCAGGACATGAGGCCAGGGCCATCTTCAACTGGCCTTTATCTGCGTAAAAGTCAGCACAAAGCCGCACCTTTTCGCTATGAAGCATCGCGCCTTGGCCCAAGGGCTGCTAACAGCGATGGTTATGACTGATCTATATTCGATTCTAGGTGTTCCCCGCACCGCCAGCGCGGCAGAGATTCGCGCCGCCTATCGCAAGCTCGCTAAAGCGCTGCATCCTGATGCGCGCCCAAATGACAAGGCGGCGGAAGAGCGCTTCAAGCAAGTGACCGCCGCGTTCAAAATCCTTTCCGATGAGAAAACGCGTGGGCGCTATGATCGCGGCGACATTGATGGGGAGGGGCGAGAGCGTCCGCCTTTCCATTTCCGCTCGCGTCCCGGCGGTGGGGCCAGTCAGAAAGGCCCTTCAGGGCGGTTTGAAGATCTGGGGGATGTCTTTTCAGATCTCTTTACGGATTTTGGTGCGCAAAATGGCCGCCGCCAAGGTGCGCATGGCGCGCGCGCGGGGCATGGCTATAGCCCATCCCAAGGCGCGGACATCAAGCGCGCGGTCACGGTCTCCTTTCTGGAGGCCGCGCACGGTACCAAGCGCCGCGTGAGCGTGGCCGAGGGTAAGGTCTTAGACGTCACCATCCCTGAGGGGGTGGAAGATGGCCGGGTCTTACGCCTGAAGGGCCAGGGCGAACCGGGTGCGATGGGCGGCCAGCCCGGTGCGCTGCTCTTAGAGATTCGCGTTGAACCCCATGCGGTTTTGAAGCGCGAAGGCGCAGATATTCGTCTGGATTTACCGGTCGACCTTAAAGAAGCCCTATTCGGCGCTAAAGTGCGCGTACCCACTTTGGATGGTCCGGTGGATGTGCGTGTTCCCGCCGGGGCCAATTCGGGCACCTTGCTGAGATTGCGGGGAAAAGGGGTCAAATCCGATAAGGGTGAGCGCGGGGATCAAATTATTCGCATTCTTGTGGATATCCCATTGAATGATCCTGCGTTAGAGGCTTTTATCGAAAACTGGACCCCGCCGACAGATTATGCGCCGCGTCGGCGTTTTGATGGGTAGCAACAGAAGGCAAGACCGATTTCATGAAGGATGCATTCACCAAGGGTTCAGCCCGCGCGTGTAAGGTAAACGCCATGATGCACCCTATGATCCTTGCTGTTGTGCTGGGCATTTGCGCTGTGGTTATTGCGCCAGGCTCTTATGCTGATGCACAAAAAGGCGGGCAGTTTGACCCGCGCTCACGCTATTCTGCGGACGAAGCCCGCGAAGCGTCCAATCAGGGCGATATTCTACCTGCGCGTGAGATCGTTCGCATTGTGCGTCAACGCTATCCCAATGCTCAGGTGCTGCGCTCTGATTTGGTGCGTAACAATCCGCCCTTTTACAATCTGGTCATTCTGACCCAAGATGGTGAACGGTTACAGGTGCGCATTGATGCGCGCACCGGTCGCTGGATGTAGCGTTACCGACGCTGCCTTCTTCTTCTATCCCTAAACGAAAGACGCCTTGCCATGCGTGCGCTTATTGTTGAAGACGATCCTGATCTTAATCGCCAATTGGTCGATACGCTGACCCATACAGGCTATGCCGTGGATAGTGCCATGGATGGCGAAGAGGGGCATTTTCTGGGCGATACCGAGCCTTATGATGTGGTGGTTCTGGACCTGGGCCTTCCCAAAATGGATGGCGTTTCGGTGTTGGAGCGCTGGCGCGAAGATGGGCGCTTATTCCCCGTTTTGATCCTGACTGCACGTGATCGCTGGTCGGAAAAGGTCGCAGGCTTTGATGCCGGGGCCGATGATTATCTGACCAAGCCCTTCCATCCTGAAGAATTACTCGCGCGCCTTCGCGCTTTGACCCGGCGTGCGGCCGGACATGCCAGCTCGACACTCGATTGTGGTACATTGAGTGTGGATACGCGCGGCTCGCGGGTTTTTGTTGACGATAAGCTGATCAAGCTCACCAGCCATGAGTTTCGGATCATCAGCTATATGGTCCACCATCAAGATCGGGTTATCTCGCGCTCGGAATTGGTAGAGCATATCTATGATCAAGATTTTGATCGCGATTCCAATACGATTGAGGTGTTTGTCGGGCGCTTGCGCAAGAAAATCGGGCCGGAGCGGATCGAGACCGTGCGCGGGCTTGGCTATCGCTTGATTGATCCGCAAGAAGAAGGCACCGCCTAAGTCGTGCGTGATCAGGCCGGAGAGACGAGCTTGATGGAGGCAGAGCGCTTAATCCTACGCGGCTCCTTGGTGCGCCGCCTGGTGGTGTCTGCGGCGGGGTGGGCCTTGGGCCTTCTCTTGATCGGGGCCTTTGCCCTGACGGTGCTCTATCGCGAAACGGTCTATGCAGAGCTGGATGATCGGCTCAATGGTATTTCAGATGCCTTGGTGGCCGGTGTTGAGCTTGATCCGGTGGGCGAGGTGCGCCTGTCGCGTTCTCCCATAGATCCACGCTATGATCAGCTGTTTTCCGGGCGCTATTGGCAGGTCTCAGACCCTACCCCGCCGGGAGCCGCGACGCCTTCCTTGGTGCGCTCGGCCTCGCTTTGGGATGAAATCCTAACCTTGCCGGCTTCGGTTGAAGCCGGTGCGCTCGCCAATACAGGGCCGACTTTGGGCGGCAATGGTGTTGGCCCGGATGGGGAGCCGCTGCGGTTGCGCGTGCGCGCGGTACGCCTTCCCAATCGCGACGATGCGGTGATTATCACCGTCGCCGAGGATCGCCGTAAAGCGGATCGCCAGGTGAGGAATTTCGCCCTGACATCCGCTCTGTTACTGGGGGTCGTGGCCGCAGTGCTGGCCGCCGGGATCATCTTTCAGGTGCGCGTCGGTCTGGCTCCGGTGTTTCGTATGCGCCGCGATGTCGCCAAGATCCGTGATGGTCAGGCCGAGCGCATTGAGGGCGATTACCCCAGTGAGCTTTATCCGCTGGCGGGGGAGTTGAACGCCCTGCTCGATCATTCCAAAGAGGTTGTGGAGCGTGCACGCACGCATGTCGGCAATCTCGCTCATGCGTTGAAAACACCACTGAGCGTTTTGGCCAATGAAGCGCATATGAATGAAGGCGCGCTGGCCGAGCTGGTGGGGCGACAGACCCGCGCCATGCGCGATCAGGTCGATCACCATTTGCGCCGCGCGCGCGCCGCGGCCAATGCTCGCGCGATTGGAGCGAGCACCCCCGTTCATGATGTGCTGGATGGGTTGGGCCGGACGTTACAGCGTATCCATGCCCGCAATGACATCAAGATTGAGTGGAAAAGCGAAGGCGAGCTATTTTTCCGGGGTGAGCGTCAGGATCTTGAAGACTTGTTGGGCAATCTGATGGACAATGCCTGTAAATGGTCGCGCGGCCATGTTCGCGTCTTGGCCAAGTCTTCTGAGGATGCTCAATTGTCTATCACGGTTGAAGATAATGGACCTGGCCTCAGCGATGAAGAATGCAAAGCGGTACTCGCCAGAGGGGTGCGACTGGACGAGCAATCGCCTGGATCGGGATTGGGCTTGGCCATTGTGACGGATCTTGCCAAGGTCTATGGTGGAAGTCTCACCTTGTGCCGGTCCGATTTGGGAGGGTTACGCGCTTGTCTAGCCTTACCCCTTATTAAATCAGGACCCCTTGAAACGTCGCGTTAACTTTGATGAGGTCATAATAAAGCACGCGTTGGATGGGAAAATTATCCGTGTTAAGTGCTTTTAGTCCTGAAAAGCTCAATAAATTGCGCGCCTTCTTACAGGCGATCCCAAAGCCGTTGGTTGATCGCTTAATCGCCGTCGCTGATAGTGGCGATCCTGCGCTTGCGGAAATTCTGCGTTTTTGTGCCGGTGATCCCGACGCCGAAGCCATGAACTGGTTCTTCAAACCCTTAGAGGCTTTGGGCAAGGATCCAGATGATTCGCCTCCATCCCTGGCCATCGTCCCCGCGCAGGTTCGCCGCAATCTCTGGGCTTGGATGGATCAAGAGGTTGCGCCAGAAATTACCGAACGGGTGCGCACTTTGGTGGCAGACCCTGAAGGCCATCATGAGCGCGACTTGGATAATGATCGCCGCTTGGTCGCCCAAAAAATCCTTGAGGCCTTCAAAGCTGTTGAGGACCATCCCAAAGAACAAAAAGTCTTGATGCGGCGCTTGGAAACCCATGATTTAACGGCTTATCGTCATGCGGCGACTTTGCTGCGTACGTCCGAGGCGGTGCGGGTGGCCTTGCGTGAAGTGCCCAAGCTCATCAATGAGCCTAATGACAAACTGTTGATCTATATTCGTGATGCTTATGAGCTGGCCTATGGCAAGGATCCTGATGCCGGGGTCTGGTTCCTCTACATGGTTATGGCGCGCCTTCGTAAACCGTGGATGATTTTACGCGTCTTCCAACGCTTGGATCGACGCGGCGATGACTTCCTGGTCTCACGCACCGATACCTCTGGCATTGGCGATGCCTTGCTGAAAGATGCTGAATATTTTGTCGATCAAATCCGCTCGCCCAATACGATGGAAGAGGCGGATGCCAGCATTTATGCCGTGCAGATGTTTGCTGCGGTAACCATGGGCATGACGCGCGAATTTGGTATTCGTAAAGATGGGCCGTGGGGCCAGAAACTTTTTGCGCTGCGTGCCGATGCGGCCCGGCATATGGAAAGCATTCACCAACGCACGCGTCTGGTGTTTGATGAAGTGCTACCCGATCGTAAGCGCACGCGCGGTAAGGCGTGGCGCATGCAGGCTCTACAAGGTCATCTCGATTTTGCGCGCATGGAAGCGCTCTTGCATTTCCTCTATAAGACCAAGGATGATGCCTCACGCGCGGCCGTGGAGGGCGCGCACAAAACCTTGCTAGAGCATATTTATGATCGCCTGGATGATTTCAGCAATGCCCTTATTGATGCTATTCGCTTGGAAAAAATCGATGATTGGGATGAAGGCGAAGCGCAACTCACTGCCTTGGCGCAATTGATGCGCGTGGGGGGCAAAACCGAAGAGGCCACCGTCGTGGTGCGCCGAGGGGTCGCAGCCCACGCCGCCTAAAAGACTTCAGCAAATGGCCCAAGCCCGGTATGGATAGGGCTATGACGGATCCACTTTCGACCCCCATCGCCCTTGAAGAGCGCGCCTATGAAGGCGCGCGTTTAACCTCGCCCAGTGCTGAGCGTAATCAAGGTGTGATCAGTGAGGTTCTGGCTGAGCATCTGCCCCTGCAGGCCCGCGTGCTGGAAATAGCTTCCGGGACCGGTCAACATGCCTTGGCCATTACCCGCGCCCGGCCGGATTTAACTTGGCAGCCCAGTGACCCTGATCAGGCCTCACGCGCCAGCATTGATGCCTGGGCGGCGCTGGGTGAGGGGCGTATCGCTCCGGCGCTCGCGATTGATACATGTGTGTCAAATTGGTTTGAAGCTTATATAGATCAAATCTCTAGTCTTTATTGCGCCAATATGATCCATATCGCACCCTGGGCGGCGGCAGAAGGCTTGTTCGAAGGGGCCGGGGCCATACTTTCGCGTTCAGCTGGGGTCTTTATGCTTTATGGTCCCTTCTTGGAGGGCGAAGCGAGCGCACCGTCTAATCTCGACTTTGATGTCAGTTTAAAGTCACGAGACCCGCGCTGGGGCGTACGCGCTTTGAGCGATGTTGTGGCCCTGGGGGCGGAGCACGGCTTAAGCCTGAGCGCGCGCATCGCTATGCCGGCCAATAATCTGATGTTGAAATTTGAAAGGGTAGAGGGATGATCCCTTTTGCCATTTTATCGGCCCTCATCGCGGTGGTGGGCGCGTTTTATATCGCTTCGCCCTTGGCTAAAAGCGCGACCACGCCATGGGCACGCCTGGGCGGTTTGGGGCTTGCCGCTTTGATTGCCCTGGCGTCTTTGGGCCTATACGCGTTGAACGCCCATCCCAGCCTGCCCGGATTGCCCCATAAAGCGCGTATGGCTGAGTTGGCCATGGAAAACCCTGAAGCGCTGAACCTCACCGAACAAATTGAGCTAGTGCGTCATCATTTGCGCACTGACGGGCCGAGTGCAGAAGGGTATACGCTGCTCGGGCGCTTATTGGCGCGCCGCGAACCCAATCTTGAGGCGGTTGCGGCGTTTCAAAATGCCTTGCGTTTAGAGATTGATCCCTTGGTCTTGTCGGATCTGGGTCAAACCCTTGTGAATATGAATGAGGGTGAGGTGACCGCCGAGGCGCGCCGGGTCTTTAATGAAGCCCATGATCTCAATCGCGATCTGCCAGAACCGGCGTTCTTTTTGGGGCTTGGCACCTATCAAGATGGGGATCGTGACGGGGCCTATGCCCAATGGGTTGAGATCATTGATCGTTTGAGCCGTGATGACCCGTTTCGCATGGCGATTATCGCACGCGCGGTGGATTTGCTCTCGCGCCCCAATGCTGGACCGATAGAGGGCGAAGCCGGCGCTGCGCCCTTCTTGCAGGCGGGCGGTGATCCTGATGCGATGATTGCGGGCATGATTGCGCGCTTGCGCGCACGGGTTGAGGCCGACCCCAGCGTTTTGGGCGATTGGCTGATTTTAATCCGCGCTGAAGCCACGCGCGGCAATCGCGACCGCGCACAGGCCGATTTGGCCATGGCGCGCACGCAATTTTCCAATGATGAGCATGCAGGCCTGTTCCTTTTTGCCTTGGAACGGGCGCTCTCCTTGCAGAGTGAGGGGGTAAATCCATGAGAAAATCCAATAGACGGCTATGGATGATCGGTGTCGGTGCCTTGGTCTTGGTCGGAGCTAGCGCTCTGGCGGTGACGGCCCTGCGCGATGCCATGGTCTTCTTCTATGCCCCCGGTGAGATTGCCGAAAATCCCCCCGCCGTGGGTGAGCGCATCCGCGTGGGCGGCTTGGTCGTGGCGGGCTCGGTCAGCTTACCAGCTAGGGGCGGGGCGAATTTCACCATTACCGATGGTCTGGGTGATATTGCCGTGAGCTATGAGGGCTCTCTCCCCGATCTCTTCCGCGAAGGCCAAGGCATTGTCGCTGAAGGGGCCTTCGATGAGGCACGCGTTTTTCGTGCCGACACCGTGCTGGCTAAACATGATGAGAATTACATGCCACCTGAAGTGGCCGATGCCTTGAAGAAATCCGGGCTGTGGAATGAGAATGGCGAGCATCGCTATGGGTCCCAGGACGGGGAAGACGTGGGCGCATCTGAGCCGTATGAAGGCTCGCGTCCATGATTGCAGAATTAGGACGTTACTTAATCGCGATGGCCTTGCTGGCCTCTCTGGTACAGATGGTTTTTGCCTGGCTGGGGGCCAATCGCGGCGGCGAAGGCCCGCTGTCTCATGTGGCAAAAGCGAGTAATGAGGTCGCGACCGTTTCGGCTTTTGTGGCCTTTCTTCTGTTGATCTACAGCTTTGTGCGCTCGGACTTCTCCATTGCCTATGTGGCGGCCAAATCCCATGTCGATAAGCCGATGCTGTATAAAGTCGCGGCGGCCTGGGGCGGGCATGAAGGCTCAATGCTGCTGTGGTGTTTGATCTTATGCCTTTTTGCGCTGGCGATGGTTCATTTTGGTCCGAAACTGGCGCGGATGCGTCTGCGGGCGTTGAGTTTTCAGGGGGGCTTACAGGGTCTCTTTTTCGCCTTTCTGGCCCTGGCCTCGAACCCGTTTGATCGTGTCGATCCTGCCCCTTTGGCAGGCGCAGATCTCAATCCAATTTTGCAAGATCCGGCCTTAGCCTTTCATCCGCCCATGCTGTATATCGGTTATGTCGGCCTTTCAGCGGCGTTCGCGATTGCTGCAGGCGGGTTATGGGAGAAGGTCGCGGCAAAGGATCTGGCGCGTGCGATCCGACCTTGGGCCTTATTTGCCTGGTCCGGTTTGACGGCCGGCATCGCCCTAGGGGCCTATTGGGCCTATTATGAGCTGGGCTGGGGCGGATGGTGGTTCTGGGATCCGGTTGAAAACGCCAGCTTTATGCCATGGCTCGTCGGCGCGGCGCTCATCCACTCAGCCATCGCCACTGAAAAGCGTGGGGCCTTTCCTGGATGGACAGCGTTTCTGGCGCTTTTGGCCTTCATCCTCTCCATCTTAGGCGCGTTTCTGGTGCGCTCTGGCGTTTTGACATCCGTGCACGCCTTCGCGCTGGATCCCGAACGTGGGATGTGGATCCTGGCGATGCTCGCCTTTGCTGCCTTGGTCGGGATGGGGGTCTTTGCCTTACGTGTCACGCATTTGAAAGAAGGTGAGGGCTTTGCCCCCACCAGTCGTGAAGCTTTGATTGGGGCCAATAATTTGTTACTCGCGGCCTCTGCCGGGGTTGTCTTGGTGGGAACGCTTTATCCTTTATTGGCCGAAGTCCTGGGCGCGCGTGTTTCTGTTGGGGCCCCTTATTTCAACGCCACAACCGTGCCGATTTTCTTCATCATGTTGGTCTTGTTGCCCTTTGCGGCCTTCTTGCCGTGGGCGAAGGGCGGGATGAAGCGTGCGCTGGCCATGGGCAAGGTTGTGCTGTGGTGCATACCGATGGTCATCGTCGGGGCGATTTTTGCCGTGATGGGCGCACCCTTTATGGCGATTGTCGCCGCGATGATCGGGGCGTGGGTTCTCGCCGGGGTGAGCATGGATCTGTGGGCTCATCGCCAACTTGAAGGGTCTCGTCTTGCGCTCTGGGCGCGCGGGCTGGCCCATGCGGGTGTCGCGCTGATCGCGCTTGGTGCGGCGGCCGATGCGGCCCGTCCGGCGGATAAAAACCCTTTGATGGCCCCAGGCGAAAGCGTAACGATTGCCGAGCGTACTTTAAGGTTTGAGGCGTTGAGCCGCGCCGATGGCCCCAATTATCTGGCGGATCGGGCGCGCTTTACCACCGATAGCGGCGCGGTGATGGCCCCGGAGCGGCGCTTCTATCCCGTAGCTAATCAGAACACGCGTGAAGTGGCGATCCGCTCCAGTCTGATGGGTGATCTCTATATGGCCATTGGTGAACCGCGCATGCGTGAGGATGGTCAGCTGGCCTATGAGGTGCGCGCGGCCTTCCACCCGCTGATCTGGGCCTTGGGCCTGGGGGCGTTGATGATAATGCTGGGCGGTATGTTGGCATTTATCGCCCACACGCATAGCCGCCAAAGCGTGTCAGAGGATAGTCTCGCATGATCGCCCTGATCCTTGTCCTTGCCTTGCAAAGCGTCAGCCCGACTTTGAGCGAGGCTGAAGAAGCCCATGCTCAAGATGTGATGCGCGATATTCGCTGTGTGGTGTGTTCCGGCGAAAGCATTTTAGATTCGCAAGCCGGGGTCGCGCGCGATATGCGCACCTTCATTCGTGAACGCGTCAGCGAGGGGTATACCAGCGAGGCCATTAAGGATGCGCTGGTTACACGTTATGGTGATGAGGTGTTGATGCGCCCGCCGGTGAATGGGCGCACAAGCCTGTTATGGCTTGCGCCTTTGATCTTTCTCGGTTTGGGCGGTGGGCTGCTTTATGGAGCCTCACGCGCCAAAAAGTCAGCCTAGGCCTTTATCTGGCTTAAAACCGGACCACATGACCTAAGGTGTTCATTCCAGGAGGGTTGTGTCGTGCCATCACAAAAAGTCAGCTTTACCGGTGCCCAGGGCGATCGCCTAGATGCGCGCCTGGATCGCCCTGCCGGTCCGGTGCGGGCCTATGCGCTGTTCGCTCATTGTTTTTCCTGCTCCAAAGATATTCATGCCGCCGCGCGCATCGCCAAAGGGTTGGCCGAGCGTGGCATCGCCGTCTTGCGCTTTGACTTTACCGGTTTGGGGAGCTCGGAGGGGGATTTTGCCAACACGAATTTCTCCTCCAATGTCGAAGATCTGATCGCGGCGGCAAACTTCCTGCGTGATGAATATGACGCGCCCCAGATCCTGATCGGGCATTCGCTGGGCGGTGCGGCGGTGATTATGGCCGCGCAGCATTTGCCACAGGTTAAGGCCGTGGTGACCTTGGGCGCACCGGCCGATGCCGATCATGTTACCCATCAGTTCAAAGCCCAGATTGATGAGATCAAGGACAAGGGCTCAGCTGAGGTCAGCCTGGAGGGGCGCCGCTTCACCATCAAGAAGCAATTCTTAGAGGATGTCAGCGGTCATAATATCGAAGCGGCCTTACATGAATTAAAGGCGGCAGTGTTGATCGCCCATGCGCCGCGTGATGAGATTGTGGGTATTGAAAATGCGACCCGGCTTTTTGTGGCGGCGCGCCATCCCAAGAGCTTTTTGAGCCTGGATGATGGCGATCATCTGCTCAGCCGTGTGGAAGATAGTCAGCATGCGGCCAGTGTCATTTCGGCCTGGGCAGAGCGCTATGGCGCGTCGAACTTAATGGATCATGCGCCTCAAGCCTCGCGCGCGAATGTGGGCTTGGTCGCGGAAACGGGCCAGGGCGGCTATCACAGTTTTGCCATAGTGGGTGCGCATAAAGGCTTTATGGATGAGCCCCTCTCTCATGGTGGCCTTGATGGCGGCCCCAATCCCTATGACATGCTGAAACTGGCGCTGGCGGGCTGCACCACCATGACTTTGCGCATGTATGCCGAACGCAAGGGCTGGGATGTCGGGTTGATCCGTACGGAAGTTTCTCACGAAAAAATTGAAATCGAAGGCCATGAAGGGCGCCGGGATGTCTTTACCCGTAAGATTTCTGTAACCCAGCCCATTGAGGCGGCCATTCGTACCAAGCTGCTTGAAATTGCTGATAAATGCCCTGTCCATAAAACGCTCGAGCGCGGCTCGGACGTGAAAACGGGCTTTTCTTAAAGGGGATATCGGCTCAGATTACTGAACCGTAAGACACTCGCAATGGTACGGAGATGGAAAACACGTCATTCCTCTTCTCCACGGACACCGCTTATAAAACGCAACAGGACTGTTCGACATGACACTTTTTCACGCTGTTCGACGCTCGAAATTGGCGCTTCTCGCCGCAACTGTTTTAACCGGAGCCAGCCTGATGGGCTTGCACGGCCATGTGGCTGAGGCCCAGCAGCCTCCCTTTGCTGCGGCGGTCCCCCAAGGGGCGCCGATGTCTTTTGCTGACTTGATTGAACATGTCAGCCCATCTGTGGTTTCGATTTATGCCTCGGGCACGGTTGAGGTGGATGAGCGCACAATCCCGATGCCGAATATCCCGCCGCAATTTCGCGAATTCTTTGATCCGTTCCGCGGCGGTGAAGGCGCACCTGAACCGCGTGAGCGTCGCTCACAAGGCTCTGGCTTTTTCATCTCCGCTGAGGGTTATGTCGTCACCAATAATCACGTGATTGATGGGGCCAATGAAATCACTGTGGCCCTGTCGGATGGGCGCGAATTCGAAGCGACCTTGATCGGTACCGACCCGGCCACGGATTTGGCCGTGTTGAAGGTTGAGGGCGAGGACGCCTTTCCTTTTGTTGAATTTGATCGCGATCCCCATGTTCGGGTGGGCGATTGGGTGATTGCGGTGGGTAACCCCTATGGCCTCTCTGGCACGGCAACGGCCGGTATCATCTCGGCCATTGGTCGCCCGATTGGTAATCAGACCTATACCGATTTCCTTCAGATCGATGCTCCGATTAACCGGGGTAATTCCGGCGGCCCGACCTTTGACATTCATGGCAATGTTGTCGGTGTGAACTCACAGATTTTCTCCCCCACCGGCGGTAATGTCGGGATTGGCTTTGCCATTCCTTCAGACTTGGCTGCGCGCATTGCGGATCAGTTGATCGCCAATGGCGAAGTCCAACGCGGCTGGTTGGGTGTCAGCATTCAGACCCTTACCGAAGATCTCGCCGAAGGTCTGGGCGTCGATAAAGATCTGAGCGGCGTTCTGGTCGCCGATGTTGTTGAGGGGAGCCCCGCGCAAGAGGCAGGTCTTCAGCCCAATGATGTCGTCACCAAATTCAATGGCGATGAGATTGAAGATGCGCGCGATTTAACCCGCCGCGTGGGTGAAGTCGCCCCCGGTGATCGCATCCGTTTGACGGTGCTGCGCGATGGCCGCGAAGAGACCGTGCGCGTGACGATTGCTCAGCGCAAAGATGATACAGCAAGCGAAAATACCAACCAGCCGAACCTCGATCCCGGTCAGGTCAGCATGTTTGGTATGGTGCTAGAACCCGCCAATGATGCCGCGCGCGAGCGCTTCAATTTGGATGATCAGGTCGGCCTGGTCGTCAGCGCCGTGGATCGCGGATCAGAAGCGGCCAACAAAGGTATCCGCCCCGGCGATTTAATCGTTGAGGCCACGGGGCGCGATGTCGCCTCGGCAGCAGATTTCCGTGAGGCGGTTCAGGCCGCACGGGATAATGGTCGACGCGCCCTTCTGGTCAGGGTCGTCAGCCAAGGCGGTGTGCGTTACGCCGCGTTAGAGTTCCAAGACGAAGAATAATAAGGGGATCGCAAGGTGGTCAGGCCTTAAGCGATCCGAGGGACATGAGGAGAAAAAAGAAGATGCGCGTTTTGATTGTTGAAGATGATCGCGACGTATCCGCCTTTATGGCAAAAGGATTGCGAGAGGCTGGCCATATTGCCGATACGGCCGGCGATGGCGAGGTTGGGCTCGATATGGCCCGGGCCTCAACCTATGATGTGTTGGTTGTCGATCGCATGATGCCTAAACGCGATGGACTGTCCATGATTGAAGCCATCCGTAAGGAAGGCGATCAGACCCCGGTCTTGATCCTTTCCGCGATGGGCGAGGTGGACGACCGGGTTGAGGGATTGAAAGCGGGCGGGGATGATTATCTCGTTAAGCCCTATGCTTTTGCAGAGCTTTTAGCCCGCGTTGAGGCGTTGGCCCGTCGACGGGACCCTGAAACGGTACGTACGCAATTGCAGGTTGGCGATCTGGAAATGGATTTGCTGGCCCGCACTGTTAAGCGGGGGCCAGAAGAGATTTTGTTGCAACCGCGCGAATTTCGCCTGCTGGAATTCCTCATGCGCCATTCAGGCCAGGTTGTGACCCGCACCATGTTGCTGGAAAAGGTCTGGGATTATCACTTTGACCCCCAGACCAATGTGATTGATGTTCACATTTCACGCTTACGGTCTAAGATCGATAAGCCCTTCAATACGAATATGCTTCACACGGTGCGTGGGGCAGGATACCGCTTGCAGGCTTAATTGTGACCTCTACTTGGCGCGTGCCCGCCTTTGCGCGCACAACCGCATTTAAGTTGACGCTTCTCTCGGCAGCGCTGTTTGCGCTGTCGAGTTTTGCCATTTTGGCCTTGGTCTATGGGGCCTCAGTCGGGGCGGCGATCCGCCGGGCCGATGCCTCGATCACAACCGAGTTGGCCGCCATCGAAGCGCGCTATGTCACGGGTGGCCTTCAGGGCGTTAACCGCTATGTGGTACAGCGCTCAGTGGGGGGCAGTGAGTTTCTTTACCTGTTGACGGCGGCCAATGGACGCCGGGTCTCGGGTAATCTTTCCGGCATTCCAGAAGCCAATCCCGATATTCAAGGCCGGGTGCATTTCCAATATGATCGCGCCCCGATTGATGAGGTCAGCGAAGATCCCAGCCTGACCCCCACTGGGCGTGCCGGGCGGGGCCGGATCACCACCTTCGAAGATGGCTATGTCTTGTTTGTCGGCCTGGATGTGGAGGAGGAGACGCGCTTCGTCTCCAACATGCTCAACGCGGTTCTGGCCGCCTCTGGGCTTTCGCTGGGGCTTGGCATTATTTCCGGTGCAGTGGTCAGTCGACGCTTTGCCAAGCGGTTAGAAGCGATCAATGTCGCCGCGCGCCAGGTGATGGCGGGCGATCTTCAAACCCGAACACCGCGCACTTATTCTGGGGATGATCTCGATGAATTGTCGGGTAATTTCAACGCTATGTTGGATCGGGTGGAGCATTTGATGCACCGCATGCGCTCAGCGGGCGATTCCATTGCGCACGATTTGCGCATGCCCTTAACCCGCATGCGCGGGCGCTTGGAAACTGCGCTTGTGCAAGGCGGCACGGAAGGCGATTATGAAGCGGCGCTGGCCCAGGCCGTCAATGACACCGAAGAATTACTGAAGACTTTCAACGCGGTTTTAAGTCTGTCCCGCTTGCAAGCCGGTGAACGGCGTAAAGCGATGGAGGTTTTGAACCCGTCTGAGATTTTGGCTGATGTCGCAGAAATGTATGAGCCGGTCTGCGAGGATGTTGGCTTGGAATTTACCGCGGAAATTGAGCGCGATCTCTCGCTAACAGGGGATCGAGAGCTGATCGCCCAGGCGGCGGCAAATCTGATCGACAATGCCGTGAAATACACCCCTGAAGGCGGGGCGGTTTGCCTGCGGGCGCGGCGGTGTTCCAACGGTGCGATTGAAATCTCCGTCACTGATACCGGGCCCGGCATTCCGGCAGAAGACCGCGCGCGCGTGCTCGAACGCTTTGTGCGTCTGGAGAAAAGTCGCTCACAACCGGGTGTCGGCTTGGGGCTTTCCCTGGTGCAGGCGATTGCCGAATTACACCGCGCCGATCTGACCTTGGATGATGGTCCGGGCGAGGTGGAAGGCGCACGTGAAGCGGCGGGCCCGGGCCTACGCGTGGCTTTGGTTTTCCCACCAGCTTAGAGCCTTGCGAGGTGGGGCCAAACAGGTCAATCTCGCGCCCATGACCGAGACCTTACCCAGCCTGATCCGCTTTACCTATCCTGACTTTGCGCCCAAGGCCCATCCGGTCTTGCGCGAGCAATTGGGCGAGGCGGTGTTCAAGGCCTGGGGCGAGAGCGAAGCCTTTCTAGAGACGACGCTGGCCTTAGCGCCTTATCTAGCGCGCACCGCGCGGCGCTATCCAGATGTGCTGCTGGGCCTCAGCCGGAAATCGCCTCAGATCTTGTGTGAAGATATTCTGGACAAGGTGCGCATCGCCGGGCGAGAGTGCGCGGACGAAGCCGCCTTGATGGCGGCGCTGCGCCAGGCCAAAGCGCAGATACATCTGATCTTGGCGCTCAGCGATTTGGGCCGGGTCTGGGATTGGCGACACACCACCGCGCTGTTGAGTGATTTTGCCGATGCCTGCGTTGAAGCGGCTTTGGTGGGCGCGGCGCGGTTTTGTGGGTTTGAACTGGGCGAAGATCCGGCCAATCCCATACCGGGCTATTTCATTTTGGCGCTGGGAAAGCACGGCACGCGCGTGCTCAATTATTCCAGCGATATTGATCTGGTCATCTTGTTTGAGCCTGAAGTGTTGGCCCCGCCGCCGGGAAAAGATCCGGCCAAGACCTTGATCCGGGTGGCCCAGCGTGTTGCGCGGTATCTGCAAGAGGTGACGGCAGAGGGCTATGTTTTCCGCGTGGATCTGCGTCTGCGTCCTGACCCCAGCTCCACACCTGTGGCCTTGTCCGCGGATTCGGCGCGCAATTATTTCGAAGCGCTGGGGCAAAATTGGGAACGTGCCGCCTATGCCAAGGCGCGGGTGTGCGCGGGCGATAAAGCCGTTGGTGAAGCCTTTTTAGAGGATTTAACCCCCTTCATCTGGCGCAGATCCCTAGATTATGCCGCGGTGGAGGATATTCACGCCCTCGCGCGCCAGATCCAGGCCGTGGGCGATCGCGCCCAGATCCAATCGGCAGGCCATGATGTGAAGCTGGGGCGCGGTGGCATTCGCGAGATTGAGTTCTATTGCCAGGTTTTGCAATTGGTGTTCGGCGGGCGCAAACCGGATTTGCGCGTCGCCGATCCGCTGGCCGGGTTATGGGCCTTACAAGCCCATGATTTGATGGAGGCCGCGATAGCGGATCTCCTCTCCAACGCGTACAGCTATTTGCGCGATGTCGAGCACCGCATTCAAATGCTGGAGGATGAGCAGACCCAAACCCTGCCGCGTGAAGACCAAATGCGCGCGCGGGTCGCGGCCATGATGGGGGAGGCGAGCTTGGCTGGGTTTGATGCTAAGCTGGTGGCGTTGTTCCAAGGGGTTCATGGTGCCTTTTCCAAGGCTTTTTCTCAAGGCGAAAGCCTTGCGACCGATCAAGGCAGCCTGGTGCTGACCGGGGTCGAGCCGACACCCGATACATTGGATACCCTTCGCACCTATGGTTTTTCCGATCCTGAACGGGTTTGGCAACGCCTCAGCGCCTGGGCGGCGGGTAAGGCGCGTGCGGTGCGTACCGAACGCGCGCGCGGGCTCTTCTCGCGCCTGGCTCCGCGCTTGGTCGAAGCGATTGGCGCGAGCGGCGATCCCGATGCGACTTTCATACGCTTTTCCAGCTTTTTAGAGGGCCTGCCCGCCGGGGTGCAGCCCTTGTCCCTTTTGGCCAATCAGCCGGAATTGGCCGATGAGTTGATCATCATTCTGGGCCTGGCTCCGCGCCTGGCGGAGCGCCTGTCGCGCCGGCCGTCGCTGTTGGATGTGATGCTGGAGCCGAGCTTTACCAAGCCGGTCAAAGATGATGTGCCGGGGCTCTATGCTAGCCGGTTCGACAATCAAATCCACCCGGATACCCCCTTTGAAGAGGCCATGAATATTGCCCGGCGTATCACGCGTGAGGAACGCTTTCGCATTGGTACCCAGGTCTTGCGCGCACGTACGGGCGCGGGCGAGGCGGGCGCGGCCTTTGCCGATCTTGCCGATGCGGGCCTGGATGCGATGGCGCGCGCCGCCGAGGGCGAGATGGCGCGCCGTCATGGCCCCGCGCCGGGGCAATATGCGGTCGTGGGGCTGGGTAAATTCGGCGGGCGCGAATTGTCTGCGGATTCCGATCTGGATCTGATGGTGATCTATGATCCGCAAAGCGCCTATTCTGACGGCGACAAACCCTTAGATGCGGAACGATGGTTTACCCGCTTTACCCAGCGCTTGGTCAGTGCGCTGTCTGCGCCCACTGAAGAGGGCCGCCTTTATGAGGTGGATATGGCGCTGCGCCCCTCAGGCTCTGCCGGACCGATCGCGGTGCGTCTATCAGGTCTACGCAGCTATTATGAGCATGAAGCCTGGACGTGGGAGCGTATGGCCATGACCCGCGCGCGGGTCGTCTCAGGCTCGCTCGGAATGGCCGCACGGGTCGAGGCGGTTCTGGGCGAGGCGCTCGATAGCCCTAAGGATCCCAAAGTGGTGCGCGCCGATGCCTGGGATATGCGCCAGCGTCTGCTGCGCGATAAACCGGCTTATTCAGACTGGGATCTGAAACTACGCGCCGGGGGCATGATTGATATTGAATTTATTGCCCAGGTTTTACAGCTAAGCGGGGCGGGGCGTTTATCGGCCAATACTTATGATGCGTTGGGCCTGCTTCATACCGGGGGCACACTGCGCGCGCGCGATGTGGAACCGCTTAAAAGCGCTTATCGCGCCTATGCCAGCATTACTCAATTGATGCGGGTTGCCCATGGACAGAAATTTGATCCGGAATGGGCCAGTGAACCCTTTAAGATGCGTTTGGCCGGACTGGTGGGGGCCAAAGACCTCAATAGCCTCAAAGCTCTATTGGATGATCATGCTCAACACGTCCATGAAATTTTGGTAAGGCTTTTAACCTCCGACACTTAGGTGCGACGGATCTTTATTCTTTCCTGCGTTGAAGGGGTGTAGCTCGGACGGCTTCAAACCCTTAGAAGGGATGTAAGATGACTTTGCGCACACAGATTGGATTAGTGACGGCGAGCCTTATGCTGGCGGCCCTGGGCAGCCAGGCGATGGCCCTGGAAGAGCGCGCGCCCCATCATCGCGGTGGCCATCACGGCCTGGGCGGCTTTGGGATGTTGTTACGCGCCGCCGACACCAATCAAGATCACGCCATCAGCTGGGCCGAAATTGATAGCCTGCAGCGTGAAGAATTCACCTTCCGCGATCGCAATAATGATGGCGTGTTAAGCCTGGAGGATCGCGGACCCATGGCTCAGCGTATCCATGCCTTGCGCGAAGAGCACCGCGCCGCGCGCGAAGAGAACGCAGATGAGGGCCATGAAGGCCGGGGCCGTCACCGTGCCCATCGCATGGCCGTGATCGACACCAATGGTGACCAGCGCATTTCCTATGATGAGTTTTCGGCGCACCATCGTGCGAAATTCGATGAATGGGATACCAGCCATGATGGGGTGGTGAGCCAAGATGAATTCGATGCCGCGCGTGAGGCGTATCGTGCTGAACGCCGCGAACGCCGCGGTGACCGTCAACGCCGCCATGGCCGCCAGCGCGATTAGGTAAGGGACTAGTGGCGGGTTTCGAACTCGGTTATGTTCGCACAAAGATCTGAAAGGATAAATTCCGGTGCGACCCATTTTGAACGTCATTCAAGGGCAAAAAACACACGCCGCGGGCGATGTTTATGCTCAAGATCATGCGTTCGCTAAGGCCATTGCGCGCGGCGATAGTGATGCCGCGCGCGCGTTCACTTTGCGGTGCCTACCCCAGGTGCATGGCGTGGCGATGCGGATGCTGGGCAATGCCAGTGACGCCGAAGATGTTGCCCAGGAAACCTTTATTCGCGTCTGGCGCAAAGCCCATCAGTGGAAGCCGGGTAAGGCCCGCTTTGAAAGCTGGGTTGTGCGTATTGCGATCAATCTTTGCTATGACCGGCTTCGTAAAAAGCGCGAGGTTTTGGGCGAAGATATCCCCGAAATGGTCGATCCCAGCCCCGGCGCTGGCGCAGTGATGGTAGAGGCTGATACCTCAGCGGAGGTCCAGGCCGTCATCGCCGCTCTGCCGGAGCGTCAGCGCCTGGCCTTAGAGTTATGCCATTTTCAAGAGTACTCAAATATTCAGGCGGCGGAGATTATGGAGGTCAGCGTGGACGCTTTGGAATCTCTGCTGGCCCGTGCCCGTCGCAGTTTGAAAACGGCTCTGGCCGAAAGTGTCACCGGCCTGATGGCCGATTTTAATGCCGCCAAAGGTGAGTGAGATGGAAGCGCTCAACGAAAATCGCTGTTTGGAACTGATCGAAGCCTATGGTGCGAATCTAGCGCGCTGGCCTGAGGGTGAACGCGCGGCCGGGAAAGTGCGCCTGGATAAGCCAAGCCCTGCGATCTTGCGGGCGATGGAAGAGGCGCGCGGCCTGGATCGTCTGTTGAGTTTTGTTCCGCTTCCCCTTCTTTCCCCCCTCCTGACCCGGCGGGTCATCGCCCTTTATGAGCGCGAGCGTAGCCAACCGCGCTGGGCCCCTCTGGCGGCGGCGGCAACCTTGCTGATCGGGGTGAGCCTGGGCTGGATGGGGGCGGCCTCTGATCCCTTGAGTGCCGCTGAGATCGGGACCGAAATTCCGGTCTATTCGGCCCTGGATGTGCCGCAAACGTGGTTGTTTGAGGATTTTTCATGAACCGCATCAATATCTGGATTGCGGTGCTGTTGGTGTCTGTGCTGATCAATGGCGTGCTGATTGGTATGGTCTTGCAAGGCCAGGTCAGCCGCGATGTCCCTGAGCACAGCCATGTCAGTGACGGCGATGATCACTGGGGTGGCCGATTCAATCCCCGCGCTTTTGTTGAGGCCTTACCCCCCGATCATGCTGAACGCGCCCGCACGCGTTGGCGTGTGCAACGCGAAGCCATGCGTGAGCATTTCCACGATATGCGTGAAGCGCGCGAGCAGGTTATGATCGTTGTCGCGCATGAGCCCTTTGACCCTGAAGCCATGATGCGCGCCCTCCATACGGTACGCGCTGCGCGTACCGAGCTGGAATTGAAGATGGAAGCCTCCATGGTGGAAATTTTAAGCCAGCTCACCCCGGAAGAGCGTGAACATGTCTTTATGGCGGGCTTGAACGGCGGGCGCTATAGCGGACCCGGGTATGGCAACCATCACCGCCGGTGGCGCGAAGGTGAACGCCCCTCTCATGACGAGCGCAGAGACCATGATCGTCTTGAAGACCATGAAGAGGAAGGCCATCCTGCGCCCCGGCCTTAGGTCATCTTTCAATGGATTAGTTTAGTCCTTCCCCCTTACGCGGCCCCGGACTTGATCCGTGGACAAACTGACAATCACGAGCTGAGCATGTGAGCAATGCGAACAATTTTATAGCCTGTCATCCCCGATTTAATCGGGGATCTATGATCATTCATGGCAAACTCAATAGATCCCGGATCTCACTGGCGTTCGTCCGGGATGACAGTTTCTTTCTTGACTATTAACTGTCGGCGAAGATGGCTGAGAGGGGCCTGCGCAGGAGACACTCTTGCGGCCTATCCGACCACCTCCCCCGCTGCGCAGGGGAGGATAAATCACCAAGCTGTCACCCCAAACTTGATTTGGGGTCCATGCCGGAAAAGTTGAGCTTGGTTTAGATCAGACAGAATAACACGGAACGTCACGTCATGGATGCCAGATCAAGTCTGGCATGACATCAAAGAAAAAGACGAGCTGTCATCCCGGAGAAGCGAAGCGCACATCCGGGATTTGTTGCGCTTGCCCTTAAGGCCGATAGATCCCCGATCAGGTCGGGGATGACAGTCTATATTTTTGTCATACCTATGCGCGCATACATCTCGCCATCAAGAGATCCCGGATCTCGCTCATGCTCGCCCGTGAACCCGGTTGAGCCTTAAGCGGCTTCTTCGTCGCTTTCGTCTTGGACAAGGACTGTAACTTTAGGCAGGCTGAAGGACACGGTGGTGCCTTTGCCCAGCTCTGAATCGATACGCAGCGTTCCGCCATGCATATCGATGAGTGATTTAGACAGCGCGAGGCCCAGGCCAGAGCCCTGATGGGTTTTTGAATGCTGGCTTTCGATCTGTTCGAACGGACGGCCCAGGCGCGGAATATCTTCCTTCGCAATGCCAATCCCGGAATCGGCGACCTGCAGCACAATGCCATCGCTGGCATCAAAGGTGCGCACCACGACTTTGCCGCCCTCAGGGGTGAATTTCACGGCATTCGACATCAGGTTCAAAATCACCTGTTTGATGGCGCGTGGATCGGCTTCAATCTCGGTTAGCTCATCGCCCTCAACCTTGATCTCGATCTGTTTTTCCTGCGCGCGGGCCGCCATTAAGCGCACGCATTGTTCGATCAGCTCATGGGGCACAATGGGCTCGGCCTGGAGATGCATTTTACCCGCTTCGATCTTCGACATATCCAGGATGTCATTGATCAAGGAGAGCAGGTGCTGGCCGGAATTCAAGATGTCATTGACGTAATCGGCATAGCGTTCGTGGCCCAGTGGCCCGAACATTTCGCGCAGCATAATTTCTGAGAAGCCATTGATGGCGTTTAGGGGCGTGCGCAGCTCATGGCTCATATTCGCCAGAAACTCAGACTTGGAGCGGTTGGCTTCTTCGGCGCGGATTTTCTCTTCTTCATAGCTCTTAGCGAGCTCTTGAATACGCTCTTGCGAACGTTTGAGATCATCCACAGTGCGCCGCATCGCACGGTCATTTTCTTTCAGCGCCTGTTCCTGGATCTTAATGGCGGTGATGTCGGCACCGACGCTGACCAGGCCGCCATCGGCGGTAGGGCGCTCTGAATAGTGCAGCCAGCGGCCATCGCCCAGCTCTAGCTCATAAAACTCGCTGCCTTCTTCGCGCGCATGGACGGCACGAATGGCACTGCCAGCTAAGTGCTCAACCTGATCATAGGTCGTACCGGGTTTCAGCGCGCCTTCATCGAGATTGAAGAAGTCGCGGAATTTGCGGTTCCACAGCACCAGGCGATTGCGGGAATCCCATAGGACGAAGGATTCATTCATGGATTCCAACGCGGCGCGCAGGCGCGATTCCGCCGCCGCGACGCGCGCCTGTGCGCCCTTGCGCTCGGTCACATCAATCGCCACCCCGACAATGCGCTGTCCATGATGGGTGCCATCGGCGAAGGGGCGCCCGCGCATATGCAGCCAGACGGGCAATTGATTGGCGCGCACCTCGACATCCAATTCAGACGAATTGGGCGCAGCACGTAAAGCCGTGCGCAAACGGGTGCGGTCTTCCGCGCGTAGCAGATTCATAAACTCAGACCCGGTCAGGGATTGCTCATTGGGCCGGCCGACCATGCGCGCAAAGCTGTCCATCATGAAGACTTGATCATTGGCGAGATCCCAGTCCCAAACGCCGCAGCGCGCGCCTTCAATCGCCAAACGGAAGCGGCGATCAGATTCGACCAGCTGGCCCTGGGCTTCATTGAGCTTATCCATCTGCATCAATAAGAGCGCACTTAACGCCACGGCGGTCACCAAGGGGGCGAGGAAGAGAAGGCCGTAGAAAATGAGGGTTTTGCGCCAAACCGCTTGGTTGAAATTGGCTGGACCCAGGGCATAGGCCTGTAAAGGCGCATTGGTCAGCGCGGCTGCGCCCAAAATGCGCGCATCACCGGCGACTTCAATGCCAGAAAGCGCACCGCCGCGTTCGGCCATAGCGCTTAATTGCCCGGCATTGAGCCCAAAGCGTTCGGCCGCGATGGGCGCGCTGGCGAGGGGGACTTGCGGGTGAATGGCCAGCGTGCGCCCTTGCTTGTCCGTCAACAAAGTCACAGAGCCTTGACCCCATTGCGGCAAGACCGCTTGCGGGTTCAAAATCGCAATCACCGCACCGACTTGCCCGCCGGGAAGCGGGGCCGGTTCGGCTAAAACCAAGCGCGGTCCGCCCGGCGCTTGCGGCAGGGCGGCCAGACCGGTTTCTTCGGCCAGTGCACTATCTGCGGCGGCGCGTAAATCCAGATCCGTGTCACCAGAGCGCAAGATCCGTCCATCCGGTATGAGCAGTGCTGCGGTTTCCACCATGGACGATCCGGCGAGCGAGGCCAGACGGGTTTCAATCCTTTGATCGAAATCCCCATCATAGGCATCAAGGCCCGTGGCGGCCTGGGATACCGCGCCGCGCAATTCGGCCAAATTAGCTGAGGCCCGTTCAGCCAAGAAAGCGGCGGTGCGTGCCTGGCTGCGCTCTGATTCCGAAATCATGCTGGCGCGTTCTTGGCCCAGCTTGATGACAATAACGGCCCCAAAGACCAGAGAAAACGCCATCACGGCCATCAAAATGACACGCGCCGAGAGGACCGGCGCCCGCAAGGCGTGGCCAGCTTCGCCCGATCCATCAGGGGCGGGGCGCTGCTGAGCAGCGCGAATCGCTCGGTTTTTGCGAATCATAAATTGAACATTAAGATGCACCGGATTGACCCGTCTAGCGTCAAAAGCGGGTTTTCACCAAGACTTAAAGCTTTGTGGTCAGGCGATCACGCGACTGAGGCGAAAATGAGGATCACACAGCGGGGTGAGGCGATTTATTCTGCCTAATCAGCGCTGACCTGATCGACATCCTGCTCGCTGGCGCGGCGTTCTTCTCCGCGATAATTTGCCCCGGTGTGGCGACGGCGGTCCGGACCAAAGAAGGTTTTCGAGCGCACAAAGGGCCGCGGATTGTTAATCACAGAAGCAATTTTGGTGTAAAGCTCATGCGGGGTCACGGGTTTGCGGCACACTTCAGTCACACCGGCATCGCGCGCGGCAATGATCCGGCTGCGTTCAGTATAGGCGGTTAGCAAGATAATGGGGACCAGCTTGTTACGGCTATCTTGGGCGGTACGCACCATCTGGGTAAACTCGATCCCATCCAACAGGTCCATCTGATAGTCAAGAATGACGATATCAATCGGCTCCATTCGCGTGATTTCAAGGGCTTCTCCAGAATCGCGCGTTTCATGGATATCGATAATGCCAAAGCCACGCAGCAGCGAGCGCACGATATGGATCATGTGAATATTGTCATCAACGACGAGGACACTAATCCGGCTGAGATCGCCTGCCATTATCGCGCGTACCTATTTTGATTTCAGTGAATATGACTTTTAACGTGGGGGTCTTGCTTTAGGGTTAAGCGTTAGGAGGGGGGGCTGGGTCTTCATGTGAAAATTCAGTGGGTTCAGCCTTAATATGACGCAGCGTGTCTTTAGCATGTCGCGCCAAAGACACCAAGTCTGCGGGTGCGTCTGGCATGTCATTCCCCAAGCGCGCGAACGCCTCAAGCAGGCCCATGAGGCGCGGAGCGTTGGCGATAAGGCGCGCTTGAAATTCAATTCGTCCAGGATCACGGTCATATTCGGCCCCCGGAACCCGCCAACCGCCCCAATTCTGGCTGTCGGTCACCACGATGGGATAAGTGCCGGGCACGGGATGGTGGGCGCATTCTTCAGGCGTTTGCCATTTATTGCGCGCGCGCATCAAACGCCATTGGCCCGCGAAATCGTCTTGAACCTCTTCGGCTGATAAATCATCAGCGCGAAAATCACGCCCCAGCCCGCAATCATAATGAATGCGCACAGGCTCTTCGACGTCTTTGACCCAATGGGGTTTAACCTGTTCAATTATGGCCCAGGTTCCGACCGGTTTTACAAAGACGCGCTGGTGTTTATGGAAAACCGCCTTGGCCATAATTCTGGCTCCTTTTGCTTGGTATGAGCGCTTGAGCTAGTGTGGGGCGCGAGGCTTAAAAGAGTGTGCATCGCGGATCGTTCGTACTGCTGTCATGAGATATGGCGCGCGCTTTTGCCTTGTCTGATCGAATTTAAGGCGTACATGTAGGGGTAAATGTCCTGTTGAAGGACGAGGAATGGGGGACGTCATGTCAAATGATCGTGGATCACAACTGGAATCGCTAAGCATTGATCGCGGCTCGGACAGCCAAAATGGTTCGTCTGGCGGCGGCTTGATCGGCATGGCCGTGGCTTTGGTTCTGGGGCTCGCGATGGGCGGTGGGGCGGTTTGGGTGTTGAAACCCACCCCGGACGTGCCCGCTTCCAGTGTTGCGCAGTCCTCAACGCCTGCGTCTTCAACGCAAAGTGATGCATCTCAAACCCAAGTCGCTGCGCCCACCCGCGTGCGTGCGCCATCGGGGCTGGCCGCATCGGGCTATGTCACAGCGCGCCGTCAAGCAACTGTCTCAGCCGAAATTACCGGACGCATCACCCAAGTGCTGGTGGAAGAGGGCGCAGAGGTTGAGGCCGGTGAGATCCTGGCTCATCTCGATGATACCCGTGCGCGTTTGGACTTGGAGCGCATTGAGGCCCAGCATAGAGCGGCCAACGCTCAAATCGCTCAGATCCGTGCTGAACAAGCCGAAGCGCGCCGGGTGCTGGAGCGCGCCGCGCAATTGGCAGAGCGAAATGTCGGCTCTGAAGCTCAGGTGACAGCTTCACGCGCGCGTCTAGAATCGCTCGATGCGCAATTGACTGCGGCTCGTGCCAATGTCAGCGCGCTGGATGCCCAGGTCGCCAGCCAACACGATTATATCGAGCGCCATGTCGTGCGCGCGCCCTTCGCCGGTGTTGTGATTGCCAAAAATGCCCAGGTCGGTGAGATCTTATCGCCGGTCTCTGCAGGCGGTGGGTTTACCCGGACCGGTGTTGCGACCTTGGTGGATATGAGCTCGCTTGAGATCGAGGTTGATGTCAATGAGGGCCAAATCGGTCGCGTTGAACCCGGCCAGCGGGTTGAGGCCATCTTGGATGCTTATCCAGACTGGCGCATTCGCGCCCATGTTGAAGCCATCATCCCGACCGCTGATCGCGCACGGGCCACCATCCAAGTGCGTGTCGCTTTTGATGAGGCAGATGGGCGTATCCTACCCGATATGGCTGCACGCGTGACCTTTATCGAACCGGGAAGTTAAGCTACAAAAGTAAAGCTTGCTTTCCCTTTTGAGTTTTGCTAAAGTGCTTTATGATTTAAAGCACGGGGAGGGCCTGCATGAACCTTTACACACTTCGCGATCTGTCGAAGCGCTATTCACGTGGCGGTGAAGCAGTCACCATTTTTGAGGGTCTCAATATGCAGATCGCTCAAGGGGATTTCATTGCCATTATGGGCCCATCAGGCTCGGGCAAGACGACGCTGTTGAACATGCTGGGCGGGATTGACCGGCCCAGCAGTGGCACCATTGAGTGTCAGGGCGAGCGGATCGACAATCTGTCTGAAGCGCGTTTATCCAAATGGCGCGCGGCCCATGTTGGCTTTATTTTCCAGTTTTATAATCTTATGCCGACGCTGAACGCGGCTCAGAATGTGGAATTGCCGCTTCTCTTGACCAAGCTGTCGCCGAAACAGCGCAAAGAACATATCGCCACGGCGCTTGATATCGTTGGGATTTCTGATCGCGCGAAACATTATCCGCGTCAATTGTCTGGGGGCCAGCAACAGCGCGTCGCCATTGCGCGCGCCATCGTGTCTGATCCCAAAGTTCTGTTGTGTGACGAACCGACCGGGGATCTCGACCGCGTCAGTGCGGATTCGGTGCTGGAAATGCTGCAGCTGCTCAATTCCAAGCTCAATAAGACCATCATCATGGTGACCCACGACCCAGCCGCGGCCAAATATGCGCGCCGCGAGCTGCGCCTGGATAAGGGCCGCTTTATCGAGCAGGAGAGTGCGCAGTGAATGATCTCACGCTGATGTGGAAGAATCTCTTCCGCAAGAAAACGCGCGCGATCTTGCTGTTGATCTCCATCATGATCGCGTTTTTCATCTATGCCGCGCTGTTCACCATGAATGGTGCGCTCAATGCCGGTGTGCAATCGGCAAAAGCCAATCGCTTGGTGACGGTCAATTCGATCAACTTCACCGTGTCCTTGCCCTTTGCCTATTATAACCGCGTCAAATCGGTTGAAGGGGTGGTGGATGCGGCCCATGCCAGCTGGTTTGGGGGCTATTATAAAGAGCCCGTCAATCAGTTTCAGACCTTTGCCACCGATCCTGAAGCCTATCTCAACGTCTATCCCGAGCTGATAACCTCACCTGAGGAACGCGCCGCTTTTATCAATACGCGTGATTGTTTGGCGGTGGGCCGGGAATTGGCGACGATGAACCAAATCTCCTTGGGGGATCGCATCCCGGTGATGAGCAATATCTTCTCCAAGCAAGATGGCTCGCGCAGTTGGGAGTTCGAGGTGTGTGCCATCATGGATTACGAGCCTGAAACGGGCCGTGATGTACCGGCCAATTTCGCCCTGATGCATTATGATTATTACAATGAAGCCCTGGCGTTTAACCGCGATATGCTGGGCTGGATTGTGATCTTGACCGAGGATGTCAGCGTGAATGATGCGGTCAGCCGCACCATTGATGAGATGTTCGCCAATTCACCTTATGAAACTGAAACCTCCACCGAGGCGGCCTTTGGCGAGGCTTTCTTGAGCCAGTTGGGCAATATCGGTTTGATGTTGTCTTTGGTGGTGGGCGCAGCCTTTGTCACGATTTTGATGATTGTCGGAACGACCATGGTTCTGGCGATCAATGAGCGGATCAAGGAAATTGCGGTCTTTAAGACCTTGGGTTTTCCCGCACCGCGTATTTTCCGCATGGTGATGGGGGAATCGCTCTTGTTGTGTTTCTTCGGCGGGTTCTTAGGCATCGCTGCGGCCCAAGGCGCGATCACCTTGATCAATCCAGTGATGAAGAATGTCCTGGGTGAGCTTTCTATTTCCTGGGATGCGATGGGCTATGGGGCCCTGTTGATGCTGGGTCTGAGCCTGATCACAGGGTTACTGCCCGCATTTTCCGCGATGAATGTGCGTATCGTTACCGCCTTTGGTAAGCATTAGGGGAGGATGAGATGAGACAAACGTTGGCGGTAACCGCCTTGAATATCAAATCCATCCCGCAACGCTTGGGCATGTCTTTGGCGACCGTGATGTCGGTTGCTTTGGTGGTCGCGGTGATGTTGGGCTTTATGGCCTTGACCAATGGCTTTGCGGCGACCTTGAACAATGCGGGCTCGGAAGATGTTGCGATCATCTTGCGGGCGGGCTCCCAAGCGGAGCTGAATTCCGGCCTCAGCCGCGATGATGTTGTTCTGATTGAAACCGCTCCGGGCATCGTGCGTGACGCAGAAGACCGCCCCGTTAGCTCAGCTGAGCTTTATGTGGTGGTCGATGGCATTAAGCGCTCTTCGCAAACCGAGGCCAATCTGCCCTTGCGCGGTGTGGAAGAAGGCGCAGAGCGCCTGCGCCAAGGCTTTACCCTGGTCGAGGGGCGCATGTTTGCTCCCGGTGCCGCCGAATTGATTGTCGGTGAAGGCGTGGGCCGCGAATTCCAAGGCTTTGATGTGGGTAGCACCATACGCCTGGGCTCGAATGTCTGGACGATTGTCGGTAAATTCTCCACCGGCGGGACGGTCTTCGATTCAGAGCTTTGGACCGAGGCTGGGGTGTTGCAAAACCTCTATCAACGCGGGGCTAGCTATCAATCGGTGCGCGTGAAGCTGGATGGGCCTGAGGGTCTGTCTCAGTTGCAAGACTATGCCGAAAATGAACCGCGCCTCAGCCTGGATATCATTACTGAGAAGCAGTATTTCGCAGATCAGGCCGTGGGGATGACCCGTTTGATCAGTGCTGGTGTTGCTTTGGCTTATATCATGGCCATTGGGGCGCTCGCCGGGGCCTGGAATACGATGTATTCCTCGGTTGATGCGCGGGTCCATGAAATCGCAACTTTGCGCGCGATTGGCTTTAGCGGGGGATCGGCCTTTATCGGTACAATGCTGGAATCGCTGATGCTGGCCGCCATTGGCGGGCTCGTCGGGGCGATCGCGGTTTATGTCATCTTTGATGGCATGAGTGCGTCAACCCTAGGCGGGGGCTTCACCCAAGTGGTGTTCAGCCTGTCACTGACGCCTTCCAGCATCATCTCCGGCATGATCCTGGCGATCTTTGTCGGTCTGTTTGGCGGTCTGGTGCCCAGTATCCGCGCAGCGACGGTGCCTTTGTTACAAGTTCACCGCTAATCGCATTCTTCTATCTCGCCTTGACCTGCCGCAGCTAAGCTGTGGCAGGTTTTTTTATGTCCGCATGTGCGGGCGCGCGGCATAAAATGTGATCACGGCTTCGAGCAGGGTAATACCGCCCAGCGCGATCCAGGCCAGGTGAAGATCGCCGGTCAGATCGCGAATGATACCGGCAAACAATGGGAATAAGGCCGCAATGATATAGCCCCAGCCCTGGACAAAACTATTTAGGCGCGCAGCCTCATCCGGGCTATGGGCATGATCCATGATCAAGATGACAGAGAGCGGGAACAGCCCGCCTACGCCAAAGCCCATTAAGATGCCCGCAGGCCAGGCCAAGGCGAGCGGAGCAATCAGCATGGCCGCCAGGCCCAGACCCAAGCTGATCAGCGCGGCAAAAATCAACACACGCCGGTCCGGGAAATGGGTGATGAAGCTGGAAATGAACAGTCCGCTGAACACCTCTGCCAGGGTTAGTGCGCCCAACAGAGCCCCGGCCTTTAGGGGGCTCCAGCCCAAATGGGTATAAAAAGCCGGTAGCCAGGCCATTAGAATAATGAAGGATCCGGTCCCGATACCCATAAACACGCCCAAGAGATAGGCTTTGGGGCTGCGCCATAATGAGCCGGGCGCGCCAAGGCGTGGACCGGGCAGGGGGCGAAAGCCGCGGGCCGGTTCATGGGTGATGCGTGCGATCACACCCCACAGGACCAGCGCGGCTAAAGTCAACAAGATCCAGGCGGCCAGCGCATGGTTCCAGGCCATGATCTGGGCATAGATTGGCGTTAAAAATCCGCCCAACGCCGCCCCGCCCATGATGATAGTGGTATAAATCCCCATCATCCGGCCCATATCTTCACGGCTATGATGTTTGATGAAGGAGGGCAGCAAAGTCTGGGCAATGGAAATACCAATGCCCGCAAAAACCGCCGAGCTCATCAACCCGCTGGCATTATGGCCATAATAGCGCTGGGCAAAGGCCAAACCGATCAGGCTCAGCCCCATCAAGATCCCGATATATTCCCCCAAGATGCGCCGGATATAGGCCGCGAAGAAAGCACCCATACCCATTAGGGCAATCGGCAAGGTGGTCAGCAGGCTGACATTGCGCCCGGAAAGCCCGGTATGGGCTTGGATCTGATCGAGCATCGGTCCCAGGCTGGAAAGTGGCGGCCGAAGATTGACCCCAACAGCGATCATTAACAGCACAATAATGCCCGCCGACAGCGGTGAAGGGCGTAGCTGGGTCATGGCGAGCGATCCAGGTTTGAAGAGATGTCGTCAAATGGAAATGGCCCTTGCCCTTCGCAAGTGCAAGGCAGAGCCTATGTCTCAAGCCCGCTCACGGCTGCGTGCGTGATGCACGATTAAGCACAAACCCGTATGTGTACGGGGCATTGTCCTGAGACAATCATCGTCTTTTTAGAGGGAAAGGTGCGCAGAATTGCGGATTGAACCCTATTTTAGGGGGGACAGAAAAAGAATTCTCTTGCATACATACCAACTGGTTGGTACTTAAGGGGTGGATTCAAGGGAGGCTGAGATACTCAAACAAGGAAGCTCGCTTGAACACAAATCACACTGTGAGGTTTAGCGTTTTCAACTGACATCTTTGGGTCAGGAGATAGGCTAAAGCACCCACACTCATCGAGCACCAAACCGGCTCAAAACCTCAAAGGGGACTATGATGCGCGCCGTACCGTATTTAACATTCAACAGCCAATGCCGTGAGGCTTTTGCCTATTACGAAAAGCATTTAGGGGCCGAGATCCTCTCCATCATGGGCTATGAAGATACCCCGATGGCGCAGGAAGCTACGCCCGCCAATCCGAATGATGTCATGCATGCGGCGATGAAAATCGGCAGCTCCACCATTCTCGCTAGTGATGCCTTCAATGGTGGTTATGTTGCCCCGGCCGGTGTGTTTGTCGCGATCCAGATCGCTGACAAGGTCGAGGGCGAGCGCATGTTTAACGCGTTGGCCGAGGGCGGTGAGGTGATCATGCCGTTTGAGAAAACCTTCTGGGCGGAAGGCTTTGGCATGGCGTGTGATAAATTTGGCGTTCGCTGGATGGTCAATTGTGACCCAAGTGTAGAAGCATAAGCTCATAAAAGAAGGGTGCGCGCCGGTCAGGCTATAACGCGCGTACCCTTTGCCTTAGTCGAACAGGCACTTTTGCCCTGATTGGGGTGCGCCATACCCATCAGGATCATTCAGGAAGGTTTGGGCTTGATCGCGCACGCCCTGAAGTGTTTCTGTGTCCATGCGCTCTAAATTGCGATAGGCGAGCGCCATGCGCCGATTGCCTTTGAAGCGCTCCTGATGGCGGGCCAGAAAATCCCAATATAAAAAGGTAAAGGGGCAAGCCTTGGGGCCGGTGCGCACTTTGGGATCAAAGGCGCACCCGGTGCAATAATCGGACATGCGCTCTATATAAGCACCTGAAGCGGCATAGGGTTTTGAGCCTAACACCCCGCCATCGGCAAACAGCGCCATGGCGTGGGTATTGGGTAATTCCACCCATTCGAACGCATCGGCATAAACGCCTAAATACCACGCCCCGACGGCCTTCGGGTCCAGGCCTGCCAGCAGGGCAAAATTGCCCGTGATCATCAGGCGCTGAATATGATGGGCATAGGCATGATCGCGGGTGTTCGCGATGGTCGTGGCCAGACAGCGCATCGGTGTTTTTGCCGTCCAGTAAAAGTCCGGTAAGGGGCGATGGGCCTCCAGGGCATTGGTTTCGCCATAGTCTGGCATCAAATAATCATAGAGCCCGCGCACATATTCGCGCCAGCCCAGGATTTGGCGAATAAAGCCTTCGACGGCATTTAAGGGCGCATCCCCGGCCGCATAGGCCGCTTCGGCGCGCTGACACACCTCACGCGGATCGAGTAAGCCGATATTGAGATAGGGCGCAATCAAGGCGTGATACACGAAGGGCGCGCGCGCCGACATGGCATCCTGGTAATCGCCAAATTGGCTGAGGCGATGGGTGATAAAATGATCCAGCTCGGCCAGCGCGCCTTCACGGGTCACGGCCCAGTTAAAGGCTTTCAAGGTGCCAAAATGATTGGGGAAATGGCTCTCGACCAGCGTTAAAACCCCTCGGGTTATGGCGTCTGGCTTATGGGGATAGCGCTGGGGCGGGCGCAAATCCTTGGGCAGGGCTTTGCGGTTTTCGCTATCGAAATTCCATTGCCCGCCCATGGGCTTATCACCCTCCATCAACAGGCCTGTGCGCCGGCGCATCTCGCGATAGAAATATTCCATGCGATAGGATTTGCGTCCCTTGGCCCAGTCGCGAAATCCGGCGCGCGTGCAGAAAAACCGATCATCGGGGCGGACTTCGACTGCGATGTCGAAGCGCGCGGGCCAGGCCGCAATCATCTCGCGCACGCGGTGCTCGCCTGGCTCGGTCACGATTAGTTTTTGCGGGCTGAGATCACGCCAGGCGCGCTCAACCTCGCTTGAAAAGCTTCCCGTATTCTCTGGATGATCCAATGAGATATAGCGCACCTTATAGCCCTTGGCGCGCAAGGCCATGGCGAAATGGCGCATGGCGGAAAGGATGAAGGCGATTTTCTGTTTATGGTGGGGGGCATAATGGGCTTCGGCGCTGACCTCCATCATCAAGACCTGATCTTGCGCGCGATCAAAGCTCTTCAAGGCTGAGAGGTTTAAGGACAGTTGATCGCCCAGGATCACAACGAGATGTCTCATGGCTGGACCTCATGAGCGGGGCTGGGTCGTGCGGCGCGGCAGCGGGCTGAGCAATATTTCACCTCATCCCAGACCGCAGCCCATTTTTTTCGCCAGGCAAAAGGGCGCTGACAGCTCCCGCAGATCTTGTGTGCCAGATCGCCTTTTTTCACCATCCGGGCCATGACTAGCCGACACTGGCGATGGCGGCGCGCCCGCCATCGACACCGAAGACTTGCCCGGTGATCCAGCCCGCCTGGTCGCTGATCAGAAAGTCAATCAGGCCCGCGACATCCTCAGGCTCGCCTAAGCGTTTCAGCGGGTGCATCTGGCCAATGGCTTCGGCCATTTTCTCTGAGCGCAAAATCGGCTGAGCCAAGGGCGTTTTCGTCAGGGAGGGCGCCACGCAATTGACGCGGATATGGGGGGCAAGCTCGGCGCTGAGCGCCACGCTCAACCCCTCTACGGCCGCTTTGGCCATGCTGATCGAAGCGTGGGCGACGAAGCCCTTGCGCGCCGCCACGGAGGAGACGAGCACGACGCTGGCATTGTCAGCGGCTTTAAGCGCGGGCAGAAGCGCTTGAAGGGTTTGCGCGGCCCCTAGCGCATTAAGGTGGTAATCGTTGAGGAAGTCTTCAGGTGTGAGCCGGGCAAAGGGTTTCAAATTGATCGAGCCCACCGCATAGACCAGGCCGCTCACCGGGCCGTCAATCGCTTCAGCGAGTGTCTTTAGATCCTCGCCCTTGTTGACATCGCAACGGGTGTAGCGGGCTTGATACGCCTCGCTTAACGCTTTTAGACGCTCTTCATTGCGCCCGACCAGATGGACGCGCTCACCGCGTGCATGGGCAAGGTGTGCGACCCGTGATCCAATGGCTCCAGATCCCCCGACGATAACCAGCGTCATACCAACCTCGTTCCTTTTTGTGGTAATTGACAAGATACGCGCGAGGTGCGCGCTTGGATCAAAATTATCCGACGCGCCGGGTGTGATCCAAAACGCGTGAGGCCACGTAATCCATAAGACGCCTGATCTTCACCGCAAAGGAATGGACCCATGCTACAGACGATCTTGTTATACGTGATTACGGTCGTGGTCTTTTTGGGCCTTGATTTTTTCGGGATTAAATTCCTAGTGCGCCCGGTCTTTGAACGCCATCTGGGTGATTGGTTGATGATCCCGCCGCGCATGGTGCCGGCTGCCATCTTCTACCTCTTCTATATTGCGGGGCTTTTATGGTTCGTCTCGTTACCCGCTTTGAAGGCGGGCTCCCCGATGCAGGCCTTGATCGGCGGGGCAATTCTGGGCGCGCTCTGCTATGGCACGTATGAATTCACCAGCTATGCGGTGTTGCACCGTTGGTCGTTTGAACAAGTGGTGATTGATGTGGCTTGGGGCAGTGTTTTGACCGGGGTTTGCGCCTGGGCCGGCGTGGTCGCCCTGACGGGTAAGCTAGCGTAATTTCGCCGCTAATTTCAGCGATAGCCCATAGGGCAGGATCCGGAAAAGCTTCATGAAAAGCGTAAAGCGTTTGGGATAATGGATCTCAAACGCTTTACCCGTTAAGCCCTTCAAGGTACGCCGGGCCGCTTCTTCAGGGCTGATCAAAGCGGGCATGGTGAAGCTGTTTTTGTCGGTCAGGCGGGTTTTGACAAAACCGGGACAGACCAGACGCACATCGACCTGGGGGGCAAGCTCTACCTTCAACGTCTCAGCCAAATTATTGACCGCGGCTTTACTGGCGCAATAGCCTTGCCCCTTGGGAAGGCCGAAATAGCCCGCGACAGAGCCAAATAGCACCAATTGCCCCCCCGGTTTGAGCAGGGATGGGGTCAACTGCGCGATGGCAAAACAGCCCAATAGATTGACCCGGATAAGCGCGTCCAAGCGCTGGGGATCGAGATCCATAACCCGAGAGGGATCATAGAGCGCGGCGGTGTTGATGACGCCATCCAGGGGCGTGCCCGCCAAAGCCTCAACCGCGCGTTCTAAACTGGCGCGTTCGCCCAAATCCACCGGCAAGACGCGGGCGGACTGACAGCCCTTGGCGAGATCCTCCAAAGCGGCTTCATCGCGCGCCGACAGGATCAGGTGAGCCCCGGCGTCATCCAGGGCTTCGGCCAGCGCACGGCCAATCCCGGCGCTCGCCCCGATAATCCAATAGGTTTTGCCCGCAAAGGCCTTGGCATAACTCATGATTTAAATCCGAAAGGCGGGTTGTAACAGGCTGGGGATCCAACCTTTGAACCGCAAGGGGGCGTCAGTGGCGGCCAGGCAAATACAGACCTCGCCCGCATCGGCGATGGGTTGGTGCATCAGGTCATCGCGGGCGGTTTGCACATCGCCGCGCTGGAAATGGCCTTCGCTATCAGAGAACGCGCCCTGTAACACCAAAGTCAATTCCAGTCCGCGATGGGTGTGATGGGGCACGGCGCGCCCGGGGGGAATGTAAAGCAGGCGCACCGATCCGCCCTGATCTTCATGCAGGATATGCTGACGGATCCCCATGCCCAGCGGCGCCCATTTGGGCGGTGCGCCCTTGAGCGCGGCCATAACCGGGGCGGGGAACGGGCCGGAGCCCTTTGGCGCGGGTGCAGGTTTATAGGCGGGATCATCCAGCGCGTTCAGCACATTAGCGCGCAGATCTGGATTGACCGGTTCGTGATCGCTGGCCTCCATCAACGCGCCGCCAATCATGTCGAGGGCATCGGCGCGCGCGCGGCAGGTATCGCACAGGCTCAGATGGGCGGCGACGACCAGGCTATAGGCCTGGGGCAGACGTCCCAGCGCATAGGCGTCAATCAAGTCATCACTGATATGGTGGTGAGTGTCGTGCATGGTCATCTCAAGTCTTTCAACTCGCGTCGTAACCGCTCCAATCCCAGGCGAATACGCGATTTGATGGTCCCTAGGGGCAGGTTGTTGATCGCGCTGATTTTGGAATGCGCAAGATCGTCAAAGAAGGATTGCTCTAACAGCTGTCTTTGCTCCGGGCTGAGCGCGGCCAAGGCTTGGCGAAGGCGTTCGCCCTCTTGTTCCAACGCTAGAATCTGAACGGCATCGGGTTCATCACTGACCTGCTCGGGCATGTCCTCGGGCGAAGGCGGCGGGGTGCGCCGGATCACATCAATCTGGCGATTGCGCGCCATGCGATAGATCCAGGCCCCGGCTTCGGCCCGGTGAGGATCAAACTGAGCGGCCTTATGCCAAACCCTCAACATGACATCTTGAACGACATCATCGGCATTCGCCGCGCCGAATTGTCCGCGTGACAACATGGCTTTCAGGCGCGGGGCGAAATAATCGAACAGCTTGGCAAAGGCCGCCTTGTCGCGATGATCGCGTACCGCGATCAGCCAGCGCGTGGTTTCATTAAATGTCGTGTCTTTGATTTTGGGCGTGTCGTCCACGATCTCCTCGCACTCCATTATGCCATCACGCACAGCATGAAGGGCCAAGGCTGTGTCGCCTTGCCATGCATCATAAGAGGGGGTCGTGTCTACGCGCAACATACCCCAATTACGCACACCAGCGCGATCTGGATCACACGCGCGAAAAAAAATAGACCGGACGACTTTTTATGATCCAAAATAGAGCCGCGCGCGTAACCCTTTTTGAAGTCTTAATGTGGAGTGTGCGCCTTGCCCTTTGATCATCCTCAGCCAAGTGCTCAAAATATTGCAATTATTGGCGGTGGGATTTCCGGGCTCGCCGCGGCATGGGCGCTATCGCCCCATCACAAGATCACCCTGTTCGAGGCGCAAGAGCGCATCGGCGGCCACGCACGCACGGTTGTGGCCGGGCGGCGCGGGGATCAGCCGGTCGATACCGGCTTTATCGTCTTTAACTACGCGACTTATCCGCACTTAACCGGCTTGTTTCGTGATCTGGATATCCCGGTTGAGCGCTCCGACATGTCCTTCGGGGTCTCGCTGGAAGGCGGCAAGGTCGAGCTGGGCTTTCATTCCGCAGGCGGGATCTTTGCCCAGCGCACAAATCTGTTTCGGCCTTCGATCTATGCAATGATCAAGGACATCCTCACCTATAATAAAGATGCTGAAGCGGCCGTGCGGGCTCATCCGGGCCTCACCATCGGGGCTTTGCTCGATCAGCTGGGCCTGGGTCAGGCGTTTCGCACCTATTATCTCTATCCGATGTGCGCGGCGATCTGGTCGACCCCGCCCCAAGACATCGAAGGCTTCCCGGCTGAGGCCCTGATCCGGTTTATGCGCAATCATGCCTTGATGTCTGTGGGCCATCACCATCCCTGGTGGACGGTGAAAGGCGGCAGCCAGACCTATGTCAAGGCGTTGGTTAAAGCCCTTGATGCGCGCGGGGTTGAGATGCGGGTCAATTGCCCGATTACCAGTGTGCGTCGTGACACGATGGGCGTCAGCGTCAAAACCGCCCGCGCCGAGGTGGAGGTCTTTGATCAGGTCATTTTCGCCTGTCACAGCGATGAGGCGTTACAGGCGCTGAAAGATCCCAGCCCGGCAGAACATAAGGCGCTCAGCGCAGTGCGGTTTCAGGATAATCACGCGGTGTTGCATTGTGATCCTCAGGTGATGCCCAAACGGCGCGCCTGCTGGTGTTCCTGGGTCTATCAAACCCCGGCCGGGCATGATCCGGCCCAGCCCGTAGGGGTCAGCTATTGGATGAACAGGCTGCAAAACATCCCCGATGATGACCCGATGTTTGTCACGCTGAACCCCGTGCATGAGATTGCCCCGGAACGCATTTATGATCAGGTGACTTTCCGCCATCCGGTGTTTGATCAAGGTGGCCTTCAGGCCCAGGATGATCTTCGCGCCCTCCAAGGACAAAACCGCACCTGGTTTGCCGGGGCTTGGCTGAGAAATGGCTTCCATGAAGATGGTTTTGCCAGTGCCATGCGTATTGCGCGCCAGCTCAACCGCAATGAGGCGCTGTTATGAGCATGATGACCCTGCCAGAGCGCTTGCGGGCGGGCGAGGTGCTCTATCACCGCGCCGAGGTGATGCATGCGCGCACGGGTGATTTCACACACCGCTTCACCTATGCGGCGGATTATATTCTTTTAAACCTGTCTGCAGCGCGCTCTAAAGCTTTGCTCGCTCGCAATCGCTTTAGTCTTTACAGCGTCTATGACCGCGATCATGGCGGTCAGCGCGGCGCAGGCGAGGGCGAGGCCTGGGCCTGGCAACGCTTTGCTGAGGCCGGGTTCGCGCACGGTGAAGACAGTGTTCTGGGCCTGATGACCCAGCCGCGCTTTTTAGGCTTCTGGTTTAATCCGGTCAGTTTTTGGTGCCTGTGGCAGGGCGAGGATCTGGTCGCGGTGATCGCTGAGGTCAATAACACTTTCGGTCAACGCCATAGCTATCTGTGTCACAAGGATGATCATAGCGCGATGAGCGCAACGGACAGCGTGCAGGCCCATAAAGTCTTCCATGTTTCGCCCTTTCAGGATGTCGAGGGCGGTTATGAGTTTCGCTTTCATCTCACCGCTGATCATAGCGCGATCCATATCCGCTATCAGGCGGGCGCGCGCGGTCTGATCGCCACGATGAGCGGGGCCTTGGCCCCTGTACGCGCCCGCCAGCTTGTAAAAGCCGCGCTTTTGCGCCCCGGTGGGGCACTGCGCGTGGTGGTTCTGATTGGCTGGCAAGCCTTGAAGCTTAAATCGAAAGGTGCGGCTTACCGCTCTGTCCCCCCCATCCCTCAAGAGGAGATCTCGCGATGAGACTGCCTGTGACCTCTGCCATGAAGCGCCGTGCCCTGGCCGCTCTTGAGCCCTTACGCCATGGTCGCTTGACCCTGACCACCCCTGAAGGGGTCTATGAATTTGGTCAAGGCGATGGCCCGCATGCCGATATGACCGTCAAAGACTGGTGCGTGGTGCCCGCCATGCTGGCGCGCGCCGATATCGGGCTGGGCGAGACTTTCATTGAACAGCATTGGCATAGTGAGGATCTGGAAAAGCTCCTCACTTTATTCATGCGCAATATCCATGACCTTCAGGATTATGCCAATCCCGGCCCGCTCAGCCGGATCGGCTTCGTGCTGCTCGATCGGGTGATGCGCAATAATTCGCTGTCCGGCTCTTCGCGTAATATTCGCGCCCACTATGATGTGGGCAATGAGTTCTACCAGCTATGGCTCGATCCGGGCATGACCTATTCCTCGGCCCTTTTTGCGCCCGGGGACACCGATCTGGAGCGCGCGCAGCAGCGCAAGAATGACCGCATTCTCTCGCGCTTGTCCGAAGGCGAGCGTATTTTGGAGATTGGCTGCGGCTGGGGCGGATTTGCCGAACGCGCCGCTGAAGGGGGCCGCCATGTGACAGGCCTTACCCTGTCGCCCTCGCAAAAAGGCTATGCCGATGCGCGTCTGGATGGCCGCGCCGACATTCGCTTACAAGACTATCGTCATTCGGATGGCAAGTTCGACAATATCGTCTCCATTGAGATGATTGAGGCGGTGGGTGAGCGCTGGTGGCCCAGCTATTTCGCCACCCTGAAAGCCCGTTTGAAAGAGGGCGGACGCGCGGTGTTGCAGGCCATCACCGTGCCCGACACCCAGTTTTCCATCTATCGTGCGAAATCTGATTATATCCGCCACCATGTGTTTCCCGGCGGGCTGCTGCCCTGTCATGCCGCGATGGCCAATGAAGGCGAAAAGGCGGGTTTGACCTTGCAAGATACTTTCTCCTTCGGTCAAGATTATGCCCAGACCTGTCGGATATGGGCGCAGCGTATGATGGACCAAAAAGAGCGGATCATGCGGCTGGGCTATGATGAGCGCTTCTTACGCGGTTGGCAGTTTTACCTGGAATGCTGCGCGGCGGCCTTCGCCACGGGCCGCACCGATGTGGTTCATGTGGAATTTGCCCACGCTTAAGACATGGCCAGCGCGGTCGTCTTTCTGGCCAGTGATCAGGTCCGCTTAAGCGCGAGGGCCGATTTTTTGCAACAAGGCCCGCAGGGTTTGACGTTCATCCGCGCAGAGGGCGCTTAACAGCCCCTCTTCGGTTTCGACGTGTGAGATCAGCATGTCTTCAACCAGGTCAAAGCCTTTTGGGGTTAGGCGGATTTTGATGGCCCGGCGATCGTCGAGATCATGTTCACGCACGATCAGGCCATCTTTCTCCAGCTTGTCCAGGCGATTGGTCATCGCCGAGGTCGACAGCATGGCTTCCTTGGCGAGCGCCGTGGGAGACAGGGCCACATCCTTACCCTGACGGCGCAGCGTCATCAGCACATCAAAGCGCGGAAAATCGAGCCCGAAGCGCTCGACATTCTGGGTGACGATTTTCTTGCTGTGATCATTGGCCCGCCACAAATCCCCAAAAACCGCCATCACCCGGGCGTCCAGCTCGGGGTGTTCACGCCGCCATTGGTCCACAACGTGATCGGTGGAGGTTTTGCTTTTTGCGTTAGATGTGCGTGAGGGGGCTTGCGCCATGGGAAAGCTGCCTTATATGTTTCGATATCAAATTATTTGATGTCGCGTTATCTTTCGTCGTCACACCTTAGCCCGCGCCGGTCGTACGCGTCCAGTCTCGATGCTAGAAAGGCAAGATCTTATGACCCGTTCTCCCGACTATCCGATTGATCCGATGTTTACTCAGCGCTGGTCGCCGCGTGCCTTTGATGGCCAGGCCATGGACGATCATGACCTGAAAACGATTATGGAGGCCGCACGCTGGGCTCCGTCTTGCTATAATTACCAGCCGTGGCGATTTATCTTTATCCACCGCGAAGATGCGCGCTGGGACGCCTCGATCGGGGTGCTGGATGCGTTTAATCAGCAATGGGCTAAGCATGCCTCAGCCCTGATCTTTGTGGTCAGTGATACCTTGATGGGCCCCAGCGAAGACCGTCTGGCCCCGTCACACTTTCATAGTTTTGATGCCGGCGCGGCCTGGGCGCATATGAGCTTGCAAGCCAATCGGATCGGCTATCATATGCGGGCCATGGCCGGGGTTGATTATGCCCGCGCGCCGGAAGTTCTACGCCTGCCGACGCGGTTCAAGCTGCAAATCGCTGTCGCGGTGGGCCGTCAAACGACACCCGAGCATTTACCGGACATGATGCAAAAAGACGAGGTTTTGACCCCACGTCGTCCTTTGCAAGACACCATCTTTGAAGGCGTTTTTGCCGTCACCGAAAACTAGGCCAGCCCTGAAGTGAATCCCCCTTGCGGGGTTTTCTTAAACCTATATAATTCGATATAGAATAAATGAATGGAGAGATTCAATGGGGCGAGATAAATTCTGGGCCATTGTGGTGACGCTGATTGCCCCGTCCATTTGGGGCTCATCCTATATCATTTTTACGCAGACCCTGCCGATTGATCACCCCCTATTGGTCGCGGCGCTGCGCGCGTTACCGGCGGGGATTATCCTGATGCTGCTGGGGCCGGGCCTACCGCCCAGGGATAAGCTGATAGCGCTGATGACGTTGGGGGTTTTAAACATTGGGCTTTTCTTTGGCCTGTTATTCTTTGCCGCATCGCGCTTGCCGGGCGGATTAGCGGCCACATTAAGCGCGACCCAGCCTTTGATCGTGGCCTTTCTGGCTTGGCCCCTTTTAGGTAAAGCCCCTCAACCGATCCAGATTGGGGCCGGTGTGGCGGGGCTCATCGGGGTGGGTTTACTGATCCTCGATCCCACTGCGCAACTTGACGCGTTGGGCATGCTGGCGGCCCTGGCCGGGGCGGGCGCGATGGCGGTCGGAACGGTGTTAATCTCGCGCTGGGGAAAGCTTGGCTCGCCCATGGGGGTGGCAGCCTGGCAATTGACCTTTGGCGGGATTTTGCTACTGCCCTTGGCTTTGGTGGTGGAGGGCATGGCGCCTGTGCCAACCGCGCTTAACTGGGTGGGCCTTAGCTATCTGGTCCTGGTCGGAACAGCCTTTGCCTATTGGATCTTTATCCGCGGCATTGGCAAGCTGGGACCGGATGCGGCCTTTCTGGGCTTCTTCAGTCCCTTAACTGCCACGCTTCTAGGCGCGATCTTCCTGGGCGAGTGGTTTAATGGCTGGCAGTGGCTGGGCATTGCTCTGATCCTGGCGGCGACATTCGTGGGTGTTGCCGTGGGCCGGGGCAAGTCCGCTGCACCCCAGGATTTGCCAAGGGGCGTTGGGGGGACTACATCCACACCCCATGAGCGCCATAACCTATGATGATCGCCGCCTTAGCGTGGCCCCGATGATGGATTGGACCGACAGGCATTGTCGGTCCTTTCACCGTTTATTGTCAAAGCGCACCGTGCTTTACACTGAAATGGCGGTCGATCAGGCCATCTTGCATGGCGATCGCGATTACATCATCGGGTTCGAGGCGGATGAACATCCCGTCGCCCTGCAAGTGGGGGGATCCGATCCCAAGCATCTCGCCGAAGCGGCCAAAATCGCTGAAGGTTATGGCTATCGCGAGATCAATTTAAATGTTGGCTGTCCCTCAGATCGGGTCCAATCGGGCCGATTTGGGGCCTGTTTGATGCGCGAGCCGGATCTGGTCGCGGAATGCCTGGCCGCCATGGCCGATGTCGTATCCATCCCCGTCACGGTTAAACATCGCATTGGCGTGGATGATCAAGACCCCGAAGCGGCGCTGTTCGGCTTTGTCGAGCGGGTCAAACACACCGGGACCAAAGTCTTTATCGTGCATGCGCGCAAGGCTTGGCTGAAAGGTCTCAGCCCAAAGGAAAATCGCGATATTCCGCCCTTGGATTATGGCATTGTTCATCGGTTGAAAGCTGCCCATCCCGATTTGGACATCCACCTCAATGGCGGGCTGCAAGATCTCGATATGGCGCTTAACGAGGCTCAGGGCCTGGATGGGGCGATGATCGGGCGTGCGGCCTATCATACGCCGTGGATTTTGGCGCAGGCTGATACGCGTATCTATGGCGAAGCCTCTGATCCATTTTGTGATCCGGTAGACGCCGTGCTCGCCTATCGTCCCTATATTGAGCGCCGCTTGGGCGAGGGCATCGGCCTTCATGCCATGACCCGCCATATTCTGGGACTTTTCCATGGCCGTCCTGGTGCGCGCAAATGGCGTCAAATCTTGTCGACCTATGCGACCCGGCCGGGGGCTGATTTTTCAATCGTGGAACAGGCGCTGCGTGCCATGGACCCCAGTGTGAAAGTCGCCTGATGGACATCTATATCCTTTTGATTATTGCCCTTTTGATCACGGGCGCGGTTGCGGGCCTGATTGCCGGCCTGTTCGGGATTGGCGGCGGCATCATCATGGTGCCTGCGCTTTACTATGTCTTCTCCGCCCTTGGCTTTGACGACACGGCCATGCATGCCGCCGTGGGCACATCGCTGGCGGTGATCATCGCGACGTCTTTGCGCTCGGTTTCGGCCCATGCCAAACGCGGCGCGGTCGATTTTGCGCTCATCAAAGTCTGGGCCCCCTGGATCATCATCGGGGCTTTGATCGGCTCTGCCTTGGCGGGCCTTGCTCCAGGGATCGTCTTGACGGGTCTCTTCGGGGTCGTGGCCCTGATCTTATCGGCGCAATTTTTCTTTGGTCGCCCGGATTGGAAATTGGCTGAAGATCTACCCGGCTTTCCGCTGAATGCCGGTCTTGGGGCCTTGATCGGGGGCTTATCCAGCGTGTTGGGCATTGGCGGGGGTGTTTTTGGCGTCACCTTGATGACGGTGTGTGGACGCACCATTCATACCGCCGTGGCGACCGCGGCCGGATTTGGCATCGCCATTGGTTTACCCGGGGCTTTGGGCTTTATTCTCTCGGGCTGGTCCGTTGAAGGACGCGCGCCTTTATCCTTGGGCTATGTCAATTTTGCAGGCTTTGCGATTTTAGCCGCCTCTGCGTTCTTCGTTGCGCCCTTGGGGGCGAAACTGGCGCATGCCTTGCCGGAAAAGACCCTGCGCAAAGCCTTTGCTGTGGGGCTTTTCATCATGGGCGTGAATATGATCCGCGAAGTGGTGATGGGTTAGTATGGCAAACAGCGCCTAAGCTTTTTAACGCACCTAGGCGCTGTGATGGAACGGATTTGTTCAAGATAGGTGCTCTAAACCTTCACCACCATCTTGCCGGTGTTTGAGCCGGAAAATAGCCCCATAAAGGCTTCGGGCGCGCGCTCAATACCCTCATAAATGGTTTGATGGTTTTTGATCTGTCCCTTCATCATCCAGGTCGAGAGCGCTTCGATGAAGCGCGGCTGTAAGTCCATATGCTGGGTTACGATGAAACCCTGCATGCGTAGCGACTTGGTGACGACATTGATAATATTGCTGGGTCCAGGTTGGGCGCGATCATCATTATAGCGCGAGATCATACCGCACGCCGCGATCCGGCCCAGGGGCTTTAAGGTATTGAGCGCGGCTTCGAGATGGGCTCCGCCGACATTCTCAAAATAGGCATCAATCCCGCCGGGCGCTTCGCGTTTCACCGCTGCGGTGAGGTTATCCTCGGCCTTATAATCAATGACGCCATCGCAGCCTAACTCTTTGAGGAGGGCGCATTTCTCGGCCCCGCCCGCACTGGCAATAACATGTGCGCCCATGGCCTTGGCCATTTGTATCGCCGCGCAGCCGACCGCCCCCGCCCCGGCGGAGATCCAGATCGTTTCGCCGTCTTTCAAGTCCAAAATCCGGGTCAGGCCAACATAGGCGGTAAAGCCGGTCAGGCCCGCCAGGCCCAGATAGGTTTCGACCGGTAGTAAACGCGTATCGACAGGGGTCAGGCCCTTGCCATCACTGACATAGCCTTCGCGCCAGCCCAGCATGGACAGCACATGATCGCCGACTTTGAACTTAGGATGGTTCGAGCTTTCAATGATCCCGACCGCGCCGCCTTCCATGGCTTTGCCGATCTCAAACGGGTCGATATAGGTTTTGAGCCCCGCCATGCGTGGCCGCATATAGGGATCCACACTCAGCCATAAATTTTGCACGCGAACTTCACCCTCGCCGGGGCTGGGTAGATCGCGGCTTACAATGTCAAAATATTCAAGGCTGGGCGCGCCCGTGAAATACTGTTTCAGGTGAACTTCTTTGATCTTCATGGGTTTTCCTCCCGCAGGATAAGCGGCGTGATTTTTGCTTTATGGGGCGAGTGTAAGGTGAATACACCGCTTGCCAAGGCCCCTTGGCGCGGGTGTGTTAGCCGATGAAACACATTGTTAGTGTGATCAGGCGCATCGGCGCATTGCGCAATCGCGCTGGCCTGAGTATGGACAAGACATGACACACACCACTTCCCCCCTTCGCGCCGGGGTCATTGGCGCAGGCGTCTTTGGCGGTTATCACGCTGCTAAATATGCTGCCCATGAGCGTACGCAGTTTGTTGGGGTCTTTGATCCTGTCTCTGATCATGCCCGAAATTTGGTTGAGGCCCATGGCGGGGCCGCATTTTCGTCTTTGCACGATCTGATTGATGCGGTGGATGTGGTCACCGTGGCTTCGCCGGCCGTGTTTCACCATGATGGGGCCAAGCGTGCCTTGCTGGCGGGTAAATCGGTTCTCATCGAGAAGCCTATTGCGGCGACGGTGGAAGAGGGCGAAGAGCTGGTCGAGCTCGCGCGCTCCAAAGGGCTGATCATCCAGATCGGTCACCAGGAACGCTTTGTGTTTGAGGCGATGGGCCTATTCAATAAAGCCCTTCCCAAAGTTCAGGCGCTGGAAGCCCACCGCATGGGCACGCCCTCTGCGCGCAATCTGGATGTGTCCGTGACCTTGGATCTGATGATCCATGATATTGATCTGGCGCTGGCTCTGGCGGGATCAGAACCGGTGAAAATCGAAGCGGATATGGGCGAGAACCGCGCCGGGCTGGCCGATCATATCACTGCCTTCCTGACTTTTGCGGATGGCTCCACCGCGCGCCTGGAATCGAGCCGCGTGGCGCGTGATCGCGATCGGGTGATGAGCGTGGATTTCGCCAATGGCGATGAGGTTGAGGTCGATTTCATCGCCAAGACCTTCAAAACCTCCAACGGTTTGCCGCTTAATCCTGATTTCGCCGAAACCGCGATGGCCAAGGATTCCCTGGGCGCCAATGTCGATGCTTTTATCCGGGCGGCTTTGGGCGAGACGACCACGGGGGCCAGCGGGGCCGATGGCCTGGCCGCAATGCGCACCGCGCTCGCCATTGATGCGGCCGCAGGCTCACGCAGCCGGTTCTAAACAGTAAGTGAGATTTGCCATCGCCCGCCAAGAGGGCTATGGGTCCAGATAAGGGGCGGGGCGTACAGGCTCCGCCCTTCCTCTATGGGCTATTCGCCCCTTTGTTGTGACCGCTCGCCTGTTAAGGACCATCAGACCATGAGTGTAAAAGTCCGCTTTGCGCCAAGCCCAACCGGTAAACTTCACGTCGGCAATATTCGTACCGCCTTGATGAATTACTTGTTTGCCAAGTCCCAGGGCGGGCAATTTGTCTTGCGCATTGATGATACGGATACCGAGCGCTCCACCCAGGCTTTCGAAGACGGTCTGCGCCAGGATCTCAGCTGGCTGGGTCTCAACTGGGATGAGACCTTTAAGCAGTCAGATCGCTTCCAGCGCTATGAAGAAGTGGCTGAGGATCTCAAAGCCAAGGGCCTTCTTTATGCCTGTTATGAGAGCGAAGACGAGCTGGACCGCAAGCGTAAGATCCAACGCGCCCAGGGTCGCCCGCCGGTTTATGATCGCGCCGCGCTCAGCCTCAGCGAAGATCAAAAAGCCGCCTATGAAGCCGAAGGGCGCAAGCCCCACTGGCGCTTTAAACTCTCAGGCGGGCGTATTGAGTGGAATGATCTGGTGCGCGGTCCCTCGCATATCGAAACCAGCTCGGTCTCTGACCCGATTTTGATCCGCGCCGATGGCAGCTATCTTTATACCTTGCCCAGCGTGATTGATGATGTCGATTATGCCATCACGCATATTCTGCGCGGGGAAGATCACGTCACCAACTCCGCCGCGCAGATTGAGATTTTCCACGCGGTTGCCGGTAAGCCTGAAGCGCCCATTATGGGCCACCAGCCGCTGCTGGTCGGGGCCGATGGGGAGAAACTCTCCAAACGCTTGGGCGCATTGTCTATCGAGGGCCTGCGCGAGGAAGAGGGCGTTGAGCCTTTGGCCATCCTCTCGCTGCTGGCAAAAATTGGCACTTCCGATCCGGTTGAAGTGCGCGATAGCCTGGAAGGTTTGGCGGCTGACTTCGCGATTGAGAAAATCTCACGCTCGTCTGCGCGTCTCGATCCGGCCGATCTTTATCGCCTCAATGCGCGCCTGCTGCATGAGATGAGCTTTGCGGAGGCCGAGCCTAAACTGAAAGCCTTAGGTATTGAGGTTGAGGAAACCCTTTGGCTGGCCGTGCGTGCCAATCTGGAGCGGATCGCCGACGTCAAAGCCTGGGTTAATCTGATCGAAGGCCCCGTCACGCCGGAGATTGAAGACGAAGCCTATGCCCAGGACGCGATCACCCATCTGCCTGCGGGCGATATTACCCCCGAAACCTGGGGCCAGTGGACCAATGCCTTGAAAGAGGCGACCGGGCGTAAGGGCAAACAGTTGTTCATGCCGTTGCGCCTGGCCCTGACCGGTCAACCGCGCGGGCCAGAGATGGATGTCCTGATCCAGCTTATCGGGCGCGATAAAATCATCGCCCGGTTAAAAGGCGAAGTGGCCTAATATCAAGCCCTCCCCACGCGGAGGGCTTTTTTATGGACGGCCTTAGGGGGCATACCTTCTCTGTCATGCCAGACTTGATCTGGCATCCATGCCGTGAGTGCGCAGTATATTTTGCGCAACCAAAACCTCGCTCAACCCTTACGGCATGGACCCCAAATCAAGTTTGGGGTGACGGTTTTTTTTGTGAAGTATCCTCGCTTCGCTGCGGTCGGCCTTTGGCCTTGCGAACCCTGTCGGGTTCGATTCTAGACCCCGGATCAGGTCCGGGGCCGCGACTTTCATTGGCATCCACGCTGGGTTGCGTGCTCGCTTTGAACCACCCTGACAGAATGTCAGGTCTTATTGACATGTGTGCAGCTTTATGTAAGGTGATCCTGACATGCAGTCGTGTTGACCTGATGAATTGGTGGGAGGACTTACCATGACACAACGCAGCCCCCTAACGCGCCAAGCCCGTGTGAAGCGCGACATGCCCTTTATCGTTCTGGCGATCGTGGCGACAGTCTTCGTCGGCGCTTTTGCTGCCAACAGCCAGGGGCAAGAGCCCCGCTTCGAAGTCGAGCGCAGCGGGAATGAGGCCGGGCGCGATATCATCTTGATCCCAGGGCTTGGCTCGGCGGGCGAGACCTGGACGGGGACCGCGGCGCATCTGGCGGACGCTGGCTATGATGTTCACACCATGACCCTGGCGGGGTTTGCCGGTGTGCCTGCCGGACCTGTGGTGGAGGATTTCACGCGCGCAAATGCCCAGGCGCTTAATGCCTATATCGCCGATCAGGCCATGGAAAACCCTGCGGTGGTTGGCCACAGCCTGGGCGGACAGGTGGCGCTATTGATGGCGATAGAGAGTGATCAGATCGATGATGTGATGGTGGTTGATAGTGTGCCTTTCCTGGCGGCGCTGTTTAATCCGCAAGCGAGCTTACAAAGCGCGCAAGGCTTTGCCGAAGTGATGGGAATGCAGCTGGAACGCCTGGACGATGCGGGCTTCGAAGCCATGCAGCGTCAAGGCATCGCCATTCAAAGCCGCGATGAAGCGACCCGGGAAAAGGTCCTGCAATGGACACTCGATTCTGATCGCGCCGTCTTCATTCAGGCCCTTAAAGAGGTGATGGGGCGTGATTATCGCGCTGACATGGCCCAGGTTCAGGCCCCGGTGGAGATCGTCATCGCTCATAATGCCAGAATACCGATGAGCGCAGAGCGGTTGAGTGCGATGTTTGATGCGCAATATCAAGCCCTTACTCAGCCTTATGAGATCCATGTGGTTGAGGAGAGTGGGCATTTCTTGATGCTCGATCAGGCGCAAGCCTTTTATGCCATTCTCGACACCTGGTTGGAGGACTAAGCATGGAATTCAAACCAGAGTGTGGATCAGCCACTCAAAGACAAGCGGTCAAAGCCTATTTCTGGCGGATGATATTGGGGTTTGTCGGCTATACGGTCACGGTGATCGGTATTAATCTGATTGATGACGCGATGTCGCTCTCTATGGCGACGCGCATTGGGATGAGCTTGCTGCCGGTTCTGTGTGCGGTTTTCATCTTGATCACCATTGTGCGCTTTGTGCGACAAATGGATGAGGTGCAATCGCGGATCGTCACTGAAAGTGCTTTGATCTCTGCGGGTATCGTCGGCATTGGGACGTTTACGTATGGGTTTTTGCAAGGTGCTATTGAGCTGCCGGATATTTCCCTGATTTGGATTTTACCCAGCCTGTTTGCGGGCTTCGGCGTGGCCCAGATCTTTGTCGGGTGGTCGTATCGGTGAAAAATCGTATACGCGTGCTGCGCGCTGAATATCGCCTCAGTCAGGCGGAGTTGGGCGAAAAGGTTGGGGTCTCGCGCCAGGCCATCAATGCGGTGGAAACCGAAAAGCATGATCCCTCCCTGGCGCTGGCCTTCAAAATCGCGGACGTTTTTGACGTAAAGGTCGAAGATGTCTTCGATCCGAAGGGTTAGGTCTAAGGGGTGGGAATCGTTAGGGTGTATCAAAAGTGGCATCCCGGCCTTGAGCCGGGATCCATGCCGTAACGGTTGAGGCAACTTTAACTGCTCAGGACTTACTGGAAACTCACGGCCTGGATGCCTGATCACGTCTGGCATGACATGGATCAAAGTCTCGCTTAGGATCGCCTGGGAACCCAGTTGGAGTTTGATCGGGCCTCAGGCCCTATACGACAACCCGGTCCAAGGCGGGAAGTTGGAGAGATGATGATGAAAGCTAAACTCACATTGAGTTTATGCGCTTTGCTGCTCAGCGCTTGTGCAACATCCACCCATATTCAGCCGTCGGCGGATCTTGAGCAAAGGGTGAATGAATGTTTTAGGGATTGTACAGAGCGGACAGCGGAATGTTCGGAAGAATACATAGATATTTTAAATGATATTCGCAAAAGTTTTAGGAATATATCTGATCGCTATGATGGCTTCAAATATATTGATTTTATGTGGATTTTAGCGCCAGGATCTATTACGGAGTATTCTAGCGGCATCTATTATGTGCATTTAGAAGAAATGGCATCTATACATTGCCACTTATTAGATCCAATAGGTGATTTATACTTTGGATCATATATTAGAAGTAATTCAGATGATTTTAAAATAATATATATTTATAATAATGAAGAACGTGATGTTTCAGAACAATTTCTGGCTTGCTTAAACAGTCAAACTGGATATTATTAAGAAGGATTCGTTGTGGGCATTTTTAAATATAGCCGTAAGGTTCGTGAGAATTTATTCTTAACGCCTCCGTCGATCCGTGATCGATCTCACCGAAATACGGATTATTGGGCGGCCAGTGGCTGGACGCCTGAGTAAGTCTGACGTGACATGGATCCCTAGAAGATCACACTGCGTACATACTTATCTTGTCATCCCGGGCAAACGAAGTGCGACCCGGGATCTATTGTGTTTGCCTTTAGGCCGATAGATCCCCGATCAAGTCGGGGATGACAGGGTTTAGGGTAGGGTGTCATGCCAGACGAGATCTGGCATCCATGCCGTAAGCTTGCTGTATAATCTGCAAGATCAGAACTAAGCTCAACCCGTCCGGCATGGCCCCCAAATCAAGTTTGGGGTGACAGGATAAAATATGGATCCCGGCTCAAGGCCGGGAACACGCCTGGTCGTCTTCACACAACGCGGCCCCGGACGTGATCCTGGGCCTATGCCTGTTCGGCGTCCGCCCCAACACAGGCCAAGGCTTCGTCCACACTGTCGGTGAAGAGAAAGCCTTCCGCCGCGCCGCTGGGGGCGAAGGCATGGCTATGGACTTGTTCGAGCATGGCTTTGAGCGGTGCCCAATAGCTGGCCCCCAGAAATGCCACTGGTTTCTCATGCTGGCCCAAACGGCGGCGCGACAGCATGTCGAACACTTCTTCCAAAGTGCCGGTGCCGCCGGGCAGCACGATGAAGCCATCGGCTTCTTCGATCATCATGGCTTTCCGCGCCGACATGGTGGCGACCACGCGCAGCTCCACATCCTCGTGGGCGTTTTCGCGATCTTTCAAAAACTCCGGGATCACACCCAGAACCTCGCCCTGGACGGCTAAGGCCGCATTGGCGACCACGCCCATCAGGCCAATATCACCGCCGCCATAGATCAGGCGAGCCTGCGATTTGCCAATCGCTGTGCCGGTTTGCGCGGCTAAATCCTTATAGGTGGGGTCATTGCCCATCATCGACCCACAAAAAACGCAAATACTGCGCATTTTCGCCACGCGCCTCCTTCATAATTATGTCTCTATCGAGTCACTGTTATTTGAAGCATAAAGGGCTTCGCATTTCGGCGCGAGGCTTGCATGATGTAAAAACGTGCAAGATCAGGACACCCGGAGGTGCCCCATGACCGCAACGCGGTCCTTTATTATCGCTACCGCCCTGTTAGTGGGCGCTGTCGTCGCTGCGGCGGCCTATGTGGTCACGCGTCCCAATGGTGAGCCACAACCGGCCTCGCAAACCCTTTCTGAGAGCCCCTTGGCTCCCGCCCCCGCCAGTGATGAGGCCCCGGCCTTGGCCCCGCCCAGCTTTGATGTCGTGCGCGTGGACCCGCGTGGCACGGCCGTGATTGCAGGGCGCGGTGCGCCAGGTTCCAACGTGATTTTGCTGGCTGGTGAAGATGAAATCGCCCATGCCGATGTCGATAATGCCGGTGAGTGGGTGATGATTATCGAAACCCCGCTGCCGACCGGCACGGTTGAGCTCAGTCTTTTGATGCGCACCGCGAGCGGGCAGGAAATCCGCTCCGATCAAGTCGTGGTGGTGTCTGTGCCACAATCGCGCGCCGAGACGCCTTTGGTGGTTTTGGGACGTCCCGGTGAAGCCAGCCGTATCCTGCAAGGGCCCTTTGATGGTGTGGCCATGGGGCCACTGGTCTTGGAGACTGTGGACTATGACGAAAGTGGCAGTGTTATTTTCTCAGGCCGCGCAGAAGCTGGTAGCCGGGTTCGCGTCTTCGCCAATGATCAATTGGTCGGTGAAACCCTGAGCGATAATAATGGGCGCTGGTCTTTGAAGGCCGGCACATCGTTCGCGCCCGGCGTCTATAATCTTCAGGTCGATATGCTCAATTCTGAGGGCCAGGTCACGGCGGTGATTGTTCTGCCGTTTGAGCGCGCCAATCCGCGGGATTTACAACTGGGCCAGGGCCGCGTTGTGGTTCAGCCCGGTAATTCCTTGTGGCGGATTGCGCGTCGTCTTTATGGCGAGGGCTTCCAATACACGGTGATTTACGAGGCCAACCGCGATCAGATCCGTGATCCCAATCTCATCTATCCCGGCCAGGTTTTAAGCGCCCCGGGTGAGGGTGGCGAAGACAATTAGAACCAAGCCCCGGTCCGCCGGGGCTTTTTTTGGTCTTTCTCTCGTTTTGCTGTGGTTGTCGATTCGATTGTGAACCTTGGATCGCGTCCGGGGCCGTGATTTTTTTACGTAATCCTCGCTTCGCTTCGCTGCGGGCGCGCGTTCGCGCTTGCGGGCTGATCGCCCGATTATCCTCCCCTGCAAAGCGGGGGAGGTGGTCCGGTAGGACCGGAGGGGGCGGTTTTCTCTGAGCTTTTCAGTGAGCACTGTCATCCCCGACTTGATCGGGGATCTATTCACTTTGATGGCAATCTCAATAGATCCCGGGTCTCACTGTGTGTGCGCTACCGCCTATCGGCTACTTGAGCGCTATCATTCGTCCGCGATGACACTATGGGGATGCTTTAAGAGTAAGCGTCTGTGTCGACACGCCCCCTCAGTCAGCTTCGCTGACAGCTCCCCCGTAAACAGGGGAGCACGCACGCTTTGTCATGCCAGACTTGATCTGGCATTCATGGCCTGAGCGTGCTCCACCCGCTCGGCATGGACCCCAAATCAAGTTTGGGGTGACACAAGTTTGGGGTGACAGATGTGAGATATGTCCTCCCCTGCGACGCGGGGGAGGTGGCCTGAAAGGCCGGAGGGGGCATCCAAGTCAATGGACTCCGGATCGCGTCCGGGATCCATATTAAATTCATCCTTCCACCCTTTAATCTGTGCATAGCGCGCCAAGTGGCCTTGTTATTGGTAGGTCTTAGCCCTAATTGAGCGTCCATGCCCAAACACACTCCGGCTTCTAAGCCCGTTTTCGATACCAGCCAGGTTCAGGGGCGTTTAGCCCCGGCCGTCGCGCGCTTGTTCAAGATTTTAGCCTCACATGAGATGCGCCGCTGGCGTCTACGGATCGTGATTGCTTTTATCCTGACCTTAGGCGGCAAGGTCCTAGCCATCACCGCGCCGATCTTGTTCGGGGAGGGGATTAACGTCCTCGCGCGTGCGGGCGAGGGTGGTTATGACGCGAGTGATATGAGCGCGCTGTGGCCTGTGATGGGACTTTTTATCACTTATGGCGTTTTGCGCATGGCGAGCCAAAGCGCGCCGCAATTTCGTGATGCCATCTTCTCTCCCGTGTCACAGGATGCCCAGCGGATCACGGCCGTGCAGGGCTTCGCCCATGTTCAGAACCTGTCGTTGAGCTTTCATCAGACCAAGCGCACTGGCGCGATGCAGCAGATTATCCATCGTGCCGCCGCCGCTATCGACTTTTTGATGAGCACCTTGACCTTCAACATTGTACCGACCGCGATTGAGCTGACTTTGGCGGCGATCGTCGTGGCCGTGCGTTACGGGATTTGGTTCTCGGTCATTACCGTTTTGGCGGTTCTGGCCTATGCCGGGGCGACCTATGTCTTGACTGAATGGCGCACGCGCCTGCGCCGTGAGATGAATGAGGCGGAAACCGAGGTCAGCGCGCGCGCCGTTGATAGCATGAGCAATTTTGAGACGGTCAAGGCCTTTGCCGCCGAACCGCGCGAGATTGCGGGCTATGATGAGGCGCGCCAGGTTTATGCCCGCGCGGCGACCAAAACCGAACAAAGCTTGGCGCTGCTCAATACGGTTCAAACCACGATTATGAGTGCGGGGCTGTTGGCCATGGCGATGTTGGGGGGGTATCGCGCCTTGCAGGGCCAGCTGGAAGTGGGCGATGTTGCTGCGCTGACTATGATCTTGATGAGTGTCTATCAGCCGCTGAATATTCTCGGCTGGGTCTATCGCCAGGTTAAACAAGGTGCGGTGGATCTGGAAAAGCTCTTCCATCTGATGGAGCAACGCCCTGAGGTCAGCGATAAGCCCGGCGCGCCCGCGCTTCATATCCAGGGCGGTGGGGTGCGCTTTGAAGGCGTCTGCTTTGCCCATGAAGGCCGCGATCGCTCGGTCGAGGGTGTCAGTTTCGAGATTGAGCCGGGCAGTTATGTCGGCCTTGCTGGACCTTCAGGGGCGGGGAAATCCACCCTGCTGCGCCTGTTGTTTCGGTTTTATGATGTGGAGGCGGGCCGGATCGTCATTGATGGTCAGGATATTCGCGAGGTCACGCAAGCGAGCCTGCGCCAAAATCTGGGCCTGGTGCCGCAAGAAGTCGTGCTGTTTAACTCCACCCTGGGCGCGAATATTCTCTATGGCCGCCCGGATGCCCATCAAGACGAGATCAACGCCGCGATCGATCGCGCGCAATTGCGCGCTTTTGTCGATTCGCTACCTGATGGGCTCAACACCCGGGTGGGTGAGCGCGGCGTAAAGCTCTCAGGTGGGGAGAAGCAGCGCGTTGGCGTGGCGCGCGCGATTTTGAAAGACCCTCCGATTTTGATTCTTGATGAAGCGACATCCGCGCTTGATTCTCAGACGGAGGCCGAAGTGCAAGCGGCGCTTAACGAAGCTGCCAAAGGCCGCACGACCATTGCCATTGCGCACCGGCTTTCAACCATTGCCGGGGCCGATCAGATTTTGGTGATGGAGGCGGGGCGTCTGGCTGAGCATGGCACCCATACTCAGTTGATCACGCAGAACGGCATCTATGGGGATATGTGGCGTCGTCAGGGCGAGCGCCAAGACAATCAGGTGTAGCGGGTGTAAGACGATGTCATCGCGGCCTTGAGCCGGGATCTATGCGCTTTGCTGGCACCCTCAACAGATCCCGGATCTCACTGCGTTCGTCCGGGATGACACTATTTTTTATTCTCGCTGCGCTGTGGGGGCACGCCTTAAAGGTCCTACCGGCTCTCGCCTGCTTAAGTTCGATGGCAAAAGAAAGGCGCAAACAGCAAAAAGCCCCGTCATGGACGGGGCTTTTTTGATTTACATCGCGGTGGCTCCCCGGGCCGGATTCGAACCAGCGACCGAGCGGTTAACAGCCGCTTGCTCTACCACTGAGCTACCGAGGAATGGCCGTCCGCGATGGAGGCGCATGTATATCCAGACCCCATGATGACGACAAGGGGTGAGATGCACAAGAGGCAGAAAAAATATCACCTCATGAACTTTAAGGAATAATCGCTCCGTATAAGGGCGGACATACGGCCGAAAACACACGCGCTTTAAAGGGCTTGGACATGGTTTTTTGGAAAGACAAGGGGCGTTTCGCCCGGTCCAGCCCTTAGCACAAAAAAAGTCGGGAGCCCGGAAGCTCCCGAAAAGGCATTGGGTGGATGGTGGGGTGTCTTCAAAGAAGACGTTCACAGGATTAGCGAGTCTCGGTTAATGAGGTCTTAATCGTTAACGATGCCCAGCAAGGACTTGGAGAGAATTCTGTACGCGAATTTTACCAAGCTTAACGAAAATCACTTTTCAAGTCCGGACTTTTTGCTAACCTAAGTTAACAAAAACAAAATATTAGACGGAGGAGACGACGCATTATGGCAGAGCGCATCTATCAGGACTTCGCCAGTTTCTGGCCCTATTATTTACGTGAGCATGCCCGATTTGAAACGCGGGTTTTCCACTATATCGGCTCGGCTGCGGCGCTGAGTGTGCTGGGATGGGCGGTTCTCTCGCTGACCTGGTGGGCGGTGATTCTCGTTCCAGTGGCCGGATATGGCTTTGCCTGGTTCAGCCATGCGTTGATTGAGCGCAATAAGCCGGCGACCTTCACCTATCCCTTATGGTCATTGATGGGCGATTACCGGATGTTTTTTCTGGCCATGATCGGCAAGCTGCGCCCAGAACTGGTCAAGGCCGGGGTCATCGACCACCCCGCCCATCGCCCGGATGTGACGCTGTAATCGCGCTATATAAAGAAAAAATGGAGGCACCGCCCGGAATCGAACCGGGGTACACGGATTTGCAATCCGCTGCGTCACCACTCCGCCACGGTGCCCCTGGATATGGTGAGCGAGGTTTGTACTCTTTCGCTTCGCGCCTCGCAAGCACCTAGATACACGCCTTTGCAGGGATTTGTCTGTTAGCAACAGTCATTGCGGCAATGGATGCATTGCCTCGCAAGGGTGAGGCGCGATATAAGCGCTTCAATCGCTTCGCGCGCGCGTCTGTATATGCGCGCCCCACCACGACCGGGAGTACCGCCATGAGCCTTTATGCTGAGGCCCGCCGCCATATGGTTGATAGCCAAGTTCGCCCTAATGATGTGACGGACCGTCGGATTCAGGACGCCATGGCCCGCTTGCCGCGTGAGACATTCGTTCCGCGCTCTAAAGTTGCCGAGGCCTATGGCGATAAAGAAGTTCTGATCGGGGAAGGGCGCTATATGATGCGTCCGCGTGATTTTGCCAAACTGGTCCATGCCGCACAGATTGATGCGCAAGATCTCGTGCTCGATATTGGCTGCGCGCGCGGGTATTCTTCCGCCGTAATCGCGGCCTTGTGTGAAACGGTCGTGGGCTTGGAAAGCGATCCAGCCATGGTTGAAAAAGCCATTGCAAGCTTAAGTGAAGTGGGCGCTGACAATGCGGTTGTCGTGGACGGCGATGTCAAAGCCGGTTTGTCCGACCAAGGCCCCTTCGATGTGATCTTCGTCAATAATGCGGTCGATCAAGTGCCGCAAACTTGGCTGGACCAATTGAAAGATGGCGGGCGTTTGGCGGTGATCGTGCGCCAAGGCCCTGTGGGCAAAGCGACAATTTTCACCCGTTCTGGCGCGGCTGTTGGCGAAAAAGTGATCTTCGATGCCTCACCAACTGTGCTAGCAGGATTTGAACGCGAAGCAGGCTTCGTCTTTTAAGCTGTAAAGACGTGTAAATCGTTCACGATTTCGCGGTGAACGCTGTTCACTTTTGCCTGTTCTTAGCTTATGTCCTATACCGAACAGGGTGGGACCTGACGTCTTTGGGATGGAGCAAAGGTAAATGAAACGGTTCTTTTTGGCGGCTTCAATCGCTGCCCTGATGATGGGTGCAGGTCAAAGCGCCGGGGCGCAAACCCTGGCCGAGACTTTGGCCACGGCCTATCAAACCAATCCGAGCTTGGCAGCCGAACGCGCGCGCCTTCGTCAAACCGATGAAGGCTTTTTCCAAGCGCGCGCCCAACGCCTGCCCAGCCTCAGCGCGGGGGCGGGCTATTCTGATACCCTTGATAGCTGGGGTGGAAATGCCGGCCTGGGCGGTGATGATGGCTCGGTCAGCTATTCTGTGACGGCCAGCCAGTCTTTATATTCGGGCGGTCGTATCTCTGGCGGTATTGATCAGGCCGTTGCGCGCATTCAGGCGTCTCGCGAATCGCTGCGGGCCAGTGAACAGCAGACCTTGCTGCAAGCGATACAGGCCCATGTGGATGTGCGTCGTGACAGCGAAGTGGTTCGCATCCGAACCAATAACGTCGAAGTCTTGAACCGCCAGCTGCAAGCTGCGCGTGATCGCTTCGAAGTGGGTGAAATTACCCGCACCGATGTGGCCCAGGCCGAAGCGCGCGTTTCGGGTGCCCAGGCGCAACTCTCTGGCGCGCAAGCGCAATTGGCCGCCTCGCGGGCGTTTTATGAGCGCGTGGTCGGGATTGCCCCGCAAAACCTGGAAGCCCCCGGCGACACACCCGCTTTGCCGCAAAACTATGATGGCGTTGTTGAAGTCGCTTTGGATCGCAATCCAAACCTTCGCGCGGCGCAATATGGCGAAGCGGCGGCTGAGCATAGCGTGCGGGTTGCGCGCGGGGCGCGTCTGCCTGATGTGTCTTTGCAGGCCAGTGCCTCTGAGCGGCGCGAATCAGATTTTTCAGGGCGCGGTGTGGGGTCTACTTCGATCCAAGCGCGCGTTTCCATCCCGCTCTTTACTGGCGGTGCGAACGAATCACGTATTCGCCAAGCGATTGCCGGTGTGGATGAAGCCCGTCTTCTGCTTGCCAGCGCGCGCCGTCAGGTGATTGAGGGCATTACCAATGCCTGGAACCAATATCTGACCGCGCAGGCGGTAATCGAATCAAGTCGTGAAGCGGTTCGGGCCAACGAAATTGCCTTCGAAGGCGTTGAGCAAGAGGCCTTCGTGGGCTTACGCACAACTTTGGACGTTTTAAACGCTGAGCAGGAATTGTTAAATTCACGCCTGGATTACGTCTCTGCAGAACGTGACATGCAGGTGGCCAGCTATGCGCTTTTAGTCGCGATGGGCGCATTAGATTTTAACACTTTAGGCCTAGATGTCGAAACCATTGATGTGCAAAGTCGCATCGACAATGCACAGCACAATTCTTTGGATTTAACACCGTGGAATTAACCGCTAAACGCGGATGACCGCTGGACAAGTCGCTTGGACAACGGTTTATTGGGGGGGGACGCACTCCCCCACCTACCGCGGACATAAGGACACGTTCGATGGCCGAGCAAACTGCCGATCAAGAACCCACAATGGAAGAGATCCTCGCCTCCATTCGTCGCATTATTAATGAAGACGATGAAGGGGAGCAGGCTGAAGAGGCACCCGAGGCGGTCGCCGAGCCAGACCCCGAACCCGAAATTGAGCCAGAACCCGAGCCCGAGCCCGAACCAGAGTTCGACGCTGAGCCTGAGTTTGAGGCTGAAGATGAGGATGATGTCCTCGACCTCACTGATCGTGTGGAAGAGGATGATGAGGCAGATGCAGGGCCGATGTCGGTCAGCGATGATCTGATGATCCTCGACCGCGAGGAAGAGATCGAGCCTGAGCCTGAGTTTGAAGCCGAGCCAGAATTTGAGCCTGAGCCAGAGCCTGCGCCTGTGGCCGCGGCGAAGGACGATGATGGGCTTCTGGGTGCTGAAGCCGCCGGTGCGACCAGCGCTGCATTTGCGGCGTTGAGTGCCAATCTCTTGGTGGCAAGCCAAAATGGCTTGACCTTGGAAGGCATTGTTCGCGAATTGCTGCGTCCGATGCTGAAGCAATGGCTGGATGAAAATCTGCCTGGCATCGTGGAAGAAAAAGTCAAAGAAGAAATCGAACGCGTTGCGCGGCGCACTCGATAGGCTGTCTTTGAAGAATTATGAAAAGGGCGTTGCATGGGCAGCGCCCTTTTTCTATGTGCAATTGCGAAGAAACTTTGCTTGCACGCTTTGAATGAGGCGTTAAAAATCCTGAGAGTTAAAACGAAACTCAGGTTGGGCCCTTGTCAAAACCTTCTCCTTTTACGGACTTCCTCGCGCTCAAAGAGCGTTATTACCATATAAGCCTGCTGCGTGTGGGTGTGCTGGGGTTGGGGCTCGCCGCCATGGCACTGGGGCTATGGTCATTAGGGCGTGTCATTACGCAAAATAACGCTAATTATGTCCCTTTAATTGTTGTCGGATGTGGCGTGGGGCTGGTGTTATGGCTGGGTGTGGCGGCCCATCTTCGTGCGCGTACGGATAAGCTATGGACTAAAGGCCAGGCTGTCATTTTCAAACATATTGCGCGTGAAAACAATTGGGCTTTTCGTCCGGCTGAGCCCTTCTATAGCTGGTGTGATGAGGATGACCCTTTCAGTTTCGCTGTTCCCAAAACTGAATTCATGGCGGAAGGGGCCAAGATTAAAGGCCAGATCAAGGGGCGCAGCTTTGAATTTGGTGATTTGGTTTTTGCTGATTTTTCGGGTCGATCCGACCCGGATACCCCTCACCAACGCGTGCATTACAAAGTGCGCCAACGCCTTTGTGTTTTACGTATCCCGTTAAGCCGAGATTTTGGTGTTCGTGTCTGCCATAGCGCGCAGAGCGATATTCTGCAACGCTTTGACGAAAGCCGCGTGCGCGGTGGATATGCGCCCAATGCTGGGGATGGCGACCCGGTGACGGCGCTTGGGATATTGCGCATTCAAGGCCAAGCGCCTGGCGTTTCCAAGCATTTACAAAGCCCGCGCACGCAAGAGGTCTTGGCCGCTTTGATTAGCGGTCTCAAGGGGCGTGAGTTTCGCCTTGTCGTGTGCCCTGAGGTCGACGCGGGGGAGGGTGATCAACGCGCCTGCGTCCTCACCGTGCTTATCCGGAGTGATCAAGCTTTAGGTGCGGATCTTAAATCAGCGCCGTCGGGTCTTGACGCGCTTGAGGCCGATCTCACGCGTCATGTCAAAACCCTTAAAGCATGCGTACATGCCTTGGCGATATAGGTGTTTTATGAAGTATAAGAAAAAGCAAAGTCGCCATGAATATTCATTGGCACGACATTTGAAGATGATTATTTTTCATTGCGCCAATTTTGTTGTTATCCCTTTAACTGTGTTATCTGGGTTTTCAATTGCATTGTCATCAAAATTTTCGGGCTGGCTCGCGCTATCCTTTCCTCTAGCGCATGTTGTCATTGCTTTTATAATTTTACCGCTTGTGATTTTTAAAGGCAATGACATTTATATAATGCGCGCTTTATTTGTTAACCGCATCGTTAACCAACTTTGCACGCGTCTAAACTTGCAATATGTTAAACCGCAATCTGCGTTTTGGCGTGATAAAACTGGACTGCTTTATGCGCTGACCCTGCATTCGCATTATGCCTCGACGTTAAGCGGGGTCCAGCGGCGGGTGAAGCATGCCAGTTATCGTCTTTATGAGACCCGCTATGAGCGTCACTTCGGAACGTCCAAATCGATGCGCAAGGTGAAGTATTATTATCGTCCAGCGGCGCGTGATTTCTGCCTCTCGATCTTTCTTGATCATCAAATCGCGCCGTGTGATTTTTTGCTGAATACCCGCAAGAAAGAAGCCAAGGCCTTTCAAAACTGGTTGGATGAAAACCATCCTGAAACGCGCGAAGACACGTTCGAAGGTCGACGTGAGGGTTTTCTGTTGCACGGGGCCGGTCCGGGGCTTGATCAGGTGGATGCCATGCTGAGCCCTGAATTTTTTAAAGCGTTCAAAGCTTTGCAAAAGCATCTTATGGGGCGTGAACCACGCATTATTGTGCGTCGGCGCACCGATCGGGGCCGTCCGGCACAATCCATTTTAATTTTGATCCGCTCGCACAGAGCTTTGGGGGCCCCTCATATCTGTTCGATCAAATCAGAAGAGGCCGCCTTAAAAGACGCACAAGTTCAAATTGAGCTGGTAGAGACTTTGGTCGCGGTTTTGCGCGGTGACGTGAAGGCGCGCGCCGTACACGCGTCCAAGCCATCCTACACGCCTCAAATTCGCGCCTAAACGCAGGCGAGGGGAAAAGATTGGGGCATTGGGGACTGGCCAGTCGTGCGTCTTATTAGATGGGGTAAGCCATAACAATCAGGAGAACCCCACCTAAAAATAAAGCGGGCAATGTCAGTTTTAAAGCTCGCATGGGACCTCCTTTCAGACTTCAAGAATAGCTGAAAAGGGGCGCGAACGGTGTGACGCTTTATATCTAAGGTTTACAGATCGAAAACGCCAACAATCGGCACGTGATCACTGGCTTTGTCCTTGGCGCGGGTGTCTTTGGCGATTGTAACCTCCTCAAGCGCATCAATCGCCTTGGGGCTACACATCAGATGGTCGATGCGGATGCCGTGATTTTTGGGCCAGGCTCCGGCCTGATAATCCCAGAAGGTATATTGGTGCGCACGCCCATCGCGCTCATCAAAGGCGCTGCGATAGCCTTGCCAGAGGAGGGCATAATAGCGCTCACGCGAGGCGGGCAGGGTCAGGGCATCGCCGTCCCATTTAGCAGGATCATGCACGTCATCATCGGTGGGGATTAGATTGTAATCACCGGCCAGAATGACGGCTTCTTCAAAGCTGAGAAGATTTTGCGCATGGGCGTTGAGCCGATCCCACCAGGCAAGCTTATACTCATATTTCGGACCTGGCGCGGGGTTGCCATTGGGCAGATAAATGGAGGCAATGCGTACCGGACCGCTGTCGGCACTGATCACCGCCTCGATATAGCGCGCTTGTCCATCCTCTTCGTCGCCAGGAAGGGCGCGATGGGCGATCTCTTCGATCGGGCGTTTAGACAGGATCGCTACGCCATTATAGCTTTTCTGGCCGACGGTCTCGACATTATAGCCCAGATCTTCGATCTCCAGACGCGGGAAGTTCTCGTCGATGCATTTAATCTCTTGAAGGCAAACCACATCGGGAGATTCTTCGCGCAGCCATTCGCAGACGTTAAGAAGACGCGCTTTGATGGAGTTCACATTCCAGGATACGACCGACAGCATGGCTTGCCTCTTTCATCATCATTTTGAGGGGCAAGATGGTCCTATTTGCAGATCAGGGGAAGGGGCGCGGGGCAGCGTTCGGGCTCATGAGAGAACACTCTGTCATCCCCGACTTGATCTGGCATCCATGCCGTGAGCTTGACGATTATTCTGATTGATCAGAACCTGGCTCACCCCGTCCGGCATGGACCCCAAATCAAGTTTGGGGTGACGCTTTCTTAGGCAAATCCTCGCTTCGCTGCGGGCGGCCTTTGGCCTTGCGGGCTGTCGCCCGACTTTTTTTAGGCAAATCCTCGCTTCGCTGCGGGCTGTCGCGCGATATGTCCTCACCTGCAAAGCGGGGGAGGTGGCCTGAAAGGCCGGAGGGGGCGTTTTCCTCTTAGCTTTTCGATAAATACTGTCATCCCCGACTTGATCGGGGATCTATGTGCTTTGCTGGCACCCTCAACAGATCCCGGATCTCATTTTCATTCGTCCGGGATGACAGTTTACGCTTTGTCATGCCAGACTTGATCTGGCATCCATGCCGTGAGCTTGACGATTATTCTGATTGATCAGAACCTGGCTCACCCCGTCCGGCATGGACCCCAAATCAAGTTTGGGGTGACGCTTTCTTAGGCATATCCTCGCTTCGCTGCGGGCGGCCTTTGGCCTTGCGGGCTGTCGCGCGATATGTCCTCCCCTGCAAAGCGGGGGAGGTGGCCTGAAAGGCCGGAGGGGGCGTTTTCCCTTAGCTTTTCGATAATTACTGTCATCCCCGACTTGATCGGGGATCCATGTGCTTTGCTGGCACCCTCAACAGATCCCGGATCTCATGATCATTCGTCCGCGATGACAACAGGGTTATGAACTCAGGTGCTAAAAGGGATCAGATCGCAAAGCTCGTCCCGCACCCACAGGCGGCTGTGGCGTTGGGATTGTGGATCTTAAACGCGGCCCCGATCAGCTCATCGACATAATCAATCTCAGAATCTTTCAAAAAGTCGATGGACATGGGGTCGATCAACACGGTTGCGCCATCGCGCTCCAACTTCAGATCGTCTGCTTGGGCGTCCTGTTCCAGATCGAACTTATAGGAAAAGCCAGAACACCCGCCCCCGATGACCGAGACCCGCAGATAGTGTGCGCCTTCCGCCTCCATAATCACTTTGATCTGACGCGCGGCAGAGGCTGATAGGCGGATATTGGCGGTGTTCAAAACCTCGGACATGATCTGGGTCTAACTCCAATGATTTGCATTCTTAGCAACACACGATAAGACACACCATATAAGGGCCCTTGGCGCGTTATGCCAGCGCGTAAGCCTTTTTGTGAGCCGTGAGGGAGGTCCAGCCATGTATACGCCGCACGCACCCTATGCCTGTGATCCGAACACCAGCCGGGGCCGCCATCACCCCCAAACCGAGAGCGCCATGCGCAGCCCCTTTCAAAGGGATCGCGACCGGATCATCCATTCCAGCGCCTTTCGCCGGTTGAAAGAAAAGACCCAGGTTTTTGTGGCCCATGAGGGCGATGATTATCGTACCCGCCTGACTCATTCGTTGGAGGTGGCGCAGATTGCCCGCACCTTGGCGCGTGCTTTGAATGTGGATGAGGATCTGGCTGAGGCGACCTCGTTGGCCCATGATCTGGGCCATCCCCCCTTTGGGCATTCAGGTGAAGATGCACTGGCCGAGATGATGAAGGGCTATGGCGGTTTTGATCATAATGCCCAGACTTTGCGCGTGATCACCAAGCTGGAAAACCGCTATCCCGAGTATGAAGGGCTGAACCTGACCTGGGAAACCGTTGAAGGCGTGGTCAAGCATAACGGCCCCTTGATGAAGAAGGGCGATGATCCGGCAAATCTGCCTTGGGGCTTTACCGCCTATGAGGGCTGGGAAGATCTGGAATTATGGAGTCATTCCTCGGTTGAGGCGCAAATCGCCGCGCTCAGCGATGATATTGCCTATAATAATCATGACATTGACGATGGCCTGAATTCAGGTCTGCTGAGCATTGAGCAATTGATGGATGTGCCCTTGGTGGGCGAAGTGTTTCATCGCTGCCGCTTGCGTCACCGCGATATTCCGCGTCAAATCCTGATCTATGAAGCAGTACGCGATATGATCGGCCTGATGGTCGGCGATGTGTTGGAAGAAAGCCGTCGGCGGCTAAGCGAATCGGGCGTCAAAAGCGCCGAAGACGTGCGCATGCTGGGCTATCCGGTGGTGGCGTTCTCCGATGATATGACGATGAGCCTCTCGGAGTTACGCCGCTTTCTTTATGCCAATATGTATTTGCAGTACAAAGTCAAGCGCATGAAAGAAAAGGGTAAGATGATCGTGCGCGAGATTTTCGCCCGTTTTGTCGAAGATCCAGGCTTGTTGCCCACGCGCTTCCAGGCGGGAACTGATGGCCCCGGCGGGCAGAAAACGGCGCGCGTGGTGTGTGATTATATCGCGGGTATGACCGATCGGTTGGCGCTGGAAGAGCATAGAAAGCTGTTTCATGTGGAAGGATGGTCATAAATCCGGTACGGGGGCTCGCGAATCACGGGCGAGCAGAGTACATATAAGACTTGGTTAATGCTGCGGACGTGGCATCCTTAATCCATTGGCGCCAGCGGTGAAGTGAAAAGCATGTCTGAGGAAGAGCCTAAATTGGGGGCCTATGCCCCCCCGGCCGAGGAATATGAAACCTTTGATGCGCGGGTGGAAGAGCGTGACCGCCCCGGTCCGTTATTGCTCTTCGCCAGCTTGGCCTTTGTCGTCTTGATGGTCGCCGTGGTTTATAGCGCCTATAAACAAGGCGTGCGCGAGGGGGGGCGCAATGCCGCGCCGCGCATCACCGCCGATGCAGAACCCTATCGCGAGCTGCCTGCCGATCCGGGCGGATATGAAACGCCGGGCCAGGATATTGAGGCCTATGAGCGCCGTCAGGGCAATGGCGGCAATTCCATCGAAAGCATTGACACCGCCAGCGTGCGTCCCGGCCCGGAAGAGCCCGTCGATACGCGCCCGTCTTTGCAAGTGGAAACCACCAGCGCCGATCAAATGGGCGCAGATGAAGCGCAGACCTCGCCTGCGCCTCAGCCCCAAGAGACGACCCGTCAGCCTGAGCCGCAACCTGTTGTGCGCCAGCCCGAACCTCAACCCACGCCAACGCCCGCTTCTCAGCCGAGCGCGCGCGAAAGCTTGCCTCAGCCCCAAGCCCCGGCCCGTACTGTACCCCAGCCCCAGCCGCGCCAAGAAACACCCCGCGAAACGCCGCCTGCAAGTGCGACGCCAGCGGCCAGCACCCCGGCCAATACGAATGGCGATTATGTCGTCCAGATCGGGGCCTTCCGTTCGACCGAAGAAGCCGATCAGGCGTGGGCGCGCTTTACTAGCCGCCATGCCAGCCTGGCGCGCGGTCATGGGCGCGATGTGATCCGTGTCGATCTGGGTGATCGCGGGATTTATCACCGCCTGCGTATCGCGGGTTTTGAGACCCGTGATGAGGCCAGCACCTATTGTACCGCCCTTAAAGGGGAGGGCCAGGATTGTCTGGTCGCGCGCCGATGAGCGTTCACAGTGTAATTTATGGCCTAGAGGGCCTGCGCCTGACCAAGGATGAAAAAGCTTTCTTCCGTGACAGCGATCCGTGGGCGTTCAATCTGTTTGCGCGTAATGTTGATAGTCCCAAGCAAGTCATGGGGCTCAATGATGAGCTGCGCGATTGTCTGGGTCGTGAGTGCTTTATCTTTATCGACCAGGAAGGTGGCCGGGTTCAACGCCTGCGCCCGCCCCATTGGCGTAAAGCCCCGCCCGCAAATGTCTTTACCGCGCTGTGGGATCGTGAACCGGAATTGGCCTTGCTGGCGGTGAAGCTCAATCACCAGCTGATTGGCGCAGAATTGCGCGGGCTTGGCATAGATGCCGATTTTGCTCCCGTGGTTGATCTTTCCATTCCGGGCGCGGATGATGTGATTGGCGATCGCGCTTACCATACTGAACCTGGGGCCATTGGCGCGATGGCCCGCGCGGCGCTGGAAGGGCTTAACGCCCAGGGCGTTGCCGGGGTGATCAAGCATATTCCCGGCCATGGCCGCGCTGATGCGGACAGCCACCATGCCCTGCCGATTGTACGCGAAGAGGCTGACCTCCTGATGGAGACAGATTTTGCCGCGTTTAAGGCCATTCATGATGCGCCGATGGCGATGACGGCCCATGTCGTTTATGCCGCCTATGATGATGAGCATCCCGCGACTGTCTCCAGCGCGGTGATCGACACCGTCATTCGCGGCGCGATTGGCTTTGATGGCCTGTTGATGAGCGATGATGTCTCGATGAAGGCGCTGGCTGGGACTTTGCAGCAGCGCGCTGAGCGTTCTTTGAGGGCGGGTTGTGATCTGGTCCTGCATTGTAATGGTCTGATGAGTGAGATGGTTGAGGTCGCCCATGGTCTGAAGGCTCTGGAGGGTAAAGCTTTAGCGCGTGCCAACGCTGCCGAAGCGACCCGAGGCCCGGCTAAAGCGCTGAATGTTGAGGCTAGTCTTGAGACCTTAGAGGGCTATTTCAAAGAGGCCGGGCTGGAGCTGGAAATCGCCTAAATGGATGATGGCTTTGAAGAGGATGTGGAGTTTAAGGCGGCCGAGGAGGCCGATGAAACGCAGGCTCTGATCCTTGATATTGACGGCTGGGAAGGCCCCTTGCACTTGCTTCTGGCGCTAGCGCGCAAGAACAAAGTGGATTTGGCGAAAATCTCGATCCTGGAACTGGCCAATCAATATTTAGGCTTCATCCATGAAGCGCGCCAATCGCGCCTGGATGTGGCGGCGGATTATTTGGTCATGGCGGCATGGCTCGCCTATCTCAAATCGCGCCTGCTCTTGCCCAAGCCGCGCCCTTTGGATGATGAGCCGGAACCGGAAGAGCTGGCCCAGGCGCTGGCGTTCAGGCTATTGCGCCTGGAGGCGATGCGCACGGCGGCCAAAAGCCTGTATCGGGGCCAAGTGCTGGGCCGCGATGTCTTCACGGCAGGAAACCCTGAAGGGGTGCGTGCCATCACCACCCCGCAGTATGAAGTCGGTCTGTTTGATCTGATGAAAGCCTATGGCGAGGCGCGCGAGCGCGAGGTTTTTGCCACCTATAGCCCGCCCAAGCCCAAGGTTTATAGCCTGGAAGAGGCGCGCGAGCGCTTCAAAGGTCTGGTGGCGAAATTGGCGCAATGGCAAAGCTTTGATACGCTGCTGCCTGAGGATAGCGTGATGCCACCGGCGTCCGTGCGTGCCAGCTCGCTCTTGGCCGCGCTGGAATTGGCCAAGGAAGGCGCGCTTCACGTGCGCCAGGAACAGACCTATGGTCCGATCTGGATGAAATCAGGAGAGTGTGTCGATGCCTGATGATGGTCATATCAAGCCCGCCGGGGATGCCAATAGCTTTGCCGCGGCAATCCGCGCGGTGAAGGCAGGCGCAGCGCGGCCCCGAAACCTTGCACCGTTTAGCGGTGATGAAGTGGGCCTTCGCCAGATTGAAGCCCTGTTATTTGCGGCGGCGGAGCCTTTGGACTTGGCGACCTTGAAGGCGCGGGTCAAAGGCGATTTCGATATTCGCGCCTTGCTGGCGCGCCTACAGGCCGATTATGCGCCGCGCGGCATTCATCTGGTGGAAGTGGGTGAGGGCTGGCGCTTTCAGACCGCGCCCGACATGGCCGAGATTTTGGAAATCGTGCGCGAGGAGCCCAAAAAACTCTCCCAAGCGGCCAGCGAGACCCTCGCCATCATCGCCTATCACCAGCCGATTACGCGCGCCGAGATTGAAGAGATCCGCGGCGTGGCTGTCTCGAAGGGGACGCTTGATATCCTGTTTGAAATGGGATGGCTGCGCTATCGCGGGCGTAAACGTACCCCGGGCAAGCCCGTGACCTATGGCACGACGGATCGGTTTTTAGAGTATTTTGGCCTGACATCGCTGAGTGACCTTCCTGGCGTTCATGATTTGCGCGCGGCGGGGCTGTTATCGGCGCGCATCCCGGCGGGCTTTTCCATGCCCGATCCCGGCGCGCCCCTTTTATCGGGCGATAATCTTGATCATGATATTGATCAGCCTGATTTCCATGTTGATTTCCTTGCCGAGGATGAACCGAACTAGGGCCTGGTAGGCTCGGGTTCTGCGCATCGTCATGACGACAATATAAAATGTCATCCCCGACTTGATCGGGGATCTATCTGCGTTCATGGCAAGCCCAATAGATCCCGGGTCTCACAAAAGTTCGCCCGGGATGACATTTTTTCTTTAAGTTTCCTCGCTTCGCTGCGGACGGACATTCGTCCTTGCGACCCTTCAGGTCGAACCTGTCATCGCCGACTTGATCTGGCATCCATGGCGTGAGCGTGCCGTATAATCTACGCGACCAGAACCTTGCTCTACCCGCACGGCATGGCCCCCAAATCAAGTTTGGGGTGACAGGTTTGTGCTTTATCCTCCCCTGCAAAGCGGGGGAGGTGGCCTGAAAGGCCGGAGGGGGCGTTTTTTTTGAGCTTTTTAGTGAGCACTGTCATCCCGGCCTTGAGCCGGGATCTATAAACCTAAATGGCAAATTCAAGAGATCCCGGATGTGCGCTGTCCGGATGTGCGCTGTGTTGTGCGCTATCGCCGATCGGCGAGTTGAGCGCTGACGCTTCTGCGGGATGGCGGGTCTTAAAAGATATCCTCGCACCGCAAAGCGCCCACCCTCACCCTCAAAAAAATGCCCAACAATGACAACAGAAGCTGTGTGGGGGAGATTGGACTTTTTGCGATTTTCCGCTACTCACTGTGAGATGTCTTGCAAGTGACGTGAAGGAGAGGGCCTATGGCACCTCATTGGACTGGGTTACTCATCGTCGGTTTACTCTTATTGGTGCTCTTTGGCGGGCGCGGTAAGATCTCGTCTTTGATGGGCGATGTCGCCAATGGCATTACGGCCTTCCGCAAGGGCCTGAAAGATGACAATGAGGCGGAAGAGGCAAAGCCTCAATCCCCGACCAATTTGCCAAAAGATGAGATCCGCGAAAGCGAAAAAACCGGGGGCTAATCGGTTATGAACCCGGGCGTTGGCGCACCGGAACTCCTGGTCATTTTAATCCTGGCGCTGGTCGTTGTGGGGCCGAAAGATCTGCCCTTGATGATGCGCAAGCTGGGACGCTATGTGGCCCAGGCCAAAGCCATGGCCCGTGAGTTTCAACGCAATTTCGAAGAGCTGGGCCGTGAGGCCGAGATGGAAGAATTACGCCGTGAGATTGAGGCCTTGAAAAAGGTCAATCCGGTGGGCGATGTCTCGCGTGAGATCAATTCGGCCGTGCGCGAAGCCAGCGATTTTCGCTCTAAGCCTGCCCCTCAAGACACTGCAGATAAGCCCCGCCCCACGACCGCTGCGCCGGTTCGTGATAATGTGGGGGATAAGCCGCATCCCCGTTTGCCCGCCAGCACTGGTGCGGATGACGCTATGCCTGATACGCGCGTATCACAGCCCGCTGAAGCTGGGATTGCGCCAGAGGCTGATCCTCAATCTTCTAAGACCTCGCAAGGACATTGACGGTGAGTGCTGCCCCTAAAGCGGACGAGGTCGAGGCCAGCCGCGCGCCTTTAATGACCCATTTGATGGAATTGCGCTCGCGCTTGGTCGTGGTCCTGTTGGCCTTGGCCGTGGGCTTTGGGATTTGCTTCTTCCTGGCCGAGCGGATCTATAATTTCCTTTTAGGGCCGTTTGAAATGGCTGCCCACCGCGTGCGCGGCGTGGATCAAGATGCGCTGGAATTACAGCTGATCTTTACCGCACCGTTGGAGTTTTTCTTCGTCAAGTTGAAGCTCGCGCTCTTTGGGGCGATCATTTTGGCCTTTCCTGTGATTGCCTATCAGGTCTGGGCCTTTGTCAGCCCCGGGCTTTATAAGAATGAGCGCCTGGCCTTTACACCTTTCCTCCTGGCGGCACCGGTGCTGTTCGTGGCGGGCATGGCCATGGTGTATTATTTCATCCTGCCTTTTGTGATGGGCTTTGCCTTGGGCCAGGAGCAATTGGGCGGGGATGGACGCGCGAGCATCCAATTGCTGACGCGGGTCTCTGAGTACCTCAATCTGGTAACGACTTTGATCCTGGCCTTTGGCATTTCTTTCCAATTGCCGGTCTTGTTGTCCCTATTGGGCAAGGCGGGGATTATTACCTCGCAGACTTTGATTCAGTTCTGGAAATTTGCTCTGGTGGGTATTGCCGCCTTTGCCGCCTTTGTTACCCCGCCCGATCCCATCTCGCAGATCTTTCTGGGTGCTGCGATGTTTGGGCTTTATGCGATCTCGATCCTGGCGGTAAAATTGGTCGAGCCTAAGGATGAAGCGGACAAGGGCGCGGACTCCGCTTCCTGATCCACCTCTGCCGTCTTTTTAGCGCACCACGCCACCTAGACGGATGAGACGCAACTGGCTATCACCGGCTTTCTAACCTTTTTTGTTCCACGCCGATCCGGGGATTATCCCATGCATGATATTCGTTTTATTCGCGAAAATCCCGATGTCTTTGATGCGGCGATGGCCAGGCGCTCTCTGGAGCCACAGGCCGCGCGCTTAATTGATCTCGACAGTGATCGGCGTTCGGCAACATCGGCCCTGCAAGAGGTTGAGACCCAACGCAATGCGATGTCTAAGCAAATCGGAGCCGCCAAAGCCAAGGGCGATGAGGGCGAGTTTGAGCGTTTGCGCGCTGAGGTTGAGCGCTTAAAAGGTGAGATGGATCGCCTGAACGCTGAAGCCGAAAAAGCCGATGAGCTGCTTAATCAGCATCTCGCCGCCCTTCCCAATATGCCGTTTGATGATGTGCCTGAGGGCGCAGATGAAGCGGATAATGAAGAAGTGCGAGGCTGGGGTGAGCCGCGCGAATTTGACTTCGCGGTCAAAGATCATGTCGATCTGGGCGAGGGCCTGGGCGGGCTGGATTTTGAGCGCGCCGCGGCAATGTCAGGCTCACGCTTTGCGGTGCTGTCTGGGCCTTTGGCCCGGTTGGAGCGCGCCCTGGCGGCCTTCATGCTGGATATTCATACCACCGAGCATGGCTTTAAAGAATATTCGCCGCCTTATCTGGTGCGGGACGAGGCCATGTTCGGCACCGGGCAATTGCCAAAATTTGCCGATGATTTATTCCGCACCACCGATGATCGCTGGTTGATCCCAACCGCTGAGGTCTCGCTAACCAATCTGGCGCGCGACACCATCCATGGCGAAGACGCCTTGCCGATGCGCATGACGGCTTACACGCCGTGTTTCCGCGCCGAGGCAGGCTCAGCCGGGCGTGATACGCGCGGTCTTATTCGCATGCACCAATTCCAGAAAGTGGAAATGGTGTGTGTGGTGAAGCCTGAAGAGTCAGAAGAGGAATTGGAGCGCATGACCCAGTGCGCGGAAGAAATTCTGCGCCGGTTGGAGCTACCGTACCGCGTCATGCTGCTATGCTCAGGGGATATGGGCTTTTCAGCGCGCAAAACCTATGACCTTGAGGTCTGGTTGCCGAGCCAGGACACCTATCGCGAGATTTCCTCTTGCTCAAACTGTGGTGACTTCCAGGCGCGCCGCATGAATGCCCGTTTCCGCCGTGAAGGCGAAAAGCGTCCCGATTTCCTTCATACCCTCAACGGGTCTGGGGTTGCGGTCGGGCGCGCCTTGCTGGCGGTTCTGGAAAATCACCAGAACGCCGATGGCTCTGTGACCATTCCTGCGGCCCTGCGTCCTTATATGGGCGGGCTCGAAGTTTTGAAGGCTTAAATCATGTTGGGCGACAATCCGCGCATCTTGTTGACGAATGACGATGGGATCCATGCTGAGGGGCTGAAAGTCCTTGAAGAGGTGGCCCGCGAATTTTCAGATGATGTCTGGATTGTCGCCCCGCATGAAGAGCAATCGGGGATGAGCCGCGCGCTCACCCTGCATACGCCGCTGCGCGTGCGTGAGTTTGGTCATCAGCGCTATTCGGTCAACGGTACGCCGACAGATTGCGTGCTGATGGCGGTGCAGGGCTTGATGGAGGATAAGGTGCCGGACCTGGTTCTCTCTGGCATCAATCACGGGCAAAACATGGCCGAAAGCGTCACTCTGTCGGGCACTGTCGCCGGGGCCGTTCAGGGCATGCAGCTGGGCATTCCTTCGGTTGCGTTTTCGCTGGCCTATGGCTTTAACCGCGATGCGAAACTGCGCTGGGATACGGCGCGCACCCTGGCACCGCGGGTCTTGCGTCACCTCCTGGAAACGCCGTGGTCGGAAAATGTCATCATGAATGTCAATTTCCCCGACCGTGATGTCGATGACGTCGCCGGGATTGAAGCCACCGTTCAGGGCCAGCGCGATGAGCATATTATTCATGCCGATAAGCGCGAGGATTTGCGCGGGGGAACCTATTACTGGCTGGGCTTTAACGGCAAGCTTTCTAACCCGCCGGTAGGCACTGATCTGCGCGCAATTTACGAAGGACGGGTTTCGGTAACGCCTTTGCAACTTGATCTGACGCATTATGACACCCGTGATCGCCTCGCCGAGGCGCTCCATGGGGACATTTTGCGCGATTAAGCGGGGTTATCATGTTTGGACACGATCCACGTGTCATTCAGCTGGTTATGCAATTGCGCCGCGCCGGGGTCAGCGATAAGGCTGTGCTGGGCGCGATGGAGCGCACGCCGCGCGATGTCTTTGTCGAGGCAGGCTTTTTAGATCAGTCCTATGATGACCGCGCCCTGCCCATCAATTGCGGCCAAACGATTTCCCAGCCGCTGGTCGTGGCCCAGATGACCCAGGCTCTGGCGCTGAATGATCGCTGTAAAGTGCTGGAGATCGGCACTGGCTCTGGCTATCAGGCTGCGGTTTTGGCGCAATTGGCCCGCCGGGTCTACTCGGTGGAGCGTTATCGCACCCTCTCGGTGCAGGCGCAAAAGCGTTTTCATCAACTCAACTTACATAATATCACCACGCGAATTGGCGATGGCATGGCCGGCTGGCCTGAACAAGCGCCCTTTGATCGAATTATCGCGACCTGCGCAGCGGCCGATCGCCCTTATGATTTGCTGGAGCAATTGCGCGAAGATGGCGGCATTGCCATCGCCCCGGTGCAAAACGGTCATATCCAGACTTTGATGCGCTATGAACGCCAAGGCGATGAGATTTTCGAAGAGGTACTCTTCGATGTACGCTTTGTGCCGATGGTGGCCGGTATCGCCAAGGCGAGCTGAGTCGCGCGCGTCTCTTCAGAAATTTTGAGTTTGGCTAACTCCCGGTTAACGCCCTGCATGCCATGTTTACCCTGATTTTCGTCCAGGGTGAGTGGGCAAAGGTGAGCACGCGCAACGTTATTCGGCTGGTTCTAGTCATAGGAACGCTGGCCCTTGCTGGATGTGCCTCGCAGCCGCGGGGTCCAGCGGGTGTGGATACGCGTGCCACATCGTCATCCTCCTCACGCACATCCTCTGAAAATTGTGGGCGCAGCTATACGGTGCGCCGGGGCGATAGCTTATCGACCATTGCTGCGCGCTGCGGTGTGGAATGGCGTGATCTGGCGCGTGAAAACAATATTCGTTCTCCGTATTCGCTCAATCCTGGCCAGACGCTCACCCTGCCAGGGCCTTCCACCTATACCGTGCGCCGGGGCGATAATCTTTACCGGATTGCGCTCAATCATGGGCTTTCCACCCAAGAGCTGGCGAGCCTCAACGGGATCTCGACCAGTTCGACGATTTATCCCGGTCAAGAATTGCGCGTGCGGGGTACGCCGCGTGCCCAGCGCACATCGCCGCCGCCGCGCCGTGTCGCGCAAACCCCACCCTCTTCGACCTATTCACCCCCGGTAACCCCGCCGCCCACAACTGGGCGCCCGCCCGCGCGGGTTGAGCCGCAAGATCCGCAATTGGGGGGAGGCGTGCCGCGCTTTACCTGGCCCGTTGAGGGCCAAGTCTTGGAAGGCTTTGGTCCCCAAAGCTCAGGCAAGAGCAATGACGGGATAAAAATAGCAGTTGAGCCCGGTGCCCCGGTACGGGTCGCTGCTGATGGCGCGGTGGTTTATGCGGGCAGCGAATTGCAAGGCTATGGCAATCTTGTGCTGGTGCGCCATTCAGGGGGCTATGTGACTGCCTATGCGCACAATTCGGTGTTGCGCGTTGGCGAAGGCGCACAAGTGCGCAGCGGCGATATTATCGCCCAGGCCGGGTCATCGGGCTCAGCCGATCGCCCGATGTTACACTTTGAAATCCGGCGCAATGTCACCCCGGTCAATCCTTTAGAGCTTTTACCGAACCGTTAAGCCTTGTTGCAATGGCTCGCGCTCCCGATATAGTCCGGGCGAACATTGTTTATAGGTCTTGATGCGCTTTATATGAGGCGATCAAGCGTGGAGGGAGAGGCGTTTATGGAAGCTGCGCTGTTACAATTTGCACCGTTCATCGCGATCGGTTTGATTTTCTATTTCATGATTATTCGCCCACAGCAGCAGCAGCGCAAACGTCATCAAGAGATGGTTGATAATTTGCGCCGCGGCGATGAAGTTGTCACCAGTTCTGGCCTCATCGGTAAAATCGTACGCGTTCAGGATCAAGAGCTGAGCCTGGAGCTGGCCGAAGGTGTACGCGTTCGCGTTTTGAAGCAGACCGTTGCTGAAGTGCGCAATCGTACTGAACCGGCGAATGATACGTCTGATAAAACAGATAAAATTGTCGAAAAGAACTAAATCCTTATGGCGCTTTTTTAAAGCGCCATAAGGATATGACTTGATCCTATTTCCGGTTTGAGGCCGAGCCTATGCTGTATTTCTCTCCCTGGAAGGTCGTGCTCATTTTGGGCGTGGTCCTGTTGGGCTTTTTCTTCTCTCTTCCTAATTTTGTTCCGGCTGAAAACCGCTATGTCGATCCGGCCAATCCCGATCAAACCAAAGGAATATGGACGATATTGCCCAGCCAAACCGTGAATTTAGGTTTGGATTTGCGCGGTGGCTCGCATCTGGTCTTTGAAGTGGATATCGAAGATGTCCGCCAAGAGCGCCTGGGCGATTTGGCTGAAGAGGCGCGGGTTGTTTTGCGCAATGACCCGCCCATCTTTACCGCGCGCCCGGCAGTTGTCGGTCAGCAGGTCGTGATTCGCGTCACCAATCCGGAAGATTTAGGGGCAGCCTATGAGCGCCTTCGCGAGCTGAATGGCCCCGTTACCGGAGCCAATGGTGGCCAGAGCCTGGACCAGCGCTTATCTATCACTCAAGATGACAGTGATCGCACCATCCGGATTGCGATCACTGAGGCGGAAATTTCCTCTATTCGTCAACGCACCGTTGAACAATCCATCGAGGTTATTCGTCGCCGGATCGATGCGACGGGAACGACGGAGCCGACCATCACCCGTCAGGATGAAGATCGTGTCCTCGTGCAGGTTCCAGGGGAAAGCGATCCACAGCGCGTGATCGACCTTGTGGGGACGACGGCGCGGATGACCTTCCACATGGTTGATCGCTCGGTTCAGGTGGGTCCCGATGGTCAGGCCCGCACCCCGCCAGATGTCATGATCTTACCCAGCGATGATGGCTATGAGAATTTTGTGGCCGTGAAGCGCCGTGCGGTTTTAAGCGGTGAGAATCTCGCCTCAGCCAGTCAGAGTTTTGACCAGAACGGTCAACCCGCTGTCGCCTTCCGTTTTGACACAACGGGCAGCCAGGTCTTTGGTGAGATTACCAGCCAAAATGTGGGTGAGCGTTTTGCCATTGTCCTCGATGGTGTTGTGATCACGGCACCACGTATTCGCAGCCCCATTCTGGGCGGCTCGGGGATTATTGAAGGCTCGTTCACGGTTCAAGAGGCCAGCGACCTTTCTACCATGCTGTCTGCCGGGGCCTTGCCTGCCAAGCTGACGCCCGTGGAGCAGCGCTCCATCACGGCCTCCATGGGCCAGGATGCGATTGAAGCTGGTGCCGAAGCGATCCTTTTGGGCTTTGCGCTGGTGATCGTGTTCATGGTCTTGGCGTATGGTTTTATGGGTGTGGTTTCAACGACCGCTCTATTGATCAACGTCTTGCTGATTTTGGGCGCACTGTCCGGTTTGCAGGCGACATTGACCCTGCCTGGGATCGCCGGGATCATTTTGACCATTGGTATGGCGGTGGACGCCAATGTGCTGATTTTTGAGCGTATACGCGAGGAAATCCGCCAGGGCCGTAAAGTCATCAATGCCATTGAGATCGGTTATAACCGCGCCTTCGCGGCTATTTTGGACGCCAACGTGACTACTTTTATTGCTGCGGCCGTCCTCTTTATGATGGGCGCAGGGCCCGTGCGCGGTTTTGCCGTGACTTTGGGCATTGGTATCGTGACTTCGGTCTTTACCGCCTTCACCTTCTCGCGCTTTGTCGTGGCGGTCTGGCTGCGCTTGCGTAAGCCTCAATCCATCGGTTTTTAAGGGAGGCTGGAGCTATGTCTTTCGCCCTCGTTCGTTTTATTCCTGTGCAATCGAATGTCCCTTTCATTAAGGGGCGCTGGATCGCCTTTATCTTTTCCGCCCTGTTGATCGTGGGCTCGCTTGGCGTGTTTTTCGCCAAAGGTCTCAATTACGGGATCGACTTTCGCGGCGGCACCATGTTGGAAGTGCGCACCGAAGGCCCTGCGGATCTGAGCGCCATTCGCACAACCATGTCCGGTTTGGGCCTGGGTGATGTTCAGGTGCAAGGCGTGGGCACGGATCGCGATTTATTCATCCGCGTGGAAAGCCTGAGCTTGGAGCAGATCCGCCAGATCGCCCCCGATCTCGTCACGGAAGATACCAGTGAAAACGGCGCTCAACAGATCGTGCGCCAATATGTTGAAACTGCGCTGGTGGAAAGTTTTCCCGGTATTGAACTACGCGGATCCAGCGTGATCAGCCCGAAAGTCTCTGATGAGCTGGTCGTCAAGGGCTCTATGGCCGTCGGCATCGCGCTTATTTTGATGTTGGTCTATATCTGGTTCCGGTTTGAGTGGCAGTATTCGGTCGGGGCCGTTCTGGCGCTGGTCCACGATGTCATTGCCACGATTGGCATGTTCTCGCTGACCGGGCTGGAGTTCAATCTTTCTACCATTGCTGCGATTTTGACCATCGTTGGCTATTCGATGAACGACACCGTTGTGGTTTATGACCGGGTGCGTGAGGAATTCCGCAAATATAAGACCTTGGAGATTTCTCAGGTTCTCAACATGTCGATCAACCTTACCTTGTCGCGCACCATTTTGACCTCTGGCACCACTTTGGTGGCGCTGGTGTCTTTGGCGATCTTTGGCGGGCACGCCCTTCAGGGGTTTGCCTTCGCGCTGATCTGGGGCATTGTGATCGGGACCTATTCGTCAATCTTCGTGGCTGCCCCGCTGTTGATGCTAACCGGCGTTAAGCGCACCAGTGAGGAAGACGAAGCGGAGGCGCGGTTTGCCGACAAGCGTTAATCCAAATGCCCGGGGCCAAGATCGCGGCGCGCAGGCCAAAATTACCCTGCCGCCCATTGATGCCTATGGTGATGGGGGCTTTCGCATTGGCGGGGTGCGTTATGATGGGCCAACTTTGATGGTCGAAGATCAGGTTGCAGCGTGGCCCGTCAACGATCTTCAAAGCCTTAGCCTGGCCGATTTCGATCGTTTCTTGCAGGCCGAAAAGAAGCCGGATTTGGTGATTTTGGGCGTTGGTCCCTCGATCGCCCATCCGCCCCAGGGCGTGCGTGAAGGCTTTTTGGCGGCCGGTATCGGTTTGGAAGTCCTCGATAGTGCGACGGCATGCCGGGTCTATAATATGCTGGCCGGTGAAGCGCGCCGCATTGGCGTCGCCTTACTGCCCGCAGACTAGGCTCACACACGATACACAAAAAAAACCCCGCAAAGCCAAGCTTTGCGGGGTTTTTTATGCGAACTCAAAAAAAAGCGCTTACGCGTTTTTCAGATTTTCAGCCGCGAAGTCCCAATTGACCAAATGCTCTAAGAACGCCCCCATATAATCCGGGCGGCGGTTTTGGTAATCGAGATAATAGGCGTGTTCCCATACATCCATGGTCAGCAGCGGGGTGACACCGGCTTCGGTCAGCGGGGTTTCCGCATTGGGGGTTTTGCGCACTTCCAACTTGGCGTCTTTCACGACCAACCAGGCCCAGCCCGAACCAAACTGGCCCGCACCTGCGGTGGTGAATTCTTCTGCAAACTTGTCGAAAGAGCCGAAATCGCGATCAATCATAGAGGCCAGCTCGCCAGAGGGCTTGCCGCCGCCATTGGGCTTCATAGAGTGCCAATAGAAAGTGTGGTTCCAGATCTGGGCGACATTGTTGAACACGGCCATGTTCTTGTCGGCCCAGGACTTGGCGATGGCCTCTTCCAGGCTGGCATCGGCCAGATCGCTACCCTCAACCAGGCCATTGGCTTTATCGACATAGGTTTTGTGGTGCTTGCCATGGTGGAAGCTCAAAGTCTCCGCAGAAATGTGCGGGGCCAGACCGTCTTGAGCATAGGGAAGGTCGGGAAGAGAAAATGCCATGAGAAGCTCCTTAAATGTAAAACCCTTGCGCTTATGCCAAGGGCGCTGCACAACGACGGCCTTTGAGGGTGGGCCGAACGCATCACCAGACACATATGGGGGCTAGACCCCATCTGTCCAGCATGTCAGACGCATAGCATGATAGATTTTGACGCGTTAGTAGAAAAAAATGATCCTGATCGCCGGATGGCGGCGCTGTTTGCGCCCGCTGAGATCCGTGCGCGTCTGATGACGCTTTATGCCTTTTATCATGAGATCGCCAAGATCCCCGATAGTGTCAGCGAGCCGGTGATCGGCGAGATGCGCCTGGCCTGGGCGCGCGATGCGATTGAGGATCTGTTTGCAAGCCCGGCAAAAGTGCGCCGTCATGATATTTATGAAGGCTTGTCTGAATTGCGCGAAGCCCCCGGTGGACCCGATAAAGACAGTCTTATCACCCTGATTGAAGCGCGCTCAGCCGATCTGGGCGAGGGGCCCTTTCCCACCCATCAAGACCGCTTGGACTATATCGACCGTACCGCCGGGATATTATTGCGCTTAAGCGCGCGCTTGTGCGCGCCGCAGGTCAATTTCAGCGGTGAAGCCTTGATGGCGCTGGCCGCGGGCGCGCGGATCTGGGGCCTGGTGGGCTTATTGCGCGCCTTCCCCAGCCTCGCCGCAGCGGGCCGGGCCCCCTATACGCGCGAAGAGATGCTGGGCGCTGAGCTGAGCGAAGTTGAAGTGCATAAGGGACTAAGCCCAGAAAAAGCCGATCTGGCCCTCAAAGGGCTGTGGCGCGATCTTGAGGACGCGCAATCCCTGTGGGCGCGCACCCGCAAATCCCTACCGGCAGAGGTCTTTCCCGCTATCGGCTATATCGCCCTCACCAAGGGCTATGCGCGCCAGATCGCGCGCGCCGATACGCCCTATAGCCTCGATCCAGAACGCCCCTTGCTAAAGCGCCAGGCCCGCTTGATCTGGGCCAGCCTCACAGGACGGATCTAGGGCAAGGCGTGTGAATATGGGCATGTGGTCGGAGCCAACATTCGGGCCGCTATGAAACCCTGTAGGGGTGAGCCCTTCGCCGATAAAGACATGATCTAAAGGTAATCCCAGGAAGGGGATCGGGCTATGCCATGTTCGCGACCAACGCGGATCGGCAACGCGCTTACCGGGTAAGTTTTTATAACTCATACTCCAGGGTGTCGTGTTGAAATCTCCCATAAGAATAAAGCGGTCTTTATCGGTGAGATGGGCGTGCAGCACGTCAATAAGCGTGCGTTGTTCCTCGGCCCAAAACGGTAGGGCAGGCGGGGCAGGGTGCGCGATGAGGAGATCAAGGCTGCAGCCGTTTAAGCCCAGACGCGCTTCAATGGGGCTGCGATGCCCACTATGGGAAAAAGCAGGGGAGTGGACTTGCTCGAAAGGGTGCTTTGAAGCCAGCATGAGCGTTGTTTCATAGTTTCGCCCAAAAATATCTATGCTTGCGGAGCGTTGGGCTTGATAAGGCTACTCATTTAATGACGCTATAGTGGCCGAGCTTAAACTTTCAGGAAATTCCGCAAAAGCAATCACATCACTCTCGCGCGTTTCGCGAAGTGCCAGAAAAGCAATGACCGCGCTTTCACTCTTTTGACTATTGAGAAAAGCTAGGCTGAGATCGGGCCTGATTGAGGGCTGCAGCGATGTGAAATCTGGAATAAGCCAAAATTTTGAGGTGATGAGTAATGCTGCGCCTAGGCTTAATCCCAGTTTTAGCGGGGCCTTGCGCCAATACAGCGCCATATATGCGAGCCATATCCCGGATATGATCATGAGATAAAATGTAAAATGCACGGCGAGACTGAAAGGCCAAGGTAGCGGGAGCCAAAGGCCCATGGCGAACAAGCCGATACCAAGAGATACATAGACTTTCATTTTATGACCTAAATCAAAATCACATTCAGCACGTGGTAATTCTTATAAATTGTCCTAAGGCGGCTTTTGTTCGGCGCTCGGTGATCTTACATGCGGGGTGTTCAGTTCCTAACTTTATACCCGATAACGCGATGAAAACTCACCGGGATTAAGATGGCTGAACAGGCCGGTTTTCATGCCCGCCAGCGTGCGCATCATCTCCACGCGCAGCCACGGCGTGTGGCACATTGGTGCGAAGGTCAGATCACGCAGCGTTGAAAGCCATGCTGTGTCCGATTGAAAGAAAGGCGTCATCCAGGCGCTGGCGATCAGATAGAACATCACATGCGCACGGCGTTGATTATTATACTGGGCGAGGGCCTGATCGAGATCAGCGACAGTATTCAGGCATGTGCTCAAGATATAGGCATCAATCAGGCCCATATTCGCGCCTTGTCCCAGCTGAGGGCTCATCGCATGGGCTGCATCGCCGATAAAGGCGAGGCGGCCTTCCACCCGGCGCTTGAGGGTTTTATGGCCATAGCGCGCCCATTGCAGATCATCATGGCTGTGGAACTGGTCCAGAAAAGGCGCGAGGTCGGGCCAGAGCGTCGTGACCTCGTCTTTCCAGACATCGAGCGGGCGCGCGCGCCATTGCGTCTGGTCTTCATTGCGCAGGCTCCAGAAGAACGCGAAATGAGGCGAAGCGGCATTGGGGAGGGTGTTGAGCGGGAGAACCCCAATCATCATGCGCGCCTGGCGATAGCGTTGGTGCAGGGTATCCTGACCCATACTCTGATCAGGGTCGCGGCACACGCCCCAGAGCGCGCCATAGGGATAGGACCGGTCATATTTGATCTGTCCATAGGTCGCGGCGAGGGCAGAATGGTGACCACTGGCATCAATCACCAGATCAAAGGTCTCGATAATCCCATGATCGCGCGCGGCGGGGATGAGAAAACGCCCATCACTGAGACGTTCAAGCGTATCAATCGTCATCCCTGTGGTCAGGTGAACGCCTAGGCTTAAGGCCTTGTCCAAAAGCGCTTGGAAAATCTGTCCGCGATGGACGCCTAAAGCAAAGCTGTTGGGATTGAGCAGGCCATAATGAAGATCAAAGATGGGACGGCCCTGCTGGGTGCGCCCTTGAAGATGGGTGATCCTCGCGCAGCTGTCTTTTAAGCGCTCATCCAGGCCCAAACGCGCCAAGACGCCCAGTCCCGTGGGTTGGATCATCAAGCCTGAACCGACGGGGCGCGCGTGTGCAAATCGCTCAAAGATATGAACGTTATGGCCCGCCTCGGCCAGGAAGCTGGCGCATGCCAACCCCGAAATCCCCGCCCCGATAATGGCGATCGTGTATGATGGCATGGCCCTCTCCCCTATCGGGCAGGTCATAACGGCTCTTAAATTGCGCGCAATTCTCTTTTGACAGAAATAAAAGAAACAGCCCTTCGTTCTTCAGGAAAGGTTGCTTTACCAGTTATTTTACTTATTGAAGATGTTCGTCAAGAAAGCGCTCCATCGCGGTAAAAACCGCAAGGCGGGTTTCATAGCTGGTTAGCCAGTGATCGCCATGTTCGATTTCAATATAGCGCACTGATTTGTCGCTATTGTCTAAGGCGCGGTTCATTCGCCGACTTTGTTCGACAGAGACCACAGAATCTTCGCCGCCATGCATCAGTAAGATAGGCGCTTGAATGGCATCCACCGCGCGCACGGGCGAGCGTTGTTGAAGAAATTGCGTTTCATCGCTGGGGGGATTAAGGCCCAGCATTTGGGTTTGCCAATAGGTGTGAGTGTCTCTGTCCTCGCCATAACGATTACGCTCAAACCGAATCATTTCTTCAAGATCACTGACCCCACTATATGAGATGGCGCATTTATAAAGATCTGGCGTGAAGGCTGCACCGGCAAGGGCGGCATAACCGCCATAGCTGGCACCAACGATACAGATGCGTTCTGGATCGGCTAGCCCGGCATCAATGACGGCCTGACGGGCATCAGTAAGGTCTTGCTGCATCAAGCCTTTACCCCATTCACCATAGCCTTCAAGAATATAGGCATTGCCATAACCGGAAGAGCCACGGAAATTGGGTTGGATCACGCCATAGCCACGGCTGGCAAAAAAATGCGCCCAATCGTCAAAACCGGAATAGTCGCGCGATTGCGGACCGCCATGGGGTAAAACAATGAACGGGTGGGGGCCTTCGCCGCTGGGAAGGGTCAGGTAGGCGGGAAGGACTTGACCATCTTGGCTTTGATAGGAGATAATGGATCTTTGAGGTAAAATTGTTGAGCCGAGCTCTGGGTAGACCCAGCCTAGCAAGCTAATTTCCCCGGTTTCGGGTTTGAACAGACCGTAATAGGGGCTAATATAATTTGTCTCACCATAGAAAATTATCGTCTTGCGATCCGGTGTCCAATCGAGAAGTGAAATGGATGAGTTTGGAATTTGAACATTCATGGCCGCTTTGATGCTGGTGTAAATCAGCTCCATATCATCATCGAACCAGATATAGTGAAGCTCACTATCCTCATAGGCCGCATACATTAACTCACCACTGAAATCACGGGTCAGGTGGAAACGTGCATCAAGTTTGTCGTGCTGAAAGATAGTCTCTATGCTTTGGTCTTGCGTATCGATCCTGAATAGGCCGGATGTATCTTCATTGCCCATGCTGCGTGTGTATACAATTAAGGAGCCATTTTCTCGATCGTAGCCAACAAGGTCTATTTGTGGAAGGTCACTCTTTTCTTCAAGTGCAACACGCCATTGATTGCCTTGGCGGATTTGAAGTTGCAAGGTGTCTTCACTTTGGTTGCGTTCTTCGCGCGCCAAAAGTTCACCTGTTGTGCTGACAATCCAATCTTCGGTGTAGGGCGATCCGCGATCCACGCGTTCAGAGCGGCCCGTGCGCGCATTGACTTTGAATAAGCCATAATTTCTTTGATCGTCAAAGGCAGGCATATACACGTCTTCGCGCTCGCGATCGATTTGGATAATCCGGCCGAGAGAGAAGTTTAGCCCGATGCGAGATGAGCCGTGGAGGAGTTGGCGGGGCGCTATTTCGCTTCGGGTCAGATCAATCGCATAGACCGCCCCGACATCTAAAACGCCATAGGCGCGATGGTGTCGGCGGGCCGTTGAAGCCTGGATCAACAGGATATCATCATTGATCCAAATTAAATTCGTGGGGCGCACCTGGCTGGCATCAATGGCGCGGCTTTCCTGTGTATTCAGTCTTTGGATTACAAGCGTTTTTTGGTCTTCTGTATTGGATATATAGGCCAATAATTGACCGCTGGGCGAGAGCGCAGGGCTATCAATGGCAGGCAAGCGAGCAAAAGCTTCAACAGGAATTTCGCTTTGCGCATAAAGTGAAGCTGAAGCACTTAAGGCAAGAACCACGCACAGGCTGACAGATTTAAACACTTTAAAAAACATCGCACTCCCCCTCGCATAAGGGGAGAGTAGTGCGACGCGCCTTCATCGTAAAGGAGAAAGCGTTGACCATGCCGCTAAATCGACCAAAGCGCGCGCGCTCATTGCGCGTTTCTTGGCATTGGTCTTTTCTTTACCCCTTAACCGTTTGCCATCGGCGTCTTTGGTCGGGCCTTCAATGTCCGGGAAGAGGCCATAATTGACATTCATCGGCTGGAAAGCGCCTTTTTTGCCGGGCACATGATTGGTCGTGACATGGGCGAGCAGCGCGCCGAGCGCCGTGGTCGCCGGTGGCGGCGCAATCGCCTCGCCCTTGGCATCGCAGGCGGCAAAGCGCCCGGTGATGAGCCCCATCGCGGCGCTTTCCACATAGCCTTCCACGCCGGTAATCTGGCCAGCAAAGCGTAAAGAGGGCCGCGCTTTGAGGCGCATCGTGCCATCCAAAACCCGCGGCGAGTTCAAGAAGGTGTTGCGGTGGATCCCGCCCAGGCGCGCAAATTGCGCCTCCTCCAGGCCAGGGATCATTTTGAAGACCTCGCCTTGAGCGCCATATTTCATCTTGGTCTGAAAGCCGACCATGTTGAACAGCGTGCCATGGGAATTATCCTGGCGCAGCTGAACCACCGCATGGGGCTTCACGCTGGGATTATGGGCATTGGTCAGGCCGCGCGGTTTCATTGGGCCAAAGCGTAGGGTTTCGCGTCCGCGCTCGGCCATCACCTCGATGGGCAGGCAGGCCTCGAAATAGGGGGTATCCTTTTCCCAGTCCTTGAATTCGGTTTTCTCGGCGTTCAACAAGGCATCAAGAAAGGCGTTATATTGCGCCTCATCCATTGGGCAGTTGATATAGGCGGCCTTGTCGGCCTCATCATCGCCCTTGTCATAGCGCGACTGCTTCCAGGCCACATCCATATTGATGCTGTCGGCATAGATGATGGGCGCGATGGCATCAAAGAAAGCGAGCTCGCCTTCACCGGTCAGGGCGTGAATGGCTTCGGCCAGCGGGGTATGGGTCAAAGGCCCGGTGGCAATGATGACATTGGACCAGTCGGCGGGGGGTAAATCCTCAAACACTTCACGACGGATTTCCACATTGGGATGGTTCGTCAACGTCTGGGTCACGGCTTGCGAGAAGGCGTCACGATCCACGGCTAGCGCGCCGCCGGCGGGTACTTGATGGCGATCGGCCATCGCCATGATGAGCGAGTTGCATCGGCGCATCTCCTCATGCAGCAGGCCCACGGCATTGGTCTCCGCATCATCGGAGCGGAAAGAGTTGGAACAGACCAGCTCGGCCAGGCCATCGGTTTTATGGGCCTCAGTGCCGCGAACGCCGCGCATTTCATGCAGAATAACCGGGACGCCAGCTTCTGCGGCCTGCCAGGCTGCTTCGCTGCCTGCCATGCCGCCACCAATAATATGGAGAGGGGTAAGATCGCTCATGCGTGCGATATAGCGCGTTTGCGCGTGGGGCTCAAAACCTTGCCACATATGGCTTGCGCCTATAGGGGACACGCTATTGTTTTCAAATAGACGCTGATTAACACACCCTTGAAAAGGAATACTGGAGCGGTTGCCCTTGGTGTGTGCGTGTGCCGAAGCCCAGGAGACCACGCCCATGCGAGGATCAAGATCTCGCAAGGAAACACTCCCATTCTAAACGAAACGCGCATGCAGGCCTATCTCAGTTATCAAAGCGTGGGTCGGAATAATATTGCGTTGATGCATGTTATCATGGGTGCGCGAAGCAATGATCAGCGCGTGCAGACCATCGCTTATGAATATCCCGATCAAAGCCTTAGTCCGTATTTCAATTTATCGCGCACGGATACGCGGGCAACAGAAGATAATCAGCGTTTGGCTATTTACATGCCGTGTTTGCGCTATGGCTCGGATGAGGTGCGTCAAACTTTGACGTGCCTTCCTGGATTTGACATTTCCGATGTTCAAGGCTTTCAAGAGGACTGATGGCGCGCGGACTGAAGCTTTTCATTGGCCTTGGGGGCGCTTCGCACTAATTAAAGCGCTATGAAAAACTGGATTGATTTACCTGCGCTCTCACACACGGTTCACGCACTGTTTGGGGCGAAAATAACCTGGGCCCTCAGCGCGATGGTCGGGGCTGTCAGCTTTGGCCTCGTTGGCGTGTTTACGCATTTCGCTTTGGCGGGGGAGCCTGCGGCGGGGCTTGCGATCTGGGTGTTTATCGCGCTGGCATGCGGCCTTGCCCTCGTCATTGCCAATGCAGGCTTGCGTATCGCGCGCGGTGATGACCTTGGCAAAGCGTGTGGCTTTGCCTGGGGCGGGGACGAAGTTCGCCTGCTCTGGGTGAATGCTTTAATTTTGGCGCTAGCCTTAATTGTCGTTTTAACGGTTTTCCTCTTTATCGTGGCATTATTGGTGGGGGTCAGCGCGGTGGCGATGGACCGTCTTGGCGTTGCTGAGCCGCCTGAAACCTATATTGAGCTTTGGCCTTTGCTCAATGGCTGGGAACGCGGTGTTGTTCTGTTTCTGCTTGGGGCCTTTATGGTATTTTGCGCCTGGTTTTTTGCCCGTCTGGCGATGAGCGGACCTGCGAGTTTTGATGCCAAACGCTTGCAGGTCTTAAGCGTTTGGCCGTTGACCCAGGGACAGGCGGTACGCATTGGTCTCGCCAGTGTCGTGATCTGTCTGCCTATGAGTGTGGGGCTTTGGGCGCTGATCGTGGCAGGAACCGCGCCTGTCGGGGCACTGGGCGCCTTTGTCACCGGCATGTTCAGCGGGGCCGTCGTTTTTGGTCTAGGGCTATTCCCCTTGTCGGTGCTCCATGGACATCTTTTCAAAGATTTAATCATAAAAAATTCAGATAAACTCGAACAGACCAAGACAGCGTAATAAAATTCATTTACCTTCTTATATGAGTTGTATGAGGAGGGGACCATGAGTGGGTCTGCGTATAATTTTGGGGCAGCAACATTTGCCTTTTTTAAAACCATGGGACGGCGTCCAGGCGCGGTGATCTCCATCGCGGTCTGGCAAGTGTTATTCTATCTTGCGCTATTCGTGATCGCTGCGGTGATGTTCCTGCCGCATGTGGGGGCCATAGTCGCCTTGGCAGAGGCCAAGCACGAGCCTGAGCCCGCCCAAGTTTTGGCGCTCTTCGCGCAAATGGGGGGAGCTATTTTTCTGACCCTTGTGATTGGTTTTGCTTTGACCTTGATGGTGCAGGGCGCGTGGCTGCGTTTGTTGACCCGTAATGAAGTGGCCTCTGGGGTGCCTTTCCGGTTCGGCGGCGATGAATTGCGCTTGTTCGTTGTTAATCTCCTTTATGTCTTCTTCGGCTTCTTGATGTATATCGCGATTGTGATCGCCGTCGTCGCAGGCAGCCTTGTCGGCGCACTCATCTTGAATGTGGCGGGTGAGGGCACGGTCACCGGGGGCTTGTTGACCGGCCTTTGGGGATTTGTCGCGGCCCTTGCGGTTATGGCAGTGGTGATCTTTTTGCTGATCCGCTTTGCGGCCGCGCCTGCTTTAACGGTGCGTCAGAAAGATATTCGCTTCTTTGAATCCTGGAGCGCCACCAAAGATGTCACGGGGATGATGTTCCTGTCATACCTGGTGGTGATTTTGGTGTCTTTTGGCCTGGGGATTATCGCCAGTGTCGTCCAACAGATCTTTATGGTCGGTGCGATGGTTTCGGTGATTGAACCTTTAAGCCAGCTGGAAAACACAAAAGGCGCGGATGTTGATCAGGTGATGTCTATCCTGGGCACGGTCTTCAGTAATCCGGTGGTGATTATTGCCCTCCTTCTAGCCCTGGTGGTCCAGTACATTATCCAAGTGATCATCGAGGTCTGCTGGCACGGCGTGGGGGCCTATGCGGCTGTGCGCTATGATGGCGGCGATGATGTGTTGGCACCGGCTAAGCCTGCGCCTTATGCACCTAGCCAAAGTGTGGGTGAAGCGCCCAGTGAAGGGTGATCACATTTTGTAAGTCTTTGAAAATAAGCGCCCCGGTTGTTCCGGGGCGTTTTTGCTGGTTGCCTCGTGGGGGGGCGGTGATATTTTCGCCCCAACGATAACACAACAGGGGCAGACCTCATGCAGACCTCAAATACAGACCTGATCGATGACGCGCCACGCTTTGGCCTTTATGCCCGTGTTGAGCGCTGGCGGCGGACCTATGGCTGGGCCAGTCTTCTTTTGCTGTTGGCAGGATATTTTTTAAGTTCCGTGTTTGCCGGTCTCTTCGCCGGGATTTATTATGGCATCCATACCGCGATGGCGGGCAGCCTGGAAGCTGGTGCGCCCGGGGGTGCTGGGCTTGGCGGGGCCATGCTCACCGATCCCCATTTTCTCCTGCCCATGCTGGCCTTGCAATTTGTGTTTTGGGGAGGTTTTACCCTGATTTGGCTCAGCGTCTTTGAGCGGCGCGGGTTAAAATCCATCGGGTTCAGCGATGGCGTTTTGTGGCGTTATGGCCGCGGGGTTGGCGTTGCGCTGATCGCCGTGATTGTGTTGAGCGTCTTGGGTGCGATTGCCAGCGCCCTGGGTTTTGACATGGGTAAGGGTTCTGAACTTGCCGACGCCGCAGGTGAGGTGGATCCCAGCGTTATGGCCAGCTTGCTTCGCCCGGGCGTTCTGATTGGCCTGGCGTTGGTTTTGGTGCTTTTCCTGTTTCAAGGTGCGGTGGAAGAGATTGTGTTTCGCGGCTGGCTGTTATCGGCGCTGGATGCGCGCTGGGGCCGGATCGCTGCGATCATCGTCAGCACGATCCTGTTTGCCATCCTTCATGCCCAGCATTTGCAAAATGATCTGGTGCTGGGGCTCGCCTCGATTGTCGCGATTGGCATTATGGGGTTGTTCTTGACCCTTTATGCGGTGGGGGAGCGTTCCATCGCAGGTGTGGCAGGCATGCATGGCGCGTTTAATGGCTTGATCATGATCGTTGGCATTTTAGGGGCCTTAAGCACCAATCCCGAGCAAAGCGTGGTCGAAGCCTTTATGGCGACGCTGAACCCCTCGGCCGGCTTGGGCAATGGCGCGGAGCAAATCCCGATGATTGGCGCGGTTATTCAGGGCGGCACCTTCCTGATTTTATGTGCCTTGCCGGTGTTTGGCATATTACGGCGTAAGACACATATTGAGGCGTGATGGTTTTAGAAAGCCCCCGCCTCGGCGGGGGCCTTTTTTAAACGCTTAGCTGGCCTTGGATTTTAGCGCCTTCTGGCGGGCTTTATCGCGCGCCAAGAGCGGTTTGAGATAGCGCCCGGTCCAGCTCTCTTCTACTTCGGCAACGTCTTCAGGCGTTCCGGCGGCCACGATACGGCCCCCGCCATCCCCGCCTTCAGGACCCAGATCAATCAGCCAGTCCGCGGTCTTGATGACGTCGAGATTATGTTCGATCACCACGACGCTATTGCCCTGTTCGACCAATTCCTGCAGCACTTCGAGGAGTTTGCGCACATCTTCAAAGTGAAGACCGGTCGTGGGTTCATCCAGGATATAGAGCGTTTTCCCGGTGGAGCGTTTGGACAGCTCTTTGGAGAGTTTCACCCGCTGGGCTTCGCCGCCTGAAAGCTGGGTGGCTTGCTGGCCAACCTTGACATAGCCCAGGCCCACGCGTTGCAGGGTGACCATTTTATCGCGCACGGCTGGTACAGCTTTGAAGAAGTCCGCAGCCTCATCCACCGTCATATCCAACACATCGGCGATGGATTTACCCTTGAAGGTGACTTCCAAGGTTTCGCGGTTAAAGCGCTTACCCTCGCAGGCATCGCAGGTCACATAAACATCGGGCAGGAAGTGCATCTCAATCTTCTGCACCCCATCGCCCTGACACGCTTCACACCGCCCGCCCTTCACATTGAAGGAGAACCGGCCCGGCTTATAACCCCGGGTCTGGCTTTCGGGCAGATTGGCAAACCAGTCGCGGATCGGGCCAAAGGCCCCCGTATAAGTCGCAGGGTTTGAGCGCGGCGTACGTCCGATAGGGCTTTGATCAATGTCGATGATCTTATCGAGCTGCTCCAGCCCCTCAATCCGATCATGGGGCGCCGGGACCGATTGAGCTTTATTGAGCTTACGTGCCGCCGCCTTATAGAAGGTCTCGATGGTAAGGGTGGATTTACCGCCCCCTGAAACGCCGGTGACGCAGGTAAAGACGCCCAGCGGGAAATGCGCGGTGACATTTTTCAAATTATTGCCGTTGGCCCCAATGACGCTGACTTGACGCTTGGGATCAATCGGGCGGCGCACCTCAGGGATTTCGATCATGCGCCGACCCGACATATATTGCCCGGTCAGGCTGTTGGGATTGGCCGCAATCTCTTGCGGGGTGCCCTGGGCGACAATCTCGCCGCCATGAACCCCGGCGGCTGGGCCGAGATCGACGACATAATCGGCCGTCTCGATGGCTTCCTCATCATGCTCGACGATGATGACGGTATTGCCCAGATCGCGCAGACCGCGTAGCGAATCAAGTAGGCGCGTATTATCGCGTTGATGAAGCCCGATTGAAGGCTCATCGAGGACATAAAGCACACCGGTCAGGCCCGATCCGATCTGGCTGGCCAGACGGATACGCTGGCTTTCCCCGCCGGATAAAGTGCCCGAAGCACGGCTGAGGGTCAGATAATCCAAACCCACATCGACCAGGAATTTGAGCCGGTCGCGGATTTCTTTCAAGATCCGGCGCGCAATTTCCATTTCCTTATCAGAGAACGTGTCTTCAATTTCACGGAACCAATCACGTGCGGCCCGGATGGAGAGCTCGCCCGCCTGGGCGATGTCACATTGTGCGATCTTGACCGCCAGAGCTTCGGGTTTGAGGCGCTTACCCTCACACACTTCACACGGCTGGGCCGATTGGAAACGGCCCAGATCATCACGTACCCAGGAACTGTCGGTTTCGCGCCAGCGCCGCTCCATATTCGGGATGACGCCTTCAAAGGTTTTGCTGGTCTGGTATTTGCGCAGATTGTCTTCGTATTCGAATTTAATCTTGTCTTTGGTGCCATAGAGCACGGCTTTTTGAAACGCTGTAGGCAGATCGCGCCATGGTGTAAACATCGAGACATCAAAATGCTTGGCCAGCGATTCCAAGGTCTGTTGATACAGCTTTGACGTGCCGCGCGCCCAGGGGGCCACCGCGCCATCATAAAGTGACTTATCACGCTCGGCGATCACCAGCTCTTCATCGAATTTCAGGCTTTGGCCCAGGCCATCACAGCTAGGGCAGGCCCCAAAGGGATTGTTGAAGGAGAAGAGGCGCGGCTCAATCTCCGCAATCGTAAAGCCCGACACCGGACAGGCAAAATTCTCTGAGAATAACAAACGCTCAGGCTTACCCTTCTCATCGGTTTTGTCGGCAAATTCGGCAACTGCCAAACCCTCGGCTAGGCCCAGCGCGGTTTCCAGGCTTTCGGCCAAGCGCTGCTCTAAGCCCTCTTTGATGGCGATCCGGTCTACAACGACATCGATGTCGTGCTTATATTTTTTATCGAGGTCAGGCACGTCTTCCAGGGCGTAAAACTCGCCATCGACTTTGACCCGTTGAAAGCCCTGCTTCAGGAAGTCGGCAAATTCTTTCTTATATTCGCCCTTACGCCCGCGTGCGATCGGGGCGAGGAGGTAAAGCCGTGTACCTTCTTCCAGGGCCATCAGGCGATCGACCATCTGGGTCACGGTTTGGCTGGCGATGGGTAGCCCTGTGGCGGGCGAATAGGGAATGCCGACGCGCGCCCATAATAGGCGCATATAGTCATAGATTTCCGTTACCGTGCCGACGGTGGAGCGCGGGTTTTTTGAGGTGGTCTTTTGCTCGATGGAGATGGCCGGGGACAGGCCTTCAATCGAATCCATATCCGGCTTGCTCATCAATTCCAGGAATTGACGCGCATAGGCCGAGAGGCTTTCAACATAGCGCCGTTGGCCTTCGGCATAGATGGTGTCAAAGGCAAGCGAGGATTTGCCCGATCCGGATAGCCCTGTGAAAACAATCAACTGATCGCGTGGCAGATCAACCGAAATATCTTTCAGATTATGTTCGCGCGCTCCGCGTACCCGGATGGCTTTTAAGGCGTCGCTCATCGTGTCGTTATCCTTTGCTGCGCGCATTTATATAGGTCTTTTTTATGGGAGAGCGACAGAACAATGTGCGAACCTTCCTGTCAATTCCATGTCAGCTGTTTAGCGCAGCCCAACTGACACCTCCTGTCAATTGTTTGCGCACGTTGGGGTGGGCTCTGACACGGTAACGCAAGCCCTGGCTGTTCGCTCCGTCTGGACTTCAGCTAAGGAAACGTTAACACTTGGCCGCGACTCGCGCCTCGCATCGACGGGGCTTTTACACGTAATATGATGAAGTATGAAGGTGCTCGTATGGCTGGCGTCAATAAAGTGATCTTGGTGGGTAATCTGGGGGCGGATCCCGAAGTGCGCCGGTTAAATTCTGGCGACCCGGTCGTCAATCTGCGCATTGCGACATCGGATACCTGGCGTGATAAATCCACCGGTGAGCGCCGTGAAAAAACCGAATGGCACTCCGTTGTCATCTTTAACGACGCTCTGGCCAAGGTCGCGGAAAACTATCTCAAAAAAGGCTCGAAAGTCTATATTGAGGGCGCCCTGCAGACCCGCAAATGGCAAGACCGCGACGGCAATGATCGCTATACGACTGAGATTATTCTGCAACGCTATCGTGGTGAACTGCAAATGCTCGATGGGCGTGGTGAGGGCGGTGGACAGCGTTCTGGGGGCTATGATCAAATGTCTGATCAGTCCGGTGGCTATAATGAGGGCGGCTATGGCGGTGGATCACGTGGTGGTCAAGGGGGCGGCCAAGGCGGCGCTCAACGCGAAAGCTTTGCCTCGGACACTCTGGATGATGACATCCCGTTCTAAGTCGACACATGCCAAGCTAAACCAAAAGCGCGGGGTCCCTAGGGCTCCGCGTTTCTTTTTAAATAATCCCTGGCTTATCGAGATAAGTTTCCAGGGCATTGATCGCGAAGAAGATTATCAGTGCACCAAAAATATAAAGCCATTGCAGAATGAAGAGGGTCTGGGCGGTGCGTACGAATTTATTTTTGAGATAAGGCGTGAGTTTCTCGCCAAAAAACTCGCTATAGAGCATACGTAGATTGAGAATTTGTGGCGGAGAATTGCAGCCATTCAGCTCCGCTATCACGACGAGCGGCCACACGACCAGATTGACAGGCACGCATAGAAGGCCCTGGCGTTTCAATTGGCTCTGACGATCTTTAATCGTCGCTGCGATCTCCTCTTCGCTTTCGCCCTCGCTCATATCGGGGTCGCGGAAAAGATCGGGGACTTCATCATGTTGTTTGCGAAATTTCAGCTGCTGGGTGCGCGCAGTGATCCCGGCCAGCAGGACCCAGATCGTCAAGGCATCATCGCCCAGGGGCGGCAAATCAATCTCAAACGGCAAGGCGAGATTGAAGGGGAAAATGATGAAGTCTGAAAGCCAATTCGAGAGCTTCCTAAAATTCTCCAGCACTACGCCCATATATTGGCCGAGATCAAAATCAGCCAGATTTTGCACGAAGGAAAAAATCGTCAACGCCGCCCATAAGACGCCGAACAATAACAGCGGATCTTTGAAATAGCGCGCATTGCGCTTCAAATCCTTGAACGCAGACATGCCTGCCCCTTTATCCCACCCGTAGGAGAGTGTAACGCCTTCGCGCCATAGGGGAAGGGGCTGGCGTATCACAAGGTGAAAAGACTTTACGCAGTGTGCGCCATATTTCATCTTGGCGAGACCTTAGCTTTGCCATAGTCCTTTTGCAAAAGGCGAGCACGCGTCTTTAAAAGGGATGGTGAAACCATGACAAAGTGGATTGTGAAAGCGCTGAGTGTTGTGGCGGCCTTGCTGGGCGCGCCTTTGGCACAGGCCCAGATTGCGCCAGGCGCAAATGTGCTGGACCCTGTGCTTGAAGAGATCGCGCTGGACGGCACGATCTATATCCAACGCGTCAGCGATGGTGCGGTGTGGAGTGCCAATGAAGCGCGCAGTGCGATGCGCTTTGTTCCGGCCTCGACCTATAAAATTCCCAACACTTTGATCAGTCTGGAAACGGGCGTCACCACATGGGACGAAGTGTTTATCTGGGATGGTCAGCCGCGCATGTTTGCGCGCTGGGAGCGCGATATGACCTTGGCTGAGGCGTTCCAGCTGTCTGCGGTGCCGGTCTATCAAGAGCTGGCCCATCGTGTGAGCTATCGTGTGATGCAGGATTGGGTTCAGCGCCTAGCCTATGGCAATCAGGACATTGGCGCTGAGGACAATATTGATCAGTTTTGGCTGAGCGGGCCGGTGGCCATTTCGGCGCAAGAACAGGTCGGTCTAGTGACCCGTTTAGAGGCGCAGACCCTGCCGTTTAATACCGATAATCAGCGCCGCCTGGGTGAGGTGATGATTGTGGACAGTGAGTTGGCCGGCGTTCTTCATGGTAAGACCGGTTGGACCCGCCAGCCGGGGCGCGACTTTATCGGCTGGTTTGTCGGCTGGTATGAGTTTGAGGGTGAAGATTACGTCTTCGCGATGAATGCGGAAGTATCAGATTTTGATAGCCAGGCAGGATATCGTAAAGGTCTGATCGAGACGGCCCTGAAACGGGTCACCGGCGAAGATTAAACACAAAAGCCCCGGAGATTTTCCGGGGCTTCTTTTTTTAGGTATGGCGCGGATTTATTCGCCGTGGGCGGAAATCACACCGCAGGCCACACGCGCACCGGCCCCGCCGATGGGCTGGGTGGTGCCATCATCGGAATTGGCATGGATCACCAGGGCTGAACCATCCTCATCGAGGAGGATGGGCAGGCCGCCGTCTTCAGACAGGGCCAGCATAGGGGTGAAAACCTCAGCCTTCAGGCTGCCATCTTCATGCACGAAGAGATTAGGCAGATCCGCCGCATCAGGGCCATTGGGGTTGAGTAAGCCATGGCTCGCGCCCGTTGGATTGATATGCCCGCCTGATGAGGTGAAATCCGAAGACGAGCAATCGCCAATTTTATGCAGGTGTGCCCCGTGCCAGCCTGGGGTCAGGCCGCGCGCTTCAATGCGGATCAAAACACCGGTCGAGCCTTGGGTGATCTGGGCCTGGCCGATTTCAGAGCCATCATTGGTGATCAGGCTCAAGGCGAGCGTGTCACCGGGGGTAAAGCGAGGGGGGGTAGCGCTTTGCTGCGCCGCGAGCGCAGGCTGCGAGGCGTCATGGCTCATCGCGGCAGGCTCTTCGCTCATCGCGTCAGCATCATAGACGGGTTGCTGGATCGCGGCGTGATCTTCGCTCTGAGGGCTTTGAGCCTCAGAGGCGGGCGCGGTTTGGGCTTGGGTAGGCTCTTGGCCATTATCGCATGCGCCCAGCGCCAGTGCTGATAGGGCTGTGATGGTAAGGCTACGGATCATAATCTTCCCCTTTGTAAGGATGGACCTTGTTACCCCACCCCTAAAATGGGGGGCTTCACCCTTATAAACAACCGGGCTCCCTAAAAAGATCCCGTGACATTTTCATGTCGACAAAGCTTATCCTACCGCATTGGGGATTTGCCGCTATGGCCTGGGCTTGGTACACCTAGGGCTATACATTTCGTCGATTCGAAGGGGGTGGTCTTCCTTTGCGGCGAAAGCCTGTCACATGCGCGCGGCGCTCCCTTTCTTGTGATAGGTGTGAAAGCACCATCATGCTGGCAAGGAACGCCTTCATCGCGTCAGAAAATGACTTAGGACGAGCACCTTGAGCGATATTGAAATTCCCAATTCCGAGCCCGAATCCAAAGGCCCTTTAAGTGGCCCCATGGTGACCATCGAAGAGGAAATGCGCCGCTCCTATCTCGATTACGCGATGAGTGTGATCGTCAGCCGGGCCATTCCCGATGCGCGTGATGGGTTAAAGCCCGTACACCGACGCATTCTGTGGGCCATGCATGAAGGCGGCTATACCAAGGACAAGGCCTATAAGAAGTCGGCCAATGTCGTGGGTGATGTGATGGGTCGCTATCACCCCCATGGTGACAGCGCGATTTATGATGCTTTGGCCCGGATGGCGCAGCCCTTCTCGATGGGGCTTACGCTGCTCGATGGTCAGGGCAATTTCGGCTCGGTCGATGGCGATCCTCCGGCTGCGATGCGTTACACCGAAATTCGCATGGATCATTCCGCCGAAGCCTTGCTGGCCAATATCGATAAGGAAACGGTGGATTTCCAGGACAATTATGATGGCTCCAAGAAAGAGCCAATTGTCTTGCCTGCGACCTTCCCGAACCTGCTCGTCAATGGCGGCGGCGGGATCGCGGTGGGTATGGCAACGAATATCCCTCCGCATAATTTAAATGAAATCGTCGATGCGACCATCCTCCTGCTGGATAATCCCCATGTCAGTGATGGCGAGATTTTGGAGCTTGTTCCCGGCCCGGATTTCCCCACGGGCGGTGAGATTTTGGGCCGTTCCGGTGCGCGCAAGGGTCTGGAAACCGGGCGCGGCTCGGTGGTGACGCGCGCGAAAACCTCCATCGAAGAAGTGCGCTCTGGGCGTAATGCTATCATCGTTCACGAGATTCCCTATCAGGTGAACAAGGCCAGCATGATCGAAAAGATCGCCGATCTGGTGCGGGAAAAACGCATCGAGGGTATTGCCGATCTTCGCGATGAATCCGACCGTTCGGGTATGCGCGTCGTCATTGAGCTGAAAAAAGATGCCAATGCCGATGTGATCTTGAACCAGCTTTATCGCTGGAGCCCGATGCAGACCTCTTTCGGGGTTAATATGCTGGCCCTGATCGGCGGGCGTCCGCAACAAGCCGGCCTTCGCCAATTGCTGGAGACCTTTGTCGATTTCCGTAAAGACGTCACGGCACGCCGGGCAAAATTCGATCTGAGAAAGGCGCGTGATCGCGCTCACGTCTTGATCGGCTTGGCCGTTGCGGTGGCCAATATTGATGAGATCATCCGCCTGATCCGCTCTGCGCCAGATCCGCAGACCGCGCGCCGTCAATTGCGCGAAAAAGCCTGGCCTGCCGCCGATGTGGCCCCCTTGGTGACATTGGTGGCTGATCCGCGCTCAATCATTCGCGATAATAACACCATCTTCCTGACCGAAGAGCAGGCCAAAGCGATCCTGGATCTGCGCCTGCATCGTTTAACGGCGCTGGGCCGCGATGAAATCGGGGAGGAAGCCTCGAAACTGGCCGCAGAGATTGCAGATCTTCTGGATATTCTGCGCTCGCCCCATCGTATTCGCGACATTATTCGCGGTGAACTTCATGACGCCAAGACCCGTTTTGGCGTGCCGCGCCGCACCCAGATCCTGGATGCGGAATTGGAGATGGAAGACGAAGACCTGATCCCGCGTGAGGATATGGTCGTCACCTTGACCCATGGCGGTTATGTCAAGCGCACGCCCTTGACCACGTATCGCGCGCAAAATCGCGGCGGGCGTGGACGCGCGGGCATGGCGATGAAGGATGAAGACTTCGTTGCGACCTTGTTCGTGGCCAATACCCATGCCCCGCTTCTGTTCTTCTCCTCTGATGGCATGGTCTATAAGACCAAGGCTTGGCGCTTGCCGCTGGGCGCGCCGAACACCAAGGGTAAGGCGCTGATCAACCTCTTACCCAGCCTCTCTCAAGGCGCGAGCATCACTTCGGTGATGGCCCTGCCGGAGGATGAGGATAGCTGGGGTGGGTTGGACATCATATTCGCGACCACCGAAGGTACGATCCGACGCAATAAATTGTCTGACTTTGTGCAGGTGAACCGCAACGGTAAAATCGCCATGAAGCTGGAAGAGGGCAGCCGCATCGTTGATGTGCGCCTGTGCTCTGAAGGGGATGATGTGCTGTTGGTTTCTGCTAAAGGCCGCGCGATCCGCTTCCCTGTGGATGCGGTGCGGGTCTTTGCCGGGCGCTCCTCTACCGGTGTACGCGGTATTCGTTTGGCGCAGGGCGATCGCCTGATCTCCATGGCGATTCTCAACCATGTTGAGGTCACCACCGATGAAGCGCGCGCCTATATGAAGCATGCCAATGCGATGCGCCGCGCAGCTGGGTTGGAAGAAGATGTTGCCACCTCCAGCGAGGATGAGGGCGATAGCAATGCCGCCCTGTCGCCGGAGCGAATTGCAGAGCTAGGCGCGGCTGAGGAATTTGTCATCACCGTGGCCTCTGATGGCTATGGCAAGCGCTCATCGGCCTATGATTATCGGGTCATGGGCCGGGGTAATCAGGGCGTTGCCGCCCATGATATGACCAAGAGCGATGATCTGGCCGCCGTCTTCCCAATCCAGGATGATGATACCATCATGATCGTCACTGATGGTGGACAGCTGATCCGCTTCCCGCTCGATAGCGTGCGCATTGCGGGCCGTGCCACGCGCGGGGTTCGCCTGATCCGTCTGGGCGAGGGTGAGAAAGTCGTCTCGGTTGTGCGTATTGACGCCGAAGACGGTGATGACGGCGAGGGTGAGGGCGTAGAGGCCTCAAGTCCTGAAACGCCAGGTGATGAACCCAGCGCCGGGGGTGACGCACAAGCCTAAATCAACGGCCCTCGATGATGCATCGGGGGCCGTTTTGTATCGCGTGGGTGGGCCATGATCACAGTGCACAGTGTCAATCTGCTTCATGTGATTTTGGTCTATCATGGAGCGATCCTGGCTGGCGTCCTGATCTGGCGGGTGCGGTTTTGGGCGTTGAGCGCCTTAATCGCCGCGTTCAGCGTGCATATGGCGTTGAATTTTTTCTCCGAAACCGGGCTCTGGATCGCCGGGGATGGCGTGGCGCAAACCTTTGGTGCGCTCTATGGCCCACTGTTTTTCCTGACCGTCAAAGGCTTGGTGGAGGCGCGCGCCCAAGGCGGGGTGAATTGGCGTGATGGTCTGCATCTTCTGCCTTGGCTGGGCTTGTTGATCCTGGCTCCGCCTTTGATCGTTATGCGGCTGGTCTCTCTCCTCTCCTTGGTGGGCTATGTGGGCTGGGCGTTTTTTCTGGCTTGGCGTTACCATACGCAGATGTGCCAGCTGCGTGCGGATGCGGAAAGTTTGCGTCTGGATTGGTTGCTCAGCATCATCATCGCCTTTGCCTTGATCAGCGCCATGGATGGCCTGCGCATGGTGTTAAGTGCCAATGGGCTTAATGATGCTGGCGCGCTCAGCTATGGCCTCTCTTTAACAATCGCGTTTATCTGTCTGAATGTGATCGCTTATTTTGCGTATCAGCATGTGCGTCGTCACGGGCCGGAGGCGGTCGCCGTTCCGCCTGCGCCCGGTCTAAACACTGCGCAGACCTCTACTCTGGATGAGGCCGCGATCCGGGATCACTTTATCCAGATCGACGCGGTCATGCGCGATGAGGAGCCCTGGCGAGAGCCCGCTCTGCGTCTCGACCAATTGGCCAAGCGCGTTCGCTTGAGCCCGCGCGACACCTCCCATGCGATCAATCGCCATGCCGGGTGCAGCTTTGTGCGCTATATCAACCGTGCGCGCGTGGCTGCGATCATTGCGCGCCTTGAGGGCGAGCCTTCTACGACCCTGATGGCGATGGCCTTTGATGCGGGATTTAACTCCAAGGCGGCCTTTAATCGGGTCTTTAAGGACGAGACAGGTCTCTCGCCCAGTGCCTATCTGGCGCAGAGAGCCTAATTTCACGCTCTTCAATCGTCTCAAAACATGAAGTGAGACGTTTTTATGCGGCTTTTGCAGCGCTTGTGATTGTAAAGGCTGACATGCAAGGGGCTCAACTTTTCAAAACAGGGATGCCCTATGATGATGTCGATGCTCGCTCATATGCTGGTCAGTGCAAGTTTAACCTCCAGCCCTTTTGCCTTTGGTCACTCGGTGGACGCGCTTGAAGCGCATTTCAATCAAGTCTGTACGCAGTGGGAGGTTCGCCGTTTTGATCCGCCGCAAGTGCCCTTCGCCCAGGAAAGCCACCAACAGGTCGATTGCCAGGGCTATGATTTCGCCCAAAGCCCGCGCTTGGCCGAATTTGTCTTTGTCGATGGCGGTTTGGCCTTCGTCTGGATTTTGGTGGAGGGCGAAGAGCTTCCCCAACTGGCCCAAGAGTTAAGCCAGGAATGGGGCGCGCCGCGTTTTGATAACGCCATGTTTGCCGCTTTCCCTCAAGGGGCTGTGGCCCTACGCCGCGATGTGCCCGAGGTGTTATATTACAGCCCCGATTATGCCCCGATGTTTGAAGGCTGGTTTGCGCAAAACGGTTAAAGTTCAAGAGGGGAGGCGCGTTTGCGCCGTCCTTCGTTCATGTCAGGGGCGCATATAGGATCTTGCCCCAAGGCGTTGAGGTGTTTACGGTCCGGCCCAGGATTAATCATAAGGATGGGCCTTTCATGACCCAGACGCGCATTGCGCTTTACCCCGGGACATTTGATCCCATGACCCAGGGGCATCTCGACATTATCCGGCGCGCCGTGAAGCTGTTTGACAAGCTGATCATTGGCGTTGCGATCAATCGCGAAAAAAAGCCGCTCTTCACATTAGAAGAACGCGTGGACATGGCCCGTACCGAGGTGGCCGCGCTTAATGTCGATATCGAGATCGAAGTGACCGCCTTCGAAGGGCTGTTGATGCATTATGCTGAAGAGGTGGGCGCGACCTGTATTGTTCGCGGTTTGCGCGCGGTCTCTGACTTCGAATATGAATTTCAGATGGTGGCGATGAACCAGCGCCTTAATCCAGCCATTGAAACCGTGTTCTTGATGGCTGATCCTCATCATCAGGCCGTGGCCTCGCGCCTGGTCAAAGAAATTGCCCGACTGGGCGGGAACATCACCGATTTTGTGACCCCGACGATTAAAGCGCGTTTGTTGGAGAAGTTTGCGTCATGACGTTTTCTGTTTTGAAATCTGGTTTATCTGCCAGCGTATTGGTGCTGGCTTTAGCGACCTCTGCCTGTGCGCAAGAGCCGCAAGACAATGCCCGCGCGCAAGATCGCGCTGAAAGCACGATCGTGCAAGAGGATGCGGGCGGATCAGCCGCTGTCGCAACGCCAACGGCCCAGCCCGGTGATGATGTCATCGCCAATGCCCCGGCGGAGGCCTGGCGTGTGGTGGATCCAGAAAACATGCTGATCATCACCACCAATGGCGGTAAGGTCTATGTTGAGCTGGCCCCTGAATTTGCGCCCAATCATGTCGCGCGTATGAAGCAATTGGCGCGTGAGAATTTCTATCGCTACACAGTATGGCACCGCGTGATTGGCGACTTTGTGGCCCAGGGCGGCGGTATGATTGATAATCCCAATCATGGCGCGGATCATTTGCCCGGCGTTGAGGCGGAATTTACCCGTGGGCGCTCCGCCGCCGATGGGATTGAGATTTCTGAGCTGATGATGCGTGCGCGGACCCAGCGCGGCAGCTCGGCAGAGGCGCGCGCCGGTTTCTGGAACGGCTTCCAGGCGGGCACTCAACCGATTGCCCAGGCGGCCATTCGCGCCGATGGTCAGGTGGAAAGCTGGCTGTTACATTGCCATGGTGCCGCCTCAGCGGCGCGCACCAATGATCCCAACTCCTTCCGCAGTCAGTTTTATATCACCACCGGTCACGCCGAGCATTTGAACACCCAATACACCGTCTGGGGCCGCGTGCGCGCAGGTCTAGAGGTGATTGACGCCATCCCTGAAGGGACTTTGGGTGAATCTATGGGCTATCGCCCGGTGATCATCGAGGATATTCAGGTCGCCAGCGACGTTCCCGATTCAGAGCGTTCTACGATTGAAGTCATGCGTACCGATGGGCCCAGCTTTGCCCAATATCTCGATGCGCTTAAACAGGCCCGCGGCGGTCAACTGCCTGATGTCTGTGACATCACGGTTCCAGCCCGGGTAACGGAGTAAATTCCCTCATGTCTGATACCCAAGAAAACTTGATCCTGACCCTCGATGGCGGTGATGTGACCATTCGCTTGCGTCCTGATCTGGCCCCGAAACATGTGGCCCGCATTTCTGAGCTGGCCCGTGAAGGCTTTTATGATGGCTTGACCTTCCACCGCGTCATTGATGGCTTTGTCGCCCAGGGTGGCTGCCCCAATGGTAATGGCATGGGCGGCTCTGGTCAGTTGATCGAAGCTGAATTTAATGATGCGCCTCATGCGCGCGGGGCGTGCTCTATGGCGCGTACCAATGATCCAAACTCTGCCGATAGCCAGTTCTTCATCTGCTTGGATGAAGTGCCTTATTTGAATGGCCAATACACCGTTTGGGGTGAAGTGGTTGACGGGATTGAGCATGTGGACGCTCTGCCAAAGGGCGAGCCACCCCGCCAGCCAGGTAAAATCGTTAAAGCCAGCGTCGTCGCAGCTTAAGGCGTTTATATCTTGACGAAAAAGGCTCCCCACGGGGAGCTTTTTTTTATGGCTTAGGGCTTTATTTTGAGCCTGGATTCAATTATCATACTTAGGTCTCAAAACCTCCAAACTTCGGTCACAATTAAAATGTATATTAAATACATCATTATAGCGTCTGTGTTCTATGGCGCTGATTGTGGAGGTTTGAATGGGAAGCATACGCATACAATCTGCGGTCTCAGGGCTGGGCGTGGTCCTGATGGCGATGATCTTGGGGGCGTGTTCCGGGGGAGACGGGCCGAGCCCAACACCCCCACCCCCTCCTGTCGATGAGACCCCAGCACCCACCCCGCCACAAATCGTGTCGGTGTCACCGGCCAATGGCGCTGGGAGTGTGGATGTTGCGACCTCATTGAGGGTGACACTGGATAAAGCGGCAAGCGGAATGACGCCTAGCTTTAATGTGGAAACGGGGGGCACAACGATCGCGGGCAATCTGAGTATTGCGGATAAGGTCGTGACCTTTGAACCCTCATCACCCTTGGATCATGGTACCACATACGCGGTTGATTTTGAACTTCGTAAAGCGAACCAAGTCGTCGCGACCCGCACATGGATGTTTACGACCGCCTGGGCCAATGTGACAGACCCCAGCCCGTGTGCGGGTTTTTATTCACCCGATTTCACTCTGGTGACGGGCTATGACAATAATCCCCCCTCGAGGATGGATGAGCCCGAAAAGGGCGTGCGCTATGGTGATGAGCGCTATGGCAGCTGTATCGTGCGCGCCACCGATCATGCCAACGAACCCCCCGTTGAATTTGCGCGTAATGATTATTCACGACGCCAAGCCTTTAATGCGGATAACACCCGGTTTATTGCTTCAGGCGGTAAAGGCTTTTGGCATGTCTATGATGCCAATAGCTTAGAACATATCAAACGATTGGATGGACAAGGTGGGCCTTTCCCCGCAGGTGATGCTGAACCGCAATGGGATCCGACCAATCCTGATATTTTCTACTTCATCCCCAATTATGGCGGCAGGGTGATCTATACCTATAATGTCACGAATGACACTGTGACCACCCGGATTGATTTTACAAACCGCTTGCCCTGGCCGGATGCGGCGCGGCTCTCGACCCGCTCGGAAGGTTCACCCTCTGCGGATGGGCGCTATTGGGGGTTCCAAGTTGAAACTCAAAGCTTCGAGCCCCTCGGCCTGATGGTATGGGATAGCGAGACCGATACGATCACAACGATGGATATGCCGACGGGGGCGGGCCGCCCAGGCTATGTCAGCATGAGCCCAAGTGGGGATTATCTGATTGCGGGCTGGTCCTATAACCGGACCTTCGGAACACGGGCCTATACTCGCGATCTCGGTGGCGATTATGTCCAGCTACAAAATACGACCGAGCATTCTGACATCGCTCTGCTTGCCAATGGTCATGATGCCTATGTCGCGGCCGATTATGACAGAGGCTATGTCTTCATGGTTGAGATCCAGACTAATCAACGCACCGATCTCTTCGACATGTATTTGAACCGTACAGCAAGCTCGTTCCACTTCTCGGGCAAGGCCTTTGACAAGCCAGGCTGGGTTCTGGTCTCCAGTTATCATGCTCATTTGGGCTCAACCCCGGATGTAGAGCTACCGAAAAGTCAATGGGAGTGGCCGTATGAGAAAGTTTTCGCCATGTCCCTGACGCCTAATCCTGAGTTTCGTCATATCGCTTATCATCACGGGAAAGTGGAACACTATTTTGATGAGATCCATGCCTCGGCTAATCGCGATTTCACGCGCATTCTTTATAATACCTCCTGGGAAGGCAATGCGCCGCGCGATGTGGACGCTTATATGGTGGTCTTACCAGAGGACGCTTTAGACTGAGGCTTAATCCGCCTTCATGCCCAAGGTCGCGATGATCGGGCGATGGTCAGAGCCCGTATCATCGCCGGCGTGGACATCCAGGGTCACGAAATCACGCCCTGCAAAAACGTGATCAATGCCGGCAACCGGGCGAAGGACGCTCCATGTCTTGTCTTCGCCCAATCGGCCCACGCGGTGTGAAGGCCATGTGGGGATGTTGTGCGTGCGCCGGGGTAGGTTGATGACCCGCTCTAACCGACGCAGGGCAAAGGAAGGTGCCGCGGCATTAAAATCACCCACTACGATGAGGCGATCATGCTCAAAGCCTTCTAGATTGGCGGCGAGGGCGCGGCGTTGCTGGCCTTGATCTTTTAGAGGTTCCGGCCAGGTCATATGAACGGTCAGGACGCGGATAAGGTCTCCACTGGGCAGACGAATATCAGCCCATGCTGCAGGGGGCGGGTAATCACCTTGAAGGGTGCGCTCTAAACATCCCGAATCTTCCATGGGGTATTTACTGACAAGCGCGACCGCATGGCGGTGACAATTGGCCCGATAGCGATAGGCCTCACTTAATTGATCGGGAACGCGCCCAGAGCGGCCAAAGCTCTCTTGCATCGCAATGATATCAGCCCCCGTGGCGATCAACACGTCAACAGCGCGTTCAGGCGTTAGGTTGCGCCCCCACAGATTATGGGTTGCGATGGTGAAGCTTTCAGACGTTGAACCTTGCGGGGCATAGCCACTGCTGGGGATCAGCCAACTGGCCAAGGTTAAGCTGGAGATTGACATCAAGCTAAGCAGGGCGAAGAGTTGAAAACCGCGCCTTGCCCAGCGCAATGCCGTCTCGCGAAGGAGCAAATAACTAAAAAAGCTCAACCCCATAAGCGTGATAAGAATGACCCAGATGAAGTGATTGATGAGATCAAAGGTCTCATTCCAATGGCCCGTCAGGCTGGCAAAGCTAAGCCCGATAAAAAGTGCGCTGAAGCCAAGTAGGACAAGATTGGCAAACAGATTGGCCCAGCGCATCAGGGGGAAGGTCCTTTTAAGTTCTTACTTTAAAATGTGATGGTATATTGCGTAAGTGTGTGACCAAAGCTAGACGCTGGACTCATGAAACTCTCTGATTTTGACTTCGATCTACCCGAAACTTCGATCGCGCTGCGCCCAGCGCGCCCGCGTGATAGCGCAAAACTATTACATCTTGATGCGGATGGGCGAATAAGTGATCGCGGTGTTCTGGACTTGCCCGAATTGCTGCAACCGGGCGATCTCCTGGTCTTTAATGATACCCGTGTGATCCCGGCGGCCTTGAGCGCAACACGCCCCGCGCGCGCCGTGGGCGGCGGCGGTGATGTCCAGGTTGAGATCAATCTTCATAAGCGTGTGGATGAAGCGCGCTGGCGGGCCTTTGCGCGCCCGGGTAAGCGCCTGAAAGAAGGCGATCAGATTGTCTTCAAAGGCGGGTTGAGCGCACGGGTTGAAGATAAGGCTGAAGGCGGGGATATCGGTCTTATCTTTGATCAATCGGGTACAGACCTAGACCGCGTCATCGTCAGCGCCGGTGTGCCACCTCTGCCCCCTTATATCGCGTCTAAACGCGCCCCGGATGACGCCGATCTGGAAGATTATCAGACGATTTATGCCGACCCTAACAAGTCTGGCTCTGTGGCTGCGCCTACGGCGGGCCTGCACTTTACCGATCGTTTGATGCGTGCGCTTAAGGCGCGTGAGGTAAAGCAGGCCCATATCACCTTGCATGTCGGGGCGGGGACTTTCCTGCCGGTTAAAACAGAAAACGTCCTGGATCATCAGATGCATGCCGAATGGTATGAGATTGATGAGACGGCCGCCCAGGCCATCGCCGAAACCCGCGCGGCCGGTGGGCGCATTATCGCCGTGGGCACCACGGCCCTTCGTAGCCTGGAAAGCGCCGCGGATGAGGCGGGCCATATTGTCGCCCATTCACGCGAGACTTCGATCTTCATAACGCCAGGCTATCGATTTAAATGTGTCGACGCTTTGATGACGAATTTCCACCTGCCCAAATCGACGCTCTTCATGCTGGTGAGCGCATTTTGCGGGCTGGATAAAATGCAACAGGCCTATGGCCACGCGATTGCCGGGGGCTATCGCTTTTTTTCTTATGGCGATTCCAGCTTGCTAGAGCGCGAGCGCTCCTAAGGCATCAAAGATCTGAGGCTTAGTGGCGCGGGCGTGGGCGCGGATTGGGCGTGGCGTTGACGACCCATTGCGGTGTGAGTGCGGGCTCGCTCTCCACCGCTGCGCCGGTCTCTTGATGTGCACCCGGAGCGCAGCCCCAGCGGGTGCGCGTCTGGCGCTCAATGATCTGCGGCTCAGCGCCGCTCTGATGGCTCACAATGACCACACGCTGGCGCATTTCGAAACGCGCTTCACCGGCACCATTTTCAACGCACTGGGCTTGATCTACAGGCAGGGCGTCAGGGGTGTGCAAGGTCTCATTGGGGGCTTGAAGGGTGATAGGCTTGGCGCTCGGCTTCGCCGTCTCGCCTTGAACGGGACTGGCCTGCAACAGAGCAAGGCTGGTGGCGACAAGATGTAAAGAGACCGCGATCATCCGCGCGTCGCTCCTTCATGTGATGCTCCCCAGCACGTTCAATATGTGCCAGAGCCAAGATGAGCGCAAGGTGAACACACGCCCAGTTCTGCCATGGTAATAAGGTTTTATGCATCATTTGGGCCAAATTAAGGGCAGGGGTTTGTTTTTGACAATGTGATTATGGGCTTGAAGAATGGGGCCAAGTGGTGTTTTCCACGGGGCCTTCAGATTTGCCAAGAAAGTGATGAATAGACCATGGCCGTTTTCCCCTTTCAGATTCACGCCAGTGAAGGCGCGGCGCGCACAGGTGTCTTGAAAACTGCGCGCGGGGATATCCGCACGCCGGCCTTTATGCCGGTGGGCACGGCCGCCACGGTCAAAGCGCTGTATCCTGAACAGGTTCGAGAGGCCGGGGCCGACATCATTTTGGGCAATACCTATCACTTGATGCTGCGCCCTGGGGGCGAGCGGATGAAGCGCCTGGGGGGCTTACACAGCTTTATGCGCTGGCCTGGCCCGATCCTAACGGATTCGGGCGGCTTCCAGGTGTGGTCGCTCTCATCCTTGCGCAAAATGACGGAAGAGGGCGTGGAGTTTAAGAGCCATCTGGATGGCTCCTCCTATATGCTCTCGCCTGAGCGCTCGATTGAACTGCAGGCCGAGCTTTTGGGCGCAGATATTTCGATGCAGCTTGATGAATGTACCGCCTATCCATGTCCGCGCGATGATGCGGCCAAGTCGATGGAATTGTCTTTGCGCTGGGCGCAGCGCTCGAAAGAGGCGTTTGGTGAGCGCGAAACCCAGACCTTGTTCGGTATTGTCCAAGGCTCGGTTTATCCTGATCTGCGCCAAGCCTCTGCCCAGGGCTTACAAGAGATTGGCTTTGGCGGCTATGCCATTGGTGGCCTGGCGGTCGGTGAGGGATTTGAGAAAATGTGTGAAGTTTTAGACTTCACCACGCCGCATCTGCCCAGCGAGCGTCCGCGCTATTTAATGGGTGTGGGTAAGCCGATTGATCTGGTTGAAGCGGTCGCGCGCGGCGTGGACATGTTTGATTGCGTGATGCCCACGCGTTCGGGTCGTCATGGTCAGGCCTGGTCGGATTTCGGGCCGATCAATGTGAAAAACGCCCGCTTTGCTGAGGATTTAGAGCCTTTGGATCCAAGCTTGAATTGCGCGGCCAGCCGTGATTATTCCAAAGCCTATCTGCACCATCTGGTGCGTGCAGGCGAATATCTCGCCGCCATGCTCTTATCCTGGCACAATACTGCTTATTATCAGAATTTGATGGCCCGGATGCGCGCGGCTATCGCTGAGGGGCAGTTTGAAACCTTCCGCAAGGATTTCCACGCCAAATGGTATAGCGAAGGCGAGGAGGGCGCGGAGTAAACCGCGCTCAAGCCTTAGAGACTTAGGTTTCAGGCGTATGCTCGCCTTGGGTGAGGCCATAAGTCTCAAACGCTTCGACCAGCACATCGCGCTCACACCCATAGCCATCGAAGAGCCCGCGTAGATAGGCGCGGCGTTTGAGGGCAAGCTCGCGTTCGCGGCGCGCTTCGGCTTCGATCTCACCGGCGCGTCCAATAAAGCGGATGATCGGGCGGGCGGGGTTTAATCCGACAATCGTTGAGTGGTAGGCATCGCGCGCCGCATCGCCGGCCATCTCTGGCGCGTCACTGGCAAAGTCACGTCCCTTATCGACCAGGCTGCGATCATCTTCGGGCTCTTCGCTGGGCGGCGGGGGCGGGGCCTCGCGGTCTGCGCCCAAAATGGCGGTCAGGCGCGCAATGTCGCGCGCCGTGGTCGAGCATCGCCGCCGCGCACCCTCCCCGCCATAGGGGGTGGGCACAGTGTCATCGCCTTCTTCAATGGTGATCATGCCTGGACGCTCTCGCGCCAGGCCCAAGGCGTCGCTCGCCGCGCTTTGGGTTTGCGTGAAGCCAGAGCGAATGGGCGCACCAACCTGACCCGTGGTGGCGCAGGCGCTAAGGCACAGAATCGGAAGGATCACTAAGACTTGTTTCATGCTTGCTATCCTATTCTTTTTTTGTGGTCCTTTTGCGGCAAAATCAGGCTACTGCAAAGAGATAAAAAAGATGCTGCTGGGTGGCTTGACCGTTACTGATTCCGCCTATAGGTTCCGCGCCTCTTCGCAAGGGGAGCCGATAGCTCAGCTGGTAGAGCAACTGACTTTTAATCAGTAGGTCCAGGGTTCGAATCCCTGTCGGCTCACCATCCTTTCCCAGAATATTAAACGTTGATGTTTAAGGGATTAGGATGGTATCGGGCTCGAGTGAAATCTCCAAATCTTGTGTATAAATGTGTGGGTGCACGAACAATGTTGTTCGTAGGCTATAATGTACTTTAGCTGCTCTTTGAGCCGCCTCCTCGTAAAATCTTTTTATGACGCTGAGAGCTGTGTGCTCGCACTGGACCGGTTCGCGCGCGATGGTCCATAACTGTGAGGTCTCAAATAAGATCGAGGGATCAGATGACCGGAGCGCTCAGCCATATTCGGGTTTTGGATTTATCGCGGGTTCTGGCCGGGCCGTGGTGTGCGCAGATCCTGGGTGATCTTGGCGCAGATGTCATCAAGGTCGAAAACCCCAAAACCGGTGATGATACGCGCGGTTGGGGCCCACCCTTTCTAACCGATGAGGCGGGAGCGCGCGCGGATGCGGCCTATTATCTGTGTGCGAACCGGAATAAGCGCGCGATCGCAGTTGATATTACCACCCCTGAGGGCCAAGAGATTATTATCGCGCTCGCCAAGATCAGCGATGTGGTGATCGAGAATTTCAAAACCGGTGGGCTTAAAAAATATGGCCTCGATTATGAGGGGCTGAAGGCCCACAACAAAGACCTGATTTATTGCTCGATCACCGGCTTTGGCCAAAATGGTCCTTTGGCGCATGCACCGGGCTATGACTATCTCATTCAGGCCATGGGCGGACTGATGTCGGTCACGGGGCAGGGCGCACCGGTTAAGGTGGGCGTTCCGGTCGTTGATCTCTTCACCGGGGTCTATGCCTCTAACGCCATTATGGCGGCCTTGATTGCGCGCGATCAGGGCATGGGGGGGCAGCATATTGATATGGCGCTTTTTGATGTGCAGCTCGCCATGCTGGCCAATCAGGCCAGCAATTATCTGGTCAGTGGTGGTGTGCCCCAGCCTTTGGGCAATGCGCACCCCAATATTGTGCCGTATCAGAATTTCCCCACGGCCGACCGCGAGATTATCGTCGCGGTGGGCAATGATCGCCAGTTCGCAGCTTTCGCTCAGGTTCTGGGATGTGAGGACTGGGCCAAGGATCCGCGCTTTAAAACGAATGCGGCAAGGGTTGAGAATCGCGATGTCCTTACCGGGATGATCGCACAGAGTTTGAAGGCGGGCGAAAGTGGGGTTTGGCTGGACAAGCTGTCAAAGGCGGGAATTCCGTGTGGGCCGATCAATTCTGTCAAAGCCGCTTTCGATGAAGCGCAGGCCAAAGCGCGTGGTGCACAAATCGAAATTCCCGTTACGGGTGTAGGGCCTGTACCAGGTGTAGCGAATCCAATTCATATGAGTGTTACCCCGCCACACTATCGCCTGGGCCCGCCGCGTTTTGCAGAGCATACCGCTGAGGTACTGCAGAAGATGCTGAATTGGGATGATAAAAAGATTGCGCAGCTTCGTCAATCTGGGGCAATTGTGGAGTTATGAATGGCATTTAGGCCACAAATGTGTGTCTAAAAAGAAACTCGGAACCAATCATTCGTATGCGCGTTATGATAAGTATGGTCTTCGCGATTAAAATGCGCTATGGCCATGTCCGGGAGCCATTTTCTTGGTTCTTTTGTGGTGTGCAAACGGCTTGCACGCCATTTGCTAACTCTACACGAAGGGGGCGGTTCCGCTCCCGGAGGGGGAAATATGAAGAAACAGCTACTCGCGGCAACCGCCGTTGGAGCGCTTCTCGCCGTCCCGTCCTTCGCGGCGGCGGATGAGGGCTGGTATGTAAAAGGTGCCATCGGTTACGGTGCACCTGGCGATACTGACGTCACCGGTTCTTTGAACGGCGAAATCAACGGTGAGGGCGATCTTCGTGAAGCCTTGGCCGTCGGTTACAGCTGGGCCAACAATTTCCGTTTGGAAACTGAAGTGGCTCACCGCTTCAACGATACCGGCGCTGTAGGTAACTATCCTAACAGCACGAGCGATTTGCATTCTTGGGCCATCATGTTGAACGGTCTTTATGACTTCAACGAAGGCTCTTGGTGGCGTCCATACGTCGGTGCAGGTATCGGTTGGGTGCGTTCTGACGCCTCAATCCAAGGCTTCAACCAAGCCTCTTCTGGTACGTTCGTTAATATCGACGACAAAGACAACGCCTTGGCATACCAGCTGATCGCGGGTATCGGCTGGCACTTGACCCAGAACTTGGTTCTCGACACCGAATACCGTTACTTTGCCCACAAAGACACCAATTATGGTGGTGTTAAAGTAGACGGCGTTGGCGGTCACGAGGCATGGTTGGGTCTGCGCTACAGCTTTGCTGAGCCTGCAGCTCCGCCTCCACCACCGCCTCCTCCGCCACCACCACCTCCTCCGCCACCACCACCACCTCCTCCTCCACCTGCTGCTGTATGTGAAGATGCTGGTTTCGTGGTGTACTTCGGTTGGGACCAATCTGCGCTGACCGATCAGGCCCGCGCTGTGATCAACCAAGCCGTACGTGAAGCCCGTGATTGCGGTGTGGCGTCTGTCACGATCGCCGGTCACGCTGACCGTTCTGGTGCTCAAGGCTACAACGTCCGTCTGTCAGAGCGTCGCGCTCAGGCTGTCCGTGACGAGTTGGTTCGCTTGGGCGTACCTGGCGGTGCCGTGTCTCTGGAAGCCTTCGGTGAGAGCCGTCCTGCTGTTGAGACCCGTGACGGTGTTCGCGAGCCTCTGAACCGCCGTGCAGAAGTAACTATTGACCTGCGTTAATTTGTAGGTCCGGTTCTTCCGGCGACTAAAAGTTTGGCCCGAAGCGTTTCGCTTCGGGCCTTTCTTTTGGCCGGACATCTGTCTGCGTCACGCAAGAAACTCTCTTTGAAATGATATTTTTAAAAGCTTTCATCGCGTTTGCTTGACCCCAAAGCGGGGAAGGCGCAAACAAGGATCATAACGAGTGTGGCGACACGTATCGCCCGACACATCTCTTCCAAGGGAGGATCCAGATGAGCAAGCCAGATAAAACCTACCGTAAGCGCGCCCTGGGTGATCATGTCTTATCGCCTGAGACGATGATGATGAGCTATGGCTTTGATCCCAAACTGTCTGAGGGCTCGATCAAGCCTCCGGTATTTCTAACCTCCACCTTTGCCTATGCCAGCGCGGAAGAAGGCGCAGCCTTTTTCCGGGTGATGGGCGGTCGCGCCCAGGCCGGCGATCCTGAAACCGCTGGGCTTCTCTATTCGCGCTTTAACAATCCCAATATGGAAGTCTTGGAAGATCGCCTCACCTTATTTGATAAGGCTGAAGATGCGGTGGTGTTTTCCTCAGGGATGTCGGCGATTTCAACTGCCATCATGGCCCATTCCAAAGCGGGCGATGTGGTGTTGCATTCCACTCCGCTTTATGGCGGGACCGAAACCATGATCCGTAATGTGCTGCCCAATTACGCGATTGCCCAAGTGGAATTCGTTGCCATGGCCCCAGAGGCCGAGGTGAAAAAGGCGATGGAGGAGGCTCTCACCCAGGGCCGGATTTCGGTCATCATGGCTGAAAGCCCCACCAACCCGACCAATGAAATCGTCGATTTCGCTTTGTTGGTGGCCTTAGCTGATGAGATTGAGCAGCGCCAAGGCCATCGCCCGATCATTATGATTGATAATACGTTTTTAGGGCCCATCGCTCAGCATCCCTTAGAGCAGGGCATTGATATGGTGCTCTACTCGCTAACCAAATATGTCGGCGGGCATTCTGATTTGGTGGCGGGCGCGGCCTTGGGCTCTGATGCCGTGATGGCCCCCGTGCGCAAGCTTCGCTCCGCCATTGGCACCAATTTGGACCCACATTCGTGCTGGATGTTGCTGCGCAGTCTGGAGACGGTCAAAATCCGTATGGAGGCCGCGTTTAATTCTGCCCGCATCGTCGCGGAATTTTTGCGCGATCACCCGAAAGTGCAAAAAGTGCGCTATCTGGGCTTTTTGGAAGAGGGCTCGCGTGACCACACCCTTCATACCCGCCAAGCCACTATGAATGGATCGACCTTTGCCTTTGACATTAAAGGCGGGGAGGATGCGGCCTTCCGCTTCCAAAATGCCTTGAAAGTCATCAAGCTGGCGGTGTCTTTGGGCGGGACCGAATCGCTGATCTCCCATCCGGGCAGCACGACCCATTCCGGTGTTGATCCACTGCTGCGCGCGCGCTTGGGCTTTGATCCGGGCATGGTGCGTTTATCGGTGGGCCTTGAAAACCCGCAAGATATTATCGCTGATCTCAATCAGGCGCTTGAGCACGCCTAAACCCTAAAAGATAATAGATTTTTATGACGCAACTCGATTTAAGTCGCGATGAAGCCTCGATCCTGGATTGGGTCGAGGCACGCGCCGATCATATGATTGACACGGTTAAAACCTGGGCGCGGATCAATTCCGGCTCTCGCAATCGCGAAGGGCTGGAGGCCATGCGCAAGGTTTTGGGCCAAGCCTTCGCCGAAACCGGCGCAATGATCACCGCGCAAGAGCTCCATTCGTCCCAGACGGTGGAAAATAACGGTGAAATCAAAGACATTCACTACACTCCGGCTATGCGAGTGTCGCAGCGGCCAGAGGCCCCGATCCGCATTGTCCTGACCGGTCATCATGACACAGTATTCCCGGTGGAGAGCCATTTTCAAGATCTCGATCAATGGGATGCGGACACGTTAAACGGTCCCGGTGTGGCGGATATGAAGGGCGGAATTTTGGTGATGCTTCATGGCCTGTTGGCGTTGGAGCGCTCACCCTGGGCCAAGCAGATTGGCTATGATGTTTTGATCAGTCCGGATGAGGAAATCGGCTCGCTGGGTTCCGGTCCGATCCTGGCAGAGCTGGGCGCACGCGCGGATATCGGCATGACGTATGAGCCTGCACTGGCCGATGGGTCTTTGGCGGGTGCGCGTAAGGGCTCGGGCAATTTCTCGCTGCGGGTACGCGGTAAAGCCGCCCATGCCGGGCGCGAGCATCATCTGGGCCGCAATGCGATTGTCGCCGCGGCCGCCTTCGCTCAAGAGCTGGATAATCTTAACGGCGTTAAAGAGCATGTGACTATTAATGTCAGTCGCATTGATGGCGGCGGCGCGCCCAATGTGGTGCCCGATCTGGGCATTGCGCGCTTCAATGTTCGCGTGAAAACTGAAGACGAAGCGCTTTGGATTAAAGGCGAATTGGAAAAGCTGGTCGCCAAAACCAATGCCCGTGATGGCATCACGGCGGATCTGCATGGCGGCTTTACCCGTCCGCCCAAGCCGATGAGCGCGGCCAATTTACAGATGTTTCAATGGACGCGTGCGGCTGGTGAGGCCATAGGCCTGGATCTTAAATGGCAAGATACCGGCGGGGTGTGCGAGGGTAATAATCTGTGGGCCTCGGGCTGTCCCAATGTCGATACTTTGGGGGTGCGCGGCGCGGATATTCATTCTGACCGTGAGATCGTCAAGCTGTCGAGTTTTGCAGAAAAATCAAAGCTTTCGGCAGTGATGCTGATGAAATTTGCGCAAGGGACATTCGACGCCAAACAGGCGCGCGCCCTGGCGCGTCAATCATAGGGGAGGGGGCATGCTCGTCGTTCGTGCTGCGAAATCTGTCGATCATGGCGCTTTTGTTGATTTGGCCCGTTCTACCGGGTCGGGCTTTACCTCATTGTCACTGAGTGATGAGGAATTGGCCAAAAAGCTGATGACCTCGGAGCGCTCTTTCGGTGGGGTCATCGAAGATCGCTCGGATGCGCATTATCAGTTAATGCTGATTGATAGTGAAACCGGGGACATTATGGGCACCTCGGCGGTGAAGGCTGGTGTGGGGATCAAGAAGCCCTATTTTGACTTTAAAATCATAACCCTGGCTCAATCCTCGAAAGAGGCGCAACGCCGCTTCGACATGGATGTCATGCTGTTGGTCAATGATTTTGCGGGCTGCACGGAAGTGGGCTCGTTGTTTGTCAGCGATGGCGCGCGCGGGCGCGGGGCGGGGCGCTTGATCGCCCAGGCGCGCTATATGCTGATCGCCAATGATCTGACCCGCTTTGGTCCGCGCCTGCTGTCGGAATTACGCGGGGTTGTCAGTGAGGATGGCCACTCACCCTTTTATGATCATGTCTCTAAGCCTTTTTTCCGGATGAGTTTTGATGAGGCCGACCAGATGAGTGCGGCGACGGATAATCAGTTCATTTTGGATTTGATGCCCAAGCATCCGATCTATCTGGATTTGCTGCCAAAAGCCGCGCGCGAGGTCGTTGGCCAGACCCATCCCCATGGGGTGGGGGCGCTGCGCCTGTTAGAGGCGGAAAACTTCCGCTATGACAATTATGTCGATGTGTTTGATGGCGGTCCGTTGGTTTCGGTCGACACCGCTGATTGTCGCACCATCAAGGACAGCCAACTGCGCGCGCTTGCTTCATCCCCCTTGGGCCACGCTGCGGTTAAGGCTATGGTCTCCACCACCAGCGTCGACGGTTTCCGCTGCGTCTTTACCGAAATCGAAGCCGACGAACATGTCGCCTATCTATCTGATGAGGCCCGCACTGCCTTACGCGTGGGCCCCGGCGACACGATACGTATGTGGGAGGCCCCATGAGCGCCAGATCCGAAAGCTTCATCGCCGGTCAATGGGTGACCGGTCAGGGGGGGGGCTTAACATCCCTCGACCCGGCCAGTGGTGAAACCGTATGGCAGGGTAAAACCGCCAGCGCCGATCAAGTCGACCACGCCTTTAAAGCGGCCCGCGCCGCCTTTATGGATTGGGCGTTATTGGGTTTTGACGCGCGTAAAGCCATTGTTGAGGCCTATAAGGCGCAAGTCGTGGCGCGCAAGGACGAGATTGCTGAGCTGATCGCACGCGAGACCGGCAAGGTGTTGTGGGACAGTCTGGGCGAGGCCGGGGCGATGGCCGCCAAGGCCGATGTCTCGATCAAAGCCTATGGCGAGCGCACGGGCCAGACTTATACCGAAACCGATTTCGGCTATCAGCAATTGGCGCATAAGCCCTTGGGCGTCTTCTTTGTGATGGGGCCGTATAACTTCCCCGGTCACTTACCCAATGGCCATATCATTCCGGCCTTGCTGGCGGGTAATACCTTGGTCTTTAAACCCTCAGAATTGACGCCTGCCATGGGCGCGCTGATGGCTGAGATGTGGCAGGGCGCAGGGCTTCCCGATGGGGTGCTGAACCTGGTCCAAGGCGGGCGCGAGGTGGGCGGTGCAGCCCTCGATCATGGCGAGCTGGATGGGGTTTTATTCACCGGGTCCTGGAATACGGGGCGCTTTATTCATACCAAATTTGCCGGACGCACAGGGGTGCAACTGGCCTTGGAAATGGGCGGCAATAACCCGCTGGTGATCTGGGATGACCAAGATGCGGAGGCGTCTGCGCGCATTGCCATTCTGTCGGCTTACATCTCCGGCGGGCAACGCTGTTCGTGTGCGCGCCGTTTGATCTTGCCAGAGGGCCAAGCGGGCGATCAAATCCTAGAGGTTTTGACCGATCTCATTCCTAAGCTGCCGATTGATGTGTGGAATGCCAATCCCGAACCCTTCTATGGCCCGCTGATCTCTGATCGGGCGGCCCAGGCGGTGATTGATGCGCAAGCCCTGCTGGCCGGTAAGGGCGCGAAGGTGTTGGCCGAAGCCAAAATCCTGGATAAAGGCGCGGCCTTTGTTTCGCCCTCCCTGATCGACACCACCGGGCTTGATGTGTCCGATGAAGAAGTCTTCGGCCCGCTCCTTCAGGTGCGCCGCGTGGCGAGCTTTGAGGCGGCCTTGGTCGAAGCCAATAATACCGCCTATGGCCTGTCTGCTGGGCTGGTTAGCCGTGATGAAGCCTTGTGGAAACGCTTCTGGGTGGGTAGCCGCGCCGGGATTGTCAACTGGAACCGACCCACGCCGGGCGCGGCCAGCACGATGCCCTTCGGCGGTCCGGGGCAATCGGGAAATCTGCGCCCCAGCGCCTATTATGCGGCGGATTATTGCGCCTATCCGGTGGCCACGCAGGCCGCGAGCACCCTCGAAAAACAAGCCATTAAGGGGCTCTAACCATGCGCACGATCGAAGCGAATTTCGACGGCCTGGTTGGGCCGACCCACAATTATGGCGGCTTGGCAGACGGCAATGTCGCCAGTGCGAAGAATAAGGGCCTCATCTCTTCCCCGCGTGCCGGGGTGCTAGAAGGCCTGGCGAAGATGAAGCGTTTGGCCGATGCAGGCCTGGTGCAGGGCGTTCTGCCCCCGCATGAGCGTCCCTTCCTGCCGCGCCTGCGTGAATTGGGTTTTTCTGGCTCTGACAAAGCGATTTGGGACGCGGCCTGGGCGGCAGACCCCGTCCTTTGCCGCAATCTCACCTCGGCCAGTCCGATGTGGGCGGCAAATGCGGCCATGGTCAGTCCTTCGGCTGATACCGCCGATGGCCGGGTTCATTTCACACCGGCCAATCTGCATTCGACCCTGCACCGCTCCATCGAAGGGCCCCAGACCGAAACCGCGTTGAAGGCGATCTTTGCCGATGATACCCACTTCGCGGTTCATGCGCCTTTACCCGATCAGGTGGCCTTCAGTGATGAAGGCGCGGCCAATCATGTGCGCCTGTGCGCTGAACATGGCGAGGAGGGTGTGGAGATTTTGGTTTTTGGCCGTGATGCCTATGAGGATTATCGCGGTGTTTTTCCTGCACGCCAAACCCGCCAATCGTGTGAAGCCATTGCGCGTCGTCATGGCCTGAACCCCAAGCGCACGGTGATTGTGCGCCAGTCTCAGCGCGCCATTGATGCGGGGGCCTTCCACAATGATGTGGTCTGTGTCGGCAATGGTCCGGTATTGTTCTTCCATGAATTTGCGTTCGAGGACAAGGCTGGGACATTGGCGGCGATCAAGGCGGCGGCTGAAGACCTGTTCGAGCCGATCTTCGTTGAGGTGCCTGACAGTGAAGTGCCGCTGGGCGATGCCATCACGTCTTACCTTTTTAACTCGCAGCTTCTGAGCTGGCCCGATTATGACCGCATGGTTTTGATCGCGCCCAAGGAAACCGAAGAATGCACCAGCACGCGTGAGTATTGTGAGCGTCTGGTGGCTGGCAATGGCCCCATCGGCGATGTTCAGTATGCTGAGGTTCGTCAATCCATGCGCAATGGCGGCGGGCCGGCCTGTCTGCGTCTGCGTGTGGTGTTGAGCGAGGAGGAGCGCGCCGGCGTTAATCCCAAATGCCTGATGAGCGAGACGCTCTATCAAGAGCTCACCGCCTGGGGTGAAAAATGGTATCGCGATGAACTTGGCCCCAATGATCTGGGCGATCCGGCTTTGATTGTGGAGGCCCAAGGCGCGCTGGATGCGCTAACTGCAATCTTGGGGCTGGGGCGGGGATTTTATCCTTTTCAGCGCGGTTAAAGCCTTAATCAAGATAGTGAATATCCAGGGGCGGGACACGGCGTGGTTCCGCCCTTGGCGTGTGTGATGCGATCAGGTCTTCACTGAGCCAGCGTTCGGCCTCTTTGAGGGTGTTAAAGGTGCGAAGCTTATGGGGCGTGCTGGAATTGATCATTTCTTGCACAAGGGCGATTAGGCCTTGAAGGTGATTGGCTTTTAAAACCGCAAAGCGTGTGGGCGGCAAAGTGGTCAAAACCATCAGGCCCTGGGTCAGGTAAGTCTCTATACTGGCATCATAAAAGGCTTTTCGAGGGTCAAATAAAACCCGGCGCGTGTTTGCGGCTTTATAGGCTTTCAAAAAGGCGCGCTGACCCCGGCCCATATCAACGGGGCGGCGATGACCGTGGGCCACCAGCAATAAGGCTTTGCCCCCTAAACAGGGTTTTATATCGAGCGTAGTCATGGCGAGCCCCCTTCGAAAGGCAGCACGCTAGGCGATGGATCTTTTTAAAGATTGAATGAAGAGGGTTTGCGCGCGTTAACTTCGTTGAAGGATTTTGAGCGATAACCAAACGCATTCAACAAGCTGCTAGAATGCCCCCGATCAGTCGATGATAAAAACATCATCATAGGTGTCCGGACGCGGTGATTTCACCAGTTCAGGCTCGGCGGGGGGCGGGGCCGGGGCGTCGTCTTCAAGACCGCGCTGATCATCCAGCAGCCAGGTGCGTGCAGCCTCTTCATCACTGAAGGCGCGCATCTTATGGGGCGTGCTGAGATTGACGATTTCCAGGGCGATATTGACCAAACCCAAGGTGTGATCAGACTTGATCACCGCTATGCGCGAAGGGGGCAGTTCGGTCAGCTTGGCCATCGCTTCAAACATGTACCGGTTCATATTGGCAGTATATGTCGCTTTGCGCGGATCAAACAGGATCCGGCGGGCAGGCTGGGCCTTATACACCCGCAGGAAATAAGCAAGCGTGCCCAAGGCATCAGAGGGTGTGCGTTGGCCGCGCACAACCAACTTTAAGGCCTGTCCATCAAAACAGTGCTCAATCAGACTATCACTCACCCGCACATTCCTTTCATGAGGTCGTGAAGGATACGCGCGGAGCCTTGTTAAAGTCTGAACGAAAGCAGTGAATAGATATTAATGATCATCTGTGAATAAGCTTCAAAACGCCTTAAACGGCAACCGCTTCAGCCTTCAAGCCGCCCGCATGGGCATATTCCTGGGTGCCTTGGGTATAGACCTTATCGCCGTCCACCAGCGTATCGGGCTTGGTGTCGGGAACACCTTTCAGCTTGGCATAGATCGGATCGAAGTCCTGACCGGCGGTGGCCTCCATCAGCTCGTCATAAGAATCGATGACGAAATAGGTCTGCTGGAAATCATCATAGCGGTAATCGGTGGTCATCACCCGCTCGAGATCAAAATGGACGCGGTGGGGCGAGCGCGCTTCCAGGCTGAATTTCGATTCAGATTGCGAGGAGACAATGCCCGCACCATAGATGCGCCGCCCCTCAGGGGTGTTGATCAAGCCAAACTCGACCGTATACCAATAGAGCCGGGTCAGGTTTTCGATCATGTCATGCTTCATAGCTTTGACCCCGCCGCGCCCATAGGCCTGCATATAATCGGCAAAAACCGGTTGGGTCAGTAAGGGGACATGACCAAAGACATCGTGGAAGATGTCAGGCTCTTCAAGATAATCCAGCTTATGTGCATCGCGAATAAAACGCCCGGCGACAAAGCGGCGATTAGCCAGATGATCGAAGAACACATCATTGGGGATCAGGCCGTGAACGGTGACGACTTCCCAGCCGGTCAGCGCCATCAGCTTTTCATTCATCCGGCGGAAATCGGGGATTTCATCGCTCATATTCAAAAGCTCGAGGCCCTTGAAATGCTCCGGCGCGGCGCGCCCTTGCAGCACTTTCATCTGGCGATCATAAAGCGTCTTCCAGACCCCATGCTCTTCCGGCGTATACTTATCCCACATCTGGTCAATGGTGTGATCGGCACGTGGGGTTTGTTGCGCAATAATAGGGTCATTGACCGGCATGGTAAAAGACTCTCCGAAAAAATAGTTTCGTTTGTAACTATTTTAGCAAAAAGCCCCCCGCAATGCGAGGGGCCTTGGCTGTAAATATGCGGTCTAAAATGTCGCGGGTCTTAGCGATCGTTGCACAAGACATTAGTCAGGATTTCTTCGGTGCGTCCGAAATTATCATCCTGCAGGAAGTAAGCCTCACCGCGATAATTAGACCGCTCGTGATACATCGCGCGGCGATGACCGGCGCTGCGGCACAGCTGGTTGGCGACTTCTACCCCGCAGGTGCGCCCAAAACGATCGCTACAGAAGGCGACCGGCTGGCCATCGACAGAAGGACGCTCATAATAGACGGTGGGTGTGCCGCCATCGACATCCACGCGTCCCCCAGGACGTCCAGGACGCCCAGGACGGCTGGGGTAATCAGGACCAGAGCGACCAGGGCGGCGATAATTGTAATCATCTAAGGGTTCAGCCGAAGAAATCTCACGCTCGAAACCCATACGCGCGAGAGAGCGCACATCGCCTTCAAAGGTTTCGCAGCGGCCTTCAAAATCGGCGTGCTGACAGAAGACCCAAGATCCGCGGTGAACCCGAATGGAACCGGCCATGTCATTAAACGCCAAGCCGCTGAGATTGGCCGAAGAGCTGTTGAGGGTAATGGAGCGTCCGGTAAAATTCGGTCCCGCATAAAGCGTCGCGCCCGCCTCGGCATCAGGACCGCGGAAGCGGACCCGACGAACCGATGACATTTTGTCATTCATGGCATTACGGGTCATATCGGGCTGATCTTCGTTGATGACACCACAACTGCCGCGATAATCGGCATGAACACAAATCTCCCACTGACCGCGTCCTTCGATGCGGATGGAGGAGACCATATCATTCATGCCCTCATGCCCCAGATTGGACGAGGCTTCGGTAATACGAACCGAGCGACCTTGGTAATTGGCGTGTTCATAAAGAATGATGGCACCGCCGCGTTCATCATCGCGGTCGCGACCACGCCCACGTTGGGCTTCGGCGGGGGCCAAAAGGCTTACCGCGCTGAGCGTACCCAGAGCAGCGAAAACAAGCGGACGAAGAAGACCTGACATAAGGTTCACTCCAAAAGGTAAGGGTTATCATTGCGATCAGATGTAGTCGGTGCCGTCTGAACGAAAACTGAAGAGGTTGTGCAGGTTTAGTGAAGGGTTGGTGGCCAAAATAAGGCAAGGCCCGAACATAGTCCGGGCCTTTATTAGATTATGCCTCGAGGCCTCAGCCGCCGCCCAGTAAACCGCGAAGCAATTGCTGAGCGGGATCTTCGTCTTTGTCTTCGTCTTGATTTTGATCACTGTCTTGGGACGTGTCCTCAGAGGATTGATCGCGATTGCGATTTCCAAAGAGCGCATTGGTCAGCGCATCGCGCGCGGTCTCTTCCAGGCTTTGCGGTTCGCCATTGGCGTTATTGCCCCCGACGGCTTGGCCCAGACGGGCCCGCAAGAGCGATTGTGCGACCGCTTCAAAGTCGATGCCGATTTGCGGCTCGCTAAAGCTTCCTTGCAGGCGGATCGGCACCGGAATGCCGACAAGGTCGTTTGTACCTCCCTGGCCCTGAAGGGAGGCGACAGCGCGCGGCGTGATGCGATAATCCATGTTTTGCTGAGGCAGGTTGAACACCCCGCCGCCATTGACGCGCACCAGCGGGCTCAACATTTCCAGATTGGCATTCGCTAAACCATTGCTCAGCGTGGTCGCCAGGGTCAAACTGGTAAAGTCTGTGCTTTCTTGCGCGCCGAAACCCTCAGGCAAGCCACGATTGGTCAGCGCCGATTGTACACCGCGCAGAACTTGCGCCAAATTGATGCCTTTAATGGCCCCATCAGCGAAGCGGAAATTGGATGTGCCATTGAGCCCGTTGATGATGTCATGAGCGCTGGCACCCCGGCTGGTCAGATCCATCGTGATCGTGCCCAAACCTTCTAAACGGTCAAAGCCTGCGGCGGCCTGTAAGAGCGGCAGAGCCGACACCCCCTCCAGATTGGCGTTGAGGCCATAGCTGGGGGTGGCGGTGCGCGCATTGGCGATCGCTGTCGCCCGGCCGCGACCTTGATAGAGGGTGAATTGGGTTAAATCAGCTTGCAGGCGTGCGCGATCGAGCACCGCGTGAAGCGCCACATCGCTGACTTCCAAGGCTTGGAATTTCAACGTGTTGACGCTGAGATTAAGGTCGGCATCCACAAGGCCCAGGGCCGAAAGATCCATCGGTGTCCGGCTGAACTCCATGGGTCCTGATGGGCGCTGGGTGTTCGCACGCTCACCTGAACCGGCATAGGGGGTGATGTCGAGCGTATCCAGGCTTAATCGCCCCCGCACCATCGGGCGATCCCCGCCATAGGTGACGGTCAAGGTGCCTTCGCTGGTGATGTCGTCAAAGCGGATCAGGGCGTTATCGCCGCGTGGCGGTTGGCCATTCCCGCGCACCGTCAAGCGGCCGGGCTCGCCGATCAGACGCCCTTCAGCATAGAAGCTTTTATAGGTATTGCCTTGGGGCAGGCTCGCCCCGGCAATCGCAGCCAGGCGCGGTAGGTTAGGCAGGTTTGCCCTAAAGTCCCCCGCAAAAGCAAAGCTTTCACTTTCAGCCATCTGCCCTTGGAAATCGAGATCAAGCACGGCGCTGGCCACAGCAAGATCAATATCGGTGGCTTGACCTTCGAACAGAGCGCGTAGGCTGGAGAGCCCGGTGTCGAAGCGGAAATCTTCCCCATTTAGCGTGAAGCTGCCTTCTAATTGCGCAGCTTCATCCACACTCGGCAGGCTGGTACGGACATTCAGCGCGGTGACGGTGAAGCTTTGCTGCTCGCTGACGAAAGACAGTGCCCCGTTTTCGATCCGTAAATCGCCCAGGCTCGCCTCCAGGGGCAGGGCACCGGGTTGACGAATAAAGGCACCACGCGCATCGGCCTGCTGGGTGGGTGCGACTTCACCGGCGGTCTTGAAGGTCCAGTTATTACGGGCCCCGCGCTGGGTGAGACGAATAGTGGGCTCAACCAGGACAAATTCTTCCAGCTCGATAGTCTTTTGCAACAGGGGCCAGAAGGCGAGGGTCAGGCGAAGCTCGCTCATTTCGGCAAAGGCCTCATCGCCAAAGCCGTCAGCATTGGCAATCGAAACATCCTCGGCGCGCACTTGGACCTTAGGCAAAAGAGCGAGTTTGATTGGACCGGACAAGCGCACCTCGCGGCCCAGCGCATCGCTGGCGGCGCTCTCTACGCGTGCGCGATAGCTATCGGTGGGAATGACGGCAGGCAAAATCAGCGCTGCCCCAAAAATGACACCAATAAGGATGACTAAGAGTAGTAGAATGCGGCGCATAGGGACCTCCCACCCGAAGAGCTTATGCCGTGATGAGACAATGAGAGAAAATCTCATTCTGCTGGCTTGCCAGATTGGCCCCATCGCGGCCACAATGCAGAGTATTCTTATTTATGCGGCGTTTCTATGACATCCGCGCCTAGAAATTCGCCTAGGGGGTTTTTTAAGGGTGTTTTCGCCCTTAAGGAAGGCATGAGGACGATGACGACGATTAAAATGGACCGGCGCGAACTGTTGATGGGCTTGGCCACGGGCAGTGTGGTGGCCTTTACACCGGGTTGCGCAGAGAATATGGCGCTGGGCCGCAGCCAGTTGATGCTGGTCTCTGATGATCAGATCTCGGAAATGTCCACACAAGCGTGGAATGAATCCCTGCGTCAGGAGCGCGTCAGCCGTGATCCGGCCTTGCGTCGCCGGGTGGAGCGTGTGGGCCGCAAAATCGTCGATGCCTCAGGCCAAACCCATCTCGATTGGGAATTCGTGGTCTTTGATAGTGATTCGATCAATGCCTGGGTTCTGCCCAATGGTAAGGTGGGGTTCTATCGCGGGATTTTGGATGTCATGGATAATGACGCCCAGGTTGCGACTGTGATGGGCCATGAGGCGGGCCATGTCGCCGGACGTCACGCCGCAGAGCGCGCCAGCCAGCAAATGGCCGCCGGTGTCGGGATTGGCCTGGCCGCGTTGGCCCTTGATTCGGCTGATGTCGATAATTCCGCCGTCTGGGCCGCCGTTCTGGGTGCAGGCGTCACCTTCGGTGTTGTCCTGCCTTACTCACGCCGCCATGAATATGAGGCCGACCGCCTGGGCCTGCAATTCATGGAGCATGCCGATTATAATCCGGTTGAGGCGCTGACCTTCTGGAATGGGATGAGTGGCCTACACTCCACACGCTCTTTTGAATTTATGTCGACCCACCCTTCTGATGAGCACCGGATTGAGGCGATGACGGCTTATCTCACCGAACGCGGTTTGATTTAGGCTTGCCGCGGTCCAGTCTGGACTGTTATTTATAGGGTGGGGCGCTGCAAAACGCTGGCTCTACCCTCTTGCAAGTCAAAACGCTTGCCCGTAAGTTCCAGCGCCTCACGGCCCGGTATCAACCGCAGTGTCGGTGATAAAAATGGTGCGCCGCCTTAGCTCAGTTGGTTAGAGCGCTTGATTGTGGATCAAGAGGTCCCCCGTTCGAACCGGGGAGGTGGTACCATTTTCTGCTCATCTTTCATGATTTTCATTCGATGACAGGGCGTCTTCTAGACAGGCTTGGACAAACCTCTTATGCGCTTGGCAAAGAGGAGTTGTTCCATGACTGATCAAACTTTACCGCCTTGTCCACAATGTGGCTCAATTTATACTTATGAAGACGGGGCTTTATTGATTTGCCCTGAGTGCGCGCACGAATTTTCGGTTCAAGCGCCAAGCGAAGCCGCCGAGCGGGTCTGGCGCGATGCCAATGGCAGTGTGCTCGCCGATGGGGACACCGTGACGGTGATTAAAGACTTGAAGATCAAAGGCTCTTCATCGGTCGTCAAAGTGGGCACCAAGGTCAAAAATATCCGCTTGGTCGAAGGCGATCACGATATTGATTGTCGCATTGATGGCATTGGCCAGATGGGCTTGAAGACCGAATTCGTCAAAAAGGTCTAAGTCCTTTCGCGGACTTTGTGTTGTCGTTTCATGCTTTAATCGCCTTTCGCCTACATTCGCTCGTCTCTCTCTGGGTTTAATAAAATCAGGGGGGATCCCGTGAGCGCTATAGACATCGACAACTCGCTTAGATGGATTGTGTGCCTGTCAAACCTACGCGCGGGCAGGGGCGAGTTACATGCCGTCTGTGATGGTGATTAGGGGATATGGCCCTCGCGGTGAAATAGCGGTTGGCGACATGCCAGCTTGTGGGAGGCGCGCTTTGCGCACGGCGTGTTCTGGACAGGCAGGCTTTTTGTATAAGGCATAGGTCGTGTACGCCTACACCCTTGCGCACACCGGCTGGCGCAGGATGATTTTGCGCTGTGCCGGAGCCACGCGGCTCCAATCATCGAGATAGATTTCGTGATAGGCACCCTCGGCGTCCAGTTTATGGTGGGGCAGGTAGTCTGCGTAGAGCCCTTGCACAATCTCCGCAAGGGTATGCGTTGGGCCAATGTGAAGGTATTGCACACACTCGCCTTCGTGCACGAGCGCCCAGCGCAGCGCGGGTAAATCACCCAAGTCTTGGCGGGCTTCTTGCGCTGAGTCTTTCAGTCGCTGTGCGTTCGCCCACACGGGCAAGGTAATCTGCACGCGCCAGTGCCATGTCTCACGATTACCCACGGCTAAGTCGCGCATATCATCCGCCCAATAAAGGATCTCCACCGGCGGCTCAACAAAGGACTTGCCCATTCGCGTGCGCGCTTCGCGCCGGATGGAATAGATTGCGGTGTAGAGGGCTTTTACTGCGATTTCGATGGAGCCCGGTTCAGGGGGGCCTTCGCCATCCAGGATCGCGAAGGGCAGCTTTGGCACATCTACACGGCTGAACTGGCCAGCAGGCGGCGCGTAGAGCGCACGTAATGTGGCCCGGTCCTGTGTTAGATCGATCAAGCTATCGTCTACCATGGTTTATGCCTCATATAATCCAGAGTGGTGTTGATCCAGCTGCGCTCGGCGTTCAGCTGGCCGGTGGAGAAGTCAAATAGGCTCTCGATATGATCGGGCATGGGCTGGCTTTGTCGGCGCACGCGCTCAAGCCGTTCAAGTTCGCCAGTAATGGACGACAGGCGCGTTTCCAGGGCCTTTAACGCCGCATCCCGTGACAGGACGGGCCAGTGCACCATGCCAAGCAAAAGGGATGAGAATGTGGGACGATAGTGGCCAAGGGCCGCTAGGGTTTGTGCGCTTAGAACCTCACGGCCGGATGGGGTAAGGCTGAATGTTTTTCGGGCTTTGGCACCCGCGGGCTTTTCGGCGGTTATCAGCCCAGCTTTTTCCAGCTTGGCGAGCACAAAATAGATGGAGGAGAAGCCGACCTGCGTCCATTCCCGCATTCCGCGCGCTTCTATGATCTGTTCCAGCTCATAGCCATGGCGCGGCATCTCTGCGACGAGCCCGAGAAGGAGGAGTTCGCTATCGGTGAGAGTGTGCGTCATATTCTAGTGCTAGAATACTTGATTGTGGGATGTCAAACACTCAGTTCTTAATCGGGGAAGACAGGGAGACCCAAAAGATGAGGCGGGGTAAGACGCTTTAGGGGTCTCCTCTGGTCAATGAGAGCCAAATTATTGCGAGGCGCTCTCTTGCGCGCGCTGTTCGATCAAGGCGCGGGCTGCTTCGGGGCTATCGACCTCTTCAATGGTGTCGATTTGACAGCGCCACGGCCCTTGGGTGGGCTGGATATACTCAAAGCGGGCATTGCAGATGCGGGCATTGTCACTAAACGACGTGCCTACGGCCATGCCGACCCGCATGTCAGAACAGCGCTGGCGCGTGGTGACCAGATAGTGATGGCTGGCCCCGCCGTTTAAGATCAAGTGCTGATCATCAATGACGCTATAGCCGTTAATGTTACGCAGTCTGAGGCAACGGCTTTCATCTTCGCCATCCTGCGCAAAAGCGGGCGCGGCGGTGAATGTTGCGGCAATCAGGCTTGCGACTGCAAGGCGACGGTGAAAACTCATGGTTCATCCTCCTAGGAAACCTTATAGTTTTGTCCTGGCTTCGGCTTAAGGTAGATGCGCTCGTCTATGTCCACATTAACCCTACACCAAATGACCACGGCCCGCATCATCATTGTCGGTGCGGGTGCGGCTGGGTTATTCAGTGCCTGGTCGTTGGCCGAAGCCGGGTTTGCGGTCGAGGTCTATGATCGCGGACCGATTGGTCGCGGCGCGATCTGGGCCTCTGGCGGCATGTTGGGCGCTGGCTTTGAAAGCGCTGTCGAGCTGGTCCGCCAACCCCATGCGGCAGGGGTGAGCGCGTGGCTGCAAGAGGGCTTATCCCTATGGGATGAAACCATTGTGCGCTTACAACATTTTGCCAAACAGCCCCTTGGCTATGCCCGTCCAGGAACTTTAACCCCTATATTCCAGCGCGCCGATGAAGCGCGCATGAATGAAATCGTCCAAAGCGCGCACGATCTGGGCCTCAGCCTTGAACCGCTCAGCGCGCGCGAAGCCCAAACGCGCGAACCGGGCTTGGGCGCTTGCCATGGGGCGCTGTATTTTCCAGGTGATGGCCATCTGGACAATCGCGCGCTGGTCACGGCTTTGATCGCGATGTGTCAGGCCAAGGGGGTGCGCTTTCATGCCGGGGTTGAGGTCTGGGGGCTGGAAAGGTCGGGCGGCGCGGTCACCGGTATTCGTCTGGGTCAGACGGGCGAGGATGTTCGCCATGCCGATGCGGTGTTTCTCGCGCATGGGGCGCAAACCTTGCTGGGTGAAGGGCGCGAAACCTACCCCATTCATCCGGTGAAAGGCCAGATGATCGCTTTTCAGGCCCGCGATCGTATCCCGCTGCATGTCATACGTGGCTTTAATATTTACATCACCGCTAAGCCGGGCGGGCGCGTGGTAATCGGCGCGACATCAGAGCCCGGCAAAGGCGATTGCGATATTGATGATCAAGCCTGCGCCCATTTGGCCGAGCGCGCGCGCATGGCTTATCCTAGCCTGGCTGAGGCGCGCCTGGTGGAGCGTTGGGCCGGATTGCGCCCGGCCGCACAAGACTTTGCGCCGCTGATCGGGCCGAGCCAGACACCGGGGCTTTATTATCTGGCCGGGGCCTATCGCAATGGGGTTTTACTGGGACCGCTTTACGGCCGTGCGGCTTTGGCGATGATGACTGGCGCGCCCTTGGGACTTAATCCTATCTTTACCCCAATGCGTTTTGGCCTGTAGGGCTTCATTTCTGTTAACACTTGTTTACGCGAATACGGCACAATGGGCGCTTAGGTTAGGCGAATCGGCATAAGTGTGTCTTGATGACAGAAGCCCGTGCTCAAGATGTTTTAACGTCCGTTCTGCGCACCACTGCGCCGGGACCGGTGCGTTTTATCGCTGAGGCTGCTCAGGCCACAGGGGCGGACTTCGATTATCTGTTACGCACTGCCGCGCGCGAAAGCAATTTCGATCAAGACGCTAAGGCGCGAACCTCCAGCGCGTCAGGTCTGTTCCAATTTATTGACCAGACCTGGCTTGCCACTTTTTCTGAATATGGGGCCAAGCATGGTCAAGGCGAGCTGGCGGGCGCGATTAGCCGGGATGGCAATGGCCGCTTCAGTGTAAGTGATCCTGCCAAGCGTCGGCAAATTCTCGATATGCGCTTCGATCCGGAGATGGCGAGCCGCCTGGCCGGTGAGTTGACGGCGCAAAATAGCGCGTCTCTCTCGCGTCAACTGGGCCGGGAGCCCAATGGCGCAGAGCTATATATGGCGCATTTCTTGGGCGCGGGCGGGGCCGGTGAGTTATTGACCCTTGCCGATACCCAACCTGAAGCGCGTGCGGCGGAGCATTTCCCGGCGGCGGCAGCGGCAAACCGGTCGATTTTCTATGATCACGGCCGCGCGCGCAGTGTGCGCGATGTGGTTGCGATTCTCTCGCGTCATCACGAAGGCCAGGTGAACCTTCCTGAAGGCCCGCGCGAACCCATAGAGACCTTACGCCCTGATCAACAAGGCGTTTATGCGTTCGCAGGCGTCAGTCGAGCAGCCCCAAATGCGAGTGTGCCCGGTAGTGTCGCAGAAATTTCACCTCTTATGATTGAAATCTTGGCGTCTTTGAAAGGACCTGAGGACAACGACCCGCCGCGGCGGGCGTAAGGCTTGACCCGCACGCAAAGGCGATGCGGGCTCACCAGGAGACCAGACCATGAGTATCGTCAATTTTAAAGCTCGTCTCACGCAAGAGGATATCCAGCGCCTGATGGATCGCGAAAATCCTGAAGCGCGAGCTTTGGCGGTGCATAAAATTTGTAAACGCATCGATGAAGGCGAGTTGATTGAGCAGGACCGTCAGGCCGCGCAAGATCTCATTCGTTTTATCGCCACCGATGCCGCCGAATTGGTGCGACGCGCGCTGGCCGTTTCGATGCAGCGCTCGCCCGATTTACCCGCGGATGTGGCGCGCAAGCTGATCAAAGACATCGATTCGATTGCGATCCCGGTGCTGGCTGGCTCTCCGGTTCTTGATGATAGCGATCTCATTGAGGTGATCCGCGCGGGATCTGGAATTCGTCAAAATGCCATCGCCAAGCGTCCTATAGTGTCCAAGGGCGTGGTGAAAGAAATCGTTGTGCGCGGCCAAGGTGAAGCCGTGGGCACGCTGGCGGCCAATAATGGCGCGGAGTTTGATGAGGAAGCTTTCTCCATCACTTTGCAGCGCTTCCGCGCGCAACCCAATGTGTTGGAGCGCTTTATCGAACGGCGCGAATTGCCACTGAATGTCACCGAAAAATTGATCGCGCGCATCTCTGCCGATGCGATTGACCGTTTGGTGGCACGCCATGCCTTGCCCCCGCAATTGGCGGTAGAGCTGGCCGAAAGTGCGCGTGAACGCGCAACGGTCGATCTGGTTGAACAAGCGGGCATGGCCCCCGATCAGCGCCGCTTCGTGCAGCAATTGCAGATGAATGCGCGCCTGACCCCATCTTTGATCCTGCGGGGATTATTCCGCGGGCATATGGCCTTCTTTGAACATGCAATCGCTGAGCTGGCGGGCATCGAACATCGCCGCGCCTGGTTGTTGATCCATGATGCCGGGCCTTTGGGGCTGGAGGCGGTCTTTGATCGCACAGGTCTGCCCAAGCGGATCTTCCCGGCCATTCGCGCTGCGGTGCAGGCCTATGATTCTTTGGAAATGGGACCATCAGGCGCAGAAGACATCGTGAAATTCCGTACCCGCCTGATGGAGCGGATCTTCACCCAATTCCAGGGCGCACCGGAGGCCGATCTCAATTACTGCATGGAACGCCTGGATGGCGATCATGAGCGGATTTTGGCGATCAACGCGGCGTCATAAAAGCCGCCTATTGGACAATAAAAAGGGAGCCGTCGGCTCCCTTTTTATTGTGTATAAACGAGGCTTTATTGCGCTTCGCCGACCAGGGCGATGACCTGGGTTTCCAGCTCTTCTGCCAAAGCTTTCCCAATAGGATGTTTATCATCGCGCACATTCTGGGCTAGGGCGGCGCGGATGGAGTTGACGTGAGCGCCAACCAGAGCCACAGGCGCGGTTGCGCGGCGCTCTTCATCTTCAATCAGACGTGCCAGCGAGGTCGCGATGCGCGTTACGATCGGGAATTTATACGTGGTGCCAAGTCCGCGTAAATCGTGGGCAATCACGAACACAGCTTCCCCCTCGGGGCTGGCAAGGCCAACCTTTTTGACAGCAGCCATAGCCTTTTCCAGTTTGACGACTTCTTCATTGATCCAGTCTTCAAACTCAACTTCCATTTGCTGAAGCGCTTTTTCGGCCCGGGCAATCGCTTCGGGATCGGCGGGGGCAATACGCCCACCGACTTTAACCCGCAGCATGTTGGGCGGGGTGATAATTTCAATCGGCTTTTCGCGCTTCGTCATTGTTCGTTCCGTTTCACTTAAATGCTGACCGCATCACTACGCCGTTCTGGACCTTCATAATCATCATCGGGGCGACGACGACGATCAGGACCAAAGAACATCTTTGTCCTTACAAAAGGCCGAGGACGGTTAACAATCACTTGCAGCCTTTTAAATAATGCCTCAGAGGTAACAGGTTTTACCAAAAATTCCGTTACACCGCTGTCGCGCGCGATATTTATTTTTGATCGCTCTGAATAGGCCGTGATCATGATGATGGGGAGGAAAGGCGCGGGGCTGTTGTGCGGATCGCGGATATTGCGCACCAATTCCAGCCCATCTATCGGCGACATTTTCCAATCGCAAATCATCACATCAATCGGGGTCTCGCGTAACAGCTCTAAGGCTTTTAAGCCATTGGCGGCCTCAACAATGCGCCGACAGCCAAAGGCAGTTAACAGCGCGCGCAAAATCCCGCGCATGGCCGCATTATCATCGACGACCATGACATTTAGCTGATCAAATGCCTTATCGGCTGGAATCATCTGCGCCACGCAAATACACCCTCATCATTCCACACCCTTCTAAGGCAGTGGGGCTTAACATCCGCCTAAAGGGTCAAGCGAGGGAAGCGTTATTTTTTCGTTTGTTGCGGTAATTGAAGGGCTTGGCTGCGCTTTGCCTTGAAGATGCGCCGGGGCTGGAATGGTCATGCTGGCGCGAAAAAGAATCGCTTTAGCCTGATTGAATGTCATCAGCAGATTTATCGGGCCATCAATAGCGCTGATACGGCTGTATCAAAGGGGCGGGGTGTGAACGCAATTACCTTAACCAAACCTATTGCCATGCCAGAGGGCTTGGACAAGGCCGAACGCCGGCGTCAACAGATTATGAACGCGGTTCTGGCTTTGATTGCGCGCGAAGGCATGGTCGGCGTCACTATGCGGGCCGTGGCGAAAGAGGCTGGGGTCTCTCTACGTCTCGTACAGTATTATTTTACCAGTAAAGCCAATTTATTGGCGCAAGTTCTTCAGGTTTTAGAAGCGGGCATGTATGCGCGCTGGCGCGCGCGCCTGGATGCGATGCCGGGCCAGGCCATGACGCGGGCCTATCTGGAGGCTTTCATCCTGGAGGCCCTGCCGCTTACGCCTGAAAGCCGCCTGTTCCATCTGGCCTGGACGTCCTATGGCGCTTTGGCGATGACTGATCACGAGCTGAGCTGTGAGCCCTTTATCGAAGGGCCAAACCGGCTGGAGCGTTTGATGATTGAGCGCCTGATCGCGGGCCGGTGTGAGGGCGATGTGCCCCAGCGTGTTGATGCCGCCTATGAGGCTGCACGCTTTATTGCCCTGTGCCAGGGGCTGGCGAGCAGTGTTCTGGTCGGCAAGGTGTCGGGCGAGGCAGCGATCACCCTGATGCATGTGCATATTGATGCCATGCTGGACCCGGATGGGCTGTAACGGGCTTTAATTGCTGAATTGTTCGATCAAGACCCGCTCATCCAGCGCGCGGTCGGGATCAAACAGCAAGGTCAGGGAAATCTCGGGCGCTTCGGCGATTTCCACCCAGCGCGCTTGGCGAAACTCCATATTGTCCGCCACGGCGGCGACGGGACGTTTTTCCGCTTCGATCATTTCAAAGCGCACTAAACAGGTGTGACGCAGCACCGCACCGCGCCAGCGTCGCGGGCGAAAGGCGGATATGGGCGTCAGGGCCAAAAGCTGTGATCCGATGGGCAGAATCGGGCCGTGGGCGGAAAGGTTATAGGCCGTGGAGCCCGTGGGCGTCGCCAGCAATACGCCATCGGCGGCCAGCTCCTCTAAGCGCAGCGTACCATCAACGAGAATGCGCACTTTGGCGGTTTGACGGGTTTGGCGCAGCAGCGAGACTTCATTGATCGCCAGCGCTTCGAATTTGCCGCCCGCCATATCCTCCCCGCGCATACGCAAGGGCGAGATATGGGCGGGCTTGGCGGCCTTTAATCGCTCGATCAGCTGATCTTCATGGGCATCATTCATCAAGAAGCCGACACTGCCGTAATTCATGCCATAGACCGGGGTGTGGCGTGGCATGATGGCGTGCAGCGCATCCAGCATGCTGCCATCCCCGCCCAGCGCGACGACATAATCGGCCTCTTCCAAGGGGGCTTCGCCATAACGCGCTTTCAGGCGTTGATAGGCCAGCTGAGCATCAGAACGGTCGGCAACACTAAAACCAATGCGCATTAAAACTCTTCGTTTTTAAGGTTTCGCTTTAGCGGATTGAAGCGGGTAAAGCGAAACTGCGCAAGGCCTTACGCGCGTCATCCGGGCTATAGTCTGCATATATGGCGCGTAATAATCCACTTAAAGCATCGCGGTGCGGCGTTATCATCCGCCCGGCCGCTTCTAAATTGGCGCACATCGAGGCATAGGCCGAACGGTCCACCTCCATTGCGCGTAGGGCCAGGGCCGCGGCGCGTGGGCCCGATGCGCTTAAGGCGCGTCGCCAGTGTTCGACCTCAATATCGGCCAGTTCTGCCACCGCATAATCAAACACTTCCAAGCGACGCTCAGACAGGGCGCGCAGCACATAGGACGGCGTTAGGCGTCCGGATTGATGCAGCTTCTTGACCAGGGCTTGTGAGATGGAGATTGGGGCTTGGTGCTCAACGATCTGAACCGCCGCTTCACCCACCTCATGCAGCGGATGCTGGGGCAGGCGGGGATAGCGCTTGATGATCTCATCTTTAATGGCATCGCTGGCAAAGCGGATCAGGCGCTTGGCAAAACTTTGCGGCAGGTCAAAGCGCGCGGCGAGATGGCTCAACAAAGTCTCATTACGCCGGGCCGCGTCCAGCAAATCCTCAAAGGCATTCGCGCTGAGCCTTGCCCCATTATTGCGCGCCAGAGCATCCAGGACATCGTCCTCATCATGATAGGTGAGGGTCTCACACACCGGCGGGCTAAGGGCTTTGCGCGCTGCGATCAGTTTGCGATGCTCCGCCGATAGATTGGACAGTGCGATCAGGTCTTCATCGCGCAATTGCTGAGACTTTAACAGGATAGGACGCGCCACGGTCAGTTGATCGAAGGCCAGATAGCGTACAATGCCGGGGGGGGCCCATTCACAATCGGCCAGCTTATAGGCCATGGCGATGCGCACCTGGGTCTCTACCGCTTGGGCAAATTGTAGCAAGAGTCCATCGGCGCGCGCACGCGCGGCCGGGGACAGGTTGGCGCTGGTGCAATACTCGGTCGTGGCCAAAACGATTTTGGCGCGAACCCCTGGATCGCCCGGTAACACCGCGCTTTGATCATATTGCTCTGCCATGGCCATTAACGCCGTTCCCCACAAATCCCACTGGCGCATCAGTGATTCGTCAACTGACGCTGCACGCATATGGTTTCTGATTCCTTACCGGGATGCACGACTTGATCTGGCGCGAATCTGTGTTCGGACCAAAAATTCGTTTTAAAATTGACGAAAACCGCGCCCCGCGCGATCCTGGTGCGGATAAAAAAGCCCTAAGGCGCATAATAAACGCAGGAGACAAAGATGGATGGCCAAGCCCCTGATGTGCGTAGTTTAGTCAGTGAAGACGAGTGGAAGGCGCGCTGTGATTTAGCCGCGCTTTATCGCTTGGCCCATGCCCATGGCTGGGATGATTTGTTTTTTACCCATTTTTCGATGCGCGTACCGGGGCCGGACGAACATTTTCTGATCAATCCCTTTGGGCTGTTGTTTGAAGATGTGACGGCATCGAACATGGTGAAGGTGGATTTGGACGGTAATGTCCTTCCTCCCTCACGCTTTGGCATCAATCCGGCAGGCTTCGTCATCCATTCCGCGATCCATAAGGCGCGCCCAGATGTGAAGGTGGTGATGCATCTGCACACCGATCAAGGTGTCGCCGTTTCGGCACAAAAGCGCGGACTTTTACCGATTTCTCAGATCGCGATGAATGTTTTTAAGGACGTGTGCTATCACGGCTATGAGGGCATCGCGTTGGAGATGGATGAACAGACGCGCCTGGTGGCTGATCTGGGCGAGAAGCATGTCATGATTTTGCGCAATCACGGCACGCTGGCCTGCGGTGATCATCCGTTTGCAGCCTATATGCGGCTCTATCTGTTAGAGCGTGCCTGTAAGATCCAGGTCCTGGCGCAGGCGGGCGGGGCGGAGCTGATCGAATGGGATAGCCCCATGCAGGAGAAGGTCTACAGCCAAGGCGAGATGGCCTTCACCCATGAGCTGTTTAAGGAGATTGGCTGGGCGGCTTTGCGTAATCGCGCCAATCGGCAATCGCCCGGTTATGATCAATAGTAAAAAAGCGTGATATACCCGACAGATATCATCGTCTGATCCGTGTTAGATGGGGCGAGGGTTAAGTGGGGAGTGTCATGAAAGGGCGAGGTCTAGGCTGTGCGATCATCGTCCTTAGCTCGCTTTTCATCACGGCGGGCGCACAGGCTGGGGCGTGGAATAAGCGCGATCAAGAAGCACTCTTGATCGCAATGACGGCCTTGTCGTGCTTCACTTGCGATCGGCCGGACCAGAAAATTGAGCGCCGGGCCTATAGCTTTTATGGTGAATATGGCTGGTCAGACGCTTTGACGTTGTTTGGGGATGTCAGTTGGCAAAGGGCGAGCGGCGCGAATGATCCCGCTTATACCAAGCGCCTCAATCCCAGTTTGAAGAACCTTACCTCCAGCCATATCGGAGCGCAATGGCAGATCCGGCGCGAGGGGCCCTGGGCCGTGGCGCTGGCGGGGCAAGTCGCCCTTGGCGGTGCCCAAGAGGGTCAAGATGTCTTCTCCCCCGGCGAGGCGGCGGGCAGTTATGGCATCAAAGTGCTGGTCGGGCGCAGCCTGGGGCCAAAAAGCTATGGTGAGGTGCAGCTAGGCTATGTTGATGCTGGCGATCGAACGCTCCGGCTGGACCTCACTTATGGGCGGATTTTAAACGACGATTGGCGCATACAGGTGCAAAGCTTTTCGGCGGTCTCTCTGGCGCGGGAGCGACCGGGCCAGCCTAATTTTGACGCTCACCGTTTTCAGATCTCTATGCAGCGCGATCTAACGAAGAACCGAATGTTCGAGCTGGGCCTGGTTTATGCCCCCGCCACCACCTTTACGACAGAGGAACGGGGGCTGAGGCTGGGGGTTTGGCGCAGTTTCTAAGTGCCAATGGGGTTGATACTGAGGGGGCGTTTAGGGCTGGCTGCAACCTATTAGAGTAAGATGTGCCCCCTCAGCACGGCCCTATGGTGAAGGGCCGAAGTTGGCCAATTTACCGACGTGCGCGAAGTGATTTTAAATCCTGCTTGAATGAGAGGGCAAGGTTCGATTTTGTTTTAAATTATAAAGACCTGACGCGTAAGCTCGAAAGGCTCCGAAAATAAATGTCAGAGCCTGGTTGAGAAAAAGAAGGGGCCTTATTGCGCAGGCGCACTCGCGTCATAGGTTTCTACCGCCAGATAGGCGATGACATCGCGGCGCTGATCGGCATCACGCAGCCCGGCAAAGCTCATTCGGTTACCTTGCAGGAAGCCACGCGGATTTGTGATCCACTGATCCATCGTTTCTGCTGACCACTCAATGTCAGCATTTTTCAGCGCGTTGGAGTAGGGATAGTCTTTCGACGCTGGGGCGTGTTGTAAAACGCCGAACAAATTGGGGCCGACCATATTGGGGCCGCCCTCAGTGAGGGTGTGGCAAGACTGGCAACGGCGAAACACCCGTGCGCCATTTTCCAGATTTGCTGCGCTATACGCTTCGCCCAAATTGGCCAGGATCGTGGCTTGATCCACGTCTTGTGCTTGCGTCGCTGCACTAAAGCTGGCGCATAACGCACCAAGGGTAAGGGCGGTAAGTCGAGCCATGCATGTCTCCATTCGTGAGCTGGCCTTAGGGCCTTTCCATGACGCAAAACTTAGCGTGACCCTCACCTTAGACAAGTGGCCCCATCGTCGCAGGGGAGCTTACTCCCCCTTGAAAATGTCAAGCGCTTCACCGGCTTCAGGGTTATAATCGTCTTTCGTATAGCCCAGGGCTTTAAGGGCTGTTACGGCGACTTGATTGGTATAGGCGCAATGTTCAGGTGTATAGGCATCACCGCCTTGGGCCTGAATCTGCGGGCCGAGGGCGGCAAACCAGACGGCTTCTGCGCCGGGATGGCTGTCGCCGTGAGAGCGCCATGAGGTGGGCTCTAAATGCCCGCGACCATGATCGGTGGTGATGATGAGCGTGGTCTTGCCCGCATACTCAGGATCGTTTTGGGCAAAGGTCCACAGCTCTTGAAGATAGGCATCAAAGCGGTGGATGGAATTGATATAATGGTCAAAATCGCCGCCATGGGCAAAGTCATCGGGCTCACCATAGGCGATATAGACCATGTCTGGATGTTCAGCCTTTAAGGTTTCCATTGCGAAATGATGGGTGAAGGCATCCAGGCGCACCCCGCCCCAGGGGCTGGGGATTTGCTCTTGCAAAGTGTTGAGGAGGGCAACGGTGTCATTATACACCGGCTCCAGCGCTTCAAACCCGGCATTGACCGGAACGCCGCTGCGCACTTCATTGATGATAAAGGGGAACACATCCCATGAGCCAAAGGCGTAAACCTTACCCGCATGCTCTGGCTGCTGATTGAGCCATTCCAGGATGGTCACATTGGCATTGGGAATTTTAGCGTTGGAATTGATGCGCGGATCGGCCTTGCCGGTCAGGATTTCGTTATACCCTGGGTAGGAGAAGATCATCGTGTTCGACAGCTGACCGCAAGAGCCGGCATCGCGATTGCCTATCAACACGCCTTGCTGGGCGATGACATCATGCGAAAAAGGCATCAGCGCGCGGGCTGGATCGTCCTGGGAAAGGAAATCGGCATTAAGCTGCTCTGCGCGATCGGTGAAGTCTTCATTGGCCGTCAGCTCTGGATCGGGGCCGCGAAAAACCTCTTCCCAGCGTACGCCATCCACGCTGATCAAGATCACTTTTGCGTCTTCAGAAGGGGTGTTCACCGGTGTCAGTGCGCTGGATAAGCCCAAAGCGGCAGTTAAAAGCAGAGTAGACATGGTGACCCCCAGGGTTGAATTTCGCAATACGTCTGTGCGCCCTTATAAACAGACTGTGATCATCTTGCATATTCAATTTTGGCATATGCACGATAGATATTAGGCATAGTGCGGGGGCGGATGGGATATGTGTGGGTCTTAGTCTTGTCTTTGCTTTATCAAAAACAATTCACGCAATTGTCATTATTTACCACCCCCTCTAATATGAAGACCGACATGGTGACGGGGTAGGCCTGCTTGAGCAGGCCTCTGAGGATGTACGACACAGCTTCGCGCCAGGATACCTGGCCGCAATTGTGTGTTCGCTGGGCTGAAATTGCCGCAGGGGTGGGCGATGTTGATCGCGCCCTGGAGTATTTGAATCAGGCGGTGGATTTGGGCTGGCGGGATAAAGATTTTTTGCGCCATTCGCCCTATCTAGGCCCCGTTCGGGCTAGCGCGCAGTGGGCTGAGGTGATGGCGCGCATTGAGCGTGAGCTTTTGATGCAAAGCAAACACCTCACCTCAAGCGGGGTCATGGATGACTTAGCCGACCCGCGCAGGCTAGAGGCTGAAAACGAGCTTTGATGGGGGCATAAAAAAGCCCGCCAGGGGGATGGCGGGCTTTAAGGTCACCTATGACGGTGGGTTAAGCAGCTTTCTTCAGCGCTTTTTTGGCTTTTTTCAATTTCGCTTCCTGATTTTCGATCTTGTTCTTGCGAACTTTAATCTCTTTTTTCAGGGTCTTTACTTTTTTAGACGCCATAATCGTCGTCTCCTTTTTTATCGTAGGTTTATGTGCTCCTTTGGATCATTCGGCATTCTGCGAGGTATGGCGGGCGACAAAGCCCTTAATAAACAACCGAATTTCCCGGGCGGCACTGCTATCCAACGCATCACACAACGCCACGAACTCGTCGCGATCTTCTTTGTTCAGCCGAATGACAAGCTGACCGTCTTTCTTTTTCTTTTTGGCCTTCTTTTCACCCGGCATCACGATCTCTCAAGTCCGCAAAAGGTTATGCAACGGAGATGCAATGTATATACATTTTCGAGTGTGTCCAGGGTTAATGACAAATTTATGTCGTTCTGCCTGTGTGTAAGTGAAAAAGGGTCAAGTCTTTCAAACCCCAATGAAACTGGAATTATTTCTCCAGGAATTTAATCCGTACCGGGATTATAAAGAGTGCGACTGTCTTGGGCTAAGGTAAGCATGTTCTTGAAGCCGGGATGATTCTCGAAGCACAAATCGGCCGTGCGCTTGCCATCCAACACGAAACGCTGATGCGCCCTGCACTTAGGCGATGATCGCGCAGGGCCATGCGATAGCCGAGGCATTAGATCATCGCGCGCTTAGGGGGTGTATAAACTCCCCCTATGGTTTTCGTGTGTTGCTGAGAGTTTGAACGGCGCTCTACATCCAGGAGAAGGATTTTTCCAGGAAGGCGCGCGCCCCGCCTTTTTGCCAGACCCCATGGGCCATGGTGGCATTTTCAGGCTGCCAGGCGAGGACTTTGTCGCGCGCTGCGCGCAGTTTTTTGCGATTAAAAAACGAGATGCGCCACTCAAAAGGCGCATAGCCGCGCCCTTCGATAATGCCCCAGATATAGGCAATGGGGCGCTGCCACCAGGCCCAGTTCTCTTTCAGGAAGTCTTTGCTGAAATTCTCAGACAAGTCCGCCATAATGACCGTGCGTGAAGGTCTATGAAAGAAGACGACTTCATCCATCATCGCCGAGCCGGTAAACCAGGCTTGATCAAAATCGGAGCCCCATTCGGCGGGGCAAATGTGCTCCAGCGCGGGCTCAAAACTCAGATCATCGCGCTTGTCGATGGTGGATTGCGGGCCATAGAGTTTGGCCTCGGGAAAAGCGGTTTTCCAGGGCTCTAAGAACAGGTGGTGGATTTTATTGGGGCTGACCAGAAACGCTGGCGTGCCTAAGGCTTCGATCGCGGTTTTGAGTTCTGGGCTCAACGCGATCGGTGACCAGATCCACAGCTTTCCGCCTTCGACGCGCACAATGATAGAGCGTGTCGGATAGGGAAATCCATAAAAATCAACGCATTCACCTTCGGCAATCCAGATGTTTTCATCAATGGGGGTCAGCATGGCGCGCTCCAAGGCTGGGGTGGGATGGGCAAGTGATAAGCTGTGGGCGCGTCTTAGGTAAAGACTTGGGCGAAAAAAAAGCCCCGCTTCATGAAGCGGGGCAGTTTGGTACAAGATCTATTGTGAGTAAGGAATGGTTCTGTTGTAATTGCGCCGGATATAGCATCGACTGGCGGCCTCAGTGGCCATGTCTAAGCGATAAGGGGGGAAGGCCTCCCGGTTACAGCCAAAGCGGCTATAGATGTGATCTTTTGAATAAAGCGTGGCCCTACGACTATCGGCATAGCCATAAATAACTTCTATATTAGCGGGCCGCGTAAAACGTGCCGCCCAATAGTCATCACCATAGATGTCAATCAGCTGACGCGGATCGCAGGTGGCGTTAAATCTGGAGCAGAATTGAGTGCCCGCGGGGGGTAACATATCACGAACCCAACAATGCTTATGATTTTCGGGTGCCGGATCGCCAAAGGTCGAGTTATTACAGCGGACATACTCGCCCTTTTCAAAATATTCTACAGAGAGGGCCCCGTGAAGGCTGTAAAACACCCAGCCATCATTTTGCATGGTGAAGCTATGGTTTTCACGGGCGACACTTGTAAACATACTGCCAGCGGAATTGGGATTAATGATGCGACAGCGTTTCTTTTCCCCAACATCGGGATCGCCGAAGGTGGCATTATTACAGTTCACACGATCGCCGCGGAAGAAGTAGCGCATTTTAAATTCGCTTTGACCATAATAGACAACGCCATTATGCGGCATGGTAAAGCTGTTATGCATACCTTTTTCATCGGCCACCCGGGTAAACTCGTCCCATAATCCTGGTAAAAGCGGGAAGCGGTTTGTTGGCGTTAACAAGGGACGCAATTGGCGAATAAGATTGTCTCTTTGGGTATTATATTGTGATCCCAGTCTGAAAATGGCGGGACGGGTTTCGCCGCGAAACGCCCACATCACCGCATCACCATGATCAATGGTCAGAACTTGGGCGTCGTCCATTTTGTCTTGTAAGCAGCCATAGCCATTATAGGTGACGACATAGCGGCCTAGGCCGTCATCTTTGAAGTTATAGCCGATGGCAGCCTCTGCGCCTTCAAGAACTGTTGGGGCAGGGGCGTCATAATAGCATTTGTTCAGCTCCCAATATCCGTCCGTGTTGTTGATCATGCGGACCACGCGTTCACTCGAACTGCCCGGTGGGGTGTAGCGATAGGTTCTGCGACGGTGTGTGTGGCGCATATCCGGTGGGCGCCAAGAGGTGACATTCAAGCGGTCATAAGAGTTCGTAGCGGAATCCAACAAAACCGTGTTGGAAGGACTGTAATAGAGTTCAAATCCAAGAACATTATCCGCTTGCGGGTACCAATTTGGGCCAAACCAAAGATCCACATAGGTGCGATCCGGCATGCTGATGGTTCGAATATCCGGACCGACAGAGTTTGGGTAGAGCGAAGGTTGGCCAGGGCGGTTGAGATCTCGGCTTAGGCGTGAAGACAGAACGGGAATCCAATAATAATTGGCCCAGCGTCCATCCGTACGCTCCTCTAAATTGTAGCGATTATAGCTACCAAGCTCGGCAAATCCACCGCGATAGATATTGGCGAAGGGCTTGAACACAACCCAGTTGCGCGCCGGTTCGCCGCGGCAATCCTCAACCTTGTCGACGGCATTCATTGCGGCCTCAACTTCGGCTTGATGGCGCAAATCCAAAACCACGACCATGCCGGGATAATAGCGGCCAATATGAGTGAGGGCTTCTTCTAAAGTCGCGACAGGATCATTTTGGGTGGGATTGGTAAAGTTACCTGCGTCGCGATCAAAGCCGCGTAAATCATACCCCGTCCAGTCATCAATGGAGTTAACAAGTTCATTGGCATCGAAAATGACCTCGGCCTCATCTTCATCATAAATGTCCATCCACATCGGATATCCATCTACAATCACACCGCCGCCGCTGATGTCACTCGTGGCCAAAGGTCCACCTAGCGCGGAAGGCGGATCAATGGTGGGGTTCCAGTCGGTACCTGCTGTGCGCCCAACTGTGTAATCATGGAAAAGGACGGCTTCGTTGTTCGCGTCTACGTGAATATCAAGCTCAACGATTTCATAGAGGCGGGCACCCGCTTCATTGATGGCTTGAATCGAGTTTTCTGGAATCGGGGCCTCATCCTCATAGAGCTTGCCATGGATGCCCCGGTGAGCGGACAGCAACCACAAGGGACGCTCGGTGCTTAGGCCGATGGTTTGGGCTGGACGCGTTTCTTGTTCCCAACTTGTATGCGTTTGGCTCATGAAGTTAATGATCTTTTGCGGATCAAAAGCGTAGGCCGGACTAGGGCCGTAATGGCATTGGGATAGTGATGGAGGGTGGGCGCGCGCGGTGATTCCCGGGCCAGAGCGCCCAGTGGCATTATGCGTAGAGGCGAGCGTGGTTAAGTTTTCATAATAGCGTTCAGCCTCCGCGGGGAGGCCACTTCGAACAGGATAGCTTTGCGCGCAGGCTATGCTCGCCCCCGCTATACTTATGGCCATGGCAGCTGCCAGCCAGCTTGGTTTCAACATGATGCCCTCTCAGCGTATAGTTAACGCTAAGTTATATATAACGTTAGGTTTCAAAAAAGAACAAAAAATTTGACCTTCATGGAAGTTTCATAGTTTGAAGCGCCTATAAAATAACGAGGAGATATTAAAGCGGAGACTTCTTGCCCTGAAAATTCCGAGCGCGCTCGGTTAGGGCGATCAGGTTTGAGCGCGGGGGCAGGGTAGTTGGCGTTTGTACATCCCACACCAGATTGAGCGCCTCTAAACCCTGAATCACCCACCATCCGGGATCAATTTGACCGGGATAAAGCCCATGGCGGGCAGAGGTGGGGAAGGCGTGGTGATTGCCGTGCCAGCTTTCGCCCATCGTAGGAATAGCCAGCCAGGCGATATTATGGCCCTGGACGCTGGCGTCCTTAACGGCCCAATCACTGGGCCCGCGCGTGTGGGCCAGGTATGAAATTGCCCAATGCATAAAGATAGAGGCGCTAACGCGAACAAAAATTCCCCAAGTCACCCAGGCCATTCCACCGATGGCAAAAAGGATGAGAGCAAGTGCGAGCTGATGGAGCATCCAGCTGTGATCAAGCCAACCATAAAAGCGGTCGTGTGCAATCTCAGCCGTCTCAAGGGGGGCAGTTGCTTGTTCAGCGCATGGTCCAGGCTCCTCTTGAGTAGGCGTAGCGGGTCTTTATGGGTGAGGTAGAACCCTTCTGGTGTCCGCCAAACCCAGGAAATCTTCTCGAGAGTCTCAAGCGCGCTTTCAACTTCAAGGTCATTGAGGTTCAAACGCTGCGCAATGTCTGTCACTAAGAGCGGACCGGCTTCAAGGTATAACAGGCGATGCGTGGCCCCCGCATGATAGGGAAGGCCAAATTGATGACCCAGATCGGCGAGGGTTTCGATATAGGTGTTTTCTGCCACACGTGTGTCGATGTCGGGTAATTGAAGCACGGTTGACCTTCGAAGTCTGTAATTTCTGTTTTAACGGAAATTGCAGACTGGTCAATGGAGATTCTAGTGCGTTTGTGGATATGGTTTGACGCAAGCGAATGTTGGAAAGGGATGTTTTGGGTCAATGCCGTTTTTGCGAGCCTTGCAACTGGGATGGCGTTTAGCCATCTCCACCTCCACCGCCGCCATCGCCGCCACCGCTTGGTGATTCAACAGAGATTGGAGGCGAGATAATATCCCAATCGCCACCGCCGCCGGATCTGCGTTGATCGCGAGGTTGGACATGGGGGTTGGCAGGGCGACAGACGCGAAGCGCGTCATATTGGCTTTTGACCCCCAGCAAGGCCCATAGAAATAAAGCGCCCCAAAATAAGAGAGCAGCCCATTCGATCCAAAACGCGCTGATGCAAACTAAGATATTCAAAATGAAAACGGTGCGGCCATTAAAAATGCGCCGTGATAGGGCGATCATGCCGGGTAACATAGCCAGGCACAAAAGCGGTATCGCAACCAAAATAGTGATGATGTATTCCACGCCAAATCCCCCCCACGATGATTATGGGAGCGAAGGGCGTGATTGCCAAGCGAAACGCTTTCCAGTCGTCCCATTGGGCTAGGGCCACAATTAGATACTATCCAGGTTCCCGGCCTTGAGCCGGGATCCATTCGCCCCATGGGGAGGCAGTCAGCACGTCGATAAAAACCTGTCATCCCCGACGTGATCGGGGATCTATGCGCCTTGCTGGCACGCTCAATAGATCCCGGATCTCACTGACATTCGTCCGGGATGACAGTCTTTCTGACATTTTTGGAAAGATCACTTTCGGCCCATCGGGCCGCAAGGACGAGCGCGCGCCCGCAGCGTCAGCGAGGACTTTATAAAAAACCTGTCATCCCCGACGTGATCGGGGATCCATGCGCTTTCATGGCAAACTCGATAGATCCCGGATGTGCGCTTCGCTGCTCCGGGATGACAGGTGTTTATATGTTTGAGGCGGCTCGAACCATAGGTTCGCAAGCGCGCCCGCAGCGAAGCGAGGATAAAAAACCGAACCGCAGGTTCGCAAGGACGACCGTCCGCCCGCAGCGCAGCGAGGATAAAAAACCGAACCGTAGGTTCGCAAGGACGACCGTCCGCGCGCAGTGAAGCGAGGATAAAAAACCGAACCATAGGTTCGCAAGGACGACGGCCCTCAAGTAGGCGATAGCCGGTAGGGCATCATAGAGGTGCCTGCCCGCAGCGAAGCGAGGATCTTATATAATAAAGAAAAAACTGGTGCCGGCTGAGGGACTCGAACCCCCGACATCCTGATTACAAATCAGGCGCTCTACCAGCTGAGCTAAGCCGGCACACTGGGCCGCGTGGATCAGGGATTGAACCCAGATCGCAGGGCGCGGCAGGCGCGATGAGCTTTAACAGATCGGTGCGCCAAGGCGGGCGTTGATAGCGCGCCTTGGCCGATCCGCCAAGCGGTTTAAGCGGTTTCTTGCGGATCAATTTCAGTCGCTTTGGGCGTTTTGCGCCAGGCCAGTACCGCCGCCCCGGCCAGAGAGCTGACTAACACATGCCCCCCATCAAGCGCGAAGAGCGCCAAAGGATAATCCGGCCAGTAGACATATTGGTAGGCCAAGGTGGTCAACGGGAAGGCCAACCAGATCAGTGCGGTGAATTTTAACTGAGCGACCAGGCCCGAAGTCCCTGTCCTATGAAAGATAAGCGCCAACAGGAGGGCTTTAAGGATGGGCATCAGCGGGCTTAACGCCATTTTCCACATACCTTCGCCCAAATCCGCTTCAGTTAAGCCCATCAGGCTCATCCAAAGCTCTGAAAAGACAAAGCCATACCACATCATACCCACCAGATAGATGGCGAGAACTGCGCCGATCAGCGCGAAAAGATCATGTCCGAGTACACGCATATGGTTCCACTCCCCATAAAACCCCGCTAAGGAAGGCGTCAATGCGTTTGGGCCTTGCGCTCAGCGTTAATTTGTCCAGACATACCTCAATTCTTGAGACGACGCGAGAGAAACACATCCATGGCCCGAATTCTGATCACCAGCGCGCTGCCCTATATTAATGGTGTCAAACATTTGGGAAATCTGGCGGGCTCGATGTTGCCCGCTGATGTGTTTGCCCGCTTTCAACGCTTGGCCGGTCATGAAGTGCTGGCGATCTGCGCCACGGACGAACATGGCACGCCGGCGGAATTGGCTGCGGCTGAAGCGGGCCAGGATGTGCGCGCTTATTGTGATGAGCAGCATGAGATCCAAAAGGGGCTGGGCGCGCAATTTGGTCTCTCATGGGATCATTTCGGACGCACGTCTAATCCAGAAAATGCTGAGCTGACCCAGCATTTTGCCGAAACCTTGGAAAAGCGCGGCCTGATCAGTGAAGTCATCGAGGAACAAGTTTATTCGGTGGATGATCAACGCTTCTTGCCCGATCGCTATGTGGAGGGGACGTGTCCCAATTGCGGCTATGAAAAAGCCCGCGGCGATCAGTGCGATAATTGTGGCAAGCTGTTGGATCCGACCGATCTGAAAGATCCGTATTCTGCTGTTTCTGGCTCGCGTAATCTCGAAGTGCGTGAGACCCGTCATCTGCAATTGCGCCAAACCGTGATGGAGCCGCGTATTCGCGCCTGGGTCGATGCGGCGAAGGACTGGCCACAGCTGGCCAAATCCATTGCCTATAAATGGCTGGACGAGGGGCTGCGCGATCGTACCATTACGCGCGATCTGAAATGGGGCGTGAAGGTCACGAAGGATGGCAAACCGCGCGAAGGCTTTGAAGATAAAGTCTTCTATGTCTGGTTTGATGCGCCCATCGGCTATATCGCGGCCACAGTGGAATGGGCCAAAGCCCATAACCAAGATTGGCAGCGCTGGTGGCGCACCGATAAGGGGGCCAATGACGTCACCTATGTTCAGTTCATGGGCAAGGACAATGTGGCCTTCCATACGGTCAGCTTCCCGGCAACGATTTTAGGTTCGGAAGAGCCCTGGAAGCCTGTGGATAAGCTCAAAGCCTTTAACTGGCTCAACTGGTATGGCGGCAAATTCTCGACTAGCCAAAAACGCGGCGTGTTTATGAACCATGCGCTGGAGCTGGCCCCGGCCGATTATTGGCGTTGGTATTTGACGTCTCAGGCACCTGAGGGCTCGGACAGTCAATTCACCTGGGAACATTTCCAGGGTGTGGTGAATAAAGATCTCGCTGACGTTTTGGGCAATTTTGTCAATCGCATTTTGCGCTTTGGCAATTCGCGCTTTGAGGGTCAAATTCCCGATGGCGGTATTCCCGGTGACGATGAAGCCTGGCTTTATAAAGAGGTGGAAGAGCGCCTGGCCAATATCGCAAAATTGTATGACGCGATGGAGTTTCGTAAGGCGGCTGCAGAAACCCGCGCGCTATGGGCGGCGGGCAATGAATATTTAACCCGCGCAGAACCCTGGGCGCATTTCAAAACCGATCAAGACCGCGCCGCTTTGGGGGTTCGGGTCGGGGTCAATCTGATCCGCCTGTTTGCGATTGTCGCTCAGCCGATCATTCCCTTCTCTTCGGCTGCGATCATGAAGTCCTTGGGCCTAGAGGGCCATGCGGTGTCCTGGCCCACGGGCAGTGGGGAGGAGATCTTGTCTGTTCTTCAACCCGGCCATGGCTTTACCCCGCCTGATGTCCTGTTCAAGAAAATTGAAGATGAAGACGTGACCCAATGGAGCGAGCGCTTCGGCGGTGCGCAAAACTAAGGCTTTCGTCTTATCATTTGACAGACCTTCTCAATTCACGCGAACCTCCCTGAAAACATTCGGGGAGGTTTTGTTATGGTCGTGTCGCTTATTTTGAGTGTAGGGCTTGCCTTAAGCGCTGTGCAGACGGACGCAAGCGAGGCGGACTGGCGCGATGTTGCGCCGGAAAATTTGATCCTGATGGAGACGAACCACGGGCCGGTCGCGATTGAGCTCGCCCCGCACTTTGCTCCCCTTCATGCCCAGCGCATGCGCGATCTGGCTCATGCGGGTTTCTATGACGGTTTAAGTTTTTACCGGGTCATCGAAGGGTTTGTGGCCCAGGCCGGACGTGAAGAAGGACCGCTGCCCGATTGGCCGGCCCTGCCGTTGGAGACCGAGCGCGAAAGTGCGGGCTTAAGCTTTGTCCCTTTGGGTAATGATGATCTTTATGCGCCCCATGTCGGTCATGTAGACGGTTTTCCCGCCGCGCAAAGTGAAGATGGCGCGCAAAGCTGGTTGATCCATTGTCCGGGATCTGTGGGCATGGCGCGTGATCCAGAACCGCAAACCGGGGATGCGGAGTTTTATATCGTGCTGGGCCAGGGGCCGCGCTATCTTGATCGCAATTATACCGTGTTTGGCCGGGTGATTGACGGCATGGACGCGCTGCAGGCGCTTCACCGGGGGGATAGGGCCATTGAAGGCGGAGTGATTCAAGATCCAGCCTTGCGCGATCCCATTCTTAGCGTGCGTTTAGTTGCGGATCTGCCAGAGGCTGAGCGGGCCCACTATCAGGTGATGACCACTGAAGGCGAAGCGTTTGACACCTATAAAACCATGCGCCGGGTGCGCACCGCTGAGGCTTTTGTGGTCACGCCGCCCGAAGTGATTGAGGCCTGCCATGTGCCCGGACCCGTGCGCCGGGTCGATTAGAACAATCCGGGGAGGAGAGACGATGAAAACCATGAAAACTTTGGGATTGGGCCTAGCGCTATCCTGCCTGGCCTTGAATGCTGCCCATGCCCAGGACGATAGTCTGCGCACGGCGATCAGGGCTGACTATCAAGCCAATTTAGAGAGCCTTTATCAGCATTTTCACGCCCATCCTGAACTGGCATTTGAGGAGCGCGAGACCGCAGCGCGCTTGGCGCAGGAGCTGCGCGCGCTGGGCTATGACGTCACCGAAGGCGTGGGGCGTACGGGTTTGGTCGCCGTTCTGGGCAATGGTGAGGGCCCGACTTTAATGCTGCGCGCGGATATGGATGCGCTGCCCATTCGTGAGCAAACCGGGCTCGATTATGCCTCAACGGTGATGAGGGCGAGCGGGGGCGGGGAGTTGCCCGTCATGCATGCCTGCGCTCATGATACCCATATGACGGCTTTGGTCGGAACGGCGCGCCAGATGGTGGAGCGCCGTGGCGAGTGGTCGGGCACTTTGGTGCTGGTGGGCCAACCGGCTGAAGAAGTGGGGCTGGGCTCTGATGCCATGCTGAAAGATGGGCTTTATGAGCGTTTTCCCGTCCCCGATGCCGCCGTGTCCTTTCATACCTGGGGCTATTTGAAGTCCGGCGAAATTCGCTATGTCCCTGAATATGCTATGGCCAATGTTGATACGGTCGATCTTTATATCAAGGGGATTGGGGCCCACGGTGCCTCGCCGCAATTGGGCAAAGACCCAGTGGTCTTAGGCTCACAAATCGTGCTGGCCTTGCAGACTTTGGTCAGCCGCGAGCTGTCGCCTTTTGATGTTGGGGTGGTGACGGTCGGCGCGTTTAACGCAGGCACCAAGCACAATATCATTTCCGATGAGGCTCATCTGCAAATCACCGTGCGTTCCTACACCGATGCGGTGCGTGAGAAGCTACTGAGCGGGATTGAGCGCATTGCGCGCGGTCAAGCCGAAGCGGCTGGCCTACCTGAAGACTTGATGCCGGTGATGGAAGCCAAAGAGGTCTATACGCCTGCGCTTTATAATGATCCGGAGCTGACCCAGCGTTCTGTAGCGGTGCTGCGTGAACGCTTTGGGGCCCGCGTGGGCGAGGCTGATCCCGTGACCGGCGGTGAAGATTTCGCGCGCTATGGCCGTACGACAGAAGATGTGCCGGTCTTCATGTTCTGGGTCGGGGCGACGCCGCAAGACACGATTGATGCGGCCCTCGCCGAGGGGCGCACGCCGCCGGCCAATCACTCGCCCTTCTTTTATCCTGATGCCGAGGTCGCCATTCCGGTCGCGGTCGAAGGTATGACGGCGATTGCCCTTGATTTCCTGAAGAAAGACTAGCGCGATGACGATAGAGGTTGAGCGCGTCACATCGGGCGCGCCGTGGGAAAATAAGGTCGGATATCGCCGCGCGGTGAAATCCGGGCCTCATATCTGGGTTTCAGGCACGGTGTCGGTCAATCCTGATGGCACTGTCCATGCGCCCGGTGATCCGGGCGCGCAGGCCACGCGCAGTTTAGAGATCATCCTGGGGGCCTTGCGCGAACTGGGCGCCGATGCCCGCCATGTCATGCGCACGCGCATGTTCGTGACGGATATAACGCCCGCCACCATGGATGCGGTGGGCGCGGCGCATAGGGCTGTCTTCGGCGAGCATCCACCGGCCGCGACGATGGTGGCGATCTCGGGCCTCGCCGATCCGGCCTTGATGGTGGAGATTGAGGTGGATGCCTTCTTGCATGATGGCGTCGGTGAGGCCGGGTGAAGCCCGATTTTGAAATCTTGTTGAGCGGTGGGCCGCGCAATGGGGTCGGTGCGCGTGATGACGCCGCGGCGATGGCCAAGGCCGACCCTTCACTATTGCCTTCGCTCTTTAGGGCGATGCTCTCTCAACGCGCGGAGGTGGCGATGCGCGCCGCCTCCGCCTTTGATCTCGCGAGCCAAAATCACCCCGAGACGATTGCAGATCTGAAGGAAGAGATTCTGGCGGCCTTTGATCGGGTCTTGCAGCCTGATGTGCGCTGGCATCTCTATTCGGTCAGTGCGCGGCTGGATTTGAGCGAAGCCGAGGCGTTGGCCCTGGCCGCACGGCTGGAGGGCTTGATCGAAACGGAAACCTCGCGCATTGCGGTGGTCAATGCCCTGCAGGCATTGTTCGATTTAGCGTTGAAATTTCAGGGCTTACGCGAAAAGCTTCGTGTGATCTTGCAGGCGCAGTGTCATCATGAGGCGGGTTCCATCCGGGCGCGAGCCAGAAAGCTGTTATCCGACAAACGCTATAGGCTTTAGGGCGCTTATCAGTTTTGCTGCCTGTTCGCTTTAGGAAAGCTCGCTATTGGCAAAACGCATTTCTACCTAAATACTCCTTTGAAAGATAAAGGCGGAGGGCGGGCCATGTTTGAAACACCATTGATTGCAGCCGATAATCATCTGGCCATTCTGGCGAGCCTGTTTGGTATCGCGGCGTTTGGCTTTTTGATGGAAAAGACCCGCCTGGGCGCGGTGTTGACCGGCACGGTGTGGACGATTTTGGCGGCGATTATCCTGGCGAATATCGGCATTCTGCCCTTTGGTGCACCGGGCTATGATTTCGTCTTCAAATATTTTGTGCCGGTCCTCATTCCGCTGTTTTTGATCAAAGCCGATTTACGCAAAATCTTCTTTGAAACCGGGCGGCTGACTTTGGCTTTCGCGTTCGCCAGTATCGCAACGGTGATCGGGGCGTTGATCGCCGTTCTGATCGTGCCGCTTGGCGATCAAGAGGCCGGTATCGCAGGGGCCTTGACCGCGTCCTATGTCGGGGGATCGGTGAACTTTGCCGCGCTGTTGGATATGACTGGGCTGGGCCGTGATCATCCTGAACTGGTGGGCGCGATGGTGGCCAGTGATAATCTGGCCAGTGCGATTTTTCTGGCACTGTTGGCCGTTTCCACAGGGTTCACCTGGCTGACCCGGCTGTTCGTGGCCCGTGACCATAGCCAGGAGAGCACAGAGGCTTTGACCCAGACCAGCGAGCGCACCGCCAGCGCCTTCGGCCTGGGGGTGTCGCTCTTCTTTGCCCTGGGCGTGGTCGCGGTGAGTGATGTGATCGTTAGCCAAGGCAGCGCGCTATTGGGTCATGATCTGGGGGCCTTTCGGTATATGATCATCACGGTGCTGGCTTTGATCCCGGCAACGGCCTTTCCCAAGACGATGGCGCGCTTGGATGGCGGGTTTGAGCTGGGCGTGGCCTTATCCTTTGTGTTCTTTGCCGCGATTGCCGCCGGGGCCGATATTGGTGCGATGATCATCGCGGCCCCGATGATTATGGTCTTCATCCTGATCTTGCTCACGCTTCATGGCATTGTGGGCTTTGGCCTGGCCAAAGTGTTCAAGCTGTCCCTGCCAGAGATTATCACCGCATCCAACGCGGCGGTTCTGGGCGCGACCACCGCCCCGGCCTTGGCCGCGGCCAAGGGCTGGCGCGATCTGGTGACGCCGGGCGTGCTGGTGGGCGTGTTGGGCTATGTGGTGGGCACCTTCCTGGGCGGCGTGGTCTATTGGCTGTTAAGCAACGGGTTCTGGCCAACCTAAATGTATTGTCATGGTTTGGTTAGGATGATGCCATTCCAATTTTGATTTAGTCTCCCAATACAAGATCAAAAAAGGTTGGGAGATCAAACTATGACCAAGTTTTCAAAGACCGCTCTGGGGATGGGCGTCGCCAGCATTGCCATCATCGTGATGGGGCTGGGCACGGCGCACGCTCGATCGCAATTTGCACAGGAAACCCATAGCTATAATGTGCGCGGGGTCAGCCTGGATGGCATGATTGCGCGCGTGCGTGTTGAAACCCATGACGGCTCAGGCCCTGTCACGGTGCGTTTTGAGGGCGGCGATCTGGGTTTGGATGATTATGTTCTGGAAGATCATGAAGATGCGCTGTTCATCCATGGTCGCCAGAGTTTATCACGCACCCAATGTCAATCGCGCAATAATCAAGTACGCGTCGGCCCGCGCGGGCATTTGCGCCCGATCGAGGATTACCCCACGATCGTGATTAGTGGGCCGAACACCATCGGGCTGGAAATCGAAGATGCGATCCTTTTTGGTGATATCGGTGATATTGGCGCGATGGCGCTGGAAATTTCCCATTGCGGGGATATTACGGCGGGTAATGTCAGCGATTCGGTGGCCATTGATGTGCGCGGGTCTGGCGACTTAAAAATGGGAAATGTCGGGGCCTCTGCCGCGATTGATATCCGTGGCTCTGGCGATATTGAAATGGGCTCGATTGGCGAGATTGCTGTCATCGAAGTGCGCGGCTCTGGCGATATCATAGCCGGGGATGTGGGCCAGCAATTGATGATCGAAATCCCCGGTTCGGGTGATATGCGCTTTGGCGCGGTCCATAATGCTCGCATCGATGTGCGCGGCTCGGGCGATATTGTCATGGATCGCTTGGACGGGTCTTTAGATGTCGATATTGCGGGTTCAGGCGATGTTATGATCCGCGAGGGCGAGGTTTCACCGATGAGCGTTGAGATCAATGGCTCTGGTGATGTGGATTTTCGCGGCACGGCGCGCGATGTGCGCGTGCGTGAAAACGGCAGTGGAGATGTTTCCATTGCGCGTACTGAAGGCGATGTCAGCTGGACCCGTCATGGGCGTCCTGTACGCCGCTAAGCCCCCAGACATGTGAGACGCGAGCGCAGCCTACGATCATCGTAGGCTGCGCTTTTTTTTAAGCGCCATAAAGGCGGGGATCATAGCGCGAGGCTTCGTAGAGCGTGATCGCCGCCGCGTTGGAGACATTGAGGCTTTCTGCCTTCGGCCCCATGGGAATGCGCGCGAGATAATCACAATGCTCAGCAACGCGCGGGCGAAGGCCCTTGTCTTCGGCCCCCATCACAATGACCAGGCCTGGCCCGGCGCAGGTGCGAATGGCCTCATGCAGCGGGGTTTCAGCCTCCCCGGCGAGTCCGACCACCTGGCGTCCGGCTTTTTTCAGCTCAATCAGCGTATTGGCGATATTGGTAACGCGCACATGCGCGATCGATTCGCAGGTGCCGACGGCCGTTTTGCATAGAGCGCCAAACAGGGGCGGGGATTTGCGATCCTGCATAATGATCGCACGCACATTGAACGCCGCGGCGGAGCGGAAAATCGCCCCGACATTATGCGGATCGGTAATCTGGTCCAGCACAATCAAAACCCCATGGGTGGGATCGGCCACGGCGCCCAGGGTGTCTGGCTCTATCGCGCTGACCTTGGCGGCAAAGCCCTGGTGCACCGCGCCTTCGGGCAGCATTTGCGAGATGGTCTTGGGATCTTGCATGTCATGGGGCGTGCCGGGCTCTAAATCATGGGCGCTATTGCGACTGACGATGAGCTTCAGGCATGTGCGGCGCGGATTTTTTAGCGCCGCCAGCACGGCATGACGGCCCCAGATCCAGCCGTCCTTGGGCTCAAACGGTGCATGTGCAAAGAACTGTTTTTGGGGTGCTTTGGAGGTGTTGCGTGGGGTCGGCTTGGTCACTATAGTCCGCGCTCCTGTTTCGGGGCTTTCATCACTCGCAGGCGTGCTCCTAGCACGAACTGCGTAAGATGCATTTGCTCTGTTGCAGTGGGGACAGCTTTTTGATTATAAGCCGTCTTCTGCTTTTTTAAAGCACACCCTGTGGAGGGGTGGTCGAGTGGTTAAAGGCACCAGACTGTAAATCTGGCCGCGAGAGCGTACACTGGTTCGAATCCAGTCCCCTCCACCATTTACCCATCATGATAAGACATGAGTGCGGTAAATTTCTGGTTTTCCAAAACTTCAAATTTAATTGCCCTGTGCCTTTATATCGCTGTGGTTCATAAGACTGCACTTTGTGTGTGCCTTTATCCTCGACAAAGGGCGCGGGATATGGTTTTTAGCGCCTCCCATGCGGGTGTGATTCAACGGTAGAATGTCAGCCTTCCAAGCTGAATGTACGGGTTCGATTCCCGTCACCCGCTCCAATTTCCCTACATATTACTATGGTTTAGTCTTCTCGCGCCTCTTCCTGGGCGAGGATGATCTCGACATGGGCCTCTGTCAGGGCCTGGGCCAAAGCCGGGGGCGGGGCCAGATCGCAAATCAAGGCATCAACGTCTTCTAGGGCGGCCAGGCCAATTGTGCCACGGCGTTCGAACTTGCTGGCATCGGCCAGAACAATGCGCTTATGGGCCTGGGGCAGGATGGCGCGTTTGAATTCAGCCTCATTGAGATTGAAATCAAGTAAGCCTTTTTCGGCGGATATGGCCCCGATGGATAAAAACAAGATATCGGGCGAAAAGCGCAGGCTTTGGCGCACGGCTTCCTGACCGAAGGCGGCGCGGTATTCGCGGTCCATTTGTCCGCCAATGACGATCAGGCGCGTCTCACTGCGCCCCAAAAGCACACCGGCGACTTCATGGGAATTGGTGATGATGGTCAGCGCGCACGATGGCGGCAATAGGCGCGCCAGCCAATAGCTGGTGGAACCACAATCAATAAAGATCGTCATGCCATCGTGTATCAAGTGGCTCGCGCGTTGGGCGATGCGTTGCTTGGCCTCGGCCTCTTGATTGATACGCCGCTTATAGGGCTCCTCGATGACGCTATCGCTCAGCTGAACCCCGCCGTGAACCTTATGAACATGGCCCTCCTGATCGAGTTGACGCACATCGCGCCGGATGGTTTCGCGCGAAACGCCAAAGTGCTCGGCCAGCTGATGGATCGAAAGCGTATGGTCGCAATGTAATAAGGCGAGAATGGCGCTGAGGCGTTCAGAGGCGATCATTCCTATAGTCTTTCTGCGATGGCTTGAGGGTAGGCGTGTGGGATTTCGGAGGGGCTTAATAGTGGGGCACCTTCGCCACTTTGTTGCCATAAATCACACAATCGGTCAAAATAAACATCAAAAACCACAAAATTACACAAATGTCGTCATATTGTTACGCAACTATCGCAAAGCGCGTCTAACTGCATCCGCGTCAGAGCGGGCGTTCAGGCGGATGGGGATCTGCCAGCCTGCTGAGGGAGACGTTATGACTCGTTATTTGATGAGTGCCGCCGTGTCGGCCTTGATGGCTTCAACTTTTTCTGCGGCCTATGCCCAATCTGTTGAGGCAACTGAGACAGAAACAGACGCCACTGTTGAAGAACAAATTATCGTTGTCGGACAGCGCCAAACCTTTGCGGTCTCAAACGTATCTAAGGATATGTTGAAGCGTGCGCCGGCTTTGACTTCGGTCAATGAAGTGCTCAATGAATTGCCAGGCGTTCTGGTGACGCAAGGTGATTATCTGGGCGGTTCAGACATCGTCACCACCATTTTCATGCGCGGCTTTCGTACCGGTTCTGGCGCAGAACAAATTGGTACGACTTTGGACGGCGTGCCCAATGGGGGCTCTGGTTATGGCGGCGGCAGTAAGGCCAACCGCTATATCGACACTTTGAACCTGGAAACCGTAGAAGTCAGCCAAGGCACGGCCGATGTCAGCTCGCGCTCGACCGAAGCCTTGGGCGGTACGTTGAACTTTATTACGCGTTCGCCTGCCGATGAGCAGAACGTTAATCTGTTCACCGCCTGGGGTGATAATAACGCGCACAAATATGCCGCGCGCTATGACACGGGCGAATTCCTGCCCAACACCCGCGCTTTCATCAGTGGTTCTTTTGCTGAGACCAATGACTGGATCGACGGCGAAGGCACAACGTCAAACGATTATGCTACGGCCAAAATCGAATCAGAATTTGCCGGTTGGGATCTGACAGGCTTTTATTCTTGGAACAAAGCCGACGAGCACGAGTATGAAGGCCTTCATATTGCGGATTATTACGCCAATCCGCGTGGTGATGATCTCAGCATGAATTGGACCGGTGATCCCCAGATCGACCAGAACTACCGCGATGCTTGGCGCGCGATCCGTGAAAACACCTTGTCTTACGCCCGTGTCCATCGTGATTTTGGTGCCCTAGATGTGACGGCGACGGCCTATCTGCACCATATGCGTGGCCGCGGTGACTGGGCGCCGCCATACTTGGTGGATGTTATCGCCGATGGTGCGGGTGTTGAAACCGAAAATGCGGGCGGTGTTACCCATTTTGGCGCGGCTGAAGGCGATCGTTATTACTTCGTCAATCCCAATGGTACGCAGGCGACGCCAAATACGACCCGCCCTGGGTGTGAACTGGGCAAAAATGGGCGTCCACCGGCCGCTGCGGCGTGTTATGAAGCGGACGCGATTGCGGTGCAATCATACCGTCACTCGCATTATTTCAACCGTCGTATCGGGATCATGCTGGATGCGTCTTACACCTTTAATATCGGTGCGGTTGAGAACGAAATTCGCGGCGGCTTCTGGTATGAAGATGGCAAGTCACGCGTGGTGCGTGATTGGCACCGCATCTTGGATACCCGCGTAGGGCCAGCCTTCGATCACCAGCCTTACTATGTCCAATATATTGATGATTGGACCGCAGACACCACGATGTATTATCTTGAAGATATTGCGACCTTTGGCCCCGTGACAGCGCGTATCGGTGTAAAGCAATACTTTATCGACCAAACCAAGCATCGTCAAAGTGGTCCAAATGCGGGTGAAGATTTCGCCTTTGATCACGAATCGGATCCCTTGATCTCAACGGGTATCAACTACACCACGCCAATCGAAGGCTTGGAAGTGTTTGCAGGGTACTCAAACAATTTCGCCGCGATCTCTCGCGGTCGGGTGTCTGAGCCTGAAGCCGAATTGGCCCTGTTGGAGCCAGAAACGGCTAAAAACATCGAAGTGGGTCTGCGCTTTAATCGCGGTGGTTTCGCTGCGGCGGCGACGTATTACGACATCACGTTTGAAAACCGGATCGTGTCTATTCGTAATGGCGCGGTTGATGGCATCGACTATCTGTCAGAAACTGACAGCTTCTACTTCAACCTGGGTGGTCTGAAGAGTAAGGGCCTGGAGGCGATTGCCAGCTATGGGCTGGATAACGGTCTGTCGTTGAGCGGTTCATTTACCTATAACGATTCAACCTTCACTGACGTCAGCGCAGACAAGGGTACCCAACCGGGTCAACAAATGTGGGGCTCGCCAAAATACCAATATGTCGTAGCCGCAGATTATGTCCGCGGTCCGTTCGAAATTGGGGCTTCTGTGCGTTACGTTGGTGATCGCATCATCGACAATGCTGCGCGTGATACTGCACCCTCTTACTATATCACCAATGGCTATGTTGGCGTTGAATTGGACAGCTTTAATGACCACCTCAAGGGCTTCAATGCGCGCTTGAATGTCATGAACCTGACGGATGAAGTTTACATCAATGGTGTTTATGGCGGTGGACGCGTACTGGGTGGCCAGCCCAGAACCGTTATGTTCTCGCTGAGTGCAGACTTCTAAGTATAAGGACTAGACGGTCAAAGACGTGTGAAATCGCCCCAGATAGGATCTGGGGCGATTTTGCGTGTGCGGTTGACAATCATTTCATGCCCTGTTCATTGGAACAGGGTAAACAAAGCCGGACAAATCGGGGGAAGTGGGCTATGTGGCGCGTCATCGCGGTCTTTATTGTTCTTGCTCTGGGCTTAACGGGATGTGTTTCCGTGCCGGATGCCGGGCGCGCGGATCTGGCCGAGCAATACTATATCGAAGATGTGGATGTCGTGATTTCGCCGGGCGTTCTCATACCGGTGCGCTATGATGACAGTGTGGCTGAGTTTTTTGACGAAGACGCGGAAAAAGTGGCTGAACGTCCCTGGTTGCAGCCAGTGCTAGAACGCTATAGGGACGATGGGCGCAGCGCCATTTCCTATGAGTATTTGCGCCAAAGTATAAAGGCCGACTTTAAGGCAGAGCTTAATCAATATATGACGGGGCCGCGTCCAGCGCGCTTGGTCGTGAATGTTTATTCTTTATATTTTCCTGACCGCTCTAGTGTCATGATGGGCTTTGACGCGCGCGGCGCGCGGATTAGTTTTTTGCTTCATGAGGTGGGCCAGGATCAGATGCTGGCGTCTGCTGATCCCTTCAGGACTGTGCCCGCCATGAATGGCGCGCAAGGGGTGATCGGCCTGGCTATTCGCGCTGCTGTCCCCAACCAACATATTCGCGATTTAGAGGATGTAAGTCAGGGAATCGTCAACGATACAACGCGTTTGCTTGTGAAAGAGCGCGTCCCTTATCACCAGCGTAACACCGTGCGCGTCTACGAATAATCCCCCGCTTTGGGTGCGAACTGCAATTACTTACACATCAACAGGGGGGTTCGCACTTGCCCCAAGGCGCTCAGGCGTGTATGTCGCCGCTTCAGTTTAAGCGGTGATCGATCTTTGCCTTTATCTCTTAGGCCATTCTGGCCGGGCCGGGGTCTTCACCATCAGGTCAACCATGAGGGTATGCAGTCATGGCCAAGGAAAAGTTTGAACGTAACAAACCGCACGTCAACATTGGTACAGTTGGTCACGTTGACCACGGTAAGACGACGTTGACGGCTGCGATCACCAAGTATTTTGGTGAATTCCGCGCCTATGATCAGATTGACGGCGCGCCGGAAGAGAAGGCACGCGGTATCACGATTTCTACGGCTCACGTTGAGTATGAGACGGAAAACCGTCACTATGCGCACGTGGACTGCCCCGGTCACGCTGACTATGTTAAGAACATGATCACCGGTGCGGCGCAGATGGACGGCGGTATCCTGGTTGTGAACGCGGCGGATGGCCCTATGCCACAGACCCGTGAGCACATCCTGCTTGCCCGTCAGGTTGGTGTTCCTGCGCTGGTTGTGTTCTTGAACAAAGTTGACCAGGTTGACGACGAAGAATTGTTGGAATTGGTTGAGATGGAAGTGCGCGAGCTGCTTTCGTCTTACGATTTCCCAGGCGACGATATTCCAATCGTTTCTGGTTCTGCTCTGGCCGCACTTGAGGGCCGTGACGCGAATATCGGTGAAGACAAGATCCGTGAGCTGATGGCGGCTGTGGATGAATATATCCCAACCCCAGAGCGTCCGATCGACCAAGCCTTCTTGATGCCGATCGAGGACGTGTTCTCGATCTCTGGTCGTGGTACGGTTGTAACGGGCCGTATTGAGCGCGGTATCTTGAAGGTCGGTGACGAAGTTGAAATCGTGGGTATCCGCCCAACGACGAAATCAACCTGTACCGGTGTTGAAATGTTCCGCAAGCTTCTTGACCAAGGTCAAGCGGGCGACAATGTTGGCGCACTTCTGCGCGGTGTTGACCGTGAAGGCGTTGAGCGTGGTCAGGTTCTGGCCAAGCCCGGTTCTATCAAGCCACACGCGAAGTTTGAGGCCGAGGCCTACATTCTGACCAAAGAAGAAGGCGGTCGTCACACCCCATTCTTCAATAACTATCGCCCGCAATTCTACTTCCGTACCACCGACGTCACCGGTATCGTGACGTTGAAGGAAGGCACCGAAATGGTGATGCCAGGCGATAACGTGGAAGTAAACGTTGAGCTGATCCAACCCATCGCTATGGAAGAAAAACTGCGCTTCGCGATCCGCGAAGGTGGTCGTACCGTAGGCGCTGGCGTCGTCTCGAAAATCATCGAGTAGGCTCTAGGATAACACATTACGAGCTTGGGGCGGTGCGCCCGTCAAACGTCGCACCGCCCACAAGGCGTTTATA
>NZ_KB908059.1 GCF_000382325.1 Woodsholea maritima DSM 17123
CCTTTCGGCGTTTGTAGATAGCCTTGCCCCAGGGCGTCAGGCGATGGGCATCGGTCCGCTCGCGGGCGTCCTGCCAGACATGGCGGGTCAGGGTCCGTTCCGCTTTCGCATTGGAGGTACAAGAGGCCAGAAGCGGGCAGGTTCTGCAAATGGCCGGATCGGAGCGGTAGTGCTTGTAGCCGTTGCGATCCGTAGTAGCATAGGTCAGCAACTGGCCTTGCGGGCAGCGATAGCCGTCGGCCTGCTCCTCATAGGTGAAGGTTGACTTGCGCATCATGCCAGACTTCGGCGGGGCTGGCCTGCGGTAACCGGTCACCCCCAGAATGTCCCGCTCCTCCAGCCCCTTGGCGATGCCCGCTGTGGCGTAGCCCGCATCAAGCCCAACCGCCTTCACGTTGAAGTCGAAGCGCTGGCGCTGGCGATCCAGCCGGGAGAGATAAACGATGCTGTCATGCACATTGGCCGGTGTGGCAAAGGTGTCCGTGACGATCCCCAGCCGACCGTCCACCGTGCGGTGATCGAGATAGAAGAAGCCCTTGGGCTTGCCCTCGCGCACCATGTAGCCGCTGTCGGGATCGGTGCAGCTGACCTTGGTCTCCTTCACTTGCGGCTCCCGGACCTTCTCCTTCAGCGGCTTCTGGCCGTGCAGATTGCGCTCCGCCTCGATGGCCTTGTCCAGATCCGCCCAATAGTCGACACGGGACTTCTCGATCTGGGCCAGATCGTATTTGCCCTTGTTGGCATTCGCCTTCAGATGCGTGGAATCCGTATAGAGCACCGTGCCGTCGACAAGCTTGTGGGTGATCGCCTGGCTCACGATATGGTCGAAGATGTCCTGGGCCACGCTCGCGTCGTTGTAACGCCGCCGCCGGTTCTGGCTCAGCGTCGAGGCATCGAACACCTTGTCGCTCAGATTCAGCCGCAGGAACCACCGATAAGCCACGTTGACTTCTATCTCTCGAACCAGCTGGCGCTCCGAGCGGATGCCAAACAGATAACCGATGAACAAAGCCTTGAACATCAGCGTCGGATCCAGCGGCGGACGGCCATTGTCGGGGCAGTAAAGTCCCGCAACGCGATCATGGATGAACGAAAAGTCGATCACCGCGTCGATCTTGCGAAGCAAGTGATCGCTGGGAACCAAACTCTCGAGACTGACCAGCTCAAAAGCGGTCTGCTGGGGGGAGGGTTTCTTCAACATGAAACCAATGAATCAAAAACCCCCGGCAAAGGCCAGGGGTTTGTCAGCAGTCTGAGCCGGGCCTCTAGACCCGGCTTCTTTCATTTAAAGGCGTATCCCTTAGAAGGTCATGCGCAGAACAAAGCGTGCGACGTGACGGATGAAGTCTTCGCGCACATCCGCGTCATAGCCCAAGGTGAAGGTGGTGTAGTCAGAGCCCGCCGACAGGCCCAGGCCGATCAGCAAGCCGCTGCCCGGCAATTGTTCCGACTTCAGGCTAAACGGATTACCGTCTTTACCAAAGCGCGCCGTCGTTTCCATGACTTCATCGCCAAACTCATGACGATATCCTACGCGCAAGCTTGGCATCCACCAGCTATTGGCGTTCTCAAACTTACGCGCGAGGGTAAAGCTGGCCCCACCGGTGAAGCTGGTGGACTCGCGATCATCAACGATCAAGCCAATACCGGAGTTTTTGTCATTCTCGGTAAAGCCACTTTCGAACAGGGTCAGGTAAGTTACACCCAATTCTGGACGTAAAACCCATTTACCCCAATTGTAATCACGCCCGGCTTGCAAGGCAGCAACACCATGCCAGCCCGTCCAATCGGCGGTGGCGCGTTGATCGAAATTGCCGATTTTGATCCGGCGCTCTGATTCAAAGCTATCAAAGCCGATCCCGGCATAGCCGGATACATCAAATCCAGCGACGTCAGCTGCGGCATAGGCCCCAACCTGACCTGTGATGGTCACGAAAGGCTCATCTACGCCGTTGACTTCTTGAACTTCGCTGGCCGCACCGACCAGATTAACACCGGCCGCATAGAAAGGCCCGATGGGGCGGTCAAAGCCGATCGCCAGACCCACGCCATGACCGCGATAGCCTTCCGCCAGGGCAGAGCCGGAACGGTCCGCATAATAACCAAACTGCTCAACCCACAGACCCGCCATTGCATCAGGGGCCAGGCGTGCATTACGCAGGCGCGATTGCAAAGCCCCTGCAGAGGCATCATTAGAGGCCAAAGCAAATTGGATGCCGCTGGCGGCATATTCTGGCAGCAATTGGTTATAGGCTTCGAAGAAGGCATTGGCTTCTTTGATCGCGGCAAAAGCAGAGCTGAGGGTTTCTGAGGCGCTCATCGCGGTGAAGGCAGCATCATAGGCCGCCGCCTGGTTCGTGCTCATCCCCATATTTTCTGCGCTACGACGGCTAAGGGTCAAGCGGATGGAGTTGGCATTGTCGGGATTGCGCTCAAGCTTAACATCATAGAGGTAAGGGGTTTCGGTGGCGATGAAGACAGTCTCTTCATTCTCTACCGTCAAAGTCCCCGCAGTGATGATGTCATAAGTGCCGTTGGACCCGATCAAATCGTCCAAGCTGACAGCCAGGTCAGACCCGTTTTGGAACGTCACATTGCCAGAGGCATTAACGAAGGCCGTTGCGCCGGCGTCACCCACGCGTGCCGTGTCTTTATTCAGCGTAACATCCAAGACTGCCTGATCTTGGAAGGTGGCGTTGGACAGTTCAAGATTGTCGCGACCGCTGAGGGTCAAAGTGGCATCACCAACCGTGACATCCAACTGCCCATCGCTATCGTCGATATCACCCTTCAGCGCCGCGCCGCCCGATAACAGGAGCTGGTCGTGGCCGTCACCGAATTGAATATCGCCGGTGATGGAACCTGCGCGTATATCTAGAATGTCATCGCCTGAACCCAAGCGAATATCGCCGACAATCGCAGGAACTTTTGTGTCGGTCGTGACTGCATCATTTTGGGTGATCGTCAGGCCGGTGGTTTGCGCTGAGGCGTCAATGGCAACACGGGTATAATTCTCGACCTTGGCATCAGGGTGGATTTCGTTGGTAATGCCATCGCCGTCTGCGTCATAAAGGTCCAGAGGAAGCGCTGTCACGCCTGCGCTGATGGTACCGGTATTCGTCAACTCACTGAGTGAGTTGCTTTCAACCACAATCGCACGGGCCGATCCTGCGCGCGCAATAGTGGCCGCGATCGTCCCGTCATTCAATATACGTTCAATATCAGATCCAGCACGAATAACGATGGCGTTGGCTTCGTTGGCCATGCGCTCGTCCCAACCGGGAAGGCCGGGGGCCATTTTGTTATCTGTTTTATTGACCGAATTGTCGACATCGTTGAAGCCGTCATTGGCATAGCCCAGGCTGGTCGTCGCTCGAATTGTGCCTGAGTTATTGAGTGAGGCGACTTGAGCGTGTTCGCCAATCACAACCGCTTGCGCATCACCTTCATAAGATGTTGCCAGGACCGTTCCTGTGTTCTGGAAGCCACCTTGAACGATAACGGCGCGTACTTCAGTGGTCGTTGGGCCCGTTACGGTGCGCCCCATAATTAAGACGGCAGTGGTGTTTTTACCGTCAAACAGGCCCTCGCTTTGAATAAGGCCATCATTGACCACGCCATAATCCAGCGTTGCACCGGCATAATGATTGCGATCAAATTCAGCTTCGAGATTGACCTGGCCGATAACAACATCACCGGTGGCATCTTCACCCGGACGAATTTCTAGCGCAGGCGCTTCACCACGCGCGGTGATCGAGGCCCCATTTTGCGCTTCATTAATATCTGCCGTGTCTTTGTCGTCAGCATGTGAGCCAATGACGAAGACACCATTTTGAATGCTGCCTTGGATAAGCACGGCCGTGCCACCATTGATGTCATCATCGTTTTTATCCAGCAAACGCATGCTGGCTTCAAGCGAACGTTGCGAAATGCGATAACCAGAAACGGCGACATTCCCGGTAAAGCGCAAACCACCGCCGATATCCCCATCAACATAGACGCCTTCACCGCGTTGAGCCCCGGTCTCACCCGCATTACGTGGCGAGGTTACGCGCAAGGTACCCCCTACGGAGACATTGCCTGAAACGCTATTTTCAATCGAAAGCCCGCGCGAGTCTTCACCCACAATGGTGTTGCCGCCGGCCAAAGTGATATTGCCTGTAACAGGGGCTTGAACGCGAATGCCGTACGAATCTTGGCCCTCAACCGAAATGCGAGAGGATGAATCCTGTGTGATGTTACCAACAAAGGGAGTCGTGCCAGATACCAAGATCGCGGTTTTGTTACGTTCCTCAGAGAAGACGCCATCAACTTCGGTGTCAAATTTATCATCCGTATTGATGACACCATCGCGATTGGAATCATAGCGATCACCTTCACCAGGGGCACCATCATCGGCGGAGGCTTTAGCGACATAATCATCATTGAGATTAATTGCACCGCTTTGGTCAAAATTACCGGTATTTCCGCCTTGAAGCTCAACGCCAATCGCATTGCTTTGGTTGTTCACATTGATCTGTGAATTGGCTTCCATTTTGACGGTGTTGTTTGAATTTAAAACAACTGCCGGGCCGGTATTGTTTTCCAGGGTCACCCGGCCAGAGCCATTGATGACGATATTGTCGGCATTGTTATTGCCGTCAGCATTCGCCGTTGTTATTGGAGAATTGCGTGTGTCACCAACGGTTTGATCCGCAAGAGCAGGTGAAGCCAATAAGGCAGCCAAGGATGCGGCGGCAAAAAGGCGTTGGCGCATGAAGTCCCCTCCGAACACTGGGCTCCGGTTAATAACCGGACTCGTATCGGCTCGTTTTAACGAATGGAACCAGCCGCGTCGAGCGCAGAAACCGCCTTTGGACTGTAAAACATCGAAAATTAAAGAAAAGGCCGGGTCTTGGCCCGGCTTTGGCCATGTTTGCGCCATATTCTGAGCCGGCCACCAGGGCCTTTGGCCACAATTGAAGAGGTTCGAGAGGAAAGTCCCTCCCGAACCTTATGCATTAGAGCCGAACCAGGGTGAGGACGGGTTTGCCATTCGAGGTATGGGATTTAGAATGTCCTTTGGGTCCGATTAAGCCTTGAACGCGCTTTCGAAACGCAGAAAAGCTCTCAAACGTCACGACATCGACGGCCTGGTCTAAATCCAAGGCGATTTGATACCAGCCGGGTTCAACCTCTATGGCCGTGTGGATCGTCGCGATAAAGTCTTGGCCCAGATATTGACCTTTGACCCGATCACCCTTGGCCCAGGCACGCTCTTGCGCTTTTAAGGCGGCGCAATAGGTGTTCCAGTCGGCAAAGCCGTGGTTTTTGGCCAATACTTCCAAAGCCTGACTGTGGCTGATGGTTGTGCCAGCATCCGATAAGGCTTGGCGCAAATCACGGGCGGCCTGCTTGGCTGCGTCGAGCGGGGAAAGTGACGTATTCATCAGCGGCCCCCCTTCATTGTGATCCAGTGTTTGACATCAAATCCTGGCGGGGCGGTTTTCCAAAGCACATAGAGGGTGATGAGCAAAAGGCCGGCATTACTGGCTGGGCCTGACCACCAAATGCCGATCTCGCCCATCAAGGCCATCAAGAGGAAGACCAAAGGCAAGGCCAAAGCGTAGGGCTTGATCAAGAGGAGGAGGGCGGCATAGCCAGCCTTACCGATGGCTTGGTAATGCATGCCCACCATCACCAGTGGGCCATTAAGGCAGAAGAGCGCGATCATCACCGGCAAGATGCGGGCGACTTCCTGGATGACGGCGCGGTCACTTACGAAGAGCGCGCCGATAGGCTCGGCAAAAAGGGTCAAAACGCCTTGAGCCAGGGTCGAGAAGACCAAGGCACTGAGAAGGGCTGTCCTTAAGCTGGCGCGAGAGCGCTCATAGAACCCAGCCCCATAATTATGCCCCGTAATGGTTTGCATCGCCTGGGAAAGGCCGAGCAAAGGTAGATAGAGGAAGGTGGTGATGCGGGTAATCACCCCATAGGCCGCAACACTGGCCGCATAATGGGGTGTCTGGCTCCATTGCAATGCCAGCATAATCGCCATGGAATTGAGCGCGAGGCCAATGAAGTTGAGGCTTTGCGGGGCCCCTAAAGCCAGAATACGGCCCCAGTGGTCACGCCAATCGGCGCTGAGTGTTGTGGGAAGCTTCAGCACGCTGCCCGCGCGCAGCCGGTAAAAAATCACCAGAGCGAAGGCGAGCGCCTGGGCGAGAAGGGTGCCATAGGCTGATCCCGCCACGCCCAGCTTCAGCGCGCTAATCAATATCCAGTTAAAACCAATATTGGCGAGCGAGACCAGAACCGACAGCCCGGCCATCAAGGCGACACGGCCTTCATTGCGCAGGCCATCGCCATGTAGGCTGAGCATGAACATCAAGGGGGAGCCCAAGATCATAATGCGCAGATAGGTCAGGGCCATTTCGCCTAATTCATCTGCGCCATGGGCGGCGAAGCGCACAAAGGGCGCACCGGCGATCACAAAGACCACGATCAGGCTAAGGCATAAGGTCAGCGCCAAGGCGTGGGCACTGGCAAAGGTGGTGTTGGCACCTTCAAAGTCTCTTGCGCCTAGCTGGCGCGCGATCAGGCTCGACATCCCGCTGGATGTCAGGGTTGAAAGCGCGATGACGCCCATATGGATGGGAAAGATTAAAGTTACGGCGCTGAGCGCGTCAGCGCCGACAAAATGACCTAAGAACAGCGCATCGGCGAGCGATAGCATACCATTCAGGCTCATCACCAAGATGATGGGTAAGGCTGTGCGTATGTATACCGGACCCAAAGGGCCATGGGTAAATCGAGATTCCGGGTGGGTCGTCATGTCCCATATCCTCTAGCGTATCGCATCAAGGGATAGTCACCCGCATTACCATCCACGCGATCATCGCGAAGACAAAAGACATGTTCAAAAGACAGAACTTCACCAAGACCGAAGGTCCGCGGGCGGCGGGCGTCTGTAGCCTGGCCCAGCTCCTAAGCCAGGCGGGATGGGACGTCAAGGTGCGCTGTGCAAGGATTATTCTAAATATTCAAATGAAAACGGCCCGCGATTCGGGATCGCGAGCCGTATCCATGGAGCGTTCGAAAGGACGAAGATCCATCCTTCTCACGCCATAAAGTCTATTAGCAAGAATAGTAGAGGTCAAACTCAACAGGATGCGGATGCATCTCGTAACGCAGAACCTCTTTCATTTTCAGCTCGATGTAAGAATCGATCTGATCATCATCCATGACATTGCCTTTTTTCAGGAAGTCACGATCACGGTCGAGCGATTCCATGGCTTCACGCAGCGAACGGCAAACCGTTGGGATGTCTTTCAGCTCAGCCGGTGGCAGATCATAAAGATCCTTATCCATCGCTTCGCCGGGATGAATGCGGTTTTCAATCCCATCCAGACCGGCCATCAACAGCGCGGCAAAGGTCAGATATGGATTGCCCGCTGGGTCCGGGAAGCGGGTTTCGATCCGCTTGGCCTTAGGTGAGCTGACATGGGGAATACGGATCGAGGCTGAACGGTTGCGGGCCGAATAGGCGAGCAGGACCGGCGCTTCGAAGCCTGGAACCAGGCGCTTATACGAATTGGTGGCCGGGTTGGCGAAGGCGTTGATGGCGCGCGCGTGCTTAATGATACCGCCGATATAGTGCAGGCAGGTTTCAGACAGGCCTGCATATTGATCACCCGCAAATAAAGGCTTGCCGTCTTTCCAAATTGACTGGTGAACATGCATGCCAGATCCGTTATCGCCAAACATCGGCTTGGGCATGAAGGTTGCGGTCTTGCCATAGGCCGCCGCCACCATATGCACGGTGTATTTATAAAGCTGCATGCGGTCAGCCATGGTGGTGAGGCTGGAGAATTTCATACCCAATTCATGCTGAGCCGGAGCCACTTCATGGTGATGCTTTTCAGGTTCCAGACCCAGCTCGGTCATCACAGAGAGCATTTCAGAGCGCATGTCCTGACCCGAATCGACCGGACCAACAGGGAAATACCCGCCTTTAACGCCCGGACGGTGGCCCAGATTGCCACCTTCCATTTCGGTCCAGGAATTGTGTGGCATTTCTTCTGAATCAATGGCGTAGCCCGTATGTTCGCCCTTGGTTGTCCAGCGTGCATCGTCAAACACAAAGAACTCGGCTTCTGGGCCGAAATAGGCCGTATCGCCAATGCCAGAGGCGGCCATGAACAGCTCAGCCTTTTTCGCGGTCGAGCGGGGATCGCGGTTGTAATCCTCACCCGTTGAAGGATCGAGGATGTCACACATGATGGCGAGCGTATTTTGCTGGCAGAAGGGGTCAAGCACGGCCGTTTTCGGATCGGGCTTCATGACCATGTCAGACTCGTTGATGGCTTTCCATCCGGCGATGGATGAGCCGTCAAACATCTGACCTTCTTCAAAGAAGTCTTCATCCACCATCGACTTGTCAAAGGTCACATGGTGCATTTTCCCGCGCGGATCGGTAAAGCGCAGGTCCACATAATCAATGTCTTCATCATGAATGCGTTTGAGAAGGTCGTCGGACATGGGGCTATTCCTCTGGTTCAGCAAGATGCGCGATCAAGCGCGTGTGACGATACGAAAACAGGTTTCAAACACACTGGGTTCCGCGCGCAAGGTGCACGCGGGGCGAGGGGAGAGGTTTCAGGCAGTTTGCCCGTCTGGGCAGCATGAATGCCTGAATGATGGGCAAGTGCGGAGTAAAATGAACATGGTTAGCGAATGCGTAACCAAGTTCGGTGAAGATGCAATCTGATGGTAGCTGGGGCGGACAAAATTGTCCGCAAAAAATATGCAGGAGGCATAGATGCGGGCTGGTTTTGGTCAAGTTTCCCTTATGGGTATGAGTGTATGTGTTCTGGCGCTGGGCATCAGTGCACAAGTGCGCGCACAAGAGGTGTCCGGCAATGTCGGATTGGTCAGCGATTATCGCTTCCGCGGTGTGTCCCTTAGCGATGAGATTTTCGCCATTCAAGGCGGGCTGGACGCTGATTTCGGCAATGGCTTTGCCGTTGGCACCTGGGCGTCCAGCATTGACCAGATCGATAATTCCGAAGTCGAGCTGGATCTTTATGCCAATTATAGCGGTGAAGCCCAAGGGTTCAGCTATGGTGTCGGCGCGATCCTTTATCTTTATCCCGGCAGTGAAGATACCTCATACTATGAGTTTCTGGCCCATGTCGGCATGAATACCGGTATGCTTGCCAATACGGTTGGGATCGCTTGGGCACCTGAGCAAGACAATCTCAACGATGAAGATAATTTTTATGTGTACTACTCGGCTGAAGCGCCGCTGGGTGAAAGCGGCTTTAGCTTGCTTGGCGGGGTCGGGTATGAAAGTGGTGCCTTTGGTGACATCGACAGTGATGGCGATGACAAGATTGACTGGCACCTGGGTGTGGGCGCGGCGGCCTTTGGTGTGGATTGGTCTTTGACCTATATCGACACCAGTGAAGATGATGATTTGTCAGACGAAACCATCGTGGTGAGCCTGAAGAAAAGTCTCTAATTCAGGATATAAAAAAGCCCCGGTCTGGCCGGGGCTTTTTTGTGTCTTTGAAGGTTTAAAGCGCGTCGTCGCCGGTTTCCCCGGTGCGAATGCGGATGGCGTTTTCAACCGGTAGGACGAAGATTTTCCCGTCCCCGATCCGGCCTGTGGCCGCGGCGGTCTGGATCGCTTCGATGACGGCTTCGACACGTTGATCGGGAACCACTAGCTCGATTTTGATCTTGGGCAGGAAGTCCACGACATATTCTGCGCCACGATAAAGCTCGGTATGGCCTTTTTGCCGACCAAAGCCCTTGGCCTCGGTCACGGTCAGACCTTGCAGACCGATATCTTGCAGGGCCTCTTTAACATCATCGAGCTTGAACGGCTTGATGATCGCTTCGATTTTTTTCATCTCTCGATACTCCCGCAGAGCCTTGAGGCAAAACTAGGCGTATTTGGCCCCAATCGCCTAGCGTCTTGTCTGTATCCGATAAGGGAAAAATCACTTATGTCGCGATGGGGGGCGTTCATGCACAAATATGACGCATTCTTCGCCAAATGGGACTATGCAAGGGTTAGCTGCGCAATCCAAGCTGCATCACAGCCAAAGATTTTGATCAGATCTCCCCACAAAGCGCTTAAGATCGGTTATAGCCCTCTGAAGTCCGCTTTTATCTTTCTACCCTGTTCCGAGCCGATACCCTCATGAGCGATACCCCCACCGAGCGTCCCAAACTCAGCCAAACCGATCTAGATGCGTTGGAGCTGCACCGCGCTGAACCTGCGGGCAAGCTGGCGCTGCACCCGACCAAGCCGATGGCGACCCAGCGCGATTTGGCGCTGGCCTATTCACCCGGTGTGGCGGCACCGGTGCGCGCGATCGCTGAAGACCCCGATGCGGTCTATGATTATACCTCCAAGGGGAATATGGTTGGGGTGGTCTCTAACGGGACGGCCATTCTGGGGCTAGGTAATCTGGGCGCGGCGGCCTCTAAGCCGGTGATGGAGGGTAAGTCCGTCCTCTTCAAGCGCTTTGCCGATATTGATTCTTTCGATCTGGAGATCACTTACACCGATCCCGAAGCCTTCATCGCCTGCGTCAAAGGCTTTGGTGACAGCTTTGGCGGCATCAATCTGGAAGATATCAAATCTCCAGAATGCTTTGAAATTGAACGCCGCCTGCGTGAAGAGCTGGATATTCCGGTTTTTCATGATGATCAGCACGGCACCGCGATCATTGCGGCGGCGGGCCTGATCAATGCCTGTCATCTAACGAACCGTAAGTTTGAGGACATCAAGCTGGTTCTGGTCGGGGCCGGGGCGGCTGGGCTTTCGGTTCTGGAGCTGGTCAAATCCATGGGCGTGCGCGATGAGCATGTCACGGTGGTCGATATCGAAGGCGTGGTGCATACGGGCCGTAATGATCTGCATGATCGCCTGCGCAAGCATGCGCGCGAGACCGAGCTTCGTACGTTGGACGAGGCGGTTGTTGATGCTGACGTCCTGCTGGGCCTGTCTGCGGCGGGGGTTGTGAAGCCCTCAATGGTGAAATCCATGGCCGCTGATCCGATCATTTTCGCCATGGCCAATCCGACGCCGGAAATTATGCCCGATGAAATCAAGGCCGTGCGCTCTGATGCCATCATCGCGACCGGGCGTTCTGATTTCCCCAACCAAGTCAATAACGTCCTGGGCTTTCCTTATATCTTTCGCGGGGCCTTGGATGTGCGTGCGCGCACCATTAATGAAGAAATGAAGCTGGCCGCAGCGCGCGCTCTGGCCGAACTCGCCCGTCAAGATGTGCCCGATGAGGTCAATAATGCGTACAAAGGTAAGCAGCTGAAATTTGGGCGCGATTACATCATTCCGGCGCCGTTTGATCCGCGCCTGATTTCTTGGGTGCCGCCCTATGTGGCCAAGGCCGCGATTGAAACCGGCGTCGCGCGCAAGCCCATCGTTGATGAAGAGGCCTATCGCCATCGCTTGGCGAGCCGTCTTGATCCGACGGCGGCGATGCAGCAGCGTATCTCCAACATTATCCGGCCTGAGCAAAAACGCATCGTCTTTGCTGAAGGTGAGGAATTGAGCGTTATTCGCGCTGCCCACGCCTTCCAAAGTCAGGGCCTGGGCAAGGCCGTTCTGGTGGCGCGCGAAGAAGTGGCCCGCGCCAATATGAAAGATCTGGGCCTTGAAGATTGCGGGCTTGAAATCTGGAATGCGCGTCTGTCCGATCGCAATCCTGATTATGTCGATTTCCTCTACAAGCGCTTGCAACGCAAAGGCTTTCTGCGCCGCGACGTGCAGCGTCTGGTTAATCAGGATCGTAACGTCTTCTCCGCCTGTATGGTGAAATTTGGCGATGCCGATGGCATGGTCACCGGGGTGACGCGCCATGTCACCACCGTGTTGAAAGACATTCGCCATGTTCTGGATGAAGCCCAACATACCCGCCTGATGGGGGTCTCTGTGGCCATGGCGCGCGCGCGCACCTTGGTCATTGGTGATACCAATGTGACCGAGTTTCCTGATTCTGAGGCCTTGGCCGATATCGCCATGGGTGCGGCAGAGGTGGCGCAAAAGCTGGGCCTGATCCCTCGGGTCGCCTTCCTCTCATACTCCTCCTTCGGCAACCCACCGGGTGTGCGAACCGAGAAAATCCAGCGCGCGGTCGATATCTTGGATACGCGCGGCGTGGCCTTCGAATATGAGGGCGAGATGGCTGCGGACCTGGCCTTAAACCCTAATCACCGTGAGATTTATCCCTTTTCGCGCTTGACCGATGCGGCCAATGTCCTGGTGATGCCGGCGGTGCACTCGGCCTCGATCGCGACGCGTCTTTTAAAGGCCGCAGGGGGAGCCACTGTGATCGAAGGCCTGTTGATGGGGCTGGAATGCTCGGTGCAGGTTGCGCGTTTGGGGGCCAGTGTCTCTGATATTGTCAATCTGGCCAGCATGGCGGCCTTTGACCTGACCCATCGTAAAGTTTCGGTTTCGAAATCATAAAGCTTTGGCCCCTCTATCAATTGAATGAGGGGGCCCCTACTTTGTCCGGTTCAAGACGCACCATCACGCCAAGGGCGACTATTGTCACGACTACGTTAGGCGCAGTGTGATGGTCTGGCGCGGCGCTTCGACGCGGCGTAAGGTGCCAGAACGATTAAGGACGGGGACGAGACATGGCGAATGCAAGAACTAGTGATATGACCCAGGGGCCGGTGTTCGGCCATATGCTGCGCCTGTTCGTTCCGATGAGTTTCGCCATTCTGGCCTTTATGGCAGTCGGGGTAATTGATACCTATTGGATGGGGAAGCTGGGCGTGGCCCAACAGGCCGCCGGGCAAATGGCCTGGCCGGTCATCATGTTCATTATGAGCTTTTCCATCGGCCTGGGGGCGGGGACCGTTTCTGTCGTCTCACGCGCGGCGGGGCGTAAAGATGGCGCGTCCATTCCGCGCCTGTGCACCGATGCGATGATTTTGGCCTTTCTGGTGGTGGCTGTTGTCTCCGTTCTTGGGGTCTTGCTGATTGATCCGGTGTTCCGCCTGATGGGGGCCTCCGACGTGGTCATGCCGCATGTGCGCGATTTCATGCAGATCTATTTCGCCGGAACCTTATTTGCCGTAGTGCCTATGATTGCGTCGAATGTATTGCGCGCCCAGGGCCATTCGTTCTGGCCCAGCATGCTGATGCTGGTCGCGGCCTTTGTAAATATGGCGCTTGATCCCCTTTTGATCTTTGGCTGGGGACCGTTTCCGGAAATGGGGGTACAAGGGGCTGCCTTGGCGACCGTCATTTCCAACATGATCACGGCAAGCTTGATGTTTGGCTTGTTGGTCAAGGAAAAACTGGTCTCGCTTGCTCTGCCCAAGCTCGCACCTATGCTGGAGCACTGGGCCGAGGTCACCCATGTCGGCATCCCGGCGGCAGCCTCCAACATGATCAATCCGATGGCGCTGTTCTTGACCACGGCCGCCGCCGCGATGTTTGGCGATGCCGCCATTGCGGGCTTTGGCGCTGCGCGCGGGGTAGAGATGTTCACCATCGTGCCCTTCTTTGCGCTCTCTGCGGTCATTGGCATTCTGACAGGCCAAAATGGCGGGGCCGGGATTACCGATCGGGTACGCGAATCCTTTCGCAAGGCTTTCCTTTTTTGTGCGGCCTGGTCAGGGGCGATGGCGGCCTTGCTGTGGGTTTTCAGCCCCTATATTGCGCGCTTGATGTTGCCTGCTGTCGAAGCGCAAGACGTGGCTCGTACCTATTGGGCGATCGTGCCCATTACTGTGGGCGGCTATGGAATCGCCATGGCGGCAAGCGCGGGCTTCAATGGCCTGGGGCGTCCGATCAATGGTATTGCGATCAATTTCGTGCGCTGCCTGGTATTGGTCGCGCCGCTGGCTTGGCTGGGCGCGTTTCTGACGGGTATTGACGGCGTGATTTATGGCGTAGCGGCGGGGAATGCCCTGACCGGTATTGGTGCATCCATCTATGTGCTGCGCTTTGCGCCCATGAGTGCCACGCAAAGAAAGCGCAAGGCCGCAGCGCCCACGGCCCCCAGTGAAGGCGAAAGCGTTGAGGCTTAACGCCGGATCACAACGCCCGCTAACTCGATTTTGTCATTCAGTCCCGGATGGGGGTAGGGGCGCAGCGCCGCCTCCTCTGGGAAACACCAATATTGATCTGAGAAAAGGTCACGCATGGCCGCGATGTCACAGCCATAGGGCGGCCCGCCGCGCTCTTCCTTTTGCATGAACAGCGCCAATAATTGCCCGCCCGGGCGCAGCCAATCTCTCACAGCACGTTCATAATCTTGGCGTTGATGGGGGTGCAGCGCACACAGGAAAGTCTGCTCATAGACATGATCGAAGGGGCTATCTGAGCGCCAGGTCAGACCATCGCCTTCGACAAAGTGCGCGCTCACTCCGCCCTGCGTGAATGTATCGCGCTGCCAGGCCATCGCGCTCGGGGCCATGTCCAGCACAGTCACATCAAGCCCCGCCTGCGCGGCGGCCAAAGGCTCCAAACTGCGTCCGCACCCGGGAAAGAGTATGCGCTCAGTGGGCTTCAATATGCCATGCTTGAGCCCATCCATTAAGGCCGGATGCACACTTTTGCGCTCCCATGGTGTGGCATCCGCTTGAAAGCGTGCCTCCCAATCCACGGCCGAACGCACGCGGTTGTCATCATCAAAATCCGGGGCGGGGGGAACTGTATCTGACATGCGGGTCCATCTTGCCTTTCATGCGAAGATTGATAGGAAAGATAAACCACATGCGGATGTGGCGAAATTGGTAGACGCACTAGATTTAGGTTCTAGCGGGGCGACCCGTGGGGGTTCAAGTCCCTCCATCCGCACCACTCTTTCCTTATTTCCCGCTGCGCTCGACCCGCATTTGTCGCCGATCTCGGCGTTGGGGTCGATGCTCACATGGGACGCGCTCAAGGCTGAGGGCGTCGAGCCTAGCCGTAAGATGAGTGCCAATTTTTCTCTTAAAAATTAAGATCCCCGCTAAAGCTGCGGGCGCGATCTATTTTAAGCCCTACCGGCTATCGCCGACTTGAGGGCGCTTTCTCTTTGCCCTACCGGCTATCGGCTACTTGAGGGCAGCGCTTGCGGCCCAATGGCCGAAATTGATCATTTCTCTAATAAAAAAGAATTGTCATCCCGGACGAACGCAGTGAGATCCGGGACCTATGAAGTTTGCCAGTAAAGCGCATAGATCCCCGATCAAGTCGGGGATGACCGTTTTTATATATATCCTCGCTTTGCTGCGGGCCGTTGGCCCGATATGTCCTCCCCTGCAAAGCGGGGGAGGTGGTCCGTTAGGACCGGAGGGGGCGATTTTTGTGAAGTCTCAGCGCACCGCATAGACAGCAAAAAAGATCTGTCATCCCGTAGAAGCGTTAGCGCACATTCGGGATTTATAAACATGGCCATCACGCTCAATAGATCCCGGCTCAAGGCCGGGATGACTGGTTTAGAGGTTTTGTCATGCCAGACTTGATCTGGCATCCCTGGCGTAAGTGTGCATCACATTCTGATTGACCAGAACTAAGCTCAACCCGTCCAGCATGGACCCCGGATCACGTCCGGGGTGAGAGTATTTTTCAATCCTCGCTTCACTGCGGGCGGACACCCTTAGAATGCCCTATCGGCGATCGCCTACTTGAGGGCGCTCGTCCTTGCGGGCTGTCGTCCGATATGTCCTCCCCTGCAAAGCGGGGGAGGTGGTCCGACAGGACCGGAGGGGGCGTGTTATTGTTTGTCATCCTCGCTTCGCGGTGGCAGGCTCTGATTGTCTAATGGCTTGTAAGGGATGTCCAACCTTCCTAAAGTGCGTGAGCCTAGAGGGGAACGCTATGAGTGAAGATGTCATCGCGCGCTTTGATGCCGCGTGGACAGCGCTGGCCCGCGATCTCGCCTTAGAGGCTGACTTGGCAACGGCCTGCGCCCAAAGTGTGCGCACCCATTATGCTGAACCGCACCGCCATTATCATACGCTTCGCCATATCGTCAGCCTGCTTGAGGGCGCGCGTGATTTGCGGGATCACTTTGAAAATTGGGATGCAGTGCGTTTGGCCATCGTCTTTCATGATGTGATCTATGATGTAGCCAAGTTTGATAATGAGCATCAGAGCGCGCTTTTGTTGGCTGAAATGCTGGGCGAATATATAGATGGGGAGGTATTGATCCAGGCCCAGCGCACGATCGAAGCCACCCAGCGCCATGTCGCGACACCCTGGAGCGATACCAATCTGGTCATCGATCTTGATATGGCCATTATGGGCCAGCCTTGGCCGGTCTATGCGCGTTACCTTGAAGCCGTGCGCGCCGAATATGTCCCCATCTATGGCGAGGAGATGTATCGCCAAGGCCGTATGGCTCTGTTTTTAGAACCGACCTTGCAAAAGCCCTCCATTTTTCTGACCGCACCCTTTACCGCTTTGGATGATCAGGCCCACGCGAATATCCTGCGAGAATTGTCGCTTCTAAACACCGTTTAGGCGAGGGACGGCTTTACCCTGGATCTTTAAATAATGTTGGAACCTATCGGATTTTTATGGGTTTCAACATATCATCGCATAATGTTATCTCGCTTTTTTGACGCACTCGCATTAGGGTAAAGCGTCATCACCCATCCCCGTCTCATCGTTCACAAGGAGCCCACATGGAGCATCTGGCCAGCGCCCCTGAAGCCCAAGAAGAAGAGACGAATGCCGGTGATGTCTCGATGAAGCTGGTGGCTGAGGTTGCGGGTGCTGTGGCGGATCGCGATGGGCCGCTTATTCGCCATTTATTTGCCGATTTGCACCCGGCCGATGCGGCGGACTTGCTTGAGCAGCTCTCTTATGAGCAACAAGAACTGATCGCGGCTCTGGCCCCGGATGTTCTGACCGGTGAGGTTCTGGCCGAACTGGCCGAAGATACTCGCGCTGACTTTATCGAAGTGCTTGACCCGGCTCATATCGCTGAAGCGATCATGGAGCTGGATTCCGATGACATGACCATGATGGTCGAGGAGTTGGAACCGGATGTGCGCGAGCAGGTTCTGGCCGGCGTGCCAGACGCTGAGCGTGAGCGCCTGGAAAGCTCGCTCGCCTTTGATGAGGAAACCGCCGGGCGCTTGATGCAGCGCGAATTCGTCGCCGCGCCATTGTTCTGGACCGTGGGCGATGTCATCGACCATATGCGCAGTAAAGCCGAAGATCTGCCCGATCTCTTTTTTGAAATTTTCGTGGTCGATGAAAGCTTCCGCCCTATTGGTGTGATCGCCATCAGCCATCTGTTACGGGCCGCACGCTCAACGCGTTTGGAGGTCTTGATGGAAGCGCCTCATGTGGTGATCCGTCCGGAAGATGATCAGGAAGAGGCGGCCTATCTCTTTGAAAAATATCACTTGATCTCGGCCCCGGTGGTGGATGATGCGGGGCGGTTGACCGGTATGTTGACCGTGGATGACATGGTCGATGTTATCCAGGAAGAAAACAAAGAAGACTTGCTGGCTCTGGCCGGGGTGAATGATGCCGGTCTGGCCGATACGGTGTTAAGCTCGGTGCGTTCGCGCGCGCCGTGGCTGTTTGTCAATTTGCTGACGGCCGTGGTGGCGTCAGGCGTTATTGCGCTGTTTGATCAGGCGATCAGCCAATTGGTGGCTTTGGCGGTTTTGATGCCGATTGTCGCCTCGATGGGGGGGAATGCCGGTACGCAATCGCTGACCGTTGCGGTGCGGGCGCTGGCCTCGCGCGATCTAACCTCCAGCAATACCCGCCGTGTGATCTGGCGCGAGGTGGCCACAGGAATTTTGAACGGCCTTATCTTCGCCATCGTTATGGCGATAGTGGCCGTGATCTGGTTTCAAAGCTTTGACTTGGCTTGGGTTATTGCTGTGTCGATGGTGGTTAATCTCTCCTGTGCAGGCCTGGCGGGCATTGCCATCCCGGTGGCCTTGAAACATTTTGGCGCTGACCCGGCGGTGGCGTCTTCGGTATTTGTGACGACCGTAACCGATGTGGTCGGATTTTTTGTTTTCCTGGGGCTTGGGGCCTGGGTCTTACTACCCAATATAGGGTAGAGCCTTAGCGATCAGGGGGGGCATAATGAAAACGATTATGGGTATGCTTGTGGCCCTGATCTTAGTGGCCGGTGCCGTTTTTGGTGTTGGTCACGCGCAAGATAGCGATGATCCCTTTGCGAATTTAGGCCCTGCAGGTCAGCTCAGTCTCACCTCAGGCCCGTGGCAAATGGGTGAGCCCCTACCTGAAGCGCGCGCGGGTCTGAATGCGGTGAGCCTTGATGGGCTGATTTATGCTGCGGGGGGTGCCGGCCTGGTTGCCCCACGCGATGAATTCACCGTCTTCGATCCTGAACTGGGGCGCTGGCGCAATCTTGATTCCTTGCCTGAGGGGCTGGAGCGCTTTGGCATGGCGGTCTTTATGGGGCGTATCTATATCGCCGGGGGCTTTCACACCCAAGAGGTAGAAGAAAGCTCGAACCCCTTCGCTCAAGAGCAAGCCGCAGGCACCGAGCCGACCCGCGCCATGTGGTCCTATGGGCCTGAAGAGGGTAAATGGCGCAGCGAAGCCGATATGCCAGGGCCAAAGACCGCCTTTTCGCTGTTGGCGGTCAATGACAAGCTCTATGCCATCGGGGCCGGTCAGGCGGGTGTTTATGAATTTGATGCAGATGCAGAGCTGTGGGATGCCATCGAAGCCCCTCAAGAGGTGAACCGACCCGGTGCGGGCGGTATTGTCTGGCAGGATAAGATTTATATCCTGGGCGGGGTATTGAACGGCAAAGCGACATCCAGGGTTGATGTTTACGATCCGCAAACGCGCCAATGGTCTTTGGGCACTGCATTACCTCAGGCCCGTGCCGGGCATGCAATCGCGCTTTATAACAATGCCTTGCATGTGATGGGGGGGCGCAATGAAGATTTATCTATCACGCTAAATGATCATCTCATACTGGCCCCCGGCGCAGATCACTGGCAAAGTGCGCCTGGCCTGATCACGCCGCGCACGGATGCCGCTGCGGTGAGTGTGGGGGAGGCTCTATATCTTATAGGCGGGGGAGCAGGCTCAGGCTTCTTTGCACCCTTCACGGCGATGCGATCTGTGGATATTTTCACCGCAAATCGTTAAACCGGCGTCGGGCTTGCATCGTCGGCTTTAAGATTTTGTCAATCTGTGCCGGAACGGGACACACATGAAGCCGCGTTTGAAATCAAGTCGAGCCGCCCGCGAACTCATTAAAACTCATGAGGAGTTTTTGGGCACTGCCCAGAAACGGGGGAAGCGTTGGGTCGTGGGTTTTGGCCATACAGCTGCCGCACGTGAGGGCGTTAGCGTTACCCGCGATGATGCTGAGCTGTTATTGCTTTATGATGTGTTACAGGCCGAGCAGGCGATTGATAGCGCGGTCGGTGAAAGCCTGGCCCCTGAGATCCGCGATGCTTTGGTCTCCTTTGCCTGCTCGATCCGTCCAGGCGCGTTTAAAGTCTCGGATGTGGCGCGTTTGGCCCGCGATGAGAAGCACCGCGAAGCCGCAGCAGCCTTAGAAACTTGGGTCCGGGTGGAGCAAGATGGCCGTCTGGTCGTGTCTGAGCGCTTGACCCGGCGCCGGGCTGCAGAAAAAGCGCTTTATCTCAAAGGTTTGAAGTCCTCGACCGCTTTGGCGTCTGCGCCCGTTCCTGCGCCGAATTCCGCACCCGTTGTGGCTGCGCCGGTCGTGGCACCGGTAGAAGCCACGCCTGCGGTTCAAACCGAGACACCTCAAGGCGTTGAGGCTCAAACTGAAGCGCCGATCGCCAATGATGATCTGGTCGCGGCCAATGATGTGGCTGACGACATCCTTGAAGCTGATGCTACACCTGCCCGTGAAGGCGTTGAAGCGGCGGCCAATGACACGGCGGTCAAGGATGAGCCGCGCCTGGGCCAGCTGGTCGATCTCGATATCGCGTTCGAAGATAGCCCAGACCAAGAGGATGGCCTCGCAGAAGACGTGCTTATCGCTGAAGCAGCCATTGATGCTGAAGACACGGTTGTCGAGGCTGGGCCTGTTGAAGAGACTGATGAAGCTCCCCTCGAGGCTCCTGCTCAAGTCACTGACTATGACCCCTCGAGCCTGTGGGGTCGGGAAAACACACCCAGCCTCGATCAACAAGCGCTCAAAGTCTATCAGACCCAGGCGCAAGCTGAACGGGCCGCGATTGATTATTATAAAGGTCAGGGCGAAGGCGAAGATCAGATCACGCGCGATGAAGATCGCTTAACGGGCGCGGAAACATCGCCTTTCCTGGGCGGTGAAAATACCCCCAGCTTGCACCCGAAAATGGCCGAGCAGATGATGGCCTTCGCCCAGGCGCAGACCGCTTTGGTGCGCTTCCAAGTTGAAGATGAAGATCTTGCTGAAGCCCTCGTGCACGCGGACGCTGAAGACGTGACCGCCGGTGAAGAGCAAGCCGACGAGGCTGAGCCTGAAGCCGCTGTGGCTGTAGAGCACGCGGCCGAAGTCAGCCCCGTTCAAGAGGCGGTTGAAACGCCAGCCCCGGCGCTGAGTGATGTCGTGGCGGACGAAGGGGTTGAGATCGAAGCCCATATCGAAGAGCTCGAGCCTGCGCGTCATGATGATGATGCCGAGCGTGAAGCGATTGAGGCCTCTCTTGCGCAATTGGAAGCCGATCTGGCAGGCCGCGAGGGGCATGCCCTTAGCGTTGAAAGCCATGATAGCCCGGATATCGCGTTAGAGCGTGATGCGTTTGTTGATGTGGAAGCGGTCGAGACGACTGCGCCCGTTACAATCGCGCCAGAGGCTGAAACCAAAACCGAGAGCGAAACTGAGGCGGCACCTCTCGCCGTGGAGGCTGAGGCTGAAGCCGAGCTTCACACGTCTTCGCCTGAAGACGCAGAAGCGCGCCACCGCCAACAAAACGAAGCCGTTCAGGCCGTGATCGCGCGCATGGCGGCGCAGATTGCGACCAGCGTCGATCTGTCAGCGCTAACGCCCAACGCAGAGACCGCTCAAGACGGCAGTGAGGCTGCGCCCGAAACCCATAGCCAGCTGGGCTATTCCTTCCTCGATACCACGACGCATGGCGTTAATCTGGACGTTGAGGCGCTGAACATTCAGGCACCGGCAGAAACGCGTGTGGCTGATGTGGATGCTGAGGCGCAAGTCCAGAGCCCTGAAGAGCGCGTAGAACCGGCAGAAGACGAGGCTCTTGAGCGGGGGGATCAAATCGCCCAAGGCCCTGGCCCGATAGCCGAACCTGCGGCGCGTAAAATTCATGAGCCGATTGTCATCTCATTAGATGAGGATCGTCCCAAACCGCCCCAGCACATCACCGGTCCCGCACAAGCGGCAGGTTTCAGTGGGGAGGTGGCCGCGAGCACCCGCCCTTTAGCTGAAGCGACCGCCCTGGCGGCGGACGAAATGGCGGCCATCGTCCAAGAGGATGAAGAGGATTTGCACCCTGAATTGATCAGTGGTGCGGATAAAGCCCATGCGTTCTTGGAAGATGAAGTGATCGAAGCGGCCTCAGCCCATGATGGTCCAGACTGGATCTTTGGGGTGACTTTGTTGGCCGGGGCGGGCTTTGCCGCGCTGGGGGCCTGGGATGTCATGTCCAATTGGGATTATTACACCCAAGAGGGCTTTATGATGGTGGGGCCAACCGCCTTGGTTTTGGGCCTTATTTTGGTGGTGTCTTCGGCCTGGTTCCTGCTGTCACGCATAACCGACCGCAAGGGTAATCGCGAAAATACCTAAGCGAAATTTGCACTATCAAGTGTGCTTTACACACAAAGTTGAAGACATGTAACTTGCGTTGAGCCTGACTTGACGGTCAATTCGTCTTTCAAAGTTGATTGAGGGGGAAATTATTATGCAGAGCGTTTTGAGATTGAGATTTCTATGCGCGTTTCTGGCGATTACAGCCATCGGGCTCACCTATATCCCAGATGCCTTTGCACAAAGTGAAGACCCGCGATCCCTCGCATTGGCTGAGACGGGGGCGACTTATGCCCGCGATCATGAATTTGATGGCGTTGTGTTGGTCGCTGAACATGGCAGTGTTCTTTATGAAGGCGCATATGGTGAGGCTGACCGTAATTGGTCTATTGCCCATACGCCCCAGTCTAAATTCTTGATCGCCTCGATGACCAAGTCGCAAACCGCAATTTTGGTCATGCAATTGGTTGAGACCGGGGAGCTGTCTTTGGAGGGGGTAATAGGGGATTATCTGCCTGATTATCCTGCGTCCTATAAAGACCGCATTACCTTGCATCAGTTATTGTCGCATCGCTCGGGTATTCCCCATTACCCTCAAGTCGAGGGCTGGATGGAGGGGCGTTTTCGCACCCCCATCCGTGATGATGACTTTCTTGCCATTATTGCGGGTATGGCGTTGAATTTCGAACCGGGTAGCGAAAGTCGCTATTCAAATTCTAACTATTTTATTCTGGGTAAGATCATCGAAGCGGTCACTGGTGAACGCTATGAAGATGTCTTACAAACGCGCCTTTATGATGTGTTGGGCATGGACGCGTCTGGTACCCGAGTGAATGGAGAGATCCTTCCTCAATTGGCTCAATCCTATGTCCGTGGAGAAGACGGTGAGTGGGTGCAGTCGGGCTATATCAATATGGATCTCTTCGTGGCAACTGCATCAGTATACTCGACCGCGCACGATCTTTTAAAGTTAGACCAGGCGCTTTACGGGACTCAATTGGTCAGTGAAGCCAGCAAGGCGCGATTGTTTGATCGCGAGACGCCCTATGGGTGGTTTGTTGGTGATGTGCCCTTGTGTAATGGCGCGCGAAACACCCCTGTTATCGCTTATAATGGGGGATTAGAAGGCTTCGTCAGTTTTATGATGCGTCTTCCTGAAGAGCACCGCAGTGTAATCGTATTGAGTAATTCAGGACCAGATTACGACACGATGGTGGGTTTCGCTGCTGAGATGGCAGAAGAGCTATATTGTGGAGGCTGAGTTCGTGTCTTTACGATGAAATCAGGGCCGTGTGATCTCTTGACGAAAGCCGAGGGCGTGGCTATTGCCCTAGGCTATGATCTCGAACCATTATCCCACCCTTGATTTCGCGCTGGGCGATACTGCGGATATGATCCGCGATACCGTAGCCAGCTTCGCTGCCGACAAAATCGCGCCTCGCGCGGCTGAGATTGACGCAAAGGATGAATTCCCGAGCGATCTGTGGCCTCAGCTCGGTGAATTGGGCCTTTTGGGCCTTACCGTGGAAGAAGAGCTGGGCGGAACGGGCCTTGGCTATCTTGAACATTGTATCGCGATGGAAGAAATCAGCCGCGCTTCGGCCTCGGTGGGTTTGTCCTATGGCGCACACTCCAATCTGTGTGTGAACCAGCTGCGCCTCAACGGGAATGACGAACAGCGCGCGAAATATCTGCCCAAATTGATGAGCGGGGCGCACATTGGTGCCCTGGCGATGTCAGAACCCGGTGCCGGGTCTGATGTCGTCTCCATGCGCTTGAAGGCCGAGAAACAGGGTGATCGCTACATCCTGAACGGTTCGAAAATGTGGATCACCAATGGTCCCAGTGCCGACGTGTTGGTGGTCTATGCGAAAACCGATCCTGAGGCGGGCTCGAAAGGCATTACCGCTTTCATCATCGAAAAGGGCATGAAGGGCTTCTCCGTCGCGCAAAAACTCGACAAATTGGGTATGCGCGGTTCTGAAACCGGTGAGTTGGTTTTTGAAGACTGCGAAGTGCCTGAAGAGAATATTCTGGGCCATATCGGCGGCGGTGTTCGCGTTTTGATGTCGGGCCTGGATTATGAGCGCGCTGTGCTGGCGGCCGGTCCCATCGGGATTATGCAGGCCTGTATGGATGTGGTGATGCCGTACATCCATGAGCGCAAGCAATTTGGCCAAGCCATTGGTGAGTTTCAGCTGATCCAGGGTAAGGTCGCGGATATGTATACGCGCCTGAACGCCACGCGCGCCTATGTCTATGCCGTGGCTCAAGCGTGTGATCGCAAACAAACCACCCGCAAAGATGCTGCGGGCGCGATTTTGTTCGCCGCCGAAGCCGCCACGCAATCGGCGCTGGATGCGATCCAGATCCTGGGCGGCAATGGCTATATCAATGAATATCCCACGGGGCGTTTATTGCGCGATGCCAAGCTTTATGAAATCGGTGCGGGCACTAGCGAGATCCGGCGCTGGTTGATCGGGCGTGAATTATTTGCCGAGAGCAAATAAGCACGATGAAGCTTTGATTTAAAAAAGCCGCTCTCATTTCAGGGCGGCTTTTTTATTTGCAGAGTATCAGCGCAAACCCCGCCCAGCCGTTGAGGTTGAGCCCATGGGCGGTTTGCGTTTTGAGATCATAGGTGAGGGGGTCAATATTGCGTTCGCCCCAGCTATGATCATTGCGCCCATCCTGGGGGTCATAAAGCGATAATCCCTTATTATGCAGCAGCCACCAATGGTGGGGTGGGCTGCTGGTTTTGCGATGATCTGCGAGGGTCCAGAGCAGGGCTAGGCTATCTTCCCCGCGTACCCAAGCATCATCATGGCGCTGGGGGATGTGGTGCGCGTTGAAATAATGGCGTTCCCCGGCCCAGAGATCTTGCGCGCCTAGGCCATGGAGATGCGCGCCAAAATCATCGCTGACAAAATAGCTCGCGCGCGCTTTGGGCCTGAAAGCGCTAAACAGGGCATGAAGGCTTGAGGGCATCTCATGGCCCTGACGCGGTACATTGCGATGAGGATCATATTCGGCACTGGCCGCGTTATACTGAAACATCCCATAACCGGTTGTGGCGATTGGGCTGACCTTGGCCTGATCATAGGGTGCGCGTGTGATAAGACCTGTTGCACCATAAAAGATATGGGCTTGTTCAGACGCATTCGCTGCGTCTTGATCCGTGCTGGGATTATAGCTGAAGGGCACATCATGCAGATCAGCCCCTGTGATATGGGGTAAGCGATAGCGCACATGCTTAGGTTTGATCGTAGAGGGTTTACCCCAGGCCAATAAGCCCGCCAGTATGCAATAGGCCCCACTACACACGGTTCGCGCCGGTTGGCGCGCGCTGATATCGACTTTCATCTCTTCCCCCAAGGTTTGGAAAAAAAGGGGCAGGTTCGGCGAGGATGGATGTGAGGGCCGACCCGCCCCAGTGTGTACGCGGTGTCGAAGCGGTCTTATGCCACTTCGATCCACAGCCCCATCCAGGTGTAAACCCCGATATTGGCGGCAGGGAAGGGATTGAGCGGGGTGTCGACATTAGGCCCGGCAAATGCCCAGGCATTACCTGGATTGCCCGACGCCGGGTCATACCACAGATCGTTAGAGCCGCGGGCCAGCCAGTGCGAAGGCATGCCGCCTTGACCGACCAGAACGATTTGAACGGTGTTGGTGCCGATATAGCTGCTGGGCAGATAGTAGCTATTTTCTTGCAGATTAAGGGAGGTATTGGCCAGCGTGCGGATCAAACCGGCTTCGCTGTCAAACAGACCCGGCACGCCATTGGCGTTGAAGTAATCGGTCAAAAAGCGCTGACACTGGGTCGTGACATTGACGGTGACCGTGGTGCCGGGCGCGGTTTGTTGAATGGCCGAGCAAATAGAATAAGGCGTTGAAAGCTTTTGGTTGGCATTGATCACCACGCCGGGGCCATTTGCAGGCTGGTATTGGGTGGCCGGGGTGGAGTTGACCGGCGTTACAGGCAAAGGTGAGGGCAAAATACCGGTGATGCCATAGAGCATATCGGCAAAGGGTGAGACCGCGCCCGCATGGACAGGGTTCACGACCACAGCCCCAGGGGTCAACAGACCATAGGTATCGCTGCCGAAATGGGGCGTTGGAGTGAACATCTCATAATTGACGGGGTTCATGGCATTGTTCAAAGCGTGAAGTGCAGCCGTGGTGGCATAGGCCCCACACGCATTGGAACCGGCGAGCTGAGCGCCTTGGAAGGTAATATTGGGCATAGTGCACCCATCCTTCTTTTATGGCGAGTTTGATCTCGCCGAAGTGATGCACCACCCGGCCTCTAAAATATGCAATTACAGGTTGTCGTCAAGCCGCTTTTTGCGCGCTTTTCGCTTTTTAAAGCTGTTTCAAGGTCTTGCTGGCCTGACGTGCCAGGCTTGGATGCGCGTCCAGGGCTTCACTGGCGGCGCGATAGCCCGCCTCAACGGCATCGTCGAAACGCTTCCACTCGCGTAAATCCATGTCGATTTGCGGTAAGATCAACAGGTCGGCGGCTTCTTGGGTCTGGGAATGTTCTTCAGCTGTGCCCACGGTCGCGGCGCGAATCAACAAAGAGGCGATGGGGGGCGGATCGGACAGGCCATGCTTGGCGGCCCAATTCCAAAAACTGGGCGGATTGATGAAATCCTCGACTGAGATGCCGCGTGCGCGGGTCACATCGCAGCCGATGGTGGCCCCGCGGTGAAAGGCGCGCATTTCGCGGGCGGGAAAATTGTTGAACACCGCGCCATCAACCAGAACGTCCTGGCCTTCGATAACGGGCGGTAGCAGGCCGGGGATCGCGATGGAGGCGCGCAGGGCCTCGCGTAGTTTGCCCGAGCGATGAACACGCACCTCACCATTGGTGAGGTTGGAGGAGATACAGAAAAATGGCCGCGGCAGGTCGCAGATATCATCCTCACCAAAGTGATGCTTCAAGCGCTTATCGACTTTATGGCCTTTGGTCATGGCGATGACGGGCAAGGTCCAGTCACTTAAAGGATTGGTCTCAACGAAAGCTTCACGCACGCGCGCTTCCAGCTCCTGATTATCCCAGCCTTTAGCGACCCCGGCGGCGATGATTGCGCCCATGGAGACCCCGCCGAGGAAGTCAAAACTCAGCCCCGCCTGGCGTAGCGCCTTGATGGCCCCGATATGGGCATAGGCGCGCGATCCGCCGCCCGAGAGCACCAGACCCAAGGAGCGTCCTGTGATCGTGCGCGCGAGATGATCGACATCCTCGTGATTATCCTGGCGCCAATGGAAGACCCGCGCGGCCCCGGCGGCCTTGGCCCATTCGGCTGGATTACAGGCCGGGCGCGTGCCATTGAAATGGAGAAGAACGACATCAATCAGCTTGAGTTTTGCGCTCGGGGCCGGGCTTTCGGGCATTAAGGGGTTGGAGGGCATGGCATCATCGCGCGCCAGGATCCAGACCCGATCAGCCCGGTTCATGGCGCGTTTCGACCATTTAGTTTGCGCCAGGGTGGCACAAATCAAAGTAATATCGTGATTGGCGTCCATGCGGTCGAGCTTGGCCGGGGCTTCATCGACCAGGCTTTCATCCATGACCAGCACATTAAGGCCAAATTCTTCGAGCGCCTGACACAGCCGTGCCGTGCGAAAACGCAGATCAATACTGGGCGAGGTCGCGATCAGGGCAAAGACTTTGGGTTCATTGCGCGCGCTGGGGCTGTTTCCGCGCAGGCGATGCAGCATCATGCGCGCCAGTTCACGCATCAACGAGCCATGTTTGCGCGTCAGGGTGTCAAAGGCGCGCTTGGGCAGGCGCATAATCTCACTATCGCGAAGCGCATAGACGCTGGCCGAATGGGGGCGGTCTTCAACGAGCGCCATTTCACCGACCGGTTCACCGGCGCGAATATGGCCGACCAAATTGGGTCGTCCGTCAGCCCCCTTATGAAAGGCGGCTAAGGCCCCAGAGCGCACCAGATAGAAGGCATCACCTGGATCGCCTTCTTCAAACAGGATTTGACCCGCAGGCAGGCAGAACCATTCAACCTCGTCCTCGACGGCGTTGAGCGCGGCGCGTTCAACGCGGCGCAGAAAGGGCATGCGATCTAAAGGAATCAGCGGCATAGAGACAATTCAACGCGCACAAGGTTAAGATCTAATCTTACCAGCTTTGCGGGGCCAGCCAAGCCTTTGTGCGGGGTTGTCCCCAGCGCGATATGTGTCGCCACGCCATTGCCAGGGCCACGCTTTCCACGCTAAGCCATGGTTTCAAACGTCTCGCCTGATCCTGATGAGGGGGTAATATGTCTCAGATCCAATCCCAGCTGGACCCGAATGCGCAAAGTTTCAAAGACAATGCCGCCCATATGGAAAGACTGGTTGAGGACTTGACGCAAAAGACCGCGACGGCCGGATTGGGCGGTTCAGAGCGCGCGCGTGAAAAGCATCTTTCCCGTGGTAAACTTTTGCCGCGCGATCGTGTTGAACGCCTGCTCGATCCTGGTGCGCCTTTCTTGGAAATCGGGGCCTTGGCCGCCAATGGCATGTATGAAGGCGATGTCCATGGCGCGGGCATGATTACCGGGATTGGCCGGGTATCCGGGCGCGAGGTAATGGTCGTATGTAATGACCCGACCATTAAGGGCGGGGCCTATTATCCCATGACCGTGAAGAAGCATTTGCGGGCCCAGGACATCGCGCGCGAAAACCGTTTGCCCTGTGTCTATCTGGTCGATTCGGGCGGTGCGAACCTGCCCCATCAGGCTGAAGTTTTTCCAGACCGCGACCATTTTGGCCGCATCTTCTATAATCAGGCGACCCTGTCGTCTGAAGGTATTCCCCAGATCGCGGTGGTGATGGGCTCGTGTACCGCAGGCGGGGCCTATGTGCCGGCCATGTCGGATGAAACTATTATTGTGCGCAAACAGGGCACGATTTTCCTGGGCGGGCCGCCTTTGGTGAAGGCCGCAACGGGTGAAGTGATTTCTGCTGAAGATCTGGGCGGGGCCGATGTCCATGCGCGCCGCTCTGGCGTGGCCGATCACTATGCGGCCAATGATGATCATGCGCTGCAACTGGCCCGCCAGGTGGTGAGCCATCTCAATCGCAAAAAAGATATTCCGCTCGATCTTAAAACGCCCCAAGCCCCCGCCTATGATCCTAAAGAGCTGGGCGGGGTTGTGCCCCAGGATGTACGCACGCCCTATGATGTGCGCGAGGTCATTGCGCGCATCGTGGATGGCTCGAAATTTGATGAATTCAAAAAGCTCTATGGCGAGACTTTGGTGACGGGCTTTGCCCATATCCATGGTATGCCGGTGGGCATTATCGCGAATAATGGCGTGTTGTTCTCCGAATCTGCGCTTAAGGGCGCACATTTTATTGAGCTGTGTTCACAACGCGGTATCCCGCTGGTCTTCTTGCAGAACATTACCGGCTTCATGGTGGGCTCGAAATACGAATCCGGCGGCATCGCCAAGGACGGGGCCAAGCTGGTGACGGCGGTGTCCTGTGCCAAAGTGCCGAAAATCACCATCCTGATCGGGGGCTCTTACGGGGCGGGCAATTATGGCATGTGTGGGCGCGCGTTCAGCCCGCGCTTCCTCTTCATGTGGCCCAATGCGCGCATTTCCGTGATGGGCGGCGAGCAGGCGGCCAGCGTACTGGCCACCGTCAAGCGTGACGGGATGGAAGCGCGCGGCGAAAGCTGGAGCGCTGAGGAGGAAGAGCGCTTCAAGGCTCCGATCCGGGAGACCTATGAGAAAGAGGGCTCGCCCTATTACTCCACCGCGCGCCTGTGGGATGATGGCATTATCGCCCCGCATCAAACCCGTGATGTGATTGCGCTCTCGCTTTCGGCGGCGCTCAACGCCCCGATCGAGCCGACAAAATTCGGCGTTTTCCGAATGTAAGATCAAAAAGCCCCCCGCCGCCGCGAGGGGCTTTTTTTTTTATTCCGCGGCCGCAATCCAGGTCAGGCTTTGCGCTTTAAGGCCTTGATGGAACTCCTGCTCAGAGCCAAAGCGAATAAAGCCGTCAATAATCAGCGCGGCAAAGATCGCCAACACGCCAACCACGACGGAAATCAGCGCTAAGGCGGCGCAGAAGAAGGACACCACCGCCATGATGGCAGCGATGGGCGCACCGGCACCCGTGGCGGCCACGGCCAGGGCGAGGGCGAGTAAGATCCCACAGACCAGCGCGAAGGCGGTCGCTGATAGCCCGGCAATCCCGGCAACGCCCATCAGGCAATCTTTGACGTATTCCAGGATTTGTTTCTTTTTATCGTCGGCTTTCAGCCCTGTATCGACGGCACTGACATTGACTTTGCGCTGGGGCACGCGCGCCAAAGTTTCTTGGGAAAAGGTGAAGCGGCCACGAAGATTAGGCAGAAGGGTCAAGATCCGCTCATCGTGAACAACGCTGGCCAGGGCCAACTCGATATCATGGGGTTTGAGATAGCTGATCGTGCGCAGATCTTGCGGGTTGGCCCGATCACAGGCGCTGTTGATGGCGCGCACCATATCGGGCTGGGTGCGCATGGTTTCATAGACCTCATGCTCTGGGCAGCCACAATGCTCGGCAGTATTGAGCACGGCATGTTTGAGCGTGTTCACATTGTCGAAATTAAAGCCGGTGGAGATGATTTCCGGCAGATATTTAACCACACCGGCCAGATCAATTCCGGCCGTGATCAAACCAAAGGCAAAGGGCGGCAGCAGCGGCACGCGGATGTCCACGCGATCACCCACCCCGGCAATGCTCCAGCGTGCATGGGCGTAAATATCCCCACTGCGATCATCAATGCCTAGCGTGATGCTGGCACTGGCGCTGGTGAAGAACAGATTGACGCTGTCTCCGACGGTAATCTCGGGATTGGTATAGCTCAGGGAGACATTCCAGGTCTTTGATAAAATATCAGAGATGCCCAGGCGGATCGTGAAGTCGATATGGCTATCACGGACCGTCCAATTAAGGGCAAACACACCGGCATCAAAGCCACCTTCAGTACGACCCGCGCGCGCAATCGCCATCGCGCGCAGAATGTCCGGCTCCGGGTGATCATCAGGCGCATTGTGCGCGATATGTGGGGGGATGTCGCTACGCGGGGCGGGGGAGACAAGGGAAAGTTGAGACATGGGAATAACCTCCAAGCAGGGGATCTGCTTATGTCTTGAGTGAAGGCAGGGTATCGAATTTAATATTTGAAATAAATGCTGCTTTATTTAATTTGGGAAGGGTTTTGACTTCAGTGTAACTTAAATCATAATCATTGTGATATTAATTTATTACGACATTGATTGCGTGGGCGGGTTTTCGCGTCAGCGCTCACTCATCGCTTGAAGAGTGTTCAGAATGCTGAAAGTCTCTGGCCATAACGCCAAGGGCAGTGAGGTGGAGCTGGCGGCCTATATCACCGGTGTGGCGCAGATTAACGCAAGCACTGGGCAGTTCACGCGCGTGCGCTTTACCGGCGATGATGTCAAACCCCATCCCGCCGCACGCTTTAGCCATTTTGACTTTGATGTTCATATGGATACGCCCTGGCCGGGCGGGCCACAGCTGATCACCGATCAAAAGCTCCATATCCAGGGCCGCGCCATGTTTCAGGGCTTTGATGGCCTGCAAGAAGGGCTCAATCGTGATTTCGTTTCCGCAAACCGGTGAGATAGTCCTGTGGAACACACTGGATTAGCCCGTTAATTTAAAAACTTGCCCGAAACTCATGATGCGATTATAAAAGTCTTAACCATGGGCAGGGGAAGTCAAATGGATATCTTGAACGACGTATTGGATTTTGCGCGTGCGGGCTTTGCTGAAGTCAACGCGTTACAGGGCTTGGTTATCGCGCTGATCACCGCGCTGGTGATGACGGAATGGAAACGCTTACCCTTCTTCGTGTTGGGCGCGGTTGTGGTGCATATCCTGGTGGATGTCTTGGCACCGGTGTTTGCCAATGGCGCGGCGTTCCGCCTGCCTGATTTTCTGGAGCTTTATTTCTGGAAACAGGTCGGCCTATTGCTGGTCGGCTATCTGGTGATCATTTCGATCCTGGTATTGATCCGCCGCCTGGTGCTGAAACGCTAATCCTAAAAGGCCCTTCGGGGCCTTTTTCATAGCGCCGAGATCTCGGTTTCGTGGAGATTTCGTGATAATTCCGCGATGGATGAAGCTTTTTGGTTGATATTTCTTAACGATTTGTCACTCTAGGCCATCAAATCGCCTGAATTCGCGCCGGTGAGGGTCATGGCGCGGCGAAGGGTGGGGTATCAGATGAGGGGATCATCATGGAAGAATATTTGAACTTGGCGATGAGCTATATTCAACCGGTCATGGATTGGTTGATGAATGGCGTTGCCGCCCACGGTCCGCAAACCGCTGCTGGGGATATCGCCTGGATCCATCTGGGCATCCAGATGGGTGTGATCGCGTTGATCATGGCTCTATTGATGCAGGAATATGCTGCGATCTTGATCATGACCGTTGTTGGCTTGATCGTTCACGTCATTGTTGACATCGCCTTCCCGATGATCCGCGAAGGCGCAGAGTTTGCCGTACCACCGGTGAGCGAGATGGCCTATTGGCAATATATGGCCTTTGGCGCTTTGGTCTATTTTGTCGGCATCACTGTGTTGTATCTGGTCAAGAGCCTGATCTTGCCGCGCGAATAGATCCTGGAGCTTGTCTGACATTTAAAGGGGTCGTGCTGTGGCGCGGCCCTTTTTCTTTGGGGGACTGTTTGTTTTGGGGGGGACGGGTTGCTTTGGGGGGCGAGAGGTATGCCAATGTCATGATGTTGCCCCGCCTTGGCCACGGCCTCGCCCTGGCTTAGAAAGAGTTTGACTTCTCTTTTTCCTCTCCAAAAGGATCCCCGTCATGAGCGAGCCCATCGAAACCCCAATGGCTGACCCTGTAGACGAGATTGTTACCTTAAACGTCACCCCGGGCGGCGTCGCTATCGTGACGCTTAATCGCCCGGATCGTCATAATGCCTTTAATGCTGATGTTATTGCGCGTCTGTCGGATATTTTTGAAACCCTGCGTGCCAATACCGATGAAGTGCGCGTGGTGTTCTTGCGCGGGGCGGGGCGCAGCTTTTCCGCCGGTGCGGATCTGGAATGGATGAAGGCTGCGGCCGATTGGACCCACGCCGATAATGTGGAGGATGCCAAAGGCCTCGCCCATATGTTGAAGCGCCTGTATGACTTACCGCAATTGACCTGTGCTCTGGTGCACGGCGCGGCGATGGGCGGCGGGGCCGGCCTGATGGCGGCGTGTGATATCGCGATTGCCACTCAAGATGCCAAGATCCGCTTTTCTGAGGTTCGCTTGGGTTTAACTCCGGCGACGATCTCACCCTTCGTGGTGCGTGCCATTGGGCCGCGTTGGGCGCGGGCCTTGTTCGCAACCGGTGAGGGCTTTGACGGCAAGTTCGCCCATCAGATCGGCTTAGCGCAATATATCGTTGAGGATGAAGCCGGTTTAGAAACCATGATGGACCATATCGCCAAGCTCGCCTTTGATGCCGCACCGGGCGCAGTCAAAGACGCCAAGGATTTGGTGGATCTGGTCTATGGTGAGGAGATCACCGACAGCGTGTTATCCAAAACCGCCCACGCGATCTCCGATCGGCGCACCAGCGCCGAAGGCAAGGAAGGCCTGGATGCCTTCTTGAATAAGCGCAAACCGTCTTGGATTGTCGAATAGCGCGCGTGTGAAAATCATGAGCCTGGCCGCGCTGGAGGCGCGCCTCTCAGCCTATAAGCGTTTATGGCGGCGGGCCTTTGTTAAAGGTCCGCTGACCCGCTTCGTGTTTGAATTTATCGCGTTCGGCATCAAGCAGGGCTGGGCGTGTCTCTTCGGGGCGTTGATGCTGCTCCTCCTTTTGGGGAGTTTTTTAGTCTACCCCGCTGATGCGCCCCTGGCGCGCTATGATTTTATCACCGTGTGTGCGCTGGCCATTCAGATCGCCATGCTGGGCTTGAAGCTGGAAACCTGGGAGGAGGCGGGCGTCATCCTGGCCTTCCATCTGGTGGGCACGGTGATGGAGCTGTATAAGACCCATATGGGCTCTTGGATTTATCCAGAGGCGAGCGTCTTGCGTATAGGTGATGTGCCGCTGTTTTCTGGCTTCATGTATGCCTGCGTGGGCAGTTATATTGCGCGGGTCTGGCGGCTTTTCCATTTTGAGTTCGACCGCTTCCCCCCGCTCTGGGCGCAAGGCCTGTTGGCGCTGGGCGTTTATATCAATTTCTTCACCCATCACTTTATGCTGGACGTGCGATGGGGGCTGTTTTTTGTGTCCGCTTTGCTTTACCTCCCGTGTGTGATTTGGTTTCGCCCCGATCAGGCGCGCCGCTGCATGCCCTTGGGAATTGGCTTGTTTCTGGTTGCGCTTTTTATCTGGTTCGCCGAAAACATCGCCACCTATGCCAATGCCTGGCGTTATCCAGGCCAAGACCAGACCTGGCATTGGGTGTCCCTCAATAAATTGGGGGCGTGGTATTTGTTGATGATCATCAGCTTCGTTCTGGTGGCCGCCATCCATGACACCCGCCTTCGCCTGTCGCTAAAGACCCGCCATAACGATAAGAGACGCCAGCCATGAAAAAGCTTTTGATCGCGAACCGGGGTGAGATTGCTCGCCGTGTAATGCGCAGCGCCAAAAAAATGGGGATCGCCACCGTTGCGGTCTATTCCGATGCCGATGCGAAAAGCCCCCATGTGCGCGATGCTGATGAAGCGATCCATATTGGTCCGGCCCCGGCGCGCGAAAGCTATCTGATCGCGGAACGGATCTTGGCGGCCGCCAAAGCGACGGGTGCGGATGCCATCCATCCAGGCTATGGCTTCCTGTCTGAGAATGCCGACTTTGCCCGTGCTTGTGCCCGTGAAGGGATTATTTTTGTCGGCCCCAGCCCGAAAAGCATTGAGGCGATGGGTTTAAAAGACCGCGCCAAAGCGCTGATGGAAAAGGCGAATGTGCCTGTAACGCCGGGCTATCATGGTGAGGCCCAGGATGAGGCCACTTTGTTGGCACAGGCCGGACGCATTGGCTATCCGGTCCTGATCAAGGCGGTTGCCGGCGGCGGGGGTAAAGGCATGCGCAAGGTTGAGCGTGGGGAAGATTTCCTCTCCGCCTTGGCGTCTTGTAAGCGTGAAGCGGCGTCCAGCTTTGGTGATGATAAGGTGCTGATCGAGAAATTCATCACCAATCCGCGCCATATCGAGGTTCAGGTCTTTGGCGATAGCCGGGGCCGGGTGGTCCATATGTTTGAGCGCGATTGCTCGCTGCAACGTCGCCACCAGAAAGTCATTGAAGAGGCCCCCGCGCCGGGGATGAGCCCCAATGTGCGCGCCGCAATCTGTTCGGCGGCCGTGCAGGCGGCCAAGGCAGTGCACTATGTCGGTGCCGGTACGGTGGAGTTTATCGCGGATGGCTCCGGGGCATTGCGTGAAGACGGCTTCTTCTTTATGGAGATGAATACCCGTTTGCAGGTTGAGCATCCGGTGACCGAGATGGTCACGGGTCTGGATCTGGTAGAATTGCAATTGCGGGTCGCGCAAGGCGGCTCTGTTCCTGCGCAAGAGGACATCCATCTTAAAGGCCATGCCATCGAAGCGCGCCTCTACGCTGAAGACCCTGCGACGGGCTTTTTGCCCTCTATCGGGACGCTGGAGCGTTTGAGCCTGCCTGAGGGTGAGGGCGTGCGCGTTGATACCGGTGTGGAAGAGGGCGGTGAGGTAAGCCTGCATTACGATCCCATGATCGCCAAGCTGATCGTCCATGCGCCCCATCGCAGCCAAGCGATTGATCAGCTGATCGCCGCAATTGATGAAGACTTGATAGTCTATCCGGTGAAAACCAATGCGGGCTTCATCCGCCGTGCCCTGGATCACGCCGTGTTCCGTTCGGGCGAGGTGAGTACGCATTTCATTGATGGCCATTTGGCGGCTTTGACGCCCGCCATTCCCACACCCCTTCATACGGCCATGGCCGGTGCGGCGAAGATTTTATTTGATGCGGCCGGGCGCGGTGAAGCCGACCCGTGGAACAATCCCACGGGTTTACGTCTGAACGCGCAACCGCGTATCGCCTTGGGCTTTGATCATGAGGGCGAGCGTTTGGGTGTGCATCTGACCCCGCATGAGGAGGGTTATCACGTCACGCTCGATAAGGCTGAGCTGACCCTTAACGGCGTGACGGGCAGCTGGGATGGCTTTGGCGGTGCATTGTCTGCGGATGTGGAGGGTGAAACGATCACCGCCCATGTTGAACCCTATCAGGGTCATCTTCTGGTCAGTGTACGCGGCGATACTCATCTCTTCCGGCCCTACAGCCCTGAAGCGGCGGCCGATGGCTTGGTCGCGGGCGGCGCGATCAAAGCCCCGATGCCGGGCAAGGTGCTCTCTGTGTCTGTTGAAGCGGGCCAAACCGTCACCAAGGGCCAGACTTTGGTGGTCCTTGAAGCCATGAAGATGGAGCATGCCTTAGGTGCGCCGCGCGATGGCGTAGTTGAGGCGGTGCATGTTGAGCCTGGGGCTCAGGTCGCCGATGGTGACGCTCTGGTCGTGCTGGTTGATGACGAGGCCTAGGCCGATCTCCTGCCTTGAGGACATAAGAAACCCCGCTGCTGGCCAGCGGGGTTTTATTGTCTCACGCTAAAACAAGTTAGGGACCACCGGCGCGCAAAATCTCATAAGGGGCTGTGTCAATCTGAGGGCAGGGTGGGCCATGTTAACTTTTATTGTCGCCTGGCCTAAACCAAAGGCTTTGATGTAAGGCGCTTTTTGAACTTGTTCAAAGCGCATAGTTAAAACGAAGCTTCGGCATAATTCCTGCTTCTATCTCCTCATTGGTATCAAACCAATCACAGACTGTATAACTCTGACACGGGGATGATGATGCGAGAGCCAGTGATTACCGAATGGAATGATGATCAACGCGGCGAATTTCGCAAAAGCGTGGTCTCGGCCCGCCATCGTCTCCACCGTGATGAGGCCTTCAGCGATGATGCGTTGGCCGAGCTGATTGATCGCCATCCGCGTGAGCTTTGTGATTTTTGCACCATGGGCGATGACCCGACAGACCGCGAGAGCTGGCGCGCGGGTGATCCGGGCGCGCTCGATGGCCATACCCTGTTAGACGCGGTCAAAGCGGGTAAGCTGTGGATCAATCTGCGCGAAGCGATGACGATCGATCCGGTTTATGCGCTATTGCATAAGCGCTTATTTTCCCAGTTAAAAGCCCTCAATCCGGGCTATGATCCGTTGCGCACCTATGGTGGAATTTTGATTTCTTCACCAAAAGCGCAGGTCTTCTATCATGCCGACGTTTCAGAAACTCTTTTACTTCATGTACGCGGACATAAACGCATCCGGATCTATCCCCCGCATCAACCCTGGCTGAAAGCGCAGTCGATGGAATCAATCCTCCATCATCGCCAGACCGAGGACATGCCCTTTCAGACGGGCTGGGACCAGGACGCGGCGACCTTCGATCTAAAGCCCGGCGATATGGTGGCTTGGCCGTTGCATGCCCCGCATCGGGTGGAAAATATCGACGGATTGAATGTCTCCGTCACCTGTGAAGTCGTGACCCAAGATTCGCTCCTTAAAAATGCCGTACTTCACGCCAATGGTGCGCTTCGTCAAATGGGGTGGGTGCCGCGTTCAACGTCTACACAAGGGTTGCAAGTTTACACAAAGCTTATGATTTCAAAAATATGGAAGGTCTGGACTCGGTATATGGTTGCGCAAAGCAAAGCTATGCCGAAAAGCGAAAGAACCTTCGATATTGATCCAAATGAAGTCGAAGGCTTTAAGAATAGAGAACTTGCATAAAGCGCTGGCCACCCACCGTAACTTGTATTATTCGCTCAAATCTGGGGATTTGGGGACATGGAGCATTAGAATGTTACGGACAGGAACCACTATAATCGCTGGCCTTGCTTCAGCATTAGTTTTGAGCGTATCCGCTTATGCGCAATTACCTGCGCCTTTAGAAGCCGCAATTTCGCGCACCGCGCCTGCAGGCGTACGCTCTGTTGCCGCCAATGTTGAAATGGCAACCAGTGGCGAGCGTATCGTGGCGCGTGTTACTGAGTATGAAGTCGGCCAGAGTGAATATCAGTTGCTTCATCCGATGAGCGAAGCTCAACTGAGTGATGTCCAGCGTGAATTGTGGGACGAGCTGCGCACGGATGAGGAAGAGGACAAAGACGAGGATTCAGACACGCTATTGATGTCTGAAAACGAAATGCGGGAATTGATTGGCACTCGCGCAGATCTGGTTCGCCAAGACGGTGGTTTGGATGTTTATGCTTTCCGTCCTCAAAGCTTAGGCGATGACGAAGATGACGCCGCCATTGTGGCTTTCTTACATGGAGAGATCGCGCTCTCAGGTGACAACGTCGCTTGGATGCGTCTTTATGCCCCTGAATCCTTCAAACCCAATTTCCTGACCCGTATCAACCGCTTTGATATTCATTATCGCTATGAACCGGTTGATAATTTTAACACGGTGCGTCTTGCTGGGTTGACCCAGCATGTTGTGGCCTCGGCCATGGGGCAAAATGTCGATACGCAAATCGAGATGGCTTTCTCTGATGTGGAATATGCTGACGCTGGACGTTGATTGAGGCCTGTCATGGCCTAGATATAGCCCATGACGATTCATCTCATCAAATTGTGTGTCGGGGTGGACCGGATCGAAGATCTGGAAAGCTATCGTGATCAAACGGTGAAGGCTGGGGCTTTACCCTTCATCACAACACGCAACACGCCCAAAGATAAGGGCGAGCTCCTAAAAGGGGGCTCGCTCTATTGGGTCATCAAGCGGGTGATCCAATGCCGACAAAAAATTCTCGATATTGAGACGATTGAGGATGCGGGCCAGAAAATGTGTTTGATCACGCTGGACCCGGAGATTGTGCGCACCGCCCCACAACCGCGTAAAGCCTTTCAGGGCTGGCGCTATCTCAAACAGGGTGACGCCCCCGCCGATATTACTCAGCTGAGCGCGGGCGGGGAAAATCTGCCCGATGATCTACGCCATCAATTGATTGAGCTGGGGGCCTGGTAGCTTACCCTTGATTCAGCCCATGGACGGGGAGGTTATCAATCAAGCGGGTTCTACCCAGCTTGACCGCGCCCAGAGCTCGCGCCGGACGCGCGCCATGGGCCTCGATCGCGCTTAAGGTGGCCTCATCGCGCACGGCGATATAATCCACGCTATCAAAGACACTTTGAGCTTTTTCGCGCGCTTGGAACAGGCACTCGCTTAAAGGCTTACCCGCTTCCAGGCGGTCTTTCAGCTCGTTGAGGATCGCATAAAGCTGGGCGGCGGTTTGGCGTTCTTGCGCGCTGAGATAGGCATTTCGCGAGGACAGGGCGAGGCCATCATCTTCGCGCAAAGTCGGCGCGCCCATAATCTCGATATCCAGATCAAGATCCAAGGTCATGCGTTCAATCACGCGTAATTGCTGAAAGTCTTTTTGGCCAAAGACCGCGACATCAGGGCGAACACGCTGAAACAGCTTGCTGACCACCGTGGCCACCCCGGCAAAGAAATGCGGGCGAAACTCTGTCTCCAGTTCCAGCGCGGGGCCATCCAAGCTCACCGTTGTGGCAAAGCCTTGCGGGTACATATCCGAAGCCAGAGGCGCGTAGAGAAGGTGGCATCCCGCTTCAACCAATTTCTGCGCATCGGCCTCTAAGGTTCTGGGGTAGCTGTCAAAATCTTCACCCGGCGCGAATTGTGTCGGGTTGACAAAGATGCTCGCCACTACACGGTCGGCATGGCGCAGCGCCGTTTCGATCAGCGATATATGCCCAGCATGCAAAGCGCCCATGGTCGGCACAAAACCCACGCGCAGGCCTTCACTTTTCCATTGCGCGATATGGGCGCGCAGGGCCTGTGTGTCTGAAAGGGCGCTCAGCGGTAAATGGGTCAGCATCGACACACTCCGTGGATAAAGGCGTGGGGCCAGTGGTGAAGTCTTGTGCCCAAGGGGGCGACTCGTCCTACATCGTTTTCATGATGCGAGCTATTTGGATTATCATTCTCGCCAGCGTCTTAGGCGGGTGTAGCGTAACCACAGGGCGGCCCCCAAGCCAAGCCCCGGGGACGCCTTTGGGTGCTGTGGCCCAAACCTTGGCGTCGCGCCTGGATGATTGGGCGCAGAATGAGCCTTTGCGACTGGAGCATGTTAAGGCGCAGATCGAGGCGCTCAATTGGGCGATGGATCAGGCTGAAACCTTGCCCTTGCCTCAATATGCCAGCGGCCTTGATAGCCTCAATCCTGAGTGGTTGGGCGAGGGCTCGACCTTGTTGGAGCCTGATAACCCTCAGCAAACAAGCGCAGGCCTTCCTAATGCCAATGGCTTAACCCCGTTACAGCCCTTGGGCAGTTTAAGCGCAAGCGCGTCTACGCCTTCATCCACTCCGACGCCGACACCTCCCTCGTCACAGGATGACACGCCACCCCCATCATCGCCTGTGCCGATCATGGACCAAGAGAGCCCGATAAGCGTAGGGACGGCGCAAGGCATCTTCTCGGCCTTGTCGCAGACGAAAAGCGTATTGTACGCGCTGCATCTGGCGAGTTATCGCAATGTTGCTACGACCCAGGAGGGCTGGCGTGAAGTCCAAGCCGCCCATCCGGAGCTTTCGCGCTATCATGCGCGCATGGATCAGGTTAATTTGGCTGAACGCGGCACATTCTTGCGTTTGAAAATTGGCCCGTTCGAGACCCGCCAGGCTGCATTGGGCACATGCACGGCTTTACGGGAATCAGGGTTATACTGTGCCTTGGAATCTTATGATGGCGATCCCTTATAGGGATAGGGCCAGGATTAAGGGTTGGGATTAGCTTTTGGGCCACCAAAAGCGTTTAGGACCGCGACGCGCTTTGTCCTTGCGAGCAAGTCGTAATGGCGGGGCTCCGCGGTGCGGGTGATGTGAGCATGAGCGACGTAACCAGTCTGACTGCGCCTGAAGAGGCCAAAAAGGTTGAAGAGCGCGCCCGAAATACCACGGCCCATGTTATAATCGTGGGTAATGAAAAGGGCGGCGCGGGTAAATCGACCGTGGCCATCCATTTGGCGGTGGCCTTGACCCGGATGGGGAAGAAGGTCGGCATGGTCGATCTTGACCTGCGCCAAGGGACATTGAGCAAATATCTCAATAACCGCAAGAAGTGGTGCGAGAAGTTCAATGTGACTTTACCTAATCCGCTGGTTCATAAGATAGAGCCGTCTGTGGCGCGTCATTTGGATGAGATTGAAGCCGATGAATCCGCGCGCTGGGCCCATGCGGTCGATACCCTGACAGAGGCGGGGTGTGATTTCATCATCGCCGACAGCCCGGGTTCGGATAATTATCTCGCCCGGACCGCCCACGGCTATGCCGATACGATTATTACGCCGGTCAATGACAGCTTTGTCGATTTCGCCCTATTGGGTGAGGTGGATCCGGATACGTTCGAGGTCAGCCGGCCCAGCCAGTATTCTGAAATGGTTTGGGAATGTCGCAAACGTAAAGCGATTTTCCAGAAGAAAACCCTCGATTGGGTGGTGATGCGCAATCGCGTGGCCATGCTCGATTCGCGCAATAAGCGCCGCGTGGGCGATGGCTTGAAAAAGCTGTCAGAGCGTGTCGGCTTCCGTCTCGCCCCCGGTTTTGCCGAACGGGTGATCTATCGCGAGCTTTTCCCGCTGGGCCTGACCTTGCTGGATCTCACCGAGCATGGCTCGACCGTGCAATTCACCATGAGCCATGTCGCGGCCCGTCAAGAATTGCGCGATCTGATCATGCTGTTGAAATTCCCAAGCTTAGCCGGTCAGAAGATCCAGTTCTAAGGGTTTAGGCCCGCCAGAGGGGTGACGTCATGATAATCATGGGGGCCTTGGCGGTTCTGGCTGCGGTGTTGGGCTTTGGGATCGCGCTCTATCGCGGTGATCGCTATATCGCGGGTCAAAGCCTGCGCGCCGGGCTGGGGCTGGGCGTGATGATCTTGGGCGGGCTCTTGGCCTTGCGCGGGATGAGCGTGATTGGCGTGCCTTTGTTTGCCACGGGATTGGGCCTGTTGGGCGCAATCGGCAAGACGCACAAACGCCAACACTCCGCTGGCACATCCCGCCAAAGCACGCAGATGACCCGCGTAGAGGCGGCTGCGATTTTGGGGGTGAGGGCGGACGCAGACCCCGAGGCGGTGCGGGCGGCGTATTTGAAACTCATCAAAAAAGTCCATCCCGATCAGGGCGGCAGTGATGTGCTGGCCCGCCAAGTACAAAGCGCCTATGAAGTGCTAAAGGATCAGGTGAAGGATTAACGCTTAAGGTGCGACAGCAAAACAGGATTCGCCGCGAGCCGCCAATTGTGTGCAGATGACGCGCGCCTGATCCCCAGCGAGATTTGTAAAGCGCGCACGCCACAGCGTACGGCCATTTTGCTGAAGGCTTTCGGTTTCAAACCCGGCCGTGGTGAGGGGCGTTCCTACTTGATGGCGAACCGTTTCCAGACGCGCCTGGGCGGCGGCTTGGGTGCCAAAGGCACCGACCTGTAAAGACCAGGCATAGCGCGGATCAAAGCTAGGTGGGGGCACTTCGGTATAGAGTGTAGGGGCCACACTTTCGATGGTCACGGCTGGTGCTCCCCCGGCCGCAGAGCCCATTTCGCGCGGCGCGCTGACTTGGGTCAGTTCTGCGGTCAAAATCCGCTCTTCGCGGATCGGATTGAGGCGCGGCACATTGAGGCTCGCCAGGCGAAGGCTTTGGGCCTGACCTTCCAGGGCGGTAAAGGCGCTTTCAATCAGGCTTTGCGCGTGCGCATCACGGGTCGCAGAGGTGCGCCCGCCCATCACCACCGCGATCAGGCTGTGATCCTGACGCTCGGCGGAGACAGCGACATTAAAACCCGAGGCGCGGATATAGCCGGTTTTAAGACCATCCACGCCCTCAACCCGGCCCAACAGGCCATGATGGGTATGATAGCGTCGACCCTGCCAGGTAAAGTCCTCGGTGGCAAAATAATGATAATATTGGGGGAAATCGCGGTGCAGCGCATAAGCCAGGCGCGCCAGATCGCGCGCCGTGGTCACTTGCCCCGGATCAGGCAGGCCCGAGGCGTTTTTGAACATGGTTTGGGAGAGGCCGAGTTCGTGGGCTTTCTCGGTCATGGCGCCGGCAAAGCGGGCTTCATCGCCGCTGAGATGTTCAGCCACCACGACCGCGACATCATTCGCGCTTTTGACGATCAGGGCCAAAATAGCCTCTTCGGCGCGGATGCGATCACCGGCCTCTAAACCCAGATGCGAGGCGGGGCGCGAGGCGGCTTCCGGGGAAACCAGAAGTTGATCATCCAGGCTGACATCACCGGCGTCTAAAGCCGAAAACAGCATGTAGAGCGTCATCATTTTGGTGAGCGAGGCGGGATAGCGCGGTGCATCGGCATTGCGCGCATGCAGCACTTCCTGGGTCTGGGCATCAACGACGAAGGCTGCATAGCGCTCGTTCGCGCTTGCCCCACTGGCCAGCGCGCACCACAGCCCAACACAGACGATCACTCTTTGCCAATACCGCATGCGCGCGAGCATGCCGAAACTTACTTGATACACAGTTAATGGATCATGTTCGGACATAAATCATCTTAAAAGATTTTTGCGCCGCAAGAATGCCTTAAAGAATCCCTTGACGTTGTTTACCGAAACCTCCATATTATGCTGCGACTGCGAACAAGCGGTCAGCAAAAGGAAGAAGCCATGACGACTGAACATCAAAGCACGGCACCGGTCGAGGCTCAGCAGGGTTCTGCTAAGGCCTCCACCGATCAAGCCTCAGCGTCTAAACCAGCAGCCACTGTTGAGACTAAAACTGTTGAAACTCAAACGACTGAGCCTTCAGCCGTTACACCAAAAACAGCCACTCAAGCTAAATCCACGAAGTCGGGGACGCCGGCCAAGTCGACCCGTAAAAAAGCGGCGACAAGAGCCCCCTCAGCCCCGCGACCCATTACCGGAGCAAACACCATGACGACTTCTACTGCGGCTAAAAAAGAGACTGTTAAAGACACGATCCAGACGGTCACCCACGCCCAAAACGAAGCTTTGAAAGAAGGTTTCGACAAGTCTTTGAACGCGATGAACGAAATCAACGCGTTCCAGAAAGACACCGTTGATGCGGTGATCGCATCTGCGACCTCTGCGGGTAAATCTATCGAAGAACTGAACGCCAATGTTCTGGGCTATGCGAAAAAAGCCATGGAAGATGGCGTCAGCGCAGCGAAAAACATGGCGTCTGCCAAGTCTGTTCAAGAGCTGGTCGAAATCCACGCGGATTACACCAAATCTGCTCTGGACGCTTACCTGGCCGAAGTCAACAAGACCTCTGACCTGATGTCTGGCATGTTCAAAGAAACCTTCAAGCCTTTGAACGACCGCATCTCGTCTGCCATCGAAATGATGCAGTCTCAGCGCTAATCAAAAGCGCGAGACCAAGTTTGGGGCAGCGTGTGTGAAACGCGCTGCCCTTAGACTTTCCTCCCTGACTGGCCCAGTGGTGAACCGCTGGGTCATTTTTTTATGGAAAACTCCCGATTGTCGGCATGGATGTGTACTGAAGGGTCACAGCTATGGGTTAGACTGTAAGCAATTGCGGGGATGACAGAGGCTAGGCCTTCCCAGGCGTGCCGACTTACCTAAATATGGTAGGCGAGAAAAAAAGATTCTTCCGGTGTCCTGATATTGGGTCGGTCAATCTTTATATAACCGCAAAGCGGCCTTAAAATCGGGCCATGAAGACTGATGATGGGTGTGGTGACAATTACAATGAGCGAGCGCAAAGACCCGAATGATCCGGATCTTGGCCATGGTCTGGCGGTGAAAACCCAGACCCGGACCAAACGCCCATCCATGTATAAAGTCCTTCTTTTGAACGATGACTACACGCCGATGGAGTTCGTCATCGAGATTTTAATAAATATCTTTCATAAATCTCCTGAGGATGCCACACGCATCATGTTGCACGTGCATCAAAATGGAGTGGGGGTGTGTGGAGTCTTCACTTACGAAGTGGCTGAAACCAAGGTCGCTCAGGTGATGGAAGCTGCACGCCGCTCGCAACACCCTTTGCAATGTACAATGGAGAAGGAATAGGTCTTGCCCTCATTCTCACCGGCTCTCGAAGAGACACTGCACCGCGCGTTGGCCATGGCCAGCGAGAGAAAGCATGAATTTGCCACGCTGGAACACTTGCTGCTTGCGCTCGTGGATGACAGCGATGCGGCAGCGGTCATGCGCGCCTGCGATGTAGATGTCGAGGAGCTTCGAGGTACCCTCATTGAATATGTCGATGAGGAATTGGCAAGCCTGATCGTTGAAAGCGATGATGACACCAAGCCCACGGCGGGCTTCCAGAGGGTCATTCAGCGCGCGGTGATCCATGTGCAAAATTCCGGTCGTGAGGAAGTCACCGGGGCCAATGTCCTGGTCGCGCTCTTTGCGGAGCGTGAAAGCCATGCGGCATACTTCCTGGCTGAACGCGATATGACGCGCTATGACGCGGTGAATTTCATCTCGCACGGCATTTCCAAGCGTCCCGGCGATGCGCCGGAAGCGCGTGTTGCGCGCGGTGTCGATGAGGAAGAAGAGACTAAAGCCACGGACAAAGACGAGGCGCTGAGCGCCTATTGCGTCAACCTCAATGATAAGGCACGCCAGGGCGGGGTTGATCCGCTGATCGGGCGCGAATCCGAAGTTGAGCGCTGCATTCAGATCCTATGCCGTCGACGCAAGAATAATCCGCTTCTGGTCGGTGATCCGGGCGTGGGTAAAACTGCCATCGCCGAAGGTTTGGCGCGTAAAATTGTTGAGGATGAAGTCCCTGAGGTTCTCGCCGACAATGTGATCTATTCGCTCGATATGGGATCGCTGTTGGCCGGGACGCGCTATCGCGGTGATTTCGAAGAACGTGTCAAGCAAGTGGTCAAGGCGCTCGAAGCGCGCCCGAACGCCATTCTCTTCATTGATGAGATTCACACCGTGATCGGGGCGGGGGCGACATCGGGCGGGGCGATGGATGCCTCTAACCTTTTAAAACCGGCCTTGCAAAATGGTGGCCTGCGCTGCATGGGCTCCACCACGTATAAAGAATATCGCCAGCACTTTGAAAAAGATCGCGCACTGGCGCGTCGCTTCCAGAAAATTGATGTCTCTGAGCCGTCTGTGCCCGATAGCATCAAGATTTTGCAAGGGCTGAAGCCTTATTTTGAAGACTTCCATGATGTGCGCTTTACCGCTGAAGCTTTGCGCGCCGCTGTTGAGCTGTCGGATCGCTATCTGGGGGATCGCAAATTGCCCGATAAGGCGATTGATGTGATTGACGAGGCCGGGGCATCGATGCGTCTGGTGGCGCCGTCCAAGCGCAAGAAAACCATTGGCGTCAAAGAAGTTGAGACCGTGATTGCCAAAATGGCCCGCATTCCGGCCAAATCGGTCTCGAAATCGGATGAACGCCAGCTTAAAGACCTCGATAAGTCCTTGAAGCGCGTGGTCTTTGGTCAAGATGGGGCGATTGATAAGCTCGCCTCTGCGATCAAGTTGTCGCGCGCGGGCCTTCGTGAACCCAATAAGCCGATTGGCTGCTATCTCTTCTCCGGCCCGACGGGCGTGGGTAAAACCGAGGTTGCGCGCCAGCTGGCCTCCACCCTGGGCGTTGAGCTGTTACGCTTTGATATGTCTGAATATATGGAGCGTCATACGGTGAGCCGTCTTCTGGGCGCGCCTCCGGGTTATGTCGGCTATGATCAGGGCGGGCAATTGACCGATGCGGTCGATCAGCATCCGCACTCGGTCTTGCTGCTTGATGAGATCGAGAAGGCCCATACCGATATCTATAACATCTTGCTGCAGGTGATGGATAATGGGGCGCTGACCGATTCCAACGGCAAGAAGGTCGACTTCCGCAATGTGGTCTTGATCATGACCACGAATGCCGGGGCCGCTGATGCCGCCAAAGAATCCATTGGCTTTGGCCGTGGTAAACGCGAAGGCGAGGACATGGCCGCGATTGAGCGTCTGTTCACGCCGGAATTCCGCAACCGTCTGGATGCGATCATTCCCTTCTCTGGTCTGGCCAGTGACGTTGTGGGCCGCGTGGTTGAGAAATTCGTCCTGCAATTGGAAGCGCAACTGGCCGATCGCGGCGTCACGTTTGAGCTGACCGACGCGGCGACGCAATGGCTGTCGAAAAAGGGCTATGATGCCAATTATGGCGCGCGTCCGCTATCGCGGGTCATTCAAGAGCATATCAAGAAGCCTTTGGCGGAAGAAATTCTGTTTGGCCAATTGAAAAAGGGCGGCATCGTGAAAGTCGATGTGGACCCGGCCGATGAGGAGCGTCTGGACTTTGAAATCATTCCGGGCGATCGTATTAAGGACGAAGTGACGCGCAAGCGGGGATCTAAATCGAAAGAACCTGTGCGTTAGATCTTATACGCCAAGCAGGGATAATGCAGTGATGATCATGGGGAAAACGGGTGCGCTCTTAGCGATGATGGGCGCACTCATGGGGACGTACGCACACGCGCAAGACGATATCAATTATCAAGGTGATGCCGAAGCGCTGTTAGAATTGATTGATACGCATTACGCCTACAAAGACCGGTTTGGCGGTGTTAATCCGGCGCGCCATGCCCAGGGCGTTGATGTTGAAAGCGTAAGCGATAGCGCGTCACTGCTCGATTTTGCCGAATGCGCGCTTTATGCCCTGCAAGATCACCATGCGATTATGGGCATTTCCTCGCCGCGCTCTCTGGCGCTGACGCCCAGCTATAATGATCTATGGATTGAGGGGCGTGAGGGCCAACTCTATGTCAGCGATGTGCGCGATGCTTCGCCTGCGCAACAGGCCGGGGTTCAAATCGGCTGGCAAGTCCTGCGCATAGGCGATCAGGACATTGACACGGCCATTGATGGCCTATGTGGCGGTCCGTGGACGGATGATACGGCGCGCGGCTTTGCCGCGCGGGTGTTGGTGGCAGGCCATCGTCATCAGATGCGCAATCTACAATTTCGCGATCTGAACGGTGACATTCATACGGTGTCTTTGACCAGCCTTTATGATCTGCCGCGCGAGGAGACCCCGCCGATCAGTGTCACGACCCTAGAGGGTGATATCCGGGTTTTGCGGTTTAATGATTCCCTGGGCCAAGATGACATGGTGGCGGCCATTGATGAGGCTCTGGCTGGGCCTCACCCCAAAGGGATCATTATTGATCTGCGCGATACGGCCAGTGGGGGGAATACCTTGGTCGCACGCGCTTTGATGGGGCGTTTGATTGATGAGACACAGTTTTATCAACGCCATAGCTTGCCCCAGATGGAATGGTATTACGGTGTTGCGCGCCAATGGGCCGAAGAAGTTACCCCGCGTGGGCAAAGCCTGGCGGGTATTCCTGTGGTGGTGCTGGCCGGGCGTTGGACCGGCTCCATGGGTGAGGGGTTGACCATGGGGCTCGATCAGGTCGCGGATGCGACGATCATTGGCGCGCCGATGGCGGGCCTTTTGGGCGCGATCACGGATAATCCCTTGGCCAATACCGGCTGGATTGTGAAATTGCCGACGGAGAAGCTCTTCCATGTCGATGGCACGCCGCGTGAGGATTTTGTCGCCGATATTGTGTTGACCAGCGCAGATGAACGTAATGATGCGGGCGAAGATTTGGCTTTGGCGCAGGCCTTGGCTTGGTTTGTAAACCAAGACTAATCTGGATTGAGTGTTTAAGTCCTACCAGATTTGATCTGGCCTCCATCGCGTGAGCTTTGCGTTTGAGTGTGCCCTGTCAGGCCCAAGCGCGATTTGTTTGTATAGACCCCGGATCAAGTCCGGGGCCGCCCGTGTAGTTTTTACGCCAAGCGCGTTCCCGGCCAAGCGTGAGCGAAGAGCCGGGATCTATTGCGTGTGTCCCTTTAGGGAGATAGATCCCGGCTCAAGGCCGGGATGACAGTATTTGATATGACGCACTTAGGGTTAGCCCCTCAGGCCTTTCAGACCTCCCGCTTCGCAGGAGAGGACAAGTCTCACCCCTGTCACCCCAAACTTGATTTGGGGTCCATGCCGGACAGGCTGAGCTTGGTTGTGATCGAGCAGAATGTGATGCAAGCTCACGCCATGGACCCCGGATCAAGCCCGGGGTCGCGGTGTTATCTATACGCCAAGCGCGTTCCCGGCCAAGCGTGAGCGAAGAGCCGGGATCCATGTCTTATTGCCTCGCTTTGTTTGCCGTCCTTCAGGCTTGGGGCTCTAGCGACTAGAGCTTGGCTTTGATTTGCTCAGCCAAAGCTTTGAGGTCATCCAGATCCGCTTGCCCGCCGCCATGACGGCCCAGGGGTTGATCGGCCCAACGCGGGATGATGTGGAAGTGGACATGGAAAATCGTCTGACCGGCCACTTCGCCATTAAATTGCGTGAAGATGATGCCTTCAGGCTCCAACGCGGCTTTGACGGCGCGGGTGATATGCTGGGCGCGAATAATCGCGTTTTGCAGGTCTTCGGGCTCCATCTCGATCATATTGATCGCGCCTGCCTTGGGCACCACCAGCGTATGGCCTTTGGATTGGGGATAGATGTCCATGAAGGAGAGGACGTGGTCATCCTCAAACACTTTTACGCATGGGATCTCACCGGCGATGATTTTGGCGAAGATGTTGTGTGGGTCATAGGTCAGATGCATGGACATGGGCGAACTCCCCTGATGGTTGGTCATCTCGTCCTAGCGTGAAGTGCGCCTTTGGCCAAGGCCCTAACAGCCCGCCTTGAAGGGGCTCTCTTCAGTCTCGCACGCAATATCATGGAGGACGGCGTCGCGCTCGCGGCGCAGATACCGCTCCAGCGGAGCATGCAGTGCGGGCTCTGCGATATAGTGCGCCGAATACACGGGCATGGGGCGATAGCCACGCGCCAGCTTATGTTCGCCTTGGGCTCCGGCCTCCACCCGGCTGAGGCCTTTGGCGATGGCATAGTCAATCGCCTGATGATAGCACAGCTCAAAATGTAAAAACGGATGGTCGTCCAGCCGACCCCAATAGCGCCCATAAAGCGCCTCAGAGCCGATAAAATTCAGCGCGCAGGCGATCCAGCGCCCGTCCTTCTTGGCCATGACCATGAGGATGTCTTCAGGGCGGCGCTCCTGGATCAGGCTAAAAAATTCTCGCGTCAAATAGGGATGGCCCCATTTGCGCGATCCAGTGTCCTGATAGCATTCAAAGAAGATATCCCAATGGGTCTGAGAAAGCTCCGCCCCGCCCAAGGCCTGGATCTCAAGCCCCGCCTGCGCGGCTTGGCGTTCTTTTTTCAGGGCTTTGCGCTTGCGTGAGGAAAGATCGCCCAGGAAATCCTCATAACTGTCATAGCCTTTATTGAGCCAGATATATTGGCGATCTATGCGCGGCAAAAGATTGGCGCTCTGCGCCTCATGCCACTGGGCTTCATCGGGGAAGGTGATATGCCAGCTGGAAAGCTTCCAGGTCTGCGTCAGATACAGACCGGCTTGGATGAGGGAGGCTCGGATCTGCGGGTCTGGGCTTAAAAAGCGCCGTCCTGTAGCCGGGGTGAAGGGCACAGCCGTCAACAGTTTGGGATAATACTGCCCGCCCGCACGTTCCAAGGCATCGGCCCAGGCATGGTCGAAGACATATTCGCCATAGGAATGGCCTTTGAGATAGAGCGGCATGACGCCTACGACCTCGCCATGGGTCTCGGCAATGACATGATGACTGGCCCAACCGGTTTCCGGGCAGGCACTGGCCGAGCGCTCTAAGGCCTCTAAAAAATCCCAGCTTAAAAACGGATCATAAGGCGCACCCGACGGATTGGCGAGCGCGTCCCAAGCCTCGCGCGCAATATCACTCAGGCTGGCGATTGTGCGGATGGTCAGCTCACTCATAATCGGGCCTAAAGTTCGAGAGGGTCAGATAATCAGGACTTGTCAGGGCGTGCGCGGCAGGCTTTGCTAAGCGTATAAACAATATAGGGGCCTAGCCCTAAAGTGGGAGGAGACACAATGACAAAAGATCTAAGCGGGAAAATCGCGATTGTCACCGGCGCGGCGCGCGGCATCGGCGCAGCCACCGCGAAAACTCTGGCCGGTGCGGGCGCGCATGTCGTGATCAGCTATGGTCACTCTAAGGACGCCGCAGAAGGGATTCTGCGCGAGATTGAAAGCGAAGGCGGATCGGGCGAGGTCGTTCATTGCGATGCCGCCCAGGCCGGGGCCACGACGGCAATGGTGGAGGGCGTACATGATCGCCATGGCCCTTTTCACATCCTTATCAATAATGCCGGGGTGTATCCTCAGGCGAGCTTGGGTAAAACCAGCGATGCGCAATGGACTGAAACCCTCGCCGTCAATATGACCGCCCCGTTTGAGGCGATCCGCGCCTGCTATCGCCTGATGGCCCCGGGTGGGGCTATCGTTACCATTGGGTCTATTCTGGGCGAAAGCTCACCCACGCCGGGTGTCGGGGCCTATTGTGCCAGTAAGGGCGGGGCCGCGATGTTGACACGTGCTGCAGCGCGTGAGCTAGGCCGGAAAAATATTCGCGCCAATGTGATCCAGCCCGGCCCGATTGATACCGCGATGAACCCGGCCGATGGCGAAACGGCTGATTTACAGCGTTTGATGGTGGCGCTGGGGCGGTATGGTCAAGCCGACGAGGTGGCGCAGCTGGCTTATTTTCTGGCCAGTGACCGGGCGAGCTATCTAACGGGGTGCGTTATCAATGTGGATGGGGGCCTGCGGGCTTAGAGTTTTTATAACAATGACTTATCAGATGACTGTCATCCCCGACTTGATCGGGGATCTATGTCCCTAAAAGGCAATCTCAATAGATCCCGGATGTGCGCTTCGCTTCTCCGGGATGACATGTTTTTTTACTTCCTCGCTGACGCTGCGGGCGGCACTTCTTCAATGCCCTAACGGCTGTCGCCTACTTGAGGGCGTTCGCGTTTGCGACCCTGCGGGTCGACCCTGTCATGCCAGACTTGATCTGGCATCCATGCCGTGAGCTTGCACTATAGTCTGATCGCACAGAACCAAGCTCACTCCGTCCGGTATGGACCCCACATCAAGTTTGGGGTGACAGGTGTGAGGCTTGTCCTCCCTTCGCGAAGCGGGGGAGGTGGCCGGAGGGACCGGAGGGGGCTAACAAAAAACCCGCTGCGGTGCAGCGGGTTTTTATGGGGCTTAGTTACCGGAAGAGCGAGAGGCTTTTTTGCGCTCATGCTCCAGAAGGAGTTTTTTGCGCACCCGGATGCTTTGCGGGGTGACCTCAACCAATTCATCATTGTCGATGAATTCCAGCGCATATTCCAACGTCAAACGGACCGGCGGGGTCAGAACGATGTTTTCATCGGTCCCGGCGGCGCGCATATTGGTCAGCTTCTTACCTTTGAGCGGGTTGACGATCATGTCTTCTTCACGGGCATTGATCCCGATCACCATGCCTTCATAAACTTCAGCCGCGTGCCCGATGAAGAGCTTACCGCGTTCTTGCAGGTTGAAGAGCGAGAAGCCGAGCGCCTTACCCGTATCCATGGACACCATGGCCCCGTTATGGCGTTGGCCCAGCTCACCGCCAGATCTCGGCGCATAGTGAGAGAAGGTGTGGAACATCAAGCCGGTCCCTGAAGTCAGGGTCAGGAATTCAGAACGGAAACCGATCAGGCCGCGCGTTGGAACGACATATTCCAAGCGGGTACGGCCATTGCCATCAGATTCCATGTTTTTGAGCTCGGCTTTACGCGTGCCCAGGCGTTCCATAACGCCGCCCTGATGGCCTTCTTCCAAGTCGATGGTCAGGCTTTCGAACGGCTCGCAAATCTGGCCATCAATCTCTTTCAAGACCACTTCTGGACGCGCCACGGCCAGCTCAAAACCTTCACGGCGCATGGTCTCGATCAGGATGGAGAGGTGAAGCTCACCGCGCCCAGAGACTTTGAACTTATCCGCATCATCAAGCTGTTGCACGCGCAATGCCACATTGTGGATCAGCTCGCGGTCAAGACGCTCTTTAATCTGACGACTGGTGACGAATTTACCTTCGCGGCCCGCAAAGGGGGAATCGTTCACTTGGAAGGTCATAGAGATGGTGGGCTCATCCACGACCAAAGGCGCCAGAGCCTCGACATTTTCCGGGTCACACAAGGTGTCAGAAATGCTCAAAGGATCAATGCCGGTGAAGGTGATGATGTCCCCGGCGCTGGCACCTTCCATTTCCACGCGTTGCAGCCCATGGAAGCCAAACACTTGCAGGACTTTACCCCGGCGGGTCGCGCCTTCACGGTCAATGATTGAGACGTTCTGGTTGCGCTTCAGCGCGCCGCGGCGAATACGGCCAATCCCGATAACACCGGTATAGCTGGAATAATCCAGCGCAGAAACCTGCAACTGGAAGGGGGCATTCGGATCCACATCAGGAGGTGAAACGTGAGAGACAATGGTCTCAAACAGCGGATCCATCGTGTCGCTGGTCGCTTCGGCGTCATGCATCGCAAAGCCGTTAAGCGCTGAAGCATAAACAACCGGGAAGTCGAGCTGGTCTTCAGTGGCCCCCAAACGGTCGAACAGATCAAAGGTCTGATCGACGACCCATTCAGGACGCGCACTGGGGCGGTCGATTTTATTGATCACGACGATGGGCTTTAGGCCCAGGGCCAGCGCCTTTTTGGTCACGAAAGTGGTTTGGGGCATGGGCCCGTCCACGGCATCCACCAACAGCACAACCGAATCAACCATCGACAATACGCGCTCAACCTCACCGCCGAAATCGGCGTGGCCGGGAGTGTCGACGATATTGATGCGGTAATCACGCCATTTCACAGCCGTGTTTTTCGCCAGAATGGTAATGCCGCGTTCTTTTTCCAAGTCATTGGAATCCATAACCCGGTCTGGATCATCGGCGCGATCGCCCAAAGTGCCTGATTGCTTCAGGAGTTGGTCAACGAGCGTGGTTTTACCATGGTCAACGTGAGCCACGATTGCGACATTGCGCAGGTTTTCCACCGAAGCGGTCATGAAGATGTCCTTGTTTGGGCCTATGCGGCTGTGCGTCATTTTGCGGCCCTCTTACAGGGCTGGGCTCGCTCTGGCTAGCGCTCAAGGGCAGAAGGGCCAAGATAAAGCATCGTTAATGCGGCTGGCTTTGCGCGATTAAGGGCTTTGAAACGCCTGTCCCTCTAGGCATAGTGGGTATAAGCGCCGCGGCGCGTAGGTGTATGAGCAGATATATATAATGAGGGGATGATCATGGCCCAGGCGCATGAAATCGACTACCGCATCGAAGGCGGGGATATTCAATATGTCGAGATTGAGCTCGACCCGCAAGAAAGCGTCATCGCCGAAGCGGGCTCGATGATGTATAAATCTCCGTCAATCAATATGGATACGATTTTTGGCGATGGCTCCGGCCAGACCAAGGGTGTGCTGGGCGCTCTGATGGGCGCAGGCAAGCGGATTTTGACCGGGGAAAGCCTGTTCATGACCGTCTACACCCATCAAGGCCAGAATAAAGCCCATGTCGCCTTCGCTGCGCCCTATCCCGGTACGATTATTCCGGTGCACTTACCCGATTTCAGCGGCGAGCTGATCTGTCAGAAAGACAGCTTCCTGGCCGCCGCCAAGGGCGTTGCCGTGGGGATCGCCCTGCAAAAACGTATCATGACGGGGTTGTTCGGCGGTGAAGGTTTCATCATGCAACGCCTGACGGGTGATGGCTGGGCCTTCATCCATGCCGGTGGCACTTTGGTGCAGCGTGAATTGGCACCGGGCGAAGAGCTGCACGTCGATACAGGCTGCGTCGTGGCCTATACCGCCGGGGTGGATTTCCAGATTGAACGCGCAGGCAATATCAAATCCATGATTTTCGGCGGGGAAGGGATTTTCTTCGCCAAGATGCGCGGGCCGGGCCATGTCTGGCTGCAATCCATGCCATTCTCACGATTGGCCGGACGCATCCTCGCCAATGTGCCGCGCACGGGCTCGGGGCAGGGGGAAGGCTCCGTCCTAGGTCCGCTCGGCGATATTATGCGCGGGAATTAAACGCGCATTGAAATGTATTTCAAGCATCCCTTCGCTGCGGCTATGGCCGTGGCGAAGGTTGCTTGGAGAAGATAGCCGCCCGTTGGGGCGTCCCAATCGAGCATTTCACCGGCGACAAAGACGCCTTTTTGTTCGCGCAGCATGAAATCAGGGGTGAGGGCATCAAAGCTGATCCCGCCCGCGGTCGAAATGGCACGCTCAAAGCCTTGAAAGCCTTCGATTGTAAAGCGCGCAGACTTGATGCGGGTGGCGAGGGCCTCTGGCGCGCTCACCAGCGGGCCGCCCTGACTTTCGCGCAGCAAGGCGGCCTGAACCGGGGTCAGGCGCGCGGCTTTGCGAAGACTATTGGAGAGGCTCTGGCCCTTTTTAACCTGGCTCAAGCGACTGGCGAGGGCCGCGCGATCGAGGTCAGGGGCAAGGTCTAGGCTGAGCTGAGCCGAGCCTGATGCGAGGGCTTTTCGTACCGCTTGGCTGAGGGCGTAAATGGCACCGCCTTCCAGGCCATAAGCGGTCAATACCGCTTCCCCCCTGACGGCGCGTTCGCCAACGCTAAACCGGGTGGCTTTGATGGGGCTGCCTTGGAAGGTCTCAATCAGATAATCCGACCATGGTAGAACCAGGCCGCAATTGGAGGGTGTAGGCGTATTCACTTTGACGCCGGTGTTTTCTAACACGGCGAGCGCCTGACCATCTGAGCCCAGGCGCGGCCAGCTCAAGCCCCCGGTCGCGATGATAACCGCACGCGCCTCGCGTTTGAGTTCACCGTGAGGCGTATCAAAACATAGGTATTTATCCGCATCCCATCCCACCCAGCTATGGCGGGTGTGAAGGCGTACACCCCGGCCAGACAGGCGATGGAGCCAGGCGCGCAGCAAGGGGGAGGCTTTCATCGCGGTTGGAAAGACGCGCCCAGAGGAGCCGATGAAGGTCTCTTGGCCCAGATCTTCGCACCATTGACGCAAATCCTGGGCGCGAAAGGCGTCAAGCGCGCGCTCCAGGGCGGGCGGTAAGGGATCATAACGCTTGAGGAAATCACTCCAGTCCTCGCTGTGGGTGAGATTGAGCCCGCCGCGCCCGGCCATCAGAAATTTACGCCCGACACTGGGCATGCGTTCGTAAATGTCCACGCTTTGTCCCTGCGCTGACAGATAATCAGCCGCCATCAGACCGCCAGGGCCTGCGCCAATAATCACAATCGAAGAAGCGTCGCTCATGGCGTGGGTGTCCTAGAAGAAAGCTCAGCGCAGAAGGCCAAAAGGGCGGGCTTGTCCCGCATCGCTTCGCGCCGGTCATGCTGTGGGGGTGAGGGCAAGGAGGATATTATGTTCACAGTTTGGCCGAATTTTAAAGTCTTGGGCGCGGCCCTAGGGGCGGGGGGCTTGATCCTGATCGGGGGGTATGGGGGCCAAACATGGGAGCGCGCGCGAGCGCGGGCGCAGTCAGAAACCCTGCTGCTGGCGCTGCATGAGTGTCAGGCACAAACGGCGCGCTCCTTACAAGATTTAGGCGCGCGTGAAGCGGCGCTGCGTGAGCATATCACGCAAGAGGTGCGTGAGCGTGCGCGCCGTGAGGTAAACCGTCAAACCGCACAAAATCAGTATCAAGAGGATATACGCCATGACCCGTTGGTATGCCCCATGGATGGCGCTCGTATTGAGCGCTTGCATGCACTCGCCCAGGCTGCCAGAGGCCGTGATTTGGCAGGCCCCAAAACCGCTGACACCCCTTGACATCGAGCCTATGCCTCTGCCTGAAAACTACGACAGTTTAGACGCTTACACCGGGGCGTGTCTGGTGTGGGGGTTGGGCCTGGAGGCGCAGATCTATGACCTGCAAAAGCGCACTGACATCCTCCTGTCGGGAACCGCATCGCATGATGGCCGTTGATAAGGGGTAGTCACCCCTGGAGATGATATGAATATCTATCAACGCCTTAAGGATGATCACGGCAAGCATCGCGGCCTGTGTGCGGCGCTTTTAAAGACCGAAGGTCATAGTGAAGAGCGTGAACGTCTGTTTGCGGCCCTAAAGGGCGATGTCGAGGCGCATGTCGCCGCGGAAGAGCAAGTTTTTTATTCTGAGTTGATGGCGCACGAAAAAGGTCAAGACCAGGCCCAGCACAGCGTTGCTGAGCATAAAGAGGCCCATGATCTGATCGAAGAGCTTTCTGACATGGATATGTCCAGCCCAGCCTGGCTACAAAAGTTCAAGACCTTGAAAGAGGAGCTTGAGCATCACGAAAATGAAGAGGAGGAAGAGGTCTTCCCCCTCATGCGTAAAATCATTTCCGAGGCCCGCGCCAAGGAAATGGTCGCAGAATTTGATCAGGTCAAAGACAAGGCCTAACGGGAGGTTGTCATGGATTTAGTACGCGTTATTCTCGCCATTCTTTTGCCGCCATTGGGCGTGTTTCTACAAGTCGGCTTTGGCCTGCAATTTTGGATCAACATTCTTTTGACCCTGTTGGGCTATATCCCCGGCATCGTGCATGCCATTTGGATCATCGCGCGTCGCTAAGGCTTAAAACCGTAGCGCCAATGTCGCCCAGACCCGACGATCAGCACTGGTTGTCGGGTCAACGCTTTCATGATGGAAATCATCAAAGACATTTTCCCCGGTTAGGGTGACATCGACATGGTCATTGACCTCATAGCCTAAGGTCAGATTGGCGATTGTCACATCATCCACACGGGTGGCAGCGGGATTGTTCGGGAAGTCGAGAGAACCGTAATAGCTGTCAAACCCGGATTTGAATTGAACCAGGCCATCGACCCAGAATTTATTGCGCACCCAGGTGCCTTGCGCGGTTACGATATGTTGTGAACTGCGATTATCCAAGAACTCCTCGGTGAAGAAGATAGCATCGCTGACCTTTTCAAATCCACCGGGCCGGGCCAGTAAGTCATCATCGGTGTCTGAATAGGCATAGTTGAGCCGCCAGCTGAAGTTCGATGCGGTTTCACCATAGAGTTGAGCCTCAAAGCCATAGGTGTCGGCATCGCCGATATTCGCAGAGCTTAAATGATACTTATTGGCCGGGTTCAGGCGCATGACATAGCTGCGCCGGATAATGTCGGTGTCTTTGCGCAGATAGGCCGACAGATTGAAGCCGCCATTCAGGCTGGGGATTTGACGTTCCCAGGCGGCTTCGAATTGTTGGGAATATTCCGGATCAATATCGGGGTGGCCACCCACCGCATCTGTGACGCCGGGCACCAATAGATAGGCATGGATGTTATTTCCGCCCAGATTGAAGAGATTGGGTGCATTAAAGCCGCGGCTATAGGTGAAGCGATAAAGATTGTTCGCGTCTGGCGTCCAGATCAGCGCCATATTCAGGCTAAGCGCGGTATAGTCTTTAAAGTCGGTGTTTTTGAAGGCGAAAATATCGAGGTCAATGGCATCGCGTTTGGTGTCGACATAATCGACGCGGGCTGAGGCCATAAAGCTGACCGTGGGCGATACCGTATAGTCCGCCAGGCCCGAGGCGAACAGGGTGGTATAGGACACATCCCCAGTATTATCGGCCGCCGAGACACCAAATTGCGGCACGGCGTCTTTTTGATATCCAGCTGAGAAACGCAGGCCCAGATCTGAACGGGGTTTGGAAACCCGGCTCACGGTGATATTGGTACTTTTGGCCTCAATGGAGCTTAACAAGACAACTTCCTGTCCGCCGGGAATAACAACCACAGTATTTCGCGTTTCGGCTTGATCATTGTGATTGGCGCTCAGCGTCCAAACGGCCCCATCAGCGCGATAGGACAGGAAGCCGCCATAAGAGCGGTCTTCAATCTCGGTATAGGCATTATCGCCGGTATTAAGTTGGATACGGCCTGGCCCTTCGAACAAGCTGGCGTTAAACCCGCCTGCAAAGCGCTCGCTCAGCTGGAAGGCGGCTTCAATATTGGCGCGCTCATAATCGGGTTCACCTTTGGCGATGCGTTCGCCGGGGGTGAGATCGGCGTCATAGTGATCCATTTCACCACGCCCATAGGACAGGCGTACACCGCCTTTGTTATTGGGCAGCTGGAAGGTATAAAGGGCGGCCCCTTCATACTGATCTTCACTGCCGATGCGCGCGCTAAACGCGCTTAAATCTTCAAACATCGGCTTATAGGTGATGATATTGATCACCCCGGTGACGGCATTGGCTCCATAAAGCGCGGTAGATGGCCCGCGCACAACCTCGATCTGACGGATCTCTTCCATATTCACGGGCAGGGAGGCCCAAATGGTTACGCCTTCATAATTGCGGAAGGTGTCACGACCATTGATCAAAACCCGTAGACGACCGCTGTCGATATTCATGCCGCGAATACCGATGGTGGCCGAGCTTTGCTCGGTGCGTTGAACATCGACCCCGGCAACCCGGCGCAGGATCTCAATGACATCGCGCGCGCCAGAGCGGCGGATTTCATCGGCGGTGATGATGGTCATATTCGCGGGCGTTTCCGAAGCGCGCTTGGGTGTGCCGGTGGCCCCGATGGTGATGGGCTCATCAAACAACATTTCATAGTCGGCATAGTTCAGCTCTTGGCCGTGGGCTAAGCCGGTCAGGGTCACCAGTGTGGAACTCGTAAGGAGGATGGAGCGGATCATGAGTATCTTCCCTTTCCTGAGGGCTGCGGCCTAAATTTCTTCAACAAGCATCACGAAGGCGGGTTCAAAACGGATCCCGGCTTCAGCAAGGCTGGCGCGATTGGCAAGGATGCGCACATTGGGCGCGCTTTGAACGCCGAGCATGCAGATATGCGCGGTGACACAGGCGAGATCGGTGGAAATCGTAACAATGCCTTGGCTTTGCGCGGCGGCGATCAGGGCTGAATTATTTTTGGCATTACCCACAAGGAAGACCGCATTGGCCCCGCTTAAGGCCCCGACATCTTCACCGATGGCGCGCCCGGTTAAACGAATCGAACCGGCTTGAACGCCGCCACTAAGAAGGCCCGCGATATTGGCCGCTTCGCCGGCTCCGTCACCATCATGGGCGATGACCATAACCCTTTCGCTGCCGCCCGCGCCTTCTAAGAATTTTAAGGCGCGTGCGACCACTTCCAGATCGCGTTGGGTGGTTTGGGCGAAGGTGAGCGATGCCGGACCCATAAAGGTCAGGCATGCGGCTAATATGACTTTGCGCAACATCAATCCAAGCCTTTGTTTGCATTCGAGCGATTGTGCGCACATTCGCTGAATGCATTTTATGAGGCGTTAATCATGAGGGTGATTAACGCCTCGGTAAGGCTGGCTAAAGGTCTTTAGGGGTGGGGCGATAGGGTTCCTCACGCACCGCATGACCCAATATAAGTTTTAAAAAGAGACAAGGAATAAACCAGCTAAGCCCTGGGCCTAGGGGTAGAAAACTGTGAGCGATGATAATGGCAAACAGGCATAGCCCCGCTGCCAAAGGCCGACGCAGATAAAGCGGAACGGCCAATACACTCAAACACGCCAGTTGAAGCGCGACATACCAGATAAGGCCGACTTGCCATCCGGCCCCCAATAGGCCAGCCGCGATAATCGGATGGATATGGCACAAGGTGAAGACGAAGGAATGTTTAAAGGCGCGGCCGATGCGGCCTTCACCAGGTTGGGCCGGGGCGTGATAATAACGCTTACACGAGTTTAAAAAATTCGCGATCACGCCGCCGCACAGATCAAAGGCGAGAAAGAGAATGAGCGCGCCTTGCCACAGGCCATGATGAGGGCTGTCCCGCCACCAGATATAACACACGAGCCCAGTGAGAAGAGCGGCGCTGATCATTGTTAGCGCCTGTTCAGCGCGCGTCGCGCCATTGCCCATCAGGGGGTCGTTTTTCCCCGTGAGCGCCCAATCAATATGGCAGGTTGGCTTTGAAGATGTATCGCTCATGATGGCACCTTAAATATGGCCTAGCGCGCGATGGCACAGCACCATCACATAGGCGGCAAGGATCCCATCCAGGATTTCGATTATACCGAGGAGGAGGGGGATGGGATCTGGCGAGAGCGGGAAGACATGGCCCAAATCTAGCGCGACCACGAAGATATACCCCCAGGATACACCAATCGCGATCCAGGCCGCGAGGTTATAGCCAAAGCGCAGCATTACCGCGCTGGCGATCGCGATCAGGCCCAGGCTGATCAAGAAGGCATTAAAGCCCCAAAACACCGGCCCACCGAGATGGGAGAAATCGCGCGTTTCAATGGGGCCGCCGGGGACGAGCGTAATGAAGGTCATCACCAGGATCAGAAGACAGGTCGAAGCCATTTTCATAGTGTCACGCTTTTTCTGGGCGCAGAGGTGGGGCACATCATAGGGAGGTTCGTGGGTCATGCGGGGCATCCTTTATTTATTCCGACCGGTCGGTCATAATAAATTTTGCACTCTTGGAAAAGCGCAAAATGGTAATAATCGACCCATCGGTCGATAATATCGCATATAGATCGGTGAGCGCTGAAGCAGATGGGCCGCGGCTTGGCCGTGTGTCGTGTGCAAAAAGCCGGGCTGAAACAAAGATAAAGGTGAGGGGGGCAGGATGCCGAAAATCGTCGATAAGGACGCCGTTAAAGCGCAAATTTTAAGCGCAGCCTTGAGCGTCTATAGTCAAAAGGGCGTACATTCGGCCTCGATGAGTGATGTGGCCAAGGCTGCCGATATGGGCAAGGGCACGCTGTACCACTATTTTGCAAGTAAAGAGGCTTTGGCCCTGGGCTTGGTGGAGGCCCATTTTTCTGGTTTGAAAGCGGCGCTGGACGCCCAGCCGCTTGCCACGACACGCGATGTGTTTCTCGATCAGCTAGACGCCATGCTCGATCTACCGCCCGAGGCTGAGCATATGACGCGGGTCATGATTGAAGTGTTCTCGCCCAGTTTTGGCTCCGGCGCGATCCGTGAGTATGCCGCGCGGTTTTTTGAGGATGTTTCTGTAGGGATTGCGGCGCGTATGAAAGCTTTAGAGCTAGGGCGCGAACATGCGCTCAGCGCTGATCCTAAAGCCTTGGCGCGGTTTCTGGTCTGCATGCTGGACGGGATGAGCCTTCATTTCTCGCTTTTTCATATGCCGGGCGAAGCGCGCTCTGCCATGCGTATGGTCTGGCGCACGATGATTGAAAAGGCGCTGGATTAAAGCGCGTCCGGTTTGAGAAGACCCTGACGGATCAGGTGAATATGATCATTCATGAAGGCGTCAGTATCCATAGCATCTTCACCGGCAAAGACGCTTTGCCAGATCGCGGCCATGATGGCGGGCGCGATAATCAGACGCGCATCCAGATCGCTCATGCCGTCGCGTAATTCCCCGCGAGCTTGCGCGCGCTTTACGATGAAGCCTATGGCGGCCATGCCAGTTTCAATTGCCACTTCGCGATAGAGCTTTACCAGGTCCGGAAAGTGATGACCTTCGCCGATTAAAACTTTCAACAAAGTCACAGCATCGGTTTTCAGCAGGCGCGCATACACGGTGTTTAAGAACAGCGTCAACAATTCAGCGCTAGACCCTTCAAAACTTTGGGAGAGGCCTTGGTGTTCGCGCATCACGCTCACTAAGCGATCTTGGATGGCGGCTTCGAACAGCGCTTCTTTGGACGCGTAATAAAGATAGACCGTGCCTTTGGCGATGCCTGCAGCCTTGGCGACATCGTCCAGACGTGTCGCGGCAAAACCGCGTTCTGCCCATAAAACCATTGCCGCATCAAGGATTTCCTGGGGGCGTGCGTCTTTGCGACGTTGGCGTTTTTTACCCGGTTCTGCGTCTCTCGTCATTATTCTCTCTTGTGCGTTTCTGCGTTCTATGCAATTTAATGACCCATCGGTCATTAGTCAAATGGAAGCCCCGCTATGCAGGACACGACCCCAGATCCCACCCGCACGGGTCTACCTTTGAGCGAGAATGGTAAGGGAAAGGGCCCCACCCGACCTCACCTATCGTTCAAGCGACTATGGCCGATACCGGTTATCATCGCCTTGCTGTTTACCGGGGCGGTGATTGGCATGTATTTTCAACCCCCCGGACTGAAGGCGTTTTTCCATTTCACTGGGCTAAAACCCGGCGCGGGTACGTCGCGGCCCATCGCTGTGCCTTTGACCCGTTCTGAGGCGCGCGGTGAGGGCGAAGTGATCGCGTCTTCAGTGACGGCGCTGGGGCGGCTCATTCCCGAAGGTGAAACCATCGCCCTTGCCATGCCCAATGGCGCAGGGGATGCGCGCATTGCCCGCCTGTTTGTCGATGAAGGTGATAGTGTCGCGGCAGGCGATGTCATCGCCGAGCTTGATAGTCTGCCGCAATTAGAGGCCGCCTTGGCAAGTACGCAGGCCAATGTCCAAACGCGGGAGGCGGCCCTGGCCCAGACCCGGATCAATGTCGCGGCTAGCCTGGCGGAAACTCGTGCGGCGCGTGATCGCGCAGCGGCGGCGGCGGATCTGGCGCAGCGCGAATTGGCGCGGGTACAAGATCTGGCCCAGCGCGGGGTGATGCCCCAATCGCGCCTAGATAGTGCCGAAGCCCATGCGATAGAAACCGCGCGTGAACTGGACCGCCTGACCGCGACCCTCAGCCGGTGGCAGGGCGGTGAGGCGCAAGGCGATATTACGTTGGCCGAACGCCAGTTGGATCAAGCGCGCGCTGAGCTGGAGCGGGCCCGGCGTGATATGGCGCGTGGGCGGGTGATTGCGCCCCAGGCCGGGGCCATTTTGGATCTGCATGCGCGCGCCGGGGAGCGCCCCGATCAGCGCGGTGTCGCGACTTTGGGCTCCATCACCCATATGCAGGCCGAGCTGGAGGTCTATCAAGATGATATCGCGCGTGTGCATGTGGGACAGCGTGTGCGTCTTACCGCACCTGCGCTTGATACCCCCTTAGAGGGCGAGGTGGTACGTATCGGTCTGGAGGTTGAACGCCAGAGCGTGCTCTCCTCCGATCCTGTCGCCCATACCGATGCGCGCATTATCCGGGTGTTAGTCAGCTTGGATCCCGCCTCTTCCCAGCGGGCACGCGCGTTGAGCGGGTTGGAAGTGGTCGCAAGCCTAGGGGCGAATTTGGGCGGGGCCGCATCTGATGGCCAGTAATGCGCTGCGCGATACGATCACGCGGGCACTGACCCAAGTTTTGGGCCGGATGCCCATAGGGTGGTTACAGCTGACCCATAGCCGGATGCGCATGATCGTTGCGGTCGCGGGGGTGGTGTTTGCCAATATTCTGGTCTTTGTCCAGCTGGGTATTCTGGGCGCGCTAAACGGCACCATTGAGCAATCGTATGAGTTGCTTCGCGCGGATATCATTATCGCCTCTGATGATGCCCATACGCTGGCGGATGGTTCACCCGTGGCGCGGCGCTATCTCTATCAGGCGTTAAGTGTTCCGGGTGTTGCTGCAGCCAGCCCACACTATCTGGGAAAGCTCGACTGGGCGCGCCCGGATCGCTCCTCGGCGACGCTTTATGTCTATGGCCTTCCTGTGGATGTGTCGGACTTTGCCGGGCCGATGATTGCGCCTCATCTGCCGCGTTTAAGCCTGGCAGATCGCGCCCTGATTGACCGTCATATGCGCGGTGGGGATCGTGATGCCTTTGGCGCGATCAGGGCTGAGGATCCTATGCTGATTGAGGCGAGGGGCCATCAATTGACCCTGGTGGGCAGTTTTGCCCTGGGCGGCGGGTTTACCGCCGATGGCGCGCTGTTCGTCTCAGATCAAACCTTCTTGCGCCTTTTCCCCCAGAGGCTCGCCGGAACGCCCAGCCAGATCCTGATCAAGGTGGAGGAGGGCTATAGCCCCGCCCAAGTCGTTGCTGACTTACAGCGCGTGCTGGACGCTGAACCGGTTCAGGTCAAAACCTGGTCGCAATTTATCCGCGCCGATCGGAGTTATCAAACGACGCAGCGCCCCGTGGGTATCGTCTTCGGCTTTGGCGTTTTTATCGGCGTGTTGGTGGGTATCGTGATCGTCTATCAGGTGCTTTCCACCGATGTCGCCGATCATATCAAGGAATATGCGACCTTTAAGGCGATGGGCTATCCCCAGGGCTTTTTCCTGAGTGTCGTGTTTGAAGAGGCGATGATCCTGGCCGTTCTGGGCTTCATTCCAGGCTCGATCATAGCAACGCTGATTTACAAGGGATTGTCCAGCGTCAGCGGGCTTCCCGTCGCCATGGATGCGGGCCGTATTGGCCTGGTCTTCATCGGGACTTTGGTGGCGTGCTCCATTTCGGGCGCGATTGCCACCCGGCGCCTGACCGCAGCCGATCCGGCGGAGTTGTTTTGATGTCTCCCATTATTGTCTCTCATCTCGATCATTGGTTCGGGGAAGGCGAAGCGCGCAAGCAAGCGATTTTCGATGTCAATTTAGAGATTGAAGCGGGCAAGCTGACCATTCTGATGGGGCCATCGGGGTCGGGTAAAACCACGACTTTGACCCTGATGGGGTGTTTGCGTGCGGTGCAATCGGGATCGGTCCAGCTGTTGGGGCAAGAGCTAAAAGACGCCTCCGACTTCCAACAAGAGACTTTGCGCCGACGTCTGGGCTTTATCTTTCAGGCCCATAATCTGCATAATTCTTTGAGCGCGCGTCAGAATGTTTTGATGGGGCTGCAAGTGCATGGGCGCGGCGATAGCGCGCAACAGACCCGCGCGGCCTGTCATGCGCTGGAGCTGATGGATCTGGGCGAGCGTATTGATTACCTGCCTGAGCATCTCTCCGGCGGTCAAAAGCAAAGGGTCGCCATTGCGCGCGCTTTGGTCTCCAACCCCGATATTATCTTTGCTGATGAGCCAACGGCCGCGCTCGATAAAACCTCCGGGGCCAATGTCGTCACAATGCTGAAACGTCTGGGCGAGGAGCGCGGTACCACCACCGTCATGGTCACCCATGATAATCGGATCCTGGACCTCGCCGATCGCATCATCACCATGGAAGATGGGCGCATCGTTAAAGATAGCCTGACTTAGCGGGCACCTAATTTTTTTGAGCGCATTCCCTTAAAGTACTGATTCATTGCCACTGGCGGGGTGGTGGCGGCAGGCTGGCGGGTTGACGTCACCGTGCTGGCGTCGTCAAATCCCGCTTCATACGCTCTTTGGGGCTATCTGAAATTTAGACCCTTGAAGGAGTGAACATGGCTTTCAAAGTTGATGCAGAAAAAATCAAACGCTGGCGTGAGGAGCGTCATTGGTCGCAAGAGCATCTGGCCGGATTGGCCGGGATTGGTCTGCGCACCATTCAGCGCGTGGAAAAGGGCGAGCCTGCCGCCAAAGAAACGCTGATGGCTCTGGGGGCTGCGTTCAATGTGGATGCGATGGACCTGAGCTTGGATCCAGAGCAAGAGGCCGCGAAAATCCTGATCAGTAAAAACCAGAAAATTCGCGCCGCTATGCGTCTCTCTTTAGGGATCAGCGCGGCGAGCTATGTGTTGGGCATGATAATTTTTGCGGGCATCAGCTTAGGCATGCAGGCGGGCAGTTATGTCATGGTGTGGCCTAGCATTTGGTGGACAGTGGGCCTTGTGGCCCATGGTGTAACGGCGCTGATCATTGAGTTGGCGACGCGTTATCAAGATCAATATGGAGCATAGAGAGCCGGAATGAGCGACAGCGCGCACCCCCCCTCCGCATTAATCGACCAACGCATAGCCGATTTAGACGATTGGCGCGGGCCATGCCTGGCCCGCATGCGCGCGCTGATCTTAAAGGCTGAACCGGCCATCACAGAAGACTGGAAATGGCGCGGCGTACCGGTTTGGTATCATCAGGGCATGATCTGTACCGGTGAAAGCTATAAGGACAAGATTAAGCTGACCTTTGTTAAAGGCGCGCGCTTACCCGATCCCAAAGGCTTATTTAATGCTAGCCTGGAGGGCAATACCCGGCGCGCTATCGACATCTTTGAAAGCGATGTGATCGATGAAGCGGCGTTCCTGGATTTGATGAAGGCGGCGTTGGACCTCAACGCCGCAAAACCCGCCAAGCCTACACGCAAGACTAAAGCTTGAAATCTATACAGTTCAGGAAAAATGGGCTCCCCCGAGAGCCCATTTTTTTTCGTAAGGTCGATTTATTCTGCAGGGTTCGGCTCTGTGTTCGATGAACACTGCGGATCAGCATGGCGATTAGAAGCGTTGGGATCAATCGCGCGCGCTGCGATGGCAGAAGTTGGTCCAAGGACGATTAAAGTGAAGAGCGTCATAAGGGGCGTTAGCACATAGGTGAAGTTGCCAAAGGGGTTGGACATTATGTTCACCATTTGCGCCATATGTGCCTCATCCGTATTGGCCCCTACTGTAGCCAATTCAATACTGGACATCATCAAGGGCATAAAGACAATGAATTGAAGAACCACCAGGGCGATCACCATCACGAGGTGAGCGCTAAATAATGACCAGCCCATGCCTTTGCTTGATGACCAGCCCGATAAGGTCAAACGGCGAAACTTGATGCTGAGGGGAAGGCTGACGCCGAACCGACCCATGACATAAATCAAGACAGCATAAACTGGAATAACGATGAGTAAGATGATGAGGCTCATCATGACTGTGGGTGGTTGAGCATCGCCCATAAGGGGGGAGAGCGCCAATGTTAAGGCGAGCGTGACGAGACTCATCACGATTGCTAGAGCGATCATTACGCAAAGCATCACGGCGGCGACGGCTAAAGAGGCGAAAAAAATCCGAACTTCATCCAGGCCGAGTTGAACCGGTAAGCTGATTTTTAGATTGTCGCGTACGAGAAGGCGATAGGCTGCGGCGTAATAGATCACGCTAAACAGAAATAAAACTGGATATATAAGCGCAATATAAGAAAAATATGATCCCGCACCTTTTCCAGCGGAGAGGGCGTTTAACGATTGAGCATATCCAAGCAGAAAGCCTTGGCCGCTGGAGCTGCTTAGCCACAGATTGTACGCTAGCATTAAACAAGAATAAAAAGCGATAAAAAACAGTGTGTTCAAGGGTCGTCTTTTGAATACCACGAAGCTGTGGCTCATCATATCAATAAAAGCAACGCGCTCGCTCATGACATTCCCCCTTTAAGCGTATTTGCGCTATGGCACATCGCTCGAGGGGAGGCAATCGTTAATTGGCTCAATAGTCAATTTAAGGCATGTTCTTGAGAATATTAGCTTAGGTGAGGGTGCAGGAGAAATCTGCTTGATCAGGTCGCGTCATGAAGCGCGCCAGGGCCTCATCGCGCCAGTGTGGGGCGAAGAACCAGATGGTATGGGGGCTACCCTCAGCCGTGACCAGGGTGACATCCGCACCGGTGGCTTTGATCGCTTAGATTGGGGCGATGGCGATCGCGTGCATGCCGTCACCTTTCATTCTATGTGCAATTTTTCGCAGTTCGTACAGGTGTCATAATCCTTCACCCTTGCAGACGTGGCATTATGTTATATCATAACGTACAGCGTGAGCCTCGAAGACGGGACACGCCTGGTTCGGCACTTGCAAAAGGATGCGTCCCCTCATGGCAGACGATAAACGGCTCCCGGTAACCGTGCTTTCAGGCTTTCTGGGTGCAGGCAAGACGACATTGATGAACCACATCCTCAATAATCGCGAGGGTAAGCGCGTGGCTGTGATCGTCAATGACATGAGTGAGGTCAACATTGATGCCGATCTGATCCGCGAGGGGGGCGCTGATCTCAGTCGCACCGAAGAATCCCTGGTTGAAATGACGAATGGCTGCATTTGCTGCACGTTGCGCGATGACCTGCTCAAGGAAGTCCGTCGGCTCGCGCAAGATGGCCGGTTTGACTATCTGCTGATTGAATCGACCGGCGTTTCCGAACCGCTGCCTGTGGCTGCGACGTTCAACTTTCGCACTGAAGAGGGTGAGAGCTTAGAGGATGTCGCGCGCCTGGATACGATGGTCACCGTGGTTGATGCGGTGAACCTCCTCAACGATTACGCCTCTCCTGATTTCCTTAAGGATCGCGGGGAAGCCGCCGGAGAGGAAGACACGCGTACGTTGGTCAATCTCCTTGTTGAGCAGATCGAATTCGCCGATGTCATTCTTCTAAACAAGGTTGATGCGGCGACGCGCGCGCAGCTCGATGCGGCGCGCAAAATCATTCGCTCCCTCAATCCGCACGCCGATGTCATCGAAACCACCATGTCGCGCGTCGCGCTGGACAAGGTGCTGAACACCGGGCGTTTTGATCACGATAAGGCCGAGGAGCACCCCCTCTGGTACAAAGAGCTATACGGCTTCGCCGATCATAAGCCTGAAACAGAAGAATATGGGGTGAAGAGCTTTGTCTATCGCGCGCGCCGCCCGTTTCATCCTGAAAAATTATACGCCTTTATCAACTCCGCCTGGGCGGGTGTTATACGGGCCAAAGGCCATTTTTGGTTAGCCACGCGCCCAGAATGGGCCGGCGAGCTTAGCCAGGCCGGTGCCCTGGTGCGTCACGAGGCGATGGGCTTTTGGTGGTCCAGCATTCCTCAAGCGCGTTGGCCTGACCATCCGCAATGGCGTGAACACATCGCCAAGTCCTGGCATCCGGTCTACGGGGACCGACGCCAAGAGATCGTCTTCATCGGCACGGACATGGACGAAGACGACATTCGACGCCGCCTAGATGCTTGTCTTGTGGGCGAGCACGACGCAGAAACTCTCTCGATAGAAGCCTGGAGCCAGCTAAAGGACCCCTTTCCGGTCTGGAAGCGGGCCTCGTCGTCATGATCGCCGCATCCAGAGTGCAGGGTGGTGGAGAGAGCGGAGCTTTGCCCGCGTTTCCCATGGGCATTGAGATCTGCAAGACGGCGCAGGGTCTCGCGGTTATCAAAAAGCCGGGCATGGAGCTGGTGATCTGGAGGCGTACACTCTCTTCGGACTTGCAGACCTGGATCGAACGCTTGGATGCGTCGTGTCTTCCTGACATTCGCGTCCTCGTTCAGCCCCGAGATTTGCACGCGGCGCTGGAACCGCATTTAGAGGACTGCGTCATGCCTGCAGGCGAGATGCGGGACCTTCTTCTTCATGATATTGCGGCGCTTGTTACGGCCTTCGCCACGATCACCGGGCGGGCTTGGGTCGATGTTCGCTTGAAGCGTGTCAATACTGATGCGTGCTGGAAATTCCACCGCGACAGTGTGGAGACCCGGCTTCTAACGACCTATCGAGGCCATGGAACACAATGGGTCCAGCCCATCAACGCGGACCAGGCCTTGCGCGAACAGACATGTTTCAAAGGCAAGATCGAGCAGCTGCAGGCGCATGACGTAGCGATCTTTCGGGGCAGCAGTGCGGGACGGGGCAGGGGGATTGTGCATCGCTCGCCGCCCATTCTGGGTACGGGTCAAACCCGATTATTGCTTGTCCTTAATCTGGCGCAATAAGCGTCGTCTGAGCTCTAAAGTTCGGCATTTCTTACATCCTGACAGTTTAAGCCACAGGACTGTAAGCGTGTGTCATGCCTCAATCTGACTAGATGTGATCATGCGCAGGATTGAGGCGTGAGTTTTACATATCATAAAAAAGGGAAGTGGCGGACAGGATGGGATTCGAACCCACGGTACGCTTTTGGCGTACACTCCCTTAGCAGGGGAGCGCCTTCGACCACTCGGCCACCTATCCAAGACCGGGTTTAGCCGCTCCGGCTTGGTTCAATCAAGAGGATTAAGCGGCTGGAATGCAGCGGGGGCGAGTTTTTCTGCAGTTGATCCGTCCGCGGAAGGGTCTATTTGCCGCGCAATAAATCGGTAAATGTGATGTTTTGGGGGCTAGGCGGGCTTGGCGCTCTGGGCTAAGCGAAGGCGTATGAGTGAGATCCTAAAAGCCCATATCTTATCATTGCGTGCGCCTGGATCGGGTGATGCTTTGATCGAGCCCGCGCGTCTGGAAACCGCAATGGTGAAGGAGGGGGTGGCGACCCTTATCCTGCGTCCAGGGGCAAAGGATGAAGACGCTAAAGCCCTAAAGGCCCAGTTAGACACCGAACTGACGGGATTTGAAGGTATTACGCGCGTGCGTGTCATCTTTGAAGCCCCGGCATCAGGGCGTCCGGCCAAGCCACGCGCGAATGCCAATCCCAATGCGCCCCTGACTGTCTCTGCCAAACAGATCATCGCTGTGGCCTCGGGTAAGGGCGGGGTGGGGAAATCCACCGTGTCGGCCAATCTGGCCGGAGCCTTGGTGAAATCGGGCCTTAAAGTGGGCTTGATGGATGCTGATATCTATGGCCCTTCTGTGCCGCGCCTGTTCGGGTTGAGCGATGCGCCGGGCCTTAAGAAGACCGATGCGGGGATTCAGCCCTTAATGGCCCATGGCATCAAAGTCGTCTCGATGGGCTTCCTGGTGGGCGATCGTGAGCCGGTGGTTTGGCGTGGGCCGATGGTCTCCGGTGCGGTGCGCCAATTCCTGGGCGATGTCGATTGGGGCGATCTGGATGTGCTGATCATTGATATGCCGCCGGGAACGGGTGATATTCAATTGTCGCTGGCCCAAAGCGTGGCGGTGACAGGCGTGGTGATTGTTTCCACCCCGCAGACCCTGGCGCTGGATGATGCGCGCAAAGCCATGGCCTTGTTTGAAAAGACCCATATTCCAATTTTGGGTCTTGTCGAGAATATGAGCTTTTACATTTGCCCTTCGTGTGGCGATACGGCCGAGATTTTTGGCCGGGGCGGCGTGCGTGATGAGGCACAATTATTGGGCGTGCCGTTCTTAGGAGAAATTCCGCTTCATCCCGTTCTTCGCGACGCTTCAGATAAGGGTGAGTTGATCGCGCTGGGCGAGGGACCCGTGGCACAAGCTTTTGCCCGTGCGGCCGAGGCCATGCGTCATCAGGCCAGTCAGGCGGTCAAGCCCGAACCCATCGTGGAGTTTCTGGACTAGGCGTTAAGCCCTAGCCTTGGGTGAAAAGCGCATCGACATTGGCTTGCGTGCTTTCACCCAGGTCGAGCGAGGGGTCGATATGGCCGTGAATGGCCCCGCTGGCCGCTGCGATCAGGGGACGCACATCATGGGTGGCGATTCGCGCCAGACGTTGGCCGGTGGCCTGATCGACTTCATTCTCACGAATGATGAATTGGGCGTTGATAACCGTACGATCGAGCTGGAGAATAATGGTTTCCAGATGCAGACGTAGATCGCGCGGGGCCGCACGATAGGCCAAGATGGCAAGCTGTTTGTCTTTGAAGGTAGAGTGTTCAAAATGTTGCGGATAGCTGGCCGGTTTCCAGTCCAGAACATCTTCGGCACAATCAGGCATGTCGCCCAACATTTCCATCAACATCACGACTTCGTTGAAGTGATTAAGGTAATCCGTAGCGAGCCCCGTTGTAGGATTGATATTGGCCGCCGCCAAAATCTCGGGTGCCAGTTCACCTTCGCCTAATACCAACGTCTCTTGCGTCATGCTCTGGTCTCTTGTTATCCGGTTTGGCGTTAGAATAGCCGCACTAATCTTTCTGTTTTGATAACCAAAGCCGTCTCATGTGCAGACATTTGACGCCAATGACAGAGATCATACCCATGCCGGATATCGTAGACTGGACAGAAGAAGACGTCGCCAAAGCCCTACAGGCTGGCGAAATTACGCTGATTGATGTGCGTGAGCCGAATGAATATGGCGCACAGCGTATTCCCGGGGCTTTGCTTTACCCGCTATCGACCTTCGATCCGTTGGCTTTACCGGTCCATGAAAGTCGTAAAATCGTCTTCCATTGTGCGGCGGGGATTCGGTCCGCGCGTGCAATCGCTGCCTGCGAAGGGGTGGGGATCAGTGCCTTTGATCATATGCCAGGCGGTATTAAAGGCTGGCATGAGGCGGGCCTTCCCTTGATTTGGGCCGATCCCGCCACCGGACAACTGATGCGTTCGAGTTGATGCACTCTGCCTAATTGTTCAGGCCGTTCAAGAACTCCAGAGCGGGGGCCAGGCTCTCTTCTGGGGCTTCTTCCATGGCGACATGACCGGCATTTTCGATAATGACCAGGCGCGCATTCGGCATTGCCGCTTCAAAGCGTGGGCCATGCTCGGTTGGCACTAAAGTGTCGTGATCGCCCCAGATTAAGAGGGTCGGCACCTCCACTTCGCCGAGATCGGCTTGCGGGTCGGGCAGGGTGAATTGCTCCAACCGGGCAATCATCGCTTCGCCATTGCCATCGCGCTTCATCAGATCGGTAATACGGCGAACTTGCGCATCTGTAACCTTGCTGGGGTCGGCATAAAGCGCGCTGGTTGCGGCGCGAATGGCGATCTCTGGCGCAAAGCGGAAGAAGGCTTTTAAGGCGTCGGGCACTTCGACCGGGGTTTCCGTCACGCCATTGATGGAATAACCGCCCGGGCTGATCAAGATCAGCGCTTTGACCTGATCTTCGTGATCCTTGGCATAGCGCCAAGCCACCAGGCCGCCCAGCGAATTTCCCGCCAAAATGAACGGCCCTTCGGTGATCTCATCCAACAGGGCCGCGACTTGGTCGACAGTTTGGGGGATGGAATAGGCGTTATCTTCACGCGGACCGGTCAGGCCATGGGCCGGTAGATCAAAGCGTATCACCCGGTAAGTCTCATCAAGACGATCGGCCCAGGCCTCGAAGGCTTCCAGGCTGTGGGTGAAGCCGTGGATCAACACGAGGGTCTCACCGGTTTCAGGTCCGGTTTCACGCACCCGCCAGCGTGCGCCAGCGGCCTCGACATAGCGGTCATTGGCGGTGAAATACGGGTCATCACTCGGTGTTTGGCCCGGTTGTGCGCTGTCACCCATCTGGGTCCAGGCAAAATAAGCGACGATGGCGACGGTGATCAGGATCGCACCGCCCAGAATGCGTTTCAACATAGGTTTCCCCTTAATAAAAGGTCGAAATGGCCGACCACGCCGCTTCTTCGGTCAATAGGGGCGCATGGCCCACATCAGGCACTTGCACCACATCCATCTTACCATGACGCGTCTTCATGTCTTTCACGGTATCGGGGCTTAAAAGATCGGTCAGTTCGCCGCGAATTAGCAGCAGCGGAATGCCTCTAAGCGCCTCAAAGAAGGGCCACATATCCACGGGGGCGACATCACCGCCCTTAACCGGCTTTGAAATCTCTGGGTCATAATCCAGGCGAATACGGCCCGTTTCGTCTTCGCGGCAGGTCCGCTTGGCAAAGGCCAGCCAAAACGCGTCGCTGGTTTCCTTGGGGAAGGCGATGCCATTGATTGCGCGAAGGGCCGCGCTAGCGTCATCCCAAGTGGCAAAATCGCGGCTGCCCCCGACATAGCCCTTGATGCGTTCAATGCCCTCCGTTTGCAGGACGGGGCCGATATCATTGATGCAAGCGCGCGTGATCAGGCCGGGTTTCAGCTTGGCCATAATCATCGTCATCAGCCCCCCCATAGAGGTGCCAAGCGTCGCGACTTGGGTGATGCCGCGTTCTTCCAGCATGCCAAAGATGTCATTGACATAGGTCAGGGGGATATAGCGCGCCGGATCGGGGTCATAATCAGAGAAGCCCCGTCCGCGCACATCAATCGCAATCACATCATGGCCCATGGCGGCCAGGCGAGGGGAGATGTCTTCAAAGTCACGCGAATTGCGTGTCAGGCCATGCATGCACAGAATAGGCGTTTTGGTGCCCCCTTGGGCACCGGGATAAAAGCGATAAAACATTTTAATGCCATCGCCAGGCGTATAAAAATGTTCGCTATGGTTCGTCATGATGTCTCCCCTCAACATGTGAAGTTAGGGCGTGGGATCGCCCTTATCTTTCTGGCAGATGCGCCGAAAACCGGCGGCGATGAATTGTGGCAGGCGTTTATGCACGCTTTCGATATCGGATGCGCTGCATAGCCCGCCGGACAGATGGTCAATCCGCCCGGTCTGGGCGAAGGTTAGAACGAGGGCCCCCGATAGGAAGTGATAGGACCAGAATAGGTCTTCATCGGCGCTTTCGGGCAGGGCCTTACGCAGCGATTCCAGGAAACGGCGCACGATGGGGTCGAAATATTTCGGCATCACCGCCCCGCCCCATTCCGGGGAGTTGGTGATTTGCGCGACGAGCGCGAAATAGCTTTTCCAACCCGGCCCCCCAAATTCGGTGCGGTCCAAAAGAGGATGGCTGAAGGCGTGGATGATGTCTTCAACGCTGGGGCCTTCGGGGCCGGCGTTTTTCTCACACGCTTCCAACTCCTCAATACGGATCTGGTTGAGAATTTCTGCGCGGCGCAGCAAAACTTCATCAAACAATTCACGCTTACCGCCAAAATAATAGGCAATCAGGGCCGGATCCGAATCAGCCGCGCCAGCGATAGCGCGCACCGTGACCCCGTGAAAGCCCTTTTCTGCGAACAATTGTTCAGCCGCATCAAGCAGGCGCTGCTTGGTATGTTCACCGCGTTTATGCTGGCGTGCCTGGGCCATGGCCTCCCCTTTCTCTTCTTTTTTATGGATTGATGCATTTGCGCATCAACCTTTCAGAAACCAGCTTTAGCAGGGTTAAAGGCGTTGACAATTCATTCAACGTTGAAAATAACTCAAGGATCGCCGGAAAGAAAGTGTCTTTAGAACGCTAGGCCGGTCCACCTCAGGGGAGGAATACCATGGTGAAACACAAAACCTGCCTGAAGGCAGCGTTATTGCTGTCGTCTGTCGCTTTCGCACCAATGATGGCGGCTCCCGTTTATGCTCAATCAGATGAAGCTGCGGTTCAAGATCGCATTGTGGTGACGGCGCGTCGCCGCGAGGAAAGCCTGCAAGACACCCCTGTGGCCGTCTCGGCCTTCACCGGGGACATGCTGGAAGATACCGGCGCGGTGGACATCACCGACCTGCAAGAAAATGTACCCAATGTCACCGTAGAGGTTGCGCGCGGTACGAACTCCACCTTGATTGCTTTCATTCGCGGCGTGGGTCAGCAAGATCCGCTGTGGGGTTTTGAACCGGGCGTGGGTCTCTATGTCGATGACGTTTATGTCGCCCGTCCACAAGGCTCGGTGTTGGATATTTTTGACGTCGAACGTGTTGAGGTTCTGCGTGGCCCTCAAGGTACGCTTTATGGCCGTAACACCATTGGGGGTGCCATTCGCTATGTGACCAAGCGTCTGGACATGGATGCGCCCCAAGCGCGCGCCAATATTTCCGCCGGTAGCTATAATCAGCTCGATTACTCTGTTTCCGGCTCTGTGCCTATAAGCGATACCTTTGCCATTGGCGGGGCCTATGCGCGCTATCGCCATGATGGTTATGGTCAAAACCTGACCACGGGCGCAGATCACTATAATAAAGACGTTGAGGCCTTCCGCATCAGTGCCGAATGGGCTCCGACCGATCGCTTCTTTGCGCGCTTTGCGTTTGATCAAACTCAAGACGATTCCAATGCTAAGCACGGCCATCGTCTGATCCCAGGCATCTTGAACGGTGAGCCCGTTACCGATGATATCTATGATACCCGTGCGGGATTGGGTGACAAGAACTCGGTCGAGACTAAGGGCTATTCTTTAGCGCTTGAATACGAAATCAATGATAGCTTCACCTTCAAATCCATTACGGCCTATCGCGAAGGTAAAACCGAAACTCCGATCGACTTTGATGGTTTGCCTGGCCCTACCTTTGATGTGCCGGCCTATTATAAAGATGACCAGATCACACAGGAATTCCAGCTCTTGTTTAACCATGGCCGCTGGTCGGGTGTTGCGGGTCTTTATTACATTAAAGGCAATGCGGAAGGGGCGTTTGATGCGGCCTTGACTGCATCCACGGTTTTGACCGCTGGTGACGTTGAAACAAAGTCTTATTCGGCGTTTGCGGATGTGACTTATGAGGTCAATGACCAATGGAGTGTCTCTGTTGGTGGGCGTTGGACCTCGGATGAGAAAACAGCTGATGTTCTGCGTCAGATTTATTTGGGGCTTTACACGCCGCGTTTCGGAAATCCGAATGCGACCCCCTTTGGCGCACCCTTATCTGATTTCACAGGTAACCGCACGGATGATAAATTCTCGCCGCGCGTCTCGGTAAACTGGGAACCCACGGATGATCTCAGCCTCTATGCCTCTTACTCACAAGGCTTTAAGGGCGGCGGGTTTGACCCGCGTGGCCTGGCAGGGCCTGAAGGGACTGTAAATTACAAAGTCATCACCAGCGGGTTTGCGCCAGAGATTGTCGATTCCTATGAAATCGGCCTCAAAGGTTATTTCTTCGATGGCAATTTAATGCTGAACACTGCGCTGTTCTTGGCCGATTATTCTGATCAACAGATCACGGTACAAGAGGGGGCAGATTCCGATAACGATGGAACCAACGATACATTCGTATCAACGGTGTTCAATGCCGGTAAGTCGCAATATAAAGGTATTGAGGTCGAGTTTTTGGCCCGAGTGAATGAAAACTTCAACATCACGGGTATGATTGGCTTGATCGACGCTGATATTGAAGAAATCATTGATAAAGGTGTTAATGTCGCCGATGATTATGTAACGCAAAATACACCGGAAACTACGGCGTCGATTGCGTTTAATTACACCCGTGATCTTCACAATGATTGGGGTGATATTAGCGCCAATCTTGGGCTCTCCTATCGCAGCGATTTCCATATTTTCAATGTGGCAAATCCAGGTTTCCCGGCTGGCACCATCCCTAATCTGCCCAATACACCTCTGCCTGCGCTTGATCCAGACAGTGTAACTTTAGTGAACGCTAATCTGGTCTGGAATTCAGACAATGAGAAATGGCGCGTGGGGCTGCATGGCCGCAATCTAAGCGATGAAGCTTATAAGGTTGCTGGCTATAGCTTCCCGACAACGGGTGCGGATGGCGTGTACTCGTCCTTCTATGGCGCTCCGCGCACCTGGACAATTTCTGTGGGTTATAAATATTAAAGCTAACGCTTGATCTCTGAGGGGCCTGCTTTATCAAAACGGTAAGGCAGGCTCTTCCTATTTGCGCAAATGCGCACAATAGTGGGGGGATTGCGCGGGAGGATATACCGTATGACTGATACCCATCTCAGGGCTCAGCCCTCTGTGCCGGGCACCCCGCAACAAGGCGGGCTCTACCGCACCTTTGTGCTCTTCATGTTGATCGTGGTCTATACGTTCAACTTCATTGATCGCCAGATTATCGGCATTCTCTCCATTCCCATTCAAGAAGAATTGGGCGTCACAGATGCCCAACTCGGCTTGATGCGCGGGGTGGCGTTCGCAATATTCTATTCCATCCTGGGTGTCCCGATTGCGCTATTGGCGGACCGATTTAACCGCGTCACGATCATGAGTGTGGCGCTGGGCCTATGGAGTTTGATGACGGCCGTGTGCGGAGTGGTGACGACCCCGGTTCAGCTCTTCTTTGCCCGCATGGGCGTGGGCGTGGGCGAAGCGGGCGGTGTCGCGCCAGCTTATTCCATCGTGACCGATTATTATCCGCCGGAAAAGCGCGCGCGCGCGCTGGCCACCTATTCCTTCGGTATTCCGATTGGTAGCGCGATCGGGATTGTGTTCGGGGCCGTGATTTCCCAGATCCTGGATTGGCGGGCCGCTTTCATGATTGTTGGTGCGCTGGGCCTGGTTCTGGCCCCGATTTTCCGCCTTACAGTGCGCGAGCCCAAGCGCGGCCAGTACGATAGTGCCACGGCGAAAACTGAACCGGCGAAAATCTCTGAAGTCTTTGGCGTTCTCGTTAAAAAGCCCTCTTTCTGGCTGTTATCGCTGGGGGCGTCTTTCTCCTCCATGATGGGCTATGGTCTGTTTGCCTGGCTGCCTGCCTTCTTTGTGCGCAGTTACACGCCGGAGCTGGATGCGATGTTTGGCGGCTTGCCCGAATTGCTGCGCCCCAATGGCGGATCGCCCGTGCTCTATGCGGGGTATTTCTATGGCTCAATCGTGTTGATCGGGGGCTTGATTGGGATTTGGCTTGGTGGATTTTTAGCCGACCTCTTGGGCAAATCCGATAAGGCGATGTATGCGCGGGTTCCCGCCATCGCCTTTATCGCCACGGCACCGCTTTTCGTGCTGGGGGTTCTTTCGCCTAATCTGAGTTTGAGCTTTGTGCTCTTCCTCTTCCCAACCGCCTTGAGCTTGGCCTGGTTGGGGCCGTTATTATCGGCCTTTCAACATATCGTGCCGCCCAATATGCGCGTCACGGCCTCAGCGATTTTCTTGCTGATCAACAATCTCGTGGGGATTGGCGCCGGCGATTATATTCTGGGCTTCATCTCTGAAAGCTTGAAAGAGGGCTATGGCGCAGAATCGCTGCGCTATTCCATCCTCTCCGGGACCAGCTTTTATATTATTGCTGCGGTGATCTTATTGTTTGCGGCACCCTTCCTGCGTAAGGATTGGGAGAAATAAACGCTAGTATTAAGCGTGCAAGTGAAGGGTGTCCCGCAAGGGGCACCCTTTCTTTTTGGACTTAGGGCCTGCGTAAGGTGGGAGGTGATAATGCCTATTGTGTTAGCAAGCTAACACGCTATAAGGGTGTCACGTGAGAACAAGTACCCCCTTTGAGGTCTGAGATGAGTGCCATGAAACCCTCCAGCCAGGATGAAAGCCGGGCTCAGCAGCAAGCCGATATTGAAGCTTTGTGTGAGGCCTTGCTGAGTTTTGAAACCGCCGATGAAATTCAGCGCTTCTTGTTGGACTTGTCGACACCGGGGGAATTGCGGGCGCTGGCCGAACGCTGGCGGGTGGCGCAATTATTGGATACCGGTGCGAAATCCTATCGCGAGATCAGCGCCGAAACCGGGGTCAGCACCACGACCGTCACGCGGGTGGCGCGTTTCCTCTCTCAAGAACCTCATCAGGGCTATCGCCTGGCCCTATCCCGGCGCAAGGAGGCCCGATCATGACCGAGACCCGTATCAAAATCGCCGTCCAGAAAAAGGGCCGCTTGGCAGAAGGCAGCTTTGCCTTGCTGGATAAGGCCGGTGTGAAGCTGGCCTATGGCAAGGACCAATTGCTGCGCCGGGCCGAGAATATGGCCTTGGATCTGATGCTGATCCGCGATGATGACATCCCCAGCTTTGTCGCCAGTGGGGCCTGTGATTACGGCATTGTGGGTGAGAATGTTCTTTATGAACTTCAAGCCGATCGTGCTGGTCGGTTGAACGATTTAGAGGTCGCGTTGGAGCTGGGATTTGCCAAATGCGCGCTCAAACTGGCCGCGCCTAAGGACGGTACAATCGCGTGCGCGGCAGACTTGGAGAGCAAAGCCGTCGCGACGTCTTATCCGGGCCTGACAAAGGCCTATCTCAGCGCGCGCGGCATCCGCGCCGACATTATCGAAATGGGCGGATCGGTGGAAGTTGCCCCGCGTATGCATATCGCCGATGCCATTTGTGATCTGGTCTCAACCGGGGCCACCTTGGATGCCAATGGCTTGGCGGCGTTTGAAACCGTGTTGGAAAGCCAAGCGGTGATGATCAAGCGCAAAGATGCTCCAAAGGATGTCATCGGGGACATTTTGATCGAGCGCTTCAAGGGTGTGATCGCTAGCCGTCAGACCAAATATATCCTGTTGAACGCCCCAAAAGATCGCCTGGATGATGTGCGCAATATCTTACCTGGTGCCCAAGCCCCGACGGTTGCCCCCGTTGTGGGACGCGATGATGTGGTGGCCGTCCATGCGGTATGCACTGAAGCGGTATTCTGGTCGACCTTGGAACAACTCAAAAGCGTAGGCGCGCAGTCCATTCTGGTGCTGCCTATCGAAAAAATGATGGCCTGAAGTGATGCTAGATATAATTGACTGGAATAACGCATCCTCTGAGATACGAGCGGCGGTGCTTTCGCGTCCCTTAGAGGGGGCCAAAGCCTGCGATATTGCCCAAGATATTGTGCGCAACATTGAAGCGCGCGGCGATGAGGCGGTTGTTGACTATGCCCAACGCCTGGATGGTTGGACGGGGGATGGTTTTCTTGTCCCGCAATCTGACTTGGAAAGTGCTTTCAGTGCCTTAGATGCGGATGATAAGCTGGCAATTGAAGAGGCGATTGGTGCGGTGAGCCGTTTTCACGCCTCCCAGGGATATCGCGACATCCAGGTGGAAACCTGGCCCGGCGTCATGGCGCGCCGGGTGGTGCGCCCTTTAGAACGCGTCGCGCTTTATATCCCTGCGGGCAGTGCGCCCCTGGTTTCCACCCTCATTATGTTGGGCGTGCCCGCGCAATTGGCCAAGGTCGATGACATCATTTGCCTGGTGCCGCCCGGTCCCGATGGGCAGGTCAATTCAACTATTCTAGCCACCGCCTATATGCTGGGGCTCACCAAAGTCTATGCCATCGGTGGTGCGCATGGTGTGGCGGCGGCGGGCTTGGGTAAGGGTGGACTGCCCAAAGTCGATAAGATTTTCGGTCCCGGCAATGCCTATGTCGCTGCAGCTAAAGCGATCTTGTCCCAGATGCCCGGCGGGGCGGCCAGCGATCTGCCTGCCGGTCCCAGTGAGGTTTTGGTCATCGCCGATGATCAGGCCAATCCGGATTTCGTGGCGGCGGATCTGTTAAGCCAGGCCGAGCATGATCCCATTGCCCAAGTGGTTTTGGTCAGCGACAGCCGCGACCAAATTCGCGCCGTGAATGCGTGCGTGAAGACGCAACTTAAAACCCTATCGCGTCAGGAAATTGCCCGCCAAAGCCTGACCCACGCACGCGCCATTCTGGTCAAGGACATGGCTGAGGCGATTGCGGTCTCCAATCTCTACGCGCCCGAGCATTTAATTGTGCAATGCCGCGCACCGGAAGGCTATCTCGACCAGATCCGCCATGCCGGTTCGGTATTTCTGGGGGCGTTGACCCCAGAAGCAGCCGGTGATTATGCGGCTGGTCCCAATCACGCCCTGCCCACATCGGGCGCAGCGCGCGCCTATGGCGGGGTCAGTGTGGAGATGTTCCAGAAAACTATGAGTGTGCTCTCGCTTTCGCCGCAGGGTACGCAGACCTTAGGCCCTATCGTTGAGCGCTTAGCCGATCTTGAAGGCCTGGATGCCCACCGCCAGGCCATGCGCCTACGCCGGATCGCGATGGAAGAGGGGGTTTAAAAATGGATCTGTCTCAGAGCTTTGATGATCAGCGCCAAGCCTGGATTGCGCAGATTAAGGCGCGCCTGGGCGCTTTAACGGGTCACGATGAAGGCAAGATCTATGTCTATGATAGCGCACGTGCAGCCTATCAAGCCGCAGGCGCCATGCCCTGGATGATCTATGATTATACCGATCAAGGGGTGGAGGCGTTAAAGCGCGCCCCGAGCGAGCGCAATTATCCGGCATTACTCGCGCTTGGGACGCCAGAGGCCCCCGTGTGCGTGATGCTGGCTCCAGAGAAACTCGATAGTCGTGAGCTTCTGCCCGCTGCCATCGTCTTGAAGCAGCTACAAGATCGGCTTAGTCCGGCTGGATTGAAGACGGCTTATGATGAAGCTCTTGAAAAACACGCCATGATGACGCCCTTGGCAGGCTTTTTTGAAGCCCAAGCGGGCGCGATAAGCGTCAAAATTCACCAAAATGGGTTAACCATACGCCCAAAAAATGTCCCAGACTTTCAAAACAAAATAAAACACCTAGGGTTAACGCTATGCGAGGATGAAAACGGCTTTACCGCTTTCATTCCTGATGTCGTGACCGCGAAGGCCTTAGCCGCGTATCTGGGGCTTAACGGGACACATCGGCGTGCCCAAATCCGGCGCAAAACTAAAGAGACCGATATCGCCTTGAGCCTGGACCTTGATGGCAGCGGGACGCGCATTGAAACGGGACTGGAATTCTTTGATCACATGCTGGATCAGATCGCGCGCCATGGCGGCTTTGCCCTGGATGTGGTGTGTGAAGGGGATCTGGGCGTTGATGCCCACCACACGATTGAAGATGTCTGCCTGACTTTGGGGGAGGCCTTGCGCGAAGCCTTGGGCGATAAGCGCGGGATTGGCCGGTTCGGCTTTGCCTTACCCATGGATGAAACGCGCGCCAGTGTCTGGATAGATGTGTCCGGGCGACCCTTCATCAAGTTTGACGGTGATATTCCCGGTGAGCGCGTGGGCGATTTCCCTGTGGAGATGACGGCCCATGCCTTTCGTTCGCTTTCAGAAAGCCTCAAAGCCTCGATCCATGTCGAGGTGCAGGGCGAGAACGCGCACCACATGATTGAAGGCTGTTTCAAAGCCTTTGGCCGCGCCTTGCGTCAGGCCATTCGCATTGAAGGCTCCGATCTGCCCTCCACCAAGGGGGTGTTATAGCCATGACGATAGCGGTGATTAACACCTCGACGGCGAATATCGCGTCTGTGCTTTATGCCTTGGATCGTTTGGGCGCAGCCTATCGTCTGGTCGATTGCCCTGAGGAGGCCCAAGATTGCGCGCGTCTGATCCTTCCCGGGGTCGGCGCGGCGGGTCCTGCGATGGCAGCGCTTCATAAAAGCGGCTGGGTTGAGGTCCTGCGTAAAGAGACACGGCCCCTTTTGGGGATATGTCTCGGCATGCAACTCCTCTTTGACTATTCCGAAGAAAGCGATGTGGCGTTGTTGGGGCTAATCCCTGGACGGGTTGAGCGTTTGAAGTCCGAGCCCAAGCTGGTCTGGCCGCATATGGGCTGGAATGCGTTGGAGGCCGTCAACTCCGATGAGCCCTTGCTGAACGGGGTCGAGCCCGGTGCGCGGGTCTATTTCGTGCATGGCTTCTATGTGAAGGCTGGTCCGGCCTGTCAGGCCAAAGCGCACTATGGTGATGATATCACCGCGATTGCCCGCCAGGGCTATATCGTGGGCTGTCAATTCCACCCGGAACGCTCCGGCGCGGTGGGTGCTAAAATCCTGGAAAACTTTATCACGAATACGACGAGCGCTGAGGCCCGATCATGATCCTTTATCCGGCAATTGATGTTCTTGATGGCCGTGTGGTGCGCTTAAAGCAGGGCGATTTCAACGCGGTCACCGATTATGGCGATGATCCGGTGCGCGTGGCCGAGGGCTATTTGGCTGCCGGGGCGAGCTGGCTGCATATGGTGGACCTTTCTGGTGCGCGCGATGGTGCCCGTCGCCAGCATGATCTGGTTAAAGCCGTCAGTGATGTTGGCATCAAAGTCCAAACGGGCGGCGGTGTGCGCAGCGAAGCCGATGTCGAGGCGATCCTAGAGGCGGGGGCGAGCCGTGCCGTGATTGGCTCGCTCGCCGTTACGGATGTGCAAACTGTGATTGGTTGGCTCGCGCGCTTTGGCGGGGATCAATTGGCGCTCGCCTTTGATGTGCGCATCATGGACGGGGCACCTTACCCCACGACCCATGGCTGGGCAGAGGCCGATGATCGGCCCTTGGGTGAGCTGCTGAGTGATTATCGCCGCGCGGGCCTGCGTCATGCTTTGGTGACCGATGTCGGGCGTGATGGCTTGTTGGAAGGTCCCAATCTTGATCTCTACCGTGATCTCGTGGTGGCGCGCCCGGATGTCGCCTGGCAGGCCTCTGGCGGGGTGGCGAGCCTCAATGACCTTCGCGCATTAAAGAGCTTGGGCGCAAGCGGTGCCATTATCGGTAAGGCCTTGTTCGAAGGTCGATTCACGGTTGGCGACGCGCTGGCGGAGGTCGCATAATGCTTGCCAAGCGGATTATACCTTGCCTGGATGTGCGCGATGGCCGCGTCGTAAAAGGTGTGCAGTTTAAGAACCACGAAGATGTCGGAGATATCGAAACGCTGGCCCGGCGCTATGCCCGGGAGGGCGCGGATGAGCTGGTCTTCTATGACATCTCAGCCAGCCCTTCAGGTAAGGTGGTGGAACCAGAATGGGTCGCCAAAGTGGCGCGCGCCATCGATATTCCCTTCTGTGTGGCGGGTGGTATCCGGAGCTTAGATCAGGCCCGTGCGCGCCTGTTCGCCGGGGCCGATAAGATCTCCATCAATTCTCCGGCGCTGGAAAATCCGGACTTTATTGATGAGCTGGCGCGTGAATTTGGCTCGCAATGCGTGGTTATCGGCATGGATAGCCGCAAGGTTGATGGACGCTGGTGCCTGCACCAATATACCGGCGACCCGGATAAGATGCGCCAGGCCAAAGCCCAAACCCTTGATTGGGTGAAAGAGGTGATCAGACGCGGGGCCGGTGAGATCGTTCTCAATTGCATGGATCAAGATGGTGTGCGCGAAGGCTATGACATTGAACAGCTGGAAGCGGTGCGTGAAGTATGCTCCGTGCCCTTGATTGCTTCGGGCGGTGCGGGCGCAGCCGCGCATTTTCGTGATGTGTTTGAGCGTGCGCGCGTGGACGGCGCGCTGGCCGCCAGTGTTTTTCATAAGGGCGTGATCGCCATCCCGGATCTAAAAAGCTATCTCGACACGTCAGGCGTAGAGGTCAGATTATGAGCATGTATGATGATATGATCCTGGACTGGGACAAGATGGCGGGGCTGATCCCGGCCCTGGTCCAAGACGCTGATAGCGGTGCCATCTTAATGCAGGGCTATATGAATTTAGACGCGTTGGACGCCACCCAGCGCGATGGTTTCGTGACCTTTTATAGCCGCTCGAAACAACGCCTGTGGCGCAAGGGTGAAACCTCTGGCCATACTTTGAGCGTGGTCTCCATCAAGGCTGATTGCGATGGGGATAGCTTGCTGATTGCGGCGCGCCCGGCGGGGCCGGTCTGTCATACCGGGGCGCAGACCTGTTTTGGCGATGAAGCCCTTCCCAGTATCGGTTTTATTGGATCACTGGAACGCATCATTGAGGAGCGTCTCAGCGCGTCCCCAGAGGAAAGCTATACCGCGCGCCTGATGGCCAAGGGTATTCGCAAAATCGCGCAGAAGGTTGGCGAAGAAGGCGTAGAAGTTGCGCTGGCTGGTGTTGCTGAAGGCGATGAGGCCTTAATCAATGAAAGCGCAGATCTGATCTTCCACCTGCTGGTCTTGTTAAAAGCGCGCGGGTTGAGCCTCGCCCAGGTCGCAGCCTGTTTGAAAGAGCGCCACCGCTAAGCCTTAGGGCAGGCGCCGGCCCGGATTGCGGAAGGATTTCTGGAAGAAGAGACTATTTGTGACCAGTCGGGCGGAGCCTTTGAAATAGGCTCTGAAATATGGATCATCGGCAAAGAGGATCACCGTGCCTGATCCGCGCCGCTCGGCAAACATAGCGGTGCGTCCGGCCAGGGCAGAGCGATTTTCGCGCGAGGCATAGCCCGAGAGCAAAGGATCATCTGGGCTATAGCGCACCACGGCCGCAAAGGGATTATCTGTCAGGGCGAAGGCCTCGGTACCGGCGCGATGGAGCGCGATATTTTGGTCTTCAAAGCCAAAGGCCAGCGGATGAGTGATATCCATGCGCGCGGCAAACAATGCCCCGGAAATCCCAGTTTCAGTATCCCAGGTCGCCAGATCATCATAGGCAGGCAGGCGGCGCACCGGATGCAAAGGGGTTTGCTCATCCCTTTGGGGGGCTTGAGCGGAGGTCAGGCCGTTTTCCATCAGAAAATGCGCGCCTGCGCGCGTCGCGATCAAAGTGCCCCCGGCCTCAGTCCAGCGTTGCAGCCTTTCTGCGCCATCCGTGCCGAGGCTGCCATAGTGCCCATGGGGCATCAGGATATGGGTATAATTTGAAAGATCTGCGCCAGAGAGATCCTCCATATCGATCATGCTGAGCGGGATGTGCATTTCCTTATCCAGTAAGAACCATAGCTCACCGGCATCACTCATGCTGATTGTCTCGCCGGTGATGAGAAGGACTTTAGGCTTGGTGAGGCTGAGAACATCAAATCCGCCCATGTCTGAGCCGAGTGAGGTATGACCCGAAGTCAGGGGATGGATGCGCACGCCATCTTCCTGGGCGGCGCGGACCATCAAGGCATGCAGGGTTTCTGCGTTGATCGGTTGGCGTGCCAGTGGGATCAGAATAGCTCCGCGCGGGACATTCAGCTCACCATCGGCGGTGTTGACTGTGGTCTCATCGGGGATCAGGCGCGCTTGCACCCCGCGATCGAGCAAACGATAGAGGGCGCGCGGCGCAAAGGCCGACGACCATTCCATGACATAGCCATACTCGGCCATGGCTGGGGCCGGTTGGGTGAGATCACCGGCAAGGACACGTTCGCCCCGCGCCCCGCGCCCACCGCGTAAGGGCGCATAATCAAGATCGTAAGCGAGAGGCTGGGTCCAGCCCGAGACATCATAAAATTCGGTCTTGTCGGTGATGATCCGCGTCTCAAACAGGCCCTCAATAATGCGATAGCCGGGCTGGCGCAAAGGGATCACATAGCTGGTATCAGCCTTATAGGTTCGCCCCTGAGCCTCAATGTCACGCGCGAGGTGATAAACCTCAATCCGGTGCAGGTTAAGAAGGTCGATGAAGGCCGCCAGGCGGGCCGGATCGGTGGAGGTGAAGACATAGCCGCTATTGGGATCGGCCATCGCCATTTGCAGGGTCTGGCGGGCAAATTCACGCCGATGAAGGATGAGATCCTGGCGCTTAACATGTGCAGAGTTGATCAGCGCCAAGGCCGCGCGCGCTTGCTGGCCGATTTTATCGTCATAACGCTGCACCCCGAAATCACTCTCCTGGATCAGGCCGCGCGCGCTGCTTTGTTCAAAGAGATAAGGGATAGAGCCGATAAGCCCTGGATAACTCGAACCATAGCCCAGATAAAAATCATCAAATAATTCCTCAGTGACATAGAGCTGCTGCTCACGATCAAAAAGGTCGATGAGCCCCTGATTAAGCTCCAGATTGAGCGCTAAACCGTCTTGAGAGAGCAGGGGATGTAAACCCTCAACAGGGCCGGGTGAGAAAAAGAAGGTCGAATTGGTCCCCATTTCATGCAGATCCACCGAAACATGGGGTGACCAGTCATGAGTGGTGTTGACGAGCGCGACGGCCTCGGGCTGGGTCACGGGCAGCCATTGGCGGTTAAGGTCAAACCAATAATGATTGGTCCGCCCCCAGGGCCAATGCGCGCTATGCTCGCGGTGTTGCGGATCGCTGACCGCGACGCTGGCATGATGATCATTGGTCCAATTGGCAAAGCGATTGGCCCCATCGGGATTGATCAGGATGATTTGATGCACAATCGTGGTGTCTAACAGCGCACGTGTGGCCTCATCCTGGGCCGCTGCCAGGTGATAAAGGATCGGCACAGCGCTATCATAGCCAGAGGATTCAGAGCCATGGACCCCATGGGTCAGTTGCACCACCAAGGGTAGGTCTTCACTCAACGCACTATCGGCGGCACCCGCGTTGAGATGGGCCAGACGTAAGTCTTCCAGGCGGGCTTGATTGGCGGGGCTCGTGATCGTGACGCGTAGGATCGGGCGGCCAAAATGCGATTGGCCAAGGGGCTCGATACTTACCCGGTCTGAGGCTGCATCAACGGCGCGCGCATAGCTATAAAGCATATCCGGGGTGAAGATGATTTCACCACTGCTATAGCCCAGCACGGTCTCGGGTAAGGGAATCGCTGCGTCATAGGAAACATCGCTGTTTAACAGGCGCGCGAGGGGCTTGGGGGTGTAAGGCTCTGCAAAAACAGGCGCGCTGACCATGATCAGGCCCACACAGGCCCAGATGAAACGCAACATGGCTATCTCCCCCTTATCCTTGGCGAAAATCCTAATACGCACGCGATGACGGTCAAGCGCTTTCGCCCGGTATGGTTCAATCCAAAGGCTCAACTGCCATAGAGTTAAGCATGGAAAGGAAAGTGTTAACGCTCTTGGGCGCTCAATGAACGGACTTTAATTTGGGGCGCACGCATGTTTAGTAATCTTTCAATTGGGCAAAAGCTCTACTGGGCCGTCGGCGGGATCGCGGCCTGTTTGGTCCTGGTTTCTGTCGTCAGTGCATTTCAGGTGAACCTCCAGGTGAATAATCGGGTCAATACGGCCTTGGAAGATGTGACCCAGATGGGCACGACGACGCTCAATCATTATTATGGCTTAGTACAAAACGGGGCGTTGAGTGAGGAAGAGGCCAAACGCCGGGCGTTGGAAACCCTTGCCGCGATGCGCTTTGATGATAGCAATTATATTTTCATCATCGACTATGATGCGAATATGGTGATGCATGCGGTGCAGCCTCAACTCAATGGCACCAGCGTGCGTGACCGCCAGGATCCCAATGGGAAATATCTCTTCCGTGATATGGTGTCGGTGGTCCGTGCCGATCATGAGGGTCTTGTCGCCTATGGTTGGCCGCGCGCAGGCTCAACTCAAGCTGTGCCCAAGCGGAGCCATGTGCGTGAATTTGCACCCTGGGGCATGATCGTTGGGGCCGGCGTTTATATTGATGATGTCAATGCCAGTGTTTTGGCCGCTCTAAGTGGTCAGCTTCTAGGCCTAGTCGTTCTGACAGCCGTTATGATTTTGGGGGCGCTGTTTTTAAACCGGACCATTCAAAAACCGGTCACCCGGCTTTGTGATGCTGTGGGGAATTTGGCGCAAGGTGATTATGATACGCCCCTTCCGCACCCCCAGGGACGCGAAGTTACAGCCTTGACCCGCGCGATTGAAATTTTACGAGCCAGTGCCCAGGAGCGCGCGCAATTAGAATCCAGAGCTCAGGCTGACCGAGAGGCTCAAGAGGCGCGCACCCGTGAGATTGAAACCCTGATCGCCCAGTTTGAAGATCAATCCAATCACGTGCTGAAAGCCTTTGAGATCGCGGGCGGGAAGCTCAACTCGGCCTCTGATATTTTGCGCCAGAGCTCTAGTCAAACCGGGGATAATTCTCAGGCGCTCGATCGGGCGAGTGCCTCTGCGGCGGATACCGCCGAAGTAGTTGCTGCAGCGGCAGAAGAATTGACCGCTTCCATCGGTGAGATTGCGCATCAGGTTTCGCGCTCTAGTCAGGTGGGCCAAAGCGCGGTAGAGCGGGCCAATATTGCCGGTGACGACATCAACCGCCTGGCCGAAGCCGCTGGGAAAATTGATGGCGTCGTGCGCTTGATCAATGACATCGCGGAACAAACCAATTTGCTGGCGCTCAACGCCACGATTGAGGCCGCGCGTGCGGGCGAAGCGGGTAAAGGCTTTGCGGTTGTGGCCAGTGAGGTCAAAGCGCTGGCCAGTCAAACGGCGAATGCCACCGATTCCATTGTCAATGAAGTGCGTGGTATTCAAAACGCAACCGACAAGGCCGTGGAAGCCATCCAGATGATCCGTCAGGTGATTGATGAAATGAGTGCCATTTCCACCTCAATCGCTGATTCTATGGATCAACAACGTAAAGCCGCTGATGAGATCGCAGGATCGGCGCAGACCGCCTCGGGTGCGGCGCAGGAAGTCGCCAATGCGGTCAATGGTGTGAAGAAAAGCGCACGCGAATCAGAAACCTGCGCTCAGCAGGTGGGTGAGGCCAATGCCTCGATGGATCAAGAGGTCGGGGCCCTGCGCCAGGCGGTTCGGGCCTTCTTAAGCGGGGTCCGCGCGGCGTAAACTGACCGCATTTCCACCCTTGCTATCTGACCCGGTTCAAGGCTAGCTCCTCTGACTTAAAAGATATAACCATATCCGTCAGGGGAGGCTGTCATGGCCCTGCGTACCGGTGCTCAACATCTTGTCGATGCGTTATTGGCCAATGGGGCCAATATGGCCTTTGGGGTGCCGGGCGAAAGCTATCTTGCCGTTTTGGATGCTTTGGTCGATGCGGGCGACGAGTTTCGCTTCATCACCTGCCGCCATGAAGCGGGCGCGGCGAATATGGCCGAAGCTTATGGTAAGCTGACCGGGCGTCCGGGCATCTGCATGGTGACGCGCGGGCCGGGCGCGACCCATGCCAGCATTGGCGTACATACCGCCTTTCAAGATTCTACACCCATGATCCTTCTGGTCGGGCAGGTCGCGCGCGATATGCGCGAGCGTGAGGCGTTTCAAGAGATTAATTATAAAGCTTTCTTCGGCGATCAAGCCAAATGGGTCGCAGAAATTGATGATGCTGCACGGGTGCCGGAATATATGGCGCGCGCGTTTCGCGTGGCGATGAGTGGGCGGCCAGGTCCCGTGGTTCTGGCGCTGCCTGAAGATATGCTGGTGGACACCGCCCAAGCGCCGGAGCTTTCCTATATTGATCCCGCCAAAGCTGCACCCCATGGCGATGATCTGGAAGGTCTTAAAGCCCTTTTAGGTGAGGCGCAAAATCCGCTGGTTTTACTTGGCGGTGGGGGCTGGAACGCTCAAGCCGTTAAAGACATCCAGACTTTTATTGAGAAAAACGACCTACCCGTGGGCTGTACCTTCCGCGCCAAGGATTATTACGACAATACGCGGCCCCATTATGCCGGTGATGTCGGCATTGGCCCGAACCCAGTTTTGGCGGAGCGCGTGAAAAACTCCGACCTGGTAATCGCTATCGGGCCCCGCTTGGGCGAGATGACGACCTCGGGCTATACGCTGTTTTCATCACCCGTCCCGCACCAGCGCCTGATCCATATTCACCCCGGCGCGGAAGAATTGGGTCGTGTGTATCAACCCGTGCTGGCGATCAATGCCTCCATTCCGGCGGCCTGTGAAGCGCTGAAAAAAATCCGCGTGGATAGCAGCGCCTGGGCCGGTGAGGCCGCCAAAGCCCATGCGGCCTTTGAAGCCTTCACTTGCCCCGTTGAGGTCAGCCACGGCGTCAATCTATCCAAAGTCTTCAGCCATTTGTCTGAGGTCTTGCCCAAAGATGCCATCATTACCAATGGCGCGGGTAATTATGCCGCCTGGTTGCATCGCTTTTATAAACATCGCACCTATCGCACTCAGCTCGCCCCAACTTCAGGCGCGATGGGCTATGGCGTCCCGGCGGCCATTGCGGCCAAGCTGATCGAGCCAGAGCGCACGGTGATTTCCGTCGCGGGTGATGGCTGTTTCATGATGAGCGTGAATGAGTTGGCGACGGCCGCGCGCTATGACGCACGCGTCATCTTCATCGTGGTGGATAATGGGGCATTTGGCACGATCCGCATGCATCAGGAACGCGAATACCCCAACCGCTTGTCAGGCACGGATTTGACCAATCCTGACTTTAAAAAGCTCGCCGAAAGCTTTGGCATTCTGGGCCTGGAAGTTCTTCATGAAGATGATTTCCCAGAAGCCTTGAAGCGCGCACGCCGGGCCAAACGCCCTGCCTTGATTGTGGTCAAAGGCGATGTAGAAGCGATTGCGCCAGGTAAAACCTTGACCCAGGTGCGTGGTCAGTAAACACCCATTGCTTAGACCCGGATAAGGGCCTATGTCAGCCGCACATATCTGAGCGATAATAAGGAAAAGCGTGATGTCTCACTCCTTTTACGATCACTTGAACGAAAGCTTGCAAGAGATTGAAGCCGAAGGGCTTTATAAGCGCGAACGCGTGATCGGCTCGCAGCAATTTTCTGAGATTGATGTCACCACGCCCGAGGGTGATCGCCATGTCCTCAATTTTTGCGCCAACAATTATCTGGGTCTGGCCAACCGCCCGGAATTGATCGAAGCGGCGAAAACCGCCATGGATCGCTATGGCTTCGGCGTGGCTTCAGTGCGCTTCATCTGCGGCACCCAAGAAGTTCACCGTCAGTTGGAAAAGGCCCTGGCCGAGTTCACTGGCAAGGATGACACTATTCTTTATGCCGCCGCTTTTGATGCCAATGGCGGAGTGTTTGAGCCATTATTGGGCCCCGAGGATGCGATCATTTCCGATGCGCTCAACCATGCTTCGATCATCGACGGCGTGCGCTTGTGTAAAGCCAAGCGCTATCGCTATGCCAACTCTGACATGAATGATCTTGAAGCCCAGCTCAAGCAAGCGCGCGCCGATGGCGCACGTCATATCCTGATCGTCACTGACGGCGTCTTCTCGATGGATGGCTATATCGCCGATCTGAAATCCATTTGTGATCTGGCCGATAAATATGACGCCCTGACCATGATTGATGATTGTCACGCGCATGGGTTCTTAGGGGCCAATGGCCGGGGCTCTGCCGAACATTGCGGCGTTCTGGAGCGGATCGACATTATCACCGGCACTTTGGGTAAAGCCCTTGGCGGGGCGATGGGCGGGTTCACCTGCGCGCGCCAGCCTGTGATCGACATGCTGCGCCAACGCTCGCGCCCTTATCTGTTCTCCAACTCGCTGGCACCCTCGATTGCGGGGGCCTCTTTGAAAGCCTTGGAGATGGTGCGCGAGGGCCATGATCTGCGCGCGCAGCTCTTCTCAAACGCCAAGCAATTTCGTGATGGGATGAGCGCGGCTGGCTTTAATCTTCTGCCGGGTGAGCATCCGATTATTCCGGTAATGCTCGGCGATGCGAAGTTGGCCCAGCAGATGGCGTCTAAATTGATGGATGAGGGGGTCTATGTCATCGGCTTCTTCTATCCCGTCGTACCCAAAGGCCAAGCGCGGATCCGCACCCAAATGAGCGCGGCCCACACCCCAGACATGATTGATCGGGCCATCGCCGCCTTTACCAAGGTTGGTAAAGAGCTGGGCGTGGTCAATTAAGAGAGAAAACCCATGAAAGCCCTTGTCAAAGCTGAACCGCGTGAAGGCATCTGGATGCAGGATGTCGACAAGCCCGAAATCGGGCCTGACGATGTTCTGATCAAGGTCCATAAAACCGCGATCTGTGGCACCGATATTCATATCTATAATTATGATGCCTGGGCGGAGAAAAACGTCCCCGTACCGATGGTTGTGGGCCACGAATTCGGCGGCGTGGTCGAAGCGATTGGTGCGGATGTGACCCGCGTCAAGGTCGGTCAACGCGTCTCGGGCGAGGGCCATGTGGTGGGCGAGCGTTCACGCGCGGTGCGCGCCGGGCGCTTCCACCTGGATCCAGAAACCAAGGGCGTGGGCGTCAATATGCCGGGGGCCTTCGCGCAATATTTGCGTATTCCAGCCTTCAATGTTGTGCCTTTGCCCGATGATGTGCCGATGGATATGGCCGCGATCCTGGACCCTCTGGGCAATGCGGTTCACACCGCCACCGCCTTTGATCTGGTGGGTGAAGATGTGCTGATCACTGGGGCGGGACCGATTGGGATTATGGCCGCAGCGGTCGCGCGCCATGTCGGGGCGCGTCACATCGTGTTGACGGATATCAACCCGGACCGTTTGGCCCTGGCGCAAAAAGTCGTGCCAAGCGTGCGCGCGGTCAATACGCTGGAAGAAGACCTGAAAGCCGTTCAGGGCGAGCTAAACATGACAGAGGGCTTTGATGTCGGCTTGGAAATGTCGGGTGCAGAACCGGCTTTGAAGCAGATGATCGCCAATATGGTCATGGGTGGTAAGATCGCCATGCTGGGCATCCCTTCAAAGCCGGTCAGCCTGGACATGGGTGAATTGATCTTGAAGGCGATCACTCTTAAAGGCATTTATGGCCGTGAAATGTTTGAAACCTGGCACAAAATGCTGGCCATGCTGCAATCGGGCTTGGATCTGTCCAAGCTGATTACGCACCGCTATAGCGCAATGGATTTCCAGCAAGGCTTTGATGCCATGCGCTCGGGTAAGTCCGGAAAAGTCATTTTAGATTGGGAAAATCTATAAGGGATTGGCTATCGGCTACGATAAAGGCGGGGCATGTCCCCGCCTTTTTTTGTTGTCTTTGCTCATGTTTTAGAACTGCGCAAATAATTTCTTATTCCTTAGTCTTCTAAGCGTTTTATAGTCTGATCGTGTGCAGCGAGCGCCGCCAAGAGCGCCGTATCCGGGGTTCACCCACACGCATGCGGAGGAGACGCAGATGATGACTGACGGACATGTCCCACTAAAGTTCAATGAGTTGCCGCCCGAGGAAATGCTGGCGCGTGCCCACCAAATGTATGAGCGCATGGCGACCCGGCGCACAGTGCGTGATTTTTCAGATCGCCCTGTGGCCCGCGAGATTATTGAACAAGCCATTTTAACGGCCGGGTCCGCGCCGTCTGGCGCAAATCACCAGCCCTGGCATTTCGCAGCGATCCAGTCACCGGACATTAAGCTGCAAATTCGCGAGGCTGCGGAAGAAGAAGAGCGCGCCTTCTATGATGGCCGCGCGGGCGCAGAATGGCTGGATGCGTTAAAGCCCCTGGGTACGGATGATCATAAACCGTTTTTGGAAACCGCGCCTTGGTTGATTGCGATGTTTGCCCAGCGTCGCGGCGGGGTTCATGCCGGGGATACGCGCAAGAATTATTATATTAACGAGAGCTGCGGCATTGCGGCAGGCTTTTTAATTGCTGCGCTCCATGAAGCCGGGCTTGCAACCTTAACGCATACGCCCAAGCCCATGAATTTCTTGAATGATATCTGCGCTCGCCCCGATGAAGAAAAACCGTTTCTTCTTATTGTTGTGGGCTATCCCGCACCCGGCGCTCAGGTGCCTGAACATGCCTTGATCAAGAAATCCTTAGAGGACATTTCCAGCTGGTTTTAGGCGAGCCCTCGGGGGTGATTAAAACTTTAAGCTGGTGAGAAAGCGTTAACGCAAATCAGGCTTGGCTTACCCCAATCATAGATCGGGGTAGCGCCATGTTTTGGAAAAAAGCAGACACAGTAGACACCACAACCCAGGCGCAGAGCGCAGTGTCTACGTCGTCGTGGATGAAGGACTTTGCCCAGGATCTGAGCACTGTGTCGCTAAAAGATTTGCTGGCGAACCCCGATCTGCCTGAGCCCATCGCCCAAGCGACGCGCGCCTTGGTCCAAGAAATCAACAAACGAAATACCGTCGATCTTGAGCGCGTGGTTGAATTTTCCATGCAGGCCAGCGAGACGATGGCCGCTGTGGCGCAAACCACTGGTGAAATGCGTCAACTGGAACACGACTGCCAGGGGATGAATGGTCAGGTTTCAACGCTGAATGCCTCGATTGAATCCGTTAATGGTATCGTGAAGGCCGCCTCTGATCAGCTCTCTGATTGTGTGATGGCGAGCCAGGATAGTATTAAAGCCGTTGAGACAACCAAAAAAGAAGTCTCTGAAATTCATGTTGCTTTTGGGGCGATTTCTGATCGCGTGACTGCGCTGGACGGCGCTTCACGTCAAATCGCGGAGATTTTAGAGACTATTGCCGCCATTGCGGATCAAACCAATCTGTTGGCCCTGAACGCCACGATCGAGGCGGCGCGCGCGGGCGATGCGGGCAAGGGCTTTGCCGTTGTGGCCGGCGAAGTCAAGGCGCTCTCCACTCAGACCGCCAAGGCGACCGAAAATATTCGCGCCATGATGGAAACGATCCAGAGCGAAGTCGCCCAGATCGTCGATTCGGTCGATATCTCGACCAAGTCCGTGCAAGACGGCATTGATTCGGCCGATCAGGCGGGCCGTCAGGTCGAGACCACCGCGCAAGACATTCAAAATAGCGCCGAACAAGTGCGCCAAATCCTCATTCATATGAATGAGCAATCACGCATCAGCCAGGATTTGCAACAGAGCGTCGATCACGTGGTCAGCGCAACACATAATGTGAACCGTCTGATGAAAGAGGCGATCCAATATATTTCCGCGTCCGAGAGCGTGATCGGTAAAACCTTGCAAGACTTGTCTTTGCGTGATGCCCAAGACTTTGTCCTGCATTGCGCGAAGTCTGATCACCTGTTGTGGAAGAAGCGTCTGGCCGGAAAAATGGTTGGTCTCGATGCGATCCGCGCACAAGAGCTGAGCGATCATAAATCTTGCCGCCTGGGCCGCTGGTATCAAGACGCGCGTGCAAGTGAGCTAGGCAATAATCCCACCTTTGTTGAGCTCGACACCTATCACGAGCAGGTTCATGCCAAAGGTAAGCTTGCTGCGACCTTATGCGAAAAGGGTGATCGTAAAGGCGCTCAACAGGCCTATGAAGAGATGAATAGCGCTTCAAATCAGGTCATGCGCTTGCTTAATGCACTGATTGAGCAGCAAAAGGCTTCGCGCGAGCGCGCCGCCTAACGGCCTCCTTTTGGGTGTGCGTATTCACTGAATTTTATAAATATTGTGCCAGGGTGGGCCTCCATTAAGGGAGTGCACCCATGTATGGTATGATCCACAAGGCCGTTGAGGCCATGGTGCTGGAAAATTTAGGTCCGGATGCCTGGTCCACCATTCTGCACAAAAGTGGGCTTAATGATGAGCACTTTTTTAGCGCTCAAAGTTATGATGATAAAGATACTTTCGCTTTAATCGGTACGGTTCAGGCCCATACCGGCATGACCTTGGAAGTCTTGCTGGAAAACTTCGGTCAATACTGGATCAAGTTTGCCGCAGAGGGTAATTTCTCATCGCTGATGGATATGGCTGGCGATGATTTAGAGAGCTTTATTCAAAGCCTGGACGCCATGCATGCTGCAATCCGTTCCACCATGCCGGATGCGGATATGCCCAGCTTTGAGGTGTCTCGCGCAGCCGAAGATACCTTGGTGGTCATCTATCGCTCATCGCGCGCAGGCCTGGATCATTTCGTGGTTGGTCTTTTGCAAGGTTTGATGGCGCGCTTCAACGAGACGGGTGAGGTCAGTGTCTCCCCGCAAGCTGATCATTCGATCTTCACACTAAAGCTTAAGCGTCAGTCAAACAGGTAAGCGGTGTGCAAGAGATCTTAGACGATGGTGATTTAGCGCGGGTCTGCCCCTGTTTCATCCGGGTGAATGGACAGGGCAAAATCACCCATGGCGGTCCATCCTTGATCCGATGTGTAGAAGGCAAATTGCTGGGCCAAGGCTTTTTAGAGTTCTTCAAAGTCGAGCATCCGCGCGATATTGACCGGGTTGAAAAACTATGGGGCTTGCGGCGCAACTTGATTTTGCGCACACAGACAGCACCTTTAGTGCGCCTGCGCGGTATTGTTTTGGAGCGCGATGATCATCTACTTTTCGTAATGGGCCATGTCCCCGATCAGCATGATCATTTAGGCAATCTCAATTTACGGATCGCCGATTTCTCACCCACCGATGGCACGCTTGATATGGTGATGGCCATGGAGATGCGCAAAAACATGCTGCGCGACACTCAAGAGTTGGCCGAAAAACTTCGTAAAGAACGTCAATGTGCGGAAGAAGCCAATCAGGCTAAAAGCGCATTTTTGGCGTTTATGAGCCACGAAATCCGCACGCCTTTAAACGGGGTCTTGGGCATGGCCGATGGTCTGTCGCGCACTAAACTTGATGAAGATCAAGAACATATGCTCGACATTATTCGGACTTCGGGCCGGGCCTTATTGACGGTGCTTAACGATATTTTGGATCTGTCCAAAATCGAAAAAGGCTTTGTTGACCTCAGCTTGGATGATTTTGAGGTCAGCGCCTTGGTCAACAGTGCCGGGGCCTTGTTTAAAGCCAAAGCGCAGGAAAAAGGCCTTCAGCTGGATGTCCGCTGTGATCGGGGGTGGTTTCGCGGCGATAGTGCCCGCATCCAACAAGTCCTCAATAATCTGGTGTTTAATGCGATAAAATTTACACGCGAGGGCTATGTCCGTCTGGATGTCAGCGTCGAGCCGGATGGACGAGACCGCGATCGCGCTTGCGTCATTTTTAGAGTTGAAGATAGCGGCATCGGTATCGCGCAAAAGAGCCTGGTGACCTTGTTCACACCTTTTGTTCAGGCCTCCAAACAGGAATTCGCGGTCACAAAAGAGGGCACCGGGCTGGGCCTGTCGATTGCGCGCCAGCTTTGTCAGGCCATGGGGGGGAAGATCGAAGTCCAGAGCATTGTCGATAAAGGTTCGACCTTCATCGTCAAACTGCCCTTACTGCGCGCCACAGAAGTCAAACTGGATCTGCCCGATCGTAATTGCCTGACCTGTGAGGAGGTGGAGTGTCGCACTAATCCACCGTTGAAGGTCTTGGTGGCGGAGGACAATGTGATCAACCAAACCGTCATCTGCACACTGGCGAAGCAATTACCTATCAGTGTTGATATCGCGGAACATGGATTGGAGGCCGTCGAGAAATGGCGGGTCAATGACTATAATCTGATCTTGATGGACGTGCAGATGCCTGAGCTGAATGGTGTTGAGGCGGCCAAGCGCATTCGTGAAGAGGAAAAGGCAAAAGGGCTCAATCCCATTCCGATTTATACCTTAACTGCCAATGTGATGCGTTCTCAACTCGATGTTTATGAAGCGGCAGGTATTAACGGGTGCTTGGCCAAACCCATTGATCTGGAGCATTTAAAGCGCGTCATTGCGCTCATTATGCGACAAAATAAGCAAGTTGCCTTGAAATGCCTCCCCGAAGAGGGGCATAACGCCCCCTGATGGGTTAATCCTTACGCACTCACACGCATTTTCTTTTCTGACGCCGTGACCGACCAGATGAGAGCAATGACCCAACCGATAAAGGTCCAACCCAATAACAGATTGGTCAGGAATATCGCAAAGCCATTGTGGTGACCGCGTAGAAGCGCAATGAAGGCGGGGAGGAAATACGCCAGCGCTGAGAGAACCAAAAATTCCATGTCCGGGCCCTTTCGTGAAGCCTTATCGTTTATCGATAAGATAAGGGCGTACGAATAATTGTTCAAGTTACGATCTGGTCATAAAAGGTGGGGCCTTCGCTCCACCTTTTATGATCCAGGGCTTAAGCCTCCACCGCGAAGGTGTAATCTTTGAACATTTCACGCAGTTTGGATTTCAAGATCTTTCCCGTTGCGCCGAGCGGCATTTGCTCGACGAACTCAATCCCGTCGGGCAGCCACCATTTAGGCAGGCGTTCAGCCAGGAAGGCGTGAATGCTGTCTCGGCTGGGCGAGGTATTGGGTTTGGCTTGAATGACCAATAAGGGGCGCTCCTGCCATTTGGGATGGGGCAGGCCAATGGCACCGGCGATGGCGACATCGGGATGGCCTATAGCGACATTTTCCAACTCGATGGAGCTGATCCATTCGCCCCCGGACTTGATGACATCTTTGGAGCGATCCGTGATTGTCATATAGCCATCAGGGTCAATATGGCCGACATCGCCGGTTTTGAACCAGCCATCATCACTGAAGCTATCCTCGCCGACCCCGCGATAATAGCTGTCAATGATCCAGGGGCCGCGCACTTGAATATGCCCGGCGCTTTGGCCGTCACGCGGTAGGACTTGGCCATCATCATCGACGCTGCGCATATCCACGCCATAGACGAGGCGGCCTTGCTTGATTTTGATCTTGACCTGTTCGTCATAGGAAATATCTGCGTGCTTGGGCAGCAGCGTGCCGATCGTGCCCAGCGGGCTCATCTCGGTCATGCCCCAGCCTTGTTGCATCTCGACGCCAAACTCGGCTTCAAAGGCGCGTAACAGCGCTTCAGGCAGCGCTGCGCCGCCGATCAATACGCGCTTGATCGAATCGATGCGTTTCTCGCTTTCGCGCAAATATTGCAACAGGCCCAGCCAGACCGTGGGTACACCGGCGACATAAGTGACTTGCTCTTGCTCGATCATCTCATGAAGGCCTGCGCCATCCATACGCGCACCGGGTAAGACCAGCTTGGCCCCCGCGATGGCCGCTGCGTAGGGAATGCCCCAGGCATTGACGTGGAACATCGGCACTACGGGCATCAAGACGCCATCGGCACCCACGCCCATCACATCGGTTGCACAACACGCCATGGCATGCAGCACGGTTGAGCGATGGGAATAAAGCGCGCCCTTGGGATCGCCGGTCGTGCCAGAGGTATAGCAAAGGCCCGAGGCCGCATTTTCATCAAAGTCCGGCCAATCGTATTCATGGGATTGATTGGCGATGAGGGTCTCATAAACCTCAATCTTGGTTTTGGCCTCAGGCTTATGGGCTTCATCACTGAGGACGACCCACTTTTTTACATATTTGCAGGACTTGGCGATCGCCTCGATAATGGGCGTGAAAGTCACATCAAAGAAGACGTGCTTGGCGCGTGAATGATTGAGCATCCAGGCGATCTGATCGGGGGCCAGGCGCGGATTGACGGTGTGAATCACCCCGCCCATACCCGATACCCCATAATAAAGCTCTAGATGGCGATGGGTATTCCAGGCGATGGTGGCCACACGGTCGCCGGGGCGGGTTTTAAACGGGCCAGTCAGAAGATTGGCGAGTTGTTGGGCCCGGTCATGGCATTGCGCCCAAGTATAGCTAAAAATTTGATGGTTTTCCGGTAGGCGCGAGGCAATGGCGCGCGAACCATGATTTTGCGCTGCATGGCGGATCAAATCCGCAATCATCAGCGGTCGGTTCATCATCTGCCCTTTGAGCATATATATTCCTCCCCAGGTGTTTTTGTTGCCGATTATCAAGGCTCGGCTTATGGATGATCTATGAAAGGCGTGATGGAGAAAAAGCGCAAGTCTTCTTCATCGCGCCATGAAAAGTTTTCGGTCGTGTCAAAGCTTATAAGGAGGCCCTATGAGCCCCACACTGCCCACTTTTGAGGCTATTCGTCAGGCCGCTGAGCGTCTTCGCGGTAAGGCCATTCGTACCGCTTTATTGCGCCATGATATTTTAGATGAGCGCGCGGGCGGACCGGTCTTTATCAAGCCGGAATGCTTGCAACATGTCGGGGCATTTAAATTTCGCGGCGCGTTTAACGCGCTGGCCAAGCTAGATCCAGAAGTGCGCCAGCACGGTGTGGTGGCCTATTCCTCTGGCAATCATGCCCAAGGCGTTGCGGCGGCGGCGCGCCATTTTGGTGTGGCCGCGACGATTGTCATGCCCAGTGATGCGCCAAGCGTGAAAATCGAAGGGGTACAGCGTCTAGGCGGCATTATCGAGTTTTATGACCGTGAGACCCAGAGCCGTGAAGAGATGGCGCGCGAGATTGCCGCTTTACGCCGCGCGCCGATTATCCCCGCATTTGATCATTCGGACATTATTGCCGGTCAGGGCACGGCCGGGCTGGAGATTTGCGAAGATCTAGAGGCGATGGGCCTGAAAGCCGATCTTTTTGCTTGCTGCGTCGGCGGCGGCGGCCTGGTCGCGGGGTGTGGTCTGGCGTTTAACGCTTTGTCGCCGAAAACTGAGATTTGGGCCGTCGAACCCGAAGGCTTCGATGATCATATCCGATCCTTAGCGGCGGGGGAGCGGGTAAAAAATCTGCGTACCTCGGGCTCGATCTGTGACGCGCTAATGGCGCCGATGCCGGGCGAGATGACTTTTGCGCTTAATCGCCATCAATTGACGGGTGGGGTCGCGATCAGCGATGAAGAGGCGATGGCGGCCATGGCCTTTGCCTTTCACCATTTCAAAATCGTGTTGGAGCCGGGCGGCGCGGCGGCATTGGCGGCAGTTTTGGCCGAAAAGCTCGATACCAAAAACAAGACCACCGTTGTCATGGCCTCGGGCGGGAATGTCGATCCGGCCATCTTCTCCAAAGCCCTTGGCTTTGGCCGTGCGCATTATGATGAGGAAGATGTGGACGTTTAAAAGGGGGGAGGGTTATCCCTCCCCATTTCCGGGACGCTCTTCATCAGCTTCATCTGTACGCTCTTCGCCCACCATGGCGTCACCGGCTTCCAGGGCTTGCAGATCGTCTTCGCGCATCGCATCCATTTGCGCTTCAGCTTCGGCGGCTTGAGCTTCAAGATAATCGGCGATGGCCTGGGTTTCGGGCAGTGTGAGGTCAAGCTGACCGGCGGCGCGATTACCCACCATGTCACGCTCTAAAAATAACAAGCTGGGCTGATCACCATTCAGGCGTGAGCGGTAAACTTGTAAATTCTCCAACACGCGCATGACATAATTGCGGGTCTCGGAAAAGGGAATGCTTTCGACCCAATCAATGGGGTCGATGGCCCCGCTGCGCGGATCGCCATAGCTTTCCACCCAGCGCCGCACCCGGTGCCCACCGGCATTATAAGCCGCGAGCGCCATCACTAGCGAGCCATCATAATTGTCCACCACCTCTTGCAAATGGGCCATGCCCAGGGTGAGGTTGTAGTCAGGATCATCGGTTAGCCATTGGAAATTATAAGGCTGGTGAATTTGGCGTGCAGTTTGGCGCGCAGTCGCGGGCATCATCTGCATCATGCCACGCGCGCCAGCATGGCTGACGGCGCGCGGATCAAATTCAGTTTCCTGGCGAATGACGGAGTGGGCGAGGGCCGCTTCGGTAATCACCGGGGCGGCTTCAGGAATATCAATCACCGGATAGGCCCGTGTGGTCAGGGTATAGCCTTGCATCCGGGCGGCCTTGGCCGCGCGCACCGATTGGCGGATGCGCGCGCTATCCAGGGCAAGGTCGGCCAGCAAGGCATGCTCATCCGGGTCAGAAAACTCATCATCGAGGTGATAAATGAAGACGCGGAAGAAATAATCTTCGCCAAATTCAGATAACAAGTGAAGGGCTTGAACCTGTTCATGCGCTTCGAAGCGAGCACGGGTTTCTTCATCCGGATCAGGCTCCGGCGGCAGATCTAAGACGGCGGCATCTGCACCCAGGGCCAAGATTGCCAGCTGGCCATAATAAGTGGTGTTATGCTGGGCGGCCTGAAGATAAGCCTCGCGCGCCTCATCCAAATGGGCTTGTTGTTCCGCAGCGCGTCCGCGCCAGTATTGCGCGCGCGACAGCGAGACGGCGGTGGAGACCCCGGCTTCAAGCTTTTCGAAGTGGATTTGGGCCTGTGCGCCATCGTTCAAATGGACCAACGCCAGCCAGCCCGCGAGAAATTCCGCATCGGCAAAATCAACACCGGCTGACATGCCATTGGCCGCTGCCAGGCGATAGGCGGTTTCATAATCGCGATCGCGGATCAGATTGAGGATCATGAGCTTACGCTCCGTCCACATTAATTCCAGCGCATCATCATTCTGATAACTACCTGGCAGTTCCAACAACAAAGGCAGGGCATTGTCATCATAGCCCGCCCGCCGGCGCCAGCGCGCACGCTCATAGAGAAGGCCTGGATCATTGCTCAGGCTATCGGGCACGGCGGCCACGGCATTATCTACCCCGCGCGAGCGTGAAGCGAGCTGAATACGCGCGGTCGCCAAGCGGCGCTCATTTTCACTGAGGTGAGACAAAAGGCGACTGGCGGCGGTGCGTTGACCGGCCCAGATCAGGAAATCGACACGCTCGCCATGATCGGCGCGGTCGAACATATCGCCATGATTGCGCAAGACCTCATTCTGGAAAGATAGGCGCATCTGATTATTGTGCCAGGCATCGCGGATCATCGCGCGGCCCTCATCACGCTGGCCCAAGGCGATCAAAGCCTCGCCATAGGCAACCTTGCCTTCGCCGCTGATGGGGGCGTGATCTTCAAACCATTGCGCGGTCAGGGCCGGGCTCATGCCTGAAGAGGCGATCTTCCATTCCGCTTCTTGCTGTATGCGATGATATTGCGGCCAGCCGACCAGGTCATCCAGCGCCAGATCCAACTCAGAAAAACTGGTGGAGGCATCGCCAATCGCCATACGCCACAAGAGGACTTTCTTCGCGATCGGGTTTTCCAGTTGATAGCGCGCTGTGCGTACATCGCCCCATTCATTATCCTGGGCGGCTTGAATACCGGCGCGATAAATCGCAAAGTCGGCATCTGAGAGAATTCGGCTGTGATTTTCGATCTCTGGCTTGACCCGGGGGGCAGGGCTTTGCGCCAGGCTTTGCGGAAAGGTCAAGGCACTCGTCGTCAATAGGGCGGCAAGGGCAATCCGAATGATCATAATCTTTGCTCGAAACCTCATTCCAAGATGGCAGCCCAGATCTATACGGGGCTATGAGACACCACGAATATGGCGAAAATTGCCCCTGTGCAATGGACTGTTTTGCCTGTTCACAGAAGCTTGTTGGTTTTATCTAAGCCCGATATGGTCTCGGGCTCGAAAAAGCCTCATAGCAGTTAAGAAAGGGAAAACTCATGATTGGCGGCTCCATTACTGCGCTCGTTACACCTTTCAAGGATAACGCTGTGGATGAGGATAAGTTCGCACAAATCATCGAGCATCAATTTATCAATGGCACGCGCGGGGTTGTGCCCGTCGGGACCACGGGTGAAAGCGCCACGATGGATTTGGCAGAGCGTAAACGCGTCGTGGCCTTGTGTGTGGAGATTGTAGCGGGCCGGATGTCTGTGATTGCCGGCACGGGCACCAATGACACGGCCGCGGTGATTGAGTTGCAAAAAGATGCCAAGGCGGTCGGTGCCGATGCCAGCCTGGTCGTTGCACCCTATTACAATAAGCCCAGCCAAGCGGGAATTATCGCACACTTTGAGGCCATCGCGAATGCGGTGGAATTGCCCATCGTGCTCTATAATGTACCGGGCCGAACGATTGTGGATATGAGCGTCGATACCGTGGCGCATCTCTCCCAACATCCCAATATCATTGCGATCAAGGATGCCACCGGTGAGGTCGAACGCGTGACCCAGCATTTACGCCGTGTGCCCAGCGACTTCATCTTGCTCTCAGGCGATGATGGTAGTGCCCTGGGCTTCAACGCCCATGGCGGTCATGGCATGATTTCGGTGACCTCGAATGTGGCACCGTCCCTGTGTGCGCAATATCAAGAGGCCAGTTTGAAAGGCGATTTTGTCCGCGCGCGTGAGATCAATGCCCGTCTTCAGACCTTGAATGAAGCCATGTTCTGTGAACCGAGCCCGGCCCCTGTAAAATATGCGTTGTCTTTGTTGGGCCTGTGCGGCCCTGAGGCGCGCCTTCCCATTATACCGTTGAGCGACAGCGCCAAAGCACGCGTTGAAGCCGCAATGAAAGTTTGTGGACTTTTATGAGTAGTAAGACTTCTAAGTCGAGCGATGCGATTGCCGTCAATCGCCGCGCCCGCTTTGACTATGAGATTGAAGAAACCTTTGAGGCGGGCCTGCAGCTGACCGGGACCGAGGTGAAATCCCTGCGTCAAGGTCGGGCCAATATTGCGGAATCCTATGTCAGCCCGGAACGTGATGAGATTTTTCTCATCAATGCCGATTTCCCGCCCTATGAAATGGGCAATCGCTTTAATCACGAACCGCGCCGTCATCGTAAATTACTGCTGCACCGCAAGGAAATCGGCAAGCTGCAAGGTGCGGTCGCCAAAGAAGGCCGCACGATCATTCCCTTGCGGCTCTATTTTAACCAGCGTGGGATCGTGAAAATCCAGATCGGTCTCGCCAAAGGTAAGAAGGCCGTCGATAAGCGCGAAACCATTAAGGAACGCGATTGGAACCGCCAGAAATCCCGCTTGATGAAAGACTTCGGATAAACAAAAGCCTCCCTCACATTTGATCGTGATGGGTGGTTTTTTATTGCGGCAATAGGCTGCGAACCTGATCGAAAATCGCTTCGAACATAGCCGTTGTCAGCCGTCCAGTATTGGTATTATAGCGCGAGCAATGATAGCTATCGATCAGCGTGATCGGCCCGTTCGGGCCTTCAAGCGTATATTGCGCCCCATGCTTGAACGGGGCTTCTTTCAGGCGCACGCCTAAGGCTTTGAGCGTATTGTCGTGCGAAATCTTACCCAAACACACCATGACTTTAAGCTGGGGTAGGGCCTGTAATCGCTTCACCAGAAAACCACGGCACAGATTTGCCTCTTCACCCGTAGGCTTGTTTTCAGGCGGCACGCAGCGCACCGCATTGGTGATCATCGCATCTATAAGAACCAAGCCATCATCGGGGCGTTGATCATAGATCCCGCGTGAAAAGCCATACTTATCCAGTGTGGCATAAAGAAGATCGCCCGCCCAGTCGCCGGTAAAAGGGCGCCCGGTCTTATTGGCCCCACCCCGTCCAGGGGCAAGGCCAATAATCAAGAGCCGCGCATCATCGCTGCCAAAGGAGCGTACGGGCGCGTTATGCCAGCTTGGTTCCTCGATGGCATTGGCTTGGCGGTAGGCCACTAGGCGCGGACACAAAGGGCAATCCAATGGCGCTTCAGGCGTGTAGGCAAATGTCATGGCGAAGATTAATCCTCGCCGTTAGACTCTTCATCTTGATGGTCATTGTGGCGGCGTTCCCGTCCGACCAGCTTCATCAAATCGGTCAGCTCAATAAAGGTATCGGCTTGGCGACGCAGATCATCTGAGGCCATCGGCGGGTTTGACTTCATTGTTGAAACAACAGACACCCGTGTGCCGGTGCGTTGAACCACTTCGATCACTTTCTTGAAGTCACCATCACCGGTGAACAAGATGATATGATCGAGATAGGTCGCCCCTTCCATCAAATCGACAGTAATTTCAACATCCATATCGCCTTTGATCCGGCGGCGACCGTTCTCATCGCTATATTCTTTGGCCGCTTTAGTGACGACCTTGAAGCCATTATAATCAAGCCAATCGATCAGCGGACGAATGGGCGTGTATTCTTCGTTTTCCAGTAAGGCGGTGTAATAATTAGCGCGAATAAGGCGGCCGCGCTTTCGGAACTCCTCAAGGAGCTTGCGATAATCAATATCAAAATCTAAGGATTTTGCAGCAGAATATAAGTTAGCCCCATCAATGAACAAGCCAATGCGTTCGTTGGGATAAAAGGTCATAGTGTGTCCTTCTTATTAGACCTAAATGAATCGACTCAGCGTTATAAGGGAGTTTACATCGCTCTGGGAGGGAATCTAGCGTTTCAACGCAAGACGCCGATAGAGACTTTGCAACTGGCGTTAAATGCTTTGTCTGACAATGGTTTAAAGGTTATTCGTGTGTCTCGTCCCTGGCGCACCCCGGCGTGGCCCGATCCAAGGGATCCCTTCTATATCAACGCCGCAGCAGAAATACAAACAGATTTAAATGCAGAAGCGGTGTTAAACCAACTTCATGATTTAGAAAATCGCTTTGGCCGGGTTCGCACGCGCACAAATTCGCCGCGAACACTTGATCTGGATTTGATTGATTATAGAGGTGAAGTCACATCTCTAGAGGAAAAAGTGATCACACCACATCCGCGTTTGAGGGGTAGGGCGTTTGTGCTTTGCCCTTTACGCGAGATTGCGCCAAACTGGATTTGTCCAAGACATAAGCTGCATATCGATCAATTGATTGGTGAAATTCCCAAAGCGGATCGAAAAGCGGTGCGCCTGGCGGGAGGTGCGTTTTTCTAGCAGTGATGCGCTTGCGAGCATCCAGCGCTTGGGTTAAACAGATATATTCCCGCATCAGGTTAAGGAGCGCATCGCGCATGGCCCGTGTAACGGTTGAAGATTGTATTGAGAAAATTCCAAACCGCTTCCGCTTGGTATTGCTGGCTGCGCACCGCGCACGCAATATCACTGCCGGTTCGCAATTACAGGTCGATCGTGATAACGATAAAAACCCTGTTGTTGCGCTGCGAGAAATCGCAGATGATCGTCTGGATCTGGGCAATCTGTCTGAAAGCCTCATCTCTGGTCTGCAGCGTGTTCTGCCCCATGATGATGACGAGGACCGTGCGCGTCCTGCTGAAGGTACACCTGAAGCGGCACCTGTGGCTCTGCCCATGCCTGAGCTTGACGAGTCGGCCATGCTGAAGGCGTTGCAAAGCGACCGTGATGGACCCCAAGACGGGCGTTTGTAAGCTTTGATGACTGTGGCAAATCCGGACCATGACGGGCCGGGGATTGCCGACGCTATTCCGAGCGCCGACGATCTGGTCGCCCGTGTGAGAGCCTATCACAAGGACGCTGACGGCGATCTGATCCGGCGTGCGTATGAATTTTCAAAAGCCCAGCATGAGGGACAAACCCGTCAATCGGGTGATCCTTATTATGGCCACACGGTTGCTGTGGCCTTTTTGCTGGCTGATCTACGCCTGGACACCGCCACGATTTGCGCCGGTCTGCTCCATGATACGGTCGAAGATACCAGCGCCACCCATGAAGACCTGATTGAGCTGTTCGGCCAGGATGTGGCCGATCTGGTGTCTGGCGTGACCAAGCTCACCCAGATGGAGCTGGCCAATAAGCGCACCAAGCAGGCGGAAAACCTGCAGAAATTGGTGGTGGCGATCACCAAGGATGTCCGCGTTCTATTGGTGAAATTGTGCGATCGCTTGCACAATATGCGCACGCTCTATCATATCGACAAATTCGAGAAGCGTGAGAGAATTGCGCGCGAAACCCTTGAAATTTATGCGCCGCTGGCGCGTAAAGTGGGGGTCAACCGTATCTGTGTTGAGCTGGAAAACCTCGCCTTTCAGAATATCAATCCGGCCGCCTATGTTTCGATCACGCGCCGCCTAAGTGCGCTTCGTGCCCAACGCTCTGAAGCCATTGCCATGGTTTCGGAGATCATTGGTCAGCGTTTGACGGAAGCAGGTATTGATGTGCGCGTTTTTGGCCGGGAAAAGCGGCCCTATTCGATTTGGCGCAAGCTGGATCGTAAGGGCGTCTCGTTTGAAGAAATCGCGGATATTTATGCCTTTCGTGTGATCACGGAAACGGTGGATGAATGCTATCGCGCGCTTGGGGTGATCCACCAGACCTGGCGCTGCGTGCCGGAGCGGTTCCGCGATTTCATCTCGAACCGCAAGCCCAATAACTATGCCTCGCTGCATACGACGATTATTGGTCCCCAGAATATCCGCGTTGAGCTGCAGATCCGCACCGAGCAGATGGAGGCTATCGCCGAAACCGGGGTGGCGGCGCACTGGCGTTATAAATCCGGCACCTATTCCTATGATCCCAATGCCGCGCAAGCGGCTGGCGGCGATCCGTTGGAGCGTTTGCGTCCTCTGGTCGAAATCTTAGAGCAGGGCGGCGATCCGGACGAATTCCTGGAACATGCCAAGCTGGAAATGCTGGTCGATCAGGTTTATTGCTTCACACCGAAGGGCGATTTGATCGCGCTGCCTTATGGGGCGACGCCGTTGGACTTTGCCTATGCGGTGCATACCGAGTTGGGCAACCGCACCATCGGCGTCAAAATCAACAGTATTGAGCGCCCGCTGCGTACGCGCATTCGCAATGGCGATGTCATTGAAATCATCAAGGGCGGGAAGCGCCAACCGCCCCCCGGTTGGGAAGATCTGGTCATCACCGGGCGCGCGCGCGCGGCGATCCGGCGTTTGATCCGCAATTCTGAGCGCGATGAGTTTGAGCGCATCGGTAAGGTGATCGCCGAACATGCCTTCCTGCGTGAGGGGATGGAGTTTCGCGAGAAAGCCATCCAGGACGCCTTCAAGCGTTTGGAAGTTCACGCGATTGAGGATCTTTATCTGGCGCTTGGTAAAGGTCAGATCACTTCAACCGAGCTGATTGACGCGGTCTTTCCGGGCCGACGTGAGGAGCGCGGGGATCTGCGCCTTCGCGAATTGATCAATGACGAAAAGGGTGCGCTGTTTGTCCATGGTCGTGGTTTGACGCCAGGGGTCACCTTACATTTTGCCGATTGCTGTTCGCCCATGCCGGGCGACCGCATCGTCGGGGTATTACGGCCCTTAAAAGGCGTTGAGGTTCACGTCATTGATTGTGAACGCTTGGCGAGCCTGGAATATGAGGCTGATCAGTCCAATTGGATTGATTTGAAATGGACGGCTGAGGCGCAAAGCAATTCCATCTCCATCGGGCGTGTGGTAGCCACTTTGCGCAATGAACCCGGCGTTCTGGCGCGCATTGCCGGAACCGTGGGGGATGGGCGAGGCAATATTGCCAATGTCAAAACACTGCATCGCACGGTAGATTTCTTCGACATGGAGTTCGATCTAGAGGTCATCGATTCACGTCACTTGAATAATATCATTGCGGCGTTGAAAACGAATGATTGTGTGATCAATGTAGAACGGGCGCGCGCGGATTAGCCGGGCCCAGTAAAATTGGGGATGGGCGATGAGCTATACCACTGAAGCGGTCCTAAACGAGTTTCGCGATGCCGGGGCCTTGCTGGAGGGCCATTTCATCCTGTCATCGGGGCTGCGCAGCTCGGTCTTCTTGCAAAAAGCCTTGGTGTTTCGTAATGCCGCGCGCACGGAACGCCTGTGCAAGGCGCTGGCGGAAAAGATTAAATCTGAAACCGATCTGAGCTTTACCGCGATTGTCTCACCGGCCATGGGTGGGATTATTCCGGGCTATGAAACCTCGCGCCATATGGATTTGCCCTTCTTGTTTGTCGAACGCGAAGAGGGCGAGTTTAAGCTGCGTCGTGGGTTTGAGCTGACCAAAGCTGACCGCGTTTTGATCATCGAAGACATTGTGACCACGGGGCTTTCCTCACGCGAATGCATTGGCGCAGTCGAAGCGACAGGCGCGAAGGTTGTCGCGGAAGGCTGTTTGGTCGATCGTTCGGGCGGTAAGGCCGATGTTGGCGTGCCTTTGGTGGCGCTGGCCCAGGTGGCTTTTCCCACCTATGATCCGGACAATCTGCCTGAAGAGCTTGAAAAAATTCCGGCAATCAAGCCGGGCAGCCGGGGGCTTGCCTAATGGAGTTTTGCCGTCTGGGGGTCAATATTGACCATGTCGCGACCGTGCGCAATGCGCGCGGCGGCCATGTTCCCGATCCCATCCGGGCCGCGCAATTGGCCGAGGCGGCGGGCGCAGACGGCATTACGGCCCATTTGCGCGAAGATCGCCGCCATATCCGCGATCTTGATATTGATCGCTTGATGGCGACTTTGAATGTGCCGTTGAATTTTGAGATGGCCGCCACGCCGGAGATGCTGGCGATTGCGCTCAAACATCGCCCGCATGCCTGCTGTTTGGTCCCAGAAAAGCGTGAAGAGCGCACCACTGAAGGCGGCTTGGATGTGTTGAGCCAGCGCGATCACTTGCGTCCCATGATTGAGGCGCTCAACGCGGCGGGAAGTCGGGTCTCGCTCTTTATCGAAGCAGATCCAGACCAGATTACGGCCTCAGCCGAACTGGGCGCGCGCGTGGTTGAGCTTCATACCGGCAGCTATTGCGAGGCCTTTGTCGAGCACAACGCGCTCAAAGCCGATCATGAACTGTCGAAAATTCGCGAAGGAGCGCGCTTGGCGGCGGCGGCAGGCTTGGAGGTTCATGCCGGCCATGGCCTGACTTATGATAGCGTGAAGCCGATCGCGGCCATCCCTGAGATTAAAGAGCTGAATATCGGCCACTTTCTGATCGGTGAGGCGATTTTTGTAGGTCTGGATGTGGCCATCGCGCGTATGCGTCAATTGATCGATGAGGCGAGGCAGGGTTAGGCGATGATTTTGGGCCTCGGCAATGATCTTACGGATGTGCGCCGGATTGAGGCCTCGATCCATCGCTATGGGGATCGCTTTATTCGCCGGGTGTTTTTAGATGGGGAGATAGCGCGCGCCCAGGCGAGCCGTTTGCCCATCCAGACCTATGCCAAGCGCTTTGCGGCCAAGGAAGCCGCGGCCAAGGCCGTCGGCGTCGGCCTGTGGCGCCAGGGTGTGACGTTTCGTGATTTTGAGATTGCTAATGATCCGGGCGGTAAGCCGAGCCTGCATCTGCATGGGCAAGCGCGTAAACTTGTTCAGGCCCAGTTGCCAAAGCGCCATTATCCTGTTTTCCATGTCAGTATGAGCGATGATGGTCCCTGGGCGCAGGCCTTTGTGATTATCGAGGCGCGGACTTTGAACGTGCAGTAGCCAGACCTCTCTTTGAGGGGGCTAGAAGGGGGAGGCAGAGATGACAGATCCGACATTGCCAGACCCTGAGGCTGCGCTGCGCCAGGAGGCGGGTGAACCGAGCATTCTTGTGGGAGAAGAAGCCCCCTGGGAAGGCGAGCAGACGCGCACGCCACCCGTCGCCGATAAACCTGAAAAACCAACAAAAGACAAAGGCTCACCCAAGAAACATACTGCCTTGGATGAAGCCGCCTGGACGGTCGTGCTGGCCTTTGTCGTGGCGCTTCTCGTGCGCAGTTTTGTCTACCAGCCCTATCATATTCCATCACCTTCGATGCAGCCGGGCCTGGTTGAGGGGGATTATGTCATCACGAGTAAATGGGCTTATGGCTTTTCGCGCTTTTCGCTGCCGGGCTCGCCCCCAATCGGCGATCAGCGCCTGTTCCCGCGCACGCCCAAGCGCGGCGATATTATTGTGTTTCGCGGCCCCCACAATGAAAGCGCGACCTATGTGAAGCGTCTGATCGGCCTTCCCGGTGATGAGGTGCAGATGCGTGATGGCGTGCTTTATCTTAATGGTGAAGCGCTGACGCGTGAGTATGTCGATGAGCGCTATGGCACCGATGAAGCGGGTAATCTGGTGCGCTATGGCGTCTATCGCGAGACCTTGCCGGGCGGAGCGAGTTATGAAGTGTATGATTCGGGTGTCGATGCGCTTGACACTACGCCGGCCTATCAGGTGCGTGCGGGCCATTTCTTCGTGATGGGCGATAACCGCGATGAATCGCGTGATAGCCGCGTTCAAGCCCCTCTTGGTCCGGGCCAGGTGCCAGAGACCCATATCATTGGGCGCGCAGACCTGATATTACTCTCGGTTCAACCGGCCTTCTCTTTGTGGAAACCCTGGACGTGGTGGCATCTGCGCAGAGATCGCTTTTTCAAAACACCTTAGGAATGATGCGGATGAGTGGACGGCTGGAGCTGTTCCAGGCGCGAATTGGGTATACCTTCGCCGATCAGGATTTATTGGAACGCGCCTTAACCCACGCCAGCTATGGCGATGGGCGCCAGCGTGCGCAATCCAATGAGCGCTTGGAGTTTCTGGGCGACCGGGTTTTGGGCCTGATCGCAGCGGAGCGACTGCACGAAGCGTTCGAGAGCATGAATGAAGGCGGGCTGGCCCAGCGTCTGAATGCGTTGGTGCGTAAAGAGGCCTGCGCCCGCGTGGCGCGTCTGATCGGATTGGGCGAGGCCTTGCGCCTGTCTAAAGCCGAAGAGCGTTTGGGCGGGCGTGATAAAACCTCCATTCTGGGTGATGCGTGCGAAGCGATTATCGGCGCGCTTTATCTCGATGGCGGTCTTGATCAAGCCAAGGTGTTTTTTGACACCTTCTGGGCTGAGGAGTTTGAGGCGCAAAAGGGCCGTAAGAAAGACGCGAAATCCCATCTGCAAGAATGGGCCGCCAAGCAAGGCTTTGGTGTACCGATTTATGAAGATGTCTCGCGTAAAGGTCCAGATCATCGCCCAATTTTCGTGGTCCGGGTCAGTGTACCCGGCTACACCCCGGTCGAGGCCGAAGGTGGATCCAAACAAGATGCTCAACGCGCTGCGGCGGCGGGGCTATTAGAGCAGGAACATATCCATGGTTACAGCGAATAACACCCCTGAGACACGCCGGGCTGGCTTTGCCGCCATTTTGGGCGCACCCAATGCGGGCAAGTCGACTTTGGTCAATGCCTTGGTGGGCCGTAAAGTCTCCATCGTGACCCATAAGGTGCAAACCACCCGCTTTCAGGTGCGCGGCGTGGCCATGCATGGCCTGGCGCAATTGGTGCTGGTGGACACACCCGGCGTTTTTGCCCCGCGTCGACGTTTAGATCGCGCCATGGTGGCTGCGGCCTGGGCCGGTGCCGATGATGCCGATGTTCTGGTCCATGTCATTGATGCGGCGGCCGAAGCCCGCGTCATGGCTGGTGAGGGTAAGGGCCAGGATAAGCGCGCCAGCGCGGATGTCGAGCGTGTGATGGACGGCCTGAAAGCCACGGGGCGCAAGGCGATTTTGGCGCTCAATAAAATCGACCTTCTCAAGCGCGATACCCTGTTGGGCCTGACACAGCATTTCTTTGAAAGTGATGTGTATGATGAGGTCTTTATGATCTCAGCTGAGAAGCAGGACCATGTCAAAGACCTGGCTGATGCGATCGCGCGCCGCCTGCCCGAAAGCGAATGGCTCTATCCCGAAGACCAGATCGCGGATCTGCCTGAGCGGATGCTGGCCGCCGAGATTACCCGCGAAAAACTATATCTGCGCATGCATGAGGAATTGCCTTATGAAATGACCGTGGAAACCGAAAGCTGGCAGGAGCGTAAAGACGGCTCGATCCGTATTGAGCAGACGATTTATGTCACCCGCGACAATCATAAACCGATGATCCTGGGGAAGGGCGGTACGGCCATTAAAGTCATCGGCCAACAGGCCCGTGAAGAGTTAGAGCGCGAACTGGGCTGTGATATTCACCTGTTCATCCATGTGAAGGTCCGTCCCGGTTGGGGGGATGAGCGTGCGCGCTTCAACGCGCTTGGCCTTAATTTCGACGCCTAGGGCCTCGAGATGGAATGGAGTGATGTCGCGCGGATCCTGGCCGTTCGCCCCCATGGCGAAACTAGTGCGATTGTTGACATCTTGACCCCCAGCCAGGGCCGCCATGCGGGCCTGGTGCGCGGGGGGCGTTCTAAATCGCAACGTCCTGTCCTGCAGGCGGGTAACCGTGTGCATGTGACGTGGCGCGCGCGCCTGGCCGATCAATTGGGTAATTTCCAGATTGAGCCGGATCATTTAAGCGCCGGGGCGCTGATGGAAGACCCTTTGGCGCTCTCAGGGCTTAATGCAGCCTGCGCTTTATCGGTTTTAAGCCTACCCGAGCGTGAGGTTCACCGCGCGGTCTATGACGCGTTTGAAGTGCTGATTGAGACCTTGAATGATCCTGATATCTGGCCTGCGCTCTACGTGCGGTGGGAGGCCGGACTGCTGTCTGATTTGGGCTATGGCCTGGATCTCAAACGCTGTGCGGTGACGGGGGTGGAAGACGATCTCTCCCATGTCAGTCCGCGTACAGGGCGCGCCGTCTGTTCCCATGAAGCCGAACCCTATCGTGATAAGCTGTTGGCTCTGCCCGGATTTTTAAAAGGTTTGGGCGATGTGAATGAGGGCGATATTGGCGCCGGTCTGGCCCTGACGGGTCATTTTCTGGAGCGCCGGGTGCTCTGGCCCACCGATCGCGTCCTGCCCGAGGCGCGCCATTTGATGCAGGACCGGCTGGAGCGCGCAGGCCGCCTTTAGCCAAAATTAAGCTATAGTGTTCGCGATGCGAATCACGTGCCAGCTTTAAATCAAAAAGGGCAGACCCATGGGTGAGATTATAACGCCAGAAGGCGGCCGGATTTTCGAAGAATCCTTTGATGATGCGCTCTCGACGCGTTATCTCGCCTATGCCCTCTCTACAATTACCCAGCGCGCACTGCCCGATGCGCGTGACGGCCTGAAGCCGGTTCACCGGCGTCTGCTTTACGCGATGCGGCTTTTGAAGCTGGATCCCGATGCGGCCTATAAGAAATGTGCGCGTGTCGTCGGGGATGTGATCGGTAAATACCACCCCCATGGGGATCAGGCCGTCTATGATGCGCTGGTGCGTCTGGCCCAGGATTTTTCCGCGCGCTATCCGCTGATCGAAGGCCAGGGTAATTTCGGCAATATTGATGGCGATGGCGCGGCCGCGATGCGGTATACCGAAGCGCGCCTGACCGATGCGGCTCAATTGATCTTGAAAGATCTTGATCAAGGTACGGTTGATTTTCGTGAGACCTATGATGGGGAAGATGCCGAACCCATCGTGATGCCGGGGGCATTTCCGAACCTTTTGGCCAATGGCTCTTCAGGGATTGCCGTGGGCATGGCGACCAATATTCCGCCCCATAACGCCTATGAGCTGTGCCAGGCCGCGCGCTATCTGATCAAAAATCCAGACGCGCCCACGGATGCCTTGCTGCATTATGTTCAAGGCCCGGATTTTCCCACCGGCGGGGTATGTGTGGAGCCCGCGACCAGTATCCGTGATGCCTATGAGACCGGGCGCGGGGGCTTTCGCCTGCGTGCGCGCTGGCAGGTTGAGGATTTGGGGCGCGGTCAATGGCAGATCGTCGTCACTGAGATTCCTTACCTGGTGCAAAAGGCCAAATTGGTTGAGCGTATTGCCATTTTAATGGAGGCTAAACGCCTGCCGCTGTTAGGCGATATCATGGATGAGTCCGCGGAAGATATCCGCCTGATCCTGGAGCCGAAAAGCCGCACGGTGGATCCTCAGCTCTTGATGGAATCGGTCTTTAAACTGACGGAGTTGGAGACCCGCTTCTCGCTCAATCTCAATGTTCTTGATCCCAAGGGCACGCCGCGCGTGGTGGGCCTGAAAGGCGCTTTACAGATTTGGCTCGATCACCGGCGTGATGTTGTGGTGCGCCGCGCCACCCACCGCCTGGCCCAGGTTGAAGACCGCCTGGAAGTGCTGTCAGGTTATCTGATCGCCTATCTCAACCTGGATGAGGTGATCCGGATCATTCGCGAGAGCGATGAGCCGAAGGCTGAGTTGATGAAGACTTTCAGCCTAACTGAGCGTCAGACTGAAGCGATCTTGAATATGCGCCTGCGCTCCCTGCGCAAGTTGGAAGAAATTGAAATCCGCAGTGAAGAATCGCGCTTGCAAGACGAACGCGATGAGCTTCAAGGCCTGTTGGCCAGCGATGAGCGTCAATGGCAACGCGTTGAGGATGAAGTCACTGAGGTCGGCGAGCGTTTTGGCCCGAAGACCGACATTGGCGCGCGCCGTACCAGCTTTGGCGATGCCCCCGATGAGGCCATGGTCGATGCGATCGAAGAAGCCTTGATCCCACGCGAGCCAATTACCGTAGTCTTGTCGCAGAAGGGCTGGATCCGCGCCTTGAAAGGTCATGTCGATGATCTTTCCACCCTTAAGCATAAGGAAGGCGATGAGACTTTCCTCTCTATCAAGGCGGAAACGACCGACAAGATTTTGATTTTTGCCACCGATGGGCGGTTCTTTACGCTGGATGCGTCTAAGCTGCCGGGCGGGCGCGGCTTTGGTGAGCCTTTGCGTCTGACGATTGATATGCCGGAAGATTCTCATCCCATCGCGATGTTGAAATTCACCAAGGGGCGCACATTACTGTTGGCCTCTGATGCGGGCTATGGCTTCCGCGTTGAAGAAGAGAGCCTTGTGGCGACCAAGCGCGCGGGCAAGCAAGTGCTCAACGTGCCTGAAGGGGCCAAAGCCGCCTTCTGTCTGGATGCCAGCCAGGGCGATTGCATTGGGGTGATCGGGGCCAATCGCAAGCTGTTGGTCTATACGGTGGAAGAAATTCCCGCGATGGCCAAAGGTAAGGGCGTCAAACTCTTTGGCGGTAAAGTCTCTACCCTTGATGACATCACCATTTTTGCCCGTGAAGAGGGGCTGAGCTGGACCGATAGCTCTGGGCGCCGGCGTGCCGTCGAAGACTGGCATTTGTTCGAAGGCAAACGCGCGCAGGCCGGGCGTATGGCCCCTAAGGGTTTTGCCAAATCCAATACCTTCACCCCTAAAGGTTAGACGGGGATGACAGTTGACGCTGCGTCATGCCAGACGTGATCTGGCATCCATGCCGTGAGTTTGACGATTATTCTGGGCGATCAGAACTTTGCTCAACCCGTCCGGCATGGACCCCAAATCAAGTTTGGGGTGACAGAATAAAACATGGACCCCGGATCAAGTCCGGGGTCGCGATACTCTTTGTGTGTCCTCGCTTTACTGCGGGCGGACAGTCATCCTTGCGGGCAAAGGCCCGATCAAATAGGTGCCGGGTTCCCGGCCAAGCGAAGCGCAGAGCCGGGATCCATAGACCTTCATGGCCCGCTGTATAGACCCCGGCTCGCGCGAACGCTTGCCTGGGATGACAAATCTTTGCTCACGCTGCAGGCGTGCCATCCTCACCCTCGGTCTCTTTCAACAGCCCTTTGAAGGACTGGGCATAGATATACCAAACCGAGGAGAAGAGGGCGGCAATCATCGGGCCGACAATAATCCCGACGGCACCAAAGAGTGTGATCCCACCCAGGGTGGAGAGCAGCACCATCAGATCAGACATTTGCGCGTCTTTACCGACTAAGCGTGGGCGCAGCACATTGTCGGAGGTGGACACCACAATCATGCCCCAGAGCGCCAGGCCAATGGCGGCTACATAATGCTCTTGCACGCCCAGATAAATCGCGGCTGGAACCCACACCAAGGGCGGGCCCACGGCGGGGATGATGGAGAGCACGGCCGTGACCGTTCCCCAGAAGGCCGCGCCGGGAATGCCGGCGGCAAAAAGGCCAATGCCGGTGAGGCTGCCTTGCACCACGGCAATCAAGAATGTGCCTTTCACTGTGGCGCGAATGGTGGAGATCACCCTTTCGACCAAGAGCGCGCGATATTTCTCCGTCAAAGGGACCAGATAGAGCGCTTTTTGCGCCATGCCCGGCCCACCGGTGAGGAAGAAGAAAAGCGCATAAAGCATCAAGAAGGATTTCAAGACGATAGAGAGTGTATCGCCGGTAATACTGGTCAGGCTCGACACCATGACGCCAGAAAAACTGCTGATCACTTCACCGGCCTTGGCGATCACTTCGTCTTGATAGGGGATCAGATTTTCACGGAAGGGCACCCAGGTCGGTAGGATCGCAAAGCCTTGTTCGCGAAAATTACTGACCTGTTCACGGATCCAGGGCGTAACCGTGTCGGCCACCGTCAAGGCTTGATCGGTGACAATGCCAACCAGGGCCAGGACCGGACCTAAGAACAGCAAGATCGCAATCAGTAAGACGATAATGGCGGCAAGGGCTTTGCGCCCGCCAAATAAGCCTGTCAGCCCAGATTGCAAAGGCATCAGGAAAATCGTGAACACACCGGCGATGAAGAGCGCGCTGAGATAGCCCCTGATCATCCATAAAAACAGGCCCGACAGGGCCAAGGCCAGCGTGATGATGAATAAACGCTGCAGGTTAACGCGATCTGCTTCGCTCATAATGAACCCCTATAGTCGCGAACCCACTCTGCCTATTGATATATCAGATCAGGTAGGCCCGTGGCCAGCCATGGAATGAGCGCCACTAGAATTAACGCTGCGATCTGGATGGCGACAAAGGGAATGGCCCCGCGATAAATATCGCCGGTGGTGACTTCGGGCGGAGCCACGCCGCGCAGATAGAAAAGCGCAAAGCCAAAGGGCGGGGTTAAAAAGCTGGTTTGCAGATTAAGCGCCATCAATACGCCCAACCAGACCGGATCAACGCCCAACATGAACAGCGATGGGGCGACGATGGGCACGACGACGAAAGTGATCTCGATAAAATCCAGGAAGAAGCCAAGGATGAACATCACCAGCATGACGAGGATCAGCGCACCAACCGCGCCGCCCGGTGCCGCGGCCAACAGATCGCGCACGCCATGATCGCCGCCCAGTTCACGGAAGATGAGCGAGAACAGCGCCGCGCCGATCAAAATGACAAAGACCATGGCGGAGATTTGCGCGGTCGAGGTCATCACATCATCAAGGACTTTATTCCTCTTGAGCAGATAAAGCGCACCGGCCCCACCAATCAGCGCGAGGGCGGAGAGTCCATAAGCCAGATAAAGCACAATCGCGCCCTGGGCATTGCGCACATCCACCACCAGGACCGAGCCGATGAGAAGAATGAGGGCAAGCGCGGAGAGCGCGGCGAGCGCCTGGAACAGTTTGGCTTCGCCCTGGCCACCGGCATTACGAATGGCGGCGAGCAAGGTCGCGCCGACCGCGCCAATCCCAGCCGCTTCGGTGGGGGTGGCGAGACCCGTGAGAATGGAGCCCAAGACCGCAATGATGAGCACCAGCGGCGGGGTTAAAGCGTGAAGGATCTTACCCCAATCGGTTTTAGCCTCGTCGTGGGGCATAGCTGGCGCAGAGCCGGGCCGGATGATGGCGATAACGATCTGATAGCCAACATAGGCGATAACGAGCAGGAAGCCTGGGATCAAGGCCCCGGCAAAAAGATCGCCCACAGAGACGACATCGGGACTGAAAATGCCTTGAGCGCGTTGCGCTTCGGCATAGGCCGAAGACAATTGATCGCCCAACAGGACCAGCACGATGCTGGGCGGAATGATCTGGCCCAAAGTGCCCGCTGCTGCGATGGATCCGGCCGCCAAGCCCTTATCATAGCCGCGCCTCAGCATGGTCGGTAGGGAAAGTAGCCCCATCGTGACGACTGTGGCCCCGACAATACCGGTGGAGGCAGCGAGCAGCGCGCCGACAAGGACTACAGAAATCCCCAATCCCCCGCGCATCCGACCAAAGGCCGCACCCATGGCCTCTAGTAATTCTTCGGCGACTTTGGATTTTTCCAGCATCACCCCCATGAAGACGAAAAGGGGCACGGCAACCAGGATGGACTTATCCATATCCATGATATTGCCATAGATCCGTTGGGGGAAGGCGCGCAAATGGATGGGGTCAAACACGCCGAGCGCAATGCCAATGAGGCCAAAAACCAACGCCACACCCGCCAGGGTAAAGGCGACGGGAAAGCCGCGCAGCAGCGCCACAAAGGCGGCGAGGAACATTAAAAACGGCAAAGCTTCAATCAGGATCGACATGGGGCGGACCTATACCGTTTTCGCGGCGTCAGCGCCGGGAACGACGTCTTCGCGGCCCATCAGGGTCAACACGCAATGGATCGCCCAGGCGAGACCTTGGGCCATGATCATGACGGCAAAAACGACAATGGCGGTTTTCAAAAGGAATATGGTTGGCAGGCCATCGCTCTCGCGTGAACGCTCTAAAATGCGCCAGGCCCCCCCGACATAGCTTTGTGACGTCGAAAGGATGATCCAGCCCATGGGAAAGAGCGCGAGATAAATTCCGATGAGATCGGTCAGCGCCTTGGCCCGCGCACCCAGCTTGGCGTAGAAGACATCCACGCGCACATGACCGCCCGCGATCAGGGTCGAGGCTGCGGCCAGCAAGAACAGCAAGGCATGCATATACATGATGCTTTCTTGCAGCTTGGTCGAAGAATAGCCAAAGACATAGCGCTGGATCACGATGAGGGCGGTGACAAGCACAAGACCCAACGCCAGCCAGCGTGCGCCATCGCCGATGACCTGATTGATCGTGGTGATGACGTTCGCACAGCCTTGGGCGACATTGATGACGATCGGGGGCAGGGCTTTGAGCCCCTCTAAGATCAGCATCACCAAGGGCAGGGCCAGGATGGGCAGGCTTGCCCAACCGAGCATTTTAAACCCAGCGCCGAAACTGCGTGCTAAACCGGGGAGATGGGCGCTGGCGGCGTCATAAAGCCCACCGCCCATCGCGCCATCGGCCACGAACACCCCAGCAACGCCGATCAGCGCCGCTAAAAAAACACCATCACCTGCGCGCATCTTAACGGCCTAGAACCAATTCGCGTTTCTGTAGATAAGGCGTTTCAGACACCAGACCCCATTCGCGCGAGAGCTGGCGCGCCTTGGCATAGCTTTCATAAACGCGCGCTGACATGGCATCGCCATTGGCGACATCGGCGACGACGTCTTCGGAGATTTCGCCGATCCGGGTCCAGATTTCATCAGAGAATTGGCGCAATTGCACGCCATGATCATTGACGAGCGTGCGCAGCGCTACGCCGTTTTGATAGGTAAATTCGGCGATGCTCTGATTGTTCGCAGCCTGACAGGCGGCGCGCACCATGGCTTGTTGATGGGCGGGCAGGCTGTCCCAGACCCCGCGATTCATCCCCACGGCCAGCGAGGCGCCCGGCTCATGGAAGCCTGGGCCGTAATAATAGGAGGCCTCGCGGTAGAAACCAAAGGCGAGGTCATTCCACGGTCCCACCCATTCGGTGGCATCAATGGAGCCTGATTGCAGGGCTTGATAAATCTCCCCGCCAGACAATGCCACGGCCGCCGCGCCCAATTCACGTAGGACCGCGCCGCCCAGACCCGGCATGCGCATGCGAAGGCCGCGGAAATCTTCTAACGTATTGATTTCTGACTTGAACCAGCCGCCCATTTGGTGACCGGTATTACCGGCCTGAAAGGCGATGATATTGAACTGCGCGGATAGCTCTTCCCACAGCTGTTGACCGCCGCCGAACTCCACCCAGGCCATAATTTCCATCGCGGTCATGCCGAAGGGCACGCTGCAGAAGAAGTTGAACGCCGGGGAGCGACCCTGCCAGTAATATTCCGCGCCGTGATACATGTCGGCAACACCGTTGGAGACGGCATCGAACACCTCAAACGCACCCACGATTTCGCCCGCGCCGAAGACCTCTACCTCTAGCTCCCCGCCCGAAAGGGCTTGAAGATGGGCCGCCACGCGCTCAGCCGCTGTGCCCAATCCGGGAAAGCCCGCAGGCCAGGTCGTCACCATGCGCAGGCGACGGGTGCGGTTACGATTGATAGCGGGGCTGGCGACACCGCTGGCCGGTGTTCCATTGTCCGCACCGCCTTCTTGTGAGCAGGCGGCGAGTACCCCGGCACTGCCCAAGATTGCAGAGCCGGTCAGAAAAGTGCGGCGATCCATGATCGTCTCCCCTCGATCAAAATAAACGGAGCCGATTATTCGATTGTGGGGGGCTCTTTTTCCAGGCGTTCCTCATCTCTAAGGCGACGCCACCCGGCCGGTTCCAGAATCTCAATCGGTTTATACTGGGCTTTGTAGGCCATTTTGGCGCTACCTTGTACCCAATATCCTAAATATATGAAGGGTAATTGTTGAGCCTTGGCATGCAGTATCTGATCCAAAATCATAAACCGGCCCAGGCTGCGCTTATCCTCGTTGGGGTCAAAGAAGCTATAGACCATGGAGAAGCCGTCTTTGAGATTGTCAATCAGCACGGCGGCGATCAAGGTTTTATCCGCGCGGCGATATTCCACCACATCGGTACGCTGCGCCCCATCCTCAATCATGCTGGCATAATCATAAAAATCCATGCCCGCCATATCGCCCTCTTTGTGACGCGCATTGAGATAGCGGCTCAAAAGGTCATACTGCTCCATGGTCGCAATCGGGGTGGAGACCTCGCCGTGCACATCCTGATTGCGCTTCAGAACGCGGCGATGGCTCTTGGTCCATTCAAATTCATTGACCGGCAGGCGCGCAGATTTACACGCCGAGCACAGCTCACACGCCGGACGATAGAGGATGGATTGCGAGCGGCGAAAACCGGCATGGGTCAGAGCATCATTCAGCTCTGGCCCGTCACCCAGCTCCAGCTTGGTGAAAATCTTACGCTCGCGGCGCCCTGGCAGATACGGACAGGGCGACGGCGCGGTCAAAAAGAACGGTAAGTGTTTATTATTAAATGGATGCGTCACCGCTTTATGCCCGTCTCAAAAGGCGTTATTTAATCCCTGACGTGTAAAGTGTAGGGCAAAATCTGATCCTGACTAGTAAATCATTATGTCGCAACCGGGCCAAGGCCGTAATGCCAGATCAGATAACCAGTATACGCCATCCAAATCACCAGCGCGAGCGGCAAACCAGCCTTAACAAAGTCACCAAATTGATACTTGCCCGGCCCCATGACCATTAAGTTCGTCTGATAGCCGATCGGCGTGGCAAAACAGGTATTCGCCGCGAACAGCACCGTCAGTGCGAAGGGTAAGGGGTCCATGCCCAATTGCTGGGCGGCCCCCACGGCAATCGGTGTAAACAGAATGGCGGTGGCGTTGTTGGACAACAGGCTGGTCAGCACCATCACCAGGAAGAAGAGCGCAGAGAGCAAAACCGCCGGTCCATAAGGCTCGAAAATACTGACCACATGATAGGCCAGGAAGTCCGCCCCGCCTGTCCCTTGTAAGGCTATTCCCAAGGCAAAGGCCGAGCCGATGAGCATATAGATGCGGAAATCTACCGCGCGCGCGGCTTGGCGGATATTCAAACACCCCGTTGCGATCATCAAAGTGGCCCCTAAGACCGATGACACCACGATAGGGATGATCCCGGTTGCCGCCAGCGCGACGACACCGACCAGGATATAGCGCGCCGCGGCAGCGCGGCGCGGATCCGGCAGGTCGCTGGTCGCCCATTCCATCAACAATAAATCGCGGTCATTGCGCATGCGGCGCATGGCCTCGGCCGAGCCAAACATCAATAATACATCGCCCGCTTCAAGACGAATTTCACCCAGTCGCGCGCGGATCATGCGCGAGCGACGTTGTACGCCCAGCACCAAAGTGCCCAGCGCATGGCGAAAGCCAATCTGCTCAATCGTGCGCCCGATAAGGCGAGAGCCGGGGGAGACAACCGCTTCGGTAATCGCCAGGCGTTCACCCGGTGCCAGGGTTTCACCCGGGCCTGCGGCGCGCAGCATACCAGTGAGATAAGCCGCCTTGCTGGACAGCATTTCGGTGAGAGTTTTTCGTGTCGCGGCAATGATCAACAAATCACCCGCCTGCAAAGTCACATCATCAAAGGGCGGCAGGATGGCCGTCTCACCGCGATGGATCATGCGTACGGTGATATTATTAAGGCCGGGGAACAAGCCCGCCACGGTGCGCGCGCCCTCCAAGGGGTGGCCCGGCGTCACTTCGATCTGCGCGATATATTGCTTGCCACTGGCCCCGGCGATCTCGCTTTCCATGCTGGCATGGGAGGGTAAAAGCCAGGGCATGATGAAGGTGATATAAATCAAGCCGAAGGCGGCCAGATAAAGCCCCAGCAAGGTCGGGGTGAAAAAGCCCATCTTCACCGCACCCAAATTGTTGAGCACATCGGCCACCAACAGGTTGGTGGATGACCCGATCAGGGTGGTCATCCCGGCCAAAACGCACACAAAGCTCAACGGCATCATGAATTTAGAGGGCGAGCTTTTCTTGCGCGCGGCAATCGCGGCCAGGATGGGCACGAACATCACCACGACGGGGGTGTTATTGATGAAGGCCGAAACGATGAAGAGGAAAATAAATAGACCCACAATCGTCAAGGTGGGATGGGTATCATAAAGCCCCAGGAGCTTGCGCGTAGGGTGATCGAGCGCCCCGGTCTGGAAAATTCCCTGGCCCACAATCAACAAGGCAATGATGGTGATCAATGCCGGATTGGCAAAGCCAGATAATAGCTCTGCTGCGTTCGGCGCGCCTTCAGAGCCGAATACCGCAAAGAAGACCAGCGCCGCAGCGACAACACAGCCCGAGACCAGCTCAATGGCAAAGCGTTCCCAGCAATAAAAGACAACCGCCACCATGACGCCAAACAAAACGGCGTACATTTGCCAATTATCTATCCACCCTTCACTCATCTTCGCTCGCTTTCATCTCGGGCTACGGCCCATCGCGCGACAGACTAAGAGGATTTGGGGGCGATTTGAAAGGGGGCTTTGCGCATAACAGCCCCTATCACCCGCTTAAAGCGAGTGATTGGGCGGCAAGACCGGCGCTTCACGCAGCAGCACAATGGATAAACGCCGATTGCCGGGCAGATAAGGATCGTCCGGGAAAAGCGGCTCAGACCCAGACTTTCCCGTCACTTCGGCAATGCGAAAATCAGACAGGCCATCTTGTTCGAGAATCTCGCGTGCGGCATTGGCGCGTTGCGCGGACAATTCCCAATTCGACGTCGTACCGCGCGGGGCGGGGGCGGCATCGGTATGACCGGAGATGGAGACGCGGTTTGGCAGGCGATTGAGCACTTCGCCAATGGCGCGCAGCAAAACGATGGCACGCTCATTAGGTTGGGTTGAGCCCGGCTCAAACATCGAGCGGCCTTCTTCATCAACCAATTGGATGCGCAATCCCTCTGGCGTTTCGTCAATCATCACATGGCGAGACAGCTCGGCCAGTTCCGGCATGGATTGCAACGCTTGACGTAAAGACATGCTGGCGCTGGCAAATTGTGCGCTTTCGCGGCGTGCCAACGCATTGGCCAAGGCATCTTCGCTGACATCTTGATTGGTACTGGATTGATTTTCAGTATCCGCCGCGACCGTTTGTTGGTTGGACTGGGAAACTTCTTGCGATTGTGGGGCCAGGCGTTCAATGACGGCCGAGCTCCCGCGGCCCTGATCGCCTTCATTACTGATCGTGGTCCCCGACAGGATGGAGCCAGAGCCTGAATTTGACGGGCTGACACTGGCGGGCGCAAAATAATCGGCAATCCCGCGTTTTTGTTCCGGTGTTGTGGTATTAATCAGCCACATCAACAAGAAGAACGCCATCATCGCGGTCACGAAGTCCGCATACGCGACCTTCCACGCCCCGCCATGGTGACCATGACCGCCACCTTTTTTAATCTTTTTGATGACGATTGGTTGTTCTGAAGCCATATCCACCCATCCTGAATTTCAGCTTGGTAAAATAGGAAGACAGGGTTAAGGCCCGGTTTCGAAAGCGCAGAAAAAGGAGTAAAGTGTGCAGTTAGAGCGAGATTATCGTGACGCCCTGTCCAGCTTTGCCACCGGTGTGGGGCTGGTCAGCACCCATCATCAAGGTGTGGGAAAGGCGATCACCATCAATTCTTTTGCTTCTGTGTCCTTGGAACCGCGTCTGGTCCTGTGGTCTTTGGATCGTAAAACGCAGCGCTTTGCCGCCTATGATGAGGCCGATCACTTTGCCATTCATATCCTGAAAGCCGATCAAAAAGACGTTGCCTTGCATTTTGCCCGCCAGGACGATGTCAGTTCCATTATTCAACACTGGCGCGCCAATGATCACCATGTGCCGATCACCGATGATGCTTTGGCGCGCTTCGAATGCCGACGCTATGCCCATTATGATGGCGGCGATCATGTCATCATCGTGGGTGAGGTGATTGCGTTTGCCCGCTTGTCAGATGACCCCGCCTTAGTCTTTCATAACAGCCAGTTTTCAAAGCTGTAGCGTGAAGTGTTCAAACCGCACATGAAAGGGTCGGGCATGGCGAAAGTGGCATTTTTGGGTTTGGGCGTTATGGGCCTACCGATGGCGGGGCATTTGGCCAAGGCCGGTCATAGCGTGACGGTGTGGAACCGCACGCCTGCCAAGCGTCAGGCCTGGCTGGATCTACATGCGGGCGAGGCGGCCGACACGATCGAGGCGGCGGTTCAGGACTGCGACGCCGTTTTTATGTGCCTGGGCGATGATCCCGATGTGCGCCATGTTGCGATCCACGCGCTAGGCGCGATGAAAGAAGGCGCCGTCCTGGTCGATCATACGACGGCGTCTGCGGATCTGGCGCGCGAATTGGCTGAGGATAGTAGCGCGGCGGGTATGGGTTTCGTCGATGCACCGGTCTCGGGCGGTCAGGCCGGGGCGGTCAATGGTCAGTTGACGATTATGTGCGGGGGCGAGCGTGCGCATTTTGATGGCGTCGCGCCCATCATGAACGCCTATGCCAAGGCGATCACCTATGCGGGGCCTGCGGGCTCTGGCCAGCTGACAAAAATGGTCAATCAGATCTGTATTGCCGGTGTGGTCCAGGGCCTGGCCGAGGGCTTGCATTTTGCGCAGGCCGCCGGTCTGGACCCCGAAACCGTGATCTCTGCGATCTCAAAAGGGGCCGCGCAATCCTGGCAGATGGAAAATCGCTGGAAGACTATGGTCGAAGATGAGTTCGACTTTGGGTTTGCGGTCGATTGGATGCGTAAGGATTTACGCATCACTTTGGACGAGGCTCGGCGTAATGGGGCGCAATTGCCTCTTACGGCACTCGTCGATCAGTTCTACGCCGATATTCAGGCCATGGGCGGGCGTCGGTGGGATACCTCCAGCCTGATTGCGCGTTTGAACATCACCAAGGACTAATCCTTTAGGGGGGTGGTATGCGTCTGATCGAGCTTTCCTTCAAAGATGGCGATAAAGTCCAGCCTTTGATCAAGGCCACATTAAAGACAGAACCTGTCGATTATCGTCTGTCAGAGCCGGATAATCGCGGACGCAGATTGCTGCGCCTGGTGTTTGAAGATGGGGATGGCCAAAAGGCGATGGATTCGATCCAAACCATTTTGGCCAGTGAGCCCGATTGGCGTTTGGTTGTCTTACCGGTTGAGGCGACCTTGCCCCTCATTGAAGAAGCCCCGCCCAGCGAAGATCAGAAAAAGAAAAAGCGCCTGGCCCTGCGTGAAGAGATGTATCAGGACATCGCTAAAGGGGCCAAAATCAATCGAGATTTCCTGGTTCTGACGGCGCTCTCAACCGTGGTGGCCGCGATTGGGTTGAATGCGGACAATATTTCGGCCGTCATTGGTGCCATGGTGATCGCGCCCCTGTTGGGGCCGGTGCTCGCCTTCGCCTTTGGATCTGCGCTTGGCGATTGGCCGATGATGAGCAAGGCCGGGCGCACCGCCCTGACGGGGCTGGGGCTAGGCTTGGGCTTTTCCATCCTGTTGGGCTTGATCATGCCGGTCAATATGTTCAGTGATGAGCTGATCGCGCGCACTCATGTGGGCTGGGATTCGACCGCCTTGGCCTTGGCCTCGGGCGCGGCGGCGGCGCTGTCGATGACTTCAGGTGCACCCGCGGTGCTGGTCGGCGTGATGGTCGCGGTCGCGCTATTACCTCCGGCCGCAACGATGGGTTTACTCCTGGGGGCGCAGGAATGGTCCTATGCCAGCCGGGCGGGGCTTTTACTGGGCATCAATGTGGTCAGCGTAAATCTTGCCGCCTTGATGGTTTATTATCTGCGCGGGGTGCGGCCGCGAACCTGGCTGGAGCGGCGCTCAGCCAAGCGTTCAGTCTGGATCAGTGCTGGTGTTTGGTTTGTGTTAATCGCGGTTTTGACCGTGCTGGCTGTGCGATTAGCCCCGCTTTAAAGGCGTATGATGAGCGTTGAATTTCTCTTCAGTCTGCTTGATTTCTGCGGTGTCGGCCTGTTCGCCTTTTCCGGCGGTATGCTGGCTGCGCGTAAGGAGCTTGATCCTTTCGGGGCCACAATTGTGGGCGCCGTTGCCGGTATGGGCGGGGGGACGCTGCGCGATATTTTGCTGGGACAGCTGCCTGTGTATTGGGTCTCAGCGCCACAATATCTTTGGATGGCGCTCGCCGGGGCGCTGATCGGCTATTATATTTCGGATTGGGCGCAGGCCGTATCGACGCGGCGGGCCTTCCTGACCTGGGCCGATGCCCTGGGGATGTCCGTCTTTTGTGTGCTGGGCGCACAAGCGGGGCTGGATGCCGGGGCGCACTGGTCCATTGCCATGCTGACCGGGGTGATGAGTGCGGCCTTTGGTGGGCTGATCCGCGATATCATTGTCAATGATATTCCGTTGGTCTTGCGTGCGGAGATTTATGCCCTCGCGGCGATGGCCGGGGCGGGGGCGTATATTCTCGCCTGGCATTTCAATCTGGACGGCTCAATCGCGGCCGTCAGCTCCGCGACCTTAGCCTTTGTGCTGCGCGGCTGTGCGATCCGCTATAACTGGTCGCTTCCCAGTATGGCCTTGAAGGGCCAATAACAAGGCGAGTGCGCCCGGCGAACCGGGCGCAGATCCGGCTAAGCGTTGAGGATTTTTGCCGCCTGCGGGGCGAAATAGGTCAGCACGCCATCGGCCCCGGCGCGTTTGAACGCGCTGAGCGATTCCATCATCACCCGATCGCCATCAATCCAGCCATTTTGCGCGGCGGCTTGGATCATGGCGTATTCGCCAGAGACCTGGAAGGCAAAGGTCGGCACACCAAATTCTTCCTTGATCCGCGCGACAATATCCAAATAGGGAAGGCCGGGTTTGACCATCACCATGTCTGCGCCTTCTTCTAAATCCATCGCCACTTCATGGATGCATTCATCGCGGTTAGCTGGATCCATTTGATAGGTTTTCTTATCCCCGACCAGGGCCTGGGCAGAACCAATCGCATCGCGATACGGCCCATAAAAGCCCGAGGCGTATTTGGCCGCGTAGGAGAGGATCATGGTATTGCGAAAGCCTTCACGCTCCAAAACCTGGCGAATGGCCCCCACGCGCCCATCCATCATATCCGAGGGGGCAATAACATCGGCCCCGGCATAGGCCTGGGACAGGGCTTGTTCACACAGGCGTTTGACGGTTTCGTCATTGGCGACATAGCCTTCTTCTAAAATGCCGTCATGGCCATGGGTGGTGAAGGGATCGAGCGCGACATCACAAATCAGGCCCATATCGGGTACAGCATCTTTTAAGGCGCGGATTGCCGTTTGCACCAAGCCTTGATTATTGGACGCTTCACTGCCCTGATCATCTTTTTTCGCCGGATCAATATGAGGAAAGAGCGCCAGCGCGGGGATGCCCAGATCATAGGCTTCTTTGGCGGCCTTCACGAGCGCGGGGATGGAATAGCGCACCACGCCGGGCATGGAGGCGACAGGCTCGGTTGGATCAGCGCGATCGGAGACGACCACACTCCATACCAGATCATCCGGACTTAAGGTCGTCTGGCGCACCAGACGGCGTACCCAATCGGCTGAGCGGGTGCGGCGAAAGCGGGTTTGCGGAAAGCTGGGCATGGAAGATGTCCCTTTTATGAAGCTATAGATCTTGCCGAGCGGCCAAACGCGCGCTAGGGCTTCGGCCAAATAGATAAGGAGTTGTTCGGTGCATTTCGAGCTGAGTGAAGATCAAACCCTCATCCAGGATGCTGCGCGTAAGTTTGCAGACGATCAATTAAAACCCTTCGCGGCAGAATGGGATGAGAAAAAGCATTTTCCCGTGGATACCCTGCGCGCGGCGGCGCAAATGGGCTTTGCCGGGATTTATGTGCGTGATGATGTCGGCGGGTCTGGCCTGTCGCGTCTGGACGCGGCCTTGATCTTTGAACAGCTTTCCCAAGGATGTGTGTCGACGGCGGCCTTTATCTCCATTCACAATATGGTGTCTTGGATTGTCGATAGCTGGGGCAGTGAAGCCCAGCGCCAGAAATGGCTGCCGAAGCTGACCACGATGGAGCTGATCGGCTCTTACTGCCTAACCGAACCGGGCGCGGGCTCCGATGCGGCGTCTTTACGCACCAAGGCGGTGCGTGATGGTGATCACTATGTCCTTAATGGCTCAAAAGCCTTCATCTCCGGCGGCGGGGTCTCTGACGTTTATGTCGTGATGGTGCGCACCGGCGGTGAGGGGCCAAAGGGCATTTCCACGATTTTGGTCGAGAAGGGCACGCCAGGCCTGTCCTTCGGGGCGAATGAGAAAAAGATGGGCTGGAATTCCCAACCCACCGCCGTGGTCAATTTTGAAGATTGCCGTGTTCCAGCCGAAAATCTGATCGGCGAGGAAGGCATTGGCTTTAACATCGCCATGAAGGGTCTCAATGGTGGGCGGATCAATATCGGGGCCTGTTCCCTGGGCGGAGCGCAATTCGCCTTTGAAACCGCACTGCAATACACAAAGGATCGCCAGCAATTTGGTAAGCCGATTGGCGTGTTCCAAAACTCGCAATTCAAGCTGGCCGATATGGCCACGGAGTTGGAAGCTTCACGCCTGATGCTCTACCGTGCTGCGGCTTCGGTGGATGCGAATGATCCTTCGGCGGCAAAATATTGTGCGATGGCCAAACGCTTTGCCACCGATCTCGGCTCTAAAATCGCCAATGATGCCCTGCAATTGCATGGCGGGTATGGCTATCTCAAAGACTATCCGATTGAGCGTATTGTGCGCGATTTACGTGTGCACCAAATCCTGGAAGGCACCAATGAGATTATGCGCGTCATCATTGCCAAGGATCTTCAACGATGAGTGAGATTATCGCAGGAAAAGTCGGCCAAATCGGGCGTATCACCCTTAATCGTCCTCAGGCGCTGAACGCCTTGACCCATGATATGTGTCTGGAGATGACCAAGGCGCTCTTGGCGTGGAAAGACGATGGCGAGGTCAAGGCCGTGCTCGTGGATGCGGCCGGTGAGAAAGCCTTCTGCGCGGGCGGGGATATCCGCCTGCTCGCCGAATCAGGCACAGCCAAGGACACCCGCGCCTATGAATTTTGGCGCGACGAATATCGCTTGAATGTTCTGATTCAGGAATATCCTAAGCCCTTCATCGCCTTGATTGATGGCATCACGATGGGCGGCGGCGTGGGGATTTCCATGCCCGGTTCTCACCGTGTGGCCGGCGATCGCACCATGTTGGCGATGCCTGAAACCGGCATTGGTTATTTCCCCGATGTTGGTGGATCATATTTCCTCTCTCATCTACCCGGCGAGCTGGGGACGTGGATGGGGCTGTCGGGCGCGCGTCTGAAAACCGCCGATGTTTTGGCCAGCGGCATTGCCACCCATTATGTGCCGTCTGATAAGCACGCGGCCTTGATCGAGGACTTGCAAAAAGCCCATCTCGATGAAGAGGGTGAGGCGCTTGAAGCGACCTTAGAAGCGCATGCAGGTGATGCCGGGTCTTCGGATTGGGCGCTGGCGCGCGGTCTGGTCGATGCGGCCTTCATCAAGGATAGCGTTGAAGCGATCCTGGCGCGCTTGGATGCGGCGGGCGATAGCTGGTCAACCAAGCAAGCCGCGATCTTGCGCACCAAATCTCCTTTCGCGATGAAGGTGACACTTGCAGCCCTTCATAAAGGCGCCAAGATGAGCTTCCGTGAGGTGATGAAACAGGATTTACGCCTGTCCATGCATTTCCTTACCGGCGTAGATTTTTATGAAGGCGTGCGCGCCGTCATCTTGGACAAAGATAATAATCCGCAATGGTCGCCCAAAACCTTGTCAGAGGTGAGTGCCCAGGCCGTCAACGCCATGTTTGAGCCTTTGGACGACGATCAAGAACTGACATTTATCGGGGAGTAGACAATGGCACGCATCGCCTTCATCGGACTAGGGAATATGGGCTCTGGCATGGCCGCCAACCAGGTCAAAGCCGGTCATGACGTTCATGTGTTTGACCTCAATCCCGACGCGATTGCCGCTCTGGTGGCCAAGGGCGCACAGGCTGCGGCCAGTGTCACCGAAGCGGTCACCGGCGCTGACGCCGTGATCACCATGCTGCCCGCGGGTAAGCATGTGCGCGGCGTTTATGAAGGCGATGAGGGCGTTTTGGCCAAGGTTGATGATCACTGCGTGATCATGGATTGCTCCACCATTGACGTCGAATCAGCGCGCGCAGTTGGCGCGGCGGCGGCCGAAAAGGGCATCAAATTCGTCGACGCTCCGGTGTCTGGCGGAGTTGCCGCTGCAGAAGCGGGCACTTTGACCTTTATGGTGGGCGGGCGTGATGATGCCTTTAAGGCGGCTGAGCCTTTCCTGAACGCTATGGGTAAAGCGGTGATTCATGCCGGGGTTGCCGGTGCAGGTCAGGCGGCGAAGATCTGCAATAATATGCTGTTGGGCATTCACATGATCGGGACCTGTGAAGCCTTTAATTTGGCTCGCAAATTAGGTCTTTCTGATCAAAGCTTCTTTGACATCGCCTCGAAAGCTTCGGGTCAGAACTGGTCACTCACCAGCTATTGTCCGGCCCCGGGTCCCGTACCGACTGCGCCGTCAAATCGCGACTATAAGCCAGGCTTCGCGGTCGCAATGATGCTGAAGGATCTGAAGCTGGCGCAAGATGCGGCCAAGCATGTTGATGCACATACCCCTATGGGCGAGCGTGCAGAAAGCCTATATGAGGCTTTCGATGCAGCAGGCGGTGGCGGCATGGATTTCTCCGCCATGATTAAGTTTCTAGAAGGTGAGGCGGGCTCAAACTCTTAAGCCTTGCGAGCGAGTTGACCCTGCGTCCATGTGTCCAGATCCCCGGATTAAAAATAAGGGTATATCTGGACCATCGGATACATCATATGGAGTTCAGCCTGAGTTATCAGGCGGATGGATATAATGGATTATAAAAACGCTTTCCGTTCTGCCGTAACCCGCGTTCGCGCCGAAGGGCGCTATCGGGTGTTTGCTGATCTCTTGCGTAAACGCGGTGAATTTCCGCGTGCGCGTTACCGCTCTGAAGCCGGTGATGTGCGCGAAGTCACCGTGTGGTGTTCCAATGACTATCTGGGCATGGGCCAAAGCCCTTGCGTGATCGGCACCATGAAGCAGGCCATTGACGATGTCGGGGCCGGGGCAGGCGGTACGCGTAATATCTCTGGCACCACGCATTATCATGTCGAATTAGAGCGCTCTTTAGCCGATCTTCATCAAAAAGAAGCCGCGCTTTTGTTCACTTCCGGCTATATCGCGAACCAGGCGACGCTCGCGACCCTGGGCAAGATTTTGCCCGGTCTCATCATTTTCTCTGATGAGCTTAATCACGCCTCCATGATTGAAGGCGTGAAGGGCGCGAAATGTGAAAAACATGTTTGGCGTCACAATGATGTCGCGCATTTGGAAGAGCTGCTAAAGGCTGCGCCCTTTGATGCGCCCAAGCTGATCGCGCTGGAATCAGTCTATTCCATGGACGGCGATGTCGGTCCTTTGAAAGCCGTGTGCGATCTGGCTGACAAGTATAACGCGTTGACCTATCTCGATGAAGTTCACGCGGTGGGCCTTTATGGTCTACGCGGGGCCGGGATTGCCGAACGCGAAGGGTTGATGGACCGCTTTGACATTATCGAGGGTACTTTAGGTAAGGCCTTTGGTGTGATGGGCGGGTATATCGCCGCGGACGCGATGATCGTTGATGCCATCCGCTCTTGGGCTCCGGGTTTCATTTTCACCACGTCTCTGGCACCGACCCTGGCGGCGGGCGCGTGGGCGAGTGTACAATATTTAAAATCTGCCAATCATTTGCGTGAAGCCCATCACGAACGCGCCGCGACCTTGAAGGCGCGCCTGCGCGCCGCGGGCTATCCGGTGCTGGACAGCTCCGTCACCCATATCGTGCCCGTGCATGTCGGTGATCCGGTGCAATGTAAGCGCATTACCGATGCGTTGCTGGACGAGCATAATATCTATGTTCAGCCCATTAATTATCCCACAGTGCCCAAAGGGACAGAGCGCATGCGCCTGACCCCGACGCCCTTACATACCGATACCATGTTTGAAGACCTGATTACGGCTCTGGATGTGGTGTACAAGAAATACGCCGTGGAGCGCGTTGCATGACAACACGCCGCGATCCTTTAGAGGGCCGCGAGATTATTGTTGAATTTATCAAGCGCGGCGAGTTTCAACGCGTCATTGCGGTGGATGTTGAAAGCGGTGTGGAGGCTGTGGCCACCGGACCGCTCAAAGCCGCGAAATCTGATCTGGAACATATCGCTTTGGGTAAGTTGACCCGGCGTTTGCAACAGGACAAAAGCTCATCTTCAGGCAATAAAACAAAACCCCGGCCTAAAGGCCGGGGTTTGTTAGCATAAAGCTGTCGCTGGCTTAGTCTTTACCAGCGCCGCGGCCCAGGCCGATTTCTTTAGCAAAATCAGAACGGCGGCGAGAATAGCTTGGCGCAACCATAGGATAGTCAGCAGGCAGACCCCATTTACGGCGGTATTCGTCTGGTGACATATCGTATTGTGAACGTAGATAGCGCTTCAACATTTTCAATTTCTTGCCGTCTTCCAAGCAAACGATATATTCGTCGGTGACGGATTTAGAAACTGGAACAGCTGGTTTCGTTTTAACTTCAACCTTCTGCTCTTCCCCAGAAACGTCTTTCATGGTGGCGTGAACAGAGCGGATAAGATCTGGAATGCTGTCGGCGGGAACAGAATTGTGGCTGAGGAAAGAGGCCACAACATCAGTTGTCATGCGCAGGAGTTCTTCGTTATCGACCGGTAATTGGGTTTCTTCACTCATATTCTTTATCTCTCTCATATATAGCGATGTGGTGACCCGATGAATATAGGTCATAGGATAAATCATAGAGTCGGGCAAGTCCTAGTCTTATAGAAACTGTATCTATAATTGATTTGCCCGCAGTTTTCTTATTCAATCAAATATGATTGCACCTAAAGACATCATGTGATGGTTGTTCTTTGGTCTGGCTCGTCATATGAGAGTAGCAATATAAGCTCACTCATCAGGAGGCGCGCCATGGCGGATGCTCACTATCAAGCCCCAAATTCTTTCTTTAACGAGGGTTTAGCAACGGTTGATCCCGAAATCGCATCAGCGATTGCAAAAGAGATCAAACGCCAGCAAGACCAGATCGAATTGATCGCGTCAGAAAATATCGTCTCGCGCGCGGTCCTTGAAGCGCAAGGCTCGCCTCTGACCAACAAATATGCCGAGGGCTATCCGGGCCGTCGCTATTATGGCGGGTGTGAGTTCGTCGATATTGCCGAATCACTGGCGATTGAGCGCGCAAAGCAGCTCTTCGGTGCCGCCTACGTCAATGTTCAGCCCAATTCTGGCAGTCAGGCCAATCAGGGCGTCTTCATGGCGCTGTTGAAGCCCGGCGATAAGATTTTAGGTCTTGATCTGGCGGCCGGTGGTCACTTGACCCATGGTGCACGCCCCAATGTTTCGGGCAAGTGGTTTGAAGCGCACTCCTATGGTGTGCGTGAAGACGATCACTTGATTGATTACGATAAGCTGCGTGATCAAGCGCGCGACGTAAAACCACAAATGATCATTGCCGGAGGCTCAGCCTATCCACGCGTGATCGACTTTAAAGCCTTCCGCGAGATCTGTGATGAGGTCGGGGCCTATCTGATGGTGGATATGGCGCACTTTGCGGGCTTGGTTGCGGGCGGGGCTTATCCTAACCCCATCGAATACGCCGATGCCGTCACCACCACGACGCACAAGACGCTTCGCGGTCCACGCGGGGGTATGATTTTGTCGCGCGATGAAGGGCTAGGCAAGAAATTCAATTCCGCGATTTTCCCTGGCATTCAAGGCGGGCCTTTGATGCACGTCATCGCCGGTAAAGCGGTTGCCTTTGGTGAAGCATTGAAGCCAGAGTATAAGGTCTATATCCGCAATGTCGTAGAAAACACTAAGGTGATGGGCGAGGCCCTGATTGAACGGGGTTTTGATCTGGTCTCTGGCGGTACCGACAGTCATCTGATCTTGCTGGATTTGCGTCCAAAGGGCCTGAAGGGCAATGTCTCTGAAGCCGCTTTGGAGCGCGCGCACATGACGTGTAATAAAAACGGTGTGCCCTTTGATCCGGAAAAGCCAACGGTGACTTCGGGTCTGCGTTTAGGGGCCCCTGCGGCGACCACACGGGGCTTTGGTCAGGTCGAATTCCGCCGCGTCGGTGAAATGATTGGTGAGGTTCTTGAAGCGCTCGCGGCCAATCCTGAAGGCGATAGCGCCGTCGAAGCGCGCATTCGTGAAGAAGTTTTGGCCATGTGTGCCCGCTTCCCAATCTATCCTGAACTGGGCTAAGCTAGGCGCATGCGCTGTCCGTTTTGCTCACACCCTGATACCCAAGTGAAGGATTCGCGTCCGGCGGAGGATGGCCAGGCCATCCGTCGTCGGCGCCAATGCCCAAGCTGTGGGGCGCGTTACACGACGTTTGAGCGTGTGCAATTGCGTGATCTTCAGGTGGTGAAGCGCGATGGTAAGCGCGTGGCCTTCGACCGCGACAAATTGATCCGCTCCATCTTGCTCGCCTCGCAAAAGCGCGCCATCGAGCGCGACCGCATCGAGCAGATGGTGTCGGGCATTGTGCGCCGCCTGGAAAGTGGCGGTGATACCGATATTTCCTCTGAACGCATTGGCAAATTGATCATGGAGGGATTGCGCAATCTCGATCCCGTGGCCTATGTGCGTTACGCCTCCGTTTATAAAGATTTCAGAGAAGTTGCGGACTTTTCGGACTTTATTAAAGGTGAGCGGTTATCATCCCCCCTTGTGGAGGATGAGGAGGGTGATATGAGCGAGGAGGGCTCTGCGTGAGCGTGCCGATTGAAGGCCGTGTCACGTTGAAAGTTGCGACATCCCTGGACGGAAAAATTGCCCTGGCAAATGGCAAGTCCCAGTGGATTACCAACGCATTATCGCGTCAATGTGTGCACCATATCCGCGCCGAGCATGATGTGATCGTGACCGGTGTAGGTACAGTCTTGTCTGATGACCCTCAGTTGAATGTGCGCGGCCTGGAAGGGTCTGATCAGCCTGCGCGCGCGGTGATTGATACCCATGGGCGCACGCCCTTGGATGCCAAGATTTTCTCCAGCGCTGAGAGCCCCTGCTATCTCTTCACTGGGCCTTTGCAGGCTGAACGCCGCGCCGATTATGAAGCGCGCGGTGCGGTGGTCATCGAATGCCCTATTCAAGAGGGCCGTGTCTCCCTCACCACCGTGGTTGAGCGCTTACGTGAACGCGGCATGGATGCGATCATGATCGAGGCCGGCGGGGCTTTGGCGGCCAGCGGCTTGAAAACTGGGCTCGTCACCCATATCGAGTGGTTTCGCGCGCCAATTATTCTGGGCGGTGACGGACTTAATGTAATTGCAGATTTAGGGCTTGTTGAGATCGCCCAAGCGGCCCATTTTCAGCGTGTTCAATCCCAGGCCGCCGGTAGCGATCTCTGGGAAAGCTATATCTATCAGGACACGCCCTCATGTTCACAGGACTTATAACCGACCAAGGTGTTTTACATTCCCTTACTCAGGGGCCTGTGCGTCGGTTTGAAGTTCGCTCATCCTACCCCCATGATGATCTTAAACTGGGGGCTTCCATTGCCCATAACGGCGTCTGCCTGACCCTGGTGGAGATCCATCCAGATCCCAAGGGCTCGCGCTTTATCGTTGAGGTCTCGCCGGAGACTTTGGCCGTAACAACCCTTGGCGATTGGAAAGTTGGCGATACCATCAATCTGGAACGCGCGCTGAAAATTGGCGATGAATTGGGCGGCCATATCGTTCAAGGTCATGTCGATGGTGTCGGTGAGGTGGTTGAACGCCAGGATCAAACCGGTTGGATTGGCTTTAAAGTGAAGGCCCCGGCTGCGCTTTCGCGCTTTATAGCGCATAAGGGCTCGATTACCGTTGAAGGCGTATCCTTGACTGTGAATGGTATTGAGGGCGATATCTTCGATCTGATGATCATTCCCCATACCGCAGAGGTCACAACTCTGGGCCAATTACAGTCAGGCATGCGTGTAAACCTTGAGGTGGATGTCATGGCGCGCTACGCCGCGCGCCTCAGCCAAACTGCCCAGACTTAAGTTTTTCTGTCCGCTCCTCATCTCGATGGGGCTCGGCCTTACCCTACAGGCTTTCCATGTCAGGTCTTGATAGCCCGCTTTCGCCGATCGAAGATATTATTGAAGATGCCCGGAATGGTCGCATGTTCATTCTGGTCGATGCTGAAGATCGCGAGAATGAAGGCGATCTGGTGATCCCGGCGCAATTTGCTACGCCTGAGGCGGTTAATTTCATGGCACGCTATGGTCGCGGGCTTATCTGTTTGACCTTGACCGGTGAACGTACCCGCACGTTGAACCTGCCCTTGATGACGCGCGAAAACGGCACGCGCCATTCGACCAACTTCACCGTGTCGATCGAGGCCAGGGAAGGTGTCACCACAGGTATTTCTGCGGCCGATCGCGCACGCACGATTGCGGCCGCGATTGATCCGACCAAGGGCGCGGACGACATTGTGACGCCGGGCCATGTCTTTCCCTTGATGGCGCGTGATGGCGGGGTATTGGTCCGCGCGGGCCATACCGAAGCCTCCGTCGATGTGGCGCGTTTGGCGGGCTTAAATCCCTCTGGCGTGATCTGCGAGATCATGAATGAAGATGGCACCATGGCTCGTCTGCCAGAGTTGATCGCCATCGCCCAGCATCATGGCCTGAAAATCGGCACCATTGCCGATCTGATCGCCTATCGGCGTAAGCATGACCGTTTTGTTGAGCGTCGCCTTGATAGCGAGGTTCACACCCGCTATGGCGCAAATTTCCGCGTCGCGGTCTTCCGCTCCATGATTGATCATGTTGAGCATGTGGCCTTGATCAAGGGGGCCCCCAAGCCCGAAACGCCGACCTTGGTGCGCATGCATAAAGTCACCTTTGCCGATGATATTTTAGGCGCGGGTGAAAAGCGCGCCAATCTGGTGGAAGAAGGGCTTAAGGCGCTCGCCGCCCATGAGGGGCCGGGGGTTATGGTCTTCATTCGCGAATCTAATCCCTTCGCGATTACCGAATATTTCGGCGCGAAGCCAGTTGAGAGCGGCGATGATCTCCATGCCAAGCGCCTTCGTGAATATGGTCACGGCGCGCAAATTCTGTTGGATGTGGGTGTGCGCAAGATGATCTTGCTCTCAACCGCGCCACAAACCATTGTCGGGCTTGAAGGCTATGGCTTAGAGATCGTAGAACAGCGCGATATTGATGGAGGCCCGCATGACGGCGAGTAAAAAAGTACTGATCATTTCTGCGCCTTTCTATGAAGAGATCAGCGCCGATCTATTGGCAGGGGCCAAAGACGCTCTTGATAAAGCCGGTGTCGGCTATGATGTGATTGAGGTACCCGGCGCGTTGGAAATTCCAGGCGTCATCGCGATCTGTGAAAACGCCAAGGCGGGCTATGAGGGCTATGTCGCTTTGGGGTGTGTGATCCGGGGTGAAACCAGTCATTATGATACGGTGTGCAACGAATCGGCGCGTGGGATCATGGATCTGACCCTAGAAGGGGTTGCGATCGGCAATGGTATCATCACCGTAGAAAATATCCTGCAGGCGCGTGCCCGTGCGCGCCTGAATGAAAAGAATAAAGGCGGCGGCGCAGCCGTGGCCTGTCTGGCTATGATGGCCATTAAAGATAAGTTTGAAAGCTAATATCCGATTATGACTGAAACGGCCTCTCAATCTCGTGCCCGCCTGCGCCGTACGGCGCGTCTCGCTGCGGTCCAAGCGCTTTATCAGATGGAAATCTCCGGGCGCGGTGCGCGTGAAGTCACGCTGGAATTCCTCAATCATCGCTTGAAGCCGCGTGATTATGTGCCTGATCGTGTTGAGGAAAACGCCGAAGGTGAAGGCGAGGGTGAAATGCATGACCTTCACCAGGATGACCGTTTAGAGGCCGATGAGACCTTCTTTGAAAACCTTCTTGAAGGGGTGGTGAAGGCGCAGAATAAAGTCGACAGCCTGGCCGCAGAAACCTTGAAAGAGGGCTGGTCGCTCAAGCGCATTGATGCCACGGTGCGTGCGATTTTGCGCTCTGGCGGCTATGAGTTGGTTGAGCGCAATGATGTCCCGGCCAAAGTTGTGATCGATGAATATGTCGAGATCACAAAGGCCTTCTTTGAAGGCCCAGAGCCCGGCTTCGTCAATGGGACTTTGGATGCGATTGCCCGCAAGGCCCGCCCAGACGAGTTCTAATCATGAGTGATGAGGGCGAGTTCGATTATATCGCGCGCGCCCTCGCGCCCTTAAGTGCGGATTGGCCTGGTGCCTTTGCTCTGCGCGATGATGCGGCGCAAATCCCCGTTAAGCCCGGCCATACTCTGGTGATAACCAGCGATATGCTGGTCGAAGATCGCCACTTCCTGCCCAGCGATAGCCTTGAAGACATCGCTTGGAAGGCTCTGGCGGTCAATGTCTCGGACCTGGTGGCCAAAGGCGCTAAGCCTGCGGGCTATCTGGTGTCCATGGCCTGGACCCGTGCACGGCTGAAAGACCGCGATGCCTGGGCGGAAGGCTTGAAAGCGGCGCAAACGCGTTTTGACCTGGCCTTGATGGGCGGGGATACCACGCTCAGCGATGGGCCGTTCACCGTGTCGATTACAGCGCTTGGCTGGGTCAAGGGTGCCGGGATGATCCGGCGTGCAGGCGCAAAGGCCGGTGATCTTATCGTCGTGACGGGCCTGATCGGCGATGCGGGGCTGGGCCTGCAATGTGCGTTGGGGGAGTTGAGCCTCGCCCAAGATCATCAAAGTACGCTTTTAAAGGCTTTGCGCCGTCCTGAACCGCCCTTGGCCTTGGTGGATGATCTTCCCCACTATCTGAGGGCTTCGGCGGATATTTCCGACGGTCTGTTGAGCGATCTTTCCCATATCGCCACGGCCAGCGGGTGTGGATTGAGCCTGGATCTTGAGCGCTTGCCGCTGTCGGATGCGGCCCGCGCTTGGCTTCACAGCCAAGCCAATCCCGGCCAAGCGTTAAGCTATCTCGCCAGTGCCGGTGATGATTACCAAATCATCGGGGCCATTCGCCCTGAAAAATGGGATGAGTTTCAAGCCTATGCCCAAACGCGCCATCACCGCGTTACGCAAGTGGGTGTGTTTACGCCCGGCCCGGACAAAAAGGTGCGCTATCAGGGCCAGGATGTCGCCCTTTCTCAGCCGGGCTTTACCCATTTTTGAGGGCTTTGGGCTAAGCTCAGCCTATGACCCAGTTTTGCAAAACATTGTCGATGATCTTGTCTGCGATGCTTCTCGCGCTAAGTGCTTCTTTTGGCGTGAGTTATGCTAGCCCACCGCCTGATGATGGACATGGTGGGGGCCATGGCGGTGAACCCGCCGGACCTGCCAATCGCATTATGGCGGGCTTTGATATCATCAGCGACAATGAACGCGCGCTCGCCGAAACCAATCAAGAGTTTTCGACCCCCGACGGGCCTTATGTCGATTTACCGGCCGTGGTCGCGCCTATCGTCGAGAATGGCCGCATGGTGGCCTATGCCTTTGTCGTGCCACGGGTTTTGATTGAGTCCAATAACGCAGAAAACCAGGTTCGCCAAAAAGCGCATATTCTGCTGGATGGGATCATTAAGGTCGTTCACGAGCATCCCTTTCAAAATGGCCCGCAACGTAGCTTTGACGATAGCGAAGCCCATGACGCGATTTTGGCCGAGCTCAATCGCTTGATGGCGCCGGTCGTCATTACTGAGCTACGGATTTTGGGCGGTGACCGGCGTGATCTTAATGGCTAATGTTGCAGCGCAAGATTAAATTCGTTCAAAGACAAGTTTAGATCAAGTATTGCCAGCGCATTAACCCTCCGGCATAGTTTTCTATTCGGGGAGGGTAAATGATGGCTGATTTATATAGAATAAAGTCGCTTTTGCCTTCTGAAACAAGCATTAGACTTGGAAAAAGGCAGAATCTCGAATGAGTGTACAAAACTGGTTATGGCTGGTGATCGCTGCGGGCGTGCTGGCTTTGCTCTATGGGGCGCTCCAAATTCGCGCCATTCTTTCCGCATCTCCGGGCAATGAGCGTATGCAGGAGATTGCCGCGGCCATTCAAGAAGGCGCCAATGCCTATCTGCGCCGTCAATATACCACCATCGCTATGGTTGGTGTGGTGATTTTGATCCTTGTTGGATTTCTGCTGGGGCCCATCGTTGCAGTGGGCTTTTTAACAGGGGCGGTCCTGTCGGGTCTGGCGGGCTTTATCGGCATGCTGGTCTCGGTACGGGCCAATGTGCGCACCACCGAAGCCTCACGAAAGGGCCTGCAAGCGGGCCTGGCGATGGCTTTCAAATCCGGTTCGGTCACGGGACTTTTAGTGGTCGGGCTCGCGCTTTTGGCTGTCACGGTCTATTACGCCTTCCTGGCCCCGAATGGCGCTTTTAGTGCGGTGACTGATCATCGCACAGTGATTGATGGCTTGGTCGCGCTTGGCTTTGGGGCGTCGTTGATTTCCATCTTTGCGCGTTTGGGCGGCGGGATCTTCACCAAGGGCGCTGATGTTGGCGGGGATATGGTCGGTAAGGTCGAAGCCAATATCCCTGAAGATGATCCGCGTAATGCCGCCACCATTGCCGACAATGTCGGGGACAATGTGGGTGACTGCGCAGGCATGGCCGCCGATCTGTTTGAAACCTATGCCGTTACGGCGGTAGCGACCATGGTGCTGGCCTCGATCTTCTTTCGTGATGCCGTCGGTGCGGTGACAGTTGATACCATGATGATCTATCCGCTGGCGATTGGCGGGGTCTGTATCCTGGCCTCAGTCCTGGGGACGTTTTTTGTGCGCCTTTCCAAAGGGTCAACCCATGTCATGGGCGCGCTTTATAAGGGCTTTATTGCCTCTGCCGTCTTCTCCCTCATTGGGGTTGCGGGCGTGACCTATCAGCTGATCGGCTTTGATCAGACGATCACCACCAGCTCTGGTGTAACTATGACGGGGCTGGACCTTTTGCTGTGTGGTTTGGCGGGGCTTGTCGTCACCGGTGCCATTGTCTGGGTGACGGAATATTACACCGGCACGCAATATCACCCCGTGCGCTCGGTCGCGAAGGCGTCCGAATCCGGGCATGGCACGAATGTGATTCAGGGCTTGGCGGTGTCGCTGGAGGCAACCGCGCTTCCTGCCCTCATCATCATTATCGGCATTGTCGTGACGTTTAACCTGGCCGGGCTTTATGGCATTGCCGTTGCTGTGACCACCATGTTGGCGCTGGCCGGAATGGTCGTGGCTCTTGATGCCTTCGGTCCTGTTACGGACAATGCGGGCGGGATAGCTGAAATGGCTGAGTTGGACAGTGCGGTGCGTGAAACCACCGATGCGCTCGATGCTGTGGGCAATACCACCAAAGCCGTCACCAAGGGCTATGCCATTGGTTCAGCCGGGCTGGGGGCTTTGGTGCTGTTCGCCGCTTATACCGAGGACCTCTCTTACTTTGCCAGCCACCCCGAAGATTATCCCTTCTTTGCCGACATCGTGGTCAATTTCTCGCTGCAAAACCCTTATGTCGTTGTGGGGCTCTTCTTCGGCGGTCTGCTTCCCTTCCTCTTCGGGGGGATGTCGATGACCGCTGTGGGACGCGCGGCGCAGGCCGTGGTCGAAGAAGTGCGTCGCCAGTTCCGTGAAAATCCAGGGATTATGAAGGGCGAGGTCAAGCCCGATTATGGCCGGGCCGTGGACCTGTTAACGGGCGCAGCGATCCGCGAAATGATCATACCTTCGTTATTGCCGGTGCTCTCTCCCATCGTGCTATTCATCGTGATCACCTTTGTCGCCGGTAAGGCCGAAGCTTTGGCCGCGGTGGGCGCGATGTTGATGGGGGTGATCGTTACCGGGCTGTTCGTGGCCGTTTCCATGACCGCCGGCGGCGGGGCCTGGGACAATGCCAAGAAATATATCGAAGACGGTCATCATGGCGGCAAGGGGTCGGATGCCCATAAGGCGGCCGTTACGGGTGATACCGTGGGCGATCCTTACAAGGATACGGCTGGACCTGCGGTCAATCCGATGATCAAGATCACCAATATCGTGGCCTTGCTGTTGCTCGCGGTTCTGGCAGCACGATTCTAAGGTTGATACTTGTGTGTAATAAAAAACCCCCACGTCTTGGACGCGGGGGTTTTTCTTTGATTACAGTAGGGTTTTAGCGTCCACCATCGGTGCGGGGGCCACCGGCACCGCCGGGCAAGTTCTGCTCACCGCCAAATTGTTCCGTGGGCAGGCGTCCGACATTGCCCAGGATTTGCTCCAGAATGGTCAGCTCGCGCCCACGGGTCGGGGTTTCACGGCCCACAACGGCAACGACACGTCCGTTTTCCAGACCAAATTCGTCGACAGCTGAAACCACGCCATTGTCATCAAAGCGTACGGCGATGATGCGCCGGTCGCGCGTTTCCGGGCGGCGATAGGCCAGGGTTTCGCGGGTCGCAGAGATATAATACCAGGTATCCGTCTCGAACACGCCGCGGGTAGAGGGATTGCCCAAAGTCGACATCACGCTGGCCTGGGTGTCCTGACCAACGAGAATCTCAGGCACTTCACCATCGGTGTAGCGAAAGCCATGGCTGCGCAGCGTTGGGTTACACGCGCTCAACAGGCCTGCACTGATAACAAGAAGGCCCAGAGCTGCGATACGGGTGCGAGGAAAACTCATCAGGTGGTCTACCTTCCTTGATTACTCATACGTGCGCACATTATACGCTTAATCTATTGCCTAAACGTCCAAAGGCGTGACGGCAAGTCACTTTCTACGGGGGAGTACACCTGCCATGCTCAAAGGCTTTTTTACGCGCAAATCCGACAAAACTACGGCAGAGCCCCTGTATCAGGCCATTGTCAGTGCAGCCCGCCGTCCTTTTCTCTACCAAAAGAACCCCGAACTCGACACGCTGGACGGTCGATTTAACCTTCTCAGCCTGCATGTGATTTTGGTCATTCGTCGGATAAACACGCAAGGCGAGGCGGCCAAGGCCTTCGCCCAAGACCTCTTTGACATCATGTTCAAAGATATGGAGGCCGCCATCCGCGAGATTGGCGCCGGTGATACCACGGTGGGTAAAAAGATCCGTACCATGGCCGAGGCCTTTTATGGGGCGGCCAAAGCCTATGAGCCGGGTTTGGAGGCCAAAGACCAAGAGGCCCTCAGTGAAGTTTTGGCGCGCAATGTCTTTAATCGTGAGGGCCGTGATGAAGCCAGCGATCTGCTCGCGTCTTATGTTTTGACCAGTGAAGCGCGGCTTTTGGCTCAGCCCTTTGAGGACTATTTGTCAGGACAAATCCCTCATTTCGCGGATCAGTTATAAAAGCTTGCTGCCAACGCGCTTGCATCTGAAAAGTCATGCGCTAAGGTCCGGCGCGAATTTGCCCCCAAGCTCTGGAGGCGAAACATTGTTCAAGAATGGGCGGACCGGAATCCCTTCATGAGTTCTCCACTGATCCTCTCCATCGACGCCATGGGCGGCGATCATGCGCCAGAAATCATCATTGATGGCCTGGTGCATTTCTTCAAAAACCGCAAGCGCACCGTCAAAATCCTCCTTCATGGGGATGAGGCACAGCTGAGCCCCTTGCTGGCTCAGCATGAGGACATTCGCGGTCATTGTGAGATTCGCCATACCGAGTTGGAAGTCGATATGTCCGCCAAACCGTCGGAGGCGGTGCGTCGGGCCAAAGGCTCATCCATGTGGAATGCGGTGCGTGCGGTCAAAGACGGCGAAGCGCATGTGGCCGTGTCTGCGGGTAATACCGGTGCCTTAATGGCGATTTCCAAAGTCGTGCTGCGCATGATGAAGGGCGTCCATCGCCCGGCCATCGTGGCCAGCTGGCCTACAGCGCGCGGGTTTTCATCCGTTCTGGATGTTGGCGCGAATATTGATTGTACAGCCGCGCAGCTTATTGAGTTTGCCATTATGGGCGAAGCGTTTCACCGCGCGGTTCATGGCGCGGCCAATCCCAGCGTTGGCCTTCTCAATGTTGGCGAAGAAGAGCTTAAAGGCAATGATCAGGTGCGTGAAGCCGATGGGGTTTTGCGCTCTGGCGAGCTGGAGATGAATTATTTCGGCTTTGTCGAAGGCAATGACATCTCAGCGGGAAAAACCGATGTGGTCGTCACCGATGGCTTCACCGGTAATATCGCGTTGAAAACCGCCGAAGGCATGGCGCGTCTGGTTGGCGGTTGGGTGAGGGAGGCTCTAACCTCCAGCCTGGTCGCGAAATTCGCCGCAGCTTTGCTTCAGTTGGGCGCGTTGAAAAGCCTGCGCGCCAAGATGGACCCGCGCAGCGTTAATGGCGGGGTTTTCTTGGGCCTGAATGGTGTCGTTGTGAAAAGTCATGGCGGTACGGATGGTTTGGGATTTGCCACGGCCCTACGCATTGCGCTAGAAATGGCGGATAGTTCTTATCTTATAGAAGTCGAGCGCAATATCGCCCGGCTGGAAGCGACGAAACAGGGGGGGGACGCGCAGTCCTCCAGTCAGGAAACGGCGTGAGCGCGTATATTTCGAAGATTCTCGGTGTAGGCTCTTATCTGCCTGCCCGGGCCATGACCAATGATGAGCTTTCCAGCCTGGTCGAGACCAGTGATGCCTGGATCCAAGAGCGCACAGGTATCAAGAAGCGCCATATCGCCGCCGATGGGGAATGCACCAGCGATCTCGGGGTCGAGGCCGCGCGCCGCGCCATGGCGCACGCCGGTATCACCATTGATGAGGTTGATATGATCGTGCTCGCCACGGCGACACCCGATCTGACCTTTCCCGCCTCTGCCACGATTATCCAGCATAAGCTGGGCATGCGCCACGGCATGGCGTTTGACGTGCATGCCGTATGCTCAGGCTTCGTCTATGCGATGGCAACGGCGGATAATTTTCTGGCACGTGGTCAAGCCAAGACGGCTTTGGTCATTGGTGCCGAGACGTTCTCGCGCATTCTTGACTGGACGGATCGCACGACCTGCGTCCTGTTTGGGGACGGGGCTGGGGCGATTGTGCTGCGCGCGGAAGAACAAACCGAATCAAATGCCGGTGAGGGTGTGATTTCGACCCATTTGCGCTCTGATGGCAGTTTTTGTGATCTCTTATATGTTGATGGTGGACCATCCAGCACGAAAACCGTCGGCCACCTGCGCATGCAGGGCAATCAGGTCTTCAAGCACGCTGTGAACAAGATATCAGGCTCAATCGAAGAGGCGGCAAAGATCGCCAATGTCGCGATTGAAGAGGTCGATTGGTTTATTCCACATCAGGCAAATTACCGGATTTTACAAGGCGTTGCGAAAAAATTAGGCATTCCTGTTGAAAAGGTCGTGTCTACCGTCGCCGATCATGGCAATACTTCTGCGGCGTCCATTCCGCTCGCGCTGGATGTGGCTGTCAAAGACGGACGCGTCAAAAAAGGTGACTTGATCTTGATGGAAGCCTTGGGTGGCGGGCTCACCTGGGGTGCGGCTCTGGCTCGTTTTTGACGTTTTTGACGTTTTTGTTGATAGTTAACATTGACCGCGTGCAGTAATGCGACGTAGGCTCATATAATCTCTTGATCGGGGGTCTATGTTATGGCTGAAAAAACACTAACTCGCGCCGACCTGTCTGAAGCCGTTTATCGTGAAGTGGGTCTGTCGCGCCAAGAATCGGCGACCCTGGTCGAAGCTGTGCTCGACCTGCTTTCTGATACTTTGGCCAATGGCGAGTCGGTAAAACTCTCCTCCTTCGGCTCTTTTGTCCTGCGTGACAAAAATGGCCGGGTTGGCCGAAATCCTAAAACCGGTGAAGAGGTGCCTATCGATCCTCGCCGGGTGCTGGTGTTCAAACCCTCTCAGGTTTTGAAAGACCGCATTGACGCTGCCCTTTCGAAATAAGTCTTCTTATCTGACGAAGGGTGTATCATGAGTGGGGCAGAGAAGTCGCCTGACGCGTATCGGACGATCTCCGAAGCGGCGGAAGATGCCGGTCTGCCCACCCATGTCCTGCGGTTTTGGGAATCGAAATTCTCCCAGTTAAAGCCCGTAAAGCGCCGCGGCGGACGCCGCTTCTATCGCCCTCAGGATGTCACCCTGATTAAGGGCTTGCGCCATTTGCTCTATGAAGCGGGCTATACGATTAAGGGCGCGCAGAAATATCTCAAAGATCACGGTGTTGGCCATGTTGCGGCCCTGGGTGAGGGCAGTGCGTCTATCGCAGCCATTCCCACTGGTGAAGAGGCGGCTATTCCTTCTCCAGCGCTCGATAGCCGTGCGAATGCGCTTGAAGCGCGCAGTGAGCTTTATCGTGAAAGCGCCCATAATCTCACACGCTTGATCTCTGATCTAGAAGACGTGAAGGCGCGCTTGGATGCCGCTATTACCCGCTCGCACATCAGCCGCAAGGCGAGCTGATATTTCACCGCTCTTTCGACTTGATGCGCCGGAGCACGCGGCCTATAAGACCTCCTCTCTTCTGATTGCCCCCCATTGTTAGAAGAGACCTAAGGTGTCGGAGCGTGGCGCAGCCCGGTTAGCGCACCGGTCTGGGGGACCGGGGGTCGGAGGTTCAAATCCTCTCGCTCCGACCATTTATTTCAGTAATTTAACGTACTCCTATGATTAAAATATAACTATATTCTATATGGCTTATTAAAAAAATGAGCTTTATTCCTACCACGCTGGCTTAATTCTTTGATCGCCGCCCTTTCTGTGGACGCGTCAAATTTAGCGATGCCCCGCGCGCCGCCAAATCGGCGTCCCGCCTGGTTCAATCTTTATGTTTACGTCTGCCAGAATGGCGCTAGGTGAGCTCTAAAAGGTCCCATTTATTGCCGAAGGGGTCTTGAAAAACGACGACTTGGCCGTAGCTTTCACGCCGTGGACCTTCTAAAAACGTGACACCATTTGCGTGCATCTTTTCATAATCACGTTCAAAGTCATCGGTTTGCAGGAAGAAAGCTACACGCCCGCCGGTTTGATGGCCGATGGCGGCCAGCTGATGCTCATCACTGGCTTTGGCGAGCAGAAGGGCTGTTTCCTGACTGCCAGGTGGGGCGACCCGCACCCAGCGTTTTGTCTCCGACAGGCGGGTATCTTCAAGCAGGGTAAAACCCAGGACATCGACATAGAAGGCTAATGCCGCGTCATAATCAGGAATGACGAGTGTAATGAGGCTGATGAATTGTGTCATGCGAGAGGGGGCTCTGGATCCAGGGGGGCAGGGTGTTCCAAATCGCGCGCGATGAGGCCAGAGGCGAGCATGAACATCAAGGCACTCACGGCAAAGGCATAAAGGCCGGGCTGGGTGAGCGCGCGTGCTAGCCCATTGCTGGATAAGCTCACTACGATCAGGGCTAGGACGAAAACGTCCATCATTGACCATTTTCCCAGCATTTCCAGCAATTTAAGCGCTGAGGCGGACATCATCGGGCGCGGCCCAAGGTTTAGCCACGCCAGGGTTGCAAACTTCGCCGTGGGAAAGAGGATGGAAAAGAGCGCGATCACCCCGGCCAGGGCGTAATCGCGTGACTGGACCAAAGCATCAATGGATTGAACAAGGGAATAGCGCTCTTTAAAGATTAAGAAGCTTTGGGTTTCGATCATGGGTAGGATCAAGCCCAGCGGAAACAAAACCGCGCCGAGCAGGAGGAGAATGCGGGCCAATAGCCCGCCGGTACCATGAGGATCGATCTTAACCATGGCGTGATTTTAGCGGGCTTTACACGTGTGCCTAGTGAATTTTGAGGGTCTTGCGAGGTTTTGGTGGGCACACTGAAGCCATCAACTGGTCTTACCCCCTTGTTCCAGATCCATTTGACCCTAATAAAAACGGTTAAGTCTTGTTGAGAGTATGCCCATGACCGCGAATGAAGCCTTGCCGCGTCCCTTTACTCAGGCGGGAACCAATCGTTTTGTGTTCTATTGGCTGGTCGTCATTGCGGCCTTTGTCTGCGCCATGATCTTGGTGGGAGGGGCGACGCGGTTAACCGATTCAGGCCTTTCTATAACCGAGTGGAAGCCCGTGACGGGCGCTTTACCGCCCCTAAATGAGGCTGGGTGGCACGAGGAGTTTGAGAAATACCGCGCTATTCCCGAATATCAGTTGCAAAATCGCGGCATGAGCCTATCCGAGTTTCAATTCATCTATTGGTGGGAATGGAGCCATCGTCAGCTCGGCCGGACTTTGGGCCTGGTCTTTGCGCTGCCGTTTGCCGTTTTCATGCTGCGCGGGATGATCGCCAAACCGATGCGGATGCGCCTGTGGATCCTCTTCGCTTTGGGGGGATTGCAAGGGGCGATTGGCTGGTGGATGGTGTCTTCTGGCCTGGTGGACCGCCTGGATGTCAGCCAATACCGCCTGGCGACGCATTTGTGCATGGCCTTCACGATTTTGGGCCTAACCGCCTGGCTTGCGATGGATGCACGCTATGGCTGTGAAGGTCATCGCTGGACCAAGCTGGCGCGCTTTACGGCGGCGTTCTGGGGGCTGATCTTCTTACAAGTTGCCCTGGGGGCCTTTGTGGCCGGTTTAGATGCGGGCCGGATCTATACCACTTGGCCCCTGATGGAGGGGCGCTTGATCCCAGAGGGCTATCTGGCGGGCCATCCTTTCTTCAGCGCGATTTTTGAAAGCCGCGCCGCAGTTCAGCTTCATCACCGTTGGACGGGCTATCTCGCGCTAATCAGTGGTTTAACGCTGGCCTATACCTTATGGCGCTCCAAGGTGCGCGCCGTTAAACCGGTAGTCGTGACCCTGGCAGCGCTCTTGATTGTGCAAGTCGTGTTGGGGATCGTGACCTTGGTCCACGCTGCACCGCTTAATCTGTCCCTGATCCATCAGGGCGGAGCGATTGCGCTATTTTTGACCAGTGGCGTTCTGACCTGGACGGCTCATCGCAGCACTTAAAGTGTGCGATGAGCCCTTCCGGCTTTAAGGCTTAGCCTTCGAGTTGCGTGCCGATAATGGCGCGGCTGAGGGCCTCCCGGCTGATCAGCTTGATGCGCTTATCGCCTTCGTCGAAAATGGCGACCAAGCCGCTGGCATAGGCGGTGCCGCCAAAGGAAGTCGCTGTGACGGCAACCGCGCCGGCTTGGCTCACCATGGGGGCGTTCAGGCCATCAACCGTGCGTAGCGAGCTGAGCTCACTGAGATCTTCGGCGTTATAAACCGTCAATAAAGGCGTGTCCGTGACGCTGGTGATCACGACGGGCCGGCCTTGAAGCTCGACCGCCAGCAGATCTGCAATCGAGAAGGCCTCAGATTGGGCCGCAACCTCACCGGATTCGGTGAGGCGCGTCACGCCGCCGGTTGGACCGGAGATGTAGATAGCAGAATTGAGTACCTGGCAATTGCGCGCCGGGAAAGGCAGGGCAAAGCTGGTGCGAACCTCCTGGCTGATCTGATCTTCACCGGTGTCGCGAATACGCACGATATGGCCGCGATCATCCCCGCTTAATAAGACATAATCGACATAGCCAATCCCGATCTCTTTTAAGCAAAGTCCGCTGACCCCGCCTTCAATTGTGACGGGGGCGAGGGGGGCGTCAACCAGCTGATTGGTCTCAGCGAGCAAGACATAGGCATGCAGTCCGCCCTCGCGGTCATTGCCGAGGATCAGCGGGAAGCTAGCCCCGCGCAGTTGGAAATTCTCAACCGCAGCTAGGTTCGCCAGGCGTGGCCCGCTGACCTGAGCCAGACGTTCCCCATCGACATTATAAAGATCAATGCCGCCTGGGCGCGCCGCGCCTACGATCCGGCCCAGCCAAGGGCTCTCACTGTTAGGCAAGAAAATGAGATCATCCATCGCCTGGCCTTCATCGAAGGCGGCAGTGATGATGATGTCGTTTTCTTCCAGAAGGTTCTGGCCTGCCCCGATACGGGTGTCTTCAGGTGCTGTGCTGTCTTCAGGGCTTTGCGAACAGGCGCTGAGCGTTACAGCTGCGCCAAGGAACGCTGTTGCCAGGGCCCGCGAACCGCGAAGGTGCGTCCGGGTCCAGACTGAACATTGAAGAAGAGTGTTTTTCCATCTGGACTGAAGCATGGTCCTGTAATCTCGCTTTTTTCCCCGTCTTCCATCGTGACGGCATTGCGTCCAATCGTATAGACTTGGCCCTGCGGCGTCACCCCACGAATGAACTGCTCTTCATCCCCATCCTCAACGACGATCAAATCGCCCCAAGGCGCGATGGTGATGTTGTCGCATTTCTCCATCACGCGTGCATCCGTTGTTTCCACAAACAGCTGAAGCTGACCGGGCTGATCAGCTTCCTGCGCGAGGCCTTCGGCCGGGCTGGGGTGATAGCGCCAAATCTGGCCAATATGGGCCGGGCCGCCATCGGTACAGCAAAAATAAAGCTCACCCTTATCAAACCAAGCCCCTTCACCACGGGTAAAGCGTGCTGCGCCCAGGGCGATGCCGCGCGTGGCCAGATCATTATTGGGATTATGGATATCCTCCAAATCGACCCATTCCACATCCATCCAGGTGTGAAGCGTGATTGTCTCGGGGCTGTCTTCCCAATTGCGGGTATCAAGGCCTGGACGGCCTTTGATCATCAAGGCTTGCTGACGACCAGGGCCATGCAGATCGCCGGGGATGTCAGGAATAAAGCGATAAAGCAAGGCCGGGCGATCATCTTCGGTTTGATAGACTGCGCCGCTGACCGGATCGATCGCGACGGCTTCGCGCTCAAAACGTCCCATATTCAACAGCGGGCGTGGCTCCACCAAGGTTTCGGCCAGCGCAGGCACTTCAAAGGCATAGCCGTGATCTTTGCCGCTGCCTTGGCTGGGATCTGCGCTCGCGAGATCAAGGCTTTCTTCGCAGCTGATCCAGCTGCCCCAGGGGGTCGGTCCGCCCGCGCAATTATTATCGGTTCCGGCCAAGGACAGGAATTGGCGGCGGACCGCCAAAGTTTCATTGTCGACATGGATGGTCGTCGTGCCGCCGTGATGGGGTTCGTTGCCCGCAACCCAGTCATAGACTTTATCGCGATCAATGAGCGATAAGCGTTCATCCTCATCACCGAAAGCGGAATACCCGACATGGCCGGGATTGATCTCATGATTGCGCACCAGAATGATCGTATTGTCGGGGCCTTGGAAAGCGGCCATGCCATCGGGCCGGCCCGGGACGCGCAGGCCGTCATCCATTTCATCACCAAATTGAGAAATGACCTGATGGGTGAAGCCTTCAGGCAAATCAAACAAACCCTCAGGGTCTGGGCTCAGCGGGCCATAGCCTTCAACCTGATTGATATAGGGGGCTTGATCGGTATTTTTGCAGCTGGCCAACAGGCTCAAACCGGCAAAAGCGCCCGTGGTTAGCCCTGAAACTTGCAAGAAAGTGCGCCGTGATAGGCTCATAATGTCCCCCAAAAACTGTGCCTTTTGAACATCTTCATACAGGGCCTGTGTTACAAGTTAAAGACAGGGTCTTCGTATTGCGGTAGTGGGGTACCGTATTCTTAAGGCCCTGTTTTAAAGCATTTTTATGAGCGCGCTTCTTGACGAAGCGTCATTTTACCCATACAAGGCGCGCTTTCCCGGTCAGGATCGTCCTGGTCGACAAGAAGTTCAAAGGCTAAAAGCGATGAAAACGTTTTCCGCTAAGCCCGCGGAGGTCGAACACAAGTGGGTTGTGATTGATGCAGAAGGCGCCGTAGTTGGTCGCTTGGCTGCCTATATCGCCCTACGCCTGCGCGGTAAGCATCGTCCTGATTTCACCCCTCATATTGACACGGGTGACCATGTTATTGTGATCAATGCAGACAAAGTTGTCTTCACGGGTCGCAAATACCAGGACAAGCGCTACTACCGTCACACCGGCCACCCCGGCGGGATCAAAGAAACCTCTCCAGCCAAAGTTCTGGAAGGCAAATATCCTGAGCGCGTTCTGCAGTTGGCTGTGAAGCGTATGCTTCCTAAAGAAAGCCCACTGGCACGTGACCAGTTTTCAAAACTGCGCGTCTATGGCGGCGCAGACCACCCTCATGTCGCTCAACAACCAGAAGTCGTCGACTTCAAGGCGTTGAACGTCAAGAACGCGCGGAGCTAATCATGGCTGAACAGGCTCGTTCCCTCGAAGATCTGAAATCTGCTTTGAAAGAAGCCGATGTTCCTGTAGCCGGTGCGCAGGACGAGATCGTATACGAAAAGAAAATTGACGAACATGGCCGCGCCTATGCGACCGGTAAGCGGAAAAACGCGATTGCGCGCGTTTGGATCAAGCCGGGCTCAGGTAAAGTCATCGTCAATGGCCGCGATCAAGAAGTGTATTTCGCACGTCCTGTTCTGCGCCTGGTGATCGCTCAACCGATGCAAATTGCTGAGCGTGTTGACCAATACGATGTGTTCGCCACCGTCACCGGTGGTGGTCTGTCCGGTCAGGCCGGTGCGGTGCGTCACGGCATTTCCAAGGCTTTGACCTATTACGAACCAGAGCTGCGCAAAGTCCTGAAAGCCAATGGCTTCTTGACCCGCGACAGCCGCGTTGTTGAACGTAAGAAATACGGCCGTGCGAAAGCGCGTCGTAGCTTCCAGTTCTCTAAGCGTTAATCGCTTACGCGTCTGGTTTCAGACTTTGGACAAAGGCGGTTCCCTTCGGAGCCGCCTTTTTCTTATGCTTTCAAGGCTGTGCTCAGGGCCTGGTGGAGCGCCTTGTACACACATTGAATGACGGGATTGGTTTTCAGCTCGCGATGCGTGACCAGCCATACCGGAACATCAATGTGGAAGATGTCTGACAGGACGGGCTCAAGATCATAAAGCTTGGCGATCGGTTCGGGTAACAGCCCAACGCCAAGGCCGGATTTTATCATTTCGGCCATAACCACGCCGCAGCTGGACCCGATCATAATGTCGCCTGTGGTCCAGCCGGGATTGAGCCCATAGCGTTCCAACATCTCGATGACAAAGCTGGGTTCCCCAAAGCCGATCATGGAAAGGTCTTTTAGCGCTTCGCGGCTTTTGGGAATGCCCTTGTCTTTGAGATAGGCTGGGCAGGCAAAATAATACCCCTTCATATCCCCCAGATGCTCACCATAAAGATCACCCGGTATTTGGGTGGTGTGGCGAATGGCGATGTCGGCATCGCGATTTTTCAAGTCCTCAAGGGTGTTTGACGCGATAACTTCAACGCTAATCTCAGGTGTCTCGGCTTGAAGGGCTTTGAGGGCTTTGGGCAGATACAGCGCGGCAAATTGCGTCGTCGCCGTGACTTTGACATGGCCCTCGAGTTTGGAAGCGCGGCCCGCTGCGAGAAGTGAGAGGGTCGAGGCGGCCTGGGCCATGGTGTGCACTTGCTCATACAGCTCTGCGCCATGTTTTGTCAGCGCCATGGAGCGGGTGCCGCGCTCAAAAAGGGTCACGCCCAATTGCTCTTCCAGCTGGGTTATCTGGCGCGACAGCGTGGGTTGGGTGGCACCTAAGGCGCGCGCAGCCGCAGAAAATGAGCCTTCTTGCACGGTCACCAGAAAGGCGCGTGCATAATTCCAATCGAAGGTGATGGCGTTCCACTTCATTGATATGCGTATATCAGGTGAAGAAATTTAGACAATTTATTTATAGGTGAGCGGCGTGTACGTGTAGTCTTCAAACATCATGTACGAGGGAAATGATGATCAAGGCGGCAAAATTCTGGAATAAATCCGCGCGTAAATATGCCGCGTCAAAAATCAGCGATCCAGAGGCCTATGCCCATAAGTTGGCGCAAACGGCGCAGCATTATTCTGCTGAGAGCATCTTGTTGGAGTTTGGCTGCGGCACGGGCACCACGGCGCTGCATCATGCGCCCCATGTTGCCTCTATCTTAGCCCTTGATATATCGCCTGAAATGATCGCCATCGCCAAGGAAAAGCAGACCGCAGCGGGCATCACCAATGTTGATTTTCGCGTAGGGGGTTTAGACACCATTCCAAGTCATGCTGATCACTATGACATGGTCATGGCCCATAGCATTTTGCACCTGATCGAAGATCCCAAAGGCGCAATTGCGCGCTTCCACCAGATCTTGAAGCCCGGCGGTTATCTTGTTTCCAGCACGGCGTGCTTGAAAAGCGGCGGGCTGCTCTTCTCGCTCTTGGTGCCGGTGATGCAGCTTTTCGGGCTCGCGCCCTATGTCAATCTTTTCACCAAGGACACGCTCAAAACCTGGCATGAAGAGGCCGGTTTTGAACTCAGCTATGTCTGGCACTCCGACAAGGCCAAGATGGTGCAGTTTCTGATAGCTAAAAAGCTATAGTGAAGGGGGCGTTAGCCCCCTTGATTTAACTCCTGACCTTCACATATTCACCTGGCGCATCGCACAGGGCCTTGAGCTTGCCTTTGCCCGGTTCACGTGCGGGGACTTCATCGCTGGAAAGTTGATAGAGCCAATCGCGCCAATGGGTCCACCAGCTGCCGGGATGCTCCACGGCCTTGGCGATCCAAGTGTCGAGCGTGGGTTCAAGATCGCCATGGGTCCAGTGCTGATACTTATTCGCACCGGGGTGATTGACGACCCCGGCGATATGGCCAGAGCCCGCGAGAGTATAGGTCACTGGCCCGCCAAACAGCTTGGCTGAGCGATAGACCGACGGGTAGGGCGCGATATGATCTTCACGCGCAGCCTGCATATAGACCGGGATTGTAACGTCTTTCAAATCCAGCGCCTGATCGGCCAGCACCAATTCGCCTTTTGACAGGCGGTTTTTGCGATAGAAATTATCCAGATAGAAGAGGTGCAGCGCCTTGGGCATGCGGGTCTGGTCGGCATTCCAATAGAGGAGATCAAAGGCCTGGGGCTGGCGACCCAAGAGGTAATTATTGACCACAAAGGACCAGACGAGATCATTGGCCCTTAAAAGATTAAAGGTATCCGCCATGGTGCGGCCATCTAAAACCCCGCCTTGCAGATCCATCAGGCGTTCAATCTCTTTCATCCAGGCGTCATCGACGAACATCAACAATTCACCGGCTTCGGCAAAATCAAGCTGCGCGGCGAAGAAGGTGGCCGAGGCGATGCGCTTGTCTTTGGTCTTGGCCATATAGGCGAGGCTGGTGCCCAGCAAAGTCCCGCCAATGCAATAGCCGACGGTATCCACGGCCTTTTCCCCGGTCGCTTTTTCAACGCTATCAAGCGCTTCGAACAGGCCTTCGCGCATATAATCCTCGAAGGTGACATCCTTCATCGACGCATCGGGATTGACCCAGGAGATGAGGAAGACCGTGAAGCCCTGACCGGTAAGCCAATGGATCATGGAATTCTTTTCACGCATGTCGAGGATGTAGAATTTATTGATCCAGGGTGGCACGATCAGCAGTGGACGCTGGCGCACCTGCTCGGTGCGCGGGGCATATTGGATCAGCTCCATCACCCGGTTGCGATACACGACTTTACCCGGTGTTGTGGCGAGATCTTTGCCGACGGTAAACCCATCAAGATCGGTCTGGCTAAGCGCCAGGCGGCCAGATCCGCGCTCCAAATCACTCACCAAATTCATCAAACCGCGGGTCAGGTTTTCGCCCTTGCTTTGAAAGGTTTCGCGCAAGACATCGGGATTGGTCATCGCGAAATTGGTCGGCGAAAGGGCGTCAATCATCTGCTTGGTCACGAAGGTGACTTTGCGCTTGGTGATGTCATCGACATTTTTCGCACCCGCAACCAGGCCCAGCATAAAGCGCTGATTGAGAAGATAGGATTGCTTGATTGCGCTGAACACTGGATTATCGCTCCAATCTTCAGAGCGCCAGCGCTTATCGCTTTTGTCGGCCTCAATGACGGGCGGTGAAGCTTGCCCAGCCATCAGGCTTTTCGTCGTATTGGCCCACAGATCAATATAGCCCTTGAAGAGGTCTGATTGGCTTTGCATCATCAGTTCGGGATCGGCGAGGATTTTTTCCCAGACCTGCGCCATTTCCGGTGTCGCCTTGAAACTGTCGATCGGCGGCAGCGGTGTTTCATGACCTTCTAGCGATTTATAGACGACATCACTGAACAGCTGCTGGCCTTTCAAGGCCGCTTGCATCAAATCGCGCGAGACTTTTTCCAGCGTGTCTAAATCCTTCTCTGCCAACTCAGAAAGGCCACAATCATTGGGATCATCGGACGTGCTCGAAGATGCAGAACCGTTTGCGTTCGGGGTGTGCGTCTCAGCCATTTTATGAAAAACCTTTCAAGGTGTGCGTGACAGGGCCAGAAGGTCGTGTATAGAAGTCTAACCACCTATAACCTAAGGAGGCCAGTTTGCGCATCCGTTCTCTTTATCTATTGGCATTTCTTCTCCCGCTTAGCGCGTGTTCAAGCTTTGGTAAAGACGAAGCTGAGCCCACATGGATGGAAGCACGCCGGGCAGAGGCCCTCGATACGCAAACCGCAAAGGCCCCGGACTTTATTCCCAGCCAGACCTTTTCACGGGACGAACAGACCCAGATGGATACCGCCCAGGGTGAGGTGCTTGCTGCACGCAATACCCTCATCAATCGCCTGGACGAAATCGAACTGGATCAGGAAGATACCCAAGAGTATCTGCGCGATGCACGTGAGCGTGCTCGCGCGCCTGAGCTGCCCGATGATTGATCGAAACCATTAGAAACAACGCTTACGACGTTAAAAGGATAAGACTATGAGTGAGGGGCAAGCCCAAGATCAATTGGCGCTTCATGCGCTGCGTGCTGCGGAAATGGCTGCGATTGCGGCCCATGGCCAAATTGGGCGCGGGGATAAAAATGCTGCCGATCAGGCGGCGGTGGATGCCATGCGTAAAGGTCTCAATGCCATGGCCATGAAGGGCCGCATTGTGATCGGTGAAGGGGAGCGTGATGAAGCACCGATGCTGTATATCGGTGAAGAAGTCGGCACCGGCGAAGGCCCAGAGATTGATATCGCGCTGGACCCGATCGAAGGCACCACGCCGACCTCTAAGGGCATGCCCAATGCGCTGGCCGTGTTGGCGATTGCGCCGCGTGGTGGTCTCTTGCATGCGCCCGATACCTATATGGATAAGATCGCGGTCGGTCCGGGCCTTCCCGAAGGTGTGATTGATCTGGATTTGAGCGCTGAAGAGAATGTGCGCCGTCTGGCCGAAGCCAAAGGCGTCAAAACCTCTGAATTGAGCGCCTGTATCCTGGATCGTCCACGTCATGACCATATCGTCAAGCAAATGCGCCAATTGGGCGTTCGCATCAATTTCATCACCGATAATGATGTAGCCGGTGTGATCAGTGCCGCCGATCCAAACGGCTATGCCGACATTTATATGGGCCGTGGCGGCGCACCCGAGGGTGTTTTGGCGGCGGCGGCTTTGCGCTGTATCGGTGGTCAGATGCAAGGGCGTTTGCACTTCCGCAATGATGATGAGCGTGCGCGCGCAGAAAAGACCGGGATCACTGATTTCGATCGCAAATATGATATGCGCGAACTGGCGTCAAAAGATTGCGTCTTTGTCGCTGCGGGTGTGACCACAGGTTTGTTGGTTGAAGGCGTGAAGAAAATCGGGCCCAATACCTATGAAACCGAATCACTCATGCTGTCCTCTAGTGACAAGGTGCGCCGCGTCGTGCGCACCCGCGTCGACGGGCCCAGCGTTTAATAACACTGAAAAAGGATGCCATGACCGGTCAGATTATGGATGATGCCCTGTTTGGGGTGTCTCACTCGATCACGGGCCGGACATGGCGTCTGAAACAAGCTGATGACCAGCATGTGGCGGAGATTGTGCGTCTGGCCGGATGTCCGGACGCCTTGGCGCGCATGCTGGCCGCGCGCGGCATTACGCCTGATGGGGCGGAGCGATTTTTGAACCCGCGCCTGCGCGATGTGTTTCCCGACCCCAGCCTCTTTCGGGATATGGATCTTGCCGCGCGCCTGATTTGGGATGCGGTTCAAGCCGATCACCGCATCGCGATTTTTGCCGATTATGATGTGGATGGCGCGACTTCAGGGGCTCAGCTGACGCGATGGTTGAAGTCTCAAGGCGCCGATCCCCTGCTTTATGTTCCCGACCGGTTGGAGGAGGGCTATGGCCCTTCTGAGTTGGCCTTTCAGCGTTTGAAAGCGGCAGGAGCCCAGCTGGTCATCACGCTCGATTGCGGCGCGGCGGCGTTAGAGCCGTTGAAGTGCGCCGCAGCGATGGACTTACCCGTCATCGTGGTGGATCACCATATGATGAAGGATGAGCGCCCGCCCTGTCTGGCGCTGGTCAATCCCAATCAAGAGGGTGATCAGTCCGGGTGCGGAATATTGGCCGCGGCTGGCGTGGTTTTCGTTCTGCTGGCGGCCTTAAACCGCGAGGGGCGCCGGCGCGGCGGCTTTAGTGCGGACCACCCAGAACCCGATATCATGGCGTGGTTGGACCTGGCCGCACTGGGTACGATTTGCGATGTCGTACCGCTTGAAGGGCTTAACCGCGCGATTGTTGCCCAGGGCCTGAAAGTCATGGCGCAATCGAGCACTTTGGGACTGCGCGCTTTATGTGAAGCCTCTGGGGCAAAGCCCCCATTCTCGCCCTATCATGCGGGCTTCTTGATGGGCCCCCGTATCAATGCGGGCGGACGTATCGGCAAGGCGGATCTGGGGCTCACCCTTCTGACGACGCACAATGAGGCTGAAGCCGAAGCTATTGCGCGCCAGCTCAGTGAACTGAATGATGAACGCAAGGCCATTGAGGCTGAGGTTCAGCATGAAGCCAGCTTGCAGATTGAGCGCCAAGCCATCTTGGAAGAGACCGGCTTTATCATGGCGGCGGGTGAGGGCTGGCATCCCGGCGTCATTGGCATTGTCGCCGGGCGCTTGAAAGACCGCTTCAACCGGCCGTGCATCATTATCGGTCTCGATCGTGAGCTGGGCATCGGTAAGGGCTCGGGCCGGTCCTGTCCGGGCGTCAATCTGGGCGCGGCGATCAGTGCCGCGGCCGATCAAGGCTTGTTGATGGCCGGCGGTGGCCATCCCATGGCGGGTGGGTTGACGATTGCCTATGATCAGGTGGAGGCGTTTGGTGCCTTCATGGCGCAGCGCCTGTCCCCGCAATGGCTTGCGGCAGATGAGGCGCGCTCCCTCATACTTGATGGCGTGTTGATGCCTGGCGCGGTCAGCTATGATCTGTGGACCCGTTTGCAAGGTGCCGGGCCTTATGGGGCGGGCCATGGTGAGCCACGCTTTGGATTTTCTCGCCTGCGTAAGACTTTTGCCAAGCGTGTGGGCGCGGATCATGTGCGCTATAGCTTCGAGGGTGAGGACGGCAAGCGCCTCAACGGCATTGCCTGGCGCTGTGCAGATGCCCCCCTGGGCGAGGCTCTGCTGAATGGTCCCGAAGGCTTCTGGCATGCTGTTGGCAAGATCAAGGGCGAGGACGGAGCCTATGGGCGTAAGGCCGAGTTGCAGTTAGAAGATTTAGCCTACTGCGAAAGCTGATGTAAAACCTGCAAAGAGATGCTTGCATTCGCATCAAGGTGTTTGTAAAAGACCGCCTCTCACGTCGGGCCATGGTCCCTTCGTCTATCGGTTAGGACGCCAGGTTTTCAACCTGGAAAGAGGGGTTCGATTCCCCTAGGGACTGCCACGTGAGAGGAAGCGCCTCGCGCTTTCATAATAGATCGGCTAAGATCTATCTATAGGCCAGCGTATGCGGTCCCTTCGTCTATCGGTTAGGACGCCAGGTTTTCAACCTGGAAAGAGGGGTTCGATTCCCCTAGGGACTGCCACGCGCACCATTTCCCAAAACATCTTCCAAATTTCTGCGTCCAGACCTGTTCGGACATGGAAACCGATCCTTTATCATTTCCTGCCACTTTGGCGGCGTTCAATTATGTCGTTCAGTGGGGAAGACTGTGCTTGCATCCACATCCAGCCATAGCCGTTTCGTGGCCTTTGCCTTTGCGGCGGCCGATATTCTGATTGAAACCAATGAGCTAGGCGAGATCGCCTTTTGTGCTGGGGCAACCAGTGTGATGGCGGCGCAGGAAGATTTGGTGGGCGGGCGCAAGCCGTTCTGGGATTATTTTGATGTGGTCTCGCGCCGCCTGGTTCAGGTGATTAGCGCTCAGGTGAAGGCCAATGTGCGCTCCGGCCCCTATCGGGTCACAGTCAATGGACGAACCGCGCAATTATCAGCATGGCGTTTAGAGGGCTCGGGCCAGATCCAGTGGACGGTCAATCTCGATCTCACCCACCACCCTGAAGACATTGATCAAGATGACTTTTCTCGCCAAGCCCAAAGGGTGCTCGATCTGGTGCGTTCCCAAGATGGTCAGGCCCATATTGGCTTGTTGGCCCTGAAAGGCATTGAAGGGCTGGGCGATCGGATTGGCCAAGATCGCCGCGATGAATTTTTCACCGCCATTGGCAATCTCGTCAAAGCCGCATCGATGTCCGGGGCGGGAAGTCGTACAAGCCCAGAGACCTTCAGTTTGGTGTGTGAAACCCGCGATGTCGTGGAAGATCTCAATGACGCCGTTGAAAGCCTGGTCCGCGAATCCAAGATCTCCGGGGTCAGTAGTCACATTCATAGTGTTGGCGATGACCCCAAGCTGGGCAGTGAGACCGCCGTGCGTGCCTTCCTTTATGGCGTCAATCAAGCGGTCGCGAGCCGCGACTTTACCTGCCTGACGTCCCTCAAAGGCTTGGTGGAGCGTGAAGCTGAGCAGGCGCGAAAGAATATGGACTCGCTCAGCGCCTTTATTCGCGGCAAAAAGATCGAGCCTTATGCGCAACCCATCGTCTTGACCGATAATCTCAGCGTGGAGCGCTATGAGGTTTTGGCGCGTTTACCGGGCGGAAAATCCCTGGATTTGGCTGTAGCCTTTGCCGAGCAGACAGGGGTTGTTCTGGAACTCGACTTCGCCATGGTTCATACCGCGCTCGATGCCTTAAAGGCTGATTCCGATCACCCCACTTTAAGCGTTAATCTCTCCGGGGCGAGCTTGTCTTCGCCGCGCTGGTGCACGGATTTGCTGGGCCTGATTGAAGATATTCGCATTGATCGCAAACGGTTGAGTTTTGAACTGACCGAGACCCATGCGCTGCGCGATATTGCCTGTGCCACGCGCACGCTGGAAAAAATTCGCAAGCGTGGTCATATGGTTGCCTTGGATGATTTTGGCGTTGGCGCCGCGGGGCTTAATTATATTCGTCTTCTGCCTGTGGATATGGTCAAAATTGATGGCTCGCTGATCCGCGGCAGTGCGACTTTAGAGCGTGATTTCATCATCACCCGCTCGATCGCTAATCTGGCCCATGGCTTAAAGATTGAGGTCGTGGCCGAGCATGTCGAAACCCATGATCAGGTCGATATGCTGCGCAAGCTCGGGATTTCACGCCTGCAGGGCTTTCTATTCGGTGCGCCGGCACCTTTAGTAACGCTCTCCACCAAAGGCGTGCAGAAACTTTCTGCCTGACGAAAAAAGGCGCTGTCGCCAGCGCCTTTTTCTTTAACATTCTAAAGCAATTACGCTTTAGCGGCTTTGGTCGCTTTTTCGCGCTCCAACGCTTCAACGATCAACTCGCGCGCACGATCCGCATCGGCCCAACCTTCGATCTTGACCCATTTGCGCGGCTCAAGGTCTTTATAATGCTCGAAGAAATGGGTGATGCGCGCCAGCATGGCTTGATTGACATCGGTATAGTTCTGGATGTCGTCATAAAAGGGTGTCAGCTTGGAATGCGGGGCAGCTAGGATTTTTTCGTCCATGCCGCTTTCGTCTTCCATCAACAACACGCCGATCGGACGCGCGCGAACGATACAGCCTGGGATTAAAGTGGTCTGGCCCAAACACATCACGTCGATTGGATCGCCATCATCAGACAAGGTGTGCGGCATGAAGCCATAATTGCAGGGATAGCGCATCGGGGTGTGCAAGAAGCGGTCAACGACGATGGTCCCAGAATCCTTGTCCATCTCGTATTTTACAGGCTCACCCCCAACAGGCACCTCAACGATGACATTGATATCTTCAGGGGGATTGGCTCCAGGTGAAATGGCATCCAGACGCATCGTCTTCTACTCCAATACTTGTGCAACATAAATTTCGCGCGAATGAACGCTGTGTGCGGGCAAAGTTCAAGGGGTTTTGTGCATTGGCGAAGACGTTTTCTTCGTTTTCATCCGCTTTGCTGCTGCGAGGAGCGCCGGGGCGGCGCAAAATTGATTGTCTAGGCCCCAGACACACGCTAGCTTCGCGCCCATGAAAACATCTGTCTTTATTCTGATCGGCGCAGCCTGGGCGGCTTTGTCCAGCGGCGCTTTGGCGCAAGAGGGCGAGGCGGCAGCGTCTTCCGCTCCTCTTACTGTGGAACAAGCCGTTTTACCCGATGCGGTGGTGGCTTATCGTGGGCCAGAGGCCTTTGTCATTGAGACGGACACCGGTCCCGTGACGATTATGGCCGAGATTGCCGACACGCCCCAATCGCGTGCGCGGGGCCTGATGTTCCGTGACAGCCTGGGTGAGAATGAAGGCATGGTGCTTGATCATGGCGTGGCGCAACCGTCCAGCATCTGGATGCGTAACACCTTGATTGGTTTGGATATTGTCTTCATCCGCGCCGATGGTCGGATTGCCAAGATCGCAGCAAACGCCCAGCCGCGATCTGAGCGTTCTATTCCTTCCGACATTCCCGTGCGTGCCGTTCTGGAAATTCCCGCGGGTCGCGCCGCCGCCTTGGGTCTTCGTCCCGGTATGACGGTCCAGCATGCGATGTTTGTCTCGGCTGCGGGCTAAGTCGATCTAACGCGCATAGACTTTGGGCAGTTCTGACCATTGGGTGGTGTAGCGCGGGCTACGCCGCCCACAACGCATCGCCCATGTATGTTTACGTTCAATCCCTTGGGCACCATAAAATATCGTATTGCGCCCATCGCGATGATTGATGTGGTCCAGCGTTGCCATCAAGCGTGCCTGGCGCGGATCAGGGGCCGGGGCGAGAAGGCTCAATTGCTCTTCGCCCACTTGCACCAGATTAAGCAGCATCACCCCACATTTTTGATATTTAAGGCCAGGTTGGAAAATCCGGTCCAATAGTTTGTGCGTGATTTTGATAATCTGGGCACTGTCCTGGGTGGGGGCAGGAAGGGTATAGCTCAACCCTTCATGAAAGGGCTGGGGGCCATGACGCGGGGTGGAGATGAAGGCATAAACCCCGAGCGCCAAACTGTTCTGACGGCGTAACTTCTCACAGGCCCGCACACTGTAACAGGCCATCGCCTCGGCAAGATCCTCCTTTTTGCTTGTCAGTTTCCCAAAGGAGCGCGAGGAGAGGATGTTCTGACGCGGCGCGAGATCTGAGATCGCCAGGCAAGGCTGGCCATTGAGCTCGCGCAGTAATCGCTCGCCCACCACGCCCATGACTTTACGCGCCTGACGCGGATCCCAACAGGCCAGATCATACGCGTTAGTAAGGCCTTCGTGTGCTAAGCGCCTGGATAATCGCCGACCTATACCCCAGATGTCACAGAGCTCTGTCTTGCGTAAAACCTGAAGGCGTTGATCCTCGGTGCGAATTTCAAAAACACCGGTGTTTTTCTTCGCAACATGATTGGCAAGCTTGGCCAGGGTCTTGGTCGGGGCCAGGCCAAAGGCGACGGGTATGCCGGTCCATTGATGGATGCTGTCGCGCACCTCATGCGCCAGTTGGGTCAATTGCGCCGGATCGTCCCGGCCAAATTCTAAAAACGCTTCATCAATGGAATAGGCTTCAAACCGCGCGCCCGTTTCGCGCAGGATATGCATGACCCGCGCGCTCATATCGCCATAAAGCTGATAGTTGGACGAACACGCAATGCCACCGCACGCTTCATACTCTTTTTGAATTTTGAAATAAGGCGCAGCCATGTCGATATCCAAGGCTTTAGCCTCGTTCGAGCGCGACACCACGCAGCCATCATTATTGGAAAGCACCACGACCGGCTTGTTTTTCAAGCCGGGATTAAAGGCGCGCTCACATGAGACATAAAAATTATTGCAATCGACCAGGGCGAACATGATCAAGGTCGCGGCTGGAGCAGGGCGTGCAGAACATGAACGGCCACGCCCCAGATCGTGATGTCTTCATACTGACTGATATCTAGATCGGTAAAGTCAGGGTGTTCCGCACAGAGAAAACGCTGGCGGCCGTGGAGCTTTAACCGCCGGATCATCAGCTCCCCATGACAGTCTACAACGACGATCTGACCGGAAACGGGGGTTAGGCTGCGATCAATGACCAGAATGTCGCCGTCATGAATACCAGCCCCGACCATGGCATGACCGATGGCGCGGGCAAAAAAGGTGCAGGCGGGGTGTTGAACCGCATAGCGATGCAGATCGAGATCGCGCTCAAGATAATCATCGGCCGGAGAGGGAAAGCCGCCGGCCATTGTATTGACATAACCAGGCGGGGCGGTGCGCACGCCATCGCGATCATTACGGGCATTGGGGGGGCTATAGGCAGGGGGGTGCATGCTCATCTCACATTCCACTTAGCGTGTTCATGTTATGTTCCGCGCGCACTAAAAGTCAAGCCATCTGTGTATGACACGGCGTTTTAGCGGCGCTGGACGGTGTGGCCCGTGAGAGAGGTGCGCGCATGATTACGCTTGGTGGGGTCAGCGAGGTGGCGCAGCGGACAAGCGAGCGAGATTGCCATCAGGCTGTGGACAATCTGTGGAAAACCGGATGTTATGGATTTCAACTGTAAGACATGCACAAAGAACAGCATTGAAGGGTTGCGCCGAGTCACGCTTATCCATTAGAACGCCTTTCTACTTCGACGGACGGAGCGTAGCGCAGTCTGGTAGCGCATCTGGTTTGGGACCAGAGGGTCGCAGGTTCGAATCCTGCCGCTCCGACCATCTCTTGAGTGTAAAAGGCTTTTTCTGCCGTTCCTCATATAGGACAATTGAGATGTTCGCGAAGATTTACCGTCCCTCTAAAAACGCCATGCAATCGGGTAAAGCCAGAACCAAATCTTGGGTTTTGGAATTTGAGCCGTCTCAGGCCAAGCGTCCCGATCCTTTGATGGGCTGGACGACCAGTTCAGATATGAACCGTCAGGTGCATTTGAGCTTTGAAAGCCAGGAAGAAGCGGTGGCCTATGCCAAGCGCCATGGCATCGCCTTCCACGTGCGCCCCGATCATCAGGTTGAGCGCAAGGCCAAGATTTACTCTGACAATTTCGCTTATGAGCGCAAAGAGCCTTGGTCTCACTAAGCGCTTAGCGGCAAGATCAAGGCAAAGCCTCGCAAGATCTGCGGGGCTTTTGTGTTTTTCAGCGCAAGGACGCTGAAGGTGGGGCTTGGCCCCATGCGCAGGCTGGCTTAAAACCGCTTCCTCAAGATCGACACCGATCACAAGCCTCCGTAGCTCAACCGGATAGAGCGCCCGCCTTCTAAGCGGATGGTTGCAGGTTCGAGTCCTGCCGGGGGTGCCACTTTTTCCTGATGCTCAACTTCGTCCGAACTTTCGCTCCTCGCTGACGCTGCGCGCGGCTGTTCGCCTTGCGAACCCGTTGGGTTAGAAGTTGGCCCGCCAAGGCGCGCCATTCTTCCAGGTCGTGCTCACTTTTCTGAACTAGTCTGATGTCGTCAGACACTCGGCAAGGTCGGGCTTTATCCCTTGAGTTTGCGTAACCTAGCGCTCGATCACAATCCGTACGGCTTGAATGTCAGAAACCCCGGAAACCCGCACAAAGCGTTGGCGGGGAGCGACATAATCACGGGCTAGAACTTCGCCATTATCGGCACCAAGAATGCGCACATGATACCCCTCGCGCAGGGCCCCCAGACGTGGGTGAGTCGCAGCAAGCGCAATCGTAAGTGTGTGATCGTCTTGCCATTGGGCGGCCAAAATTTCAGGGCTAGAAAAAATAATATCCGCCGGTGCGGTGGGGGTGCTGATCGCGCCAAGCGTCAGGGATAAAGCCAAAGCGGTAAGCATTATCAAGAACTCCGTTAAATGCGTTCAATTTTGAAACGCGTGTTGTGCTGATTAAGATTTTAGCAAGCTTTACGCCAGGGCGCATATCAGCAAGCAGTCATTAACAGAAGTGATGGCTCAACTAGTAATGGTTTGGCGGAGAACTCCCTCATGAAACAGACGCTTCTGTTTAAATTATCTCTTGTGTTTTTGGCGCTGTTGGTGTGTGCCGTCATGGTCTCAGCGGGCTCATATATCTTAACCGGGCAGGTGGCGAAGGCTGGTTCAGATGTTGGCTATGTCTACACTCCGATGGCGGACGCAGCGATGGAGCTGCGAATTTCGGCGGGTGAAGCTGACCGCATGGTAAAAGATAGCGAAGCGGGCAATTCCCATGACTGGAGTGAGATTCAAAGCGCGATTGATGAAGCCCGCCAATTCGGCCAAGTCATCTTAAATGGCGGCGTGATTGATGGAGAGCACTTCGTCGCCACCCAGTCCAGCCAGGTGCGCAATGCGATTACGGGTGTTCTTGACCAGCTCAATAACTTTGAGACCGCTGCTCAACAGCGCTTTAACGCGGTTTCCATTGATGAATCCGCGGGATCGGCGGCCGATATCGCCTTTGATGAAGCCTATGATGTATCATTAGAGATCATCGCACAGATTTATGACCTGCCGGGTGTGAGTGACAACAGCCGTGTGCAAAATTATTTGGCCGATGCGCGCTTTGAAATTGCCAATGCGCACCTGTTTACCGAAGAGGTGCTAGGCGGCGATGAGGGTGAAAGTATTGATGCCGTGCGTGAAGGGTTTGCAAATTCTTCGGCGGCTTTGCGTGCCATTATTCAAGGGGCAGGTCCACTAAATGGTCTGCCTGAAGAGGCGGCACAACATATCGACAATCTTGGGGTTTTGGCCCTTCAGCGCTATCAGGCCATGTTAGGGCGCAATTCTCAACTGGCCCAGACGCACCAGGCCTATGTGCGTTCTATCGAAGCGTTAGACCAAAGCGCAGCGCAGGCCGAAGAGTATGTCATAGCGGATATGGAAGCGGCGCTTGCTCACCTTCAAGCGAGTAAAGCGACGGCGACCTGGGTGATCTTAATTGGGATGGCCTTGTTTATGATAGCCATGGGGGTCGGGTTCTGGTTTGCGCGCCATTTGGTGGTCGTTCCGGTACGCCAAACGACGGACATCGCCCTGCGCTTATCCAATGGTGCCATTGATGATCAGGTGCGTGCCCATAACCGCAAGGATGAAATTGGCGATCTGTTGCGGGCCTTGGAAAATTTCCGTCAGAAGCTGCAATTGCAACGCGAAATGGAAGCGGAAAAAGTCACGCGTGACCATGAAGAATGGGCGCGCCAGGCTAAATTACGCGACTTGGTGGACCAGTTCCGCTTACGTATTGGTGATGTGGTGAAATCGGTCGCCGATGAAGTGTTGCGCATGGAAAATGTCGCACGCCGGTCTAAGGACACCATTGGCCAGGCCACGAAAGATGTTCAAAGCTCTGATCAGGCTTCTAGCCGGGCGTCTGAGGCGGTGTCCGCTGTTTCTGCGGCGGCACAAGAGCTTGTCGCGTCCATTTCGGAAATTGGCCACCAAACAAATTCGGCGCAAAGCGTTGTGCATTCTGCGGTGGAAGTCGCCAGTAAAACCGATGCTCAGGTGCGAACCCTGACCGAAGCCGCGACGCGGATCACCGAAGTGGTGGATTTGATCAATGACATCTCTAACCAGACCAATCTGCTGGCCCTGAACGCCACGATTGAGGCTGCGCGGGCCGGTGAAGCGGGCAAAGGCTTTGCGGTGGTCGCTGAAGAGGTAAAACGCCTGGCCGAGCAGACCGCCCAGGCCACGGGGGATATCGCTTCACAAGTCAGCGCCGTTCAGTCCTCTTCGGAGGCTTCGGTGAAGGCGCTGGCCGAAATCGCCCAAGCCATCAACAAAGTAACTGAGATTTCCAGCGGGATCGCCGGAGCGGTTGAACAACAAACCTCTGTAACTCAGGAAATATCACAATCCATCACCACAGCGGCGGATGGGGCACGCGCGTCTGCCGAAGCGGTGGGCCGGGTCAGTCGATCCATGGATGAAACGGTGGAGCAAGCCGATCAAGTCTATGCGGTCTCCCAGGCCATTGCCGCGTCAAAAACAGCTTTGGAGCACGCGATTGATGAATTTATCTCCGTGATCAATGGCGATCTAACAGAGCGTCGGCGCGACCCACGCATTGCGGGCCGGGCCGTGACCATCATCCTTAACAATGGAAAAACCATTGATGGCTTTGCCTTGGATGTTAGTGCCGGCGGGATGAAGCTAGCCAAACTGGCAGAGATCGAAGGGCAGCAAGGCTTCACCGTACGTCTACCTGATGGTCAAACTGTCAAAGGCAAATTGGTCCGCCGGGATGAAGATGGCTTTGGCGTTGAGTTTGCCTCTCGCGTGACGCTGCACAATCAAGGCGGTGCCAGTAATGTAACGCCGCTGAAAAAGCCTAAGGCCGCGTAGGTGTGTGTGACGATGACCCTCCAACGCTCTCAAACGCTCGGTCTTACCCTTGCCTTACTAACAAGCTTAACCTTATCAGGCGGCGCGCTTGCCACTCCCATCACCTGGCATGTTGAAAGCGCGGGCGAAGCCCAAGGCGTCCTGCCGGTCAAAAATGGCGAGGATAATGTCTGGGTTTGGGAAAGCACGATTGAAACCGCGATTGTGGCCGGGCTCAGCGAGCATTGGGCCGTGGCCACGGAGATTATCTTAGAACCGGTTGTGGATGGCGATGGCACCAGTTTTTCTCAAGAAGGCGTTTATATCGGAGTTTTAGAGCTGACCTATTCGCAGGCCAATTGGACGATTGCGGCGGGTAAAATCGGGCCGAATTTTGCCACGGCCTGGGATATAACACCGGGCATTTTTGGCATGGAATTGGCCGAAGAGTATGAAGTTGCCGAGCAGATCGGCGTACGCACAGACGTTCTGTTACCCAGTTTTGAGGCGCAGCCCTGGGACGAGGTGGTGGTATCTGGCGCGCTGTTTATGGAGGATACCACTGTTTTATCGCGGTCCATTTTGCGTGATCGGGGCCGGGTACGCGAAAACGATGGCGGGCCGGGTAATACCGGATCCTTGGAATCTTATGCCTTTGCGCTCGACATGTATGACATGCTGGCTGAGGGCATACATTTTCACGTCAGTCATCGTCGGCTCGCCCAGGCCCATGATATGGCCCACCCTGATGATGCTACCGCCGCCGCGATAAATTGGCATCATGAAGGCGAGTGGGCGTTCACCCCGTCCATCAATCTAGAACATATCTGGTATGATAACCCGCAAGGCGCGGCCGGTGATGGCGACAGCACCACGATGGGCGTGGTGGTAGAGCGTGGGCGTTGGCGCGCGGGGGCCGTCTATTCACGTACGGCGTATCGTTGGCACACCCATTCAGATTACCAGCGCCTGCGAGAGATTGCGGTTGGGTATAGCCTCACCCCATCTCTCAGCGTGGATCTGGCTTATAAACAGCAAGCCAATAAGGGCGAGGACAAGCAAGACTTCTTAGGTATTTTGATCGCCGCAGATCTGGTTCATATCTGGCGCGGGGGTGAGGGGGATTAACCCTTCGTGGTTACCGCGCGATGGCGCGACTGGGATGCGATCCAGCGCCCCATCCAGCCGCTATCGCTTTTCAGGCCCAGCGTAATCAACGCTAAAGGACCGCCCACCCATTGGGCCAATATTTGCGCGAGGATGGGCGCAAAAAGGCCAGCGCTGAGCCCGATGGCCAAGGCCGCATAATCCCCCGGGCGGCCTGTGAAATCATAAACGAAGATCACGCCCTGTATCGCGAACCAGTGATAGAGATAGATCGCGAAGGAATAGCGCCCCAGCGTACTCATCACCGGGACTGAACCGCGTAGGCCCAGTAAAGCCCCAGCCCCGATCAAGCCGAGCCCTAAAGCGAACGGCCCGCGCCGGACAGCTTCGAACAAGGGATCATGCAGGATCTGGCTGATATGGATGGCCCATAATAGGCTGGCGACAATCGCGGCGGTAAAAATTACGCGGTGGCTTAAATGCTGGCGCAAACGCCAGATCAAAATACCCCCAAAGAAATAGGGCGCCAAATAAAGCGCGCGCCCGAGAGAGAGAAAATTGACCTCCTCTAAAACCCCCGTCGCGTAAAAGGCGCAGGCCATAACCCAAACCCCCAGCATCAAAACGCTGTTAAAGGCCTTCGATTGGGTATCAATAATGGCCGCGATTAAAAACAGGACCAGCAGGGCCTGAATGAACCAGAACTGGGCATAGCCAAAGACATAAATGGTCCAGAACTGCGTAAGGGGCATGCCAAAAGCCCCGCCCAGAACCGTGCTGGCCCCGGCAAACAAGGTTGCGGCGAAGGCAAAGGGCAGCGCCAGGCGGCGCGCCTTGGATGACACGAAGCTACCTAAGCCTTGCGGACGGGCTGGACGCCATGCATAAACAAATCCTGCCAGCATCGCAAACAGCGGCATGCGCAGGGGCATGAAGACTGCATTGAATTGATTGAAGATGTGATCATCGGCCAGGCGCAGCCCCATATCCGGCGTATCACCGACCACATGCAGCATCACCAACAGGACGCAGGCGATCCCTTTTAGGGCGTTGATCCCTTGATCGGTCCCGGCGGGGCGCTCAAACGCATGAATCGGGGCTGCTTCAAACGGACCCGCGGTCGCGCTGCTGGCGCTGGTTGTGTCATTATGAGCCATGAAGATACCCCCATCATTCGATATCTCCATGGCTCGCAAGGCTTACGCCAAACTTTAAAGTTCCGTTAACCCTGTTTCCAGGTCAGCCCACAAATCCTCAACATCTTCAAGGCCTACGGATAATCGGACCAAGGCACCTTCACTGTGCCAGGGTGTCGCCGTGCGCACCAGCTGAATATCGAGGGGCAGGGCCAGGCTCTCAAATCCGCCCCACGAAAACCCAATGCCAAAAAGGCTTAGGCTATCGACAAAGGCTTCGGCCTGTTTGGGGCTATAGCCCGCTAGGACGAAGCTGAAACAGCCAGACCCGCCCGTAAAATCGCGCTGATAAATCGCATGATCGGGATGGGTGGGGTGTGCCGGGTGCAGGATTTGACCCACTTTGGCATGGGCGTGAAGGCGCTCGGCCAGGATCATCGCGCTTTCGAAGGAGCGATCGAGACGTAGACCCAAGGTGCGCAGCCCACGAAGCACCAGATAGGCATCATCGGGCGAGACATGGCCGCCATAGGCGATTTCAACCGCTTTCAGACGTTCTGCGGCTTCCCCGCGTGCATTGACGGCCCCCATTAATAAATCGGAATGCCCGCCGGCATATTTGGTCAGCGATTGCGCGGCATAATCCACACCCAAGTCCAGAGGGTTCAAAACAACGCCCGCACTCCAGGTGTCATCAATGATTGTGGGGACACCGGCCTTATGCGCGACTTGGGTGATGGCCGGAATGTCTTGCAGCTCAAACGTCAAGGAGCCCGGCGATTCCAGCAAAATCGCGCTGGTTTTATCGGTGATCAGATCCGCAATGCCCGACCCGATGCGCGGATCATAATAGCGTGTTGAAATGCCCAGGCGTTTCAGCTCTTGATCGCAGAATTTGCGTACAGGACCATAGACCGAATCGGTGACGAGAATCTCGCTATTGGCGCTCACACAGGCGTGAATGGCCAGAATAACACTGTACAAACCCGATGCTGCAAGTGCACAATGGTCGGAACCATAAAGGCTGGCGATGCCCGCGCGCAGTTCGCGATGAGGGCTGATGCCGCCCCGGCCATAATGCCGGCGCCGCCCATGGCTATGGTAAAGGTCATGGGATGTTGGCGCGAGCACCGTGGACGCACGCGAAATGGGCGGATTGACCAGGCCGTCTTCTTCAAACGGCCGGGCCATGTGAACAAAATGCGTATCGCGTTTCATGCTTAGTAACATCCTTGATGTATAAGGGTGATATCGGTTCGGTGCGGGAAGGGGAGCGCCCCTATGGGAGTGAATATGATCACAGCTTGGCTCAATCCTAGCGCCTTGGTAAAGCGCGTGGCAGCCCTTGTGCTCACTTTTGTCACCGCCCAGACCCTTCCAGAGACAGATCGTGACCTTTCGGGCCTGGAAGCCATCCGTGAACGCGGTGTTTTGTTATGTGGCGTAGACGCGGGCCTTGCCGGATTTGCCAGTGAAGTGGACGGCGAATGGGTCGGTTTTGAGGCCGATCTGTGCCGGGCCTATGCTGCGGCCTTCCTGGGCAATCGCGACCGGGTGCGCTTTGTGCCTTTGACCACCACCGAGCGCTTTGACGCCTTGCGGGCGGGCGATGTGGATATGCTGCTGCGTAATACCAGCTGGACCTTGGCGCGCGATGCGCAGCTGGATGTCAATTTCGCCGGTATTTATTATTTCGATGGTCAGGGCTTTCTGGTTCCCACTGATTTGGGCGTCGCCAGCGCGCGCGAGTTGGATGGAGCGCGCATCTGCGTTCAGCCCAACACCACCCATGCGCGCAATCTGATGGATTATGCCACAACCCATGGCATCACTTTGGAGCCCGTAGAGGGCCAAACTGCACGCCAAACCCGTGAAATGTATGACAATGGCGAGTGTGATGCGCTGACCAGCGATATCTCCTCTCTGGCCGGTTTGCGTTTGGGCCTGACCAATCCTGATGCCCACGCCATTTTGCCTGATGCAATCTCCAAAGAACCCTTTGGCCCTGTGGTGCGCGATGGCGATGATGTTCTAGCCGATGCCACACGGTGGGTACTCTATAGTTTGATCGCGGCTGAAGAATATGGCGTTACCCAAGCCAATGCGCGCGCCTTGTTAGAGCGCAGCCAGAACCCCGAAGTGCGCCGCCTGCTGGGCGCTGAAGGGGCTTTGGGCGAAAGCATGGGGCTGGATCAGCAATTTGCCTATCGCGCGATTGAGGCGGTGGGCAATTATGGCGAGCTGTTTGATCGCCATCTGGGCGAGACCTCACCGCTACAATTGCGCCGCGGCTTAAACGGGCTTTGGACCCAAGGGGGGCTAATGTTTGCGCCCCCGCTTGAATAGCGTCCAATTAGGCCAGCCAGCTGGGGATGGGCAGGCCCTTTTCCTTCAGGAATTCAGGATTATAAAGCTTGGATTGATAGCGTGAGCCATGGTCACACAATATGGTGACGATGGTGTGGCCAGGCCCCATTTTGCGCGCTAAACGAATGGCCCCGGCGATATTGACCCCGGCCGATCCGCCCAGGCACAGGCCTTCTTCCTGGATCAGATCAAACAGGATCGGTAAGGCTTCTTCATCGGGGATGCGGAAGGCTTCATCGACTTGAATGCCTTCCAGATTGCCGGTGATGCGGCCCTGACCAATGCCTTCGGTGATGGAATTGCCTTCGGCCTTCAGTTCACCATGGGCGTAATAGCCATAGAGCGCCGCGCCGCCGGGATCCGCAATCCCGATAGTGATGTCTTTATTGCGCTCTTTCAACGCCATGGAGACGCCCGCTAAAGTCCCGCCCGAGCCAACGGCGCAGATAAAGCCATCGACCTTGCCATCCAATTGGGTCCAGATCTCTGGCCCTGTGGTCTCATAATGGGCTTTACGATTGGCGGTATTATCAAATTGATTGGCCCAGATCGCGCCATGGGGCTCTTTGGCATTCAGCTCGGCGGCCAAAGTCCCGGAATAGCGCGCATAATGATTGGGATTAGCATAGGGCACGGCATCGACTTCAATCAGCTCAGCGCCAAGAAGCCGGATTGAATCGCGTTTTTCGCGCGATTGCGTGCGCGGAAAGACGATGACCGTTTTATAACCCAGCGCGCTGGCGACCAGCGCTAGACCAATACCGGTATTGCCGGCCGTCCCCTCAACGATGGTACCGCCGGGTTTCAGCGCGCCGGTGCGTTCCGCATCACGTATAATGCCCAGGGCTGCGCGGTCTTTGATTGAGCCGCCGGGATTAAGAAACTCCGCCTTACCCAGGATTGTACATCCGGTCAGTTCTGAAGCTTTTTTCAAATGAACCAGCGGGGTGTTGCCGATCAGATCAATGACGCTGTTGGCCGGTGCAGTCATGGCGGGGGTCCTTTTTTGACATTCCCCGCACCTTAAGAAGTTAGAAAACGTCGCACAAGTGAGGCTTCTTCAAAACGGTCGATAGTTTTTCTAAAGCGCTTGAAAAGCCTCCAGCGCGCGGTTGCGGGCTTCGCTATGATCGACGAGGGGCTTGGGATAGGTCTTACCCAGGGTGATCCCCGCCTTGATCAGTGTATGCTGATCGGCTTGCCAGGGGGCAAAGATATATTTCGTGGGCAGATCTTTCAGCTCCGGCACCCATTGGCGAATATACGCCCCATCGGGGTCAAATTTTTCGCCCTGGGTGATGGGGTTGAAGATGCGGAAATAGGGGGCCGCATCCGCGCCGGAGCCCGCCACCCATTGCCAACTCGCGGCATTATTGGCGAGATCGGCATCAACCAGAGTATCCCAGAACCAGGCTTCACCCTCGCGCCAATCGATCAATAAATGCTTGATCAAGAAGGAGGCGACAATCATCCGCACCCGGTTATGCATCCATCCGGTATGCCACAACTCGCGCATGCCCGCATCCACAATCGGATAGCCGGTTTGGCCGCGCTGCCAAGCCTTCATACCCGCCTCATTTTTATGCCAGGGGAAGGCATTGAATTTCTCTTGATAGTTGGCTTCGGGGAAGGTCGGGAAGTGATAGAGGAGATTATAAGAAAATTCCCGCCAGGCGATTTCAGACAGGAAGGTCCAGGCCCCATCAGGTAAGCCTGCCTCGGCGAAATGATCCTGCACCGCCCACCAAATTTCGCGTGGGCTAATCTCCCCAAAGTGAAGATGCGGGGAAAGGCGTGATGTTCCCGGCTTGGCCGGCAGGTTACGCTCAGATTTATAGCGTGTTATGGCCTCATGAATAAATTGGCCTAATCGCCCATGAGCTGCGCTTGATCCCACCGTCCACGCCTCACGCATGCCGCCCGCCCAATCGGGCAATGTGGGCAACAGCTTGAAATCGGCTAAGGCGCAAGCATGGGCAGGCTTCGGTCCGTCTTTAGCCGCTTTAGATGGTCGTGGCAAAGGGCGTTCGGGTTCGTGCCCCGCTTTGATCGCTTTCCAGAACGGGGTGAAAACCCGAAACGGGGTGCCGCTTTGGGTGGCGATGGTCCAGGGCTCAACAATCAAGCTAGCATTGAAGGATTGCACCTCCAGCCCGGCCTCTTTGAAATGGCTTTTCAGGGCGCTATCGCGTTCGCGCGCATAGGGCTCATAACAACGGTTCCAATAGATCGCCGCGTAGTCATCGGATGCTACGAGATCTTTCAAGACCAACTCACTATGACCCGCAATCAGGTGCAAGGTGAGGCCAAGGTCAGCGAGGTCTTCACTTAAGGCCTTCAAACTGTGATGGAGCCACCAGCGGCTCGCCGCGCCGCGCGCCCAGGGGCCAGGGGCTTCGTCATCCAGGATATAAAGCGCGCTTATCGGCCCACCGCGCTCAAGCGCGGCCATCAAGGCCGGATTATCCGCGATCCTTAAATCCTGACGAAACCAGACGAGGCTTGCTTTTTTGCTCATCGTTTGGGCCTTTCACTGATCAAGCGGATGACGGGGCGGGTGTTATGCAGTACTACGCCTATGTCATGCAAATGGATCATGACAAGGATTGTGAATCCGCAGGCGCACCTTATTTTAGAGGTGAGCCCTAGACAAAGCCGGAGCCTGGATATGTTAGACGATCAGCAAAGCCAAACCGTTATTTCTCTTGCGAAACCCTGCGGGGGCGTGATTGAGATCGGTAATCACCTGCCTTTGACGATCATCGCCGGGCCGTGCGCACTGGAAAGCCGCAATCATGCTTTGGAAGTCTCTTCTGCCCTTAAAGAGATGTCAGAGCGCCTGGGCGTCAAGCTGATCTATAAAACCTCTTTCGATAAGGCCAACCGGACCTCGATCCATGCCGAGCGCGGTATGGGCTTGGAAGCGGCGCTGCCGATCTTTGCTGAGATTCGCGAAACCACGGGCCTGCCCGTTCTCACCGATGTTCACACGGCGGAACATTGCGCCATCGCGGCTGAGGTCGTCGACGTGCTGCAAATCCCCGCCTTTTTGTGTCGCCAGACCGACATTCTGATCGCAGCAGCGAAAACCGGTAAAGTAGTCAATGTCAAAAAAGGTCAATTCCTGGCCCCATGGGACATGAAAAACGTCCTCAACAAAGTCATCGAAGCGGGCAATCCCAATGTCATGGCGTGTGAGCGCGGAGCGAGCTTTGGTTATAACACCCTGGTGACCGATATGCGCGCTTTCCCGATTATGGAAGCCTTTGGCGCGCCGGTGATTTTTGATGCCACGCACTCGGTTCAACAACCGGGCGGTAAGGGCACAGCCACCGGCGGTCAGCGTGAATTCGTTGCTCCCTTGGCACGCGGCGCGGTCGCCATCGGTGTGGCCGGTGTCTTCATGGAAACCCATCCTGACCCGGATAATGCGCCGTCTGATGGGCCTAACATGGTGCCGCTGAATGAATTTGAAGCGCTGGTGAAAGACCTGATGGAGTATGACGCTTTGACCAAGGCGAAAAAAGCGCGTAGCTAATCGCCGACCAAAGCCTTCCAACGCATGGGGTTTTCAAGATGAAGCGTGAAGATGCGGCCGCCCTCATCGGGTTGATCCGGGATAAATCCATTGTCTGTATTGGCGATGTCCTGCTCGATGAATTTGTCTATGGCCATGTTGGACGCGTCTCACGTGAAGCCCCGGTGCCGATCCTGTCTGAAGGCGGGCGGCGCGCCATGTTGGGCGGGGCGGGTAATCTGGCGCGCAATATCGCCTCTCTTGGCGGGCGGCCAACGCTCATCTCCGTGATTGGTGATGACCATGCGGGTGCCATGGTGGAGAGCCTGGGCACCAGTGAGGCGCAATCCCAGTTTGTCTTCGTTCAAGAGGCCGGGCGCTTCACCCCAACCAAGATCCGCTATGTCGCCCAGCAACAGCAGATGTTCTGTGTGGATCGTAATCCGCGCGGCGATATCAACCCTGAAACGGCGGGTAACATTCTCGACGCGGTCAAAGTTCAGATCGCTTCGGCGGATGCGGTGATTCTCTCCGACTACGGACGGGGCCTTCTCAGCCGCGATCTGTGTCAGGCCATCATTACCTTGGCGAAACAACATGGCTGCCCGGTGTGCGTTGATCCGCGCGGCGCGGATTACACCCGCTATGACGGGGCCTATGTCATTAAACCTAATGCGCAAGAGCTGGCTGATGAAGCGGGCCTGCCGGTGGACAGTGATGACAGCGCCATTGCCGCGCTTCATGCGGTGAAAGCGCGCTTGCCTGAAACCGCAGCCCTGTTGGTGACGCGCGGCGGGCAGGGGATGAGCCTGCTCGACCCCCAGGGTCAGATCCATCACCATCGCAGTAAACCGCGCTCGGTCTTTGATGTGTCAGGCGCGGGTGATACCGCGCTTGCAGCCCTGTCTTTAAGCGTTGCCGCGAAAGTCAGCCTGGATCGTGCCATGGGCTTTGCCGATTTGGCCGCCGGGGTGGCAGTAGGCAAAACCGGCACCGCCACCGTCAGCCCGGAAGAGATTTTACGTGATACCGCACCGGGTGCAGAATCGCCCGATTGGCGGGTCATGGCCTGGGATGATCTGGCAGACCAAGTGACCAGCTGGCGCGCTGAAGGGCTGAAAGTCGGTTTCACCAATGGCTGTTTTGATATTCTCCACCCAGGCCATTTATCGGTATTGCGCTTTGCCAAAGCCTCCTGTGACCGTTTGATCGTGGGGCTCAATTCCGATGCCTCGGTGAAGCGCTTGAAGGGTGAAGAACGCCCGATCAATAATCAGGCCACGCGCGCCCAGATGTTGGCCTCCTTGGAAACCGTGGACCGGGTGGTGATCTTCGATGAAGAGACCCCGGAAGACTTGATCCGCACACTCAACCCGCATTGCCTGATCAAGGGCGCAGATTATGTCGCCGATGATTTACCCGGTGCGGCGTTTTTGAAGGCGCAGGGCGGGGAGGTCTTGTTGGCCCCGCTAGAGGCCGGGTTGTCGACCACCAATATCGTCGCCAAGATCAAGGGGCTGACTTAAGCGCGTCCGCTACTGCGGCGGATCAATCGGGCGCACCGGCACATCACGTACCTCTTCCAGGGGCGGAAGTTCGGGCGCATAGCGGCGCTCATCGGCCAGGATGTCTTGGAGCAGCGCGGTGCGACGCGCCACATCCTGCTGAATATCCATATAGAATAGATTATATGGCGGCACGCGGCGTTCCTCACGCAGGCGATGGGGGCGACGCAGTAAGGATGAACGTGGGCGCTCGATAATCAGTAAGCCATTTTGACATTGCGCCCCGGTTTGCGCCGCGAGGGGTGAGGGCGTATCCTCAAAACTCATGCCTTGGGCCGCCGCGCCGCCTTTATGAAGGCGGGCGGGGGCATAGTCTTCACCCGTCGTCCATAAAAGCGGATTGACGCACAACAAGGCGCGATCTTCAACGCTGGAAAGCCCGCCCTCGGGCGCCCAGGTGAGATTGCGCTCCGTAATTGCTTGGATCCGGTTTTTCTCATTGGCGCGCAAGCTGTTGAAGGAAATGACGCAGCGCACATCATTAGGCTGATGACAGGGCTTTAAGCCCACAGTGTTTTCATCGAGAACATCCAAAGGCACGGGCGTTTCGAGCAGATAGGCCGCGACCATGCGCTTGGCGAGATCTTCATCAGGGGCAATTTCACTCAGCAAGATTTGCAAGCCATCCATGCCGCCCTGACCATAGCCAACCAGGATAAAGGGGCGAAGATCGCCAATTTGATCTTTGAACGCCAAAAAGGCATGACGCACATCAGAAGCCGCCGTCAGGCGCGCCTGCACCGAATCTTCGCGCATATTCATAAAGGCATAGAGGGCGGCCTGGCGATAATGCGGCGCGAACACCGCTCCACTGCGCGCGAAAGGCGCGGCAAAATTGGGAATGACAATATCATCCAGCTCGATGCGCTCTTGCGGGCGATCAAAGGGCGCATTCCAATGCGATCCGCCGTCATAGGTCGTGGGATGGATGAAAAACACCGCCGGGTGCGTATCATCGGCTAAGGCCGCAGGGTCTGGCTGAACGATCCAGCTGTCAGGGGCATTATAGTCTGGTGCGCGCGACAAGTCATAGGTCTGATAGGGCACACCGGGATCCAACGCTGTTTGGAAGATCTGATCGCGTAACACCCAGGAGGCCAGAGCCAAAAGGATCACAAAGCCCATCCCGCAGATCAGCAAGATTTTACAGACGAGGCCAGCGGTAAGGTCGGGTGTTTTCATGCGCATGATCATGGCCCCTGTGGTAAGCGAAAGAGATAGGCCCTTGCAAGCCCAAAGGGGTGGCTTTTACCGGTGAAGTCACGTTAAATATAATAAGGCGTTGGGAGATTTGTTCCCAATCGCGTCTAAAGAAAGGCAAAAAGCGTGCTGCGTTGGTTGCGTAACAGTTTTCTGACCGGGATAGTGGTGGCGACCCCGGTCGCGGTGACGATTTGGATCGTATATACCTTCATCAATTTTGTGGATTCAACGGTCAAGCCCTTGATCCCTATGCGGTACAATCCTGAAAGCTATTTACCCTTCGCCATTCCGGGCATGGGGTTATTGATCGCAATTGTCGGCCTGACCCTGCTGGGCGCTTTGGCGGCCAATATTTTTGGTCGGACCCTGATTTCCATTGGCGAGCGCTTGGTGAATTCACTGCCCCTGGTGCGCAATGTGTATGGCGCGCTGAAACAGATCGTCGAGACTGTGATGGCGGGCAAGGAAAATTCCTTCAAGGAAGTCGTTCTGGTAGAATATCCGATGGCCGGCCATCATGCCGTGGCCTTTGTCTCGGCCCAAGCCAAAGGCGCAATTGCCAATGAATTGGGTGAAGATGTCATCGGGGTGTTCGTGCCGACCACACCCAACCCCACATCGGGATTTTTGCTGTTCACCCCGCGCTCCAAAACCATAAAATTGGATATGTCGGTCGAAGAAGCGGCAAAGCTGATCATATCCTTTGGCCTGGTGACGCCCGAGCGCTTGCCCAAGGGGGCAATCCCTTCCAAGGCTCCAGCGAAAACCGGTCATCTGGAACGCCATGGGGCGGGCGAAGATCAGCCTAACGCGCCGCCCGAAACTGAACCTCAGGCCTAAACCGGTCTAAGCCGAGCGCATCAGGCGAATACCTTCATCACGCTCAAACAGATAGAGAAGGGTGCGCAGGGCCTCGCCTTGCGCGCCTTTTAACTCAGGGTCTTGAGCCAGAATCAGCTTGGCGTAATCGCTCGCCTGAGTGAGGAGCCCCGTATGATGGCTAAGATCGGCAAAGCGGTAATCAGGAAGGCCTGATTGGCGTAGACCCAGCGGATCACCGCTGCCGCGCAATTTCCAGTCTTCCTCAGCGATATAGAAGCCATCATCACTTTCGCGCATCACTTCCAAGCGCCGCCTTGCGGTTTCGCCCAGATTGCCGTGATAGAGGAGGAGACAGTTGGAGGCTTTGTCCCCACGTCCCACCCGCCCGCGCAATTGGTGCAGCTGAGCCAGGCCAAAGCGTTCGGCATGTTCGATAATCATGATCGTAGCATCGGGAGCGTCAACGCCCACTTCAATCACGGTGGTGGCGACCAGAAGATCAATCTCCCCTGCGCGAAAGGCGTTGGCGATGGCCTCTTTATCCTTACCGGCCATGCGACCATGCAGCAGGCCAACACGCACACCTAATGCCTCTTTCAACATGTCATAGCGCGCCTCGGCCGCGGCGAGATCGGTGGTGTCACTCTCTTCGACCAAAGGGCAAACCCAATAGGCACGCTCGCCCTTATTCAGTGCACGCCCCAGTCCCGCTATAATATCATCCAGGCGTTCACCCGGCAGGACACGGGTTTCGGGCGGAATGCGTCCCGCAGGCTTTTCATCCAGGCGCGAGACATCCAAATCGCCATAGACCGCCAGGGTCAAAGTGCGCGGAATCGGCGTCGCACTCATCACCAAGGTTTCTGGCATTGCGCCCTTCAGGGCGAGCTTGCGCCGGTCAGACACCCCAAAGCGATGCTGCTCATCAATAATCACGAGGCCTAAATCTTTAAACGCCACATCATCTTGGAACAGGGCATGGGTGCCACAAATGACGCTGGCCTCACCCTTAGCGATCCGCTCCAGCAAGGCCGTACGGGCTTTGCCTTTATCGCGCCCGGTCAGGACGATCACTTCAATACCAGCCGCCTTTAACAGAGGCGTCAGCACGGCCCCGTGCTGGCGCGCTAAAATCTCTGTCGGGGCCATCAGCGCGGTCTGCACACCCGCTTCACAGGCCTTGGCCGCGGCGAGGGCCGCAACAAAAGTCTTACCCGAACCCACATCCCCATGCAGCAGGCGGGTCATGCGCTCGCGCGCGCCCAGATCGGCTTTGATCGCTTGATAGGCCCGCATCTGTGCGCCCGTGGGGGTGAAGGGTGCCGCCGCCAAGACGGCCTCAACCTTCGTATCATCACCGGATAGAACCCGCCCGGCGCGGGTTTTGCGGCTGGCCCGCGCCAGTTTCAGCGCCAATTGATGGGCCAGCATTTCATCAAAGGCGAGGCGGCAACGCGCCGGGCTATCCAGCCCCGTCAACTTGGGCGCATCGGGGCAATGCAGCTGGGTCAGAGCCGTGCGCCAGCTGGGCCAGTGCGCGCGCTCCATCAGGCCAGGATCAAGCCATTCGGGCAAGTCTGGGGCTTGATCAAGCGCGGCTTTCGCGGCCTTGCGCGCCGTCGTCGCGGTCAGGCCCGCGGTTAAGGGATATACCGGCTGGATCAAATCCTGGGGCTTAATCTCATCGGGCCGGGCAATCAGATCGGGATGGGTCATCTGAATTTCGCTGGCAAAGCGTTCGGCCTTGCCCGAGATGACGCGCACTTCGCCCTCGGGCAATTGCTTTGTCAGATAATCAGCACGCGCGTGAAAGAACACCAGATGCATAAAGCCGGTGTCATCACTGACCCGCACCTTATAGGGCTGGCGCATAGTGGGGGGCGGGATATGGGCCTCAACCTCCACCTGGACGGTTACAATACCGCCATCGAGCGCATCACGAATCGCCACCTGTTTGGTGCGATCGATGATCGCAGTGGGCAGCGTGAACAGCACATCTTTCACCCGGGGCCCACCGGCTGTCTTCTCCAACAGCGGGGCTAAACGCGGTCCAATCCCCTTTAATCGGGTCATATCGGCGAACAGGGAAAAGAGAATCTGTGGGCGCATGGTGTATCAATAGCACAAAAGAGGAACAAATAAAGCTTTGAAGGCTCGACGAAGTCTACGCAGCGGTTTATATCCGTCCCCCATGACCGATCTATCGACCTCACTGGATTTAGAAACCCGGCGCAAGCGTTTGCGTTTTCGCGCCTGGCACCGTGGCTTTAAAGAAGCCGACCTCATCATGGGGCGCTTTGCCGATGCCCATCTGGAAAGCTTGAGCGTGGATGAAGTTGCGGAGTTTGAGCGCTTGCTCGATGCGCCTGATCAAGACGTTTATGGCTGGGTGATTGGCCGCGAACCGACACCGGATAAGTATCAAGGTCCGGTGATGCGCGCCTTGCAAGTCTTCCGCGTGGAAGATGGGGCAGAATTTGGTGATGGACCGGCGATATAACCGCCAGCGAACACGAATAATAGGAATACGGGCGTGAACGAGATTGAGCGCATTGCGCGCGCCGAGGGCCGCTTAACGGTCTGCGGTGCTCCTGAAGGCTATGATGCCCTGATTTTCTGTGATGGCGCGCGCCTGCGCGGTGGGATCAGCTGTTTTATCGCCCGTGATGAAGCGCGCGCGCAAGCCTTTGGTGAGGCGTGCCAGTTTTTTGCCCCGGACCTGGCGCAATTGCGCTTACCCGCCTGGGATTGTCTGCCCTATGATCGCGTCTCGCCCAGCCCGCGCACCGCGGCGCGCCGGGCCGGGGGGCTCTATCAGCTCGCCAATCGTGACGCCAGTTCCAAAACTCCGCTGATTGTGATCACGACGATCAATTCGGCCTTGCAAAAATGTGCCCCGCGTAAGGTGTTGGGCGCCGCCGGTTTGACCGCTAAGGCGGGCGCGGTGCTGGATCTGGAGGATCTCAAAGCCTATCTCAGCGTCAATGGCTATGCGCGCGCTTCGATGGTGACGGAGCGCGGGGATTACGCCATTCGCGGCGGCGTGGTCGATATTTTCCCGGCTGATGCGAGCGAGCCCATTCGCCTGGATTTTTTCGGTGATACGCTGGAAACTGTGCGCGCCTTTGATCCTGAAACCCAACGCACGACGCGTCAATTGCGCGAAGCGATGTTTACCCCGGTCAGTGAGGTCTTCCTCAACGAAGGCGCGATTTCGCGCTTTCGCAGTGGGTTTTTGAAGAATTTCGGCGGCGGCGTTTCCGGCGATCCGGTCTATGATAGCGTCAGTGCCGGCGCACGCGCCGTGGGCGTGGAACATTGGTTGCCGCTCTTTCATGAGCATCTTGATACGCTGTTTGATTATCTGGGCGATGAGGCCTTGATCGGGCTGGATCACCAGCTCGACGAAGCGCGCCAGGACCGCCAGGATCAGGTCCGCGATTACTACCAGGCGCGCCAGGATGCTGCGCAGCATTCGGGTAAGGGTGCCATGTCGGCCCCGGCCTATCGCGCCTTGCCTGTGGATGCACTTTACCTCAGCGATGACGACTGGGCCTTCGTGTTTGAAACAGTGGATCAGCGCTTGTTCACGCCTTTCCAGCAGCCCGGTCTCGGCGTGGTGGATATGGCTGGTAAGCAGGGCCGCACCTTTGCCGCCGAACGCACGGCTGATCAGAATGTGTTTGAGGCGACGCGCGATCATATCGGTGAGGTGCGCAAGGCCGGAAAACGCGTCGTGCTGGCGTCCTTCAGTGAGGGTAGCTCAGAGCGTTTGGGCGGGGTGTTGGGTGAGCATGGCCTCAAACCGATCCTCCCTCTGGCCGATTGGAGCGAGATTTCCAAACACAAAGCCAAAAGCGTGCTACGCGCTGTTCTACCCTTGGAGCGCGGCTTTGAAACCGACAGCCTCGCCATCCTGTCCGAGCAGGATATTTTGGGGGATCGTTTGGCGCGCACCCGCAAAAAGCGCAAATCCTCAGACTTCATTTCTGAAGCTGGATCGCTTTCGCCGGGTGATCTGGTGGTGCACACCGATCATGGTCTGGGCCGCTATCTGGGTCTACGCACCCTGGCCGTCCAGGATGCGCCCCATGACTGTCTGGAATTGGAATATGCCGGGGATGCCAAGCTCTTTCTACCGGTTGAGAATATTGAGCTATTGTCGCGCTACGGCTCGGACAATGAAAACGCTCAGCTTGATCGCTTAGGCGGGGCCGCCTGGCAGGCGCGTAAAGCCAAAGCCAAGAAGCGCCTGCGCGATATGGCCGATCAGCTGATCAAAATTGCTGCAGCCCGCAATGCCAAAACCGCCGATATTATTGAGCCCCCTTCAGGGCTGTATGATGAGTTCTGCGCACGCTTTCCCTATGCCGAAACCGATGATCAGTTGAACGCCATCGAAGATGTCTTCGGTGACTTCGCCAAAGGTCGCCCGATGGATCGTCTGATTTGCGGCGATGTTGGCTTTGGCAAGACCGAAGTGGCCTTGCGCGCCGCCTTTGTGATGGCGATGTCAGGGCGTCAGGTGGCCTTGGTGGCCCCCACAACCCTTTTGAGCCGTCAGCATTTCAAAACCTTCTCCGAACGCTTCCGCGGCTGGCCCTTAAAAGTGCGCCAGCTGTCCCGAATGGTCACCACCAAGGAGGCCAATGCCACGCGCAAGGAAGTCGCCGAAGGCCAATGTGATATTCTGATCGGCACCCATGCGGTTTTATCCAAGCAGGTTGGCTTTAAAGATCTGGGTCTTCTTATCATTGATGAAGAACAGCATTTCGGCGTGAAGCATAAAGAGCGCCTGAAAGAAATGCGTGCGGATATTCATGTGCTGACCCTGACGGCGACGCCGATCCCACGCACCCTACAACTTTCCATGTCCGGTATTCGCGATCTGTCTATCATCGCAACCCCGCCGGTTGATCGCCTGGCCGTGCGCACCTATGTCAGCCCCTTTGATCCGGTGACCGTGCGTGAAGCCTTATTGCGCGAGAAGTATCGCGGTGGGCAAAGCTTCTTTATTGTGCCGCGCATCACCGATTTGGAAGATGCCACCAAATTTATGGACACCCACGCGCCGGAAGTCAGCTATGTCATCGCCCATGGGCAGATGGCCCCGACCAATCTGGAAGAGATCATGACCGCCTTCTATGAAGGGCGCTATGATGTCTTGTTATCGACCACAATCGTTGAATCTGGCATCGACATTCCCACCGCGAACACGATGATCATTCACCGCGCCGATCGCTTTGGCTTGGCGCAGATGTATCAGCTGCGCGGACGGGTGGGCCGGTCTAAAACCCGCGCCTATGCCTTCTTAACCACGCCCGCAAACCAGAAAATCACGGCTTCGGCTGAGAAGCGCCTGAAAGTTCTGCAATCACTCGATAATCTGGGTGCGGGCTTTACCTTGGCCAGCCATGATTTGGATCAGCGCGGCGGGGGCAATCTGCTGGGTGAAGAGCAATCAGGCCATATCAAGGATGTTGGGGTTGAGCTGTATCAATCCATGTTGGAAGAGGCCGTAGCCTCGCTCAAAGGTGATCTGGATGAGGGCCAAAGCCAGGATTGGTCACCGCTGATCAATGTCGGGGCCGCCGTTCTGATCCCCGAACATTATGTGCCCGATCTGGATCTACGCATGGGGCTTTATCGCCGCTTGTCTGCGATCACGATCAAGGAAGACCGCGAAGCCTTCGCGGCGGAATTGATCGACCGCTTTGGTCCGTTGCCGGATGAAGTGGAACAATTGCTGCAGGTTGTCGCCATTAAAACCCTGTGTAAGAAGGCGGGGATTTCCAAGCTGGATGCCGGGCCGAAGGGCGCAGTCGCGACCTTCCGCGATCACGCCTTCGCCGATCCTGCGGCGCTGGTCGATCTCATCGCACGCAAGCCTGCGCTCTATAAGCTGCGCCCAGATAACACCATGGTTATTCGTGGGGAATGGCCGACGGTGGAGGAGCGTTTGAAAGATGTCTATCGCGCGCTTGGCCCGCTGGCCGATGCTGCACAGCGCAAAATGAATGCAGCTTAAAGCAAAAACCCCGCTTCATTGAAGCGGGGTTTTGTTTATACGGCGATTTTATGGGGCTCAGCCGCGGGAAGGTTTGCCATGATCCGCGCCACGCAATGCTGCGGGTCTTCGCCCGGTGCAATTGGCGAAACGGATTTGGCAATCTCTAGGCGGAAAGGCTGATAGGGATCGGCGCTTTCATAGGCGGTGCATTCAGCAATGGCGGCCACGCGTTTGGCGACGGTCTGCGCGCCTTTTTCATCCGTTGCCGGAAGAACCAGCACGAAGTCCTGATCATTCAGACGCACCGCCATATCTTCAGAGCGCACGCAATGGCGCAGCATGCTGGCAAATTGCTTCAACGCCGATTGCAAATGCGCGTGGTCATGGCGGGTCAAATCGGCCGGACCATGGGCCCGCAAGGCCACCAGGGTCAGATCCAGTTGGCGCTGGCCGAACAGGGCCTCCAGCTGCGCCATATGATTGAAGGCAAATTTCGGCGTATAAAGATCACTTTCATGATCTAATAGCCCCGTATGACGGCAGCGTTCCAAGGTCGCCTTGGCGGCGCGCCGACGCTGGCGCTCTTGGGCCAGGGTCAGGACATGGCGGGTGAAGTCCTCACAATCCGCCTTTGCCCACAAAATATCAGAAGCCCCACGTGCGAAAGCTTCATCGGCGCGGGCATAATGCTGATCCGGCGTCAGGATCAAGGCCGGGGTATGATAAAGCCGGGTGTTGCGACGCATGGCCGAACACACCGTATGGGCCATATCCGCATCACCGGCAGCGTTAAGGACGACACCATCAAAGGTGCGCTCATGCAGATAATCAAACGCCCCAAAGGTGGAGAAGGCCGCGATCACATCGACATTTTGTGCACTTAAAGCATGGCTGAGGCGCAGATAGGCGGGATCAGGCGGGCCGACAAACAGAATGCTGGTTTTGGCGCTGGACGCGTCGTGCGGGGCGCCGGGCGATAGCTGCGCATCGCGCGAGCGCAAATGCGCGACGGTTTCCATCACGCTGAGACGCATCAAAGCACGCAGACGACTGGCCACCTGTAAGGGATGAGCGTCAGGGCGCAGGACCGCGTCATACCCCTCAGGCGTGTCATGGCTCAAGGCCACATGCACACTGCCATAGGCTTTGGCATGGGGATCCAGTGGGGAGGGGTGGATATGCAAAACCCCTTCAATCCCACCTTGGGCGAGATAAGAATTCAGCACCGAGGCTTCACACGCATCCATGCGGAAGCCCAGAGGTGATAAGCGATCAGCCCAGCTTTGCGCCTCAGCGCGCGGTCCGACCAGACAGAGTGATGCTTCGCGACCCATATACCCCCCACGGGCAAGCTCATCGCTATTGTGTCTATGAATTTGCAATGTCACAACCCGTTACTTACTGTTTTGCCATCTGACCCGCAGTTAATGAGGGAGTATGGCATATGGGGCCTTTGCGAGGGGTTAAAGTGGTGGAATTTACCGGGCTGGGTCCGCCACCTTTTTGCACCATGGCCTTATCGGATATGGGCGCTGAGGTGATCCGCATAGATCGCCCCGGCGCAAAGGGGGGCGGCCCGGCAGAGATTTTGGCCCGCGGGCGGCGCTCCATCGCGCTGAATTTAAAGTCTGATGCGGGGCGTGAACTGGCGCTGCAGCTGATCACAGGATCGGATATTCTGATCGAAGGCTTTCGCCCGGGCGTGATGGAGCGTTTAGGCCTGGGTCCAGACATTGCGCATGCCCGCAACCCCAAGCTCATCTATGGCCGCATGACCGGCTGGGGCCAAACCGGCCCGCTGGCCGACAGGGCGGGCCATGATATTACCTATCTGGCTTTAACCGGGGCCTTGCACGCGATCGGGCCGAAAGAACACAGCGTGCCGCCGCTCAATTTAGTGGGCGATTTTGGCGGTGGGGCGATGTATCTGGCCTTTGGCGTTATGGCCGCGCTTTACCATGCCCAGAAAACGGGGGAGGGCCAGGTGGTGGATGCGGCCATCGTGGACGGTGTCACCCATCTGTTATCCGCGCAGCATCAGTTACAAGCCTTGGGCGTATGGACCGATCAGCGCGAGGATAATTGGCTGGACGGCGGCGCGCCCTTCTATCGCACCTATCGCTGCGCCGATGACAAGGAAATCGCGATCGGGCCGCTGGAGCCAGAATTCTATGCCCTTTTATTGGCGGGGCTGGGGCTCAGCGATCATCCGGATATGCAAACGCCCTATGATAAGGTGCGCTGGCCGGGGATGATCACGGTTTTCGAAGCCCTGTTTAAAACCCGCACCCGTGATGCCTGGGCGGCCCAGTTCGCGGAGGGGGATGCGTGTCTGGCTCCTGTGCTCACACTCGAAGAAAGTGCGGCCCATCCCCATATGGTAGCGAGAGGCGTGAAGACCGACATTGATGGCGTGGCGCAAAGCGCGCCCGCACCACGTTTTTCCAAGACACCCGGTCAAGTTCAGGGCCGTGCGCCAAGACCGGGCGAGCATTCTGACGCGATTTTGAGCGAATTGGGACTGAGTGCGTTACAGATTGCAGATCTGATAAAAACTGGTGTTGTGGGTTGATTTTCTGTTCATGACGGGTTCAGTGCATAAAGGATTATATGGGGATGAGATCACCGGGCCTGTTTATGTCCGTCCCTCGCAAGGTATAGTGGTGGTCTCTCCTGATGGTTTCAGGATAAAGCGCTGATGGGCTTGGCTCATCAGCGCTTTAATGTGTGACGGTGGCATGGCGGTTCGATACCTCATTCTTGCGCGTGATTTGATTATGTCTCAGCCCGCCCTGGCTGTGATTGTCCGCTCTGTGGATCGGATGATGGCGCGCGAAGTGATGTTGTTCGCGGGTGGTGTGTCCTTCTTTGGCTTGCTGGCGTTGTTTCCGGCCTTTGCGGTGGGGGCTTCGCTTTATGGTATTATCTTCGATACCAATGATGCCCAAAGCCAGGTCGCACGTATTGCGGAGGTTTTACCGCCCAGCGCGGAAAGTTTCCTGATCAGTCAGACCTCCCATCTGACCGAGGCCAGCAATCTGGCGCTGTCGTTTCAAGGCTTGCTAGCGGCCTTTATTTCGATCTTCGCGGCTGCACGTGGGGCGAAGGCGCTGATCGCCGGGCTTAATCAAATCGCGCGCCGGGGGGATTTGCGCAATATCCTGCATTTCAACCTTCTGGCGATGATCGCAGTGATTTTGGGGGGCACATTGGTGGCGCTGTCCAACATCTTCGTCATTGCGGTGCCCAATCTGATACAACCCATATTGAATTGGGCCCATATTGAGTTTGAATTGAACGGTGTTTTCAGCCCCTGGACGGCGGCCGCCTTTTCAATGGTAACCGCGTTAAGTCTTTTATATCGTTACGTGATGCAGCGTGCGGGTGAAACGTCGTGGTTTGCCTCATTAGTGTCGGCTTTCAGTGCGACCACACTTTGGCTTGCTATTTCCAAAGGCTTTGCCATTTATGTCTCCACAATCGTTCATCCGACCGCCTACGGCTCGTTAGGCGCATTAATCGTGTTCTTATTGTGGGTGTATTGGGCGTCTTACGCCGTCTTCTTTGGCGGTGCATTGGCCGTGGAAATCGATGTGCAACGGGGTTACGGGCCTAATCGGGGTTCGGACGAGATTGAAGACTAGATTTTAGCGGTCAAGCCGCTATAAAGCAGGAAAATTCTACGGGCGTTGAATAACGCGCCCGGACCGATACAGCCACGGGAGAGAGACACGGTGAGTAAAGTCAGAGCTGACGCTAATTCTGCCCTGGAAGGCGTGCTGTTTGACGGCATGACCATCATGGCAGGTGGATTTGGCCTATGCGGTATTCCAGAGAATTTAATCAAAGCGATCCAGACCTCAGGGGTCAAAGACCTGACGGTCATTTCCAACAATGCCGGTGTGGATGATTTCGGCTTGGGTATGCTGCTTAAAACCCGCCAGATCAAGAAGATGATTTCATCTTATGTTGGTGAAAATAAAGAGTTTGAACGCCAATACTTAAATGGTGAGCTGGAGCTGGAATTTAACCCGCAAGGTACGCTGGCAGAGCGCTGCCGCGCAGGCGGGGCAGGGATCCCAGGCTTCTACACCAAAACGGGTGTGGGAACGCTGATCGCGGAAGGCAAAGAGCATAAAGAGTTCAATGGCGAGACCTATATTCTCGAAACCGGCCTGGTTGCGGATCTCTCTATCGTCAAAGCCTGGAAAGCTGACCATGAAGGCAATCTGGTCTATCGTAAAACTGCGCGCAATTTCAACCCGATGATGGCAACCGCCGGTAAAGTCACCGTGGCGGAGGTCGAGGAATTGGTGGAGACCGGTGAGATTGATCCCGATCACATTCATACCCCCGGCATCTACGTCAAACGCATCATCAAAGGCGAGTTCGAAAAACGCATCGAACAACGCACGCTTCGCGCTTAAAGGAGGCAATCATTATGGCATGGACACGTGATGACATGGCCGCCCGCGCGGCCCAGGAATTACAAGACGGCTTCTACGTCAATCTGGGCATTGGTATCCCGACCTTGGTCGCCAACCACATTCCCGATCATATGGATGTGACTTTGCAATCGGAAAACGGCATGCTGGGCATGGGGCCGTTCCCGGCCGAGGATGAGGTCGATGCCGACCTGATCAATGCCGGTAAGCAGACGATCACCCAGCTCGATCGCACCAGCTATTTCAGCTCCGCAGACAGCTTTGCGATGATCCGTGGCGGGCATATCGATATTTCGATCCTCGGCGCGATGGAAGTGTCTGAGCATGGCGATCTAGCCAATTGGATGATCCCGGGTAAACTCGTCAAAGGCATGGGCGGGGCCATGGATTTGGTCGCCGGGGTGAAGCGCGTTGTGGTGATCATGGATCACACCAATAAGGCGGGCGAATCCAAGCTGCTCAAAAAATGTGACCTGCCTTTGACCGGTAAGGGCGTCATTGACCGCGTCATCACCACGATGGGCGTATTTGATGTCGCCGAAGATGGGTTGCATCTGATCGAATTGGCCCCCGGTGTAAGCGTTGAGGACATCACCGCGGCGACCCAAGCCAAATTCACCATTGCAGATGACCTTGTGACGCATTAATTTTGCCACACAGCTAACGCATTGAAACGCCAGGGCATTATGCTCTGGCGTTTTTTATTTGCGAGTGAAGCTGAGAATGAACTGCAAAAAGCTTTGACAGGCCGACGGCGCAGGTCTAATGCGAACGCCTCGCAAGAACAGCGTTCTATTTTGTGCCAGGGGGCCGTCTTTTATGTCTATTCAAGCCTTTACCCGTAATGTTTTATTGTCTGGTTCTGCTGTGTGCGCTGTGATGGCGGCACCGGCTTTTGCGCAGTCGAATGAAGCGCCAGATATTATCGAAGTCTGGGGGACACAGATCCAGTCATCCTCGCTCTATATGGGCGAAGAAGAAATCGGTCTGAAGCAAGCTGATCACCTCAGCGATCTGTTGCGCGACATTCCTGGTGTTGATATCGGGGGCACGCACTCGGTCAACCAACGCATCAATTTCCGTGGCCTGGATGATCGTAACATCAATGTCTTCATCGATGGCGCGTTGCAGACCAATTACATGTTCCACCATATGGGCAATCTCTTGATCAATGCGGACATTTTGAAGTCTGCCGACATTCAGCTGGGGGCGAACTCCGTCGTGAATGGTGGTATTGGCGGGGCGATCCGTTTTGAAACCAAAGATGCTCGTGATCTGTTGGACGCGAGCGAAAATCCTTTCGGTGGCCGCGTTATGGTTGGGTATAACACCAATGCCCAGCACTCCTATTCTTTGACCGGTTATGGTCAATTGGGCGAGCGCTTTGATGTGCTTGGATATTTCAACCAAGTTGACCGCGACAATTTCGAAGATGGCGATGGCGTAGATACCATCGGCAGCGATGGCACCACGCAGAACACGCTGATCAAAGTTGGCTTTGATCTCAGCGCCAATCAGCGTTTTGAGTTGAGCTATGACAATCTGGAAGACGAGGGCGATTACACCCAACGACCAGATATGGGCGTGCGTACCAATAAAGCCATTACCGGTGATTTGTTGATCCCAACCGAATATACCCGCACCAGCTGGAATGCGGGATATGAGTTGGATCTGGGTGAAGCGTTGAGCCTGCGCGCGACATACTACACCAATGATCTAAGCCTTTATCGTGATCAGCGTGCGACCATTACGCGCTCTGGCCCAGGCAAAGAAAGCAAGGCGTTTTCAAACAATTACGGTGTGAACATTCTGGCCCAATCGGTTTGGAACCAAGGCACCATTCGTCATGATTTCACCTATGGCCTTGAGTATTTCAATCAAGAGCTGAACCACCGCGCTGACCTGTCATCGACCGCACCAGCCACCCGTGAAGAAGGTCAATCTTTGGCGATCTTCGCTCAGGATGAAATCACCTTCGCCAATGGCATTATCGTGCGTCCTGGTGTGCGCTATCACCGTTTTGAGCAGGAGATCTTTTCAACGAAGTCATCTGACAGCTGGGATGATGTGACCTTCGCGCTGGCCGGTGAGTTCCCGGTTACCGAAGAACTGCGTTTCCTGGCGAGCTATACTGAGCTCTTCAAGGCGCCTGAGCTGGCTGAAGCCTTTGTCGGCGGCGCGGCCAATAAAATCATCAACCCGGATCTGGAGCCTGAAGGCGGCGACAATATCGAGCTGGGCGTGCGCTACTCAACCATGATCGGTGAGGGCAGCCTCAATCTGGGGGCCAATGTCTTCCGCCAGCGCATCACCAATTATATCGGTGAAGTGCCTGTTCCTGGCTCTACGACGGGTGAAGAATGGGATGAAAACCGCGGCGAGCTGAAGCTGGAAGGCTTCGAAGCCAGCGCCCATTATGGCCTGGGCGCTTGGGATTTCCTGGCGACCTATTCGCACTCTGATGCGGATGATAAGAAATTGACCGGGTCTTCAGGTGATAGCCTGCGTGAAATTGGTGACCAGTTGGGCCTCAATGTCGCCTACACCTTCACCGAGCATGACATCGTGCTGGATTACACCGTTCAAGTGGTAATGGATCAATCGGTTGAGGGCGCTGCCGACAAAAAAGGCTATGATGTGCATAACCTGTCCGCACGCTGGAATGAGCCCTTTGAATTCAAAGGCCTCTCTGTCCTCTTCGGTGTGGATAACCTCTTTAACGAGACCTATACCTCACACGCCTCTCGCGTGGGTGAAAGCAATCACCCGGTTTTCGGTCATCTGGTCCTCAACGATGTCGAGCCCGGTCGTAATGTGAAGATCAGCCTGTCTCAACGCTTCTAAAGCTGAGATCGCGTGTAAAAAAAAGAAGGCGGCCCCATTTGGGAGCCGCCTTTTTTATGGTCGTTTTGGGTAAAGTCTCAGCAAACAGGCACATTGACGGCGAGGCCACCGGTAGAGGTTTCCTTATACTTGTCCGCCATATCGAGACCGGTTTGACGCATGGTCTCGATCACTTGGTCCAAGCGGACTTTGTATTCACCGCAGCTCATCAAAGCCAAGCGTGCCGCATTGATCGCCTTGATCGCGCCAATGGCGTTGCGCTCAATACACGGGATCTGCACCAGACCGCCGACGGGATCACAAGTGAGGCCCAAATTATGCTCCATGCCAATCTCGGCAGCATTTTCAATCTGACGATTGGTGCCACCCATGGCCGCGGCAAGTCCACCGGCGGCCATCGAACACGCGACGCCCACTTCACCTTGACAGCCCGCTTCCGCCCCAGAGATTGAGGCATTCATTTTATAAAGCGAACCAATCGCGGCTGCCGTCAGGAAGAAACGCACCATCGCATCTTCATCCCCGGTTTTACGATGGTGGCGATCAAAATAACGCGCCACCGCCGGGATCAAGCCCGCCGCGCCATTGGTCGGTGCCGTGACCACGCGCCCCCCGGCGGCGTTTTCTTCATTGACGGCCATGGCCCACAGATTGACCCATTCCATGGCGGACAAGGGATCGCTTTCAACACGGTCGGCATTGGCGATCAGCTGGGCCTTCATCTGCGCGGCGCGGCGCTTTACCTTTAGACCGCCGGGCAGGATGCCGCCTTCACGGCTGCCGCGCTCAATACACTCTTCCATAGTCTGCCAGACCTGGCGCACGCCGTCGCGAATTTCGGCTTCACTGCGGAAGGCTAATTCATTGGCCATCATAATCTCGGGGATGGAAAGGTTTTCGCGCTCACCAATCTCCAGCAATTGCTCGCAAGAATTGAAGGGATAGGGCTCACCCGAGAGCCCTTCGGCGGCGGAATTACGCCCCGCCTCATGCTCATCAATGACAAAGCCGCCGCCTATGGAATACCAGATCTCGTCCTTAATCAGCTCACCTTGCCCATCATAGGCAAAGAACTTCATAGCGTTGGAGTGAAAGGGCAGGCGCACTTCACCCTTGAACCGCAAATCCTTGGCGGGGTCAAAGTCAACGGACTTTTCGCCTAACAAATTGAGCGTGTGCTCAGCCTGGATCCGCTCCAACATGCGCGGCAGAGCATCGGGATCGGCCTCACTGGGCACAACGCCTTCGAGCCCCCACAACAGCGCCTTATCGGTGGCATGGCCCGATCCGGTCAGCGCAAGCGAGCCATAGGCCTCAGTCTCGATCCGCGCCACATCGTTTAAACGACCTTCGTCTTTCAGGCGCTCAAGGAATAAACGCCCAGCCTTCATCGGTCCCACAGTGTGAGAGGAAGAAGGGCCAACGCCAATTTTAAACAAGTCAAAGACGCCAAAATGCATGGCGGTAAACCTCAATAGCTTTAAGTGACTTTGCCACGGTGTTTGAACTCTGGCTTATCCCAGCTGCGTGTCGTCATGATGTCGTGCAAAATGTCGACCGCATCCCAAACCTCGGTGAAGGTGTTGTAAAGTGGGGCAAAACCAAAGCGCATAATGTTGGGATCACGGAAATCTCCGATGACGCCGCGCGCGATCAACGCCTGAACGATGGCATAGCCCTCTTCATGTCTGAAGGAGACTTGGCTACCGCGCGCATCGCGATCAAGGGGGCAGGCCGGTTCAAAGCCAAATTCGCCGCAGCGCGTTTGCACCAGCTCTAAAAAGAGGCTGGTGAGGGCTTGAGACTTGGCGCGGCGCTCTTGATCATCAGCCTCCAAGAGGAGGTCTAAGCCCACTTCCAATGCGGCCATATGCAGAAGGCTGGGCGAGGAACAGACATAGCGGCGCATGCCGCTGGCCGGTTCATACTGATCGGAAAATGCAAACGGTGCGGCATGGCCCAGCCAACCCGGCAGCACGGGACGGCTTTCATTCTGGTGGCGGCGCGCCACATAAAGGAAGGACGGCGCCCCCGGACCACCATTGAGATATTTATACCCACAGCCCAGGGCGAAATCGGCCTTCACATCATGCACATTGACCGGCACGGCACCGGCAGAATGGGCCAAATCCCAAATCACCAGAATACCCTTGGCGTGCGCCTTTTCAGTCAGGGCTTTCATATCGCGCACGGAGCCGAATTTATAATGGGTCTGGGTCAGCAAAAGCGCGCAAACATCCTCAGTGAGGTGAGCCTCAATATCCTCAGGCGCGACCAGCTTGGGCGTGATGTGACGTTCGGATAGGGTCGCCAGCCCCTCCATCATATAGACATCGGTCGGGAAATTCCCGGTCTCTGAGAGCAGGATGGAGCGGGTGTTATTGATCTGCACGCACGCCGCTAAAGCTTTAAAGATATTGAGCGAGAGGGTGTCGGTGACGATGACTTCATCACTATCGGCCCCAATCAGACGCGCAACTTTTGCCCCCAAACGCTCAGGCGCGCCGATCCAATCGGCCGCGACCCAAGAGCGGATCAGGCCCTGGCCCCATTCGTCTTCTACAACTTGGCGCACACGCTCAGGCGTGGCTTTCGGCAACATGCCTAACGAATTGCCATCAAAATAGATGAGCCCCTCTGGATAGACAAAGGCGTCACGAAATTTGGCCAGCGGGTCGCGCTGATCAAGGGCGAGGGCATCCTCGCGGGTGTTCACTGTGGGCATAGGCCTCCCCTTACTGGCTGCTCAGGCGTCTAATGCGCCTTTATAGTTATAGACGGGTCCGCACGGTCCAAAGCTCGGGGAAGAAGCGCAGATTGAGCGCTTTGACGAGATAAGATACCCCGCCAGATCCCCCGGTGCCGCGGCGAAACCCAATAATGCGTTCCACCGTTTTCATATGATTGAAGCGCCATTGCTGGAATTTATGCTCCAGATCGACAAGCTTTTCGGCAAGCTCATAAATCGCCCACCACTCTTTTGTGCCTTGATAGACGAGCTTCAGCTGTGCCTCGACGGTCTCATTGGCGCTATAGGGTTGGGACCAATCGCGGTTCAAAACCTCATCCGGCATGGTCAGGCCCTGACGGTGGGCATAGGCCAGGAACGCATCCCACAGGCTGGGCTGGTGAAGGGCAGCTTTCACGGCCGCATAAACTTCGGGTTCAGGTTTATGAACCTCAGCCAAGGGCGCGCTTTTATTGCCCAATTTGTATTCTAAAATGCGGTATTGAAAGGATTGAAAGCCCGAGCTTTGGCCTAAACTGCCGCGAAATTTCATATAATCGGCAGGGGTCATGGTGGCGAGCACCGACCATGATTGGGTCAATTGCTCTTGAATGCGCGCAATGCGGGCGAGGTTTTTCATCGCCGCACGATCATTATCGGCTTCCAGGAAAGCAAAGGCTCCGTTCAGCTCATGCAGGCATAGCTTCAACCACAACTCAGAGGCTTGGTGTATTATGATGAATAACATCTCATCATGTTCATCGCTTAACGGGTGCTGCACATCGAGAATGGTATCGAGCGCCAGATACTTGCCATAAGACAGGCCCGCATCGGGTTGCCAGTGAATATCCTCATCAGAGACGTCGATATGGGTATCAACGGGTTCGCGCATTCTATTCCCCTTGGTTTTGTACTGGGTCTATGTGGGTTGCCAGACTTGGGCAAGTGCAGCATGTAGGCATGATGTCGCGCGAAGGCTCAGTCGTTTTTTGCGTACATAAAAGCCAAAGTTTTATCCCTTCAATGAGGCTTCAATCATAGGACAAAAGCCCATATGGCTTGCGTGGTGCCGATCAGACGCAAAAATTTTTGGGCTATTGTTAACCCTGGTTGGGGGTGCTGCATCAAATTTGCAGATGTTCATATTCAGTTTAAGTGCAAGCCTTAGGGTCCTCTTACGCGTTAGGGAGGGCAAAATGGCGATATTTCAAGGGCTTCTGAAGGCAATGAGCAGTGGCTATGGCGTGACCCGTCTGCCACTGATTAAACGCGGGGCGGTTGAGATTGGCGATAAAGCGCTCTCCAACCTGATCCTGCCCGCCGCCATAGATGCGCGTTTAGAAAATGATTATGGCAATCAAGAGGTTCGGCTCTATACTGGGCGTTTCATCTTCAATCGCCTTGTGATGGCCGCTAAAGTTGAAGGCCGCAGCGTGTTTATGGGGCCTATCTCGGCATTTATGATCAATCTCATTCTGATCCCGCTGTTTTTTGCCTCGAGCTTTGTCGTTGTGATTATGGCGCTGTTTTTTGCAGGTTTAGGCGAAACGAACGCGCTTGACCCCTTCATCCTTTATGGGGGGATCGGATGGGCAGTTTTAGGTCTCCTCAGAGTGGTGTCCAATTTCAAATCACTCTTCATGCTGGGATAAAAAAAGGCGGCTCATTGAGCCGCCTTTCTTGGTCTTGAAGGTGAGGGGCTTACCAGCCGCACTCCTGGCCTTCGTTTTCGTCTTCCAGATACGTCATTAAAGGCTGGAAGTAGGCGATAATGGCAGAGCCGTCCATTTCACGGGTACCCGTGAAGGCTTCCAAAGCGTCTGGCCAAGGCTGTGACGCGCCCATTTCCAACATCGCGTTGAAGCGACGACCGACTTCCTCGTTATCATAGATCGAGCAGCGGTGCAGGGGGCCTTCCCAACCAGCCATGTCACAGGCGGCTTTATGGAATTGAAACTGCATGACGAAGCTCAAGAAATAGCGCAGGTAAGGCGTGTTCCCTGGAATGTGGTATTTTGCACCCGGGTCAAACGCATCCGCAGGGCGTGGGCCTGGCGGTACGATACCTTGATACTGGGTGCGCAGATCCCACCAGGCTTGGTTATAATCGGCCGGTGCAACATCACCGCGGAAAACCGACCACCGCCATTTATCAACCATCAGGCCGAAAGGCAGGAAGGCGATTTTATCAAGCGCCTGGTTCAACAATAGACCCGTATCGGCTTCAGCCGATGGCACTTCGTCAATCAGGCCCAGCTGGCGCAGATATTCTGGCGTAATGGACAGACCAATGAAATCACCAATGGCTTCGTGGAAACCATCATGTGCACCATTGCGGAACAAGAAATCTTGTTGGTTATACGCGCGTTGGTAATAGTTGTGGCCCAGCTCGTGGTGAACGGTTTGGAAGTCTTCCGCATTCACCTGAGTACACATCTTGATACGGATATCATCGACATTGTCGAGATCCCACGCCGAAGCGTGACACACCACATTACGGTCTTGCGGCTGAGTGATCAGCGAACGCTCCCAGAAGGTTTCAGGTAACGGTTCAAAACCCAAAGACGAGAAGAAGCCTTCACCGGTTTCCACCATGCGGTGGGCGGTATAGCCTTGCTCGTTAAGAATTTGTGTCAGATCATAAGAGGGACCCGCTTCACCAGGAGCCACTAGATCATAGACATTGCTCCATTGTTGCGCCCACATATTGCCCAGCAGATCGGCACGGATCGGACCGGTCGCGGGTTGAACGGCGTCGCCGTATTCTTCGTTCAATTGGGAGCGAACATAGCAGTGCAGCTCTTTATAAAGCGGCTCAACCTGACCCCATAGGCGCTCAACTTCGGCTTCCATCTCATCGGCGGGCATGTCGTAGTTTGACAACCACATCTCGGTCAAGTTGGCAAAGCCCAGCTCGCGCGCGCCTTCATTGGCCACTTCAACCATGCGCGCATAATCATCGGCCATAACCGGTGACACTGTGCGCCAGCCTTCCCAGGCGGTTTGCAGCTCTTGCGGATTGCGCGAAGTGCCCATGATATTGCCCAGCTGGACCAGATCCAGGCTTTCACCATTGATCTCATACGTGCCGGTCGCATAGGTCGTGTCGAGGCGGGTTGAAATCTCTGCCAGCTCATCAGCTGCGCCTTCGCGAGAGGGCGCAGGGATCGTGATGCCTGAACGCAGGATATTCATCTTGCGGCGCAAATCTTCAGGCAGGTCCAGATCTTCAAAACGCTTGGTTTCATTGGCCAAACGAACTGCCAATTGGGTAGATTCAGAGCCCGCACGGGCCAACAGCCAATTGGTGTCATAGGTGATGAAGTTGGCATTAATCCAAGCAATACGACCGACATATTCCGAATTTTCGGTCAATTGCGCTTCGGCATCGGCCAAGAATGCGCGCGCGTCCTCAACGGTGACTTCGCTATGATTAGCAGATGGATTTTCGCGCACTTGCTGGCGTTCAGCCAGAATGGAGTTTTCGCCGCTATCGCACGCTGCCAACATCAAGCAGCCCAGGGCAGCACTTCCTAGCCAGAGTGATTTCATCACTTAACTCTCCCCACATGTGGGCCTTTAAGGGTTAAAAGCCTCTATGGCCTTCAAAGACGAAGTTTTGAGCCTTTGGTCAAGGCCCATGATGCGTTATCGGCTTATCAGCTTAAAGATTAGAGGGCTTAGTCCGGTGATCTCAGCGCGAACATGATCGCCGACAGAGAGCGGACCCACCCCGGCCGGCGTGCCGGTGAAAATCAGATCGCCGGCTTTTAAGTCCACATGGGTGGAGAGGTGAGCGATAATCTCCGCATTGGACCAGATTATCTGATTAATATCCGTGCTTTGCTTGGTTTCACCATTGACGCTGAGGCTCATGGTGCCGGTTTGCGGTGAAACACCAGGCGTCAGGAGGCCAATGGGCGCTGATTGATCAAAGCCCTTGGCCATATCCCAGGGACGGCCCTTGTCTTTGGCGGCGGCTTGCAGATCGCGCCGCGTCAAATCAACGCCCACTGCGCTGCCATAGACATGGCTGAGGGCATTATCCACGGTGATATCGCGGCCACCGGATTTAAGCGCCAGCACCAATTCCACTTCGAAGTGGAGATTTGCGGTCTGGGGCGGATAGGCGATTTCAGAATTATTCGTTGCTGCGTCCGTGGGTTTGGAGAAAAAGAACGGCGCTTCACGGCTGGGATCAGAGCCCATTTCACGGGCATGATCGGCATAATTGCGCCCCACACAGTAAATACGGCGCACAGGAAATTGCCTGCCCCCTAAGACGGACAACACGGTCGGGGCGGGGGCATCAATCACTAAGCTCATGGATATTCCCTTTAACGCTGAGGAGTAGGGGCGAAGGCTTCACCCAACCAAGGCTCACTTTGGGTCTCTTGCCATAGGGGATACTTGATCATCACCTTTTGGAAAAGCGTACTTTTTAGATGGCCTTCAAGCCAGCTTTGTAAGGGCGCAAAATCCTTCAGCGCATCAAACCAGGCCCGATCGACCTGAGCAAATTGGCGCACAAAGGGAAAGATCGCCATATCGGCAAGGTTGGGCGTGGCGCTGAAGAGATAGGGATGAGCCGCTAAACGCGCATTCAAGGGGCGCAGCACGTCCAAGCCGATTTCGCGTTGTTCTGCAGGATCAATCGCTTCATCGAGGTAGCGGGTGGGATATTTATAGCGATCAAGTGCGCGCTTGAAAGGGCCATCATTGGCCGCGATCAGTTCACGCATAAGGGTGACATCACCGTTCAACCACCCCGCCGGATCACTTTGGGCCAGGGCCCAGTCCATAATCTCCAAACTTTCAGCAATCACCTGATCACCGCCCAACCATAGGACGGGAACGGTGCCTTTAGGCGAAATGTCCAGCATGTGCGCAGGCTTATCACGCAAGATGAGCTCACGCACTTTGATCTTCAAACCACTGGCGATCAAAGCCAGGCGCGCGCGCATCGCATAGGGGCAGCGTCGGAAGGAATAAAGAATGGGCGTCATGAAGACCTTTAGGTCTGGCGTGGCATCTTCGCCCCGATATGGGCCTTGCCGCGCTGTTTTGCCAGCTGCATCTGTTTTTGACGTTCAGCGTAGCGCTGGCGTTGTTCCTCGCTCTGCTCATCATAACAAAGCGGACAAGAGACACCCGGCACATATTTGGGCGAGGCTTTCATCTCATCATCAATGGGGTGGCGACACGCATGGCATTGATCATAAGGCCCAGGCACCAGGCCATGACCCACAGAGACGCGCTGGTCAAAGACGAAACATTCGCCTTTCCACAGACTTTCTTCCTGGGGCACGGTTTCGAGATATTTTAAAATCCCGCCTTTGAGGTGATACACCTCATCAATGCCGAGGCTTTTGACAAAAGCGGTGGATTTTTCACAGCGAATACCGCCCGTGCAATACATGGCAATGCGTGCATTCGGGCGATCCTTCATGAAGGTCTTAAACCAGTCGGGAAATTCACGGAAGCTGGTGGTTTTCGGATCAATCGCCCCATCAAACTGGCCGATGCTGACCTCATAATCATTGCGCGTATCAATGGTAATGACATCAGGCGACTGGATAAGCTCATTCCAATCTTTTGGCTCTACATAGGTGCCAACACTCTTTAAGGGGTCGATATCGGCCACGCCCATGGTGACGATTTCCTTCTTCAAACGCACTTTCATGCGGAAGAACGGATTTTCGTGAGCATAGCTTTCCTTGTGATCGAGATCAGCAAAACCCGGCAGGGCGCGGATATAGTCCAGCACCGCATCAATGCCGTCGCGCGGACCTGCAATGGTGCCATTAATCCCTTCATGGGCGAGCAAAAGCGTGCCCGTGGTTTGCGCCTGTTCGCACACAGCCAGCAAGGGCTCGCGATAGGCTTCGAAGTTCGCAAAGGGGGTGAATTTATAAAGCGCAGCTACGGTATATGTCGTCATGGACATTTCCATAAAATAAATGGGGTCTCAAGGCAAAGCCTGGCGTCAGCAAAGGCCCAGATGACGCAGGCGCGTTGAAACTTGTTAACGAAACTAGGTTCAGTGTTCTGAAGCATTCGCGCGCGGAGCCAAGTTTATGAGTTTCTTCACCCTTGTCGGTTCAACGGCCAGCACCTTATCGCCTGAGCTGATCGAGGCTATACGGGCCGAGTTTGAAGCCAGCCAGGCCCAAGCCACTGAGAATCTGAACTTCGTCTGGACGATGGCCGCCGCTGCGTTGGTTTTCTTCATGCAGGTTGGTTTCTTATTTTTAGAGGCTGGGGCCGCGCGATCCAAAAACTCCATCAATGTGGCCCAAAAGAATCTGACTGATTTTTTTATGGCGACCACGATCTTCTTCCTCTTTGGGTTTGCCCTGATGTTCGGCCCGAATGTCATGGGCGTGTTTGGCTGGTCCAATGAATATCTGTTTGGGCCCAGTCAATCGAACTGGTCGATGGCATTTTTTGTATTTCAGGCCATGTTTGTCGGCACGGCCGCAACGATTGTGTCTGGGGCTGTGGCTGAGCGGATGACGTTTTCATCCTATATCGCCCTCACAGCCGTCGTGGCCGCTGTGATCTACCCCGTGTTCGGCCATTGGGCCTGGGGCAATCTTCTCGAAACTGAAAACACGGTTTGGCTGGCTGATCTGGGCTTTATTGATTTCGCGGGCAGCACGGTCGTGCACTCAGTTGGCGGATGGATTGCGCTGGCCGCGATTATCTGTGTCGGCCCACGGATCGGGAAATATACTGGCGACCAAAGTGTCACCGAGATCAAAGGTCATTCCATGGTAATGACAACGTCTGGGGCTTTGATCCTCTTTGTCGGCTGGATCGGATTTAATGGCGGCTCCACGACCGCGGGTTCTGCCGATATTGGCCGTATCATTGCCAATACCGTGATTGCAGGGGCCATTGGCGGCACTTTAGGCATGCTGATGGGGCGCTGGCGTGATGGCTTATTCCGCCCCCATCGCGGGGTGAATGGCATGCTGGGCGGTCTTGTGGGCATTACCGCTGGATGCGATGCGGTTTTACCCGGCGGCGCAGCCATGATCGGGGTGATTTGCGGGATCAGTGTCGGCTTTGTTGAGGATTTACTCGATGAACGCTTCAAACTTGATGATGTTATCGGTGCGGTGGCGGTGCATGGGGTTTGCGGCGCGATCGGAACCTTATTGGTCGCGGTGTTCGCCATGCCTGAAAAACTCGTCGCGGATACGCGTATGATGCAATTGGGTGTCCAGGCGATTGGTGTGGTTACGGCCTTTGTGTGGACCTTTGGTCTATCTTTTGTGGCTTTAAAGCTGATCTCACCGATTTTCCACCTCCGGGTCAGTGAGAAAGACGAACATGACGGGCTTAATCATGCTGAGCACGGCGAGAGCCTGGGCACGCATGATCTTCAAAACAAGCTGATGGATATTATTACGGGTAAAGCCGATCTCTCTACGCGCCTGGATGAAAGTTCGGGCGATGAATCCGCCGATCTTGCTAAAATCTTGAACCCTTTCCTTTATAAGGTTCAAACCCTGGTCAATGAGGTCGCGCAAAACTCTAAGCGATTGTCTCATGACCTTGATACGATCTCCGAAAAGGTCAGCTATTCGGCCAATGATGTCCACCATGAAGCCATGCAGGCCGAAAGTGCAACACGCGAAGTGGTCAGCGGTAATCGCGCCGCAGAGACTGAAATTCGCGATCTCGCAACGCGGGCAGGCAGTGTCTCTGAAACCGCGAACGCCATTCGCTCCTCGATGGGGGATATGGTCGAGGTGCTCGATAGCTTGTGTGAAGCTATCGTCAATATTGATGATACAGCGGGCAAAGCCTCAGGCGTTGTTGATGAAGGCGCGCGGGTGGCGCGTGAAGCCTCAGAAACCATATCACGCCTGTCGGCGGCGGCAGAGCGTATCGAATCCATTGTCGGCTTGATTGCCGACATTCAATCACAAACCAATCTCTTAGCGCTTAACGCCACGATCGAAGCGCAACGCGCCGGCGAGGCGGGTAAGGGCTTTGCCGTGGTCGCAGGCGAGGTCAAAGCGCTCTCGAGCCGAACCGCTCAAGCCACCGAAGATATTCGCCAGGCCTTAACTGATATCATTCAAACCACGGGTGATAGCCGCAAGCAGATGCAAATCGCGAGCGAGGTTATTCAAACGATTAGCGAGAGTGTCGCGACCATTACCCAATCCACGCGGGCCGAATCTGATAATGCGCAAGGCGTCAGGCATACGCTCCATGCTGAGATGAAGCGCGTGGATGAAGTCGCCAGCGAAATCAGCCAGTTTTCCAGTGCGTCGCTTCAAGCCGCGGATCGCGCCAGCGATGCGGCCAGCCATGCAGAGCGCGCCGCGGCCTCGGTTGGCGCGATGACGGAACATGCGCACGCCAACCTAAAAACCGCGCAAGATGTCGCGGAGTCAGCCGAACATCTCGATGAGATCAGTGAGAATCTGGCGATCAAAGCGGGCGCTTTGGGGCAGAAGCGATAACGAGTAAGGCGCTGAAATAATCGCGCCTTACTCATACTATCTTTTATCTAGGGATAAATTGGTCCCATATTGAGATAAACTTCTAAGGTCCAGTGGCTATGCTCTCGACCATAAATTTGGCGTTCTAACAGCTGCTCATTATTGTAGTTTTCGTAACGCATTGTGGCCTCGCCGGGATTATTGGGGTCATGAGGCGTGGTTATGAAGTAAAACCCCTCAGGGAAATGAGAGCGTTCACTTAAACAGCCCGCATCTGGCGTATTGTAAAGAGCAATACATTCTTCAAAGTTCTCAGATGTAAATGCGCTCGAGCGTTGATAACGATCAACCCCTTGGACATCTCCCCAACTTGAAATGTTTTCGTCCAGCGTAGGGTGCGCCATAATCCAATTGTCGAGATCTTGATTTTCAGGGCGAAGTGGTAAACTCGCTTCAATCCCATATAATCGCACACCTGTGGTATTCTGCCTTAGCGATTGAATGATTAACTCACGAACATTAGGCCGGTTTGAATCTGGCATAGCTATCATCACATAATCACCTACACGACCTGTCGTAGGAGTATTTCGCAAATCACTGGCGCTAAGCCCCTTCGTATCCAAAACATGGATAAAGGGAGCATAGCCAGGCACATAGTCCAAGGTCTCAGGGTCCATTTTAATAAGAAGATTATGACGATACGACCCGCGCGGATTATAGGGACCATCTAAAAGGTCATACCGTATGGAGACCGATTCAAATGGTCCATTCTGGTTCACCGTAACTGGGATTGCTTCAAACGGAACTTTAAAGATTACACGGCCCCACGTGCTTGTTGAACGAACAGATTCAATCGCACGCATATAGGTATCAAAGTCGGGAATATTTAAGATTAAGATCATGCCCTCTAACGAGTTGCCGGAGGACGGGGTTAACTCACGCAGGACTTTATTCAGCAGAATGTAGTCCGTATTCCCATACTCACGAAATCCATGAAAACGTCCGTCTTGATTATAAATTTTCGAATAACCCAAAGATGAGCGTATATCGCTCAAGGTTAGAGATGAGATCAGAGGATTTGTGATATGGTCATCATGATGGACTTGGCCGTTGACGAGGACTTCTGCGTCAACTTCAGGTATGAAGTCGCCGTTATATCCGTCAATATTGGTTGTACGCGCTAAGGTCTCATCGCGCATCAGAATGACTTTTTGATCTGCGGTGAGGCGCAAATCCACCTCTGCGGCGTAAAAACCCTGACAGCGCGCCCATTGTAAAGCAAGCAAGGTGTTCTCACCGGCATAGCTGTCATCGGGCAGGGCTTGGTAAAATGACCCACCGTCCGCGATAATCATCGGGTGATCAGGAGTTGAATGCTTGATGGCATACCAGGAGTCGGAAATAGTGATCGCATCACGTTTCGGACAGTCCCAGGACGCATCCCAACCAGAGCCTTGCGCTTGAGCAAACGGTGACACTAAAGCCAAACAGAAAGTAGAACATGCTAAAGTCAGCCAGTGATTGTTCATGGTTTTACCTTTCTGCTTACTAATGTGAATCATTGGAATGAGTGGAGTCTGAACACAGTTCACGCGAGTAAATGTGTTGCGGAATATCTGCCGTTACTACTGCCGCCTGTTGCGCCCAATTGATGCGTACATCTTGATGATCTGGATTAATGGCTGTGTAAACTAAGCGGGATTTATAAAAGTCGTTCATGCGAATAGAATTGACGCTATAGCAGTTTGCAGGCGCTGCGCTGGTCGCACGGTGGCATTCAGCTGAGTCAGAAGATGTATTACACTCTTCATGATCATCATGAGTGTGAAGCGGAACGCGACGAATATAGTCGGGTGAGCGATATACGCCCCAAGGCAACACCCCACTATAATTTTGTAAGTTGAGCTGTCTGTTATTTTGGATCCATTGGTCCGAGTGTGTCATGCCATCAAACAATAAGGCCTCAACGCCCATCAAGTTAAAGACGTTACTTACAGTGCCTACACCAAATATGTCTCCGTAAACGAACTGCTCTATGAATTCAATTTCCATATAGGGCTCTATTTCTTCATATGGATCTATGTAAACGTCATATATTTCTGCTTGCGGTGTCTGAGAATAGAGGTTGTGCTTATCTGTAAGCATTTCCAAGGTTATTCCATTGTCATGAGCGACTTCTGTATTGAAAAACTTTAATTGATAATTATCAGGTTGATTCGGATTTTCAGGCCTCATAACCAAACCATTAAAGGCGACTACGAGGTTTTGCTTAACTTTATTTGCGCTCGTTATTCCCATCGAGCGCTCTAGCACATCCCAGTTTAAACGAGGGGTCAAATAGCTATGTAATTCATGAGGCGCAAATTCAACTGGTATTGCCTCAGTCCAGACTTTAAAAATGACTCTATTCCATGCATTATGGTCTCGAACTATTTGCATAGCCCTTTGATAAACGTCGTAGCTCTGTATATCCAGAATTAAAACCGTGTTTTTAATAGGGTCAATATTGCCTTGCTCTTGTACTTTTGCTAGGAAGCCTTCAAACAGTATTTCAGAAGGGGAGTTGTAAGTCACTGCGTTACGAAATTGCCCAAAATCATCCATTCGGATTGACAAGAAATTATCTAGTAAAATGTTGGATATTGTTACACCTTCATTGGAATCGCCAATACCTTCTTCACGTGAATAAGGCGAATTGATCCTGCCTGGGGTGATAAACTCGGCAAGGTCCTCAGGTTTAACGGATGGGGTAAAATGGGGGTGACGACCTATTGTTGTCGTTCGCATGGGGCTTGAATCATGCATCATGATCAAGTCTCCATCCTGTGTAACGCGCAAATCAATTTCCACGCCCGCATAACCTTGGCACGCGGCCCAGGTATAAGCGGTATAGGTGTTTTCAGCGGCAAATTCGTTATTGGGTAAGGGTTTGAAAAATAGACCTCTATGTGCAATCAACGTGCGAGAGGAATCATTTTGACTCGAAAAATCATTGCTATGCGTAAAATCCCGATTTGGATCAGGACGAGCATTTGCAATGCGTGCCATATTATCGTCCAAGGAATGTGATGATACACATCTAGAATTCCAGCTTGAATCCCAATATGTGCTATCTTGGGCCTGGCTCGCACTGGGTAGGCTGAGAAGGCATAAGCTGAGCGTTACCGCACTGATTACGCCCTTTGATCGTCTATTCAACATGATCATTCCTTGGATGTTGAGTGGTGTAATTTATTGTACGTGTGATGGGGTTAGGGCTGTGATAGATCTTGGCGGCAGTAATGCTGATCTTCACGACAGCGCGCGGCTAAATAGGTCATCAAGACATCAGGATGGTCGGTCTGGATCATCGTATAGCCCTGATCGATGAAAAGCCCCCAGACGGTATCAGGATCACTGAGTGCGCCTGCATCGCCCAAACCCGCTGAGGTCCAACCTGAGAGGGAATTGACCCAGGCCCGTACATGCGCGGTGCGCGCGGCCTCTACACCTTGGATGGAAAAGTCGAGATCATCAAAAATATACTCGATGGCCACAGGGCGAGCCGTAATATGTGCAAAAAAATCAGAAACATTCCCCACTTCTTGCGAGAGTATTGGCATTGCCAAAACCTGATCAAAAGGGGCAAGGGATGAGAGAAGGGGCTCACTGGGATCCATCCACTTTTTCATCAAGATGTGGTCTTGCGTATCGGTCTCTTGCAACACAGCGAAGGCAGCATCATAGACATCAGCCTTGGCATCCAAATTGATCAAGATCCGCCCTTTAGCCGCTTGCATGGCCTCTTTAAAGGTTGGGATGTGCGCCTGTGTTTGCTCAGCAGATTCGCCCCCAAATCCGACTTTTAAGGTAAGGGCTGAAATCTCTTCATACGTCAGGTCACCAACCCGGCCGCTGCCATTGGTCGTGCGATCAACACGCTCATCATGCATGAGCACTAACACGCCATCGCGGGTTTGGCGTACATCCAGCTCCACCATATCCACACCCATCGCGATGCAGGCTTGAATGGCTTCAATAGAATTCTCCGGGGCGCGTTGAGTGCAACCGCGGTGCGCAATCACGAATATATGCTGGATGCTGGCATCTTGCAGGCTTGTGCGTAGCTGCTCTATACGTTGTACAGTCTCATGGGTTTGTGCGCTGGCTTGATTTAGCGCCAAGTTCAAACCTACTGCCATCCACAGCGATGATAAAAAGCTAGTCCGAATCATGCAGGCCCTCACGCATTTAATTTCATCTAAGGGTGAAGACGGATGGATGCGCGAAACCCCCACCTAATATTGCCAATGAAAACCCATAAAAAGCGCCTGCCCAAACAGGGAATAATCCGTAACCAGATTGTGATCTGGACCTGTTAGTTCCTGGCTTCGCGTGTTGGTGAGATTGCGCCCTTCCAATAAAACAATCGTAGAAGGGCGCAGATGCCAGCGTATTTGCGCATCCAAAGTTTGATAATCATCGATATAGGTCTGACGCTGTGGCGTGAAGAGATCTTGAGTTTTGAGATATCCACCGGTGAAGTTATAGGCAAGGCGCGCTTCAAAACTGCCATCTTGATAAAAACCAACAAAATTAAGAAGGTGTTCTGGCTGCTCAACGCGTTGATGGAAGGTGAGGCTAGCCTTGGGCTTTTGCCCAGACTCGATATGAGTTTGCGCGGCAATATAGGTATAGTTGGCACTCACCCCGAGATGATTAAGCGGCGCTGGCAGGCCTGAAAACTTTGACTTAATCAAATTCAATTCAAACCCTGTAACCTCTGCGCGGCCAGCATTTAAGGGGCGAAGACGATCGCTAGGCGCATAAATAATTTCATCTTGTATAACTTTGCGAAATGCACCTAACACAATCAAGCTTTGGGCATTATCAAAGCGCCATTGTGCAGAAAGATCGTAATTATTGGCATGACGGGCATTGAGTGTAAGGGGCAAGGGCACGTCGAGTGGGTTTTCACGAACACTTGCGAGTAAATCCGGATAATTCACCCTGGCGATGGCTTGATAATAGGCTGCACGTAGACGAATATCTTGAGTAACGTCATAGCTAAGATAGGCCGACGCCAGAACATCACCATAGCTTTGCGTTCGTTCATTTAAAGCAATCCGGCTTTTGATAAGGCTATAAGTCTTTAAGGAAAGATCGCTCATCTCATAACGCAATCCTACACCACCATGCCATGGGCCGTGAGCATAGATGACCTCGCCATAAGCCGCGCTCACCCCATCGCGGACCGCAAAGTCCCGGCCCCATGTATCGCGTAGGCTTTGCGTGTAGATAAAATCTTCTGGGCGCAGCGCTTTGAGCGCTAATGCGCGATCATTACCGATGATCACAGACATCAAAGGCGCATAAGGCGCGCGATAATGAGCAGAAAACTGGCCTTGCTCGTTGAGTAGAATGGGCGCTTGACCGTTGAAATCATAGCCATAGCGTTCCCCATCAAAGCGACGCTCACTCGTGCGATGAAAGACCCCTCCCGTTAAACTATAAGGAGTGGTGCCAAAGTTGTGAGTGAAATCCATGCGTGCAGAAAATACACGCCCTTCATTGCGGGCCGTTTTGGTTTCAATACGAGTGAGATGGTAGTGACTGAGGTCTGCGGCTGGAGCAATGTTTATAAAGTTAATTCGGCTTGGCGTGCGCGCTTGACTATAATCATACTCAAAATCAAGCCCACCAGGAGGTCCGCGATAGGCATAGTGAACATCACTGCGTCCACCATCACCATCTCGATAAAGGCTTTGTGAATAGGCAAGCTGGAATTGGATACGATCGTTGGAGCCAAGATCGTAGTGCGCATCAATGCCTAATCCCCAAAGCCGTTGCAGACTGGGGGTGTCAAGACTTTCCAACCCCCCTGAAACCTGTTCAACGCGTCCGGAATGCACCTGAATCTGGGCATGATCAACATCGCCCGCTAGTACCAGACTCTGGCGGTAAAAACGTTCTTTTTGCTCAAAAAAACGCCCACTTAGATCCACACGAAGGTGCGAATACGGGCGCATTTCAAATTTGGCAAAGCCCCCAAAACGCTCCAACCGGTTTTCAATACCATTCCAAATTAAAAAGTCGGGAACGAATTGTGCATTGTCATAATAGGCGAGGTAACGCTCCTCATCCTGATGGCGTAAAAAATAACTGCCAGCGAGTACGAGGCCTATTTTTTCTTTCTCACCAAAGGTCCGCGCCAAAGCTGCGTCTGCACGTACGGCCACAGGATTAGCCATTGCGTCAAAACCATCTGCAGTGAAATGGCCTAGGGATAGGTTTAAACTGGCAAACGGGTCATGACGGTCAAAGGCACTTCGCGTTTGTAAGTTAACGCCGCCGCCAATCATTTGTCCCTCGTGTGAGCCGTCACGCACTTTGATCACTTCGATGGCTTTAAAAAGTGCGGCCGGTAGGGTTTCGACAAAGTCGCGCCGTTCAGGCAAAGAGGGCTCGCTGGCAAAGGCCATATTATCCAGACTTACCAATACATAATCGGGCGAAAGTCCGCGAATACCGATGGCAATTGCTTCTTCTTCATCACGAATACTGACTACGCCGACAAGCCGTCGGGTGGCATCAACAATGTTGAAATCCGGCTGACGACCAATATCGTCCTGCACCAAGGAATCGCTGATGAGGGGGGTGTCGAATATATGAGCAATTTGCCCCTGGAGTTGAAAGCGCGTGCCGATGACAGCAATGGTTTCTGGGGCTGAAGGCTGAGGCAAAGGTGCACTAGCTTCATCGCGATGTGATTGGGGGGGCTGTTCAACGATGCTCGGTTCAAGATGTACAACAATCAAGGGAGGATGACGGGTGTCAACTCTAATGGTTTGGGGGGCTGCCAAGTTTTCAAGAGCTTGACCTAAACGATAGATGCCAGACAGCTGGAAAGACTTTGAACCGGGGGCTGGGGTTTCACCTTCTATAAGGATGGATACCCCGCATTGGCGCGCTAAAGTTACAATCGCGCTAGTAAAATCAGGTGCCTCTAGCGATAAGCGACATACCTGATCTATATGCGTGCTTTGTGCCACGCTGAGCGGTGTCAGCGCGAGGGGTCCCAAAAGACTTATGATAAAGCCTATCCAAATCGCGCCCTGACGTGTCACTATTTTACTCAGGCCCATTAAGCGAATGAAGCAAAATTAAAACTCGTAATGCGTGAGTATTGTTTATTCCTCAAGTGGAATATATCCCAGCTCTATGACAATGAAGTCACAGAGCTGGGAAAATTGGCTAGTACATTCGACAATCAGGGGTAGTCGAATACATCTAACCCTTAGTATTTATAGCTAAGACCAACAAAATAAGCACGACCAAAGACTGAATAGTCCTCAGGGCGGCTATGCGATGGCCCGGTTAAACCGACATTTTCTTCATTGGTTAAATTGCGTCCTTCTACCATGACCACGAATTGGTCATTCAGCTGCCAACGCGCTTGAGCGTCCACAGTTTCGAAGGCTGCGATGAAGGCGTCATCATCGGGATTAGTCGGATGAATACCGCTCGCAAATTTACCGGTATAATTATAGGAGATGCGCGCATCGAGCGGACCACGTTGATAAAAGAGCGCGACATTGGCCAAAGTTTCAGGCTGTTCTACTAAGAAGTCGACGTCACGCGACTTGCCATTACTGGCCAAAACAGTCGCATCAGCCTTGATGTAGGTGAAGTTTGCAGAAACCCCAAAATCCGCCAAAAAACCAGGCAGGCGATCAAATCGGTCTTTGATCAGATTGAGTTCAATCCCGCTTAAATGAGCCGCTTCGCCGTTTAAAGGCTGGGTTGTGATCACTGGGGCGTTATTGAGATTGGTGGTTTCGGTCAATTTGAAGATCTCATCCTCAATCGACTTATAGAAAACGGCAACCGATGCCATCGAACGTCCACCGTCGAAATAATACTCTAAAGACGCATCAAAATTATCAGCGATGCGCGGATCAAGATGTGTATTGCCCCCTGAAATGGTCGTAACACCGGCTGATTCCGTTACCGTTTGGGCTGGATTGAGATCGGGGTAATTGGCCCGGCCCAAGGCGCGATTATAACCCAGACGGATGATCAAATCATCACTAAGGTCATAGCTAAGCCCGGCTGAAGGTAAAAGGTGGGTGAAGTCATGACTATCTTCGATCGGTTGAAGCTGGCCATTGATACGCGCATAGGAAGAGGCACTGACATCTGTGCTCTCTATGCGCAGCCCCGCATGGGCATGGAGGCGATCACGGTTATAGTCCAGATTGGCATAGCCAGCGTAAATCGTTTCTTGGACTTTAAAGTCACTCTTTAACAGATTGGCGGGGTTTGTTTTATCCTGGAACTCACCAGGGTGGGCATCTCGATAAGCCAAGAGGGCTTGGTTATCAATTACCACAGAGCGCATGGGCGCATAGGGTGCAACATAGTCATCAGACAAGCGCCCAAATTGCGTGAGGCGCAGAGGGCTAGCGCCTACATATTTATAGTCATAATTAGCCTGATCAAAGCTACGATCAGCGCTACGCATCCGTGTGCCGAGATCTACGCTGAAACCGGTATTGACGAAGTTATGACTTAATCGGGCTTCCACATCCAGCGCCGTGCCGTCATTGTTACGCCAATCATTTTCAATCGTTGAAAGCTGGTAGTTATTCAAGTCTTCCGCTTCGGCCAGATTGAAAAAGGTGTGTTGTGGGGGAATGCCTTCACCTTCATAGCGATAGCCATAATCCCAGCCCCCACTCGGCCCACGATAGGCAAAGGTCAGATCCGAGCGATCACCATTACCATCGGTCGTTTTCCCGCTCGCTAATGAGGCGCGGAAAAACGCATGAGTATGCTCGCTAAAGTCATAATCAACTTTGAAATTATACCCGGTTTGGGTTTTACCATTCTCAGTGATTAGATTTTCCAATGAGCCACCGGTGTCACTCACCGTGCCTGTTGTGGGGCTAAGTACAGTGATATCATCTCCCCAGAGAACCAAGCTGGCACGCTCAAAGGTTTCTTTTTGACGGAAATAAAGCGCACTAAACTCCACCGCCAAACGATCACTTGGACGGTATTCAAATTTAGCAAAACCACCATAGCGTTTCAGCGGGTTTTCAATACCGTTCCAAATGCTGAAATTGGGCGATTGATACCCATTGTCATAAAAATTAAGGGCGCGAGCTTCGTCCTGATCCCGCTTGAAATAACTGCCTGCCAACACAAGGCCAAACTGATCTTGCGTGCCGAACGTGTTGGAAACAGTACCGTCTAAACGTAAAGATGGATCATTATCACGGCTGTCATAGCCATCAGCAGTAAATTTACCGATTGACCCTGTAGCAGTGGCAAACAATCCCTCACTGTCATAAGCGCTGCGGGTCACAAAATTGACCTGACCGCCAATGGCATTGGCGTCATGAATAGCGGTGCGTGATTTAGTAATGTCGGCGCGCCGGATTACTGTTGATGGGATAGCTTCCACAGATGTACGTCGTTGCAAAGCAAAGTCGGCTGAGGCCAGTGCCCCGCCATCCAATGTTACGAACGTAAAATCAGGATTTAAACCGCGTACAGATAAGAAAAGACCTTCCTCCTCATCACGCACGGTGCTAACCCCGGCGGTGCGGCGCAAAGCATCGGCTATATTGAAATCAGGTAAGCGACCGATTTCATCTTGGGAAATCGAGTCCATAATCGTGCCCGCATCACGCTTGGCACTGATAGATTGCAGGTTCTGTAACCGTGTACCGGTCACTGTAATAACATCGCTATTAACACTGGAATTGCTGTCTTGAGCATGAGCGCTCATGCCCACAAAGCTAACCAGGGCAAGACCTGAAGCGGCCATTAACAGTGATGGTTTTTGAGCGATCGCTCGACGATAAAGTTTGGTCATAAATGACGCCTTCACAAAGAAAATCAGACAATTGTTAAGGCGCGAATTGATTCCGGCTTGGTTAAGGCCCGTCCCCCAATACGCGTCATGGGTAAGGACGCATCTCGCTATCTAGTCCTTACCTCCGCGCTTGCAAACTTCATAAAAACTTCATGAAACTTTGTGTCAGGACGCTCTAGGAGAGCGCGTCAAAGCGGTGGGCATCAGGATCGATAAGGGGCCAGTGTGGACGGATTTGCCGACATTAATACGCTCTACACGGCCTATCGAAGCCGTCTGTACGCCTATTTTCTGGCCAAGTACATCAGTCCGGCTCAGGCGGAAGACTTTGTTCAAGACGTCTTTGTCAAATACCAAAGCGCGCGTTACGAAGTCGAAGATCATCGCGCGCGGGCTTTGCTGTTTCAAATCGCCAATAACGTGTTTTTTGATCATCTGCGCCGTCTGCGGACCCAACGACATCATGGTCTGAGTGCGGAACAAATGTCTGAGCTTGATCATGCTCATCAAGGTCAAGATGATAGCGTGGATATCGCGCGGGCTTTAGAGGCCAAGCAGGACCTACACGCGGTTATCGCATTGCTACAAGACTTACCCCCCAAGTGCCGGGATGTTTTCATTGATTTTCGTTTTGCAAATTTGAGTCAAAAAGAAATTGCCACACGTCGCGGGATCGGTCTGAGCATGGTTGAAAAGCATGTTGCTACGGCGCTGAAAAAACTCAAAACTGCACTGGAGAGGTAAGGGGATGAAGTGCCGATACGTCTTTTCCCCTAGAATGAGAGTAGTCCTGCAGATGAAAGCGCGCCGTCATGACACACTCTAAAGCTGAAGTTCAAGCTCGTGCTGCCCACTGGGTGCAAGCGCTGGACATGCGTGAGCTCAGCGCGGAAGAGTGGCAAGATTTTCAAGCCTGGTTGAGCCTTGATCCGCGCCATGGTGAAGCCTTTAGTGAAGTTCAAGCCTTGTGGAATGCTAGCGCTGTAGAAGACCATGAACTTGACCAAATTTTGGCTTTACGGTCTGGACCTTCACCGTCCAATCATTCGCCATTTTGGAGTAAACTGCCGACTATTCATTTATGGCAAGGCGCGCTTGTAAGTTTAACCGCAGCCCTGATCGCCGTTGCGATTTCTATACCGATATTTATGAAAACGGGTCAAACGATTGACTATGCGACGGCTATTGGTGAGCGCCGAGATATTACTCTGGCCGATGGAACTTTGGCAGACCTCAATACGCAAACACAGCTCAGCTATAGCCATACATCCAATCTGCGACGGGTCGTCTTTGATCAGGGTGAAGCGTTTTTTGATGTCGCACACAATCTTGATCGTCCGTTTGAGATTCAAACCGGGCCCCATACCATTCGTGTTTTAGGTACTGAATTTAATGTCACATATTTGAATAACACGCTGGAAGTATTGGTGGTGCAAGGCCACGTCACGGTTAATCCAGGTGAGGGCCGTGCGATCATCCATTTGCACGCGGACGAGGGAATACAGATATCTGCTGACGGTGATATCACGACGAAAAGCCTCAATGCAGCCCATGATCTAGCTTGGCGCGATGGCACATTTGTCTTTGATGATTGGACCTTGTCAGAAATTCTCACAGAGCTTGATCGCTACTATATCGAGGATCTTCGTCACGCTAATTTCGAAAATGAAACGCGCTATAGCGGTATTATTTATTTAGAAGATTTACCGGCAGTCTTAGAGCAATTAAGCGCATTAGCAAATCACAATATTACGCTATTTCAAGACGATAGCCCACACTCTTAACCAGAGCTGCGGGCCTATCATCTATGCCGAACACCTGATGTTATCAGTGTGTCTATTAGATAATTTAAATTAGGCACTTAATTAAACTTACATTTGAATGTCAGGCTCAACCAGCTTGGTGAGCTTGTCCAGTGATTGTTGCCATCCCATATAGCACGCTTCGGCGGGGATTTGCTCCGGCACGCCGGCCTGTTCAATGTGAATTTCTGTGCCCACGCTGACCGCTTTAAAGGTGATAGTGGTACGCATTTCCCCCGCCAGGTCTGCGCTATCAAATGCATCAGTATAAGCCAAGCGCTCACCCGGTATGCACTCAACATAAGTTCCACCAAAGCTGTGACTTTGATCGGTGGTAAAATTGCGAAAGGCCATGCGGTGCTTACCACCAACCTTGGCCTCTAACTCGAACACCCTACAGACATAGCCATAAGGCGGGATCCAGCTGGCCACGGCATCGGGCTCAACAAAGGCGCGATAAACCTTATCCGGGGTCGCTGCGATGACACGATGCAGGCGAATAATATGGGTCATGGGAAATGTCCTTTTAAGTGCGCCGCAGCGCGTTTGTAACAAAGCCGTGTACCGACCAGTTGGTATGTCGTCAACTTAAATCGGAATACAGTGGGGGGCGGGTCGGAGTCTGGCGTTGAGGGATGCCCATTATTATCGAGTCCCGTGACCGCCATCACAATAAAGACGTGTCCAGATCACTCGCCTTAAAGTGTATAACTAAAAATTACGGTGACGCTTTAAGGCGCTAGGGAATTGAGTTGCAAATTGATCAATGGCGGGGATATATATTATATATAGGATCTTTTTAAGCAATTTAAATAGTGTGAGAAGCCCCATAAATAATAAAATATTCGGCTAGGTTTGTGTCCAGGCAAAGGTTTTAATTCTCCTTCAGGTTGCGTTCGCGCCTGATCAATCAAGGAGAAGTTTTATGAAACTGTTGACGACGGTTTGGCAAACCAGCTTGCCTGGGTGCGGGTATAATATCGTAACGCCACTGATCGCGAATAAGGTGTTTTATTCAGGATCGAATGGCTATGTGTATAAGCAAGACCCTGTCAGCGGCGCGGTGTTGAAGACCAACGGACTTTCTGGGCGCGGACATCAAGAAATTCGTATGGCGCTATCCCATGATCAAAGCATGTTGCTTGTCGGGACGAATGGGTATGCAATTGGTCTGGATCCCGATACGCTGGATACGAAGTGGCAAACCAGTCTGCCGAGCGCGGGCTATGATGTGGTTTCGGTGATTGCCGGAGAGAATGGGGCCTATTTTGCCAGCAATGGCTATGCCTATCTGATTGACCCTGCCACGGGTGATATCAGCCATACCAATGGCCTGTCTGGCATGGGCAAGCATGAAATCCGCCTTTCGATGAGCCTTGATGGGCAAATGCTCTATCTTGGCACCAATGGTTATGCCTTGGGTCTTTCACCCAGTAATTTAGGTACGGTGTGGAAAACCAGCCTGCCGGGTAGTGGCTATGATGTTGTTTCCGTTGAAGCTGGACCAAAGGGCGTTTTCGTAGGCTCAAATGGTCTCCTTTATAAGCTGAAACAAGACGATGGCAGTGTTCAACTGACCAATAATCTCTCTGGTCGTGGCCATCACGAAATTCGCCTCTCTATCAATGAAAATGCGACCTTGATGAGTATCGGCACCAATGGCTATGCGTTGGGCATTGATCCTCAAACGCTGGAAACCAAATGGCAAACCAGCCTTCCCAGTTCGGGCTATGACATCGTCAATGTCTTGTGCGGGGATGGGGTGATTTATGTGGGCTCCAACGGTTATGCTTATGAATTGGATGGCGAAAGCGGCACAGTTTTAGGCACCAATGGTTTATCGGGCCGTGGGCATAATGAAGTTCGCCTGTGCACCAATGAAGACAACGAGCTGATGTGGATCGGCACCAATGGCTATACTTTAGGCCTGTCGCTGGATGATTATCCTGCGGTCGAAGGGCCATGGATGGGGCAAAATGCAAGCATTCTGGGGCCGCGCAGATTGCGCCAGATCACGATGCCAGGCACCCATGATTCCGGCACCTATGCGATCACGCCTTTATCCGCTTTTGGCATTGACAATGTTGATCCTGCCATCGCCACTTTGATTGATATTGCCCGCGTTTTAAGCCCGCTTCTGGGCCTGACCGCGACCAGCATTATTGCGCCTTGGAGTATTGCCCAGGGTCAAAACTTCAAACAGCAACTCGATGGCGGCGTACGCTATCTGGATCTGCGCCTGCAACACACCAGCTCGGGCTTCAATTTTGTGCATGGCCTGGTCGGCTCGCCTTTGTCTGACTTGCTGGAACAAGTCACGGCTTTCTATGCCGAAGCGGGCAATGAAAAAGAAGTCATCATGTTGGATTTCCAACACCTCTTCGGTATGGATGACGCCTCCACCAAAGACTTGATTAATCAGCTTCACACCACTTTTGGCGATAAGTTGATCCCAGCGGCGACGGGTACGAATGTGACCCTGGACGAGCTGTGGCAAGGGAAGGGCCGGATCATCGTCTTCTATGAAGACACCAACGTAGCCAATCAATACCCCTATATCTGGGCACGCAGTGGCAATCTCCATTCACCCTGGAAAGACAAGCAAGATGCCCAGGCCTTGCACGATGCGCTCAATAACGAGCTTCCCTATACGGGCTCATCCTTCTTCGTGTTGCAATCCATCTTAACCCCCGATGGGACGACGATTGCCAGCGGGCTTATTCCCTTTACCACTAATCCCTCTTCGCTGTTGGATTTCGCGGAAACGCTCAACCCTCAGGTCATTACCTGGATCAGCAATGAATGGCGCACTAAGGGCCTGAATATCGTTCTGTCTGATTGGTATGACCGCTCTAACCTGGTCAATGTCATCGTCAATATGAACCTGCAACGCGCCAGCCTGCCGCGGGCCTTGACGCGCTTGCTAGAAGGACATGCGGTGGAGATCGCCGCAGAGCACAAGAAAATGCTTGATGAGATCGAAGCGATGAAAATCTAAAACGCCTTGGCGAAATGGGAAAGCGCGCCTTCGGGCGCGTTTTCTATTTTAACCAGTCAAAAGACCGCGCGATGAAAGCCTGGCCATCGCCCTTTATGGGCGTGCCATGCGCCATCAAAACATTGTGGGCGGGCCATTGCGTGATCTGGGCCAAGGCCTGGCGGGCAGCGGCTTTATCCTTAAAGGCGACACGGAATTTTCGCGGTACGCGGGGGGTGTCGCCCGTCATCAGATCTAAATGGGCGATCACCGCGCGCCAGCCTTTGTACCACCCCTTGGGCATATTCTGTAAAAGGTCGGTGAAGATCACGCTGGCGCTTTCGCGGTGAAAGAACACAACTTCTTCGGTAAGGGCATTGCCCCGCATGACGACTTGATCCATCGCATCTGCCCATGGGGTAGGGGGCGTGTCATCCAACTCACCTGCAATCACCAAATCCCCCCGCTTGTGTGCCAATCCGGGCGCGGTATAGATTTGGGCCTCTGGGAAAGCGGTTTTCCAGTCAGCGATGTAAAGATCATGCAGGCTGTTGGGCGCGATCAGATAACGCACCTGGCCTAAGGCCGTGATCGCGGCGCTAAGCGCATCGCTCAAAGTTATGGGTGAGCAGATAAACAGCTGATCGTCTATTAGCCGGATCACGCACATACGGGTGGGATAGTGAAAGCCCAAGGCCGCCGTCACGACCGGTCCCTCAGCGGTCCAAATGTTCGGTCCAAACGCATTCAGCATGGCACGCTCCCTCATATGGAGGGGGGACTATGATCTGCGCACACGCAAATGCCAAGGTGTAGAAACGCGCCTGATCGAGTGTTAAAAACAAAGGAATTGGGTCGATGCTGAGTTTGCATGTCTGCAAAGTGGCGGAGGAGGAGGGATTCGAACCCCCGGAACGCGCTAACGTTCAACGGTTTTCAAGACCGCCGCAATCGACCACTCTGCCACTCCTCCGCAGCATGTCGAGCGCAGGTGTTTGCCTTATTCGACCCTAAACTGCAAGCCCTTGATGTGCAGAATGTGCATCAGATTGCAGTGGCCAGACCCATCGCCTTGGGCTATGGCAAAGACATGAGACACGCACCTGGTACGCACCGCTTTAAGATTATCCTGGGACTGATGGTTTCGGCGCTGGTTTTATCGGCCTGTAGCGCGACGAGCGCGCCGCAGCGAACGGCCTCTACGCGCGTGCCTGATGTGCCAGTGGGTGAAGGCGTTTTAAAACTTCCAACATTGCCAGTCCGTTCCGTTCTGCGCTTTGAAGAAGGCGTCGCATCCTGGTATGGGCCGGGCTTTGACGGCGCGATGACCGCCAATGGTGAGATTTATGATCAAGATAAGTTCACTGCTGCCCACAAATCCTGGGCCTTTGGCGCTCTGGTGCGGGTCACACGCAGTGATACCGGCCAGAGCACAATCGTGCGCATCAATGATCGCGGTCCCTATGTGGAAGGGCGTGTGATTGATCTCAGCGCTGCGGCAGCAGACGTTTTAGGCATGATGGAGGATGGGATCATTCCAGTGACCCTGGAAAACCTAGGCCACGCTGATCCTGTGGATCGGGCCGCCACGCCGATCTTTTTCAATCCAGGTGACGGCCCGCCGCGTTTCCCCAGCCATGAGGAAAATGAATTGGGGGTCGGGCAATAACCCAGCCCCCCAAACGCTTAGTAAGACATCCGGAAGTTCACACCAATCGTGCGTGGGGTGTTGACCCGATAGGATAGACGTGCAACCCCGCCGCGTTCACGGTCGTAAGACAACAAGGCCTTTTCAGAGAAGACATTGTTGGCATAAGCCACGACTTCCCAATTATCCTTGATCACACCCAGGCGCAGATTGACCAGCTCATAGCTGGGCAATTTTGGATCTAGGGTGAAGGTACTGCCCGGGGCTACACCGCCAAACCCCCGCAAGGTGAATGTGCCATAATTAGGTGTTTCATCTACGAACTGAGTGTAGCGATCACCAACATGCTGCAAGGTTCCGGTCAGGAACACATCCATATTGTCGAGATACCAGGTGTAGGTGGCATTCAGAGCCGCTTCGAATTGCGGCGCGGTGGGTAAGCGCGCCCCGTCCTCGATACCGGCAATGATCGTGGTCGTGCCGCCAGACGTCGTCGTTACGGTTGAATCAAGCTGTGCATCGGCATAGCTGGCCGAAACCGTAAACTCCAGATTTTCAGTCGCCAAGGCGCTGAAATCAAACTCGCCGCCCATCGTGTGCGCTTCAGGCACGTTGAAGACGATCCGTGAAGAACAGCTGCCGGCATCAATGGTGGCTTGCAGCCCCTCGATCTTGGCATAGAAGAGTGCGCCCGAGAAATTGGCCCGACCGCCCATCATCACGCCTTTGGCACCGACCTCATAGTTCCACTTTTCTTCGTCATCAAAGCTTTCGCGGCCACCAAAAGTTTGCAGGTCTTCAGCCGAGCAGAGCGCAGCGTTCAGCGGGTCATTGATACCGCCCAGGCGGAAGCCCTTGGAGGCTTGCGCATTGAGGGTCCAATCATCAGAGACATCATAGGACAGCAAGATGCGTGGTGAGAACCCATCAGAGGATGTCTCACCAGGCTCCAGCAAGGTCTCAGTCGCGAAGAAGCCATCAAAAGTCAGCGTGCGCTCTTCTTCGAAATCATAATAGCGAAGACCGGCGGTCAAGCTGAGGCGATCATTAAAGTCATAGGTGGCTTCACCAAACAAAGCGGTTTGCTTGAGGGTATAGGGCACCAGCGAGAAGTAAGGAGAATCGATCGGTGAGACCGCGTAATTGCCATAGAGGGCGGCATCAGTGAACCCGGCAGCACGCGCGCCATCATCCCAGCCGGGTGTGGGCAAATATTGCTTATACTTTCGATTGAGGTTCATGTAATAAACCCCAGCCACCCATTGGAAAGGCCCGTCACCATTTGACGTTAGGCGAACTTCCTGCGTGAAGAGATTAACTTTGGTGGTATCTTGAAGATTTGAGGGCAGCATCACCCCTGCATCAGCCATTCCGATATCATAGCTCACCGAGCCAGTCAGCGCGCTGGCATCGCGGCTGACCAGAACATCACGAGCGGTATAACTGGAAATCGCATTGATCGTGGCGAAGGGTGTATCCCATTCAATGCTGACATCGCTTAAGAAGAACTCATCCTTAAACTTCTCATCCAGCAGTAAAAATTGCTGATACGCGCCCAATTGCAAAGTAGGACGGGTGGTCGTCAGCTCATTAGCCAGAATGTGGAAATGCTCTTCCCGGTTGAAGCCATCATAGTCAATCTCTTGATAGAGAATGCGCGGTGTAATGCTGATATCAATTGTGGGCTCATAGGTCAGTGAGGCGCGTATCCCTTGGCGCGTGCCATCATTAACATCTTTTTTTAGGTTATAATTGGCATCATAAGCATCGATATAACCGCCGAAATTTGTGCGATAACCAACAATGCGCAGACCCAACTTATCCTCAACAATCGGGAAGTTGACCATGCCTTTAAGATGGCCGCCGGTGCCCCCATCATCAATGGTGTTGATTTCAGCTTCTGCTTCAGCCTCATAATCATCTAAATTCGGCTGATTGGTAATATAGCGGATGGTCCCGGCGAGGGAGCCCGAACCAAAGAGGGTGCCTTGAGGCCCGCGTAAAGTTTCAACGCGGTTTAAGTCAAATAAGTCAATGTCTGGCGTGAAGAGTGAGAGGGAAATCGCTGATTCATCAAGATAAACCCCGACTTGCTCTTTCACTTGTGGTTGATCGCGCACAATCTGACCGGCAGAAATCCCGCGAAGCGCAATCTGGCTTTGGCCAGGCCCTAAGTTTTGGATCGTCAAACCCGCAATGCTATTGGCCAGGCTTTCGATGTCTGTTGAGCCTGTGGCGCGGATGGCCGCTTGGGTCTGTACATTCAAAGAGAAAGGGACATCACGTACCGTCTCTTCACGCTTTCGTGCCGTTACGACAATAACATCAGGCACCATACTACGCCCCGTGGGCGCTTGTTCAGCGTCTTGGGCATTAACACCCGGCGCGAAGGCGAAAATAGAAGCGCTGCAGAGCGCAGCCGTCAGAATGGATTGACCAGGACGCACTTTCATGGAAACCCTCCCAGGTTCACAGCGAAAAACCGTACAGTGAAAGCGTTCACTGTATTTGCTTTATATGTCCATCCCCAATCTTAATTTCGTGCTAAGCATGAGGCAAAAAGGCGACACCGCTTAGGGCGCGCGCTGAGTTTCAGGCTGCGATTTTTCCGATCCCGACGCGGCTTGCGGTTTCCAAATCACAGGCTTCGCGCTACACCTATCGCCTCTAGGGTCTAGGGCTTATTTTATTAAGGCTTTGGCCAGGGTTGGGGTCTTTAAGGACAAGGATGATCATCATGCGTTTTGTGTCTGTGGTTAGCGCGCTCAGCCTGGGAATGCTGACCATTCCCGCTAGCTTGGCCCAAAGTCCCGCCTTTGAAACCCGCGCCAGCCATGCGGTGATCATGGATGCTCATACGGGGATAGTGCTGTTCAATAAAGATGGCGATGTCGCCATGCCACCGGCTTCGATGAGCAAGCTGATGACGACGCTGATGGCCTTCGAAGCTATTGAAAACGGTCGTCTTTCTCTTGATGATGAGTTGATGGTCAGCGAAAACGCCTGGCGCAAGGGCGGGGTCAGCTCCGGCTCTTCGACCATGTTTCTAGAGCCTAATACCCGCGTGAAAGTCTCCGACCTTCTTCGCGGCATTATCGTTCAGTCTGGCAATGATGCCTGCATCGTCATCGCGGAAGCCTTGGAGGGTACTGAAGACGCCTTCGCCGAAGCCATGACCCACCGCGCCCAGGAATTGGGTCTGACCTCTGCTACATTCGCAAATTCAACCGGTTGGCCCCATGAGGACCACCGGATCAGCGCGCGTGATCTGGCTGAAGTCGCCCGGATCATTATCGAAGACCACCCCGAATTTTATGAGCTTTATAACGAAGGCTCCTTTACTTACAACGGCATAACTCAATCCAACCGCAATCCCTTGCTGGGCGTTGTTGAAGGGGCCGATGGGTTGAAAACCGGGCATACCGAAGAATCTGGCTATGGCCTTGTGGGCTCAGCCGTGCGCGACGACACCCGCCGCATTATTGTTTTCAATGGCATGGGGTCCATGCGCGATCGCGCCAGTGAAGCCGAGCGCCTGATGCGCGCGGCCTTCAGTGACTTTGAAGTTTATACTTTAGGGGAGGCCGGTGAGGTTTTAGCCGAAGCCGATGTTTTCATGGGCCATGAGGCAAAAATTGGCCTCGTGTTGCCGCAAAGCCTCACTTTAGGCATGCATCGCCGTGAATATCGTGACTTTACCGCCCATGTTGAATTTGAAGGCCCGGTCACGGCCCCCATCCAGCAAGGCGATGTTTTGGGCCATTTGATCGTGGATATGGGTGAGGGCCGCGAGGAGCGGATCGAACTACAGGCCGAAAAAGATATCGCACGCAAAGGCCTTTTCGGACGCGCGGGCGATGCGCTGCTTTACCTCATTCGTGGCCGCTAAACATGGCTGAAACCCAGGCGCGCTTTATCACCCTGGAAGGCGGTGAGGGGGCTGGTAAATCCACCCTGACCAAAGCCCTGACGGCCCGGCTGAGCGCAGCGGGCATTGGCTGCGATGTCACGCGAGAGCCCGGCGGTACGCCGAATGCTGAGGCGGTTCGCACCTTGCTGGTGGAAGGCGACAAAGATCGTTGGCATCCGTTGAGCGAAGCCTTGCTGCTCAATGCCGCGCGCTTTGACCATGTTGAGCGCCGGATCAAACCTGCGCTCGCTTCGGGCCAATGGGTGATGTGTGACCGGTTTTACGATTCCACGTTTGCGTATCAGGGCGCTGCAGGAAAGCTTGACGCTGCACAATTGATGGCGCTCAACGCCGTCACTTTAGGGGCGTTCAAACCCGATTTGACCTTCATTCTTGATCTCGACCCCGAGGTCGGCCTCGCGCGGACTGTGGCGCGCGGTGAAGCCATCACCCGGTTTGAGGCCAAGGGTATGGATTTCCATCACGCCCTGCGCCAGGCCTTCCTGGACATTGCCGCACAAGATCCAAATCGCTGTGTGGTCTTGGACGCCAGTCAGGGCCCTGACGCGGTGGAGGCGGCGGCCTGGTCCCATCTCCAGGCGCTTTTATAGGCCCGCGCCATGAGTGATAGCCCCCAAGCCGATCAGGAAGGTGATCTCGCCCATCCGCGCACCGTCTATGATCTCTTTGGACAAGATGAAGCGGAGCGCCAAATCGCTGAGGCGATCGCCACCGACCGCATGCATCATGCCTGGATGATTACCGGGCCGAAAGGCCTGGGTAAAGCCACGCTGGCCTATCGCATTGCCCGGCGAATTTTGGGGGCCAAGCCCCTTGCTGATAGCCCGCTGGCGAGCGATCCTAGTGATCCGGTTTGCCACCAGATCGAAGCCCTATCGCATCCGGATTTTCTGCTTCTACGCCGACCCTATGATGAGAAAACCAAGAAAATCAAAACCGTTTTGACGGTGGATGAGGTGCGCCGTGCGCCGGATTTCTTCTCGCGCAGTGCCAGTCGTGGCGGCTGGCGCGTGGTGATTGTCGATTGCGCCGATGACATGAATGTCAATTCCGCCAATGCCTTACTGAAGACTCTTGAAGAGCCACCGCATAAAGGCCTTCTCCTGCTCGTCGTGCATGCGCCGGGGCGTTTACCGACCACTATTCGCTCGCGCTGTCGTAAATTGATGCTGCGCAGCCCTGAGGCGGGAGATACCCAAGCCTGGCTAGAGCGTGAACACCATCTCGATCCAGAGACGGCGGCTGCGGCCACGCGTTTGGCTCAAGGGGCACCGGGGCGCGCCCTGATGCTGGCCCGCAGCGATGCCGCCAAGGTGAAAGCAAATCTTGATCAAATCCTCTCAGGCCTGCCCCATCTCAACCGCGCGGGTCTGCAATCCTTGGCCGGGCAGATGAGCCGCAAGGGCCAAGAGGGTGTCTGGGCGATTGTGATGAATTTCCTGGTGGATTACGCCAATGATCATGCCCGAACCGCGGCGAATTCCAATCGCTTGAGCACGGCGGGCGAATGGGCGCAATGTGCCGATGATCTGCATCTGTTACGCATTCAAAGTGAAACCATCCACCTGGACGCCAAACAGACTTTGTTTAGCGCCTTTGATCTTTTAGAAAAGACCGCCCGCGCGGCTGAACCCACCTAACGTAAAGTCTTAGTCATGCTCATCGACAGTCATATCAATATTCACGGCGAAGATTATGCTGAGGATCTAGACGCGGTTTTGGATCGCGCCCGCGCCGCCGGGGTTAGTCCGATGATCGCGATATGCTGTCGCCTCAGCGATTTCGCGGCCGTATCCGCGATTGCTGAACGCCATGATGATCTATATTGCACGATCGGGGCTCATCCCCATCATGCCAAGGATCGCCCGGACATCACCCCCGAAGCCCTGATCGAGATTGCCCAGCATCCCAAAGTCATTGCCTTTGGGGAGACGGGGCTGGACCTCTATTATAATCACAGCCCATTGGAAGAGCAGCTTTCCAGTCTGAAAGCCCATATCGAGGCGGCCCGGCGCATGGATTATCCGCTTATTCTACATTGCCGAGATGCCGATGAGATCATGGCCGATCTGTTGGAAGAGGAAATGGGGAAGGGGGCCTTCCGCTTCCTCCTCCATTGTTATACGGGTGGACCAGAACTGGCCCGACGCGCCGCCCAGCTGGGTGGGTATTTCAGCGCCTCTGGCATTATTACTTTTAAAAAGGCCGATGATGTGCGCGAGGTCTTTCGTACCATCGTGCCTGATGATCGGGTGATTGTTGAAACCGATTGCCCTTATTTAGCGCCCATGCCTTATCGTGGTCGTAGAAACGAACCCAGCTATTTGCCTCATGTCGCCGAAAAGCTTGCTGAGGTGAAGGGCTGGCGCATTGAAGAGACCCATCAAAAAACCACTGAGGCGTGTTTGCGGCTCTTCAACACGATCAAGGTCTAGGCCACGCGATGGCGCTCTATCGCTATACGATTTTGGGCTGTGGATCTTCAGGCGGTGTACCGCGCGCGGATGGGGATTGGGGCGTTTGTGATCCCAGCAATCCGAAAAACCGCCGTTTAAGGTGTTCGTTATTGATTGAGCGCGGCGATGATCTCGACGCTGTGGAAAACGGGGACAAAGTCACGCGCCTGCTGGTCGACACCTCACCGGATTTTCGCCAGCAATGGTTGAATGTTGGATCACCTGCGCTTCATGGCATCTTCTATACCCATGATCATGCCGATCAAACCCATGGCATTGATGATGTGCGCGCGCTGGTCTATCGCCAGCACATTCGCTTTCCCGCCTGGATGAATGACGAAACCCATCAGCGCCTGACGCGCCGGTTCTCCTATATATTTGAAGCGCCTGCTCATTCGCTTTATCCGCCACTTCTCGACGCGAAAAAATTGCCTGAACGCGGTGAGGTTTTATTATGTGAGGGCCCAGGTGGACCCATCACAGCGCGGGTCTTTCCGGTGGAGCATGGCCGTGTGACCTGTGCAGCCTTGGTGGTTGGGGGCATGGCCTATACCCCGGATGTCAGCGCCATTGCGCCAGAGGACTTATCCACAGTATCGGGGATAAGTCTGTGGATTGTGGATTGTTTGAAGAACACACCCCATCCCACCCATGCGCATTTTCAACAGGTTATGGACTGGCGCGATGCGGTTAGGCCAGCGCGCATGGCGCTGACCAATTTGCATACCGACCACGATTATGAGGCTTTACGCGCCCAATGCCCGCCGGGTGTTGAGCCGGTCTATGATGGCTGGCAGGGGGTTAGTCTGTCTGATTAGGCAGATAAGGACGAACCTTGACATCAGCGTCTGGATCGAGGCGCGCGGCCAAGCCCCAGCCATTGGCACGATCTGCCACTGTGAAGGTCAGCACATTCTCGCCCGCGCGTAAGGGTAAGAACAGGGTCTGAGTGTTGATATCAAAATCCCCTCTAAACAGGGTCTGCGCATTTTTAGCCCGAAAACTGTTATTTAGCTCAACCAGATCCTGACCATTCAGCGCAATACGCGCCATGTCACTGACATCAAAATTCAGCCTAACGGTTTGATCGCTTTCACTCGTCACAATCACACCGGCCGTTACGACATCTACGCCATTGGCTTCAAAATTTCCGCCCTGGGCTTTTGCGCGATAACGCGAGATCAACACCGTGCCATTGGCTTCGCTCTCAACCTGATCCCAGGATGTGGCGCTCACGGCCTCAAAACCTGTGAAGGGGTGTGCGTTCGAAAGACCCCATTGCGTAATCAAACCAGCCCTCTCGATGGGCTCGGCACTTATATTGTTCAGCACGACGGGGCTGGGATCAAAGCTGACATTGGAAAAGCACGCGCCAAACAAGGAACGCAAACCCAAACCTTCACCATCACCGCGCAAGATCAGTTCGGCAATATCGAGATGCTCAACACCATGATCGGTGTGGACGCTCGCGCGGGCTTGGCGCTCATTAAACTCAACCTCAAAGCCAATCCAATCAGCTTGGCCGAAATTGATTTGGGCTTGGTGATTGGGGAATAACTGCCAATGGCTTTCTCCCTTGATTTGAGGGGTATATTGAACGCTATCTTCCAGGCCTGACTTATGAATACGCAGATAGACATCTTCATTATTATCGCCATCGCTGGCATGGAAAACCAGATTAGCAAACTGGCGCGCACGGGAATTATAGATATCTGCGCGTAAACGCCCTTGACCGCCCGCCTGATCATTGATCAACGCCACGCCGGAAAAACACATCGCATCGCGTCCGGCAAGGGTCTCGAAACGCACATCCCGCGCGCCAGATAGATCCAAGTTTTCCGCGTTTAACGCAATGTTGTGGGGCTGAGCCAGGGCTGAAGGCGATACCATCAAAGCAATGAGGCAGGGTATAAGACGAAGCCGAAGAGACATGGCAGAAACTTTCAATCGTGGATAGAGATCACATGATAGCCGTGCCGCCGGCTTTATTCTTGGAAAAATCGGACACGCCATGGCGACGTTCATGCGCGGCCTGGCGTGGCGCAACCCCTATCCAATGGGCAAATTCCCGGTTCAGATGGGCTTGATCGCTTAAGCCAAAATCTAACGCGCGCATGGCCCAGCTTTTCGCTGGATTGAGATCGAGATCCTTCAAAAGCGCGTTAAATCGCAACAATCTTGCGTAGGCTTTGGGACCAATCCCCAGGCGCGCAGTAAAGTCACGGTGCAGGCCCCGTTCACAGACCTCAAAGTGTGCGGCCAGGGCCTTGATAGGCGCTTGGCCGCCATCCAGACGCATAAATTCAGCTATCTTATTGTTTTTACTTGACTTAATGGCGGTGTTGTGATTTGATAGGGATGAAAGAACTGCTTGGGCCATATCAGCAAGCAGGCCAGGGGCATCAAAGCCTTGTTGCGCCTTGTTGAGAATGGGCCATGCCCAATCGCTCTCAACCAAGCTAGTATCGGTCAGAGAGATAAATGCGTCCATCACCTCATCACTGCGTAGATTGAACAGCGCGATGAGGGCCTCTGGCGCGAGCGCCAAACCTATCAGCTCCACACCTTGATCTGGCTGATAGATATGCGCCTTCAAGCGCGGACCCATTAGTCCGAATTCCAGCTTAGACACATCACCCGATGGTACCCAATGACGAACAATCACCAGGCTTGCATACCAATACGGCGCCACGCGATGGGCTTGAGCCTTATGTAAGCGTGAGCCCTGGACCCACGCCTCTAGAATAAAGGGCGATCGCGTAGAAAAATTCAGCTCTTTATAATCACGGACCTGGCGCATAGTTTGACATTATCAAAGCCCCATGGCCCTTTGCAAATAACAGTGTTGTTAGACATAATTTCTCATAAGATATATTATCAGACACATAACGATGGGAGCCTACTTTGCAGCCGATACAATTATATTTAAGCGCCATCCTGCTCCCAAGGTAAGCCTAAGCCCAGGATAAGCTTACCAGCCAACACTTCAGACGTGGCATTCGCCGGGCCCTGAAGGCGACCCGCGAAAGCATCGCGCAAAAAGCGCTCGACCGCATGACCGCGGCAATAGGCTTGCCCACCGCATAAATCCAACGCTTGAACAGCTAGCGCTTCAGCGGTTTGTGAGGCGACGACTTTCAAGCCGACCAGATCAATGAATTGCTCATCGTCGGACTGGCTAATCACATCAAAGAATTGGCCATTCTGACGCGCATGATCCAAAAATTGCTCAACCTCATCGCACACTTGTGCTGTGCGCTGTAGCCACGCCGACAAAGACGATAGCTGAAAGCGCATGTGCGCGATCTTGGCTTGAACGGTTTCGTGCTCGCTGAGGGTCAAATTATTATCGCTGAACCGACGTTTTTGAACATGATCACAGGCGATATCATAACACCGCCGGGCAATACCGTAATAGACCGCAGCCAGCCCCAGCATATAGGGCGGATAGGAATAGGCCATCAGCATCGCAAAAGACGCCTCAGGGTCACCAAAAATGTAATCGCTCGATAGGCCCTTGATATTGAACGTCATCGGAGCACTGGAACTGCCCCGCATACCTAAGGAATCCATAGCCTTTTTCGCCTCGATACCCGGCGTTGTGGCTGGCACCAGTGAAAGCACCAACTCATTCGAGCTGGCAAGCTCACCATCACGGACCGCGACAATATAATAATCAGCAACGCCCGCACTCGTCACAATGGACTTCACGGCATTGAAGGAAATGGCATCGCCCTCACGCACACCAAAGCTCGACATATGCCACAGCTTATTACCTGTACCGGGTTCGCTCATGGGAAAGGCGCAGATCTTACCTTCGCTCAAAATCTCACGCACTAAAGCCGTTTGAGCCTCGCTTGAGGCTTGGCGACATATGAAGGGCATGGCGCAGAGATGCATGCACAGGATCTGCGCCGTTGCAGGGGAATGCTGCGCGATTTCAGAGAGTAAGATGACAAGGCCAGCATGCCCTGCCCCCATACCCCCAAAGCTTTGCGGGCTATTGACGGCCATGACGCCACTTTGATGTATGTACTGGATAACTTCAGCGGGAAAGTGACTATCGCGATCAGCCTGATCGATAATGCTTTGAAGGTTATCAGATTTGAGGCCGACTAAAGCCTCTTTGATTTGCTCAGACATGCTGGCGAAACGGTCAAAGTCAAACATAATTCACCCCACCCTTAAAAGGTTAGACCTCTGAAAGAACTAGAATTTCGCAAGCGCCTGAAGGACAACATCAGCCGCAAAATCGAGATCTGCAAGGGTGTGATCAGCCGTAACCGTGGCGCGCAGGCGTGACTTGCCTAATGGAACCAGCGGGAATGGAACAGCAACCAAATACACCCCATTTTCAAAACAATAATTTGAGGCTTTCAGGCTACGCTTCGCATCACCAAACATGATCGGTGTAATCGGCGTTTTGGTCCCGGCGAGATCTGCACCGCCGTCAAGTAGGCGCTCATGAAAATGATGGGTGTTTTCCCATAACCGTTTGATGGCGCTATTGTCTTTCATCATGACTTCAAAGGCTGACTTCATCACCGCAACATTGAACGGTGCCAAAGAGCCGGAGAAAATATAGCTGCGCGCATTATGTTTGAGGTAATCCCCCAATTCGACCGAGCCGCTAGCATAGCCCCCAGTTCCGGGGATGGCTTTGCTCAAGACCCCCGTAATAACGTCAATATCACCAGGGCGAAGATTGAAGTATTCGGTAATACCCATCCCATACTCACCGAGCACACCTAAAGAGTGGGCCTCATCCACCAAGAGAATGGCTTTGTAGTCATCACAAATTTTGCAAAGCTGAGGGATAGGTGCGATATCTCCATCCATAGAAAAGACCGCATCAACAATAACGAGGCGATTTTTATATTCGCTAGTATTCTTTAGTTTTTCAACCAAGTCTTCAATATTATTGTGCTTGAAGATGACGAATTCAGCACCTGACAGTTTGCAGCCATCAACAATACTGGCGTGGTTCAGCTCGTCACCTAGTATAATATCCCCTTCCCCGACTAAGGCCGAGATCGTGGAGAAATTGGCCTGAAAGCCTGAGGGAAAAAGCGTCGTACTCGCCGAGCGATTGCTGGCTGAGATGATGGTTTCTAACTCTTCATGAAGGGTTGTCGTGCCGCAATTGGGGCGCGTGCCATGCGTACCTAAGCCAAACTGCTCAAGGGCATAACGCGATTTCGTCATCACCTCGGCATTCTTGATGAAGCCCATATAGGAATAACCCGCGAGCATCAAAAGGTCACTATTGCCCAAGCGTACCCGGCCATTATCCAGATAGGCATCAACAGGCGCATTCCAGCGATATGTGCCCATGGCGCGCGACTTATCAGCGAGATTGCTGACGTAAGATTTAGGATACTCAAAGTGTTCACGCATATCAATTCACCCAAAATAGAGATTCAACATGAAACGTGCTATAGTTAAAATCCAACCGCACTATTCATGTTATTATTTTATTGAGTAGCACATGATATCAATTTCCTCATCTTTATATTTGAGAACCTTTTGTGACACTTGCATGCAATTCCCTACAGTCAAACTAGAAACGCGCTGAATTCTTTATGTCCTGTACCTCTATCCTTGGATCGATAACATCGGTGGGGCCGCCATGATGACGTGCGTCGTCTTTTGAGGGCTGAAAAGGACCAAAAACCGGCCACCATAATTGCTGCCACCAGGTCAGCTGTTCGTTCTTAATCGTGCCATAGCGCTCAGGCAGCGCATCATGAAGGCGGGTCGCCGTGCCAAATAGATGATCCCAAAGGGCAAGTGTTTGGCCGTAATTACCAAACGGAACGCTGTTCTCGCCGACCCCATGATGGCCGCGATGCAGTGAGGGGGTGTTGAAGAGGCTCTCAACCCCGGCCATTATCTTACGCCCGATCGGATGGCGATAGAGCGCACAATCTGCAGTTAGGCCGGTGTGAATATAAAGATTATGAAGCCCAACAATGAGGGTCGCCAGCACCACCATGGGCCCTAATCCGAGATAGGTCATGATCCCCATCCACCAAAACCCTGGCATAAAGAGAAACCAGACAAAGCTCTCGCGAAATGCAATCGTGGTCTGATAGCGCTCTGCCGTATGGTGGGTACGATGCATGGGCCACATCCAATCACGCTCATGGGCAACGCGGTGATACCAATAATGAAGGAAATCGTCCGGGATAAAGACCATGAAGAACGCAATCCATGCTGGCATCGCTGCAAGGGCACCTGCGAAATGTGGCAAGGCCACGCTCATCAGTGTAAAGGCGATTACAATTGCTAGTGGCTTGATAATAATTGCCAATTGCGTGATGGCGATAAGGTCTATCGCCCAATCACTCAGCGTTTTACCCTTTGCCTTATGCAGGCCCGTGGCAAATTCCATGGCGATCAGCAAGATATAGGTCGCGACGAGCCAGATCGTTGATGCTTGTTCACCCATCCCCACCCTACCTTGACTTTACGCAAACAAAGCGAGCGCGATAAAGCATCACATTCACCTTGCAATATCCCCTTTGGGTTGTATCGCGAGGTAGCATGATCAGCCAAAGCTGTGCTTGACAGTTTTATCATTTTTTTATGAATGACCAGACCAGTAAAATTCAATTCATGAAAAACTCTTCACTATACAGAATGCTTTTAAGCTAAGTATTTATAATGCATTTAGATGAAGGGGCCAACTATATGAGCGTTTTATACTTTATAAGCCACTGAAGCACAGCCCTTGTCGATAACTTCGACGCGCTCTAATGTGCCGCCACCTCGAAAAAAGGCCCCCTCATGACCGCTAAGCTCGATTTCATTCTCAATGCTGAAAACCCGCCCATTGAGCGCTTGCTTGCCTTGATGACGCAATTACGCGACAAAGATGGCGGCTGTCCGTGGGATATTGAGCAAAGCTTTGCGAGCATAGCGCCCTACACCATCGAAGAAGCCTATGAAGTGGCCGACGCCATAGAGCGTGAGGATCTAAAAGATTTGCGCGATGAGCTGGGCGATCTGATGTTTCAGGTCGTCTTTCATAGCCAAATGGCCCGTGAAGCCGGCGCGTTTGAGTTCAACGATGTCATCCTCGGGATTACTGAAAAGATGATCCGCCGCCACCCCCATGTCTTTGGGGATGCCTCCGCGCGCGATGGCGAAGCGCAAACCTTGGCGTGGGAAACGCAAAAAGCCCAAGAGCGTGCCGATAAAGGCCTTACAGCCTCTCTTCTGGATGATGTGCCTTTGGGACTACCCGCGCTAAAACGTGCTCATAAATTGCAAAAACGCGCCGCCCATATCGGCTTTGACTGGCCCAGCTTTGAGCCGGTCTTCGATAAGGTCGAAGAAGAAATTGGCGAGCTGAAAGAGGCCATCGCCAGCGGGGATCATGACCATATGGCCGAGGAGATGGGTGATCTTCTCTTCGTGATGGCTAATCTCAGCCGTAAGCTGAAAATCCAATCCGAAGACGCTTTACGCATGGCCAATGCCAAGTTTGAACGCCGCTTTCGCCATATTGAAGCGCGCCTGCGCGACCAGGGCCGTGCGATTGAGACCGCCAGCCTGGAAGATATGGAAGCCTTATGGGTTGAGGCCAAAGTCCTGGAAAAGGCGGCGGCACAATAGCTCTGCCGCCCTCACCCTCATTGAACTTAGCTGATTTTCAGATCCGAAAAGCGTGACTTGAACCGGCCGGTATCCGCCGGATTAAGGCGCACCATCACCCAGATCTCGCTCTCATCCTCGCTCAAGCGTTCTTCGAGAACCTGGCCGTGTTCATGCAGCCAAGCGATTGCATCTTGGCGATAACTGGGCGCGCAGACCCGGATCGTATGATCAACCCTTGATAAGATTGCTTCAACCTGATCGAGCAGAGCCGCCAAGCCTTCACCACTATGCGCAGAGGTAAGGCACGCAAACATCCCGTCCCGGGCGCGCGCGCCTTGGGCGGAAAGTTTGGCCATCTCACGGTCTTCTTCATCCAGCCGGTCGGCCTTATTCCAGGCTTCGATCACCTCTTGCTCGTGATTTTCACCCGCCCCTAAGGCATCAAGCACCGCCTCGACATCCAGCTTGCGCCCTTCATGGTCGGGATCGACAATATCGCGCACATGGATCAGCACATCGGCTTCGCGCACTTCTTCCAAAGTGGCGCGAAAAGCCGCAATCAGTTGCGTCGGTAAATCGGTGATGAAACCCACCGTATCAGACAGCAGAATTTTGCGCCCACTCGGCAACTCAACCGCGCGCGTCGTGGGATCCAAGGTGGCAAAGGGCATATCTTTCGCCAACACCTCAGCCTTACTAAGGGTGTTGAAAATACTCGATTTACCGGCATTGGTATAACCAACGAGCGCCACCGTCGGCCAAGGCGCGGTTTGCCGGCGCTGACGGTGAAGGGTGCGCGTGCGCACAACCTCTTCCAGCTCACGGCGCAGCTTGGCCATTTTATCGGCCAGCAAGCGACGGTCCGTTTCAATTTGACGCTCACCGGGACCGGCCAGAAAGCCTCGACCGCCGCGTTGACGCTCCAAGTGGGTCCAGGTGCGCACCAGACGTGAGCGCTCATAGCTCAAGCGGGCCAGCTCGACTTGCAGGCGCCCTTCCTTGGTGCGCGCGCGTTCAGCAAAGATTTCCAAGATCAGCCCGGTGCGGTCAATGACCTTCACATTCCAGGCTTTTTCCAAATTGCGCTGTTGTACCGGGGTCAAGGCCGTATCGACGATGACGACCTGAACCTTCAGCTCAGCGATATAATCGCCCAGGCTCGCGGTTTTACCGGTGCCGAAATAACGCGGCGCCTCAATCTGGCGAACGGGTTCAATGCGCGCTTCAACCACGTCCAGACCCAAAGCTTCAGCAAGACCTGAGGCTTCTTCCAGACGCGCATCAGCACGCACATGATCGCTGGCGTGGGATTGAGGATGAAGAACGAGTGCGGTGGGAACCGGCGCGTCGCGTTCGATCAATCCTCGCCCTCGTCTTCAGTATCGGTGGGGTCAAACAATTGTACAGGCTGGCCCGGCATGATCGTCGAGATCGCATGCTTATAGACCAGCTGAATTTGCCCTTCACGGCGCAACAGCACGCAGAAATTATCAAACCAGGTGACAACACCTTGCAGTTTGACGCCATTGACCAAGAAAATCGTCAAAGGCGTTTTAGTTTTGCGGACCGTATTGAGAAACGTGTCCTGCAGGTTTTGTTTTTTATCGTTCGACATCGGTCTCACCGGAGTTTCTTGTAAAGTCGTAAGTGTCAGAAAATTACTCAAGGGAGTTGGTAAACGGGTCCGCGATTGTGTGCAATATCCCACATGCGTGAAATGCGCTTAATCTCGGCTGAATATCACAAAGATTGCAGCGGCCGCGGCCAGTACTTCCATTCTCCCTATAATCATCAGGATAGAGAGTAAGCCTAAGCTAGACATAGATAATTGGCTATAGTCAATTTCGCTGACCGGACCTGCGTTCAGCACACTGGCGCTGGCTGCGCGCCACGCCTCGCCAAATTCAGCCCCGCTAAAGCCCAATAACAACGTTCCAATTGCGGCCACCCCTGGAAACACCAGCGCATAAACCCAAACTGAAACAAGAGCTTCATCACTGACAAGGCGTCCGGCCAGATGAGTGCGTACCGCGGCATTGGGATGGGTCAATAAGGCCAACTCTTGCTGGGTGCGTTTTAACAGTAAAGCAATACGCGATATTTTGATCCCGCCGGTGGTCGAAACGGCCGATCCACCAATAAAGGCAAGAAGAATCAAAAAGACCGGGGCAAATCCCGATCCGGGCGCATGGGTAAGATACCCCGTGGTCGTGAGCGCAGAGAACGCATCAAAGACACCGCCGGGAAGATGGCCCCAGCCCTCAAAAACAGCCAGTACCCCCCCTGCCCCGATGGCAATCATCGCCATCATGCGTAGATCAGGGGTATGACGCGACAAACGCCCGCGGGCCAGAAATTCATATTGAAGCCCCATATTCCACGCCCCCATGCCCATTAACAGCATCAGAACGACCATGCTGGCTCCCGGCATCCAGGTATCAATCGGGCCATCTTGCGAGGCCATGCCCCCGGTCGAAATCCCCGATAAGGCCATGCAGAAAGCATCAAACAGGGGTAATCCGGTCAAGGTTAGCAGCGCGATCCCGGCTATGGTCGCCCCAGCATAATAACTGCCGATACGCCGGGTGGCGCGCCCCAAATTGGTGAACAGATCCTGGCCCTCCACGGTCAACATCGTGGTACGGCGCATGCCGGGTCCACGCGCATCGAGGGCGGCGAAAATCGTCACCGACAATACCAAAGTGCCCAAGCCCCCCAACCATTGCAGCCAGGCCCGCCAGGCCAATAAGGCATGGGGCAGGTCTTCAGCCCTGTAGACACTGGCCCCCGTCGTGGTCATAGCGGAGAAGGATTCAAACAAAGCCTTATCAATATTTTTGGGATCATCAATAAAGGGCGCAGCCGCCAAAAGCGGTAAGGTAATCCAGCCAAAAAAAGCCAGGCGAAGCGCCGAACTGGCGCGTGCTGGCGCGGTCATGCCCCGGGTCAAGATCCAACTGGTCCCGCCCAGAAAGACGCCCGCGCCAAAGGTCATGGCAAACCCTTGCGCCGTGCGCGCTTCACCCTCCGTTATGGCCCAGAACAAGAAGAAAACCGCCGAAAGCCCCAAGGCCAGCCAGCAAAATCCTAAAGCGCGTATCAGTCGCAAAAAGCGCATATAGGCCCGGCCCGATCCAAGCTAGAAATATTCAATGGAGACGCGCAGCAATTGCTCCACCTTGGGCACAGAGGCTTTTAGGGCAAAGAAAATAATGCGGTCATTTTCCTGAATAACCAGCTCATCGCGCTCAAAATAAACTTTTTCCGCGCGCACCACCCCGCCCAGGGCCACACCATCGGGTAAATCCAGCTCTCCGATGCGTTTGCCCGTCAAGGGCGAACTGGCCAGAATAACGCCTTCAAGGGCCTCGGCGGCCCCATTGGCCATGCTTTGCAGGCCCGTAATGCGTCCGCGGCGGATATGCTGAAGAATGGTAGAGATCGTCACCGCCCGCGGGTCAATCATCACATCAATATCCATCGCATCCTGGATGGTCTGGAAATTTTGCTCATTAACAAGGCAAAGTGAACGCCCCGCCCCTTCCTTCTTGGCAATGACCGAGGTCAACAGATTGACCTTATCTTCATTGGTCAGGCTTAAAGCCAGTTCCGCCTCCTCAATGCCCGCTTCGCGCAGGATCCGGCGATCCAGGCCATCACCATGAAGGACGACCGTTTTGCGCAGCGCATCAGCGGCGGCTTCGGCTTGGGCTTTGTTGGCTTCAACCAAGCGCACTTTCATGCCGTCCACACGTTCCAAAGCGCGCGCAACATAGAGCCCGATATTACCCGCCCCAACGATCACGACCCGGCGCGCGCGTTGCGAAGCCCGCCCAAACACATCCAACGCCCGACCCACATGGCCCGCAGACACGCTGATAAACACCTGATCGCCGGCCATCATCGGATCGGCACCATCTGGAATAAATAAAGATCGCTCGCGCAGAATCCCTAATACATCCAATTTGATATCTGGGAAAAGCTCCAGCAATTGATCACGGGAAATGCCCACGATCGGCGAATTGCCATCCACTTGCAGGCCCAAGAGCTGCAACCGCCCATAGGCGAAGGCCGCTGTCGCCAAAGCCCCAGGCGTTTCGAGGCGCTGTAAGATCGAGCGACCAACCTCCAGCTCGGGTGAAATCGTCACATTGATCGGCAGGTTTTCAGTATTGAAGAGATCACGCCATTGCTTTTTGAGATAGCTCTGCGCGCGCACCCGCGCGATCCGCATGGGTGTATCAAACAGCGCATGAGCAACCTGACAGGCCACCATATTGGTTTCATCGGAATAGGTCACAGCGACCAGCAGGTCGGCATCGCGTGCGCCCGCACGCTCCAGCACATCCGGGTGCGAGCCATGGCCAATAACGCCGCGCACATCCAGATCGGTGGTGACCTTGTCAATCAGCTCTGGCGACCAATCAACAACGGTCACCGAATTGCCCTCGCCCGCCAGTTCACGCGCAATCCCATAGCCGACGCGCCCCGCGCCACAGACAACAGCCTTCATAGGTGAAAATCCCTATTATTGAGTGACATGCGCTTTATTCTTCATCGTCTTTATCATCTTCACGATCGCCGGTCACACCCAGGCTTTTCAGCTTACGGTGTAGGGCCGAACGCTCCATGCCGATAAAGTTGGCCGTTCGTGAGATATTACCGCCGAAGCGGCTGATCTGCGCGCGAAGATATTCGCGTTCAAAGTTTTCACGCGCATCGCGTAAGGGCAAGGCAATCATGCGCTCAGTTTCGAACCCGCCGCTACCCGTTTCGCGGCCCGCGACTTCAGAAGGTAAGGCCGCCAAGGTGACAGGCTGATCGGCATCACCACTGGCCAGGATCAAGAGGCGTTCCACATTATTACGTAATTGGCGCACATTGCCCGGCCAGTCATGGGCCTGAAGCGCGGCCATCGCATCATCACCAATCCGGCGCCGGGGCAGGCCAGAGCTTGCCGCCAGGCGGTCAATGAAATGCTCCACAAGCGCGGGAATATCTTCGCGCCGCTCACACAATGAAGGGACGTTCACCGGCACCACAGCGAGGCGGTGATAAAGATCCTCACGGAATTTTCCGCCCGAAATCAACTCCCGCAAATCGGTAGAGGTTGAGGACAAGACCCGTACATCGACCTGAACATCGGTATTGCCGCCCAGACGCCGGAAGCGCTGTTCAACCAACATCCGAAGAAGCTTACCTTGTGTGCCAAGGGGCATATCCGCGACTTCATCGAGGAAGAGCGTGCCCCCATGGGCTTGCTCTAACAAGCCCACACGCTCAATCGTGCCATCGGCGCGCTCTTTACCAAACAGCTCTTCTTCAACCCGTTCTGGGGCCATCATGGCCGCACTGACAGGCACGAAAGCGCCTTCCCCGCGCAAAGAATCATCATGGATCAGGCGCGCAATCATTTCCTTACCTGCCCCGGCCGGTCCCGTTATAAGGACGCGGGAATTGGTCGGTGCGACACGGGTCACGGTTTGGCGCAATTGCGCGACGGCGGCCGAGGTGCCGATTAGCTTGGCTTTGCCATCGGTACGCGCGCGCAGTTCTGCGTTTTCTTTACGCAGACGGCTATTTTCCAAGCCCCGCTCAATCGTGAGAAGCAGCTTGTCACTTTTGAAGGGTTTTTCGATGAAGTCATAAGCGCCCTTGCGGATCGCCGCGACCGCGGTTTCAATCGTGCCATGGCCGGAAATCACAATCACTGGTACATCGGGATAGGCGGGCTTGATTTCATCAAGAAGCTCAATGCCATCCAGCCGACTGCCTTGTAACCAGACATCAAGAACGATCAGGTTCGGCGCGCGGTCACGCAAAGCCGCCAAAGTCTGGTCAGCATCGCGGGCATAGCGAGGGCTATAGCCTTCATCCTCTAAGAGGCCGCCAATCAGCTCGCGGATATCGGCTTCATCATCGACAATCAGAATATCATGCGCCATTAAGTGTGCACCTCTGTGTTGAGAGAGGACCGTGAGGAGGAGACATCCTCCTTCCCCGTGTCAGAAATCATCAAGGGAAAGACCAGGCGCACAATCGCCCCGCCCTGCCCATTTGGCCGGTCATCCAATTCCAGATGTCCGCCATGGTCTTCCATAACCCGCTTGACGATGGCCAGGCCCAGGCCTGTGCCCTTTTCGCGGGTGGTCATATAGGGTTCGGTCAAACGCGCCTTATCCGGGGTCGGCCAGCCTAAACCATTGTCTTCCACTTCAACCACGCAGAAATCATCGCGCTGGTAGAGCGTCACCGCAATCATGCCTTCATGCTTGCTGGCGACTTCATCCATGCGTGTCGTGACACTTTCGGACGCATTTTTCAGGATGTTCGCCAAAGCCTGCGCGGACAGGCGCGCATCGCATTCCACAATGACACCAGATTTGGGCCCCTGATAGGTCAGGTGAATATCCGGGCTGGCGACCCTTTGAGCAAAGACCGCGCCTTGAACAAATTCGGTAATGTCACTGGGCGCGATCTGGGGCGTGGGCATGCGGGCAAAGCTGGAGAACTCATCGACCATGCGGCCAATATCGCTGACCTGGCGAATGATCGTATCGATGCATTTATCGAAGGTCTCAAGACCATCCTCAGGCACATCTTTGCGATAACGCCGTTTCAAGCGCTCGGCGGATAATTGAATGGGGGTCAGTGGGTTTTTGATCTCATGGGCGATGCGGCGCGCCACATCGCGCCAGGCCGCATTCCGCTGCGCTGTCACCAGGCGGGTCACATCATCAAAAGTGATGATGATCCCATGCTTATCTTCCATGATTGCGCGTGCCGTCAGGTGCACGGTTGCGCCTTCAGAATTGATCAGATCCATTTGCCGTTCGGCCTCTTGGCCGGGACGTTTACGCGCATCCTCAACGATGGGGGTAAGAACCGGGATCACCCCATCAAAGGGCTGACCCATCCAGCTATCCTCATCAATCTCCAGCAAGGCGCGCGCAGATGGGTTCATGATGATCACCCGGCCATCATCATCCAGGCTGATGACACCCGCACTCACGCCCGCCAGAACCGCTTCGATAAAGCCGCGCCGGTCATCGGCATCGGCCTTGGCCTCTAACAAAGCATGGCGTTGGGTGCGCAGCTGGCGCGTCATGCGGTTGAAGGCCCGCGTCAGCGCCGTCAGCTCATCATCATTATCGTCCGGAACCGCGACGCGCACATCCAAATTTCCATGGCGCACTTGCTCGGCTGCCGCCACCAGGCGCCCTACGGGATGAACTACGCGGTTTGCCGCCGACAAAGCCAGCCAGATCGCCCCGGCGAGGATTAAGAAGGCCGCCTCAACATAGATGAAGGTAAAGACCCGTTGGGTCTTACGCTGCTCGCCGGTGGCTCGACGGAAGGCATGGGTGGCCTGCTCTGCTGCGACAATCAAGGAAAGATCGACATACCAAACGACGTAGAGATATTTGTCTTCATAGGCCGGCATTTTGACCAGGATACGCACATAATCCGGGCCATCTTGGCGCTGATAGGGATTACTAACCGCGATATCGCCCGCCTCAGCCAGATTGAGCAGAGCCTCGGAGGGTGAGGAATAAGCCGGAGCGTCTTGCGATTCCGCACGGGCCAGCACAGTGGATTGCTGATCAACCACATAGGCGGCGGCAAAATCGCGCACGATCGCCTGTTCACGCAAATAATTAGTATATTGGATCCGGCTGGTTTCTAACGCCCCAACCGCGCCTTCTTGTGACATATCCACGACCATAAGGCGCAATTGACGCTCAGCGGTATCCAGCTCTAGCGGGACCTGAGTGCGCATGACATTGGCCATGCTTTCCACCAGAGCGCTGAGACGATCACCATACCACAGCTCAGCCCCGCGGCTGACCACAATGCCAAAGAACACCGCCATCACCAAGGCTGGCGTCAGGGCGGCGATCCCAAAAAGGGCAATAAAGCGCAGATGCAATTGCGGCGCGGGTTCACCCCGGTGACGACCCAGAAAGCTGCGCGCCCCACGAACCCCCGCCCCGATACATAATAGGAGGATCACAGCGGCGTTGATCATCAGCAAATTCATCAGAATGGGCGAATCCTCGCCCACCCGACTGTCGGGATGTCCCGCCAAGACAGTACAGGTCAACATGATGAACACGGATAGGACAAAGCCCAAGGCGAACCAGGAAGGTCGCCGGGCCCAAACCGCCACATGTCGAAGACGCGTCATACTCACCTAAGGTAAGCCCCCTCGTGAAAGCGACATATTGGACCAGGTGTTGCGGTATTTCAACGCTTGTGTGGCCCTCAATCCCCAGATGGGTGAGAAAAGTTCAGTTGTTCCATACGCCGCGCCAAGGTGTTGCGATTGAGCCCCAGCAATTTAGCCGCGTCCTGGCGAATGCCCCGGCTATGATCCAAAGCCTGCGTAATCAGGGCGCGATCCAGCTCCTCCAAAGCCAGATCACGAATATTTTCCTGTTGTAAAGCAATGGCATCAAAGCAGAATGTTAAAGCGCTATCATAAAGACTTCCGGCATTGCCGCCTTGAGGGCGATGATGCAAGAGCGGCGTGATATCGCTGTGCGTGATCGGGCCGTCATGGGCCAAAACCGCCTGAACCACAACCGCGCGTAATTGCGCCACTTCACCAGGCCAATCATAGGCTTGCAAGGCCTTGATCGCTGAGGGATCAATCCGCGTGGAGGATAATTGCAAGCGCTGTAAGAGCGAATCGATCAACAGCTCCATATCCTCAAGACGGGTGTGAAGCGGCGGCAGGCTTAACCGGCTCAGCCCCAATTGATAGATGAGACCCGCTAACAGATCGCGCTCTGCCCCCGGTGTTAGGGTCACATAAATCGGAAAAGCAGACGTGCGCGCCTGAAGGCCCTCCAAAATCGCCTGCTGGGTCGGGCCATCCCAAAGCTGGCCATCGCGCAGCAGCACCGGAGCCTGAAGCGATTTGATCAGGCCCGGATTTTGGCTCACCTCATAGGGGCCATAGATCAAAAGATCATCAAAGCCGCGCGCGCTGTTGAGGGTCAAAGCGGCACTCGCCCGGCCAGAGCCCTGCGGGCCTTCGATCAAAACGGGGTGACGGTGGCGGGCCAGGCGGCCAATGGCGCTATAGACGGCCTGCATGGCGGGGCCTTGACCCACAAAATGCGGATATAATGCATCAACTTTACCCGTTGATCCGCTGATTTTCATACGTTTTTTGGGTGTGCGTGCACGCTCAACCGCGCCGACCAGATCATCAAGATCAAAGGGTTTGGGCAGATATTCAAACGCGCCGCCCTTTTGCGCCTTGATGGCACTGGCGGCGGTGGCCTGGGCGGTGATCACGATAATCGGTAGCTCAGGGCGGGCGCGTTTTAGATCCGGCAGGGCGTCGAGGAAATTATCCTCACCCAGCAAGACATCGGCGATCAACAAATCACCCTCGCCCTTGGCCAGCAATTCCAAGGCCGTCGTCATCGAGGCGGTCGCGCGCATTTCCAAGCCCGCCCGGCTGAGCGCCTTTGAGATCACAAAGCGCAGGGTATCATCATCTTCGAGCACGATAACTTTTTTACTGGCCACGACTTATCCTGAGGTATGAGGCAGGTAGAGACAAAATTGGGTGCGCACGCGCTGGCGTTGATATTCAACCCCGCCGCCATGCAAAGCGGCAATCCGCGAGACGAAGGCTAAGCCTAACCCTTCTCCGGCGGGTTTTGAACTGACAAATGGGGAAAAGACATCTGTGCCCAGCCGCGGATCCACGCCCGGCCCGTTATCCAGCACGTCCAGGCTTAGGCGGGCCTTAGGGCAGAATGCCCCTGGCACCACATCACGAAAGCGGGTGCGGATATCAATGCGCGGTGCCTCCACGTCTTTCAAAGCTTCCCCCGCATTGATGATCAGATTGAGCACGGCCTGGATCAAGAGATCGCGATCACCCTGAATGGGCGGTAAGGATGGGTCATAAAGCTCACGCACGCTGATGCGCGGATTGAGGCTGTGGCGGGCCGATTGTGCGGCCTCGCGGGCTATCTCGTGCAGGTTCAAAGCCCCAAAGGGCTCGGGCGCGACATCACCGATTTTGGACCAACGTTCCGCAATACGTTGCGCGCGATCAATTTCGCGCATGATCAGCGGCACCAGATCACGGCATTCTTCTGGATCACTGTGCAGGATCAATTGCGCCGCGCCGCGCGCGCCCGCTAGCGGGTTTTTCAGTTCATGCGATAACAGCCGCCCAAAGCCGATCGCCGCCTCCGCCGCGCCTTCGCTTTTGGGATGCTCGCCCATCAAAGGCCAGGGCCGTATCGCTAAACATCCCCCCGCCTCATCCGGGGTCAAATCCAGGGCAAAGCGCTGGGCCGGACCATCGGGCGCATCGAAATAGGCATCATGAATGACCAATGCCCGCCCAGCTTCGAATGCGGGCGCAATATGATCCCACAAAAAGCCCCCAAAAGGGCTTAGCTCCGCAAGATGACGACCCACGACGCGGCGTTGAGACAGGTGAAACAGGCGCTCAGCGGCCGGGTTGAAATAGGCAATCTCCCCCGTGGCCTGGACCCAGATGAGCGCAAGCGGGCTCAGCATCAGCGTTTTTAACGCGATATCGCCAGAGCTCCCTTCACCGGTCATGGGCGCACCTCACCAAAGGCTTCACCAAAGCGATCCAACTCATCAAGAACTTCGGCTAAGCCACGTTTTTGACATATGTTTCCACGCCAGACTTTCGCGCTCGTCTCATCCTCGCCGCACCACCAATCTATCAGGCTCGCATAATGTTTGCGCATGCATTTAACGCCCAAGGCCTCGCCATAAAGCTCCGCCGTTTCAACACTGACGCGCTTGATAGAGGTGAGTGCGGTGTGAAGATCGGGATAAACCACCTCACCGCCTTGGGTGAGCGCCTTGGCAATCGCGCCGGGCAGCCAAGGCCGACCCTGGCTCGCGCGCCCGACCATCACGGCATCGGCCCCTGATTGCGCCAAAGCCTGACGCGCGCTGGCGCCATCAACAATGTCGCCATTGACAATCAAGGGGATGGAGATCGCCTCTTTAACGGGTTTGATCAGCGCCCAATTGGCCGTGCCTTTATAAAATTGCTGGCGGGTACGCCCATGAACCGTCACCAAGCGAACCCCGGCATTTTGTGCACGCCGCGCCAGCTCCGCCGCATTGAGGCAAGTCTCATCCCAGCCCAGGCGCATTTTCAAGGTCACCGGCACGCTGACCGCGCCGACCGTGGCCTCAATCAGGCTAACGGCATGATCAAGATCGCGCATCAAAGCCGAACCGGAAAGCCCCCGCGTAACCTGACGCGCCGGACAGCCCATATTGATGTCGATGACCTCGGCCCCGGCCTCTTGCGCAATTTTGGCCCCAACGGCCATCCAATGGGCTTCGCGCCCAGCAAGCTGAATGATCCGCGGGGCGACGTCTGCATCGCCCGCCATGCGGCGTACAACATCGCGCCGGCCCATGGCCAGGGTCTCACACGCCACCATCTCGCTAACCACGGCCCCCGCCCCCCAGGCGCGCGCCTCCCGCCGGAACGGAAGGTCCGTCACGCCCGACATCGGGGCCAGCCAGACCGGGTTCTCAATCGTGACCGGGCCTAGAGTAATCGGTGTATAGCGGAATGAATCTGTCATAATGGCGTGTATAACACCGTCTTACGCCTCTGGACGCAAGCGATGACACACCCTAACGCTTTTATCGATGCCCATGCCGATCAGGACCTGCCTTATGAGTTATAGCGCCATTATTGTTGCGGCCGGACGCGGATTGCGCGCCGGAGGCGACCTTCCCAAACAATATCAAGAGTTGGCCGGTAAGCCCTTGATCCGCTATAGCGTTGAGGCTTTCGCAGAGGATCGCAACTGCGCCCAGATCATCGTCGTGATCACCCCTGATGATGAGGCGGTGATGACCGGCGCATTGGGGCCCTTTGCCAAGCTTTGCACCCTGGTTGAGGGCGGCGCGGTGCGCAGCGCCTCGGTTAAGGCCGGGGTGATGGCGGCGGATAAGGATTATGTCTTGATCCATGATGCGGCCCGACCCTTCATTGACCAGAGCCTCTTTACGCGCCTCACCACGGCGTTAGAGAATTTTGACGGCGTGGCTCCGACCCTTCCCGTCGTGGATGCCCTGTCACGCATGGATGAGGGCTATCAGCCTATCTCACGCGAAGGCCTGTTCCGGGTTCAGACCCCTCAAGCCTTCCGCACACACGCCCTGAAAGCCGCCTTTGCTAAAGCTGGGGATGGGCTGAATTTTCCTGACGAGATGAGCTTGGCCGAGGCTCAGGGCTTGAGCCTGACCACGGTGGAGGGTGAAGAAAACGCTTTCAAAATCACGCACCCCTCTGACTTCACACGCGCCTTACAGATACTTGGCTACAAGCCTGAAGATAAAGGGCGAACCTTCGTTGTCGGTCAAGGCTATGACGTCCATCGCCTGACCCAGGGTCAGGGCGTGACTCTGTGCGGGGTTTGGATTGAGTGCCCCTATCATCTGGTCGGTCATTCGGATGCCGATGCCGGACTTCATGCTTTGACCGATGCCATTTTAGGGACCTGCGCGCGCGGCGACATAGGCCAGCATTTCCCGCCCACGGATGAGCGTTGGAAGGGAGCCGACAGCGCGGCCTTCCTGATCCATGCGGTGGAGTTGGCGCGTTTGGCTGGGGTGCGCCTGACCCATGCCGATATTACGCTGATCTGTGAGCGACCTAAGATTGGCCCGCATCGCGCCGCCATGCAGGCGCGTGTCGCCCAGCTGACTGGCCTCAGCCTGGATCATATCAATATCAAAGCGACAACGACCGAAAAGCTGGGCTTTACCGGGCGCCAAGAAGGCCTCGCCGCCCAGGCCATTGTCAGCGGTATAAAATCCTAGATCGGAGCCCCGTCATGAGTGTTCTCTCGCGCCTATTGACCCATCGCGCTGAAGCCGTCCTCATCAAGGCGCGGAATGCGGGTCTGATGCTGGCCACGGCGGAAAGCTGTACCGGCGGTCTGGTCGCAGCCAGCCTCACGGACATTGCCGGATCATCGGATGTCTTTGAGCGCGGCTTTGTCACCTATTCTAACGCCGCCAAGCATGACCTGTTAGGGGTGAGCGCCGATAGCCTCGCCGATCATGGGGCTGTGTCAAAACAGGTTGCGCAAGACATGGCCCTCGGGGCGCTGGAAAACTCCCTCGCCGATATTGCCGTTTCGATCACAGGAATTGCCGGCCCAGGCGGGGGTAGTGAGGATAAGCCGGTGGGGTTGGTCTATTTTGGCCTGGCCAAGCGCGGCCATCGCACTCAGACCCATAAGCGCCTCTTCGGGGACCAAGGACGTGAGCGGATCAGAGAACTCAGCGCCCTTTTCGCGCTCGATCTCTTTAAGGCTGCGATTTAGCGCTAGGGGATAAAGGCGCCTTCACTGGCCAGCTTGTCGATGGCGCTTTCCAAATCGAACTGGGTTTCGCCAACATGGGCATAACGCCGCTCAGCTTCTTTTTCGAAACTGGAGACCAGATAACGGATCGCCCGGCTGCGACTGGAATCGAACAAGACCTGTAACACTGGGTTCTTGAAATTATACCGGATCCAGAAATCCACCAGGGTCGAGCCATCCTCAAGAGGGATGAAGCGCCAGCGATTGGCCAGATCATGAAATGGCCCGGACACATAGGTCACATCAATCCGGCGCAGCGCTTTATTGAGATGGACTTTAGTGGTGAATTTCTCGCGCACGAATTTGAACCGCACCCGCGCCTCAGCGGTCAGATCGCCGCTGCCATCAACCACACCATCTTTCAAAACCCGCATCGCGGAGATGAGGTCGATAAAGTTGGGATAGGTTTTGACATCGCTGACGAGGTCAAACAAATCATCCGCATTGAAGCGCAACCGCAGGCGCTCTGAATGTTCCCCAGGCATTGCTCGGCTCGCTTAGGCTTTACGACCCGCGGCCAAGGCGGCATCGCGCGCAGCACGCATTTTTTCAAAATCATCCCCGGCGTGATAGCTCGACCGGGTCAAGGGCGAGGCCGAAACCATCAAGAAGCCCTTGGCGCGCGCAATCGTTTCATAGCCCTTGAACTCCTCAGGGGTCACATAACGATCAATCGCGGCATGTTTGCGCGTGGGTTGCAGATATTGACCAATGGTCAGGAAATCCACGCCCGCTGAGCGCATATCATCCATGACCTGCATAATCTCTTCTTTGGTCTCGCCCAAACCGACCATCAGGCCCGACTTGGTGAATTGCGAAGGATCACGCTCTTTGACTTTTTCTAACAGGCGCAGCGAATGATAATAGCGCGCGCCCGGACGGATGGAGAGGTAAAGCCGCGGCACCGTTTCCAGATTGTGGTTGAACACATCCGGCTTGGCATCAATCACGCGTTCGGTCGCGCCATCTTTACGCAGGAAATCCGGGGTCAGGATTTCAATCGTGGTGCCCGGTGACGCCTCACGGATCGCCCAGATCACTTTTTCAAAATGCTCTGCGCCCCCATCGGGCAAATCATCACGGTCAACTGAGGTGATCACCACATGTTTGAGCCCCATCGTCGCGGTCGCCTCAGCGACGCGGCGCGGCTCATCCAGATCCAGGCCCGTCGGCATGCCAGTTTTGACATTGCAAAAGCTGCATGCGCGCGTACAGGTATCGCCCAAAATCATAAAGGTTGCGTGTTTTTGTGACCAGCATTCACCGATATTAGGACAGCCCGCCTCTTCACACACCGTCACCAAGCCCTTCTCTTTCACAAGAGATTTGGTCTCAGCAAAGACACCGCCCGCAGGGGCTTTGACCCGGATCCAATCGGGTTTGCGCACCACCGGGGTATCGGGGCGTTTTTGCTTCTCGGGGTGTCGGGCGGCGCGCGCCTGGCGCGCATCAAATAACGTGGTCATAGCGCGAACATGGCGCGCAAGCGCCAAAGTTTCAAGCACTCTGGCGCCGCATCGCATGACCTTTGGCAGATGGACTTAGCTGAAGCGCAACAAAAAGGGCTGGCGCTGACCCAGTGTCTGCATCGCAGAGCGCACATCCTGGCCCTTATAGAGATTGGTCAGATTGGTCTGATCATCCAGAAAATCTGCCAGAATGCGATTATCCACGATGACACCCTGATCGGGATCCACCGCACCTAACGTATAGTAAATATAGGTGAATTCGCCGTCCCGTTCCGCGCCGATGAAGCGCGGCGTATAAGCTGTGCCCATACCCGTTTGGCTGTGATGATAAAGGCGAAACCGCGCATCCACATAATCACGGATGCTCTCAAGCCCCTCTGGAGTTTCATAAAGCGGGGTATCGTCATAGGCATTAAAGCCCATGGCGTCATGGAGGTCATGGGAGAACAGGCGATGGACCAGCTCCCACTCTTCGGTGCGCGGATTGTATTGGATTTCCGTCAACCCTGCATGGGCGCGGTGTGCATACGCGTTAGAGGCTGACGCGAACATCGCGCCAGCCCCCAATACACCGCTCAGCACGACCAAAGCCAAGACTTTGATCATAGACTGAATATGTCCCATGACTTACTCCGCACGGTGACGAATGCTGTCACGGGTCACGACCCGGTCCATATCCGCCATCATCGATTCAGGGGTGTAATTGCTGCGATAAAGCTCAAGACGGCTTGGCTCGATCCGGCGAGGGAAGAAGTTGTCAGAGCGATCTGCGTCTGCGGTTTCCCAATGCGGATCCACCTCGACCTGGGTGACTTTCTTGTCGCTGAAATAGGTCCAGGTGAAATTATCCGGGTCGTAGCGCCAAACCTCAGCCGGAATACGGACTTCTTCAGTTGAGCCATCTTGGAAGGTAAACTCCAAGATCACTGGCATCACCACCCCGCCTTCATTGGTGAAGTCGAGATAATAGACATAACCCTTATAATCGAGGGCTTCGCGCTCCCATGGCTCGAGATCTTCCAGCGTACTTTCATAGCTTTCACGCTGACGATTGGTCACCGTGAACTCATCATTCTCGTTATAGAAATCACGCACTTCAGGATTGCGATCGGCATAGAATTCAATACCGGCTTCGACATTACGTTGCTCGGTCAGCGAGCCAGGATTGGCGTCATGCTCTTCACGTTCACGCCGGTTCTCAACAACCGGGTTTTCGGTATTGATCGTGCCTTCCACGACTGAGTTCAAAGCAATGTCTACGTGATCGGTGGAGTAGAACCAACCGCGCCAGAACCAATCGAGATCAACCCCTGAAACCTCTTCCATCGTGCGGAAGAAATCATACGGCGTAGGCCGCTTAAAGCGCCAGCGACGCGCATATTCTTTAAAGGCCCGGTCAAACAGCTCCCGGCCCAACACGGTTTCACGCAAAATCACTAAGGCAATGGTCGGCTTCGAATAGGCATTCGGGCCAAATTGCTGAATCGAGTCCGATTGTGTCATGATCGGCATCTGATTGGTCGAGACCATATAGCCGGTGATGGACTGCGGATCACCGCGGCGCACCGGATAGTTTTCTTCCCATTGACGTTCAGCCTGGAATTGCAGGAAGGAGTTGAGCCCCTCATCCATCCAGGTCCATTGACGCTCATCAGAGTTTACCGTCATGGGAAAATAGATATGGCCGATTTCATGGATGATCACGCCGATCAAACCGCGTTTAGACGCGCGTGAATAGGTCAGCTCCCCATCTTCACCGATTACCGGACGGCCATAGCTGGCCCCGTTAAAGGTGATCATCGGATATTCCATCCCGCCTTGCGGACCAGAAATTGATTGGGCTGTTGGATAGGAATACGGAAAGGAGAAGCTGGAATAGACATCCAGCGTGTGTTCAATCGCACGGGTGGAATACGTTGACCACAAAGGCTCGGCTTCATTGGGATAAAAGCTCATAGCCATAACGGTATTGGGGGCAATCCCCTCACCGTCCTGCTCAACGCCCATAGCGTCCCAAATAAACTTGCGCGAGCTGGCAAAGGCAAAGTCGCGCACATTTTCCGCTTCAAACCGCCAGGTCTTGGTACGGCGAGTGCCACGACGCTCGTTTTCACGCGCTTCTGCGGGCGTCACGATAAAGACCGGATCATCGGCCGTACGCGCTTGTTCCAGACGTTGGCGCTGGGCCTCGGTCAAAACCTCTTCTGGGTTCGCAATCACGCCGGTCGCGGCCACGATGTGATCTTCTGGCATGGTGATATTGACGACATAATCGCCAAATTCCAGACCAAATTCGCCCCGGCCTAAGAAAGCCTTGTTGTGCCAGCCTTCATAATCAGAGAAGACCGCCGCACGGGGGAACCATTGGGCGAATTGATAGATACAATCCCCGCCCTCATATTCGTCTTCAAAGCATTCCCAGCCTGAACGCCCACCCACAACGCCGGTTTCAACCAGAACATAATTCCATTCGATGGTGAACGTCACAGCCTCGCCGGTTTCCAAAGTGTCCGGCAAATCAACACGCATCAAGGTATCGACCACGGTGTAATCGAGATCGGCGCCATTGGCGTCCTTGACGGCCGTAATATTAAAGCCATGCCCGCGCTCTTGCAGCGCTTGATGGCGACGCACCGTGCTGGCCGAGATTTCATCAGGGATCGCCGTGGCCCCGGTGCGTGCCGCAGCCCGCCCGCCGCCGCCCATGGTTTCGGTAAGAACGGCAATGGAATCAGGACGAAAACGGTTTTGATCGAGCAAGAACCACAAGAAACCCAATTCATCCGGCGCGTTGTTGGTATAGGTGACCTGCGCGCTCGCGGTGACGCGCTTGGTGCCCTCATCAAAGCTGAGATCAATAGCGTAATCGACATCCTGTTGCCAATAGTCCGGACCTGGCGCACCGGTGGCGCGACGCACACGGTTCGGTGATGGCCAGTCTTCGTCCTCAAGCTGACGAAAGGCATCACGCCAATTATTGGTAGTTTGTTGAATAGGCTGTGCAGCAGCCACGCTCGCCGTGAGGGAGAAAACCCCCAAGGCTACCAAGCTTTTGGTCCATATCGCCATGGGCGACCTCCCCTTAAAATTCCCGCTTTTGGCCCCTTTTGTCATGGGCTCAAAAAACAATCCCGGCGAGTCTAGACGGACCCGCCGGGAAAATCACCCCATGAAGTGTTAAATTTTGTTATGGTGTAACGCTAGCTTGATCTTCACGCTTGGTGAAGAGGGCGAAACTCCACGCCCCTAGACCAATGGAGAACACGATGGTCCACAAAATAAAGTTCAACACCGGAATGAAGCTCAGCGCGGCAATGATGGCCAAAGCCAGGAAGAAGGTCAGCGCGCGCGCGCCAAATCCACCCATCTTGATAACGCGCTTGAACAGCGCCTCACCGATGGCCATTGCCCCGAAAGCATAGGCCAGGAACATCACCGGCACATAAGCCAGAGCCACAATCACCGCCAAAGGAATACCGATGATCGTGATGGCCAAGAACAGAACCAGAAGGAACAACATCATGGGTGAGAAGGCAAACACCACCATACCGGTCAAAGTGCTGACCCAGGGACGGCGCATAAAGTTGGCCGTGATGTGAGCGGTACTCTTAGGCGCAATCAAGGCCGCCAAAAGTCCTAGGACAAAGGCACTGGACGAGAACATGCTGCCCAGGAACCAGACCCCTGGGAAGAAATCCAGATCAACGTCCACCCCGTCAAAATCTTCCCAATCTTCACCGTGATTATCCGCGAATTGATAGACAACATCGCCCATGATCGTCACAGAAGTGGGTACATCAGGCTCTTTTGGGCCCTTAACCAGTAAAGCCCCTTCGATAATCGTACCTTCTTCCAGGAACAAGACATCACTGCGCAGATCCACATCGCCATGAAAAGTACCCCCCAAGGTAATCTCGCGCGCACGGACTTTCGAGCGCCCCGCGACTTCGCCTTGAATGATCGCCTCACGCGCACCAACTTCTAAATCACGCCCAACAACTGTGCTGGGGTCGATTTGAACCATAGCCCCGGCCACAGATAAATCTTGTCCAATGACGCCGGAAATCGTCACATCTGCCCCGGCCACATCCAAATTGCCTGTGACATTGCTGTTGAAGGAGACATCTGCACCCGCAGCATGCACATCGCCGCCGACGGAGCCCGAAATGCGCATATCGCCAGCGGCAATTTCCAGGTCGCCCTCAATCGCCGCATCAATATCCGCGTCGCCCGCAAAGACCTCGACATCGCCGCCAATACGGCCACGAAGGGTCAAATCGCCTGCCACGATCAAGACATCATCGTCTTCATCGAGGTTGAGGTTCATATCCCCACCGATATATTGCGCGCTGGCACCAGCACTGATCAGTCCCGCAACCATTAAAGCGAGAAAGAGCTTATGTGTTATTATTTTTATGAGCGCAGACATAGCGAGCTCCTTTCGTTTTAAAAGCGTTCACAGGGAAGGTTCTGACGCGGAATATAACGAATATTATCATTCGCAGATTCTATGACAGGCAGGTGATTAGCGATGATGGTCAAAACACCATCCGACACACCCGTAAATGCGACACGGTCGGCACAAATCTGTCCACCCACAAAGCGCCCGGCCATAGTCACAAGACCAGTTTGCTCCGCGGCCAAGGGGCCATCATCAAGGCTAATGACAGAAATGGGCGCGTGAAAGTTTCCAGAGAGCACACCGTGCGCCATAACAATCGAAACCGGCCCCTCATACTGACCGTGAATATCACCCTCACGGACATTGAAGGTCGCAGGACCGTAGACACGGGTATTGGCATCCAGCTGTAAAAACTGTCCACTAAAGGTGATGTCACTAAACGTGCCTTGCAATTGGGCGCTTTGTGCATTGGCAATGAAGGCACCATGAATGTCGCCATCCATGTGCAGGCGTTGCGCATTGATCACACTAGGTCCGCCGATATCACCGCTCAGCCAAACCGTTTGGGCCGAGGCGTTCAGACCATCATGCACGCGCGCATTCAAACGCAGACTTTGCGCCGACACATCCAAAGCCCCGATTTGGGCATTTGAAATTTTAACATCGCGCCCTTGTAGACGCAGTTGACCTTGGACCTGACCGTTTATTTCAATACTTTGAGCCGTTAAGCGAAAATCGCCGGGCTCATCCAAGGTAATCAGTGTGTCTTGCGTGATACGGCTTGGCGCATCCGCACGATCTGTCATTTCATAGTCTTTCACCACAACACAGCCAGACATGAAGCTTGTCGCAACGGTGACGAGGAGGAGTTGTTTCATTATTATTGCTCTCTATCGAACCAACCTTATTGAAAAACGATAACACACCCGCGCCACATTTCAAGCATTTTTTCCGATATTCGATAAATTTCTATCGAAATGCATGAAATATGTAAGCTAGCCCTTTGAAATACCTACAGCTGGGTTCTGATTTAATGGTTTTGTCATTTTTAGAGCATGCCCTTCCTGCGCTTTACGCGGTCAAAAAGGTGCCAAATATAAAAAGAAGCGGCGTGATCTATGATCACGCCGCGTTTTACAATCATGATGAAACCGCTTTAGCGACATCAATCCTGGCAGCCACCCTCAGGTTGGTCAGTAAAGGTGATCAGGTCAGGGTTCACGCCCGAAGGCACGTCTGGGCGCTCAGTGGCCATAATCACAAGAGGGCCGCCAATACGGATATTGTCATCCAGGCGAACTTCATAACTGCACACCTCACCGCCGCGCGCATAATCGCCCTTTAAAGTGACACGTGAGCGGTCACGGCGATGAAGGAAGCCGGAATTGGCTTCGGTATAAATGCGAATAGGCCCCGCATAGCGACCATCGAGTTCGACCTTGCCCGCATTAATGCTCAAGGCTTCAGCGAAATCACCGTCTAGCGTTGCAGCACCGGCTTGAATCTCAACAGGGCCTGCAAACTGACCTTGTAAGGTCAAAGCACCTGAATTGATCGTGCTGGATCCTGCGACATTGCCCTCGAAACTGACTGAGCCGCCATTAAGGTCCACATTCCCTAATACAGTGGCTTCGGCGCTGACCGCGGCCCCATTCATAATGAGATCCCCGGTAACACGCCCCGTAAAGCTGACCGAGGCCCCGTTCATTTCCATATTGCCATTGACATTTTCTTCGACATGACCGGCCAGGCCATCGAAGGAGCTATCTTGCGCATGCGCAGATATAGCCACAGCACCCGTCATGATGCTGGCTAAAAGACTATGTTTAATCATGAGCTTCCCCTGTTATCGGATCGACCGGATCAGAGGGGTCTTTGATCGCCCCCCTTAATCCTGGACCCATAATGACGAGTGTAGCCCCACGCGAAGATGACGGAAAGATGAACCTTCCGTCACTCTGAAGTTTTCATGATGATTTAGATATGCACGACCTGGTCATAGGCATCCAAGACGCTTTCATGCATAGCCTCAGACAAAGTCGGGTGTGGGAAGATGGTGTGCATCAATTCCGCTTCGGTAGTCTCCAAAGTCTTGCCAATGACAAAGCCGTGGATCAACTCGGTGACTTCTGCACCGATCATGTGCGCGCCCAGCAATTCACCGGTTTTCTTATCGAAAATGGTTTTGATGAGGCCCTGATCTTCCCCCAAGGCAATCGCCTTGCCAGAGCCGACAAAGGGGAAGCGCCCGACGCGGATCTCGTGTCCGGCCTCTTTGGCCTTGGCCTCAGATAGGCCCACTGAGGCGACTTGCGGATGGCAATAAGTACAGCCGGGAATGTTTTCCTTGATCATCGGATGCACATCTTTACCCGCAATTTTCTCAACGCAGATAATGCCTTCGTGCGAGGCTTTGTGCGCCAGCCATGGGGCACCGGCCACGTCACCGATAGCATACAGCCCCTTAACGCCGGTCTCACCAAAGCCGTTTTTCAATACGACATGGCCGCGATCAACGGTGACGCCCAGCTCTTCAAGGCCCAGATTTTCGACATTACCGGTAATGCCTATGGCGAGAATAACCTTCTCAACTTCGATGGCCTGAGCTTTACCCTTGGCGTCTTTGACATGGGCTTTGATGGTCGAAGCCCCCTTCTCCAGCTTTTCAACTTGGGTGCGGGTAAGGATCGTCATGCCTTGCTTCTTAAATTGCTTCTCAGCGAATTTAGAAATCTCCGCGTCTTCGGCCGGCAGAATACGATCCACCATTTCGACCACGGTGACATCGGCCCCTAGGGTTTTATAGAAGCTGGCAAACTCAATCCCGATCGCGCCCGAACCGATGACCAAAATCGACTTTGGCATTTCTTTGGGGGTCAAAGCCTCTTTATAGGTCCAGATGAATTTACCATCGGGCTCAAGACCGGCCTGAGGAATGGTCCGCGCGCGCGCGCCGGTCGCCAGAATCACATGCTTACCGGTAAAGGTGGTATCCTTCCCGGCTTTATCTTTGACGATCACTTTGGGGGCCTCAGCGCCTTTTTCCAAACGCGCCGTGCCATCAATGACGGTGATCTTATGCTTCTTCATCAAGCCGGACACACCGCTGGAGAGCTGCTTGGCGACCTTGCGCGAGCGCTCAACAATTTTGGTGATGTCAAAGCTGATGTTTTCGGCCTTCAGACCGAATTCTTCCGCGCGGTGGAAGAGATGATAAATCTCAGAGGTGCGCAGCAAGGCCTTCGTGGGGATACAGCCCCAGTTCAAGCAGATGCCGCCCATATGTTCGCGCTCCACGACCGCGGTTTTAAAGCCCAATTGCGCAGCGCGAATGGCCGTTACATAACCGCCAGGCCCACCCCCAATTACGATAACATCATATGCAGTCTCGGCCATGATCAATCCTCTAATCATTTCGCACGCAAACTATGCGTTCATCATCTCATTAAACCGCCTGTGACAAGGCTGGGGCCGGACTTGGCTTGCCCGCCTCATCAACACAGACCAGAATAAATTCAGCGCTGGAACAGGTGCGCCGCTCCCCACTCATCAAGTCTTCGGCATCCAGACGCACCGCAACCCGCATGGAGGTGCGGCCCACGCCCACAACTTCGGCATAAATATCAATCATCTCACCTTCGCGCGCAGGCGCAGTGAAATTGATCTTGTCCGAGGCGGCCATCACCACGGCCTGGCGCGAATGACGATAGGCGGCCAGAACGGCGGCTTTGCCCATCCGCTCCATTGCGGAGCCCCCATAAAGCCGGCTCAAATGATCGGTATCGGTCGGGAAGACAATCTCGACCATGCGCGTTGCGCCATTGATCCCGGTGAGCGGCTTGGCCCGCTCGGCCGGAACCGGCGGCACAGGGCTTTCATTGGTTTTGCGATCGGCGGCCACCATCACGAAATCACCCGCCGTGCAGACATGGCGATCCCCGGTGAGCAGATTTTCCGCCATCAAAGTCACGCGCACCGACATTGAATGACGCCCGACCATGCGGATTTCCCCGGCCAGCTCCAACATATTGCCGATAAAGGCCGGGGCCTTAAACTCAATCTTGTCAGAGGCCGCCGTGACAAAGGGACGACGCGCATGACGCGCCGCGACCAAGAACGCCACCTTATCCATATGCGCCAGCGCCGTGCCGCCAAACAGGCTACCCTGATGGTTGGTTTGACCGGGAAACACCAGATCGCACAGCGTCAACGCATCACTATGGGGATCAAAAGCCATCGGCTCAGATCCTTAGAACAACATCGTGACAGGGTCTTCGGCATAGCCTTTAAAGGCCTGAATGAATTTCGCCCCAACCGAGCCATCAACGACGCGGTGATCGCAGGTCACGGTGACACTCATCACATTTGCAATGGCTAGAGCCCCATCTTTCACCACAGCGCGTTCTTCCCCGGCCCCCACAGACATGATCATGCCCTGAGGTTCGTTGATGATCGAGGCAAAGGCCTTGATGGCGAACATGCCCAGATTGGACAGTGAGAAGGTGCCGCCCTGATATTCCTCAGGCTTCAACTTACGCTCACGCGCACGGGTCGCGAGATCTTTCATCTCCGCAGAAATAACCGCAAGGCCCTTGTTTTCCGCTTCCTTGATCACCGGCGTGATCAAACCGCCATCAATGGCCACGGCGACCGACACATCGGCGTGTTTGTGAAGCACAATGCCTTCGTCGGTATAGCTAGCGTTCGAAGCGGGCACTTTTTTCAACGCCAAAGCACAGGCGCGGATCAACATATCATTGACCGAAATTTTCACCCCTTCAGGGGCTTTGGCGTTCAATTCCTTACGCAGCTTCAGCATGTTATCCAGCTCGACATCCACGCTAAGCGGGAAGTGCGGCACATCGCGGAAAGATTTCGTGAGGCGCTTGGCGATGGTTTTACGCATGCCGTCCAGGGACTGAACCTCGTAGCGGCCCTCTTCCAGATTAAGGCTCGCCACGGTGATTTTATCGCCTTGCGGGGCTGGGGCACTGGCTTGGGGCGTTGCGCCAGCCGCAGAGTGCGCAGCCTGCGGCGCAGCGCCAGATTTCGCCCCTTCCACATCGCGTTTCACGATCCGGCCATAAGGACCAGAGCCTGTGACTTGGGCAAGATCCAGACCCTTTTCCTTCGCCAAACGCTTCGCCAAGGGCGAAGCTTTAATACGATCGCCCTCTTTGGCGGCCGGTGCAGCCGGTGCGCTCGCGCCAGAGGCTTTGGGCGCTTCAGAAGAGGTCGCAGCAGGGGCTGGCGCAGCAGCAGGTGCGGCTGAAGATTTGCCCGTGAACCCTTCAGCGGCGCTCTCGTCTTCGCCCTCTTCCAGCAAGACCGCGATCAGCGCATTGACTTTCACGCCCTCGGTGCCTTCTTCGACCAGGATTTTGGCAACTTTACCCTCATCGACGGCTTCGACTTCCATCGTCGCCTTGTCGGTTTCAATCTCGGCGATAACATCGCCAGAAGAGACCGTATCGCCGACCTTGACATTCCATTTGGCGAGCGTGCCCTCTTCCATGGTCGGAGACAGGGCGGGCATCAAAACTTCGATAGGCATGATCGACAAAGCTCCAAGGCGTTAGTCAGACGTCAGGCGTCCGCTCCGGCGCGGGGGCGCCAAAGAAAGGTGAGAAACAGAATGGCGAGATAAAAGGCCGCTGCGGCAAACCACATGGTTTCCTGCAACATGGCATCAATCCCGGTTTGATAATTCATCAGGGCTGCTTGGCCCGCAGGCGATAATCCGATGGCGCGGTCAATCTCAACCAAAGCATCCAGCAGACCACCGTGAATGACCTGTGCGCCTTTGAAAAAATTCAGTAAAAACGCGATGGTCAGGGTGAAAAACATAAACGCGAAAAACTTCATCACAAAGCCCGCGCGCGCCAAAAAGGCATACAACGCAACGACATAAGCCGAAACAATCGTGAAGAATACCGATACACCCACCAAGAGCACATTCATATATTCTATCAATTGTTCCATCACCTCACCTTCAGACATGATGACCCTCCCCGGTCTGATTTAAAACGAGACCCTGCTCGTCTTCATCTTCCAGACTAGGATCGTCTTCATAAGGGAGCCAGGTGATTTCGAGGTCGAGCTTCGAAAAATTGTCCAGCGTGCGAACATTCAAAGTCAAAGACATCGGGTAAGCATCTGAATATTGGCAGATTTTTACCCCACAAACGGGACACATCTGCCAAGCTTTACTGTCATCCTCAGCTTTATAGGGGATCAGGCTCGCCTCACCGGCTTCAAACGTGAAACCCTCGCGCGGACACACCGCGCTGATCGCGCCCAAACGCTCACACGGATCGCAATGACAGCCAAATACCCGAAAGGGTTGGGCCAGTGTCAGGCCATAGCGTACGGCGCCGCAATGGCACCCGCCTTTATGCGAAACACTGGCGCTCACGCTTACCCCACATAGCAGACTTTTTTGACCGCCGCGATGATGTCTTCTACGCCGGGTAGTGACATCGCTTCAAGATTGGCCGCATAAGGCAGCGGCACATCTTCCTGGTGAACGCGCGCAGGCGGGGCATCAAGATAATCAAAGGCTTCCGCCGTCACGACCGCCGCGATTTCTGCGCCGACGCCCATCCGGCCCCAGCCCTCTTCCGCGGTGACCAGACGATTGGTTTTCTTTACAGAATTGACGATGGTTTCGGTGTCGAGCGGACGCAAGGTACGTAGATCGACCACTTCGGCGTCAATGCCGTCTTCCGCCAGCTTTTCGGCCGCCTTCAAGGCAAAGCCAACCATGCGGCTGTGCGCCGTAATCGTCACATCTTTACCTTCGCGGCGGATTTTCGCCTTACCAATCGGCAGTACATAATCTTCCAAATCCGGCACATCGAAGCTTTCACCGTAAATCAGCTCATGCTCCAGAAAGACCACAGGGTTTGGATCGCGGATCGCCGCTTTCAACAGACCCTTGGCATCAGCCGCATCATAAGGCGCGATGACTTTCAGACCGGGAACATTGGCATACCAGGCAGAGTAATCTTGGCTGTGCTGCGCACCTACGCGAGAGGCCGCAGAGTTTGGCCCGCGGAACACGATCGGACAGCCCATCTGGCCGCCAGACATGTATAGCGTCTTCGCAGCGGAGTTGATGATATGGTCAATGGCCTGCATCGCGAAATTGAAGGTCATGAACTCTACAATCGGACGCAAACCGCCAAAGGCCGCCCCCACGCCGACACCGGCAAAGCCATGCTCGGTAATTGGGGTGTCGATGACGCGCTTGGCCCCAAATTCCTGCAGCAATTCGCGGGTCACTTTGTAAGCGCCCTGATATTCGGCAACTTCCTCACCCATGACGAAGACCGTCTCATCACGGCGCATTTCTTCAGCCATCGCATCGCGCAACGCATCGCGCACGGTGGTAGAGGTAAAGCTGGTGCCTGATGGAATTTCAGGGTCAGAGCCTGCAGACACAGAATGGAAGTTTGAGCCCGCATCGCTCAAAGAATTGGACGCGGCGGCCGGGGCCTCACTTGGTGTATCGGCGCTGTCTTGCGGCGCAGGCGCAGTGCCCGCCGCAAAGCCTTCAAGCGCGCTCTCATCTTCGCCCTCTTCAAGAAGAATGGCGATCGGAGCATTGACCTTCACGCCTTCTGTGCCTTCTTCAATCAACAGCTTGGCGATTTTACCTTCTTCCACCGCTTCGACTTCCATCGTCGCCTTGTCGGTTTCAATCTCAGCAATGACATCGCCCGAGGATACGCTGTCACCGACCTTCACATTCCATTTGGCGAGCGTGCCCTCTTCCATGGTGGGCGATAGGGCGGGCATAAGAACTTCAATCGGCATCGGGTGTATCCTGTTTCGGATGGGTCATCAGACCAAAAGGGATCAACAAAAGCGAACGCGGATAAAACGCGCTCTAGGCTTCAATCAAAACGTCGGTGTAAAGCTCAGACGGATCGGGCTCTGGGCTGTTTTTGGCAAATTCAGCAGATTCGTTCACGACCGCCTTCACGCGCTTTTCGATCTCTTTGAGATCATCCTCGCTCGCATATTCCGCATCCATGATCAGCTTTTTGACCAGATCAATCGGGTCACGGTGCTCACGCACCTCATTGACCTCATCACGGGTACGGTATTTGGCCGGGTCAGACATGGAGTGCCCCCGATAGCGATAGGTCTTCATTTCCAGAATATAGGGGCCATTCCCCTCGCGGGCATGTTTAACGGCTTTATCCGCGGCCGCTTTCACCGCCAGAACATCCATACCGTCAACCTGCTCACCGGGAATACCAAAGGAAATGCCGCGCTTATAAAGCTCCACTTCAGATGAAGCGCGTTTGACGGCGGTGCCCATGGCATATTGGTTGTTTTCGATCACATAGATGACCGGCAAATTCCAGAGCTTGGCCATATTGAAGCTCTCATAGACCTGGCCCTGGTTCGCCGCGCCATCACCGAAATAGGTCGCGCAAACCTTCTTATTGCCCTTGTACTGATCGGCCAGCGCCAAACCGGTCCCCAAGGACACCTGCGCGCCCACGATACCGTGACCGCCGAAGAATTGTTTATCGCGCGAGAACATGTGCATCGAGCCGCCCTTGCCGCGCGAATAACCCCCTTCGCGGCCCGTCAGCTCAGCCATGACGCCATTGGCACTCATCCCGCAGGCCAGCATATGGGCGTGATCGCGATAGCCGGTGATGACTTGATCGCCCTCTTCCAGCGCCGCTTGGATACCGGTAACGACCGCTTCCTGACCGATATAGAGGTGACAGAAACCCGCGATCAAACCCATGCCATAGAGCTGACCGGCCTTCTCCTCAAACCGGCGCATCAAGATCATGTCCTCAAAGTATTTGAGGAGCTCTTCTTTGCTGGCTTGAACCGTATTCGCACGCGAGGCAGACCGCTTAGTTGACATATTTCGCACGCGAACTAATGCCCGCGCTCCCTATTACCGTTTTGTGCCCTGTATCAGGCCAAAGACGATTGGTAAAGGGGCAAGCTATGCTGCAAGCGCGAACAAAATCAAGCTACTGGCCGTAATAAACCGGTTCAGCGCCTTCAATTTTAACGACGATTTCATTGGGATGCGCGTAATTTAAAACATCGCGCGCACGTTCTTCGAGATAATCGAGATCTAAAACGCCTTCTTGAACCGACAGGCGCGCCACTTGATCTTGCAAGCGTGCGCGCTGATCGCGCACGTCTTTCAGCTCTGATTCAACCTCAGCAATGCGCGATTGGATAATGAGGTGGCTGCGATAGCCTTCCTCCGCATCCACGGCATGAAAGGCCAAATAGGCCACAAAGAGAAACAACCCTGCCGTTGGCAGAAAGCGCTTTAGCTTTCCCATCGACTACCCCATCCACCGCCCGCCTTTTGCGGATCATCATGGGAAGACTATCGCTCAATTGCGTAAACGAAGCGTTAGGGGAATCACAAAAGCGGTGATTCGTACTGAGAAAAAGTGTTAACGGCCAAGGCGTTAACCTTTTGGTGCGGGCAGGACCTGGGTGAGATCATGAAGGCCGCCGCCCACTTCGCCGATGGCATTCACTTCCATCTGCACAATCTGGCGATCGGGAAAGGCGCGCGCATAAACCGCTTTTGCCGCTTCATCACGCACTTCATCGCCATATTTGGGCATCATCACCGCGCCATTGGCAATATAAGCCTTGGCATAGGACGCAATGAAATAGGCCGCGCGCTGGGGCATTTCTTCCCGCAAGGGTCGCTGAACCTCAATCACATCGAGAGGACGGGTCGCATCCGCGCTATAGCGCCGCAGACGGCGTAGATTGTCTTGCAAAGCGTAATAATCAGGATGGCTGCGGTCTTCAGTCACTTCGACCATCACGGCACTGTCGGAGAGAAACCGCGCCAGACCATCAACATGGCCATTGCTGAGCGTGTCAGCATCAGACCCATAAAGCCAAAGGATCTCTTCAGCGCCTGTCAGACGTTTAAGCTCAGCTTCCACCTCTTTACGGCCCTGATAAGGATTGCGCGAGGGCGATAAGAGACAGGTCTCACTGGTCATCAACCTCCCGGCTCCATCAACATCCAGCGCACCGGCTTCACACACGATGCCCGCCATCTCCATGGGGATGTCCAGTGCCTGCAATACCGGCTCAGCCAAGGCCCGATCGCGATCATAGCCGGGCTCATCAGGCACCTTTTCCCCCCAGACATTGAAGCGGGTATTGATGCCCACGCGTTGGCCCGCCGCATCAAAGCCAATCAAGGCAAGGCTATCGCGTGCCCACATATCAAAGGCGGGCGCTTCGATCAGGGTAATATTGCTCGCGTCTTCAATCAAACTCTGGGCGCGCTCACGCGCATCAGGGGCCACGAACAGGGTCACCGGCTCAAACTGCGCCAAAGCGCGGGCAAAGCGGATCTGCTCTTCTTGCAACGCCCGGGTCGTGGCTTCACCAAACTGGCTATAGGCCGCGCAAAATGTCATCAATGTCGCTTCATGCCGTGCCCATTCCGGCTCCACGCTCAAGCGCAGATCAGTCGGCTCGGACGTTTTCTTTTGACACGCAGACAGCGCCAATGTCAGGCCCAGGGCTCCACTGGCCCGTAGCCAATCACGCCGCGACAAAGATAGTGATGACATAGGCATGGCGAGGCTCCTTATTCAATCTGGCTCAAACTAATCAGCTTTGCGGATAAAACAAAGGGGCGAACCAATGGCTCGCCCCTCTTTTTTTTCTAACGCTGTAAGCCGCGATTAGTCTGCGGCGATATAACTGCGCCCGGCATATTCGCTGCTATCGCCCAGTTCAGCCTCGATGCGCAGCAATTGGTTATATTTCGCGGTCCGGTCAGAGCGGGCCAAAGAGCCGGTTTTGATCTGACCGCAATTGGTGGCGACCGCGAGGTCCGCGATGGTCACGTCTTCGGTTTCGCCAGAACGGTGGCTCATCACCGCGCCATAGCCCGCACGAAGGGCCATATCAACGGCATCCAAGGTCTCTGACAGGGTGCCGATCTGATTGACCTTGACCAGGATGGCGCTGCCTGCGCCATCATCAATGCCGCGCGCCAAACGTTCTGGATTGGTGACGAAAAGATCATCGCCGACCAACTGGCACTTGCCTTCCAACATCTGAGTGAGGCCAATCCAGCCCTCCCAATCATCTTCGGCCATGCCGTCTTCAATCGAGATAATGGGATAGGCATCCACCAATTTCGCGAGGTAGGAAGCGAACTCTTCCGACGAATGGGTCAAGCCCGCACCGGCCTGAACATATTTGTCGTCTTTGAAGAATTCGGTTGAGGCCACATCCAGCGCCAGCGCGACATCATCACCGGGGGTATAACCCGCGCTTTCAATCGCAGCCATGATCACGTCGAGCGCTTCTTCCGGGCTTTTCAGATTGGGGGCAAAACCGCCCTCATCGCCGACATTGGTGTTATGCCCATCGGCTTTCAATTTGGCTTTCAGAGCGTGGAAAATCTCGGCTCCACAGCGTAGGCTCTCAGAGAAGGTCGACAGCCCAACCGGCATGATCATGAATTCTTGGAAGTCGATCGGATTGTCTGCATGGGCCCCGCCATTGATGATATTCATCATCGGGGTCGGCAGAACACGCGCATTCACACCGCCGATATAGCGATAAAGCGGCATACGGTTTGCCAGCGCGGCCGCCTTGGCCGTCGCCAAAGACACGCCCAGGATGGAGTTTGCGCCCAGGCGCGATTTGTTCGCCGTGCCATCCAGACCGATCATCGTCTCATCAATACGGCGCTGCTCTTCAGCTTCCATACCGATCAAAGCGTCCAGGATCTCGGTTTCAACCGCTTCAACGGCTGCGCCCACGCCCTTACCCAGATAGCGCGCGCCGCCATCGCGCTTCTCAACTGCTTCGTGCGCACCGGTTGAGGCCCCTGAAGGAACCGCCGCGCGGCCCATCGTGCCATCTTCCAAAATGACATCCACCTCAACGGTAGGATTACCCCGGCTGTCTAGAATTTCCCGGGCGAGAATATCAACTATGGCGGTCATGATCGGGCCTTTTGAGAGAGGGAGGAGTGTTTGTCAGTGGTCTTACTGCGCTCGCCAAGACTTGCAAGCCCTAACCTGCTTTTGGGCCCGGACAGTTGTTAAACAGTCACAAAAAAGATCGTGCGTTTTTCTTGATTTAGCGCTTCCTCACACAGATTTGAAGCCGCATGACTTTTCAAAGCCCACTCCCCGTCTTTCACTGCATCATAAAACCAATTGGGGATGAAAATGAGTTTAGAGAGTGTTCGCGCGCACTTAGCGCAAATCGCCGATGATATTGAGATCATCGTGACGCAAGAGATTAGCGCTACGGTCGAAGATGCGGCCAAGGCCCATCAGGTTGAGTCTGCCCAGATCGCCAAGACGTTAAGCTTCCGCATCAAAGATGAGGTTCTGCTGCTGGTCACGCGCGGTGATATGCGCTTAGACAATACCAAAGCCAAGGCGCAGTTTGGCGCTAAGCTATCCATGCTCAAAATGGATGAAGTGGTGGCGCTGACCGGTCATCCCGTGGGCGGGATCTGTCCCTTTGGCTTGAAAACGCCCTTGCCCGTCTATTGCGACATCAGCTTGCAAGCCTTTGATGTTGTGATCCCGGCCGCCGGGGCGATCAACGCGGCCCTGCGCATCACGCCCACGCGTCTGGCTGAGATCACAGCCGCCCAATGGGTCGATGTCTGCCAGGCCCCCCGCACAGCTTAGCACCAAAACAAAACCCCACGGGCGTTAGCCCATGGGGTTTTAATGTTTAAGCATCGCAACATGCAAAAGGAGGATTAGTCCTCTTTCACGTCCAGAACTTGACGCCCACGATACATACCTGTTTTCAGGTCAATATGGTGCGGACGGCGCAATTCACCCGTGTCGCGATCCTCGATATAGGTCGGTGCGCCAAGCGCATCATGGCTACGGCGGAAGCCGCGCTTAGACCGGGTCACTTTACTCTTGGGGACGGCCATCGACGCCTCTCCAGTCTGTCTTCGAAAAAACGTGAACGGCGGCCAAAGCCGCCGATGTGAGGCGCGGTATATATCGGCTTTACCGCGCCTTGGCAATACATCACTACAGATGATCTGCCATTACACCAGTCGGCTCTGCTCCACTGCTGCGCCAATAAAGCTGGCAAACAGGGGATGGGGCTGGAAGGGACGCGATTTCAGCTCCGGGTGGAACTGCACCCCGATGAACCAGGGATGGTCTTCGCGCTCAACGATCTCAGGCAGGATGCCATCGGGTGACACGCCAGAGAATCGCAGGCCCTGCGCCTCCAATTGATCGCGATAGGCCATATTGACCTCATAGCGGTGGCGGTGACGCTCATGGATCTGACCATCGTCATAGATCTCACGCACCTTAGAGCCTTCTTTGAGGATCGCAGGATAGGAGCCCAAGCGCATAGTCCCGCCCAGATCACCCTCGGCGGAGCGACGCTCAACCTCATTACCCTTGACCCATTCGGTCAGGATCCCAACCAGCTTATGTTCAAACTGGCCAAATTCGCTGGAGCCCGAATCCGTTAAGCCCGCCTGATTGCGCGCAGCCTCAATGACCGCCATCTGCATGCCATAGCAAATCCCGAAGAACGGAATTTTACGCTCGCGCGCAAAGCGCACAGCCGCAATCTTGCCTTCCGCGCCGCGCTCGCCAAAGCCGCCCGGCACCAGAATCGCATGAACATCTTCCAGCGGACCAAAGCCATCGGGCTTTTCGAACTGTTCTGAATCCAACCAGCGCAGATTGACCTTCACCCCATTGGCGATGCCACCATGGTTTAAAGCTTCGATCAGCGACTTATATGCGTCCAGCAGGCTGGTATATTTACCCACGACCGCAACTGTGACTTCACCGTCGGGGTTTTTCACCCGCTCGACAATGTCCACCCATCGGCTGAGATCAGGCTCAGGCGCATCATGAATACCAAAGCGCTCCAGAACCACCTTGTCCAGACCCTGGGCGTGATATTCCAACGGCACGGCATAGAGCGAATCCGCGTCCCGGCCCTCGATCACCGCATGCTCGGGCACATTACAGAAGAGCGCAATCTTACGCTTCTCATCCGGGCGAATCGGAATCTCACACCGGCACAGCAAGATATCGGGCTGAATGCCGATGGAGCGCATTTCCTTGACCGAGTGCTGGGTCGGCTTGGTCTTCATCTCACCCGCGACCTTGATATAAGGCAGCAAGGTGACATGCATATAGATGCACTGATCGCGGCCTAATTCCTGGCCCAGCTGACGAATGGCTTCGAAAAAAGGTAAGCCCTCGATATCGCCAATCGTGCCGCCGATTTCGCACAGCACGAAGTCCACATCCCCGGCATCGGACAGGACAAAGTCCTTAATCGCATCGGTAACATGGGGAATGACCTGAACCGTCGCGCCCAGATAATCGCCGCGCCGTTCGCGCGTGATGATATTGTTATAGATGCGGCCCGTGGTGATGTTATCGCGCTGGGTCGCGGAGACGCCGGTAAAGCGCTCATAATGGCCCAGATCGAGGTCCGTTTCGGCCCCATCGTCGGTGACATAACACTCGCCATGCTGATAAGGCGACATCGTACCTGGATCGAAGTTCAGATACGGGTCGAGCTTACGCAGACGAACTTTATACCCGCGCGCTTGTAGAAGCGCACCGAGTGCGGCGGATGCGAGGCCTTTTCCGAGGGACGAGACCACACCGCCCGTGATGAAGATATAACGCGGCATGGGCGGACTTCTTACCTCATATTCGCGGTTTTTAGAAGATGATGACTGTTGTCACCTGTGAAAAACTTGCACAAAAAAAGCCCGCCCTCGCCAATGGCTGAGCGGGCCTTTGAAATCTGGTTTGAACCTTAGTTCTGCGGCTCTTCGCCTTGAGGTTCAGCTGGGGCTTCATCGCCTGAAGCCACAGGCTCCTGGCTTAGCTCAGCGCCGTCTTCAACTGGAACCTCGACGCTGACTTCAGGGCCAGCTTGCTCAGGCAAGCTTGCAGGAAGGTCTGCGGTCACGTCAGCCGGAACGGAGACGGGCTCGGACGCCTCATCGGTTGGCACTTCGGTAAATGTGCCAAGCCCCAGATCATCCACGGTGATTTCCCCCGGTTGGCGCGCATTGTTCAAACGCTCCACCACGGATTGGTCGGCATTTTCAACACCGCTGACAATGGCCAACAAGATGGAGTTCACGATAAACACTGCACCCAAAATCATGGTGAGACGGGTCAACAGATTGGCCGCCCCGCGACCGCTCATCATACCGCCGGGGCTGCCCCCGATCCCAAGTGCGCCGCCCTCAGAACGCTGCAGCAAAACAACCGTGACGAGACCCGCCGCGACAATCAGGTGGATGATGAGAAGAACCGTATGCATGTAACCCTGCTATCCCCAAGACGAGATAAAGACCTAAAAGGTGTGCGATTGAACGCGCAGGGATACACCACCCAAACCATAAAGGCCATAGCCGGTCACACACGCATGTAAGGGGCGAATATTCGACCTAAGCGGCGTCTTCAGAACCTGTTTCAGACTTCGCGACGGCATCGCGAATGCTGGCCATGCGCGGCGCAATACGCGCGCGCAGGCTTTCCACCGTACGTTCAATTTCTCCACGAGAAGTGACATCCATGCCTTCTTCACCCGCATAGGCCGCATAGGCCCCCATCGCCAATTCCTTAGCCAGAGCCAAGTTCTCAATGGAAAAACCTTCAGAGGTTTTTAAAGCGGCCGTCACTTCACACAGGGCCTGAGCCACACGGCTGGCATCCTTAGCCCCCAAACGCGCGAGGCGTTGGCGCAATTCCACTGCAGAGCGCTCCAAATCCCCAATATCAATCTGAACGGGACGATCAGCGCGGCTTTCGCGCATGGCGATTTCAACACCCACCACAATGCGCATGGATAAGCGGCGTAGACGCTCATTATCCACGGCCGAACGCGCCTCTTTGATCCAGGCATTGGCGTATTCCAGCGCGTCGTAATCTTCTTCGACAATGGCCTTTAAGGTATTCGGGGCTTCGATCGGTTTGACATTGCCATTCCCCCGGCTGGGATCGGTCCGCCGATCTGGACCAATATAGTCGGATGTCACGATGAAGGGTTTGCGCGCTTTGACCAAAGTGCGAATACGCTCTTCGATAAATGAGGTCGAGAACGGCCGGATAATGATATCATCCGCCCCACTGGCAATCGCTTGTTTAAGAAGGCCACTATCGCGCGACCAACAGGTCAGCAGGGTCACGACAAAGGGGTTGTGCCCCATCTCACCCATACGCAAGCCCTTGATACAGGGCAGAATTTCCTGCTCATTATTGGCGATTTCGGCGATGATCAGTTGCGGAGCATCGTCCATGACCCGGCGCTTGAACTCTTTGATCGAGCTCATGCACACAATATCACGAAAACCAAGCTCATGCAGGGCATAGCGGGTCGTGCGCAAATTGATATGCACCGGATCGAAAACAACCACCGATGCACGCGACAGATCCATACCGATCATAACGACTCACTCTGCCTTATATTTCCTAAGCTACCAAAGACCATGGCGTGTGAGTCTAAATATTGGCTTATGCAATATGCTTAATGATGTCCAAAAAGTCTTGCGCGTTCAAAGATGCGCCGCCCACTAAAGCCCCATCAATGTCTTTTTGTGCTAATAAGTCTTGCGCATTGTCCGGTTTTACCGAGCCACCGTAAAGTATACGCAAAGCCTCTGCCCCCTCATAGGGCCAGGCCGCCCGCAAAGCGGCGTGAAGGGCTTGTGCATCTTGTGCGGTTGCGGTTTTTCCCGTGCCAATGGCCCAGATGGGCTCATACGCAATCACCACATCAGCCCCATGCACCTGGGGCACACTGTGACGCAATTGCTGGGTCACGATGGCTTCAGCTTTACCGGATTCGCGCTGCTCTAAGGTCTCACCCAGACAGATGATGGGAATTAGCCCCGCACTCAATGCGGCCTCGGCCTTGGTACGGACATTGGCATCGCTTTCGCCATGGCCTTCGCGACGCTCGCTATGGCCCACGATGACATAACGACACCCAATGTCTTTGAGCATGGTCGCAGAAAGATCACCCGTAAAGGCCCCGCCTTTAAAGCACGAACAATCTTGTGCGCCCATCTCAACGACGCTGTCCTTCAGGGCCACTTTAAAGGGGAATAGCAAGGTCGCAGGCGGACACACCACAACATCACCCGGTAGAGGATGAGGCAAACCCGCACAAACATCTTGAGCCCACCCCAGATCGGCGCTCAGCCCGTTCATTTTCCAATTGCCCGCAATCAGTGCGCGACGTGTCATGACGCCCCCCTCCTCAAGATCGATTTGAGGCCTGTTCCTTTTCAAGTTTGGCCAAGCGATAGCAGGGCTTGGCCCGGACCGCAATCAAGCGGCGACACACGCTTGCCCCTTTCGCCCTCACCTATTAGGTTCGCGCGTTGACGTTTCACAGTTTCGCTCATGTGAAGGACTATAGGTTCTATGCTCGCTCTTATGCGCCATGCCGCGCGCTCTCCCATCGCCGTCGTTATTATTGGTCTTTTGATCGCCAGCTTTGCCCTGTGGGGGATTAGCGACATCTTCACGCGCGGCGGAAATGCTGTGGCTATTGTCGGGTCTGAAACCATTACCGCCCAAGAGCTGAACCAGGCGTATGAGACTGAATTCTCACGTATTCAGCGCGAAAACCCTCAGCTGACCCGCGAAATGGCCGATCAATATGGCTTGGGCGAGCAAGTCTTGCAGCGCCTGATTGGCGAAGCAGCCTTGCGGGTCAAGGCCAACACCATGAATCTTGCGGTTTCTGACGACAAACTGTTAGAGACAATCCAAGATATAGAAGCGTTCAAAAGCCCTTTCAGTGGTCAATTTGATTCGACCACTTACGCCTCGGTTTTGCGCGACATTAATTTGAACACACGTTTGTTTGAGCGCCAAGTGCGTGAGGAATTGCGCCGCGGTCAGATCAGCACAGCCGTTTATAAAGGCGTCAGCGTTCCTGAGATCATGCTGCAGGCCCAAGCGGCCTTTGCAGGCGAGCGCCGTCAGATCCATGCCTTGATGTTAAGCCCTAGCCTGGCCGGGGATATCGAAGCCCCAACGGATGAGCAGCTGACCACCTTCATCGAAGAGAATGCGCAATATTTTACCCGCCCAGAACAGCGTCGCTTCACGCTTGTTCGATTTGAACCCAGCGCCTTTGCCCCCGATATCGAGGTGAGCGAGGATGATATTCGTGCACGCTATGACTATGAACGCGAAAGCGGCAGCCTGGGCACACCCGCAACGCGTAGTCTGATCACGCTGGCCGCTGGCACGCAAGAGACGGCGCAAGCCCTCGCCGCCCGGCTGCGTGAGGGCGCAAGCGCCGATGCCTTAGCACAGGAGTTCAGCCTCTTAGAGCCGCAAACCTATGACAGCGTTCAAGCCTATCAAATTCCCGATAGCACTATCGCGGCCGCCGCTTTTGAGATGCAGACGAATGAAGTGCGGGCCATTGAAGGGCGTTTGGGCTGGACCGTCATCCAGGTCAGCGCGGCTCAAAACGCCGTTATCCCAACCTACGAGACACAAAGCGCAACGATCCGTCAAAGCCTAGCCGAAGCCCAAGCCGGTGATGTGATGTATGACCGTGTGAGCGCCTTCCAAGACGCCGTCGCCCAGGGTTCAACCCTGGAAGAAGCTGCCATCGCGGCGAATGTGCCCTATGAAAGCTTTGACTTCATCACAAATAATGGCTTCACCCTGGATCAGGAGCCGGTCTACACCCTGCTGGAAGCCTCTGACCTCTTAGAGCAGATCTTTGCCTTGCCGCTTGCCTATACCAGCGATGTTGAAGGCTATGGTGAGGGCAATTATTTTGTCGCGCGCGTAGATGCGATTGAAGATCAGCGCTTGGCCACTTTAGATGAAGTGCGCGATGAAGTGACGCCCGCCTGGCGCGCACGTCAATTGGATGAAGCGCTGGGTGTGATCGTTGCGCAGGCTCAAACCCGGATCAATGCCGGTGAAGACCTCAACGTCATCGCCGATAGTTTGGGGGCAGGTGCGCGCGTAGAAACGGCGACCCTCACCCGTGAACAAACCGCAGGGGCCTTCAATCAACGCCTTGTCTCCCAAGCCTTCAATGCCAACGCTCATGAAGCGTTCGAAGCGCGCGCGGGGGATGGACGCACGCGTGCCTTGGTGCTGGTGGACGCCATTTTGCCCCCGGCCAATGCGTCGATGGCCACTGTCAATCGCGAGGCGATGGAGCAAGGCTTAACCCAGGACATCGCCATTCGGTTTGAGAACGCTTTACGCAATCATTACGAGCCCAAAGTCGATACTAATCTGCGTGATTTGGCCCTTGGCCGCACCCAACCGACGCAATAAGGCAAGAGAGCGCGATCATGGCTGAGATTTCTCCGCGTTTAGAGGCCGCAAGCCTTCTCTATGAGCGTGGCCAAAGCGTTCTGTTGATAGCGCGCCGGGTGGATGATCTGGAAACCCCAGTCTCTGCCTATCTCAAGCTATCCGCCGCCTTTGAAGGGCCGTCTTTCCTGTTGGAAAGTGTGGAGGGCGGTGCCTATCGTGGGCGCTATTCGGCCATCGGGCTTAATCCTGATGTGATTTGGCGCTGCATCGACGGCAAAGCCGACATCGCCGAGGCCGAAGGTTTGGAAACGCCTAGCGATTTCAAGCCCGCGCATGAAGCCCCCCTCGTCTCGCTGCAAGCCTTGCTCGATCGCTCCGCGATGGATATGCCGCGCGATCTCGCCCCGATGGCGGCAGGCCTCTTTGGCTATCTGGGCTATGACATGATCCGCCAGGTGGAACGCCTGCCGGTCATCGCTGCGCCTGATCCTTTGGGGGTGCCCGAAGCGATCCAAGTGCGCCCGCGCGCCATGGTCATCTTTGATGCCCTGACCCAGGAAATCTTGATCACTGCGCCCATGCATCCCAAGGCTGGTGTCGATGCCGAAACCGCCTACCGTGATGCCAGCGCCCAGATTGAAGCCGTTCTGGCCGCGCTTGATGAGCCCGGTCCGCGTCGGACCAAGCCCAGCGCCGCGCCTGAAATCCATCAGGCCCCCCATTCCAACACCACGGTGATGGACTATCACGCCCATGTCGAAACCGCGCGCACCTATATTCGCGCGGGCGATATTTTCCAGGTCGTACCCAGCCAGCGCTTCCGCGCGCCCTTAGAGGCCTCACCCTTCGCGTTTTATCGTTCGCTACGGCGCACCAATCCTTCGCCCTTCTTGTATTTCTTTGATTTTGGCGATTTCCATATCGCAGGCTCCAGCCCAGAGATTTTGGTGCGTGTTCGCGATCGGCGCATGACCGTGCGCCCCATCGCCGGGACGCGTAAACGCGGGGGGACTTTGGAAGAGGATCTGGCGCTAGAAGCCGATCTGCTCGCCGACCCTAAAGAGCGTTCAGAGCATTTGATGCTGTTGGATCTGGGGCGCAATGATGTCGGGCGCGTCGCCAAGGCGGGCACCGTCAAAGTCACCGAGCGTGAAATTATTGAGCGCTACAGCCAGGTCATGCATTTGGTCTCCAGCGTTGAAGGCGATTTGCTCGATGGCGAAACCGCCCTCACCGCCCTGTTCGCGGGCTTCCCAGCCGGAACGGTATCGGGGGCCCCCAAAGTGCGCGCCATGGAAATCATCGAAGAACTGGAACCCCATCGGCGTGGCATTTATGCCGGGGCCATTGGCTATTTCAGTGCTGGCGGCGGGCTCGACACCTGTATCGCGCTGCGCACCGCGGTGATCAAAGACGGCTATATGCATGTCCAGGCGGGCGGCGGGGTCGTGCTTGATTCCGATCCTGAATTCGAACGCCAGGAAACCATCAATAAGGCGTCTGCCTTGTTCCGGGCCGCAGAAGACACCTGGCGGTTTACTTAAGATCTGTCACCCCGGACTTGATGGGGGGCCCATGCCGGTCGGGTTGAGCTGAGTTCTGATCTATCAGAATGTGAAGCAAGTTCACGGCATGGATGCCAGATCAAGTCTGGCATGACAATAAATAAACTGTCATCGAATACACTGTCATCCCGGTCTTGAGCCGGGATCTATAGACCTAAATGGGAAATTCAAGAGATCCCGAATGTGCGCTGACGCTTGTCCGGGATGACAGATCTGAACGGGCATTACTTCTCTGAAGGGACGTGACTTCCATCTTGGACGTCAGTGCCAAGGCGCAGCATCAAGCCGCGCATCCCTAAGTGCCCTGATTGGCGACCGGCGGATTGAACAGGCGCGAAATCGGCACCAGATCCACACCTTCGCGTGCGGCCTGACCACGAATATCAAACAGCGCATTCAAGGTTTCAGGATGGGGATGGCCAATGGCGATCGCATAGCCTTGACGCTTGGCGAGCGCGATGGCTTCACGCACCTGCGCACGCACGGCCTCTGGGCTCGGGTCATGATCGAGGAAGACATCGCGGCTGAGGGTTTCAAACCCCATTCCGCGCGCGACATCCCCGGCCACACTGTCAGAACTGGTCACCGAATCGATGAAGTAAAGATCGCGGCCCGCTAAAGGCTCAAAGACGGGGCGCAGCACAGCTGGATTTTGTGTGACCAAGCTGCCCATATGATTATTAAACCCGATTGCGCCCGGCACACGGCTAAACGCCCATTCGACCCGGCGGGTAATCTCCTCATCGGGAAGATCAATCATAATTGCGTTCGGGCCAGGATCATCCAGACCTTCAGGCTGCATCGGCAGATGGACAAAGGTCTCAAAACCGCGCGCCTGGGCCTGCTGGGCCAGATTGGGCGCATTATCCGGATATGGCAGGATAGACAGCGTCACTGCCGGATCCAGCGCCAGCGCATCGCGTGATCCAGCATTATCAATGCCCAAATCATCAATAATAATCGCCAGGCGAGGTCGCTGCGCAGATGGGCTGGCCGTCAAGACCGGGCGCGCTTCTGGTACGGCTTCACGCTCGACTGATACCACCGGCAGGTCAGGCTCAGCGCCCCCTAAAGGTTCGTCATCTTGCAAAGCAGCGTCCTGTGAAACAGCAACGTCTGACAAGGCATTTTGAAGAACGGGCGGATCAATCGGCACCACTTCAGCCACACGCACGCTTTGCGCTTCACCCAGGCTGGGCACCAGGGGATCGATCTGCGGGCTAACTTGGCGCGCAGGGCTTGGTTCGGGCAGATCTTCGGTGGCGCTCAGATAAGCCTCGCGCACACGGGTCTGCATCTCGGCTTGCCAGATCGGGGGATTGGCCGAACGACGCTCATATTCAGGAATGGGCGCGCTTGCCACCTCAATAGGGCGTTCACGGCTGACTTGCCGGCCGAAATAGGTCTCCTCATCGTTCGAGAGGATACCTGCCCCGACGAGCATCAAAAGACCAGCGGCCACAGACGCCCCAATTTGTGGGGCTATTGAGGAATATTTTATCCCGGACATAATCACTGCGTAACGTGAGTCGGATCGGTTGGCCTCACGCTTTCGCTGATTTAAGAAGACTATTCACAAATTTTGCCGCGCCGCCTGATGGATATCCTGATGCGCGCCTTGGGGGATTTCTGCCATGATTTTGGTCATTGATAATTATGACAGCTTCACCTTCAACCTGGTTCATTACATTCAGGAATTAGGCGGGCAAACCCACGTCATTCGCAATGATGCGATGAGTGCAGACGAGGCCCTGGCCCTGAAGCCTGAAGCCATCGTGCTGTCACCCGGGCCCTGCGATCCCGATAAGGCCGGTATCTGCCTGGAAGTGATCGACAAAGCCCCGGCGGATCTGCCGATCCTGGGCGTTTGTCTGGGCCATCAAGCCATGGGGCAAGCCTATGGCGGTAAGGTTGTGGGGGCCATGGATATCATGCATGGCAAAACCAGCCAGATCACCCATGATGGCACAGGGGTTTTTGCCAATATCCCCTCGCCCTATACCGCGACGCGTTATCATTCTTTGTCTGTGGATCTGCCTGAAAATAGCCCCCTTATCGTCAATGCCCGCACCGAAGATGGCGAGATTATGGGCTTTCATCATAAAGATCGCCCGCTTCATGGCGTGCAATTCCATCCTGAATCCATCGCCACGGAATATGGCCATGATCTGATCGCCAACTTCCTGCGTCTGGCCGGATTAAAGGCGGAGCGTGCGGCATGAGCGGGGCGTTAAGCGCGGCGCTGAAAAGCCTCAGCCTGGGCCGCATCCCGACAGAATCTGATCTGATCGCCGCCTTCGATGCCCTGATGGAGGGTCAAGCCCACCCGGCCGAAATCGGGGCCTTCTTGATGGGGCTCTCTGTCCTGGGCGAAACCCCAGAAGCCCTCGTCATCGGGGCCAAGGCCATGCGCGCACGGATGAACGCCGTCAAAGCCCCCGAGGGCGCGGTGGATACCTGCGGCACGGGCGGGGATGCCCATGGCACGTATAATATCTCTACGGCGGCAGCTTTGGTCGCGGCCGGGGCCGGGGCCGTCGTCGCCAAGCATGGCAATAAAGCCGCCTCCTCTAAATCGGGCTCGGCTGAAGTGCTCTCAGAGCTGGGCATCAATATTTTCGCCACTCAGCCAACCGTGGAACAGGCCCTGATCGAGGCGCGGGTCGGCTTTCTGTTTGCACCGGCTCATCACAGCGCTGTGCGCCATGTCGGGGAAGCGCGCAAGGCCATGGGCGTGCGCACGATTTTCAACCTTCTGGGCCCCCTCTCCAATCCGGCTCATGCGCCCTTTCAATTGCTCGGGGTGTTTGATCGGCGCTGGCTGGTGCCAATGGCCGAAGCGCTTCGCGCGCTAGGCAGTCAGCGCGCCTGGATTGTGCATGGCGAAGATGGCCTGGATGAGCTGTCCACCACCGGGCCCAGCCTGATTTGTGAACTTCACCCCGATGGACGCATTGAAGAACGCGTCTTGATGCCGGAAAGCCTGGGCCTTGTGCGCGCGCACATGAACGATCTCAAAGGCGGCACCCCGCAAGACAATGCCGTGGCGCTAAAAGCGCTGCTGCGCGGTGAGACCGGGGCCTATCGCGATATCGTGCTGTTAAATGCCGCCGCGGCTCTGGTCGTGTCAGGTCATTGCGAAGATCTACATGAAGGCCTGGTGCTCGCCACGCGCTCCATTGATGAAGGCCGCGCGCAAAATGCCCTCAATACCCTGGTGCGCCTGACCCAGGCCGACACCCGTCACAGCTTATAAAATAGGTGCGCCATGAGCGATATTTTACAGAAAATTGAAAGCTATAAGCGCGCTGAAGTCGCTGCCCGCGAGGCGCAAAAGCCCTATAAGGACATCGCCCAGGCCGCTGAGGCCATGGCGGCCCCGCGCGGTTTTATTGAGCGCCTGAAACATGACGCCCAAACCAAAGGCCTAGGCCTGATCGCGGAGATCAAAAAGGCCAGCCCCTCAAAAGGCCTTATCCGTGAAGACTTCAATCCGCCTGTCCTCGCTGTGGCCTATGCCAAGGGGGGCGCGAGCTGTCTGTCCGTGCTTACCGATACGCCCAGCTTCCAAGGCACCGACAGCTTTCTCGTGGCCGCGCGCGCGCAGGTGGACCTGCCGGTCTTGCGCAAAGACTTCATGTTCACCCGCTATCAAATCGCCGAATCGCGCGCGCTGGGCGCAGATTGCGTGCTGATCATCCTCGCCGCGCTCAGTGATACAGATGCGCGCGCCTTGATGGAGGAAGCCGCGCTTTGGGGCATGGATGTTCTGGTTGAGGTCCATGATGAAGACGAAATGCGCCGCGCCATGGATCTGCCCCCGGCACTTACTGGGGTAAACAACCGTAATTTAAGAACATTTGAAACATCGCTGGAAACCTTTGAAAATCTCGCGCCGATGGTTAATAATAACAGTCTTCTGATTGCAGAAAGCGGAATTTTCACCCCAGACGATGCCCGGCGTATGAAACAGGCCGGGGCCAGCGGGCTTCTGGTCGGTGAAAGCTTGATGCGTCAGGAGGATGTAGCCGCAGCGACCCGCACCCTTCTCAGCCTGTGATCCAGACCGACTGGAACAAAATGAGACTTTTCTCGCTCCGGTAACTTGACCTTAATACAGAACAGGCATAGAACAAATATCAACTTTCTGGTTTTGTTCTTGATGCGAGGCCCCAATGCTCACGCGTAAGCAGCATGAACTGTTACTCTTCATCCATCGCCGGATCAGTGAATCCGGGATATCTCCGTCCTTCGATGAGATGAAAGAGGCCCTCAATCTCGCCTCAAAATCTGGCGTTCACCGCTTGGTCACGGCGTTGGAGGAGCGCGGCTTTATTCGCCGTCTCGCCCATCGCGCCCGCGCACTGGAGGTCTTGAAGCTGCCAGAAAACCAAGGCGCGCAAACCCAAGGGGCAGCGCCGGCTTCCTCCGCCGCCAGCGGTAATGTCGTGCAAGGGGCCTTTGCCCGCACGCCAGATCCTCAAGGCCGAGCGGCGTCCGAAGACTATGATGTGCCGCTCTTGGGCCGCATTGCCGCCGGGGTGCCGATCGAAGCCATTCAGCACGAAACCGATCGCCTCACCGTTCCTGCCAGCATGATCCGCGGCGGAGATCACTTCGCCCTGGAAGTTCATGGCGATTCGATGATCGAGGCCGGTATTCTCGATGGCGATCTGGTGATCATCAAGCGCGGCGACGATGCCATCAATGGTGATATCGTTGTGGCGCTCGTGGATGAGGAAGAAGCGACCTTGAAGCGGATCCGTAAAAAAGGCGGCACCATTGCGCTCGAGGCGGCCAACCCCGCCTATGAAACCCGGATTTTCGGCCCCGACCGTGTGCGCGTTCAAGGTAAGCTCGTCGGACTTCTGCGCCAATATCACTAGAGGTCCGGGGCTCAAGCGGGGGGCGGCACCCAGCTCCTCTTAAGTCTCACGCCCCTGATAGGGTGTAGCGGGGCGCGTCCAGGGCTGGCGTGTGCGTGACCTTTCAACCGTTTCAATGCGGTAGATTTGCCCCTTATGGGTGTAAAGAAGGCTTCCTCCGGCGCGCCGACGGTCTTCATCATCCAAGATTAAGGCCTGACATCGCCGCCTGAGATAGGGTGAAACATCACCGTGAAAGATGATGACCTGGCTCAAGGCGCAATCGGCCTCTAGGGCTTCGCCTTGATGTGTGATGGCCAGACGCAGACCATCACGCGTTTCACCGCTACAACCCACATCATCGCAGCGAAACTGCGTAAGGGCGACATCCTCCGCCTCGCCAATGCGTTGCAGGAAGACACTGCGATCAAATCGTCCGCGCCGGGTGGAACTGACCATCCAGCCCGCCTCGCCCTCGGCCACCACCAGACCCTCATCTTGAATGAAGACACTCGGCTGGGGACTGAACGCCCATAGCACAGCGCCCGTCATCACAGTGACAAGGCCTAAAGGGCGTAACAAACTGCGCCCTAACAATAAGATCACCAGGCCCAGCATCACCAGCGCGAAGACCCAACCTGGCGGGGCCGAAATCGCCTGCATGTCCCCGCCCCATCGCGCCATATGATCGGATAGCGTCACCAAGACCTCCAGCCCCCTGCCCATCAGGCCGAAACCGTAGTGGCTAAGACCAAAGGGCATCAGACATAGACTGATCAGGCCTACAGGCATGATAAACAAGGTAAAGATCGGCATGACCACAACATTGATGACAAAGCCCATCCCTGCGAGACGCTGAAAATGAAACGCCGCCACCGCGCCGGTGGCTGAGCCCGCAACCAGGCTGGTTAGGGATAATCCGCCGATAAAATTACCCAGTTTGGCGAGCCAGCTTTGTGATCCTTTTTGCGATGTCCGGCGATGATCACGGATAGCTTCATAGGCCGCGACCAAGGCGGCGGTGGCGGCAAAGCTCATCTGAAAGCCCGCTTCCATAATGCTCCACGGGGTAATCAACAGCACAATCAAGGCACTGATCGCCAACGCGCGCATGGAAATCGCACGCCGATGCAGCAGCGTACCGATCAACACCACGCTGACCATGATAAAGGCGCGTTGGGTCGATACCGACGCGCCCGACATGATCAGATAAGCGGCCCCCACGCCAAATGCGATCAAGCTGGCCGGACGGCGCGGATCATGGGCGCGCGCATAGGAATCCCAGCTACTGAGCAAACAGCGCGCCAGAAAAAAAACGCTCGCGCAGACCAAACTCATATGCAGGCCCGAGATCGCCAAAATATGGCCCAACCCGGCCCGGCGCAGGATATCGACATCTTCGGCCTCTAAGAAAGCGCGCTCTCCGGTTAAGACCGCGGCCGCAATCCCACCCTTAAGTCCCGTTTCGCGCACAATCCGCTGCGAGATGTGCCAACGCCAATTGAGCCAGGCTTGCTCCACACTTACGGCCGCGCCCTCATCAACTTCAATTTTGGCAATGGAATAGCCCCGAAAGCCAATACGCTCGAACCAAGCCGCGCGGGCCGGATCATAGCCCCCGCGCAGAACCGGGCCTTGGGGGGCAGACAGCACGGCGCGTAGGCGCACATGATGGCCCGGCTCCAGCCCCTCCACAGAACCGCGCACTTCAATGCGCTTGGGCGGTTTTTCAAAGCCTTCAAGGCTGGCAACCCGGATGCGGATGCGATCACGCCCGCGCAGATCTACCGCTTCAATCCAGCCCGTGACATCAACAGCGCGCGTCGATAATGTCCCGACATAATCAGGCGCTTGAGGGGTGCGCTCAAAGCTCCACACATAACCAAACAAGACGAAGGCCACGCCAAATCCCGCCATTAAAAACCCGCCATGGCGGCGGGCAAAAACAACGGAAAAGCCCAGGATGAGCGGCAAAAGTATGAAAACCAAACTCACCCACGGCGCAAAAACACTTGTCGGATAAAGGCTATAGGCTATACAACCCACACCCATGAACACGGGTAACCATATCAACACCCTTTGATAGGATGGCTCGGCCAGGGACCAATGCGCTAGGGTCCAGCGTGTAAAGCCTTTCAAGGCATTATCTACGAGCCGACTGTTCATCATAACCGTCATTGTATGGCGTTGGGACAGAAGAGCACTATCTCTTTTATCCAATCCTATGCTATGGCTTTGTTTCCACTTCGCAGCGCAGCAAAAATTCGCACGTGCAAAATACACAAAAGATCATCACCCGCTTTGCCCCTTCCCCCACCGGTTTCCTTCATATTGGTGGGGCCCGAACGGCTTTGTTCAACTATCTCTTCGCCAAGCATCATGGCGGTGCGTTCAAACTGCGCATCGAAGATACCGATCGTGAGCGTTCAACGCCCGAAGCGGTCGCGGCGATTCTCGAAGGGTTGACCTGGCTGGGCCTGGAATGGGATGGCGAAGCGGTTTCGCAATATGACAATGCGCCCCGTCACCACGCCGTGGTGGACGAGCTGATCGCGCGCGGCAAAGCCTTCAAATGCTATTGCAGCCCCGATGAGGTTGAGGCTTTGCGCGAAACGGCCTTCGCTGAAGGGCGCGCCTTGCGTTCGCCCTGGCGTGACCGCGATCCGTCTGAAGCGCCCGCCGATGCCCCTTATGTGGTGCGCTTTCGTGCCAGCGATGAGGGCGTCACCTTGCACGATGCGGTTCAGGGCGAGGTGAAATGGGCCGCGAAGGAGTTTGACGATCTCGTCCTCCTGCGCGCCGATGGCAATCCAACCTATAATCTGGCCGTTGTCGTCGATGACCATGATATGGGCGTCACCCACATCATTCGCGGCGATGACCATCTGGTCAATGGCGCGCGCCAAGCCCAGATTTATGCCGCACTGGATTGGGATTTACCGCAATTTGCGCACATCCCCTTGATCCATGGTCCTGATGGCAAAAAACTTTCCAAGCGTCATGGCGCTTTAGGCGTCGAGGCTTATCGCGATATGGGCTATCTGCCCGAGGGCATGCGCAATTATCTCTTACGCCTGGGCTGGGCCCATGGCGATCAGGAATTGTTCAGCGATGACGAGATGGTTCAAGCGTTCAGCTTGTCGGGCCTGAATAAAGCCCCTGGCCGGCTTGATTTTGACAAGATGGCCCATGTCAATGCCCACCATATGCGCCTGGCCGATGATCAACGCCTGTTTGATCTGTTGATGGCCCATCTGGCCGACCGAGACGATTTGCGCCTTGACGAAATCACCAAGGCATGGGTTCTTCGCGCCATGCCCATCTTGAAAGCGCGCGCGAAAACCATCCCAGAGCTCGCCGATCAGGCCGAGTTCATGCTCAAACCCCGTCCCTTCGTTCTGACAGGAAAGCTGGCTAAGCCCCTGCAAGATGACGGGGCGCAGCGCATGGCCCGCCTACGCGCCGTCTTCGCCGATCATCAAGACTGGTCAGAAGATGCGCTAAGTGAGGCTTTAAAAACTTTTGCGGAAGCCGAAGAGGTTGGCTTTGGCAAGATTGGTCAACCTTTGCGCGCATGCCTAACCGGGGGTTCACCAGCCCCGGATATGGGTATTGTCCTGGCGATTTTGGGTCAGGATGAAACTCTGGCGCGTTTGGACGATCAACTCAACTCATCCCCTGGCACGGGCCAATAACCCAGGCCCAGGCCACGTCAACACCATCAATAATCGGGGTAGGATATGGAAAACAAGACACAACAAGCCGGCACAGCCCAGCTGACCATTAATGGTAAAACCATTGATCTGCCAGTTCTGAAGGGCTCAATCGGTCCCGACGTCGTCGATATTCGCACGCTGTATAAGCAAGCGGGCGTGTTCACCTTCGACCCAGGTTTCACCTCAACCGCCAGCTGCGAAAGCCAAATCACCTATATTGATGGCGATGAAGGCACGCTGTTATATCGCGGCTATTCCATTGATGATCTGGCCGATAATGCCTCCTTCATGGAAGTGGCGTACCTGCTGTTGAACGGTGAATTGCCAACCCAGGATGAATACGCCGAGTTTGACACCACGATCCGCAATCACACCATGTTGCATGATCAGGTGGATCACTTCTTCCGCGGCTATCGCCGCGATGCCCACCCCATGGCCGTTATGGTCGGTACGGTGGGGGCCTTGTCCGCTTTCTATCACGATTCAACCGACATCAATGATGCGCGCGCGCGTGAGATCTCGGCCTATCGCATGATCGCGAAAATGCCAACCATCGCAGCGCGGGCCTATAAATACTCTGTAGGCCAGCCTTTTGTGTGGCCACAGAATGATCTCGATTATTCTTCAAACTTCCTGCGCATGTGTTTTGCTGTGCCGACTGAGCCTTATAAAGTCTCTAAGACTTTGGCCCGGGCGATGGACAAGATCTTCATCCTGCATGCCGATCACGAGCAGAACGCGTCAACCTCAACCGTGCGCCTGTCTGGCTCATCTGGGGCCAACCCGTTTGCCTGTATCGCTGCGGGTATTGCGTCCTTATGGGGACCGGCCCATGGCGGGGCCAATGAAGCCGCGCTCAACATGCTCGAGCAGATCGGCAGCGTTGATCGCATTCCGGAATTTATCGCCAAAGCCAAAGACAAAAACGATCCCTTCCGTCTGATGGGCTTTGGGCACCGCGTCTATAAAAACTATGACCCGCGCGCCAAAGTCATGCGTGAAGCCTGTCACGAAGTGCTTGATGAATTGGGCGTCAAGAATGATCCAACCCTGGCTGTGGCTATGGAATTGGAAAAAATCGCATTGAGTGATGAGTATTTCGTCGAGAAAAAACTCTATCCGAATATCGACTTCTATTCGGGCATCACCCTGCGCGCGATGGGCTTCCCAACGGAGATGTTCACCGTGTTGTTCGCCCTGGCCCGTACCGTCGGCTGGATCGCGCAATGGCAGGAAATGATCGCTGATCCGTCGCAGAAAATTGGCCGTCCACGCCAGGTTTTCACGGGTGCAGAAAAGCGCGGCTATGTCGCGTTCGATAAGCGCTAAATTCTATAGCCTGAAAGAGAAAAGCCCGCTCAACCGAGCGGGCTTTTTTTATGATCAAGGATGGGCCGCGATCAATCGGTAAAACTGAGAAGCGCGCGCGCCGCATTCTCACTGGCCGCTCCGCCCTCACCGCGCATATGCTCGGTTACTTCTACCAAACGTTTAGACAGCGCAAAGCGGCGCGGGGCATCTTCTAATAACGCGCTGATCTCTTGCGCGAGCCTCGTCCCGTTACACTCCAATTGGATGCATTCAGGCAATAACAGCTCATTGGCGGCAATATTGACCAGAGAGATATATTTGGACTTCATCAAGAACAGCTTCGCCGCCGTATAGGCCAGCCAGCCCAGCTTATACGCCGCAACGGTCGGAACACCCGCGCGCGACAGCTCCAACGTGACAGTGCCCGAACAGGCCAGCGCCGCATCTCCGGCCGCAAAGGCATCCGCGCGCTCCTCCTCATCGACCAGGATGAGATCGGATAAGCCCTCTTCAGCGGCCACCAGGGTGCGGGCCAGATCCGCCGTCGCACGGGCCAAAGGCGCAACCATCACCAAATGCGGATAGCGCGCCTTCAATTGACGCAAGGCTGCAGCAAAGGGGGCAACCAGACGGGTGATTTCACTCTTACGGCTACCAAAAAGAACCAATAATAATGGTGCCTCTGGGGCGATGCCATGGCGCGCTTTGAAGTCTTCGCCATCGCCGCGCACAACACGCTCCAAGACCGGATTACCCACAAAAGTGGTTTTTAAGCCATGGGGCTCAAAATACTCCGGATCGAAGGGGTGAATGGCCAGCAAATGATCAACGGTTTGAGCCAAAACCTTGGCCCGGCCCCGGCGCGCGGCAAAAACCTGCGGGCCGACATATTTGATCAGCTTCACATCAGGCATGGCTTCGCGCAGCTTCCACGCCGCACGTAGCATAAAGCCCCAGCTATCGACCAGCACGACCATATCCGCGTCAAAGGCCTTGGCGGCGGCAGCGGTTTCTTCTGCACGCTGATGAACCAGCTTAATGATCTTCAATCCATCAAATAATCCGAATACGGAAAGTTCGGATATATCAATGGGGCTGACAACGCCCTCACGGGCCATAGCATCCCCACCGACCCCAGCAATCTCAACATTGTCGTTGGCAGAGCTTCGTAACGCCTTGATCAAATCGGCGGCCAAGGCATCACCAGAGGGTTCGGCGGCCACGATGAAAATGCGTTTGGCCCGACTTGTCATTGCGGCGCTCCCTTCTGCGGGGCGGGAAGATCCTCGGCCCCGACGCCGACCAGAAAGATCCCAGCCGCGTTCGCCGCACGAATAACCGCCTCGCGCCCTAAAAGAAAGGCCCCACCAGCCGGGGCAGCAATTCCGGCCAAGCCCGCAGCTTTAACATTCTCAATCGTCGAAAGGCCAATCACCGGCAAATCAACACGCTTTTCCTGATGCGGTTTAAGGCGCTTGGCCAAGACCCCACGTGGATTTTCCACACTGCCGCGAATATCACCGGGCAGCGCCATAATGCGCGACAGCATCGCATCAGTGCCTTCCTGGGCCTCAACAGCCAGTACCAAGCCTTCGCACACAATCGCACCCTGGCCAATATCCAAGGCACCAATGGCCCCGGCCATGGCCAAGGCGCGGGTGATGTCGCCCTTCGCCGTCTCATCCGGCATAATTTCAGTCAGGCAGCCTTCAGGGATCAGCAAGCTATCGGCCAGCTCATGCGCGCCCACAACGCTAAAGCCCTCGGCTTCAAAAATATTGACCATGAAGCGCAACAAAGCATCATCCCCGGTCATCGCGGCTTTGATGGCTTTGGGCAATTGCTTGGCCGCCGTCCAGTCGACTTTGAGGGTGGAAAAATCAGGACGCTTCACAATGCCCGCAAAGCACACCGCATCACACTCAGCGGCTTTAAGGTCTTTGATCACCCCGCCCAACTCACCCAGGCTGCGCTCCACCGCGAAGGGATAGCGCGCAGGCTCACCAAAGCCTTTCAGGCAAATCACTTGGGCCAGCTTGTTATCTTGAACACAGGCTTCGGCGACATGAACAGGTAAATCCCCGCCCCCGGCAATCAATCCTAATTTCGTCCACGACTTCATGACTATTTTTCAGGCATACACAAAGGACGCGCCGCAGGGGCCTTGATAAAGGCGAGAATTTCACCGACCTCAGGACGCTCGGCAAAGATCCGCGCAGCATCCTCAACGCGCTCAGAGAAGGCCCCTTCCAGCGCGAAGATCAAACGATAGGCCGCGCGCAAATCATGGATGCAATCGCGCCCAAAGCCGCGACGCTTCAGCCCCACCAGGTTCAACCCCGCCAGCTGGCCATGATTATCCACCATGCCATAGGGGATGACATCGCCTGTCACCGGTGCGCCGCCGCCAATGAAAGCATGCTTTCCAACCCGGCATTTTTGGTGAATCGCAGACAGCCCGCCCATAATCACCTTGTCCTCAACGGTGACCTCGCCGCCCAAAGTGGCGTTATTGGCAAAGACCACCCCATCGCCGACGATGCAATCATGGCCAACATGGGCGCCGACCATGAAAAAGCTATTCGATCCAATCACCGTTTGACCGCGCGCAAAGGCAGTGCCGATATGAAAGGTGACTTGCTCGCGGATGATGTTTTTCTCGCCCACGATCAAGCGGGTCGGATCATTGGCATATTTGAAATCTTGCGGCGGCGCGCCCAAAACGGCGAACGGATAAATCTCACACTCCGCGCCAATCTCGGTATGGCCCATGATCTGAACCTGGCCATGCAAACGGCAGTTATCCCCAATCTGCACATGCGGTCCAAGGATGCAATACGGACCAATCTCGACATTTTCACCCAGCTTCGCTTTGGGATCAACAAGGGCGGTGGGGTGAATGAGTGTGCTCACAACAATATATCCTTAGGGTTCGCTTATGGGCTTAAGCGTTAGTCTTTTGTGCGGTGGCTGAAAACTCACATTCTGTAACCAATTGATCACTCACCAGAACGCGACCATGGAACTTAAAAATGCCGCGCTTGGATACGATAATTTCAACCGGCATGGTCATCACATCCCCCGGCCGTACAGGACGCTTAAATCGCGCCTTCTCAATACCCATGAAATAAATCGTTGTGTCATGACCCGAGACATCCAGGGTTTTCGTCATGAGAAGCGCACCGGTTTGGGCCATCGCCTCAATGATCATCACACCGGGAAAGACAGGATTATCTGGAAAATGGCCCTGAAAACAAGGCTCCGTCCAGGTGACGGCCTTATACCCAGTAATAGACTGACCACTCACGAAATGGTCTGCCCGATCAAGCAACAGGAAAGGCGGACGATGGGGCAAGCGCGCCAGAATTTCGCGGTGTGAGATGACCTCTGAGGCTTCACTCATAATCTACTCTTTCGGTTTGTTTTTCTTCGCAGCAGACCGGCGCAGCCATGCCGTTTCACGCATGAAACGCTGAATGGGCTGGGCGGGCGAACCGGCCCAGGTCTCACCGGCTGGAATATCGCGCATTACCGCGGAATCCGCCGCCAAGCGCGCGCCCTGACCAATGCTCAAATGATCAGCCACACCAACGCGGCCACCAAATTGCGCGCCCGCCCCGACGCTAACACTGCCAGAAATACCCGCAAAGGCCGCCATCACAGCATATTCGCCAATCACGCAATTGTGGGCAATATGGCAGAGATTATCAATGCGGCAGCCCATTTTCAGCTGGGTGTCATCGAACATGCCCCGGTCAACCGTCGCATTCGCGCCCAAGGTCACATAATCTTCGATAATAACACGGCCCACATGCGGCAGGGTCAACAACTCACCCTTCTCATAGGCCAGACCAAAGCCGATCTCACCAATAACAGAACCAGAGCCAATTTCGCACTGTTTACCAATCAGCGCAAAGCTGATCTGCGTGCCGGTTCCAATACGCGTGCCCTCACCGATCACAACTCCGGGACCAATCACGGAATTGGGTCCAATGGAGACGCCAGCCCCGATCACGGCCCCTTGCCCGATCACAACACCCGGGCCGATCATAGCCTCAGGATGGATGTCAGCGTCTGGGTGGCGCATAGCCTCACCCACATGAAGGCGCGCGCGCACAATATGCGGGGCCGCTTTAGCAAAGGCCGCCTTAGGCGAAGGATGAAGAATGGCTGCGCCCACGCTTTGAGCAAAACGCTCCGCCAGTTCACGATTATCCGTCAGGATGAAACCAACCGCAGGTCTGTCAGGTTGATTTTCAGAAAGAAAGAATAACTCACCAGCCCCAACACGTTCGGCAGAAGCAACTGCGTCCACCACAAGCTGAGGATTGCCAAGCAATACCCCACTCGTGATGGACGCCAGTTCACCGATAGTGCGAGGACCGAGAGCGTCATAAAAGCGCGCGTCGGCCACCATCACCTTGGTCCTATATTACTGTTGGGCAGCGCCTTGTTGAGCTTGCTGAGGCATACGCACCCAATTTACAGGCGTCGTCGTAATGCGCGCATTCAAACGCTCAATCGCTGTCGCCGTGATGTCGACACTCTCATTGGCATATACAACAGAGCTACGGTCGATCAAAATGGCACCACCGCGTTCATCAACGATTTCACGCAAAACCTCTTGCAGGGTTTGCAAAACAGGCTGCATCGCAGAGCGCTCACTGGCCACCAATTCACGCGAACGGATCTCACGGGTCCGTTCAAATTGTTGGGCATTGGCCTGCAGGGTTTGAATACGCTGGATCAAGTCAGGGCGTTGCTGAATAGCTTCCTGGCTTAAAGAGGCCGTTTCAGTGTTGAGCGCTTCGCTCTCTGATTGAATTTGGGTTTGCAGGGGAGACAGCTCGGTTTGAACTTCTTGGCCCATAGCTTGAAGGCGTGTGGCGATATGCTGGCCCACAGTGCTTTCAGCGATAATGCGCTCTTCATTCATAACCAAAACGGTGGTCTGCGCCTGGCTCGCAGTGGCCAGGCCCATTGTTGCCACAACGGCCAGAGCCAAAGTGCCAGCGCCTTGGGTTGTCCATTTAATTACATTGCGAAGCATGGTGTTAGAATCCCGTTCTTGTGCTGAAGCGGAAGAATTCCGCGCGGTCATAGTCTTCTTTCATAAAGGCATGGGCAAAGTCAAAGCGCACAGGTCCAAAGGGGCTATCCCAGAACACACTCAAACCAGCAGACGCGCGTAATGACATCTCATCAATCGTGTAGGCTTGATTGAGTACGGTTGGTCCCGGATCAGCAATCTGATCATCATCGGGCAGCACACCAAGGGTCCCAAACTCTGTGAATAAGGCGGCACCTACCCCATATTGCTCCGGCAGACCGGTAGGGAAGGATAGCTCAATTGCACTAATGGCATAAAAGTTACCCCCCAAGGCATCGCCCGAGCGATAATTATCCTCTTGATCGGTGCTGATATTGCTGACGATGCGCGGACCAATACCGGCGGTTTCGAAACCACGGAAGCTGTTACCGCCTTTGAAGAAACGGTCGTTGATCCGGGTGGAATCCCCACCCCACGATACGATCAAACCTGTATCCCCTGTCACACTGAAGACAATGTCATCACGGAACAGGCTTTTATAATAGGCTCCACGCAATTCGGTTCGGATATGACGCACATCACCGCCAATACCCGCAATCTCTTGATCCCAAGACAAGCGGAAGCCATTGCTCGGTTCGCGATAATCGTCCAATCGCGTCCAAGCCACTGTATAACCCAAGATAGAGGTTACACGCGTACCCGCCGCGCGGCGAATGGATTCCGAAGCGTTGGAATAGGCCCGCACATCATCTGAGCGTAGGGTGTAATTCACATTCGCAGACACCGAGCGCGTCAGTGGGAAGCCCGCACGCAAGGTGAAACCCGTTGAATCCGTCTGGAACGAGGCTTGACGCGAGAAATCTGTGCGCACGCGGAAAATATCAAAACCCGCAGCCAGATTGCGTCCCATGAATTTGGGCTCGGTAAAACGAATATCAATCTGCTTACGCGTCGAACTGGCCGAAACCCGCAAGCGCAGGAATTGGCCACGCCCACGCAAATTGCGTTCAGAAATCGAGAAGTCAACGAGGAAAGAGTCTGTAGACGAGAAACCTGCCCCGAAGGCAAGCTCACCCGTAGGCTGTTCCTTAACGGTCACCGCAACACGTGCACGGTCAGGGGCACTACCCTGGCTTGGTTCAACCGTAACATCCTCAAAGAAGCCCAATTGACCTACACGCGAACGCGACACATTCATCAAAGCCTGATTAAAGGCATCGCCTTCGACGATATCAAGCTCACGGCGAATGACACGGTCAAGTGTACGCGTATTGCCGATGACGTCGATGCGTTCAATGTATACCCGTGGCGCTTCAGCGATCACGTATTCAACATCAACACTTTGCGTTTCACGGTTTGTCACGACGCGTGGGCGAATATCCACAAAGGCGTAACCGGCAGCCCCTGCAGCAAAGGTCAAAGTATCAACCGAATCTTCGATCAAGCTGCCGACATAAAGCTGGTCAGGCTGGGTCGCAACGATGGCTTTGAGGTAATCTTCGTTGAGATCTTCGATCTCAGTGGTAACTTTGATGTCACCGAAATTATATCGAGAGCCCTCATCAACCGTGAAGGTGACGTAGAAACCTTCCTGATCGGGGGTCAATTCAGCCACCGCTGAGACCACCCGGAAGTCCGCAAAACCGCGGTCGGTATAGAAAATCCGCAATTGCTCGCGATCATATTCAATCCGGTTGGGATCATAATTGTCGTTTGAGCTGAAGAATTTCCACCAGCGCGCCTCGGTCGTCACGATCTCTTCACGAAGACGGCGATCAGAATAAACTTGGTTACCGATGAAGTTAATCCGACGCACACCAGTGACTGGACCTTCGGTGATTTCGAACACCACGTCCAAACGGTTTTGGGGCAGTTCGACAATCTTCGGCGTGATCTGAGCGGCAAAACGCCCGGACTGACGGTAAACTTCCAACATACGTTGGACATCAGACTGAACACGCGCACGCGTAAAGATCGCGCGCGGCTGAAGTTCAATCTCTTCAGTCAATTTGTCATCTTTTAAAGAGCGATTACCTTCCAGAATGACGCGGTTCACGATGGGGTTTTCCTGAACGTAAACCACCATGGTGCGTCCATCGACGGCGACGCGCACATCGGAGAACAAGCCCGTACCAAATAAGGTCTGGATCGATAAATTGATCAAACGCTGATTAGGCATGTCCCCAGGCTGAACCAGCATATAAGACAGCACTGTATCGGCTTCCACGCGCTGATTACCCTCAACCAACAGGGTTGAAATCGGTAGCACACGTTGCTCGACTTGTTCAGAGCTTTGCTCTTGAACAGGTGCTTGAGAGGCTGCAGGCGCGCTTGCGTCCTGAGCCCAAACAGTTCCGGCCAGCCCGAGCGAAACGCTCGCAGCGAGAGCCGTTTGGATCACCTTGAAGATGCCCGCCATATTTGCCTCTCTCCCCCTTGCCCGGCACGTCATGAAGTTAACAGACCGTGCAAATAACCTAAATCGTTCCAGGTGGCTACCAGCAAGATCCCCAAAACCAGCACCAAACCCACTTTAAAACCCATTTCTTGCACCGCAAGACTGGGTGGACGTTGTGTAATTGCTTCATAGGCACAAAACACCAAATGCCCACCATCCAGCATCGGAATAGGCATTAAGTTCATCAAGCCCAGACCGATTGAAATCAAGCCGGCAAAAAAGAATAAGCTTCTAACCCAAGCGCCAACGCGTTGATTAAGAGCAACCTCTTGTTCACCCGCATCGACGAGAAGCGTATTCGTCGTTAATTGCCCCGCCGTCGTGGCAATCCCTAAAGGCCCGTTCAATTGTTCCGTTCCAGAGCGCCCTGTAACAATGCGGCCAATATAGTCAAGGATATTTCCGACCATGTCTGCGGTAAATCTTACCCCATAGAGCGGTGCCTCAAGCCAGGAATAGCGCTTGTAGGTACGCTGCGCATCGCGCGACAGCTCAACACCCAAAAACCCCATACGGCGCTCACCGCCTAATCCATCGGGGCGCAACTCACGATTAACACGCGCTTGCAGGTCTATAACTTGGCCATCGCGATTGACGGTTATCACCGCATCACGTGCACCGCGCAGAGCAATCATCTGGCGCAATTCATCAAAGCTTTCGATCGGGCGCCCATCTATGGCAATCACCAAATCACCAGCTTGAACTCCGGCCGCCTCAGCTGCGCCGCCTTCAATGACGCCGCCCACCAAAGGCGCTCGACGTTCCTCGCCAACCACAGCGCCAAACACTGAAAAGATCACAATCGCCAAAACGAAATTGGCCAGCGGACCGGCTGCCGTAATAAAAGCGCGTTGCCAAACGGGCTTAAAATGCATGACTTTGTCAGCATCAGGGCCGCGTTCAGCCCGTAGGCGCTCTAAAGTCTCGCGATCGGGCGCACCGGCCGCGTTCTCATCGCCCAGAAACCGTACATATCCGCCTAAGGGAAAGGCTGAAACCTGCCAGCAGGTACCGTGCTTATCGTAAATACCAAACAGCTTTGGACCAAAACCCAGAGAAAACGCCTCAGCATGCACACCACATAGACGACCGGCCCAGTAATGACCCAGCTCGTGGATCACCACGACAAAGCTCATAACAATCAGGAATGTAAAAATCCCAATCAGACCTGATCCTAGAATGTCTTGCACGCAGGATGGCTCCCCAAAACCTAAATCGCAATTACCTTAGCCGATAGAGCACGACAAAAGTAAGGCTTTCCTCAGACGTATGCATGAATAAACGCAGCCCTAAGCTCGCATCAGGGCCTGCAAAGCGCGCCCGGCTTGATCACGGCCATAAGTATCGGCGCTGAAAACCTCTTCAAAACACGTCATAGACCACTGATTAAGACCATCTTTTGTGGCCTGATCAAGGCAAGTTTCCACGCATTGCGCAATTTCCAGAAACCCAATATGGCCATTTAAGAACGCGGCGACTGCAACCTCATTGGCTGAATTCAACACCGCTGCCAGCCCTCCACCCGCCGCGAAGGCGTCTCGCGCTAAACGTAACGCGGGAAAGCGCAACTCATCCGGGGCCTCAAAGCGCAATGTGCCAATTTTAGCCAAATCCAAAGGCGCGATATCGGCCGCCATACGCTGCGGAAAGGCCAAGGCATGCGCAATCGGCGTGCGCATATCGGGTGAGCCAAGTTGGGCCAACCAACTGCCATCACAATATTCAACCAAGCCATGCACGATGGAATCTGGATGGACCAGAACCTCCACCCTGTTGTGCTCCAGATCAAACAGATGACAGGCCTCGATAATCTCCAGGCCCTTATTCATCATAGTCGCAGAATCGATGGAGATTTTTGCCCCCATGGACCAGGTGGGATGCGCCAGCGCCGTTTCAACACTCGCTTGGCCCATCTCAGCCAAACTTGAGCTGCGAAACGGACCACCAGAGGCCGTCAAAACGATCTTGCGAACATCGTGACGGCGATTATTCGCCAAAGCCTGGGCAATGGCATTGTGTTCAGAATCAACGGGCAACACCCGGGTGCCAAAGCGCGCGCACGTGTCCAGGAATAACACCCCCGAACAAACCAATGCTTCTTTATTCGCCAGCGCAATGGCCCCGCCCTGCTCGGCAGCGGCCAAAGTCGGCTTCAAACCGGCGGCGCCGACGATGGCAGCCATGGTCCAGTCGGCGGGCCGACGGGCCGCGTCAATCACCGCCTCTTCTCCAACGGCCCAGTCTATGCCACTTCCCGCTAAAGCCGATGCTAAGCGGTCCGCACCCTGCGTATCGCCCAAAGCGACACATTGGGGGCGAAACTCCAAGGCCAAAGCGATCAAGTCTTCAACCCGGGTATTCGCCGTTAACGCAACCACCTCGAATTGGTCACGATTGGCGCGCACCAAATCGAGCGTCGCCTCTCCGATAGAGCCGGTTGCGCCCAAAACTGTAATGCGTTTTGTCATGAGGGCGCTCCGCCGGGCCAAAGGCTGGGGTTCAAAGCAAACAGGAACCCCGCCATCAATGCCGCCAACATCAGAGCATCGACGCGGTCCAAAACCCCGCCATGACCGGGTATGAGTGAGCCCGCGTCCTTAACGCCGAAGCGACGCTTGGCTAGGGACATGATGAGATCGCCAATCACAGCTGACATAGCAACAGGAAGGGCAATCGCGCCGCCCACCCACAGCGATCCTCCGGCAAAGTACATAACCACAGCCCCCGCCAGAACACCAAAGGTGAGCCCCGCGATAAAGCCCGTCCAGGTTTTATTCGGGCTGGCTTGTGGCAACAGCTTCGGCCCGCCAATCCAGGTCCCCACCAGATAAGCAAAACTATCGGCCGCCCAGACCACGGCAAAGACATAGATGATCCGATCGAGACCATACGCATCATGTCCGCGCAGCCAGACTAGCATCGCCACGGCACTGGCGATATAAGCCACGCCGAAGACCGCTTCACCCACACCGCCGCGCGGTTTGCGATCAAAGCCCGCCCCTATTGTGCCGCACACAATCCAAAAGACGACCCAGCCCACAGGGGCCTGGGTGGCCAGAAGCGCTGCCCCTACAGCCGTCCCAGTCGCTAGAGCAAAGGCGCGCGGCGGCGCAGTGCGTTCCGACATCGACACCCATTCCCAGCCCATAGCAGCGGCAAAAGCCGCGACAAAAATCGAGAACGCATGCCCGCCCCACCAGGTCAGGCCCAAGGCCAGGGGCGCTAAAATCAAGGCTGATAAGATCCGCTTTAGGAAAAGCGCATCACCCGGGGCCTTTGGACGGCGTAAAACAGGAAGCGGCTTAGGCACGCTTCACCCCCCCATAACGCCGATCACGACTGGCATAGATTTCAAGGGCCATTTGAAGATGCGTCTCATCAAAATCCGGCCACATCACATTGTCTAAAAATATAAATTCAGAATACGCGCACTGCCAAAGGAGAAAATTGGAAATACGATATTCCCCGCTGGTGCGCAACAAAATGTCAGGATCAGGCAGATCGCTCGTATCTAAAAAACTGGAATATAGCTCTTCATTGATCTGATCAGGATCGAGATCACCCGATTTCGCGGCCTTCGCAATGGCCTTGGCCGCGCGGACCAATTCATCGCGCCCACCATAATTAAATGCGACGTTCAAAAAGAAAGCCGAATTCTCACGCGTGCGCACTTCAGCACGCTCAATGATCGAAATCAGGTCAGGCGACAACCCTTCACGGCTACCGAGGATCCGAACCCGAACGCCTTCTTTGTGGAGTTTTTCAAGATCGGCATCGACAAAGCGTCGCAACAACTCGAACAGCGCTTCAATCTCTTCGGCAGGACGGCGCCAATTCTCGGTCGAAAACCCAAACAAGGTCAAATAGCGTACACCCGCATTGCCACAGGCACGCACCGCACGACGCACGGCATCGACCCCCGCCTTATGACCAAAGGCGCGGGGCCTGCCCTTTTGCTTTGCCCACCGACCATTTCCATCCATGATGATGGCGATATGCTGAGGCGTTTGCCCCTGGCTGTCCGGTGTCGTCATCGACAAAACCTTTTCGATCACAGATGTGATCTATACGTGCATGATTTCTTCTTGCTTGTGCTTGAGCATTTCATCAATGTCAGCGATGGCCGCATCCGTCGCCTTTTGCACCTGATCAGCGAACTTTTTATGTTCATCCTCAGAAATTTCGTTGGCCTTTTCCCCCGCCTTCAACTGATCCATGCCGTCGCGGCGCACATTGCGCACAGCAATACGGGCATTTTCCGCATACGTACCGGCCGTTTTCGCCAGATCCACGCGGCGTTCTTCATTGAGCGGTGGGATCGGTACGCGAATGAGCGCGCCTTCAGAAACCGGGTTCAACCCCAAAGATGAGTTGCGGATCGCCTTTTCAACAGCGCCAGCCAAAGACTGATCCCAAACCTGGACTGACAGCATGCGCGGTTCAGGTGCCGTCACAGTTCCGATTTGACTGATCGGGGTCAGGGAGCCATAGGCGTCAACCTTAACCGGATCCAACAGAGCCGACGTCGCGCGCCCAGAGCGCAAACCAGACATTTCTTTTTTTGCCGCATCAACTGCGCCCGCCATACGGCGCTTCAGGTCAGCAAGATCAAAAGACATAAGGTGTTCCTCTTTAAACTCGTGGAGTGTTACGCGCTGGCGTTCGGTTTACCCACGATCGTGCAAACCCCCTGGCCATTAAGAACGCGGGCCAAACCACCTTGATCATGAATGTTAAACACCACAATCGGAATTTGGTTATCACGCATCAAAGTCACAGCCGATGCGTCCATCACTTTTAAGTCACGCGCCAAAACGTCTAAATAGTCAAGGCTTTCGAAGCGCTTCGCGTTCGGATTTTTACGCGGGTCATCATCATAGACCCCATCGACCTGGGTGCCCTTGAACAAGGCATCACACCCCATTTCCGCAGCCCGCAAGGCCGCAGCAGTATCAGTGGTAAAGAAGGGATTACCTGTACCCGCAGCAAAAATCACCACCCGACCACGTTCCATATGACGCATGGCACGGCGGCGAATATAAGGCTCACACACCGTGGTCATGGGAATGGCCGATTGCACGCGCGATTCGACGCCAACCCGCTCCAGCGCGGTTTGCATCGCCAGCGCATTCATCACCGTCGCCAGCATGCCCATATAATCGGCCGAGGCGCGCTCCATACCGCGCGCCGCAGCGCTTAGGCCGCGGAAAATATTCCCACCACCAATGACCAAGCAGATCTCGAACCCGGCCTCAACCGCGTGCTTAATCTCACCGGCAATACGCTCAGTGGTTTCAGTATCGATGCCATAGGCACCGCTGCCCATGAGGGCCTCACCAGAGACTTTCAACAAAACGCGTTTAAAACGCGCCGTGTTAGAAGGGTTAGAGAGAACATCCTCAGTCATGACAGGGCTCCAAAGCATAGCAGGCAAGCCAAGCGCCAGAGCATAGCCCTGGCGCTTGCAACTCTAAAAAAAGAAAAGTATTAGCCTTTCGCAGCGGCGGCAACTTCGGCTGCGAAATCCTCTTCTTTTTTCTCAACACCCTCACCCAGGACCATGCGAACAAAGCCGGTCAAGGCGATAGGGGCACCAACTTCAGCTTCAGCAGCCTTAACAGCCTCTTCAACAGACTTGTCTGGATCGAGAACGAAGCTCTGCTTCAACAGCACGACTTCTTCGTAGAATTTACGGATACGGCCTTCAACCATTTTCTCGATGATGTTTTCAGGCTTGCCAGATTGACGCGCCTGCTCAGCAAACACATCACGCTCTTTCGCCACAACATCTTGATCCAGCTCTTCAACCTGAAGCGCCAAAGCCGGAGCCGGAGAACCCGCAGCCACGTGCATCGCAATGCGGCGGCCCAGATCTTCCAGCTTGGCTTTGTCACCTGTCGATTCCAAAGCCACCAGAACGCCAATACGACCTTTGCCGTCAACGACAGCATTGTGGACATAGGTCGCAACAACACCATTTTCGACAGACAAGCGCGCAAAACGGCGCAGGCCCATATTTTCACCGATCTTAGCAACCAGATCCGTCAAAGTTTCAGCAACAGGCTTGCCAGCCCCCATAGGGGCCTGAGCCAAAGCCTCAACGCTATCAACGTTCAAGGCCAGACCCGCGATTTCACCAACAGCAGCCTGGAACAATTCGTTACGGGCTACGAAGTCGGTTTCAGAGTTCACTTCAACAGCGGCGGCAGTCATGCCATTGCCACTGGCTTGAGCTGTAACGGCAACCAGGCCTTCAGCAGCAGCGCGATCTGATTTCTTAGCAGCCTTAGACAGGCCTTTTTTACGCAACCAATCGATTGCAGCTTCGAAATCGCCATCAGTCTCTGAGAGGGCTTTTTTGCAGTCCATCATGCCTGCGCCAGTAGACTCACGCAGTTCTTTGACGAGGGCGGCGGTAATTGCGGCCATGGGGAAGTCTCCTTAGGTCAGCCGATCGCGCGGTTATTCAGATTTAGTCTCTTCAGCAGATGCATCACCTGCTGCTTGGTCTTGGGCATTGCCGACCAGATCCGCTTCACCGGTCACTTCAGCAACCGCCGCCATCAAGGCCGCTTCATCTGGATTGTCAGCTTCACCCAAATCTACACCCAACGCCATTTGGTTGTCGGCCATACCATCAAGAACGGCTTCCGCAACCAAATCACAATACAAAGACAGAGCGCGAGACGCATCGTCATTGCCTGGAATTGGGAAATCAATATTGTCAGGGTCAGAATTGGTGTCGACCACAGCAATCACAGGGATGCCCAAACGCTTGGCTTCCTGGATAGCAATCGCTTCTTTATTCGTGTCGATTACGAACATAAGGTCAGGCGTGCCGCCCATTTCCTTGATCCCGCCCAATGAACGCTCCAGCTTTTCGCGCTCACGGGTCAAGTTCAAAATTTCTTTTTTGGTGAAACCTTGCGCGCCACCCTCTTGATCCAAAACACCTTCCAACTCACGAAGACGCTGGATAGAGTTTGAAATGGTACGCCAGTTGGTCAGCGTACCGCCCAACCAACGATGGTTCATATAGTATTGGGCGCAACGCTGAGCGGCTTGCGCCACAGGATCAGACGCTTGACGCTTGGTCCCCACGAACAGAACGCGACCGCCTTTAGCCGCAACTTCGCGCACTTTCACCAAAGCTTGGTGCAGCAGCGGAACGGTTTGCGACAGGTCGATAATGTGAATGTTGGCGCGTTCACCAAAGATGTAAGACTTCATCTTTGGGTTCCAACGGTGGGTCTGGTGACCGAAGTGACAGCCAGCTTCCAAGAGTTGGCGCATTGAGAAATCAGGTAGGGCCATAATCTATATCCTTTTCCGGTTTGGCCTAACGCAGAGCGGAACAATCACCAATCCTAAACGGACCGGGTCATGCACCGGACGGTCGCTTGAACTCATCAAGCACCAAGCTCCACGTGTGAGATGGCCGCGCTTATAAGCGCCAATGGCCTTAAACTCAAGCAAGCATGCGCACAAAAATGACATAGAGCGATTTTTGACCCGCCCTGTATGGCCAAAATACAGCTGCGGACCGGGTAAAGACCAAAGGCTCTCGAGATCACGAACGCCATAGTCTGCTTCGAAGGTCTCGTGTTGCGTCTCTGCCTAAAGGGTTTCGATCTCACTAACCCCCTTAATCGCCTTAATGGCGGCTTTGGCTGCACTGTCGATGGCGTGCTTACCGGGTAGGCGAACTTCACCATGGCGACCATCGCTGAGCCGTAGGGCCAGATGAACCCGGCCCCGCAAAGCATCCTCACGCAAATTCGCCCGCTCTAAGCGGGTTTTAAGCAGATCCAGCGCCTCACCCTCACGGATATGAATACGGATCCCCTCACCGGCCGCTTCCGCAGCTAAATTGGATAGGGGCTCAACCGAATCGACAATCAATCGCAATTGCTCATCGCGCATATCCAGGCGGCAACTGACGATCACCGCCTCACCAGGCTCCAGCTGGTCGCGATAAGTGCGTAATACCTCGGGCGGGACCAGCGGTTCAAACTCACCCGACGGATCAGAAAGAGTGAGGAAGGCGAATTTCTCGTTGGATTTGCGCGAAACCTTTTCTTGTTTACGGCGCACCACCCCGGCCATACGCGCAGCACGCCGACCTTCAGCCGCATAAATCGGTGCATCCGTACACAAAATGACCGAACGGCGCGCCAAGGCCTCACGCATATCATCAAGCGGATGGCCTGAAAGATAAAAACCGATCGCACTAAGCTCCTCATCCAAGCGCTGGATAGGATCCCAAGGATCAATGTCAGGCAGATTGGGATGGGCCAAATTAGGCGCTTCATCCCCACCGCCAAAGAGCGAAGATTGCGCACTGTCGCGTTCTGCCTGGGCCTGTTGAGCGAGCGACAACAACATTTCTGCACTGGCAAACAACCGGCCCCGGTCGGGGTCTAGACTATCAAAGGCCCCGGCACGGGCTAAGTTTTCAAAGGCACGTTTATTCACCTGGCGCGGATCAACACGCTCTGCAAAATCAAAAATATCTTTAAATGGCCCGCCTGAACGGCGCACAGCCGCCACATGTTCCATCGCGCTATAGCCAACATTGCGGATCGCACCTAAGGCATAACGAATTGTGCCGTCTTCCACCGCAAAGTCAGCTTCAGATTTATTAACATCAGGAGGACGCACGACCAGGCCCATGGCCTTACATTCCTGGAAAAACACCGCGAGCTTATCGGTATTGGCCATATCCAGGCTCATCAAGCCGGCCATAAAGGCCACAGGATAGTTGGCTTTCAAGAAGGCCGTGCGATAGGCAATCAAGGCATAGGCCGCAGCGTGGGATTTATTGAAACCGTAACCGGCAAATTCAGCCACCAGATCGAAAATGAAAGAGGCCCGCTTGGCCGTCACATCCTTTTTCGCGGCCCCGTCAAGGAAACGCGCGCGCTGCTTATCCATTTCCTCTTTTTTCTTTTTACCCATGGCGCGGCGGAGCAAATCCGCTTCACCCAGGCTATAGCCCGAGAGGATCTGGGCGATCTGCATCACCTGTTCCTGATAGATGATAACCCCATAGGTTTCTTTCAGGACCGGGGTTAAATCAGGATGGAGATAATCCGGCTCTGCGCGGCCGAACTTACGATCAACATAAACGTCAATATTCTTCATCGGACCAGGACGATAAAGCGAAATCAACGCGATGATGTCTTCGATAGTGTCGGGCTTGAGCTTTTTGAGCGTTTCACGCATGCCCGTACTTTCGAGCTGGAACACGCCAATGGCCAAACCCGAAGTGAGAAGATCATACGTTTTTCGGTCGTGAAGACTGATCGCTTCAATATCGAGGGGCTCCAGACCCTGAGCCTCGATATATTTAAGGGCACGCGCAATCACGGTGAGGGTTTTTAGGCCCAAGAAGTCAAATTTCACCAGGCCCGCCGGTTCGACCCATTTCATGTTGAACTGCGTGGCCGGAATATCTGAGCGCGGATCTTGATAGAGCGGCACCAATTGGGTCAACGGACGATCGCTAATGACAACACCGGCCGCGTGGGTTGAAGCGTTTCGATAGAAGCCCTCCAACTGAAGCGCGACTTCAATGAGGCGATTGACCGCCTCATCCTCTTCGCGAAATTGTTGGAGTTTGGGCTCTGTCTCAACGGCTTCGGCCAAGGTTGTCGGCTGGGCGGGGTTATTGGGGACCAGCTTGGCAATACGGTCCACAAGCCCGAGCGGCAGTTGTAAAACCCGGCCCACATCGCGCACCACCGCGCGCGCCTGAAGCGTACCAAAGGTAATGATCTGCGCAACCCGATCCGCGCCGTAATTATCCTTTACATAACGGATCACCTCACCGCGGCGATCCTGACAGAAGTCAACGTCGAAGTCTGGCATAGACACACGTTCTGGGTTCAAGAAGCGCTCAAACAGCAAGCCAAAACGTAAGGGGTCCAGATCAGTAATGGTCAACGCCCAGGCGACAAGCGAGCCCGCACCCGAACCCCGGCCCGGACCGACGGGAATGTCATGGGTTTTTGCCCATTGAATGAAGTCCGAAACGATGAGGAAGTAGCCGGGAAAGCCCATGCGTTCGATGATACCAAGTTCGTAGTCAAGACGCTCAAAATAGGTTTCACGCGGAGCCGCAATTTCATTTTGCGCTTCAAGTTGAACCAAGCGCTCTTCCAAGCCCTCGCTGGATCGCGCACGAAGCTCTTCAGCTTCATTGCGCTCGCCCTTTGTAGGGAAGCGCGGCAAGATAGGGTTCGTGGTCAAAGGACGATAGGAACAACGCCGCGCAATATCGAGGGTGTTGGCGATGGCTTCAGGGAGGTCGCAAAACAGCTCCACCATCTCTTCTGGTGATTTAAAATAATGCTCAGGCGTAACCTTACGCCGGTCATCGACCGTCACATAGGTACTTTCAGAAATGCACAACAGCGCATCATGGGCCTGATGCATGGAGCGCTTAGGAAAGAAGGCTTCATTGGTGGCCACGAGCGGAAGGTCACGCCCATAGGCCTGTTCGATGAGCCAATTTTCCGCCTGAAGCTCTTCCTCACGCCCATGGCGTTGCAGCTCGATATAGAGGCGGTGATCAAAGTGCGCGTTGAGACGATCCAACACGCTCGAGGCTGGGCCTGCGCGGCCATCCACAATGAGCTGGTTCAACACCCCTTCAGGGCCACCGGTAAGACAGATCAAGCCTTCATGATGGACGAGAAGCTTATCGAGCGTAATATGGGGCTCATCCGTTGGGCCAACATCAAGGAAAGCCGCAGAGGATAGAACCATCAGGTTTTGATAGCCGATTTCAGTCTGCGCAAAAAGCACCAACGTGCCTTGCGGTTCGACGCGTTCGCCCGGACGTGGATCTTCAAACCGCACCGAGAGCGTGCACCCCGTCAGGGGCTGAAGCCCCTCACCAGCCAAAACTTCAGAAAACTCCAAAGCCCCAAAGAGATTATTTGTATCGGTCAGGCCAATCGCGGGCATCGCGTATTGATGGGCGAGCTTGACCATATCCTTGATCTTGAGTGCGCCTTCCAACAGCGAATACGGCGAGCGCGTACGCAAATGGATAAAGGGCGAAAGGGTTTGGGGGGCGTCGGTCATGGATCAAGGCTTTCACAGGCGATGAGCTCAGCACACTCTGAGACTCATAATTCACCTAGCATAGCGATACGAGCTTAGCCCGCAAAGGCAGCCCCCCATGTCATCACCACAGCGATGAAGCCCAGAACAGCGAAGGCAGAGGTGGTTTCAGCAAGAACACGGCGCATGGAACATATCCTTTTTCAGATCACATCACTGCGGAAAACAGTGAATTCCTGTTTTGTTCCATTGTGTATATTCGCTTTTTGTTCCAGCCGTCAAGCGTGCCGAATCACTTTTTGAGAACAAAAATGGAATTTGTTTTAATTATAGGGGTTTAACAAGACCGTTTTCGACCGTGACAACCCTATCCATACGCTCTGCGAGCGCTAAATTATGGGTCGCAATCAGCGCGGCCGTCCCACTACCCCGGCAAGCCTGGGTCAGTGCGGCAAAGACTTGATCGGATGTGGCGGGATCAAGATTTCCGGTGGGCTCATCCGCGAGCAGGATTTTGGGGTTGTGTACCAGAGCGCGCGCAATTGCGACCCTTTGTTGTTCACCGCCCGAGAGCTGGCCCGGACGGTGGGTGAGACGTTCACCCAAGCCCACCCGCGTCAACCAATCAGACGCATGTTCACGCGCTTTGGCGAAGCTGTACCCGGCAATCAGCAACGGTAAGGCCACATTATCGCGCGCATCGAATTCCGGCAGCAAGTGATGGAATTGATAAACGAAGCCCATATCATCACGGCGCAGCGCCGTACGTTGGCGTTCAGACAATTTGAGGCCATTGATACCGCCTACCTCAACACTGCCCGCATCCGGGCGCTCTAAGAGCGCCGCCGCATGAAGCAGTGAGGACTTGCCCGATCCTGACGGCCCGATCAGACCCACGATTTCACCGCGATAAAGATCGAGATCGACGCCGCGAAGAACATGTAATTCCTCGCCTTCGGTCTTATAGGTGCGTTTGAGTCCGCGAATGCACAGCGCCAAGTCTTTATTCATAACGCAAGGCCTCCACAGGGTCTAAACGACTGGCGCGCCAAGCCGGAGGCAAGGTGGCCAGCAAGGCGGCGATAAAGCCGAAGAGCGACACATAGAGAACTTCGGTCCAGTCCATTTTCGCCGGCAGACGATAGAGATTATAGACGGACGGATCAAACACATCCCCGCCGGCAATCCAGCTGGCAAAATCCTGGATGGGACCAACAAAGATCACAAACAAAATGCCCAGAATGATCCCGGCAAGAGTGCCCAACACGCCAATCGCCGCACCAGAGATCAAGAAGACGCGCATGATCGCGCCCTGACTGGCCCCCATAGTGCGTAAAATCGCAATATCGCGGGTTTTATTTTTCACCAGCATCACCAAGCCGGAAATAATATTCATCGCGGCAATCGCAACAATGATGGAGAGCAAGATCCGCATCATGGTGCGCTCAATCTGGAGGGCTTGCCAAAATTGACGGTTTTGCGTGCGCCAATCAAAGACCTGAGTACCGGGCGCGGTCATGTCACGAATGGCCTGGATCTGAGCATCAGGATTAGCCGGATTGTCCACCCGCACTTCGATATAATCCCCGCCGGGCGCACCATTAAAGAAGATTTGAGCTTGCTCAAACGGCATAAAGATCATGATCCGGTCGAGATCTAGAACGCCGAAAGTGATGACCCCGCCGACCGTATAGGCTTTACGTCGCGGCACCGTGCCCATCGGCGTCACTGAGCCATTGGGCGAGAGGAGCGTAATTTCATCGCCCGCGCGCACCCCCAGATGGGACGCAATCCCCTGCCCGATCAAAATGACATTGCCACCATTATGACCGGTCCCAAACTCATCCGCATTGCCTTGCGAAAAGCCTGCCCCGCCCGAATGCTCCTCGGAATTGATGATGGCATAATCACTGAGATCTTCAGGACGCACCCCGATCACTTGAACACCGACGCCCAAACGCCCAGAGCTGGCCAGCGCCTGGCCCAACACGACCGGACCCGCCTGATTGACGCCCGGGATCTGACGGATCTGATCGGTCAGGGCATGAGTGGTGTCATTATCACGCTCAACCGGCACGACATAGACATGGGCCTGAGCCCCCAAAAGGCGTGATAGCAGCTCCGAACGGAAGCCATTCATCACACTCATCACCGCAATCAACGCGGTCACGGCCAGCATAATGCCGACAAAGGATATGACAGAGATCAAAGTCACCCCGCCATGACGGCGCTTGGTCATCAGATACCGCATCGCCAGCATGAACTCATAGCCACTAAAGGGGCGCGAGTTTTGAACACGGGGTGAGTTGACATCAGCCATGGGCAAAGGCCCCTTCACATAGACGGTTGATCGCATCATCCAGGCTCAGCTCATGCTTTTCGCCTGTCGCACGCACTTTAACCTCAGCCTTACCGTCTTTGAGCCCTTTAGGTCCAATGACAAGCTGGTAAGGGATACCGATCAGCTCAGCGGTGGCGAACTTGCCGCCCGGACGCTCTTTGGTGTCATCGAGCAGCGCATCCTTGCCCGCCGCCAATAGGCGCGTATAGGCATCGTGCGAGGCCGCATCGGTGGCGTCATCACCCGCTTTAAGATTGATGACCACCACATCAAACGGCGCGATGGCTTCGGGCCATTTACAGCCCGCCTCATCATGGTGAGCCTCGATAATCGCGCCCAACAGACGCGAAACACCCACACCATAAGAGCCCATCTGCACCGGACGTTCCTGCCCATCGGGATACGCCACATAGGCCTTCATCGGTTCAGAATATTTGGTGCCGAAATTGAAGATGTGACCCACTTCAATCCCGCGCGCTGACAGGCGACGTTCTGCTGGGACTTCGGCTTCAAAACGCGCCGCGTCATGCATTTCTTCGGTCGCGGCATAAAGGGCGGTACGCGCATCGACCAGGTGTTGAAGATCGCTGTCGAAATCAACATCAGAACCCGGAACGGCCATATCGACCAGCTGAGCATCGCAGAAGACCTCGCTCTCACCGGTTTCGGCGAGCACGATGAATTCATGGGACATATCGCCCCCGATCGGGCCGGTATCGGCGCGCATGGGAACTGCCTTCAAGCCCATACGCGCAAACGTATTGAGATAAGCCACGAACATGCGGTTATAGGAATGGCGCGCGCCATCCTCGTCCAGATCAAAGGAATAGGCATCCTTCATCAGAAATTCACGCCCGCGCATCACGCCAAAGCGCGGACGGATCTCGTCGCGGAATTTCCACTGGATATGATAGAGAATTTTCGGCAGATCTTTGTAAGAGCGGGTATAGCCGCGGAAAATCTCCGTGATCATTTCCTCATTCGTGGGACCGTAAAGAAGATCGCGCTCATGACGGTCGACAATGCGCAGCATCTCTTTACCGTAATCATCATAGCGCCCACTTTCACGCCACAAATCAGCCGGTTGCAAAGTCGGCATCAACAGCTCGATGGCCCCGGCGCGGTTTTGCTCTTCGCGCACAATGGCTTCGATTTTACGCAAAACCTTTAATCCTAAGGGCAGCCAGGCATAAATCCCGGCTGCTTCCTGGCGGATCATACCCGCACGCAGCATCAAACGGTGAGAGACAATCTGCGCCTCGGCAGGGGTTTCTTTTAAAACGGGCAGGAAAAAGCGAGACAAGCGCATGGCGGTCAAACGCCCCTATCAGAACAGTGTTAAATCCAGGGGGTCACGCTTAAACCGCTCTGCGCGCGCGCACAAGACGGGCGTGAGCCCCGCTTCAGTAAAGGCCCAAACTGATGAGCCCGACTTTAAAAGGTTCAGGTGCGAAAATCGTGGGAAGATCTTCTAAATCCAACAGGTGGAATTCAACAATGACGAAGAAGATCAACCAGAAAACCCCGGTGATCTGGCTGGTCCACCAGGCCTTCTTGCCCAACATAGGGTTGACCGGGGCACCGGGTTCAGATCCCGGCACAACACCATCCACGCTTTCTTGTTGACCCTGGACCCCGATGGGCAACATGGCAAAGAAAATCATCCACCAGCTAATGAGATACACCACCAACCCGGTGACAAACCCCACGCCATTATCAGGCAGAAACAGCTGGGCGATGACCAAAATCGCCACCAACCCCAAAATGCCATAGCCGAAATATTTCATCACGCAGGGTCCCCGTGATCGCCTTCGCCGGGCGCTTGCATCAATTCCACCAGAACGCCGCCGGTGTCTTTGGGATGGACGAATATCACTGGCACCCCATGGGCCCCGATATAAGGCTCGCCTGTGCCTAAAACTCGTGCCCCACGCGCGATCATGGCATCACGCGCCGCGATGATGTCTGCCACTTCAAAGCACATATGATGCTGGCCGCCTGCGGGGTTTTTCTCCAGGAATTTATGGATCGGGCTCGCCTCCCCCAAAGGTTCAATCAGCTCAATCTGCATATTGGGAAGGCTGACAAAGACCACACGCACACCTAAGTGGGCGAAATCCTTCGCCGGTGTTGCCTCGCTCGCCCCATAAAGCTCCGCATAGACTTTGGCGGCGGCCTCTACATTGGGGCAAGCCACCCCCACATGATTTAAACGTCCGATCTTCATGGCGCTCCTCCCCGTTCGTATTTAGGCTACGCTCAAAACGCTGACCTCAACATGGGGTTTCTTACCCCATATGCGTTGGGCTTCACGTCTGACAGCCAGGCGTACTTCTTCTTCGACCTTTTCCTCATCGCGCTTATCGCGTTTTGACAGGCGATCAAAGGCCCGCTCGGCCACATCGGCGAGATCGTCCAAGAACTCATCCAGCCCATAATCTGGCGTATCGGGCAGCCCCATCGCACGCACATCCGGGCCAGCCAACAGCTTTCCGTGATCCGACATCACCATAGCCACGCCGACATGACCGGCGAAACTCAACCGACGACGTTCTTTGATGGAGAGGGCATCGGCCTCGGTGATGAAATTGCCATCAACATGCAGGCGGCCCGCGGGCGCTTCATCCACCACAAAGGCCCCGTTCTGAGTGATGCGGATCATGTCACCATTCTTGGGTGAAAGCGTATGGGGGATCTGCAAGGAGGCTGCGAATTGTGCATGTTCCATCAAATGGCGACGCTCCCCATGGACGGGGATGGCGATATGAGGTTTGGCCCATTGATACATTTGACGAAGCTCTTCCCGGCAGGGATGGCCAGAGACGTGAATGCCGCGATCTTTCTCGGTCACCAGCTTAACACCGCGTGCGGCCAGCCGGTTCATCAGATCAAAAATGCCGCGCTCATTACCCGGAATAACCCGGCTGGAGAAAATCACCGTATCGCCCGCGCCAAGCGTCACATTGCGGTGGGAGCCTTCGGCAATACGCGAGAGCGCCGCGCGCGGTTCGCCTTGCGAGCCCGTACACAGATAGAGGATTTTCTCCGGCGGGAAATAACCGGCCTCTTCCTCTTCCACGAAGGGCGCACAATCAGCGAGCAGGCCGACATGCTTGGCCGCCGCCGTCATGCGATACATGGATCGCCCCACCAGGCAGACCCGGCGGCCATTGGCCTCGGCGGCCTTAATGGCGGTTTCAAGACGCGCGACGTTGGAGGCGAAAGCAGCGATGGCGACCTTACCGGTCTGCTCCCCCACCAGCTTGATCATCTCCTCGCGCACATCGCCTTCTGAGCCAGACTCGCCCTTGTTAAAGACATTGGTGCTGTCACAGACCATGGCCAGCACGCCTTCATCACCCAAGGCTTCCAGCGCGCGCGAATCCGTCACGGCTCCGATCAAGGGATCGGGGTCAAGTTTCCAATCGCCCGTGTGCAGAATAAGCCCCTCTGGAGTGCGAATGGCCAGGCCATTGGGCTCCGGGATGGAGTGGGTCAGGGTCACCAATTGCAGATCAAATGGCCCCAGCACAAAGCGGGAGTTGAGCCCGATTTCATGCAGCTCCGCCTCATCCAGCAAACCATGTTCAGCCAGACGATCGCGCACCAGATAGGCGGTAAAGGGTGTGGCATAGATCGGGGGCTGGCCCAGGCGTCGCCACAAATGGGCCACCGCGCCCATATGATCTTCGTGCGCATGGGTCAGAACAATCGCAATCAGATCATCACGATGTTCTTCAATAAAGCGGCTATCAGGCATGATGATATCAATGCCCGGTGTGGATAAATCGCCAAAGGTCACCCCGCAATCTACGAGAATCCATTTGCGATCACTCTCTGGCCCATAGCCATAGAGGTTGAAGTTCATGCCAATTTCGTCAGATCCCCCAAGGGGAAGGAAATAGAGCCCGTTTTCGGCTGCGTTCACACGTTTATCCTTTGTTTCTTTTCCATATTTCGTAAAGACCGCGAATGGTGACATCCGGGTCGAAATGTTCGATTTCTTTTGAGGCTCCCTCGAACAAGGAGGCAATTCCGCCTGTGGCGATCACCGTCATCGGTGCGCCATATTCATCCTTGACCTGATTAACCAGGCCGTCGATCAGATTGATATAGCCCCAGAACACGCCAGACTGCATGGCCTGAACGGTGGAGCGTCCAATAACTTTTTCCGGGCGCTGAATGGCAATACGCGGTAATTGCGCCGCCGCCTCGTGAAGCGCCATCATGGACAGATTGATGCCCGGAGCAATAATCCCGCCTTCAAACGCGCCATCGCTTGAAACGATGTCGAACGTCGTCGCGGTACCTGAATCGACAATAATCAACGCGCCCGGATATTTGACATGACAGCCCAGAGCATTGACCAGGCGATCCGCGCCAGCTTCAGAAGGGCGATCAATGCGCACTTCAATACCAATATTGACATTGGCATCGCCGATCACCATCGGTTCTTGCTTGACATAGCGCCGCGCCAGATTGCGCAGATTGAACACCGATTGGGGCACGACCGAGGAAATGATGCAATCGGTAAGATCGCTAAAGCGCAACCCGGTAAGGGCCATCAATTGACCCAACCAGACGGCATATTCATCCGCCGTGCGCCCGGTATGGGTCGCTGCACGCCATTGCGCGATCCAGTCGCGTCCATCATGAATGGCAAACAGGGTATTGGTATTGCCGCAATCGATCGCTAACAGCATGAAAAGGCCTTACGGGGTATTTGCGCCAAGATCAAGACGCATGGGCTGAGACGAATATAGGACTGGCTTAGAAAAACACATCCCCTGCGGTGATATACCGTCTGTGACCATCGGGCAAATCAAGTCGCAGAGCGCCTTCAGGGGTCAGATCGGCAAACACGCCTTCAAGCGTTTCCTTGTCCAAACGGACCTGACACGTCCCGCCCAGGCCATAAGCGCGCCTTAGCCATGCATCGCGTAAAGGGGCAAAGCCGCGCTCGGCCCACCGCAAACGCCATTGATCAAAGCTCGCCGCCAATTGGCGCAGCGCCGTATCGCCATCAATGGCCCGGCCATGGGCGGACAAATGGGTCGCCGAACGTTCACTATCCTCAGGGTGGGCGGCCAGATTGACGCCAATCCCAACAGCCAGCCACAAACCACCAGTTGGGGCTTGACCGGACTCCAGTAAAATACCGGCGATCTTTCGGCCCTGAACCAAAACATCATTGGGCCATTTCAGCCCCAGGCAAGACGGATCGTCCAACACACCATCGGCCAGATCGGCGACGGCCAGCGCCGCCGCAAAGGACAGCTGTGCAGCTTCGGCTGGACTGGCGCTCAAACGGTAAAGCCCGGTGGTGAAGAGATTACCCTCCAGCCCGGACCAGGCCCGGCCCCGGCGCCCGCGGCCCGCGCTTTGCCGGTCGGCGCGGATCCAGAGCGGGCCATATTCGCCCGCTTCAACGCGGCGTTTAGCTTCGGCATTGGTGGAGTCCACCTCGGCCAAAGTTTCAAAGCGCAAAGATGGAAAAGAGGAGGAAAGCCTCATGCCCCCCTCCCCTTGTTCAAACCCAACCTTAAAGGCACGACGCGCTTAGCCAAGGCCGCTACCGGCCTGCATGACAAAGCGGAACATCACATACATGAACGGTAGCAGCGCCACAGTGGCCGAACCCGTCACCAACACCACCGCATTGACGCTGAAGGTAGCGGGCAAGAAGCTGGAGCCATCGGGTTCATCAAACCAGATGACCTTCACGACGCGCAGATAATAGGCCATCGACACGACGGATAAGAGACCGGCAATCACCGTGAAGATGATCAAACCCGAGCTGACCGCCGCATAGAAAACGAAGAGCTTACCAAAGAAACCAACGAAGAAGGGCAAACCGCCAATCGACAGCATCAGTGCAGTCATGGACCAACCCAGGCCCGGACGTGTTTGCGCAAGACCGGCCAGATCCTCGATCCGCTCCACCATGCCATCAGAGCGACGCATGGAGAGGACGATACCAAAGCTACCCGCCACCGAAATCACATAGAGGGTCAGGTAAAGCAGTAAAGCCCACAGACCGATGGACGTTCCCGCGGCCAGACCGACCAGGGCAAAGCCCATATTCCCGATCGAAGAATAGGCCAGCAGACGCTTGATATTGGTCTGGGTCAGCGCACCGAACGCCCCCACTGCCATGGACAGCACAGACAGCACCATGACCACTTGCTGCCAATCATGGACCATTTCGGCGAAAGGCTGCATCAAAACGCGGGCAATCAAAGCCATCGCGGCAAGCTTGGGCGCGGTCGCGAAGAAAGCCGTAACCGGCGTGGGTGAGCCTTCATAGACATCGGGCGTCCACATATGGAAAGGCGCAGCTGAGATTTTGAACGCCAAGCCCGACAATAAGAAGATCATGCCGAACATCAGACCCAGGCTGGGCTCTGCGGCCACCGCTTCGGCGATCCCGGCAAAATTGGTTGTGCCGGAGAAGCCATAGATCAAGGACGCACCATAGAGAAGCAAGCCTGAGGACAGCGCGCCCAGTACGAAATATTTAAGGCCCGCCTCAGAGGCGCGCAGCGAATCCCGGTTGAACGCGGCCAGCACATACAGCGCCAAGGATTGTAGCTCTAGCCCCATATACATGGTTATGAGGTCATTGGCCGAAACCATGATCGTCATCCCCAGCACGGACAAAGCCATCAAGATGGGATATTCGAATTTCGCCAGCTTTTCCTGCTCAAGATAGTTTTGAGCCAGGATCAGGGAAATGAACGCCGCCAACAGCACAGCCGCTTTGGCATAACGCGAGAAATCATCAACGATCAATGCGCCCTGGAAGGCGGTTCCGCCTTCACTAGGCACATAGAAGATCGAGACCAAAGCCGCCACCAGGAACAAGGCCAAGGTCAACAGCGAGACGATACGCGCCGCGCCGTCTTGAGCCCTGGTATAGGCCCCGACCATCAAGAAGGCCATGGCCCCAACCGCAAGAAGCACTTCTGGAGCGAGTAACCGAAGATCGGCAAGAAGAAGGTCGCCAGTCATAAGCTACATCCGTCCTTAGCTGGCCGGCGCGGCAAGCGCGGCATTATAATGATGGACCAAAGCATCCACGGCCGTAGTCGTGAAGTCCGTGATCGGTGTGGTGAAGAAGCCGAAATAGATCGTCAAAGCGGCCAGAACGCCCAGATTGATCCATTCGCGTGTATCCAAATCGGTGGCGATATTCAGCTTCTCATTCGTCATCTCACCAAAGACCACTTTCTTATAAAGGGTCAGCATGTAGACGGCGGAGAAAATGACGCCCAGAGCAGCCCCGGCGGCAACACGCGGATCAACCTGGAACACACCGGCCATGGTCATGATCTCACCCACAAAGCCCGACGTTCCGGGCAGCCCGACATTGGCCATGGTGAAGAGACCAAAGATCGCCGCATAGACCGGCATCTTATGGACCAAGCCGCCATAAAAGGCGATTTCACGGGTATGGAAGCGATCATAGATCACACCAACGCACAAGAAAAGCGCAGCCGAAATCAAACCGTGAGAGATCATCTGGAAGATCGCACCTTGCACCCCGACATCGGTCATGGAGAAAATCCCCATGGTGACAAAGCCCATATGCGCCACAGAAGAATAGGCGATCAGTTTTTTAATGTCTGTCTGACGGAAAGCCACGATGGAGGTGTAGACGATCGCAATGATCGACAAGACGAACACCAAAGGCGCAAACAACTCAGACGCATTTGGGAACATCGGGATCGAGAAGCGTAAGAAGCCATAGCCGCCCAGCTTCAACAAGACACCGGCCAGCAGAACCGAACCGGCCGTTGGGGCCTGAACGTGGGCATCAGGCAACCAGGTATGAACCGGCCACATCGGCATCTTCACCGCGAAAGAGGCAAAGAAGGCCAGCCATAGCCAGGTTTGAACTTGCGCGCCGAACTCAAAGGCTTGCAAGGCTTCGATATCGGTGGTGCCGGCCTGGATGAACATCACAATCATCGCGACCAGCATCAAAATCGAGCCCAGGAAAGTATAGAGGAAGAATTTGAACGCGGCGTAGATCCGGTTCGCGCCCCCCCAGACCCCGATGATCAAGAACATCGGGATCAATGAGCCTTCGAAGAAGATATAGAAAAGGATGATGTCTAGCGAGCTGAAGACCCCCATGATGAGGGTTTCCAGCAGCAAGAAGGCCGCCATGTAATCGGCAACGCGGGTTTCAACCTTCCAGCTGGCCAGCACGCAGATCGGCATCAAGAAACCGGTCAGAACGATCAGCAGAACGGACATGCCGTCTACGCCGAGCTTATAATTGATCCCGACCGCTGAAAGCCAGCTGACTTGCTCAACAAATTGATAGCCCGTAGCCGATTTATCAAAATCCAGCGCCAACCAGCAGGTCAGAATAAAGACAAAGCCCGTTACGAAGAGCGCGGCACCGCGGACATTTTTCTCCATCAAGGTCTGGTCGCTTTTGCGCATGGCAATTTTCAGCGCCAGGATCAAGACCGCCCCAATGGTGGGGAAGAAAGTGATCGCGGAGAGGATAGGAAGTTGGTCTAACATCTTTAATGCGCTCCGGTACCAGCGACGAACCACAAGGTGAGCCCGAGCACCCCGATCAACATCACAAAGGCGTAGTGATAGAGATACCCGCTCTGCAGACGTGCGAGACGACGCGCACTGGCCAGTACAGTGGCCGCGACGCCATTGGGCCCGAAGCCATCAATGATGCGCTGATCACCGACTTTCCATAACAGATCCCCGAGGCCTCGAACTGAGCGCACGAAGAGGAAGTCGTAAATCTCGTCCACATACCATTTATTGGACAAGAAGGCGTGCAGAGGACCGCTTTTCTCGGCAATTCTCGCAGGCAAACCTTCTTTGATGACGTAGAAATAGATCGCCAACACGAAGCCGAACAAGGTCGCGCCAAACGGCATCCACAACACCCAAACCGGGGGATGGTGACCATGATGATCGCCCTCATGAGCCTCTGCACTGTGCTCATCCCCATGAACGCCGCCATGAGTGTCTGTGACAGCGCCATGATCATCGCCATGGCTGGCCTCAGCCTGAGCCACTTCACCATGGGTATCGCCCGCCCCATCATGGCTTTCACCCTGGGATTGCGCACCTACGCCCTGTGCCGTTTCATAAGCGGCTTTGTATTCAGGGTAATTGCCCTCGGCATATGGCCCGGCAGGCAGGCTATCGCCCCAGAAATCAAAGGCATGCTTGCCGACAAAGTGATCTTTGAAGACCGCACCGGCAAAGACCGCACCGACCGCCAGAACCAAGAGCGGGAACAGCAAAATCGGCGTTTCATGAGCATGATCGAGCGTATGCTTGTCGCCGCGATACTTGCCGTGGAAGGTGAAGAACACCAAACGCCAAGAATAGAAGGACGTCAAACCCGCCGCGATGACCCCAATCCAGAAGGCCATCATGCCAAACGGCAAGCCCTCTTGGCCCATCATGAAGGCTTCTTCGATGATCATATCTTTGGAATAGAAACCGGCGAAACCCAAGCCCAGCATCGGAATGCCAACCCCTGTCAGAGCCAAAGTTCCGATCAGCATCATCACCCAGGTCACAGGGACCATGCGGAAAATGCCGCCCATATTGCGCATATCCTGTTCGTGATGGAGGGCATGAATGACCGAGCCCGCCCCTAGGAATAACAACGCTTTAAAGAAGGCGTGCGTGAAGAGGTGGAACATGGAAGCTGAATACAGCCCCAAGCCCGCGGCAAAGAACATATAGCCAAGCTGTGAACAGGTTGAATAGGCAATCACGCGCTTGATATCGTTCTGCGCCAAACCGACGGTGGCGGCAAACAAGGCGGTGAACGCCCCGATAAAGGTAATGAAGGCCGACGTGTTGGGTGCCAGCTCGAAAACAGGATGCATCCGGCACACCAGGAATACACCGGCGGTCACCATGGTTGCAGCGTGGATCAAGGCCGAAACCGGCGTTGGGCCTTCCATCGCGTCTGGCAGCCAGACATGAAGGAAAAACTGTGCCGATTTACCCATTGCCCCAATGAACAAAAGGAAGGCGATCAATTCCAAGGCGTTGAAATTCATGCCAAAGAAGGTGAGGATCGTATCCTGATGCGCGGGAATGGCGGCAAAAATCTCATCAAAGCGAATGGTGCCAAAGATGGTGAAGATCGCCATCACACCGAGTGCCAAACCGAAATCACCAACCCTGTTGGTCACGAAGGCTTTGATCGCGGCATTATTGGCGGAGGGTTTTTTATACCAGAAGCCAATGAGAAGGTAGGACGCAAGACCCACACCTTCCCAGCCGAAGAACATTTGTAGCAGATTGTCCGCCGTCACCAAGGACAGCATGGCAAAGGTGAAAAGCGAGAGATAGGAGAAGAAACGCGCACGATGCGGATCTTCAGCCATATAGCCCCAAGAATAAATGTGCACGAGCGCCGAGACGCTGGTGATCACCACAAGCATCACTGAGGACAGGGTATCCAGCTTGATCGCCCAGGAAAACTCAAACGCGCCCACCGCCATCCAGCGCGCCAGCTCAATCGTGCGTTCATTGCCGCCCAAGGCGACATCAAAGAACATTACGATGGACAACAGCGCCGAGAGCACAACCAGGCCGGTGGTGATGGATTGCGCCACCCGATCACCGATCTGCTTTTGGAAAACCCCTGCGATAATGGCCGCAAGTAAGGGGCCGAAGACAATGACATATGCCATAATGGTAATCAGCCCTTCATCATATTGACGTCTTCAACCGCGATATCGCCGCGGTTACGGAAGAAGACCACGAGAATAGCCAGACCCACGGCCGCTTCCGCAGCCGCCACGGTCAGAATGAACATGGCAAAGACCTGACCCGACAAATCGCCCAGATGGGCAGAGAAGGCCACCATATTGATATTGACCGCGAGCAAAATCAGCTCCACCGACATCAACAAAATGATGACATTCTTTCGGTTCACGAAAATGCCGAACACGCCGGTGGTGAATAAAATCGCCCCAAGCGTCAAATAATGTCCCAGCCCGATCTCTAACATTAGCCGATCCCTTCGCCGGATTTAAGAGTTACCACTTCAATCGCCTCATCCCGGGTCCGGTTGACCTGCGCGTGAATATTCTGGCGCTTGACGCCTTCACGATGGCGCAGGGTCAAGACGATCGCGCCGATCATCGCCACCAACAGCACAAGGCCCGCAGTGATGAAGAAGAAGGCGTAATCGGTATAGATCACCGCACCCAGGGCCGCGATATTGCTGACCCCTTCAGGCGTCGGCGATGCCAGCGTAGCCCCGGTATAGCGATGATCTGCCCAGCTCCATCCCACCAGGGTCAATTCCCCGATCAAGATGAGGCCGATCAGACCGCCGAGCGGCAGATAATCCAAAAAACCTTGCTTGAGCGCCACGAAGTTCACATCGAGCATCATGACCACAAACAAGAACAACACTGCGACAGCGCCCACATAGACAATGACCAAGATCATCGCCAGGAATTCCGCGCCCAAGAGCACGAACAATCCCGCCGCCGAGAAGAAGGTCAGGATCAAGAAGAGCACGGCGTGCACAGGGTTACGCGCGGACACCACCATGAGAGCGGAAATCGCGGCAATACCTGCGAGAATGTAAAAGGCTGCACTTTGCAGCATGAGCGCCCCCATTGGGTCGAACAGTCGCAAGACTTATATCAAGGGGTTCAAAGGATTTTGAACCGGTGGGTGATGCCCCCTCACCTTCATGCGAAGAATCAAGGACACCAGGTCAGTGTGCGTTCGCGAGGGGTTTACCCCTAACGATAGCGTGCGTCGAGTTCCAGATTACGAGCAATTTCACGTTCCCAACGATCGCCGTTTTCTAGCAGGCGCGCCTTGTCGTAATACAGCTCTTCACGGGTTTCGGTCGCAAATTCGAAATTCGGGCCTTCCACGATCGCATCCACGGGGCAGGCTTCCTGACAGAAGCCGCAATAGATGCATTTGACCATGTCAATGTCATAGCGCGTGGTGCGGCGCGATCCATCCTCGCGCGGCTCGGCCTCAATCGTGATGGCCTGGGCCGGGCAAACCGCTTCACACAGCTTACACGCGATGCAGCGCTCCTCGCCATTGGCGTAGCGGCGCAGCGCATGTTGACCGCGAAAGCGGGGACTGAGCGGACCCTTTTCAAAGGGATAGTTGATGGTGGGCTTTTTGCGGAAATAATACCGCATAGCCAGCGCAAACGCCCCCCAGAAATCCATCAGGGCCGCGGCGCGCAAGGTTTGAGCAATTCGGCTCATCGTATTCATCCTACCTTTTAACGTTCAGGCACTTAAGGGGGTTAACCCGCATTAGCGTAGACAACGATACCGCCCATGATGGCCACGGCGGCCAAAGAGGTCGGCAAGAAAATTTTCCAGCCCAGACGCATCAGCTGGTCATAGCGATAGCGCGGGACCAGGGCCTTCACCATGGCGAACATGAAGAAGAAGAACACCACTTTGGCGGCAAACCAGAAGAAGTGCCATGCGCTGGCCAAGGCCACAGGCCAGTTTTCTGCGCCCAGATCAATCGGGGCATTCCAACCGCCCATGAACAACAAGGTCATGAGGGCACACATCAAAACGATGTTGAGATACTCCCCGATCATGAAGAGGAGGTAAGGCGTAGAGCTGTATTCCACCTGATAACCGGCCACCAGCTCTGATTCCGCTTCGGGAAGGTCAAAGGGCGGACGGTTCGTTTCCGCCAGCGCCGAGATGAAAAACACCACAAACATCGGAATGGTCACGAGGAAGGCTGGCCAGGGCAGCAGATCAAAAGAGAAGACGTGCCAATTCCAGAACCCGCCGGCCTGAGCCTCTACCACATCGGTCAAATTCATCGAGCCGACCATCAACAAGACGGTGACGATGACAAAGCCGATAGAGACTTCGTAAGAGACCATCTGCGCGGCCGAGCGCATCGCGCCCAAAAACGGATATTTCGAGTTCGAGGCCCAACCGCCAATGATGATGCCATACACCCCAAGCGATGAAATCGCGAAGATGTAGAGAATGCCGACATTGATGTCTGAAATGACCCAGCCCGGCGCAACCGGAATAACCGCCCAGCCCACGAAGGCGAGCGCGAGGGTCAAGAGAGGGGCAAACAGGAAGAGGAAGCGATCAGCCCCCGCCGGGACCACGATTTCCTTGAAGACGAATTTCAAAAAGTCCGCAAACGATTGCAGAAGACCAAAGGCCCCCACGGTGTTGGGACCTTTACGCATCTGAACCGCGGCCCAGACCTTACGATCAAACAGAAGCAAATACGCCAGCGACAGCAAAAGGACGATCATAAACGCCAGGATCTGACCGAGCGCTAGGAGTGTCCCGATGACAGGGCCGTTATTTTGGACAAATTCATACATCCTGTCTTACTCCGCCGCTTGAACGTGAGGCTTCAAGATCGCAGCAACCTCGCTAGAGCATTGCGCCATCGTCTTGGACGCCCGGGCAATCGGGTTGGTGAGGTAGAAGTCTGACACCGACAGGGCAATCGGGGCATCCAGCACATCGCCATCCGCGCCCAGCTCTGCCGGATCGAAGTCCGCCGCACCCTCTGCGCCCGGCGCGTGATCAATCTGACCAAAGACCGTATGGGCCTCAATCAGCTTGGCACGCAGCGCATTCAAATCATCATAGGGCAAGGTCCGACCCAGACGCGCCGACAGCGCGCGGAAAATCGCCCAATCTTCCTTGGCTTCGCCCTTAGGGAAGACTGCGCGTTCAGCCAGCTGCGCGCGCCCTTCGGTATTGATATAAATGCCGTTTTTCTCGGTATAGGCCGCAGAGGGCAGAACCAGATCCGCCGCATGCGCGCCTTGATCCCCATGCGAACCCACATAGATCGTAAAGACATCGCCCAGATGCGTGGTATCAAACTCATCCGCGCCCAAAAGCACAACCGTATCAAGCTCGCCCTGACCCGCTGCCGCCAAAATGCCTGGGGTATCCAAACCCTCAGCGCCAGGAATAAAGCCAAGATCAAGCCCGGCTACGCGAGAGGCCGCAGTGTGCAGAATGTTGAAGCCATTCCAGCCCTCACCCACCGCACCGACGGCTTTGGCAAGCTTACCGGCCAGGCGCAGGATCTGCGCGCCATCTTCGCGCGCCAAAGCGGCCTGACCCACGATAATCATCGGCTTCTTGGCATCTTTGAGTGTTTTGATGAAGCCTGAACGCTTGCGCGGCAGGCCTTCTAGATCGCTGGCATGAATGCCAAGATGCTCATAGCCATAGGTGAGATCAACCGCTTCGCCAATCAGCGCGACTTGCAGATTATTATGCAGCCAGGCTTGGCGAATACGCTGATTGATGACCGGCGCTTCGGTACGTGGATTAGCCCCGATGATGATCAAGGCATCGGCCTCATCAATTCCGGCAATCGTGGAGTTGAAGAGATAGCCTTGGCGCGGACCACCGCCCAGTTTCGAGCCATCTTGACGGCAATCGAGCGATTTCACGCCGAGCGAGTCAAAGAGGTCTTTCGCCGCTTTCAAGCCTTCAGCATCGTTTAGATCGCCGGCAATCACGCCAATCTTCGACGGATCACCGCCCAGACGGTCTGCTGCCAGGCCCAAAGCCTCATCCCAGCTCGCTGGAGCCAGCTTGCCTTCGCGGCGGATATAAGGCCGGTCCAGGCGTTGACGGCCTAAACCATCCCAAATGAAGCGCGTCTTATCGGAAATCCACTCTTGGTTCACACCTTCGTGGATGCGCGGCATGATGCGCAGAACCGCCCCGCCCCGGCTATCAACACGAATATTCGACCCGGCCGCATCCATCACATCGATGGTTTCGGTCTTGGTCAGCTCCCATGGGCGCGCATTAAAGGCGTAAGGCTTAGAGGTCAGCGCACCTACTGGGCATAGATCAATGACATTGCCTGACAGCTCAGAGGTCAAAGTCTGTTCCAGATAGGTGGTGATTTCCATGTCTTCACCGCGCCCGGCCGCGCCCAATTCGGACACACCGGCAATCTCGGTGGCAAAGCGCACACAGCGCGTACACTGGATACAGCGGGTCATTTCGGTCTTGACCAAGGGGCCCATATATTTGTCTTCAACCGCGCGCTTATTCTCAGCAAAACGCGAGCCCGTACGGCCATAGGCCAGCGACTGGTCTTGCAGATCGCATTCCCCGCCCTGGTCACAGATCGGACAATCGAGCGGGTGGTTGATAAGGAGGAACTCCATCACCCCTTCGCGGGCCTTTTTGACCATGGGTGAGAGCGTATTCATCACCGGGGGCTCACCATTCGGCCCGCCGCGCATATCGCGCACCAAGAAGGCGCAAGACGCGACCGGTTTGGGTGCCCCGACCAGCTCAACCAGGCACATGCGGCAGTTACCGGCCACCGACAGGCGCTCATGATAGCAAAAGCGCGGAATTTCCTTGCCCACTTCTTCAGCGGCCTGCAACAGCGTGTAATGGTCAGGAATGCTGACCTCATGACCGTCAATGACAATCGTGCGGAGATTATCGCTCATGATCTCGCTCTCCTACTCGGCTGCCGCTGAAACAAAGACCGGCTTACCGGCGCGGTAATTGGCAATTCGCTCTTCAATCTCATGGCGGAAATGGCGGATAAGACCCTGCACCGGCCAGGCCGCCGCATCGCCAAGCGCACAAATCGTATGGCCTTCAACCTGGCCCGCCACGTCCAACAGATCATCAATCTCGCTGGTATCGGCTTCGCCGCGCGCCATACGCTCAAGCACACGCCACATCCAACCCGTACCCTCACGGCACGGCGTACACTGGCCACAGCTTTCATGCTTATAGAAATAGGAAATGCGCGCGATGGCTTTGACGACATCGGTGGATTTATCCATCACGATGACCGCAGCCGTGCCCAGACCAGAGCGATGCTCGCGCAGCGCATCAAAGTCCATCAGGACATCGTCGCAAATCTCTTTGGGCAGCAGCGGCACCGAAGATCCGCCCGGAATAACCGCTTTAAGGTTATCCCACCCCCCGCGAACACCACCGCAATGGGTTTCGATGAGGGTTTTCAACGGGATCGACATCACTTCTTCGACATTACACGGCGCATTCACATGGCCTGAAATCGAGAAGACTTTGGTGCCGGTATTATTCGGGCGACCAAAGCTGGCAAACCAATCAGCCCCGCGGCGCAAAATGGTCGGCGCAACGGCAATCGATTCCACATTATTCACCGTGGTTGGGCAGCCATAGAGGCCCGCCCCCGCCGGGAAAGGCGGCTTCATGCGCGGCTGGCCTTTTTTGCCTTCCAGGCTTTCTAACAAGGCGGTTTCTTCACCACAAATATAGGCCCCGGCCCCGTGGTGAATATAAACGTCGAAATCCCAGCCATGGATATTATCCGGACCGATCAGCTTGGCCTCATAGGCTTGCTTGACGGCCGCTTCCATGCGCTCGCGCTCAAGAACGTATTCCCCGCGCAAATAGATATAGCACTTATGGGCCTGCATCGCGAAAGAGGCGATCAAGCAGCCCTCAATCAAATGCTGCGGGTCATGGCGCATGATCTCGCGGTCTTTACAGGTCCCAGGCTCAGACTCGTCCGCATTGACCACCAGATAATGGGGGCGATTGCCCACTTCGCGCGGCATGAAGGACCATTTCAACCCAGTGGGGAAGCCCGCACCGCCGCGACCGCGAAGGCCAGAGGCCTTCATCTGGTCAATGATCCAGCCGCGACCCATTTCCAGGATCTCTTTGGTGCCATTCCAGCTGCCGCGTTCTTTAGCGCCCTCTAAAGTCCAATCATGATGGCCATAGAGATTGGTAAAGATGCGGTCTTTATCTTGGAGAAGCTGCGTCATCAATTAGCCCTCCGCCTTGGCCGGTTCGCTATTGGGAAGCGTGATCGGCTTCGCGCGTGAACCATCATAAAGGCTTGGATCTTTTAAGGTCTCAACAGTGCTCTGGGTCGGCTCAGAGGCATGGCGGCCTGAAATCGGGCCCTGCTTAATCTCTTTACCGGCTTGAAGGTCATCCAGGATTTTCTCCAAACCTTCTGCCGTAAGGTCTTCATAGTAGTAATCACCGGCTTTATTGGCGATTTGAACCATGGGTGCGTTCGCACAAGCCCCAAGACATTCAACCTCTTCCCAGGAGAACTTACCGTCCGCTGAGAGGTTTTCACGCCCCTTCTTGCCAATGCGCTTTTCACACACAGCTTTAAGATCGTCCGCACCGCGCAGCCAGCACGGCGTCGTGCCGCAGACCTGGATCAAATGCTCACCGACCGGGGTCAGGTTGAACATGGTGTAGAAGGTCGCGACTTCATAAACGCGGATATAGGGCATGCCCAGGCGCTCACCGATCAAACGGATCGCCGGCTCGCTGACCCAGCCTTCCTGCTTTTGCGCCAGCCATAACAGCGGAATAACCGCAGAGGCCGCACGATCTTCGGGGTATTTCTTCAGCCAGAATTGAACCTTTTCCTCGCTCTCAGCGGAAAAAGCAAAGCTTTGGGGTTGTTCGGCGGCTAGACGGCGAACACTCATCGGTCAATCTCCCCGAACACGATATCCAGCGAGCCCAAAATGGCAGACACGTCTGCCAACATGTGGCCGCGATTGAGGTAATCCATGGCCTGAAGGTGGGCAAAGCCCGGCGCACGGATTTTCACGCGATGGGGTTTATTGGTGCCATTGCCAACCAGATAGACGCCAAATTCACCCTTTGGCGCTTCGACGCAGGCATAGACCTCACCCTCAGGCACGTGAACACCCTCGGTATAGAGTTTAAAGTGCTGGATCAGCGCTTCCATGGAGCGCTTCATCTCAGCGCGGCGCGGCGGCGCGAACTTGGTGTTCGTCGGCAGAACCTCGCCCTGATTTTCTGGCAGAGACAGCCACGCACAGCACTGCTTCATGATTTTCGCAGACTCGCGCATCTCTTCCATGCGGCACAGATAGCGGTCATAGCAGTCGCCGTTTTTGCCAAGCGGAATGCTAAATTCCAACTCATCATACACTTCATAGGGCTGCGAACGGCGCAAATCCCATGGCATGTTAGACCCGCGCACCAAAACGCCGGAGAAGCCCCAGGCCAGCGCGTCTTCCTTGGTGACCACACCAATATCGACATTACGCTGTTTGAAGATCCGGTTATTGGTCAACAGGGTCTCAAGATCATCCAAAGTCTGAGGAAACTCATCACACCAGTTTGAAATATCATCAATAAGCGCCTGCGGCAGATCCTGGTGAACCCCGCCTGGACGGAAATAATGGGCATGCATGCGCGAGCCTGAGGCGCGCTCATAAAACACCATCAATTTCTCGCGCTCTTCAAAACCCCATAGCGGCGGGGTCAATGCGCCCACATCCATGGCCTGAGTCGTGACATTGAGCATATGCGACAGGATACGGCCAATTTCGCTGTAAAGAACGCGGATATAAGAGGCGCGCTTGGGCACGGGAATGCCCGCCAGCTTCTCAATCGCCAGACAGAAGGCATGCTCCTGGTTCATCGGCGCACAATAATCCAGGCGGTCAAAATAGCCCACGCCCTGAAGATAAGTTTTGTGCTCGAGAAGCTTTTCCGTCCCGCGGTGCAACAGCCCGATATGGGGGTCGACGCGCTCAACCACTTCGCCATCCAGCTCCAGCACCAGACGCAGAACGCCGTGCGCGGCCGGGTGCTGAGGCCCGAAATTGATCGTGAAATTACGGATATCGGTTTCAGCCATGGCGCTACTCCCCCTGGCTCGCGCTGAACGCCGCAACCACTTCAGCACCCGTCATGGTCTTGGTGGCATTGGCGAAAGCATAATAGTCAGGCTTCTCATCGACGAAGACCTGTAAGGTAAAATCGGCCCTTGATGACAAAGGCACCGCCCCGGCGGACACGATGGTCATGGCCTTATCTTTGGTGCGCCAAAAAAGGCTCGACCCGCAAGACTTGCAAAAGACGCGCTCACCCCACTCAGAAGAACTGAAAACGCCCAACGCGCCATCCTTGGTAAAGCTTGGGGTCTCGCACGCTACGCCCATGAAGGGGCCAGCGGCCCAGCTGCGGCACATCGAACAATGACAGGCATCGACATGCTCGTCCTTCAAGACCACCTCAAAGGCGGTCTCGCCGCACAAGCACTGCCCTTGAACCTTCAACGCATCACTCATGAGGCAGATCCTTCGGCCTTCTCATCGCCCGGCAACACATATTTTGCGCCTTCCCAGGGTGAGAGGAAATCAAAGTCGCGGAATTCCTGAACCAACTCAACCGGCTCATAAACCACACGTTTTTGCTCATCATCATAGCGCACTTCAACATAGCCCGAGAGCGGGAAGTCTTTGCGCAGTGGATAGCCGTGGAAGCCATAATCGGTCAGGATACGGCGCAGATCTGGATGACCCTCGAAGAGGATGCCATACATGTCAAACGCCTCACGCTCCAACCAATTGGCGGTGGGATAAACATCCACGGCGCTCTCAACTGCACTCGCCTCATCCGTGGTCGTCGAGACCCGCACGCGATGGTTCAGATGCATGGAGAGGAAGTGATAGACCACCTCAAACCGCTCAGAGCGCGCAGGATAATCCGCCCCGCAAATATCAAGAAGCGTTGTAAAGCGACACGCCGGATCATCACGCAGGAAGCGTAACACCTTCACCACGCGATCGCGGTGAATGCGCACGGTCAATTCCCCATGCTCAACCGACCATTCGCGCACATCCGCCTCAAGGGCTGAGGCAATGTGGGCACCTAATTCATTCAGCGCTTCGCTTTGGCTCACAATACGTCTCGCTTCGTTCACATCAATCCGAATAAGGGCTCAAACGGCTTAGCGCTCGATCGACCCCTCACGGCGAATTTTCTTCTGCAATTGCAAAATGCCATAGACCAGGGCTTCGGCTGTGGGCGGGCATCCAGGAACATAGACATCCACAGGGACTACCCGGTCACACCCACGTACAACCGCATAGGAATAATGGTAATACCCACCGCCATTGGCACACGATCCCATGGAGATCACATAGCGCGGCTCTGGCATTTGGTCATAAACCTTGCGAAGCGCGGGGGCCATTTTATTGGTCAAAGTCCCGGCCACGATCATCACGTCGGATTGGCGTGGGGAAGCGCGCGGCGCAAAGCCCAGGCGCTCAACGTCATAGCGCGGCATGGAGGCTTGCATCATCTCCACCGCACAGCACGCCAGACCAAAGGTCATCCACATCAAAGACCCGGTACGCGCCCAAGTGATGAGATCATCAGCGGCGGCAACCACAAAGCCTTTATCGGCTAAAGCATCGCTGACCCCATCAAAGAAGGGGTCATGCTTTTTCGGGTCATAGTGCGGGGTCGAAACGCGAGCGCCAGAGCCCGCAGGAACGAGGGGTTTCGTCATGGCGATTACTCCCACTCCAGGGCGCCTTTGCGCCACTCATAAAGGAAACCGATAAGAAGAATGCCCAGAAACACCATCATCGACCAAAATGCCGCAATATTGCCTTCAAACACCGGGAAGACCCACGGGAAGAGGAAGGCGACTTCCAAATCGAAGATGATGAAGAGGATGGCCACCAGATAGAAGCGCACATCAAATTTCGTACGCGCATCATCAAAGGCGTTGAAGCCACATTCATAGGTCGAAACTTTTTCCGGGTCGGGATCAGACGGGGCCACGATGAAGGCCGCCAGCATAAAGACCAGTCCCAAACCGGTCGCGATGCCGAGAAAAATCAAGATCGGCAAATATTCGAGCAGAAGCGCATTCATCGGGGCTCGAGCCTTCCTCTGCAAAGACCTGTGGACCGGGAGTAGGAGGGATAAGGGCGAAGGTCATGATTGGAATCAACATGAACCCGCGCACCAGTCCCGGTCGCGATTGAGCCGGAAGCTAGTCCGCTCTGCGCGCGCTCGCAAGGTCTTAGCGCGGTTGTTTTCACTTTATCGGACCTTATTTCACATCTATATTTGCGAATTATTCTCATTTACAATCAAACTCTGTTCATTTCAGCATCATCGAAGACGAATTATCATTGACTCGCGACGGAAAAAATTGAGCCTTCGCGTTAACATTGCGTTGCGGGAGACGACGCAAGCACGTGAACACCGGCGGGGATAACTTTATGAAGCGCAATTGGATGATTGGCTTAGGCCTGGTAATGGGCCTGATTGTCCTCGTATGGATCTTTAATCCCTTTAAGTCCTCCACACCCGGGGGCCTGACAATTGAGACGGTTCAGGTCGAGGAGCGCGATTTAGCGCGCCTTGTCTCCTCGACCGGTCCGATTGCGCCGCTCAACACCGTGGAAGTCGGTTCTCAGCTCTCAGGCCTGGTTCTCTCCCTCCATGCCGATTTTAATTCTGAAGTTTCTGCTGGCGATGTGCTGGCCCAGATCGACCCCCAAACCTTCCAGAGCCGCGTGCGCGAAGCCGAGGCCAATTTAGAGGTTGCCTCCAGCCAGGTCACCGTGCGCGAAGCCAATCTGGTGAGCGCGCGCGCACGCCTTCGCGAGGTGCAAAACGCCTTTGGTCGCGCGCAAGAGCTGGTGGAGCGCGGAACGTATTCACGCGCGCAGTTCGACACCGCCCAGAGTGCGTTTGAAAGCGCTGAGGCCGAGGTTCAAGTCGCCCTCGCCAATCTTCGAAATGCCCGCGCGGGCCTGGATCAGCGCCAAGCCTCCCTTGAAAGTACGCAAGTTGATTTGGATCGTACGGTCATTCGCTCGCCCATTGATGGCGTGGTGATTGATCGCCAGGTCGATGTCGGCCAGACGGTTGCGGCGAGCTTCAATGCCCCTGTCCTCTTCATGATCGCGCAAGATCTTTCACGCATCCAGATCGAAGCCCAGATTGATGAGGCCGATATCGGCCAGATCGAAACCGGCCAAAGCGTCAATTTCCAGGTTGATGCCTATCCCGAGCGCCATTTTGAGGGCGAGGTCAAACAGGTCCGCCTCGCGGCGCAGTCTGAACAGAATGTTGTGACCTATACTGTGGTGATTGAGGCCGATAATCCGGGCCAGCGCCTGCTGCCCGGTATGACGGCGAATGTCAGCATCATCACCGGCGAGGCCAATGGCGCGTTGAGCCTTCCCACAGCTGCACTGCGTTTCACCCCGCGCGGGGCTGCGGAGGCCCTCGTCGATCAATCCGACGGCAATGGCGGGGCCTCCACCGGGCCGGGCGCGAATATCATTGCGCGCTATAGCGAGGCTTTGGCGCTGAGCGAAGAACAGCAACGCGATGCGGTTAATGCGCTCAATCGCGCGTTTGAGGAACAGCGCTCCAGCGCGCCCTGGCGGCGCGGCGGCAATATGCGTGCCATGGTGCGCGATGCCCTGGATGGTGTCCTACCCGAAGACAAGCTGATCCAGCTCTCCGCCTTGATGGCTGAGAACGAAGGCCGGCGTGGCGGCGGTCGCGGCGGCGCGCGCGCGACGGTCTGGGTCAAAACGCCAGAAGGCCGCCTGCGCCCCGTGCGGGTGCGTACCGGGCTCTCTGATGGACAATATACGCAAATCCAGGGCGGTGAGCTTACCCCCACCGATGATGTCGTCATTCGCGTTACCGAGAGCCCAGCCTGATGGGCGCGTTGATCCAGGCACGCGATCTGCGCCGTACCTATCGCATGGGCGGCATGGATGTCCATGCGCTCAGCGGGGTGACACTGGATATCGAGGCCGGGGCCTATGTCGCCGTCATGGGGGCCTCGGGCTCTGGCAAGTCGACCTTCATGAATATGCTCGGCGCGCTCGATCAACCCAGCAGCGGGCAATTGATCATCAATGACATCGCCCTGCATGAGCGCAGCGCCGATGAGCTGGCCGCCTTTCGTAATCAGACCATCGGCTTTGTCTTCCAGCAATTTAACCTGCTGGCGCGTACGACGGCCTTGGATAATGTGGGCCTACCCCTGCTCTATTCAGGTATGGCCACGAAAGAGCGTCATGCCCGCGCCGCACACTGTTTAGAGATGGTGGGCCTGGGCGATCGGATGGATCACCATCCCAGCCAGCTCTCAGGCGGTCAGCAACAAAGGGTCGCGATTGCCCGTGCGCTCGCGAATAATCCGCGCATTCTTCTGGCCGATGAGCCGACCGGTGCCCTCGATAGTCGCACGACCCAGGATGTGATGGCGATTTTTGATCAGCTTAACCGCGAAGGCATCACCCTCATCATTGTGACCCATGAAGATGAGGTTGGGGCCCATGCGCGCCGCCAGATCATTTTCCGCGATGGCCATGTACTGGAGGATCGCCGATGAGCCCGCTTGCCGCTTTTGGCACAGCCCTGACCGCGCTACGCGTCAATGCCCTGCGCAGTTTTCTCGCCATGTTGGGCGTGATTATCGGTGTCGCCGCCGTGATCACCACCGTCTCCATCTCACAAGGGGCCAAGCGCGCCATTGAAGAGCAAATCTCCAGCCTGGGGGCCAATGCGCTGATGATCCGGCCCAATTCCAGCTCTCGCGGGGGACGCCGGGGCGGATTTGGCTCGGGAACGCCGTTTTCCGATGCGGACACGATAGCCCTACGCGATCTGCCTTATCTGGCCGGGGCCTCGGGTACGATTGGCGCATCAGGGACTTTGGTCGTTGATGGCATCAACTGGCCCAGTGATGTCGAAGGGGTGGATGCGGATTATTTCGACATACGCGATATCATCATCGAAGATGGCCGCGCCTTTACCCAGGCCGAGACCGAGGCCCGCGCGCGCGTCGTGCTGCTGGGTAAAACGGTCGAGCGTGAACTCTTTCCCTATGGCGGGGCCATAGGATCCAGCGTCCGGATCAATAACATCCCCTTTGACGTCATTGGCCTGATCGCCTCATCGGGTCAAAGCTCCGGCGGGCGCGACCGCGATGATATTGTTTATGCCCCCGTTTCCACCGTGCGCAGTCGCCTTTCGGGCTTTCGCTATCCCGGAGTGCGCGATCCGGTCAATGCGATCTGGGTCGAAGTGCGCCAGGGCTATGATGTGGAGACCGTCACGGCCCAGCTCACCGACTTTATGACGGCGCAACGCAATCTGCGCATCGGTCAGGAAGCGGACTTTGTTGTCAGCAACTTCGCCGACTTTATTCGCGCACGAAATGAAAGCGAGAAGATGTTCTCCGTCATGCTCGCCGCCGTTGCCGGGGTCTGTTTGTTAGTGGGCGGGATCGGGATCATGAATATCATGCTGGTCTCGGTGACCGAGCGTACGCGTGAGATTGGCTTGCGGCTGGCTGTTGGTGCGCGACCGCGCGATATTCGCAATCAATTCCTGGTCGAGGCGATTGTCTTGTGCTTGGCCGGCGGGCTCTTCGGCCTCGCCTTCGGGGCGGCTGGGGCCTATGGCGTCGAAAAAATTGGTGAGTTTGCCGTTTCGATTGAGCCCATGGTGGCGCTGATCGCAGTCGGGGCCTCCAGCCTGGTTGGGATCATCTTCGGCTTCTATCCGGCCCATCGCGCCAGCCAACTCAACCCCATTGATGCGCTGCGTTATGAATAGGCGCTAAGGCGCTCTTCCATAAAGAAAAGGCCGGGATCGCTCCCGGCCTTTTTGGTTTTAGTCTTGGCTGTCGGCTTTCAAATGACGATCCAGCCAATTGATCACAGTGTGATGCCATTGGATGGAGTTATTCGGGCTCAAGACCCAGTGATTTTCATCCGGGAAGACCAACAACTCAGACTCAATGCCCTGGCGTTGCAGCGCAGTGAACGCCCCCAGGCTTTGCTCGGTCGGTACGCGGAAGTCTTTTTCGCCCTGAATGACAAGCATTGGCGTCTGCCAGTTCTGGACATGGTTCACCGGGTTCCAACGCTCATAAACCTCAGCGTTTTCATAATATGGCCCACCAAAATCCCATTCGGGGAACCACAATTCTTCGGTGGAATAATAGAAGCTGCGCAGATCAAACAGACCATCATGGTTGACCAGGCAGGTGAAGCGATCGGCCCAATTGCCCGCAATCCAGTTGATCATATACCCGCCATAGGAGGCACCCAGAGCACAGACTTTTTCGCTATCGAGCCAGTCATAACGCTCAGTGGCGGCCGCGAGCCCTTTTTGCAGATCTTCTAACGGCTTACCGCCCCAATCTTGATTGATGGAATCGGTGAAGGCTTGGCCATAACCGCTAGAGCCATGGAAGTCGATAAAGACCACCCCATACCCGGCCCCGGCATAGGTTTGCGGGTTCCAGCGATAGGACCACCCTTCAGAGAAGCTGCCCTGTGGGCCGCCATGAATGATAAAGGCCACAGGGTATTCTTCGCCCTCTTCATAGCCCGCTGGCTTCATGACATAGCCATAGACGGTTTCGCCTTCAGCCCCTTCAAAGCTGAACTGCTCATACTCACCCATCTCGATCGCAGCCAGGGCATCCGCATTGACATGGGTCAATTGGCGACGTTCGCCGCCTTCCAGAGGCTGAGCGTACAGATCAGCGGGCGCGGCCAGTGATTGCTCCACATAGACCAGCTGGTCACCGGCCACGGTCGGTGAATTGGCCGACTTGCCTTGCGTGAGGGCCGTCACTTCGCCGCTGGCGACATCGACTTTGAAAATCGGATGGGTGCCGGTATCACCCGCAGAAAGATAAAGGGTCTGGCCATCATCGGAGAAAGCAAAATCAGAGACGGAACGATCCCAATTGGCCGTCAGATTGCGCTTTTCACCGCTTTCCACATCCATCAACCAGATATTGAGCTGATCGGCCTCATAGGTCGCCCGGTCCATGGAGAGCCAGGCCAAAGTCTGTCCATTGGGCGAAACTTGTGGCTGGGTATCCGTGCCCTCACGATCGGGGGTCAAATTGGTAATCTCGCCGCGCCCATCAATGGCGACACGATAAATATCGAGATCGGTGGACCAAGGCTCGCTTGCGCCCGCCTCACGAAGGGCGAAATATACGCTGCGCCCATCGGGAGAGATAGTAAACTCTTCACGCCCGCCAAACGGCACGCTGGGGCTGTCGCCATCCAGAGACCCAGTGAGGTTGACCGGCGCCCCCGCGCTGCCTGAACGATTGAGGCGTGCAGAAAACAGCACATTGCGATCACCGGTTTCCCAGCTATCCCAATGGCGCACAAACATGCGGGTATGCAAAGTTCCAGTATCCAGGCGCTCACCTTGCGCCATCTCATAATCGTGGGCACAGGCCAAATCTTCGCACGCATCAGGCAGGCTGACCGAGAACACGAAATTATGCCCATCCGCGCTCAGGCGCAGATTAGACACTGAGGCTGGATAATCACTAACCTGTTGGGCCTCACCGCCGCGTGCGGCAATGCGCCAGATCTGGGACGAGCCCGAGCGCGTGGAAAGGAAATAGACCCATTGGCCATCCGGGCTCCATTGCGGGTCAAAATCACTCGCGGGGTCCTGGGTCAAACGGCGTGGCTCACCAGCGGCGAGATCCACGACCCAAATATCGCTGCGACCCCGGTCTGCGGCCAGATCGGTTTCGCGCATCACATAGGCCACATGATCACCATTGGGCGAAGCCACCGGACCCATGACGCGGTTAAAATTGGCCAGGTCTTCGACCGTCAGCCCATCGGCAAAGACCGGAGTTGCCATCGCGGCAAAGCTAAAGACGGCCCCGCTTAACAGCGCGCGTTTGGTGTGCTTGGTCATGATATCTCATTCCCCTCAATTTTTTTATGGTCGCTCATCAACCCATTTGGGAGGAGCGGGTCCGACCCAGAAATTAACCGAGTTTGAGATTAAGCGCGAACGCGCCCTTTTCAAGGCGCAAGCCCACCCCGCGCCCTTTGCCCTGGTAGCCTGCGCTGTAAAAGTCGCACTTGAGCGGACAGATCTCAGCGCTTAGGCCGTGCGAATATAGGCAACAAACTTGGTGACTTCGCTTTGCAGGCGGCTCGATTGTTCTGAGAGGTCTTGAGAGGCCATCAACACTGCGCCTGCCGATTGGCCTGTCTCCCCTACGGTGGAGGACAAATGACCAATATTTGAAATCACATCATGGGTGCCCTGGGCGGCATCATTGACACTGCGCGCAATTTCCTGGGTCGCACTGCCCTGCTCTTCCACCGCGCCGGCAATCGCCGTGGCGATATCGGACACCGTGCGGATGGAGGTCGAGATATTAGTGATTGCCGACACGGCTTCATGGGTGGTCGATTGGATGGTCGCGATCCGCGCACGGATATCTTCGGTCGCGCGCCCCGTTTGATCGGCCAGGGCTTTTACCTCGCTCGCCACTACGGCAAAGCCCTTTCCGGCTTCACCGGCGCGTGCGGCTTCAATCGTGGCGTTTAACGCCAACAGATTAGTCTGCTCGGCCACGGACTGGATCATGGTGATGACCTGACCGATTTGCTCGGCCGCTTGAGCCAGGCCCTCAATGGTTTGCCGCGAATTTTCGGCCTCATCTACAGCCTGGCGGGTGGCATCAAGGGATTGGCTGACTTGATGACCAATTTCGCGAATAGAGGCGCTTAATTCTTCGGTTGCCGTTGCAACAGCTTGGGCATTATGCGCCGTGGTTTCGGCAGAATTAGCCACTTGCGAGGTGCGTTGACCGGCCTCATCGGCCGCCCCTTGCATGATGGACGCCGTTTCCGTCAAAGACCCGGTTGCATTGACAAAGCTCGCGACAATACTGCCCACAACATGTTCAAACTCATCGGCGAGTTTAGATTTCGCCGCCATGCGCTCCCCGGCCGCCTTATCGCGCATTGCCTGACGCTCCGCGCGCAGACGCTCATTATCACGCAGATTATCGCGAAATACCTCAACCGAGCGCGCCATTTGACCAATTTCATCACGGCGCTTGGCCTCTGGCACATCCATATAATCCTGCTCAACAATGCGCGCCATAACCCTGGTCAAGCGCAATATCGGGCGGGCAATGGAGCGCCCAATCCACAGGCTTAACATCATGCCCAACACGATCACGCTGGCCGCAACACTGATCACCCACATCCGCACATGCGCACGGTCATGGGCCAATTGGGCCACAGCCTGACCATTGCCCGCTTCGGCCATGTCTTTCAAAGCGATTAGATCAGGTTGCAAGCTTTGATAATGACCGGCCAAGATCGCCAATTGTGCATCACGCGCCATTTTCAAGTCGGCCCAAGCATGGAAATCGCTTTGATAGCGCTCCATCAGGCTCATGACTTCACGCTTTATGGTATCGGGATAGTCTCGGCTCTGCCAGATCGCGCGAAATTCGCTGACCCGATCATCCAGACGCCCGATATATTTATCATCGCCGCGCATCATGAAATCTTTCTCATGACGGCGCATCATCAACATTTTGACGGTCAGCTCATAATCATTGAACTGCGCCAAACGGGTCTCAACATTATGAACCGCGGTGCGCAAAGCCCCTTCCAGACCCAGATCTTGATTGAGCCCCAAACGCGTGGATTGATCGACCAATTGATTGAAGGCGCTCGCATAACTGGGCAATTTATTCTGCAAATTGCTTAAGGTGATCTGGGCATTTGGGTCATCAACCTGAGCATAGATATCACGCAAGCGCGCATTCATCGCGGTAAATTGCGTACTGAAGGCCTGGGCATGGTTTAGATCACGCTCATTGACGAATTGAGTCTCTAAATCGCGAAGCCGCAGTGCGCCCTGGGCCATGTCATTGGCCCCATCTTTGACGCTGGCAAAGTGATTGACCCGCTCAATGGCATGCTGTGTCGCCCGATCGCCCATCCAAAACGCCACGCTCAACGCCAAGGCAGAGATAAGGCTAAGCGCCCCCAACAAAGCAACGCGTTGGAGAATCGATAAATGACTGAGCTTCAGCATGAACAGGCACCCTTACATGATTTGCAGGCCAGCAAATCCAAACATGGCGCGCTTTTGACATGAGGAAAGCTAACAAAAACTGAACCCCTATTCCCCTTTAACATAAAGAGAATCAGCACTTTCTCCGATCACGGAAGATATATCAATTAAGTGAATGATGACATAACCTAGTGCGTCTCAAGCGAATGGCTTGGACCAATCCGGTCTCACACAGGCCTCGAAGAGCTGAAAAAGAACGCAGCCCTACATTGCGGCATAAAATGGTGATGAGGGAGAGAAAGAAGACTGGCGCGAGTGACGGGGCTCGAACCCGCGACCTCCGGCGTGACAGGCCGGCGCTCTAACCAACTGAGCTACACCCGCCAAGGCGCTCAGCGCACAGTCTTATCTGCAAGCCTCCAACGCCTCTAAAAAAAGAGATGGCGCGAGTGACGGGGCTCGAACCCGCGACCTCCGGCGTGACAGGCCGGCGCTCTAACCAACTGAGCTACACCCGCATAGCGACGTGATGTCGTTTGCAGCGAGGCGTGATGTCTATAGGTCTCAGGTTTTTGGGTCAAGTCGGTTCGCTCACTTCTTAGCAGTCCGAATACAGCCCATTTCAGCACCTCACACGATTGTGGCTAGTGCTTAAGACTTGAAGGATTAGCATAACCCCAAATTCCATCGGTGTGGGGATGCCAAGATGATGCGCTTTATCATGACGACACTGACGCTGCTCTTTTTCGGGGGGGCGTTTTTTCTTACCTCTTGCACCTCGCTGAGATATGTCACTCAGCCTGCGCCTAATAAACCACCCAGAACGGATGCACTGCTGGCGCTGGATCCCGGCCTTGAAGGCCCCCTCAGCCTTGCTCAATGGGAAGACAAGGTCGCGCCGCGTCTACGCACACTTTTACAAGAGACTGTCTATGGCCCTTATCCAGATCCTGCGCCCGTCTCGTTAAGGGCGCGCCGTTTGATTGAAGCGGCTGCTTTTGACGGTCAAGCGCGGTTAGAGGAGATTAGCCTCACCATTGATCATCCCGCCCGCCAGTTTCAGGTTGATCTGGCGATCGCCTTACCCGCACGCAGAGCAGTCAAAGGGCTTTTCTTGATTCCCAATGATTGCGGCAATGCCTATGCGATGAAGGATGCGCGCTTCACGCGAACCTCCGCCTATGTGATGTCTTATTGCAATAGCCAGCCCGGCTTTGGCCTGTGGTCGACCAAGATGATTTTCGGACGCTATGTGCAATGGCCCCCGATTGAATATCTGACCCAGCAAGGTTATGGCGTCATCACCTTCCATGAAGGTCAAATCGTGCCGGATAAAGCCGATGAGGCCCAGCCGATTCTTCAAGACTTCACGCGTGAGGATCACCGCCCCGGCGTCATCACGCTGTGGGCCTGGGGCATGTCGCGCATCACTGACTATCTCAAAACTGATACGGCCCTCAGCGAGGCGCCGATCATTGTGATGGGCCATTCGCGGCGCGGTAAAGCGGCGCTATGGCTCGCGGCCATGGATGCGCGCATCGACATGGTTATCGCCCATCAATCGGGTACGGGCGGAGCCACCCTCACCCGCTCCGATAATGGTGAACCCCTGGCAGATGTCGTGGCCACCTATCCCCATTGGTTCACCCCCGCCTATGCCAACTATGTCGGGCGTGAAACCGAAATCCCGGTGGAGCAGCATCACTTGCTGGCTCTGATCGCGCCGCGCCCCGTTCTGTTGGGCAATGCCTGGCGTGATGTCTGGTCAGATCCGGTCGGGACGTTTGAGGCCGCCCAAAGCGCCAGTCCCGCTTATGCACTTTATGGCGTTCAAGGGCTGGATCAGAACCAACTGCGCCCCTTCCACCCTGAGCACAATCTCGTCTTTCATATCCGCCCAGGCACACACGGCGTCGTGCCCGAAGACTGGCAGGCCTTTATCGCCTTCACCAACGCCCATATTGACAATTAGGCACAAAAAAAGCGCCCCGTGGGGCGCTTTACTTTGGTCTGTCATGGTGGGTGGTGAGAGGCTCGAACTCCCGACCTACTCGGTGTAAACGAGTTGCTCTACCAACTGAGCTAACCACCCGCTGCCGTGACAGGACGCGTCTTGTAGGCGGGCCGACGCGATCAGGCAAGCCCCTTTTTACCGCAAATCTGCAGTCGATGACAGTTGATCTGCACTTATATGAAGGTGCGTACAAATGCGCCCACGATAATCTGGATCTGGGCCAGGCTTTCCTCGCGTGCATCGCTTTGATCAGGGCGCAGCACAGTCAATGTCACCATGCCATGAACCGAGGCCCACAGCGCACGCGCACTACGCTGGCGCTGTGTCATTTCTGTTAGACCTGAAAGCCCTTCTAGCGCCTCTTCCACCAGCTCGAACAAAGCCCGTTCGCGCGCGCGATAGCTTTGCGGAGTGCTGGCCTGTTGGCGGCGATTAAAGGCGAGAACACCCAACCAGGCGCGAGGGTTCGCGCCGATGAAATCAATATAGGCCCCGGCCAGCGCCATCAGGCGATCTTCAACGCTAAGGCCTTCGCGCTGGGCTTTATCCAGACAGGTTTTTTGATGGGTATAGAGCCGCTGATAAGTGCGCGCATTCACGGCGCGGATGATATCATCCATATCGCCATAGAATTTATAAAGCGATCCGGTGCTGATCCCGACGCGCCGGGTTAAGGCCCGCGCCTGCATCCCCTCCAGCCCCTGCTCAGCCATCAAGGCTTCGGCCTCTTCCAGGATCCGCCCTTGCAAAGTGGGATCCAGCGGGGGACGCCCCCGTGTGCGTAGGGGCTTATCGTGTTTTGGGCCGGGGTCAGACTTGGGTGTGCTCATAGCGCACGTCATAGCGTAAAAACTTTTTACGAACAAGGTTCATTTTATCCCTTGATCTTCGGGAGCCTCACCTCTATTCCATTTTATGAACAGCGTTCACAAATAAATATAGCGCCCAGATCTAGGATGGATAACGATGTCCGACATATCTTCAGATGTAATCCCCAGCCGCTTTCGCGTAGGTTGTGGCGGCTTATCCGCCAGCTTATGTGTAATGTTTGGCACTTTAAGCCTTTTGAGTGTGCTAGCCTTTCACTTTCCGGCTTATCTCACGATCCCAGAATTACGCGCAGGCTATGACATCGCCCTGTTGCGTGCGGGGTTGGCCGCCATAATGGCTGCCTGTGGAGCCTTAGGGCTTTATGCGCTGATGAAGGGACGTATCGTCCCCGCCAGCGTGGGCCTTATCGCGCTGACCTTTGCCGCCTTAATGGGCGGTGCTGATACCCCGGTTGGCACCGTGCATGCCAGCCCCTTCTATATCGGCGTAGATTGGTTCGTCATCGGCTTATTAAGCACGGGCATCGTGTTTATCGCATTAGAGAAAGCCGCGCCCTTACGTCCTGACCAAGCTGTGCTGCGCCGTGAATGGAGCCTGGATCTGATGCATTTCTTCATCATGCATTTATTGCTGGGCTTTTACCTGATGATCACCCATGCGGCCTTGACCCATGGCCTTAGCTGGGCCCGGTTTGACACGGTCGTGACCTTTATCCAGTCCCTACCCTTTATCGCTCAATTCTTGCTGATCATGCTGAGTGTTGATCTGGCTGAATATGCCATTCACCGCTGGTATCATCGTGGCGGCTTCGGTTGGCGCATTCATGCGGTCCACCATTCCAGCGAGACCATGGACTGGCTGGCCTCTTCTCGCCTGCATCTGTTAGAGGCCTTGTTCACCCGTACCGCCAGCCTGGCCCCGATCTTCCTTCTGGGCTTTGATACGGCGGTCGTGAATAGCTATGCGATGTTTGTCGGCATCCATGCGACCTTCATCCATGCCAATGTCCGCTTTGATTTTGGCTGGCTGGAATACTTCTTCGTCACGCCGCGCCATCACCACTGGCACCATGCCGACGAAGCCGGCGCGCATAACACCAATTTCGCGGTCCATTTCAGCTTTATTGATCGGATGTTTGGCACGCTATACATGCCCCAAAACGCCTGGCCAGCGCTTTATGGCGTCAGTGATGGGGAACCAGCACCAGACTATATCGCCCACCTGGCCTATCCCTTCTTTCCCAATTGGGCGGGCAAACGCGTGAAAGCTTAGCTCTGCGCAACCAAGGCTTCGGGAGCCTTACCAAGGCGGGTCGGCGTCACATAGTGACCGCTGACCGCTTTGCGCAGCGCCGCCTGTAAACGTAAAATCGTTACCGGCTTCATCACCAGATCACTGACCCCGGCCGACCAGGCTTTGGCGATCTCAATGGAATTACGCGCCCGCGCCATCAAAATGAAGGGCGTATGGGCCAGCACCGGATCATCGCAATTGCGTAGCGCATCCAGGAAGGTCAGGCCCGCCTCGCCTTCCATCTGCCAATTGGCGATAATGATATCCGGGCGTAGACCGCGCGCCAAATCCATCGCCATCGTGGTGCTTTCCGCCATAATCACACGCTCGGCCTGCAGGCGATAGAGCATGACCCGCAGATAGGCCAGGCTCTCGCTTTCATCATCGGCGACCAAAATCGTCAGGCGCTTGAGATGGGCTTCCTCATCGGTGAAATGCGGCACATCATTGAGTTTGGTCTGGGCCGAACGGCCAAACAGGCGCGAATGGCGCGGGGCCAGGCTGGACGCCGCCTCCATGGCGCGCTGTAAAGCTTCGCGCAGAGAATCCCAATTCAGGCGATCATCCGCATCGAGATCAAGCACGCTGAACGCGATCTGCTCGACCTCATCAAAACGCTGCGCCAGGCCATCAAAGCCCAAAGTGCGCGCGCGGGAAGTGAGCGTATGGAGAGCTTGTCCGTGTACGGTGAAAGCCCCTTTGAACTGCTCCACATTGCCAACCGCGATCAAACCTTCATAGATCGGGCTGAACACCCCTTCGATGGAGGTGGCAAAGGCATTGAGAGAGGCATCAAGCTTAGGCATTAAACAATCCGACACGATAACCAACAGGACGAATCAGACACATAGGTCTGCACTCTTGTCCATCAGGCTGCGCTCGGGACGTAAACCCTTCGTTAATGACAAAGGCGCATGCGCAGAACCCTGGGGGTGATCCTGCGCACGCAAGGCCTTATAAAATAACGCGCCTAGGCGCCTTCATGGCTAACGGGGGCCAGACGGTCCGCCCCGTAAGAGCCAAAGTTGTGCACCTTGACCGAATAGCGGCGCAGCACGGAGAGCGCACGGCCGACTTTAGATTCGCTCTCATGCCCTTCGAAATCGAGGAAGAAGAGCTGCTCCCATGGTGAACCGGCAATCGGGCGGCTTTCCAGACGGGTGAAATTGATCCCTTCGGCCTTAAAACCCGACAAGGCATCGAGCAAAGCCCCCGCCTGGTTCGAGGTTGAAAACACGATGGAGGTTTTGCACGGCAATAGGGGCGAAGCGGGCTCTGGATTACGGGCCAGTGCAACAAAACGGGTGTAGTTTTCCGGGTGATCGGAGACATCTGAGCGAATGATGTTGAGCCCGAACAGGCGCGCAGCATCGGCGCTGGCGATCGCGGCAACGCTTTCATCGCCATCCATAGCGAGCTCCAGCGCGCGGGTCGAGGAGGATACGGCCTGGATGCGCATCTCCGAATGATCGCTCAAATAATGCTGGGATTGGCGCAGGGCTTGGGAATGACCATAAACGGTCTTGACGCTGGCCGCGTCCTTGGCCTTACCGACCAGGCAATGCTCGACCTTATAATGATGCTCACCAGCAATTTTCAGCGGGGTATCGCGCATCAGGTCATAGACCTCAACGATGGCGCCGGTGGTGGTGTTTTCAATCGGCAAAAAGGCATATTCGGCCTCGCCTTGATCGACCGCTTTAAAGATCGCCGCAAAATCACGCTTGATCACAGGCTCCAGCGATGAATAACGCCCTTCGAAATGGGCCAGAGCCGCAAAATGGCTATAGCTGCCCGGACCGCCCAGATAGGCCACGCGCGCTTCACGCAAGGCCTGATTGGCGCGCGCATCCAGCCCGGCACGCTGGCGGCGCAGGCTGTCATCAATGATGGTTTGGAAAATCTTCTCAACATAGCCCGAATCCAGGCCCAGCTCTTTACCGCGTGCTACGGCGTGTTCGATCACTTCGCGCTCGCGCTCGGTATCGCGCACCTGCTGGCCGCGCCCGGCTTTCAGACCACCCATACTTTCGCCCAGCTTGCGCCGTTCAGCCAGAATATCGACTAATCTTTGGTCGGCTTCATCAATGGCGGCCCGCAATTGAGCGCGCTCATCCCCCAGTCCCGTCATGGCGATCACCTTTTCGTTTAAGCCATAAAAAAAGCCCCTTCCGTTGGGAGGGGCCGCTTGCCAATTCGCTTTTTGAACACACGCGAACGGTTAGCTGCCCCCTATGGGATAGCCAAAATAAAAGCCAAAAAAGAAAAAGCCGCGCATGTTCATAACGAACAGATTGCGCGGCTCTTGCCTGTGGGTCAATCCACTTTTTAAACTCTATTGCAGTGCAGCTTAGTGGGCGCGGGCCTCACCTGTGCCCTCACCGGCCTTGGCCGCGATACCCGCCAAGGCTTCGGCATCTGCCTCCGTCCATTCCACAGGCTCAACTTTCGCGGTCAAAGCCTGGGTTAGAACTTCATCGACATGCTCAACCGGGATGATCTCCAAGCCTTCTTTGACATTGGCCGGGATATCTTCCAGGTCTTTGACGTTTTCCGACGGGATCAGAACTGTCTTCACACCGCCGCGCAGCGCTGCCAACAGCTTCTCTTTCAAGCCCCCAATCGGCAATACCCGGCCGCGCAAGGTCACCTCACCGGTCATGGCAATGTCTTTACGCACGGTAATCCCACTCAAGGCGGAAACAATCGCCGTCACCATGGCAATACCCGCAGAAGGGCCATCTTTGGGCGTTGCCCCTTCAGGGACGTGAACGTGAATATCGGTATGACGAAAGACGCTGGGCTTCACCCCTAAAGAGGGCGCACGCGATTGCACGAAAGAACTCGCCGCAGAGATCGATTCTTTCATCACATCACGCAGATTACCCGTGACCTTCATCTGGCCCCGGCCCGGCATAGTCACCGCTTCGATGGTCAAAAGGTCGCCGCCGACTTCCGTCCAGGCCAGGCCGGTGACCAAGCCCACACGGTCTTCACCCTCGGTCTCGCCAAAGCGGTATTTCTGAACGCCAGAAAACTCAGCGATATTAGCCTCGGTGATGGTGATCGCCTCAGCCGAGCCTTCAACCAGCTTGCGCACAGACTTGCGCGCCAGGTTGGAGATTTCACGCTCCAGATTGCGCACCCCGGCTTCACGGGTGTAATAGCGGATCAGGGCGCGGATCGCGCTGTCCTCGACCACCCATTCGGCGTCTTTCAACGCATGATTTTTGCGCTGTTTCGGGATCAGGTGACGCTTGGCAATCTCAACCTTCTCATCCTCGGTATAACCGGCAATACGGATGATCTCCATCCGGTCCAGCAAAGGCTGAGGCAGGTTCAACGTGTTCGCCGTGGTGATGAACATCACATCCGACAGATCGTAATCAACCTCCAGATAGTGATCATTGAAGGTTGAGTTTTGCTCTGGATCCAAAACCTCTAACAAGGCAGACGACGGATCACCGCGATAATCGGCACCCAGCTTGTCAATCTCATCAAGCAAGATCAGCGGGTTGGAAAACTTCGCCTTTTTCATCGACTGAATGAGGCGCCCCGGCATGGAGCCGATATAGGTGCGCCGGTGACCGCGGATCTCGGCCTCATCGCGTACACCGCCAAGCGACATGCGGACAAATTCACGATTGACGGATTCGGCGATTGAACGCCCCAAAGAGGTTTTACCCACACCTGGCGGGCCAACCAGGCACAAAATCGGACCACGCAATTTTTTGGTGCGCGCTTGAACGGCCAGATGCTCGACAATCCGGTCCTTGACCTTCTCCAGGCCATAATGCTCGTCATCGAGTTGTTTTTGCGCCTTGGCGAGATCGATCTTGGTGCGCTTTTTCTTGTTCCACGGAATGGACAAGATCCAGTCGAGATAATTGCGCACCACAGTGGCCTCAGCCGACATTGGGCTCATCTGCTTGAGCTTTTTCAGCTCAGCATCGACCTTCTCGCGCGCCTCTTTAGAAAGCTTGGTGTTTTCGATGCGCTCTTCAAGCTCGTTGAGCTCTTCACGCCCATCATCACCCTCACCCAGCTCGCGCTGAATGGCTTTCATCTGCTCGTTGAGATAATATTCGCGCTGGGTTTTTTCCATCTGACGCTTAACGCGTGAGCGGATCTTTTTCTCGACCTGAAGGACGGAAATCTCGCCCTCCATCAAGCCAAAGATTTTCTCCAGACGCTCGGCGACATTGGGATTGGTCAGCAATTCCTGCTTATCAGCGATCTTCACCGCCAGATGCGCCGCAATAGTATCGGCCATCTTGGCGGGATCAGAAATCTCAGCCACCGATGAGAGCGCCTCAGGCGGCACTTTTTTATTGAGCTTGACGTATTCTTCAAACTTCTCTGCCGCCGTGCGCATCAAAGCCTCAAGCTCAGAAGAGGACGTATCATCCTCGTCCAACAGTTCGGCTTCAGCTTCGAAATAGGCCGCATTCTCGATAAATTGCGTCAGGCGGACACGCCGGCCACCCTCGACCAACACCTTGACCGTGCCATCAGGAAGCTTCAACAGCTGCAACACCGAAGCCATCACACCCGTGGGATAAATCCCATCGGGGGCCGGATCATCATCGGCTGCGCTTTTCTGGGTCGCCAATAGAATTTGTTTATCCGCGCGCATCACCTCTTCCAGGGCGCGCACAGATTTTTCGCGCCCTACAAACAGCGGCACAATCATGTGCGGGAAAACAACGATGTCACGTAAAGGCAGAAGGGGAAGTGTCTTGAGTTCGGCCATAGGATTATGCTCCTTATATCGCCACCATACGCCTTACTTATGAAGCACGCTGGTCACGGGCCCGGACCTTGTCTGGCTCCGGTTATCTTGGAAATTCAGCACCAGCTGTGATGAAGGGTTCCTCTTACAAGTGACCACGCCCGCACGCGGGTTCAAGCGTACGGGCGTGAAATATACTGCAAATGTCTGACTAAGCGCCTAACCGCCTGCGTTCAGCCTTGAAAACTCAGGCTCACGAGCGTGAGGATTTATCATCCCCACTTGCTGTTCGCCGCTCAGAATAGATGTTTAGGGGCTTGGCATCACCGGTAACAACCTCGGCATTGACCACAACCTCTTCCACACCATCTAGGCTTGGTAAATCGAACATGGTTTCAAGCAAAATGCCTTCCATGATCGAGCGCAAGCCCCGTGCACCCGTCTTGCGATCAATGGCACGGCTGGCAATCGAGGTCAGCGCATCTTCGGTGAAGGAAAGGCCCACGCCTTCCATCTCGAACAGACGCTGATATTGCTTGATGAGCGCGTTCTTGGGCTCGGTCAGGATCTGAACCAGCGCGCCTTCATCCAGGTCTTCCAAGGTCGCAATGACCGGCAGACGACCAATGAATTCCGGGATCAGGCCAAATTGCTGCAGATCATCTGGTTCAACTTCGCGCAGCACTTCACCCTGGCGACGATCATCGGTAGAGCGCACATCCGCGCCAAAGCCCACAGCCGACCCCTTACCGCGCTGAGAAATCACTTTCTCCAGCCCCGCAAAGGCCCCGCCAACGATGAACAGGATGTTGGTGGTATCCACTTGCAAGAACTCTTGCTGGGGATGCTTGCGCCCGCCTTGCGGAGGAACGCTGGCTACCGTGCCTTCCATGATTTTCAACAAGGCCTGTTGCACGCCCTCACCCGACACATCACGCGTGATGGAGGGGTTGTCGGACTTGCGAGAGATTTTGTCGATCTCATCAATATAGACAATGCCGCGCTGGGCACGCTCAACATTGTAATCAGAGGCCTGAAGCAATTTCAGAACGATATTCTCAACGTCCTCACCCACATAGCCGGCCTCGGTCAAGGTGGTGGCGTCCGCCATGGTGAAGGGCACATCGAGAATGCGCGCCAAGGTTTGCGCCAGCAAAGTCTTACCGCACCCGGTTGGACCGATCAGCAAGATGTTGGATTTTTGCAATTCCACATCGCTGTTCTGGCTGGCGTGATTGAGGCGTTTATAATGGTTATGCACGGCCACAGAGAGCACGCGCTTGGCGTGCGCCTGACCGATGACATAATCTTCAAGCACTTTGAAGATTTCCATCGGCGTGGGCACGCCTTCTTTGGATTTAGTCAGCGAGGTTTTGCTTTCCTCGCGGATGATATCCATACACAGCTCAACGCACTCATCACAGATGAATACCGTCGGCCCCGCGATTAACTTGCGGACTTCGTGCTGGCTTTTGCCACAAAAAGAACAGTATAGCGTGTTCTTCCCGTCGCCTGATGTCGCCTTCGTCATGGTCGCTCCCGTCCGTGCCGGCGCGTCTTACGCTGTTCTTTGCTTTTCATCATCTTACAGTGCACGGCACTGATGAATGAAGTCCAAACAATTTGCTTCGTCTTACATTCGACCACCGCCAGCGGTTCTGATCAAGCGATCATCGCCGCTGGGGCTGCTCATCTCTGCGCCTTATCCACAAGGCTTTGAGAAGAGTAATCGCGAAAAGCTGAGTTTTCATAACCGCTTCAGGAAAGTGCAGCTGCCCAAACCCCTGGTTTATGAAATTTCAGCCCTCGCGCACTTTTTTGCCTTACGCCTCTTCGCGCTGGGCATAGACCTTGTCGATCAAACCAAAGTCTTTGGCTTCATCAGCGGTCATAAAATGATCACGATCCAAGGTCTTCTCGATCGTCTCATAGTCCTGACCGGTGTGCTTGACATAAATCTCGTTCATGCGGCGCTTGATTTTCAGGATGTCCTCGCCATAGCGCTCAATATCCGTGGCCGTACCGCGGAACCCGCCTGAAGGCTGGTGCACCATGATGCGCGCATTGGGCGTGGCAAAGCGCATATCTTTGTCCCCGGCCGCCAAGAGGAGCGAGCCCATAGAGGCTGCGGTCCCCACACAGGCCGTCGCAATCGGACAGCGCACATATTGCATCGTGTCATAAATCGCCAGACCCGCAGCAACATGGCCGCCGGGGGAGTTGATATACATCGCGATTTCTTTTTTCGGGTTCTCAGATTCGAGATAGAGAAGCTGAGCCACCATCAAGCTCGCCATATGATCTTCGATCGGACCGGTCACGAACACAATCCGCTCTTTCAACAGGCGCGAATAAATATCGAAGGCGCGCTCGCCCCGGCTGGTCTGCTCAACCACCATGGGCACAAGGTTCATCATGACATCCTGAGGATCTTTCATCGTCAGCAATTCCTTAAAGAGCACGTTTTGACAAAATCCAAAGCTGGAACACCAACCTTGAAAACACGGTTAATCGCAGTGTGGCAAGCTTGGGTCTTGCGGGCAAGCCATTGCGGGCAGTCTTACCCTCTTCCTAGAACGCAAAACCTTATCGGGAGATTTCTATTTAGGCGCGCCTGTGCATTTTTTCAGCGCTTTTCCCAAGAAAAAGACATCTGGGATGCAGGAACCTCCCCTTATTGGGCCGATCCGCGTCATCCAGACCCAACTTATCGCCTGTCATCCCCGATTTAATCGGGGATTTATAAACCTAGATGACAAAGAAATTAGACCCCGGCTCTGCGCTCCGCTTGGCCGGGAACCCGGTAGCGGTTAACCGGGCGATCAGCCCGCAAGGACGACCGTCCGCCCGCAGCGAAGCGAGGATTACGAAAAAAAATCGCGGCCCCGGACTTGATCCGGGGTCCATCGCTCCGTAAGGGAGCGCAAGCGCACGCGAAGCGAGACTCCAAAGCAAGAGTGTCATCCCGGGCAAGCGTTAGCGCGACCCGGGATCTATTGAGCTTGCCAGAAAGGCCCATAGATCCCGGCTCAAGGCCGGGATGACAGTTTCGAATTGGCTATCGCATTTATGAAGGGATGTGCTCGCCTGTTTACGGGGGAGCTGTCAGCATCGCTGACTGAGGGGGCATTTTCTCTCAAACACTATACGCCCCCTCCTGCCTTTCAGGCCACCTCCCCCGCTTTGCAGGGGAGGATAATCGGGCGATCAGCCCGCAAGGACGACCGTCCGCCCGCAGCGAAGCGAGGATAGAACAATAAGAAACGCGGCCCCAAACTTGATTTGGAGTCTATTCGATAATTATCGATCGCCTTAAATCAATCCGGCCAGAGGGCTGGACGGATCAGCATAGCGTTTTTTAGGCATGCGTCCCGCTAAATAAGCCTCGCGCCCGGCGATCACAGCATGCTTCATGGCGCTGGCCATGCGGATCGGGTCTTTGGCTTCGGCAATGGCGGTATTCATCAACACCCCATCACAGCCCAGCTCCATCGCGATACTGGCATCAGAGGCCGTGCCCACACCCGCATCGACGATGACCGGCACTTTGGCGGCCTCTTTGATCAAGCGAATATTCACCGGGTTCTGAATGCCCAGGCCCGAGCCAATCGGCGCACCCAGAGGCATGATCGCGCAGCACCCGACATCTTCCAGCTTGCGCGCATAAACCGGATCATCAGAGCAATAGACCATCACGTCAAAGCCCTCTTTGATTAGCATATCGGCCGCGCGCAGCGTCTCTTCCATATCGGGATAGAGATGTTTGGGATCGGAGAGCACTTCAAGCTTTACAAGGGTCCAGCCGCCCGCCTCGCGCGCCAGACGCAGCGTACGCACCGCATCCTCACCGGTAAAACATCCCGCAGTATTGGGCAGGAAAATGTATTTTTCCGGATCAATATGGTCGACCAGGCGCTCTTGATTCGGGTCTGAGAGATTGACCCGGCGCACCGCGACCGTGATCATCTCCGCGCCCGAGGCCTCCAAGGCCCGCGCATTTTGAGCATAGCTTTGATATTTGCCGGTGCCGATAATCAAGCGCGATTGCAGCGTGCGCCCGGCCACGACCAGAGGCTCATCCACGGGTAAACCTTGAACGGTTTCAACATCACTGGCGTCCATGGGCTTAGCCTCCTCCGACAAAATGAACGATTTCCAGCCGATCTCCGGCTTCGATATGAATGGTGTCGTAAAGCGAGCGCGGGGCAATTTCCAGATTGCGCTCCACCGCCACCTTCTTGGGATTGAGCGCTAAAGCCTCAAGCAATTGGGTGAGAGTGAGGCCCGCTTGAACCTCGTGGCTTTCGCCATTGACTGTGATCTGTGCCATAACCATCGCTGAGTATACTTGTTTCCTTACCCCATCACGTCGTAAAACCGCGCACCACAGTCAAGATCCCCAGGCGTTATTTGCCGCAAAAAGAGTGTCTCACATGCACACGATCTTCATCCTCAATGGTCCCAATTTGAACCTACTGGGGACGCGTGAGCCGCATATCTACGGCACAATGACGCTGAAAGACATTCAAGAGCTCTGCGAAAAAAAGGCGACGGCGCTAAATTTGCAGATAGACTTTCGCCAGACCAATCATGAGGGGGTTCTCGTCGACTGGATTCAAGAGGCCAAAGGTGCTGCGAAGGGTTTGATTCTCAATCCCGCCGCCTATACGCATACATCTGTGGCTTTGCATGACGCACTGAAAGCGGTAGACCTGCCGGCAATCGAGGTGCACCTCTCTCAGCCGGCGGCGAGAGAGGCTTTCCGTGCGCATTCATATGTGGCTTCGGCTGTTAATGGCACCATTAGCGGCTTTGGGGCTGAGGGCTATGTTCTGGGGCTGGATGCAATCACAACGCTGATTGCGGCTCGGCCTTAAATAGAATGAATGAAAGAGAGTGTTCTGATGGCGTCTAACACGTCCAACCCGCAAATCGATTCGAAACTCGTACGCGAGCTTGCTGATATCTTGAAAGATACCGAGCTGACGGAAATCGAAGTGGAAAAAGGTGAGCTGCGTATCCGCGTCGCCAAGGAAGTCCACGCTGTGGCGGCCAATTACGCCTTCGCACCGCAAATGCCCGCCCCTATGGCGGCCCCAGCCCCTGCGGCGGCGGCACCGGAAACCCCGGCCCCTGCGGCGGCGGCGGATGCAGGCGCACACCCGGGTGCGGTGAAGTCGCCGATGGTCGGCACAGTTTATCTGCGCGCCAATCCGGATTCTGAGCCCTTTAAAAAGGTCGGCGACAGTGTGAAGGAAGGCGAGACCGTCTTGCTGGTTGAAGCGATGAAGACCTTCAACCCGATCACCGCGCCTAAAGCCGGTACGATCAAGGAATTCCTGGTCGATGACGCCCAGCCGGTTGAATACGGCGAGCCGCTCTTCATTATTGCATAAAACGGCATAGAGGAGCGCGTTGCGCTATGATTGAAAAAGTCCTTATTGCCAATCGCGGCGAGATTGCCCTGCGTGTACACCGTGCGTGTCAGGAAATGGGCATCAAAACCGTGGCCATCCACTCTGAAGCCGACGCTGACGCCATGCATGTGCGTCTGGCCGATGAAAGCGTGTGTGTGGGCCCGCCCCCAGCCGGGCGCAGCTATCTGTCTGTTCCTTCGATCATCGCTGCAGCGGAGATCACCGGGGCCCAGGCCATTCACCCCGGTTATGGCTTCTTGTCTGAGAATGCACGCTTTGCCGAGATCGTCGAAGCCCATGGCTTGATCTTTATCGGACCAAAGCCAGAAACCATCCGGTTGATGGGCGATAAAATCACCGCCAAACAGGCCGCGATGGAAGCCGGTATTCCGGTCGTTCCCGGCTCTGATGGGGCCATCACCGACATGGATGAGGCGCGTAAAGTCGCCACTGAAATCGGCTTTCCGGTGCTGATCAAAGCGGCCTCTGGCGGCGGCGGTCGCGGGATGAAAGTCGCCAATACGGCCGATGATCTGGAGCAGGCGCTGCAAACGGCCTCTGCCGAAGCCCAAGCGGCCTTTGGTGATGGGGCGGTCTATATCGAGAAATATCTCGGTCGTCCGCGCCATATCGAGATCCAGGTGCTGGCCGATTCCCATGGCAATGTCGTGCATTTGGGCGAGCGTGATTGCTCCTTGCAACGGCGCCACCAGAAAGTCCTGGAAGAAGCCGGTTCGCCGGCCCTTACCGCCGCTGAGCGTGACCGGATTGGTGAGGTTGTACGTGAAGCGGTCGCCAAGATCGGCTATCGTGGTGCCGGTACGATTGAGTTTCTCTATGAAAACGGCGAGTTCTATTTCATTGAAATGAACACCCGTCTTCAGGTGGAACACCCTGTGACCGAAGCCATCACCGGGATTGACCTGGTGCGTGAGCAGATCTTGGTTGCAGCCGGTGAAAAGCTGAGCTTTACTCAAGCCGATGTGACCTTTGAAGGCCACGCGATCGAATGCCGGATCAATGCGGAAAATCCACGCACCTTTACGCCTTCACCGGGCAAGGTGACGAATTTCCACGCCCCTGGCGGTCTGGGTGTGCGTTTGGATTCAGCGCTTTATTCGGGTTATTCCATCCCGCCCTATTATGACAGCTTGATTGGTAAGCTGATCGTTCATGGGCGCACACGCGATGAAGCCTTGCTGCGTCTTCGCCGCGCGCTTCAAGAAATGGTTGTGGATGGCATTGAAACCACCATTCCATTATTCTTGGACTTATTGAATGAATCTGCTTTCCTAAGCGGTGATTATCACATCCGCTGGTTGGAAGAGTGGCTCTCCAAAACGGCGGAGTAGTCTTAGGAGCCTTTGATGCGGGGGTTCGGCGTTCGTGAACTGCTGACCTGTTATACACGTGGCGTGTTTCCCATGGCCGAAGCACGCCACGACCCGCGCATCTATCTGCTTGATCCTGATGAGCGCGGCATCATCCCCTTGGATGAACATTTTCACATTTCGCGGCGGTTAAAACGTACCGTCAAGCAAGACCGTTTTCACATCACGATCAATCGCTGCTTTGCCACTGTGGTGGAGGGCTGCGCGACCCCGCAACCGGGCCGTGAAGACACCTGGATCAATGATCACATCCTCAATCTCTATATCGAGATGCATGAGCAGGGCTTTGCCCATAGCTTAGAGGTTTGGCACGATCAGCGCCTGGCGGGCGGGCTCTATGGCGTCTGTGTGGGTGGGGCCTTTTTTGGTGAGAGCATGTTCTCGAAAGTGCGCGATGCCAGCAAAGTGGCTCTGGTCCATCTGGTCGCGCGCTTGAAGGCGGGGGGGTATTCGCTGCTCGATGCGCAATTTACCACCGACCACTTGGAGACCTTTGGCGCACAAGTCATCAGCCGGGCGGACTATAAAGCCCGCCTTGCCGTTTCAACGGAAGAACACGCAGATTTCTTTGCCTGGCCTGAAGGGGCGAGCGGGGCTCAAGCCCTACAATCCATCACCCAAACATCATAGATCGGGTGCTCCAGCGCGTGCAGCGCCGGATTTGAAGCAAACATCCAGCCGGAAAAGATTTTTTCGCCATCGGCTTCAATGCCGAACCCATCGGTGCGCCGGTCTTTGACTTCCATGAAGACAAAAACTTCCGGAATTTCTTCAGGGGGACGTTTACGGCAATATTGCACGGTGATTTCCAGCGCGCCAAATTGTACCGGCTCACCCACATTGGCTTCAAAATCACGCGTGCGGGCCGTCACTTTATCCAGCCCGCGCAGGATTGCCACCCGGCCGGGTTGAGAGCTAGGCCCGTTGCGTTCAACACCCTCTAAGGCATCAGGGTCACGCCAAACCGGGACTTGAGGCTCGCTCTCGACGCTCTGGCCCTCTTGCGTAGGCTCAGCCGTCTCAAGGCGGGTTTCTTCATTGCCCGATGATTGTGCGGGATAATAGCCAGAGCGCGGATCAATCAGCGGACCGGTTTCTTCGCCATTTACAATCGTTACATCATCATCGCTGTTGGCTTGCGGCTCAGCGATTGGCTCTTCAAGGGGTTGCGCAATGCCCTCTTGCGCCCCGGACAAGCTGGCCGGTGCCAAAGCAAAGCCAGCACTGGATAAGCCCAGCGCCGCAACCAGCGCCAAGCTGGAAAAAGCTGAAGTCAATGCCGATGCCATGGCGATCTCTCCCCCGCGTCCAGATCCGATCTATCTGGCTATTATAGCCAAAGTATGACGATAGATCCGGGCTTGGCCAGTTTATTCCGCGTCTGTCGTGCTGCGCGCGCTATCATCCTGCGCGCTCGATCCGTCCTCTGATCCGCCTGAGGCGCGGTTCATCACCGCTTCCCCGATTAGGCTGAAAATATCGACCGCGCCTTGGGTGTATTGAATTTCACCGCCCTCGATGAGGGCTTCTTCCAACCCGCCGGGCTCAATCTCAACAAAAGCGCCGCCGAGCAAACCGTTGGAGGCAATGCGGGCACTGGAATCTTCAGGGATCTCAATCCCGCCATCCAGACGCATCACCGCGCGCGCCAGATAGGTCTGTTGATCGAGCTCAATCGCGCTGACCGTGCCCACGGGCACACCGGCCACGCGCACATCGGCCCCACGGGTCAAACCGCCAATGGTGGAAAAGCGCGCAGACAGCGTATAGCCGTCCGCACTCTGACCGGTGGACAAGTTCGATCCGGCATAGAACAGAAAAAACCCGGCTGCGGCGAGCACCCCGGCCCCGATCAGCGTTTCGACAAGGGCACTGGCACGCATGGACTTAAGCCTCTTCCGGGTTCCAGGATTCGTAATCGGCCTTCGCGCCCTGGCGTTGACGCGAAGAGGCCAAAGACCCCGTCGGACGATAAGCGTGTAAAGTACCGGTCAAATTGGGCTGGTGATCTTTTTCCCAGGCCTGACGCAATAAGGGCGCTTCGGTTGGGGGATGCTCAAAAGTGTGATGCAGCCAGCCATGCCATTCGGTCGGCACGCGTGAAGCATCCGCATAGCCTTTATAGATCACCCAGCGTCGGCGCACGCTGTCCGCGCCAGAGCCCTGCCCGTCGCGTTCTTGATAGTATTTATTGCCGAACTCATCCTCGCCCACAAATTCACCGCGCTTGGCGATGGTGAAGAGTGCACCAGGGGTGGCGTCTTGCCACCAGCAAAAGATCTTTCCAATGAAGCCGAGCATGGGCGCGACATCCTTCTGTTTTTAGGGGCGGACTATGCCCTCAGATCACGCGCAGGTCCAGTGACCCACACGCATTTCCTGCCGCTTTGCTGCACTTGCCCGCGCGGCTGCATATCGCGTGCAACAGGTTTCGTGATTCTGGCGAAGACAGGTATGCTTCTTTAGTGATTCTCTACAAGATCTCTTATGGAGCGGTTATGCCTCAGTCCCAAGATATTCGCGCACGCCTGACCCGGGATGGATTGTCGGCCTTTGATGCGGCGGATTTCCTGGCCCGCCCCTTGCCGCTCAGCGATCACGATGATGAAGATAGCGACCAAGACGGCGCGATGATGGCCGCGCCGCGCGCCTGGCCCGCCTGCGCCATGCAAGGCCTGGTCGCTTTGTGTCAACTTACCCCTGAGGATGCGCCCTATGATGGCGCAGTGCTGATCACCCAGGGCCTGTCACGCCTGATGGATGGGTTTACGGGCGCAACGGCCGCGTTAGCCACGCAAGAGCTGGCCGCCAGTGTCATCGCGCGCGAGGCTGCCCCTGTCGGTGCCCTATGGCGCGGCGAGGCCCGCCTGCCCGCCAAGCGCGTTGAACGTCATGAGCTGGAAACAGGCCCCGACCTCATCCAACGTATTCAGACCCATGCCATGGCCGATGCCGCCCAGGATGTGGGCAATCGCATTTTGCGTGACCGCCTGGAAGCGGTGGCGCTGGCGTGCGTGAATTGTGATGGCAGTGACGGCGAATGCTTTGATCCACGTCGCAACCGCGCGCTGGCGCGTGCAATCCGCGCCGCCCGCCGTGAAGGGGTCGCTGATAGCTTGATCGAGCGCGCAATCGCGCGCGCGCGCCAAGGCATTATTGATCCCGAGGCAGGGCTTGGCTGGGTCCCTGAAGCCCCCACCAAGTCTGAACTGCACCTGCCCTATGCCCTGTTTGATGGCGATGGCGCGCCTGAAGCTTTGCCCAATGGACAAAGCTTGAAACGCTTTATGAGCGATCTTAAAGAATGCCTGTGGAGCCATGGGGCCCCGGCGCTGATCTTCCACCCGGAAGACCGCTTAAATGCGGGTGCGGTCTTGAACCTCGCGCCTTTCATCACCGCCGAGGGTCTGGATGAAGACGGGCTTTCCCATGCCGCTCAGCTTTGGGGACAAGCCTTAAACACGCTGGAAGATCGCCCAGCCCTGGCGCTCGCCAATCTGGGCGCGGCGTTGACGCTGGCAAATTTTGCCTATGACAGTGATGATGCGCGTCATTTCGCGCGCACTTTAGTCGCCATTGTGCGGGAAGCCTCGCGCGCCCCGGTTATGCTTTATCAAGGTGAGGATGCAGGTCTCAACGCCTTCTTGGGCTTGGAAAGCTGGGGCGTCCATGCCTTGTCGTCCATCGCCCAGACGAACGCTGAGGGCCAGCGCAGCCTCAGCGCTTGTGTCGAAACCGCCCTCCACCATGCCGGGCTCAGCGCCGAGCAGATTGAAGCCGCGCGCCTCTATGCCCTGGGGCATAATAGCCTTGATGGGTTGCAAGCTGATTGGCTAAGTGCGCTAGAGCGTCTGGGCCTTTCTGAGCGTCACCTCATCCAGATCAACGCCATGATCAGCGAAGGCGCGCCGGTGCGCCATGCCTTTAACCGCTGGACGATCAGCGAAGACATCTGGCAGCGTTGCGGGCTTACCAGCGATCAGATTGAAAGCGTTGGCCCGGCCCTGTTAGAGGCCTTCGGCGTTAGCCCGCTCGACATCGAAACGGCAGAGCGCTGGGCCCATGGCGCAGGGCGTTTGGATGAATGCCCGCAGCTTGATTTCAGCCTGCGTGCCCTCTTTGCTGAACCCAGCGTCGAAGCCGCGATGGCCATGGCCCAAGCGGTGGAAACCGCGCTGGAAGGTGATGCAGGCCTTAGCCTCACCCTGCCTGGGCGTATCAGCATGGACGATATCGGTGATCTGGTGGCCTCTGCCGCGCGCCGCGGTCTTCGCAGCCTTAAAGTTCGCCGTGAAGGTGAGGATCTCTATGATCTACTCAACACCGTCGAATATGAAAGCGGTGATTTTGGCCGCAAAGGGATCACCACCGAGCGGGTCGTCGAGAAAGTCGTCGAGAAATATATCGAGCGTCCGGCCGCGCGCCGCAAACTGCCCGATCGGCGCAAGGGCTATATCCAGAAAGCCACCGTTGGGGGTCATAAAGTCTATCTCCATACCGGTGAGTTTGATGATGGGGAGCTGGGCGAGATTTTCATCGACATGCATAAGGAAGGCGCAGCCTTCCGCTCGCTGATGAATAATTTCGCGATCTCCATCTCCATCGGTCTGCAATATGGCGTACCCTTGGAAGAATATGTCGATGCCTATGTCTTCACCCGCTTTGAACCGGCCGGGCCTGTTGAGGGCAATGACAAGATCAAAACCGCGACCTCCATTCTCGATTATCTCTTCCGCGAGCTGGGTGTCTCCTATCTGGAACGCGAAGACCTCGCCGAACATGATGCCCATGATGGCCGCGATCTAGCCGGTCTGGGCCGCGGGGTGGAGAAAGAAAAGCTCCTCAATCAGGACGCCACAAAGCTCATCTCCAAGGGCTTCTCGCGCGGGCAACTGCCCGACAATGTCGTGATGCTCGCCGATCCGCGCCGGGCACGCGCCGTCAATGCGCGCGAAGATGATGACGATTATCAAGGCGAGGATGAGGACGAAACCGGCCCAGCCTTTACCAGCGTTACGACAAGCAATGTCCAGCCCCTCACCCGCCCCCAATCGCGCGATTATGCCGGTGATCCCTGCCCGGAATGCGGCCACTTCACCCTCATCGAAGAGGGCAGCCAGCATCATTGCGAGGCGTGCGACTGGAAAGGTGATCTTTAATGTGACCCTTGAAAGCTTAGGGCCATTGGCGCGAGGCGTGTAATAGTCGTAGAATTCGCAATCCCGCCGCGCTTTGAATATAAACCGCAATATAATTTGTGCGGATAATCAATTCTCGTGTGCCCTCAACGCGTCCGGGTCGGCCTTGATCTGGAAAATCGCGAAGCTGGTCCGACGCCGCTTCAATATCGCCCTGCAAGGCCAAGGCAGCATCAAGATTATCAAGGGCAATATAATCAAGAATGGCAAAAAGATCAGTCTGCGCGTGACGCGACCAAATAATTTTAGTCATGGTTAGGGGGAGTTAGGCGCGAACGCGCCGCCGCCATAAACTCATCATGATCACGATCCCCCGTCTCATCGTGTAAAGCTTCATGAACTTTATCGCGAAACCAGCGATCATAGGCAACAGGATCACTCGTTAACCCAACCGGCAACCCCCCTTCGGCGACAACACGGGTCAGCAAAATACGCACCGCATCCGATAAGGTTAAACCCATATCCGCCAAAACCGCGTGAGCGCGACTTTTCAAGTGATTATCGACACGTACATGCAGCATGCTGGTTTGTGTTGGCATTTCGAAACTCCTTTGCCTTATATTGCCTCTCAATTGAGATACGCGCAAGGGGCGGCATCGAACTTGCTCTGAGCCATAGCAATTATCAGTTTTGGGGTGCAGCATGCCTATTATGAAACAGATTTTACTCGCTTTGGTTTTTTGGGGTGTAGGGCTGGGCACAGCACACGCCCAGAACGCCAGCGAGATTGCGCGGATTCAGGCCGGGCAATCGTGTGCTGGATGTAATCTGTTTCAGGCCGATCTCAGCTATCACGACCTTCCCAATATTGATGTCTCAGGCGCGCGTCTGCGCCAGGCCGATTTGAGCCTTTCGACCATGAATGGCGCACGCTTTGTGGGGACCAATCTATCCGTGGCCAATTTGTTTGGCGCACGCTTTACCAACGCCAACTTCCGCAATGCCAATCTGGATGGCGCGAATTTGGTAGGGGCCTATTTTGGCGGTGCAGACTTCACAGGCGCGCATTTTGTAGGGGCCAATCTTTCTGGGGCGGAAATGGGCGCTGCACACGGCCTCACCCAAACTCAGCTCAATTCTGCCTGTGGTGACAGCTCCACTGAACTGCCCGCAGGGCTACACATAACACCCTGTCACTAATTGGTGCTCAAGACTTACTGTAATTTAAGTCGGCTTTTGCCTTCAGGCCCGGTATCAATATATCCATGATGATTGGAGTCTTAGTTCTAGCCGCTGTTTTGACAGGTGAAGGTGTGGGCCCCACGGGCGAAGCGCATATGCGCACCGTCAGCTATGCCAGTGCTGCAAGTTCTACCGGTGGCCCCCATCGCCGCTTGGTGATTGGCGGCGATTGCCAGGGCTGTGACTTTGCCGCTCAAAACCTGGCCGGTGCCCGTATCGAAGATGGCCGCTTTCAAGGCGCGAATTTTTCTGACGCCGCCATGATGGAAGCGCGCTTTAATGACGTCAATCTGACCGGCGTCAATATGAGCGATGTGCAGCTTTCCCAAGCCCGTTTTAATGATGTGAATTTTACTGGGGCTCACCTTCGCGGCACGCGCTTTGCCAATGCTGTTTTCGTCCATGTTGATCTGTCGGGCAGCAATTTGGACGAGACTTTCTTTGTTGGTGGAGTATTGCGCCATGTGCGCGCCAATAATGCCTCGATACGCTCGGCGCAGTGGATCAATACCTCCGTTGAACATGGCGAGTTTCAGCGCTCTGACCTACGTGAAAGCGACATGACCGGCTTTCGTGCCGACACGATCGATTTTACCCAATCGGATATGCGCGGGGTCAATCTGACCGGTGCCCGCTTTGCCAATGTCGACTTCACCGATGCCGATTTGCGCGATGTTGTAGGCTTTGAACATGCTGAATTCATCAATGTTTGCGCAACGGATAAGTTTTCGATTTTACGGCGCTATGTCGATGAAAGCTGCAATCGCCAAACTGTCGACACACAACATGATCACGAGACGGAGAGCCCCGAACACGAGCAGGAAACACACCGCAATCATGATATTCGCGTCTATGTTCGCGAGGAACGCCTGCGCACCTTAGAAGCCGAGCGCGAGCAAATTCGTATTGCCCGCCTGGCCTTTGAAGAAGCCCTGCGCAATCTTGAACAGACCGAGTTTTCCCCGCGCCGCGGCGGCAGCGAAACCCTGGATGCGGCGCGCCACGGAGTTCAAGATGCGGCTGAAGCTCTCGCTGACGCGGAAATTGACCTGAATGCCCGCTTAGAAGCAGCCCGCCAAAACGCTATCGAAGAAAGCGAATGGGAAAGCGAATTGGAATTCGTTCAATCACGTGAACGCAACAGCCACAAAATTGAACCCCCAACCTATATCATTCCACCCGCCCCGCCGGTACCGGCCAGTGAAGTGCCGCCCCTGCCTGAATTGCGCGCAGAAGAGAGCAATCAAGACATTGCCGCGCAAATCCGCCAGATGGTGCGTGAGCGCACCCGTCAAGTCCGCGAACAGGCCGCGCAAAGCGCCCAACGTTCACGAGAGCAAGCGCGTGAAGATGCCCGTTTGTCGCGGGAAGCCGCGCGTGAAGCCGCCGGGGAAGCCCGCGCCGCTATTGTGGAACAACGCCGCCAAGAAACCGCCCAGCGTCTTCGCGAGAACGCCCCCCTGCGCATGAATATGGGCGGCGTGCAGATGTTTGCCACTGAAGATGGCTTTGAAATGCGCGCTGGCGATGTCGTGATGCAATTTGATAGCGAAGGTGGGTTTATCCGCGAGGGCGACAATGAGTTTTTGAGCATCACCCCGCCTGCGCCCCCAAACAATAGTGAGGCTCCAGAGGTTCCAGAGGTTCCAGAGCGCCCAGAACCGCGCCCTTAAAGATCAAGCGCGCGCGGCACTCATCAGCCTTGATATTGAGATGACACAAAAAACGGCCCTCATGAGAGAGCCGTTTTTTTGTTCACGCCATAAAAGGGCTTAGGCCTTTTTGTCCTGAGGGATCACTGTGCGCAGATGCAACTCTTTTAATTGAGCCGGTTGCGCAGGTGCAGGCGCATTCATCATCAAATCACGCGCCTGTTGATCTTTCGGGAACATCACGACTTCGCGCAGGTTTTCAACATCGGCCAGGATCATCACAATCCGGTCAACGCCTGGTGCAATACCAGCGTGCGGCGGCGCGCCATAGCGGAAGGCATTGAGCATGCCGCCGAAGGCTTCTTCCACAACTTCAGGGCCATAACCCGCGATTTCAAAGGCTTTCAGCATCACATCCGGGCGGTGGTTCCGCACCGCGCCGGAGGACAGCTCAATCCCGTTACACACAATGTCATATTGGAAGGCGCGCATTGCCAAAATCTCTTCGGTGTTGGACGGGTCCAACGCCATGAAGTGATCCATATCGTATTGCGGCATAGAGAAGGGGTTGTGCGAGAAATCGACCTTCTTATTGTCCTCATCCCATTCATACATCGGGAAGTCGACAATCCAGCAGAATTTGAAAATGTCTTTTTCATAAAGATCAAGCTCTTGGCCGACGACATTGCGCGCGCGCCCGGCAAAGCTGGCGAAATCTTTCGGCAAACCGGCCGCGAAGAAGACCGCATCACCGTCATGAAGGCCCAGCTGAGTACGAATCGCCTCGGTCCGCTCCTCACCAATGTTTTTCGCAATCGGGCCAGCGCCTTCCAGCTTGCCTTCAGCTTCGCGGAAGAAGATATAGCCCAGACCGGGCTGGCCTTCTTTTTGCGCCCAGGCATTCATGCGGTCACAGAAGGCGCGGCTGCCGCCCTTCGGTGCTGGGATGGCCCAAACCTCAACCTTGGGGTTCTTTTCGATCATGCCTGCGAAGACTTTAAAGCCTGAGCCGGCAAAATGCTCGGTCACCGCTTCCATCACGATCGGGTTGCGCAGATCGGGCTTATCAGAGCCATATTTGCGCATCGCATCTTCATAGGTGATGCGCGGGAATGGCGCAGGCGTCACCGTTTTGCCATTGGCAAACTCTTCGAACACGCCCTGCATCACCGGCTCAATCACCGAGAACACATCTTCCTGGGTGGCAAAGCTCATTTCCATATCGAGCTGATAGAACTCACCCGGCGCACGGTCGGCGCGCGCATCTTCATCGCGAAAGCAGGGCGCGATCTGGAAATAGCGATCAAAGCCAGAGACCATGATCAACTGCTTGAACTGCTGGGGGGCCTGGGGCAGCGCATAGAAGGACCCTGGGTGCAAACGCGAAGGCACCAGGAAGTCGCGCGCGCCTTCAGGCGAAGACGCCGTCAAGATCGGGGTCTGATATTCGGTAAAATTCTCATCCTGCATCCGACGACGCAGAGAATCGATGATTTTAGAGCGCAAAACGATCCGCTTGTGCAGGCTTTCACGGCGTAAATCCAAGAAGCGGTTCTTCAAACGCACTTCTTCAGACCATTCTGGCTCACCAAAGACCGGCAATGGCAATTCCTGGGCTTCAGACTGAACCTCAAAGCTTTCAATGCGCACTTCAATCGCACCCGTGTCGAGGTTTTCATTGACCGCTTCACCATCGCGCGCCACGACCTTACCCGTTATCGTGATAACGCTTTCAACGCGCATGCGCTCAATACGCTCAAAGTCGGAAAACTCTGGCTCTACAACACATTGGGTCAGACCATAATGGTCACGAAGGTCCACAAATAACAGACCACCATGGTCGCGTTTGCGGTGGATCCATCCAGAAATACGCACGGTTTCGCCGACATGGGCTGAGCGTAATTCTCCACAAGTATGGGTACGATAAACGTGCATGAGCGTGAGTTCCGTCGACAGGTGTCAGGCCAGAGAAAAAGGTTTCCCGCGAAAAGGCGACGGAATGGCCATAAAGTCAAGGTGAGCACAGTAGTCCACCCCCCAATGAGTGCAGTTGCCCCCCCTATGCGCCCCGTCTCAGCCATAGGCGATGGCCAGCAAAATCCCGTCAGCGGCACGTCATGCGGTATGGGGGCGAGAATCCTCACATGAGTTTCATTTTAAGACGTGAGTAAAAACTTACTTTTTGCCCTTGACCTCCATCTTCCCCCTCGCTATACCCAAGATGTGAGTGATTGCTCACTTACTAACTTGAAAGGGACAGATTATGAGTGACATGCCTATTACCCGCCCACCGGCAAAACCCGTAACCCCCGATGCCAGCCCGGCCAAGGCCCGCGTTGAACGCGCCGCTTTGCAGTTGTTTGCCCAACAAGGCGTCGATCGGGTTTCGATCAAGCAAATTGCCTATGGTGCCAATTTGTCTGAGGGCGCGATGTATCGCCATTATCGCAGCAAGGATGAGCTGGCGCGCGCCATGTTCGAAGCCGTTCACAAGCGCTTGTTCGAGCTGGTCACCGCCGCCATGGCCAAGGCCACCAGTTTTGAAGGCGCATTAGAAGGCGTCATCCGGGTCTTCTGTGAGGAAGCCGATAAGGATGAAGTGCTGTTTGCGTACTATTTGGGTCATGTAGACCGTTTTGCGGGCACCCATCACCCCGATCGTCCAGATCCGGTGAGCGCGATGATGATGCGCGTCAAAGCCGCCATGGATGACGGCCTGATCCCGCAGGGCGATCCTGAAGTTAAAACCGCCATGGCCCTGGGTGTGGTCATGCAATTGGCCACCCATCGTATGCTGGGCCGCGTTAAAGCCCGGATGTGCGATCACATCCACACCATGACCAAAGGCGCGATGGCCGTTTTACAAACGGCCTAAGCCCTCACCTCTCCCCATATCTCCACACTGATGAGCGAAAGGTCCACCCCATGCGTGCGATCCTGTTTCAACTGGCCTATTATAGTGTCTCGATTGTTTATGCGCTGATGTGCTTCATCGCTGCGCTGCTGCCCGGTCGCTGGCTGCTCTCGCGCCTCATTCAGGCCTACAGCTTGACCATGGTGGGCGTGATGCGAGTGTTCGGCGGCATCCAGATCGAAGTGCGCGGCCAGGCCCATCTACCCCAAGGCCCGGCGCTGATCGGAGCCAAGCATCAAAGCTGGGGCGATGGCTATGTAATGAGCGCGCTGATCCCTGATTTGGGCTTTGTCTGCGGCGATCATCTGGCCCGCATCCCCTTGATTGGCCATATCCTGCGCAAGCTGGGCGCAGTGGTCGTCAATAATTGCGGCGGCGATCATGCCCGCGCCACGATGGATGATGCCATCACCCGCTTTGCCCGTGAAGAGCGCCATTTGCTGATCTATCCGGAAGGGCATCTGTCCGCCGTGGGGGAAAGCCATCGCTATCGCAAGGGCATCTGGCATCTCTATCAGGCGCTGAACCGGCCTTGCGTGCCTGTAGCGACCAATTTAGGCCTGGCCTGGCCCCAGCAAAGCTGGACCAAATATCCCGGTAAAGTCGTCGTTGAGTTTTTAGACCCCATCGCGCCGGGCCTGGATAAAGACAGCTTCATGGCTGAGCTGGAAACCCGCATTGAAACGCGCACCCGCGCCTTGATCGAAGAAGGCCTTGGCCAAACCCGCTATGCCCGTCACTATGGTCATTTACGCCAAGACCAGACGCGCCCATCACGCCCCCTGATCGAAGGAGATTGGGCATGAGTTCATCCTTTCCCCTGCGCCGGTTTGCGCCCCTATTGGGCGCGCAAACCCTGGGCGCGCTGAACGATAATCTGTTTCGCTATGCCCTGGTGACGCTGGCAACTTTTGAAGGCCTGACCATTTTGGACCTAGATCGCCAGGTCATGGTGCCCATCGCGGCCACCGCCCTGACCTTGCCGATCTTCCTCTTCTCCGCCGTGGCCGGCCAGGTGGCCGACCGTTGGGACCGCATGGCGATTTTACGCATCACCAAACTGGCCGAGATTGTCTTGATGACGCTCGCCGCCCTCGCCTTCTGGCTCAATTCTGCCTGGCTGTTGCTGGGGACATTATTTGCCATGGGCGTACAATCGGCCTTCTTCATTCCCGCCCGCTCTGCGGCTATGCCCAGCCTGCTCCAGGGTAGAGCCCTCATCCGCGGCAATGCAATGATGAGCGGCGCGGTCAATATGGCGATTTTGATTGGCGCGGGTCTGGGCACCGGCCTGGTGCGTCAAGATCAAGGCCCGCTGATCATTGGCGCGATTTTGATCCTAGTTGGCGTGCTGGGCTGGGCTTCGATACGCGCGGGCGCGCCGCTGCCCGTCAGTGATCCCAGCTTGAAAGTCCGCTGGAATATTATCGGTGAAACCGCACGCCAATTGCGCTTTGCCTATCAGGCCAAGCCCGTGTTTCGCGCCTTGTTAGGGGTGGCCTGGTTCTGGATGCTGGCCGCAGCCATCGTGACCCTTTTGCCGCTCTATTGCGCTGAAGTCCTGGGCGCGGATGAGACTGTGGTGTTGGTTTTCAGCGCGCTTTTCACCGTATGTGCCGCCCTGGGCGCGATCATTTGCGGCGCGCTGGCGCGTCATGAAGATAGCCTTTTGTTGTCCTTGATTGGTGCGGTGGGCCTGATCGCCTTCCCGCTGGACATTATGATCACCGGCTGGGGGCAAAGTGCTGGCGAAACGCTCATTGGGGCCAAAGCCTTCTTCACCGATCCGGCCCATTGGCGCATCACCTTTGATCTGGCTATGGCCGCGATCTGCACCGGGCTTTATGTGGTGCCCTTACAAGCCATGGCTCAACGCCGCGCTGATCCGGAAAAACGCGCGCGCCTGCTCGCCGCAGGCAGTATTCTCTACGCCGCTTCGGCCAGTCTGGGCCAATTCGTGCTCGCCGGGCTCAACCTCGCCCATCTGCCGTTGCAAGGCGCCTTCGGCTTCATCGCCCTGGGCAGTTTAGCGGTGGCGCTTTTCATGGCGTGGCGCATGAGCTTGCGTCACACGCCCATTCAGTCGGGGAAATTGCAGTAATCATCTTCATGTGCTCTCGCCAAATCGCTTCAGTGCGAGTAAATCGGATTCCATGGATTTTATCACAACGACCGAGGCCTTGCGTGAGGCCTGTGCGAAGCTCTCGCAAGAAGACTTCGTTGCCATTGATACCGAATTTATGCGCGAGAGCACCTTCTGGCCGCAATTGTGCTTGATTCAAGCCGCCGGGGGCGAAACCGAAGTGTTGATCGACCCGATGGCCAACGGGATCGACCTCGCCCCCTTCTTTGCACTGTTGCGCGATGAAAAGGTGATGAAGGTTTTCCACGCCTGTCGCCAGGATTTAGAGATTTTCTATCATCTGGGCGGGGGCGTAATCCCCAAGCCACTGTTCGACACCCAGATTGCCGCCATGGCCGTGGGTCTTGGCGATAGCATCTCGTATGACAATCTGGTGCGTGCGCGCTTGGATCTCGATCTGGATAAAGGCCCGCGCTTTACCGACTGGTCGCGCCGACCCTTAAGCCAGGGCCAGCTGGGCTATGCGCTCAATGATGTGACGCATTTGCGTGATCTCTATCCCGGTCTGCGCGCCGATCTCGACAAGAAAAATCGCAGCGAATGGCTGGTCGAGGAAATGCGCGTGCTGACCACGCCCGCCACCTATGAGATGCAGCCCGAAGACGCCTGGAAGCGGCTGAAATTGCGCAAAACCTCACCGCGTTGGCTCGCCGCCTTGAAGGCCGCTGCGGCCTGGCGTGAAAGCGAAGCGCAAAACCGTGACATCCCGCGCAACCGCATCATCAAAGATGATGGCCTTTACGAACTGGCCCATGCCGCCCCGCAAAGCCTGGAGGCGCTCAGCGGTCTTCGCGCCGTGCCCAAGGGCTTTGAACGCTCCAAACCGGCAGAGCGTTTGGTCGCGATGATGAAAGAGGCTTTGGCCGATCCCAAAGCCTATGCGCCGCAAGTGGAAAAATCGCTGCCCCCGCCCAATAATCTGGGCCCGGTGATTGAGATGTTGAAAGTCTATCTGCGCGTGGTGGCCGAACAGGCCGATGTGGCCCCGCGCCTGATCGCAACCGTGCCGGATCTGGAAAAACTGGCCGCCGATGATAATGCCGATATCCAGGCCATGACCGGCTGGCGGCGGAAATTATTTGGCGAACCTGCGCTGCGTTTAAAGCGCGGGGAGCTGGCACTGGTCCTCGAAAAGGGCCAGGTCGAGGCCGTCGAACTGGAATAAAATAAGCCCCGCTTATAAAGCGGGGCTTTTTCGACGCACCTACCGGGGACTAATAAGCGCGTTGTAGGATCTCGATACCATCTTGTGGGCTGCGGCAGGGCACTTCAAACCGGGCGACATCGCCGGGGCCTTGCTGATCGTGAACCTCACCGTCTTCCAGCTCAAAACGCTCGCCATAAAAGGCCGCCTCCATGGCGCTAATAATGATGACCGAAGCCCCCGTCGTCATCTCCATCCGGCTATCCAAAGCGCCATACCAGGTCGAAACCTCACCATGGTTACGATCCGCCTCGCCAACCGCAAACGCGACATAAGGCGCACCTGGGGCCAAGGTGATCGGCAAATCACTGTCCCCATAGGACCCGATATTTACATCGATCAAAACACGATGACCGCGGTCATAGCCTTCATTCGAAACTGGGGCACAAACTTCCAGGAAGTCACGGCTCAGCACGCTATCATTGGCCCCCACCAACCATTGATGATCACGCAGATCGACATCCTCGTGTCGGTCATAGTCATGATCGCCATCGCGTAATTCATCCACACCCCGTGACAAGGCTTCACCGGTTTCTTCCAGACCATGAGAGAGCGCATCACCCGCTTCACGCGCGCCGCGCTCTAGCCCTTCAATAACCGGGGTAGTGTTGATCTCTTCGGCTTTTGAAAACCAGCCATTAATACGTGCGTAGTGAAAGGCATATAAAAGCCCAACCCCAATCACGATCAGTAAAATAATGACAAAAATTGCCCGAAAGAATGCCGACACGATCGCCCTCCTCACCCAGATTGATCTTCATAAGAACAACGCCAGATGACGAAAAAGGTTTCTTCGGCTTCAAACTTTATTCTGAAGGCGGAGCAACAATTTCCGCCCCATTGCGCGGTAAGGCTTTGACATAAATATCCATTTGCGGGAAAGGGATCTCTATTCCCGCCTCATGCAAGCCATCCCAGATCGCCAGATATACATCACTGCGCACATTGGCCTGACCGGCTTCGGGATCGGTAATCCAGAAGCGCAGATCAAAATCGACCGAGCTATCGCCAAACCCCATCAAATTGCAGACCGGGGTTTTATCTTTGTACACACGCTTGACACTTAAAGCAGCCTCAATGGCGATGGCCTGCACCGCGCGCAAATCACGGGTATTATACGCCACGCCAAAGGGAGCATGCAGACGCACTTGCTTATCCGAATGGGACCAATTGGTGACACCCTCGGCGATGAATTGCTCGTTCGGGATCAGCATTTCAGTGCCATCCCGGGTGCGCACCGCGACATAGCGCGACTTCATTTCCGTGACCCAGCCAAAAACACCACCCACTTCAATGGTATCGCCGGGCTTAATGGATTTATCGGCCAGCAAGGTGAAACCCGCGGCAAAGTTCGCCACGGTTTTTTGAAGGCCCAGCCCCACCCCGATACCAACCGCACCGGAGAAAATCGCCAAAGTCGCCAGATTGAAGCCCGTCATCTGCAAGGCGATTAACAATGCGACCACGGGCAACAAGACGCCCAGAACCTTGGAAATCATGGCGCGGAAGGCCGGGGACAATTCCTCGGTATGTTCCAGCTGGCGATCAATCGCGCGCCCGGCAAAGGAGGCCGCCCAGAACAGAACACCGAAATAGATAATCGTGCGCAGGACATCAAACAGGCTGAGATCAACCGCCTCACCATCAGGCGTTTGTCCCAAAGGAATGGCCAGGGTTTGCAGCTGGAAGATCACATCATCCAGCAGGCCAAAGACATCCAGCGCCGCAACCGGCCAAGCGATATAAAAGGCGACATTCGACCAGAATTTAGACCGGATCACCAAGGTCACGGCGCGAATGATCAGCCAGGCCGTCATCAGACTGATCGCGGCATCTAAAAAGTGATGGGCTTGATCAAGGCTGCCCATCACCACACGAATACCGGCCAAAAAGGCCAGCAAGGCCACAGGGGTCGCCAAGGCGAAACCGGCCGACGCCAGACGACGGATCACCCCGGTCTGATTGACCATATTGGTGCGATTATAGATGAAGGTGCGTAGCTTAGGCCCAAAGACCACCGCCGGGATCAACGCCCCAAAAATCAGGCACAGCTGAACCGCATTATTAACGGTAAACATGGCCTCAAAAATCTGATGGGCCAGGCTCAGCGCCTGCTCCTCCAAAGTATCCAGGGGAATAAGCTCGTCCAGAGCAGAGCCCGCATTGGGATCGGTTGGCGTGGTCATCAGATAAATCCTAAGCTTCGCCGTGAGCTTAGTCTGATTTTGCGCGCCCCTCTAGTGGGTAAGTGAGGGGCATGCCTGTCGCCCCGGACTTGAGCGGGGGCCATGTCGGAAGGTTTGAACCTAGGTCTCGATGCGTAAAATATACGGCACGCTCACGGCATGGATGCCAGATCAAGTCTGGCATGACTGAGGAAGAGTGCGCTCCCCTGTTTACGGGGGAGCTGTCAGCGAAGCTGACTGAGGGGGCATGGAAGCCAAGAAGGTTATGCTGCACATGTTCTCATACTGTCATCCCGGACGAACGACAGTGAGATCCGGTATCTGTTGAAGTAACCATCAAGGTTCATAGATCCCCGATCAAGTCGGGGATGACAAAGTCGGCCCGAAGGGTCGCAAGGACGACCGTCCGCCCGCAGCGCAGCGAGGACATAATAACAAGAAACGCGGCCCCGGACTTGATCCGGGGTCCATCGACCCCGAAGGGTCGCAAGCGCGAATGTCCTCAAGTAGCCGACAGGCGATAGGACAAATAAAAAGCGTCCGCCCCCAGTGAAGCGAGGATTTGTCTAAGAAAAACGCCCCCTCCGGTCCTATCGGGCCACCTCCCCCGCCTTGCAGGGGAGGACAATGCTCTATTAGAGCGTAAACTGTCATCCCGGCCCAGCAATAGCGAAGAGCCGGTATCTGTTGAAGTAACCATCAAGGTTCATAGATCCCGGATCAAGTCCGGGATGACAGGCTGAATTCAAAACAAAAAAGGCCCCGGATTTAATCCGGGGCCGCAGACTGCTGACAAACCCCTGGCCTTTGCCGGGGGTTTTTGATTCATTGGTTTCATGTTGAAGAAACCCTCCCCCCAGCAGACCGCTTTTGAGCTGGTCAGTCTCGAGAGTTTGGTTCCCAGCGATCACTTGCTTCGCAAGATCGACGCGGTGATCGACTTTTCGTTCATCCATGATCGCGTTGCGGGACTTTACTGCCCCGACAATGGCCGTCCGCCGCTGGATCCGACGCTGATGTTCAAGGCTTTGTTCATCGGTTATCTGTTTGGCATCCGCTCGGAGCGCCAGCTGGTTCGAGAGATAGAAGTCAACGTGGCTTATCGGTGGTTCCTGCGGCTGAATCTGAGCGACAAGGTGTTCGATGCCTCGACGCTGAGCCAGAACCGGCGGCGGCGTTACAACGACGCGAGCGTGGCCCAGGACATCTTCGACCATATCGTGAGCCAGGCGATCACCCACAAGCTTGTCGACGGCACGGTGCTCTATACGGATTCCACGCATCTGAAGGCGAATGCCAACAAGGGCAAATACGATCTGGCCCAGATCGAGAAGTCCCGTGTCGACTATTGGGCGGATCTGGACAAGGCCATCGAGGCGGAGCGCAATCTGCACGGCCAGAAGCCGCTGAAGGAGAAGGTCCGGGAGCCGCAAGTGAAGGAGACCAAGGTCAGCTGCACCGATCCCGACAGCGGCTACATGGTGCGCGAGGGCAAGCCCAAGGGCTTCTTCTATCTCGATCACCGCACGGTGGACGGTCGGCTGGGGATCGTCACGGACACCTTTGCCACACCGGCCAATGTGCATGACAGCATCGTTTATCTCTCCCGGCTGGATCGCCAGCGCCAGCGCTTCGACTTCAACGTGAAGGCGGTTGGGCTTGATGCGGGCTACGCCACAGCGGGCATCGCCAAGGGGCTGGAGGAGCGGGACATTCTGGGGGTGACCGGTTACCGCAGGCCAGCCCCGCCGAAGTCTGGCATGATGCGCAAGTCAACCTTCACCTATGAGGAGCAGGCCGACGGCTATCGCTGCCCGCAAGGCCAGTTGCTGACCTATGCGACTACGGATCGCAACGGCTACAAGCACTACCGCTCCGATCCGGCCATTTGCAGAACCTGCCCGCTTCTGGCCTCTTGTACCTCCAATGCGAAAGCGGAACGGACCCTGACCCGCCATGTCTGGCAGGACGCCCGCGAGCGGACCGATGCCCATCGCCTGACGCCCTGGGGCAAGGCTATCTACAAACGCCGAAAGG
>NZ_KB908060.1:2500-54250 GCF_000382325.1 Woodsholea maritima DSM 17123
TTGCGGGGATCAAGACGTGAAGATGATTGACATTGTATAGCATGTTACCAACCGAACACTTTTAGGTTGGTATCGAAGACATCCAAACTGACTGAAGGGGCTTATGACGGCTCGTTCATGTCCCCAGGGCCTGCACGATCCTGGAGGGCGGAGCGATCACCGTACATGAGCTTTGTTGAGATCAAGCGTTTAAAGGGCGTTTGGTGGATGCCTTGGCAGTAAGAGGCGATGAAGGACGTAGCACGCTGCGATAAGTCTCGGGGAACCGCGAGCAGGTTTTGATCCGAGAATCTCCGAATGGGGAAACCCACCTTTACGGACCGCGGCGGTCGATTGTCTGAGCAATCATTTGTTTGATTAATTAGGCAGGCGATCACCGCAGTGCGTGAAAGGTATCTTATCCTGAATACATAGGGATAAGAAGCAAACCTGGGGAACTGAAACATCTAAGTACCCAGAGGAAAGGACATCAATTGAGACCCCCCTAGTAGTGGCGAGCGAACGGGGGCCAGGCCAGTGCTTCTTTTTGAGTTAGTCGAACGATCTGGAAAGGTCGGCCATAGCGGGTGATAGCCCCGTAGATGAATGCGATTAAAGAAGACTTGAGTAGGGCGGGACACGTGAAATCCTGTCTGAACATGGGGGGACCACCCTCCAAGCCTAAGTACTCCTTACTGACCGATAGCGAACCAGTACCGTGAGGGAAAGGTGAAAAGCACCCCAACGAGGGGAGTGAAACAGATCCTGAAACCGGACGCCTACAAGCAGTCGGAGCCCCATGCGGGTGACGGCGTACCTTTTGTATAATGGGTCAGCGACTTTGTCTTACGAGCAAGCTTAAGCCGATAGGTGTAGGCGCAGCGAAAGCGAGTCTGAATAGGGCGCACAGTTCGTAGGATAAGACCCGAAACCGAGTGATCTAGCCATGCGCAGGCTGAAGGTGCAGTAACATGCACTGGAGGGCCGAACCCACATCCGTTGAAAAGGATCGGGATGACGTGTGGCTAGGGGTGAAAGGCTAATCAAACTCGGAGATAGCTGGTTCTCCGCGAAATCTATTTAGGTAGAGCGTCAGATATTACCCTCGGGGGTAGAGCACTGGATGGGCTAGGGGGCCCCAACGGCTTACCAAACCTAACCAAACTCCGAATACCGAGGAGTACAGTCTGGCAGACACACTGCGGGTGCTAAGGTCCGTAGTGGAGAGGGAAACAGCCCTGACCGACAGCTAAGGTCCCCAAGTCGTGGCTAAGTGGGAAACGATGTGGAAATGCTTTGACAATCAGGAGGTTGGCTTAGAAGCAGCCATCCTTTAAAGAAAGCGTAACAGCTCACTGATCAAGCGTTTCTGCGCGGAAAATGTAACGGGGCTTAAGCCACGCACCGAAGCTTCGGGCTCGAAAGAGCGGTAGCGGAGCGTTCTGTACGTCTGTGAAGGATGACCCGTGAGGGCATCTGGAGATATCAGAAGTGAGAATGCTGACATGAGTAGCGATAAAGGGTGTGAGAGACACCCTCGCCGAAAGTCCAAGGGTTCCTGCGCAATGCTAATCAGCGCAGGGTAAGCCGGCCCCTAAGGCGAGGCCGAAAGGCGTAGTCGATGGGAACCAGGTTAATATTCCTGGGCCAGCGGGTAGTGACGGATTCTGGAAGTTGTCCATCCTTATTGGATTGGGTGGGCAATCAAGGCGTCCCTGGAAATAGCTCCCGCATGAGACCGTACCCTAAACCGACACAGGTGGACTGGTAGAGAATACCAAGGCGCTTGAGAGAACTATGTTGAAGGAACTCGGCAAATTACTCCCGTAAGTTCGCGAGAAGGGAGCCTGGCATTGGGCAACCAGTGTCCAGGGGCACAGACCAGGGGGTGGCGACTGTTTACTAAAAACACAGGGCTCTGCGAAGTCGCAAGACGACGTATAGGGTCTGACGCCTGCCCGGTGCCGGAAGGTTAAAAGGAGGAGTGAGAGCTCTGAATTGAAGCCCCGGTAAACGGCGGCCGTAACTATAACGGTCCTAAGGTAGCGAAATTCCTTGTCGGGTAAGTTCCGACCTGCACGAATGGCGTAACGACTTCCCCACTGTCTCCAACATAGACTCAGCGAAATTGAATTCCCCGTGAAGATGCGGGGTTCCCGCGGTCAGACGGAAAGACCCCGTGCACCTTTACTATAGCTTCGCAATGGCGTTAGTGGCGAATTGTGTAGGATAGGCGGGAGGCTTTGAAGTGGGAGCGCCAGTTCCCATGGAGCCATCCTTGAAATACCGCCCTATTCCTCATTGACGTCTAACCGCGGCCCGTTATCCGGGTCCGGGACCTTGCGTGGTGGGTAGTTTGACTGGGGCGGTCGCCTCCCAAAGTGTAACGGAGGCGCGCGAAGGTTGGCTCAGAGCGGTCGGACATCGCTCGTTGAGTGCAATGGCATAAGCCAGCCTGACTGCAAGACTGACAGGTCGAGCAGAGACGAAAGTCGGTCATAGTGATCCGGTGGTCCCGAGTGGAAGGGCCATCGCTCAACGGATAAAAGGTACGCCGGGGATAACAGGCTGATGATGCCCAAGAGTCCATATCGACGGCATTGTTTGGCACCTCGATGTCGGCTCATCGCATCCTGGGGCTGGAGCAGGTCCCAAGGGTTTGGCTGTTCGCCAATTAAAGCGGTACGTGAGCTGGGTTTAGAACGTCGTGAGACAGTTCGGTCCCTATCTGCCGTGGGTGTTGGAAATTTGAGAGGAGCTGCCCCTAGTACGAGAGGACCGGGGTGGACGTACCTCTGGTGGACCTGTTGTGGCGCCAGCCGCATTGCAGGGTAGCTAAGTACGGAAGGGATAACCGCTGAAAGCATCTAAGCGGGAAGCCCACCTCAAAACTAGATTTCCCTATCAGAGCCGTGGAAGACCACCACGTTGATAGGCTGGGTGTGGAAGTGCAGCAATGCATGAAGCTAACCAGTACTAATTGCTCGATCGGCTTGATCTTAAAAAGCTCATGAACGGCGGTCGATCCGCCCATGAACACAAAAAGATAAGCCCCCATAACAAAACGTCAGGCTAACCCCCTGACATCACCATCAGATAAAGATGTCTTCGATAAAAACTGTGTGTATGTCACCGACCGGGTGGCTATAGCGAGGGGACCCCACCCGTTCCCATCCCGAACACGGCCGTTAAGACCCTCTGCGCCGATGGTACTACATCTTAAGATGTGGGAGAGTAGGTCGTCGCCCGGTCCGTAACATACACACAAAAAAACATGCTATATGATGATCAGTTTTAAAAAAGCCGCCCTTTGGGGCGGCTTTTTTTGGTTTATATCTTGAAACATTGCGGGTCTGGCTCAGCGCAGCGATGGCGCACATGGTCATGCGACCGTTTACCCTCTTCTCTTATCGTGATGACATAAGCGCTCTGGTCTTAGAGGGTGTAAGCTTTATGCCGGTCACAAGAAAATGTTCAGCTTTTTTTGAAAGATTGGCGTGGTAGGGTTTTACTTAAAGTCAGAGCGAGACTGAGGAGCCGAGTGTGTCAGAATATCGCTATATCTACACATCGCTGGCCAAAGACGGCTTTAAGGATAAAGACTTTAAGGCGCTTGTTGAGCATGCGCGGCGCTATAATGCGGCGCGGGGCATCTCTGGAGCTATCTTATTAGAGCAGGGACGTTTTTTCCAAATTTTAGAAGGTCCACGCCCTGCGGTTATGATTCTTCTCGACAAAATCAAGCAAGACCGCCGTCATTCAGATATGCAATACCTCCATTGCGATGATGAGGCGGAGCGTCTTTATGGCGATGATGGTATGGTGCGGTTGAGTTTGAGCCTTAAAGATGTCGGCAAGCCCAATGGTATTAATAATCAAACCCTGGAAATAATTGAGCATATCATCAGCTATGATCAAGAGTTGATTGCCCCGATTTTGCGCCCCCCTTTGACGGCCCTTTTGTCACTGTTAGAGGCGGACGAAACGGCAGCTTAGCGGGTTGTCTTGTCACATTGTGGGTTCTATATCGAAACTGAACTTCGATAGGGCTCATCATGAAATCTTTTTTCCATCGTCATCAACCGATTGTGCCGCAGCGCCATGCCATCCTGGCTGGCTTGGGTGGGCTTGTCGCCATTGGCGTCGTTGGCGCACTGAGTGCGGTTTCAGGCTGGAGCCTGATTATGGCGCCGTTTGGGGCCAGCTGTGTGTTGCTATTCTCGGTCCCCGATAGCCCCTTATCCCAACCGATGAATGTCATCGGCGGCCATATGGTGGCAAGCGTGATTGGTCTTGCCTTGGCGATGGTGTTGCCTGATGCGTGGTGGGCGGGGGCCTTAGGGGTGGGTCTTGCCATTGGCGTGATGGCGGCATTGCGCGTCACCCACCCCCCTGCCGGAGCCGATCCTTTGGTCATCTTAGCGCTTCAACCGGGGTGGAGTTTTCTGATCTTACCTGTCGGATTGGGCGCTGTGGCCCTGGTGGCTGTAGCCTTCGCTTATCATCGCTTTACAGGGCATGTGTATCCCAAGCCAAGGCCCTAAATGAGCGCATAAAAAAAGCCCGGGCGATGACCCGGGCTTTTTTATTTGGTACGTATCTATATCACTCAGCCAGTTCGCTGATCCGACCCGAATTGGGTGCGGCGGCGCGCACATAAGGGGCGACATGGGCTTCGAATTTTTCGAAATTCGCCACGAACATATCCGCGAGCTTGGCCGCCTGGGCGTCATACGCGTTGGCATCATCCCAGGTGCGACGTGGATTGAGGATGGAGGAATGAACCCCTTCCACATGGTCAGGGACCAAAAAGCCAAAGACGGGATCTTCTCGGAAGCTGGCTTTGGCCAGGCTGCCATCAATCGCCGCATTTAAGAGCCTACGGGTTTCCTGGATCGGCATGCGTTCCCCCACGCCATAGGGTCCGCCCGTCCAGCCGGTATTGACCAGCCAGCAATCGACATCATGCTCGGCGATGAGATCGCGCAGCAAGGCACCATACTCGGCCGGATGGCGCGGCATGAAGGGCGCACCAAAGCAGGTGGAGAAGGTGGCCGAAGGCTCGGTGACGCCTTTTTCAGTCCCGGCGACTTTGGCCGTATAGCCTGACAGGAAGTGATACATGGCCTGGGCGGGGGTCAGCTTGGCGATGGGGGGCATTACCCCAAAGGCATCGCAGGTCAGCATCACGATATTGCGCGGCGCACCGCAAGTCCCGGTCTTGCTGGAATTGGGGATATAGTCGAGCGGATAGGCCCCGCGTGAATTTTCCGCCAAACGCGCGTCATCGAGATCCAAGGTCCGGGTCACCGGATCCATGACGACATTTTCCAACACCGTGCCCCACATTTGGGTGGTGGCATAGATTTGCGGTTCGGCCTTTTTCGACAGGCGGATCATTTTAGCATAACACCCGCCTTCAAAATTGAAGAGGCCGTTCTCTGACCAGCCATGCTCATCATCGCCAACCAGAACGCGTTTAGGATCGGCAGAGAGCGTGGTTTTGCCCGTACCAGAAAGGCCAAAGAAGATCGTGGAATCGCCGTCTTCGCCGACATTGACCGAGCAATGCATGGGCATGATTTTTTTGGCGGGCAAGAGATAGTTCAAAATCGTGAAGACTGATTTCTTGGTTTCCCCGGCATAAGAAGTTCCGCCGATCAGCACCATGCGGGCGGTGAAATTGACCGCGATCACGGTTTCGGAACGCGTGCCATGCTTGGCCGGATCCGCTTTGAAGCTGGGCAGATTGACGATGGTGAATTGCGGATCGAAATCGACAAGCTCATCGGTGCTGGGCCGACGCAGCAAGTGGCGAATGAAGAGCGAATGCCAGGCCAGCTCTGTCACTACGCGCACGGGCAGGCGGTGTTCGTGATCAGCACCGCCAAAGAGGTTCTGAACGAACAGCTCTTTGCCCTCCATATGCGCACGCATATCATTCCACAGCGTGTCAAAATGGGCGGGTGTCATCGCTTCATTGAAATCCCACCAGAGGGTGTTTTCGGTTTCGCTGTCGCGTACGGTGAATTTATCGCGCGCAGAGCGCCCGGTATGTTGGCCGGTCTTCACCACCAGGGCACCGCCTTTGGCGATCTCGCCTTCGCCGCGGCGCACCGCCTCTTCATAAAGGCGCGCTTCATTCCAATTGAGGTGAATAATGGGTTCGCTCAGCCCCATATCTTTCAGGGCCGCGTTTACGGTCATTCCATCTGGCATACAATCCTCCCCAGACCTTGGGTGAGAGCCTCTTAATGGGCTCGTTTAAAAGGTAGGCCAAGTATTACGCGGGCCGGAGGGAATAATCACGCACAATAGTCGGGTCTAGACGGAAAATTACATGCTGCACTGCGAAGACGCGGTGGGCTCTGTTTGGGCGTCTAGCCAGTCAAGGATGGCGGGAAAGACGCCCTCGGCAAATGCAGAACGACCCTGGACCCTTAAGGCGATCAAGGTCTTAATCGCTTGCCAGTCATTGCGATACGCGACCAAGGTCTGGCTGCGCAACAGGCCATGTTCGGCATTTTCAAAGACCAGCGCTTGATAGGGCGCATCGCGGTCCGCCAGGATGTCATCAAAAACCGCTTGAGTGTCGGTAATATCGACATTGGCATCATGATCGCCAAACAGCGCCAGCACGGGCTGGGTCAGGGCGTGGAGATCCGCCCGAGAATCGCTCTTGATATTGCGCAGCCAAAAGCCCCATTGCGCCCGGCTGGGAAGCTCATCGAGGGTTTCACCGCGCGCGAGGGCTTCCTCGACATAACTCTCATAGCTAAGCCCTTCGGTCATGCGGGCATTCAGGCGGGCACCTTCGTCAAGTTCAGCTTCGATCTGCGCGGGGGAAAGGCCGGCTTCTTCGCGGCGCACCCGGCCCATATATTGGCCCTGAGCCTGCCAGTTAATGGCGCTGGACACAGAGATCCAGCTGGCCAAACACGGGTTTTGCGCCATGACTTTGGGCGCGACCCAGCCGCCTTGGGAAAAGCTGATCAGATGGATTTGGGTGTTCTTAAGCCCGGTCTCTTCACGCAGCCAAGCGATCGCGGTTTCAACGCGCGCGGCGCGGCTGGCCATGCTGTCATCGAGCCATTGGCCCGCGCTATCACCCACGCCGGGCTTATCCCAGCTCAGCGCGCAATAGCCCGCCTCACTCATCGCGCTCCAGAAAGGGTCGTAATAGCCATAGGCTTCGGCGGCTAAAGGGCCATCGCCATGAATGAAGACGACGCAGCCCTTCAGGGGCACGCCGGGATCGGGCAGGATCAGCGCCGCAGCGAGATCGCCGTCTGGGGTGGGGATGATCACATCTTGGCGTTCATAGGACGCAGGCCACAGAATAAAGCCGCAGACCACAGCCAGACCTAGAACTAACACACCGATCAGCGCTCTTACCATGCATCCCCCCTATCAGTTGCTTTCGTGATGGCGGGTAAATGGGGCTCAATGATGACCAAAGCCTTGTTAACGCTCTTTTGGCTCTATGGGGAAAAGCCATGGGTTTGCAATGAGCGATTTTCGCCTGATCTATCACTCCAAAGCCAATGCCGAATTGGATGAAACGAGTATGCCTGCTTTATTGCATCAGGCGCGCCGGTCCAACCGGGGGCGTTTGTTAACGGGGGCTTTGGTGCTGCATAAGGGTGCGATTACTCATCTTCTTGAAGGTCCCCAGGTCTCGGTCATGGCGGTGATGAAGAAGATCAAAGCCGATCCGCGCCACCGCGAGGTGGAGGTGGTTTTAAGCGCCAATCATGTTGAGCGAGTCTTTCCGGAAGATGCGCTGGATTATGTCAGCCTGCATCCTGACTATTTGAAGGAGAAGGGCGGGCTGCCGCCGCGCACCGCGATGAGTTTGGAAAAACTGCTCGCCCTTCATCCGCAAAAAATGCTGACCTATTTGATGCCGGTGTTTAAGGATCTGGTGCGCGTGGCGCGCCCGGATCAAGATCTTTCAGATCGTAAGGTGCGCACCGGCTAGGCGCTTACGGATAGGGGATATGCTCGCGCTCATCCGGGGGCAGGGTAAAGACGCTGTCTTTAAATCCCGCCTCGGCGCTGGCGGCCCAATCGGCTTTGGCCTTTTCGATGAGGGCTTTGTCGCTGGCGACGAAATTCCACTCGATAAAGCGCTCGCCGTCTAAGGGGGCACCGCCCAGCAGCATGATGCGTGTGGGCTCTTGAGCGATCAGATCATGGCTGACGCCCGGTTCAATGACGCCCATCTCACCGGTTTTGAGGCTTTCCTCGCCATAAGTCAGGAGGCCAGAAACGACATAGACCGCGCGCTCTTCATAGCCCTCAGGCAGCGCAAGGTGTGAGCCTTCGGGCATTTCACCATGGAGATAAAAGATCGGGGAATAGGTTTGAACGGGTGAGGTCTCGCCATAGGCAGAGCCCAGGATCAGGCGCAATTCCACCCCGTCCAAGTCCAGGCTGGGCAGCTCCGCCGCGTCGTGATGATGAAAGGCGGGCGCGATGGTTTCCTGCTCACGCGGAAGAGCGACCCAGGTTTGAATGCCGTGAATATGCTGGCCGTGGGTGCGGGCCTCATCCCCGGTGCGTTCGGAATGGACAATGCCGGATCCAGCGGTCATCCAGTTGACATCGCCGGGATAAATCGTCTCATGAATGCCCAGGCTATCGCGGTGATCCATCTCGCCGGCGAACAGATAGGTGACGGTCGCCAGGCCAATATGCGGATGAGGGCGCACATCAATGCCTTTACCGGGGGCAAAATCCACCGGGCCCATTTCATCGAAGAAAATAAAGGGACCAACCAGGCGCTGTTTGGCATGGGGCAGAACGCGCGCGACCATGAAATGATCGCCCAAATCCTTGCTGCGCGCGGCAATGATATGGCGAAGCGGGGCGGGGATGTCGCTCATGATAGGGCCTCCAGGGATGTTGGATGGCCTGTTGTCTCATGCTTTTAAGGGTGCGCCAAGCCGCCCTAAGGAAAGAGACTTATTCAGCTGGGGAAAGAGGGCGCTTAGCCCTCAATCAGATCCAAGATGGCATTCATCCGGGTTTCGATGCGCACGCGATAGCCCTTTGAACAACATAAGGCCAGCGCATCATGGCCGCTGTCGAGATCATTGAGCGCGGGGCGCTCTAAAATGATCATGCGCGGCCAGCGGCTTTTGGGCGCTTTTGCAAAGAAAGGCGAGAGGATTTGCACCTCACCGCCCTCGACATCAATTTTCATGGCGGTGAGGGTTTGCACCTTCATCTCGTCCAGCAAGGTTTGCAGCATGGTGACGCGGACCGCTTCGCCGCGATTATCCTGTCCATCTGACAGCGCGGCCCCGCCCTTATTATGCCCGATCATGCGCATGACGCTTTCGCCTTCATAATCAGATAGCGCAACGCCGGTAATTTCAACATTGGTGAGCTTATTGGCCTGGACATTAAAGCCCATGCGCGCGCGCATCTCGCCCTGGGGCTCGACCGCGATCACCCGCACGCTTGGCCCACCATGGCGCGCCGCAAACAGGGCATAGGCCCCGGCATTGGCCCCTATATCAATGAAGGTGGACTTGGGCTTCAACGCCGCGTTTAACGCCGCCAGCTCCACCGGATCAAAGCATTGCGGGGTCATGAACAGGCGTTTTTCGCTGAGATTGTCCTTGGGGTGGAGGCGGAGCTTCAGGCCAAGCGCCTCCACATCGGCGATGTCTTTGACCCCAAATAGGGCCAAGGGACGCGCCGCGCCCGCCATGCGTAAGCCTGCGCGGCCCTTTGGTAGGCTGCGCCCAATGGCCAGACCGACTTTCTGCACCGGATTGGGCGCGTATTGTCCAAAGGCGGGTTCATCACGGCGTTGCGCAGGCGGGCGATGATCGCCCTCGGGCTGAAGCGCCAAGTCTTCAAATTCAACGCGGTCGTGATCTTGAACAGTGTCAGTCATGGAGGTCTGTTTTACCTTATCATTCATGAAACCCTGCGCGTTGACCGACGTCTATGGCAAGTGATTTGTCTGTAAAGATGATCACATCTTTGTCTTGGTCGGTTTGCCTGGTTTCCAATCTCTCCAACACATCCTACATTCCGTAACAAATAACAAGGAAGGGGAGATCCTTATGAGAGGTGTTTTATCCGCAGGCCTTATTGGTCTTGTGGCTCTAAGCGCAAGCGCAGCGCCAGTTTTTGCTCAAAATTCAGAGCGTTATGACATTCCGGCTGAAACGCGTCAAACTGCACAAGGTTTGAGCCAAACCGCGTTGGAGAGCGATCTGGCGTTAGATATCGTGACCAGCCTCACCACTGAAGTCGGCCCACGTCTGGCCGGTACCCCGCAAGAGGCGCGTGCGCGTGAATGGGGCGTTGCTAAGCTGCGCGAGCTGGGTTTTGAGAATGTCCGTGTGGAGGAGTTTCCCTTAGATCTCTGGACGCGGGGCCATTCGATTTATGAAGAAGTGGCGATCACCGCGCCTTTCCCACAACCCCTCTATGCGATTTCACTGGGTGGGGCGGCGGCGACGCCGGAAGCCGGTCTGGAAGCCGAGGTCGTCTTCTATGCCAATTTCGATGATTTTGAGCAGGACGCGGCCACGAATGTGCGCGGCAAGCTGGTCTTTATCAATGACCGCATGGTCGCCTCGCGCACCGGGGCGGGCTATGGCCCGGCCAATCGTAAACGGCGTATGGGCTGGGTCATTGCCGAAGATCGTGGTGCCGCCGGGGTTTTGATCCGCTCGGTCGGGACCGATACTAATCGCTTCGCCCATACCGGCATGGTCAGCTTTCCTGATGATCGCCGGCCCAATGTGCCGATTCTGGCGGTCTCTGCACCGGATGCGGATTTGATTGAGCGCATTGCCGAGCGCGGCGAGACGATGAAGATCAAGCTGAAAACCTATGCCGGTTGGCGCGGTGAGGTCACCTCTGGCAATGTCATCGGTGAGATTGTCGGGCGTGAGCATCCTGAAGAAATCGTGGTCATTGGCGGCCATTTGGACAGCTGGGATAATGGCACAGGGGCGCTGGATGATGGGGCCGGGGTGGCGATCACCATGGCCGCGGCCAAGCTGATCGGTGATCTGCCTCACCATCCTCGCCGCACCATTCGGGTAGTGTTGTTTGGGGCTGAAGAAGTTGGCCTGGTGGGCGCGCGCGCCTATGCCATTGCGCGCATGGCCGATGGCACGGTGCGTGATCACGTTTTAGGCTCTGAGTCTGATTTCGGGGCGCGTGAGATTTGGCAATTCAGCACCAAGGTCAATGAGGCGGCTCTGCCCGCGATGGATGCGATCGGGCGCGAATTGGCAGTATTAGGGATCTTGCGTGGTGATAATGACTCCGGCGGTGGCCCAGACATGATCCCCTTGGATTATATGGGTGTGCCGATGGCCAGCCTGGCGCAAAATGGTGAAGACTATTTTGACTTCCACCACACCCCCAATGATACGGTGGATAAGATTGTCCCGGAAGAGATGGCGCAGAATGTCGCCGCGTGGGCGATGATGACGTATCTGGCGGCAGAGCTGGATGTCGATTGGCGCCAGCCCATGGAGGGCGAGCAAGCTCAGCCCTCTCAATAGGTAAGGCCACGCTTTGACATAAGGAAAGCCCAGCCCTTTGGTTGGGCTTTTTCCATTTTGGACATAATGATGTTCGAATTCTTGCTCTTAAATCTCTGCTGGATTGCTGTCATGTATCGCTCAACACGCCGCCCCAGGCGGTTTCGATTTTGGGAGATGACGAGGATGACGCAAAATCTGCTTTATATTTCATCGAGCGCCCGCGATGAGGGCTCTATCACGCGCGCCAGCGCGCAGGCGCTGATCGCCGCCATGGCTCAGCCGGATACATCCCTGGTGGAGCGCGATGTGGCCAAATCAAACTTACCCTATGTGGATGCCACCTGGGTGGGGGCCAATTTCACCCCGGCGGAGGCCCGCACGCCCGAGCACATCGCGGCCCTGGCCTTGTCTGAAACCTTGATTGAAGAGATTGAGGCGGCCGATACCCTGGTGATTGGCGTATCGGTCTATAACTTCAACTTGCCTGCCAGTTTGAAGGCCTGGATTGATTTAATCGTGCGTGCGCGTCGCACCTTCCATTATGAAGCCGACGGCCCTGTTGGCCATCTCACTGGTAAGCGTGCGATCATTGCCTATGGTTCGGGGGGAACCCCGCTGGGCAGTGCGATGGATTTTGCCAGCCCTTATCTGCGCGCCATTCTGGGCTATATCGGGATCACGGATGTGACGTTCGTGGATGCCACGGGCTGGGGTCGTTTGAGCCCTGAGGCGCGAGCGGCCTTGATTGATCGCGGTGTGCGCGAAGCTTTTGCCCACGCGGCATAAGAGGAAAGGGCCCCGCGGGGCCCTTTTAGTTGGCGTTCTTAAAGTTCACGCCATTGGGCCTGCATGCCCAGGCGCGAGAAGATCGAGCTCCAATAAGATTGTAGTACGGTTTCTTGTTCGCTTTCCCAGCCTTCGCGTGGGATCAGGTGGATCTCAATGCGTACCCCGTTCAGCACATCGCCATAGGTGTTTTCTAGTTCGCGAACGACTAAATCCGGGTGCGGCAGGCGATCGGTCAAAGGCCCACGGGCGCGACCATAGACGCTAAATAGCTGAGAGTTTTGCAGCATGTCCGAGACCAAAATGATGGTGCGGCGCGGTGTCGTACGATCAAAGTCGGGCTCTAAGGCGAGATCCGCCAAGGCTTCGATGATCGGGCTTTGCGGCGAATCCTTTGGCTCTACCAGATCGGCGAGGGCGTTTTGCAAAGGCGCTTCGAACAGAGCTTCATAGCGGGCCTGAACGCGCTGAGGATTACGATAGAGCGGGTTAATCTGCTCACCGCGACCGGGATTACACAGCGAAAAATTATGGGTGTGGATCAGCTCACCGCGCGCATCCAGCTCAAACAGGGACATGCGCTCACTCATATCCAGGCGCGTGCGGCTGTCTAAGACCAGATCGCGGATCGCGCGGGCTTGCTGAGGGCTGTAAAGATCGGTCTTGTCGATGACGATGGCATAATGGGGCGGTTGATCGCCCGACAGGCATAGGGTCTGGCTGTCATATTCCGGGGGTTGCAGGACCAGCGCGGCATAGCTGATCGCCCCTAAAATCCCGGCAACAATGATAAGGTTGAAAAACCCGATGACGTCTTTTCTACGCATGATGTCCCCACATCTGCTGGGTGAGAGAGAAGAGCGTTGTTTCAGTGTCTCTCACAATGGTGTCCGTTTAAAGCGCGGTATTGCGAATTCAACCCGCGCCCCCTCATCAGGACATCAAGATTATCCCTTGGGATAAGGTGGTTTTTTCTCATCAGCGCCGCCAGACGGGGTGCCATTCGCTTTCAAACGTCTCAGCTTGCGCCGACGTTCCATTTCTTCAGGATAGGCCTCAACCGTATGCAAGAGGGCCAGAATGTGCGAAGGCACGACTTTCTTTGTGCCCTCAATGGCTTTGTTGAGCTTATCCGCAGCAATGTCGAGCTTTTTCTGAACCGCGCCATAGCCCAAAATCCGGTCTTCCCAGGTCGCGCCTTTATAGGCCGCGATACAGGCAAAGGTCAGCCCCAGGATAAGCAGCAACAAGGCTTCGAGTGTTTGCAGCTGGGTGAAGGAGAGCGCATTGGTTACCGGGTTCATCACATGGCCGGTGACAGCGCTGTCGCCTTGGGCAAGGCTAGCCGAACTCAACTCCAACAAATCGCGATATTGGGCGGCGGTGAAATTGAGCATCAAGATTGCGCCCATCGCGATGGGGGTGCCAACCAGACCGCAGACAAACCACAGCTTCTGATGCGGGTTCATCAAAGTGCGAACACCCAGGAAACCGACCAGGAAGAAGCTCGCTAAAACATTGGTGAAGGCGACCATGATCGCCTGGATCCAACCGCCTAACAGACCCAGATCGGAGGCTTTGGAGAAGAACTGCGCATTGGCCAGGCCCTCAACCAGAACCAAAGCGGCCAGCAGGGAAATGCCCATGATATGGGAATCAGGATATTGGCCGGGGCGATTAATCCATTTTTCTTCAGGCAGGTTAAGGTTGGCATCCTTACCCCAGTTTTCCTGGAAATCCTTATAGTAATCAAAGGCATATTTAAGGTCGGTATAGGCCGACTTTACCGATTTTTCGGTCGGTTTGTGCTCACCCTCTACGCCCGACCCCCCTTGGGTGTCGAAACTGCTTGGTTGTTGCTCATATCCTTGCGGCAATGCGCTATGTGTTTCAAAAGTCTGGCTCATTGGAGCCCCCTACAGCCCTGATAAGGGTTTATGTTAACCTACTTTAGCAGTAAAGATCCAGACCGGATCGGTTCTGCCTTGATTAACGTTTATCCTTACGCGTTGTTCCTGTACGTTTTATCACAAAGATATAAAACGCATGAAAAATTAAGGGGAGCATACCATGGTTAACGCCAAGATGAACGAGTTTCTTTTTACGCGGCGTGGCCTTTTTTCTGCGGCGGCAGGAAGCGCGGCGGGGGCCGTCGCGCTGGGGGGCTCAAGCCAAGCCCAAGAGCGGGTCACACTAGAGACGTTACAATGTGCTGAGCCTTTATTGGCTGTTGACTACACCCCCCAAGAGCGCCAGCAAATGGTGGAGGGGATAGACCAATGGGTGGCGCGTGCGGAGCGTTTGCGCGCCCTTCATCATCCCAATACGCTATCGCCGGCGAGTGTGTTTGATCCGCGTGTGCCGGGTGTGACTTACCGCGCGCAATCCAATGGCGAAATGGCCTGGCCGGGTGAGGCCGGACCTTGCCCCAGCGATGAGGTTGATCTGGCCTTTGCCCCGGCGTGGAAGCAAGCGGTTTGGATGAGCCGCGCCGAGCTGACCTCGCGCGCTTTGACGGCGATTTATTTGGACCGCATTGCGCGCCATGGCGCGCGGCTGGAATGCTTCATCACCGTTCTGGCGGAGGCGGCGATGGCTGAAGCGCAGGCGCGCGATCGTGAACGCGCAGCAGGGCAGGTGCGCGGTCCGCTTCATGGGCTGCCCTATGGGTTGAAGGACATTATTGATGTTGCGGGGGTGCGCGCCAGCTGGGGGGCGAGCGTCTATAAAGACCGGATTGCCCAAGAGAGCGCCGTCGTGGCCGAGCGCTTGCGCGAGGCGGGATGCGTCTTGCTGGGCAAAACCACCACCGGGGCCTTGGCCTATGGGGACATCTGGTATGATGGGGTGACGCGCAATCCGTTTAATCCTGAAGAAGGCTCATCAGGGTCTTCTGCCGGGTCGGCATCGGCCACGGCGGCGGGGCTGTGCTCTTTCGCCATTGGCACGGAGACTTTAGGCTCGCTTATGTCACCCTCGCATCGGTGTGGGACCAGCGGGCTTCGCCCCAGCTTTGGCCGTGTGGCGCGCACGGGCGCGATGGCCCTGTGCTGGAGCCTTGATAAGATCGGTTCCTTGACCCGTAGCGTCGCCGATCATCCTTTCGTTTTACAGGCCATTCAAGGCGGTGATCTGGGCGATCCATCCAGCTTTGATCATGGCTTTGAGATGAGCTGGACGCGAGATTTTACCGGCATGAAGCTCGGTTATGATCCAGCCTGGTTTGAGGATACCGGCGCGCCCGATCACGCCGCATTAGAGGCGGCCCGCGCGCTGGGCGTTGAGCTGGTGGCGTTTAACTTGCCCGATTGGCCTTATGATACTTTATTGACCCAGCTGGAAGCCGAAGCGGCGGCGGCCTTTGAAACCCTGACCCTGGAAAATTTAGATGATCAATTGCGCTGGCAGGCCGGTGAGGCCTGGCCCAACACCTTCCGCCGGGCGCGCTTTGCCTCGGGCGTTGATCTGATCAATGGTGATCGGTTCCGCCGCCAGGTGATGGAGGCCACCCATGAGGCCTTTTCTAAGGTCGATGCCGTGATCGGGCCGAATTTTGCCGCGGCCATGTTGCTAATCACCAATTATACCGGCCAGCCGCAATTGGCGTTTCGCTCTGGCTTTGTTGATGCGCCTAGCCGGACTTTATTTGGCACGCCGCAAAATGATACGGGGCAAACTTTCCGTGTGCCCTATGCGACCAGCCTATGGGCCCCCTTGTTTGAGGAGGGGCGTATCCTGGCGCTGGGTGCGGCCTTAGAGGACGCTTTGGGCGTTGCCCAAACGCGCCCTGAAACCTTCGCTTAAGGGCTTTGGTGGCAGGGATAGGAAAAAGGAAGAGCGGCGATGATCTTTTATGACTATTTGCAAGCGCCCAGTGCCCGGCGCACCCGCATGGCCTTGATTGAAAAACGCATCGAGATTGAAACGCGCTATATTGATCTTGGTGCTGGTGAACAATTCTCCGAAGCGTTCAAGCAGATCAATCCGCGCTGTACACTTCCCGCTTTAATGACGGATGAGGGCGTGGTGCTGAGTGATAACAAGGCCATCGCGCAATATTTGGAAAGCGTGTTTCCAGATCCGCCCTTGCTGGGCACGGACCGGCTGGAGCAGGCTTTGGTCTGGGAATGGGTCGGGCGCATCGAGCTTGATGGGCTCGGCGCGTGCCGCGATATGCTGCGCAATAAGCTACCCGTGTTTCATGAGCGCGCCTTGCCGGGGCCAGAGCGTCATGCCCAGATCCCGGCTTTAGTCGATCGCGGCGAAGATCAGGCGGAGTTTTTGCTGCTCGATCTCAATATGCGCTTATCCCACTCGCCCTGGCTGGCGGGGGAGCATTTCTCCATCGCTGATATTGCGGGCTTTGTCTTTGTGGAGTTCGCAGATCGCCTCCATATCCCGATCCATGAGGGCTTAGAGGCTTTGAAGGAATGGCGCACGGTCATCGCCGCGCGCCCCAGTGCGCAGGCTTAAATTCTAGACCTGAATGAAGAAGGCAGAGCCATCGGCTCTGCCTTCTTTTATGTCTAGTCTTGGGTGTCTTGCTTGGCCGGGTCATAAGCCTCAAACCAGGTGAGGATATGGCTGACTTTCTGCATCAGGCGTGTCGGGCGCGAATCCGCGATACCATGGCCAACGCCTGGAATGCGCACGAAACGCGAGGGAATATCGCGTAATTGCAACGCGATATAATATTGCTCGGCCTCATGCACGGGGGTGCGACGATCATCGCCACCGACAAAGACCAGAGTTGGCGTCTCAACATTGCCGACCAAAGACAGCGGTGAGCGGCGCCAGTAATTCTCCTGATCGTCCCAGGGCATAGTCCCGAACCAGCTGGGCTGGATCATTGGTCCAATATCGGCAGAGAGCACGAAGCTGGTCCAGTTGATCACGGGCTTACCGACCGCCGCCGCGGCAAAGCGCTGATCCATCCCGATCAGCCAGGCGGTTAGGACGCCGCCGCCCGATCCGCCGGTGACAAAGAGGCGATTTTCATCAATAAAGCCGCGCGCGACCAGCGAATCTACCCCCGACAACAGATCATCGGCGTCCTGGCCGGGATAGTTTTTGTCGATCTCATTGGCGAAGGCTTCGCTGTAAGACGTCGAGCCCCGTGGATTGGTGTAAAGCACCACATAGCCCGCCGCGGCCATCAACTGGACTTCTGTTGAGAAATTTGGGCCATAGGCGGTATGGGGGCCGCCATGGATTTCCAAAATCATGGGATAGCGCTGATTGGGATCGAAATTGGGCGGATAGACGATCCAACCTTGGATCTCCAGTCCATCGGCAGAGCTTTGCCAGGTCATCTCTTCGACCCGGCCCAGGGTGAGGGCATCAAAGACATCGCTGTTGATATCGGTGATTTGGCGGGTGCTATTGCCTCGCTGGCCGACACCGACATTGGCCAGATCATAGGCATCGGCGATGGTCGCCGCATAGCGCCCATTTCTAGAAATGCTAAAATCACCAGAGGTATAGGGGCGTCCGAAAATCTCACCGCCAAGCTGGCGAGAGCGCACATCGATGCGGCCCTCCATATTGGTTTGCGCCAAGACACGCTGGCCGCGATCATCATAACTAATCCATAGACTACGCCCTGATGGATCCCAAACGACATCATTTAAGGGCTTGTCCAAAGCGCTGAGCACTTCGCGCGGCGTCCCACCCTCAACGGGCATAACATAAAGATTGGCATCAATGTTGGAGCGGTGATCATTCGGCCCACCCAGATAAGCCAAGGTGCGCCCATCGGGCGATAGGCTGGGGCTGCCTTCAGCGCCCGGAAAATCGGTGAGCTGTGTTTCTACGCCATTGAGATCGACGCGATGGAGATCTGATTCGCGAAAGTCGAAATTCTGGCTTTCCATAAAGCCGACACTATAGATCAATGCGCTATTACCGGCCCAGATCAGGCCACCAGCGCCACCATCCGTGATATGGGTCAATTGGTGCGGCGTTCCACCCTGCGATGAGATGACATAGACTTGCGGGGTGCCTGGGGTGATTTCACCCGCACCATCAAATTCATAATAGACGCTTTCATCCACTAAGGCCGTTTCGGCCCATTCGGCCCCTTGGGGTTTGGCCGGAAGCCCTAGATCAATCTGGATATCGGGGGCGGGGGTGAAGGCTGTAAAGGCCAGGTGCTGGCCATTGGGTGACCAGCTGAGATCAGAAGCGCCGGTTTCAAGTATGGCTAAGGTTTGCACCTGATCATTAGCAAGCCATAGCACGCGCAGGAACGTCTTGCCGTTTTCACTGGCCACGAAGGCTAGCTTCGTTCCATCCGGCGACCAGCGCGCAGACGTGTAATCACGATCCCCAGTCATCAAGGGGCGGTGATTGTCGCCATCATAATCGACCCGCCACAGGCTGGAAACGGCGCGATCCTTCATGATGGAGTTGGAGCGGCGCTGATAGACGATCGTCGCGCCATCGGGTGAAATTTGCGGATCAGCGACGACTTCGAAATTGAAAACATCATTATACGTCAGAACGGACGTGTTCTGAGCGTGGGTGCTGGCACTGGCCAAGCTGAGCGCCAGAAGACTGGCCGTTGCGAATACATATTTCATGGTGATCTCCCCTTATGGGGGCAAAAGTAACGGTTGTTTGTCGTCTTGCAACTGACAGCTTTGTCATCTTTTGTCAGAAAGTGCTTAAAGTATGCATATTTGATAACTAATACAGAAATTGTGCATTGCCGCATTCGTTGAAGTTTTTGAAAAAAGTTCAAAACCAATCATGTGATTTAAATGTCATGGGTGGGGCAAAATTGTGAAATTAACGCTGTTAAGGTCCAAAAAGTATAATTTGTTTCAAAATATGGCTTTTCTCCATTCGTTTTTTGTTTCACTCTTGTAATAGGGTGCATTTTTGCACTGCACAATAAAAGAAATAACTATTCCCGGATAACGGGTAGGGAGGAGTTTTTATGTCGCGTTTAGCCTCTAAGTGGCAATTGACACTCGCCACATCGGCCCTGGCACTGACGGGGGTCACTCTGCCTGCGGTTGCGCAAGACGCGCCCGAACGGCGCACGATTGAAGTCATCACGGTGACCGCTCAGCAGCGTGAAGAAAGCTTGCAGGATGTGCCGCTTTCCATGGCTGCCTATGATGAAGTCGCTTTGAAAAATGCCGGTGTGAAAGACATCAAAGACCTGATGAGTTTGGCTCCGGGTTTGATGGTGACCTCAACCCAATCCGAGACCATTACGACGGCACGTATCCGCGGTATCGGGACCGTGGGCGATAACTTTGGTCTAGAAAGCTCGGTTGGCGTGTATATCGACGGGGTCTTCCGCTCACGCAATGGTGTGTCCTTTCAGGACATTGGCGAGATTGCCGGTATCGAGGTCTTGCGTGGTCCTCAAGGCACGCTATTTGGTAAAAATACCTCTGCGGGCGTTTTGAATATTTCGACCGTCGCACCGGATATGGATGAGTTTGGCGGTCATTTGGAAGGTACGTTCGGGGATTATGGCTATCGCCGTATCAGTGGCGGCATTACGGGGCCGATTGTTGAAGATCAGCTGGCCTTCCGCCTGTTTGCCGTGAAGGGCGATCGCGACGGCTATATGGATCTGGTGGTCGATGACGGTAGCTCTACAACCGTTCAGGATTCTGAGACCCAGGATTATTATTCTATTCGCGGGCAACTTCTATGGACCCCGAATGACCAGGTCTCAGGGCGGATCATTGCCGATTATTCTAACCGCGATGAAATGTGCTGTTCGGCTGTTCAGTGGGATTACACCGCTGCGGCGGCGGCCTTTGTCAATTCCGTGGGTGGCCAGGCGGCTTTTCCTGCTGATCCAGATGCCCGTATCGGCTTCTCAAATCGCCCCTTTGTTCAGGATATCCAAGACTGGGGTATTTCGGGCGAGTTCGATTTCGAGCTGGGTTTCGGAACGCTGACCTCGGTTACTGCGTTTAGAAATTGGGAAAACTCACGCTCGCAAGATATTGATTATTCCAGCGCAGATCTGGCTTACCGCGATGTTGATAACAACTATACCGATCTTGACCGCTTTAGTCAGGAATTCCGCCTGCAGGGCGTTAATGGCAAGCTCGATTGGTTAATCGGCGGCTTTTTCTCTAGGGAAGACTTGAAGCTGTCGGATGGCATTCGCTTTGGTGCCGATTGGGAGCCTTATTTGGGCCGCTTATTGACCGCCGGCACTGTTCCGCCGCTGGGCACGCCCGCTGGGGTTTCAGCAACGATTTCTAATGTGACCTTTGGCGGTGTCAATATTCCTCCTGGTTTCGCTATTCCGGGCGGAACTGGCGTCAATCAGGATAATTATGATCAAAGCGCGACCTCTTGGGCGATCTTTACCCATAACTCCTACGCATTGACCGAGCGTCTGACCTTAACTGCGGGCCTTCGTTATACTCATGAGAAAAAAGAGCTTGAGGCTGATTTCTCAACGACATCTCCGCTGGGCTGTGGCGCTCTGGAGCAGGCCTTTGGCTATGATCCTGTGGCGGGCTTTGTCGCGGCAGCGACCCAAGCGAATGCGCCTGACGCGACGATTGCAGGCGGGGCGCGGGCCATCGGCTTGATTTGTCTGCCGTATGCACGCTCCGGTCTGGATAGCACTGGTTATGATCAGTCGCGCACCGACAAGGAAGTCTCCGGTACGATCCGCCTGGATTATCAGTTTAATGATGATGTTATGGGCTATGCCGGTTTCTCGCGCGGTTTCAAAGCGGGCGGGTTCAACCTTGATCGTCAGTTCAATGGTACGGTGACGGCAACAGGGATCCAAGATGTCAATTCTGGTTTCGCGCCAGAGATTGTCGATGCCTATGAGATCGGCTTTAAATCTCAGCTCTTTGATGATGTGGTGCGTTTGAACGCGAACCTCTTCTATCAAACCATTGATGACTTCCAGCTCAACAGCTTTACCGGCACTGCCTTTGTGGTTGAATCGATTGAAGAGATTAAATCCAAAGGTTTAGAGCTCGACTTCTACTACCTGCCTCCGATTGATGGGTTGGAATTCACAGGGGGTTATGCCTATGTTGATGCTCAGTATGGGGATAATATCACCAATACTGGCCTTGCTGGCAAAACGATTTCTTTGAGCCCAGAGAATTTCTTCACCTTGGCCATGACCTATGAGCGTGAAATTTTTGATGGTTATTATGGTCTGTTTTCGGTGGATGGACGCTGGGTAACGGACTATAATACCGGTTCAGATCTGGATCCTGAAAAAGCGCAAGACGGGTTCGGCATGATCAATGCGCGTCTGGGTTTATCACGTGAGGATCAAGCCTGGTCGATTGAGCTTTGGGGTAAAAACCTGACCGATGAGACTTATGCTCAGGTGGCCTTTGATGCGTTCGGCCAGGGGAGCCGCGCCGGTGATGGCAGCTCAAACGGGGCGCGCTCAACCGCATCTTATGCGGCCTTCTTGGGGGCTCCACGCACTTGGGGTGTGACTTTGCGCACAGAGTGGTAGTGCGCCAACCGTCTTGACCAAGCGCGCAAGATAGCGCGTCCAGTCAGGGAGGAGACAAGGGCTGAAGCATCGCTTCAGCCCTTGTTGTTTTGATGCGGAAGATATGTTTTAAGGGGGAAGTGGATTTTAAGTCTTGTTAACTGCGTTTACGCGCGGCTTCATAGTCGGCGCGTCTAGCATCGAACACAGGGCGCAGGCGCTCGCGCTCGGCGGGGCTCATCTTGGTCCAGCGCCCTAATTCTTCTAAGGTTCGAAAACAGCCCACACAGATCTGCTTGTCGGGATCGACAAAGCAGACTTGTATACACGGGCTCCAAATCGGTTCGGTCATAGGATGAAAATGGCCGGACTTGCGCGCAGGTGCAATCTAGACATTCACATCGCAATCAGTAGGGTGCGCGCTTTCGACTTTATAAAACCGAGCCCCACGCGTGGGCCGGTCCATGAAAAGGGCAGGGGTGGCATGGAAGATCTGGGCCTTCAATTGCGCAGTCTGATCGGTGTGTTTGCGTTTATCGCCATTGGCTGGGCATTTGGCCCCAGAAAATCTGTCCCCATCGCTTTGATCCTGGGCGCGGTGGCGACCCAGTTTGTGATTGCGGTCCTGCTTTATAGTTTTGAGCCGACGCGCGCCTTCCTCGCCTCTTTGACGCGCGTGGTTGAAGTGCTCCAGCAGGCGACCTCGCAAGGCACCAGCCTGGTGTTCGGCTATCTGGGCGGGGGCGAATCGCCCTTCGTCATCAACCCTGAATCCGATGGCTCCACCTTCACCTTCGCCTTCCAGGCGCTGCCCATGGTGATCGTGCTCTCGGCCCTGTCGGCGGTGTTGTGGCGCTGGCGGATTTTGGAATTTGCGGTGCGCGGCTTTGCCTTCATCTTCCGCAAAGTCTTGAACTTGTCTGGTGCGGCCTCGCTGGGGGCGGCGGCGAATATCTTTTTGGGCATGACCGAAAGCCCGGTTCTGATCCGTCCGCGCCTGCCCTCCATCTCTAAATCAGATCTGTTCTTGATCATGACCGTGGGCTTTTCCACCGTCGCCGGATCGGTGATGGCGATCTATGTCTCGCAATTGAAAGACGTTTTGGACAATGCGGCGGGCCATATCCTGACAGCTTCGCTGATCTCGGTACCGGCCGCCGTCGTGTTGGCGCGCGTCATGCACCCTCAAGATGGCGAGGTTGCCGCGCATGGCAAAGAGCCCATCCCGCAGGATTTATACCACTCCACCATGGATGCGCTGACCACCGGGGTCAGCGATGGTGTGAAGCTGTTCGTCAATATCATCGCCATGCTGATCGCCTTCACCGCGATCATGACCTTGGTCAATATCATTATGGGCATGTTCCCTGATGTGATGGGGGAGCCGATTTCCGTTCAGCGTGTGCTGGGCCTGATCTTCTCACCGCTTGTATGGCTTGCTGGCGTCTCCTGGGAAGATGCGCAGCTGGCCGGCGGGGTTATGGGGCTGAAAACCGCCCTCAATGAGATTATCGCCTATGATAATCTGGCCCAGGTCAGTGATCAGCTCAGCCCGCGTACGCGCCTGATCATGACCTATGCGGTGTGTGGCTTTGCCAATTTTGCCAGTATCGGGATTTTGATCGGGGGCTTGGTGGCGGTTGCGCCCTCGCGCCGGGAAGATGTTCTGAACCTGGCCCCGCGCGCCTTGATCTCGGGCACCTTGGCGACCTTGATGACCGGGGCCGTGGTGGGTGCTCTGCCGGGCAGCTTGTTCGGGCTTTAGGGCTACGCCTGTCATGCCAGACGTGATCTGGCAGCCATGCCGTGAGCTTGACGATTATTCTGCGCGCCCAGCCCTTTGCACAACCCTTCCGGCATGGACCCCAAATCAAGTTTGGGGTGACATGAAGAGGAAGGCTTTGCGCACCTCGTCTTTAAAGGCCTAAGTCCTAATCTCCGCGCTTGGGCCAGAGCTTAGTACGAAGCCAGCCCAGGGTGGAATTGCCGCGTAAGTTGTCGCGATAGGCTTGGTCCATGAAGCGATCAAGCCCGTCCATATCGCCCATGAAGTCCATGCGGGTCTTGAACGGTCCGTTAGGGTCAAGTGTTTTGATGACGCGCTGAGGTGATCCAGCCACCACCGCATAGGCCGGGACATCTTTGGTGATGACGCTGCGCGCGCCGATCACCGCATGATCACCGATGGTAACGCCTTTGCCGATAAAGGCCCCATCGCCAATCCAAACATTGTGCCCGATTTTGACCGGCTTAAAGGGTGGGGCCGGATCAACGCGGTTATAGAGACCATGCCAGTCGCAATCGGTGATCGTGACGGCCTTGGCCAGCAGGGCACCATCGCCGATCTCAATCGCACCCGCCGCTAAGATTCGCACCCCGCCGGCAAAGAAGCAGCTATCGCCGACCCTGATATGGGCGTCGCGCTCTGGCGGGGCCCAGAGGGTAAAGCTGACCGGTTGATCACGGCGTGACACGATGTGAACGCCTTGCCCCACATGGATATTAGGCCCGAAAATTTCGATATTCCACGGCCGCACCATTTTGGCCTTTGGCCCGATGCTGTCGAAATGGGGATGCACGAAATGGCGCGCCCAGGCGTTTTCAAAGCTTTCCCAAGCGCTGTGCATCCAGTAGGGACGATGGTCTTTTCTCATGGATATGCGTATAAGCCCTAGAATGACAGAACACGACCCTTCCAACGAAAGCCCGCAGCATGTTGACCCTATCGAGACGGCGATTCTCGATCTGGTGCGTCAATGCCCTGCAGATAAATCCATTGACCCGGCTGAGGCCGCCAAGCTGGCCTATCCCGGTGATTGGCAAGGCCGCATGAAGGCCGTCAAGGCCATGGCCGTCGGTCTGGCGCGTAAAGGCCAGATTTCGATCCTGCGCAAAGGAAAGCCGGTTGATCCCAACACCTTCAAGGGTGTGTATCGGATCAGCGCCCCGCGCGAAATGCCCTTAGAAAGCTCTGAGGATGGATCTGGATCCGAAGACAGTCCAAACGCCTGATTTCGAGGCGCTGAAGGCCGAGATCCGCGCGTGCCGCGTGTGTGAACCGGCCTTGGCCCATCCGGTGCGCCCTGTCGTGCGGGGTAATGCCACGGCGCGTATCCGCATCATTGGCCAGGCCCCGGGCACACGGGTTCAGGCCAGCGGCATACCTTTTGATGACCCTTCCGGGGATCGCCTGCGCGCCTGGATGGGGGTGGAGCGCGAGACCTTCTATGATGAAGATCTGATCGCAATTACGCCGATGGGCTTTTGCTTTCCCGGCCTGGATGCCAAAGGTGGGGATTTACCGCCGCGTAAGGAATGCGCGCCGTTGTGGCAGACCCGCTCTACCCAGGCGCTGCCCCATGTCCGGTTAACGCTGTTGATTGGGCAATATGCCCAGCGCTTCTATCTAAAAAAAGCAGTCGCCAAAACACTCACCCAAACCGTGTTGCAGTGGCGAAATTACGCGCCTGACACCTTTGTGCTGCCCCATCCCTCATGGCGTAACAATGCCTGGATAAAGAAGAATCCCTGGTTTAGCGAAGAGCTTCTACCGCACTTGCGTCTTCGCATATGCAACATTATACAATATAAGGGCTAAACTTCGACAATTGTTGAGTTTTCTTAACCTTGCGCGCCCTTTCAAAGGGGAGTATGGACCCCCTCGACGCCGTGTCGGCGATCCGGTTCAACGGTGCATAATGACACCGGTCAAATCCGTACACACTCACAGAGCAGCTTAAAGGATACCTCGCATGAGCTTGTTCGAGCACCCCTCGTTCGACAATCACGAGAAAGTACTCTTCGCCACCGACAAAGCCTCTGGTTTGAAAGCCATCTTGGCTGTTCACTCCACCGCGCGCGGCCCCGCGGTTGGCGGATGCCGGATGTGGACTTATGAAAACTCCAACGCGGCCCTGACCGATGTTCTGCGTCTGTCTCAGGGCATGAGCTATAAAAACGTGATGGCGGATCTGCCGATCGGCGGCGGTAAAACCGTGATCATGCGCCCGGAAGGTGATTTTGACCGCGAAGCCCTGTTCGAAGCTTTGGGCAATGCCCTGGAAGCGTTGAACGGCAATTACATGACCGCTGAAGATGTGGGCGTATCAACCGCTGACATCATGATGGCGCGCCGCGTCACCAACCATGTGGTGGGCCTGGAAGGCGGTACGGGTGATCCTTCACCGGTGACGGCCAAGGGTGTGTATCTGGGGCTTCTCGAAGGGGCTGCGCGCGGCCTTGGTAAAGACGATCTCAATGGCGTTCGTATCGCCGTTCAGGGCGCAACCGGCCATGTTGGCGCGTATCTGTGCGAGCATTTGGCACAGGCGGGCGCGGATCTGTTGGTCAGCGATATCAATGAGCCTGCCCTGCAAGAGCTGGCGAAAAAATACGACGCTAAAATCATCCACAAGGATGAGATTTATGGTGTTGAAGCCGACATCTTCGCGCCTTGTGCTTTGGGTGCGATCATCAATCCCAACACGATTGACCAATTGAAGGTCAAAGTCGTGGCCGGTGCGGCGAACAACCAGCTCTCTACCCCCGATATGGGTGTTGAGCTGCAAAAACGCGGCATTGTTTATGTTCCAGATTATGTTCTGAACGCCGGGGGTATCATCAATGTGATGGGTGATATTGATCCGAAATTCAACGCGCAATGGGTTGAAGGCAAGCTGGTCACCTTGAAGGCAACCGTGGCTGAGATCCTGGACAAAGCCGCCTCTGAGGCGCGTCCATCGAACTTGATCGCGGACGAGCTGGCGCGCGGACGTATTGAAGAAGCCCGCCAAGCCAAATTGGCTGCTGCGGCTTAAGACTTTTGTGCTGGGCTAGCCTTTGGCTAGTCCGGCGCAACGATATGCGCATAGCGCGGATCAAGCCGGAGGCGGATGGCGTCTCCGGCTTTTATCGTTTCGGTCAGCGCGACGCGCGCCTGAACCTTGCGGCCATCCTCTAAACGCACCATCAGCTTGGCAAAGCCATTGGCGGTACGCCGTTCAACAACGCTGACACTTAGGCTTTTCTCATCGCTGGCGGGCGCGATCTGCAACCCTTCAGGGCGGATCAGCACCTTCACCGGACCATTGGCGAGCCCTGTGGGTGCATCCAATGTGCCAAAAGGCGTATCGGCAAAGCCATTGCGCGCAATCGTTTCATAGACATCAACATCGCCCAGCAGGCGCGCAGCCGTCACGCTATTCGGTTTGAGATAAAGCTCATCCGCACAGCCCATCTGGATCAATTGGCCGTGTTCCATTAAGGCAATCTCATCGGCCAGCGCCATGGCTTCATCCGCGTCATGGGTGACGATCAGGGATGCGGCCTCAGACGCACGAAGAGCTTTGGCTGTGGTCTCACGCAGTTCGCCGCGCAGGCGCCGGTCAAGACCAGAAAAGGGCTCATCGAGTAGAACGATATGGGGCTGTGGGGCCAGGGCGCGCGCCAGGGCCACGCGCTGCTGTTCCCCGCCGGACAGCTCATGGGGGAAGGCGTGGGCGCGATGGGCCAGCTCGACAATCTCCAGCTCTTTCATCGCGGCGGCTTTGCGCGGCGCGCCTTTGAGGTGGGCGAGCCCAAACATCACATTGTCCAGCGCATTGAGATGAGGAAACAGCGCATAATTCTGGAAGACCACACCGACCTTGCGTCGTTCAGGCGGCAGATGCGTGGTCTCATCACTCCACACCTGATCGCAAAAGCTGATGGTGCCGGTGTCGAGATATTCAAGGCCCGCAATGGCACGCAGCAAGGTGGATTTACCGCCGCCTGAGGGGCCCAGCAGTGCCGTCACAGCCCCGCGTTGCAGCTTTAAACTCACACCATCGACGGCCGGGCGATCCTGGCTATAGCGTACGCTGGCATTTTGGATGGAAAGCACGTCAACACTCATGACTGTACGCGTCCTGAATTATCAAGGCCGGAAGGGGTTTTATGGCGCGCCACCATGGTGCGCGCGATCCAGATCATAGGAATAAGGGCAAGCAAAACCAGACACAGCGAAGGCAGCGCGGCTTCGCCCAGGCGCTCGTCCGAGGCATAATTATGCGCCGTAATCGCCAAGGTTTGAAAGTTGAAAGGCCGTAGGATCATGGTGGCGGGTAGCTCTTTCAACACCTCAACGAAGACGAGGAGGCCGGAAAGGATGGTGCCCGAAGAGATCAGTGGCCAGTGGATTTTACGCACCACATCCAGCGGGCTGGCCCCCAGCGTGCGCGCCGCACCATCCAGGCTGGGTGTGACCCGGCTGAGCGCGCTTTCTGATGGGCCAATCGCAGCGGCGGCAAAGCGCGAGAGATAAGCAAATAACAAGGCGAAAACGCCACTCGTCAACAATAGGGGGAAGGGCGATCCGGTATTGAGATGCCAGAAGCCATCCAGGCCCATCTGTACGCCGGAAAGGATGATCATCACCCCAACGGCGGCGACGGCACCGGGTACGGCATAGCCCAGCCCCGCCAGGCGCGCAGCAAAGACGGCGAGCGGCTTTTTACTGCGTAGGGCATAGGCGGCGGCCAGGCCGAAGGCGGCCGCGATCAATCCGGCTAAACCAGCAAGCATCAAGGAATTGAATGCAGACTCAATAAGGTGAGTGTGCGTGTGGGTATTGAGGGCACGCCAGCCAAATCGCCCTAAGGGCAGGATGAGCGCCAAGACCAGCGGCAAGGCGCAAAGCGCGCTGACCAGCCAAGCTTTCGGCCCGCCTAAGGTGACGGGTCGCGCCGGGCGGGTATGGCCCGCGGGATTGGTCATCCGCGCGCGCGCGCGTTGCTGGCGTTCAAAGGCGAAAATGATGAAGGTGATGGAGACGAGGAGCAGGGCGATCCGCGCGGCATCAGGGGTTGAGCCTTCTCCGGCCCAGGCGCGCATCAAACCCACCGATAGTGTGGGCGCGCCTAAATGGACAACCGCGCCATAATCGGCGAGCGATTCCATAATCACCAGGGCCAAGCCCGCCGCAATCGCGGGGCGCGCCATGGGCAGGGCCGCGCGCCAAAATGCGCCCAGGGGGGAACATCCCAAAGTGCGCGCTGCTTCATAAGCATCGACCGATTGACCAGAAAAGGTTTCGCGCGCCAGAAGATAGACATAGGGATAGAGGGTGAAGCCAAAGATCAGGCCCGCGCCAATCGGGCCGTTCACAGTCGGCAAAAACCCTAACGGACCGCCCGCCTGGGTGAGATCATACCAGGCATAAGCCGCGCCATAGGCCGGCATGGCCAGCGGCAGGGCCAGCCCCCATTCCAGCCAGCTGCATCCAGGAAAGCGATAGCGCGCAATGCACCAAGCCGCCACCGCGCCGCCCATTCCTGCGGTGAGGGCGGCAAGCCCGCCAACAACTAACGTGTTGAGCACATAGCTCATCAAGCGGGTCTGGGCGATATGGATCAGATAATCGGTCCATGTGCCAAAAATCGCCAGACCCATCACCGCGATTAACGGCGCGCCGCAGACAAGCGCGCCTGTCACGGCGGGCCAGACGGGCACGCCGCGCAAGGCGGGTTTATGGCGTACAGGTAAAGTCAGTTCGTTTATGGCCATCCGACGCGATCAAAAATCCGTTGTGCAGTCCCTGCATTTTCCCCTAGAGCGTTCACATTGATAGGCTCGCTCTCAAAATCGGCTATTTGTGCCAAAGAAGGGTTATCGTACTGGACGGTTTCGATCACGGGAAACTCATTGGTCAGTTCTGCGAAGGCACGCTGAGACTTATCGCTCAAAAGGTATTGCAAAAAGATTTCCGCCGCTTCGCGGTGGGGGGCTCCGGCGGCCAGACCAGCGCCGGAAACATTGACATGGGTGTGCTCGGTCTCACTCGTCGGGAAGAACAGCGTCACAGCATCAGCCTGGGCTTTGACATCGCCGTCATTGGAGCGCGCCATGCGCAGGTAATAGTAATGGTTGACCAAGGCGAGATCGCATTGCCCGGCGGCAATGGCACTGATCTGATCGCTATCGCCACCTTGCGGCGGGCGGGCAAAATTATGCACGACGCCATTGGCCCAGGCCTCAGCGGCCTCTTCGCCTTGTTTTTCAACCATCGCGGCCAGCAAGGACTGGTTATAGACATTGTCAGACGAACGCATGCACACGCGGCCGCGATATTTCGGATCGGCTAAGTCTTCATAGCCATGAAGCTCGGACGGGTCGATGCGTTCAGCTGAATAGGCGATGACGCGCGCACGGGTGGCAAAGCCAAACCATTTGCCTTCAGGGTGTTTCAAGGTGGCGGGCACTTGATCAAGCGCACCATTCAGATCGCTCGCCTGGAAAAGACCGGCTTGTTCAGCGCGGTAAAGCCTGCCGGCATCCACCGTGATGACAACATCCGCAGGGCTGCGCAGGCCATCTTGCTTGACCCGCTCGATCAGCAGATCGCCATTGGCTTCAACCAGATTGATTTGAATGCCGGTTTCTTCGGTAAAGGCGGCATAGACCTGAGCATCTGATGAATAGTGGCGCGCGGAATACACATTAACCACGGCTTCGCCGACTTCCTGGTCCGATCGGGGCGCGCAGGCCGTCAAAATCGCGATCAAGCCGCAGGCAAGCGTGGTGCTGGTCAAAAGACGGGGAAGGGACATCACACACTCCGATCTCAGTTGAGGTTTTTCATCTCGATAGGATGAATGTCGTGCCACTTTTGCGAACCTTTCGCAAGTCCTCCTCTGCGTCCCAACTGCGACAATTGGGTCTTTTGGGATCTCAAAGCGATTTGAGCGCAAGAACGCGGATGGCCTGCATAATGTTAGATGTCACTTTGGGCTATGGCTTTATGCTGAGAAGGAAGAAGCAATGCGTGTCCCTGTGATGACCCAGCCTGCGAATGATCAAGATGCCTGGCCTGATGATGAGGCCCGCTGGGCCGCGGTTCGCGCGCGCGATGCGAACGCCGATGAGGTGTTCTGGTATGGCGTGATGACGACGGGGGTGTATTGCCGCCCGTCATGTGCGTCCCGTGGGGCGAAGCGTCAAAATGTCCAGTTTTTTGATAGCCGAGAGGCCGCGCGCGCGGCGGGGCTGCGCGCGTGTAAACGCTGCAAGCCCGATGGGGCCAGTCTGAAGGACATCCATCGCGCCAAAATTATTGAGGCTTGCCGCCTGATCGAGACGGCCGAGGAAGAGCCCAGTCTTGATGATCTGGCGCGTCATGTGGGGATCAGCGCCTATCATTTTCATCGCCTGTTCAAGGCCCATATGGGCATGACGGCGAAGGCCTATGCCAAGGCCAATCGCGCGCAAAGGGTGCGTGCGCGCTTAGCGAAGGCGCGCAGTGTGACCGAAGCGATTTATGATGCGGGCTATAACTCTGCCAGCCGGTTTTATGTCGATGCGGCCAGGGATTTAAGTGTAGCTCCCGCGCGGTTGAATAAAAAAGCCAAGGGCGAGGTGATCCGCTTTGGTTTGGGGCCGTGCTCGCTGGGGCATATTCTGGTCGCGGCCAGTGCGCGTGGGGTTTGCTCGATCCTGCTGGGCGATAGTCCAGAGCGTTTGATCGAAGACTTTCAGGCTGATTTCGCGGATGCGGAGCTGGTCGGGGGGGACGAAGAGTTCGAAGCCTGGATGGCGGCGATTATTGGCCATGTTGAAGATCCGCATCAGGGTCTGGACTTGCCGCTGGATATTCGCGGCACCGTGTTCCAGCAGCAGGTGTGGCAGGCGCTACGGACCATTCCGCCCGGTGAAACGGTCAGCTATTCGCAATTGGCGCAAAAACTGGGACAGCCCAAAGCCTCGCGCGCGGTGGCCAAGGCGTGTGCCACCAACCGCATTGCTGTTGCGATCCCGTGTCACCGCGTGGTGCGCCAGGATGGCTCGCTGTCGGGCTATCGCTGGGGCGTAGAGCGTAAAGAGGCCCTGTTGGCGCGTGAGGCGCTGGCCTCATGAGGCTGAACATTGAGGAGGGGCGCGTTGAGCGCGATCTCAACACGCTGGGTTGGCATCGCGCGAAAAAGGCCGTCACGCCCGCATTGTGTCAGGACCTCATTGCGCTCTATGCCCGCGAAGACCTATTTCGCAGCCGTGTTCATATGGCCCGTCATGGCTTTGGCGCGGGGGAGTATCAATATTTCGCCGATCCCTTGGTGAAGCCGCTTGGCCTGTGGCGCGCCCAGCTTTATGAGACTTTACGCCCTATCGCGCAAAACTGGCGCGCCATGCTGGGGGAGGCGGGTGAGTATCCCAGAACCCATGAGGATTATCTGGCCCTGTGTGCGAACGCGGGCCAGCTTCGCCCTACGCCCTTGATGCTGAAATATGGTCCCGGCGATTATAACTGCCTGCACCAGGACCTCTATGGCGAGCATGTCTTCCCGATCCAGGCCGCATTGATGTTGAGCCAGAAGGGCGAAGACTATGATGGGGGAGAGACGGTGCTCACCGAACAGCGCCCGCGCATGCAATCGCGCCCCCATGTCCTGACCCCTGATCAGGGCGATCTCCTGATCTTTCCCGTGCGTCATCGTCCCCATAAAGGCGCGCGCGGTTATTACCGGGTCAATGTCCGCCATGGGGTCAGCCAGCTGACGCGCGGCGCGCGCTATGTCCTGGGCCTGATCCTGCACAATGCGCAGTAGAAGATGGCTTTACGCGCCTGACGCTCGACTGCCTTCGTGCCCTTTTGGGGCCATGGACGAATCGCAATGGGCGCAAAATCGAGAAAGTGGATAACAATTGAGGGGTCGCGAGACTGTCCCTACCGCATAACGATGAATAATCCTGCCGCCGCAGACCACATTTTGGTGATCTATTGTCCGACTTTGTCCGTGCAAACATTCCATTGTTCAAACTTTTCAGTTTGTATTCGTCCGAACAAAATGCAGTGCCACGTCTCGTGTGATGCGCTTCATGCCTAGTTTGAGGCGATGACCTGTTCGATTCGGGGGATATGTGCAGCAGGTATGATGAACGCTGTGGATCTGGCCCATTGGCATGAGGATATGCGAGGGATTGTCGCGGCGATGTTTGATAATCCCAATATTGAGCGCATTCATGTGCGCTCTGCACAGTCAGGGAGCTATCTTACTGAAATTACCTATAAATAAGGCTCAACTGCAAAAGGTCGCTGCCCAACTGCAGCGTGTGCATGAATCAGTCACATTCTCTTGATAGGGTTGTCATGTCGCGAAGGTGCATTGATGTGCGTAGTCACGCCGCTCTGCTGGAGGGCAGAGTGCGAGATAAAGCCTCAGGCGCTAAACGTGGTTGAAAGCGTTTAATAGACGCGCCATAGTCGAAGGGCGCGCTGAGTACGCGAAACAGTATGTGCAGTCAAGCCTGTTCTTTCGATGAAGGCAGGTATGAAATTTTGCATAGCTGCCTTGCTCGATTTTTTTAAAAAAATCGTGGCGTCATACTTTCGTCATCATAAAAATTGATATATATAGACATCACAGCTTGAGTCCGTGTAGGACGAGCGCCGATTTCCTCTTTGATGAAAGCTATGGCGCGCCCGATGGAAGGTGCGCGCTCAGTGGAGTAGTTAGACTATGGCAGCAAATGATCTATGCACCCCTGAAGGGGCGCGTCGCCTGAAACAACGTATTGAAGCTTACTGGAAAGAGCGTGGCTACGACGTCAATATTGACCTCGTAGAAGCTGGCTTCATGCCCGCTATGCGCTCAGCACGCTGCGACGTGCGCTCCAACATGGTCAATGGCTTCCCACGTCCCGCCAATGACCGCAATTCAAGCGAGCGTCGCTCCGCTTAATTGGCGTTATAAATCCGCCTGTGTTGACCACACCTCCAGGAGGAGGTTTTCAATCTCAGCGTGATGATCAAAAAGCCGGTCGGCACCCAGTGTGTCGACCGGCTTTTCGCTATAGCCCTTGGTGTAGAGCAGGCAGGGGATTTTAGCGTTTTGCGCCGCGCGTGCATCGGGTTCCGCATCCCCAATCATGGCGCTATAGGCGCGCATCTGCCCACCAAAGGCGGCGTGAATATGCAAGGCGTCGGGCTTTTTGGCGGGAGCTTCTTCGGGGCCAATGATCCGATCAAAAAAGTGGGTCATATCCAGCGCTTCGATCAGCTGACGTGCCAGGCGGGTCGGCTTATTGGTGCACACGCACAGCGCTGCGCCTTGCGCTTTCAACGATGTCAGGGTCTCAAGAACACCCTCAAAGGGATGGCTATGCGCAGCAATGTCATCGCTATAATGATCCATAAACAAGGGCAGTAGGGCTTCGATCTGATCTTCGCTATAGGTGTGATCGCAATGGTTCAGGGCATTGCGGATCATGTGCCGGCTGCCTTGGCCCACCATTTCGGCAATGACCTCCAAGGGGACGGGGCCTAAGCCTAAAGGGGCGAGGGTCAGATTGAGCGCGCGTAAGAGATCTGGCGCGGTATTGACCAAAGTGCCATCTAAATCCCAGGCGATTTGGGCATTTGCAAAAATTGTTTTCGACATGTCATCCCCTCCATCTGCGGTCATAAGGCTCGCATCTCTAAGCACTTTACGCTATAGCGCCCTCTATTCGCCTTCGCACCTTATAAAAATATGGGGACGCATCATGACCCGCTCTCGCGCCGCGCTCATCATGGCTGCAGGTTTTGGCACACGCATGAAATCTACGCTTGCCAAACCGCTTCACAAGGTCGGGGGGCTTTCCATGCTCGACTGGGCTTTGGACCTAGCCGATGCGGTCAAAGCCCACGACAAAGTCGTGATCTGGGGTGCCCATTCCCCGGCGGTGAAAGAGGCGGCTGAAGCGCGCGGCGCGCGTGCAGCCCTTCAAGATCCTCCTCAAGGCACGGGTCATGCGGTGCAATGCGCGCAGAGTGCCCTTCAAGACTTTGACGGAAATCTGATTGTTTTATGTGGGGATACGCCGCTGATTCAGGCCGAAACCATTGAAGCGGTGTTTCAAAAGCTGGAAGAAGGCACGGACATCGTCGCAGTTGGCTTTGAGCCGGATGAACCGGGCTCCTACGGGCGGTTGATCGTCGCTGAAAATGGAACTTTAGAAGCGATTGTTGAGGCCAAGGATGCCAGCCCGGCGCAATTGGCGGTGCGTCTGTGCAATGCCGGATTGATTGCCGGTTCGGCCAAGCTGGTCTTTGAGTTGTTAAGCCATGTGACGAATGACAATGCCAAGGGTGAATATTACCTGACAGATGTCGTGGGTTTAGCCCGTCAAGCGGGCAAGTCCTGCGCTGTGGTGACAGCTCCGGCGGAAGATATTCTGGGCGTTAATTCGCGCCGCGATTTGGCGCAGGCTGAGGCGGCTTTTCAAGTTCGCATGCGAAATAAAATGATGGATGCGGGCGTGACCCTGATGGATCCGGCCTCGACATTCTTCTCTTATGACACTGAAGTCGCAAATGATGTTGTGGTTGAACCGCATGTTGTCTTTGGCCCAGGGGTCAAGATTGGTACCGGCACAACGATTAAAGCCTTCTCGCATGTGGAAGGCGCTGTGATCGGTCAGAACGCCGACATCGGCCCCTATGCGCGCTTGCGTCCGGGGACCAAGCTGGACGACGGCGTCAAGATCGGCAATTTCGTTGAGACCAAAAAAGCCGCAGTCGGGAAGGGGGCAAAAGTCAATCATCTTTCCTATATCGGTGATGCAGAGATTGGCGCGAAGGCCAATATCGGCGCAGGCACAATTACCTGTAACTATGATGGCTTTGACAAGCACAAGACCATTATCGGGGAAGGCGCTTTCATCGGCTCCAACTCCGCTTTGGTGGCACCGGTGACCATTGGGGCTGGGGCCTTTACGGGCTCTGGCGCGGTGATCACCAAGGATGTGCCTGAGGATGCGCTGGCGCTGGCGCGCGCGCACCAAGAGGTGAAGACCGGCTGGGCTGTGCGCTTTCGTGCAGCCAAGGCGGCGCGTAAAGAGAAAAAACCGACCGAATAAGGATTAGCATGATGGACCTGAAATCGCGTTTGAACGATCCCACCCTTTTTAAAACCGATAGCTATATCAAGGGCGAATGGGTGGGGGCGCAAACGCGGTTTCAGGTGATCAATCCGGCCAATATGGCCCCCTTGGCCGAGGTCGCCGATATCGAGGCCGAGGGCGCGCACAAGGCGGTGAAGGCGGCCCATCAGGCCTTTCAAAGCTGGAAAAAAGTCAGTCCCTTCGAGCGTGAAGTCTTGATCCAGCGCTGGCATGATTTGATCCTTGAGAACAAAGACGATCTTGCCACGCTGTTGACCAGTGAAATGGGTAAGCCCTTTGAAGAGGCCAAGGGCGAGATTGATTATGGTGCGGGCTTTGTCACCTGGTCCGCGCAGGAAGCCAAACGCCTGTATGGCGAGACGATCCCGGTGCAACGCGCCGGTACGCGCGGCTGGACCATCCGCCAACCCGTTGGCGTTGTAGGGTGTATTACGCCTTGGAATTTTCCCGCTGCGATGATCACGCGTAAATGCGCCCCGGCCCTGGCGGCGGGGTGTACGATTGTGATAAAGCCCGCCGAAGATACCCCGCTGACCGCTTTGGCGCTGGCGGAGCTGGCGGACCGGGCGGGCTTCCCGCCGGGCGTTTTCAACATGATCACCGGTGAGGCTAAAGAGATTGGCCCGGTTTTAACCGGCTCAGATGACGTGGCGATGATTGGTTTCACCGGGTCTACCGAGGTTGGTAAGTTGTTGATGGAACAGGCCGCCAAGGGCGTCAAACGGGTCGCGTTGGAGCTGGGCGGCAATGCGCCCTTCATCATTATGGATGATGCCGATTTGGATAAGGCCGTCGCTGGCGTCATCCATTCAAAATTTCGCGCCGGGGGCCAGACCTGCGTCTGTGCCAATCGCATTATCGTCCAGGAGGGCGTGGCCGATGCCTTCCTCGCCAAGCTGAAACCTGCCATCGAGGCGGTCAAGGTCGGTGATGGCTTTGATCGGGACGTTAAAATCGGCCCTGTGATCCATCTTGAAGCCTTAGAGCGGATTGAAGATCTGGTGCGCGATGCTCAAGACCATGGTGGCACCGTGTTAAGCGGTGGGCATTCCCTGCGTGCGCGCTTGGGCGGGGCGTTTTTTGAGCCGACCTTGATTGAAGGGGCTTCATCGGCCTCAAAGATCTGGAATAGCGAGATTTTTGGCCCCGTCGCCTCGGTCTATCGTGCCAAGGATGAAGCGGACATTCTCGCCATGGCCAATAACACACCTTATGGACTAGCCGCTTACGTGTATACGCGCGATATTGGCCGCGTTTATCGCCTCAGTGAAGGCCTTGATTATGGCATGGTCGCGGTCAATGCGCCCTCCGTTGGCTCTCCGGCGACGCCTTTTGGCGGGGTCAAGCAGTCCGGTATCGGGCGCGAAGGCGGTAAATGGGGCGTGGAAGAATTTACGAACTTGAAGTTCGTCCTGTTAGGAGATGTTGAGTAATGTCCAGCGCAGCAGAACAAAAAACCAATGCCGCCAAAGCGGCGCTCACCTATGTCGAAGATGGCATGACGGTGGGGCTGGGCTCTGGGTCGACGGCGGCGATTTTCGTGCGCCTGTTGGCCGAACGCATCCAGAAAGAGGGCCTGAATATTCAAGGTATTCCGACCTCAAAAGCGACCGAGCAAATCGCCCTCGATCATAAAGTGCCCCTGATGCCAATTGAACACGCCAGCAAGATCGATGTCACGATTGATGGCGCGGATGAGGTGGATGGCCGCTTTCGCTTGATCAAGGGCGGCGGGGCGTGCCTGCTCCGCGAGAAGATTATCGCGGCGGCTTCAGATTTGATGGTCGTGGTGATTGATGAGACCAAGTTGGTGGGTCGTTTGGGGCAGTTCCCTTTACCGGTCGAGGTTGATCCCTTCGGCTTTACCATTACCGCGAAGAAGATTTTTGAAGCCTTGCGCAAGACCGGTGTCGCCAAGCCCGAGGTGGAGCTGCGCTGTCTCGCGGACGGGCGCGAGCCTTTGATAACCGATGGCGGCAATTACATCCTCGATTGTGCCTGTGGGGAGATCCCGGACCCTGAGGCTTCGGCCAATGCTCTGGCCAATATCGCCGGGGTCGTGGATCATGGCCTTTTCATCGACTTGGCCCGTGTCGTGATTGTCGGTGAGGACAAGGGTGCCCGGGTGATGGAATTATAATTTAGAATTTTGAGGGGAGGGGGCTATGGCCCAGCTTATCAGTGCGTGTGTTTTGATGCTGTCTGTAGTGTCGAGTAGTTTTGCGCAAAATCAAGATGATAACGCTATGCAATCGGCGCTCGAGTATGTACGGGCCACGAATATGTTTGAGCGGACTTGGGGTAATGCCAATGAGGAAGCTCAGATGTTTGCTGATTGGGCACGCAATGAGTATCCAAATTTGACCGATGAGCAAGGCGAACGCATAAAAAGTCTTTTTATTCGACACCACGAAGAATCTAAAGACGATTTAGAACGTGCCCTCGCTGTGGTCATGGTGAATAATTACACCCCTGAGCAGCTGGCGAGTATAGCCGCTTTTTTTAGTTCAGACGCTGGCTTAGCTTTTACGGCTAAGAGATATGTCATGCATGAAGAAATAACTGATGTGGGTGGGCGACTGAACAGTGAATTTTTTGCTCGTATGACCCCTGAACTTTTTGAAATCATAAGCGAATAGTTTTCAGGAAGAAGGCTGCGCTCAAGGCGCGATGGAATAAAATTTCATCTGGATTATCTATCCTTGATGAGAAGCAGATTTTCACTTAACTCAAATGGCGTATTTATAGCGTTAAGCTCTCTTTTCATGAGGGCTTTTGATTTACCTAGGGGATGACATGTTTATTCGGAAAATTTTGGCACTTATTTTGATTTTAGGCATCACGCCTCAAGTTTTTGCGCAATCAGATGAAGAACAAAGATATATTATAGCGCGTGAAGTTGTGACTTTGGCGAAAATGAATGAGATGGCAGCCGAAGCTGCAGCCCTCATCGTTCCACGGATCATGCCCGGTATTCGGGCGGAGATTCCAAATGCAACAGATGCCCAAATGGAGCAGGTAGAGGCGATTTTTCTCGAGGCTTTTCAAAACGCAGGTCCTCTTTATGCGGATTTGTATGCAGAGATTTATGCCGACCATTTCTCTCTTGAGGAATTGCTGGGCTTGGAAGTGTTTTTTTCCAGTGAGGTCGGTCGGGCTTATATTGAAAAACAGCCCCTTCTCTTAAGGGAAGCAGAAGCACGCAGCGCTAGAATTGGGCAAGAAATTATTCAAGACAAACTTGCCGATCTTCATGCCATCTTCGAAAACTAGGTAATACATGACCCATTTTGACTACGACCTCTTCGTGATTGGTGCCGGCTCTGGCGGGGTGCGTTCAGCGCGCCTGGCCGCGCAGGCGGGCTGGAAAGTCGCTGTGGCTGAAGAGCATAAGCCGGGCGGTACCTGTGTGATCCGCGGCTGCGTGCCCAAGAAATATATGGTCTATGCCAGCCAATTTGGCAAAGCCTTCAAAGGGGCCAAGGGCTATGGCTGGTCGGCGGACAATGTGCGCTTCGACTGGGCCACTTTCCGCGATGCCATGCTGAATGAAGTAGAGCGTTTGTCGGGCATTTATACCCGCAATCTGGGCGGGGCGGGCGTTGAGTTGATCAATGCGCGCGCGACGATGAAAGATGCCCATACCCTGATCTTGCACCCTGAAGGGCGCGAGGTCACAGCCAAGCATATCTTGATCGCTGTGGGCGGCTATCCGTTCAAACCTGAAGATTTAGAGGGCGTCGAGCACGCCATCACCTCGAATGAGGTATTCCATCTTGAAACCTTGCCTAAAAGCCTGGTGATCGCGGGCGGAGGCTATATCGCGTGTGAGTTTGCCCATGTCTTTGCGGGACTGGGCGTCGATGTCAGCCTGGTGTATCGCGGCGATAAAGTCCTACGTGGGTTTGATGAGGATGTGCGCGATCACATCCATGCCGCGCTGGAGCGTTCAGGCGTCAAACTCATCACCAACACCGTCTTTGCCAAGCTGGAAAAAGACAGCGATAGCGTGATCAACGCCCACCTCACCAATGGGGATGTGCTACGCGCCGATCAGGTCGTATTGGCGATTGGCCGTGTGCCCTATACCGCCGGGCTGGGCCTGGAGGCGGCGGGCGTGGCGCTCGATGGTGCGGGCGCAGTTAAAGTCGATGCCTATTCCAAAACCAATATTGATAATATCTATGCTGTGGGTGATGTCACCAATCGGGTCAATCTGACCCCGGTGGCGATCCGCGAAGGCGTGTGCTTTGTTGAAACCTTGGTCCATGGCCGCCCAACGGCCTATGATCATAGCGATATTGCCAGTGCCGTCTTTACTCAGCCGCCGGTGGGCAGTGTCGGGCTCAGCGAAAGTGATGCTGTGGCGCAACATGGCGAAGTCGAAGTTTATAAAACCGATTTCCGTCCGATGAAGAATGTCTTGTCGGGTGAGCAAAGCCGTATGATGATGAAGCTGGTGGTCAAAGCCGATGACCAGCGCGTGATTGGCGTGCATATTGTTGGCGATGATGCCCCAGAAATCATCCAGGCGGTGGGGATTGCGGTGAAGGCCGGATTGACGAAGGCTCAATTCGACGCCACATGCGCCGTTCACCCCACGGTGGCTGAAGAGTTAGTGACGCTAAAGGACAAATACGTCCCGAACAAAGGATAGGATGAGGACAATGACGACGCGCGAAGGATTGACTGAAAAGACCCTCAAGGCCTGGAGCCCTGAGAGTTGGCGTCAATATGAAGCGCGCCAGATGCCAAACTATCCAGATTTGAATATCTTGAAAGAGGTGGAGGCCGATCTATCGGGCCGTCCGCCGCTGGTGTCCGCGGGTGAAGCGCGTCGTTTGAAGCGCGGCCTTGCCAAAGTCGCCGCTGGTGAAGCCTTCTTGCTCCAAGGCGGGGATTGTGCGGAAAGCTTCCGCGAATTCTCCGCGGAGGGCGTGCGCGATACTTTCCGCGTTCTCTTGCAGATGGCCGTGGTTTTGACCTTTGCCGCCTCTAAGCCGGTGGTCAAAGTGGGCCGGATTGCGGGCCAATTTGCCAAGCCGCGCTCTTCTGATACTGAGATTATTGATGGGGTGGAGCTGCCCAGCTATCGCGGTGATAGCGTCAATGATGCGGCCTTTACCTTGGAAAGCCGCACACCCGATCCAAAACGCCTGATCCGGGCCTATGATCAATCGGCCTCGACTTTGAACCTGCTGCGCGCCTTGGCCTCGGGCGGGTATGCCGACCTTGATAATGTGCATCAATGGACGTTGGACTTCCTGGCCAACAGCCCGGCGGGTAAGACCTATCAGTCTTATGCGGACCGGATCAGTGAGGCCTTGGCCTTCATGCGGGCATGCGGTGTGACCGGGGATGCGGCGCCATCCCTGCAATCGGTGGATTTCTTCACCAGTCACGAGGCGCTGCACCTGCCGTTTGAAGAGGCGTTGACCCGGCGCGATGAGAATGGGCGCTGGTATGCCACCTCGGCCCATATGATCTGGATCGGGGATCGTACGCGCCAGCCCGATGGTGCGCATGTTGAATATTGCCGCGGTGTGGATAACCCCATCGGGATCAAATGTGGCCCAACTTTGGATCCCGATGATCTGATCCGCTTGATTGATGCGATCAACCCCCATGATGAAGCGGGGCGCATTGTCTTGATCGCGCGTATGGGCGCGGACAATGTTGAAAAGCATTTGCCGAATTTGGCGCGCAAGGTGAAAGCCTCTGGGCGCTCGGTGGTCTGGTCGTCCGATCCGATGCACGGCAATACGCATAAGGCCAGCAATGGCTATAAAACCCGCGATTTTGATCGGGTCTTGCGTGAACTGACCGGCTTTATTGATGTTTTGCGCGCTGAGGGCGTTGAGCCAGGCGGGGTGCATTTTGAAATGACGGGCCGCGATGTCACCGAATGTGTCGGTGGGGCCGGGCATTTATCAGAAGCGGATTTGGGCTCGCGCTATCATACCCATTGTGATCCGCGCCTTAATGCCGATCAGGCACTGGAAATGGCCTTCCAGATCGCAGAAGCCTTAAAGCCCCATGCGCGTAAGAAAGCGGTTGCGGCGGCGGAATAAGTGCAAGCGTCAATCTGAGCATTAAAAAAGGCCGCTGAATTCTCAGCGGCCTTTTTAATGAAAGTCGAAATGCAGGCCTTAGAGGCTTGCGAGATCTTTCAAAGCTGATGCAGGGCGGAAAGCCAGAGCGGTTTTCGCAGCAGACATCATTTTTTCGCCGGTGCGAGGATTGCGCACTTCGCGCGCTTCACGATGTTTGGCGTGGAAGGTGCCAAAGCCAGCCAGTTGAACGGTGTCGTCCGCTTTTGCAGAGGCGATGATCGCTTCGATGATCGCGTCAACAGCGTCGCCAGCCTGGGCGCGGGTGATGCCAGCTTTGTCAGATACAGCTTTGGCGAGTTCTGATTTGTTCATGAGGGTTCCCCCCTGGTTTTGAGTTTTTGGTTCAGCACGCGAATGCTCCGCACACTGTCCCTTGCAGATAGACCTAATCAGGCCCGATTCTGAAGCCCTTTGGCAAGCTATTACAGGCAAATTGACTGTTTTTGCGCAGTTGAACGGGCTAAGAGGTGTCATTTGGTTAATAATCTGGTTAATATCTGGCTCGCTGTTTGCATTTTGGAAACCATGGGAGGGAGCCATGGCCGAAATTGGAACGCTCTTATGGGTGCGAATCGTTCAGGTGGCATTAGGTCTTATCGCCGCCCTGGGCAGTTATTATCTGTGCCGTATGGCCGCGATGAGCCCGGATTGGGCCGTCATCGTCGGCGCGATCGCAGGCGGCTTTGTGCTGGGACGCATCATGGGCCGACCCTATCCGCCCTATAAAAAGCGCTAAGGGCACCTAAATACGTTGCTATCTTGCCACCGTCTCAGGCCGTATCCTATGAAGTGCGCAACATGAGGGGCGAGGAGGTGGGCTTTGCGCGCCCACCTCATGTTTAACCTATGGTTTTCACACTCTCATACGCCGGTAGGGTCAGGAATTCGGCGAAGTCCTTACTCAGTACGAGGGACATCAGCAAGGCCTCGGCCTTGTCGAAATGATGTTCGCTCCAGGCAAAGGCCCCCAGCTCTGCGCGGATGGCCTGGCCCACACTTTCCAGACAAGCGCGAAGATAGCCTTCGGTAATGGCTTTACCGTCTTGGGTTTTGGCCCCGTGATGGCGCCATTGCCACAATTGGGCGCGGGCAATCTCGGCGGTGGCGGCATCCTCCATCAGATTATGGATCGGCACGGCACCGCGCCCGCTCATCCAGGCGGCGATATAGCGTAGACCCACATCCATATTATTCTTGATGCCCGCTTCGGTGATTTGACCGGCGCATGGGGTGAGGAGTTCGTCCACGCTGGCAAGGCCTTGGCCGGGGGTGTCCAGCTGATTAGGCCCGCTCATGCTCGCATCAAATGCCTCCAGCGCGACCGGCACCAGGGCTGGGTGTGCCACCCACCCGCCATCATGGCCCAGCTGGGCTTCGCGGGTTTTGTCGCTGCGCACTTTATCCAGAGCCGCTTCATTGGCCGCGTCATCATTTTTGACCGGGATGAAGGCGGACATGCCGCCCATGGCGTGGGCCCCGCGCCGGTGACAGGTGGTCACCAAATGACGCGCATAGGCGGCCATAAAGGGCACGGCCATGGTGACTTGGGCGCGATCGGGCAGGATGGCATCGGGGCTGGCTTTGAGCCGCTTGATATAGCTGAAGATATAATCCCAACGCCCGGCATTGAGCGCGCAAATGCTGTCGCGCAGCTCATAAAGGATTTCATCCATTTCAAAGGCCGCGGGTAGGGTCTCGATCAGCACCGTCGTGCGCACGGTTCCAGCCTCTAGACCCAGCGCGATTTCGCACTGGCGAATGACCAGCGCCCACAGACGGGCCTCCAAATGGTTTTCCAGCTTGGGCAGGTACATATAAGGCCCGCTGCCTTTGGCTTTGAGGGCCGCATGATTGTGGAGGAGATAGAGCGCCAGATCGAACATCCCGCCCGACACCGCTTGGCCATCGACCTGGATATGGGCTTCATCAAGATGCCAGCCGCGCACGCGTACCAACAGAACGGCGGTTTGCGCATTCAGGGCATAGGCCTTGGCGCTGGCTTCATCGGTAAAGTCAATCGTGCGCGCATTGGCATCGCGCAGATTGATCTGGCCTTCAATCATCGTTGACCAGGCCGGACAGGAGGCATCTTCAAAATCGGCCATGAAGCATTTTGCGCCACTATTAAGCGCATTGATGATCATTTTACGATCGACGGGGCCGGTGATTTCTACGCGGCGGTCGATGAGGTCGGCCGGTGCCGGGCGCACACGCCATTCGGCGGCGCGAATATCGGCGGTATCGGCGCGAAAGCCCAAGCGCTCTTCGCCTTGATCCAGGCGGTATTGGCGTGCGGTACGCGCACTGAGCAGGCGCTGGCGCTCGGCCTCAAACCGGCGGTGGAGATCGGCAATCAGGCGCAAGGCCTCTGGCGTCAAAATACTCTCATAGCCCGACTTCATCGGGCCTTTAATCTCTACGCCTTGGGGCAGGGTTATATCATCGCCGCGCATGGGGCGTCTCCTTTTTCAGGCTGATCCGGTGTGGAGGGGCTGGGCACTGATCACGAGGCCATCCTGATCGCTGTAGAGCCACATCCCTCGCCGGATTACGGTGTTACGAATGCTGATCGGCTGGCCGCGCTCACCCGCACCGCTTTGGGCGGATTTTAAGGGCGATGAGCCCAAGGCCAAAATCGCAATGCTGAGGGTGGCCAGTTCATGACGGTCGCGCACCGCGCCATCAATGACCAGACCGGCCCAGCCGCGCTCTTGCGCTTTCAGGCCCAGATTGCCCCCGATCAAAGCGTGATTGAGGCTGGCTTGGCCATCAATGACCAGAATGCGCCCCTGACCGGGCTCGTCCAGCACCTGTTTGATCAGGCCATTGTCATTATGACAGCTGAGCGTTTCGACCGGGCCCATCATATGGCTTTGGCCTGTAAAGGCCGTGAAACCGGGCGCGAGGACATGCAGGCGGGCCGCATGGGCGTCGCATAAATCAGCGGTGTAAAAATATGGCGTGCTCACATCTTATCCTTGGATGAAAGAAAAAGGTGCCTGCTTGAGGGGGGAGCCCTCAAGCAGGCCAGTGCAGCCAGAAGGGTGCTCAACGGCTCGCGTTATTCCGCAGCCGGTTGAAACTGTGCTGTCTCGGTGGATTGCCCCATCGCTGTGGTTGAGGCGAGGCCACCAGAAAGGGTGGTATTGACCTTGTCGAAATAGCCCGTACCCACTTCGCGCTGGTGACGCGTTGCGGTGTAGCCATCTTTTTCGGCCGCAAATTCAGCCTGTTGCAGTTCTGAATAGGCGCCCATACCGCGATCGCGATAGCCAGAGGCCAATTGGAACATGCCGTGATTAAGCTGGTGGAAGCCCGCCAGGGTCACGAATTGGAATTTATAGCCCATCGCGCCCAGCTCACGCTGATAGGTTTCGATGGTGGCTTTATCCAGATTGGCTTCCCAGTTGAAGGAGGGCGAGCAATTATACGCGAGCAGCTTGCCGGGGAAGTGCTTGTGAACCGCTTCGGCAAAGCGCTTGGCCTCTTCCAGATTGGGTTTGGAGGTTTCCCACCACAAAAGGTCTGCAACCTTGGCATAGGCGAGGCCGCGCTTGATGCAGTGATCCACACCGACGCCGGATTTCAGACGGAAGAAGCCTTCTGGGGTGCGCCCGGCATCAAAGTCGATAAACTCATGATCGCGTTCATCAATATCTGAATTGATCAAGGTTGCGCTTTCCGCATCGGTACGCGCCACGATCAAGGTCGGCACACCCATCACATCGGCGGCCAAGCGTGCCGCATTGAGATTACGCTCATGCTGGGCGGTGGGGATCAGAACCTTGCCGCCCAAATGGCCGCATTTCTTTTCCGCCGCGACCTGGTCTTCGAAATGGACGCCCGATACGCCGGCTTCGATGAAGGCCTTCATGATTTCAAAGCAGTTGAGGGAACCGCCAAAGCCGGCTTCGGCATCGGCCACGATGGGCGCGAACCAATCACGGCTGGTTTTACCAGTTTCAGAAACCTCGATCTGATCGGCGCGTTGTAAAGTGCGGTTGATCTTGCGCGCCAATTCAGGGGCGGAGTTGGCAGGATAGAGGGATTGATCCGGATACATCGCCCCGGCGGTGTTGGCATCTGCGGCCACCTGCCAGCCCGAGAGATAGATCGCTTTTAGGCCCGCGCGCACCATTTGCATGGCTTGATTGCCAGATAGGGCGCCCAGGGCATTGATGAAGGGCTCGCTATTTAAGAGTTCCCACAGTTTGACGGCACCGCGCTCGGCCAGGGTGTGGCTGATTTGAACAGAGCCCCGCAGCGCCAGAACATCTTCTGGTGTATAATTGCGTTGAAGGTTGTCAAAGCGGCCTTTCGCTGCGCCCGGTACAATATCGTAAAAGCTGGTCATGATTGTCTTCCCGTTTTGTATTTATTGTGGGTTAAGCGTGTACGCTGCAATTGCGAACGTCTAGATGCCTTGTCAGATAAAGAAGATAGGGCGTATACTCTTGTTACTTGTGTTGTTGTGAGTTTGTAAATTTATTGACATGGCAGATAGTGGCGTTGGACAGGAAAAATTATTTGCGGGTGCGCGCCTGCGTCGTCTACGCAAGGATCTTGCGCAGACCCAGGCGCAATTCGCTGAAAGCTTAGGGGTTTCTCCAAGCTATTTGAATTTGCTTGAACGCAATCAACGCCCCGTCACGGCGCGTGTTTTGTTGGCGCTGGTACAGAATTTCGATGTCGATGTGCGCGCCTTTGGGGCCGAAACCGACCGCCAACTTTTGACCGATTTGAAGGAAGCGACCGGCGATCCGATCCTGGCGGGCACCGATTTAGATGTGCGCGACCTACAGGATTTGCTCGATTCACACCCGCGCGCGGCCGATGCGATGGCGAAATTGTATCAGGCCTATCGCGAGAGTAATGCCACGGCGAGTGATCTGGCCGCGCGGGTCGTTGAAGGCGGTGGGGCGATGGGCCAGGGCCTGTTATCGCCCTTGGAAGAAGTGCGCGATGTACTTGATAAATCGCAGAATTATTTTCCCAGCTTGGAGGAAGAAGCCCAAGGTCTGCGCCGACGCTGTGGGGAGTTTTCCGGCCCGATCGAAGCTGGGCTGACCGAGCGGCTGCATCGTCGGCACTCGATTCGCGTGCGCATGTATGATGACGCCGTGATGGGCGGGGCGCTGCGCCGGTTTGATTACCATGCGCGCAAGCTGCTTTTGTCCGATTACCTCACTCAAGAGGGCCGCATTTTCCACATTGCCGCGACCTTGATCCTGTTAGAATGTGAAAGCGCGATTGATCAGGTCTTGGGCGAGGCCGAACACCTGTCGGATATGGCGCGTGGGCTCTATCGCGCCAGCCTGGTCAGCTATGGCGCTGCCGCCGTGATGATGCCCTATGATGCCTTCCAACAGGCCGCCGAGGATTTGCATTATAATATCGAGGCGTTATCACGCAAATTTACCGCAAGCTTTGAACAAGTCTGTCACCGCCTGACGACCCTGAACCGGCCCGGTGCGCGCGGGGTCAGCTTCTTTTTGTTGCGCGTCGATCAGGCGGGCAATGTCTCCAAACGCTTCGGCGGCGGGGTCATCCCCTTTGCGCGCTCTGGGGGCAGTTGCGCACGCTGGGGGCTTTATGAAGCCTTCCGCGCGCCTGAACGGGTGATGGCTCAGGCCATTGAGCTGCCCGATGGGGCGAAATATGTCTCGATTGCCAAGGCGATCAGCCGGGCCAGTCCCGGCGGGGCTTCGCACCTGAATGTCGTGGCCGTGGGCTGTGATGCCATCCATGCCGAGCGGCTGGCCTATAAGGTCGATCTTGATCAGCCCACGCCCGTGGGCCTGAATTGTCGCTTGTGTGAGCGCACCCATTGTGCCCAGCGCGCCTTTCCTCCCATGCAGCGAAAAATCCGGTTGGATGACCATGTGCGCGGGGCCTCGCCCTTTGCCTTTGGTGAGGATTAGGCGCTTTTCATCGAATGTGGGGATAATGCCCCCTGGAAGCGGTGTTTTTACGGGCTTTTCACGCTTAAAGTCTTTTCAACACCGGGGGGTATCAGGTTATGTTAGTGGCCAATCGGGCGTTGACTCGCCTGATCCGTTCTGCCGCCTTTGGTCTTTAAGGTGGTCACCCTTGTATGAGAGGCTCGTCCATGCTCTCGCCGCGCCGTAAAACGCTTGCCATTGCCGTTGGTGTCTTTCTGGTTCTGGGTTTTTTGGCGATCTATGCCAGCCCAATGTCGGCCTTTAATCTGCAAGATCGCCTAAAAGTGCGCGCCGAGGCCGCCTTAACTCAAGCCAATGTCGCCGACTGGGCCGAAGTGTCGATGCGTGGCCAGGTCGCGATCCTTTCAGGTCTTGCGCCCAATCAAACCGAACAAGCGCGCGCGCTGGAGGCCGTGTCCATGTCGTCCTGGGTGGGCGGCGTCGTCTCGGGCGGGATTACGCGCGTGATCGACGAAACCCGGTTGGAGACCGAAGGCGATGGCTTTGCCCTCACCGGGCAATTGGCCAATGGTCGCGCCACGATTGAGGGCTTCGCCCCCGATGATGAAACGCGCGCGCGTATTGATGCCTTGGCCGAAATGCTGTTCGCAGGCCGTGCACGGGTCCATCTTCAGCTGGCCCCCGGCTTGGCCCCTGAGATGTGGGAGGAGGGGGTGCGCATCCTCTTGACGGAGCTTTCACGCCTCGATTCAGGCTCTATCGTGCTTGATGGCGATGTTATGGCGCTGCACGGCTTGGCCGATACCATGCAAACCTCAACGGCGGTGCGTGGGGTGTTTAGCGCGTTACCCAATGGGCTACGCGGTACGGCCTTGGTGCGCGCGCCGGGTGAAAACCCAGCCCTTCGCGTGCAAGATATAGAGGTGTGTGCCGCCTTGGTGCGCGCAGTACGCCGCGAGCGCGATCTTTTGTTTTTACCGGGTGAGGCGGGGATTTCCGACATGTCGCGCCCCGTGGTGCGGGCCATGGGGGAGGCATTCTCCCATTGTGATGGCGCGCGCCTGATCGTGCGCGTGCGCGGTGATCAACGCGGCGAAAACGGCGAGGGCGAGGCCCTGGCGTTAGCACGCGCAGAGGCCGTCATCACCATTATTGCCAATGGCGGGGTGGATGCGGAACGTCTGTCCGCGGCCCCCGGCGATCCCAGCCAGCACCGCCTGGTCGAATTTGATATCCGCTCTGAGGAGGAGTAAGCGTCATGCTATGGCTAACCTGGCAAATGTGGATTTTATTGAGCTTGGCCTTTTTGGGCGGCATAGTTGTGGGCTGGATGGCGCGTGGTCAATCGGATGAGCCAGATAGCCGCGCGATACCCGCACCCGTGGCGCGTCGTCACACGCCCGCTCAAGCGCAGGATAAAGAGGCGATTAAAACCGGGGCCAGTGGCACGACCGGATCGAATGCGCCCTATGGCTTGGTGCGCGGTGCCGCCAGTGAGCCTGAAATCATGAGCGCGCCGTCTGATCATCGCGAGGATACGCCGATTGCCGCGCATGATCCTGAAGCGCCGCAAAGCCCTACGCCTAGCTTTAACGTGATCGAAGGCGGGGGTGATGGCGCATCTGAAGAGAGCGCCATTCCTAAAGCGCCGGCAGCTTCGGGCGATGATCTCACCCAAATCCGGGGGCTAGGGCCCAAGGCGGCAATGGCCCTTAATGAGGCGGGGGTCAAAACCCTCTCGCAAATCGCGGGTTGGGGCGCAGAGGATATCGACCATTTTGATCGTTTGATCGGCGCGCGTGGCCGGATTGAGCGTGAAGACTGGGTGGGCCAGGCTAAAGCCCTGATCCAGTAGGTCGGTCTTCGTCCTCCCCTGCGATAGCGGGGGAGGTGGTCCGTCAGGACCGGAGGGGGCGGTTTTCTCTATGCTTTTCAATGCGTACTGTCATCCCGGACAAGCGTTAGCGCTCAAGTAGCCGAAAGGCGGTAGCGCACTCAAAGTCGCGATCCGGGATCTATTGAGGTTGCCTTTTTAAGTACATAGATCCCGGATTAAATCCGGGATGACAATTATGGATTTTGTCATGCCAGACGTGATCTGGCATCCATGCCGTGAGTTTGGCGATTATTCTAATTGATTAGAACCAAGCTCACCGCGTCCGCAATGGACCCCCAATCAAGTTTGGGGTGACAGGTCTTGTCCTTAGAAGGCCAGCGCCTAGACCCTAAAACTTGACATCCAACAGGCGCTGGGCGGCCTCACTGGCGGGGAGGTCCCCTTTCGCCACCGCGCTTTCTAAGGCACCCGCCAGAGCTTTAACATCGCGGTGGGCTTTGAAACGGTCAAGCACTTCGCCTTCGACCATGGCCCAGAGCCAGCGGATTTGCTGGCGCGCGCGTTTGGCGCTTAGCTCACCTGCCGCGTCCAGGGCTTTTCGATGCTGACCGATCGTCTCCCACAGCGTGTCCATGCCTTGATGTTCCAGCGCCGATCCGGTCAGCACCACCGGGTTCCAATGGGGATTACTGGGCGCGAGCAGATGGAAAGCGGCTTTAAGATCACGCGCGGCGCGCTTGGCCCGGCTTTCATTCCCACCATCAGCCTTGTTGACGAAGACAATATCCGTCAGCTCAAGCAGGCCCTTTTTGATGCCTTGCAATTCATCCCCCGCGCCGGGCAGCATCAGGGCCACAAACACGTCGACCATATCGGCGACCATGGTTTCCGACTGGCCCACGCCCACGGTTTCAATCAAGATGACGTCATAACCCGCTGCTTCACATAAGAGGAGGCTTTCACGGGTCTTGCGGGTGACCCCGCCCAATGTCCCGGCAGAGGGGCTGGGCCGGATAAAGGCATTGGGATCGGTGGCGAGCGCGCCCATGCGGGTTTTATCGCCCAGAATAGAGCCACCGGTGCGGCTGGAGGAGGGATCAACGGCCAGCACCGCCACCTTATGCCCGCGCGCGGTCAGATGGGTGCCAAAAGCTTCGATCAATGTGGATTTACCCACGCCTGGAACGCCGGTCAGGCCAATGCGCTGGGCCTTGCCGGTATGGGGCATCAAATCGGTGATCAGGGCGCGCGCTTGTGCCTGATGATCGGGCCGGGTGGATTCCACCAGCGTGATCGCACGGGCCAGGGCGGCGCGCTCGGCGCGTTTAACGCGTAAGCTGAGATCGTCAATATCCATCATAGCCGGCTTTGTTGAGCCTATTTGCCGCGCGCTGGCAAGGGCTTATATGCGCGCTTTAGATCTGGGGGCCTTGGTAGCGCGCTAAGACTTCATCGACCAGATAGGCGCGAATATGGGGGCGCTCGCCATGACCGGCGATAATTTCCATACGGGTGATATAGCGCCGTTCTGCCGCGCGATTGATCGAAATGCCAATCCCCACACCGCTGGCCGAATAGCCGCGTGAACCGATGCTGGTGCTCGCGCTGCCATGGACACCGACGGGGCTATCTTGATAGCCCTCGGTTTCGGTTTCGCGATGAACAATTTCAAACCAATCATAGCCCGCTTGCGCGCTCAGCTCAGCCGCGCGGCGCAGGGCAAATTGCTCGGCCAGGTTTTCATGACCATCAGGCCCGGCGCGGAAGGTGACGCGCCAGCGATTATCCTCGATACGAAAATCTGTATACCCGGTCTGATAACCGCCGGTATCGAGGACAGGGCCGTAAAGGGTCTGCGTGCTCGCACACCCTGCTAAGGCCGACATGGCTAGGCACAGGCTGATGAGTACTGGTTTTGCGCGCATCTCACTCTCCCATCTTCGGCCTAAGTATGGGGGTCGGACGGTAGAAAGGGAAGGGGGGATACAAGGCAAAGTCAAGTTTGGGGTGACCGGTGCGAGGCTAGGTCAATAATACACTGTCATCCCGGACGAACGTCAGTGAGATCCGGGATCTATAAACCTTGCCATTAAACGCAACAGATCCCGGCTCAAGGCCGGGATGACAGGTTTTCTTAAGTCCTCGCTGCGCTGCGGGCGGACACTTCTTATTTGTCCTACCGCCTGTCGGCTATATGAGGACGTTCGCGCTTGCGGGCTAACGCCCGATCCGTGCCAAC
>NZ_KB908060.1:54880-189698 GCF_000382325.1 Woodsholea maritima DSM 17123
AGTGAGATCCGGGATCTATTGAGTTTGCCTTTTGAAGTGCATAGATCCCGGATTAAATCCGGGATGACACCCTCTACTTAGATGTCATGCCAGACTTGATCTGGCATCCATGCCGTGAGTTTGAAGGGGGTGCTGCGCGAGCAGAGCCGAATACAGCCATGGGGTATGGACCCCAAATCAAGTTTGGGGTGACAGGATTAAGGATAGACCCCGGATCAAGTCCGGGGCCGTACGTAAATTTATCCCCGCAAGAGCTCAATCAATTCCACCGCACTATCGGCGATGACGGTGCCGGGGGGGAAGACGGCGGCCGCACCCATATCCTTCAAGATCGCGACATCTTCAGGCGGGATCACGCCGCCGACGACGATCAGCATGTCACTACGCCCTTCGGCTTTCAGCTCATCGCGTAAAGCGGGCACCAGGGTCAGGTGACCGGCGGCGAGCGAGGAGGCGGCCACGACGTGAACATCGTTTTCTACCGCCTGGCGCGCGGCTTCTTCTGGCGTTTGAAACAGCGGTCCGATGTCGACATCCCAGCCCAGATCGGCAAAGGCAGAGGCGACGACTTTCTGGCCGCGATCATGGCCATCCTGGCCCATTTTGGCGATCAGGATCCGGGGGCGGCGCCCTTCGGCCTCGGCGAAGGCATGGGCGGCGTCTTGGGCTTTTTTGACTTTGGCGTCTTGGCCTGCGGCTTTCAAATAAACCCCCTGTACCGATTTAATCTCTGCGCGATGGCGCCCGAAGGCGGTTTCCATCGCGTCCGACATTTCCCCGACGGTGGCTTTGGCGCGCGCAGCTTCCACGGCGAGGGCGAGGAGATTGCCCGTGCCGGACTTTGCCGCATCCGCCAGGGCCGCAAGTGCCGCTTTTGTCGCGCTGTCATCACGCTCAGCACGCAGTTTAGCCAATTTTGCCAATTGTTGCTCGCGCACTTTGGCATTGTCGACCTTTAGAACGGGCACGTCTTCCGGCTCATCCAAGCGGAATTTATTGACGCCGACAATGGTCTGAAGACCGCTATCAATGCGCGCTTGGGTCTTGGCGGCGGCTTCTTCGATGCGCAGCTTGGGCGTGCCTTCTTCGATGGCTTTGGCCATGCCGCCCAGCTCATCCACTTCGCTAATCAGATCAAGCGCCTTGGCGGCCAGATCATGGGTCAGGCGCTCAACATAATAGGATCCACCCCATGGGTCGATCGTATCACAAAGGTGGGCTTCGGTCTGGAGGAGAAGCTGGGTGTTGCGCGCAATGCGGGCGGAAAAGTCGGTGGGTAGCGCCAGCGCTTCATCGAGCGAATTGGTGTGCAGCGATTGGGTATGGCCATCGACGGCGGCCATGGCCTCAATCGCGGTGCGTCCGACATTGTTGAAGACATCCTGGGCGGTCAAAGACCAGCCCGAGGTTTGGCAATGGGTGCGTAGCGAAAGCGATTTAGCACTTTTCGGCGCAAAGCGTTCCTTCACCAGCTTGGCCCATAGCAGGCGCGCGGCGCGCAGCTTGGCGACTTCCATGAAGTAATTCATGCCAATGCCAAAGAAGAAGGATAGGCGCGGGGCAAAGGCATCGACATCCAAGCCCGCTTCGACCCCGGCTTTGATATAATCAAGACCATCGGCGATGGTGTAGGCGAGCTCAATATGCGCGGGCGCGCCCGCCTCTTGCATATGATAGCCGGAGATGGAGATCGAGTTGAAGCGCGGCATATTTTGCGCGGTATACGCAAAAATGTCGGAGATGATCCGCATCGAAGGCTGCGGCGGATAGATATAGGTGTTGCGCACCATAAATTCTTTGAGGATGTCGTTCTGGATCGTGCCGGAGAGCTTATCGGCACTGACGCCTTGTTCCTCGGCCGCGACGATATAAAGCGCCATAATCGGCAGAACCGCGCCATTCATGGTCATGGAGACGCTCATCTGATCGAGCGGAATGCCATCGAACAGCTGGCGGGTATCAAGAATGCTATCAATCGCGACCCCGGCCATGCCGACATCGCCGACGACGCGCGGATTATCCGAATCATAGCCCCGGTGCGTGGCCAGATCGAAGGCCACTGAAAGCCCCTTTTGCCCGGCGGCGAGATTGCGCCGGTAAAAGGCATTGGATTCTTCAGCCGTGGAGAAGCCGGCATATTGGCGCACTGTCCAAGGGCGCTGGGTGTACATGGTGGGGTAAGGCCCGCGATTAAAGGGCGCTAAACCCGGCAGGCTATCGACATAATCCAACCCGGTGCGATCATGAGGGCCATAGCTGGCTTTGATCGCAATCTCTTCAGCTGTTTCAAAGGGCGCGCGGCTTGTCTCTTCACGCGCCAGGGCCAGCGGGGCATCCAGGGCAATCTGGGTGAAATCAGGTTTTGTCATTATGCAGCCTCCCCTGGCATTAGGCCCAGCGTGGTGAGGGCAGCGGTAAGCTCTGTAAGGGCATCAGAGCGAAGATGGACGAAGTGCGACACGCCCGCTGCGCGCAGCTCAGCCTCGTTATCGCCCGCGCGTCCCGCGATCCAAATGAGATCGGCACCGGCGGTTTTGAGCGCATGGGCGAGCGCTGCGCCTTCGCCGTCATAAGCGCTGTCCGTGCCACAGATGACGGCAAAGCGCGTGCCGCTGGCCTGGAAGGCGGCGGCGCAGGCCGCAATGTCTGAATACGCTTTGGCCGGTTCTGCGATGATCCCGGCGACGGCCAGGCGATTGGTGGTAAAGCTGGTGCGCGCATTAAAGGCAGCCAAGCTGCCAAGCGTGGCCAGGAAGGCTTTGGGCGTTTCAGGGGCGGTGTCACTGACATCGCGCAGGGCCTCAAACGGTGCCGCAAAGCGCATCGGGCTCAGCGCCGCGAACTGTGCCGGGACGGGGCTTTGCGCCGTGATCACATCGCCCGCGCGCGCAGGCATCTCATGGGGAAGGCTTAGATCGCTCAAAGCGCGCTCTTCCAGGTCAGGATATTGATTGATCCCGATCAAAGTCTCTTTGCCGGTGGCATAATCCTTGGCCTTCGCGTCACGCACGGCGGCGATTGCGGTGTGTAGGCTTTGCGATTTCAGCGCGGCGAGAATCCCACCTTCAGTTTCGATGGCCTGGAACAGAGCCCATGCGGTTTGGGCCAAATCCTCAGACAGGCTGTCATGGTAGAAGCTGCCCGCGGCGGGGTCGGCGACCCGGCCCAGATGGCTTTCTTCCATCAACATCACTTGCATATTGCGCGATACCCGGCGGGCAAAGCGATTGGGCGCGCCAATTGCATCACTTAAAGGACGCAAGGTCAGGCCATCCACGCCCCCTACGGCGGCCCCAAATCCGGCGGCGGCCACGCGGATGAGGTTCGACCAGGGATCGCGCACACTCATCATACGGGCCGCCGTGCTGGCGTGCTGGCGTTGAACCAGACCCGCACCCGCCGCGCCAAAGCTGGCGGCGATTTTGGCCCAGATCCGGCGCGCGGCGCGCAGCTTGGCGATGGTCAGATGGACATCACTGTCGGCGGCGAAGCTGAACTCGATCTGGCGCGCGGCGACATCCGGGCTGAGCCCGGCGTCGATCAGCGCGGCGAGATAGGCGGTTCCGGCGGCGGCGCTATAGGCCAGCTCTTGCGCTTCAGATCCGCCCGCTTCAAAGACCAGATCGGCCCCGACGCGCAAGGCGCTCATCTGGGGGGCAAGACGGCTCAGCTCGTGCGCCATATGGACCGCGCGTTTGAGGTTGTCATCATGATCGCCGCGAAGTGAGCCGCTTAGCGCGATCTCATCAAAGGGGCAAAGCCCAAGATGACCTAAAGTCTCAGCCGGTTGAGCGAGGTCTGAGATGTAATCCATGAATAAAGCGCCATAGGCGAGGCTTTGTTCGCGCGCGCGCAGATGCACCGGGGCGAGATCAAGGGCCACACCCTCCAGCACGCTATCCAGATCGGCGCGTTGGCGCACCGCGACGCCGGCCTGGCCCGTGGGATCGAGGATCAGCTCCAGCGCGCTGACCCCGCCATTGAGATCCGTCAGGGCGGCTTCGTTGGCGGCTTTGGGATCGGCCTCGACAATCGCTTGGCGGATATGCCAGGGCAGATATTCATCGCGGGCCGAAGCTTCCGGGCTCGTGAAGGTCACATCCTGCGCGGTTTTCAGCGGGCCCCGGATCAGGCCATCACTGGTGCGTTTCACCAAGGCGCGATCAAAGTCCGCGCCATTGAGGGCTTTGTCACACAAGGCGCGCCATTGGGCGAGGTCAGGCGTGGGATATCCCTCAGCCAGGGGGCGGATAGCGCTCATTTCCTTATCCCTTTCTTCGCGGTATGGGGCGGCGAAGATCAACTGGCTGCCATCCCCTGTAAGTCCGATAGGTCGGGCCGAATATCTCGGTCATTTTTATGTTGTTCGTTATAGGCCAGTCTACGCCGGGGTAAAGCTTGCCATGCTTTTCCAGGCGGGGATTGGGTGCGCGCTTATCCGTCCCCGATGCGGAGCAGCTTAGCCTAAGCCCGTTATCAGCGCGAGGAGCCAACCCTATGAGTGATCACAGCTATCACTGGGCCTTACCCTATATCATGCCCGCCCAGGCGCAAAAGAGCGTTACGATCAATCAGGCGCTGCGCCGCATTGATGGCCTGATGCATGTGAGCGTGGAAAGTCGCACCCGCATGGATCAACCCAGCGTCTTAACCGAGGGGGCGGCCTGGATTCTGCCCTCAGGAGCCACGGGGGAGATTTGGGCGAGCTGGCAGGCGGGCGATATCGCCATGGTGCAGGATGGGGCCTGGGCCCGCTTCATGCCGCAAGTGGGGATGAGCGCGTATTGTGCTGAGGAGGACCGCCTGGTGATCAATACGTCTGAGGGCTGGGTTGCGGTTGATGCCCTGATAACGGCCTTGGGTGAGCTGACGCAGCTGGGTATCGGGACCAGCGCCGATGACACCAATCCCTTTGCGGCCAAACTCAATAATGCGCTGTGGACGGCGAAAAACTCCGGTGAGGGCGGCAGTGGCCATCTTTATAAGACGTTGAATAAAGAAGCGCCCGCTAACATCTTGTCATTGCTGTTTAAAACCAATTGGTCGACGCGTGCAGAAATCGGTTTGCTGGGCGATGATACCTTCACTCTGCGCGCCAGTGCCGATGGGGGGAGTTTTACCACCGTGCTGCGCAGTGTGGAGGGCGGGACTAAGACGGCCTTCGGGCCAGACTGGCCGCGCTATCCCTACCATCTGCAAGGCGAGGTGGGGTTCACGCCGCCCAGCAATGCCACGCCCCAATCGGGGGGCGATGTGGTGATGGTGTTGGAGAGCGACACGGCCCTGGTCTTCAAGGTGAAGGGGCAGGATGGGATTATCCGTGAAGCGCGCTTGAGCTTGGCTTAGCGCACAACCTCGCGCCCATCGGCATCAAACTCCAAGACTTCCGGGGTCGGCACAACCGGAGCGATCTTGGCTTCATCAGAGCGTTTCAAGGCATCCAGCTTCAGATCGCCCGACAAGGTCTGCTCAAAGTCTTGAAACAGATTGACCCAGGCATCGAAGGATAAGGTTTCGCGCGGCGCATTGGTCGGGAAATGCCGACGCCAGAAGTCCATAATATGTTGCAGGCACGCCATACGCTCGCCGGTATCAATGAAGACGCGCGGCGCTTGCAGCAGGAAGGTGCGAAACGGACCCGGACGTCCGGATTTGGTGAAGGCTTGAAACGCGGCATCATAAACCATGATCGTTTCATTGATCTGGTTATAGCGTTCATACATCAGCTTCGCGATCCGGCGCTTCGTGCGATCCAGCGGGGGGCCTTTGGTCTTATGGCTGGGGGCAAAGTCCAGGCTCATCATCTCCGCGATCATCGGCTTGACCTGGTCTTTGGTTTCTTCCAGCTGCATCTTGTAATAAAGAAAGCCCTTCCACGCGAACATGGAGCGGCGGAACTCTGCCTCATCCAGTTTCAAGGCGAGGCGTAAAGGCTCCAGCGTGTGGTCATTGCCCTCATCGAACAGCAACTCGCCCAGTTTCTCGACATGGATATCGGCATCTTCAAAGCAGGCTTTGAAGGCGAGGGTGACCAGGCGCACCACCTCTTCTCCGATCTTGGTGCGCATGCGCTCCAGATCAGCATTGGTGACGTTGAAATAATGCTCAGAGACGTCAAAGCCGCGACGCTTCAGGCGTTCGCTGGCCAGATAGGGATCAAAAGACGGCAGTGCCGCAATCTCTGCCAGGCGTGCCATGTCATCGCCAAACTCATCATCGTCCAGGTTTTTGCACGCCGGTTCGCGGATCAGATTGGCGAAGTTTGATTCTTCATAGAAGGCCGTAAAGCCGCCCATCGATAAATCACCCACTGAAATAGGAATGATGATTTTCGTGCCGACAAAGCGATTGAGGCGCAAAAACTCACGCTCGTGATTGTGAAGTGTGTGCTTAAGGATCAGGGCGCGGTTCAAGATCGGGGAATTGAACAGCGGGCGCGCCTTGTAATCGGCGTCTTTGCTGAAGCGTAAATGCGCAGAGGGTAAATCCAGCATACGACATGAGGATTCGTTGCGTTGAACGATCGACAGGTCACCCACACGGCGCCGGGCTGCATGCAGCCGATTTGTCACCATTTCAGTCACGGTTTACCCATCTACAAAGCGTCGTGACGCTTCCCCACGCACACTCACCCCATTTAAGATGTGCATGAGATCATAAAGTGAGGGATCGGTCATACGAATTTCAAGCTTTGGCTTAATAAAGCTTTACCTTGCGACAAGGAAAAAGGGGCAACATCATCAAGATGTTGCCCCTTAGTTAAGCTTCAAGATGTCCGGACTTAGAAGTCGGCGGAGATCCCGGCCCAGATGCTGGACTCTTCGCGCGTTGCGCGATTGGTCCGCACCCCATCATTGCCGAAATTGACATTGCGCCCGATGACATTGAGGGCCAGGTGATCATTCACGCGATAATCGGCCCGGAAGGACAGGGCCAAATAGGCGCTGACATCGGTGTCATACGTTCTGCCGTTAGAGATCAGCCAGCGATCAGGATAAGTGACTTCATCAACATAATTGCCGAAGACCCCTAAATGCCAATTGTCTTTGGTCCAGTTGACGCGGGCATTGACTTTATGATTGGGCGTTGAATCTTCGAACCCGGTATAGCGGTTACGGACCACTTGGCCCGGGGTATAATAGGGGCGATCAAAGACGCCAAACACGCCGACCAGGTCATCATTGACCTTTTCATAGGTGTAGTTGATACCCCAATCGAGATTAAACGGCGCATCACCGCTCAAATCCAACTCAATACCCCAAGCGCTCGATTCGCCGACATTGTCGAAGCGCGTTGAAACTTCTGGGGCGTCGGGTGGGTTCAAAGTAGGATGATAGGACAGGAAGGACTTAAGGTCTTCCGATTTTTGATAGAACACACTCAGGCGCATATCCGCCAAAGTTTTCAAGGCGCGGTCCCAACCGATTTCATAGTTTTGAACGATGGTCGGTTTGATCAGCGGATTACCGGCATCCAGAATGCTAACGGCTGTAGGCGATCCGGTCAGCTGGGTCAGGCCAAATTCCGACAAGGATGGTGTTTGTACACCGCGCGAGGCATTGGCGCGGAAAATCCCCATCTCGCCCTTATTCCAGACAAGGCCCAGATTATAGCTGGGCTCTGTGATCTCGCGGTCAAAGTCTGCAGCGGTGAACCAATAGATATCATCCACCGTTCCGGTGCGTTCCAGGTCCAGGCGATCAACGCGAACCGCCACGGTTGAGCGCAAGGTCGGCGTGATGGCGCGGTCCCACATGCCAGACAGCGACAGGACTTTATATTGCGTGTCGCCATTGCGCGGATCGGGGGAGGATTCCAGCACATTGCTACGCCACTCGAACCCGATGCGGAAGGTGTTGCTGGTGCCGACCTGGAACAGGTCTTGAAGCTGAAAGACCGTGACGGTGTTTTTTGAAGGCTGAATATATTCTGGATCTGCCACCGCGAAGGATGAGCCAACACTGGTTAGCGTTCCGGTGTTGCGATAGAGAGAAGCGCTGATCAAACCCCAATCGGTATCACTTTCGACCCTACCGCGCGCAGAAAACAGGCGATAGCGCGCATTGGCGGTGAAGAAGTTAGGCTGCATGTCCATCTGATTGACATGGGCATGAGAGAGTTCAATCATACCCGTAGTGTTGGGCGCGAACTGGAAGTTCATCGTACCAGAGAGTTGGATATCTTCTGCTGCGTCATAAGAATAGGTCGCGAAGAAGTTATCGGCATCATTGAGATAGGTATTATTATACCCATACTCTTTTTCCTGACCGACACCGGCGCTCAATCGAATACCAATTTTGTCATTCATATTGTAGGAAAGGACGGCGTTGACTTCATCGGTGCCTTCAAAGGTCGTATTGGCGGTGACGTTGAAGCTCGTGTCATGTTTCAGCGGATCTTTGGTGATGATGTTAACCACACCCGATACCGCGTTGAAGCCATAAAGCGCGCTTTGGGGGCCTTTGATCAGCTCAATCTGTTGAATTTCTGACAGCTGAACGGGCAGGGTGCGCCAAGCCGTATAGCCAAAGTGATCAAGATAAACCTGACGGCCATCAATCAACACCAATAAGCGGGGCGACAAAGGCTGGTTATAGCCGCGAATACCCACATCCTGGGCCCCGGCGGTCCATCGCGCCATATCCACGCCTGCATAATGGCGCAAAATACCGGGAATGTCGCGCTCGGGCAGGCGCTGAATATCCTCTTGGGTGATGATCACCATCGCGGCCGGCACTTCAGAGGCGCGTTGTGGCTTACCTGTGGCGCTATTGGTGACGGCCTCGCCGAAGAGTTCGGTCATCACATCATAATCGAGGGACTGAGCACCGGCGGCGTTGCACGCTGCGCTAGCGATCAGGACCCCTGCGGAAGTCATCAAGCTTTTACGTAACATGATCAATATCCTTTATTCTGGGGTCTGAGGTTAGATCTGCTCGATCATCATGGCGAAGGCGGTGGCAAAACTGACGGAGGCTGCGCTGGCTGCCGATTGGCTGACCACGATGCGCACGGCAGGCGCGCTTTGAACGCCTAAAACACATTGACCACTGGTGACGCAGCCCATATTGGCGGAGACGGTCATGACCCCGTTAGAGCCCGCGGCTTGCGCGATTGCAGGGGTGCCACCTGATACGCCGCCCAGCAGGATGGCTGCATCAACGCCACTTAAAGAACTGGCCGCTTCGCTGGCCGGAACCATGCGCGAGACCATGGTGATGTCACGGGCGCTGTAGCCGCTCGCCATAGCGACGTTAAGGGCCTCGGCTTCGGCTTGGCCGGCATCATCATAGATGAGGGCCACGACCCGTTGGCCGGGCTGGCCGCCTTCAACGAAGTTAAGCGCGCGCCCGATGATGGCCAGATCACGTTCGGACATTTGGGCGGATGCGCCCGCAGTGAGTAGGGGTAAAGCCGCGAGGGCGGCGGCAAGGATGAAGCGCATGGCAACCTCTCTCCAGATTTGAAGCTTTGGCCAAATGGCGATTTTTGGTGTTCACTGAACGACAAAACTGGAGTGAGGTTTAAGGTAAATGGTATTAATGAATGCTTTCACCAAATGTGCGCAATGCGCATGAGCTGCGGCGATGTGATAAAAGTGCCACGGTGAAGGTGGGGTGAAAATCTGATGACGGTGCGTGTGTTTAACACGGGCGCGCGGTCTGGTGCGAAGATATACCGCGTTCAGAATCACACGAATGAGCGTCGCAATAAAGTCAATGAGAGCTGTCTCAGTCGCGCCTTAGCGTTAAATGCGGATGTCCAGGCGAGGGCCTGTGTCGCGCTCTTGGTCATCCGTGCCCGTGGGCTGGCCTCAACTAGCCGATAGCGGTAGGACAAAGAGAACCCTGTCATCCCCGACGTGATCGGGGATCCATGCGCTTTCATGGCAAACTCAATAGATCCCGGATGTGCGCTTCGCTGCTCCGGGATGACAAACACGTTGAAGTCCTCCACTGCGACGCGGGGGAGGTGGCCTGAAAGGCCGGAGGGGGCGATTTTGTTTAGTATCCTCGCTTACGCTGCGGGCGCGCATTCGCGCTCGCAACCCCTTTGGGGTTGATGGACCCCGGATCAAGTCCGGGGCCGCGTTGATGGGAAAATGCCGACCGGGTTCCCGGCCTTGAGCCGGGATCCATTCGCCCGTGTGGGGAGGCCCTCAAGTAGGCGATAGCCGGTAGCGCAAAGAAAGCGCCCTCAACTAGCCGATAGGCGGTAGGACAAAGAGAACCCTGTCATCCCGGCCTTGAGCCGGGATCTATGGGCCTCAAGGGCAATCTCAATAGATCCCGGGTCGCACTAGGTTTGCCCGGGATGACAAACACGATGAAGTCCTCCCCTGCGACGCGGGGGAGGTGGCCTGAAAGGCCGGAGGGGGCGATTTTGTTTAGTATCCTCGCTTACGCTGCGGGCGCGCATTCGCGCTCGCAACCCCTTTGGGGTTGATGGACCCCGGATCAAGTCCGGGGCCGCGTTGATGGGAAAATGCCGACCGGGTTCCCGGCCTTGAGCCGGGATCCATTCGCCCCTGTGACGCGCGCCCGCAGCTTTAGCGAGGATCTTAATATATAAAGACTGGGGAGAATGGTGCCGCCGCGGAGATTTGAACTCCGGACCTCAGCCTTACCAAGGATGCGCTCTACCCCTGAGCTACGGCGGCACTGTGCGAGGCGGGCGATATAGCCCATGATTCTCGTTCCGCCAAGTGCGGGCTTGACCTTGATTGCAGATAAGGTCAGTAAAAGGGGCTGAAACAGACGCAAAATAACGAAAAAACGACTGCAGAAACTTCCATGAACTCAGATCCTAAAATGCCGAAGCCCTCTCTTGATCCCGATAGCGATGAAGGGGCTGTGGACGCTGCGCCGCCCGCGCCCGTCAAAAAGCCTGCGCCGAAGAAAGAAGGGCGTGAAGATCGCTTGGCGGCGGCGTTGCGCGCGAATTTGCGACGCAGAAAAGCCCCAAAACCGGCCAAGCCGGCCTCATAAAGACCGAAACCTCGCCTTTCTTATGCTGAAGGGTGCGTCCTCCCCCTCGCGTCCCAGGCCGGGCGCGTCTATCTACAGATCTAAGACAGAGATTGAGGCTTGATATGGATCGCATTCTTCTTCGCGGCGGTAACCCCCTTCATGGTGAAATTCCAATGTCAGGGGCGAAAAACTCGGCTCTGAAGCTGATGGCGGCGTGTCTGTTGACCGACGAGCCTTTGGTGCTGTCCAATGCGCCGCGCTTGGCGGACACGCGTTTCATGGCGCATTTGCTGGCCCATCTGGGGGTGCATTCCAGTGAGGATGCGGGCTCGGTCCTGACCTTAAATGCCAAGGATATCACCAATACCACCGCGCCTTATGAGCTGGTGCGTAAGATGCGCGCGACCTTTAACGTCTTGGGGCCGTTGCTGGCGCGCATGGGGGCGGCGAAGGTCTCTCTGCCTGGGGGCTGTGCGATTGGTGCGCGTCCGGTGGATTTGCACCTCAAAGCGTTTGAGGCGCTGGGCGCGGAGATTGAGCTGAGCGAAGGCTATGTCGAGGCGAAAGTGCCCGGTGGGCGCTTAAAAGGCGGGCGCGTGGTGTTTCCCTTCGTGTCTGTCGGCGCGACGGAGCACACTATGTTGGCGGCGACCTTGGCCAGCGGCACAAGTGTGCTGGAAAACTGCGCGTGTGAGCCAGAGATTGCCGATCTTGCCGGATGTTTGAACGCGATGGGCGCGAAAGTGTCTGGCGCGGGCACCTCTACCATCACCATTGAAGGCGTGGAAAAGCTGTCCGGAGCCCATTGGCCGGTGGTGCCCGATCGTATCGAGACCGGCACCTATGCGCTGGCGGCCGCGGCGGCAGGCGGCAAGGTGCGTTTGACCCAGGTGCGCCCACAGCATAATGACGCCTTATGGAGCGCGATGGAACAGGCGGGCGTGACGATCACTCAGGGCGAAGACTGGGTGGAGGTTGAGCGTGACCCAGCCACACCGATCAAGGCGGTTGATATCGAGACCCGGCCTTATCCCGGTTTCCCGACCGATTTGCAGGCGCAATTTATGGGCCTGATGGTGTTGGCCGAAGGGGCCTCGGTCATGACCGAGACAATTTTCGAAAATCGGTTTATGCACGCGCCTGAGCTGTCGCGCATGGGCGCTGACATCCATGTGCGCGGGCGTGAAGCGGTGGTGCGCGGTCCGGCCAAGCTGACCGGTGCGCCGGTGATGGCGACGGATTTGCGCGCTTCGGTCAGCCTGGTCATAGCCGGGCTGGCGGCCAAGGGCGAGACCGAGATCAACCGGGTCTACCATCTTGATCGCGGGTTCGAGCGCCTGGAAGAGAAATTATCCCGCTGCGGGGCGGATATCCGCCGGGTCAATGATAGAGAGTAAATAGACGTGGCAAAGCCCTATAAGCCTTTGAAGCTTCTGGCCGAAAGCGGAGAGGATGTCACCATCTTCTCTGCCGCCTTACAGGATGCAATCGCCCAGATCGGCGATTTTTCCTATGAGCCAAAATCGCATATCTTCCGCCTGGTCTTTAACCGCTTCTGCGGGGAGCTGGGTCAGCGCGGGGCGGGGCTGCGCGTACGCTCTGCCTTGCAAATCCATGGCGTTTTACAGGCCCAGGCCAAGCGTTTGAAGCAGGGGCTGGATGAAGGTGTGGTCTCGCTCCTCTCCATCAGTTTTGAAGGCGAGGCTGACGGCCCCGGCGGGGATATGGTTTTGACCTTTTCCGGCGATGGACAATTGCGTTTATCGGTGGAATGTGTCGACATGATCTTGGCCGATATTTCTGAGCCATGGGGCGCATCCTCGCGGCCCAAACACCAGATTGATGATTAGGGCCTGTGAACAATTGAGGGTGATGGCGTGAGTGATGCGGGCTACCATTTGATCAAGCTGGATCTTGATAGCACCACCATCGGGCGCGCCGACCCGGAAGGGGAGCATGAGCGCCGTGTCGCCATCGCCGACCTGTTAGAGGCGAATTATTTTGCGCCCCTCGATGCCCAGCCGGGCCCCTATATCCTACGCCTGGCGGTTGAGGATCAGCGCCTGGTCTTTGATGTCAGCTATCAAGACGGTCATCCGGTTCATACCTTCGTGTTCGCGCTGGGCCCGCTGCGCCGGATCATCAAGGATTATTTCTTGATCTGTGAAAGCTATTATGAGGCCGTTCGCGATGCGTCCCTCAGCCAAATCGAGGCCATCGATATGGGCCGACGCGGAGTGCATAATGAAGGCTCCAGCCTGTTAAAAGAGCGTCTGGAAGGCAAGATCACGGTCGATTTTGAAACCGCGCGGCGCTTGTTTACCCTGATCTGCGCCCTATCACGCCGGAGCCTCAATACATGAGCGTGCCAAGCCCGGTTCTGTTCGTGTGTGCGCGCAATGCCGTGCGCTCGCCCATGGCCGAAGCGCTGTGGCGCGCGGAATATGGCTCGGCTAGCCAAGTTCTCTCATGTGGACTTGAGCCTGCGGCCTATCCGGATGGCTTCATGATTGCGGTGATGGAGGAGGCGGGCCACGATCTGTCGGGTTTTGAGCCGCGCGATCTGGGCGCGATGGCCGATGAAGATTTCCAGCTGGTGATTTGCCTCGCGTCTGAGATTGCCCCCCAGGTTGCCGATCTGGCTGAGGCGCATAAAGCCAGGTTTTTAAGTTGGGATATTCCCGATCCCGCCCAGATCAGTGGCAACCGCGATGTGCGCCTGGCCGCGTATCGCAGTGTGCGTGACACCCTTAGCCAATTGATTAAAGACCTAAGGCTTGAATCAGCCTAAAGTAAAGGCCTCTCGACGAATGGGGCGACAGGGCGTATAAGGCGCGCCTACACGTAAGGCGGCGCGTGGGAACACGTCAGCCGCTTTTTGCGTTTGTCCGTTCGCTAGCCACAATGAGGAGCTGCATGGCGAAAGAAGAGCTATTAGAATTTCCCGGTGAAGTAACCGAACTTCTGCCGAATGCCACCTTCCGGGTGAAGCTGGAAAATGATCACGAGATTATTGCCCATACGGCGGGTAAAATGCGTAAAAACCGCATCCGCGTTCTGGCGGGCGATAAGGTGCTCGTGGAAATGACCCCTTATGATCTGACTAAAGGCCGGATTACCTATCGCTTCAAATAAGCGTGGGCTTTTATGATTATGGGTGATCGACCCCTTCTTATTTTGGCCAGTGCCTCACCGCGACGGCGCGATCTGCTGACCCAGATCGGCTTGCCCCCCGATGACATTGCGCCCACCGATATTGATGAGACCCCGATCAAAGGCGAGCTGCCGCGTGCGTTGGCGGCGCGTTTGGCGCGTGAAAAGCTAGGCGCGGCTCATCATCAAGGGGCCTATGTTCTGGCCAGTGACACGGTGGTCGGTGTGGGGCGGCGTGATCTGCCCAAGACGGAGACGCGTGAAGAGGCCGAGGCCTGTCTGCGTTTGATGTCTGGGCGTAATCACCGGGTTTATACCGGGGTCAGTGTGCGCGCGCCCGATGGGCGTGAAGCGCACCGGATCGCCGAGACGCGCATTGCGTTTAAGCGCTTGAGCGAGCCTGAAATCGCCGACTATCTCGACAGTATGGAATGGCAGGGCAAAGCGGGCGGCTATGGCATTCAAGGCCGGGCCGGGGCCTTTATCGTGTCGCTGCAGGGCTCTTATACCGGGGTTGTCGGTTTACCTGTTTATGAAACCCGTCAGTTGTTGATGGGCTTGGGATATCCAGTATGCGTGTCATCGTCCAAGAACGAGTAGGTGAAACCCGTGCCGCAGTGGTCTCGGGCGAGCGGGTGTGTGAGTTGCATGTCGAGCGTTGGAGTGAACGCAAGACCCGCGCCATTCGCGGTGAGATTTATCTCGCGCGCGTGCGCACCGTTGATGACAGCCTGAACGGGGCGTTTTGTGATCTGGGCAAAGGCCCTGAAGGCTTCCTGCCCTTTGGCGCGCAACGCCCGAGCGGCATTCATGAAGGCGCAGCAATCCCGGTGCAAATCGGGCGTGAAGCCTTTGGTGAAAAAGGCCCAACGCTGAATATCGTCGAACTGGATGAGGTCCATGGCGGTGATGCGCCTGAATGTCTTGTCCCAGCCCCCAGCCTGGCGGAGCGTTTGTCGCGCCTGTTTGAAGCCCCCATCCGTAAGGAGAGGGAGGCTGATTTCGACATGGATGCCGAGTTCGATATGGCCCTTGATAAATACGTGCCCTTGCAAGGGGGCGGGCGTTTGATCATCGAGCCGACCGCGGCGATGACCACGATTGATGTGGATTCGGCCGGGCGCAGCGAGCCTAAGGGCGGGGCCGGACGCTTGGCGGTGGAGCTTAACAAGGTTGCCGCGCGTGAAGCCTGTCGCCAGATCCGCCTTCGCGGCATTGGCGGCGTGGTGGCGATTGATTTCCTGCCCTTGAAGAAAAAAGCCGATCAAAGCAATTTGCACGTCGCGGTGAAAAGCAATTTTCGGGGTGATTTGGCGAAAATCGACGTCGCGCCCCTGTCTCGCTTTGCGATTATGGAGCTGGCACGTCAACGCATCACGCGTTCGCTCTATGAAGTGCTGCTCGATGCTTCGGGACGATTGAGCGTGGAAAGCTGTGCGCTGGGGGCCTTGGCCCAGTTGGAACGTGAAGCGCGCGCCAATAGCCGTAAGCCTATGGTGACGTTGAAGGCCGGTAAGGCCGTGTTTGAGTGGCTCGATCGCGACACGATGGGCTGGCGCAAGGCGATGACGGCACGTTTGGGCGCACGCTTTGAGCTGGTCTTGGATGACGCCAAGCCTGAGCGCGCCTATGAGGCGGTGGCATGAGTGACGGCCCACGCTGCCCCATTTGCAAAAAGCCCAGTGTGAAGGACTATCGTCCCTTCTGCTCCAAACGCTGTGCGGATGCGGATCTGGGCCATTGGCTGGCGGGTGATTATGCCGTGGCCGGTGAGCCTGTTAAAACCCATGATGAGGAAGAGTGCGATTAGCGCGCTCTTCCTACGCGCTTGATTAAGATCATCTTTTAATTTTCAAGCAAGACTGAGCGCAAGCGCCTGCTCGCGTGAGCTGTTGTGTCAATACATCAGCTCATTTCGTTATTTGACGAACAGTTGAAATATGGGCGTGACTCGGTTATATCCCCAGTAAGATTTGGGGTGAGGTTATGAAAATTCTTGGTATTTTAGGCTTAGTGCTTGGGGTGAGCGGGATCGTTGAGGCCCAGGAGCCTTGGCGCTTGGACGACGCGTTGACCACGCCAGACTGGCTGAGCGTGTCGGGTGAAACGCGCTGGCGCTATGAAAGTCTCGACGGGCAATTTCGCGCCGGGATGGGCGGCAGCGATCAGGCCTTTTCAGGACGGACCCTCATACAGTTTGATATCGAGACGGCGCTTGCCGATTTCACCATCGAATTACAAGATTCGCGCGTTTATCTGGATGATAGCGGCTCTGCGCTCTCCTCCAGCATGATCAATACTGCGGATATTCTTCAAGCTTATGCGCGCTTTGATGTGTCGCCTCTGTTCAACGGGGCGAAGGCCGACTTTAAGGTGGGCCGGATGTCGATTGATGTGGGCAGTCAGCGCTTTCAAGGGCGTAATGGGTTTCGCAACACAATTGATGCCTTTACCGGGGCAGATCTGAGTGTGAAAGATGACGAGGGCGGACAATGGCGCGCTTTTCTGGCCGTGCCTGTCGCGCGCCAACCGGCCGATTTTACAGGGCTTCAAGATAATCAGCACGCCTTTGATGAGGAAAACTGGAACCAGCAGGTTTTCGGTCTTCACTACACAAGGCCTGAAGCCTTTGGGGCGAGCGCTTTAGAGCTGTTCGTCTTTGGCCTTACCGAACAGGAGAAGGCTGATCGTCGCCTCTATACGCCGGGCTTTCGCGTCGTCAAAGCGCCGAAGGTCGGCGAATGGGACTGGGATTTAGAAGTCGCTGTCCAGGTTGGTGAGCGTGAGGATCGTGATGTGCGCGCCGCAACGCTTCATGGTGGACTGGGCTATAGCTGGGATCACGCCTGGCGCCCGCGCTTAGCGTTGGAATATGAATATGCCAGTGGCAATGATCCAGACACGGCTGACTTTGAACGCTATGACCCGCTTTATGGGCTACGCCGGACAGATTTTGGTCAAACCGGTATTTCTGGGCCTTTGCGCCGCGCGAATGTGTCTGCGCCCGGTGTGCGCCTGACCGTGAAAAACGGCCCTCTTGATGGGCGTCTGGTGTGGAAGGCGGCGTCGCTGGCGGCCAATCAGGACGCCTGGGCGGGTGCGGGCGTCGTTGACCCGGCGGGCGCGTCAGGGCGCTTTATTGGGCATCATTTCGATACGCGCTGGCGCTATTGGGCCATCAAAGATCAGGTGCGCTTGGAGGTCGGCGGCGCTTGGTTTATTCGCGGCCGCTTTGGTGAAGAGGCCCCAAACGCCAATGATGCCGGCGATAGCCTTTATGGCTATGGCATGGTGACGGTGAGTTTTTAAAGAAAAGCCCCACTCTCTTGAGCGGGGCTTGTCTTTAGATCTAGTAGGTAAAATTCAGGCGGATATAGCCGACCCGACCGCGCGGATCATGCAGCTTGGTATCAAAGCCCAGCGGTGTTTTGACCGGTGAGGGGCCTGCATCGAAGAGGTTGAGCGCACCCAGCTGGATGCTGGCTTCATGGCCTTCGATCGCTAGCTGATAGCCCAGTTGCAGATCAAAGGCGGTCCAGGCCTCGATCTCAGCCCCTTTATTCTCATCATCATCATAGGCGCTGGTATGGCGCACATGGGCGCTGGCCGAATAGGCATCCTTCATCCAGTTAAGCGCGGCACTGACCCGCCAATCGGGGGCCGAGCGGGCAAAATTGGTGAAATTGCGCTGGCCTTTGGCATCGGTGGTTTTGCCAGTGGTGGGATCGGTCAGTTCGAAGTGATCGAGATAGCTGGCATCCACGCGGGCCGTGATTTGCCCCCATTGACCCAGATCATAGTCGGGAGAAGCCAACGCAAGATCAAGGCCTTGCGCCTCCACTTGCGGGGCATTGACGAAGGCGGCCCGTACCAGGGTCACGACCCCATTGGTCAATTCGATACGCGGATCATCAAATGTGCCATCGCCCAGATCGGCGGTGATGATCGCCTGAGCATTTTCTTTGACGATCAGGTCTTCTACCTCTGTACGCCACAGATCCACAGTGATGTCCCAGCCCGCCAGCTGGGTCAGGAAGCCCGCGGTAAAGGTTTGCGCCGTTTCGGGATCTAGATCACGATTACCCAATGTTCGTACCGGACGGAACAGGCTTTGCGTGCCGATATTGAGGCTTTGCAGCGTCGTGCTGCCCGAGACTTGCTGGTGCAGGGATGGCGCACGGAAAGATTGCGCGTAAGAGGCCCGCAGGCGCGTCGTTTCACTGATCACCCAATTGAGGCCCACCTTGGGATCGGTTGAGCTAAAGCCCTCATTATCCTCATAGCGTGCGGCAAGACTAAGCGAGACGCTCTGGCTCAGGGGAAGATCAAGCTCGCTGAAAATCGCGCGCGAATCGCGGGCTCCCGAATAATCCGGCCCGCCAATGATGAAGAGGAAGTCGTCATTGTTGAAATCCTCACCATGATCCACACGCAAAGTCTCGCGCCGGGTTTGCACACCAAAGGCGGCACCCACCGGACCGGCGGGCAACTCAAACAGGGCTGGCGTTGCGGCAATTGCCTCAAACACCATCAAGTCGGCTTTGGAGGTGCGGATGTCCTCACCTATAATATAGTCGAGCACGGCCGGGTTATTATAGCGCGGATCAGAGGGATCGGTGACCAGGAAGCCCGACCCGAAGGGGTTGAAATAATAGCATCCCGCCGCCTGATCGCCAGGTGTGGTGCCGCTACAGCTGGCTCCGCCAAAGCCTTGAAGGGCGCGGTTGAAATTCGCAGCGAGGGTATCGGTGATGCTCGCGGTCAACTCATTGCGTGAATAGGTCGCGGCGCCATTCAGGGTCCAATCGCGACCCCAGAGGCTGACATCACGCTCAGCGCTTAAGCCAATACGATAGGTGTCATGGTCAAAATTGCGCCGTGCGGCCCCGGCCTGTTCACCCAAGGGGCGCCCCCACCAGATCGCATCGCGGCCAAAGGGATTGCCCGGATGGCTGGCAGAAATTGTGGGGAAGTTGAGATTAGGAAGAGAGGGGGAATTGCCACGCTCAACCTCACTGGTGGCGCCGGACACGCGCAAAGTGACTTCGGTGCCGGCGAGATCCGCCGATACAGCGCCATAGCCCTGCCAGCGGCTTTCATCGGTCAGGGCGGAGAAAAACTGACCATAGTCCAAACGGCAATAGCCCGGCGTGCCAAAGGCATTGTCTGCACCCAGAACCAGCGGGCGTCCACCGGCGGCGGCGCAATCGGGATCAATCACCGTGCCAGGGACTTCTAATCCGCCGCCTGGGGCCAGGATATTATAAGCCCCCGGTCCGCCAAGGGCCGACAGGCCGGTGCCGACGATGAAGGGCACTTCATAGCCCTCTAACGGTTCGCGTGTGAAATAAGACAAGGCTGCGGTGGCTTTCACGCCGCCAAAATCATGGCCCCAAAGCGCCGCGATACTGCTTTGTGCGCCAGAGCCTTGATAATCGGTGGGCGCGCGATGTTCGGCGCTCAGCTCAAAACCCTCAAACGTATCACGGGTGATGACATTGACGACGCCGGATACGGCATCGGAGCCATAAAGCGGGGATGCGCCATCTTTCAGGACATCGACCTTGGCAATGGCAATATCAGGAACCAGGGCGTTCATATCAACAAAGCTGGTGCCATCATCGGCAGAGACGCTGGCGACGGTTTGGCGCTGGCCATTCATCAACACCAGGGTGGAGCCAAGTCCCAGGCCGCGCAAATTGAGGCTGGACGTGCCGGAGGTATCATTCTGCGTGCCGGGATCTTCGTTGAACTCCGATCCCCCCATTACCGGCAACCAAACCAGGGCATCACCTAAATCATCCTGTCCGGCGGCGCTCAACGCGGCGCGGTCCAGGCTGATCACCGGCTGCTGGCTGGCATCGACACCGGGAATATGGCTGCCCAGCACCACAATACGCTCTGGCGCATCGTCTTGGGCGAAAGCGGGGCTGAGGCAAAGGCCGCTCAAGGCGCTGGCGCTAAGCAAGGGCGCAAGAAGAGGGAGGCGGGGGGGCAACATCTTCATGGGGGAGCCTGTTATGTTATATGGTATGAGGTCTGTGTAGAGGATGACCTAGCGTTAGCAATCTGTTCGGACAAGAGGCTTTGCCCAGCCGAGGGATTATTAATGCAGAGTGTGACTCTCAGATCGGGCTAAGATTCTGAAACTGCGGGGGCAAAAAAATCTAAGGTTGAATTTCATCCTGTGAAGATGCCCTCTTGGTCCGGCCTAAGCCATGACGAAAGGGTGTCGATTTCGTCCCATAACTATAAAGCAAAGCTAGCTGGCACCCTATCTCAGTGTCACTCAACTGCAAAAGAACTGCGATCCATCCGCCTAAGGCCATAGACAAGGCCAAAAACTTACGGCTATAAACCGCGCTCTCGACGGGCGGAACACACCGCTAGTTACGGGGCCTGGGTAGCTCAGTTGGTAGAGCAACGGATTGAAAATCCGTGTGTCGGCAGTTCAAATCTGCCCCTAGGCACCATTCTCTTTCCCTTCTAAATTTCGTTTCTGGGGTAGGTTTCTTCGTAAATCTCTTCAAGCGCCTTGCCTTCATAGGCCCATTGTCCTTTGGATTTGGCAGAAGGACCGTAAACCTGACGTGTGGCTTCAGCCAGAGAGACCTCACGGCCCAAATAAAGCACGCTGCGTGCGGAGGCGATGACGGCGTGACCTTGCCCATCGAGCGTGGAAATTGAACTGCCGATGTTAAGTCCCATCTCGATGAAATTCTGAACCGGGCGCGGTTTTCTGCGCTGAGCTAAGGTTTCTCTGGCGGCCCTTTCATCGATTGGAATGGCTTTGTTGTCGTCTTCGACTTGCGGGGTAACATCTTCAAGCGCCAGTAGCTTGAGTATGCTGATGGCTTGTTCAGCGCTGATTTCAAAGAACTCACGTTTTAAGTTAACTCTAAGCGAGGAAAAAGCCGTGTGAAGTGCGCGTTCAACGATTCGACAGTCTTCAACAATGCACGCATATTCGCATTTGAAAGGGACTGGTACACTTGTTGTATAAAGTTGGTTGATACGGGTTTGAGTGCAATCATTTTGGGTCAAGCCAATTTTGATGAGGCCTGGCATGGCAGGATTAGATAAAACATAGACGATATTGGGCATGGTGATCTCTATTCTGTGGCAGGTTGTTTAAGGTAATCAATCAAAGCCCTAAGCTTCAATGATTTTTCCTTGTGCGCGGGATAGAGCGCAAAAAGGCTGCGACAGCTGAGGGGATAATCGGTGAGGCAGGCGATAAGGTCTATGAGTTTGCCTTCATTGGCGGCTCGTTGAAATTGCGTGGGGCCGATGCCGCTCCGCTTCGCCCTATTGCCCTGCCTGTGCGCTAGGGTAAAAGGCAGGATCAAGTGGGGGTTCGCCCGCTTGATCCCGTTCTAATAAGGGCGCATGGACCGGCAGGCGGATCGTGATGGTCGTGCCTTTGCCCGGCTCACTGCTGGCCCAGACGCGCCCGCCTTGATGGGTGATGGCGCGTTTAACAATGGCAAGACCCATACCTGTCCCTTTAGGCCGTTCAGATGAAGGGATGTGGGCGCGGCGGAAAGGTTCAAAAATGATGCCTGAAAGCTCGTTCTCAAACCCGATGCCGTTATCGCGCCATTCAATCTCCACCTCATCATCGATACTGCGCTGGGTCAGGGTGATAATCAGGCGTTCGGCCGTGTTGCGATAACGTAGGGAATTGGACAACAGGTTTTGAAACACGCGCCACATCAAATTACGATCCGCGTGGATTTCCCCCAGGCCCTGACAGTGAAAGACGGGCCGGGAGACCTCAAGTTTTAAGGCCAGGTCTTCACAGACCTCTTCAATCAGGCTTTCCAATTGAAGGAGTCCATTGTTACTGCGGGTATGTCCCACCTGGGCAAATTCAAACATGGCGTCAATCATGGTCTGGGCGCGGCGCGCACCATCAACCATGTAATCGAGCATGAGCTTATCATCATCGTCTAGCCGAGGGCCTAAGCGTTCAGACAGCATGTCCCCGAAGGCTGAGATTTTGCGTAAAGGCTCTTTCAAATCATGGGCCATGGAATGGGCGAAATAGGTAAGGTCTTCGTTGGAGGCGCGCAGCTCTTCGCTGAGCTCAATGAGCGCTTTTTGCGCGTTTACGGCCTGGCTGACATTGCGGGTGATGCCGAAAAAGCCTTGAGCCTCGCCTTCGATCTGAATGGGCACAATCAGGCACTCACCAATAAATGTACTGCCGTCCTTGCGCTTAAACGATAATAAAAAGGACTGGCTGGGATTGGCCATAGCGGCCTTGACGCGCACGGCGGCCTGGGCATGGGCGTCATCATCAGGATAGAGAAAGCGCGTATCGACGCCGCGGATATCCTCGCGGCGATAACCAAATTCCTCTTCAAAAGCCTTGTTGACCGATAGAACAACCCGATCCAGCGTCGCCACCATGGTTGAAACGGGCATTTGGTCAAATAAATCAGAGGCTTCAATATGGTTGAGGCGAGACTTCATAGGCGAGTAACTCTAAGAGAAAAGAATCAGCACACAGGATAATTTTGCGCATCCTGATCGTATTTAAGTGATCTGTGAAGTATGAAGCGATTTTGCCAACACCTTAAGTTTTATTGCGCTTTAGAATTTATGCACAGGAAGAGATTTTGAAGAAATTTAGTGATAGCATTCACTCAAATTTTAAGCGCGTCTGACACTCTTCTTATGACGATAGATTTTGACGACTTTGGGGCTTAGCGCGCCCCACAGCCTTGGGTGCTTATGGGATATCGGCCGGGTGTTATTTTAGTCGACGATGAAACGGCCGTGCCTGAAGCCCTGGCGCGGTCTTTAAGGCGTTTGCGCCCCCATTGGGGACTTACATTGTGTGACACCGCGCCTGCGGTACTTGAGACCCTGCAAGCTAGCCCTTGCGATGTTCTGATCAGTGATTTTCGCATGCCCGGCATGGATGGCCTGGAGTTAATCACGCGGGCCAAAGGGATGAACCCCGCCATCACTTGTTTTTTATTGACCGGAACGGGCGATTACACGGTGGCGGTCCGCGCGCTCAATAGTGGTTTAGTTGCGCAATATTTCACCAAACCCTGCGCCATTGCCGATTTAATTAAAGCGATTGAAGCGCGCCTAGAGGACCAACACTCCGGCTTGGCATCGTTAAGCGGCGTTGGCCGTGCAGCCTTGGAAGTGTTGTCGACAGGGGTGTTTGTTGTTGATAGCGAAACGGGCCGAATCCTACATGCCAACCGGGCCGCTGAGCAGATCTTAGGGCGCAAAGATGGATTGCTGCGCGATGGTCAGGGCATTTTGCGGGCCGCACAGCCCCTGTTATCGCAACGCCTTCACAACAAAATTCATGAGGTGGCGCAAGCCGATCAAGGGGCACCGGTGTTTTTGCTCTTCACCCGGCCTTCGGGCGAGGATCCCTATCGCGGGGTCATTAAAACGATTGGCGAAGGCGAAGGCTCGGTTGTCGTTTTGATCAGTGATCCGGTGCAAAATCGCGCTCCGCCGCCTGAAGCCTTGATCGCGCTTTATGGCCTGACGCCCAGCGAAGCCTTGATTGCCTATACTCTGGCGCAGGGCGAGAGCCTCGAGCATGCGGCCCTGACCAGTGGCATCACCGTGTCGAGCGCACGCACTTACCTCAAGCGGGTGTTTGCCAAAACCGACGTGCGAAGCCAGGGCGAGCTGGTCTCGCGGGTTTTGACCTTGCCCGGTTATTTGAGGCGACACGGGTGAGGGCGCGCGCGGATCTTTCGCAAACAAAATACGCCCCGTCCTCAAATGGGGATAGGCCGGGCGTTTTGCCTTCGTCACACTGGGCCAAGAGGTGGAGATGGGCTCTAGCCCGAAGGGTCATGATGAAAGGATTTATCATCCAGGTATTTTTCGCCCTACTCGATGAGGCCTCCGCCAGGGTGTCGGGTTGGATAAAGGCGATCACATCCCTGGACTTGGTCGATCGCGCCAAACACGATGTTGGTGATCTTGGCAGGAAGGGAGGTCAGCAATGTGTGCGTTTCATATTGATGACAAAACACCCAAGCCCCGTTTGAGTTATGAGCAATTGCTGCGTCGATTTGAACGCGAGACCATTGCGCGGATCGAAGCTGAACAATTGCTGGAAACCAAAAGTCGCGAGCTGCATCGCACCAATCTGGCGCTGACCAAAGCCGCCAAGGTTCTTGAAGATCACCGCCGCCAGTTGGAAACGACCCTCGACCAGACCTTGTTGGCAATTTTACTGGTCAGGAAAGATGGCACCATCCATCACGCCAATAAACTGGCCATGAAAACCTTCCGTTTGAATGAAGATTATTTTGCCGGTCTACATGTTACAGACTTATTTGAGGAAATAATTCCTGAATCTCAATGGGTTAAGGGGGATTTGTCGAAAGTTGAAAGCCTGCGCGAGATTGCCGTGGAAACCACAGGCAAGCGCACCGATGGCACAACCTTCCCCGTGGAATATGCGGTGTCGCGTACCAAGCTCAAAGGCCAGCAGGTCTCGGTCTGGGTGGCGCGCAATATTACTGACCGCAAGGACGCGGAAAAGCGCCGCCAAAGCTTGGAAGCGGAATTACGCCAGGCTCAAAAATTGGAATCTTTGGGGACTTTGGCCAGCGGGGTGGCGCATGAGATCAACACCCCCATCCAATATATCAGCGATAATGTTCAGTTTCTAAAAGAGTCCTTCCAAGACTTGATCAAGTTTGTGAAAACCAGCCAAGATGTGGTCGAGGCTTTAAAAAAGGCCGATCCCCAGGCACCGGAAATTCAGACCTATCGCGAGCAGTTTAAAGATCTCGATCTGGACTTTGTGTTGGAAGAAGCGCCCAGCGCCCTCAGCCAATCGCTGCATGGCCTGCAACAGGTCGCCACTATCGTCAAAGCGATCAAAGAATTCTCCCATCCGGGCAGTCATAAAATGTCGCCCGTGGATATCAACCGCGCCATTACCACCACTTTGGCCGTCTCGCGCAATCAATGGAAATATGCCTGCGATGTCTCCTTGCTGTTGGAAGATAATCTACCCAGCGTCATGGGGCTCGCTGGGGATATTAATCAGGTATTGCTCAACCTTATCGTCAATGCGGTTGATGCGATTGTCGAAAAAGACCCGCAGGAACGCGGCGTCGTAACCCTACAAACTCAGAAAATACACACAGACGAACTGGGTGACGCGGTGGAAATCCGTGTCACTGACACCGGAACGGGGATCGCTCCGGATGTGGCTTCGCGCATGTTCGATCCGTTTTTCACCACTAAGGCGGTGGGTAAAGGGACCGGGCAGGGGCTGGCCATTACCTACAATATTATCTGTACCAAGCATGGCGGCAGTATCGAGTGCCAAAGCCCACCGGGTGAAGGGGCAACTTTCATCCTGCGTCTGCCCTGCCAACAAGAAAGAAGTGAGAAGGAGGTTCGCGAATGAAACCGATTGTCTTGTTCGTCGATGACGAACCGAATGTCTTACGCGCCTTGCGCCGTATGATGCGTAAGCAGAATGATGTCTGGGATATGCGCTTTGCCGAAAGTGGCGCAGAAGCCCTTGATATTTTGGTCAATACCCCGGCCAAGGCCGTGGTGTCGGATATGCGTATGCCGGGAATGGATGGCGCTGAGCTGCTGGATGTGGTCTCAGAGGCTATGCCGGAAACTGTGCGCATTGTGCTCTCGGGTGAAGCCGATCGCACGCTCACCTTGCGCACGATTGGTAAGAGCCATCGCTTTTTACCCAAGCCGTGCAGTGCGGAGACTTTGATCGCCGCGATTGATATTCCGCTGCAATTACGCACCGAGCTGGATTTGGCGGGCGTGGATGATCTCGACAGCGTGTGGACGCCCAAAGAGATCCATGACGTGCTGGCCAATGAGCTACATGCTGAGAATCTCAATCTCGATGCGATCATTCGCCTGATTGAAAATGACCCGGCCCTGTCGATGCAGGTCTTGCAGCTGGCCAATTCGGCCTATTTCGGTCCGGCAATTTCCACCGTCAGCGTGGATGAGGCTGTGCGCCATCTGGGCGCGGATTTATTACGCTCCTTGCTGGATAATCAGCGCCTTACCCGCGTCGGCCCGCCTTCACGGGTTAATCCTGACCTGCCTCAGCCGACCAGTGAGCTCGCCAAGGAATGTCGCCAAGCGATGAGTGAGCTTGATGGCGATCCGACCCTCATTGATGCGGCCTATACGTCAGGGCTTTTGTGGGCCGTGGCCGGGCAAATTGCTCACGCCAAGGGTGAACCTTGCCCAACGCAGCAGGCACAAACTGCGGCCTATCTCGCCAGCCTCTTATCGCTACCGATTGAGATGGTCGTGGCGCTACGCACGCTTCACCCTGAGCATGATGCGGAGATCTCAGGCGATCCCGCGCATCATATTGCTGCAGGGCTGAAAGACGCGATGATGCGCGATCATAATCCGATGTCCATGCATTAGCGGGGCAGGGAGAAGGGATCGAGCGTAAATGACGCGCAAGCCCAAGGTTTTGTTCGTTGATGATGACCCGAATGTCTTGAATGCCATCAAGCGGGTCTTACGAAAGGACTTGGACTTGCGCACGGCCGATAAGGCCCATGCGGGCTTGGCCATTCTGCGCACCGATCCGGATATTGATGTGGTGGTCACTGACCAGCGCATGCCGGAAATGGATGGGGCAAGCTTTTTAACCCATGCGGTACGGATTGCGCCGCAAACCATGCGGATCATGCTGACCGGTACCCATAATCTGGCCGTCGCCACGCAGGCGGTGAATGAAGGCCACGTCTTCAAATTCATCAATAAGCCCTCCAGCCCTAAAGAGATAATGGCGGCTATTGAAGAGGCTTATGCCGAGCGTGAACGCCTGGTCCATGAGCGTGATCTTTTGGAACAGACCGTCGCCGGGGCGGTGCGCGTGATGATGGATGTCCTGGCGATATCCAGTCCGGGCGCGTTTCGCCGGGCGCGCCGGGTACAGCGCTGGGCCGAGGAGCTGGGCGCGCGGCTTGATCTGTCCGCCCAATCCAATCTCTCCATGGCCTCGATCCTGTGGGGGCTGGGCGAGATGACCTTACCCAGTGAGATCATCAAAAAGCGCAATCAGGGCGAGGCGCTAACTCCGCTCGAACAGGATCTGGTCGCACAAAGCGCCCAAACCGCCCATGATCTGGTCGCCAACATCCCGCACATTTTCGACGTGGCAAAGATCATTCTCTATTCACGCAAGCATTATGATGGTTCAGGCTATCCCAAAGACGATGTGGCAGGGGGCAATATCCCGGAGCTTTCGCGCCTGTTGCACATCCTGCTTTATGCGGTGGATCACTCCGAAGGGGGTGGGCGTCATGTCGGCTTATTGGCGCTGTTACCCAAAGAGGATGAGCCCCATTATTTTGACCCGGCCTTGCTGGCGCGGGTGCGCGCGGCTTTGCGCGCGGCCGATTATGGCGCGCAGGCCAAGGTGTGGATTGAGCGCGAGGTGCCATTGTCGCGCCTGCTTCATGGCGATCGACTGGCCAGGGATTGTCATACCCGTGATGGGCGCTTGCTGCTGGCCGCGGGCAATGAAATCACCCAACCCATGTTGGAGAAAATGCGCCAGGTTCATAAGCTCGCCGGTATTGAAGAGCCCATCCACATCCTGCGTGAAGAGCTCACCAATGCCAAAGTCACCTGATCACCAGCGCCGCTCATAAACCAAGCCGACAGAGTGTTCGTCCTCTTCCCAGTTTTGCTGTGGGGAGAGGGCAAAGGCCGTTTCCTCATACATGTAAGACAGGCTAAGGCTGCTCGAGTCGGAAAACCGCCAGGCCGCGCCGGCTTGAGTGCGTCCCACGGTGGCGAAATGCTCATAGCTGAGCCCGTTTGTGAGTGAGAAGTCAGCGCCTTCATTGAGGAAAAGCGCTTGGCGTTCCCCACCCACGAAGAGGGACCAATGGGGGAAGGATTTTTCCTTATCCAGCCGGGTGATTAATTCCAGTTGGCCCGAGGTCGTAACTTCAGATACATCCGCGCTGAAGCCAATTCCGGAGCGCGCATCGAAGCTTAAATCGGTAAACTCATCCAAAGACGTGTTGATGAGCGGGAGGACATAATCAATCTGGACGCTGGCAAGTGAAGCAAAAGCGCGGGTGTCGAGCGGGTTTTGCCCAGTGGAGATATCTTGCCGGACCTCAAGATAGCCCGGACCTGGAGCTTCGAAATGGCGCGCATCATAATGATAACGCGCGCTCGTTTGAGTAGAGGCCTGACGCACGGCGAGAATGGCCTGCGCGCTGCGTGCAGCCTCAGGGCTCAAGCGCTGGCGAGCTTCTTGATAAAGCGGTGCGCGAATAGCTGAATTTGCATCCCAATCACTGCGGATGAGATGTGTAAGACTTTGCGAAGCATGTGATTCGGCATCAGAGACTTCTGAAAACCCCAATACCAAGCCGGATAGCGCGACAATACTGGCTAGCCCCAGCTCAATACAACGATTTCGTTGCATGGCCCACTCCTATACTGTCCCCCAACAGCACTTAACCACGACGCACTGAGTCTGACCAGCTCAATCTTAGCGTGAATGGTTAATCGCTAAAATGCTGATCTCAATGAATAAGTTCAGCTTAATCCTGACTTATTCTAGGCGTTATCAACAGTTTTAGGGTGTGAGCCAAAGCACGAATATAGGATTTCGTGCAAGGAAAGTTTTATTCCGGCGCTTGGGTGAAGTCACGAACCAGACCGCTGAAGAAGGCGATCATACGGCCATAATTATCTTCGCTGATCCGTTCATTGACACCATGCATCCGCGCCGCATCGTCTTCAGAAATCACGACCGGTTGGAAGCGGTAGATATTGGGTGACAGGCCTTGATAGGCTCGCGCATCGGTGCCGCCGATGACCAGGGTCGGGGCCATGGAAATCGGGGTTTCATAAAGCCCGCTGACATGGGTTTTCAGCCGTTCAAACACGGGGGAGTTGATATCGCTGGGCGTGGGCGCGCCATTGGGGATGTCGGCCCAGCTGACACTGATCCCTTCGATATCTGCCAGGGCTGTTTCAACCAGGCTCAAAACGCCTTCAGGGGTGTCGCGTGGATGCAAGCGTACATTGACCAGGGCTTCGGCATATTGCGCCAGGGCATTGGCCTTGGGGGAGCCTTCCAGCATGGTCGGGGCCAAGGTCGTGGACAGCAGAGCCCGACCCGTCGCGCCAGACATCAGCTGGCCCTTCACCATGGGGCCAAACAGCCACAGATTGTTGATCGCGAGGCCTGAAAGCCCTTCAAAGTCATCGGCAATGGCGCCCAGCGTGCTGCGGGTCAAGGGATCCAGATCGGTTTTGAACTTTACCTCTTCCAGGGCCAGCAGGGCGCGGGCCAATTGTCCGGGCGCGGTTTGGAAGGGCGGGCGCGAAGAATGACCCGATTGACCTTCAGCCACGATCCGTAAAGTGCCAAAGCCCTTTTCCCCCACGCCAATCATCGCGGCGGGCTTTTCGGTGAGGGACAAGGGATCGAGCACCATCAAGCCTTCATCCAGGATGAAGAGGGGGTGGATGTGATGCGCGCTGAGATGGGACGCGATTTGGCGCGCGCCTTCACCGCCGACTTCCTCATCATCGCCCAGACCGATCAAGATTGTGCGCTCAGGCTGATAGCCTGAAGCTGCCAGCGTATTCAGTGCCTCCATCACCGCCATCAAATGGCCCTTCATATCCAAGGTGCCGCGCCCCCAGATATAGCCGTCCGCGCGTGTTCCAGCGAAGGGGGGATGGGTCCATTCGCTTTCACTCGCCGCCTCAATGGGAACGACATCCTGGTGAGCGATCAGGAGGATCGGCTCTAGGCTTGGAGTGCTGCCCGGCCAGGTATAAAGCCAGGCCGAATGATTAAAGCGTTCGCGCGTCGTTACGCGGTGAAGATCGGGAAAGCTGGCCTCCAAGAAGGCTTGGAAGGTCGTAAAGCTCTGCCAGTCAATCCGGCTTTGATCATCATAGGTGATGGTTTCAATCTGGATGGCTTGGCTCAGACGCGCCAGGGCCGCCTCATCGGCGGGCTGGATATAAGCGCCGGGTGAGGTTTGGGCAAAGCTGAAGCTTTGCAGGCCAAGGGCGCACAGCCCCGCCAACACCCCTATGGATAAAGGCTTTGAGTAGCGATGATCACGCATGATTGTCTCCCCAGGCACCGCGAACGGGCGCTTATTTTTGGTTTGACGTTAGCGTAAGCGCATTTTGATCAAGAGCAAGGGGGCTAGGCGCTGAAGGCTCTTGAAATTTGGGTCCATAGGATAATCAAAACCCCGCCCTGAAACCAGAGGGCAAAGGCGATTTGCGTGGCCCCAAATATCCCGGCCAGGATCAGCGCCAAGGTGCGGGTCACCGTTTTGGTCCGGGCCTGAAAGCGTTCGCGCGGCGTGGCATAGGGTGAGCGTAGAATATCCAGGATGTCATCAAAGCCGCCGCGCATCAGCTGGGCATTGATGTAAAAGACCAAGAATATCCAGACCCATTGCATGATCCGGATCCAGATCTGCATCGTTGGGCCGCGCAACAGGTCGCTATATTGAAACTCGGTCAAATCACCCTGATCCCCGTGGCGCTGTGTGTTCGATTATGATCCATGAACAGCGCTTATAGGGCGCGTAGCATCGCAAGCGTGTAGAGGGCAAGCGGTTTCAACGCGCCATAGGATGGAATTTAACCCAAGGGGTTGGCGCGTCTGACATAGCGTATGGATTGGTTTCTCGCTTCGAAGGCACATCCCGCCCAGCGTCCATTCATATCATACCAGAGATCGAGCGTGAGCGTGCTTTGAAGGCGAAAATGATGGGCTTGGATCATTTGGCCGTCTGCTTCGATCTGTGCCTGACCCAGATAGGTGATCTCAGTCTCCATGGGCGTACCATGCTCGGTATTGATCATGGATTGCAGATCCACGGGATAGCCATGCCAATGCGATGAGGGCAGGAAAGGGGCCCTATAGACTTCGGAGACGGGCTCGCCTTCAGGGGTCTTGCCGGTGACGCTCAAGCCCTCAGGCGTGAGGTGGGCTTCAAGGGTGTAGGCCTCCCCGTCTTTGAGGGTTCGGTTGGAAAGCTCAATCAAGCGCCCATCACTCCAGCGCTCAGTGGATTGATGCTGATAGCGAAACACGGTTATGGGGCCGATCCCAGCGCGCAGATCAATGTCAATCTGACTGATGAGATCTTGGCCATCGCGTGAAAATGCGATGCGATGGGTGCCAAAATGGGTGTCCTCGCCGCGATAGACATCAAAGATGATGGTCTCACCCGAGACCGGCTCGGGGCTGATGTCGGGGGTATTGGCATAGGCGGGGCTGAGATGAAGGAGGGCGGCTAAAATGATGCTATGGGTCAGTGTCTTAAATGGCATGGCCTGTCCCTTGTGTCATATCGCGAGCGTCACCGTAATTGAGGCTCATTACACATTTAGGGCGATCTTCACTCAGGTCAAATTCACGCTTAGAGCAGGCGCGGCTTTGGGCGTTCTCCGCGCACCAGCAATGTTTCGACGTGGGCAAAGTCAGAGGGTTGCACGAAATCACGTCGGAAGAAGGGATATTGTGCGCTATCAAATATGCTGCGCAGCCAATCGAGGGCTTTACGAACCCGGGTGACGCGGCGCTGATCGGGGTGATAAACCAGCCAGACCGTCAGCGCGATATGCAGGTCGAGATCGAGATAGACCAAATTATCCGCCAATGTCGCCGTATAGGTCGGCAGCATCGCCATGATGGAGCCCGAGCGCAGGGCTTCAAACAGAACCGCGCTATTGTCCGTGAGCACCGAAGGCTTCATCATTTGCTTGATGGCTTGGGCTTCCTGAGGCCATTTTTCCTGATTGTCGCGATAGGAGATCAAATCACCCAGGCGGTGATTAAGCACATCGGCCAAGCCCTCAGGCGCGCCATAAGTGTCGATATAGCTCTTCGCGGTGAAGGGCACATAATGCAAAGTGGCCAAGTCATGAGCAACATATTGCATGCGCTTGGTTTTATTCATTTGCAAAATAATATCGGCGTCCGTTTCGGGTATCGGATTGGCTTCGGATTGGGTTAGGATCTCCAGCTTGATCAGCGGATTGGCCTCAACGAATTGCCAAAGGTGACGCGCGAGCCAAAGACTGGCGATGCCATCGGGGGCCAGAATGCGCACCCGCCCGGCTTCGGCCTTGTCGGCTTGACTGGCCACGCGCTCAATATCATCCGCGGTCGATTGCATGGTCTGGACAAGCGCCCAGACCCGTTCACCCACATCGGTCAGCTCAATGCCATCCGCGCCGCGCGTCACCAGACGTGCCCCAATTCGGCTTTCTAACGCCTCCAAACGACGCGAGACTGTGGGCTGGACGATATTCAACTTTCGCGCAGCCTTACCCATGGAGCCCGCACTCACTAAGGCGTGGAAAACCCGCAAATCATCCCAGTCAAAAAGCAAGTTTCGCAACACAATAACCTCGCTCAGTGAGCATAAAAAATTCGCATGGGCATCATTCGAACTTCATAGCCCCTCAGTGAGCCAATTTAACCTTAAGAGTGCGTTAACCTTTAAGGAGTCGAAATTGGGCTATCAAAAAGAAAGATTTGGCATAGAGGATGGTGATGCAGATCGCAATTGTAAATTGCGCTCTATATTCGCCAATGGCGGGTTTTATTCCACGAATGATCTTTCTGACATTCAAGCCGGTCTCGATATTGGTGATGATACGCTGGGTGGTGGTTTGGTCAGTGCCAAGATTGTTCAGGCCTGTGAAGACCGCACCCAGCGCTGTTTTTATGTGCGTAAAGCGCAGGACGGGACCATCGAAGGCTTCATTGCGCTGTTATATTTGAATGCGCAGGGGTTTGAAGCCTTGATGACAGGGCGTCTACGCCCCGGTGCGCCCGATCTCAACCATTTGACCCAAGAGGGCGAGGCCGCGCGTGCGCTGTATGTGTGGTGCCTGGCCGCGCGCACCGAAGCCTCTAAGCGCGCCTTGGTTAAAGCTGTGACGTTGGCGCGGCGTAAGGCCTTCAATCATATCCCGATTTTTGCGCGCCCTGTCAGCCGCGAGGGGCGGATGATGACCGCGGCTTTGGATGCGCCCAATGGGCCAGCGTCCTGGTTGGGCTGGATTCCACAAACGCAAGATAATGAAGTTTTAGGCAATTTAGGGGGCGAAAATGGACGGATCGCAGCCGAGTGATTTCTTTAAAATTCCTGAGGAGGATGACGGCGTTGTTATCCGTGTTGCGCGCACCTTAGATGATTTACAAAAAGTCATGATGATCCGCGCGCTGGTCTATATGGCCGAGCAGGATTGTCCGTATGAAGAAGAGTATGATGGCAATGATTTTTGCGGGGCAACGCATTTGATTGCTGAGCTGTATGGGGAGCCTGTTGGAACCCTTCGCATTCGCTGGTTTGCGGGGTTTGCTAAGTTAGAGCGGGTGACGATGTTGCCGCGTGAACGCTCGGGTCGGATTACGCGCAAAATGATCAAATATGGCTATGAAGTCATACGCCGTAAGGGATATCAACGTGTTTTAGGGCATATCCAGGAGCATTTGAAAGCCTATTGGAAACGCTTTGGCTTGCATCATCGTGAACATCGCGCCCCCTTTGTCTTCTCGGATAGAGCTTATCTTGAGGTTGAGGGACGCTTCGATTTACATCCAAAAGCTTTGACAATGGACACAGATGCGTTGATCTTAGATCGACCTGAAGGTGAGTGGGATAAGCCCGGACCTTTGGATCGCTCTGTGAACCGTGGCAGTATTGAGCGCAGCGTTCAAGCCGCCAGCGGGCGCAAAAGCGGGCACAAGACCCGTCAGGGAGAGGATAAGCAAAGTGATGTTCAACATTCCGATCTTGTTGTGCGTTGATCTGCAAAAGGAATTTATCACCCCGCATCGCCCTTGGGCCGATCCGCGCGGTGAGGCGATTGCTGAAACCTGCCGACAGGTGATTGCAGCGGCGCGGGCCCATGACTGGTTTGTGGTTCACACCCAATTGCACCGCGGCGGTCCGTTGATCGATGGCGAGGGTTTGCCCCAAGCCATTAAAGGCTGTGAACCGCGCCCGGGTGAAGTGGTGCTGAAGCGTGCGGGCATTTCTGCTTATGCGCACCCTGATTTAGAGGGTGTGTTAGAGGGCGGCGGGCCGGATGGGGCCGTGATGATCGGCTTTAGCGGTCCGATGAGCTTGACCACCACACTTTATGATGCGGTTGACCGGGGTCATAAAGTAAGCCTGCTTCGAGAGGCGTGTGGCTCTACTGAGGTTGGTGAGTGGGATGCCGATCACACCCGCGAATTGTGCTTGGCCACAGCCCAAAAACTTAACCGCTTGGTCTCTCAGGCTGATTTTGCGGGCCAGTTGGGTGAAGTTCAAAGCTCTGTAAGTCGGCGCGCTTAACTGCGCCGGGCTTCGCACTAGGCGTGGCCTGAATTTCGTGCTCTTCTTCTTTTAATGATAAGAGGGGAGTGCAGATGTCAGCCTATACTCAGATAGCCATCGCTGCGGGCTTGGCGGCCGGTTTGGCGCTGGGCCATTGTTCTAGCAAAGCCTATGGTCAGAATTCCCAGGAGCAAAGCTGGTCCATCGTCATTCATGGCGGAGCCGGGGTGATTGAGCGTGGCCAAATGGATGAGGCCACCGAGGCGGCCTACCGCGATGCCCTCAATCATGCGCTGGATCTGGGTGGTGAGGTGCTGTCCCAAGGCGGTTCTTCCCTTGATGCGATTGAAACCGTCATTCGCTATTTAGAGGATGACCCAAAATTCAATGCCGGTCGCGGGGCGGTCTTTACCTCTGAGGGGCATAATGAGCTCGATGCCTCGATTATGCGCGGCGATAACCGCCAGGCTGGGGCGGTGGCGGGTGTCACCCGCGTACGTCATCCCATCGCACTCGCGCGTGCTGTGATGGAGCAAAGTCCTCATGTTATGCTGATGGGGGAGGGCGCAGAGCATTTTGCTGCATCTCAAGATCTTGAAATTGTTGCGCCGAGTTATTTTTTTACCGAGCGGCGCTGGGCCTCCATGCTGCGCCGGGTTGATCAGCTGGGCTTAGAGCGCCCAATGCGTCCTGAAGGTGCGCCTGATCCCATGCCTGTCCAAGAGGGCGCGCTGGACATTATGGAGCGCGAGCATGCCTTTGGCACGGTGGGCGTTGTCGCGCGTGATCAAGCGGGCTTAACCGCAGCTGGCACCTCTACGGGCGGGACAACCGCGAAACAATGGGGCCGGGTCGGGGATAGCCCGATCATTGGCGCAGGCACCTATGCCGAAGGGGCGTGCGGTGTATCCTCAACGGGCACAGGAGAATATTTCATTCGCTTGAATGTGGCCGCGCGGATCTGTCAACGCATTGCCTTGGCGGGTGAAGATATGCAGGCCGCAGCCGATGGCGTCATCCAAGATGAATTAGGCGTTATGGGCGGGGATGGCGGGATCATCATCCTTTATGATGGCGCGCCGGGGTGGAGCTACAATACCGCTGGCATGTATCGTGCCGCGTGGAGCGCGCAGACGGGCCGTGTGGTCTCTATCTATTCTGATGAACCATAAGGTTTAAAATCCGGCGCAAAGATTGAGGGGGCCCCGTCACGAAAGTGCGGGGCATCTTTATGACTTTGTTCAATTAAGTAATCAAAGCAAGCGCGAATCCGGCGGTTTCGTTGTACGTCATCATGGGCCACGATCCACAGATCATGTGAAATCGTATAGGCGGGGCACAGATGAACCAGGCCATATCGGCGTGCATTGCGGTGGGATGTCACGCCGATGCCAAAGCCGCGCGCCAGGGCGCAGACATGGGTGATGGGGTTGTCTGTCAACAGTGACAGGGTTTGCGGCATGCACAGATGGTTCTCCTCATCTTTGGGCCAGGGAAAGAAGCCATGGGTGCGCCAGCCTATCCCCTTGTGCACCATCAAATCTTCAATATCGCCGATCGGGGGGGCTTGATCGAGATAGGCCTTCGCGGCATAGAGCCCGCCTTTCACGGTGGCGATCTTGCGCCCGATTAAGCTGTTTTGTTGGCCAGGGCCGTTCCATCTCAGGGCAATATCCGCTTCGCGCCCGGCCAGATTGGTTGTGGCGTTCTGGATGTCGATATGCAGGGTCACACCCGGATTGGCGTCTTGAAAGCCTTTTAAAGCACAGGGTAGCCAATCCCCGCCCACCCCATCTGAGGCGGCAATAACGATGGGGCCATTAAAGCGCGTGTCCTGACTGATGATCTGGCGTGAAATCGCATCGACCTCAGCCTGCATGCGCAAGGCATGATCTTGGACGATTTCGCCCAGGGGGGTCAGTTCCAATCGGTTTCGATCGCGCAAAAACAGATTATCGCCCAGGGTGTCTTCCAGTTGAGCGAGGCGGCGCGACACAGTGGGCTGGCTTAAACTCAGCTTGCGTGCGGCCGCGCTGTGACTGCCGGTTTGTGCAATTGCTAAGAAGATGCGGTAGTCTGACCAGTTTTCCATTCATTTATGAATAGCATCTCTAAAAAAAACAGCAATTCATTCTTTTCCGAATTATGAATATGTATGGGTCATGCAACCTATGGAGGCTGTTATGTCTTTGAGCTTATGTCTAATCCTTGTATCCTTGGGGGCGGCGATGTCTGCCGATGCGGCCTCAGACGCCATCTGTGCGCCCACTCAAGACATGCAATTTCTGGCCCGACGCAGCGCAGATAGTGATAGCCGCGGGGCCGCCAATGCCTTTGCCCATCGCGATTATGATTTAGCGATCCATTTTGCCACCCAGGTTGTCGAGGGCTCGCGCGCGTCTCATCATGATGCGGCCGCCTGGACGACGATGTGTGCCAGCTATGGCGCGCTAGGCCAGTGGCAAGCCGCTTGGCAGGCCTGTGAGGCGGCGGTTTCTATCAATCCTGACAGCTGGCAGGCCTGGAATAACCGCGCCATTTTAGCCGCCCAACGTGAAGATTGGAGCGGTGCCCGACGAGATTTTCAGATCGCAGCACGCCTTAATGGGGATGACCGCGTTCTGAAAGCCAATCTTGCAAGCTTGGCTTGCAAGGCCGGGGCCTAATCGCGCCCGGTAAATTCCTCCATCTTGGTCGTGTGCGGTGCCTATTGGGCCGCTTGACCCCGCACGAAGGGCCCCGACTGCCCTTCGTGCATTTTTTATGTATAAAGAGTGCTTCCAATTAGTTTCAAATGTAACTAAATTGCCTTTCATATCGCTGACGGCCCTTCATCATGGGTCGCAAACACGGGATTTGGAGGAGCATTACTATGAGCCGCAAATGGATTTACGCCTCGCGTCATGAAGGTCTCGCCTCACGTCAGGCCCATGCTGATTTTCCCGCTGAAGGCCCCTATGAGCGTGAAATGTCCAAAGAGGGCTTTTTCGGTCCTGCCGCCTTCCTCCATCATAAACATCCGCCGACGGGTTGGGTGAATTTTGAAGGCGATCTGCGCCCGCGCGCCTTTGATCTGAACCTTTTGAATAAGGCGGAAACCTCGCCTTGGGCCGCGCCGCGTGTCTTATATAACAACTCCGTGGATATGCGCTTTTGGAAGCTGGCTAGCCCTATGACCACGCTGGCGCGCAATGGTGATGGTGATCAATTATTATTCATCCACCAGGGTGAAGGCGCGCTGTATTGCGACTTCGGTCATCTGGCCTATGAGGCGGGCGATTACATCGTCCTGCCGCGCGGTACGATGTGGCGCTTGAGCCCCAGCGCGCCGACGGCTGTTTTGATGGTCGAAGCAACGAATACCCATTATACCCTGCCCGATAAAGGCTTGGTCGGTCCGCATGCGATCTTTGATCCGGCGATGTTCGATGTGCCGGCGATTGATGAGGCGTTTAAAGCGCAACAAGCCGATGAAGATCATGAATGGGTTGTCGAGGTTAAAAAGCGCAACGCTGTTAGTCGCATAACCTATCCGTTCAATCCGCTGGATGCTGTGGGCTGGCATGGCGAACTGCACCCCGTGCGTTTGAATGTGCGCCATATCCGGCCTTTGATGAGCCATCGCTATCACTTGCCGCCGAGCGCCCACACCACCTTCTTGTCGGATCGGTTTGTGATTTGCACCTTCGCGCCGCGTCCGTTTGAGACCGATCCAGGTGCGCTCAAAGTGCCGTTCTTCCACAATAATGACGATTTTGATGAGGTGCTGTTCTATCACGCCGGTGATTTCTTCAGCCGTGATAATATTGATGCGGGCATGATGACCTTCCACCCGACGGGCTTTACCCACGGGCCGCATCCAAAAGCCTTGAAAAATATGATGACCCAGTCCAAGCCTGCGACCGATGAATATGCGGTGATGATCGACACCCGTGATCCGTTGGAAATCGGTGAGGGGGCAAGCCAGGTTGAAAATATTGACTATGTCAATTCTTGGAAGGGCACCCAGGCCTAAGCCTGGACTGAGTGAATTACGCATTGTGGCATCTGAGAAAATACGGCACATCTGACCTATGAACGAGCGTATTATGTCAGATGCCGCGAAGGCCTTGATTGCGGGTTTTCGTCGTTTCCGTGCTCACGGGTTTACCAAACAACGTGAGCTGTATGAAGAGTTGGAAAAGGGCCAGAGCCCCCACACCTTGATTATAGCGTGCTCGGATAGCCGTGTGGATCCGGCTGAGATTTTTGATGCGCGTCCTGGCGAGCTTTTCGTTGTGCGCAATGTGGCCAATCTGGTCCCGCCCTATGATCACGATGGCGGGCGCCACGGGGTGTCGGCGGCGCTAGAGTTTGCGGTGAAGGCCCTGAAAGTGAAAAACATTCTCGTTATGGGTCATGGCCAATGCGGCGGGGTTGCGGCCTGTGCCCATGGTATTGAGAAGCTGGATTTTGAATTCGTCGGGCCTTGGCTGGAGCCGATGTTGCCCGCGCGCGAAGCCAGTGTAGAGGCTTTGGGGGAAAGCGATATCGACGCCTTGTCGAATGATTTGGAATTGCGTTCGGTGGAGTATTCCGTCGCGCGTTTGAAAGAGTTTCCCTTTGTGGCTGAAGCGATTGCTGAGCGGGGCTTGACCTTGCACGGTGCGCGGTTTTCCATCGCTACGGGGGAATTGGAATGGATGTCACCGGAGGGCGCATTTGATCGTGTCGCCCCCAGTGAAGTCGCTTAAAGTCCTTAAATCGGCGGTGTCAGTCGGCATCGCCCCCTTACTCTCACGCGTCATGAAAAGAGGTATGTGTCCATGAAACTAGCAAGTTTGAAAAATGGGACCCGCGATGGCCGTTTGGTCGTTGTTTCAACGGATCTGGCCTGGTGCACCGACGCCAGTCATATTGCCCCCACTTTACAGGCTGCGCTGGATGATTGGGCGCTAAGCGAGCCAAAGCTGCGCACTTTAGCGCAAGAGCTGGAGCGCGAGACGATCCCGCGTGAACGCTTCCACGAACATGATGCATTGTCGCCTCTGCCGCGTGCTTTCGCGTGGGCGGATGGCTCGGCCTATGTCAATCACGTCGAATTGGTGCGCAAAGCGCGCGGTGCGGAATTGCCGCCCAGCTTCTGGACCGATCCTTTGATGTATCAGGGTGGGTCTGACGCCTTCCTGGCGCCGCGCGAGGATATTCCGCTTGCCGATGATAGCTGGGGCTGTGACTTCGAAGCCGAAGTTGCGGTCATCACCGGTGAAGGCCCGCAAGGTTTAAGCGCTGAGGCCGCACGCGATCAGATCCGCCTGGTGATGTTGGTCAATGACGTGTCGCTGCGCGGGTTGATCCCGGGCGAGCTCGCCAAAGGGTTTGGCTTCTTCCAGTCTAAGCCGCCGAGCGCGTTCTCTCCCGTTGCGGTGACCCCCGATGAGCTGGGTGAGGCGTGGAATGAAGGCAAAGTCCACTTACCATTGTTGTCGACTTTAAATGGTGAGTTGTTTGGTAAGCCCGATTGCCATGTCGATATGACCTTTGATTTTGGTCAATTGGTGGCCCATTTGGCCAAGACCCGTCCTTTGAGCGTCGGCACGATTGTCGGTTCAGGGACAATTTCTAACAAGCTGGATGATGGTCCGGGCAAACCGGTCAACGAAGGCGGTAAGGGTTATTCTTGTATCGCAGAAATCCGTATGATTGAAACGATTTACGATGGCGCGCCCAAGACCCGTTTCATGACGCCTGGCGATAAAATTCGCATCGAAATGCTCGATAAGGATGGCCATTCGATTTTTGGCGCGATTGAGCAGGAAGTCGTGCGTTACGAAGGCTAAACGTATTTGCTGTATTGGTTCTCCTAACGGTGTCGTGGATTGAGGGAGGCCCTTATGGCTGAATTACCGAGCGAGTTTGATTTTGAAGGTTTCGGGCGACGTTATCTTCAGGCCTATTTGGATAGTGGCTATGGCGCGACATCCCAGCGCAATCTTGACCTTCGGGTGATTGAGTTGGTCGCGCCGGCCTTTGATCGCGGGGACGGATCGACCGATATCCCCTTGATGGCCAAGCTATTGAAGATGACCGAGTTTGAGCTACGCGAAGCCTTGCGCTCTGCGGCCGCCAATCCGGTGGATCCCGAAGCCGATCTCGCGCGGCGTTTGTCCGACGTTTAAGGCGTATGTGGTTATGAAAAACACCCCGCCAGGCTGTGCTTGGCGGGGTGTTTTTTATTCTGCGTGTCGGGGTTTAGCGCCCAGAGCGGGGATTAGAGATCTGGAAAAATGCTGGCCCTCATTGGTCTTCTGGGGCTTTTAGACTCAATCTGTCATGCACGCTTAGGTATCCTGTCCAGAAATCAATGGCTGAAGACCTAATCCATCTCCCCGAAAGACTTTTAGGCCCGTATAAACTCAGCAGTGATGGTTAATGTTGCGCGGGGATGTTTCGCGCGCGCAATTGATAACGCTCTCCATTGAAGCCCTCGAAAAGCTCCGCCGTGCCAGGATGACCGACCGCGCCATGTTCGGCATCGGGCAGTAAATTCTGCTCCGACACATAGGCGGTATAATAGCTCTCCTCGTTTTCGGCGAGCACGTGATAGAAGGGCTGGTCTTTACGCGGGCGGACCTCTTCAGGGATGGACAGCCACCACTCCTCGCTATTGGCGAAGACTGGGTCGACGTCAAAAATCACCCCGCGAAACGGGAAGAGGCGATGACGCACCACATCGCCGATCGAAAATTTGGCCTGTTTCATAGTCATCATTTTGTCATTCTAGCAAACACATCTTAGACAGAGGTAAAAACCGTTATGGCTCAAGCGATCTGGGCCAGGTCGGGCTTCGGGGCTGTAAAAGTCTGGTAAGGCCACCTTTCTAAATCATCCGAGCGCGCGTAAGCTGAGGCCAAATGGAAATTCGCATCGGGTCCGACTAAACGCTTGCGCGCCTTGATATAGGAGGGTTGCTGCGCGTTAAAAGGCCGGGTGTGAGGATGAAGGATGTGACAGGCCATGGGCCACAAGCCAACCGGCCACGCGCCGGGTGACGCGTCCACAGCCCGATCCGGTCGTAAAGATCGGCGACCCAAAGGTGCCAAGTCCAATGATCCCATTTACGGGGCGGTGGATTTGGGCACGAATAATTGTCGTATGCTGCTGGCGCGGCGTACGCCAGAGGGGTTTCGGGTCGTTGAGGCGTTTTCACGTATCGTCAAACTGGGTGAGGGGCTGGCCACGCATGGCTCGCTGTCGCGCCCGGCTATGGAACGTGCGGTTGCCGCACTGAGCGTATGCGCGGAACGCGTCAATAAACGCAAAGTCACCAAGATGCGCTGGGTCACGACCGAGGCGTGTCGGCGTGCCTCGAACGGGGATGTCTTCTTAAAGCGCGTGAAAGAGGCCACCGGCATCGAGCTGGAAGTGATTTCACCCGAAGAAGAAGCGCGCCTGGCCGTTCAGGGCAGTATTGATCTTCTTGATACGGATAAAGAGGCCGCACTGGTCATTGACATTGGTGGCGGCTCGACCGAGCTGTGCTGGGTCGATCTGGCTGAATGGCGCGCGCGCGGTGGACCCGATAGTGGCGGGCGCCCGCCCATGCGCGGCTGGTCGACCATGCCCTATGGTGTGGTGACGATGGCGGAGAAATTTCCTGAAGGTGAAGACCGTGAAGCTTGGTATGACACCATGCGCCAGGCCGCACGCAAGGCGTTAAAGCCGCCGCGCGGCGCACGCCGGATGCGTCACCTGTTTGAAGAGGGCAAGGCCCATCTGGTCGGCACCTCAGGCACGGTAACGTCGGTGGCGGGCGTGCATCTTAATCTGCCACGTTATGACCGCGCGCAGGTTGATGGACTTGTCTTCACGGTTGAGCATGCGCGCGCGGCGTGTCAGCGCTTGTTGTCCAAGGATTATGACGGGCGCGCGGCTGAGCCGTGTATCGGGACGGAACGTGCCGATCTGGTGCTGGCGGGCTGTGCGATTTTAGAAGCGGTTCTGGATGAATGGCCCAGCACTTATATGCGGGTCGGTGACCGCGGGTTAAGAGAAGGCATATTATTAAACCTGATGCGACCCAAAAGGCGCAAACGTCGGCGCAAGGGCACCGATAAGGGTGAAGCGAAGGATGAAGCATGAGTGAGGAGGATGGCGAGGAGCGCCGCCGTCGGCGGTCTGGCCCGGTCACTAAGGGCGGAGATCAGCGCGCGGCCAAGCAATTTCGCGAGCGGGTGAAGACCGCGCGCGGGCGCAAATACTCCTCCAAATTATGGTTGGAGCGCCAGCTGAATGATCCTTACGTCAAAATGGCCCAGATGGAGGGCTATCGCTCGCGTGCGGCCTATAAGCTCAAAGAGCTGGACGATAAGTTCAAGTTTTTAAAGCCCGGCGCGCGGGTCGCCGATCTGGGCGCTGCGCCCGGCGGCTGGGTGCAGATCGCGCTAAAGCGCGGGGCTAGCCATGTTGTGGGCGTTGATCTTCTGGAGATGGATCCTATTGACGGGGCGATTATGATGACCCTGGATTTCACCGAAGAGGGCGCACCGGACAAAGTCAAAGAGGCCCTGGGTGGGCCTGCCGATGTGATCATGTCCGACCTTGCGCCTTGGACGACGGGTCATAAATCCACCGATCACTTGCGCATTATGGGTCTGGTTGAGGCGGCGGCGGATTTCGCCTTTGATACGTTGAAGCCCGGCGGGGCCTTCGTCGCCAAAGTGTTCCAAGGCGGGGCGGAGGATGAATTGCTGGCCAAGCTCAAATCCCGCTTTGAAAAAGTGCGCCATTGGAAGCCGCAATCAAGCCGTTCTGAAAGCTCAGAAACCTATCTGGTGGCCTTGAATTTCAAGCGCGAAGGCTGATCAATTTACTGATCTTCGCGCCGGTCTCAACCGCGTGATAATAGGGGCGCGGCGGGCGCGCCTGCGCCTCCACATGCCGTTCGATCCAGTGATGCTCGGATAATTCTTGCAAAGTGTGGGACAAGGCGCGGTCGGTGATCGCGCCTAAATCGCGTTTGATGACGCTGAAGGCTTTGGGCGCGTGCGTGACGGCGAGCAAGGGCAGGGTCCAGGTTTTTCTGATCAAAGCCGCATCGGCTTCATCCTTGATCTGGCGCTCAATCTGATGGGCGAGGGGGGCGAGGGCTAGGCCTTTCGCGGTCAGGCGAAATTCCGGGCGCAGGGGGTGGCCATGGCCGGGATTGCGCTCCAACAGCTCCAAATCCTCTAAATATCTCAATGAATTGACAAAGGTCGTGCGACTGGCCCCTGAGGCCGCCAGCAAGGGGGCCTGGCGGGCCGGAATCCCCTCATGGATCAGGGCTAGCGCTTTGAACGCCCAGGCCCTGGATGTCAGCTTGACAAGAAGATCAATGTCCATAAAGTATAGTATATATAATTTCACAGATGGAGGGAAGTCAGATGGCTGTGGTTTCATTGGATAAAACGATCACGCTCGCGCTATCGGTGCGCGATCGTCATGCCAGCGCGCAATGGTATGGGCAGATGTTGGGCTTTGAGGTGCTGTATCACGCCGATGAAGCAGGCTGGAGTGAGCTGAAAACCTTCACGGAAGGCGTCACTTTGGGCTTGGGCGAGCAGAGTGAAGCCTCACCGGGCAATTGCGTGCCGGTCTTTGGCATTGGTGATATTGCGGCCGGGCGTGCGGCGCTGGAGGCTGAGGGGGTTCGTTTTGACGGCCCAACGCAAACGATTGAGGGCATGGTCTCCACCGCGACTTTTTATGACCCGGACGGCAATGCCTTGATGTTGGCGCAGGATTTGACGCGCTAGCGGGCGAAATACCTGAGTGTCGTGCGCATATATTTACAGGCGTAAAATCAGGGCTTAACGGGCCCTGCGACACTCTTACCCCCTAACTTTCATCGGGTTTGGTGTAGCTATGGTCGGCCATATTTATACCTGATGAAAGGCTTGCCATGTTCGCACACACGATCAAAACACCGACCCTGCTGCGTCTCATGCGTCATATCCCGATTTTGGGGGGCATGCTGCGCGAAGTCGGCCGTGATCCTCATCGCGCCCTGCCGCTATTTTGTTTGAATGTCGGGCTTTTTATGGCGCTGATGATCTGGCTGTTCGGGATCGCCGCTGCGGCCGTCTATGCCTTTGTCATGGTGCCGGTGATGTTCGTTTTCCTGTATTTGGTGGGTTCGAACTAACACGCTTGCGGGGGGGCGTGCAGTCCTTCATCCAATTGCCCCCTTGCCTAATTCTGAAAGTCTGGTATTGCGGCGCTGCAAGAGAAAAGGAGGTCTCCCCATGGAGATTCGCGAAGGGCTTACCTTCGATGATGTGCTCTTGCAACCCGGCGCATCTGAGGTTTTACCGGCTGACGCGGATGTGCGCACGCACGTCACGCCACGCATCCCCTTGAACACCCCGCTGTTATCAGCCGCCATGGATACGGTGAGTGAATCGGGCCTGGCCATTGCGATGGCGCAGGCGGGCGGTATCGGTGTTCTTCACCGCAATCTGACGATTGAGGAGCAGGCCGAAGAGGTTCGCCGCGTCAAGCGTTATGAAAGCGGCATGGTCGTCAATCCGGTCACCATCGCACCCCATGCGACGCTGGCCGATGTGCGCGCGATCATGGACCGTCTGAAAATCTCCGGCATTCCGGTGGTTGAGGGCGAAAGCAAAGGGCAACCGGGCAAGCTGGTGGGCATTGTCACCAACCGCGATGTACGCTTTGCCGAGGATATGTCCGAGCCGGTCTTCAATCTGATGACCAAGACCGATCTGGTCACGGTGGGCCTCAACTATACCCAGGATGAAGCCCGTCGCTTGTTGCACAAGCATCGTATTGAACGCCTGCTCGTGGTGGATGAAGACTATCGCTGCGTCGGTCTGTTGACCGTGAAGGATATGGAAAAGGCCCAGGCCTATCCCAATGCCGCCAAAGATGCCCAGGGGCGTTTGCGCGTCGCGGCCGCTTCAACCGTGGGCGATAATGGCTTTGAACGCGCTGAGGCTTTGATGGATGCCGGTGTTGATGTCATCGTCATTGACACCGCCCACGGCATGTCCAAATCGGTGTTGGATCAGGTGGCCCGCATTAAACGCCAGTCTAACGAAACCCAAATCATTGCCGGCAATATCGCGACCTATGATGGCGCGCGTGCGCTGTTTGATGTCGGGGCGGATGCGGTAAAAGTGGGGATCGGGCCGGGCTCGATCTGTACGACGCGCGTGGTTGCCGGTGTGGGTGTGCCTCAGCTGACCGCCATTATGGAAGCGCGCCGCGCCGCCGAAGGCTTTGAGGGCTGCATCATTGGCGATGGCGGCATCAAATATTCCGGCGATATTGCCAAGGCGATTGCCGCCGGGGCCGATTGCGTGATGATGGGCTCGATGTTGGCGGGTACTGAAGAGGCCCCCGGTGAGGTCTTCCTCTATCAGGGTCGCTCTTACAAATCCTATCGCGGCATGGGCTCGGTCGGGGCGATGGCGCGCGGCTCTGCCGATCGTTATTTCCAAAAAGAAGTCAAAGATTCCATGAAGCTGGTTCCGGAAGGGATCGAAGGCCAGGTGCCCTATAAAGGCCCTGTCGGTCCGATCTTGCACCAGATGGTGGGTGGGCTGCGTGCGGCCATGGGCTATACCGGTGCCAAGACCATCAAGGACTTCCAAGAAAAGGCCCAATTTGTGCGGATTACCAATGCAGGTCTTCGTGAAAGCCATGTTCATGACGTGACGATCACGCGCGAAGCTCCCAACTATCCAACGCCCTCATAATCGGCTAAGGTGGGTTTATGTTGATCCTTGAGCGCTATCCGCTGCTGGCTCCGATGCTGGCACAATGCTTGTTCTTCTTTGTGATGGGCCTGATTACTGTCAGCGCCCGCACAAAGGCGATTCGCTCTGGCGAAGCCCCGCTCAAGGACATTCTTTTGGGGCAGAAAAACTATCCCCAAAAGACCCAGCAGATTTCCAACGCTTTTAACAATCAGTTTGAAACCCCCACCTATTTCTTCGCCCTGGCGATCATGGCCATGGTGGTGGGCATTCAAGATCTGATCATGCTGGGCGCGGCCTGGATCTATGTGATCTTGCGCTTGGTTCATACTTATATTTACGTGACCAGCAATTATCTGCAGGCGCGGTTTTTGGCCTTTTTCGGGGGCATCATCGCCCTGATGGTCATGGCCGGGCGGATCGCAGTCTGGGCCGTTTTCGGGATCTAATAACATGCGTGAGGCTGGGCGTATTGCCGCCGCCATGGAGGTGCTGAGCGCCATCCATACCCATCATCAACCCGCAAAAGATGCGCTGCGCGATTGGGGTAAGACCCACCGTTTTGCCGGATCGGGCGACCGGGCGTGGATTTCTGGGCTGGTTCTAGATGCGTTACGCTATCGTGCGTCCAGTGCCTATCGCTTTGGGGCTGATACGCCGCGCGCCTGGGTGCTGGGGGCGTTGAGCCGCGATTGGGGCTATGATAGCGCCAAGCTGGCCGGTGCCTTTGAAGGCGATGAGCATGCGCCCGAGGCGTTAAGCGAAGCGGAAATAACCGCCATGGATACGCCCATGGGTGAGGATGCGCCGCTGTATGCGCGCGCGGATATTCCTGAATGGTTGGCCCCGGTTTTTGAAGCGGCTTATGGCGCGGATGCGGCGCGCGAAGGTCAGGGCATGACGACGCGCGCGCCTGTGGATCTGCGGGTTAATCAGGCCAAGGTTGAGCCAGAAAAAGCGCTTCATGCTGTGCGCCAAAAACTCAATGCCGATCCGGGTGAGCTGATCAAGGGCGCAATCCGTATTGTACCTAAAGATGCCACCGCCAAGGCTGCGCCCGCCGATGCCATTCCCGCCTATGGCCGGGGCTGGGTTGAGGTTCAGGATATGGGCAGCCAGATCGTAACGCTTGCCGCTGGGGCCTGTCAGGGCCAGCAAGTGCTCGATTATTGCGCCGGGGCGGGGGGTAAAACCCTCGCGCTCGCCAGCCTGATGGGGGAGGGCGGGCAGATCTATGCCTGGGATTATGATTGGCGCCGGTTGCGCGCCATCTGGCCGCGCCTGAAACGCGCCGATGTGCGCAATGTTCAGGTCCGTGATGGCAAGGAAGATGAGGTTTTGAACGAGCTCGTCGGTAAGATGGATCTCGTTTATGTCGATGCGCCGTGTTCCGGCTCCGGCACCTGGCGCCGGCGCCCGGATACCAAGTGGAAACTGACCGAGCGTGCAATTGAGCGCCGCATGGAAGAGCAAGGTGAAGTGCTTGAAAAGGCCAGTCGCTATGTCAAGCCGGGCGGGCGCATGGTCTATGTGACCTGTTCGGTCCTGCCGCAGGAAAATGAAGAACCTATCGCGCGCTTTCTAGAAGCCCATCCAGAGTTCAAACCCCGTCCCGCCATAGCGGCAATCCGCGAAACTGGTGAACTGACCGAGCAAGGCGATCTGGATATCGCCGCATGTGAAGGCCGCTTCGGTGCGCTGCAACTCACCCCGGCGCGCACCGGCACCGATGGGTTTTATGTCTGCGTGTTGGGGCGGGGGTAGTCCCTGCGTGAAGTTTGATATTAACGCCAAACCCCTCTAGTCATCTGCGCACGCTTAGGATAGATCACGCTATGGCTCAGATAGATTCCCACCACGAAAAAGTTCTGGTCATCGACTTTGGTAGTCAGGTGACCCAGCTCATCGCCCGACGCTTGCGCGAAAGCGGCGTCTTTTGCGAAGTCCACCCGTATAATAAAGCCGATACGGCCTTTATTGACGATTTTAATCCCCAAGCGATCATCCTGTCGGGATCGCCCCATTCCACGCATTGGGAAAACTCCCCGCGCGCCGATGCCAGCGTGTTTACGCGCGGGCTGCCCGTGCTGGGTATTTGCTATGGCGAGCAGACCATGTGCGCCCAGCTAGGCGGTTCGGTTGAGGCTTCAGAAGAGCGCGAATTTGGCCGCGCCGATATTCAGCTGGTCAAAGAGAGCCCGCTGTTTGAGGGCTTTGGCGATATCGGCCATGAAGAGCGCGTTTGGATGAGCCATGGCGACCGTGTTGCCAGCCTGCCCCAGGGCTTTGCGGCCATTGCGACGTCCAAAAATGCGCCTTTCGCGGCGATTGCGGATGAGAGCCGGCGTTTCTATGGGGTGCAATTCCACCCTGAAGTGGTGCATACCCCGCGTGGCGCGCTGCTCCTGCGTAACTTCACCCACACCATTGCTGGGCTGAAGGGGGATTGGACCATGGCGGCCTTCAAAGAAGAGGCCATTGCCAAAATTCGCGAGCAAGTCGGGACTGGCCGGGTGATTTGTGGCTTATCCGGCGGGGTGGATTCCTCTGTCGCCGCCGTCTTGATCCATGAAGCGATTGGCGATCAGCTGACCTGTGTCTTTGTCGATACCGGCCTGATGCGTCAGGGCGAGGCGGAACAGGTCGTCAGCCTGTTTAAAGAGCATTACAATATTCCGCTGGTTCATGCCGATGAAGAAGAGCGCTTCCTCAGCGCGCTGGCCGGTGAAAGCGATCCTGAGAAAAAGCGTAAAACCATTGGCAAGTTGTTCATTGACGTGTTCGAGCATTACGCCAAAGAGGCCGGGGGGGCTGATTTCCTCGCGCAAGGCACGCTCTATCCCGACGTGATCGAAAGCGTCAGCTTTGATGGCGGCCCTTCGGTGACGATCAAGTCGCACCATAATGTCGGTGGCCTGCCCGAGCGGATGAATATGAAGCTGGTGGAGCCTCTGCGTGAGCTCTTCAAGGATGAAGTGCGCGCCCTGGGCCGCGAGCTGGGCCTGCCTGACAGCTTTATTGGCCGCCATCCTTTCCCCGGGCCGGGCCTCGCCATTCGTATTCCCGGCGCGGTCAGCAAGGATAAAGCCGATATCCTGCGTAAAGCCGATGCGATCTATATCGAAGAGATCAAAAAGGCCGGGCTGTATGACACGATCTGGCAAGCCTTTGCCGTCTTGCTGCCCGTGCAAACTGTGGGCGTGATGGGCGATGCGCGCACCTATGATAATGTCTTGGCTCTGCGCGCGGTCACATCCGTGGACGGTATGACGGCGGATTATTTCCCGTTTGATCATGACTTCCTGGGCCGGGTCGCCACGCGCATCATCAACGAGGTCAGGGGCGTTAACCGCGTCGTCTATGATGTCACCTCAAAACCGCCCGGAACCATCGAGTGGGAATAAGAGATTTAAAAAGCCGGGGCATTGCCCCGGTTTTTTATAATTGAATTCCAAGTTTCTCGGCGATGAGGTCTTTGGCATAGGCTTTTGATAAATCGAGCATGAGATCTAAGCCTAGTCCGCCAATTTTTTCCGCGCCTTTTTTTGTTTTATTCCAAATATCTGGTGATCGTGTTGAATCTAAAAATTCATGTCCGCGCCATGTTAATCTTTTGATGGCAAAGGGGCTTGGGCCTGATAATACTTCATATACGCTAGCCTCTACAAAACCAGCATCGACCAGCAATCGTGTATGCCCTGAGAATTCTTCTTTGCTAACGCCTTGAATTTCCATTAAGGGAGGGCTTCCCTCATCTATACTTTTTTCGACTTCTAGTAAAATTCTTCTGATTAAGTCATCGTCTCGTTTCATAGCAGTGATCATGCCTTGATTTGAGAAGTGAGTGATTCGCTAAACAAAGATAAAAATGTTCATGTTTTGTATCTAGTGGGTGTTTGCGAAATCTGAAAAGATTAAACGCGCATGCGCACTAGGATAATGGTCTAGATTGAACAAGATACGGCCCTTTGGGGGCTTTTGTGTGGGCGTGTGCGCAAGGCAGGATTAAGCTTAGGGGGGATATCGGGCGACCTGTCAAATATATGCGTTCACAATGCGATGTGCTTTTATAAGGCATTGAGGGGTTTTTATCTTGAGCTTATTTGATAACAACTTGTAGTTTATGCCTTTTTCAGTAAAAGGTGGTGTGCCTATGCAATCGACAATCAATAAGCGATCTTTTAAATATCATACGTTGTCATAAAAATTACATCGTGATCTGATTACAGGGCCATGAATTTAAGGATGACCGTTCTATGGCCCTGCCGTCTTCGCTTGATGCTGCTTTACAGCGCATTCGCCGCGCCCTTTTTCGGCGTGGGCTGGAGGCGGATGCCGTAGAAGATCTGGTACAAGAATCGTACGAGCGCCTGGAAGTTTATCAAAAAACCAATATTGTAGAACGACCCGAAGGGTTTTTAGTTCGCACCGCGGTTAATCTTTCCATTGATCAGGCGCGACAAAAAGCACGCATGGGGATGGCCGGACATCCGGTAGAAGATTACGCGATTGCCGATGATACGCCCGGCCCTGATGAAGTGTATGCATCGAAGCGCCGCCTGGAGCGACTGAATGCAGGCTTGCAAAGGCTGGACCCCTTAACGCAAGATATGATCCGCGCGCAGCGTTTGGATGGGGATCGGCTGTCAGAGATTGCGCGCAGGCACAACCTCTCCGTGAGTGCGGTAGAGAAAAGAATTGCAAAAGGCGTTGCCTTTCTTGCGGAATGGATGGATGGCTGGTGAGCGGTAATCGTACAGATAACCCAACGCGTAATGACCTCTATGATGCTGCATTGTGGAGTGTTCGCATGCATGACTTGCGTGCGGATAAGGCGACATTTGATTCCGTTCTGAAGTCGAAATGCCAAGATGATCCAGCCTATGCGAAAGTTCATCAAGTCTGGTCTGATCTAGGTGAGGCGCAATTTACGTCCCGCGTGCACGTTCAAAGACCTTTATGGTCAGGATGGGGCTTCAGACTGAGCGAGGCTTTGTTTTCACCGTTGGTCATGCGTACGGGACTAGCCTTGTTGGCCTGTGTGGTGGCGGTGCTATGGCTGGTGCAATTGGATAAGCCGCAGAGCTATCACACTCATATTGGAGAGCAGCGCGAGATCGCCCTAGCAGATGGCACTTTGGTGACTTTGAATACCAATACAGCGATCGAAGTTGCTTATTCAGGTGCAGAGCGGCGTTTAGATGTCATACGCGGTGAAGCCTTCTTCGATGTCGCTCATGATGAAATGCGCCCCTTTATTGTTCATGCCGCCGATAGTCAGATCCGTGCGCTTGGAACATCCTTTATTGTTCGCCGCGAAGTTGACCGCGTTGACGTGACTTTATTGAGCGGGATTGTTGAGGTTACACGCGGTGAAGAGGGCGTTGACCGGGTGGCCTTAGAGCCAGGCGATCGTTTGCGTCGCCATATTGAACATTCCAGCTTGGCCATGGACCGCCCAGCTTTGGATGTCGTGACGGCTTGGAAGAATGGTCAATTGATTTTGAAGAATACTCCCCTTGTTGAAGCCTTGGCGGAAATGAACCGTTACAGTTATCGTCCCATCCGGCTCAAGGGGGGGGCTTTGCAGGATGCGCGGTTAAGTGGCGTATTTCGCGTCACCGAAGCCCATCTCTTCGCTCAGAGCTTGGCTGAAATTTATAATTTGGAAATCAGTGAAGAGTCTGAGGCGTTGATCTTGGAGCCACGCCACACTTTGCAATAGCCCCTTTCAGCGTCAATTGTGACGCGGTGGACGTGCAATGGGGTTTTAGTATTAAACTTCATAGTGTTAATGTTGGATGGCAGGTGGTTTTCGATCTCGTTCCGACTTTTTTTTATGAAGCTTTTTTGAAATTGCGCCTGGTGTGATGTGGATTGTCAACCCGCCAGCGTCCTTGGACTGACCTTGCGAAAATGAAGGTCCTCTGGCTCGGGGGAGACAGAGAAATCGGTGTCGTATCCGAACCGCTTAGCGTGTTCGGGTTATGCCAGTTCTGGGGGAATCGATGTTCATAGGCACAGCTCAAGCGAACGCCGAGTAATTTTAAATCATCACCATCATCGGGCGCGGGTGCGCCGTTTCAATCCGTAGGGACATTTGTGCCCTGGCGCAGGATTCTGCGTGGAATGAGTTATCCGATAACGGAGTAATTAAATGATTTTGCGCGCAGCAAGCTGTGTCAGCATGGCCGCCTTATGTGTGTTTTCGATCCCGCTCGCCCAGGCTCAATCTGGTGAGGGGGGGCAGGTGCCTGCCTCTCGTGAGGTTCAGTCAGAACGTCGCTTGGACATCCTCAATTATCAAGTTGAGGGCAATACTGTTTTATCGCGGACCCAGGTGGAGCAGGCTGTCATGCCTTATCTGGGGCCTCAACGTCCGGTCAGCGATGTGGATGCGGCGCGTCAATCTTTGATGGACGCCTATCACGCTGAGGGATTTGAAACGGTTAATGTTATCATTCCTGCCCAGGATGTGCGGGGGGGAATTGTTCGCCTGCAGGTCGTTGAAATGCGGGTTGGGCGTTTGCGCGTGGCGGGTGCGCAATATCACTCGCCTCAGGATATTCGCGAAGATATCCCAGCGCTGAGCGAAGGTGAAGTTCCTAACTATAATGATGTATCTACTCAGTTGGCCGGTTTAAATCGGTCTCGTGACCGCCTTGTCACTCCGACGTTACGTGCAGGTACGCAGCCGAATACAGTTGATGTGGACTTATTGGTAGAAGATGAGCTGCCGTTACATGGGTCTATTGAGATTAATGACCGCGCCAGTTCAAACACTAAACGCCATAAAGTGTCCGGATCGATCAGCTATGGCAATCTGTTCCAACGTGGGCACAGCTTAAATCTTCAAGGTCAGTTCAGTCCGGAAAAACCCGAAGAATCCTGGGTGGTCTCGGCCTCATACGTCGTCCCGCTACAGACCGTTCCGCTGACCTTTGTTGGGTATGCGGTGCATACCGACAGTGATGTGGCTGCTATCGGCGGGATTAATGTGCTGGGTAAAGGCAATATATTCGGCCTTCGCGGGATTTATTCTCTTGTGAGCGGGGAGCCTACATCGCCGCGCATTCATCAGTTCACTTTCGGCATTGATTACAAAGATTTTGAAGAAAATCTCTTTGCAGAAGAGGGCAATCCTTCGCGCACGCCGATCGATTATTTCCCTTTAATGGTTGAATATGGTCAGTCCAAACAGACCGCGCGATATGAATTTTCCTTCGGCATTGGAGCGGCAGTCGGTCTTCGGGGGCTGAGCTCGCGTGACGATGAATTTGGCAATAAACGCTATGGGGCGAACGCCAACTGGTCAGCGTTGCGCGGCAATATCTCTTATCTCCATAAACTGGACAATGATTGGCACTTGGGAGGCTCTTTATCTGGGCAATACGCAGGTGAGCCTGTGATTTCTAATGAGCAATTTGCCATCGGCGGCGTTGATAGCGTTCGCGGCTATTATGAAAGTTTCCAAATCGGCGATGATGGCGTTGCCGCTCAACTTCAAGTGACAACGCCGTCTTTTGCGGAGCGTCTTGGGGAGAAGGTTCAGGATTTGCGGGTCTATGCCTTCGCAGATGGCGGATATGTCCGCATTCATGAACCACTGAGTGTCCAGGATGAAAGCTCTGAGCTCTACAGTCTTGGGCTGGGGGTGAAGCTGCGCGCCTTTGAGGGCTTTAACGCCCAGATGTCCCTCGCGCGTCCTTTCTTAAATGAACAAACCACCCTTCGTGATGTTGGTGACTTCCGTCTCCAATTCCGCGTGTGGAATGAGTTTTAAGGCCAAATCAATGATAAAAAAGGAAAAAAACATGTCCACACGTAATGTTTTTGTCATGGCTGGTGTGTTGGGGGTCATGGGCGCGGCATGTGCTTCGGCGCAGGCCCCCTGGGATGAAGCATGGACATATAAACGAGCTATGACCTTTGATGCCAGTGCGATCGAAGCTGTGTCAGAGCGCGTTGATGGTGCCACGGTTCTGGTGCGTTTGCATTCGGGTAATCTCGATTTTACTCAAACCCAGGCCGATGGCCGTGATTTGCGCTTTGTACGTCAAAGTGATGGCACGCCGTTGGATTATCATTTTGAGCGCTTTGATCGGGTGGCCGAAATTGCTTATGTGTGGGTCAAAGTGCCAGAGATCTTGCCCGGCCAGGTTGAAAACTTTTGGGTTTATTACGGCAATGATGAGGCCGTTTCTGTTGAAAGTGCGCGCCAAACTTATGATGGCTATGTGTCTTATGCCCTGCATCTGGAAGATGAAGCGGGTATCCCGCAAGATGTAAGTGCTAACGACATCGTTTTTCGTGCCCAGGGCCTCCAACCGGTTCTCACCGGGATGGTCGGTGCTGGCATGGAGCTAACGTCACAAAGTGTGATCGCGGTTCAGTCCCATCCGACTTTGGCCATCAATGACGAAGCAGGCGCGTTGAGCGTAGCGATGTGGCTGCGTCCGCAAGCTCCGGCTCAAGCGGATGAAATTGCTGAACCCTCAATCCAGGCTCAGCCCTCCTCGCAGGTGAATGGTGAAGCGCGCGAGCAGCTTATCTTCTCCAAAAATACTCAAAATGAGCAGGGCGCACTGCGCTTGGTTCTGCGCGACTATTCTCCTGTTGTGCAGTTGGGCGATGAAGAATGGGTGGTCGATGAAACACTCAGTGTCGGGCAATGGTCACATTTGGCCCTGGTGGGCGATGACACGATTTTGCGGCTTCAGATCAACGGTGAGGTGGTTTTCGAAACTGAGTTTGACCTGCCTGCCTTTTCAGGCGCTGAGTATTTCGGCGCATATCAGGGTCAATCCGGCTTTATCGGGGCTATCGATGAGATCTATCGCGCCAATCAAGCTCGCTCGGTGTCCCATATCGCTTTAATGGCCAATAATCAGGGCGCGCGTTCTAACTTTGTCGGGTTTAGCGCAGAGCCAGAACAAACCCACGCCGCCCAGCATGATTATTTTGGGATTTTGATCGGCGCGCTAACCCCGGATGCTTGGGCGGTGATCATTCTTTTGGGGTTTATGTCCCTAATTTCTTGGATGATTATGTTCTCCAAGGGATTGTTGTTTGGTCGCACGCACCGTTTAAATCAGCACTTCTTAACTGTTTATCGTGAGCACGCTCGCGGAAAAAAGGCCCGGGCCGGTCTGACGGGGCTAGAGCTTTCCAAGAAAAATGCGTCTTCATCTTTAGCGCGCTTGTTCAGCGTGGGACAGGACGAGCTCAATTATCGCATCACCCAGACCGGCCAAACCTGCGATACTTTTTCCATAGCTCCGGAGTCTGTTGCGGCTATTCGCTCGGCAATCAATGCGCGCGCCGTGAAGGAAGATCACCGCTTGGGCCGTTGGATGGTCCTGCTAACGATCGCTATCTCCGGCGGGCCTTTTCTTGGTCTGCTTGGGACAGTGCTTGGTGTGATGATCACCTTCGCAGGCGTCGCCGCGGCCGGTGAAGTGAATGTCACCGCGATTGCCCCGGGGATTGCCGCGGCCTTGCTGGCCACGGTTGCCGGTCTGGCGGTCGCGATCCCGGCCTTGTTTGGCTACAACTATCTCACAGGTCAGCTCGACAATATTCTTGCTGATAATCAGGTCTTTATCGATCAGCTGGAGAAGAACATCGCTGAAAGCTTCCGTGACGGGGCCGAGCTTGACGGCTCGGTGCAATAGGAGGCCGCCATGCAGGTTCAGAAAAAACGCAAACCCTATGACGATATCAACATTACCCCGATGGTCGATCTGACTTTCGTGTTGTTGGTGATCTTCATCCTGATGACGACGGCTTCGATTGAGGGCATACGGATCAATCTGCCTAAGGCGAGTTCAGCACAAAGCATGGCCGCACCGACGACGAAAGCCATCACGGTGGACAGTCGTGGGCAGATCTACCTCGATACTTTTCCTGTGACCGCGCAGCAGCTTGAGCAGGAGTTACGCATTTTGAAAGCTGTAACGCCTGATCTGCCGGTTGTGATCAAGGGTGACAGGGTCTCGCAGTACGGAAAAATCATGGAAGCGCTCGACGCGTGCGGGCGCGCGGGTATTACCCAAATCGGGCTGGTCAGTGAACGCCCGAGGGGAAGCTAACCCATGATGGAAGAGCCGCAAACCAGCCTTCTTGACCGCGTTTTACTGATCCTTTTCGCAGCAGGATTGGTCGCGGTGGCGATTGCCGCATTCCTTTGGCTGCGAAGCCTTGAAGAGGCGGACCAGACCGAGCGCGTCATTCACGAAATCACTTTGGCCGAAGTGCCTGAGGAAGAGCCTGAACCTGAGCCGGAGCCTGAACCAGAACCAGAACCAGAACCTGAACCTGTTGAGGAGGTCGAGCAACCTAGTCCGCAGCCTACACCGGAGCCGACGCCAGTGATCAGCGAAACGCCGAGCCCGCCCACCCAACGCCTTGCTGGTCTCAATCGCGATGCTGATGCGGGGAGTGATAGCTTTCATTTGGCCGCGGGCCAGGGCGGGGGCTTGTTCGGTACGGGCGGCGGCGGGGGGACCAGTTGGGAAGCCTTCCTGACCTTGCACATTACACGCGCTTTACAGCGTGATCCGCGAACGCGCAGTGCCAGGGGACGGGTTGAAGTTTCCTTACGCATTGATCCCAACGGGAGTTTTACCTCTGCACTTTTGATGTCCTCAACCGGGGACACCGAATTGGATGAGGCCATTCGTGATGTCTTGTCCAACCTTAACCCTTTGAACCGTGGGCGCCCGCCGGGCGTCAGCGAAACCACCAATCTCGCCATCAATCTTAGACGGGCTGATTAAGCCCAACACAAACAGAGAAACGCTATGACACTTCGTAATCTATTTCTGTGTGGTGCTGCCCTTGCGGTAACCGCTATCGCTTCAACCCCGTCTTTTGCGCAGTCCAATGATGACCTGGGTGTTGAAATTCTTCAGCTCTTGGTGGATGAGGGCGTTATTCCTTTTGACCGCGCGCAAGGCTTATTAGATGCGGCGCGTCGCAATGCGGCTCTGCGTGCTGAAACCCAGGCTGCAGCTCAGGCCGAAAATGTGATCAATGTGCCTTACGTGCCTGAAACGGTGCGCACTGAGATCGCTGAGAGTATCAAGTCAGACGTTATCCAAACCGCCCAGGCTGAGGGTTGGGTTGCGCCGAATACCTTACCAGAATGGACCCAGCGGGTTAGCATTTCGGGCGATTTACGCGTGCGCGGTCAGTGGGAAAACTACGCCGACGATAACTTTCCCTTCTTCCCTGATGCAAATGCCATCAATCAACAAGGTGGGGTTCTCGATACTGAAGGCTTTCCGCTGTTAAATTCAACATTTGATCGTAACCGCGTACTGTATCGTGCGCGTTTGAATGTTGAAGCCCAAGTCACGGACAAGGTGAAAGTGGGCATACGCTTTGCCTCTGGTGACGCGCCCGGTGCGATCTCAACCAATTCGATTTTCGGTAACTATTTCGATCGCAACACGCTGTGGGTAGATCAGGCCTTTGTGGATGTTGAACCAATTGAAGGCGTGCATTTCCTTGCGGGCCGCATGCCCAATCCGTTCTATTCCACGACATTGGTTTGGGATGAGGACATCAATCCGGAAGGCGTTGCGCTGACAGGTGCCTATAGCTTTAGTGAACGCGCAAATGTGTTTGCAACGGCCGGGGTCTTCCCGCTGCAAGAGCGTGAACTTTTTGACGATAGTTATCTTTATGCTGGCCAGTTGGGCGGTGAAGTTGAATTTGCGTCGTCATTCTTCGCTAAAGCCGGACTGTCTTATTATCATTATGAAAACGTTCAAAGCTTGAAAAATGCTGATGATGGTTCGCGCCTTACAGACTGGAGCGCGCCAGAATTTCTCAGCAAAGGCAACTCGATCTTCAATATGCGCACTGACGGGCTGACGACCTTGGCCGGTTTGGCTTCAGAGTTTGAGGTTGGCGCATTGACAGCCGAGATCGGTTACACCGCTGGCGCTCACGAGTTCAAACTGATCGGTGAAGTCGCCAAAAACTTTGCCATGGATGAGAGTGACATTGCGCAATTGCGCGGCGAAGCTGGTGTGAAGCCGGGCGATTTGGGCTGGACTGTTCGCGCATTCGCCGGGCATAGCCAGGTTGAAGAGGCCGGCCAGTGGCGGTTGATGGCGGGGTATCGTCATGTTGAAACCGATGCGGTTCTAGATATCTTTACAGATTCAGATTTTGCCTTGGGCGGGACAGATGTCGAAGGCTATGAATTAGAAGCGATCTACGGCGTTTATGATAACACCAATTTAGCCTTGCGCTGGTTGTCATCGGATTCCATCGAACGGGCTCCGTATTCGCTCGACATCCTCCACTTTGACTTAAACGTCAGCTTCTAAGGGGAGGGGGATCTATGTCACGGACACTTCACGCACTTTTGGCTATGGGCGCGCTTTATGCGGCCCTGCCTACCTCCGCCCAAGCTCAAGACGCGGTGGATGCACCCGCAATCAGTCTTGAGGCTCAATTAGAGCGCCAGGTTCAGATCGCCGACAATGCCCGTCAGGAAGTTGAGCGTTTGCGCGCTGAGCTGGCCCTGAAAGAGGAATTGATTGAGCTGGCGATTGAACGCAATAGCGCACTTTATGCGCTGGCCAGCGAAGTTATCGAAGCCGGTCATTACCGTAATTCGCGCGAACCCTTCCTCCAGATGAAACGTGTGGAGATGGAGAATCTTAAACAAGAGTTTGAGGATCGCGCGCGCAATGCCCGTCTGTATTCAACGACGCTGCCGCCGAGCGTGCGTCAACGCATGGAAGAAGAGCTGAACTAGAGCGCATCACGCTTGGATCTGGTTCGCGAAATCATCTTACGCCCTATTATTAGCAGGATTCCTGTCATGTCTTCGAATGTCGCTGGTTTTCACGCAAAACGCTTTTCCATGAAAACCCTCAAAATGGGCACGAGCCTTCTCGCGCTCGCTGCTGCGGGGGCCTTATTGCCCTCGCTCGCCTCCGCCCAGGCCCCATTCGGGACCATGGTAGGTATGCAAACGGGGCGTACGATTGGCCCTAATGGTCAGGTCTCGCAATGGAGTGGGGCCAATCGTCCTGTTATAGGCATGGAAGGTGATCGTCATTTGATGACGATTGAGCAGACCCAGGCCAAAGCGGTACTGGATTGGGAAGATTTCCGTCTACAGACCAATGAAATACTTGAGTTTCAACAGGCTTCACAAGACTGGATCGCTGTCAATCGGGTGCATGGCAATCATGCAGCGGAAATTCACGGTGAAATTCGCGCGCCCGGTTCGGTTTATATCCTAAATGACAATGGTGTTCTGATCGGCGAGGATGCGCAGATTAATACGCGCCAATTGGTCGTCGGGAGTGGGGTCAGCGATGTCAATGTCGACGGAAATACGACAACAATTGTGCAAAGCCAGGCTAAAGCCGAGCTGGAATGGCAAAAGTTTGAAGTTGCCACGGATCAAATTCTTGAATTCGAGCAAGCCTCTTCAGATTGGTTGATTATCAACCGTGATTTGAGCGAGCCTGAGAATGTTAAAAATGCGAACCAGAAGCGTGAGGCCGATGTCACGATTGACGGGACTATTCGTGCCAATGGTATTGTCGTCATCAATGATGAAACCGGTTTTCGCATTGGTGAAGACGCCTCGATTGAAGCAGGACGTTACTTCCTTACCCAAGGTGTAGCGGATTTAGATGTTACAGAGAATGAAGTTATCATCGAGCAATCGCGCGAGGCCGCAGTCATTAATTGGAGCGACCTTAATTTAGACGCGGATGAAAAACTAACTATTCATCAGGCTGATGAAAGCTGGATGGCGCTTAATCGCGATCTTAGCGGTGATGTTTTAACTCTAGATGGCACGATCGAGGCCGATGGTGGGGTTTTAATCATTGCGCGTGAAGGGATCGCGCTAAATGGGACTATCGAAGCCCAGCAAGTGATTTTATCCGCCTTGGATATTCGCGATGATGCCTTCAATGGTTTTCTTCCGGGGAATTTCCCTCAAGGGTTATACTCTTCTACAACAAGTACAAGTTACCAGCGCGTAGATCCGACATTTAGCAATACTTGGGTATATGCGACCAGTGCTCGTCCTGATGCTGACCCAAAGTCTAGAACCGATCGCTATCTAAATTTAATCAAAGAGCTACCAGCGGCTCATGATGAAAATGATCCGTTGCGTTATAATGTGACTGTTGGGCTCGATGGACACGTGAGTACGCGCGAGCAAGGCAAGATCATGCTCTTCGGGCCTAATGTGCTCAATCAAGGTCAGCTTAGCGTGCGCGATGAAGGCCAGGTGATTTTAGCTGCGGGCGATAATATCTACATTGATAGCTTGGATGGCATTCATCTCGATGTGCATACTGGCGCATTTAATGGTTTTGACGCGCGTCGCGGTTTTGCAGGAAGTGATACTTACGCCCCTTACTTTATGAGATTTGTCTGGGTAAGTGGCCTCCGCAGATATGTCGTTCAAGATAGTGTTATTCCTGAAGAATGGGTGGACTTCGTCAATATTATCACAGGTGAGAATTTTGCCGCCGGTGATGTCTTGCCTCAAGCACTCGCGATGAAGATGATTGATAATGCTACCTTTGACGGCTTGTATGTCGAGGGCGGCTTGATTGGTAAATTCATCAATGATCGTCAGGCGCAGCGTATTGCGGAAGTTGGTTTCACCGCACGAAATGAAGGCATTATTGATGCGCGTCGCGGGGGCAATGTTGATTTTCGCGGCTTCAATTTGGAGCAAAATGGCGCGATTACATTAACATCAACGGCGAATTTCCGAGCAGGTTTAAGCTTTCAAGCGGTAATTCAAGATTACAATGTTTTTGGCGAACGTGACGGTCCGATTGTCAGTGGCAACGGTACGGTGCTTTTTGGTGAAGGCAGTCTAACTCAAATTACTCCCGATTTAGAGGCGAGCGATACTTTACCTCTAACTGAAGGGAGCCAATCTGTTGGGCATATGTTGATTAATGCTCAGCGTGCGCACTTAAAAGAAGATGCGCTGATCTATATGCCATCTGGTGAAGTCGAGATTTACCTCGATAATGGCATCCATGTTTATGCGCCAATTGGTGCATCAGGAAATACTGACCGCGAAGATGGTTCACGCTTCATGATGGAAAGTGGAGCGACGATCGATCTTTCAGGCTGGGATGTTACCCGCGAAATGGGCTATCATCAGGTCTCAGGCCGGGTTTTTGTTGCACAGCTTAAAGATACACCAGTGCAAGATGGTGGACCGCTTTATCGCAAAGAAATTAATGTCGACCGGCGGTATGGCACGAATGTCGTTGATTGGGAAAGCTTTGATAACCTCAATCAAGTGACCTTGGATCAATTGCTGATCAATGGCGGAACTTTATTGATCGCCAGCGGTGATGACCTGATCATGAAATCAGGCTCGGTCATTGATGTCTCAGGCGGCTCGGTTACTTATGAAGATGGATATGTCTATACGACTATGCTGCGGCGTTTGGATGGCAGTGTCATTGATATCCGCGAAGCCGATCCAGATGAAGTCTATATGGGTTTAGCGGACCAATGGAGCGATTATGATCTCAAATGGGGTAAGCAAAAAGACTATTATATTCCTTTAATTTCCTCATCGCGTGGGCGATTTGAAGAAAGCTATGTCGAGGGTGGGGATGCTGGTTCGGTTCAGATTTGGGCTCCGGACGGGCTTTATCAAGGGACGTTCCTGGGCGGCGTTACTGTTGGAAAGTATCAAAACTCCAACATGCCGAGCGCAGGGCGTTTGATTATCAACCGTGAAACTGAATATGATTTAGAGTATATCAGTCAGCGTGTTTTGATCAGCGATATTGAAATGCTTCTTGGAGGAAGCTTTGGCCTCTACGACAGTCTCACAATTCCTTTTGGGGATTTATTTGGAGACGAGTACGATCAAGAAAATCCAAACTTTGGAACCGGTAGCGACCCAAAAGGCAATTTGTCTTTATTCTCAGAAGATTTTTTCAATCGCTCGACTATGGGTGAATATGAAATCACCCAGTGGTGGCTAGGCGATACGCTTGAGCCCACCAATGACACCCCGTCTTCGATGGATGATTACTTTATCACTATTGAAGAAGGTGTGGACTTAAATCTCGCCCAAGGCGCATCCTTCCGGATTTTTGGGACCAGTGCAATGAATATGCTGGGCTCGATCACGACGGGCGGTGGGGATGTTTATTTGCGCGGTCAAGGCATTACCTTTGGTGATGCGAGCTTTATCGATACCAGTGCTAAATGGTATTCTGATTACGAGCTATACGAGCCACGTCCGCTCTCACAAGCCCCGCGCATTCATGGCGGTGACATCTCGATCACCAGTTTCTATGCCGGGTGGAATGATCCTGAGGATCAAGACAATCATTTTGCTTTTGTCATGCCGAAAACCATGCGGCTTACTGCGAATGGTGGCGGTTGGATTAATCGTGAAGGCGAGTTAAGTGCTGGACAGGGCGGGAATATCGAGATCCGCAATTATATGAAATTGGATCAAGATGTTGACCTGTCTGCTCTAGAAAATGTGGAAGCTTTTGGCTTGGGCGGCAATGGTGGCTTCCGCTTCGAAACGAGTGGTGAAATTTATATTGGGAACTCTTCACCCGATGATGCGCAAGAGCGCCCAATACTTTGGATGATCCGTCCTGAATTTTTTGAAGAGATGGGTTTTTCTACTGTAAGCCTGTATGCGCCGAGCGTAACGGTTGAGCCCGGAGTTGATGTTTTTGCGACCCAGGCGACTATGCAGATTAATCCAGCCACTTTGGATAATGGGGTGCCAACAGCTTGGGCAGCACCTTCTGGAAGCGATATTCGCGATGTGACAATGATAAGTTACATTGATCCTGGTCTGCGAGCGGAAGGTCTTCGCGATGGTGTTTCGCTTGAGTTCTCAACACCTGGAGAAACTCAAAAGATCAGTATTTACGCTTTATTGCCTTGGGGTTTCGAGGGTGAGGGGGAAGACGGTGCGCAAGCCGTTTCGCAAACAACTTTGTCCTCTAATTCAAGTATAGGGGTTAATGCAGGTGGTCGCATCAATTTCTTTGGAGACCTGAGGGGGACTTTAAATGCACCGGCAGGTGAAATTAAAATTGGGGGTGTTATTCGTAGTACAGCCCAAGTTTTAGCAAAAGGTGCATTGCGTATTACCGAGCGGTTGATCGATAATACTGGCCGTGAACTTGTTGACGGTGAGGTGCTTTCAGGCGGACGGATTTATGCTTGGAGTGATGAATTAGTACCTTTAGTTATTGAAGAAGGTGCTGTCTTTGACGTGTCTGGTACTCAAGCTGAGATCGATATTCCTGTTCTTGAGCACGCAGGAGTGGTACGCCGCCGCCGGACCTTAGCTTCAGACGGTGGGGTGATGGAGTTCTATGGCTATGCCATGGATATCAACAACTTAACGCTGCGTGCTTTTGCAGGCGGCGATGGCGCTAAGGGCGGGCAGTTTACCTATCAATGGTTGTCCACTGATTACCCAGCATTGACGAGTGCAAGCGGTGAAGCTGTTGCAAATCAACTAGAAAATAATTATTTCTATTATAAATCAGGTTATTCGAACCCAGAAACGGGTGGCACAACCGTAAGGGGTCTCTTTGGTCAAGACCTTTCAACCATTGACTTCCAAAGAACGCAATGGAATGTCGGAGAATTCGAACCGGGCACATTTTTACCTGATCGTGAGAGTTTAGTTGCAGTCATAAATTCCAATAATGAAGCGGCTGAAAATGCGCCAACTCCTTTATTCTTTATTGGTGACATCGAGCTGCCAGATTTTGAACCGGCTACCCCTCCTTTAGTTAATCCCATTTTTATGAGGCTCTACCAAAAAGTGGGATATAAGCAGGTGTCGCTTCCGCAGTCTCAAACACAAACGGTTCTTTCGCCAGCCCACTTGGCGAGCGGTGGGTTTTCTGATGTCACGATTGCTGCGGCAACAGGCATTGTATTTGCGGGCCAGTCTCGTTTAGGCGACATTAGTGAGAATGGGCAATATGCAATCGATACACTGACCTTATCGGCGCCCATCTTATCGGCGCTAGAGGATGCAGACTTCGCCTTATACGCTAATCGTGTCTTAATTTCGGATAACGGTGGAACGGATGGAAATTACCCAACGGGTGGGGATGTTGATCCGGCTCGTTTTGCGGCGGCTTTAGCAGAAATTGGTGTGTCCGATGACAATCTGGGGACGCAGATCTTAATCGATGCGGGTATCGTGCTGGATATCACGAGTGCGAATTTGTCAGGGTTCGAAAGTGCTAGCTTCTCGAGCGGTGGGGATATCCGTTTTACTGCGACCAACCCTTATGAGCAGTTTGAAACACCTACGGGCTCAATCACCACAGCAGGAAACCTAAACTTTAAAGCCGATCAGATTTATGCCGCTTCAGGGCGTGTCTTCACTATCGAAGCTGGTGGTACAATCACGGTAATGCCTGAAGATGAAGGGGGGTATGTCAATGCCGCACCTTTGGAGGGGGGCGCGAAGTTAACTTTGCGCGCGCCGCGCATCGTTCAAGGTGGGATTATTCGCTCGCCCTTAGGCAGTATCGCTCTGGAAGCGTTTGATGATGGAACAGAAGATTCAAACAAGATTACCCTTCTTGATGGCAGCGTAACCTCTATTTCTGCTGACGGAAATGTCATTGCCTTCGGGCGCTTAGTGAATGGCGACACGTGGGTTGATCCGTATACCGGGCGTGAACTGGCATTTCTGCCAGAACGTGAAGTTCGCCTGAGCGCGGACAGTGTCGTTCTTTCCGAGGGAGCCTTAGTTGATATTAAAGGCGGCGGTGACCTTCTGGCGAGTGAATTTGTTCCTGGGGTTGGGGGCTCGACGGATTGGCTTACGGGTTATCGTAATGAAAATTATGACTGGATCAGTGATGAGAGTGAAGTCTTCGCGATCATACCTGGCTACAATGCTGAAGTGACCCCTCTTGGAACGGGTAATGGTTACACAGCTACAAATCTCGGCAAAATCTATCTTTCCGGAAATGGGGAACTGCCAGAGGGTGAATATACGTTACTGCCAGCATATTATGCCCAACTGCCGGGTGCCTATCGCGTAACGCGTAATCACCAATATGGTTCGTATATGAATATGGCTTTGGGAACATCAGCGAGAAAGCCTGATGGTTCGGTTATTCATGCGGGTTATCGTTTCACGCCAAACTCAGATGGCAGTCTCTATACGCGTGATCAGCGTACAGATGGCTTCTTAGTTATGAATATGGAAACGCTTGGTAAGCGGTCGCAATATAATCGTGCGCTTGCCTCGAGCTTCTATTCGTCCGACGCCTATCTGCGAGGCGCGGAGCGTACGAATCTCGCGATCACAAGCGCTCCGCGTAATCCTTTCGATGGGGGTGGATTGGCGCTTCTTGCGGGTTCGGAGCTTGTTCTAGAGGGGCGTGTCGATGCGCGTTCTGGTGAGAATGGGCGCGGCGGGTATGTTGATATTGCCGCGGAACGCCTGGTTGTTTTGAGTGAGAATACGGACACCAGCACTTATGACGGCTATTTGCAGTTAGACGCGAAAAATCTAGAGGCTTTTGGTGCAGAAAGCCTACTTTTAGGGGGTGAGCGCCAACAGGTCGAAGCCGGAACCGCAATTGAGGTCAGCGGGCGCGATATTGTGATTGATACGGCGGGTGAGACATTTGCAGTCACAGATCTAATCTTGACCTCGATCGATCAAGTTCAGGTCAAATCTGGTTCAAAAATAGAAACGACCGGATCGCTCAACCGGCCAGCCGAGGCTTATTTCATAAAACCTGCTGTGGGTGAGTTCATCGATGATCAAGGTACCCCTTGGGAGAGCGACGATGTTTACACCCATCAGGTAATGGATCATGGCGCTATTGTTCATGTTTCTGCTGGCGAGCGCACTGCGTTTATACGCGATGGCCAGGCGGTAAATCGTCTGTATGAATTAGCAAATAACCCACAACGCTTGGCAGAAATTAATGCCATACGTGTTTTGCGGGGGCTCGCGCCGCTGGATCCGGCGATGGGTACAATTACCCTAGAAGACAATGTGTCGCTAATCAGTTCTCAATCACTGGTGTTAGACGCGACGCGGGATACATCCCTAGCGTCTGGTGTAACTTTGAGTGCAGACCAGATTACGGCGGGTGGCTCACGGGTTAGCATCGGTGAGGTTCCGGATGGTCTTTCGGGTCTCAGTTTCGCAGGTTCTACCGCAGAGAGCTTATCACAGGCCAAAGATATTGCTCTGAAGAGTTATACAAGCATCGACCTTTACGGCAACTTTGATCTTGATGTCGCTGGGGGCTTGACCCTGGATGCGCCAAGCTTGCGTTTGCTCGAAGGCCGGGCCAGCGCGCAGATGGGCCAGGGCGGCGATGTTATTACGCCGATGGCAAATGCGGGTCAAAATGTGACGCTTAAAGCCGAAACCTTGACCCTTACCAACACCTCAGGGGGTGAGATCCAAAATCAAGGTGGTGAGGGCGAGCTGACGCTGATTGGCAACACCATAGAGTTGCGCGGTGGTCATAAGGCGATCTCGGGCGCAGGCAATGTTGTCTTTACGACGCCAGGTCGTTTAATTGGGTATGATACGGGTGGTTTGAGTGTTCCGGGGGATCTGACCTTTGAGGTTGGTGCACTCAGCGTCGCGCGTGGCGATAAATTGGCCGTGAAGGCGGGGCAGTCCGTTTCAATCGAAAGTTCAGACGTTGTTTTAGATGACGATTTTGAAACTCTCGGTGCTATTTTGGAAATCCAAGGCAAGAGTATCCAGCAGAATGGACACATTGATATGCGCGCGGGCAGTGTGCTCTTGCAGGCGCGCCAAGGGGATGTGACGCTTGGTGAAGGGGCTTTGATTAATGCGAGTGGCTTGAATTCAGCGATTTTTGATCAAAACATCGGTGTAAACGGTGGCCGTGTCGCTTTCATCTCTGACCACGGTGATGTCGTTCTCCAGGCTGGATCCATTGTTGATGTTTCTGGTGGTGAGCATGCGGATGCTGGACGTTTAGATGTTCGCGTTTCTCAAGGGGAAGTGGTTCTTGACGGAGAGCTTCGCGGTCAGGCCGGTGAAGGGCGTACGGATGCAGGATTTGGTCTGCGCATTGGTGAGCTTAATAATTTCGCGCAATTAAATGAGCGCTTAGCTCTGGGTGGTTTCTTAGGTCAGCGAGATTTTGAAATTGATCATGGCGATGTCATCTTGGATGGGGTGACAGAGGTTGATGGTCTGTCTGTGATCGCTCATCAAGGTGCAATTACTGTTACTGGAACGGTTCGCACAACGCGTGACGAGGGTGGGGTCATCGCCTTGGCCGCAGCGCGTGATGTGACATTAAGCGATACCGCTCGGCTTATCGCTGCAGCAAACAAGCCTGAGCGCTCAGGTGGTTTGGTGCGCATTGAAACCAATGGTGAAAATGCCGGGCAAATCCGTATGGCCAGCGGGGCGCTCATCGATGTGAGTGGTCAGGGTGAAGGCCGGCGTAAGGTTTATTTCCGTGCGCCGCAGATCAATGGAAATGATGTTGCGATCGGTACGCTTGCGGGCACGATTAAAGGTGCAAGGCAGGTTTTAGCCGAAGCTTTCCGGATCTATACGGATGTAGAAAGTATAGACCAAAATGTCATTGATACGGTGGATGATGATGCGCGCGCGTTTATGGCTGCGGCCCAGGCGAATGCGGTTCAAGATCGACTAGGTGCCGCGACCTTGGTGCCAGGTATTGACCTTCGTAATGATGGTGACATTGAGCTCGTTACGGATTGGGATCTGCACGCCATGCGCTATGGTCCCAATCAAGTGGCGGGCGTACTTTCGCTTCGGGCTACGGGCGATATTTTGATTAATGCTAATCTCAGCGATGGGTTTGATCAAGCTGGACGCCAAGGTTCGCTTTTGGATGAGGCTTGGAACTGGGCCATTAATCTAGTTGCGGGGGCTAATGTCGAAAGTCCGCATGTGCTTGCAACTGCTAACCCTTCTCAACTCGAAGTTGGCAAAGGCTCCATTATTATTGGGGGTGAAGCAGATCGTTTGGATTATGCGAGCCTCAATCCTGATGATTACGATCTCACGCAGGTGACGCAAGGGGTGTCCTACACGCAAAGTTGGAACACGCTATATTCAAGATTAAATCGAAATTATAATCGAGGCTTCTTAAGTGAAGCGTCGTTTGTAATTCTCACTGAGACAAATGATCGTATCGAAAATGGTGAATTATCATATAAAGATGGATATAATTATGTCTTCACTCACGTCGCGGAGAATGACCCATCAGGATTTAATACTTCGAATAGTTATTTTAACGCGATACGCAATTTAACAAGCTGGGTGGACTACGATCTTCGCCCGCGTATGAGTGCGGATAACATTGCAGCATATGATGCGATACTGGCGGATTTGACGTTAAGCGATCAGGATAGATTTATACAGCTCAATACCTTCTTCTACGAAGAATATCGTGATTATTTTGAAACTGATATCGTATCTTGGTTGCGTCATCTAGATGCTGCGCCTTATTACCTAAGGGTTAATGGATACGAAAGTAAGCTCTTTGCGCGCTATTCAGACGGAAGTCTTGGCTCTGAATTAGAGCGTGATCCGGCGACTGGTTTCTATTTACACCCAGACACGAATGCTCCGATTACTTATGCCCCGGGTGAGACTGAATATCGTGAGACTGAAGCTTATGGGCTTGAGGCCCTTAATTGGATTGTCAGGCATGAACCTAATCAGCCTCACGAGTATTATCGCTTACAAGCCCAGGTAAATGCGCCACGCGGATATGTGGTGCGCAGCGGAACTGGGGATATCAATGTCGCTGCCGCGCAGAACCTAATTTTAGAGCAACGTCCATCTGTAATCTACACATCTGGGCGTGCTGGGGCCGCGATTGACGGATATGTTCAAGAGCTAGAAGCTCGCTACGCAGAGCATGGCGGGGATGTGAATGTGCAAGTGGGGGCGGATGTCCTCGCCAGTTCTGATCTGCCCCAGACCCCGCGCGGCTGGCTGGTTACGCGTAAGCCTAACAATTATGAGGGCTTCTCACCGAGTTGGTACGTTAATTTATCGAATTATGAAGCCGGTATTGGTGTTCTCGGCGGCGGTCATGTCACGCTTCAGGCTGGCGGGGATATTCATAATCTATCAGTTTCATCGGCTACGAATGCGCGCCTTGTCGGTGAAGGTGAGGATCTTTCCGACTATACTTTGAATACACAAGGTGGCGGGAATGTTCGAGTGATCGCGGGCGGCGATATACGCGGTGGTAGTTATACTGTCATGGGGGGTGAGGGCTATGTGCGTGCGGGTGGTAGCTTGCAATCGGACAATAAGCTTGAGGCCTTCCATTCGATGTCTCGCGCTTCCGATCCTCAAAAGCCCTATTCTGATTGTAATATCATGTCGAGTTGGGGGTGTTGGGATCGAAACCCAAGTGGAGCATTAAGGGAATTTGAGGTTTACTCTCTGTTTTATCAAAATGGTGGAAATCTACATATTGAAACTGGAGGGGATTTGAACGTAGATGCGGTAATGAATCCGCTTTATAATATGGATGCTATATTCCAGTATGCTGATGATGCAACTGAATTGTTCTCTGCTGGGGGTGATGTTAAGGTCTGGAATAATCACTTTAATATTGCGGCTGTAGAAGATCTAAGTTTTCCTGCCTCTCCTTTCTACTTCAGTTACAATAATGGCATAAATACGCCTAATACGAATGGTCGACACATGTTGTGGCCTGGTCACGTCTCCATGATTGCTGCGGGGGGGAGTGTGAATGTCCTGGGGGGGATGTCGATCGCTCCTTCGGCGCATGGCAATGTTGATATTCTCGCCCAGAATAATGTTCAAATCGGACATCATGATCGTGCTGATGATATTATTCCCCGCAATAGTTCGGATCGAGCATGGTTCCTCAATACCTTCGAGAGCAATCACAGATCTAACTTGCTCGGGTTAGTCATGAATGAGCAGAAGATAGGCGATCGTTCAGCGTACTTCTATGCGGGCTATTTTGTTAAAACCTATGGGGCAAGCGGGGAGTTCGCTCCAGTACATGACCCAGCTTTGATGCTTGATCTGCATGCGGGTGATCTTACACCTAGTCGGATTTATGCCGCTAAAGGCGATGTTATCACGACAACAGAGGTTACTTCGCCTGAAGCTCTTTGGGTAAAGGCCGGACATAATGTTTACTTCCCGAATTATGTGATCCAACACAATAACCCAGGTGATCTCAGCCTTATTCAGGCGGGTAATGGCATCTACTTTATGGAGTATGTTTATCCTGACCAGATCGGTTTTGGTAGTCAGATCCACGTGGCCGGGGAAGGTCGCCTTGAGATCGAAACAGGTCGCGATTTTTGGATCCCAAGCAATAGTGTAGGGATTACATCGGACCGAATTTATCAAAAGGTCGAGCGCTTTAACGAAACGACAGAAGTCGTATGGAAGCCAGAAAGCATCGCGGCCGATATCGCGATCAGCGTGGGTTATAATCAACAGCCCGACTATGCGGCCTTTGATGCAGCCTATCTTGACCCGGCCTTTGCCGATGCGATGGCTGATTATCTTCGCGTTGATGCAGGGGATGGACGTCTCTTGTCGGCTTATCTTTTCGATCAGATGTATGCGCGGGGTAATGGGGCGAGCAGTAAACTTGTTACGGCAGATATGGCAGGTGACTTCGTCAATTATATTCGCACTTTACAAGGTTTGGAGGTGTTAGACGATCAGACCTTGATCCGTAATTATCTCGACACGGCTTGGGCGTATTGGCTGGCTCTGCCTACCACTCAACAAACGCCTTATGATGACCTGATGCCGCGTTCAAGTACGCGTGAAGCCGAGGGCTTGAAACCGGAATTCTTCTTGCCTGAGCGTCGCACCGGCCTCATCAATCATGTCCGTGAGATGCAAGGATTGGAGCCTCTGGAAGGCGCTGAAGCGCAACTGGCTTATCTCGATGAGGCGATGGCATATTGGCAAGGATTGAGCACCGAATATAAAGCTGCCTTCTATCGCTCAACTTTGTTCTTGGAGTTGCGCACCGCTAGCCGCGAAGCCAATGATGCTAAGAGTGATCGTTTTGAAAGCGTCAATCGGGGTTATGATGCCATTGCGACATTGTATCCTGGGGCTCAAAAGGGCGTAGATGAAGCCCTTGATGACGGCGAAAGTCGCTGGGCGGGGAGCTTCGAAACCTATGCCAGCCGGGTCATGTCCTTTGGTGGAGGTGATGTGGATGTGGTGGCCCCTGGCGGTTTCTTCCGCTTGGCATCCATCGCGGCCACGAATGAGCAAACCGGCCAGCCCTCTCAGAACGACATCAATGGTGATGCCTTGCGCGCCGGTATCATTACCCAAGATGGGGGTGCGGTGAATATCCTCTCTCATGGCAGTGTGGATGTGAACCAATCGCGGATTTTGACCACTCAGGGCGGTAATTTGCTGATCTGGTCGTCTTATGGTGACATTGCCGCGGGCAATGGCGCAAAAACGGCGATCGCACCCAATGAGTATGAATATGGGTTGGATAGCTTGCTGAACCTTAACCGTTCACCGGCAGGCCTGCCGAGCGGGGCCGGGATCGGGACCTTGGCCTCAACACCAGGAACACCGCCTGCCGATGTTGATCTGATCGCCTCATACGGCATTGTCGATGCAGGCGATAGCGGGATCCGTGTCTCGGGCAACTTTAATGTCTATGCTCTGGAAATTCTTGGGGCGGACAATATTGATGTGGTTGGGCGTGTCACGGGTCTGCCGGAAGCGCCAGCCGTACCACCAACCTCGCTGGATGTTGGGGATCTAGGCTCTAAGTCCTTAGGGGCAGGTGAAGCGCTGGATGATGCGTTGCGCACAGTGCGCGATACCAGCACCATCGTGACCCCTTCTTTGATCGAGGTTCAAGTCACAGGTTACGGGGATGAAGCGTGTGATCCTGACGAGGACCCAAATTGTCACAGAGAGCGCATTCAACCGCGTGCTGGCGATGAGGTGAGTGTTTCGCCAGAGGCCCAGATTGCCTGGGAGCAAGAGGTGATGCGTTTTGATGTCGCGCGCCAGCCTCTAGATCACGCAGTGCGCGAGATCAGTCAGTCTGCAGGCTATAACGTTCTCTACGATGCGCGGGTTATCGCAGGCGATTTGGCCTCACGCCCCTTGCAAGGTGAAATGACCATGCAGGACGCTCTGAACCTGGTACTGGGTCATGATCTGGAGGCCGTTCTGGTCGAAGATCGCACCGTTATGATCCGGCCGAAATCCTAAACCTGCTTGTCTTTGTCTTCTGGGTCACGCTGTGAATAACGCGGCGTGACCTCCATTCAGCCTAAAATGAGAGACACAATGTCTGAACTTCAAACGCCTCCATCGGGGCAACAAAACGCAGCCCTACCCTTGTTTTTCCAGAACCCTGTTGTTCTTTCTTCTCAAGCTCATAAGGATTGGCGCTTGAAAGCAGGGGGGTATGGTTTCACAGAACAGAGCGTGAGCGTGCCTGTTTCTGTTAGTGAATTTTCTGCAGCTGGGCGTGATTACCCGATCGTTTTTGCCGCCAATAATGCTGCGCCGATTGTGCTTTTAGGATTAAAGGACAAAAACCTGTCTATCGCAGATGGCCAATGGGATGAGGCGCTGTATATCCCGGCGTATATTCGGCGCTATCCTTTTGGCGCGGTGCGCGTTGATGAGACCTCTGAGCCGGTGATGATGATTGATGCGGCTAGCGAGCGTGTTGTTCAAGCGGATGCCCAATCACCTTCAGATGAAGGGATGGCTTTGTTTGATGACCGCCAGCCTTCAGATTTCTTGAAAAAAATGCTCTCCTTTTGTGAGCAGTTTCATAACGATGCGATGCGTACTCTCGCCTTTAGTGAAGCTTTGAAAGAGGCGGATCTTTTGGTGGACCGGCGCGCGGATGTCACCTTGCCCAATGAAGGGGGCAAGCTGGGTGTGGCAGGATTTCAAGTGATTGACCCTGAGCGTTTTTCCAACCTTGATGATGCGCGTGTCCTCGATTGGCATCGCAAAGGCTGGTTGGGGCTTATCCACCTTCATCTCACATCCCTGGAACGGTTCCAATCTTTGATGCGCCGTCAATCGCGTCTGGGCTAATCCGTTCCTCGCCCTGTTCAGGCCGCCCCCCTGCTGGGCAGGGCGCACAAGGCCCCGTCGATTTCAGATCGGCGGGGTCTTTGCTTTATTGGTGTATAATCAAGTCTGTGATGTTTCATAAGCACACCAAGTTGGTGGATTGGGGGCTTGCAAGCCCATCATTTCAATAATGTTGGACGTGGTGAGTAAATGTGCTTGACCTGAAAGACTAAGGCCTAGTGCGTGTATCTTAATCTTGCTGTTGGGTCTCGGCAAACGCCTTCATATCCATCTAGACGATTTCCCAGACATAGCCATCGGGGTCTTCAATCGTACGATTGACCATGAAGCCATGATGTTGGGCGGGCTTGGCTCGGGATTGCCGCCAGCCTGAATGCCCGCTTCGAGGGTGGCGGTGACGGTGTCACGGCTGTCGGTTGTGAGGGCGAGCAGGGCTTGGCTGTCTTTACGCACATCCCCGATAGGGCGCTGGTTAAAGTGGCGATAGCGTTCAGACCTCAGCATCATGACCGCGAAGGTTCGGTGAATTTCATATTGGCCGCCCCTTCGTCGCTGAATTGCGGATCAAGGCTCACTAAGGGCTTCATAACAGCGGGTGGAGGCCGCTAGATCACGTACGGGCATGTTGATAAACAGCCCTTTTGCCAGGGTAAGATCTTTTCAAAGGCTTTCAGGGCGTGAATAATCTTGACGTCAGGAAAGTATACTTGAAGTATCTTATTATCAAGATATGAATTTATGGAGCCGCTTTATGGATCGTGCGCAATTGGCGATTGATCAATGGGCCAAGGAACGCCCGGAATTGCCGAGCTTACCCATGGCCTTATGTGGGCGTTTGTTGGAGGCAGGTGACCGGGTTTTACGTGATCATCTCAACCCGCTGTTTGCCGAAGACGGCTTGCAGCCGGGTGAGTTTGATGTGCTGGCGACGCTACGCCGCTCGGGCGCGCCTTATAAACTGTCACCGACCCGGCTTTATGAAGCTGCGATGATTTCATCGGGCGGGATGACCAACCGTCTGGATCGGTTGGAAAAAGCGGGCCTGATTGAGCGCCAACCCGACCCCAAGGATCGTAGAGGGAAGTTGATCGCGTTGACTGAGGCGGGCTGGGCCTTGATCGACGGCTTGATCGCACGCCATGTTGCCAATGAGCAAAGGCTATTGAGCGTGTTGAGCGCGCAGGAACAGGTGGAGCTTGATCGTATTCTTGCTAAGCTCATCAAAGGCTTGATTGATAACCCGTGCGATTAAGTCTTAGCTGCATTCATAGGCATAATAGCCGGTGGTGAGGCGCTTGGCGGTGCGCCCAGCGCCTTTTAATGCGGCCACGGCCTCTACTGAAAGGCGGCAATAGGGCCCCCGGCAATAGGCGACGATGTCTTGATCGCGGGGCAATTCGCTTAAACGCGCGCGTAGCTCTTCCAGCGGGATATTGATCGCGCCGGGGATATGGCCTTCAGCATATTCGGCTTCGGGGCGAACATCGAGCATGATGACATCGCCTTCGCTCAAGCGGGTATGAAGATCACGCCGTGATATGCCTTCCAAGGGGCGAACCTGGCTTTCGCCGTGACCGGGGAGCAGGCTGGCCCTCTGTTGGCGTTGATAGCTGCCCATATCGCGTAACGCACACAGCATTTCAAATACCGGGCCATCGCCTAGGCGATAAAAGACCTGTTTTCCCTCGCGCCGGGTTTGCACTAGCTGTGCACGTTTGAGCTGTTGTAAATGCTGCGAGGCATTGGCCAAACTAAGGCCGACCCGCGTGGCCAGGGCCTCAACGGCGCTTTCATCCTCGATCAACGCATCCAGCAGGCTGAGGCGATGTGGGTGCGCGATCGCGCGCGCCAAATTGGCGAGGTGGTCTTGTAAGTCTGGGGGTGTGGTGGCGGAGGGCATTGACAGGGCCTTATTTTGAAGTATCAATCAATGAAATAATTGAATGATGGATTGGTGTCAAGATCCGACCGCAATCCACTTTGTGAGGGTTTGTGGCTATGATATTGAAACTTATGTATCTCTCTGTTGTTTTGGGTGTTGGCGGCACAGTGATTATGGATCTGTGGGCTTTGTTTCAGGCCAAGGTGTTGAAGCAACCGGGGCTAAATTATGCGATGGTGGGGCGGTGGTTGGGACATATGCCGCGGGGTAAATTTATCCATAGTCCGATTGCGGCCTCAGATCCTATTCGCGGCGAGGCGATGCTGGGCTGGGGCTTCCACTATCTGACAGGCATTATCTATGCGGCTATTATTTTGATGATTTGGGGGGTGGCATGGGCCAGCGCGCCGACCCTATTACCGGCTTTGATTGTCGCCTGGATTGGCTTGCTTGCGCCGTTTTTCTTAATGCAACCAGGATTAGGGGCTGGAATTGCCGCGTGCAAAACGCCCAAGCCCTGGTTTGCGCGATTTAAAAGTTTCATCACCCACACCTCTTTTGGTGTGGGTTTATATCTCACCGCTTTGGGATATAGCGCGCTCTTGGGGGTGTAGCGCCTTTTTGACCTGGGGCAGAATGCGGCGCGAGACAGGCAGGCGCACGCCGCTCGAAAGGCTTAATTCGCCTTGACCGCTGTCATGACGCACAAGCTTTTCGATGATGCGCGTATTGACGATATGGCTGCGGTGGATTTTCAAAAAGCTGGCAGGCAGGGCTTCGCCCAGCTTGGTCAAGGATCCATTGTGCAGCAGAGTGCGCCCTTCGATCAGGTGAATTTCGACATAATCGCCCGCTGCGCTGAGATGGCTGATGCTGTCGGCCGGAATGCGGTGCAATTCACCAGTGGAGGAGAGGTCGATATAGCACGGGCTGGCGCTCTCCTGCGCGAGATCGAGGGCGATTTGCAGCTGATGGGCGCGGGCCTGCTCGTTGCGGCGCAGGGCTTGTTCACGCACTAGACTGCGTGCATGCAAGATAAACAGCACCGCCAATACCCCTAACAGCATGAAATAGAGATAGGCATCTAAAAACTGCCCTGCGGTGAGAAGGCCGAGGGCAACAAAGCTCCCTAAGGTGGCGGCCAGGATCAGGCCCTCGCGGTGAACGCGATAGCCCGCCCAGGCACATAGGCCAAAGGCGACACTAGTTGGCATAATGAGAGCGATCAAAGTTTTGCCGTCAAAACCTGGGGTGAGGAGGATGGCGCAAAGGGTCAAAAGCCCGCTCGCAATCACAATGCTCGCACCGGCCCAGGGATGGCGAGGAGCAAAGCGCACGGTCACTGAAGCCAGGACAATCATCGTGAAGATGAAGGAGAGGGCCAAGATCGCGATTAGGCGAACATCTTGAAAGGGGTAAGCATAACCGATCAATCCGCGTGAGGTTTCTAATAACAGCTGCGCCAGCGCGATGAGAGAAAGCGCGCAAAGGGTGAGCGATTGAGTGCGCTGCCAGCCTAAGATTGCGGCCCCGCCAAAATAGAGCGCGGCGAGGATAAATCCGCCCAGGGTTAAAAAGCTCGCCGAATAAAGCGATAGGATCATGGCCTTGGGGTCGCCATAGGGGGTAATGCGCATTAATTGAATGGGATGGGCCAGGCGTGAAATACCGTGCTGAGCAGATATTTCTAAGACCAGCGTGTTCTCCCCCGCGCTCAGTGTGGATTTATCTAGAAAGATGACACCATCAATGGCTCCGGGGCGTTCGGCGCTGGGGCTGTCACCGGGCACCCCATTTTCCCCTTGCCGCTGACCTTTGATAAAGAGCCGCGTGGATTGCTTTCCTGAAATGAAAAAGCCTAAAGGTCGGGGCTGGGCCAAGAGCGCTTCGGGGATGTCGATTGTTATTGCGACCCAGAGATGGCGTCCTTGTGGGTCCAGCGCATTTAGGCTGATTGCCTGACATTCCGGCGCAGCAAAATCGGCGGGCGGGGCGGTGTGATCGGGTGCGACCGGGCATATCTGGATCTGATCCTGGAAGCGCGCGCGCAGGTTTTGCGCTGCGCTCATCGTGCTCACCGTGAAGAGCGTGATAACCGCGCTCATGAAAATGCGCCAAAGGCTGACCGTTCGTGGGCCCATCATGACCGTTCGCCGATAAAGACCTGCAAAGATTGGATCATCCATCACACTTGCCGCTCAATACCACATCATGTCAAGCGTGATCGGATCAGGAGGAGACGGGGAATGAAGACTGTATTGGGGATGGTTTTAGCGACCAGCTGTGCGCTGGCGGCGCTGATGGCACCGGGCGCTGGGGCGCAGATCGGCAATGAGGTGGCCATCACATTTGAGGCTGATAGCGGAGAAACGACGCAGGCCTTTCGCGGTACGATTGAAGTGCCGGAAAACCGCAATAATCCAGATAGCCGCATGATTGAACTTACCTATGTGCGCTTTGCGGCGACAGGCGATCACGCGGGGGTGCCCATTGTATACCTGGCCGGTGGGCCGGGGGGCTCGGGCATTCGTACGGCGAAATGGCGGCGCTTCCCGCTGTTCATGGCGATGCGGGCCTATGGCGATGTTATTGCACTTGATCAACGCGGAACGGGTCAATCGGGCAATGGGCTTTCAGACTGTACCTCTAGTCTTCGCGAACCGGATGATCAGGTGATGCGTGATGGACAGATCATCGCACATTATCGCGCGGCTATCCGTGAGTGTGCCGATCAATGGGCGGGCGCGGACTTTGACATGCTGGGCTATACGACGGTGCAAAATGTCGCCGACTTAGAGGATGTGCGCACACATTTTGGAGCGGATAAAATCACCCTGTGGGGTATTTCCTATGGCTCACACATGGCTTTGGCCGCGCTCAATCAAATGCCTGAGCGCCTTGATAAAGTCGTGATCGCCAGCGCCGAAGGCCTGGATCAAACGATTAAGCAACCGCGCTATGATCGGGCTTTAATGGCGCGCTGGCAGGCGGCCATTGATGCCGTGCCCAGTTTGAAGGCGCAATTTCCAGATATTGTCGATTTGATCACGCGGGTTCATGCGCGCCTGGACGCGGAGCCTGTAACGCTGGAGATCGCACAGGAAGGCGCCGCCACCTCGACTATGATCCTTCAGCGCCGCCATTTGCAGGACATGATGTCCTACGTCATTGGTTCGCCAGAGCATTTTTTACTCGTTCTTCAACTTTACCAAGCGCTGGACGCGCGTGAGGATCAGGCTTTCTCAGATACCTATGGTCAGTTTTTTGAGATTAATGAGCCTTTGAGCTTTTCACCGATGTCGGCTTTGATGGACATGGCCTCTGGGATTAGCGATGCTTCGCGTGAGAGTTTTGAGCGTGATTATCCCAGCTCTCTGGTAGGACCTTATCTCAATATTTACGCCTATTCGGGTTTTGGTGTGGTTAAGGGGTTGGATCTGGGGGATGGCTTCCGCCAGGATCCGGTGAGCGATATTCCGGTCTTGTTGATTTCTGGCAGTTTGGATGGTCGAACGATGTTGGAAGAACAGCGCCAAGCCGTGCGTGGACTATCAAACCTCACCCATATTGTGGTGGAACATGGCGGGCATAATGTCTTTATGCTCTCGCCAGAAATTACGACACGGATCGAAGCCTTTATGGCCGGTGAACCGGTCAGTGAGGATCCGATTGTGGTGGCGTTACCGGGCCTTGAGTAAAAGCTGAAGGGGGCGTACGCCCCCTTCAGTCTTGTATTTAAACGACTTCCATATCCACGTTTTCGCGCCGGGCCTGGGTGAGGAGGCTACACCACCAGGCCAAGCGTTTGAGCATCAGGTCCAGCGCTTCATCTGCGCCCTGGGGGCTGGTCCATTGGCCATGATCATCCAGCCCGCGCCAGGGATAGGCCAGGCTGAGGCTTTCGCGCATAGCAATGGCATCAAGTCTGGCCAGAACGCCGCGTAAACGCTCCAGCGCGCGAAGGCCGCCGGATTGGCCACCATAGGAAACAAGGCCGACGGGCTTAGTTTTCCATTCCATATAGGCGCTATCGATGATGGCTTTCAGGGTCGCGCTATAGCTGTGATTATAGTCTGGGCACAGAATGATAAAGCCATCTGCCTTATCCAGCTGGCGTGACAAGCGCAGGGTGGCGCTGCAGGCGGGTTTCAGCGGGGTCAGCGGCAGGTCATAATCGCGTGGATCAATGATTGCCACGGTGAAGCGGGGGTGATCGGTGAGGGCCGCGATCAGCCAGCGCGCGAGAATGTCACAAAAGCGGTCTTCACGCGCGCTGCCGTAAATCAGGGCGAGAGTGTGTTTGGGCGTGGTCATGGGGCTCCCCCTTGTCTTTGAAGCCTTGAGACGCTACGACCTCAACTAAGGTTGAGGTCAAGCGCGGAACTGCACAATGTCAGAAGCGAAATCATCTCCACTTTCTAAGGAGTTGTCGGTGGGTGAGGTCGCGGCGCGCGCAGGCGTTACGATCTCGGCTTTGCACTTTTATGAAGGCGAGGGCCTGATAAAGGCCCACCGCAATGGGGCTAATCATCGGCGCTATCCCCGTGCGGTCTTGCGCCGGATTGGCGTGATCAAAGTCGCCCAAAGCGCGGGCATCCCCTTGAAGGAGATTAAAGCGGCACTGGCGGCCATTCCTGTGGATCGGGCCCCGACGGGGGCCGATTGGCGCCGTGTTGCCCAAGGCTGGCAGGCTGATTTGACAGACCGAATTGATAAGCTGACGCGGCTGAGGGATCAGCTGGTGGGCTGTATTGGCTGTGGGTGTTTGACCACAGGCCAGTGTCCGTTACGCAACCGCGATGATGTCTTGTTTAAACAGGGGCCAGGCGCTCAACTCCTGGATCCCGGTCCTAAATCCGATGAGGTTTGAGGGGATATCTCGCTTGGGCGTAGATGCGCAGGGACGAGAGCCCACAAATGAGTGATTTTTTCAGGATTGCGTACCACATAGACGCCCTGGACCTTGCCCTCGGCAAGTTCAAGGGCTGTGGTTTGCAAGGTGCCATCGGTTTCCAGGCTTAAGCGCCCCTCCAGCCCATTGATCTGTAGGGGCATGGACCAGAGCGGGGGTTGAATGTCGCCCTTACGGACCAAGCCATGAAAGAAGCGTGCGATTTTGTTGCCGCTCTTGATGATGTTCAGTGCTGCGGTTTTGATGCCGCCCCCATCGGTATAGAGATTGGCTTCGCTGTGCAGGATCTGGGTCAGGCCGGCTAAGTCTCCGCTTTGACAGGCGGCAAAGAAGGCATTGGTGAGGGTGCGCGCTTCGCTCTGATCGACATCAAAGCGCGGCTTGGCGCTTTGCACATGGGTGCGCGCGCGTGCCGCCAGTTGGCGACAGGCCGCAGGTGTGCGTTCCAGGCTTTGGGCGATGGCGTCATAATCCATGTCGAAAATATCATGCAGCAAAAACGCCGCGCGCTCTAAGGGCGTCAAACGCTCCAGCGCCATCATCAAGGCCATGGAGGCGTCTTGCGCGCGAATATGGCTCAGCTCCGCGCTTGGTTCGATCTGCTCATGGGTATGGATCAAAGGCTCAGGCAGCCAGGGGCCGACATAATGCTCGCGGCGATGGCGTGCTGAGCGTAAACGGTCCAGGCATAGCCGGGTGATCAGGGTGGACAAATACGCCTTGGGGTTCAAAATGTCCTCATCCGGGCGGGCGTGCCAGCGCAGATAGGTGTCTTGAACCGCGTCTTCGGCCTCGGCGACCGATCCCAACATGCGATAGGCCAAACCGAACAGATGATGGCGGTGGGTGTGAAAGCTGTCAGGATCGTGCGCCATATCTCTAGTCCTTAGACGATTTCGGGCTCAACCGGATGGATGGGGCGGAAGGCCACACCAAACCGGTTCCAGGCATTGATGGTGACAACCAGTAAGGTCAGCTCAACCACTTCGCTTTCTGAAAACATCTCGCGAACGGCGGCGAAACCTTCATCCGAAATGGTGGCCTCTGACAAGCGGGTCAAGGCTTCGGTCCAGGCCAGCGCGGCGCGTTCGCGCTCAGAATAGAGTGGGGATTCCTGCCAGGCATCGAGCAGGTAATAGCGCGTTTCACTGTCTCCAGCTGCGCGGCCATCACGCGTATGCATGTGCAGGCAGAAGGCGCAGCCATTGATCTGCGAGGCTCGCACTTTGACCAGTTCGACCAGTTTTTTCTCCAGGCTGGTGTGGTCACTGTGCTCTGAGAAGCTCAGCATGGCCTGCATGACTTTGGGATTGGCATTGAAATGATTGATCCGGGGTTTCATGGGGAGGTTCCTTTTTCTCAACTGTTATGACTAAGACGCGATAGGGCCTCGTCCTGTGACATCAGGGCTGAAAAAAGCTGGAAAATGTCTGGGGCTGTGTGAAAGCGAAATAAAAACGAAGGCAAAGCTGAGGGGGTATCTGATGGTGAGGGTTTGTGAGCCCTATGTGGGAGCAAAGGAGATCGCCATGACCCAAAACTCAACTCAGCCCTTTGCCCGTCCGCGTCCAGCGCCCGAATGGCACGTGGAAAGCTGGCTCAACACCGATCAATCGCTCAGCTTAAAGGCGCTGCGTGGGAAGGTGATTGTGCTGGAGGCGTTTCAGATGCTGTGTCCGGGCTGTGTGCAATCCAGCCTGCCGCAGGCCAAGCGGGTGCATGCGCTCTTCTCTCACGAGGAGGTCGCGGTGATTGGGCTTCACACGGTGTTTGAACACCATGACGCAATGACGCCCACCGCGCTGAAAGCCTTCGTCAAAGAAAACCAGTTGAGCTTTCCTATTGGCATAGATCAAGGCGTTGAGGGCGAGATGTTACCCGCGACCATGGCGCGCTATAATATGCAAGGCACACCGACTTTGGTGTTGATTGACCGTAAGGGCGATCGCCGCGCCCAGCATTTCGGGCATATCCCGGATTTGCAGTTGGGCGCGGAGATTATGGCATTGATGAAAGCGGGCTAGGCCCTCTTTACGCTGAGTTATGTGACCAAGCGTGAGCGAGGCCGAATACTGGTCGCGATATCGCGCGCCAAACGCGGGGCATCAATGGGCGAGATATTGGCAATACTGACCCGAATGCCCGGTTTGGAGCGCAGGCGGAAGGGATGGCCGGGTTGAACCGCCCAGCCCGAAAGGGCGAGCGCCTGCACCGTATCGGCTTCATGGGGCACATGGATCCACACATGAAGACCGGTGCCATCCCAGGTCTTGATCTTCAGGTCACTCAAACAATCACGCAGGGTTTCGCGGCGTAAATGATAGGCGGCGCGGGCCGCTTCCAGGCGGGGTGTGTGGCGATCATCGGACCATAGCCAGTGGACGGCGCGTTGAATGATATGGCTGACCCAGCGTGGCCCCAGGATCTGCGCGCGCGCCATACGGGTGATAATCCGCTCACTGCCCGCGCAGACCGCCAGACGGAAGTCTGGGCCCAGAGGCTTTGAGGCGGAACGAATATAAAGCCAATGCTCGACATCTTGAAAGGCGAAGGGCAGGGGGTCGCCGGTCAGCGCGCCCCAATGGTCATCAAAGATGAAGAGGGTGCGCGGTGAGTGTTGGGCCAGATCACGAAGCCCTTGCAAGGTCTCCTGGGTATAATCGACGCCTGTCGGATTATGGGCACGCGGCGTCATGATGACGGCGACGGCGGTTTTCAGACGCTTTTCAAGGCTGTTGAGATCAATTCCATCCGGCGTCATTGCCACAGGCTCAATACGCAGACCCAAGGCCCGCACCAGCGCCAGAATCGGCGGCCAGCTGGGATCTTCCACCAGAACGGTATCTCCAGCATGGGCATGGGCGCGCAGCGCGCGCTCCAGCGCATCTAGGGAGCTGGACATAACCGCGAGATGATCGGGCGGAATACCATCGCGGCGCAGGCGCGCCTTGAGCCATACCGAAAAGCCCGGATCAATACCGCCGACTTCATAGCCGATGGGTTGATAGGGTAGATGCTTAAACGCGCTGGCTGGATCGGGCAGGAAATTCACATCCACATTGCCCGATGCACAATCAACAACACCTTCGGCCATCGGCTTGGCCAATGCGTCATAGGGCAATTCGATATCATTGACCCAGGTGCCTGCACGTCCGCTGGACTGGACAAGGCCTGCATCGCGAAGGCGTGCATAGGCCGAGGCCACGGTATTATGATGTACGCCCAGGACCTTAGCGGCTTGACGCACAGGGGGAAGGGTGTCGCCGCCGTTCAAATGGCCATTGCGAATAGCATCTTCTATTGAATCGGCGATCTGGACAGCGCTGCTGCCCGTCATGTAAAGTTTGTCCATGGTCATAACTTAATTTGTCATGTGACAAAACGCAAGGGGCTTTGTCTTGAAAACCGCAATTGCCATTCGCCACATTCAGTTCGAAGATCTGGGCGGATTTGAACCGGCCCTGAAATCTGCCGGGTATCAAGTCCATTATTATGATGTTGGTGTGCACGATTTATGGACGATAGAGCCCGTTAAAACCGACCTTATCATCCTGCTGGGCGGGCCTGTCGGGGCTTATGAGGGCGCGATCTATCCCTTTATTGATGAGGAGATAGCTTTAGTGCGTACACGCATGGCTGCGAACCGGCCAACTTTGGGAATTTGTCTGGGCGCACAAGTGATGGCGACTGCGCTGGGCGCGCGGGTGTCACCGGGCCAAGACAAGGAAATCGGTTTTCATCCTGTGACATTGTCACAAGCGGGTAAGGACAGTGTGCTCGCTCCCTTCATTGACGCGCCGGTAACCTTGCACTGGCATGGCGATAATTTTGATCTGCCGGCGGGGTGTGAAAGCCTCGCCTCCACCGCGCTGTGTCCCCACCAGGCGTTTCGTAAGGGACGTAATATTCTTGGCGTTCAATTTCACCCGGAGTTTTGCGCACCAGAGATGGAGCGCTGGCTGATCGGGCATGCGCATGAGCTGTCCCACGCCAAGATTGATCTAGGTCAGTTGCGCCGTGATTGCGCGCGTTTTGCGCCAGAGCTGAAAGCCAAAGCCCATCAAGTGATGAGCGCTTGGCTCCAACAATTGGAGTTTTAGGGATGGATCAGCCCAAGCGTCACTATCCTGGTGCCCAAACGGTGGAGGATATTCGCGCCAATCTGGCCGCGGTTGAGGCGCGCATTACGGCCGCCTGTCAACGCGCCGGGCGGGCGCGATCAGAGGTGATTTTGCTGCCCGTCAGCAAAACCGTAGAGATTGAGCGGCTAAAGCTCAGCTTGGCAGCAGGGTGTACTTATCTGGGCGAAAACAAGGTGCAGGAAGCGCGGCTGAAGGCAGAAGCCTTGAGCGCTTATCCCATTCGCTGGTCGGTGATTGGTCATCTACAGAGCAATAAAGCCAAATATGTCGCGCGCTTCGCCCATGAATTTCAGGCGCTGGATAAGCTTTCAACGGCGGAGGTTTTGGATCGTCGCTTGGAACATGAAGGGCGCAGCCTGGACGTTTTTATTCAGATCAATTCTTCCGATGAAGCCAGTAAATATGGTCTCCATCCCGATGAGGCCTTGGCGTTGCGCACGCTTTGACGCCGTTTTCGCATCTCAAAGTCAAAGGTCTGATGACCCTGGCGCTGTTCAGTGATGATGAAGTCCGGGTGCGCGCATGTTTTCGCCGGATGCGTCACGTTCAGGCGCGCCTTCGTCAGGACGGGCCGCCCGAGCTTAGCTATGATCAGCTCTCCATGGGGATGTCAGGGGATTTCGAATGGGCCATTGAAGAAGGGGCCACTTTAGTGCGGGTCGGTCAGGCGATTTTCGGCCCGCGCCCCTTGCCCGATGCCCATTATTGGCCTGGAATGGGCGGTTAAACCCGCGCTAGCGCTATCTCTGCCACAGGTGAGGGGTTTTTGCCGCATTGTCTATTCCCGAGACCAGAAATCAGTCTATGCTGCGCGAAACATGGCGAGGGGACGCGCATGACAGTCTTAATCATCGGCTTGATCTTGTTTTTGGGCATACACTCGGTTCGCTTACTGGGGATCCGCGAATTCTTGCTCGCGCTCTTTGGCGATGGTCTTTACATGGTCATCTATTCGATCATCTCCACCATCGGCTTGGTCTTCATTGTCTATGGCCATATCCTGGCCCACCCTTCAGAGGTGTTGTGGTATCCGCCGGAGCTGGGCCGTGAAGTGGCGTTGATTGCCATGCCGATCGCCTTCATTTTGTTGATCGCGACCTATGTGCCCAGCCATATCCGCTCGATTATTCGCCATCCGATGATGTTGGCGACGGTGTTATGGTCGGGCAGCCATGTGGCCGCCAATGGCACTTTGGCCGGAACAGTGCTGTTTGGATCTTTCTTCGCATGGTCTGTTTTGGCCAGTATTCAGGCTTATGCCCGTGGCGGCACATTTAAACACTCTGGTGGGTTTTTCTCTGATCTTATTGTTATTGTTGTGGGTTTGGCCGCAGCGGCTTTGGTGGCGCACTTCCATATGAATATTTTTGGTGTTGCGGTGTTCGATGTTGCATCCAAACTCGGTGAGTGGGGCATCTTACCTATCGAAGCCCCCTAGAAGAGGGGCTCCATAACAATAATCTCTGATAGGAGAGACATCATGGAAGACGTATTACCTCCCGTGATCATGTGCTTAATGATCCTGGGTATCGTTATTGCTGTGCAAACAGCTGGAACTATCCGCCGTGAGAATGTGCTGAAGACGGTCAGGCAAGCCATTCAATCGGGTCAGACGGTCACCCCGTCCTTTGTGCGCGCGCTCGGCGTTCAATCAGACACCAGCAAGCGTAAAGATCTGAAGGCGGGCTCGATTTTGATCGCCATCGCCTTGGCGATGGTGTTCTTCGGCTATGCGATGACCTTGTCTATCCCTGAAATGGCGATGGATGAAGATGCGCCAAATTTGATGATGATCTTTGCCGGAATCGGCAGCTTTCCCGGGCTTATCGGTTTGGTCCTGATCTTGTTTGGTCTGACCCGTAAAGACGGCGAGACGGATCAAAATTTGAACGATAACGCTTGACGTATCAGCTGAGCGTCGGTGATGGAGCCCAGTGATGACGAGCTAGTCATGTTGGTGAAGGTGGCCTCTGATCAGGCCGCCTTCAGCCAGCTTGTGCGGCGCTATCAGGCGATTGTGCGCGGATTATTGATGCGGCTGTGTGCCAATCACGCTGAAGCCGATGATCTGGCCCAGGACACTTTCATTAAGGCCCATGAGAAGCTGGCGAGCTATCAAGGCGATAATCGCTTCAAGGGCTGGATTTGTAAGATCGCCTACACTGAATTTCTGCAATCGGCCCGCAAGCGTAAATCACGTGCCCGCCTGTTGGAGCGTTATCGCGCGGAACAGGATGATGAAGCGCAACCCGTTTCTGAAACTGCCGGCATGAGCCAGGACCTCGATCGTGCGCTGGGCGAGCTTAAAGGGGATGAGCGGATTTGCGTGGTGATGTGTTATGCCTGTTCCATGAGCCATGGCGACATTGTTGAGGCCACGGGCCTGCCGCTGGGCACCGTAAAATCCCATATCAATCGTGGCCGCGCCAAGTTGAAAGCCTATTTCGCCCCGAAGGAGGTCGCCGCATGAGTGATCATGACCCTTTGAACCCGGATCTGGAGGCGCAAGGCCTTGAGGATGAAGACATGGTCTTTGATGCGCATTTGACTTCTCTGTTCGCTCAAACGGCCCCGGCTGAGGTCGATGAAGCCTTCGTGGCGCGGGTTGAAAACCGCATCAAAGCGCCCTCGCGCTTTCGCACCCTGACCTTGGGCGGTGCAGGCTCACTGGCTGGATTGATCGGCGGCGCGCAATTAGAGCGCCTGTTCGATATTGATTGGATGGCGCTGGAGCAGATGACCGGGTTAGCCATGCCCAGCTATGGACCGCAGCTGTTGGCGTCGATCTGTGTCGGGGGGGTGTTGATGGGCGTTTCGCTGCTGCTTTCACAACGCGCGTAATCGGATTTTTAAAAAACCGACACAAATGTGAGCGCCCCCTATGTGCAAGTGCACAATCCTGGTCTAGCCTCCCCGCCAGGACTGAAAAACGTCATATAAAGATGAAGGGGAGGGGCAGGTCATGTCTCAACACACCCAAACGCGTCGTTTAAGCGTGCCGGATATTTATGCGCGCAAGGGCGGGGAACCGATTGTCGCGTTGACGGCTTATGATGCGCCGACGGCGGCGCTGCTCGATCCGATTTGTGATGTCCTGTTGGTGGGCGATTCTGTGGGCATGGTGGTCCATGGCCTGCCTTCAACTGTGCCGGTGACCCTGGACATGATGATCTTGCATAGCCAGGCTGTGATGCGCACGTCACAGCGCGCGCTGGTCGTCGTGGATATGCCTTTTTCCAGTTATGAAGCCAGTAAAGAACAGGCCTTTGCCAATGCCGCGCGGGTTTTGCGTGAAACCGGTGCAACAGCCGTCAAGGTCGAGGCGGGTTCTTATGTGGCGGACACCATCGCCTATTTGGTGGAGCGCGGCATTCCGGTGATGGGCCATGTCGGGCTTCGCCCGCAAGCGGCTTTGGTTGATGGCGGGTTCAAGGCCAAGGGGCGCAGCGAGCACGAATGGCAAAAGGTGATCGGCGAAGCCAAAGCCGCCGATGCCGCTGGGGCCTTTGCCATCGTGGTCGAAGGCGTGGCTGAGGATTTGGCGGTGGAGATTACCACCACTGTGAAAGCCCCCACGATTGGCATTGGGGCTTCGGTCCAGTGCGATGGCCAGGTTCTGGTCACCGATGACATGATGGGCCGGTTTGAGTGGACCCCGCGCTTCGTCAAGCAATATGGCAATATTCGCGAGGTGATGCGCGAGGCGGCCGAATCTTACGCCAGCGATGTGCGCGCGCGCGCTTTTCCCGGCCCCAATCAGGTCTATGCCCTGAAAAAGTCTTAAATTCAGGGCTAAAAGCATCAAGAAAGCGTATTTTGACCATCCCTAACGGGTGTTCGATATTGCCCCGCGCGTTAGGCGCGGCTAGGGTCCGCATGATTTGATGGAATGCGGCCCCTCTCTGAGGGCTGAGCATGGGACTATGGGGAGCCGACCTTGGCCGATATTTTTGATGAAGTCGAAGAACAGCTGCGTCATGAACGCTATATGGCTTATTTCAAACAATATGGCCCGTGGGTTTTAGGCGCGGTTACGGCCATCGTTCTGGGTGTGGCAGGGTTTGAAGCGTATAAGCACTTCAATAAGGTCGCGGCCGAGCGCGCTTCAGACCAGTATCTGGGTGCGTTAGAAAACCTGGATGCCGGCGAAGACGAAGCCGCCTTGGCGGCCTTGCGTGACCTGGCGACCTCTGGGCCATCAGGATATGGCATTTTGGCGTTGATGCAAAATGCGGCCTATGCGCTGGAACAAGGCAATACGGCGCAAGCGGCGAGCCTTTATCGCGAGGCGGCCACGCGCAGCAATGATCCGATTATTCGCGATATGGCCCGCTATAAAAGCGTTCTGGCTGAGTTTGAAACGCTTTCTTATGACGATGCGGTGATCCGTTTGCGTCCTTTGACCGAAGGCAATGCGACCTATGGCTTGTTGGCGCGTGAATTGATCGGTGCCGCCGCTATGAAGGCTGGGCGCTGGGATGAAGCGCGCGCGCAATACGACATCTTGGTGATCCAGCTGGACGCGCCGGGATTGAATCAACGCGCGCGCGAAGCCTTGGCGCTGATCAATCAAAACGCACCTTTGCCTGCCCCCACTCCCGCCCCTGTTGAGACGTCTCAACCTGCCAGCGTTGAGCCCGCCAGTGATACTACCCATGGCGAGCAAACCTCTGATCCTCTGACTACTTCCACTCAGGAGAATTAAGCGTGGCCCATCACATCAAACGCGGATCGGCCTTGCTGGCCATCCTCCTCGCCAGTGTGTCTCTAACCGCGTGTGGCGCGGGGGAGCGTTTGGGCCAGCTCAATCCCTTCCAGGGTGAAGAAACCGATGATCCGAATGCGCCTGCGGCCTCGCAGCGGATTTCAATTCTGGAATTGCAAGATCGTATCAGCGCCGCTGACGCGACCAATCAGCCGGTGATCTTGCCCACGGCCTATACCAATGATCGCTGGCCCATGGCGGATGGCTATCCCACCCATGCCTTGCAGCATACGCAGGCGAGCGGAAATCTCAGCCGTTTATGGCGTGTGGACGTTGGCACAGGCTCTTCGCGCGGTGAGCGTATGAACGCGCGTCCCGTCTTGTTGGACAATGTCATCTATACTCTGGATGCTGTAGGGCGTTTGTCGGCGCGCAATGCTGAGACGGGGGCGGAGCTTTGGGTGCATCGCTTTGAAGGTCCAAACGACAATGATCGTTATTCTTTCGGCGGTGCGATTGCGGCGGACAGTGGCCGGATCTTTGCCCATGCGGGATATAATTATTTCGTCGCGCTCGATGCCTCAACGGGTGAAGAATTGTGGCGTGCGCAGGCGATTACGCCTTTCCACACTGCGCCGACCGTTTTTAACGGCGTGGTCTATGTCGGTACGGATGATAATGAATTATTGGCGTTGGACGCCAATACCGGCGATATAATGTGGAACCACCGCGGCATCGAAGAAACCGCGCGTCTGTTGACGACGCCAAGTCCGGCCGTCGCCGGTGAGGTTTTGGTTGTGCCTTATACCTCTGGCGAACTTTATGCCCTGCGGGCTCAGAACGGTACGCCCTTATGGTCGGATAGCTTGACCCGTGCGGGTGGTTTGACGCCCATGTCCTCGATCAATGATATCGCGGGCAGCCCGGTGATTATGGGCGATCAGGTTTATGCGATGAGCCATTCTGGCATTCTCGCCGCCTTTGATATCACCTCGGGTGAGCAGATCTGGACACAACCTGCAGGCGGATTGAATGCCCCTTGGGTGGCCGGGGATTATCTCTTCCTGGTCACGACAGAAGCGCAAGTCGTCGCGTTTGAGCGTATGACCGGGGCAATTCGGTGGATTTCTCAACTTGACGTGTATGAAAAGCCCAATAAGCGCAAAGACCGCATCGCGTGGGCTGGGCCGATTTTGGCCGGTAACCGCTTGATCCTGGCTGGGTCAAATGGGGATCTGGTGTTCGTAAACCCTACGGACGGAACTGTCATGGAGACTCGCGATTTGGGCGAGGCGGTGTATATCGCTCCGATTGTCGCGAATGAGACTGTGTATGTTCTCACAGATGAGGCTCATCTGATCGCGCTGCGCTAGCGGAGCATGGATAGACCTTGACCTTACCGGTTGTTGCCGTGGTCGGCCGCCCCAATGTGGGAAAGTCGACCCTTTTTAATCGTTTAGCGGGAAAGCCGCTGGCCATTGTTGATGACCGTCCGGGGGTAACGCGCGACCGGCGCGAAGCGCGTGGGCGCATTGGCGATTTCGAGCTTAAGCTGATTGATACTGCGGGCTATGAAGATAGCGATCACGGTATTGAAGTGCGCATGCGCGCCCAGACCGAGGCCGCCATTGCCGAGGCGGATTTGTGCCTGTTCATGATCGATGGGCGCGAAGGCGTGACCGCGATGGATGAGCTGGTCGGTGAGGTGCTACGCCGCGCCAGCACCCCGGTTCTGTTGCTGGTCAATAAGTGTGAAGGCAAAAAAGGCGAATCTGGCTTCCTTGAAGCCTATAGCCTGGGCCTGGGGGAGCCGATCGCGGTATCTGCCGCCCATGGCGAAGGTATGAGCGAGCTTTATTCAGCCGCTTTTGACTATCTTGAAGGCTTTGGCAAAGATCCGGTGTCGCTGGACGAAGACCTTGATGTCATTGAGAGCGAAACCGATGAGGATTTCGATCCCGACGCCGAGGATGAGGGGATCGCGGATGAGGATAAACCCCCGCTTCGCATTGCGGTCGCAGGCCGGCCCAATGTCGGGAAGTCCACGCTGATCAATTCCCTTATTGGCCAAGAACGTCTGATCACCGGGCCTGAAGCCGGGTTGACGCGCGATGCCATTGCTGTGCCGTGGGAATGGGATGGCCATAAGGTGCGTTTGCACGATACGGCTGGTCTTCGTAAGCGCGGTCGGGTCGATGACCGCCTGGAGCGGATGAGCGCGGCCGATACCCTGCGCGCGGTGAAATTCGCCGAGATTGTCTTGTTGCTGGTGGATGCCGAGCGGCCGTTCGAGAAGCAGGATCTCACCATTGCCGACAAGGTGGTGGAGGAGGGGCGCGGCCTGGTGGTTCTGATTTCCAAATGGGATTTAGTTCAGGATAAGCCAGCGACCTTGCGCTATTTACGCGAAGAATTCGATCGTTTGCTGCCACAAATCAAGGGCGCGCCTTTGCTGCCGATCTCCGCAAAATCCGGCATTGGCCTGAATAAAATTATGCCTGCGGTTATGGCGCTGCATCGCAACTGGGCCGCCAAGGTCAAGACCCGCGATGTGAATGATTGGCTACACGAAATGATTGCGCGCCACCCGCCTCCGGCTGTGGATGGGCGCCGCGTCAAGCCGCGCTATATGGCACAAACCAAGGGCCGTCCGCCGACCTTTGTCTTGATGTGTTCGCGTGCGTCATACCTGCCGGATAGCTATAAGCGCTATTTGATCAATGGTTTGCGTGAAGCCTTCGAGCTTCCCGGAGTGCCGATCCGCTTGATAGTGAAGGGCGGTGAAAACCCCTATGCGCCAAAGAAAAAGCGCTAATCAAAACCTTCTAAAACCCCGGCATGTCCGGGGTTTTATTTTAGCTATGCCTATAGTGAGTTGATTTTCTTCCCGGAAGGTAATTTGTTCATTGCGCTCGCATTTTGGTTGATTATACGAGGCTTTCTCCTTTAGCCTGTAGGGGTCATAAACCTATACAATAATCAAAGGGGAGTGCGTTATGTCTAAGATTGTAAACCGTTTTTCAGGTCTGGTGACCGGTACTGCTTTATGCTTGGGATTGATGATGAGCGTTAGCGCGCCAAGCCAAGCCGATTGGCAGGATGAATGGTGTGATAGCTGGTTCTGGTGTGCGCAAGCCCAGATTTTCCCAGATGGGACGTGGTGCAGCCCTCGTCCACCGGCCTTTTGTCAGGGTGGGCTAACCGATGAAGGCCTAGATACAGAACGCCTTAACGCTATTTTAGAAAAGGTGCGGGCTGAGGACGCTCCCCTTGCAACGCCTATTGTGGATGTTATTGAGGCGTAAGTCTTATAAATTTTGGTTCCCCCGATCAACAGCCAGCAAAAAGCCTCGTCAGAGCGATCTGGCGAGGCTTTTTGAACGTCAAATGCATGAGTGGATTAGGCCTGCGCCTCAACAATCACACCATGGCGAGTTTCTTCAGCGCGGGCCAGTTCCACGAAGGCCCCAACAATGTCATCAGGATGGGGCAGGGTCATGGGATCTTCACCGGGTGCAGCTTTCGCGCGCATGGCGGTGCGGGTTCGACCGGGATCGAGCAGATTGACGCGGACCGAGGTTTCGTCCAGCTCTTTGGCCCAGCTTTGCACCAGAGCATCAAGCGCGGCTTTAGAGGCTGAATAGCTGGCCCAATAGGCGCGCCGGGTTTGCGCGGCGGCTGAGGTGGTGAAGATGGCGCGGCCTGCGTCAGAGGCACGCAGAAGGCCTTCAAAGGCTTTGATGAAGCGTGCGGGTGCGATCACATTGACGGCCAGCACTTCGTTCCAGGTTTTGGCGGTGATCTGGTGGGCAGGTTGTAACACGCCTAAAGCCCCAGCATTACAGACCAGAATGTCCAGCTTACCCCAGCGCGCCGTGATGGCTTCGGCCAGCTTCTCGATACCGTCCGGGCTGGTGATGTCCATCGGCACTAGGGTGCAGCTGCCCCCGGCTGAGGTGATGGCATCGTCCAGCTCTTCCAGGCCGCCTTGGGTGCGGGCGGTGGCAATGATGTGCGCGCCTTGGGCGGCAAGGGCCTTGGCGGCGGCATAGCCGATCCCGCGCGATGCCCCGGTGACCAGCGCAACGCGGCCGTCTAACAGTTTGTGTTCGCTCATGCTTCAACCAGGAAGGATAATTGTTGATCTTTGGACGATTGCGATCGGGTCATATCGACCAAGCGGGTCGGATAATCGCCGGTGAAATAGTGATCGGCCAGTTGAGGGGTTTCATTATTGCGCGCTTCATAGCAGACCGCCCAGTAAAGCCCCTCAACGGAAAGAAAGCCCAAACTGTCCGCGCCCAAATGCTGGCGCATGGTTTCGGTATCATGGCTGGAGGCCATCAGCTCTTCACGCAGCGGCATGTCGATGCCGTAGAAGTCTGGGAATTTGATCGGTGGGCAGGCCGAGCGGAAGTGCACTTCCTTGGCCCCGGCATCACGCACCATCTGGACAATCTTACGCGAGGTTGTGCCGCGCACGATGGAATCGTCGATCAGTAAGACCCGCTTACCGGCCAGAACTGAGGTATTGGCGGCATGCTTGCGGCGCACACCCAGATCGCGGCGCGCTTGAGTGGGCTGAATGAAAGTCCGCCCAACAAAGTGACTGCGGATAATCCCCAGATCAAAGGGCTTGCCAATTTCTTCGGCAAAACCCAACGCGGATGTCATACCGCTATCAGGAACCGGCACCACGACATCAATGTCGGCGGGGCATTCTTGCGCCAGGCGACGGCCCATCCGCTTACGGGTTTCATAAACGCTACGCCCATTCATATAGCTGTCAGGGCGGGCGAAATAGATATATTCGAAGGCGCAGGGACGTGCAGGCTGTTCCGGCGCAAAGCGGCGCGCATCGACGCCTTCATCGGTGATGAAAATCACCTCACCAGGGGTGACATCGCGCAGATAGCGCGCGCCAATCACATCCAGCGCACAGGTCTCAGACGCGAAGACAACGCCGCCATCCAGCTCCCCCATCACCAGGGGGCGAATGCCCAGAGGATCGCGTGCGGCCATCATGATCTCATTGCTCATCGCGACGATGGCATAGCCGCCTTCGATCTGTTGCAGGGCATCAATGAAGCGCTCTTGTGGGGTGGCTTTCTCAGATTTGGCGGTGAACTGGATGATCAGTTCTGAATCTGAGGTCGATTGGAAAATCGTACCTTGGCTGACCAAGTGTTCGCGCAAGGTCCGCGCATTGGTCAGATTACCATTGTGGGCAATCGCCAAACCGCCGCCGCGCACATCGGCATAAAGCGGTTGAACATTGCGCAGGGTCGGCGCGCCGGAGGTCGAATAGCGCGTATGCCCAATCGCCATGGAGCCCGAGAGCCGGTCGAGAACGGCTTGTTCGGTGAAACGCTCCATCACCAGACCTTGATGGCGTTCGCTGTGGAACAGGCCATTGTCATAGCTGGTGATCCCGCACGCTTCCTGACCGCGGTGCTGGAGGGCGTGAATACCAAGCGCTACGAGGACACTGGCATGGTCTACACCGCGCGCGGCAAAGATCCCACATTCTTCGTGGATCAAATCGAGCTCGGTATCATAAGCAAGAATTGGAAAGGTCATCCGTCATCGTCCTGTGATCTGGACTGGATAAGGCTGCCAATTGGATCAGGGTCAAGGGGGGTATCTGTATTTTCTGTATCCTGATCATGTGTCGGCTGGGGGTGAGGGGGTGTCTGCGGGGCAGTTTCTGCATGGCTTTGCGCCGCCCAGGATCCTGAAGGCGCTAAAGATTGCAAGAGGTTAGAGGTTGCTTCCACCAGAGGGTAGATCCGCGCCGTGCGCAGCCATGTCGGGGGTCCCGCAAGGGTGGTATTCTTAAAGACAAGCACAACAAGTCCTAAAAGAATAAGTCCGCGGATCACCCCAAAAACGAAGCCCAGTGTCCGGTCAACCACATTGACATCTTCGCCCTGTTTGACATCGCGCGAGAGCGAGGAGGTCACAAAGCTGACCGCGAGATAAACCAGCACAAAGGTCGAGGCCATCGCGATGATATTGGCCAGCAGATAGGAGGAGGTGAGCTCTAGGATCAGGCCAGCAAAAACCGGGCGGGTCCACAGGGCGGCGAGGGCAGCAGCGATGAAGGCGGTGACGGTCAGGGCTTCGCGGACAAAGCCGCGCGTTAAGGCCATCACGCCGGAGATAAAGATCACGGCAAGCGCGATAATATCAAAGCCACTAAACCCGCTTTCCATGGCCGATCCTTTCACCCCGTTAAACGCTTAACCCCTCAAGCGTCATCGTCTCGCGATTGGCCCCGATCAAGCTGTTCGACCAGAGCGCGTATGGTGTCTATACCATAAATTCGCAGCGTGTCCTGCTCGATCCCAGCAGGCGCAAAGGCTTGCGTGAAGCCCAGCTTAGCTGATTCTTTCAGGCGAAGCTCGGTTCGCCCTACGGGTCGAACATCGCCTGAAAGACTTAATTCACCAAAAACCACGCTGTCACGTGGTAAGGGCGAATCAAAGAGCGAGGAGACGAGCGCCGCCGCAACGGCAAGATCGGCGGCCGGTTCGTTGATTTTAAAACCGCCTGCGACATTAAGATACACATCGCGCCCGCCAAAATTGAGCCCGCAGCGCGCCTCTAATACCGCCAGCACCATGGCGAGGCGGCCTGAATCCCAGCCTACGACCGCGCGGCGCGGCGTGCCGAATGCGGCAGGGGCGACCAGGGCCTGGATCTCAGTCAGGACCGGGCGCGTGCCCTCCATGCCGGCAAAGACGGCTGCGCCTGAGGCATCGCCGCCGCGACCATCCAGGAAGAGGGCGGAGGGGTTTTCCACCTCACGCAGGCCCAGATCGCTCATCTCAAATACGCCAATTTCATCGGTCGGTCCGAAGCGGTTCTTTACCGCGCGCAAGATGCGAAATTGATGACCGCGCTCGCCCTCGAAATACAAAACGCCATCGACCATATGCTCAACCACACGCGGGCCTGCGATCTGACCATCCTTGGTGACATGGCCAACGAGAATGATGGCGGTGTTCCGCTTTTTGGCAAAGCGCACCAGCTCCTGCGCACAGGCGCGTACCTGGGCCACAGTGCCGGGTGCGGCGGCCAGTTGGTCACTCCACAGGGTTTGCACCGAATCGATAATGGCGATGTCGGGTTGTTCGGCTTTTAGGCCATCGAGAATGGTCGAGAGGGCCGTTTCACTGGCCAGGGCCACAGGCGCATCGGCCAGGCCTAAGCGCTTGGCGCGCCGACGCACCTGATCATTGGCTTCCTCGCCCGAGACATAGACCGCCTTGGCCCCATTTTGCGCTAACTTGGCCACGACTTGCAAAAGAAGTGTCGATTTGCCGATCCCCGGATCGCCGCCCACCAACAGCGCTGAGCCCGGTACAATTCCGCCGCCGCACACCCGGTCCAGCTCGCTGATCCCGGTTTGATAGCGTGGCGGGTCTTCGGTCTGAGAGCCCAGATCGACCCAATTCATTTTCGATCGCCGCGCGCTGGCGGGCTTGGCTTTACTGGCGCTGGTGCCCAAGGGGGCAGACGGCGTTTCTTCCTGCAGCGTGTTCCATGATCCGCACGCATCACAGCGCCCGGCCCATTTTGCCTGAACCCCGCCGCACGATTGGCAGACATAGATGCTTTCCACGCGCGCCATGCAAATGCCTTTCTTAGAGTTGAGAGCGCCTTATAGCGCAATCACCGCGATTCGAGAGGGCCGCGCCGCGCCCGTCTCAGCTTAGCCGTGCTGACCGGCGGTGATGAAGGCGCGAACCCGTTCGTTCTCACACGCATCAATCGTAGACAGCTCACCCTGCCAGCGGATCTCGCCCTGATCAATCATCGCCACATCATCGGCGATCACCCGCATGGAGGCCATGTCATGGGTGATGGAAACCGCTGTCGCGCCCAGCTCGCTGACTTGCTGGCGAATAAGATGATTGATGACATCGGCCGTGATGGGATCTAGGCCGGTGGTGGGCTCATCAAAGAACAAGATTTTCGGCTTCGAGACGATCGCGCGCGCCAGGGCTGCGCGCTTCAACATGCCGCCAGAAAGCTCATTGGGGAATTTCTCCCCGGCATCTGCGCCCAGTTCAACCTGGCCCAAAGCCGCGATGGCGCGCGCTTTGGCGTCGCTGCGTTTCACCTTATCGTGTTGGATGAGGCGAAAGGCGACATTTTCCCAGACGGGAAGGGAATCGAACAAAGCTCCGGATTGAAACAGCATGCCGATTTGGGCGATGCCGGGATCATCATGACGCCCGGCTTTGACGGCTTTGCCATCTATCTCCACACGGCCCTTGTCGGGTGCCAGAAGGCCGAGTGCGCATTTTAACAACACCGATTTACCGGTGCCGGAGCCGCCGATGACGACGAGGGAACGGCCCTCTTTAGCCTCTAAATTGAGGCCGTTAAGGACGGTTTTGTCGCCAAAGCGTTTGCAGACATTGGACCAGCGGATTTTTGTGGCGGGTGAATTTGGGGCTTGGCTCATCTTATCCCCCTACACAAAGGCCGAGGTGAGCAGGAAATTGGCCGCGATGATCAGAACGGCGGCTGAGACCATGGCATCGGTGGTGGCCCGGCCCACGCCCTGCGCGCCGCCCTGAGCATTGAAGCCGTGATAGCAGCCCATCAAGGTCAGCAACACCCCGAAGACGCCCGCTTTGATCAGGCCCGAGATGACATCAAAGGGTTCTAAAATGTCCCAGGTGTTCTGGATATAGATCGCGCCAACGAAATCGAGGCGCAAGGTGCCGACCATAAAGCCGCCCATAATGCCGATAATGTCGGCAATCACGACCAGGGGCGGAAGGACCAACAGCCCAGCCAGAACCCGCGGCGCAATCAGATAGCGCACCGGATCGGTGGCGAGGGTGTGCAGGGCGTCAATCTGCTCGGTCGCGCGCATCGCCCCAATTTCGGCGGCAATGCCAGAGGAGACCCGCCCGGCGATCATAATCGCGGCGATGACGGGGCCCAGCTCGCGCACAATACCCAGGGCGACAATATTGGGGACGAATTGTTCAGCGTTAAAGCGCGAACCGCCGGTATAGATATTCAGTGCCAGCGCCGCGCCGGTGAAGAGGGCTGTGAGGCCCACGACAGGTAAGGAGAGATAGCCGATGCGAAACATCTGGCGGATCAGCTGGCCGGGATAATAAGGCGGGATCAATATGGCCCACAGGGCCTGCGCGCCAAATAGGCTGATCGCGCCCAGCGCTCTTAAAAAGCCTAGAACCGCCCGGCCTGTGGCCTGAAAAGGGTAGAATATAATGGACATAAGTCCCCCGGATCATCCTTGCAAAGACGCGTTGTTTGGCGGCTCTGCGGGTTAAGGCGCGCCGCGATAGACCCGCGCCAACCGGCTTCCCAAACGCGTCAGATATTCATAGCCAATGGTATGGGCCGCTGCGGCGAGACGATCAATCTCTCCCCCCAGAATTTCCACGTGATCGCCGACTTTGACATCCAGCCCTGTGACATCAATGACACTGAAATCCATGGAAATCCGGCCCAAAAACGGCGCACGGGCACCCTTGACCAGACCATAGCCGCCCGGACTGGTTGAACGCAGCAGGCCATCGCCATAGCCTAAGGCAATCGTGGCCAGCGTTTTGGCGGCGTCTGTGTGATAGCTGGCCCCATAGCCGACCGGCTGGTCTGGTCCAAGAGGTCTAATTTGCAGGATCGGCGCGCGGATTGTCACCACGGGCTGGAAGGGATGATTATTGAGGCCCACCGGGCTCGCGCCATAAAGACCAACGCCGGGGCGGATCTCATCAAAATGATAGCGCTCTCCCAAGAGGGTGGTCGCGGTATTGGCGAGGCTGAGCGCCGTTTGTGGCAACTGCGAAGTGAGTTCAGTGAACAGAGTATGCTGCGCAGCATTTTGCGCATGCGAAGCTTCATCACCGCACGCCATGTGCGAGATAATGCGCGTGAGACCTATGCCCTCAAAGGCCGACGGGCTGTGTGCCAGGGCGCGCGCATCCTCAGGACTAAAGCCCAGCCGGTTCATCCCGGTATCCAGGAACAGGGCGGCCGCGCCGCCGCCATGGGCCTGAAACGCTTTCAATTGCTCAGGATAATTGATGACGGGGCTGAGACGATGGTGGGTATAGAGATCGGCGAAAGCGGGCCAAAAGCCCGAAAAGATCAAAATCTCTGGCGTTGTGTACCCGGCCGCGTCGAAGGCAATGCGTAGCGCCACGCCTTCTTCCAAGCTGGCAACATAGAAGGTTTTCGCCCCTTCGCGGGCCAGGCGCGGGCCCACGGCCTCAGCGCCCAGGCCATAGGCATCGGCCTTGATGGCGCAGGCGACATTGGATTTCGGGGCCAGGCGGGTCAGGGTGCGATAGTTCGCAGCCAAAGCATCGCGGTCGATGATGACCTCGGCGCGCGGCTGGGCCTGTGTCAAATCCATAGGTTTAATAGGAGGATTCGTAGCGTTCGCTTTCGGCAAGATCGGAGAATTTGGTTGTGTCTGGGTCAAAGGCAAGTTTCACCGATCCGATAGGCCCGTGGCGCTGTTTCCCGATAATGACTTCCGCTTTTTTGCGGATGTCGCGCATCTCATCTTCCCATTTGAGATGCTCTTCAGATCCTTCTTTAGGCTCCAAACGCTCTAAATAATAGGCTTCGCGATAGACAAATAGCACAACATCGGCGTCCTGCTCGATCGAACCGGATTCGCGCAAGTCCGACAATTGCGGTTTTTTATCATCGCGCTCTTCGACTTTGCGTGACAGCTGCGACAGGGCGATGACGGGCACTGACAATTCTTTGGCCAAGGATTTCAGCGCCATGGTGACTTCGGAGACCTCTTCCACCCGACTGCCGCTGGACTTGGCAGAGGCCGTGACCAGTTGAAGATAGTCAATGACAATCAGATCCAGCCCATGGGTGCGCTTTAAGCGGCGCGCGCGCGCAGCCAGAGAGCCGATGGGAATGCCCCCGGTGTCATCAATAAACAGCGGGATGGTCTGGATCTGGGTCACGGCGTCGCGAATATCTTCATATTGCGTGGCGTCAATTTTACCCTGGCGGATCAGATAGCCGGAAATTCCAGTATGGTCCGCGATCAAACGCGTGGCGAGCTGTTCGGCAGACATCTCCAAAGAGAAGAACCCCACCACGCCGCCGGCGACGGTTTTGCGCGTGCCATCGGGCAATTCCTCGGCCTGATAGGCTTTGGCGATGTTAAACGCGATATTGGTCGCAAGCGCAGTTTTCCCCATAGAGGGACGCCCGGCCAGAATAAGAAGGTCAGACGGGTGCAAGCCCCCCAGCTTGGCGTCGAGAGTTTTAAGCCCGGAAGAAATCCCAGAGAGACCGCCGCCGCGTTTGAACGCGGCATGGGCCATTTCCACGGAATCCGCCAGCGCGTCTTTAAAGGCGACGAAGCCCTTGGAGGTGGAGCCGCTTTCGGCAAGACGGAAGAGGGAGCGCTCGGCATGCTCGATCAGCTGGCGGGCCTGGGTGCTGACGCCTGAATCGCTTGCGTCTTTTTGGATTTCAGAGCCCAACTGGATTAGCTGACGGCGCAGCGCCAAATCATAGACCAATCGGGCATATTCCGGCGCGGAAGCCGGATCTGGGCTATCGCGCATCAAATCGGCAAGATACGCCGCGCCGCCAATTTCGCGTAAGCCTTGGTCGCGCTCAAACCGGTTTTTCAACACCACCGCATCAGCCAGCGAGCCACGTTGGATCAATTCCGTACAGGCTTCAAAGATCCGGCCATGGACGGGGTCGTAGAAATGATCTACCCGCAGCCAGTCGGCAACCCGGTGATAGACCTCATTCTCATAGAGAAGAGCCCCTAGGAAGGCTTGCTCAGCCTCAATATTATGGGGCGGGGCATGAGGATCGTCTTGGGGCTCGAGAGCGGGATCATAGAGGTCTGCGGTCATGGTAATAAATTTAACAAATCCCTAACTGTTATGGGAGGCTTGAAATTTCTAGGCGAGCATTTGCGCACAGCTAGTTTTCAACAGATGGCTTTTCCACCTGTGAAAAACAGCGGGGAATATTGGCAATTCATAAAAGAAAAGGCGGACCTAGCCAGGTCCGCCTTATTCCATAGGTTTGAAAGAGAGACGATTACTCGTCGTCTGAATCGAAACCATCGTCTTGGTGCGCGTTTTCTTCCAGCTCAGCGGCTTGAGCGTCCGCGATAGCGCGGTCTTCTTCAGCGGCGGCTGCGATCACGTCTTCACCTTGCAATTGACGCTCAGCTTCTTCAGGGGTGCGCGCCACGTTGATGGTCACCGTGACAGACACTTCTGGGTGAAGCACCAGGCGAACTTCGTGTACGCCCAGAGTTTTCAGCGCAGTCTGCATATCCACCATTGAGCGGCGAACGGCAAAGTCCTCAGAAGAGGCGATGTCCGCAACGTCGCGGGCCGATACAGAACCGTAGAGATAACCGGTTTCTGAAGCCTGACGGATCATGGTGAAAGACGCACCGTCCAGGTGTTGACCCTGGTCACGCGCTTGTTCAGCACGCTCGGCATTGCGTTTTTCGATCGCTTCACGCTCACGCTCAAAGCGCTCGAGATTGGCCGTCGTTGCGCGCAGGGCTTTGTCCTGTGGCAACAGATAGTTACGCGCATAGCCAGGCTTTACATTGACGACATCGCCAATTTGGCCCAGTTTTTCAACACGTTCGAGGAGAACAACTTGCATGGGTAGATCTCCCTTAATCCATTGCGTATGGCAAAAGGCCAATGAAACGCGCGCGCTTGATGGCACGAGCTAGCTCACGTTGTTTTTTCGCTGAGACCGCAGTGATGCGGGCTGGAACGATTTTACCACGCTCAGACAAGAAGCGTTGCAGCAACTTGATGTCTTTATAGTCGATGACTGGACCGCTCTCACCTGAGAATGGGCAGACTTTGCGACGACGCGCGAAGGGGCGACGGGCAGGGATGTTTGAAATTGCATCAGCCATAAGTGTTTCCCCTTAATTGCGTGGTGCGCGAGGGCCGCGGCGACGCTCTTCGCCCTTACGCAGGATCGCAGATGGACCCTCAGGCAGCTCGTCAAGGCGGATCGTCAAGTAACGGATGACATCGTCAGAGAAACGCTGACGAACGTCGATGGCTTCGAGGATTGACGCATCGGCTTCCATATCCACCAGGCCGTAATGACCTTTGCGGTTTTTATCCATGCGATAGGCCAGCGTGCGCAGACCCCAATACTCGGTTTTGCCGACTTTACCGCCTTTTTCTTCGATCAAAGCTTTGATCTCTTCTAAAGCGGTTTCAACTTGCGCTGGAGCGAGGTCCGGACGCGCAATAAAGACGTGTTCGTAAAAGGCCATTTCGGCTCCCTTCATCCTTTGATTGCGGCGCATTGAACGGCGAAGGGTTTGCGTCGTTCATAAGCGATGGCTCTGAAAAGACCGATCCGGCACCCTGCCGAAGCGTTGCGTCCCATCAGACCGCAATCCATGCGGAAAGCGCGCCGTATATAGGAGTGAGAGGGCTCTGGCAAGCGCGAAGGGCTGTAATGGCCTTGTTTCGCAGTCATTTTGCACCGATTGTGGCAAAGCTGTCAGGTCAAGGCTTGCCAGTTTGGGTGATCGCGGTCTATCGGAAGATGAAATGTTACAGCCAAGCCAGATCGGGGAGGACTTTATGACTTTAGCTTTTATTTTTCCAGGCCAGGGCTCGCAGGCCGTGGGCATGGGCAAGGCGCTCGCCGAATCTTTTGCCAGTGCGCGTGAGGTGTTTGAGCGCGTCGATGCGGCTTTGGGCCAAAATCTCTCCCAGATCATGTGGGACGGCCCGATTGAAACCCTGACCCTGACGGAAAACGCCCAGCCCGCTTTGATGGCCAGCTCTATCGCCGTCATGCGCGCGCTGGAGGTTGAGTTCGGCGTTGATGTGAGTGCGGCGAAATTCGTGGCCGGTCACTCATTGGGTGAATATTCTGCGCTGGCCGCGGCGGGGGCTCTCTCTTTGGAAGATGCGGCAAAGCTCTTAAAGCTACGCGGTCAATCCATGCAGAAGGCGGTTCCTGTGGGCGAAGGCGCGATGGCGGCTCTGCTGGGGGCTGATGAAGATCTGGCCTTGCGCGCGGTGGCGGCGGGCTCAGCGCACGGCGCGGTTCAGATCGCCAATGATAATGCGCCTGGTCAAATCGTGATCTCTGGCGCGAAGGCCGCCGTTGAGGCTGCGATGGAAGCAGCCAAGGCCGAGGGCTTGAAGAAGGCGATTCCCTTGCCTGTATCCGCCCCTTTCCATTGTGCTTTGATGCAGCCGGCCGCCGATGCGATGGCTGAGGCTTTGGCCAATACCACCATCAATGCGCCTAAAGTTCCGGTCGTGACCAATGTGTCGGCCGCTTCGGTGAGCGATCCAGAGGCCATCCGCCAGCAATTGGTTGAGCAGGTCACGGGCAAGGTGCGCTGGCGCGAATCGGTCTTGTGGATGGTTGATCAGGGCATCACGCAATTGGCCGAAGCCGGGGCGGGTAAAGTCCTGACGACGATGCTGAAACGTACCACCGAGGGTGCAAAAGGGGTTGCGCTCAACGAAGCGGCAGATTTAGAAAGTTTCGCAAAGACCTTGAAGGGAGAGGCATAATGTTTGACTTAACCGGTAAGAAAGCCCTCGTCACCGGCGCAACCGGCGGTCTGGGCGGCGAGATTGCCAAAGCCCTTCACGCCCAGGGCGCACACGTCGCGCTGTCTGGAACGCGCGAAGAGAAATTGCAAGCCCTGGCCGATGAGCTGGGCGAGCGCGCGGTGATTGCGCCGTGTAACCTGTCTGATTCGGCATCCGTTGATGCTTTGCCGGGTTTGGCCTCGGAAAAGCTGGGCGGGCTGGATATTCTGGTGTCAAACGCCGGTGTGACCCGCGACCAGTTGTTGATGCGCATGAAGGATGAGGACTGGGAGACCGTGATTAAGGTCAATCTCGAGGCTCATTATCGCCTGTGTAAGGCGGCCATGCGCGGTATGATGAAGGCGCGTTGGGGCCGTATTATCGGCATTACTTCTATTGTGGGTGTGACAGGTAATCCCGGTCAAACCAATTATGCCGCCTCAAAAGCGGGAATGATCGGCTTTTCAAAGGCTTTGGCCCAGGAAGTCGCCTCACGCGGGGTGACGGTCAATTGTGTGGCGCCGGGCTTTATTGCCTCGCCCATGACCGACGAATTAAATGATGCGCAACGCGGCGCGATTCTCGCCAAAATCCCAGCCGGTGATCTGGGTACGGGCGGCGATATTGCCTCTGCGGTTGTGTATCTGGCGAGTAAGGAAGCCGGTTATGTCACCGGTCAAACCTTGCACGTCAATGGCGGAATGGCCATGATCTAAGGTTCATTGACATCCTTTGTGATGTCGTGTTCGTCAGTTGGGCTGCTAGCATCGTCTTGATAAGCGTGGTATCAGCCCGCCCATCCTGGGGTTGGGATGGCCTTTCGGGCCCACCCCCCCGACCATAAACCCAAGCGGCCATTGGGGCCGTGATACAGTAAAAATAGAGGGTCCGAAATGTCTGACATTCTTGAGCGCGTAAAGAAAATCGTTGTTGAGCACCTGGACGTGGACGCCGACAAAGTTACCGAAGAAGCCAGCTTCACCGACGATCTCGGCGCTGATTCTTTGGACAATGTTGAGCTGGTCATGGCTTTCGAAGAAGAATTCGACATCGAGATCCCTGACGATGCCGCTGAGCACATCCAAACTGTGGGTGCTGCGGTAAAATTCATTTCTGAGAAGCAAGGCTAAGGCCAGGATATTCCATGACGAAGCGCCGCGTCGTTGTCACAGGCCTAGGTCTGGTCACGCCGCTTGGTTGCGGGACGGATATCGTTTGGTCCCGACTGATCGCTGGTCAGTCGGGCCTTTCCCGCATCGAGCATTTTGAAGTTGAGGATATTTCCTGTCAGATTGCCGGGATCGTACCTCGTGTGGATGGCCGCAATGGCGGTAGTCCCGAGATCGAGGGCTCCTTCGACCCCGATGCGGTTCTACCTGCGCGTGAGCAAAAGCGTATTGATGAGTTTATTCTCTACGCGATTGCCGCAGCGGATGAAGCGCTGGCCCATTCAGGTTGGGAAGCCAAAACCGAAGAGGACAAGCATCGCGCAGGCGTGCTGATCGGTTCGGGCATTGGCGGGCTTCAAACCATTTATGACGCCTCTGTGCTCTTGAATGAGCGCGGACCGCGTAAGCTGTCTCCTTTCGTTATCCCTGCCATGTTGATCAATCTGGCTTCCGGTCAGGTCTCGATCCGGCACGGCTTGAAAGGCCCGAACCATTCGGTGGTGACGGCCTGTTCAACCGGGGCGCACGCCATTGGGGATGCTGCGCGTCTGATCGCCTATGGTGATGCGGACATGATGGTGGCCGGCGGTGCGGAAAGCGCCATTTGCCGCTTAGGCTTGGCCGGATTTGCCGCGGCACGCGCGCTATCGACCGGGTTTAATGATAATCCTAAAGCGGGTTCACGCCCTTATGACAAAGACCGCGATGGTTTCGTCATGGGTGAGGGCGCTGGGGTTATGATCCTGGAAGAGTATGAAAGTGCCAAGGCCCGCGGCGCGACCATCTATGCCGAAGTGGCTGGCTATGGCCTTTCAGGGGACGCGTTCCACATTACCTCACCGGCAGAAGATGGTGATGGCGGTTTCCGTTCGATGTCAGCGGCGTTGAAAAGCGCAGGCCTGAGCGCCTCGGATATCGACTATGTCAACGCGCACGGGACATCTACGCCGAAGGGCGATGAGATCGAACTGCGCGCCGTTGAGCGTCTGTTTGGTGAGTGCGCCAATGATCTGGTGATGAGCTCGACCAAGTCTGCGGTGGGCCATTTGCTGGGCGCTGCAGGTGCGATTGAAGGGATTTTCTCGGTGCTGGCCATTAAACATGGCGTTTGCCCGCCGACGCTAAATCTTGATAATCCATCGGTTGAAACATCAATCAATCTGGCTCCTCATAAAGCCGTTACGAAGCCGGTGAAAGCTGCGCTCTCTAACAGCTTCGGTTTTGGTGGGACCAATGCGTCAGTGGTTTTCAAGGCCGTTGACTAAACGATAGGCAAGACCCCATGAGCCAAGAGCCTCAACCTGAAAAGACCCGCAAGGGTTTCAATGTGGTGCAGCTTTTGGTGATCGCGTTTATGGTCCTCATCGGCCTGGCTTTGGCCGCCGGTGGGGCCGTAATCGGGGGCTATGCCTGGCTGGGCTATCAGTTTGAAGCTGAAGGCCCCTCCCAAAATGACACAATCTATCTCTCCGAACGCGGTAAGGGCCTGATTGCTATCGCCTCAGATCTTGAGGGCGAGGGCTTGATCAGTGATGCACGGATTTTTCGCTTAAAGATCACCCTGGAGGGCGGCGAGCGTAGTCTTCGCGCGGGCGAATTTGCTATCCCCGCCGGGGCCTCGATGGCTGAGATTTATCGAATTTTGCGCGAAGGCGATATCATTCAGCATCCGATTACTCTGGCTGAAGGACTGACCTCGGCCATGATTGTGCGGATCTTGAACGAAGCTGAAGTTCTGACCGGCGAGATTAGCGACATCCCTGCTGAAGGCACATTGCTGCCGGAGACCTATATGGTCGATCGCGGCACCGCGCGCCAGAGCGTGCTTAACCGTATGCAGGCCGCACAAAGTGCACTGCTGGATGAATTGTGGGACGCGCGCGCGGAAGATCTTCCGTTCACCACCCGCGAAGAGGCGATCATTCTCGCCTCCATCGTGGAAAAGGAAACCGGCCTGGCAGAAGAGCGTCCTTTAGTGGCCGCCGTGTTCGTCAATCGCCTGCGCCGGGGTATGCGTTTGGAAAGTGATCCGACCATCATCTATGGCATCACGCAAGGCGAGCCTTTGGGCCGTGGTCTTCGCCGGTCTGAGCTTGATAACGCCGCCAACCCCTATAACACCTATCATGTCGTGGGCCTGACCCCGACACCGATCGCCAATCCGGGGGCCGAGGCCATTGCGGCTGTTTTAAACCCACCGCAGAGCGATTATCTTTTCTTCGTGGCCGATGGCACGGGCGGGCATGCCTTTGCCGCGCGCTATAATGAACACTTGCGCAATGTACGCGAATGGCGTCGTATTGAGCGCCAACGCCGCTAACCCTCAACGCGTTAGACCATTATGACCGATACATCTTTGTCTGGCATGACCGGCTTTGCCCGGACCAGTGCCCATTTTGATATTTATGCCTGGACCTGGGAGGTTCGATCCGTCAACGGCAAGGGGCTGGAGGTGCGCGCACGTCTGCCCCAGGGCTTTGACCGGCTGGATAATCCCCTGCGGGCCTTGCTGAAAACCGTCTTCTCACGCGGATCGTTTCAAGCCACGCTGACCTTGCAAACCGAGACCGGTGAGGGGCGCTATCGCATCAATATCGACCAATTGCGCGCCTATGCCGAAGCCGGTCAGGTATTGGTCGATGAAGGCTTGGCTCTGACGCCGAACTTGGATGGTTTGCTAGCCCTAAAGGGCGTCATTATCGCTGATGACGGCGAGGCAAGCGAAGAGTTGGAAAGTGAAGCGCTTGATCAACATATCCTCGCCTCCCTGGCCGAAGCGCTCAAGGCGCTTAAAGAGGCGCGCGAAACCGAAGGCCGTGCGCTGAGCCCCGTTCTTCTGGGCCATATTGATGAGATTGAGAGCCTGACGGCGCGCGCTGAAACCCATACGGCTGGTCAGAGCGAGCGTCTGCGCGATCGGGTTCAGGCCAAGTTTGATGAGCTTTTGACCAAGGGCCTGGATCAAGACCGCCTCGCGGTTGAAGCGGCGGCCTTGGCGGTGAAGGCGGATGTGCGTGAAGAGATTGATCGGCTAAAAGCCCATATCGCCAGCGCGCGTGATCTGTTGGCCAAGGGCTCACCCATCGGGCGCAAGCTGGATTTCCTCTCTCAGGAATTTAACCGCGAAGCCAATACATTATGTTCGAAATCCGCAGATATTGGTTTAACCGATATCGGCCTGGCCTTGAAGGCCACAATTGATCAGTTCAGGGAGCAAATTCAAAATGTCGAGTGATGGATTAAGCGGACCTGTCTGGCGCGGTAAACGCCGCGGTGTCATGATTGTCTTGTCTTCGCCGTCAGGGGCGGGAAAGACGACTTTAGCCAAGCGTTTGTTGTCGCAAAACCCCGATCTGGTGCTCTCTGTGTCGGCCACGACCCGCAAGCCGCGCCCAGGTGAGGTGGATGGCGTTGATTACCATTTCCTCAGCGAGGATGAGTTTAAGGCCAAGATTGAAGCCGGAGATTTCTATGAATGGGCCAAGGTGTTCGACCATTATTACGGCACCTTGCAGGACACGGTCGAAGATGCGCTCAATGATGGGCGTGATCTGGTGTTTGATATTGATTGGCAGGGTGCACGTTCCCTGGCCGCTGCCGCGCCAGATGATGTGGTGCGGGTGTTTATCCTGCCACCGTCCATGGCGATGTTGCGCCAGCGCCTGGATAAGCGCGCCCAAGACAGTGATGAAGTGATCACGGGCCGTATGGCACGCGCGCGCGAGGAAATCTCGCATTGGCACGAATATGATTATGTCATCATCAATGATGACTTTGCCCGGGCGCTGGAAAAACTGGATCTAGTTCTGCATTCAGAACGCTTCAAACGCATCCGCCACCCCTGGGTGGAAGGTTTCGTCGAAGCGCTGATGAAAGAAGAATTACCGCCGCGTCGATCTTAAAGCGATTAATTTTCCTTTGCCTCTCCTCATAAACCTATCAAGATAGAAAAATAATTAAGGGGAGTGAGCAATGCAATTGACATTAATGACGTGCGCCCTGGCTATGGCGAGTGTGGGTTTGACTGGCGCTTACGCGCAAAGCCAAGAAGGGCCAAGCCAAGTGTATGACGCAGAGGTTTTTTTTCAAACGACGTCCTTTATTCTACCTGCCAGTGTTGGATATGCCTTTAATGATGAGGGAGACCTGCTGATCACCTCAGATCAAACCGGTATTTATAATGCCTATAAGGTCGATGTTGAGGAAGGCCAGCGCACTGCGTTGACCACATCTGAAACAACCGCCCATAATGCATTAAGCTGGTTTCCGCACGATAATCGTATCTTAGTTATGGCTGATGGCGGTGGGGACGAGCTTTATCATATCTTTGTGCGTCATGAAGATGGAACGCTTGAGGATTTAACGCCGGGAGAGAATGTCCGTGCGTTTTTTCGGGGGTGGGATAAAGCCGATGCAGGATTTTGGATGGAATCCAATGCGCGTGACCCTCAGGCCATGGATCTGTATCATGTAAGCTTGGATGGATTTGAACGGGTCTTGGTTTTTGAAAATACCGAGGCAATGAGCTTGTCCGTTATGAGTTCGGATGAACGCTGGCTTGCTTTAGATAAAAGCCGAACTTCCGCCGATAGCGATATCTATATTGTCGACTTACAAAGTGCTGAAAAAAAACCGTATTTGATTACGGCGCATGAAGGCAATATTGCCCATAGTGCTTACACTTTCTCACCTAACAGTTCTGCGTTGATTTATGCCACCAATGAATATGGGGAGTTTAACTCAGCGTGGTCTTATCAGTTGGATACAGGCGAGCGTGAGGCTTATCTCACTGCCCCATGGGATGTGTCTTTTGTATCGTATTCCCCAAAGGGTCGATATCGTATCAGTGGTATAAATGCCGATGGGATAACTGAGGTCACAATAATAGATCTCCAAACGGGTGAGCCATTGAGCTTACCTGAAAGTTTGCCGCAAGGTGATATGGGCAGCTTGCGTTTTAATAAAGATGAAAGCCTGATCGCATTTACACTTGGCTCGTCAAAATCACCTTCAGATATTTACACTTATGTCTTAGGTGAAGAGGAGGCTCATAAGCTTACGAGTGCACTAAATCCAGCGATCACCCCTGAGGACTTAGTAGAAGCTGAAGTGGTTCGTTTTCAAAGCTTTGACGGACTGACGATTCCTGGAATTATGTATAAACCTTTGGGCGCGAGTGCAGATCATCCCGTTCCTGCACTGGTCTGGGTCCATGGTGGGCCTGGAGGGCAAAGTCGCGTCGGGTATTCAGCGGCCATCCAACATCTCGTCAATCATGGTTACGCGATTTATGCTGTAAATAATCGCGGGTCTTCTGGGTATGGCAAAACTTTCTTCCACATGGATGATCGCCGTCATGGTGAGGAAGATCTGCGCGATATCGTAGCGGGCGGGCAGTATTTACGCGGGTTAGACTGGGTTCGTGATGATCAAGTAGGGGTCATTGGGGGGTCTTATGGCGGCTTTATCACGGCAGCGGCCTTAACCTTTCATCCCGAAGAATTTGATGTTGGCATTAATATCTTTGGTGTCACGAATTGGGTGCGTACTTTACAATCGATCCCACCCTGGTGGGAGAGTTTTAAAGAAGCGCTTTATGATGAGATGGGGGACCCTGCGAGTGATGCAGAACGGCATCACGCCATTTCACCGCTGTTTCACGCCCATAACATCACGAAACCCCTTTTGGTCGTACAAGGGGCCAATGATCCTCGTGTGCTGCAAGTGGAGAGTGATGAATTAGTTGAGGCCGCGCGCGCCAATGGCGCAACGGTAGAGTATCTTCTTTTTGATGATGAAGGTCATGGCTTTAGAAATCGCGATAATAAGATCGCAGCCTCGCAAGCCTATGTTTCTTTCCTTGACACATATCTCAAACAACAGGGGCGTTAATCGCAAGGACAAGCGGCCAAGGCGGCAGCCTAGCGCGCTGCTCGCCAAAGCCGTGCGAGGGTGAAAAACTCTTCAATGGTCAAGGTTTCGGCACGCCGGCTGGGCTCAATTTCAGCCTTTGCCAGCCATTCATCCGGAGTTATGCGGATCTGCGTGGCGGCTTGAGCCAGGCTTTTGCGCAAGGTTTTACGGCGCTGGCCAAAGGCCGATTCGGTGACAATTCCCAATGCATCCAAGTCTTTGAACTGTTGATCTTCGGGTAATGGTTCAAGAACCGCAATCGCACTATCGACTTTGGGCGGCGGGGTGAAGGCGCGGGCGGGAACGGTGAAGGCATAGCGCGCCTTGGTGCGCGCCGCTGAGATGACCGCAAGGCGGCCATAGGCCTTATCGCCTGGACGCGCGACGATGCGTTCTGCGACTTCTTTCTGGAACATTAAGACCAGGCTTTGCCACCACAGGGGGTCCGCAGTCAGCCATTTGATCAGCAAAGGGGTTCCCACATTATAGGGAAGATTGGCGACAATCGCGAAGGGGCCATCATCGCTTGCCTGCGCGCGCTCATCCACCTCCAACGCATCGCCTTCTAAGATTTTCAGGCGATGATCAAACGCTTCAGAAACCTCGTTTAGCGCATCCAAAAAGCGGGGATCTTTTTCGATGGCAATGACCTGTTTGGCATCTTGGGCCAGCAGGGCGCGGGTTAAACCGCCCGGTCCAGGGCCAATTTCAAAAACCGTCAGCGCGCGCAAATCGCCAGCCTGACGGGCAATTTTACCCGTCAAATTGAGATCCAGCAGGAAGTGCTGACCAAAGCTTTTTTTGGCCCCCAGGCCATGGTGCGCAATCACATCACGTAAGGGGGGCAGGCGATCTTCACTCATCAGGTCTTCTTATCGTAAACGGTTGTCGGCCATGGTCTGGGCGAGATGCAGCGCAGCAATCAGGCTGTCGGCGCGGGCCAATCCCTGAGCGGCAATATCAAAGGCTGTACCATGATCGGGTGAGGTGCGCACGATCGGCAAGCCTAAAGTGGTGTTAACCCCGCCATGAAAATTGAGGGTTTTGAGCGGGATCAGCCCTTGATCATGATACATGCACACGGCGGCGTCATAGCGTTCGCGGGCCTCAGTATGGAACATCGTATCGGGCGGTAAGGGGCCAAAGACCTCTAGACCTTCAGCGCGCAAAGCCTCAATCGCGGGACGAATGATCGCCTCATCCTCATGGCCCAAGGCCCCGCCTTCACCGGCATGGGGGTTGAGCCCGGCAACAGCAATGCGCGGGTTCGCGAGGCCAAAATCTCGCTTTAGCGCCTCATGGGTGATGCGGATCGTGCGGGTGATGAGATCTGGGCTTAAGGCGGCAATGGCGTCTTTTAAGGAGAGGTGGATCGTCACCAGTGTGACTTTTAATTCCGGCGCGGCCAGCATCATGATGGGGCCTGGTGTGCCTGTATAGGGGGTCTTCTGGCAAAGCTGCGCGATAAATTCGGTATGACCGGGATGGCGAAAGCCCTGCTCATAAAGACGTGCCTTGGAAATGGGGCAGGTAACCACGCCGCTAGCCTGGCCATCTAACGTCAAGCCCACCGCGCGCTCTATGGCCGCGATGGTGACTTCGGCGCTGCCTTTAGGGCCTTCTGCGCGAGGCAGAGCCAGGAGCGGTAGGCGCTCGGGAAAAACCGCTTCGATATCGTCCCAGTGTTCCAAAATTTGCGGTGCAGGCACTTTAAGAAGCGCACACGCGGCCTCTACAGCATTACGCGCCCCAATCGCAATGAAGCGGGGCGCGTGGGGGTCTTCACGTAAGGCGTTCCAGGCCTTTACCGCAATCTCAGGACCGATCCCATCAGGGTCACCTAAAGAAAGGGCAAGAGCCTTGGGCATTAACGGTAGATGACCGCAGCGTCGCGGCGTAAATCCCGCAGCCAGCGGCGCGCTAACAATGAAACTTGCTGGTCGATCAATTGATCTTCAATTTGTTCGCGCGAGGGGACGCCTGGCCCCCCGATGGAGCGATCACACAGAATGAAAGACTGAATACCGGCCGCGGTTTCCATCGGCGCGCTGGCTTGACCGGGTTCCAAATCCGCTAAGGCATTGCGAACCTGTGGGATCAACGCATTGGCGCTGATTTGGCCTAGATCGGTGACGATCGCGGCATCAACCGCGCCCAATGTGGCTTCAACACTGTCGCAGCCCTCAAGGCGACCCAGGGCGCGGGTCAGTGCCTGACGACGCTCCGGGGTAATATTCGACGGGGTGAGGGTGACTTGTTTAAGTGTATATTGCTCAACCGATTGACCTTCGCGCTTATCAATAACCGCGATGATCATGACGCCACCAGGAACCCGGATCGGGTTGGAGATTTGTCCCGATTGCATTTGCTGGGCAACTTGCAGCACTTGCGGACGCATCTGGCTTGTGGTGAGCCAACCTGTATCCCCGCCCGTGGAGGAGGACGGCGCATCGGAGAATTGCTGAGCCAGGGCTGGGAAGGGAATGCCTTGATTAAGCTGCTCATAAATGGCGCGCACAACGCCAATGGCTTGCTCTTCATTGCCTGCACTGGGGATTTCAACCAAAATCTCAGCGACACGGTACTGTGTCTGAGCCGCGCTTAAGGCATAGCGCTGCAAGGCGAGATCAATTTGTTGATCTGAAATCCGCACGCGCGAGCGATAACGCCCGTTAACCAGGGTTTGCCACGCGATCTCAGCGCGAATTTGTTGGCGCAGTGTTTCAACATCTACCCCGGATTGGGCTAATTCTTGGCTGATCTCTTCGAGGGTCGAGCCATTACGCGCCGCGATATCAGACAGCGCGGCATCGACTTCGCCGGCATCGATTTCAAGATCAAATTCCTGGGCTTGTTGTAATTGCAGCGTTTCATCAACAAGGCCATCAAGGGCTTGTTCCTGAACGCGCTGCAGGGCTTCTTCACTCAGCTGAACAGAGGCCGCATCAAGAATCAAGCGCATACGATTGCGCACATCTACGGTCGTGATCGGACTATCGTTTACAATGGCCGCGATGCCTTCGACCTGTTGTGCCTGCGCATTTGAAAGAAGCGCAAATGCACTACAGGCTAAACAAGCGAACGCGTAGATTTTTTTTAACGCCATGGAGACCCTGCCCAACTTGAAATTTTAGCGAAGATACCTAACGGAGCCGCAGATGCAATGACCGGGTACTGCAATTGTCTTATTCACCGTTGAAACCACCCAAAGTGTAGAGATTAAATCGGAACTTTATGGACGAAGTTGGGCCAAGATCGCCGATTTGGAAGTTTTCGCGTTCCCAGATCACTTTGAATTCAGAACATTCGTCGCGATAGGTGATATGGGCCTGTTGCTTGCGGGTATTGTCTTTATCTAAGTCATGGGTCAGACGGTAACCGGTGGAGAAATTATCGGTGAGCTTGACATTGAGAGCCCCGATTATTTCTTCTAGTCGGCGCCCGGAGGGCGCATCGTCATCGGCCTGACGCGTATAGGTGGCATTGAATGACACTCGCCACACATTGAGCCCGGTATTGAGATCCAGGCGGTTAAGGTCGTTGCTGTCTTCATCAATCCGCGCGCGGGCATTCACATTAAATGGCCCTGTATTCACCGACAGCTCGGTGACATAATCCGATTGGCTGAGCTCTAAGCCCGAGGCGGCGGAGAAGGTTGCATCGCCTTCCATGCGGTAACTGCGACCGGCAAAGATTTCTACGTCAGTGTTCCAGGCATAATGGGTGAGGCTGGCTTCAACACCGTAGTCTAGGTAAGCGCCATCTTCCCAGACATCATAGCCTGCGGCGCGTTGACGCGCGAAAAGGGTGGAGCGGTCGAGATCAAGACTGGTGCTATCTTCTAAGATAGAGGGGAATTTATCATCTAAACCGCCTGAAATTCGTGCTTGAATACGCGGAGATATAATAACATGACCCCATTGTGTCGGGCGAATGAACGGATAGCGGATATCCACTCCACCCGCGCCCAGATGACGGGTCATGTTTTGATCGTCCTGAGCACCATTTAAGTCTACATCGGTGATTTTATAGGCATCAAGGCGGCCCATTAAGAACGGATTCATGCGAATGCCGCCCCATAGATAAGTCGGACGAGACCAGTCAAGACCTAAGCTGGCGCGGGTGTAATCATCGCCATCTTCACGTATCAGATTGGCAAAAGCACTCTGGGCATTGAGATCGCCCATCCAATGGGGCAAGCCGATTTGAGTATGGGCTTCAAGAACGGGTAGCATTTGTGGCAGGGAGTCATCGTTTTCTTTTTCGACGAGGCTGCGATAGCGCGCGATTAAAGCGCTCGTGTAATAAGTTTCACTGCGTCCTGTAAGATAAATCTGGCTGACCAGGCGACGGTTTTCGGCCTTAACCAGACCAGTTTCAAACTGGGGTTCTTCATCAAAGTCATAGCGGCGCAGATAAAGATCGCCGGAAGTTTCTTGCAGGCCAAACCCCCATCGCCAATTGCGCGACAGGTTGAACTGACCTTCGACGAAGGCATGCCAGCGGGTTTCCTCTTCACCATATTTATAAAGCCCCGTAATATCAGCCGGGGGAGCAAAGGGAGAACGACTTTCACGCAGACGCTCGGCATCGGCAAATTCTTGTTCATGCGTGATTGAATATTCACCGCGGATGGATCCGGAGTAAAAACGCTTGCGGTGACGAAACTCAATCAAAGGGTTGAGTTCTTGAATATAGCGCGGTGCGATGACCAAATCCTGATTGGGCGAAATAACCCACAGGTAAGGCACTTGTAAAACTGCACCAAGGCGTTTGGAATGGTCGAAATCTGGAATTAAGAAGCCAGATTTACGGGTGGCAGATGGATCAGGGTGCGCGAATACGGGGGTGTAGAGCACCGGAGCGCCGAAAATTTCCAACCGAGCATCGCGGTAGTAGATCATTTCCTCATTCTTATCTTGAATGACCCGTCTGGCGCGCAGGCGCCAAGTGGGATGATCGTGATCATTTTCGCACAATTGACAGGCGGTGTAATACGCGCCTGATAATTCCGTCGTTCCATCCGCATGGCGCAAAGCAAAGGCCGAGGCGGCCTGGGCGTTGTTTTCCATTAAAGTGGCAAAACCGCGCGCGATGCCTTCGCTCAAATCTTCATTAAGCTCAATTTCATCGGCAAATTGTGCGGGTTCATTAGCCTGATAAAACTCGACATGACCAATTGCGCGCACGCGCCCGGTTTCAGGGTTATACTCAACCCGGTCGGCGCGCACCCGGTGAAGGCCCGATTCAATATAGACATTGCCCTCAGCAATATAAAGATTTTGGGTTTTGTCTTGGGTCAGGGTGTCGGATTCAAGATAAATCCGTTCATCCTCAGGCGAGGATGTTTCGCCAGAGGCGGGCGCTTGCGCCATCACCGGCGGCGTAATCACCCCAAGGGCGATGCTGGTCATCAAAGCTTTGAGCGTTTGGCCAAACATAGGATGTGGGGCCCCAGAGTTTAGGGTCAGCGATAAACACATCATTAACCGAGGATCTCTCTATCGTCTATCACTCAACCGTCCTCAGTTGTGGCTATGTAGTAAAGTGCGGCCAAACTGAAGAGGATCGGGGTGCTCCAGGCTGCGGAAAAGGCGCTCAACGTGCCGGCCTGACCCAGGCTGATGAGCAATTCTTGGCTAAAGTATAAAATGAAACCCGCCGCGCCCCCGGTAAGGGCGAAGGCGGCGGCACCGCCTAAGCGCACAAGGCGCAAGGTTGCGGCAATGGCAATGAGGGCTGAAGCCATTAAAACAAGCGGGAGCGCCAAAAGGCTATGCCATTGCAGTTGATAAGCGCGCACAGATAGACCGGCTTCGGTCGCTGAAGCGATCACGCTGGGTAAGCGCCAAAACGATACCCCGCCAGGGGTACGCGCGCGCTCAAACAGGGCTTGGCGGCCGATGGCTGTGGGCAGCGTTAGGGTGGAGATTTCTAAAGGCGCTGTATCAACACGACGTTCAATCGAGTTTTCGATAATCCAGAAACTGGGGCTTAATCGAGCCGATTGCGCATCAATACGCCGTTCCAGAACCGGGGCGCCGTCTTGGGTGCGATAAATATTGAAAACCGGGCGTTCTAAAGTGACGCCATCAGGACCTAATCGCTCAGCCCCAATGATGATATAGCCCTGAGTGGTGCGCTCGCGTAGCCAGATTGGGTCAGAACCGACCACATCGTCACTGGCCTGACCATTAAGGGCGGTATCGCGCACGCGTTCAAACGCGGCATTTGTGGCGGCACCTAAGGGGTTGAGCGCCATCATCGCGAAAAGGCCAATCAGTCCGGCCAGCACTAAAGGCGGGGCGATCATGCGCCAGATCGAATAACCCGATGCGCGAAGAACGATAAGCTCGGAGCGGCGATTGAGGCTGAAGAACGCCCATAAGACCCCGAACAAAACGACGAAAGGTAAGGTATCTTGTAAAAGCAGCGGGGCCTTTAACAAGGTCATGCCCACCACGTCCAACGATGTGATCTGGGTGCGGGTGCCGACATCGCGAGAGGTCTCGACGAAGTCAATCAGCAAAATAACTGAAGCAATGACGGCAAACGCCCCGATAATGCCGGTCAGTGTTTGGACTGCGAGGTAACGCCCAATACGCGACACAATCATGAGCGCGTCTCCGGTGTTTGAGGGGCTGAGGCAGGGTCGAAGCCACACTCGAGACCTTTGGGTTTGCGCCGTGGCCGGGTAATGCGCCAGATTGCCAGGCCCGCGCCGAGAAGGGGTATGCCATATTGCAAAGCATTGAGATCGGTTTCATCTGTGGCGCCCGATTGCACCGCAAAGCCGACCAGGCGGAGCAATAAGGCGAAGACCCCGGCCAGAATAATCAATTGGCTATAACCCGTTCGCCGGTGCTCTGAGCCGACAAAAACGGCCGCAACGAAGAGCACAAACACAAGATTATAAAGCGGTGAAGCCAAGCGATAGTGACCCTCAGCAAACAAAGGCGCTTTACCGCCTGCGCGCAAAATATCGGTTTGGCGCGGGTCTAAAAGCTCGGACAGATAGCGATCACTTTCCTTGAAGTAAAAGGTCGAAGTGATGTCAATAAATCCAGTGAGATCAAATTCATAAGTCTCAAAGGTTAGATCGCTGAGATGGCCTTGCTCATCAATTTGGGTCAAAACGCCATCGGAGAGCCGCATTACGGGGGCAAAATCGGTTTGCGCGATAAAGCCTTCTTTGGCGGCATAGCTGGAACTGGTGGAACCGCGCCCATCCTGGATGAAGACGTCTTCCATGATGCCATTGGGGGTCACCGCGCGCGCAAAGAAAGTCACATTATCGCCAAGGGGGACAAATTCCCCCGGACGCATAAAGCTAGAGGCGATGTCAGTGCGCACTTCATAGACGACGCGGCGCATCTCGCGATAGGCCAGCGGTTGGATAAAGAGATTGATCGCGAGATTGGCCAAGAAGACATAAATACCCAGGCGCAAAATGGGGGAGATGCGTTGCATCCGGCTCATTCCTGCCGCAGCCCCGACGATCAGTTCAGACTCAGCGCTCATCCGGTTGAACGCCATCATTGCTCCGATGAAGAGCGCGATGGGAATCAGCAAGGAGATCAGTTGCGGCATGGCCAACAGCGTAATCCAGAAGAAAATCAACGCGCTTTCGCCATGACTGGAGATCAGGTCGAAATTCGACAAGCTCTGCGTCAAGATCGCCAAGCCCGACAGCGTGATAATCGCAGTCAAAAAGGGCCACAGGGCTTGGCGGAAATAATAGCGTTGTAAAATCGACATTTGCACCGAAACAGTCTCGTGTATACGAAGCCTTCTAACCTGCCTCGCAATCAGATACCACTAGGCGTGTGACATCTTTCGCGTAAAATCCATCTTTAGGTGTGGACCAAATTCAGTCCGGTTCGGCTTCCCCCTTGCACCATGTGGTTCGGCGCGCCTATCTAATCCCCTTGGGGCCACCCCATTTGGCCCGTTTCATAAAACTCAAAAGAGGTTGTTTCGATGAAAATTCAGTTTTCTGCCGCCCCTACCGGCGACGCCGTAGCTGTCCCAGTCTATTCGGGCAAAACTTTGTCCGCGGCTGCAAAACGTTTGGATGAATCAACTTCCGGCCAGATCAATCGTGCCATCCAGGCGTCGCGTTTTACCGGAGCCGTGGGCCAGACCTTAGAAATCGTTGCGCCTAGCAATCTGGAAACGGGCCGCGTGGTTTTGTTCGGTTTGGGCGATCAGGCCAAGGTCGATGCCACTTTGATTGAGCGTTGCACGGCTGGCGTCGTTAAGACCTTGCTTGAAAGCGGTGTCAGCCTGGTCAGCATCAATATCGATAGCGATGAGCCCGCTTGTGCAGCGCGCGCTGGCCTGGGCGCACGTCTGGCCGCGTATCGCTATGATGAATTCCGCACCACATTGAAAGATGACAAGAAGCCTTCGCTCAATTCTGTTCAGATTATCACGCCCAAGGTAGGTGAGGCTGAGGCTGAGTGGGAGGCCCATTGGGCCGCTGTCGCCGATGGGGTTGAGCTGGCGCGTGATCTCGTCATGGCGCCGCCGAACATGCTGCACCCTGAAAGCTATGCCGATAGCGCCAAGGCGTTGGAAGGCGAAGGCTTAGAGGTTGAAATCCTGGGCGAAGAGGAAATGCTCGAACTGGGCATGGGCGCGCTGTTGGGTGTGGGCCAAGGCTCGATCCGCGAATCACAGATTGTGATCATGCGCTGGAATGGCGCTGAGGATAAAGACGCGCAGCCGCTCGCCTTTGTCGGTAAAGGCGTCACCTTTGATACCGGCGGCATCTCTTTGAAGCCGGGCGATGGCATGGACGAGATGAAGGGCGATATGGGCGGGTCTGCCGCTGTGGTCGGCCTGATGCGGGCGCTGGCGGGGCGTAAAGCCAAGGTCAATGCCGTCGGTGTGATTGGCTTGGTTGAAAACATGCCTGATGGCAATGCCCAGCGTCCGGGCGATATCGTCACCTCGATGTCCGGTCAAACCATTGAAATCTTGAACACGGACGCTGAGGGCCGTTTGGTTCTGGCCGATGCGCTGTGGTATACACAAGATCGTTTCAAGCCGAAATTCATCATTGATTTGGCCACTTTGACCGGGGCGATCTTGATCAGCCTGGGTCAAGAGCATGCCGGGATCTTCTCCAATAATGATGAGCTGGCCGAGCGTTTGGATAAAGCCGGTAAGGCCAGTGACGAGACCGTATGGCGCATGCCTTTGGGCGAGGCCTATGATCGTCAGATCGACAGTAAAATCGCCGATATGAAAAATATGGGTGAGGGGCGTTTGGCGGGCTCTATCGCGGCCGCGCAATTCCTTCAGCGCTTTGTCAACAAAACCCCTTGGGTCCATATCGACATCGCGGGCACCGGCATGAACGGTAAATCCAAAGATCCGCGCCAGCCGGTTTTTGGTACAGGTTATGGCGTGCGCCTGCTCGATCGTTTCGTGCGCGATTACTACGAAAACTAAGACGTTGGTTTAAAAGACCTCTAAAGCGGGCGGGGGTGAACTCCCGCCCGTTTGACGTTAAGGCCCCTATCTGACGTGAAGGGAAAAGCCCATGAGCCAGGATTTATGGTTTTATCACCTTACCCAATCGCCGGTGGAAGAGGCTTTGCCCGAATTATTGACCAAAGTGTTGGAGCGCGGCGGGCGTGCCTTGGTGGTCAGTCCCGATGAAGGGCGCATGGACGCGCTTGATTCGCATCTGTGGACCTTTCGCGAAAACAGCTTTCTCGCTCATGGCCGCGAAGATCGCCCGATGGCGAGCGAACAACCGATACTTTTAAGCCACACTGGGGAAAATCTTAATACGGCCACAATGCTATTTTGTATTGATGGGGCGGAACCTTTGGACGGGTTTGAGCGCGTGGTGTATATGTTTGACGGTAACGATGCGGCCCGCCTTGATCTGGCGCGCGCGGTGTGGCGTCGGAACAAAGCGGCGGGTTGGTCCGTTTCCTATTGGCAACAGAGTGAAACCGGCCGTTGGGAGAAAAAGGCATGAGCTATTTGAATACGCCTTTCGTGAAACCGATTTTAGCAACCAGTGTGGTTGTCCTCGCGGGTCTCACGCTCAGCGCCTGCGCCGCGACGCTGGGTGGTGATAATCCCACCCAAAGTGAATTGGTCGACACCGATAGCGATGGGGGGTCAGGCTCTGACATTGCCATGGGCTGCGGTGATGCGCTGTATCAGCGCTTGGTTGGTCAAGCCATCATGGAAGTTCACCAGCCGAGCTTGCCCCGTCCCCACCGGATCTATGGTCAGCATGATATGGTGACCCAGGATTATCGCCCCGAGCGGTTGAACATTGTGGTGGACCCTCAAGACCGCGTTCACCGCGTCTATTGCGGCTAAGTCTTAATTCCGTATGAGCTGTGCCAGGTTAGCGCGCGCGATCAAAGTGTCTTAGATTTCAGATCTAGCCTTAGGATGTCGGTTGGCGCCGTGGGGGCAGGCACTGGTGCCATGATCGAGATCACTCCCATCAAGTCCCATCACGTTCAAGGGCCTGCATCCCGTTTGCATTACGGGGCAATACAATCCAGCGGCTCGCGTGAAGCGCGCCCACCTATGCGGCGTTGTCGGGCTTCACATCGTTTTGAGTGGAGCGGAAGGGGGAGGGGTTGAACAGGCGCTGTCCGGCCTCAACACTACCGCGCATGGGCACATGCTCGCTGGCCACACGCGCCTTACCTTCGACGACCAGGCGTAGACAGGCGGGGTAGAGCCGGTGTTCGGCCTCTAACACGCGTGCCCCTAATGTGCTGGCATCATCATCTTTTAAGACGGGCACTGCGGCCTGACCAATGATGGGGCCTGCATCCATTTCTGAGCGTACATAATGCACCGTACAGCCATGAATGCGCACGCCCGCTTCCAAGGCCCGTTCATGGGTATGCACGCCCTTAAACGCGGGCAGAAGTGAGGGGTGGATATTGATCACCCGATCACGCCAGCGATCAACAAACCAGGGCGTCAGGATGCGCATAAAACCCGCTAGGCAGACGATTTGAATGCCCGCGTTTTTGAGGGCCTTATCAAGGCCCGCTTCGAAGGCTTCACGGTCCTCATAGGCTTTATGATCGACCACCAGGGTTTCAAGGCCTGCATCGGCGGCGCGCTCCAATCCGGCGGCATCGGCTTTATTGGATAAAACCAAAGCAATTTCAGCTGGATATTCTTCGTTCTTGCAGGCATCGATTAAGGCCTGCAAATTCGATCCCCGCCCGGAAATCAAAACCGCGATTTTCGTTTTTGCCATGCTTATTTGGCCTTTACGTGTCCGATGATCCAGGCGGGCTCGCCCTGGTCATTAAGGCGTTGGCAGACGCCGGGCGCGGTGTCGGCATCGACGCAGACGATCATGCCAATGCCGCAGTTAAATGTCCGGCGCATTTCGCTTTCCGCGATATTACCCGCACCTTGCAGCCATTTAAAGACGGCCGGGCGCTCAAACGCGTCGTAATCAACCTCGAAATCGAGATGCTTGGGCAGCATGCGCGGGGTATTTTCGGTAATGCCACCGCCTGTGATATGCGCAAGGCCTTTGATCGCGCCCTCGCGGATCAAGGGCAGCAGCGCCTCGACATAGATCCGCGTCGGGGTGAGCAGCGCCTCATGAAGGCTTTGGCCAGGGGCGAAGGGGGCTTCGCTGGTCCCTTTTAGGCCCGCATGCTCAATCACTTTACGCACCAGCGAATAGCCATTGGAATGGGGGCCAGAGGAGGCCAGCCCGATCAGCGCATCGCCCGGCTTCATGTCATCCAGACGCGGCAGCAGCGATCCACGCTCCGCCGCACCGACGACAAAGCCTGCCAGATCGAAATCCCCATCGCGGTACATGCCCGGCATTTCTGCAGTTTCCCCGCCGATCAGAGCGCATTTGGCGCGCCGACACCCTTCAGCCACGCCTGAGACAATCTTGGCTCCTGCGCCCGGCTCCAGCTTTCCGGTGGCAAAATAATCCAGGAAATAGAGCGGCTCTGCGCCCTGGGCCAGCACGTCATTGACGCACATGGCGACCAGATCAATGCCCACGGTGTCCAGAATAGCGCTGTCAATCGCCAGCTTTAATTTGGTGCCGACGCCATCGGTGCCAGAGACGAGAATCGGGTCCTGGAAACCGGCGGCTTTCAGGTCGAAGGCTCCGCCAAATCCGCCTAGCGCCACATCGGCACCGGGACGCGCGGTGGAGGCTGCCAGCGGCTTGATCGCATCGACCAGCGCATCACCAGCATCAATATCGACGCCAGCACCGGCATAGGTCAGACCTTGTTCGGGAGTTGAGTTGGCCACGCGCACAGCTCCAGCTTGTTATCTTGGTAAGAGGGGTTTGGCGCGAGTGGACATGAAAGCATCGCTTTTGGCAAGTCAGCGTGGCTGCTGACACTGTTTTCCTATGGTTGGGGGCTGCTCTCGCTGCTAGCGGAGGGTTGGCCTTGCGAATCCTGCCGGGTTTAATCATAGACCCCGGACCAAGTCCGGGGCCGCGATGCTGTTTACCTAATCCTCGCTGCGCTGTGGGCGTTCGTTTTTCTTTGCCCTAACGGCTATCGCCTACTTGAGGGCGCGCGTTTTTCTTTGCCCTACCGCCTTGCGGCTACTTGAGGGCGCGCGTTTTTTTGCCCTAACGGCTATCGCCTACTTGAGGGCGTTCGCGGTTGCGGGCTCATCGCCCGATATGTCCTCCCCTGCAAAGCGGGGGAGGTGGCCTGAAAGGCCGGAGGGGGCATCCAAGTCAATGGACCCCGGATCAAGTCCGGGGCCGCGTAGAGGCAACTCTCTCAACCGGGCTCCCGGCCTTGAGCCGGGATCCATGCACCTAAAAGGGCAAACTCAATAGATCCCGGATCTCATTATCATTCGTCCGGGATGACACTATGGGGATGCTTTGAGTGTAAGTATCTGTGTCCTCATGCCCCCTCAGTCAGCTTCGCTGACAGCTCCCCCGTAAACAGGGGAGCACGCCCTTTCTGTCATGCCAGACGTGATCTGGCATCTATGCCGCGAGTTTGCATCCTACTTTGGCTTATCAGAATCTTGCTCATCCCATCCGGCATGGACCCTAAATCAAGTTTGAGGGTAACAGCGAGTGTTTTAAATCCTGACGACGGCACCCACACATGCGGAAAGAATTCATGTAATGTTAATTTAATCCGATAACCCACGAGTTTAGCGTAGGCTCCCGTTTGACATATCAAAGTGTTTCATATTGAGTTGTTAAAAAAGGGGGTGATATGGCTGAGATTTTGAATAATAAAGCGGCGCGGCTCGTTCGGCATTTGATTGTCTATTTGCTGGCAGGTTTGCTTATCGTTTTTCATATTTACACTTTGATTGACGTTTATGCGCTCGGTGCTGGAGCCGAGATGAGCCGGTTTGAGCACGGCCAATCCATCCTCCGTGCGATGATTGCGACGAGCTTGATCTTCGTTGTGTTGGGTCAGCGCAAAGCCTTGTGGGTGATGTGGCTTTCTATTGGCGCGTTGGTTGCGTCGCAAATATGGGCGCATATGGGCGGTCTTGAGGTGAGTTTTGTTGAGGGGCGTCACCCTCTATCCTACCTCAAGGGCTTAATTTTCCCGACTATCATTACTTTGGCCTTTCCCCCTTCAAAGACGCGCGAAAACACCCAGCAGGATGTGCAGGACGCATAAAGGGGCAGGTTTTTCTGGCGCATGTGTGATTTGTGCGCTCTAAGTTGGATGTCAGCTTGGATCGCTCTGGGCAGAAGTAAGGCTTTTCTCGCGGCGCGATATCGCTATAGTCTCGCGCGAGTAGTGGGGGCGATGGCCCGAAGTGTCTAAAGCGTGGGGACGATGAGATGATCCGGTTTCAAGGCGTTGTAACAGCACTCATCACCAGTGTCGCCCTCTTGGGCGCTATGGCCGCGCCCAGCCTGGCCCAGGCGGGTAATCCCTTCGCGGTCTCGGGCGTGCGTATTGATGCGCGCGCAGAGACGGCCACAGCAGCGCAAACTGCGGCCATGGCCGAAGGTCAACGCCAAGCCGCTGAACGCTTGATTGAGCGCTTGACCCTGGCCGAAGATCGCATGATGGCGGATCTACCGCCTTTGGATCGCGCCAGTGCGGCCTCCATGGTGGCCGGGCTTCAGATCGCCAATGAGCAACGCTCGGCCACGCGCTATATCGCCGATCTCAGCGTCAATTTTGATCGCCGCGCGGTGTCGGCCTATCTCAATAACAATCGTTTGCCTTTCGTGGAGGCGCAGGCGCGTCCCACCTTGGTCATTCCTGTTCTACAACGCGATGGCGCGGCTTATGTTTGGGCAGGACCATGGTTTGATGTCTGGCAGCGGATGAATTTCGCCAATGCCTTGACGCCGGTGCGCACTTTGGGCCGTCAGGTCAGCGAAGATCAGGCTCCGCTGGGCCGGGCGTTGTTGACCAATGAAGCGGCCATGAGGGGCGATGAAGGCGTGCTTCGCGAAGTGGCGCGCCTTTATGGTGTGGATCAAATCGCGCTCTTGGTCGCACGCGAATCAGAGGGTTATGTTCGGGTTGCTGGCCAAATCCTGACCTTTAGTGCCGACCCTGAAATTCCCCCCCAGCGTGAAAGCATGGGCGATTTGGCCGGTCCTGGCGGCTATGATGAGGCGGCTAAGCGCTTTGTCGCGGCGCGTGAACACGCCTGGAAAGAAGCCTCAATCGTGCGCGATCTGAGCGAGAGCGAGATGGAGGTCAGTGTCCTTTTTACCTCCTTGACCCAATGGCGCGATTTGCAAACCGCGATTGCCGGGGCGTCCCTGGTGCGTGATGCGCGTCTGGATGCTATTTCGCGCGATGGTGCGGTGATGACCTTGACCTATCGCGGCGCACGCGGGCAATTGGAGAGTGTGTTGCGTGAACGTGGAGCGGTCTTAAGTGAAGAGGGTGATCTGGGCTGGACCGTTCGTGCACGCAATTAAGTCCCTTCTGTTAAGTCGTTGAGGTATAGGCTTTGTCCTCTGCGCGTGCGCGTCAACTCGTTTTAGATTTATCCCTGGGTCCGGATTATCGTGCGGAAAGCTTTGCGATCAGCGAAGCCAATGCCAGTGCGCTGGCCTTGGTCAATCGCTGGCCGCGCTGGCGCCATGGTCATTTGCTGCTGATCGGGCCGCCTGCGTCCGGTAAGACCCATCTCACCCATATGTGGAAAACGCGCACGCGCGCGACGCCGCTTGATCCCAAAACCCTCACTCAAGGCCTGAAAACCGTCGGACGGGGCGCCTCGGTCTATTTGGAAGATTGTCATCACGGTGTTGATCAAGAAGGCCTGTTCCATCTGCTTAATCGGGCCGCCGGGGATGCGGGGGTCACCGTGTTGATGACGGCGGCCAAGCCCCCGTTGGAGTGGGGGGTAAGCCTTCCTGATCTGGTGTCGCGCCTGGGCGCAGCGGAAATGGCGGTGTTACAGGAGCCCGATGACGCTTTGCTGCGTCAGGTGGTTGAGAAGTTATTTCGCGATCGGCGCACGCCCTTGGGCGCGGGCGTGATTGATTATGTTCTGACCCATATGGAGCGTTCGGTCGATTTCGCCCGCGCTTTGACCACCACTTTGGACCGTGAAGCGCTGGCGCGCAAAAAACCTGTCACTCGCACCCTTGCCCGAGAGGTGCTAAGCGATTTACTAAAAGACGAATTTGGCGACCACGACGCGCAATAATTATAGGGATTTCAAAGATGAGCACGCCTTCTAAACCCATCAGCGATGCCGAGAAGGATCTCAAAGCGTTGATGCATTCGCCCAAGCGCTTCATCAATCGCGAGCTCTCTTGGCTGGAATTTAACAAGCGCGTGCTGGAAGAAGCCGAAAACATCCATCATCCGATGCTGGAGCGTTTGCGCTTTCTTTCGATCTCAGCGAGCAATCTGGATGAGTTCTATATGGTGAGGGTGGCGGGCCTGCGTGCCCAGGTGCGCAATGGCCATGACCGTCCGGGTCAAGATGGTTTGACGCCCAGCCAGCAACTCTCACAAATCAACGAAGCCGCCAGCGCTTTGATGGATCACCAACAAAATCTTTGGACCCATATTCGCGATGAGCTGAATAAGGCCGGGGTTCAGGTGGTGAAGGCCGAAGAGCTGACCCGTGCGGAGAAGGCGTGGCTGCGCGATGACTTCCTGGCGCACACCTTGCCGGTGATTACCCCGTTGGCGATTGACCCTGCGCACCCGTTTCCGTTCATTCCCAATCTGGGCTTTGCGGTTGCGTTGAAATTGGAACATGAAAAAGACGGGCGCGCGATGAATGCGCTCTTGCCTTTGCCCAATGGGGTCAAGCGCTTTGTGGAGATCCCGACCGAGCGTAAGGACCGCAAAGGCCATCCGATCAAGCGCTATATCGCGCTGGAAGACGTGCTGATCTTGTTCGTCGATGCGCTATTTCCCGGCTTTGAGCTGGTGGGTAAGGGGGCTTTCCGCCTGATCCGTGATAGCGATATCGAGCTGGAAGAAGAAGCCGAAGATCTGGTGCGTGAGTTTGAGGCCCTGCTCAAACAACGCCGGCGCGGCGTGATCGTACGCTTGAAGATCGAAGCCTCCATGCCGGAGGATTTGCGCCGTTTCATCATCCAGCAACTCAATGCCAGTCAGCACGATGTCATTCTGGTCGATGGCATTATGGGCCTATCCCAGCTCTCGCAATTGATCCCGGATGATCGCCCAGATCTGGCCTTTACACCGTATGAGCCGCGCTTCCCTGAGCGGATCAAAGATCATGGTGGGGATTGTTTTGCCGCGATCCGAGCCAAGGATTTGGTGGTCCACCACCCGTTCGAAAGCTTTGATGTGGTGGTGCGATATTTGCGCCAGGCCGCAGCCGACCCTGATGTGATCGCGATTAAGCAGACGCTTTATCGGACCTCAAAAAACTCACCCATTGTGGCCGCTTTGGTCGATGCCGCCGAAGCGGGCAAGAATGTCACCGCGCTGGTCGAGCTTAAGGCGCGCTTTGATGAGGAAGCCAATCTGAAATGGGCGCGCGATCTGGAACGTGCCGGGGTTCAGGTGGTCTATGGCTTTATCGAATATAAAACCCACGCCAAATTATCCCTCGTGGTTCGCCGTGAAGGCGGGGAATTGCGCACCTATACCCATGTCGGGACGGGCAATTATCACCCAATTACTGCGCGGATCTATACCGACCTGTCGCTGTTCACCTCTGATCCGGCTATTGGGCGCGATGCCAGCAAGGTTTTCAACTTCGTCACCGGTTATGCACGCCCGACCGCTCTGGAAAAGCTCTCCATTTCGCCTTTGGGCATGAAAGAGCTGATCATCAAGAAGATCGAGCGCGAAACCGAAAATGCCAAAGCGGGTAAGCCCGCAGGTGTCTGGATCAAGATGAACTCGCTGGTACATCGCCAGGTCATTGACGCGCTTTATCGCGCCAGTCAGGCCGGGGTGCGCTGTGAGCTGGTCATTCGCGGGATCTGCTGTCTGCGCCCGGGTGTGCCGGGCCTGTCTGAAAACATCCGGGTGAAATCGGTGGTGGGGCGCTTCTTAGAGCATACCCGCGCGGCCTGTTTTGCCAATGGCGCCCCGATGCCAAGCCCCCAGGCCGAGGTCTATATCTCGTCTGCTGACTGGATGCCGCGCAATCTGGATCGCCGTATTGAGGTGTTATGCCCTATTGAAAATCCGACCGTTCACCGTCAAGTTTTAGATCAGATTATGGTTGCGAACCTCAATGATGAGTCGCAAAGCTGGTATATGACGGAGGATGGCAGCTATCGCCGGGTCGATACAAGCGGGATGAAAGATCCTTTCAATATACATACTTACTTCATGAAGAATCCCTCTCTGTCTGGACGCGGTGCCGCGTTGAAACATGATGAGCCACCGGCGGTGCCATCCTTGGGTGATCATCTGTGATCGGATTATTCGATCGGCTGTTAGGGCGCACCGTTGAGGGCGAGGCTGATCTTGACCTCGACTTTGCCGCTTTAAGCGAAGCGCCCGCGCCTGTGCGCGATGTCGCCGTGATTGATATCGGCTCGAACACGGTGCGTTTAGTGACCTTCCGTTTGGAAGGGCGGGCTTTGTGGCCGGTGTTTAACGAGAAAATCACCGCCGGACTGGGCCGGGGTTTGAGTAAAACCGGTCATCTCAATCCTGAAGGGGTGGAAAGTGCCCTGCGCGCGCTGCGCCGGTTCTCGCTGCTGCTTGATGCCAAAGGGATTGAGGCGCGCTATGCGGTGGCCACGGCGGCGGTCCGTGATGCGCAAGATGGCGAAAGCTTTGTGCGCGAGGCTGAACGCCTGTCTGGGTTGACGATCCGAGTGCTATCAGGCCCCGAAGAAGGCGAGTTGTCGAGCCTGGGCGTGTTAGGCGGTTTGGGCGAAGCCTATGGTATTGCCGGGGATTTGGGCGGATCGAGCCTGGAATTTACGCCCCTGTTAGGCCGCGTGACCGGTGAAGCGCATTCCCTTCGCTTAGGGCCGCTGGCCATGCTGAGCCAGGGCGAAAGCCTGGACAAAAATCGTCTTATTGATGAGGTCAAAGCCCAGCTGGATGAAGTGCGTCCCTTGATGGCCGCGCTGGGCGCGCATGAGGGGCCGCGCACCTTTTATGCCGTGGGTGGGGCTTGGCGAGCCTTTGCCTATATCGCGATGCGCGCCGATCTTTATCCGCTCTCACTCTTGCATCAGTTCGAGCTCGATCGCGCTCATGTCCTGAAAACCGCGCAATTTGCGATGGCCGCCAGCGAGGCGACGATTGCGGGCATTAAAGGGGTCTCATCCAAGCGCGCCTGGTCGGTGCCGTATGCGGCGCTTTTGTTGAAAACCATTGTTGAAGAGGGCGGGTTTGATCGCGTGGTCTTTTCTGCCTATGGCCTTCGCGAAGGGGTGGTCTTCCACTCCGATCAGAGCCTTTTATCCAGTGGTGATCCCCTCCTGGCCGGGGCCCATGCGCTGGCCTGGCAGACCGCACCGATGCCGGGCTTCGGCCAAAGCCTGGCCCATTGGTTGGACCCGTTATTTGCGGAGGCTCCGCGAATTTTCAACGCCCCGCGTGATCAGATTTTACGCTTTGCCGGCGCGCATCTGGCGGATTTGGGCGCGCGCATGCATCCCGATCATCAGGCCCAGCTTTCCTTCCAGGAAGTGCTTTATGCGCCCTTTGCCGGGATCTCCCATGCGGAACGCGCTTTTCTGGCGCTGACGGTCTTCCATCGCTATGCCGGCAAGAAAAGCCCCAAGGATGAGGGTTTAATTGCCCATTTCCTGGACGAGGAAGCGCAGGCGCGTGCCCTCCAAGTGGGCTTGGCGCTGCGCCTGGGCACAGCGCTGTGCGGACGGTGTAAAGAGGTGCTGACCCATTTCACCCTGCATCGCGAAGAAGAGCGTCTGATCCTGCGCATCACCGGTGAAGCCCAGGATTTGATGGTCGAGCGGGCCTGGCATCGCTTTGAACAGTTGGCCGCCGTCCTGGATGTAAAACCTGAAGTTCAAGTGAGCGCTTAGCTGATGTGTAATCGCGGCCTTGAGTTGGGATGACAGATATAGAGTTTTTTGTCATGCCAGACTTGATCTGGCATCCATGCTGTAAGCTTGACGATTATTCTGCTCAACCAGAACCTCGCTCACCCCTTCAGGCATAGACCCCAAATCAAGTTTGGGGTGACAGTTTTTTTGTGAAGTTTCCTCGCTTCGCTGCGGGCGGACACTTCTTTATTGCCCTACCGGCTATCGCCTAGTTGAGGGCGGTCGTCCTTGCGGGCCTGAGGCCCGATTATCCTCCCCTGCGAAGCGGGGGAGGTGGCCGGAACGGCCGGAGGGGGCGTTGTTCTCTGAGCTATTCAATGAAAACTGTCATCGCGGCCTTGAGCCGGGATCTATGCGCTTTGCTGGCACCCTCAACAGATCCCGGATCTCACTGCGTTCGTCCGGGATGACACTATTTTTTAATCCTCGCTTCGCTGCGCGCGCGCGTTTTTTCTTTGTCCTACCGCCTATCGGCTATTTGAGGACATTCGCGCTTGCGAACCCTGCGGGTTCGATGGATCCCGGATCACGTCCGGGGCAGCGTTGGATGGAGAAGACCCTGTGGGTTTTCGGCCACGCGAAGCGAGGACCAAAATTGTGAAAGCGATAATGCCCCAAAATCGTGCAGCCCTGTCAAAGCCGCGCCCCATGATACACGCCAAGGCTTGCGCGCGGGCGCGGGCCTTGGTACGTCATTTTCCTTCATTGTTTCGTCGTTTTTCCAACCGGAGACGTCCCCCATGTCCGTAACCACCGACGAGGTCCGGCGCATTGCCAAGCTGGCCCGTATTGCTGAACCCACCGCGCGCTTAGAGGCGCTGACCCAGGAACTGAACGGTATTCTGGATTGGGTTGAGCAGCTGGGGGAAGTTGATGTTGAGGGCGTTGAGCCGATGACCACCCCGGTCGTGACCCCGCTGCCGATGCGCGAAGACGCCATCACCGATGGCAATGTCCGCGATAAGGTTTTGAAAAATGCGCCGAATGCCGATGCGGGCTTTTTCGTCGTGCCCAAATCTGTGGAGTAGGGTGATATGAGTGATGTGTTATCCCTGTCCCTGGCCGAAGCGCTAGAGGGCCTGAAGAACAAAGACTTTTCCGCGCGCGAACTGGCTGAAACCCATGTGAAGGCCGCCGAAGCGATCAATCCGGCGCTCAATTGCTTTACCGTGATTGATGGCGATCGCGCCATTGAGATGGCGAGCGCCTCTGATGCGCGCATCGCCAAGGGTGAGGCGGGGCTTCTCGAAGGCGCACCGCTGGCCATTAAAGATCTCTACGCCGTTCAGGGTGTGAATACCGAGGCGTGTTCCAACATTTTGAAAGGCTTCAAGCCGGAATACGAATCCACTGTGACGCAAAAGCTGTGGGATCAAGGCGCGGTTTTCCTAGGTAAAACCAATATGGATGAGTTCGCGATGGGCTCCTCCAACGAAACTTCGGCCCATGGTCCGGTGATCAATCCTTGGCGCAAAACCGGCTCGGATGAGAATCTGGTGCCCGGCGGGTCTTCGGGCGGGGCGGCTTCGGCGCTTGCTGCGGGGGTTTCCTATGGCTCAACCGGGACCGATACCGGCGGCTCCATTCGCCAGCCTGCGGCGTTTACGGGATTGGTGGGCGTGAAGCCGACCTATGGACGTTGCTCACGCTGGGGCATTGTGGCCTTTGCGTCTTCGTTGGATCATCCCGGCCCCTTTGCCAAGACGGTCAAAGATTCTGCGATCTTGACCCAGGCCATGTCGGGCTATGACCCTAAAGATTCCACCAGCTATCCTGGCGAAGTGCCCAACTGGATCGAGGCTGTGGGTCAATCGGTCAAGGGTCTGCGCATTGGGGTGCCGAAGGAATATTCCGTCGATGGCATGCCCGAAGACATCGCCAAGCTGTGGGCGCAAGGTGTGGACTGGCTGAAAGCTGCGGGCTGTGAGATTGTTGACGTATCCCTGCCCATGACGAAATACGCTTTGCCCGCCTATTACATCATCGCGCCGGCGGAGGCGTCCTCCAACCTGGCGCGCTATGATGGCATGCGCTATGGCGTGCGCGTTGAAGGCGAAGATCTGGCTGATACCTATGAGAAAACCCGCGCGGCGGGCTTTGGCGCAGAGGTTCAGCGCCGCGTGCTGATGGGTACCTATGTTTTGTCAGCGGGCTATTATGACGCCTATTATGTGCGCGCCTTAAAAGTTCGCCGTAAAATCTTGGAAGATTTCAATAATGCTTTCACTCAGGTGGATGCATTGTTGACGCCAACGACACCGAGCGCGGCCTTCGGCATTGGGGCTAAGGCCAATGCCTCGCCGTTAGAAATGTATTTGAACGACATCTTCACGGTGACGGCCAATATCGCGGGTGTGCCCGCGATGAGCGTCCCGGCGGGCCTTGATAAAGATGGCCTGCCTTTGGGCTTGCAGATCATTACCAAGGCACTGGATGAAGCGACGATGTTCAAGGTCGGTGCGGCTTTGGAAGATGCCGCGGGCTTCACGGCCAAGCCTCAGGCCTGGTGGGCATAAGGTATGAATACGCGCCTTGCCATATTGCCCTGTGCGGGCGTGTGCATACTGGGCGCAGCGATGATGAGTGGAAAGCTGGGCGAGGGCATGGCGATCACCGCCTTTGGTGCAGCTTTCCTGCTATTTGGCGGCTTTGGGATTACCACCCTGATCGCGGCCCATCGCATAAAACTTTGGGTCGGTAGTTTGGCGCAGATCGGCGCGACATCGACTGAGACACAATCTGGGGCGCACGAGGATGAGACCTCGCCGCGCGCGCATTGATAGGTGAAGGATTGACCCTATGACCGCAACCGATACTGGCTACATCATTCATGGCATGAAGGGCGATTGGGAAGTCGTCATGGGTCTGGAGGTGCATGCTCAGGTTCAATCCCAGGCCAAGCTTTTTTCCGGCGCGGCGACGGCCTTTGGTGCGGATCCCAATACCCAGGTCTCCCTGGTGGATGCGGCCATGCCGGGCATGCTGCCGGTGATCAACAAAGAATGCGTCGCCCAGGCTGTGCGCACCGGATTGGGCCTGAATGCTCAGATCAACCCGCATTCGCGCTTTGACCGTAAAAACTATTTCTATCCGGACTTGCCGCAAGGCTATCAGATCTCGCAGTTTTCTGACCCCATCGTGGGTGAGGGCGAGATCGAGTGTGAGCGCGAGGATGGCTCGCGCTTCGTTGTCGGTATTGAACGCCTGCACCTGGAACAAGATGCCGGTAAGTCGATCCACGATCTTGATCCTAATGCGACCTATGTTGATCTCAACCGGTCGGGCGTGGCCTTGATGGAGATTGTGTCCAAGCCGCATATCCGTACCCCGGATGAGGCTTCAGCCTATGTGGCCAAGCTGCGCGCGATCTTGCGCTATCTGGGTACCTGCGGCGGGGATATGGAAAAGGGTCAATTGCGCGCGGACGTCAATGTTTCGGTATGTCCGGTCGGGGGCTATGCGAAATTCCGTGAAACCGGTGATTTCAAGCATTTGGGCACACGCTGCGAGATCAAGAACGTCAACTCGCTGCGCTTCATCCGTCAAGCGATTGAATATGAAGCTAATCGCCAGGTGGAAATCATCGAAGAGGGTGGCAAGATTGATCAGGAAACCCGCCTGTTCGATGCCGGTACGGGTGTGACGCGCTCGATGCGCTCGAAGGAAGATGCGCATGATTACCGCTATTTCCCCGATCCCGACTTGCTGCCCTTGATCCTGGAAGAGGACTTCATCGCCGCGATCAAGGCGAGCCTGCCTGAACTGCCCGACGAAAAGCGCAAGCGCTTCGTTGAGGAGCTGGGCCTAACCGATTATGACGCCTCTGTGCTGGTGTCTGATAAAGACCGCGCCGATTATTTTGAAGCGGTTTTAGAAGGGCGCGATGCCAAGCTGGCCGCAAACTGGGTCAATAATGAATTGTTTGGCCGCTTGAACAAAGAAGGTCTTTCGATTACGCAAAGCCCGATTAATCCCCAGCAGTTAGGCAAGATTGTTGAACTGATCTCTAAAGAGGTTATCTCCGGTAAAATCGCCAAAGACCTGTTTGAAATTGTCTGGGAAGAGGGCGGCGACCCTGAAGCCATCGTTGAAGATCGTGGCATGAAACAGGTCACTGATACAGGGGCCATCGAAGCCGTGGTCGATCAGCTGATCGCGGATAACCCCGATCAAGCCGCGAAGGTTAAAGACAAGCCCAAAACCATGGGCTGGTTTGTGGGCCAGGTGATGAAGGCCATGCAGGGCAAGGCCAACCCCCAAGCGGTCAATGATATCCTGACCAAGAAATTGCTGGATTAAAATGTTACGGCCCCGGATTAAATCCGGGGCCTCAGACTGCTGACAAACCCGTCGATTTCGGCGGGTTTATTTTTTTGCAGTTTTGGTTCCGAGATTTTGAGCGGTTTCAGTTCAGGGTGGGGCTGGTGCGCCCATCTCAGGCTAGGGCTTGTTTGGGTGGCTTTGTGAGGGCCATTGCGATTGTCTTGATGTTTTGGGCGGCGGCGGCGAGCAGGCACTGGGTTTGCACGCGTATAAGACTTCGAAACCTGGCATAGCGGTGACCATGGAGTTGTTTGGCATCGGCAAACGAGCGTTCCACGGTTTCCTTTCGGCGTTTGTAGATAGCCTTGCCCCAGGGCGTCAGGCGATGGGCATCGGTCCGCTCG
>NZ_KB908061.1 GCF_000382325.1 Woodsholea maritima DSM 17123
CGAGCGGACCGATGCCCATCGCCTGACGCCCTGGGGCAAGGCTATCTACAAACGCCGAAAGGAAACCGTGGAACGCTCGTTTGCCGATGCCAAACAACTCCATGGTCACCGCTATGCCAGGTTTCGAAGTCTTATACGCGTGCAAACCCAGTGCCTGCTCGCCGCCGCCGCCCAAAACATCAAGACAATCGCAATGGCCCTCACAAAGCCACCCAAACAAGCCCTAGCCTGAGATGGGCGCACCAGCCCCACCCTGAACTGAAACCGCTCAAAATCTCGGAACCAAAACTGCAAAAAAATAAACCCGCCGAAATCGACGGGTTTGTCAGCAGTCTGGGGCGGGTCTAGAGGCCCGGCTTTTTTTATGCTCCCCCAAGCGCTTTAGTTCCCTCATCCTTGCCTACCCCTTATATGCGCGCGCCTTGAGCGGATCAAAGTCAAAGGGGGCTGTGGGCGAAGCCCTGCGTCTCGGCTCAGGCACACAAAGGTGCCTCCCGCCTAGAGGCTGGCATCCAAGCCTAAATCGACGCCGCTACAATAAGATCGCCCCCCCGATCTGTTTTCCCCCGTCTTTTTCTGCATTGCGACCTCCCCAAGGGCAGGCAGACCTGTCATTTTGATCGGTAATATGTCTGTTGATTCGCAATCTGATCTCTTTGGTGCTGGCCAAACGCCGCGCCAAGCCGAACCGGCTAAACCGGCCAAAACGCCGGAGCCCTCTTCTGTGCCTCAAGCTCAGGCTCCAGCCTCTGGCCCTGTGGCTCCGGACACTGGCGGCGCGAAGCCAGGCTATAATGCCTCCAGCATTGAAGTCCTTGAAGGGCTGGAGCCGGTTCGCAAACGCCCGGGCATGTATATCGGCGGTACCGATGATCGTGCCCTGCACCATTTATTTGCTGAGATCTTAGACAACTCGATGGATGAGGCCGTCGCCGGCTGGGCCGACCGCATTGAAGTTCATCTCGATGCCAATGGCTTTTTGACCGTCGTAGATAATGGGCGCGGCATTCCCGTTGATCCGCATCCGAAATTTCCTGACAAATCGGCCCTGGAAGTGGTTCTGACCACGCTTCATGCCGGGGGTAAATTCTCCGACAAGGCCTATCAAACCGCAGGCGGTCTGCACGGCGTGGGGATTTCGGTGGTCAATGCGCTTTCCGAACGCGTTGAGATTGAGGTCGCGCGCGAAAAAACCCTCTGGACCCAGGCCTATGAACGCGGCCTTCCCATGGGGCCAGTTGAAAAAGTCGGCCCCGCCCCCAATCGGCGCGGAACGACCGTGCGTTTTAAGCCCGACCCGCAAATCTTTGGCGCAAAGGCGCATTTCAAAGCGGCGCGTATTTTCGGCATGGCCCGTGCGAAAGCCTTCCTGCGCCGCGGCGTCGAAATCCGCTGGTCGTGTAGTCCCGAGTTGGTGGTCGGCACCGATATCCCAGAAAAAACCACGCTGTGCTTTCCCGGTGGTATTGCCGATCGCCTCAAAGAAATCACCCACGGGCGCACCCTCGTCACCGATATTTTCGCTGACCGGATCGAGCGTGATGGCCGCCTGGGCGCGTTGGAATGGGCGCTGGCCTTTTCTGCCGATGGCTTTGGCGATGCCGATGGCTTCTGCCAATCCTTCTGTAACACGGTGCCCACGCCTTTAGGCGGCACCCACGAAGCCGGTCTACGCGCCGCCTTGTCCAAAGCGCTGCGCGCCTATGGCGAGCTGTTAAATCATAAAAAAGCGGGCCTCATCACGCCTGATGATGTGATGGGCGGGGCGGGCATTATGCTGTCGGTCTTCATGAAAGACCCAGAGTTTCAAGGCCAAACCAAAGAGCGCCTCGCCACGGCGGAAATGGCGCGCCTGGTTGAAACCGCCATGCGCGATCCCTTGGATCACTGGCTGGCCGGTAATCCCAAAGAATCACAGAAGCTGATCGATTGGGCCGTTGATCGCGCCGAAGAACGCCTGAAGCGTAAGCGCGATAAGGAAGTCAAACGCCAGACCGCCTCGCGCCGTCTGCGCCTTCCCGGTAAGCTCGCCGATTGTTCAAAAACCGATGCGCAGGGCACTGAGATTTTCCTGGTCGAGGGGGATTCGGCTGGCGGTTCAGCCAAGCAGGCGCGTGACCGTAAAACCCAGGCCATTCTCCCCTTGCGCGGTAAAATCTTGAACGTCGCTTCCGCGACCCCCGACAAGATTGCGGCCAACCAGGAAATCAGTGATCTGATGCTGGCGCTGGGCACCCACCCCGGTTCGCGCTTCAATCTTGAAGATCTGCGCTATGAACGGGTCATCATCATGTGTGACGCCGATGTCGACGGGGCGCATATTGCCTCTTTGCTGGCGACCTTCTTCTATAAATTCACCCCAGAGCTGATCACGGCGGGGCGGCTCTATATGGCTCAGCCCCCGCTCTATCGCCTGACCCAAGGCGGTAAAACCCTCTATGCGCAAGACGATGCGGAGAAAGATCATCTTTTGGCCACCGGCTTTAAACGCGGCAAAGTCGATATTGGCCGCTTCAAAGGCTTGGGCGAGATGACCCCTGTTCAGCTTAAATCCACCACGATGAACCCGCAAAGCCGATCTTTGGCGCGCGTCACCATTGATGCTCTGGAAAAAGAAAGTACCGAGGCCTTGGTGGAAACCTTGATGGGGCGCAAGCCAGAGCTGCGCTATCAATTCATCCAGCAACATGCCCCGGATATCGCGGAATTAGACCTCTAAACGCGAATTTTCCTTAACCTTACCCTGTTTTCCATTGACGCGGTAACCTCCATAGCCTTTACTCAACCCTTAAGAGTGGGCGTGCACAATGTGTAGGATCTGACCTTAAAGAGGTTTGATCAGGTGGAGGGAACCCCATGACCAACCGAATTTATGCGATCCTCGCAGGTTTGTGCCTATGGACCTTAAGCGCGTGCAGCCTGGCACAAGATGAGCCGCCGCGCGCAGACGCGTTTGAAAACGCTGAGAATTTCCTGGCCTGCCGCGGCAATGGCTATGCACTGTGCTACTATTCTGGTCCGGCGGATGACCAACCGACCAAGCCGGGCACCAGCTCCCCGCCGCTGCCGTGTAATCCCAATGTCGATGATACGGCGGCCTGCACCTGTTATGCCTTCGATGATGGTATGTATAATGGTGAGTTGAGCTGGAATTATGTTCTCATCGGCTCAATCCTCAATCGCGAAGTGCGCGAAGAAGCCATGCTGCGCTGTCATGAGGACGGCTCTAACTGCCTTAATATGAAATCTCTTCATGGTCATTGCCGTGAAGTCGATGGCGTCATCGCAGAATCCGAAGACTGCCTGCAGGCCCCGGTCTGTAGCTATCTGGGTAATCCGGCCGAAGGCATCCCTCAGACGCTGTATCCGAATTTAGAGAATGTCAGCCTGATCTCGACCTTCTCCTTTGCTTACAGCGATGTCCATGAATTCGGCTCAACTGAGTGTTCAAATGCTGACAATCCGTCTTATGCGGGATGCATGACCGCGCCGTGCATTGAAGACGAAAATGGTCTGACCAGCTGCCAATGCCCGACCTTTGAAGGCCCTTATCAGGTGGGTCAAACCTATGATGGCCTGACCTGCGCCATTGATGGCCATATCTGGTCAGCGGCATATCATGAGACCTCTGAGGACAGCGCTGACGGGGAAGAATAATCCGGTCACGACACCCTATCACCCGGCGGGCGATTACAAGGACCCGCCGGACGTGGTTTCAGCACCTAACCTGTCGGGCCAGGATATATCAAGCCATGAAATTTAATCTCTTATACGTCTTCTATTGACGCGCCCTCTGGCTTGGCTTTGAATACTGAATGCGCAGCTATAACGATAAAGCGCAGCCAGTAAGGGGCGGAAATACATGATAAAACACGCTTGGCCATGGACCAGCGCACTCGGCGCGGTCCTGATGCTCACCGCTTGCGATGTCACACCGGACACGTCGAGCCATTCTGAGACCTCTAGCGGCGATACAGATGTCGTGCGCTATGATGCCAATCCCTATCCCTCCACCTATCACCCCCTACCCTCGCAGACCGTTTTCATTACCAATGCCACGATTTTTGATGGCATAGGCGGGGAAATGGCGGGCGGATCTATTCTCCTGGAAAATGGCCGCATTGCCGCGATCGGCACCGATCTGAGCGCGCCGGAGGGTGTAGAGATCATCGACGCCAACGGGCAATTTATTACGCCGGGCGTTGTCGATATTCACTCCCATCTGGGCGTTTATGCCTCGCCTGGGGTCTCGGCGCATTCCGATGGCAATGAAGTCACCAGCCCGGTCACGGCCGAGGTCTGGGCCGAACATGGCGTCTGGCCCCAAGATCCCGGCTTTGATTCTGCGCTGGCGGGCGGGGTGACCACCTTGCATGTGCTTCCTGGCTCGGCAAATCTCTTTGGCGGGCGCGGCGTGACCTTGCGCAATGTGCCCTCGCGCACTGTGCAGGGCATGAAGTTTCCCGACGCCCCTTACACCCTGAAAATGGCCTGCGGGGAGAACCCCAAGCGCGTCTATGGCGGGCGCGGTCAAGCCCCCGGTTCGCGCATGGGCAATGTCGCGGGCTATCGCCAGGCCTGGCAGCGCGCGGTGGAATATCGCCGCAGCTGGAACGAATATTGGGACAAGGCCGAGGCCGGTGAGGATGCCAATCCCCCAACCCGCGATTTTGAGCTTGATACCCTGATGGGGGTGCTCGATGGCGAGATCTTGGTGCAGATGCATTGCTATCGCGCCGATGAGATGGCACAAATTCTCGATATGTCGCAAGAGTTTGGCTATAAGGTCACCACTTTCCACCATGCCGTTGAGGCCTATAAAATCCCAGATTTACTCGCCGAGGCGGGCACCTGCGCCGCGGTTTGGGCCGATTGGGGTGGATTTAAGATGGAAGCCTTTGATTCCATTCGCGAGAACCTCCCCCTCCTTCATGCGGGTGGGGCCTGCGCCATGATCCATTCCGATGATGCCAACGGTATTCAACGCCTCAATCAGGAAGTGGCGAAAGCGCTTTCCGATGGGCGCCGCTTAGGTCTGGAGATCTCCGATGGCGAAGCGGTGCGCTGGTTCACCTCGAACCCCGCTAAAGCCTTGGGTATTTTTGATGAAACCGGGTCTTTGGAAGTGGGCAAACGCGCCGATCTGGTGATCTGGTCGGGCCATCCCTTCTCCACCTATTCCACCGCGCAAGACGTCTTTATTGACGGGGCCTTGGTTTATGATGCCGAAGATCCCAGCCGGCAAACCGTACGTGACTTCATGATTGGCCAACCTGGTGAAGGGGCAAACTGATGAAACATCTTCTCGCATCCTCCCTGGCGCTGGCGTTAAGCGTTAGCGGATTGGCCAGCGCGCAAACCACCGTCTTCACCCAAGGCCGGGTCGTCACCAATACCGATCAAGGCGTATTGGACAATGCCAGCGTCGTGGTGCGCGATGGCGTCATTGTCGAAGTTGGCACGAATGTCACCATTCCCGCCGACGCCACCGTGATCGACGCCCAGGGCGGCTGGATCACGCCGGGCCTCTTTCATCCCTATACCCAGCTGGGCCTGATCGAAGTCGGCTTGGAAAACTCCACCCATGACGATGTTGCCGATGAAGCCGATTTCACCGCCGCCATTGATGTGGCCGATGGCTTTAACCCCGCCAGCAATCATATCGCCTCCACTCGGCTGGAGGGCATTACCCGCATCGCCGTTGCGCCCTCTACGGGGCCAGCCATTATTGGCGGGCGCGGGGCATTGGCCAATACGTCGGGCACACCCGACAGTCTCTTTGCCAGCCGCCGCTTCATGTATGTGGATGTTTCAAGCTCCGGTGCCGGTACGGCGGGTGGCTCTCGGGTTGCGGCCTGGACCTTCCTGCGCGCGGCGATAGAAGATTCGCGCTTCTATCCCGGTCGCTTCATGGCCCATCATGAAGGCGATGCCATTGATCGCTATGACGCCGCAGCCCTGGTCCTGGCCGCACGCGGTGAAATCGCGCTCTTACTGCGCGTCAACCGCGCCAGTGATATCCGCCGCGCCCTCACCTTTAAGCGTGATTACCCCGCCATCCGCTTGATCCTGATCGGGGCGGCAGAGGCCTGGATGGTGGCCGATGAGTTGGCCGCGGCTCATATTCCGGTCATCATGGATCCGCTGGATAATCTGCCTTCCTCCTTCGACGCTTTGGCGACGCGCCTTGATGGCGCTGCGATCTTGCACACTGCCGGGGTGCAGCTCGCCTACACCAATAGCGATGCATACTTCAATCCGCGCCTCTTGCCCCAAAATGCGGGCAATGCCGTCGCCCATGGAGCCAGCTGGAATGATGCCTTCCGCGCCATCACCCTGACCCCGGCTGAGATCTATGGCGTGGGCGATCAATATGGCGCATTGGTGCCCGGCTATGTCGGCGATGTCGTGATCTGGGACGGCGATCCCTTAGAGGTCATGAGCGCGCCAACCCACGTCATGATCGACGGGGCCTTGCAGGTCATGGATAGCCGCCAAACGCGTTTGGCCGCCCGCTATAGCCAGATCCGGCCCAATAGCGATTATGCCTATCAGCATGAGGCGGCCCATGCCGCCAGAGCCGAATCAAACGCGAATTAAATCGCGCTTTAGGCGAGTGAAAGGCCGCCATCACGGGTGAATTCAAGTGATGGCGGTCCTTTTTCTTCAAAACTATCGCCAATAGGTTACACTCAATTCATCTCTTCAGTGATAAATTGGGCTGCGCATTGACAGCGCGCTTAGGGCGCGTATGTTCGCGCACTTGTTGACGTCTGCTTTGTGAGCGCGCGTTTTCAAACCATCACCGCGTTGATTGCGCCCCTAGCAAGCGGGCCGTCACAGGCAAATCGAATAGAGACGTATGACATTTGAAGAGCTGGGCCTGAGCCCGACCCTCCTTGGCGCCATAAAAGACGCCGGCTATGAAACCCCAACCCCAATCCAGGCCGGGGCAATTCCCGTTGCGCTTAGAGGCCAGGATGTTTTGGGCATTGCCCAGACGGGGACCGGGAAAACCGCCTCATTCACCCTGCCCCTCATTGAGCGCCTGTCACGCGGTCGCGCCAAGGCACGCATGCCGCGCTCTCTGGTTTTTGCGCCCACGCGTGAGCTTGCCGCCCAAGTTGCTGAAAATTTTCAGACCTACGCCAAAAACACCAAGCTGACCATGGCGTTATTGATCGGTGGCGTTGCCTTTGGTCCCCAGGAAAAAATCCTCGATCAAGGCGCAGATGTTCTGATCTCCACCCCTGGGCGCTTCTTGGATCACGCCGAACGCGGCAAGCTGTTGCTGACCGATGTGCAGATGATGGTCATTGATGAAGCCGACCGTATGCTGGATATGGGCTTCATTCCGGATATTGAGCGCATTTTCAAAATGGTGCCGCCGCGCCGACAGACCTTGTTCTTCTCGGCCACCATGCCCAAAGAAATTGTGCGCCTGGTCGACCAATTCTTGAAAAACCCCGAACGTATTGAGGTATCTGCCCCGGCCACCACCGCGACCACGATCACCCAATATGTCATCAAAATTTCTGACAAGACCGCCAAGGTGAAGCGTGAAGCCTTGCGCGCTGCCGTCACGCGTGACGGTGTGCAAAATGGCATCGTGTTCTGTAATCGCAAGCGTGATGTCGATATTGTTGCCAGATCCTTGGCTAAGCACGGTTTCGCCGCCGCGCCCATCCATGGCGACTTGGCCCAAAGCCAGCGCATGGACACTTTAGCCAAGTTCAAAGCCGGTGAGATCAAACTCCTCGTGGCCTCTGACGTGGCCGCCCGCGGGCTTGATATTCCCTTGGTCAGCCATGTGTTCAATTTCGATATTCCACGTTCGCCCGATGATTACGTCCACCGCATTGGTCGTACCGGGCGCGCAGGACGTTCAGGCGAAGCGATCAGCCTAATCGGGCCTGATGATGAAAAAGGCATGGCCGCCGTTATTGAACGTATCGGCAAAACGCCTGAAACGCTGGAGATCGAAGGCCTCAATGAAGCCCTATCACAAACGGCTGAAACTGAACGCACGCAGTCTAAAAACACACGCACCGAAAAAAGTTCGGACAAATCACGTCGTCCGCGACGCAGATCATCCGACCAAGGCCTAAGTGAAAACCCACGCAAAGCCACAAAAAACAACAACGACAATGACTTACCCGATGTTCAAGTAATCGGATTCGGTGACCACGTTCCAGACTTTTTACTGCGTTCAGCGTTTGGATAAGCCCTTTAACCGCATTTTTTAAGGTTCACGTTTACTCGTTCTTTCCATTCAGGGCGTAGGCTGTCAGATAAATCGTCAATCAAGGGTCTTTGATGATCGAATCAAAGACAGACCATGGGGTAGTAGCGTGAACGGACGACTGAACACGGCAGAAGGCCATGAGCTCGCGAAGAAAGCCCTGGACCTGATGGCGGACCTGAGTGTCCCCCCTACGCCTCAGAATTACTCAATCTTTACGGCCTATTCATCCGATTCCCTGCCGGAATTGTGTGAAGTTCTACAGACCCAGCTTGATGATGTCGGATCGGTCGATGCGGCCTTCTTAGAAGAGCTTTACGATCGGTTTTTCACCTTCAAGCGGATCCAAGATGTTGTTCTGTCGACCGGCGGCGCGATGAGCCGCGAGCTGGGCGCAGTTGTTAAAACCTTAGAAGCCGCTGAGCGTGATACCGCCGCCTATGGTGAAGCTTTGGCGGGCGCTTCGGGACAGCTGGACAAAGCGACCGACGCGCAGACCTTCAAGAAAATGGTTGAAGGCCTGGTGGCCGCCACCGCGCGCATGCAACGCCGTTCGCGTGAGTTGGAAAAGCGTCTACAGGAAACCTCCAGCGAAGTTGATCAGTTACGCACCAATCTTGAGAAAGTGCGTGAAGAGGCGATGACCGACGCCCTAACCGGCGTTGCCAACCGCAAGCGCTTTGATGAAGCGCTGCGCCGCGCGCGTCGCGGTGCGGAAATGCGCTCTGTGCCCTTCTCGCTCATCTTATGCGATATTGACCACTTCAAGCGCTTCAATGATACGTGGGGCCACCAGACCGGTGACCAGATTATTCGTTTTGTCGCGGCCTGCCTGTCACGCTTTTCCAAAGAGCACCATGTGGTGGCGCGTTATGGCGGTGAAGAATTTGGCATTGTGCTGCCGAATGCGAAATTAGAAGAAGCCAAGCAGATTGCCGAACGGGTGCGGGTCACCGTTGAATCGAAGCGTCTGCTGCGCAAATCCACCAATGAAGATTTGGGCCATATCACAGTATCGTTGGGCTGTTCGGAATACACCACCGGCGAGTCTATTGAGCAATTGATAGAGCGCTGTGACGTCAATCTCTATAAGTCTAAACAAGAAGGGCGTAACCGCACCACGGCGGACGATCCCAAAGCGGCCAGCAAAGCGGCGGCGGCATAATCTCTCGCCAATTGAGACAAAAAAGCGGGCCACGGGCCCGCTTTTTTATTGATCTGATCTTACTGCGCGGGCGGCTCGGTACGCTGGAAGCTCTCACGCTGAGACCAACGGGCGTAAAATTCCGCCAAGCCTGGCGCATCCGCGCGCCAGTCATAATCTGCAAAGCGCAGATCCAAATAACCAAGAGCGATGGCAACCGACAGCGCACCCAAATCGAAGGAGCGCTCAAACTGGCCGCGCTCATGCTCTAACACGGCGACCGTGCGCTTAACCGCTTCGCCCCACCGCTCAATCCAGAAATCATAGTGCAGCTTTTCATCGCGCCACAATTCAATGCGCCGCCCGATCGTGATGTCGATCAGACCATCTGCGATCGCTTGCTGACGCAGAACCGCCCATCGTGGACCGCCGCTTTCAGGCACCCAACGCTCATCATTCAAAGTGTCGATAAATTCGCAGATCAAGGGCGAATCGATCAGAGCCGGCGCACCATCGCGCGTTAAGGCCGGCACCTTACCCAAAGGGTTCGCGCCATGCAGCTCTTCTGGATTGTCAAACGGGATGGCCTCAACCATCTCGATCTTATTTTCCAGACCCTTTTCAATGACTAAAGCCCGACACTTGCGCGCATAGGGCGAGGTCGGCGAATAATAGAGCTTCATGCAGGTCTCCCAGGCAACTTCATACGCGTTCAAACCACGCCAAGCCCTCGCCTGACAAGCTCAATTCGCGTCAGTTTTCAGAAAAAGGCATGCCGGGACGATCATGCGCCCCGGTTATGGATCAGGCGTTATCCATATGTACGGGCACGATGGTCACGCTCTCCCCACACCCACAGGCATCGGTTTGGTTGGGATTACGGAAGACGAATTTGGAATGCAGCGCCGTGGTCTCATAATCAATCTCAGACCCCAGAAGAAATAATAAGGATTTTCCCGCGATCACAATCTCAACGCCCTTATCCTCGACCCGCTCATCCAAGGGGTCCGGCGCATCGACATAATCCAGCGTATATTCCATCCCCGCGCAGCCGCCATTTTTGACGCCAACGCGCAGAAATCCCTTCCCTTGACGCTCTAACAGCGTCTTGATCCGGGTTGCGGCGCGCTCACTTAACGTCACAGCTTTCGGGCGTGGTCGGCTCATCTTCACATATCCTTACAGCATGTTGAGTTGCAGGCGGGCCTCATCCGACATGCGGTCGGGGGTCCAGGGCGGATCAAAGGTCAGCTCAACCTCAGCCTTTTCAACGCCCTCGACCTGACTAACTGCCTCTTGGACCCAGCCCGGCATTTCCCCAGCCACAGGGCATCCCGGTGCCGTGAGGGTCATCTCAACCTTCAAAGTGCGATCATCTTCCAGATCGACCTGGTAAATGAGGCCCAATTCATAAATATCGACCGGGATTTCCGGGTCATAAACGGTTTTCAGCGCCACGATGACATCATCGGTGATGCGTGCGATTTCTTCATCGGGAATGGCTTTTTGCGCGCTCTCAGAGCCTTCAGAGGATGTGGCATCCGTGTGGGGCGCATCCTCGGTCATCGAAGGGCGTACATCCAGGCTTAACACATCGCGCTCACGCGCACGATCGGGGGTAGAATTATCCATCATCTCACCCTTCTAAATGAGAAAGCTCAGGGCTTTATTCAAGGCCGCAACGAAGCCTTCGCCATCGCTGAGCGTATTATACGGGGCAAAGCTTGCCCGAACGGTCCCGGTAATGCCAAAACGCTGCATCAGGGGATGGGCGCAATGGTGCCCGGCGCGCACGGCCACGCCATATTTATCCATCAATTGCGCCAAATCATGGGGATGCGCGCCGTCGATGGCGAAACTGATGATCGCGCCTTTATCCTGCGCGGTACCGATCAGGCGTAGGCCCTTGATCTCGCTCATCATCGCCAGGGTGCGATCCATCAGCGCGCGCTCATACTCAAACATCGCCATGCGATCTTGGGTGTTGAGCCAGTCAATCGCCGCGCCCAGACCGATAATGTCGGCAATCATCGGGGTTCCGGCTTCAAACTTATGCGGGCCTTCGGCATAGATCACGCGGTCCTCATAGACCTCGGCAATCATTTCACCCCCGCCCTGATAGGGCTGTAAGCGTGCCAACCAATCCCCCGCGGCATAAAGCGCGCCGGTGCCATTGGGGCCATAGAGCTTATGGCCAGTGAAAACGTAGAAATCACAGCCCAGATCACTGACATTGACCGGCATATGAACGGCGGCTTGCGAGCCATCCAGAAGGATCGCCGCGCCCGCTTGATGGGCCAGTTCAACCAGCGTTTTAGCCGGGGTCACCGTGCCCAGAACATTGGACATATGCGTGATCGCGACCAGCTTGGTCTTCTCATTCAACAGCGCCTTGAAACCTTCAAGGTCCAGCGCGCCAGTGTCATCCACCGGTGCCCATCGGATCACCACACCCTGACGCTCGCGCAGGAAATGCCAGGGCACGATGTTGGAGTGATGCTCCATCTGGCTAAGGATAATCTCATCGCCCGCCTTCAAGCCCGCACCAAAGGAAGAGGCCACCAGATTGATCGCTTCACTGGCCCCTTTGGTCAGCACGATATGATCGCGGCTTGGCGAACCTAAAAACGCAGCGATTTTGGTCCGCGCGGCCTCAAAGGCCTCAGTGGCTTCATTGGCCAGGGTGTGTAGACCCCGGTGCACATTGGCATAGGAATGACGATAAGTGTTCGCCACCGCCTCAATGACACATTCCGGCTTCTGGGCGCTGGCCGCATTGTCGAGATAGATCAAGGGCTGGCCATTGACCTGACGCGACAGGATCGGAAATTGTGCGCGCAAGACTTCTGGATCGAACACGGTTTCGGGTTGAAGAAGCGGCGTCATGACTGTCCTCGCAATCGCGTTTGCAGTTGGCCCAGCAAACGGGTTCTAAGCGCCTCATCGGGGATACGCTCTAAGGGATCAAGCAGGAAGCTCTCGGTCAGCAGCGTACGGGCCTCAGCCTCGCTCAAACCGCGTTGGCGCATATAAAAGAGCACGTCTTCATCAAGATGGCCCATCGCATTGCCGTGGGCACAAGCCACATCATCGGCATAGATTTCCAACTCGGGTTTCACATCAATTTCAGCGCGTTCGTCCAATAACATCGCGCGATGCTGCATCTGGGCATCGGTTTTCTGGGCACCCTGTTCAACCAGGATTTTACCCTGAAACACGCCCTTACCGTGGGCACGCGCCGCGCCTTTAAAAATCTCTCGCGTCACGCCATGGGGACCGCAATGACGCACAAAGGTCGTTTGATCGAGATGACGTTCAGCCGCAATGAGATAGGCCCCATTGATATCGGCCTCAGCGCCTTCACCCTGGTGCGTAACATGAGTTTCCAACCGGGCCAGCTTGGCCCCTGCGCCCAAAGTCGTCTGATGCAGGCGCGCCTTGGGTGAAAGCTCAATATCGCTGGTCACCACCAGCAAAGCGTCGGGCGCGTCGTCTTGTTCAATGACCCGGATCAGCTCCGCGCCCTCACCCAACACGATTTGAATGAGAATATTGGCAAAGGCCCCGGCATGCGCGCGATAGATCTCATGCAAGGTGAGCTTTGCCCCCTTACCCAGCTCAAATCGCAGCACTTTATGGGCACGCCCCGCTGTGGCCGATAGCTCAAGACTTAACGTTTCCTGCGCCTCAGCCGCGACCGCAAAGGCCAAGCCCTCATCGCCTAAGGACAACGCCAGCGCCGCCATAAAGCTGGGGCTGTGCTTTTGCGCCACCGGCACACTCATCAAAGTGCGCGCAGATTTGACGCTGATTTTGCCCTGAGACTCGACCGGACCGCTCAAACGGCGAAGATCAGAATATTTCCACTCTTCCACCCGGCGGTGTGGCATGCCGTGGTCCAACAGGCGCTGGCGCACGGGATCCTGGCGCGGTAGGTCCTTTAACAAGGCCATTTCCAAGGGCGTGGCGGTCATCAATTTAGTCATGGGTTAAGCCGCCCTCCCGACATATTTGTCATAGCCGTCGGCTTCCAATTCGCGCGCCAGCTCCGGCCCGCCGGATTTGACGATCCGACCATCGGCCAGGATATGCACCACATCCGGGGTCAAATGATCGAGCAGGCGTTGATAATGGGTGATCACCAACATGCCACGATCCGGGGCACGAAGGGCATTGACGCCCTCAGCCACCACTTTCATGGCATCAATATCAAGACCGGAATCGGTTTCATCCAGGATCAGGAATTTCGGGCTGAGCATCAGGGCCTGGAAAATCTCCAGGCGTTTTTTCTCACCGCCAGAGAAGCCCACATTCACTGGGCGCTTCAACATATCATTGGAAATGCCGAGTTTTGCAGCGTTTTCACGCGCCAGCTTCATGAAATTCGGGGCCGAGATTTCATCCTCACCGCGTGCGCGCAATTGCGCATTCAGCGATTCCTTCAAGAAGGTCAAAACCGGCACGCCCGGAATTTCCACCGGATATTGGAAGGACAGGAAAAAGCCCTTCGCGGCGCGCACTTCGGGTTCAGCCTCGCTCACATCCTCGCCATTGAAGACGATTTGCCCTTTCGTCACCTCATAGCCTTCACGGCCCGTCAGCACATAAGACAGCGTTGATTTACCCGCACCATTGGGGCCCATAATGGCGTGAACTTCCCCGGCAGGCACCTCAAGATCAATCCCTTTGAGGATTGCCTTGGCTTCACCGTCTTCATTTTCGATCTGGGCGTGGAGATTGGTAATTTTTAGCATGGCTTAACCCACACTCCCTTCTAGGCTGACACTGAGGAGTTTTTGCGCTTCGACGGCAAACTCCATCGGTAATTCTTGTAAGACTTCACGGCAAAACCCATTGACCAGGAGCGCCACGGCCGCCTCTTCGCTCAGCCCGCGTTGACGGGCATAGAAGAGCTGATCTTCTGAAAGCTTAGAGGTCGTCGCCTCATGCTCCAGAACCGCTTTAGGGGTTTTGGCCTCGATATAAGGAACGGTGTGGGCCCCGCACTGATCACCGATCAGCAGGCTGTCACATTGGGTGAAATTGCGTGACCCCGTGGCTTTGGCATGGATAGAGACCAGACCACGATAGGTTTGATCTGATTTACCGGCCGAAATACCCTTCGCGATGATGCGCGATTTGGTATTTTTACCCAGATGGATCATCTTGGTGCCGGTATCGGCCTGTTGATGTCCATTGGTGACGGCAATCGAATAAAACTCACCCTGGCTGTTATCGCCCTTCAAAATGCAAGAGGGATATTTCCAGGTGATCGCCGAACCGGTCTCAACCTGGGTCCAGCTGACTTTTGAATTCTTACCCCGGCAATCGGCGCGCTTGGTGACGAAGTTATACACCCCGCCCTTGCCGTTTTCATCGCCTGGCCACCAATTTTGCACGGTGGAATATTTGATCTCCGCATCATCCAGCGCGACCAGCTCCACCACCGCGGCGTGAAGTTGGTTTTCATCGCGCATCGGCGCGGTGCACCCTTCCAGATAAGAGGCATAGCCGCCCTTATCGACGATGATCAGCGTGCGTTCAAACTGTCCGGTGCCCTGGGCATTCATGCGGAAATAGGTCGATAATTCCATCGGACAGCGCACGCCCGGCGGCACATAGACGAAGGAGCCATCGGAAAAAACGGCCGAATTCAACGTCGCATAAAAATTATCCGTCACGGGCACGACCGAGCCCAAATATTGACGCACCAGGTCAGGATGTTCCTGTAAGGCCTCAGAAATTGGCATGAAAATCACACCCGCCTTGGCCAGTTCTTTCTTGAACGTCGTCGCCACAGAGACCGAATCGAAGACCGCATCCACAGCCACTTTACGCGTCGGCGTATCGCTTTCGCGCGCCTCAGCGGCGGTGGTATTGCCCGCGCCTTCTACGCCCAGAAGAACCTCAGCTTCACGCAAGGGAATGCCCAGCTTTTCATAAGTTTCCAAGATTTCGGCCGGCACATCGTCGATGCTTTTATACGTCGCGCCCATTTTCGGGGCCGCATAATAATAGGCATCTTGATAGTCAAATTTGGGAAATTTGACCTTCGCCCAGGTGGGCTCTTCCATTTCCTTCCAGCGCTTGAACGCTTCCAAGCGCCACTCCAGCATCCAGTCTGGCTCATTCTTCTTGGCCGAAATGAAGCGCACAATGTCTTCATTCAGGCCCTTGGGGGCCATGTCCTGTTCAATCTCGGTCGTGAAGCCATACTTATACTTATCGGCTTCCAACTGGCGTACATCGTCAATGGTTTCTTTTACCGCCGGCATGAAGAGCCTCCTTTCTACACCGCAACCGAAGAAGAGTGCGGGCGAACCTTCGCATAAGCACTGCACCAGGCTTCAGCGAAGGCATCTATATCGTCTTGTGTCGTCTCAGGGCCCAGGGATACGCGCAGCGCACATTGCGCCTCGACATCACTGGCCCCCATAGCCTCCAGCACACGGCTTTTACGAACCTTGCCCGAGGAGCATGCCGATCCGGCGCTCACCGCAAAGCCTGCCAAATCCATGGCTATAACCTGAATTTCACTCAGCCAGCCCGGCGCGCTCAGGCATAGGGTATTGTCCACGCACGGCGCGTTCTTTCCATAGAAGCGAACCTCTGGCATGGCCCCTTCAATCAAGGCGCGCAGCCGATCCCGCAAGGCCCTAAGATCAGTTGTATCGGCTTTCACCGCAGTGATCGCGGCACCAAAACCGGCAATCCCTGCGACATTTTCCGTACCCGCGCGCCGGTTCTTTTCTTGCCCGCCGCCGCGGATCAAAGGCGCATAGCTGACATCACACGACAAGGCCAAGGCCCCCACACCTTGAGGGCCACCCACTTTGTGGGCGGAAAAGGCCGCGAAGTGTGCGCCCGAGGCGGCAAAGTCAAAATCTATCTTGCCCAGCGTTTGAACCGCATCAATCAGGTAAAGCCCGCCCGCCTCGCGCATTAACCGGCCCGCCTCTTCATAGGGCTGGATCACACCGGTTTCATTATTGACCGCCATCAAGGCCAAAAAGGGCTGGCCATCTTGTTCATTATCCCAATCGGCCAAATGCGCTTTAAGCCAGTTTAAATCGGCTTCCCCATTGGGGCGCACGGGCAAAATGTCGACAATCACGCCCAGATGGCGCGCGGTTTCCATCACCGCTTCATGCTCGATCGCACTGATGATCATACGGCGCACACCGGCATGTTGAGCCGCATGAAGGGCCAAATTATCCGCCTCTGTCCCGCCCCCGGTAAAGACGATATCTTCTGCACGCGCGCAAATCGCCTTGCCCACAACCTCACGCGCCGCTTCGATAAGGGCGCGCGCTTTGCGGCCCGGCCCATGGACGCTGGACGCATTGGCCCCCAGCGCAAAGGCGGCTTGCATGGCGTCAAGCGCTTCAGCGCGCAACGGTGAGGTTGCGTTATGATCGAGATATATCGTCACTAAACCCGTAGCCTTATTCTGCCAGTGTAAACTCGCGAAGGTCTACCATCGCGCTGGTGCGTCCATTCGGCATCTGCGCCAAGCCCATGACCCGGCGCTTGATGACATCTTCCAAACTCACCGTATTGAGGAAAAGATGGATATGTCGGCTCAGCTCGTCCCACAGATCATGGGTGACACAGCGCCCGCCCCCTTCCATACAGCCCTTGGTGCGCCCTTTACAGCGGGTCACGTCCACAGGCTCATCCACCGCCAGAATGATATCGGAGATGCGGGTTTGGCTGGCCGGATGCATCAGGCGATAACCGCCGCCCGGTCCGCGCACCGATTCGACAAGGCCTGCTTTACGAAGCTTGGCGAACAGCTGCTCAAGATAGGACAGCGAAATTTCCTGGCGCGAGGCAATGTCTGACAAGGGCATAGGGTTATCTTGCCCATTCAATGTCAGATCAACCATCGCCATGACTGCATAACGACCCTTTGTGCCCAATTTCATGGGTATATGCCCTTTCTTTTGCTCAATCCCATGCGTCTATGACACATGAATGCGCTTAACCCCTCGCATTTTGGGTCCACCTCATGGTAAGAGGCCCGACTTAAGGAAGCTGCGCCTGAGTAGGTTCAGATGTAAGAACCTTAGCTGCGAAGTCAACTATTGCGCCATGCGACGCGTTGTAGCGTTTGTTGGTGGGAAATAAAAGACCAAGTATGCAGCTCAGGTATAACGAAAGGACGCGATAAGACGCCCATGCCTGACGTGATTATCCCTGGCCCAGCTGGCCGCCTCGAAGGTCGATACGCCCCCGGCGATCGTGAAAATGCACCTGTCGCCATTGTTCTGCATGCGCACCCCAAGGGGGGCGGTCATATGGAAAACCCTGTGACCTTGATGATGTATGACATGTTCAAGGAACGCGGCTTTTCGACCATCCGCTTCAACTTCCGCGGTATTGGACGCAGTGAAGGCCAGTATGATCAAGGCCTGGGCGAGCTGTCTGACGCCGCCACGGTTCTCGATTGGGTACAGGCTTATAACCCGAATGCGCCCTATTGCTGGGTGGCCGGGCATTCCTTCGGCGCTTGGATCGGCATGCAGCTTTTGATGCGCCGGCCCGAGATCCAAGGCTTCATCTCGGTCTCACCGCCCACCAATATGTATGATTTCACCTTCCTGGCTCCGTGCCCGGCCTCTGGCATCATTGTTCATGGCGAATCAGATGCCATCGTGCCTCCTGATGAGATGGAACGCGTGATGAGCAAGGTGCGCAGCCAAAAAGGTATTGAGATTACCCGCACCATCGTGCCCAATGCCTCGCACCTCTTCACCCATCATTTGGAAGAGCTGGAGCTGTTGTCGAGCAATTATCTCGATCACCGCTTGTCGATTATGAACGCGCCAAAAATTTCTGCGCGCTCTTAAGTCCCAGCGTTACATTTCAATAAAGCCCGGCCCTAGTGCCGGGTTTTTTGTGCCCTAAGGAAAGGCCACTTCACCGCCGGTTAGGGGCTCCATCACGCCCGTCGTGCCGGGAAAGCTGATGGGAAGGGCCATAAAGGTGCGCGCCGCCAGAAAGGCAAAGGCCTCCGCCTCGATCATATCCCCGCGCCAGCCGACACTTTCCGCACTCATCACCGGAATGCCGCAGGCCGCCTCGATCAATGCCATCATGGTTTTATTCTTACGCCCCCCGCCACAGGCAATGATCCGGCTGGGCCGGGCCGTGATGTGCTCCAGGCCCAGCGCGACAGTCTTTGCAGTAAAGGCGGTCAAGGTCGCCGCGCCATCTTCATCGCTTAAATTCGCGACAGGTTCCAAGGAAAAATCCCAACGGTCTAAGGATTTGGGACCAGGCGTGGTGAAATGGGGGTGATCCAACAGCTCTGCCAGCGCGGCCTCATGCAAACGCCCCTGTGCGGCCAAGGCTCCATCTGCATCATGGGCCAAGCCCTGACGGGCCTGAACGAAGGCATCAATCAAGCCATTGGCGGGCCCGGTATCAAAGGCCGTCAATGTGCCGTCCGCTTCGATAAGGGTGATATTACCCACGCCGCCCAGATTAAGCACGGCGATGGGCCTTTCCAGGCCCGCAGCCTCCACCAAAGCGCGGTGATAAATCGGAGCCAAAGGGGCCCCCTGGCCACCTTCGCGCATATCGTGCGAGCGAAAATCATAAGCCACGCGGCACCCCAAACGCTCGGCCAATCTTTGCCCCGACCCAATCTGACAGGTTCGCCCGGGGCCTTCAGGGATCGGGGCCTCATGCACCACGGTCTGGCCGTGAAACCCCACGCCATCCAGCTCTGAGGGTAATAAACCGCCCGCCCGACACACCTCTTGAACCACTTCCGCATGGACGGCCTCTAGAACCGCTTCGGCGTCTGCAAAAATACGAGGACGCTCACCCTGGAAACGCCAGATCAAGGCGGCCTCGACGGCGTCTTCCAGGATTGTTCGCTCATGGGCGGCATAGGGCCGGTCACAGGTCGGGCCAAAGCCTAAAATGCGGTTGCCATTGGTCTCTAACAGCGCGCCATCCACCCCATCAAGCGAGGTTCCACTCATCAAACCGACAATACGCATCTTCGCTCTTCCCTAATCTTAGCTTCTCTTGCTAGAAGCGCAGTCTTCTTAAGCCATAAATGGAGCTATCGCCATGACCGAACACAAATCTGAGTTTATCTCCGCTCTTGTGGATCGTGGCTATCTCTATCAGGCGACCGATCTAGAAGGCCTCGACGCCGCCGCCCATCAAGGCCCGATCACCGGCTATATCGGATTTGACTGTACGGCAACCAGCCTGCATGTCGGTTCGCTGGTGCAGATCATGATGCTGCGCCGCTTACAACAGGCCGGGCATAAGCCGGTCATCCTCTTGGGCGGGGCCACCACGAAGGTCGGCGATCCCTCGGGTAAAGACACTTCGCGCCCGCTCTTGACCCCCGAGGTCATTGCCGAAAACAAAGCCGGGATCTTAAAGCCCTTTGAAAAGCTGTTGACCATCGGGGATGGTCCCACAGATGCATTGGTCGTTGATAATGATGACTGGCTGGGCAGCTATGGCTATCTCGATTTCCTGCGCGAATATGGCCGTCACTTCACCATCAACCGCATGATGACCTTTGACAGTGTGAAGCTACGCCTGGAGCGTGAACAGCCCCTCACCTTCTTGGAATTCAACTATATGCTGTTGCAAGCGGTCGATTTCCTGGAGCTGAACCGGCGTCATAAACTGACCTTGCAGATGGGCGGCGCGGACCAATGGGGCAATATCATCAACGGGGTGGAGCTGTGCCGGCGCGTGGATGGTACTCAGGTTCATGGCTTTACCACACCTTTGATTACTACCGCATCAGGCGCGAAAATGGGTAAGACCGCCGATGGCGCGATCTGGCTCAATGAAGATCGCCTGAGCGCCTATGATTATTGGCAGTTCTGGCGCAATAGCGAAGATGGCGATGTCGGGCGCTTCCTGCGCCTCTTCACAGATCTACCGTTGGACGAAATCGCACGTCTTGAAGCGCTGGAGGGCGCAGAGATCAATGCGGCTAAAACCGTGCTGGCCAATGAAGCCACGGCCCTCTTGCATGGTCGTGAGGCGGCAGAACGCGCTGAACAGACCGCCAAGGAGACATTTGCCGGCGGTGGGGCGGGCTCTGAGCTTCCCACTTTGGAGGTGACACAGGCCCAACTCAGCGCCGGTGAGATCATGTTGGGTGATGCGCTGGTGAGCACCGGCCTTGCGGGCTCTAAGGGCGAGGTCAAACGCAAAGCCAAGGAAAACGCCGTCAAGGTCAATGGCGAAGCGGTCAGTGACCCCAATCTCATCTTGAACCCAGACCTGTTGGAAGACGGCCTTATCCGCCTTTCCGTGGGTAAGAAGCATCATGCCCTGGTCAAAGTCACGGGCTAGGTCGCACAAAGACTAAGCATCGCGGCCCCGGACTTGATCCGGGGTCCATTTGATAATTGCCAGACGTTTCGTGAAGTATGGATCCCGGCTCTGCGCTTCGCTGGGCCGGGAACCCGGATAGTCTTCAAGGATGATTTTCTACATGCGCGGCCCCGGACTTGTTCCGGGGTCCATCGCTCCATAAGGGAGCGCAAGTGCACGCGAAGCGAGATTCTCAAACTAAGAGTGTCATCCCGGGCAAGCGTAAGCGCGACCCGGGATCTATTGAGTTTGCCCTTTTAGGGAGATAGATCCCCGATCAAGTCGGGGATGACAGACATGAGATTTCAAGACGCAATGCGACCGCAAAATCTCAGTTCCAAACCCGCCCTATTCGTCCCCCTCAGACGCAGGCTCATCCTTTAACTCGCGCGGAAGGTCTTCAACTGCGGCATCGACCTCTTCACGCACCTCTTGCGCTTCGGCCTCTAATTCACGCGCCGCATCCATCGCCTCACGTTGTGCTTCCAACGCCTCCAGCTCACGCTCTGCCGAAGTGCCTTCAAAGATCCGGCGCAAAATCCCTGGTGCCAGCGCGGACAGCGGATTGACGAAAACGCGCGTGCCCGTGAAAGGGCCCTCTACAGCGAAGACTACGCCGATAATGCCTTCGCCGCGCCGCCCGGTGATCAGCTCGCCCAGAACCGGTAATCCGCCCAGGATTGAGTTCGCCCCATAAGAGGGCAAGATCGTGCCATCGACCGCCAAGCGTTGCTCAGACGTGTCCACAACCCCATCCCAGGTAATCCCTAGTGCGGGGCCGACCGCACGCGCATTACGCATCTCCAGGGTCGAGTTTTGCCAGGTAAAGTCGCTGGAGAAGCGCTCAAACACCAAGCCCTCCCCACTTAACAAGCTACCCAGGCCCTCAAAGGATCCTGCCGCCAAAATCCGCGCCAGCAAGGGCATGCGCACCAGGCGAAAAGCGCCCATATCCAGTCGGCCCGTAATGGGGCCCTCTTGACCCAGCAAAGGCGCTTCACCGACCAGGGTCAGGTTTCCGCCCTCAATCTGGCTAAACCCGGTGGCCGCTGTCAGCAAAGTCCCCGCGCTCCCCCCAGTGAGCGACAGCGCGCGCGCCGTACCGGCATCATTGGGTTGGAAATAAACTTCAACGGGGCCGCCAGGGCCTAAAGCAGACAGCGCAAAACGCTCCACGCCTTCCAGTTGAGAGTGCACCAAAACATCCACATTGGTAAAACGCACATCGCGCAAGTCCATGGCCTCAATGGAAGCCTCGACAATCAAAGGCGGTGCATCACTCTCAAACGGTTCTCGTTCGCCATCACTGGAAACGGCGCTTGCCCCCTCCTCTTCGCCATTGTTCGCGGGGGCTGAGTTGCTGGATATCGCATCAACCAGCGTCATGGCATCCAGATATGCCCCTGTGACCGCCAGATGCAATGGCCCCTCGACACCGTCAGGACGCGATCCGCGCACGGCTAAATCCATCAGGCCAGTCAGGCTCAACCGCTCGGCATTCACTTGGAGAAGGCGCCCGCCATGATCGATCATGGCGCTGGCTTCAATCTCGGCATCCCCCGCGTTTAAAGAGAAGGTTTCAAGACTGATCCCTTGAGGGCTGAAACGAACTTCCAGGCGTGAGTTGGCGGCATCTCCAGGGGCTTTTTGCCAAAGATCCATCGGCGCGGAGATCGCCGTATCGCTCAGGTCTAAGTCCATCTGCAAGGTACTGAAATCAACGCCTTTACCTCGCGCATTCACCACCAGTCCCATGGGGCCATCTAAAAACCGGCGCACTGGCATCCCCAGGCGCGCCAAATCCCGGGCCTGTGCCCTGGCCTCAATATGCATCGTGGTCGAAGGCTCATCATCGGGGGCTTTGAAATTTTCTTCCCAGCGAATGCGCGCCGGAATGCCCGCAGCAATCGCTTGGCCTTCGCCCACCATGCCGTCTGGGGTTGCGGTCAAATGCATGACCCCATCTTCCACCTGCGGACCATCTTTCATGCCCGCATCAGGACCAAAGACCAAGGGCCCGGTGATGTCTTCAAAATCGCCTTCAATATCGAAGCCAATATCTTCAATCGGCACTTCAGAAAGCATGGGGCGCGTGATCGAGAACTGCAACCTGCCGCGCCCGCCGAAATCACTGGCGCGAAGGCCATATTGGCTAGCATAACCCAAGGGCTCTTCATCAATCAGCGCAATAAAATCGCTCGCCTTGCCATGACCGACGCCGCCAAAGACCGCCAGCCCACCCTTGGGCTCTAATTGATCAATGCGCACATAAGAACGTTCCATGACGAGATCACCAATCATCCCGCCCGTGCTGGACAGCTCAAAGCCATTACCGAACAGGGTTGCAGATCCCTCAACCCCCAAAAGGGGCGTCATGGTCGAGATATAGCGCACATCCCCGTTCGAGAAATGAAAGCTTAGCGCCAGGTCTTCATCCGGGATCGTACGATCAGCAATATCTTGCCCTTTCAAGGACATATCCATATGCGCATCAAACAGACGCCCACCTAAGATACTCTCGGCCAGCCAATCGCGCGCACCCACTGCAAAATCAATCGGCCACAAGCCTAAGACATCATCCGTGCTGAGATCGCCTTCAATGGGCCCGACTAGGTTCACACTGGGGTAAACCCCACCGGTATCAATCGTATCCAAGCTAACAGCCCCGGTGAACTGCGCGCTCGCCTTCGGCAAAACAATGTCCAGACGTTCAAAGGTGATTTCGGGTCGTAGCGGGCGCATCTCACCGGATAAATCGATGGATTGCCAAATGATCGGGTCACGGAAAAAGCCCGGCCATTCAAAGCGCCCCGGCACCAAGCTTAAATCATAGCGCAAGGTAGAGGGGATTGAGGTCTCGAAGCCTGAAAACTCATAGAGTCGGCCCGTGACATCTAGATTGAGTAATTCTCCATCGACCACCAAATCATGAATTTGGATCTCATTGGCCAAGGTATCATAGGCCAAATGTAAGCGAGCCGCGTTGAGCGCATAGTCTTTACTGGCGTGATGGATAACACCCTGACCAGCCCGGGCGCGCACCATGACTGCGCCTAACCCCGTATCACGCGCCGCATCCAACACCAGTTCCAGGTCCAAGGGCACATCGACTTGACCCAATTGCGCCAGAATCCCACTGCGCGGGGCCACCACGGCTGGATTGAGGTTCGTGACCCGCACATCCACAAGAAGGCTTTCCAGATGTGAGCCGGTTTCAAACCGCACCGACAAAGGCGCAGGCCCCGCTGAAGTCAACCATTGGCCCTCAGCCTCTAAAGCGATTTGACGATTGCTCCGGATAAGCCTGGCTTCACCGTCCTCAATGACAGCGACGAAATCATTTACGGCATCAAAAACACGGATATCCGCCTGGCGAATATCAATCTCGCGCAATCGCGGCAGAAGGTGATCGGTCCCCTCCTCCATCAGACTTTTCAGTAAAGGACGGATTTGCGACGGACCCTGGGATTGAGGCACGCTTTGCGCGCTCATCATCGCGCCGAGATCCACATCGCCCGCACCCAGCTGAGCCACTATCTGGCCTTCGCTATTGCGCCCGACGGTAAAGACCCCGCCTTCTGCCTTTAAGCTGACAGGGCTGATCTCACCGATCAGCAGCAAATCCAACGCGACCCCGACCTCAATATGGCGTGTGGCGGCGATAACTTCCCCGCCGCGCCGTGCGACCGATAAATCTTCTGCCGTCACAATCAAGGCGGCATTATCGGGATTGAAGCCCAGCCGCAATCCCCCCACCGAGGCGACATCGCCGTCAAAAGCTTTAATCAATTGCTCGGTAATCAGCGGGCGAAGAAGATCAACCTCAACCGGTCCAGAGGCCAGACGCCATAAAATCGCAGCCAGCCCAAAAATGACCAGAGCCATAAAAATGGCTAAGCCTTCCAAGACATAAAGCAGAGCATACTGGGCGGTGCGACGCATCGTCTCTCATTCATTACAGGCCCAGGGCTAGACGGCGCGCGCGGCGTGCCTGATCTTGCCCCACCAAATTTGACCCCTTGATATCGGGAGATGTGTTGATGAGCGAACTTGCCCTTGGGCACAAGGCCCCAAACTTCGAAATGCCCACAGATACCGCAGGCAATGTCAGTTTAACGGACCTCAAAGGCAAAATTGTCGTTCTCTATTTCTATCCCAAAGACGATACGCCGGGCTGCACCAAAGAAGCAATTGAATTCAGTGCGCAAAAAGACGCGTTCGCCGCTGAGGACGCGATTATCATCGGCGTATCCAAAGATGATGTGGCCAAGCATGAAAAATTCATCGCCAAACACGATCTGACTATTACGCTGGCCTCTGACGCTGAGACGAACATTGCAGAGCTTTATGGGGCCTGGGGCGAAAAAAAACTTTATGGACGGACCTTTATGGGCATGAAGCGCTCGACCTTTGTCATTGACCGGGCGGGCAATATCGCAGCGCTCTGGCGCAATGTCCGCGTGCCCGGCCATGTGGATAAAGTGCTGGCCAGCGTCAAAGCGCTCAACGCCGCCTAGTTCGCGTTCAAGACCACAATGACCCGCTCGCTTTCCATTTTAGACGCCGCTTGCCTGGTCCTTACCGCCGGTGAGCCCCAGGACAAGGCCGAGCGCGCCTTTGCCGTCGCCAAGGCTTGGCGTGCGGGTGACTATCGCCTGCCTGATCGCGGTGAAGCCAGCCATCCGCCTGCAACGCCCGCGCGCCCTGCTCAGCCCGAACTGGTGGTGCCCGGTTTAGTGCCGCGCCGGCGCCTGACCTCTGCCAAGGGGCGTTTCGCTTTGATGCACGCCGTCGCCCATATCGAGTTCAATGCCATTGATCTGGCCTTTGATATGGTGGCCCGTTTTGGCGCAGATCCACGCCTGAGCGAGGACGAGCGCCGTGATTTTATCAGCGATTGGATCACAGTGGGCGAGGACGAAGCGCGTCATTTTCAGATGATCAGGAAAAGGTTAACCGAATTAGGCGGCGATTATGGGGACTTACCGGCGCATAATGGCCTGTGGGATGCAGCGATGGACACCTCAGACGACCTCGCCGCGCGACTCGCCATTGCGCCCATGGTGTTAGAAGCGCGTGGACTGGATGTGACCCCAGGGATGATTGAAAAGCTAAAATCCGTCGAAGACTTTGAAAGCGTAGCGGTTTTAGAGGTGATCTATGAGGAGGAAGTCGCCCATGTCGGTGCTGGGGCGCGCTGGTTCAAGGTTTTAAGCGCTTATGAAGGCCAAGACCCCGAACCTTATTTTCAGACCATCGTGCGTGAACGCTTCAAAGGTGGATTAAAATTACCTTTCAACATCCAAGCCCGGCTCAAAGCGGGAATGAAGCCATCTTTATACCAACCTCTGGCTGTGAAATCGTAAAAAAATGGAAAATCGGCCCACCGCTTGCAGAGAAGTGATTGATATTTTCTTTCCAATCGTGTCATTGTCGTCACGACTGAGGGGGTCATGGGCAGAAGTGTGGGCGAAGTCTCATGATTAAACGTGTGATTGATGGACCTTGGGACGCGTTAAAAAAACGCTTTCCTGAGCGTCAGATTTATCATCGCAGCGATGGCGAAGTGCGCTATTTCGCGATCACGACCGCTATGCAGGTTGCCGCCTTGTCTGTGGCGATTGTCCTATCGGTGGTCGTGGCTGTCGGCGTGATCAATATCGGGCTGAATGTCCATAATGCCCATCAAAGCGCATCGCGCTTGGCGCAGATGGAAGCCCAATATCAACAACTTACCGAAGAAGCCTATGCGGCGGAAGCCTCCGCACTCGCGCTTCTGGAATCGCAGACGGATGAGTTTTCTCGTACAGCCGGTGAATTCCGCCTGCGTCATGAAACCTTACGCCGTTTGTTAGATTTCGCTGAAGATTTACAAATTGGCGATGGCTCCGAAAGCCCTAGCCTGGATGGCGGACGGGTTTTGATGGCCGCCGCCCCGGCGGATCCGGCCCCGCGCGCCAGCTTGACGCCGATCCGTGTCGACTCACCGCTTGATAATAGCGCTGAATCCCAAGTGACCGCGCTGATCAGCGAACAGGACGCCGTTTTGGCCCGCGCTGAAGATTCAGCGGAATCGCGCGCAGACAACCTCCGCAATATCTTACGCCTCACGGGTCTGCGCCTCGATGATGTCATCGAGGAAGGCAATGGCGAAGAGCCTGCGGGTGGGCCATTGATTACGCTGGAACAATCAGGCGTACTGGGCGAACACTTTGATCCTGAAGATCCCTTCGATGCGCGGGTTGCGCGCATTGCCGCGCGCATCCTGGAAACTGAAACGCTCGAAGCGGCTTTGCGTTCCACGCCTTTGGCACGTCCGGTTGGGGATAATTATCGCGAGACCTCGCCCTATGGTCCGCGCCTTGATCCGTTCACCCGCCGCGCGGCGTTCCACGCGGGTAAAGATTTTGCCGCCTATTCAAATGCACCTATTTTAGCCACCGCACCGGGGCGCGTCGTTTACGCGGGCTGGCGTTCGGGTTATGGTCGATGTGTCGATATTGATCATGGCTATGGCTTTATGACACGCTATGGTCATCTTCGTTCGATAGATGTACGTCGCGGCGATGAGGTGGTTGAAGGCCAACGCATTGGGGGCATGGGCTCTTCAGGTCGATCCACCGCAACGCACTTACACTATGAGGTGTGGTTCAACGGGGAAACCCAGGACCCGGAACGATTTTTAAGAGCTGGACACTATGTTCAATAAACCTAAAGATACGCCAAGCCCCGAATTTGATGCGCAAAATTTCGCATCGCCTTCACCAGCGAAAAGGTCTGCTATGAAATCCAAAGCTCCATCCATTTTAAGCGCTGACCTCTCCGTCAAAGGCTCGATTGCCTCTGAGGGTGAAGTCCAACTTGATGGTTCTGTTGATGGTGATGTGCGTGCTGTAACGCTGACCATCGGCGAAGAAGCCTCCGTCAATGGCGAAGTGATCGCAGAAACCGTTGTGGTTCGCGGCCGTATCGTGGGTTCAATCCGCGCGCGTCAGGTTCAGCTTGCCGCAACCGCGCGCGTTGAAGGCGACATCATTCACGCGACCCTGGCCGTGGAAAGCGGCGCGTATTTTGATGGTCACTGCCGTCGCAATTCTGATCCGCTCTCTGACAGCGCCAAGCCTGCCAATGACAAACCCAGCGTTAGCGCACCGCCTGCACCGGCAAGCAGCAATGCGCCAAAACCTGCTGTGGGGTAATTCCTAAGCGTTTTCGTACAAAAAAGGCGGCTCATTGAGCCGCCTTTTTTATATCTGCCTCACGCAAAGCCGCGCTTAGTCCTCATTGTTCGCGCCGACGCGCTGCGAGAGCGCTGCGGCCATAAAGGCATCAAGATCCCCATCCAGCACCCCTTGGGTGTCAGAGGTTTCGACCTGGGTACGCAAATCCTTGACCATCTGATAGGGCTGCAACACATAAGAGCGGATCTGATGGCCCCAACCGATATCGGTCTTGGACTCAGCTTGGGCCTGGGCGGCCTCTTCGCGCTTTTGCAATTCCAGCTCATATAAACGCGCGCGCAACATGTTCCAGGCCGTGGCGCGGTTTTTATGTTGTGAGCGATCGTTTTGACATTGCACCACAATCCCGGTGGGGATGTGGGTCAGACGAATGGCGGAGTCCGTTTTGTTGATGTGCTGGCCCCCAGCCCCGGACGCGCGATAGGTATCAACGCGCACATCTTTTTCTTCGATCTCAATCTCAATCGTGTCATCGACCAAAGGATAGGCCCAAACACTAGCAAAGCTGGTATGGCGCCGGCCTGAGCTATCAAAGGGGGAAATCCGCACCAGACGGTGCACCCCAGCCTCAGTCTTCAGCCAGCCATAGGCATTTTCGCCCTTGATGAGAAGCGTAGCTGATTTCAACCCCGCCTCTTCCCCGGCCTGTTCTTCGATCACTTCGACTTTATAGCCCGAGGCCTGGGCCCAACGCGAATACATCCGCGTCAGGATTGAGGCCCAATCTTGCGCCTCTGTCCCGCCCGCGCCGGGATGGATCTCCAGATAGCTATCATTACTATCGGCTTCACCAGACAGCAGTGCTTGTAATTCTGCCTTGCCGGCCTTTTCCTGCACGCTTTTCAGGGCCGCGAGCGCCTCTTGGAACAGGTCTTCATCCTCTTCCATCTCGGCCAGCTCAGCCATCTCCAGATTATCGGCCAAATCCGATTCAATCTCGGTGACGGCTTTCATCGCGGCATCGAGCTTATTACGCTCTTGCATCAGCGCTTGGGCGGCCTGCGGACTATCCCACAGGCTGGGGTCTTCCGCGCGCGCATTTAATTCGTCTAGACGTTTCTGGGCCGTATCCCAGTCAAAGACGCCTCCTTAGCAGTTCCGCTGACTGCTCGATGGCGGTTTTTAAATTCTGGATGTCAGCGCGCATGGCGGTGCATCGCTCCTATACTCATCAATAACGCTAAAGCCTGCCTTTGATGAAGGCAGTAAGGGGCGCATGGAATAACGCCAGTGGCGGCTTAATACAAGCCGCCCAGGCTTTCTTGTTCAGTCTCATCCTCCACCGGAGTGGAGGAATCCAGACTGCCACGGCCAAAACTTAAAGTTTCTTCCACCGCCGTTTGGCCGCGCTGCGGCTCAGTTCCCGGTTTAAAGGCTTCCAAAATCGTGCCGGGAACCCCAATGGCAGAGGGCTCGCCCGTGCGCGCATTGATAGGCGCAAACCGCACGCCTTCAGGCACGCGGAAGGGCGCAATCGGGTAATTGGCTAAGGTCGGCTCCATAAAATCGCGCACGATCGGCGTCGCGACCCGGCCCCCGGCTTCCCCCTGGCCCAAAGGCAGCGGGCTATCAAAGCCGACATAGGCCCCCACAATCAGGTCCGGGCTGAAGCCCACAAACCACGCATCGCGGAAATCATTCGTGGTCCCGGTTTTACCGCCCAAAGGCCGACCGAGGGAGCGCAGCGCCGTACCGGTGCCGCGTTCGACGACGCCTTCCAGCATGTGAACAACCTGATAGGCCGTCACAGGCGAGATTACTTCCTCGCCCAATTCTGGCAGGAAGGGTTCTTCCACCGCCGGTGACCAATCGAGCATTTCACAATTTTCACACGCGCGCGGATCATGGATATAGATGTTATGCCCGCTGCGATCCTGGACGCGGTCAATCAAGGTCGGCTCGATCAAGCGCCCGCCATTGACCAGCGCGGTATAACCCGACACCAAACGTAGGAGTGTGGTCTCCCCGGCCCCAAGTGACATGGCCAGAACCGGATCAAGATGATCATAAAGACCAAAGCGCTCGCCATATTCCGCAATTGGCCCCATGCCAATATCTTGCGCCAGGCGCACAGTCATGACGTTACGCGATTTTTCCAGGCCCAGACGCAAGGTCGATGGACCATAAAACTCCTCAGAATAGTTTTGCGGACGATAGAACCGCATATCCCCGCCGCCCGAAGCCGCAAAGGGTGCATCCAGTATGATCGAGGCTGGGGTATAGCCATGATCCAGCGCGGCCGCATAAACGAAAGGCTTGAACGATGACCCAGGTTGGCGGCGCGCCTGCATGGCGCGGTTAAACTGGCTCTGCTGGAAAGAATAGCCGCCCACCATGGCCAAAACCCGGCCCGTATGCGGGTCCAGCGCAATGATCGCACCATTGACGGCCGGGATCTGGCGCAGACCATAGGCATCGGCGGGTGTAGCCTCATCGCCATCAGCTTCGCCGCTTAACGGCTCAACCAGAACCACATCGCCGACATTCAACACATCGCTTGGTCGCGATGGCGCGGCCCCTACCGTGGGGAAGCCCGATTGGGTGCGCCCTGGTGCCCGCGCCCAGCTTAGCGCCTCACGCGTCACATAAACGTCGCGCCCATCGACAAGGCCCAAGATCGCGCGGTCATCGCGCAAAGTGCGCACGACGGCGACGGCCCAGCTCTCATCAATATCGGCGGGGGCATCAAATTCGGCCAAGGCCGTCTGCCAATCGCCATTCAGCGCGATTTGGCCCAAAGCCCCGCGATAGCCATGGCGGCGATCATAGTCTTCCAGACCTTTGCGCAGCGCATTGCGCGCGGCCATCTGCATGCGGGTGTCCAGCGTCGTGCGGATCGACAGCCCGCCATCGTAAAGCTGATCTTCGCCATAACGATCAAAGACTTGACGGCGAACCTGCTCAACAAAATATTCCGCTGCCAGATAGGTCTCACCTTCCAGACGGTCACGCGTTTCCAAAGGACGCGCCATCGCGCCATCGGCTTCGGCCTGGGTGACATAGCCGTCTTCCAGCATCCGCCCGATCACATAATTGCGCCGGGTCACCGCGCGATCATAATAGCGCTCTGGATTATAATTGCTGGGCGCTTTGGGGAGGGCCGCCAGATAGGCCGCCTCTTCCAGATCCAGCTCATCCAGGGACTTGCCGAAATAATTCAGCGCCGCCGCCGCAATCCCGTAAGAGCGATTGCCAAGATAAATCTCGTTGACATAAAGCTCGATAATCTCGTCCTTGGTGAAGGCGCGTTCCATACGCCGGGCAATGACGATCTCTCGCACTTTACGGTCGATTTTCTGGTCCGAGGTCAAAAGAAAGTTTTTCGCGACCTGCTGGGTAATCGTTGAGCCCGATTGTAAAGGCCCGCCGCGCCCAGATGCGATCTGTAACACCGAACGGATACCGCCGCGGATCATACCGACCAGATCCACACCGCTATGTTCGTAGAAATTCTTGTCCTCTGCCGCGATAAAGGCCTGGATCACATGCGGGGGAATGTTCTCGATCGGCACAAAGACGCGGTGCTCGCGGGCATATTCTGCGATCAACAGGCCATCACCAGCGTGAACGCGGCTCATAATCGGCGGCTCATATTCAGCCAGCTGTTGATAATCAGGCAGATCATCGGTCACGCGCACCACATAAATGGCCGCCGCGATCAAGGCGATGACGCCTAAAACAAAAGCCGTGATTACGCCCCAGAGCATAATCCGGCCGATCCATGTCCAGCTGAGAAGTTTCATTCTACCCTCGCGCCTGATGGCGTCGCATCTATCCCCCGATAGAGATTCATAAAAAAGAAGCTCTATTCAGGCCCCATTATGGCCGCTTTGGGACGGCTTAACCAGTCTTTCTTATGTCAATCAAGCCTGATATGCGCAAATATCTTATTGCGCCGCACTCGCGCGGTTCAAAGTCGCGGTATAAGTCGGATTATTCGGGCTATGACAGCGCTCAAAATGATGGTCGATGGACTCGGCCACCGTGGCCATCAAACGCTGGCGGAAACGGGCATTATTAAGGTTATGGGCATCATCACGATTGGTCAGGAAGCCCATCTCAAACAGCACTGCAGGCACTTGTGAATCAAGTAAGACATAGAAATTAGCCTGACGCGGGCGCTGATCCAGCACCGGGGCCATACCGCCAACGCGCCCGATCAAATCCTGGGCAAAGACCAAAGACTGATTACGCTTTTCGCGCAACGACATATCCAGCAGCAAATCCTGTACCGGCTGGGCATAGCCATTCGATAAGAAGCCATCGGAATGATCCAAAGCCCGGTTGCGCGCACGGTTTACCGCACGATCGGCCAGGGTATAAACGGTCGCCCCGCGTGCGCTGGAGCCCGACGCCACCGCATCCGCATGTAAAGAGATGAAGAGATCCGCATCGGCATCTTGGGCGATCCGAATACGGTCTTCCAATTCAATAAAGACATCGCTATCGCGGGTCATCACAACTTCATATCGGCCCGTGGCCAACAGAATATCGCGCAGCGCCAAAGCGGCGGCCAAATTGACCTGCGATTCATGATGGCCGCCATGGCTCGCCGCTGCGCCGGGATCACGCCCGCCGTGACCGGCATCAATCACGACGCGGATCTGACCACATTGACCAGCGTCATAGCGCGCATGGGCGCGCTCTGCGACCAATTGATCAATACTGGTCGAGGCGGGAAATTCACTCGAACTGGCCTGAAAAACCGACGCCTCAGCCGTAGCGATATCAATCACCTGGCGATAATTGCCGCTTTCACCCGGTTCCAAATTCAAGGTCTGACTGACTTGAGATGGCCCGGTGAGGTTAAAGACCAGACGAGAACGCCCGCCAGCCCCACTGATAAAGCGGAAATTGGAAACATGGCCGCGCCCTGCCCCCTCACCGGTGGCAAGACTGGCAACGGCCCATAGCGCCTCTGGGAGTTCCATCACCAGGCGCGGACCCGGTTCAGCCATGGTAAAGGCCTGAAACTCAACCGGTTCAGAGGTTTCAACGACAATGCGGGTAGAGTTTTCACCTTCGCCGAAGCGAATGGCCGTCACTTCAGGATTGGCCAAAGCCACCCCGTGCGCAGCGATCATCATCGCCAGGACTGAAACCCCGGCGCAAATCTGACACCAGCCGCGTCGCATTTTGCGTGTCACTGCCATTTCCACCACCTGCACATCTACCCGTTTTGGGTTTTTACCCGTTTCTGGGCCTTGCGTGATTCGCCGCAAGCCTTTTTTTGGACTTATATCGCAGTAAGCTTGACGTTTGGTTGACGGCGATGACAACAGCTTTAGCACGGCTTGAGCCGCTTTTCATTGCCCAAAGAATAGTGCATTGTGGAAATGTCCAAGATAAAGGCGGTGCGTGGATTGACCTTTCGGGTCTCTGTGGCACACCTTAAAACCTTGAGATAGCCTTCTGATTTGTCTCAGGCAGTCATGATATATGCCTGACACACTCCAGGAGTAGTTTAAAAAAACAAGTTCACCGGCCCCCCAACATCCCTGGGGTTTAAAGGCCGCCCGTAACCCGAAGGTGGGATATTGAGAGCGATTATGCGCTTTAATCCCATTTTTTAAGGATAAGCACGATGCGCATTGCGCGTGACACAGTTGATCCATTGACGATCCAAGCCCTGTGCGCATCGCCGTTTCACAATCATGACCGCTCCCCGCTTCATCCTCTGCCCCGGCAGGCGGATCGAAGACCTTTGGCGCGGTTTGGAGTTTTAGTGCATGTCTCGCAAGATGCTAATCGATGCGGCGCACTCGGAAGAAACCCGAGTCGTCGTGGTGGATGGACACCGCGTAGAGGAATTTGATTTCGAATCAGCCACGAAACGGCAGATCCGTGGCAATATTTATCTGGCCAAAGTCACCCGCGTAGAGCCCTCTCTACAAGCGGCATTCGTCGAATATGGTGGCAATAAGCACGGCTTTTTGGCCTTTAATGAAATCCACCCTGACTATTATCAGATCCCTGTTGAGGATCGTGTCGCCCTACGCGAAGCCGAAGCCGAGCTGAGCGCCTCATCGCAAGCCGATGAGAGCGATGATGATAGTATTGACGAGGAAGAACTGATCGAAGAAGCCGCGCGCAAGCGTCGCCAGCTCCTCCGCAAATACAAAATCCAAGAAGTCATCAAACGTCGCCAAGTTCTGCTGGTACAGGTGGTTAAAGAAGAGCGTGGCAATAAAGGTGCGGCCCTGACGACCTATCTGTCATTGGCTGGGCGTTATTGCGTCTTGATGCCCAACACCCCGCGCGGCGGCGGTATTTCGCGCAAAATCACCAATGCGCCCGATCGTAAACGCCTTAAAGAAATCGCTGGAAATCTGGAAGTACCCAAGGGTATGGGTCTGATCGTGCGCACCGCCGGTGCGGCGCGTACCAAGACCGAGATCAAGCGCGATTATGATTATCTGCTGCGCCTGTGGGAGACTATCCGCGAGGATACGCTCAAATCCATGGCCCCGACCCTCATTTATGAGGAAGGCAATCTGGTCAAGCGCGCAATCCGCGATCTCTACGACAAAGACGTTGAAGTCATTCAGGTTGAAGGTGACGAGGCCTATAAAGAGGCCAAAGCCTTTATCCGTATGCTGATGCCAAGCCACGCCAAAAAGGTCCAGCCCTATAAAGCGTCCGTCCCACTCTATCTCTCCAGCGGCGTTGAGAACCAGCTTGAAGCGATCTATTCGCCGGTCGCGCCCTTACGCTCGGGCGGTTATTTGGTGATCAATCCCACCGAAGCCCTGGTGTCTGTGGACGTCAACTCCGGTCGCTCGACCAAAGAGCGTAATATCGAACAAACCGCACTGCGCACCAATTTAGAGGCGGCTGAGGAAGCCGCGCGTCAGATGCGCCTTCGCGACCTGGCGGGCCTTGTCGTCATCGACTTCATCGATATGGAGGAGAACAAAAATGTTCGCCTCGTCGAGAAGAAGATGAAGGATGCGCTGAAAAAAGATCGCGCCCGTGTGCAAATGGGCAAGATCTCGCAATTCGGCCTGATGGAAATTTCCCGCCAGCGCCGACGCACCAGCCTGGTGGAAGGCTCGACCGAGAGCTGCCCGCACTGCGAAGGCCTGGGCCATATCCGCAGTATCGAATCATCGGCATTGCTGGCCCTTCGCACGTTGGAAGAAGACGCCATGCATGGGCGCACCGCGAAAGTGGCGCTGAAATGCCCCAGCGATGTTGCACTTTACCTGCTTAATGAAAAGCGTGAGCATATTCTCGATATCGAGAATCGCTTCCAGATCCGCATCGTCATTCAGGCCGATCGCGATGTGATCCGCCCACATTGCGCGCTGGAGCGCCTGGAAAGCCGCAATCTGGAAGATGCACCGAAACTGGATATTCCTGAGCTGATCATGCCTGATCCCGTTATTGATGACGAGGAAGAAGACGAAGAGGTCGCTGCGCCAGCCGCCGCCCAAGCCAAAGAGGATGGCGAGGGTGACGCTAATCGCCGTCGGCGCCGGCGTCGGCGCCGTGGCGGCCGTCCTGGCGATCAAGAGGGTCGGGGTCAGGATGAGGATCAAGCCTTTGTAGCCTCTGGTGAAGACGAAGAGGCCTCCCTCGATGATGGGGAAGACCGCGAAGAGCGTGAAGAGCGTGCTGAAGGCGAGGATGGTGGTGAAGATCGTCCCCGCAAGCGCCGCCGGCGTGGTCGGCGCGGCGGCCGGGGGCGTCGCCGTCAGAATGATGATCAAATCGAAGCCCAAGACGGCGAAGCCATAGCCTCGGACGAGATGTCTGAGGAAGGCGATGTCGAAAGCGGCGATGATCATCAAGACGATATTCATGACCCCCTCGCCGTGGTTCGCCCCAGCACCTATGAGGACTTGTCCTCCTCTGGCACCGAAGGTGAAGATGAAGAGGCCCGCGAAGCGCGCCGTCGTCGTCGTCCCCAGCGCAAGCCGCGTGAAGCCGTCGCTGAACATGGTGCTGTTGAGACCGTTACTGAAACATCTGTAGAGGCCATAACTGAGGCCCCAGCTGAAAGTGTAGACACCCCTGAAGAGGCCCCCGCTGTCGTGGCTGAAGAGGACGCGCCTAAGCCTAAGCGTCGCCGTCGCAAGACGAGCGCTACGCCTGAAGCCGAGGCGAGCGAGGCCGAAACCGCTAAGGTCAACGCTGAAGAGGCTCCCGCCCCTGACGCCGCGACTGAGGAAGACGCGCCCAAGCCTAAGCGCCGTCGCCGCACGACCAAAAAGGCTGAGGCCGAAGCTACTGAAGGCTCAGCCGAGACGGTTGAGACCCCTGATGCTGGCGCTGAAGAAGAAGCGCCGAAGCCTAAGCGTCGTCGGCGTACGACCAAAAAGGTTGAGGCAGAGACCGCTGAAGCAGCAGCTGAAGCGGCAAATGCCCCTGACGCGAGCGAAGAGGAGGCGCCGAAGCCCAAGCGTCGTCGTCGGACAACGAAGAAGGCTGAAGCCGAAGCGCCCGTTGAAGCCTCTGCTCCTGAAGCGCCCGAGGTTGAGGTTCAGCCCGCACGCGTTGACAGCCCGGCCGCCGATGCGCAGCCTGAAGTCCTGGCGAGCAGCGAGACCGCAAGCCCTGTGACGGTGGACGCAGACGCATCGCAGGCGGTGGAGATTGAAACCCCTGCGGTATCCATCCCGGTCGCTGCGCCGGAGGCCACCTCTGAGGCTGAAGCCCCGTCTGAGGCTCAAAGCGATAGCGATGAGAGTGACGAGGACAAGGGGCCAAAGCGCAAGGGCTGGTGGCAACGCTCCCAAAAGCTCTTCGGGCTAGGTAACTAAGCCCTCATATCCCATCACAAGTCGCGTGATCAGGCGGTCAGCCGCCTTGTCACGCGACGGGATTTGACTAAGCTGGGCGTATAATTATGGGGGCTACATTTACGGAGGCCCATTTGCGCCTGAAATCTCTCCTACGCCTCTCGATTGCCGCCTTTGGGGCGGTGACCTTTACCGGTTCGGCCCTATCGCAAAGCCTTATCCGCGATACCGAAATCGAAATGATGATGCGTGAATACGCTAATCCCATTATCGAAGCGGCTGAGCTGGATCCAAATTCTGTCGATCTTTACCTGATCGGCGATATGAATTTTAACGCCTTCGTGATGGGCGGGCAAAATATCTTCTTTCACACCGGCGCCATCATCACCGCTGACCAACCCAATGAAATCAAGGGTGTTCTCGCCCACGAAATCGGCCATATTGCGGGCGCGCATCTGCTACGCTCAGGCGAAGCCAGTAAATCGGCCATGGCCACGATGCTGGCCACCATGGGGTTGGGCCTTGCCGCGGCGCTCGCCGGTGAAGGGGGGGCCGGGGCAGCCCTGATCGCGTCAAGCCAGCAATTTGCCGCGCTCGATTATATGACCTATAGCCGCGCACAAGAATCTGCCGCTGATCAGGCCGCTGTAGGCTATCTTGATAAAACCGGGCAAACCAGCATTGGCCTTGTCAACACGTTTGAGCGTTTCCGCTATCAAGAGGTGATGTCGAATGCGCGCCGGATGCAATATTTCCGCTCACACCCCCTCTCCTCACAACGTATTCAGGCGCTGAGAAATCGGGTTGATAACAGCCCTTATGCGCAACACGCCGACAGCCCGGAAGAGGTCGCGCAGCTGCGCCGTATTCAGGGCAAGATCATTGGCTTTATGGCCTCACCGGCGCAGACTTTCCTGCGCTATCCGGAAAGCGACACCAGCCTGCCCGCGCGCTATGCCCGCGCGGTGGCCTATTATAAAGACGGTCAGCTTGCCCGGGCCCGCGAGCATATCGAAGCCCTCATCGCTGATGAGCCGGACAATCCTTTCTTCTATGAGCTGGAAGGCCAGATGCTGTTTGAAAGCGGGCATATAGAAGAATCCATCGCGCCTTATGAGCGCTCGGTCGAGCTTCTGCCCAATGCCCCGCTTATTCGCATCAATCTGGCGGGATCCTTAGTCGCATTGGGCGGTGAGGCGAATTTGCAGCTCGCGCGCGAACATTTGAATTATGCCCTGGTCGCCGAACCGGACAATAGTTTCGGCTGGTATCAAATGTCTATGGTGTATCAAGGCCTTGGCGATAATGCGATGGCGGAACTGGCAACCGCAGAACGCGCCTATTCTGTTGGCGATAAACGCCAAGCCTATACTTTTGCCACCCGCGCCCGCGAAGATTTAGAACGCGGCACCCCATCGTGGATCCGGGCCAGCGAACTGATCGCGGTCAGTACGCCAACCCCTGAAGAGATGCGTGAAATCCGCCGCCGCGAGCGCTCAAACCGGCGCTAAAGTCTCGCCAGACAGAAGACATTGATTTAAAGGGTTACCCCGTGGGGTTAACGAGGGAGATTTTAATGCTGCGAAACATCAGCCTTTTGGCCAGCGCCTGCCTGGCCCTGGTCGCTTGCTCAGAAGGGGCTCAATCACAAGGCACATCGTCTATGTCTCAAAGCGAGCGCGATGACATCGAAGCTATTGTTCATGCCTATATCGTCGAACATCCAGAGGTCATCGAAGAGGCATTGATCGAGCTACAACGCCGTGCCCGCGCGCGTGAAATGGAAGATTTCACCAGCCTGGTCGCGACGAATGAAGATAAGATCTTCTCCGATGCGCGTGATCCCGTGCTGGGCGCTGAAAACGCAGACGTTACGTTAGTAGAATTCTTTGATTATAGCTGTGGCTATTGCCGGGTGTCTAATCAATGGCTGGTCCAGGCGTTGGAGCAATATGAGGGGCGCGTACGCTTCGTCATGAAAGAATTCCCCGTCCTCGGCCCTGAGTCTGAAACCGCCGCTAAAGCCGCTTTAGCCGTGTGGGAACAGGGTGCGGATAAATATATCGCCTTCCACAATGGTCTTTATGCGGCCGGTCGGCCCCTCAATCAGGCGCGGATCGAGCAAGTTGCTGTGGAAAACGGCATCGACGTGGAAAAGATGCGTCAAGACATGCAACATCCTGACGTTGAACGCCATATTAACGATGTGCGCAGCCTGGCGCGTCAAATCGGTATTAACGGTACTCCGTTTTTTATCATCAATAATGAAGTTGTGCCCGGCGCAAACGTTGACCGCGTTCAAGAATTGGTAGAAGCTGCTCTTGCTGAATAAGCATGAGTGTCTGTGTTCACTATCAGCCCGGTGCGCCCCTCATTGCACCGGGCTTTTTCTTGGGCTTTTGCCCTCTTACATAATCACCATTTTTTCAAAGCTTTAGTGTCAATCGGCTCGCATACGCCATCGCGCTGAACCCAGATCCGTGCACTCAAGCCCTCTTGCTCAGCCAGCGCTAAAGCCTCATTTGAGGCCAGCAAACACAGCGCCGTCGCCCAGCCATCGGCCCACATCACACTGCCATGAAGCACACTGACCTGAACGACATCGCCCTTCACCGGGCTTTGAATTTTGGGATCTATCAAATGGCCATAGCTTTGACCACGATGGAGGAAAGCCTTATGCCCCGTGGCCGAGGTGGCCAGCCCCATCCCGATTAGGGCCACACGATCGGCAGCGCGTTGCGCCTGCGCCGGAACCCCCAGATCCACCCACCAGGGCAAGCCATCGGCCTTGACACCGCTCGCCCTCACCTCGCCGCCGATTTGCAGACACCAGCTGGTCAATTCGGCGCGTAAAAGCTGCTTAGCGACAAGATCCAATCCATAGCCCTTGGCGATCGCCGAAAGATCCAAGGCCACGCCGCCCGGCTGAAAGACACTGCCTGTAACCGCATCAACATAAAGATCGCGCCAATCCGGGCTAGGCGTTTCTTCGCCGCGCACGCACGGCGTCGTACGCGGGCCTGAGGGGCCGAAGCCCCAATCATCAATCACTTTGGCGAGACAGGGAGAAAATGCGCCGCCGGTTTTTTCCGCCAGGCTCAAACCAGCCTTCAAAACCAGGCGCGTATCCAAGCTTAAGGGCACCCAGCTTTGCGCTGGGGCATGGGCGAAGCGGGATAAGGGGCTATGGGGATCCCAATGGCTCATCTCGGCGACCAATTGCGCCAAGGGCGCGGCAATCAGCGCGGTTAAGCGCGCCGCATCCCAGTCGGCGGGCGCATAAATCTGCACCCGCCATTGGGTTCCCATCGTCGGTCCGGTGAGCTCAAATCTGCGCCAGTCTTCGGGCGGTGGCGTGGCCATCGCGCGCGAAACCAGAGGCGGAATGAGAACCTCACCCATGACTTACAGCGGGAGAACTTCCAAGGTGACCGCATAGCCATAATTCTGGCCCGGCTCACCATTTTGGCCTTCAACACGGTGACCGACTTCAAACCAATACATGCCCGCCTCCGGCCAGGTATAGCTGAAATGGCCCTCATCATCGGTGGTCAAAGTGGTTTCGGCCATGGCATCGCGATAGCGTGTGCCGCCTTCAACCAGCTCCACAGAAGCCCCAGCATAAGGCTCACCGTTCAACAGGATCTGAAACTCCGCGCGTTCTCCGGCATAAAGATCAGTCGGGTGGGTTACAGCCACCAGCTCAATCCCTGAGCCGGTCGGAGCCAAAGCCTCAGAGCTGGGGGCCCCCAAGGTGGCGAAGGTCTCAACCCGGCCGACATAGCGCGAGGTTTCAACCTCGCTTGCGCCTTCGGGCAGATGCGCGGCGAACTCAGCTTCTTGTCCGCGCCAGCGGTGACGCTCCCCATCGAGCATATAGGAGGCGAAAAAGCCATTGCGCACAGAGGCAATCCGATAGGTGCCCTGCTGGTCCAGATGAAGATCAAAGACTGAGCGATATTTTCCCGTCGCGCCATTTTCAATGGCGACATTCGATCCATCCGGCGCGGTGACGACAATGCTCTCCAGCCCCAAGGGGACATGGTTGAAGTAGAACAAATCGTTGGACACGGCCGCATCGACCGTGATCCAGCTCTCTTCGCCCGACAAAACGGTGTTTGAGGGCAACAACCACAGGCGGTGCGCCTGAGATGCGGCGGTGACGGTGAACGCGAGCCCGAGGGCGGCGGCGGTCATGGACCAAGCTTTATTCATGGCATTTCCCCTTATTCGCTGCAGGATTAGTCTTCGATAACAGTCAAGGATAAGGCCCCCAGCTCGCTCTCGCCCTGGGCCGTGATGGGCGTGTGACCGGCACCCAACGGCCAGGTGATGGGCAAGCGGATCAGCTCGCGCCCGCCCACTTCGCGCGCGGCCTCGATGACCACATTATACTCACCCGCGCTCAGATCGGCGAAAGCGCCTTGCTCGGCGGAGAAACTGACCTCATAAGTGCCGGGCGTCCGGGTCGGCTGGGTAATCTCATCACTGGGAAGCGCTAAGCTGCGCCCCGCCCGGCGCCACCACTGGCGCAGATCTTTCAGCCAAGTCGCGCCATCTTCGCCTTGCAGATCGTAATCATACCAGGCTTGAAGCGTTGAAACCGCCTGATGATCAGGCGTTTCAATCCAGATCGCCACATAGGGCGCATGGTATTCGGCCACAGTCAGGCGCGGAATTTCAAGGGACAGCACAACATCATCGGCCTGGGCCAAGGCTGGCACCAAAAGCCCCGCCAGAACAGCGGACGAAGTTTGCAAGACGCGGTGTGTCATGACGGTTTCCCTAATGAATAAAGACGATGGCAAGGATGAGCGGAATGACCACGCCCAGCCCGACGAGCGGCCAGGTAGAGGGCCGGGTTTTGGCATAAAGCTGCAATAGAACCACGCCGGTAATCGCAAAGATCAAGCTGGCGACCGCAAAGATATCAATGAACCAACGCCAAACCGCACCGGTATCGCGGCCCTTGTGGAGATCATTGAGATAGGCGATCATGCCGCGATCAGTTTTTTCGTAGAGCACCGCCCCATCGGCAAAATCAATACTGAGCCAGGCGTCTGATCCTGGCCGCGCCATGGGCAGATAGACATCCATATCGCTCCATTCCGCCGGACCTGCACTGATCCGCGCATTCAACTCACGCGCCAGCCATTGACGTACGGGTTGAGGCAAGCTTTGACCTTGCGCCTCTGGGCTGGTGCCCAGCGTTTCCAAAGTGCTCAGAAGATCTTCAGGTAAGCGCGCCGTGCGCTCAACCACTTTGGGCTCTACACGAATATCGCCTGCATGATTGAGCGTAATCCCGGTGACCGTAAACAAGATCAGACCACTTAATGTCACCGCCGCACTGACCCAATGCCACAGGCGCATCTGCTTGAACCAGAACCCCCGGTCCAGCCAGCCTGGCTTGCGTTTCGCGGATACGGCTTCCTTATGGCGCACGATGGTCTTTTCCCCCTGACCGGTTCGATCGTCACGATCTGTGTTGGGTCAGGAGATGCCATAGGTGAGCGCTAGTTGCAACTCATTATCAACTTCAACGCAGCGATTTTTGCAGCGCTAATTGTCCGTATCGACCCGAATTTGGCTTTGCGGGTGGGTATAGAAGGTTAAGACCATTTCGCGGCCCTTTGGCGCATTGAAGCCATGAAGCTGACCGATTGCTTGCGGTAAAAGTCCCTGCGCAGCCATAGAGATAAAGAAGCTAACCTCATCCTTATCCTCAACCAGTGCCAAGCCACAGGCCGGATGCTGTGCCAGATAGGCCGCTGCGCCCTCACCGGTCGACAAATGCGTGTCGGTGCCAAAGTGGAAGACCAAAGACGGCTCGCGATAGCCCGCCGTGGTGACGTCGAACGCCTCACACCCGATGAAGGTTTTGGCCATTTGCGCGGCATGATAGGACGGCCACATCCGCTCTACACTCGGTAAAGCGGCCCCAAAGGCAATGGTGTAAAAGCCGCACGTACCTAGCGCCAAGGCCAGCAAGGTTTTGGTATCGCGCTTCCAGATGAAGGCGATCAGGGTGATGATCGCAATCACACCAGCGAGAACGGCCAGCTTGGCGGGCATGCCCACTGTTTCGCCCAGGCTATGCTCCCCATAGGCGATGAAGATCGCGAGCAAAGCGCCGACCACCAGGGTCATCAGCGCATAGAGCCCAAAGACCAGACCCTGTTTCCAGCTGGATAGCAGAGATTTAGCATCACTCAATCCCAACGCCGCCAGCAGCGCCAAAGCCGGGAAAACCGGCATCACATAATGGGGCAGCTTGGTCTGAACGAATTCGAACATAATCCAGGACGGAAGGATCCAGGCGATCAAGAAGGCGACGGTCGGGTCGCGGCGTTCACGCCAGCCATAGAAGACCGCCAGCGGGATCAACACTGCAAACGGCCACCAGGTGATGGGTAGGAGCAAGGTATGAAACCCAAAAGGCCCACCATGGCTGTCATCACTTTCGGCCACCTTGCCCAACATCGCATGACCGACCGATTCCATGAAGAAACCGCCCTCGGTCATGATATTGATGGCAATCAACCACGGCGCATCAATGGCGACTAAGACCAACAGGCCCGGCAGCACATGCAGGCGTTTGAAAATGTCCCAATCAATTTGGGTGGGCTTAAAGCCCTTCCACTGCGCGCGCATCAACAGGAAGGTGATCAGCGTCAAAAGGGTTACCGTGGTAACAATCGGGCCTTTGACTAAAATGGCCATGCCAGAGGCAATCCAGAACGCCGCTGGCCAGCCCCAGAACTTGCCTTTATCGCCCTTGGATTTCAAAGCGATCATCATTAAGGCGATCTGGGCAAAGGTGGCGCAGGCCAACAAAACCGCATCGGTTTTGGCCGTGCGCGCTTCGACTTGCAAGGCAAGCCCGACGGCCAGGATCAGACCGGCACTCATCCCGACGGGCGCACCAAACAGGCGCGCGCCAATCCAGGCCGTGGCCAGTACCGCCAATACCGCGCCGATTAAAGACGGCAAACGATGCGCCCCAATCGGGGCCTCATCCCCGCCAAAGGGCAAAGATGTAACGACCTGCATCCAGTAAAAGCCAACGGGTTTGACATAGCGCGGACCCTCTTGGAAGCGGATATCGATATAATCCCCGCTTTCCATCATCTGATTGGCGGCCTGGGAATAGCGCGCTTCATCGCGGTCCATCGTCGGAATGGAAAACTGCCCCGGTACCATGGCCAACAAAGCGATGATGATCAGCACCCACCATCCGCGTGTGGGAAGCTTACGCTCATGGCTGGCTCCAAAAACGTCATTGGCAAAGCGGTTCATGCACGCCCCCAGGATAGTATAGGATGGATCTAAGTCTGATCAGGTGATGGCAAGCTGCGCGAACGCAATATAAGCTCACGGCTGGGCACATGGGTACGCTGCATCAACCAGACAACGCCCAAAAGATCGAAGAAGCCTGCAACGGCGCGCCCGAGATTAGAGTATTTCGACGTCCCTGAAGCGCGCGGGCGATTTTTGACCTCCACCTGATCGGTGTCAAAGCCCAAATGCTTGGCCCAGGCCGGTAAATAGCGATGCAAGGCATCAAAGAACGGCATCGCCAGAAACAGATCACGCGCAACCAGCTTCAATCCGCACGCCGTATCCGGGCAGTCATCATTAAGAAGGCTCTGGCGCAGAGCATTGGCAAAACGCGAGGCCCATTTGCGATTGGCCCCATCGGTCCGGTTCAGGCGCACACCGGCAACAAGACCCAGCGCGCCCACTTTTGTGAGATCAACTTTTTGGACCATGTCGGCAATCGCGCGCGGATCGTCCTGCCCATCGCCATCCATTGTGGCGACCCACACGCCTTTGGCGGCCAAAAAACCCGTTCTAAGGGCTGCACTTTTGCCTGAACGTTTGGGGTGTAAGATGTAACGCGCAAAGGGATATTGCGCCATCAGGTCGGGGATCAAGCTGGCGATTTGATCTTCGCTGCCATCATCAACCAGGATAACGTCCAAGCTGGCGACGGGGCTCAACACCTCAGCGACTTCTGCCAAAACCTGCCCGATATTGGCCGCTTCATTAAAGACCGGAATCACAACCGATAAAACTGGCTTCGCAGACATGAAAAACAGCCCCTATTCTTTCGAATAGGCTTAGCCGGATTTTGATCAAAGAGCCATTGCCTTCGCCGTATTTTCAAAAAACGAATGCAGTTCCTCCAAACATCCGGACATTAATATTGCCGTATAGTCAAACCCACAGCGCGCCCTTATGACCCTTTAAAGCTGAACATACGGTCGATGCGACGAAACACTTTGCCCGGCAAGCGTGACACCAGTCCCGCATCCAGGCTTTCGGCTACATTTTCAACCGCATGACAACTGCGGCGTGCCAAACCAATCCAGGACGGCGTCGCGACAAAGCCACTGATCAGCGGAAATTGATAGCTGGAAAGGTGCTGTTTGAAGTCATATTCGCCTGGCCCCAGATGGAGCGCCTTCACACCTTTTGCAGACTGATCTTCTGCGATCGCCATCAACAGATTGAGCCCCGGCGAGAGCTTATGGAAATTACCGTCATAGACCGGGAACCAATAGTGTAAGACCGTATCGGACTTCATACCGATATGCGCAGCAACCATCTGGCCATCAATCTCGAGAGAGGACATCACGCCCTTCACGCCCTCATACTCCCCCCAGATCAGCTCTTTTAACAGATTACGCGTCCAGTCGAAGGTGAAGACATTAACATGGCCAGAGCGATCATATTGCGCGCCCTTCCACTCTAGGGCGGTGTCGAAAATCGCCTCGCGTTGGTCTTCAATGGTGAAGGTCAACGCCCCTTCCGTTTCCAACTTCCGTCGGCGATTACGGATATTACGCATGGCCTTAGGTTCAATCTGGCGCCGGGTCTCGACAAAGGCCTCATAGCCTTCGCTGACATCAATCACCCATGAGCCATCATGGCGGGTCGTATAAGGCGCAAACGAGCGTTGGGCGCTAAACCCGCCAAAGAAATCAAACACACCAATCCCGGCTTCAGAAAAAACATGCTCCAGGTCGATGATGACGTCTGGCGCTTGGATCAGGCCATGGTGATCGCCCAAAGGGCCACCCAAGGGCCGGGCATAGCCAAAGCTGACCTGGTGATAGGGTAAAAAGGCGATCAACGCGCCTGCGCGATAGATCAGGGCCACGCGGGTATCACTGCGCACCTTGGCCATAGCATCAAGAAAACCCAAAGCAAAATAAGGGCTTTCATACAAAGCATCCGTCTTCAAAAAATCGCGCCAGCACTGACGCTCCGCTTCGCTTAAATCCTTTGGCGTTTTAACGACAATCTGATCCATAACCCGTCCCCGACCCTAATGTGTCCCACACGCACAAGAACCTGTCGCCCCATGAGCATCTGGCCATGTGCGAATGCCTTGTTCCAGTTAAGGGCGTTTACACCCCTTTCGTGGATAAAGCGTTCAAGTGTGAGGAAAAAAGCGGCCCTTTTCTTGCTTCAAACAGTCATGAAATACCCTTTGGGCACAGGGCTGACCCAATTTTGAACGCCGGGGACATAAACCTAAGCCATGCTGAAACGCCATTTGCTCTATTATCTGCCGGTGCAATTGTCCTCTGCGATTGTCGGCTTTGGCAGTGTGGTGATCTTCACCCGCCTGTTGGGCGCGAGTGATTATGGGCGTTATTCACTGGTCTTGGCCGGTGTCAATCTGATCCAGATGGCGCTGTTTACCTGGTTGGATGCCAGTGTCGCACGCTATCATGTCCGCGCGCAGCGCCATGGCCGCGTGGGCGGGCATTGGGCGAGCCTCCTTAAAGTCTTCTTTGGTTTGGCCGGTATCATCTGGGCCGCGGGCTCAGCACTTTTATGGCTCTTACCCCTGTCGCATGACCTGACCCTACTCTTGCACATTGCCCTCACCAGCCTTTGCCTGAGCGCTTTTGTTCAGATCAGCCAGCAAGCCAGACGTGCCAGCGGTGAGGCCGGGGCCTATGCCATCCGCGAAACGGCCTTCTTGCTGGGTGGGTTCATGCTGGGCCTTCTCTTGATGGTGACCACACCCTTGGGCCCTGCCGGTCCCTTTGCCGGGACCGCAATCGCCGGTTTGCTGATGTGCCTTCTCGATGGCCCCACGCGCATACGCGCGGCAAAATCCGATCGCGCTGATGGATTGCGGCTCAAAACCTATATGGCTTATGGCTTACCGATCTCGCTGTCTTTGATGTTTGAGCAATTGCTCTCCACCGGGGACCGCTTCGTCATCGCCAGTGTTTTGGGGGAAGCCGCGACCGGGGCCTATGCCGCGGGCTATGGCCTGACCGATCGCACGATCAATCTGGTCTTCATCTGGCTGGGGGCCGCCGCCGGGCCCTTGATGATCAAAACCTTGGAGCGCGAAGGGCGCGCCGCCGCCCAGGCCGTCGCCAAAGATAGCGCCAGCTTGATGGTCCTGTTGGGCTTTCCAGCCGCCTTGGGCTTGGGGCTCGTCGCCAAACCCTTGGCTAGTCTCTTGATTGCGCCGGAATTGGCGCTACGCGCCGCTGAAATCATGCCCTGGATTGCCTTGGGCGGGCTATTGAATGGCTTAATGACCTATTTCTTTCACGAGGCGTTCATTCTGGGTAAAAAGCCTAAAATCATGGCCTATCTGATGATTGGCGCGGCCATCTTCAACCTGATCGCCAATATGGTGTTAGTCCCGGTCATGGGCCTGGTCGGGGCCGCGCTGGCCACCGTGCTCGCCTATGGCTTGGGGCTGGTGATCTGCGCCCTGGTGGGCCATCGCATATTCCCGCTGCCGCTACCTTGGGCTGATATCGCCAAGGCCGGGATGGCGAGCCTGGCTATGGCGGCCAGTCTTTATGCCCTACCGCCTTTAGAGGGGCTGATCGCCCTGATCCTCCCCGTCGCGCTGGGCGGGCTGGTCTATGGCGCTTTGGCCCTGATTTTGAACATCGCACAGTGTCGCGACTGGATGGCTCCCCTCATGCGCCGCCTTTCGCTCAAGGAGGCCCTATGACCGGAACCCTCATCACGACCCAGGATAATAGCGCCTGGCTCAATCGAGAAATGAGCCATAAGACCTCAACTTTGAGCATCCTTGTGCCCTATTATAAGGACGATCCGCGCGCCCTGATCAGTGCGTTGAGCGCCGATGCGCCCAAAGGCATCGAGCTGATCCTGTTTGATGATGGCATGCCTGATCAGGCCCTTAATAAAGCCGTCAATCGCACCCTTCAGGCGCTGACTTTCCCGGCGCGCCTGATCACGGCCCGCCATAATCTGGGCCGCGCGGCCGGGCGCAACCATTTGGCCCATCATGCGCGCGCCTCTTGGGTTTTGTATCTCGATAGCGATATGGACATTCCGACCCATTTCCTGGCCAGCTGGCTGGAATGGGCGGGCAGCGAACAGGCCGACATCTATTATGGCGGCTTTGACATGCCCACGACCATCGCGCCGGAACACCGCCTGCATGCTGCGCTGGCGCGGGCGGGCGATGTCCATGATGCCGCTAGCCGCGATGACGGCGGAGCGCACACCATGGCCAGTTCCAACCTGTTGGTGCGCCGCTCGGTCTTGATGAACACCCCCTTTGATGAGGGCTTTAGCGGCTGGGGCTGGGAAGATATCGACTGGACGCTGCGCGCCGGTGAATATGCGCGTTTGATGCATGTGGATCTGAGCGCGCACCATAAGGGCCTGCAAACGGTCGAGACTTTACTGGCCAAGTTTGAACAGGGAGGGAAAAATTTCGCCCGCTTCCTCGCGCGCCACCCTGAGGCCCATAAACGCCCGGCGGCGAAGTTGGCGAAACTGCTCAAGCCGCTTCCCTTCAAGCCCTTACAAAAAACGCTTTATGCTGAATTGGCTAAGACGGAGATTCTCCCGCTTCGCCTTCGTGTGATGGCGTTGAAAGTCTATCGCGCCTTGTGTGCGGCCCAAGCCCTTGGAAAGGTCAAACGATGAGCCCTGCCCCTTATCGTCCGCGCGGCGCCCTGATGGGTAAGCTGCAGCGTGCCCAGGTCCGCTTGGGGGGTAAGATCGCCCTGCCCTTACACCCCGGTGAACGCCGGATCAGCTTCTCCTTCGATGATTTCCCGCGCAGCGCCGGAACTACTGCGGCAGACATTCTTGAACAACGCGGCATGCGCGCGACCTATTATGTCTCGGCCTGCTTTGCCGGTGAGGACACTCATCTGGGCGCGATGTATGAAACCGAAGACCTGACACGGCTTTATGCAAAGGGGCATGAAATCGCCTGTCACACCTATTCCCATGGCGATGCCTCGCAAATGCGCTTAGCTGCGTTGGAAACCGATATTGAGCGCAATGCCCGCGCCCTGAAAGACCAGGGGTATGACGGACCGTTGGAGAGCTTTGCCTTTCCCTATGGCGAGGCGAGCCTGGAGGCAAAAGCCGCACTGACCCAACGCTTTACAAATCTGCGCGGGATTTATCCAGGTATCAATAAAACCCCGGCCGACCGTGGATTATTGCGCGCCACGCCCCTGGATGGCGGTGATGAGGGACTGAAAAAAGCCCTTGCCCAAATTGATGCACTGCGTCATTCGCCAGGCTGGTTGATTTTTTACGGTCATGATGTGCGCGACACCCACAGTCCCTGGGGGTGCAGCCCAGAGTTTTTGGAAACGGTGGCAAACGCGGTGCAAGCTTCAAAAATACCGGTTCAGACCGTCACTGCAGCGTGTCAGGATTTAAGCGCACGATGAGAATCACCGTCCTGATCCCCACCTATAAACGCCCGGACAGCCTGGCGCGCGCGCTGAAAAGCGTGTTCGCCCAATCGCGTCCCCCGGACGAGATTTTGGTGGTCGATAATGCGCCCGGATCAGGCGTGCGCGCGGTGATTGCCGCCTTGGAATCGCGCCGCACTGCGCCCGTGCGCTATGTGGCCGAACCCAATCCCGGCGTCGCCAATGTGCGCAATGTCGGCTTTCGTGAGGCCCAGGGCGATATGATCGCCATGCTGGATGATGACGAAACCGCATCCCCCACTTGGCTAGAAACCTTGATCCAGACCCGAATGGCGTTGGATACGCCGGTGGTTTTTGGCCCCGTAAGGCCGCAAAGCGAGGCTAAAGGCCCGGTGCGCGCCGCCCTGTTGGCGCGGCTTTATGCCCGCCTGGGCAGCGAGAGCGACACGATCATTGCCAAGCCCCATGGCTGTGGCAATTCCTTGATTGATCGGCGTGCGCTGAGCCTCTCAGATACGCCCTTTGATCCGGCGACCAATGAAATTGGCGGCGAGGACGATCTCTTCTTCCAAGACGTGCTTGCCCAAGGCATCACTCTGGGTTGGAGCGCCAAGGCCGATGTCATTGAACATGTCGAGCATAATCGCGCCGATTGGCGCTATATGATGGCGCGCAGTTTTGCCTTTGGCCAAGGGGCCTCTCAGGTTAGCGCACATAACAAAAACTGGCTGGGCGTCGCCGCCTGGATGGTCATCGGCGCAGCGCAGGCCCTGATCTTCGGGGCTTTGATCCTACCAGCCCGCCTGATGGGCGCGAAAGCCTGCGCGGCCTGTCTGGATCGCGCGATCCAGGGCGCAGGTAAGCTGTGCTGGTTTGAAGGACTAGAACCACGCTTTTACGGCGCGGCTGTGCGCTAAGATAATTTCCGGCCCAGACTGAGCTTGGTGGCTGTCGCGATCAAAAGCGACCAGCTGAGTGAATTTTGCTGCAACATCGTGCTTTCGGTCAGACTGACCATCAGCCAGACCACAAAGAAGGGTAAGGCCCAAAAGGCTTCTACCCCTGCCCCCATGCGCAAGAGGGCTTGGCCAAAGGCTCTGAATATCCCAAAGGCAGCTAAAATCACCCCCGGCACGCCGATCGCCAGCGCGGTTTCCAGCCAGGCATTGTGCGCGGTGGGCACCGGCCAGGCGGTAATGACGCGCACCCAGTGCACAGGGCCATCTTCAACCACCCAAAACGCACCATAACCATACCCGGTCCAGGGCCGTGCTGTGATCATATCCATCAAGACCGCCCAAATATCGGTCCGCCCCGTCAAAGTCGCATCGCGGCCCAAAGCCTCCAGCACCGCCACTGGCCCCGCGATTAGGGCAAACAGCACAACGAAACCGGCCATCATCGCGCCAAAGATCGCCACCCCGGCAAAGCCCATGCCCCGGCGCACCAAGGCAATGGCAATGGGGCCACAGATGGCCATCATACAGGCCAACAGCCCGGTTTTAGACGTCGACATCACAACGAGGAAAATCGGCAGTGGGGCCAGCCCCCACCACATCAAGCGCCGCTTGGGGTTCGCTGCCGCTGCCGCCAGCATGGAGAGCGTGCCCCAGGCCATCATCGAGCCAAGGGTGTTTTTCTCCCACCAGATGCCTTTCCAGGCCCCGACATGAATTTCATGCATCACACCCAGACTTGGCACCAATGCACTGATGAGAAGGCTTAAAACCGCTTGCACCAGGAAGCTGACCGCGATGATTTCCAGCAAGTGTGCCCAACTGAACCGCCCGGCCAGCCAAATGCCAAACATCGAGGTGAAGAGGATCGCAATCCCACGGCGTAGGCTAATCCCCGGATCCAGCGACCACGTCATGGAGAGGATGCACAAGCCCGCTAATCCCAACCAAGGCCAGCCCGCCGCCAGCGCCCGCATCATCTGGCTGGGCCGACACGCCATCATGATTAAAACCACCAAGTATACCGGCGGCCACATCAGGCGCAAAATGGGGCTTTCGCTGTCCTGGTCCGCCATTAACAGCGGACCGATTAAGCCCTGGGAGAAGAGAAACATGGTGATCCCCGCGATCACCGTCTCTAAGGGCTCTAAGATTTTTAGATGGGGGGTGAGCTGGCGCCACCGCGCGGCTTGATCCAGGATCGCCATGGCGATCAGGCCGCGCGCGGGCCCTGCATGGCCGCGCCGCGCTCATCGCGATTTAAGATGACGCCATAAATGCGCGCGCCTTGGTCTTCAAAATTGACAGCCATGTCATCAATCATGGCTTGATTGACCCGGCTCGCATCGGCCACCAGGATGACCCCATCCATATTGCGTGAAAACGCCACCGCGCCTGATAAGCGCGCCGGGACATCGACCAAAACCAGGCCACAGCTTTTGCGGGCCTGATCCCAGTAAGCCTTGTTGGGTACAAAATCGAGCTGCTGGATGGAGCGTGGGACATAGTCAAACTGGCTGACGAATACCGGCACGCTGGCCGCACGGCGCAGTACCAAACGGGCCTGATCCCCGCCGGGATGAGCGCGCCAAATACGTTGATCGCCAAAATCACCCGCATAGGCAGGCCCGGTCACACCAAAGCGTTGCGCCTGGGTGTTCTTTGAAAAATCAAGATCATACAGCCATACCGGACGACCGGAGGTTTGTGCCGCGCTGAGCGCGAGCGAGGCGGCAACGCTGCTCGCGCCGGATCCGGGGCATACGGGCGCAACCATCACCGCACGGGCTTCGGCCCCGCGTGTGATCAGTTTGCTCGCCAAATGCGCCACATCCGAAGTGAGATTCATACCCACGCCCTCCACTTAAGAACTTAGTCTAGACCAAGAGCGTTAATGAGGTGTGGATTAGCCCCGTTCGGGGATCCGCGCCAACACCCTCACCGGGGTTTTTGGCGTACGTCGTACGGGCTCTGCAGGCGGCGGTGATAATGGCGCATCCATGGAGCCTGTCGTCGTGGGAGCATAGGCTGCTTGCGCGGTTTGAGCCATGGGAATCACCCCAGCTTGATCATCATAAGGCGCAGACGCGAGTGGTCGCGCCATGACCGGGCGGCGGCGCTCCATCATCACGGTGATATAGCCCTTCATGAAGCCGACAAAGACCGCAATCAAACCTGCAAAGACCACACCGGCCATCATCCCCAGCTTGCGCATGGATTTAGCCTGGGTTGGGGCCGTCGCACGCTCGATGATACGCACACTATCCGCGTGTCCTGGCTCTTCCGATTGGCGGGCCTCGGCGCTGGCATATTGCGTGCTTAAGCGTTCTGCTGCGGTAGATTGGGCTTGAGCTTCGCGGCGCAGCTGCTCATAGGTCGGCTGTAAACCGCGCAAACGATCCACATCTTCACGCACGGCGGCGAGCTGCGCGCTCAAGGTCTGCGCCAGACGGGCCTGCGCACTGCCTTCGGTTTCAAGCTGCAGGCGCTGGGTATCAAGTTCTTGATAGATCGGATTGGTGCCCAGCCGACGTTGGCCCGCGCCATTGGCCCCGCCCTCCTGGATGAAGGCTTGAAGCGCTTCAATCTCACGATCTATGGCCAGAACCGCCGGGGCATCATCTTGATAGCGCGAAATCAACTCACTACGACGCACCCGCAAATCTAAGAGCTGACCCGTAACATTATTTTCAACATAAAGTTCAATCTGTTCTGGGATGTTTTGCAAGCGCTGCGACAGGGCGGAGGCCCCGGCGCGGGCCTGATCGCGCGCGGCTTCAGCGGCCAACAAACGCGTGCGCAAATCGGCGACCTGGGCGATTTGGCTGGTCAGCTCTGATTCGAAATCAATCAGACCATGGGCATTCAAAAAGCTCCGCAAATCCGCCTGGGCGATACGCGATGCGCGCTCGGCTGCCAACAGGCGTTCATTCACACCGCCAGCCCCATCATCAACCAGAACCTCAATGCGATAAGCCAGATAGGCATCAACGATGGCATTCAGCGCATTGGCTGCCACGATGGGGTTGCCCGACTTATACCGGCCAATCAGCACCGAAGCATTGGGCGCGCGCTCCACCGAGAAACTTTGCGCCATAGTGCGAAAGGCACTGGCATTTGCGCCCGCACCTTGACGCTCCAGCGCCAAACGCAAAACGGTCCCGGAATTTAAAATCTCCGTCTCGGACTGCATCACCTGTTCCAATTCAAAGGCCCCGCCCGAACCGGCCGCGCCGGGGGTGGGGTTTTCCTGGTCCAGCAGCACTAAAAGCCGCGAGGTTGCGGTATAGCTGGGCTTGAGCTGGGTATAAGCCAGGCCCGCAAACACCAGGGATAACACGATGAAAAGGAGGGTAATTATGCCTTTTTGCGACCACAGAACGGCCAACAGGTCAAACAAATCCCATTCCGGACGCGCACTCGCCTCCGGGCCCTGTTGCGCAGATGCGTGAGCCGATTGATCCTTCATAGACCTACACTTTGCGGGTTACGCTTAATTTTTTCTTAGCTTGGACGCGCAAAGATATGAAAAAATTCACTTAGCCGATGTCGGAAGTGTTATGCGCGCGCCCTTTTTACGCCTGCCCCTGCTTTTAGCCTCAACGGCTGCGAGCCTCGCCCTGATGGGCTGTGCCAATACCACGCCGGCGGCCTATGCTCCGGCGCAGTTCAGCCCCGCCCAGTTTCAAACCTGGAGTGATAGTGATCCGCTCTATCATCTTTATGCCGGAGATACGGTAGAGGTGATCGTTCACACCGCGCCGGAGCTGTCGACCAGCGTCATCGTTGGCCCGGATGGCCGGGTGAATTTGCCCCTGGCGGGCGGCGTCATGGTGGGCAATGCCACACCGCGCGAAGCCGCCGAAGCCATTGGCGCACGCTATCAAAGCTTTTTGCGCGATCCCATTATCGAAGTGCGCCCGCTGACCTTTGGTGAGCAGCGCATTCTGGTCGGCGGCGAGGTTAATGCCCCCGGCCCGGTCACCATGCCCGGTTCACGTATCGGCACGTTAGAAGCGGTAATGCTGGCGGGGGGCTTCAAGCCTTCAGCCCGCGCGCGCGAAGTGGTCTTGCTGCGCCGCGCGCGCGATGGTGGGGTGATGATGCGCACCGTCAATCTGACCCAGGCCCGTGAAGGCACGCTGGATAATGTGCCACTGCAACGCTTTGACATTGTTTACGTCCCGCGCAGCACGATTGGCGAGGTCAATGTCTTTGTGGATCAATATGTGCGGGGCATCTTGCCGCTGGATTCGGCCTTTGCCTACGCCATTACCAATGAGCTTTTCAACAACAACTAAAAATCCTGCCCTCAAGGCATGAAAAAGCCAGAGCTTTCGATAAAGCTCTGGCAATCTGGATGCGCGATGATGTGTGTTGCGCCTCTAGCGCTTAAATATCCGCTCCAGATTGCCCAAAGCCGTTGATGATCAAGGACCGGCCTTTAATGGCGGGTCGCCAACCAATCGCGCGCGGCGCGTTGTGCTTCAGCGATTTGCGCGCTCGCCATTTCCATGGAGACTTCGCGGCGATAATGCTTGGCGGGCTCAGAGCCCATCATGGCCGCCAGATTGAACCATTTGTGGGCTTCGATAAAATCAACTTCGCCGCATTGGCCGGTGGAATACATCAGACCCAGCTTGCACAGATCATCACCTTTGGGATCTGTATTGATTGCGCTGCGTACTTCTTCCGTTTCTACGTCAGTAAACGCCATAGGATAACCCCATCCATTTTTGTCGCCGCTGCTGATCTTTTTGATCATGTCAGAGGCAAAACCACACCCAGCAGATCTTGTCTGCATGAGGTGATATTTGCGGGGTTAAGCTTTTTATTCGGTTAACGCCAAACAGGAAAAATACAAAATAAAGGTTTATTTTAATTAGACTTTCTTGCCAAGTATTAACCAAGCAGCCAGCGTGTTAACCCTTTCACCAAAACTCGTTTTCAAGGGGTTTCTGGGCCAGAGCGCGATTAAGACAATCGTAAGTGCACAGATGAAAGCCGCGATCGCACCCAAAAGGATCTGCCAGGCACGCGCGGGCACATCACGCGCCACGCTGATCAGGGTATACATATCGCGCCCAGTCACCTCATACAGCGCCAAGGTACGAAGCCCCGCCTTTTGGCTGAGGCGGTGGAGTGCCTCGCCCTCCTCCACACGCTCTAAGCTCTCCATCAGGCGGATGGCCATCACCGGGCCCGTCTCATCACGCAAACGCCCCAGGGCGCTTAAATGCTCGCCCAGCGCCAGCGCGCGCGGCGCATCATGGATCAGACCCAGTTGAGCGCGAAGCTGCGCCCCCGCGCGCTCGGGCTCATTCATCACTGTAGTTAAAGGAAAGTCAGCCAAGGCGGCCCGCAACAAGTCGGAATGCGATACCAGGACGCTCAACGCCGCCTCAAGGTCTGCGCGCATCTGGGGGCTTAACCGACCCGCCGCCCAGGCGGCCTTAACCATAGCGATACCGGCCAAAGCCTCATCACGATCGCGGCTGGGCGACATAAAGTTCGGGCTTTGCAAAGCCAGGCTCAAAGCAGACAGCCGCAACAGGCCTTCATCACCCGCCAAAGCCCCGACACTATCTAAGCCCTGGCAACGGGGCTCACCTACGCCCTCAGCGCGCAGCAGAGCGCAGGCCTGGCGATAGGTGTCACGCACATCGCCATACAGCACCATGCCCGGTGACAGGCGCGGGGCAAGACCAGGAATTTGCGCCAGATCAATCTGGCCTTCCCCGCCTGCACTCAAAAAGAGGTCTGCTTCACGAAACAGGCGGCCATAAAGATTTTGCCCCCGCATATAGGCGCGCTGATCGGCCTCAGAGACGAAAATTAAAGCCGCCGGGTCCAATCCCTGGACGCGCGCCTGGGCCAGGCGTTGCTCATAAGCGGATTTCAGACGGCGATGGCGTTGCCAGGTGGGCAGGCTGCGCAATTGCGCCTCCAACACGCTGACATCCTCACCGCGCGCAATCGCGGCTAAGCCTAGACGATCTATGCCGACCCGATCTTCCATGGCGGCCAGCGCACTGCGCGCGCGGATCAAATCGGGACGGCCCATGCGATCCGGCTTCAGCGCCTCATGAATATCCGCGCGCCACGATAGATAAGGGTCTTCCCCCTCTTCGATGGCTTCATCAAAGATCCGCGCGATCTGGGCCTGCGCCCGGCCCAGCGCCGGGTTCCAGCCCGTCGCATCACTGATCTCTATCAGCGCATAAACGCCCAGTACCGCGGCAAGGCACAGACAAACCAAAAAGGATAAGGGGCGCATCACCCGCGCAAAACCCAGCCAGATCCACCAGATGAATTTACGGATCGGGCCAGCCTCAAAGGATTTACACGTCGCGGCTTGGCGTGCGCGCACGCGCCGGGTTTCGGCCATATAGGCCGGTTCAGGTGCGATATCGCCCTCTATGCGCTCATAATCGCTTGGGTCTCTCACCCATCTTCCCCTGACCTAACCCCGCTTCATAATCTTTGAACCATGAAGCGGGCCCAGCGCCTAGGAAAAATTTACAACACCGCGCCCAGAAAGACCGTTACACCGCTTCCGGCACGCGCACAGCCATGCCCGCCTTCACGCTATCACGCGCGCCGACGCGGCGATGCCACGCTTCAACATGAGGGAAAGGCGACATGTCCGTAGGTTTGACCACATCAATCATCCACGGCCAGATCGCAATGTCCGCGATGGAAAAAGCCTCCCCCGCCATATAAGCGCGTCCATCGCCAAGATGACGCTCCATCACGCGATAAAGCCGCTCGACTTCATCGCGATAGCGGGTCTGGCCATAAGCAAGAGACTGGGCACTATGACCCATTGCCGGCGCGCTATGAACAAAGTGGAAGCTCTGCCCACTCATCGGGCCTAGGCCTGCCATCTGCCACATCAGCCATTGATCGACCAAGGCGCGTTCGCGCTGTGTCTCGCCCGCGAGTTTTCCAGACAGGCGGGCGAGATATTTCAAAATCGCCCCAGATTCGAAAAGGGTCAGCGGCGCACCATCTGGCCCTTCGCGATCAACCAAAACCGGCACCCGATTATTCACCGTAACGTTTTGAATAAACGCCGGGTCTAATTGCTCACCCACCGTGATATTGATGGGTGTAATCTCATAGGCATAGCCCAACTCTTCCAACATGATGGTGATTTTCTGACAATTGGCGGTCTGCCAGAAATAAAGCTGAAAACGCGGCTGTGTCATGTCAAGGAACTCCCGAGCCTAGAGGATCAATTCCTCTAAGTTGGAAATTCGAACTATGAAATTCAAGCGCATGATCGCAAGAATTTCACGCCTCCCGCGTTTTCAGCCCCAAAGGCTTAGGCCGCTTCAGGGACTTTCACCCCCATGCCCCTTTGCACACCTGGACGTTCGCCAACACGGGCATACCAGGCCTTGAAGTGGGGATAAGGGCTCATATCTGCTGGCTTTGTCGTATCGCGGACCCATGGCCAGATCGCGATATCGGCGATGGAGAAGAAATCGCCGGCCATAAAAAGGCGTCCATCGGCGAGATTGCGCTCCATCACGCCATAAAGGCGCGCGACTTCATTGCGATAGCGTGCTTGACCATAGGACAGCTCATCGGCGCTGAAACCGGCTTCGGGCGCAGAAATATTGAAGTGATAGCTTTGACCGGCCATCGGGCCTAAACCGCCCATCTGCCACATCAGCCATTGTTCAACCTGGATACGCTCAACTTCATTCGTCCCGTAGAGCTGCCCGGTTTTGCGTGCCAGATATTGCAAGATTGCGCCGGATTCAAAGATGGAGACGGTTTGCCCGTCAGGCCCCTCGCGATCGACAAGAGCGGGCATGCGGTTATTGGGGCTGATCTTCAGGAAATCCGGCGCAAACTGCTCACCTTTTGAGATATTGACCGGGATTAAAGTGTAATCGAGGCCCAGCTCAGCCAAGGCAATGGTGATTTTTAATCCGTTAGGTGTGGCCCAGAAATAGAGGTCCAAAGCGGCAGACTGCGACATTCTTTTCTCCAAAGGTAAAGGCGCATCAAATTGTTAGAGGCTGAGATAAGACTGCGAACTTAGGATTCAAGCATCTGCCCACTTCACGACTTCGCGATTTGCGGCTACATCGCAAATATGACCGAGATCACAGCCCCCCGCCTCACCCCTGTATCCTTGCGCCAAGCTGACCATGACCCGCAAGGCTTTTGCGATGCCCTATGCGGATCATTCCGTGAATTTGGCTTTGGCGTTGTGTGTGATCACAGCGTGGATCAAGCCATTATCGACACGGCCGTGCGCGAAACCAAGGCCTTCTTCGCCCTGCCTGACGCGGTGAAGCGTCACTATCATGTCGAAGGCGGCGGCGGAGCACGCGGCTACACCCCCTTCGGGATTGAAATCGCCAAAGGAGCCAGCCAGCGCGATCTGAAAGAATTCTGGCACCGCGGACGCGATCTGCCTGCGGGTCATAAGTTTGAAGCCTATATGCCCGCCAATATCAGCGTGGCCGAGCGCCCCGGTTTTGATGAAGCCACCCGTGCGCTGTTCACGGCCCTCGATGAGATGGGCGCGATCTTATTGCGCGCGATTGCGCGTCATCTAGGCCTGGAAGAAAACTGGTTCGATAAGGCGGTGGATCAGGGCAACTCCGTGTTGCGCCTGCTCCATTACCCTCCGATCCAAGGCGATCCGGCCGGGGTGCGCGCGGGTGCCCATGAAGACATCAATGTCATCACGCTCCTCTTGGGCGCGGAAGAAGCGGGCCTACAGGTGAAAACGCGACAGGGTGACTGGCTGGAGATCAGCCCGCCCCAAGGGGCCTTGGTGGTCAATATCGGCGATATGTTGGCGCGGCTCACCAATCACCAATTGCCCTCCACCACCCATCGCGTGGTCAATCCCCCTAAAGAGCGCGCAGGCTTCTCGCGCTATTCCACGCCCTTCTTTCTACACTTCAATCCGGATTTCCTGATTGAAACCTTGGCGCAATGTGTCGATGACGATCACCCCGATCAATATGCAGGCCAAGCCATAACCGCCAATGACTATCTGGATGAGCGCTTAAAGGAAATCGGTCTCAAATAGAGGCTTTCAATACCTGAAAGTGGAACTATCAATTTCCCTTATGCATTCATCAGGGGCATGATCCTAACAGCTAAAGCGCCAAAGGAGACGCCCCGATGACCACGCGTACACCCCCACGCCTGACGACGACCGCCGGTGCCCCGATCGCCGATAATCAAAACAGCCTGACCGCCGGTGAGCGCGGGCCTGTTTTATTGCAAGACTATCAGCTGATTGAAAAGCTGGCCCATCAGAACCGCGAGCGCATCCCCGAGCGTGTTGTCCACGCCAAGGGTTGGGGCGCTTTTGGTACTTTTACCGTTACCAACGACATCACCGCCTATTCCCGCGCCGCCGTTTTCAACGAAGTCGGCAAGACAACCGATATGCTGGCGCGCTTCTCCACCGTAGCCGGTGAGTTGGGTGCCGCCGATGCCGAGCGCGATGTGCGCGGCTTCGCCCTGAAATTCTATACCGAAGAAGGCAATTGGGATTTGGTCGGTAATAACACGCCGGTGTTCTTTGTACGTGATCCCTATAAATTCCCGGACTTCATTCACACCCAAAAGCGTCACCCCAAAACCCATCTGCGCAGCGCCACCGCGATGTGGGATTTCTGGAGCCTCAGCCCGGAAAGCCTGCACCAAGTGACGATCTTGATGTCGGACCGCGGCCTGCCGCAAACCCCCATGCATATGAATGGCTATGGCAGTCATACCTATAGCCTGTGGAATGATCAGGGCGAGCGCTTCTGGGTCAAATTCCACTTCAAAACCCAACAAGGCCATGCCCACTTCACCAATGAAGAGGCAAAACAGATCGTGGGCGAAAGCCGCGAAACCTATCAAGAGGCTCTGTTTGGCGCGATTGAAGGCGGGGCCCGCCCGCAATGGAAAGTCTTCATTCAGGTCATGCCCGAACGCGAGGCCGAGAACCAAAGCTTCAATCCCTTCGACCTCACCAAAGTCTGGCCCCATGGGGACTTCCCCCTGATCGAAGTTGGCGTGATGGAATTAAACCGCAATGCGGATAATTACTTCGCCCAGATTGAACAAGCCGCCTTCAGCCCGTCCAACACCGTGCCAGGCATTGGTGTCTCGCCGGATAAAATGCTGCAAGCGCGGATCTTCTCTTATGCCGATGCCCACCGCTATCGTCTGGGCACGCATTATGAAGCCCTGCCGGTCAATCAGCCCAAATGCCCCGTTCATCACTACCATAAAGACGGTCAGATGAATTTTATGGGCCATCAATCCGGCTCGCTGGATGCGTATTATGAGCCGAACTCCTTTGACGGTGCCAAGGAAGACCCAAGCGTAGCCGAGCCGCCTTTGCGGATTTCGGGCGACGCTGAGCGCTATGATCACCGCGAAGGCAATGATGATTTCAGCCAGCCTCGCGCGCTGTTCAACCTCTTTGATGAGGGCGAAAAGGCGCGCCTGTTCTCCAATATCGCTGATGCCATGGCCGGTGTGCCGGTGAATATCATTGAACGCCAGCTCGCGCTGTTTGATCAGATCCATCCCGATTATGGCCAGGGGGTTCGCCGCGCGCTTCAAGCGCGCTGAAAGGCGTACCTCTAAGTCCCGCCTTCGCGCGCCGACCACGCGGGCGGAGGTCTCCAAACTTCCAAGGGCCTGGCTAAAGCTAGGCCCTTTTTCTATTGCCATGGCACGCAAAACTTGATGTAACAACCTCAGTTTGAAGAATTAGCCTTCGCGGTATCTGGTAGCACCATGACCCAATCCACCGATGATCTGCGCCAACATTTGGCAAGCTTCCTGTTAGATCTTGCTGATAAAAATCAAAGTGTTGAGGGTTGGCAGAACTATTCTCATGATGAGCAAAACCAACTGGTCACGATCATCAAGCGTCTATACGACGCTTTAAGCCTGTCCACCACCGCACCCTTGGACGATCTGATCGAAAGCGGCGAGCAAGCCGTCACCCTTCCTCAAGAGGGTATCGCGGGGGCTGATTTCGAAGATCTCAATCCCTTGGGCGAGTTGGGCATTTCTTTTAGCCCGCGGATCTGTCCGGTCTGTCAGCGGCGCATGCCGCTCGGCAAGACCACACACAATCCCGCTGGCTGTACCCATTGTGGACAATAATCATGAGCGATCCCCTGCCCAATGGCCTCTATCTGGTTTATGCCTATCCAGAAAACAGCGATCACCCCGATGATATCGCCTTTGAATTGACGCTAGAGGCGCGTGATATTCCACCCGCTTACAGCCAGCTGAAATCCAATATCGAGCGCACGCTCTCGGTCCTGCGCGCGCTGTATCAGCCCCAAGATAAGGTGTTCAAAGATTATTATGGCGAGCTGCTCGCGCTGGCTCAATATGGTCTGAAAGGCCCCACCGCTCAGCCCCAACAGGCCGAGTTGACGCTGGCCAATCTGCAACAACGCTTTCACAACAGTGAAAAGGGCAAAGTCATATCCCAGCATATGACGAAAACCCTCAAACTCTACGCCATCGTTTTTGGGACCTGCGCGGCGCTGGCGCTCCTGCTTTATGGGCTTTTGGTGTTAACACCTTGGGCCTTTAACCCGGTAGTGTTGAGCACCCTGCCCGGATTATGTCTGGGCCTGACCCTCACCGCCTTTATGCGCTGTAAAACCGTCAACTTCTATGATCTACACGCCATTGATGCCGATCGGTTTTCGCCCTGGATGCGCGCGGCCTTTGCCCTCGTGCTCTTGTGCGTCACCGCGATTTTCCTCAAAGCGGGCGTATTTCAAATTGAGGTGGGCGAGCTTGCCATCTCCGAATTTGATGCCAAGGCCCTCTCCGGCCTCTTATTCGGTCTGGTGGTGGGCATCACCCAAGAACCCCTCATCGCGCGCATCGAAGCCATCGCCAAGAAACCAGCTTAAAACCCCTCGCGTGTAAAAAGTCCCTGCTTTCATAGGAATGTTGGGTACGCTATACGAGAATCCGCACCTTGGAATTGCACGCCTCTCTATTTCTGTTATAACAGAAATTACGAATTTAGAACTCAAAGGAGATCCAGGATGACCGAGCGCCCCAATGCCCCGACACCGCCCTCTTGCGATCTCGCGCCCAAGCCCGCCTTGCGTCAGCCCCGCTGGCCAAACTTGATCGCAGCCCTCGCGCTCAGCCCCGCTCTCGCGGGTCTTATCGGTGGGCCCTTGGTGGTGTTGACGGTTTTCGTCATCGACTGGGTCACCATGCCGGACACGTTCGGTCCTGGAAATCTCACCCTGGACAGCCTGTTTTCGACCCTGGGTGGGTTCATCGCTTTAAGTCTTCTCAGTCTGATTATCGCCATCCCGATGACCTATATCTTTGGGGTGCTGCCGATTGTGGGGCTCTGGGCGCTATTTCATTATAAGGGCTGGCGCGCGCCTAAACAGATCCGCTGGGCCAGCATGGCCGCCGGTCTGATCTTTGCCATCGCATATGCCTGTCTCAATGGCGAGCCCAGCATGAGCGTGATTTTCATTTTACCCGCTCTTATCGCAGGCTATGCTGTCGGCATGATTATCAGTGCCTGGGGGTATCGCGAGAGCCAGCACGTCTCGTCCTAAAACATCACTATGAAAACACTTCGCTATCCTTATTTAATCCTATCCCTGGCCTTGAGCCCTTTGATCGCCGCGGTGATCGCCACGCCGCTTTCGCTGTTACTGGCCTTTGGCTATGACAATCTGGTCAATCCGGTGGTGCGCAGCCAATTACCGCATGACTTTTGCGAAGCCATCAACCAGCTGATCGCCTTTCTGCCGGATCTTGGCTTTGCCCTGATCGCCGCGATTGCGATCACCTATATCTTGGGCAGTTTTCCCATCGTGCTCGCCTGGTGGATCGCCCACACAAAGGGCTGGCGCGAGCGACATCATTTGCAGGTTGCCATGATTATCGCGGGCCTCACCCTGGTCACGGCGTGGACGCTGCTCACCCAAACGCCATCCGCAGCGCTGATCATGGCCCTACCCGCAGCGCTTGGCGGGCTTGGCGTCGGCACAGTGATTTCGGCCTGGGGCTATCGACGTGGATGAGCCCCTCTACCGCATGCGTCATGAGCGCATGCGTACCCGCTTCTTTTATCGCATCCACGCGCTGACATTGATCCTCAGTGCCTGTTTGGCCGTTAACCTGACTATTCCCTATTTCCTCTATCGCGCCAGCCTCAATGCCGCCGATGCCGGCACGCTGCTGGCGAGCCTGCCGCTGGCTTTGATCGGGGGAGCTTTTGCGACCTTTTTTGCGATGGTTTTTCTCGGCACCTGGCCTATCACCTTGGTGTGCAATCTCACTTGGAGCCAATTGGCCCACAACAATCTGATCACACCGAAGAAGCTGAAGACCTATTGCCAGCTCAGCGCCGCGCTTTCAATCTTGGTCGTGATAGGGCTTGTCAGCCTGATCAGTGCCATGGTGACCGGCCAAAGCTTGGGCGTAATTGCCCCATGGACCCTTGGAAGTATTGCGCTGAGCCTTCCCAGCATGATCATTGCTGCAAGCCTTCATCTGCGCCTACTTAAGTGCTATGGCGTTGAGCGTCTCCACGCATAACAAAACCCCGCCGGATGGCTCCGGCGGGGTTTGAAACGCTTCAGTGTGAAAGATCGGGCTTAGACCCATTCTGGACGCATTTTCCAAGCGCAGAACTGGTTCCCACTTCTGCTGAAAATGCTTAGCCAACAATCTCAGTACCGGCGAAGAAGTAAGCGATCTCAACCGCTGCGGTCTCTTCGGCGTCTGAACCGTGTACAGAATTGGCATCAATGCTTTCTGCGAATTCTTTACGGATGGTGCCTTCTGCAGCGTCAGCGGGGTTGGTGGCGCCCATCAGCTCGCGATATTTCGCGATGGCGTTTTCACCTTCGAGAACCTGAACCACAACGGGGCCAGAGATCATGAAAGAGACCAGGTCGTTGAAGAAGCCGCGCTCTTTGTGCACGCCGTAGAAGGTTTCAGCCTGAGCCTTGGTCAGGTGAATGCGCTTTTGCGCGATGATGCGCAGGCCAGCCTCTTCGATTTTGGCGTTGATTTTGCCCGTCAGATTGCGTGCAGTTGCGTCTGGCTTGATGATAGAAAAGGTGCGTTGCAGCGCCATAGTCTTTTATCCTTCTAAGACATGGTGAGAAAACGAAGTCGCGCGGCTTATAACCGGGCTTTCGCGATCTGTGAAGGCGTGCTAGCTCCCCCTTCCCATGTTGCACATCAATGACCTCACTTATCGTATAGAAGGACGACTGCTTTTTGAGCAGACGACCTTTATGTTGCCGGCCAAAACCAAGATGGGTTTTGTCGGGCGTAATGGTACGGGTAAATCGACCCTGTTCCGCCTGATCCGCGGCGAGATCAGCCCCGATGATGGCTCGATCAGCATTCACCCCAGCACCCGCGTGGGCAGTGTCGAGCAGGAGGCCCCCGGCGGGCCGATCTCCATCCTCGATTTCGTCTTGAGCGCCGATCATGAGCGCGCCGATCTGTTGGCGCGCGCCGAAACGGCCACCGATGCCCATGACATCGCCGAGATCCAGACCCGCCTGGCCGATATTGAGGCCCATTCCGCCGAAGCGCGCGCAGGCTCCATCCTGCATGGTCTGGGCTTTAGCGCCGAGGATCAGCGCCGGCCCTGTAGCGATTTTTCCGGCGGCTGGCGCATGCGCGCGGCCTTGGCGGCGACCTTGTTTGCGCGCCCCGACCTCCTCCTCCTCGATGAGCCGACCAATTATCTCGATCTGGAAGGCGCGATCTGGCTGGAGGCCTATATCAAGAAATTCCCCGGCGCAGTGTTCTTGATCTCCCACGACCGCGAGCTGCTTAACAGTTGCACCGATTTGATCGCGCATTTGAAAGATTGCAAGATCACGATCTGGGACGGGCCGTTTGATAATTTCGAGCGTCAATTGGCCGAACGCCAGCGCCTGCAGATGAAATTGAAAGAGCGCCAAGATGATGAGCGGCGCAAGCTGCAAGCCTTCGTAGATCGCTTCAAGGCCAAGGCCAGCAAAGCCAAACAGGCCCAGTCGCGCGTCAAGCGGATGGAGAAGATGCAGCCCATCGCCACGGCGGTCGATGATCCGGTGGCGCCCTTCGATCTCCCCATGGCCCAGCGGCGCATGTCGCCCCCCATTGTGCGCATCGAGGATGGGGCCACGGGCTATGACCCGGAAAAGCCCATCTTAAAGGGCATGAATTTACGCATTGATGGCGATGATCGCATCGGCCTGTTAGGGCGCAATGGTGCGGGTAAATCTACGCTCGCCAAGCTGTTGACCGATCAAATCGACGTGCTTGATGGCACTATGAAGAAGCATAAAAAGCTGGTCATCGCCCATTTTGCCCAGCACCAGATCGACGCGCTGCATCCCAAAACCTCGGCCTATGAACATGTCATCGAGCTGATGCCCGACGCCACTGAGGCCCAGCGCCGCGCGCGTCTGGCCCGCTTTGGCCTGCCCTCTGATCGTCAGGAAACGCCGGCGGAAAATCTTTCGGGCGGTGAAAAAGCGCGCCTGTTGATGAACCTCATCAGCTTTCATGGCGCCCACCTCCTCATCCTCGACGAGCCGACCAACCATTTGGATATGGATAGCCGCGCGGCCCTGATTGAGGCGATCAACACCTATGAGGGGGCCGTTCTGGTCATCTCGCATGACCGCTATCTGATTGAAAGCTGTGTGGATAGGCTCTGGCTGTGCGCCAATGGCACGGTTGGGCCGTATAATGAGGATATGGAGGCTTATCGCCGCTTCCTCCTCAAAGGGGAAGAGGATGGCGAGAAATCCAAAGCCAAGGCCAAGCCCGATGAAAAGGCGGTGCGTCGACGCTCAGCGGCGGAAAAGCGCGAAGCCTTGAAGCCCTTAAAAGCCGAAGCGGCGAAATGGGAAAAGGAAATCGAGCGCCTGAAGGGCATTCTCGTCACCCTGGATAAGGGTCTGGCCGTGCCGGGCCTGTGGGAGAAGGATCCCACAACCGCGACCGAGCTGAACAAAAAACGCGCCCGCGCCGAGGAATTACTGGAAAAGGCCGAGGAAAACTGGCTCGACGTCGCCACTCAACTCGAAGAGGCCGAAGCCGAGGATTAATCCCAACCCTGCAGTATAGCCCCCGGCTCTCCATGGATTCCAAATCAAGTTTGGGGTGACACATGTATGGATTGCCAGACGCCTTCGGCGTCGGCAATGACGAAGGCAGATCTGAAAGCCTCTTTCGCGTCATCCCCGACGCGGTACGCGTCTGGGGATCCATGGATCCCGGCTCTACGCTAACGCTTGGCCGGGAACGCGTCTTCGATCTGAAGGATCGCAAGCGCGAACGCGCGCCCGCAGCGAAGCGAAGCGAGGATGCTAAAATAAATCACGGCCCCGGACGTGATCCGGGGTCTAGATCATAAAGAATCGCCCTGTCATCCCGGACGAACATCAGTGAGATCCGGGATCAATTGAGTTTGCCATCCCGCACACTAGATCCCCGATCAAGTCGGGGATGACAGATCAGGGTAGACTTATCCTCCCCTGTTTACGGGGGAGGTGGCCTGAAAGGCCGCAGGGGGCCATGCCTGTCGGGCAAAAGTCCACGCAGTAAGAACCCTCCGCGCGCGCGCCCTCAGTCAGCGACGCTGACAGCTCCCCCGTAAACGAGGGAGCACAAGACATTGTCATCCCGGCCAAGCGCAGCGTAGAGCCGGGATCCATGCCGTGACCGAGTGTCAAATTTTGACCGACCAGAACCCAGCGCAGCCCGTCCGGCATGGCCCCCAAATCAAGTTTGGGGTGACACATGTATGGATTGCCAGACGCCTTCGGCGTCGGCAATGACGAAGGCAGATCTGAAAGCCTCTTTCGCGTCATCCCCGACGCGGTACGCGTCTGGGGATCCATGGATCCCGGCTCTGCGCTATCGCTTGGCCGGGAACGCGTCTTCGATCTGAAGGATCGCAAGCGCGAACGCGCGCCCGCAGCGAAGCGAAGCGAGGATGCTAAAATAAATCACGGCCCCGGACTTGATCCGGGGTCTAGATCATAAAGAAGCGCCCTGTCATCCCGGCCAAGCGCAGCGTAGAGCCGGGATCTATTAAGCTTGCCATCCCGCACACTAGATCCCCGATCAAGTCGAGGATGACAGGCTTTGAGACAGTATCGCTAATCACCAAGCAAGTGTCGAAAGAGCCCCAACTCAACACCGCGATAACGTCACATCCTTCATCCCTTTTGCACGACGGCGACATTCATCTCACAGCGGGGGCGGAAACCGATGCGAGTATAAAGCCCGATGGCGGTATCATTATCCGCCCAGGAATGCAGGAAGGCGACCTGGCCGCGCGCGCGGATCTCTGCGGTGACATAGGCCGAAAGATGATAGGCGAGCCCCTGCCCGCGAAAATCAGGATGACTGCACACACCGCTGACCTCACAAAATCCGGGAAAGGCCATGCGCTCCCCCGCCATAGCGGCCAGCCGTCCATTCATTCGGATCCCCCACCAGCGGCCCATATAGAATGTGCGATCAAAGAAGGGGCCCGGCTCAGTCAGATGGGCCAACGCCACCATTTGGGGAATATCCTCTTCGCTCAGCGCGACTATCTCTGGCGCGTTGTCACGCATCGCCACCGCGCCATCCAACACCATCTGCACCCCCTTGGCAGTTTTCAAAACCTCAAGATTTTCAGGCAGGTTCAAGGGCGTGCGCTGGATCAGATATACAGGGCGATGAGGCTCAATCAGCGCTACCAAAGCGGACATATCCGCGTCATCATCACTGGCCGCACTGGCAAAGGCATTGACCTCGGGCAAGAAAATTCGCGCCCGCGGCGTACCTCGTGACAGGGCAAAATGGCGATGGCTCAGCGTATGCCAGACCGGACGATCAAGAGCAGCATAGGCCGCATCACGCGTGAGCGCTAACCGGTGGGGAAAACTCGCCTCAGCCAAGCGCGCCTCCAGGGCGTTTAATTGCTCCAGCAAACTGCCCTCCAGGGGCAAACAGGTGCGCATCACCGCAGCCTCCACATCGGGCCAAATGTGATCGCGCGCCTCATCCACCCGGCGCTGGCCCTCTGTGCTCAACACCGCGCGGCGCACCCGCTTGTCATTAGGGTCAATCTGGTCTTCCACCCAGCCGCATTTTTTGAGCTTACCCACAATCTGGGTCACGCCCGGCTGGCTGATCCCCAGGGTCTGGGCAAGATCCTTGATCGCCATCGCCCCCGCCTCATCCAGCACCGAGAGGACCGGACACAGGCTGGCGGTAAAGGGACTGCCCCCCGCACTATGAAGACTTTGCGCTTCGGCCTGCAGCGCCTCACCAATACGCTTAAACCGGCTGCCTAAGGTCAAATATCCTTTGTCACGCAAGGCGTCTCGCATCAAAACTCACTCCATAAATAAGTAATTATATAATTACTTATTTATATAAATGTGTAAAGCCCCAAGCTTTGCATTTCACAACAAAATTCATCTCACACTCAGCCTAGCCTTTGCCAAAGCGCGAAGACGGGCGTAGAGAGGCATTATGCCTCGCCTGACCTCGCTTCATGATTTACCGCCCGGCCCCTTGATGGGGGTTGATGTCGGGTCCAAGACTTTGGGCCTGGCCGTGTGCAATCGCGACCGCACCTTGGTGAGCGCGCTGGAGACGATCTGGCGCGAGAAATTTACCCCCGATGCGCAAAAACTGCTTTCGCTTTATGATGAGCGCGCCTGTCAGGGTCTGGTCATTGGCCTGCCCATTTCGATGGATGGCGGGGATAGCCGCAGCGCCCAATCTGCGCGCTCTTTCGCCACGAATATGCTGCGCCTTCGTGATCTGCCGATCGTGTTCCAAGATGAGCGCCTGTCGACCTTTGCCGCGACCGAGCGTCTGATCGAAGCCGGTGTCAAGCCCAGCCATCGCAAAGCCAGGCTGGATGGTGAAGCCGCCGCCATCATCTTACAGGGCGCACTTGATGCTTTACATCAAGGTTTAGAGCCCCCCGACCCCGCCTGAATCCCCCCGCAGAGAAAGCCCCGCCATGAGCCCCATCTTCGCTGCCCTGATCCCGATCGCTGGCCTGATCACTTTGGGATGGGGGTTGCGCAAGTCGGCGCTGGTCCATGGCGATTTATGGGGCGGGATCAATAAGCTGTCCTATGTGGGGCTGTTACCGGCGCTGTTGTTTTCCACAATCAGCCGCGCAGATTTTCGCGGCCTGGAAGCGGGCCCCTTTCTGATCACCGTCACCTTGGGCTTTGTCATTATGGGCGCGGTATGCCTGGCCCTCAAACCGGTCTTAAAGACCGATGGCCCGACCTATACCAGCGTTTTTCAAGGCGGATTACGCTGGAATGGCTTTGTACTGTTTGCGCTCGCCGCCCCGGCCTTTGGCGCAGAGGGCGCAGCGCTCGCCGCCCTCGTCTTCGCACCTACCGTGCCTTTGATAAATATGATGAGTGTCGCGGTGATGACCGTCTGGGGTAAGTCCGGCAAGAAGCCCAATGCGCGCCGGGTCTTTATGCGCATCCTGACCAATCCCTTGATCTTGGGCTGTGCGGCCGGGGTACTCGCCAATGCGCTAGGCTGGTTCCAGGTGGGGCCTGTGGCCGATACCGCAGAGTTGGCCGGGCGCGCCGCCCTGCCCCTGATTTTGCTATGCATCGGGGCGGGACTGGATTTCTCCGCCGTGCGCGCCAAACCGCTCCTCCTCAGCCTGGCGGTGGTGTTAAAGCTGATCATCTCCCCGGCCGTCTTTTATGGCCTGGGGCGATTAATGGGGATGGAGGGGTTAGAACTGGCGCTGATCACTGCGGTTGGGGCCACGCCGGGCGCGGCAGGCTCTTACGTTTTGGCCAAGGAAATGGGCGGCGATGCGGAATTGACCGCCGGTCATGTCACCGTCACCACGATCCTGGCCTTTATTATGCTGCCCATTTGGATCTCCCTCACCGGCTATATGGGATAAGGGGGAAGAGCAACCTCAGGGTCGCAAGGAAAAAGAAACCCGTCATCCTGGACGAACGACAGTGAGATCCGGGATCTATTGAGTTTGCCCCATAGGGAGATAGATCCCGGCTCAAGGCCGGGATGACAGCGGATATCTATACTCACGCGGCCCCGGACTTGATCCGGGGTCCATGCCGGAAGGGTTGAGCTGGGTTCTGCTCGATCAGAATAAACTGCACACTCACGGCATGGATGCCAGATCACGTCTGGCATAACAAACAGGGTGTGCTCCCCTGTTTACGGGGGAGCTGTCAGCGAAGCTGACTGAGGGGGCATGAGGACACAGAAGGTTACTCTTAAAGAATCCCCATAGTGTCATCGCGGGCAAGCGATAGCGCGACCCGGGATCTATTGAGTTTGCCCCATAGGGAGATAGATCCCGGCTCAAGGCCGGGAACCCATGTTAAATCGAACCATAACGCGGCCCCGAACGTGATCCGGGGTCCAAAATCGAACCCATAGGGTTCGCAAGCGTGAACGCGCGCCCGCAGCGAAGCGAGGAGCTTTAAAAACACGCCCCCTCCGGTCCTAACGGACCACCTCCCCCGCTTTGCAGGGGAGGACATATCTCACATCTGTCACCCCAAACTTGTGTCACCCCAAACTTGATTTGGGGTCCATGCTGGACAGCTTGAGCCAAATTCTGCTCGATCCGAATATACTGCAAGCTCACGGCATGGATCCAGGCTCAAGGCCGCGATGACAAAACCTCAATGGCGCAAACACCGCCGCAAATCACCTCACCCACACCTCACCTCTTGTGGGCTCGCGCAACGGGGCTTATACCGCTTGGCCAATTGCCAGTCATACGCGCCGTGTTTTGCCTGAGCGCGATAAGGATGGTCCCCCATGAGTGCTGACCCTTATGCCTACACCTTCCCTCACAGTGATCTGTTGAGTGTCGGCGGGCTCAATCCCATTGATCTTCAAATGATTTTCACCCGCGCCGAGGAACATTTCGCGCGTAATCAGGGTGAGGACAAAAAGCTGGGCACCTTAAAAGGTTTAACCCAGATCAATCTTTTCTTCGAAGCCTCTACCCGCACCTTGGCCTCGTTTGAGCTAGCCGGGAAGCGCCTGGGCGCGGACGTTGTCAACTTCTCCGCGGGCAATGCCTCGATCAAAAAGGGCGAGAGCCTGGCCGATACTGCCCTGACGCTGGCCGCGATGAAGCCTGATCTTCTGGTCGTGCGCCATGGCAGCGCCGGGGCGGCGCGCTTCTTTGCCCAAACCACCGGGATCGCCACGGTCAATGCCGGGGATGGTGCCCATGAACACCCCACACAAGCCCTGCTCGATAGCTTCACCTTGATCCAGCGCTGGGGCGATGTCGCCGGGCGCCGGATTGCGATTGTCGGCGATATTTTACACTCGCGCGTGGCACGCTCGAATATCGCGCTGCTTAATTTGATGCATGCCGAGGTGCGGGTCTGTGGCCCAGCGACCTTGCTGCCCGGTGATATTGATCAATGGGGGGTCAGCGTCTTTCATGATCTCGATCAAGCCCTTGAGGGCTGCGATGCGGTGATGACGCTACGTATTCAGCGTGAGCGCATGTCCAACGGTCTGTTGGCCTCAGAACGTGAATATGGGGCGCTTTATGGCCTCAATCACCAGCGCCTGGAACATGCCAAGCCCGATTGCCTGATCATGCATCCCGGCCCGATGAACCGCAATGTGGAGATTTCCAGCGCCCTGGCCGATGACCCGGATATCTCTTTGATCTTGGATCAGGTCGAGTCGGGTGTGGCAGTGCGTATGGCGATTTTAGAGCTGTTGGCCCAGAAGGCCCCGTCTATGACCTGGCAAGACCGGGTCAATTATCGTGAGGGAGACGCGTGATGAGCGCATCCATGTTGTTTCAAAACGCCCTCTTGATTGATCCCGAAGCGGGCACGCAAACGCGCGGTCATCTGCGCGTCGAAGACGGCTTTATTACGGACATCGGCACCGATCTTATCCCCAAAAGCGAGGGTGAAGGCGTCATTGACGCCCAAGGCCAGGCCCTGGCCCCGGCACTGATTGATTTACGCGTCAATGCCTGCGCGCCCGGTATCAATGGGCCTGAACCTTTGCATATCACCTTCAAGGCCGCCGCCGCGGGCGGAATTGGCACCCTGGTGCTCAGCCCCGCCAGTGGTCAGGGCATCACCCGGCCTGAAGATCTCGAATGGCTGGATTATCAGGCGCTAAGTGCCCCTGTACGCGTTCTGGGCGCGGGCTATGGCCTGGATGGTGAGGACGGCCTGTCTGAAATCGGATTGATGCTGCGCGCGGGCGCGGCCTATATCGGCGATAAAGGTAAAGCCATAGCCGATACGCGTTTGGCCCGCCGGATCATGGCCTATGCCAGCACGTTTGATGCCGTGGTCTCCCTGCGCCCGGATGATCCCTTCCTGGCCAGTGGCACGATCGCCCATGAATGCGATATGGCCGCACGGATGGGTTTATCCCAACGTCCCGGCGTGGGGGAGCGCATTGGGGCCCAGCGCGATGCAGCCCTAGCTGAACTGACCGGTGCGCGCTTGTTGATGGACCGCATCACCACGCGTGAGGGGTTGGAGGTTTTAAAAACCGCCAAACAAAAAGGCCTCGACGTTTATGGTTCAGTCCCGCTGACCCATCTTCTGTTCAACACGGTCGATATCGGCAGCTTCCAATCGGCCTATCGCTTTGAACCGCCTTTGCGCGAAGAAGAGGATCGTTTGGCGCTTATTGATGCGGTAAAATCGGGCCTGATAGATTTTGTGGTCTCCGATCACACGCCAATGGCGCATTTCGACAAGGATCAACCCTTTGGCGATGCCAAGCCGGGCACCCAAGCGCTTGAAGCGTTACTGCCCGGTCTATGTCATCTGGTGGCAGAGGGCTATTTAACCCTGGCCGAAGCCTTGCGCGCGGTCACCTGTTGTCCTGCGGCCATGTTGGGGCTGGATCAGGGCCGGTTGAAAGTCGGCGCGCCCGCTGACTTGGTGCTGTTCAATCCCGACGCCCCCGCCTTAAGCCTGCGCCAGCCTGCGGTCTCCACCGCACCCAGCGTCTTTGCCGGACGGCGTTTGGCCGGTAAAGTCATCGCGACCTTTATTGAGGGCGAACTGGTCGCCCACGCCCCGACAGAGGATCACGCCTAGTCATGACCTTTTCTCTTATGAACGTGTTGGCGCTCTTCGGGGGCTATCTGTTGGGCTCCATCCCCTTTGGCCTGGTCATTGTGCGTCTGGCGGGTCTGGGCGATATTCGCACCATTGGTTCTGGCAATATCGGCGCGACCAATGTGCTGCGCACAGGGCGTAAAGATTTGGCGCTGGTGACTTTGTTGTTAGATAGTGGCAAGGCCGGGCTAGCCTGCCTGATTTTCACCTATGGATTTCAAGACATTCAGGCCGGTTTGATTGCGGGCGGTGCGGCCTTCTTCGGCCATTGCTTCCCGGTCTGGTTGAAGTTTAAGGGTGGAAAAGGCGTTGCGACCTTCCTCGGCACGCTGCTCGCCGCCGCTTGGCCGGTGGGGCTTTTAACCTGCGCCACCTGGTTGGGCATGGCGCTGTTAGGGCGGATTTCCTCGCTCAGCGCTTTGATAGCCGCCGCAGCCGCCCCGCTCCTGGCGCTCGCTTTTCACCGGGTGGATGTGGCGATTTTAGCGGGATTTCTTGCCCTCTTGCTCTATTGGCGGCATAAGGCCAATATCGAAAGACTCCTCAAAGGCGAAGAACCCAAAATCGGGGACAAGAAAAAGGATTAGGCTATGATCGGCCCCTTAAGTGAACGCCAAAGGGTCCACTGGCTACGCCTCTGCTTTACGCCCCATGTCGGGCCGGTGACGTTTTTCAAACTGCTCGACCGGTTTAAAACCCCAGAAGCTGTTATCAAGGCCCTTCCCGACCTCACCCGGCGCGGGGGCCGGATCAATCCCTTAAAAGTCCCAACCGAAGCCGAGATGGAAGATCTGATCGCGCGTCATGATCATTGGGGCGCGCGGATCTGGCTAGCTGGCGATCCAGATTTTCCGGCGCTCTTGAAAGCGCTTGATCCGCCGCCGCCCGTGATCTTCTCAGCCGGGCATTTAGATGTCAGTACGCCGCTGACCTGCGCCATCGTCGGTTCGCGCAATGCCTCCGCCGTGGGATTAAGGTTTGCCGGAAATATCGCACGAGCCCTGGGCGAGCGCGATGTGCATGTCGTGTCGGGTATGGCGCGCGGCATTGACGGCGCAGCCCATGCCGCCAGCCTGGACACCGGTACGATTGCGGTACTGGCGGGCGGGCTCGATCAGATTTATCCGCCCGAGCACAAAGATCTCTACAATGCGATTTGGCAAAAAGGCCGCCTGATCGCAGAGCGTCCCCTGGGCTATCATCCCAGCGCGCGTGATTTCCCGCGGCGCAATCGGATCATTTCCGGCCTTGCCAAAGCAACTTTGGTGGTGGAGGCCAGTGAGCGCTCCGGCTCTCTGATCACGGCGCGCTTCGCATTGGAGCAAAATCGCGAGGTGATGGCCGTACCGGGCTCTCCCCTCGATCCCCGCTCGAAAGGCACCAATGGCCTGATCCGTCAGGGCGCAACCTTGATTGAAAGCGTCGATGATGTGATGGAGGTCTTGGCGCATCACCATCTGGGCCAGGAAGGCCAAGCCAGCCTGTTTGAACCTGGCGAGAATGATTATGCCCACGGTGCCCGCGATTATGACGCCATGGACAAGGCCGTCGATCGGGCGCGCGAAACCATTGCCGATCTCCTCTCCCCCTCGCCCATCAGCCGTGATGAACTGGCCCGCGTCAGTGATATTCCGCTTCCCATCGTGATGGCGGTTCTGGTTGAGTTGGAATTGGCCGGACGATGTGAAATTGCCCCCGGCGGGCAGGTGCGCGCGCTTTACAGTGATGATTTCAGCTAAGGTCGGTTCAGCCTAGGTGATAATCATCCGCGGACCTTCATCATTGTCCTCAGGGGGCAAGGGATCTGCACGAAACTCCTGATCGGCCAGTTTCGCACACGCGCTTAACATCGCGCTGGTCGCGGGCAAATCGCGCGCCAGCGCATACTGCGCTAAACCTTCAATCATTTCTTCCAGATAGGCCTGTGCGTCTTCAGGTGCCGTTTCAAGAAGGCCGGATTGCATCAGGAAATCATTCATGGCTACACACGCACAACCTTTAATTGCTTACCCGTCATTTTCTACCTATACTTGCGCCACTTTCAACCCCGCTTCTCACTTATTCCATCGGTGAAAACACCGGTTTTTTTCAAACAACAGCGCGCGCATATTGACTTGACACCCGACCTCGCCCACGTTCGCCCGCCGCGAGCCCCTTTATTTTAAGGCCAAACCCCGAGTCGTTGCGCATGAATGTTGTCGTCGTCGAATCCCCAGCTAAAGCCAAGACAATTAACAAATATTTGGGCTCCGATTATACGGTTTTAGCCAGCTTTGGCCATGTGCGCGATCTGCCCGCCAAAGATGGCTCGGTCAAGCCTGATGAAGATTTTGCCATGGTTTGGGAGGTTGATGCCCAATCTGCCCCCAAGGTGAAAGCCATTGCCGACGCCGTCAAAGGCGCAGATCGCCTGATCCTGGCCACTGACCCGGATCGCGAAGGCGAGGCGATTTCCTGGCACTTGCTGGAGGCTTTGACCAAGCGCCGCGTCTTAAAAGATGTGCGCATTCAGCGGGTCGCCTTCAATGCGATCACGAAAAAGGCCGTCATGGATGCCATGGCCGCGCCGCGTGATATTGATATGGAATTGGTCGAAGCCTATCTGGCACGCCGCGCGCTGGATTATCTGGTAGGCTTCACCCTGTCGCCCGTTCTGTGGCGTAAATTGCCCGGCGCACGCTCGGCCGGACGTGTGCAATCGGTGGCCTTGCGCCTGATTACCGAGCGCGAGCACGAGATTGAAATCTTCAAACCGCAAGAATACTGGACCGTCGAAGCCGACATGACCAGTGAGGGGTCAAATCCCTTCCGCGCCAAGCTCTCCAAGTTTGAAGACAAGAAAATCACCCGCCTGTCCGTCACGGATGAGGCAATGGCGAAACGCGCTGAAAAAGCGATCAGTGAAGCTAATTTCACCATTGCCGCGGTTGAGGCCAAGCCCACTAAGCGCAATCCTTCACCGCCCTTCACCACATCGACCTTACAGCAAGAAGCCGCACGCAAGCTGGGCTTTGATGCCCAGCGCACCATGCGCACCGCCCAGCGCCTGTATGAAGGGATTGATATCGGCGGGGAAACCACCGGCCTGATCACCTATATGCGGACCGATGGCGTCTCGATGGATCCCGGTGCCATGAATGAGGCGCGCCGCCAGATCGGCTCTGAGTTCGGCGAAAACTACGTGCCTGAAAAGCCGCGCTTCTATTCGACCAAGGCGAAAAACGCTCAGGAAGCTCACGAAGCGATCCGCCCGACCAGTTTTATGCGCACACCGTCCTCTTTGCGTCTCGAAGGCGATCAGGCCCGGCTTTATAGCCTGATTTGGAAGCGCGCCATGGCGAGCCAAATGGAAAGCGCCCAGCTGGAACGCACCACGATCGACATCGAGAATGAAGACAAATCCCTGGCGCTGCGCGCCACGGGCTCGGTCGTGACGTTCGATGGTTTCTTTGCGATCTATCAAGAAGGCCGCGATGATGAAGAGGATGAGGGTGAAAACCGCTTGCCAGCTGTGAAGCAGGGCGCGGGTGCCAACCCAGAGACCATTTTCACCACACAGAGCTTCACCCAGCCGCCCCCGCGCTATACTGAGGCCAGCCTGGTGAAAAAAATGGAAGAGCTGGGCATTGGTCGGCCTTCGACCTATGCCTCGGTCCTCTCGGTGCTACGCGATCGCGATTATGTGCGCATGGACGACAAACGCTTTGTGCCTGAGGACAAAGGCCGCGTCGTTATTGCCTTCCTGGAAAACTTCTTCGCGCGGTACGTGCAGTATGACTTCACGGCCGATCTGGAAGATCAGCTTGATAAAGTCTCTGAAGGCTCGCTCGATTGGAAAGAGCTTTTACGCCAGTTCTGGACCGACTTCCATGGCGCGGTTGAGGATATTGCCGATCTGCGCATCAGCCATGTGATTGATGCGATGAATGAGGCGCTGGCCCCGCTCATCTATCCGGCCCGCGAAGATGGCTCTGATCCCAAGATCTGCCCCTCATGTAATGAAGGCGGGTTATCGCTGCGCCTGGGCCGTCATGGGGCCTTTGTGGGCTGTTCCAACTATCCTGAATGCCGTTATACCCGTCCGCTCAATGGCGATGCAGAAGCGGCCATCGAGGGCGATGGCGAGCTGGGTGCTGATCCAGAAACCGGCGCAACGGTTTATTTGAAAGACGGCCGCTTTGGCCCCTATGTCGAAATGGCCGTTGAGGGCGAGGATAAGCCCCGGCGCGGATCCATCCCCAAGGGCTGGGACGCCAAAGCGCTGGATCTGGAAAAAGCGTTGAAGCTGATCTATCTGCCGCGTGAAGTGGGCGCACACCCTGAAGATGGGGAGATGATAACCGCGGCGATTGGGCGCTTTGGCCCCTATATCAAGCACGGTAAAGTCTATGCGAACCTACCTAATGTTGATGAGGTTTTCGATATTGGCCTGAACCGGGCGGTGTCTGTGCTGGCCGATAAAAAGGCCAATCCGCGCGGGCGCGCCGCAGCGGCAGAACCCATAAAAGTACTGGGCGAACACCCCGAAGAGGGCGGTGAGATCCAGGTGCTTAAAGGGCGCTATGGCCCCTACATCAAGCATGGTAAGATCAATGCGACCTTGCCCAAGGATCTGGACCCGATGGAGGTCACGCTTGAGCAGGCTTTAGAGCTGATCACCGCTAAAGCCGCCAAGGCTCCGAAGAAAAAGGCCCCCGCGAAGAAGGCTCCGGCCAAGAAAAAAGCGCCTGCGAAGACATCCACCGCGAAAGCGGCCAAGGATGAGGGCCCAGAAAAAAAACCGGCGGCGAAAAAAACGGCGGCGAAAAAGGCTCCAGCCAAGAAAACCGCCGCTAAATCAACGACGACCAAGACAACCCCTGCGAAGAAAACGCCCGCCAAAACCAAGGCGGCCAAGGATGACCCCAGCGAAGAGGCTTAAAATTTGACCCATTCCCCCCTGCCCGATGGATTAACCCGCGACGCTATACTTTCAGCGATCAAGGCACAGGGCGGCCGACTGGGTAAGCGCGAAATTGCCAAAGCGTTGAGCATTCGCGGCGATGACCGCATCGCCCTGAAACGCCTGCTTAAAGACATGGAAGACGAAGGCAGCCTGACGCGCACGGCGGGGCGTGATTATGCTCTTCCTAATGAGCTACCTTCTGTCACGGTCGTCCAGGTCATCGACCGCGATGTCGATGGGGAATTGCTGTGCCAACCCTTAAAGGGTGAGGGTGAATACCCCACCATTCGTCTGGCCCCTGGTGAGGGCGCAGGCGGGAAAAATGAGCGCGCGGTTGGTATTGGCGATAAGCTGCTGGTGCGCTTAAGCCCCGAAGATGACGGCCAATATGAAGCGCGCATTATCAAGAAGCTAGGCGGCTCCGCGCACAAAATCCTCTGTGTCATGCGCAAGAATGAGAATGGCTCCGGGCGTCTGATCCCGGTTGATCGGCGCACCAAATATGAGCTGATCCCCGTCAAGGGCGAAAGCGCCAAGGCCAATGATGGCGATCTGGTGATGTGCCGGCTGTCGAGCGAAAAACGCTATGGCTTGAAAACCGCCATCATCGAAGAAGTGATCGGCGATGCAAATTCACCGCGCGCGGGCTCAATCATTGCGCTGGCTGAACATGGCGTGCCCACGGGCTTTGGCGCAGCCGAGCTGGAATACGTCAAAAACATCGCTCCGGTTGGGATGGAGGGGCGCGAGGATCTGCGCGACATTCCCCTGATCACCATCGACCCGGCCGATGCACGCGACCATGACGACGCCGTCTGGGCGGGTCCCGATGAAGATCCCACCAATAAAGATGGCTGGGTGGTTCTGGTCGCCATTGCCGATGTCGCGGCCTATGTCATCGGGGATAGCCCACTGGACCAAGGCGCGCGCGCGCGCGGCGTTTCGGTCTATTTACCTGATCGGGTCGTGCCGATGCTGCCTGAACGCTTGTCCAACGATTTATGCTCGCTGCGCGAGATGGAAGAGCGCCCTTGCCTGGCTGTGCGCATGGTTTTTGATCGCAATGGCAATAAGAAATCCCATCGCTTCATTCGCGGCTGGATGCGCTCTGCGGCGAAACTGGCCTATGAAGAGGCGCAGGCCGCCATTGATGGCCAAGGCACAGGTAAAGCCGAAACCTTGAAGAAGGACGTGCTGGAGCCCCTATGGGCGGCCTATCGTGTGTTGAAAGACGCCCGTGACCGGCGTGACCCGCTGAATATTGACGCGCCAGAGCGCAAAGTCCGCGTCAATGAAGCCGGCGAAGTCACCGGTATTGAACGGCGCGAGCGCTTGGAAGCGCATATGCTGATCGAAGAAATGATGATCCAGGCCAATGTCGCGGCGGCCGAAGCGCTGGAAGAAAAAAAATCGCCCCTCATCTACCGCGTTCATGATGAGCCGGGCTCGGAAAAGATTGATTCGCTCGCGGATTTCCTGCCCACCGTGAATTTGAAATGGACCAAAGCCGAACGCCCCACCACCCAGCGCTTTAACAAGGTTCTGGACATGGCGCGCGGCAGTGACCATTGGGAAACCGTCAATGAAGTGGTCCTGCGTAGCCAATCTCAGGCCGTCTATGATGTACGCAATATCGGTCACTTCGGCCTCAATCTGACGAAATACGCCCACTTCACCTCACCCATTCGCCGCTATGCCGACCTCACCGTCCATCGCGGTCTGATCCGCGCCTATAAGCTGGGGCCCAATGGCCAAAGCGATAGCGAGCAAGTCCAGCTGGAACGGATCGCCGAAGACACCACCGCCAATGAACGCCGCGCCATGGCGGCCGAGCGCGATGCGGTCGATCGCTTTATCGCCAATTGGCTCTCTGGCCGGGTTGGCGGAGAGTTTGAGGGCCGCATCACCGGCGTCACCCGCTTTGGGGCCTTCGTGCGCCTGCATGAAACCGGGGCCGATGGCCTGTGTCCAGTTTCGCAATTGGGCAATGAATATTTCCGCCATGATGAGCGCGCCCATGCCCTAGTCGGGGAAGGCTCCGGCAACACCTATCGTTTAGGCATGAGCGTTAAAGTGCGCTTGTTAGAGGCAACGCCGCTGACGGGGGGGCTTCTCTTTGAGATCTTAACCCCACCGGAGGCGGGCAAGAAGCCGCCCCATCGCAGTCATCGCCGTGATTCGGCCCGCCGCGAGGATCGCTCCAGCCGATCACGCCTGCGCCGACGTAAAAAATAGGACCTAAACCTAAAAGTGAACAAATTCCATGCAAGCGCCTGAAACGATAAAAGAACCTAAGATTATCGCGCTTCGCCCCAAACTGGCCGCCAGCCTGATCCTCACCCGAACGCAGTCAAATGGCACAAAAGAGGTTTTATTGGGCCGACGTTCAGGTCATCATGTCTTCATGCCAAAAAAATATGTATTTCCCGGCGGGCGCGTTGATCGGATCGACACCTATGCCCCGCTTGCCCGTGAATTATCTCGTGAAACCTCTGATCTGATGGGCCGCGCCCTCAGCGCGCCGCGCGCACGCGCGGTCGCTGCCGCGGCCTTGCGCGAAACGGCCGAAGAAACCGGTCTATTGATCGCACAGCCCGGTGCCATCCGCAGCGCCCACCCCGCCTGGGCCCCGTTTCGCAATGCCGGTGTTCAGCCCACGGCAGAGCCTTTGCGCCTGATGACCCGCGCCATTACACCGCCCGGGCGCAAGCGCCGCTTTGATGCCTGGTTCTTCCATGTGGAGATTGACCATCTTTATGGGGATCAAAACCCGGTCAGCAATGGTGAATTGGAAGATCTGAAATGGGTTGATCTCGATGAAGCGCGTCATCTGGACATTCCCCACATCACTCATTTCGTCCTGGAAGAAACCAAGGCGCAATTAAAAGCGCCGCAACCGATTCGCTATGTCCGTACACGTCATAAATCAGAAGAGGTGGTCGCCCTATGACCATCACACGAGCGAAAGACGCCGCGGCCCTTTTGATTTTGGATCAACAAGGTCACAAAGTTCTATTGGGGCGCAAGGATGGCCAATATACCCTGCCGCTGGCTTTCGTAGAGAGCAGCGATGGCAAAGCCCCGGGCCCCTACCGCAAAATCTCCAATAAGCGTCTGGGCGCGCCTGAACATCGCGCCTGCGCCTTTATGGATGCAGCCTTGCGCGCCAGTGTTGAGCATTTAGGCCTGATGATCACCACGCAAATCGATCCTCCACCCCCGCCTGCGCGCGGGCTGTGGGGCCGGATTGCCCGCCATGGCCTGATCCCGGACCGTATGCAGTTGACCTATCTGGGCCGCGCGCTGTCACCGTCTGATGCACCAGAACGCTGGCATATTCGGGTTTTTACCGCGCCCTATGGGGCGGTGGCCAATTCGCTGCGCCGTACCGCGCCCACCGCCCGCCCAGTCTGGATGGGTCCGGACGAAGCGCAAGATGTGTTGAGCCATAGTCCCGTCGCGCCCTTTCCTGGCCTGGCGTTTAAATATCTGGGGGCTCACCCCAAGCCCTTGCTGGCCTCCTATCGCTCTGGACGATTGCGCCTGTCACGGCTATAGCCGGGCGATGATTGCCACCTTCTTGATGTCCCCGGATCATGCCCGGGTTCGCGCGCTGACCACGGCCATGCTGTGTGCGGCGCTGTGCGGGTGTGGCTTTGGGCTGTTAATGCCGCTGGCCTCACTCAATCTTGAAGCCATGACCGGATCTGCGACCCTGTCGGGCCTGATCACTGCGGCCGCGGCGATTTCCAATGTCTGCGCGGTGCCGCTGGTGCCAGTGATTTTGCAAAAAGTCCATCCGCGCCGCGCTTTGGTTTTTTCCTCCGCCTCCATTGCGGTGGTCATTTTGATGTTCCCGCTGATGCCCAATCCCTGGATCTGGTTTGTCCTACGCCTGCTTATCGGGATTTCCATCACCTTGATTTTCATTTCCAGCGAAAGTTGGATCAATCAGCTGGCCGAGCCGAAAAAGCGCGCCAGCCTGCTGGCGATCTATGCCACAGTGTTGTCGCTGGGCATTGGCCTGGGCTCGCTCCTCATCGCGGCCCTCGGCTGGCAGGGATGGCTGCCTTGGGTTAGCGCTGCCCTGATCTATGGCCTGGGCGTGATCCCGGTGATGATTCTTAAAGGCCCCGATCTCATTCCCCCTTCAGCCAAGGAAACCGGCCTGAAAGCGCTATGGTTGGCTGCCCTGGCCTCACCGGCCGCGATTGTCGCCGGGGCTGTTTATGGCGCGATTGAAAACGCGATGCTGGCGCTTCTACCGATTTATGCCGAGCGTTTAGCCCTGCCTACCCTGGTGATCGGCACATTGCTGGCCGTGGGCACTTTGGGCGCGATTGTCCTGCAAATCCCGGTAGGTAAGCTCGCCGATCGCTTTGGCCGCGCCAAAGGCTTGTTATGGATCGCGGTGGCCAGTGTGATCCTGCCCCTCATCATGTGGATCTCAGGCACCCGCTTATGGCTACTTTACCCTTTATGCTTTGTTTATCTGGGCCTGGCGGGCGGGTTTTATACCCTGGGTCTGGCGCGCATTGGTGAGCGTTTTAGCGGCGGGGCGATCGCCACCGCGAACTCAGCCTTTATCCTGGCCTATGGCGTGGGACAGCTCGCCGGGCCATTAAGCGCAGGGGCCATGATGGACCATCAGGGCCCGCAAGGCCTGATGTGGGCGTTAAGTGCCATGGCCTTACTGTATTTCCTGATCGTGTTGCAGCGCCAACGTACAAAGCCCCATTGACACGAAGGCGTAAAAGCGTATTTTCGCGCGCTCAAACCGCGCCGGATTTGTTTTGGCGCGTTTCATTTTTCTACTAAGGTGCGTAAGACAATGGCGAAGCCCACTACCATCAAAATCCGTCTCAACTCGACGGCTGGCACTGGCTACTTCTACGTGACCAAGAAAAATGCGCGCACAATGACCGAGAAACTCGTCTTGAAAAAGTACGATCCGGTGGCGCGTAAGCACGTGGAGTTTAAAGAAGGCAAAATCAAGTAAGCTTGATTAGTCTTTCTTTGTACCAGATCAAAAGGCCGCGTTTTACGCGGCCTTTTTCTTTGCGATCATGACTTGGTTGCGCCCGGCGGCCTTGGCCTCATACAGCGCATCATCGGCGCGATGGAGCAGCGCCTCCATCGTGTCATCGCCCATCCCTTCAGCGACACCGGCACTGACCGTCACCTGGATCACATCGCCAGTAGCGCGCACCAAGAAGGGCTCAGCCTCGATCGCATGACGCACGCGCTCTGCAGCTTCATAGGCGCCATGAATACCGGCTTCAGGCAGGACCAGCACGAATTCCTCACCACCAAAACGCCCGGCCAATTCCAAAGCGCGCAAGGTCTTGCGCATACGCTCGGAAAACTCACGCAAGACATCATCGCCGGCCTGGTGGCCATAGGTGTCATTGATACGCTTAAAGTGATCAATATCGAGGATCGCCACGCTGACACTGTCTGAACGCGGGTCGCGCCCTTCGAGATATTGGCGCAGGCGCGACGCGATATAGCGCCGGTTATGTAGGCCCGTCAGCGGGTCTGTAACCGCCATTTCCAGGCTTTCTTCCAAACGCCCGCGCAATTGATCGGCATAGACTTTGCGCCGCATCTGGGTGCGCACACGCGCATTCAGCTCCGATCCATCCACCGGACGGGTCACAACATCAGACACGCCCAGATCCAGCGCACGCACCATCTGGCCCGAATCATCCCCATCGACAATGGCCAGAATCGGCAATTGACGCGTTGCGGTTTCCGAACGCACCCGCGCACACAGGCGCAGGCCATCAAATTTGGGCGTGGTCAAATCCACGACCAATAAATCAAGATCGCCCAATCCGGCACGCTCTGCCGAGACACGTGGATCACAATTGATCTCGATACTGAATTTCTTGGAAATTTTCGCGGCCAAACGCTGCGCCGGAGCATCATCCCCGGCCACGACCAGGATTTTGCCACTTGAACGGATATCTTCACGCTCAAAATCAGGGATTACCCCCTCACCGCCATCACGAAGACGCAGCTCATCAAGCACCATTTTCAAACGCAAGAGAGAGCGCACCCGCGCAAACAGGGCGACATCATCCACGGGCTTGGTCAGAAAATCATCTGCGCCCGCTTCCAGCCCGCGAATCCGGTCTTCGCGCTGATCGAGCGCGGTGACCATGATCACTGGGATATGACGCGTAACGGGATCGTCTTTCAACCGGCGACAGGTTTCAAACCCGTCCATGCCTGGCATCATGACATCCAGCAAAATGATATCAGGACTTTCCTGATGAGCCGTCTTGATACAGTTCAAACCATTATCGGCTTGGAAGACTTCGAAATATTCGGCCGACAACCGCGCCTCTAACAGGCGGCGATTGGTTTCCATATCATCGACAACCAGAATGCGCGCACTCATTCGCGCCCCCTTAGTCGAGAAACTTCCGGACGGTTTCGATGAAACTGGTCACGGTGATCGGTTTGGACAGATAAGCCTCGCATCCCCCCTTGCGGATGCGTTCCTCATCGCCCTTCATCGCGAAAGCGGTGACCGCGACCACAGGAATTTTTGAGAGATCCTCATCATCCTTGATCCATTTGGTCACTTCCAGGCCTGAAACCTCAGGCAGCTGGATATCCATTAAAATCAAATCGGGTTTATGCTCACGCGCCAAGTCAAGGGCTTTGAGCCCTTCGCGCGTTTGCAAGGTTTCATACCCGTGGGCTTCGAGCAGATCATGAAACAATTTCATGTTCAGCTCGTTGTCTTCAACGATCAAAACTTTTTTGGACATGACCTGCAGCATGGTGTCCACGTTATCCTTCATCTCCGCCGTATTCGGCGTGAGCCCTTATCCATCCGCGGACCATTAAACCCCATCTTCCTTAATCAAGAATGAGTCGAACCTCTAGCCTGTACATTTAGAACAAGATACGAACATGTTAAGATATGTGGGCCACAAACAGGGATAAGACAAGTGTTTCGTATTGGCATTGACATGGGCGGCACCAAAATCGAAGCCGTGGTGATGGCCCCAGATGGCGCCATCACGGCGCGCCAGCGTGTCGCCACACCCCAAGACTATGAAAGCGAAATTCGAACGCTAAAACAATTAGTTGAAAGCCTGGAAAGCCAACTTCCCGAACGCGCTTTTGTGGGTGTGTGTCATCCTGGATCATTCAGTCCCGCGACAGGTTTAATGCGCAATGCCAATTCAACCTGGCTGAACGGCAAATCGTTAAAATCTGACCTGGAAGCGGCACTGGCCCGCACCATAAAATTTGCAAATGATGCAGATTGTTTTGCAGTGTCGGAGGCAAAAGACGGCGCGGGCGCGGGGTTTTCCACCGTTTTTGGCGTCATCATCGGCACCGGAACCGGAGGCGGCATCGTCAAGGACGGCCATTTACACACCGGGCCCAGCGCGATTGCCGGGGAATGGGGCCATATTCCGCTGCCCTGGCCCAGTGTGGAGGAGCTGTCCATCCCGCCTTGCTGGTGCGGCCTTCAGGGATGTTTAGAAACCTGGCTGTCGGGCACCGGGCTCAGCGCGGATCATCACCGCATGACGGGCCAAAGCCTGAAGGGTGAAGACATTGTCGCGCACGCCTTGGCAGGTGATGAGCAGGCCCGCGCCAGCCTCACCCGTCATGCTGACAGAATGGCGCGCGGCCTGGCGGTGGTGCTGAACATCCTCGACCCTGATTGTGTGGTGCTGGGCGGAGGGCTTTCGAATATCCCAAATCTGTCAGCAGCGATTGAGGCCCGTCTTCCGCGCTATGTCTTCTCTGATACCATCAAGACGGTAATCCGCCGCGCCCAGCATGGCGATTCGTCCGGTGTGCGCGGCGCGGCTTGGCTTTGGACTTTAGAGGGGCCATCGCCGCAATGAATGAGCCTCTGATCAATTATTGCCGCGCTTGTCACACCCGCTTTAACGGGGTGCACGAGTATTGCCCGGCGTGCGGCGATCATGCCCTGCTCTCTCATCCGCAAATTGATCAGCTCTCGATTGCCCATATCGATTGTGATGCGTTTTTTGCTTCGGTGGAAAAGCGCGACAATCCCGAGCTGGACGATAAGCCGGTGATTATTGGCGGCGGCCAGCGCGGGGTGGTTTCTACGGCCTGTTATATCGCGCGCCTTTATGGGGTGCGCTCGGCCATGCCCATGTTTAAAGCGCTTGAGCTGTGCCCCGATGCGGTGGTGATCAGCCCTAAGGGCGGGCGCTATGGCGTGGTGGGCCGTCAAATCCGCGATATGATGTTCGACACCACGCCTTTGGTCGAACCGCTCTCGATTGATGAAGCGTTTTTAGATCTAACGGGAACGCAGCGGCTTCATAAATGCGCGCCGGTGCTAACCCTTCTAAAGCTGCAACAACATATCTATGACGAAGTTGGGGTTACGGTATCGGTGGGCCTCAGCCACAATAAATTCCTGGCCAAGACCGCCAGCGAGTTGGATAAGCCCAATGGCTTTTCCATCATTCCCCCGCGCGACACCTTGGATATTCTGGCCCCCATGTCGGTGCGCGCCGTTTATGGCGTGGGACCGGCCTTTGCCAAAAAGCTGGAAGATCAGGGCCTACGCACCTTAAAAGATGTCCGAAAACTCTCCGATAAAGATCTCGCCCATCGCTATGGTGAGGCGGGCCTGCGCCTGGCGCGCCTGTCACGCGGCGAGGATAGCCGCAAGGTCAAGCTAGAGCGTGTGCGCAAAAGTGTGTCGGGTGAGACGACGTTTCACCGCGATATCTGCGATCTTGAAACCCTAAAATCCAAGCTATGGGACCAATGCGTGCGGGTCGCTGACGAGATGAAGACCAAAGGCGTCGCCGGTCATGTCGTCACTTTAAAGCTGAAAACCGCTGACTTCAAAAGCCTGACCCGGCGGCGCACACTCAATGCCCCGGCCCAGCTGGCCGATACGCTTTATAAAACCGCTTGTCCGTTGTTAGAGGCTGAACCCAAGGGGCGCTATTACCGCCTGATCGGGGTCGGGTATTCCGATTTAGTCGCCGCCCAGGGTGATGTTGGCGATCTACTTGATCCCAATGCCTTGAAACGCGCCGCCATTGAGCGCGCCAGCGATGTCGCGCGCGCCAAATTTGGCAAGGACATCATCCAAAAAGGCCTCAGCTTTAAATCCCAAGCCCCAAAAAAGAAAACGGAGCCCTGATCCAGGGCTCCGCTTCACTGTTGTCAATAACGACCTGTCTTAGAAAGTCACATCCAGACGCAGGGTAAGGCTGCGCCGCTCGCCATAGGTGACATAGTTGGCGGAATTCCAAGAGGCCGCAGAGCGGCTACGCGCCTGACGATAAGTCTCGTAATTCTCATCCAGGACATTGTTAAGATAGACGCTGAATTTCGCGCTTTCATTCAACTCAACGCCCGCCGACAAATTGACGATTTCATAGGCCGGGGTTGAATCTTCCGCACGGGTATTGAAGTGGGTGACATATTCGCCATAGGCCGTCACATCACCGCGCACATAGGCATCACGCCCGAACACCTGAAGATCTTTTTCTAAGGCCACATAGACATTATAGTCTGGAACCATGGTCATATCATCGCCGTCCTCAGCCCCAATGCTAGGCGCATCTGAGGTCATTTTGGAATCGGTATACCCGGCATTAATGATCAAACGCAGATCTTCACGGATCAAGGTTTCGGTTTCCAGCTCAATACCTTGTGACTGGGCAGAGGCCGCATTGGCGGTGTAGCTGAAGCCACAGGTCGGCATATAGATGCTGGCCCAAACCCCATCCCACTCCACACGATAGATCGCAGACGAGACCTGAAGGCGGTTCTTGAAGAGATAGCCCTTAAAGCCCAGCTCATAATTGGTGATCTCATCAGAATTATAGCGGCTGGTGAAGCTTTTCGCGTTTTCATCGGCCGCACACGCATCAGGCAAGACGGGGAAGTTATTGCCGCCCGGACGATAGCCTTCGGAATAGACGCCATAGAAGGCAAATTCCTGACGCGGACGCCAGCTGACGGTGAATTTCTTGCGATTGCCGCTTTCAGAGCCTGAAGAGGTTGAGTTGATCAGGTCTTCGCCGAACCAGACGCCCGATGAGATCGACTTGCTCTCATCTTCCAGCTCGTAGAAGCGAACGCCTGCGTTCAACTCCAGCTCGCCATATTGACCGATGTCAAACGTATAGCCGAGCTGAGCGAACAGGGCTTGCTCCTGGGTGTAGCTGCCTAATTCTTCCAGCTGATATATGCGTGAGCGATCACCATAAAGGGCTTCACCGGCCGCAAATACATCCCCGCCCCAGGCATTAAGATCAGGGTCCAACCAGGCATTGATGATGGAACGCGCCTCTGGCGTGGTTTCGATATATTGCCATTGATTGTTGGGATTGGCGTCAGCGACATCGCGGTCATAGAAATAGCCGAAGGTCCAGTTAAAGCGTGACCAATCGGCGGCCTGGAAGCGCAGCTCATGCGTGGTGCGGTGATTATCGCCATCATCGGTGATGATCCACGTCTTGAAGAGGTCAGAACCATCCAGACGCGACCAGTCTTCTAAGCGGCTGCCCGTGGTGGTGCGGTAAGACCCGGCATAAAAGACATCGGCAAAACCGAAAAGGTCATCATATTCGAAATTGAACGTATAGAGATTAAGCTCGGTCTTGCGCCAGTTATCGAGCATATTCCAAACGGTATATTGCGCAGGATGACCATGGGTGGCGTTGGCCCCGCGGCATTGCGCGCGTTGCCCTTCACACGCCACTCTACGGAAATCTACGCTATACCCGCCCGGCAGGCTGGCATCATGGGTCAGATCAGCGATCATATAACGACCCGGCTCAGAACTATCCAGGGTCGTGGTACCGGTGCGATTGGTGCGGTTATGGACATAGCCCACAGAGGCACGCCAATTTTCTTGCGGCTCCCACAACAGCTTTGCGCGTACATAACGCCGATCAGCACTGTTAAAATGGCCGGTATAGGCGTTTAAAACTTCACCGGCATCATCCGAGGTGTGCGCAACCACACGCAGCGCCAGCTGATCTTCGATCAAAGGCAGATTAACGCCGAAATAAACGCGCTGATCCAGGCCGTCTTCATGCTTGGTGATCGTGGTTTGGGCGGAGCCAAACGCAGAGAAGTCTTGAAGATCTGGCGCATTGGTAATCACGCGCACCGTGCCGCCAATGGCGTTCGAGCCATAAAGCGTACCTTGCGGACCGCGCAGAACCTCAACACTTTTCACATCATACAGCTCTGACCAATCTAGCGGAATGTCATCAAAGAAAGAGCTGGTTGTGCTGGGCGCTGCAGAATTACCGCCCGACAAGCCACGCAGGATCAAAGTCCCCGTCGGGCTGGCTGCCCCCGCGATAGACCGAAACAGATCTTCTTTATTCAGCGTATTGCGACGCGCAAGCTGTTCCACATCCGTCACCGAGATATTCATCGGAACATCGGTCACCACTTCAGGACGTTTGCGCGAGGTTACCGTGATAACTTCCAAACGCGGCGCAGAGGCACTCGCCCCCTCGCCTTCGCTTTGCGCATAAACGCCCGGTGCGGCCATCATCGTGGCCAAAACCGCCAAGCCACTGGCCTGAAGTAAGGATGCTTTGATTGATGTCATTAAGGTCATTCCCCAACGGATCAAAACTTCGCACATTACGAAGCTTACATGTTGCCGTAGGGTTTCGGTAAGATTGCGGTAACATCAACTTAGTTTTACTCTCCGACTTAGAGAGAAAAACTATTGTCTGGACATTGACCGAAGAGTATTGCGACTCTTTATCGCAAACTTAGCAATAAAGCCCGAATTTTATGACAATATCAGAATTATTGCGCGCCATTGTCACAATTCGCGCATGAAGATAGCGTGCGCACAACTCAAATCGTGTGATGAAAAATCTACACTTTACCAGACGATTAGCCTTGCGCGCTAAAGGCATTGCTGACGCATGCCCCATCCAGCCAGCGCCAGACATGGGGCCATAGCGTATCATGCAGCTTGGGATGGAACAGGCCTGCATGGCCAATCTGGCCCAGCTCTACGTCTTTGGGCCGCACAAACTTCATTTCTGAAGGCGCGTGAGGATATTGATTGAGCAACCAACGCACCGCATCGCGGGTTGCGATGGGATCATCTTCGGGCACCCAGGCGCGGATGGGCCGGGTAAAGCTCTGATACTTGGTCAAATGCCCGGCTTCGGCCATGGCATCACGGAAATAGTCAATCCGCACACCCCAATCGCGCCATTGCTTGAACACGCCAGGGGGCAAATCATCACCGCGCCACATCACGCCCTTGGGGATCATGCCCCGTGTGGCCAGCCAAATCGGCCCCATGACCCGCCAAAAGGCCCAATGCATATATTTTGACGGTGCGGCATGACGCCCCCAATAACCGGACCCTGAAGATAGGAGCGCGATCGAGCGCAGCCCCAGATCTTTGGGAAGAAAGCTCAAAAAATGCCCGCCCACCGAATGGGCAACCACATCAAAGGGTAAGCCCGGAAACAGGCTCACTAACGCGCGCGCCGCAGCGGGCATATCATAAACGCCCCAATCGAGCATGGTCGCGTTATCTTTGCGGGCAGGCCCTTCACGTGAAGCCCCAATACCGCGATAATCATAGGTCAAAACGGCCCATCCCGCGCGCGCCGAAGCACTCGCGAAGGGCTCATAAAACTCTTTACGAAAACCGGTGGCTGAATTGATCAACATCACAGCGCGTGGACGATGGGGGGCAAACAGGCGCGCAGCCAAGACCCGACCGTCCGTCGTCTGAACGTGGACATCGCGTCTCAACATCAAGTGACCACCGGCCACATCCTTCATTTCATAGTCCTTCGCCTGATTATCCCGCGTACCATGTCAGCGATCAAAGCTTGCACCCTTGTATAGACAAGATATGACAACTCAATAGAGTTAGCAAAAGGATTACGACCATGTCGGCCATTGAAGCGCGTCTATCTGAGCTGGGCATCACCTTGCCTGAACCTGTAGCCCCCGTGGCGAACTATGTTCCCTTCGTGCAATCGGGCAATTTAGTGCACGTATCCGGACAAATTTCCATGGGGCCTGAGGGTCTTATCGCAGGACGATTGGGCGAAACTGTGACCTTAGAGGCCGGCATCGCCGCGGCTCGTCAATGCGCGATCAATCTGATCACCCAGTTTAAAGCGGCCTGCGGCGGTGATTTGGATCGCCTGGCCCGCGTCGTGCGTCTTGGCGGTTTTGTCAATGCGGTGGGTGATTTCACCGATATTCCCAAAGTGATCAATGGCTCATCGGACTTGATGGTCGAGGTCTTCGGTGATGCGGGCCGTCATGCGCGCTCTGCGGTCGCCTGCCCGGTTCTTCCTTTAGGCGCCGCCGTTGAGGTCGACGCCATCATTGAACTGAAAGCTTAAGTTTTAGCGTTCATCGACTTCATGAGTGAAGACACGCGAGGTATGGATCCCGGCTCTGCGCTTCGCTGGGCCGGGAACCCGGTAGCGGTTAACCGGGCGATCAGCCCGCAAGGACGTCCGCCCGCAGCGAAGCGAGGATAGAATATAAAATCGCGACCCCGGACTTGATCCGGGGTCCAATTGAGGTAGGAACATGCAAGCCTATGTGTATATTCTAGCCTCAAAACCGCATGGCACACTTTATATCGGATCATGCGCAGATCCTGCATTGCGCATTGAGCAGCACCGACAAGGCCATGGCTCTCAGTTCGTCAAAAAATATAGCGTCTACACCCTGGTTTATCTTGAAGGGTGCGAAACCACACATGATGCCATCACGTTAGAACGGCGCATGAAACGCTGGCGACGAAGCTGGAAAATTGATCGGATCGAAAAAGACAATCCCAATTGGGACGATCTCTATCCCCATTTAAACCAATACCTACCCTTGTAATGGATCCCGGCTCTGCGCTTCGCTGGGCCGGGAACCCGGTAGGTTTTGTATGGCTAGCAACGCGGCCCCGGACTTGATCCGGGGTCCATCAACCCCAAAGGGGTTGCGAGCGCGAATGCGCGCCCGCAGCGTAAGCGAGGATACTAAACAAAATCGCCCCCTCCGGCCTTTCAGGCCACCTCCCCCGCGTCGCAGGGGAGGACTTCACCGTGTTTGTCATCAACTCTGATATTTTCTGTCGTCCCTGATTCTTGCGTTGAGGATGACGATGATCTTTCGCATGAGGGCAGCGATTGCGAGGATGGGCTT
>NZ_KB908062.1 GCF_000382325.1 Woodsholea maritima DSM 17123
TGGAATGCCGTCGCCATGGCCGGGATCTCGGGCGGCATCGGCGCAAAAGTCGGCGCAGCGAACATCTTCTCGAATGGAACCGCCAATGCGGTGGCCCAAGGTGTGGTGGGCAATGTCCTCACCCAGGGTGCCTCTATGGCCATGGGCTGGCAGGATAAGTTCTCCTGGTCTGGTGTGGCCGCCGCCGGGGTCATGGCTGGGGTCGGACATAAGGTGGGGGGCTCTGAGTGGGTTCAAGGCCTAGATAAGCAATGGCAGCGCTCCATCGTTACCGGCACCGCGCGCGGTATCGCCGGGGCGGCCACGCGCTCGCTGATCGAAGGCACGAGTTTTGGCGATAATGTCCTCGCGGTCCTGCCCGATGTCATCGGACAAACCATCGGGGAAAGTATCGGTGGGGCGATTACTAAATCTTGGCGAGACAAAAAGTCTCATGATCACCCTGGATCTAGAACTCCTGATAGTAGTGATGGAGAATTTAACTTTAGATATACAAAAGGTGAGTACTCAATTGCAACTTCGACGATTGATGGTGGCATTATTGATAATGTAAACACAATGAAAAATCATACTAATGATGTTGTAATTAAAAAGGAAATTCAGCCACAAACCTTAGTCAACTTTGTTGATAAAAACTTTAACAAGAAAAATTTTTCGGAAGGTCTTTCATTTACAATAAGGGGATTACTTACTGACGGGAATAGCGATCCGTCATTAAAAGCACTCTTGGGTGAACAGCAGCATATTTTCTCATCAAGCTTAGCTGACGTTAAAGGTTATGATATTGCGCAAGCGAGAGGGGTGCCAAGACGTCGAAGAGGCCCCGCCCCCCTTCGTAACAACCAATTGTTAGAAAACCAAATTTTAACTGAGATACAAAACGTTAACCCTGGCTTTAGGGGGCGCCCTACTGCTGGTCAAGGAGCGACTTATGATGTCTATGGTCCAAACTACGCCTACTACAATATAGTATTAAACCAGTATAACTTTGTTGGCCAAAATGCGTTGAGAGGAATTAGGGGAGCTCATAGAGATGCTCAAAGTGCAGGGGCAGGGATTAGAGATGCTCTACAGAACGCTAATCCAGCACACGCGCGATATTACCAAGGGCAAAGCACCCACATTACAAGCACTGGGACATTTCAGTTCGCTCATCATGGGGGTAGCGCTGCAGCACAACATCAATATAATCTACTTATCGCGACGTACAGGAGAGCCGATGGTTCTTTTAGAGGGCCTATTTCATCTATTAGTTATTACCAAGAATCTACTGGACGTGGGCACTTCCAAGGGTCTCCAACTATACAAATAGTTCTGAATAGCGGGTCAAGAAGAAATGAAACCCACTTTAGTACGACAATAAAGATTAGATATGCAAACCCATAGGATCAAATTAAAAATGGAAAGAATGCACAATGTTTATAATATATGAAAGAGCGGGCATGGACTTTAGAAATATTATCAATGAAACCAACATGGATTGGCCAATCATTGTTTCTGTGTTGGACATGAACGGCGCAAAAAATAACTATAAGGTTTTTGACATTTTTGAGCTTATGGATATCGTATTAGATAATGGTGATTTAGTACTTTATTCTGTTGGAGAGCAATTAGATTTTAGAATGAGCAAGAATTTTCCTGGAATCTTTTATGGAGCTGTGATGGACGAATTGTTGCCTGAAAATTTTCCATTGAAATTAGACACAATTATGTATTCAGTTGCTGAATCTTTATACTATTATGAAAATTTGAATAATTCGATAAAAGAACTAATGACTGAAGTGAATATTTTTTATGATGAGTATTCTACGAATTATATACTAGACCTGTTACAGAGCAAGGCATTACTTCCTGACTTTACCCCATATTAAATATGCGGCATTGTAACTGATAGTCATTCTTACAATTATTCTATAAGCCCCTTCAATCTATTGCCTCGCGGATCTTGGGCGATAGCGCGCTCTGGTATAAAATCGCTGAGGCCAATGGCCTGTCTGGTCAAAGCCAGCTGATCGAAGGCCAATCTCTGCTGCTACCCACCGGGGTGATGCGCAATAGCTATAATGCCACCACCTTTACCCCTTATGATCCCAATAAAGCCATCGGGAATCTGACCCCATCCTCACCGTCCGAGCCTAGACCCGTCGCGCGTAAAGGCAAAAAGGGCTGCGGCGGCATCGGCCAAATCTTCATGGTCGTCATCGCCGTCGCGGTGACTTTGATTACGAAGAATGTCGTACTGGGCGGCAAATTATTGGGCAGCACCACCGCAGCGAGCGCCGCGGCGGGCGCGGTTGGCTCCATTGCCAGCCAGGCCTTCGGTGTCGCCACCGGCATCCAGGATAAATTCTCCTGGAATGCCGTCGCCATGGCCGGGATATCGGGGGGTATCGGGGCAGGCTTGGGCAAAATCGCGGGCGATATGGCTCAAGCCGGACGCGCCGCCTATAAAGCGGGTGTAGCAAGCAGGATGGGCTATGCTAATGCAGGAGCCTTAGCCCAAAGGGCTCAGCAAATGGGCTCGAAATGGGGCGCTTTAGGTAAGGTTCTGGGCGGGACGGGTGTTGGCGGGGCCATAGCGCGCGGTGTTACGGGCAGCGCTTTGGGCCAAGGCGCGGCGATGGCCTTTGGATGGCAAAGTCGTTTTGACTGGGCGGGCTTGGCTGCGGCCGGGGTTTCTGCCGGTGTGGGCCAGGCTGTGGGTCAATGGAGCGCCAAGCGCTCAGATCCGATGTGGGCCGCGCTCAACAATAAAGCTGTCATGCCCCAAGCGGTTGCCGAGGGGCTAACCATTGGCTCACGCGTCATCTCCAATGCCGCCACCCGCTCGCTCATCGATGGCACCAGCTTCGGCGATAACGTCCTCAGCTCACTGCCTGATGTCATCGGGCAAACGATCGGCAGTAAAATCGCAAAAGGCATAGAGATTTCGAGGCGAAGACATGCAGATAATAGAAGCAATATAGAATTGGACGATAAAATATATGCAGAGTTCATCCCAAATCCGCAAATGGATAACGATAATAGTATATTACGCGCGATATTGAACATATTCAATACAAAGCCTGCTGAAGAGTCAGATAATATTCCCACACAGTTTAATATAGATGACTACAATATTGAGAAGAATATTGTAGAGATAGGCCGGGATGGGCACTTTATCACAATTGATGCGGGCACATTGTCAGCTAATCAATTGGAAGTGATACAAAATGAGTTACCGCCGAAGTTCTATGAGCTTGCTGATGGTATGGACTTATCACAACACTCCCTTCCAGTTGCTGTAATTGGAAAGCAAAGAACTAACAATTGGGAAGATTCCATATACACAGATAAAGTTTATATAAATAGTCCCGAAATTCAAAGAATGAGATCAGTAGTTAATCTTGCGCATCAAATTTCATTTGGGATAGATGTCGGCGCTAGATATCAAACACATAGTTATAATGTATTGTTTTACTCACCTCACTCAGATACCGGTTATAGAGGCCAAAATATAGCTAGCAGCTCTAATCTCAATGCTTACATTGTTACGAATTCATCTCTCGTAAGGGGCATAAGGTCAGTCATTAACACTGTGACGCATGAAAAACTTCATGTTTATCCGGATTTTGATTTGAAAAGAATTAATGGATCATATACGGACCGTCGGACAAGTGTAAATGAACATCAGGCACTTGAAAACTTCGTGGCAAGTCGTATGGAGCATTACGGGTTTAGAGGAAGTTACCAATCATGGCAGCAGCGAGGTTATGGGAATAGAGACATTAGAACGGTCCCGATTTATCAAGCGGACGGAGACTTTGCACCCGGCACAAATTTATTGCGCTTACTAGGAGAATAATATGATTATTTTGACAGGATTGCTTGCAGCTTCTATGTGCACTGAAGCTGCACGCATTGAAGACTCATATCCTAATATATCTATATTTAGGCGCGGTTCAATTATAGCGGGAACGGTTGATGATGTTGCATTTAGGTCTACGGCGTGTCATGTAAAGGGCTTGGTAATATGCTTTACTGTACCATTTCCTTTCTTTTTATCGGAGCATTATGACTCGATGGATTTTACCGTTAATAATCTTGATTACAATTTGAGAGTACAGGAAATTGATGAAGAATCCGGGCTTAAGGAAATTACAGTTAGACATAGTAACGATATGTGGATTTACACATATAGCGAGAGCGCAGGTCTCATTAACTTTAAGTTCGTTGAATTAAATGACAATAATACCATCATCTATGAAGATGAATATTCGTTTTCTACTGGATCGTTGTTTGCATGTCATTAATGTACTTGATAATTTTCAATAGAAATGAGAACATGTAGAACAAACATGAATACTCTCGCGCTTCTGCTTTCACTTCAGTTAAACGCACAAGCACAGTCACTGTTTTGCCCAGTGTTATCGGCTCAACGATTGGCGAGCTGATCGCACGCGGGGCGTGTTTTGTGGCTGGCACCCCCGTGATGACGCCATCGGGTCCAAAGCGCATCGAAGACATTGTGGCGGGTGATCTGGTCATGGCGCGTTCAGACCAATTCCTGGCCGATCCGCTCGTGCGCGCGCGCCCTGTGCTGGAGACCTACCGCTTTGAACACCGCCAAACCTTGGCGCTTAGCGTTCAGGGTAAAGCGATCCGCGACACCCTCCATACAACACCTGAACACCCGTTTGCAGTGAAGATTCAGCCGGGCGACACCCGCGCCTTACCCGGCAGCGCTATCGGACGGGCCGAGGATGAGGCAGGCTATGGCCTTAGCACTGGTCCCCAGGGTCATGACGGGCCGGGCGGCCTAGCCCTTCTTGAGCGACCATCGACACAGGCGCGCTTTGACACAGCGGTCAGCGCCTTATTGCACAATGCCCAACGCATAGCCCGCGATCCAAGCGCCTATGCCTGGATCAAGGCCGAAGATCTGAGGGTGGGTGATCAGCTGATCGATAGTGAGGGTCAAAGCCTCACCGTCACAGCCCTCGAAGCCAATCCGGGCCTCACCACCGTCTATAACTTCGCCGTCGAGACCGACCACACCTATTTCGTCGGTCACTCCAAAACATGGGTCCACAATACCTATGATGGCGCAACGCAGAGCAAGCTGACAACTGGGCGCGCCCTAACTCAAGATGAGCATGCATCCCTGAATGCCATGATCGCCGCAAAACGAGACGCGCATACGACCGACAGCATGTTCTCCCTGCGCTATGAAAACCAGAGTGCGTTGGGGCTCTTTGCATCTACGGAGCTGGGGCAAGGGCAAGACAGCCGCACGGCTCTGACATGGTTCCAGCGTATGCTAGTCAACATGGCCGTGCGCCTGGCCACCAACGCGCCAGGGGTGATGTATAAAGCCAACGAATTTGCCAATTCGGAGACGGGCATTCGACTAACAGGTGGGCTTCAATTCCTTGGGGGGAGTGCTGAAGTTATCGGGGGCGGCAGCCTTATTGTAGGGGGTGCCGGTGCTACGGCCACTGGGGCAGGCGCCGCGCCAGGCGTTGTGGCCATCGCCGGTGGCAGTTTTCTCATCCTTACGGGGGTCGACAACGCTACAACGGGCTGGCGACAAATGATCACCGGTGAGCGTCAAACCACATACCTTAATGATACTCTGGTTTATGGATTTGGCATTGAGCCATCCATAGCTAATCAAATCGAATTTGGGGTTGGCTTTGCTGGCGGTGGTGTCGGATCACTCGCCACGATCAGCCGTATGGACGGTCTGATCCCCGTATCAAGGATCGGCACGGGTGAAAGCTTAATCCTGGAAACAGGTGCGCGTAGAATTGTGAACCCGAGTGCAACTTTATACGATCCTTATGCAAAAGCTGAAGACATATATGATGTAATTCGCTTACAGGATGATATTAGCGTGATTTCAAGAAATACTGGATGGTCGACCCATCGCATCCAACGCGTCAAAGAGCACTTATTTTACAGGGATCATGTTTTAGATGGCAGAGTTGGCAGATTTGATGCACATCCTCAAATCGCTAATGCATGGGATCGCTTAGTCAAAGGCGATTACATCGACAATGATATTCGATTGTTAGAACATGAATATTTTGAATCTCGCTTTGAGGGCATTTACAAAACAAATTATAGACAAGCTCATGAAGCTGCTGAAAGCAGTGGCCGTGTATGGAATGCAGAATAAAAAGCGGAAGGGCACAATAAGATGGCAATTTTGATTGATATAAAAAGAACCAAATCTGTCGCGCATGAGCTTTATTATAAGTATTGGAATAGAGACGAAGAAGTTTTTGGGGAGCTTTCTATTAATGAAAAAACGGGAGTGGTGACGATATACAAATACCACCCTGAAGAGAAAAACGAGCAAATGTCACTAGCCGTAGCATACAAACTTAAAAAACATTGGGAAAGTGGGATCATACCGGATAAAACGATGTGGGCGAGTTAATTTTCACACCTCATTTATAAAGAGTAACGCCAGGCACCCCCGTGATGACACCGTCTGGGTCAAAGCGCATCGAAGACATTGCGGCGGGTGATCTGGTCATGGCGCGTTCAGACCAATTCCTGGCCGATCCGATGGTGCGCGCACGCCCCGTGCTGGTGACCTACCGCTTTGAACACCACCAAACCTTGGCGCTCACGGTTCAGGGTAAAGCGATCCGCGACACCCTCCCTACAACACCGGAACACCCGTTTGCAGTGAAGATTCAGCCGGGCGACACCCGGCACCGCCATCGGGCGGACCGAGGATGAGGCGAGCTATGGCCTCAGCACTGGTCCGCAGGGTCATGACGGGCCGGGCGGCCTAGCCCTTCTTGAGCGACCATCGACACAGGCGCGCACGCACACCGCACGCTTTGATACGGTGCTCAATAGGCTGATTGGTCACGCCATGAGCATCGATCAAGATCGTATGAAACTCATCCGTATAATCTATCGCGGGTCGGGGATGGGTGGTTTCGACAACTCAAAAACCTCATGCTGTCCCCAAGACAAGGTTTCATCCTGACTCGGGGTTAACCCGCATCAGCGGTTTGTGATTGATCACACAAGATGCACTGCTGGCCTTAGCGCCTTTGCGATTAGTTAAGTTATTGATTTAAATTCTGTATTAAGCGCGCAAGCCACCGAATTCTACCCGGTGCAAGTTGTACCAGCTATGCGTCACATTATGATTTCTTCAGTAAAAGCGTGATCTTAAAGGCGGTGCAACTTGCACCTTCGCGGGTGCAGCTTGCACCACCCTTCTTTTAACCGCCAAAGACCTGCCCCTTATTGTCTGCTCTCTCGCCATAAGAAAACCAATGACGCGCCGAAGCATATCTCACGCTCCAAGCCGTAAGAGAGCGACTGGAGAATATCAGAGCATTTGGTCGGGTTAGATGGCGCGTCTGGCGACCCGTCTCGCAAGACCCAATCCAAAACCGACAAGGACCAGCATCCAGGCGAAGCCAAAGTGCGTGCTGAGGGCAGGCTGGGGTTCGGAAAAGCTAAATTCTGGGAGGGCTTCGGCTTGCGCGAGGGTTAAGCGGGCACGCGCGACGGTGGCCGGGCCTATGGCCTCTAGCAGGTGATTAAGATGCTGGCGGGCTTGGGCGCGAAACGCGGCGGCGCGTTGGGGGCCGGTGCCAGATACGCCGTGGAGCCCCTGTTCTACAATGAGGGCGGGTGATAAAAACTGTAAAGCCTGAGCCCATTGTCGTTGTGCGGCCTGTTGGGCTTCAAAGCGGGCCACTAAAGGTCTTGTGTGAGCATTAATGTCAATATTCGCCAGATACGAGGCTTGATAATAGCCCGGCACAGCCTCATCGCCCGCATTTGCCATATCCGGATGCTCGGCCATATAGATCTCTGAGCGATTGGTGAGATTACGACGGGTTTCACCTTCTGCCAGCCGCGCCTCGGTCAAATAGGTGACCCGTGACGGGACGGGATGGAGCGTTTCAGCGGTAAACCGTGCGGTGAGCGGGATCAGCACAACAAAAACGGCCCAAGCCCCAATCGCCCCAAGGGCGGCAAAGGATGTCCGGCGTGCAAAGACCGCCACCAGAGCGGCAAGGCTGCACCAAAAGAGGAGGTAGAGGCTCATACTCGCAATCCAAAGGGCTGCGGTCATAAACGGAGCGCCAAGCAGCAAGCTCGCGCTGATGACCGCGAGCGATATAATGGCCCATAAGGGAAGAGCCACAACGATGAGGCGCGCGAGGATCAAGTGCCAGGCTTGGCCGCCTTGGAGAAGAAAAAGCGTAAACCGGCCCGCCTCGCGTTCGCGTGAAAGTGTATCAAAGCTCAGCATCAGTAAGAGCATGGGTAAAACGGCAATCACCAGAAATGAAAGATCAAGCCGCCCGGCATGCAGCGCGGATGGCCCCTCCACCTCATAGCGTCGAAACAGCGACGCCTCGCTTAGCCAGCCATTGATCAAAGCGGTATGAGGATGAATGGCATCCCCACCCCCAGCTAGGGCGGCCAGGCGTCCCGGCGGGAGTTGAGCCATAAAGGTCAGGCTCATTGGGCGTGCGGCATAAGGTGAAACCTCTTCACCAGCTTCGGCTCGGCGTAGATCTGCCATCCACTCATCGCGCTGCGTGACCATGTCAGCAGGCGTTTCGCTGAGTACAGTTTCGACTTGGCGCTGCCAACGCACACCATCGCTCACCGACCAGGCGCATACCAACGCAAAAAGGGTCAACACGGTCAGGCGAACGGGGTTGCGCCCAAAGGCCCGCAGTTCACGGGCGATATGAAAAGTGATCATGGCTGAGCCTCTCGTAGAAGCGCGCGGCGAACAAGGCCAAGGGCCAATAGGATGGATAAAAGTAACCAAATGCCGAGGGAGATGAGTTCGACCCGCATCGTTGTGAGTATGTCCAGGGTTGAGGGGCGGACATTGACAAAATCAGGAATACTCTCCCAAAGATCACGACCCGCAGAATAGCTAAACCCTTGATCGCCCGCATGTATCATCATATTGCGGTTCAACATTTCGATTATGGTTCGACGATGAGCTTCGGATTGTTGAGCGAAGCGAATTTGAGCGGATTGATCGGTTTCTGACAGCGCAGCAGACACGCGTTGAACCGCAAGAAGCGGCGAGGCGAGGGAGAGATAGCGCAAGACCTGATCTTGAGCCTGATGGGTGTCATAAAGCGCACCATAAAGACGGTCATAGACCGCATTGGCAAATTCTTCATGAGCTTGAAGGATGAGCGCTTCACGATCAAAACCGAGGTCTTCAAACCGTTCAGCGCCAAACTCCTCAAGAACTTTTTCCTCTAAAGCCGCAACCGCGGGCCCGCGGGCGTCGCCGGTCCAGAAGGGGCTTTGCGCTTCTAATTGGATCGTGTTTTTCAGCGCCTGCTCATCCATGTCAGGGTGCAAACTGGCGGCGAGCTGGCCTCCAAGAATGGGAATGATGATGGCGCTGGCCACCCAGAAGGAAATGGCCGCAGTAAAAGCCGAAGCGGACGTGCGCAGGACGGCAGAAATCGCCACGATAACAAAAGCGAACGCACAAAGCCCGATAAGATAAACTCCGATTAGGGTGAGCACTCTTAATCCACAGACATCAAGACCTGGGCTCAGCAAAGAGGGACCGAGGGCAATCAGAAAAATGATAAGGGATAAAAGGGTCACCAGACTGAGAACGCTGCCCGCCTTGCCCGCGACGACTTGTGTTGCCGGAATGCCAATGGCGGCCAGGGCGCGAAGGGTCCCGCGTTCTCGCTCGCCGGCTAGGGTTTGAAAAAGCAAGACGGCTAAAGCCAGACTGCCAACCACTTGAATGATCCAGGCTGGTGACAAGGCTGCGAAGGGGGTGGAGATGGCGACATCTTCCACCCGCCTTAGGCTCGTTGGATTTTGGGTATGGGCCTCCATCCAGAAAGCGGCACCGGCAAAATCAAAGACCCCTGGATCAAATGCAGAAAGGGCCGGTGTGGGACGAAAGGCATAACGGGCGAAATGAGCCGCGCCATGAGGGTTATTCTCGCCTTGCTCGACCCAGATGTGATGGTCCGAGTGTTCTGCAAACTGGCGGGCATGATCGTCCGAGCGGGCCCGGTTCCATCCATCCACGCTGGCCGCAAACATAAGCATGAGTAACAACACCGCCAGGGTTAAGAAGCGTCGATCACGGGAAAATTCACGCAATTCCTTGGTGATAATCGCGGTAATCATGAGGCGACGTCCGCGTGCATATGTTGAAGATAGATCTGTTCAATACGGCCCGCATCCAGACCTGTGGGATCAATCATATCCACCAGACGCCCGGCCTTCATGATGCCAATCCGCGAAGCGCTTTCTTTGGCCCGGAATATGTCATGGGTGGCGATCAAAACGGCGCAGCCTGCGTCATTGAACGTGGTAAGGCGTTGAGTGAAATCACTGGCCGCTTTGGGGTCCAGTCCAGACATGGGCTCATCCAGGAGTAAGGCCTTGGCCTTTTTGGCAAAGGCAATGGCCAAGCCCACTTTCTGTCTCATACCTTTGGAGTAAGCACTAACAGGGCGGGTAATATCGCGCTCTTGCAGGCCGACATCCAACAGCAGAGCTTTTAACTCTGCGCTTGAACGCTTATGCCCAGACAAGCGGTCAAAATAGGCGAGGTTCTCAAGACCGCTTAAAGACGGATAGAGCGCCACATTTTCAGGAATATAGGCCAGGGCTTGGCGGGTTTTTATACTCTCTTTGATCGGATCACGGCCATCGACACGTACCACGCCCTGATCGGGCGCACTAAAGCCAAGCAGAAGATTGATCGTTGTGGTTTTACCCGCCCCATTTGCGCCGAGGAGGCAGACGGTTTCACCCGATGCCACCTCTAACGTAAGCTCGCTGAGGGCGGTGTGATGACCAAAAGTTTTGGTGACATTTTGAACTGAAAGCATAATCGCGCCTTTCCCGAGATTAAAACCGCGCCCGTAACGTCGCACGGATCTGACGCGGCGTGCCCGGTGTGGCATTGGTGGCGGCGGTGCGAGACCCACCGAACAGATAATAATAATCCTCGTCCAAGAGATTGGTGAGCGAGAGGTCCAGGCCTAAGCCCTCAACGGGCAGCTCAAGGCGTGCAGAGGCGTTCAGAAGATTGAAGGCCCCGCCGGACACAGAATTATCCGCGGTTACAAAATAATCATCATACCCTTCATAGGACGCCGTCAGATTGAGCCAATCCGTGGCCTGGTGTGTGACTTCTGCATAAATAATGTTTTGTGCCACGCCCTGCGGTGTTTTTCCCGAAAAGTCGATAGTGTTGCCATAAGAGGTGAGAGTGAATTCATCCCATTGTGGGTCCAGATAAGTGTAGTTGATGAGGGTTGAGGTCTTATCCGATACATTCCAGCGCAAAGACGCCTCTAGGCCGCGGCTAGAATAGAGCTGGCCGGTTGTCGCAATATTTGGGGGGCCGGAGGGATCTGGATTATCAACAAAAGTACGGCGATCTTTTTGCTCTAAATAGAAAACAGCAGCTTCCCAGATCAAGCGCCCGTTTGCGCTTTCGCCTTTCCAACCTAACTCAACACTATCAATGGTGGTGGGGCGTTCTTCACGGACATATTGCGAGGGTTCCCATTGCCAAACCGGTCCAAAATTGGAGTTAAAGCCGCGACCATAGCTCGCGTATATCAGGCCCGGACCATAATCATAGGCCAAGGTGGCTTTGGGGGCGAAGGCTCCGGTGCTGCCTGTTGCAACAAGATCCGAAGGCGCTGATCCGACGATAGAGAAGTCGGTTTCCCGGTCAAACCAATCATAACGCCCCCCTAGAGTGAGGGTCCAACGCGGCGAAAGTTTGATCTCGTCTTGTAGGAAGATCCCATAGAATTGGTTCGTTGTCTCTGCGGCCGAGCGCACATCATTGATGAAACAAGGATGATCGGCATTGGTGACATCCCCTGTAGAGTAATCAATGAGGATGGCATAAAATTTAAACCCGCATGCAAAATCAAATCCGTTTTGCCCACTCCAAGTATCGCGTTCATCCAGGGTTGCACGTTCGGCACTAAGTCCGGCAATCAAGGTATGGGTGCCCGAACGATAAGTCGCGGTCGCTTCCGCAAAAAGCACCAGAGCATCATTGGGGGATTTAAACCCATTAACGCCCATGATGGAATTGTCGGCGTCAAGCTCGAAATAATCGTAGAAATTAAGATTAACTTCGCCGTCATAGTGTCGTATTTGCGCGCGAACATCAAAGCTTAAAGCATCGCTGGCTTGGTAATTCACCGTCGCGGCACCAATGATCCCCGACATCTCATTGCGGGGCGTACCATAGCCTAGGAAACTGCGCGCGCCGCCCTTTACCTGTAAAACTGTGCCATCGGAGAGGGTTGGCAGTGTGCTGGGTATATCCGCTTGGCGATCAAAATAATTGAGATAACCGGTTAAAGTTGTGCGCGGAGAAAGCTGTGTCTGAGCGCGCAAGAACACATTAAAGGTATCGCGCTGGCTATTATCCCGCCAGCCCTCAAAAGTCTCCGCAGAAAGCGAGGCAAGTAGATGACTGTTCTCACCGACAATGGCGCGACTGGCATTGAGCCGATATAGACCATCGCTGCCCACTGTGGCGGCGATTTGGGTTTCATCCTCTTGCGGCGATGTGGTGATGTAATTGACAGCCCCTGCGATCGCGCCGCGCCCATAAAGCGCCGAAACGGGACCGCGCACGATTTCTACACGGTCAATGGCCGCATAAGGCAAGGCATAGAGCAAAACCTCTTCATCCGGGCCCACAAAAGGTATGCCGTCAATCATGGCAAGAAAAGTATCATTGCCGTGATTGCCCGTTACCCCGCGGATGGAGATGAATGGAAATTCTTCTCCATCGCCTTCACCGCGTCGGAAAAATACCCCCGGAACACCGCGAAACTCATCCGTGCCATAGGAAAAACCGCGCGCGTTCAACGTGTCGAAGTCTTGAACACTGATCGCGACAGGAGCCTCTAACAAGGATTGCTCAAGGCGCGTGCCCGTCACGACAATAATGTCTTCAGGATCAGTATGCTGAGCGGTCTCAGGTGATGCGGCTTGGGCGAAGGCCCCACCTGTAAGACCACTGAGAAGAATGCCGATTGATGCAGAGCGCATAAAAAATTGACGCAAGAGAACCCCCATTCGCAATGTTATCACATTGCATAGAGGGATTGAGATCAAGTCGCAAGAGGCTTAACCTTACAATGTTATTATACTATAACGATCGAAGGCATGCGAGATTAAAGTAAGCCCTTGAAGTAATTTAATTATTAACGGCGCCATAAAAGGCAGTTAAGCTTTAACTAAAGGGGAGGGACGCCTTATGAATTATTCTGGAGCGAAGTTAGCGCCAAAATCATGAGGAAATCGCGAGCTGAATTGCAACAAGCAAATCCGAACCAACGATAGAGGATGTTGCCCCTAACGTGGTGAGCGATTTTGTTTGATTGGCATTACAGCTTTTAAAACAATGTTCGCTGGTCCGTTGTACGGTCCCATTATGTGACCATGTCATCCCCTAGCCCCCGCCGACTTTCATCGACGGAGAATTTGGAGATATATTCTTTACCCAAATAAATCTGCAAACATTCCTTCAACCTATCGACCTTACCGCGCTGGCCCCCCAATTCGTGCGCGCGCATCGTCTAGCTGAGGAAGATTACCCGACAGACTTCGATTTAATGCAGGACATCACCGCCATCGCTCTGTCGAAGCCATAGCGCAATATTGTCTAGGACAAGGCACGATACCGCGAGCTTGTCGAAAACAACTTCTGCCGCATCAAGGGCTTTAGGCATATCGTCAAACGATACGACAAGCTCGCAAGAAACGTCTTCTCAGTCGTCGCCCTGGATATGAATGAGTCAGAAGCCTGGAAAGATTTATAGTGTATTATTTAGGGCTTTGTTCACAAAGTATATTACCTTATTCTAATATGGGGTCGCATGTTTGGATTTCATAATGCAGTATTTTGTACACCAGTCCTCTATAGTTTCAGAAACGGCAATCATCAATGCGGGAGTGAAGATTTGGCACTTCTCCCACGTAATGAACAATGCGTACATTGGATGTAATGTTACATTAGGGCAAAATGTAATGATTGGAGAGGGAGTCGTAATTGGTTCTGGGTCAAAAATACAAAATAACGTTTCAGTTTACTCTGGAGTTGTTCTTGAAGAAAACGTTTTTTGCGGCCCTTCATGTGTATTTACCAACGTTGCTACACCGCGAGCTTTTATTAATAGAAAAAGTGAATTTGGGAAAATTCGTGTAAGAAAGGGAGCTACAATTGGGGCCAATGCAACTTTGGTCGCTCCTCGACAGGGTCACTGTCTTGATATAGGGGAGTTTTCTTTTATTGCTGCGGGTTCAGTTGTTACTCGTGATGTTCCCAATTATGGCCTGGCAATGGGGGTACCTGCTCGACTTTCAGGCTGGGTAAGTCGCGCTGGAGAAGTTCTAAGAAAAGATCTGAAATGTCCGCGGACACAAGAAGAATATTATCTCAAAAACGGTGTTTTGTTTCCAGCTTAAAATAATGTTAGCCACATTTTGAAGCAATAAAGTCTAGCAATGATTATGCAATGCTACTATTGTCAGTCATTGTAGAATAATCCAAATCCTTTTCTTGAACAGAACTTCCGCATGGTGCCTCCTAGGCGCCAGCCTCATTCATATCGAGGAGGCGATGAGGATGGAGTGCGCGAGGGTTGAGAGGAAGTTTCTCACGAGCTTTGGCAACGCGCCTAAAGCCCTTGGCGTTTTCGGCAAGCTCACGGTATCGCGCCCTGTCCTAGACAATATTGCGCTATGGCTTCGACAGAGCGCTGGCGGTGATGTCCTGCATTAAATCGAAGTCTGTCGAGCAATCTTCCTCAGCCAGACGATGCGCGCGCACGAATTGGGGTGCCAGCGCGGTAAGGTCGAGAGGTTGAAGGAATGTTTGCAGATTTATTTGAGTAAAGAATATATCTCCAAATTCTTCGTCGATGAAATTCGGCGAGGGCTTGGGCGTGATCATCCGCATGATTGCGGTTCGTCACCGCTAGATTGATTGCTCGCCTAATATATATTATGATAAATACCTGGCCCTTCACTTCTTATTAATGTTAGCTTTCACCTTTGTTAAGAAGCAAGAGTGTAGATCAAAAGATACCCCCCTAGTTTATCGCCTCTGTGGCTGCCGTGAAAGCCTAGTCGTCGGCGACCCCTTTCAGGTCAAGTGCGTTCACGTTGTCTATCTCTATGCGCCACTGTCGCTACAAACCCTTTGTCATCGCTCTGAACATTGGGTCATCATTAAAAGAACGGCCAAAGTCACCGTCGATGATACCATCTCACTCTTGAGCTAAAATCAGCCCGTCTAAATCCCTACTGGAGCCGTTTACCGGCTCGAAAACCCTGAGAAAGTACCTGTTGTTTTCATTGTGGTGCAAACTGGATCTTATGTTGTTGAAAATGATATGGTCCGCTAAGAAGACAAGTACGCGCGCATCCCGCTTCAATAAGTTTAAGACAATATAACGCCACGCGCGCCCCTTAACCCTTCCTTAACCTTGGTGTGGATTCCTATATGTGAGCCGGAACCCCGATATTATCGGATTTTCCTCACACTAATAAGAACTTGGCTTTCAGATATCCTCGTCCCGCAGAATCGGATTATGATCCAGCTAAGTTTTGCGCGGAGCGTACAGACATGTCGGACTTAAAGGCCCATCAGCCGGATTTCTTTTTACCGGTCTACACCCCCGGTCGCTCCCTGCGCGATGATCAGGACTTTATGTCCTTGCCGTTCTTTGCCTCTGAAAAAGGTCCCGCGATCTTTTACATGGAAGCCAAGATCGCGACCAAACATGTCACGCAATTTGTCCGCGTGAAAGGCAACCAGGATGGCATTGCCACCATGTGGGACAAGCGCTTGTTGGTCTATATCCAGACCTTGATCCTGCAAACCATGAATGATGGTCAGCCCGTCAGTCGCAAAGTCACCTTCGCCCCCTATGATTTCTTCAAGGCGATTGGTTCAGCCACGGGCAAGAATGAGTATGATCGCTTCAAAGCCTCGTTAAAGCGCCTCAAAGGGACTACGGTTGAAAGCGATACCCAAGCGCAAAATATGAGCGCGCTAACCGGGGTCGGCTTTATCGATAGCTATCAATTCCGTGAACGCAATACCGCCAATGGTAAGCGCAATGCCGGGGTTACAATCGTCTTATCGGAATGGTTGTTTTTGAAATTTACCGAGGAAGGTAAAGCCCTCGCGGTGCATCCCGATTATTTCAAGCTCACCTCCGGCATTGAAATGCGCATCTATGAGCTATGCCGGAAATTTGTCGGCCATCAGGCCCATCCTATTCGTATGAATCTGGAGCTCTTCCATCTTCGGGTGAATGGCGGGCGTGGGCGCTCTCTTGATATGAAATACGCCATCAACCGGGTTCATAAAAAGGGCGGCATTCTGGGCTATGACATTGAGGTTGAGCCTCATAAGCCCCGCACACCTGCCAGCCGGGTCATGGTACGCATGAGCAAAATCACCGGCCCGTCTCGGCTCTTGAGTTTTGATTAAGCGCACGTCCCCTCACCTGCGTTGACCAAACGAATCGAACGTGACCAAACCCCGATGAATATTACACCTCCCTCAAGTGCGTGAGCATAACCCGATAGAGGTCACGGAACGTTCTAAGTACACGCTGAGTTAAACGCGCAAGGTCACAAATGTGAGCAAACCCCGAGAGCAAGCCTTTATATCGGGGTTCCCTCACAAAAAAGAGCTTCCAAACAAGTCGAGTTTCCCCCCTTTTCCCTTCGTGATCGGGGTAACGCCACAAAACCTTTTGAGAGGCTCGGGTTTTCCTCATCTTCAATCAGGGTTTTATCACATTTAGCCCTTCCCTCATCACCGTCGAAGGGTAATCATCAGGGTTTCTACTCATAGCAGTAGGGGTAATCTCACACTCCCTTTCAGGGTTTTATCACAAAGGGATCGGGAAACGCTCACTTACTTTGCCCAGAACGCATTGAAATAAAAAATGATTTCAGACCGTAACTTTGTTAAACAGTTCGATTTAAATCATTAACATTAATCTGCTATCCACAATCGATTGGTATGTGAAAGTTTCCAAACTTTTCAAATTCACTTATAAGCCATTCAACTCACTCGGAGAGGCCTCATGATTATACCTGTCTTGCTCGCTGGCGGCTCAGGTACGCGTTTATGGCCCTTGTCGCGTCAAAGTTATCCAAAGCAATTTTCACCCTTACTTGGTAAAAACAGCTTGTTTCAAGAAACAGCGAAGCGATTAAAAACTACTGATACACTTAATTTTGCACCGCCTTTAACTCTCACAAATTCTGACTTTCGCTTTATTGTTGCGCAGCAATTAACTGAAGTGAGAATTGATCCAGGACCAATTTTTATTGAACCTGTTGGAAAAAATACTGCGCCGGCTATACTTGCTGCGGCTCTCTATGGCTTTCAAAGCAATCCAGAAGCTGTTTTATTAGTCTGCCCTTCAGACCATGCTATCCCAGATCATGAAGCTTTTCATCAAGCCGTATCTCATGGCCTTAAAGCCATTGAGAAGGGTCAGATGGTAACTTTTGGTATTCGTCCAAGCTATCCTGAGACTGGGTATGGCTATCTAGAGCTTTCGCACAAACCAGATGGACAAGACTTTATCCCCCTCAAACAGTTCGTTGAAAAGCCTGATATTGCACGGGCTCACACCATGGTAGAGGCGGGCACATTCTTATGGAATGCTGGGATATTCCTCTTTAAAGCCTCTGATATGATTGAAGCGTTTGAGCGCTACGCTCCAGCCATGATTGACACCGTTCGAACCGCATTGGACAAGGGCCAGGCCGATCTTGGCTTTCTCCGTTTGGATCCTTCAGCTTGGGGGCAATTGGATGATATATCAATCGATTATGCCATCATGGAAAAGGCTGATAATCTCAGCGTCGTCCCATTTGACAAGGATTGGTCTGATTTAGGCGATTGGAATGCCGTCTGGCGTGAAAGTCCTAAAGATGACGTTCATAATGCTCTGGGTGAGCACGCTTTCGCAATTGATTGCGAGCATTCCTTGCTGCGTAGCGAAAACGAGGATCAAGTCATCGTTGGCATAGGCTTAGACCATATTGCAGCGATTGCCATGCCTGATGCGGTCTTAGTTGCAGATATGCGAAAGAGCCAAGATGTCAAAAAAGCTGTTGCTTTATTAAACCATCATTCTATCCGCCAAGCGACATCTTTTCCGAAAGATCATCGCCCGTGGGGATGGTTTGAAAGCCTGGTGATCGGAGAACGCTTTCAAGTCAAACGCATTCATGTGCATCCTGGCGCTTCTCTATCCCTGCAGAGCCATTTCCACCGCTCAGAACATTGGATTGTCGTGGAAGGAACCGCGCGCGTGACGGTAGATGACAAGGTTCAGCTGTTGTCTGAAAATCAATCCGTTTACGTACCATTAGGCTCAGTTCACCGCATGGAAAATCCCGGTAAAGTGCCCATGGTTCTGATCGAGGTTCAAACCGGAACTTATGTCGGTGAAGACGATATCGTGCGTTATGAAGACAAATATGCGCGCAATTAATGGATTTGATGTGGGGAAAACCCGTTTTCAGAATTAATACCGAAGAGGCTTAAGATTAAAATTGTAATCGGGGTATCGCCACGTTCATAGAGCGCTTTGGCGATATGTGAGCCGATATAACCCGCCCCACCAACAACCAGAACTGTTTTAGACATGAAAAACCCCCTCTTGAGAACAAGAGGGGTGTAGCGTGAGCGTAAGAAATTATCTAGCCTGGAAGTTTATGGCCAGTAAGCTTATTTATTATGTGTTGCGAGATAGGCTTTTAAGGCTGCCGGTTCATCGGTTTGAATGATGTCCGCACCTTGGGCCAGGATATGGCCCCAGACGGCGTCAGGATCGCTCAGGGCGTCGCTATCGACAAGGCCTGCGGCATGGTTAGGCGATAAGGTGTTGACCCACACACGGCGGTTATAGGCCTGACTGGCGGCTTCATAACTCTCCAACGCGCCTTCGCTCTCATAGACGATTTCATAGGCGACAGGGCCAAAGGGTTCAAACGCGGCCAAGGCGGCAGCCGGGTTTTCGGGGCAGTATTCGCGCTGGCGGTTTGTGAAGGGGCCAAAACACTCACCGATAATGGGCATAAACAATGCGCGGCCCAGATTATGGGCAAAGCTCATCGCGGGATCGGTTGGGTTGAGGCTTGCCTTGATTAGGATTTGATCATCCACGCCCATCTCCCGCGCCAGGTCCAGGGCCTGATCATGAACCCCATCTTTGATGTCGAGATTGATGAGGATATGGCCGCGGGCCGCTTCAAAGGCTTCGGCAAGGGTTGGAATTTGATACTCCATGAGTGGAGCGTCCTCCCCCCCAAGCTCTGATTTCAGCGATAAATCAGTGAGATCAGCGTAATCCATCTGTGACAAAACCCCGTGCCCATTTGTTGTGCGATCAAGCCTATCGTCATGGAGCAGCACGAGGACCCCATCTCGGGTTTTCCTCACATCAATTTCGATCATGTCCACGCCCATGGCGATGCAGGCTTCAATACCCGCAATCGAGTTTTCCGCACGTTCGTGCCAGCAAGTCCGATGGGCGACGACCATAATGTCCCCGTCAGGATTTTGCAGATTGGCGCGAAGGGCTTCGATGTGGGTATTCGAAGAGGCTGGCGTAAGGCTGGAGAGGGCTAGGCCCGCGAAAACTACTGAAATCAACATCAGATGTCCTTTAAACGCGAGAGGCGAACAGGATGGGGGCCACCAAATCCTGCTCGCCCTCAAGTCTAGGGGAGGGTCGTCTCCCCTATCGGGTTAAGTCTTAGCGGCGGTATGAAACGCCCACGAAGACAGCGCGGCCAAAATCGGCCTCAACGATCGGCAATTCACGCTGGAAGCCGAGGACTTCGCCGCGCCCTTCGCCGGTCAGGTTCCAAACATTGAGCGTTGCCGCCCATTGTTCAGAGAAGCGATAGCTGGCTTTAAAGTCCAAGCTTTTCTCTGCCGTATCATAGCGATTACGGTATTCATTCGAGGTATTTAGACGATGGCTGGCGCGAATGCTTTGATAGTTATAAGCCAGTTTTGCCGACAGTGTGTCACTGTCATAGAATACAGCCAGGTTATAAGCCAGATCGGGTTGACCGATCATGGTTTCCAACTCAACGACCGTGCCATCATTCATGGGCAGTTTGAAATCCGTATCGAGGAAGGTGGCATTCGCCGCGAAACCTAAGCCCTCGTAAATGAAGTCCAGATCATGGACGAATTGCACTTCAAGACCGGTGACATGAGTATCATCGCCATTATTAACCGGTTGGCTGGCGACGACCTCCGTGGCAACCCCATCAATAACGAGATTGAGGTTTTCTGTGGCCCCAAAGATTTCGCCTTCAATGGATTTATAGAAGAGGTTTGCCGCGAAAATCCCTTGGCCGTCATTGAGGTACCAATCAAAGCCCAGATCGAAATTGTTGGACCGGCGCGGTTCCAAATCAGGGTTTGAGCGTGAAAGGGTTTGGGTGTCAGGGTTATAGCTTTCACCCACCGGTGCGATCAGGTTGAAGCCTGGGCGACCCAAAGAGCGTGAGGCCGCCGCGCGCAGGCGGATCTGATCGTTTAGATCATAGCTCATATTGATCGAAGGCAACCAATCGCGATAGCCACCCTCATTGCTGACATCGCTCCATCCGGTTTTTGCGACATTGCGCCGGCCCGTGCCCTCTACGCTGGTATCTTCATAGCGTAGACCGAATGTGAGCTGAACCCGATCCGTTTCATAGTTCAACAGGCCATAAACGGCGATCACATCCTCGGTGAGGCTATAGTCTAAGTTATTGTCGTTGTTAGACATGTCATCGAAGCGCCATTGAGCGGCATTGGCCCCCTGATGGGCTTGCCAGCTGGCATTGGCGCGGCTCGGGTCGATGACGACCAGGCATTGGTTGGGCAAATGACCTGGGGGTTGTAAACAGACATCGGTATTGACGACGTTCGCCGCGGCCAGGGTGTAGGCATTGGTTGCGGTCGGCAGATAACGATCGCGGTCCTCGTTAAAGGCGCGGTCAATGCGGCGGAAGCTTAGACCGGTGCCATAGCTCCACTGAGAGACGCCGAGTTCACCATCCCAATCGAGCTTAAACTCATAGAGATCTTCATCCAGTTGGCGATCATCAAACTGGCGACGAACGGCGTCAAAGTTGGCAAAATTGGTATTGGCTTCAGGATCTAAAAGCGTGAAGTAGTAACGATCGCCCTCACGCTCATAATGGAAGGCGTTATCATCAACGCCGTCTTGGTCCTTATCGCCTTGAAGACGCCATTCAATCCAGTTTTCTGGATTGCGGAATTTAGAGCCAGAATAATTGGCGCGAACGGTAAGCTCACCCAAGCCATCCAAGGCAAAGTCGCCCCCAGAGGTCAGCGCCCATACGGTGCGTTCAAAATCAAACTGGCCCAAATAATGGGATTGGCGCAGGTTTTTGGATTCGATAATCGTACCGGACGTCGCGGTCTGATCGCTAATCGTGAGGCCCCCGCCATGGTTCAGCAAATCAGTTTGACGTGCCTCATCATCGGTTGCGGTATTCCAGAAACCGCGCAGGAACAGCTCATCGCCATTATTCGTGCGGTATTGAACTTTACCGGTAAAGCCATAGCGTGTGCGGTCATTGTGATACCAATAGGCGCGCCGCTCGGTCGGGACCGCCCAGCCCGTGCCCGGGTAAGGGGCATCCGCCGGAGAGCCGACAGCATTGCCCGCCTGGTCGTAGAAATAGCGGTTAGAGCCCCATTCTGCCTGTGGGATGGCGCTGTCGCGCTTATAATAATTGGCGGTCAGGACGATACCAATTTGGTCATTCGCGCCCAAGACATGAGAATAGAAGACATCGGCGCTGCCGGATGGGCCAACATCGCGATAGCCTTTATCATTCTCGTATTTGCCGATCTCACCATTAACGCGCAGGGTGTGCGGGCCATTGTTAAAGGCGCTGGCGGTGCGGATATCTATGATACCCCCGATGGCACCACCTTCCAGATTGGGTGTGAAGGTCTTATAAACATCAATGCCATGGGCCAATGAGGCGGGCATCACGTCCATAAATACCCGGCGGCCATTGCGATCTGGAACCGCAATCGAAACGCCGTCCACAGTGGTATAATTGTATTCTGCATTCATCGCGCGCACGGTGACGAAACGCGCTTCGGCCTGGTCGCCCTGAATACCAATACCGGGCAGGCGTTGCAGCGCCTCGCCGATATTGAAGTCAGGCAAGCGGCCAATATCGTCGACGGCCACGGCGTCAACCACTTGATCGGCATTGCGGCGCACATCAATGGCGCGTTGATTCTGCAGGCGTGTGCCCTGAACCACGATCACCTCAGTCGGTGCATCCCCCGCGGTTTGGGCCATTGCTGGTGTGGCCAGCAGAAAAGCGCTGGTCAGTAATAGGCTGGTTTTCAAAGTTATCGGTCGCATCGGTCATCCCCCTAGCTGTGATGCCTTGCATTTATAACTAACAGTGAGATATAAAAAGTGAAGTTTTGATGACAAGCCTCCGCTGGATATACCCTCAAGAAGCGATTGACGTGTGTCAAAACCCCTATATATCTATCGCCCCGATAAAAAAGAGCGCAAAATGATCCGTACGCCCCAAAAACCCTTACCGGCCCGTTTTCATCGTGACCAGGGGGATGATGCTTTTAACCTGACAGAGCGGCGTGCGCTTAGCTTACTTCGCATGGGCCCCCTCACCCGCGCTCAGATAGCGCGCGGCCTAGATCTGTCGGGCATGTCCGGAACGCGCCTGGCCGATAGCCTGATTAAGCGTGGATTTGTTGAGGAGATCGGACGGATTGGCGAAAGCAAAGGGCCGAGCATTGGTCTCGCGCTCGTGCCAAGCGCGGCCTATTCCATCGGTATCGCGGTGATGACCGATGCCTTGTCCTTGGCTTTGATGGATTTATCGGGCGCTGTTCTGGCTCAACAGACGATTGCGCAAGTGGATATGCGCCGTGATGTGGCACTGGATACGCTTTCAAGGGCGATTTCACATCTGATTGAGGCTCATTGCCCCTCCCCCGATCATGTCTTTGGCTATGGCATTGCGGTGTCAGGTTTTTTCACCGGGGACGGGACGCAGATGAACCCGCCGGCCGCGTTGGAAGATTGGGCCTTGATGGATTTAGAGCCGCTGTTTGAAGCGCGCTTTGATCGCCCGGTCTGGGTAGATAATGATGGTAATGCCGCCGCGGTGGGCGAAGCGCTCTTTGGTGTAGGCCAATGGGCCAATAGCTTTGCCTATCTTTATTTTGCCGGTGGCTTTGGCGGAGGCATGATCCAGGATGGTCAGCTGCTGCGGGGACGCTATGGCAATGCCGGTGAGTTTTCAGGGGCTATTCCCATCACGGGTTTTGAGCGGCCGACGCTGGAATTATTGCGCCAAATCGTCAGCGAGGAAGATCAGCCCTTCGACAATCTCAATGATTTATTGGATCATTTTGATCCCACTTGGAGCGGTGTGGAGCGCTGGCTCAATCGGGTTATGCCCGCGTTCGATGTTGCGGTTTCGGCGGCTTCGGGCGTTGTCGACCCGGATGCGATCGTCCTGGGCGGGCGCTTGCCCCCTGCCCTGGGCGCGATGATGATTGAGCGCGTGCAATTCTTCAGCCTTCCCCGGCGTGGCATTATCCGGCCCGTCCCCAAAATCGTGATGAGTGAGACCTCTGGCGATGCCACATCCTTGGGCGCTGCCGCGATGCCGTTTAAGTCGGTGTTCTTTTCATAAGTGGTGCTCGGGGTTTCGTCTCGCTCAGGGCTAACAAGACGATCACACCGAGCGCGCCGAACATGGTGAGGGTCAGCAGCGTCTGGCCCATACCGACGACGCTCTCAAAGCTCGGGTTTTCGCCACTATAGCCCCAGGCTTTCAAGACTAATCCACTGATTTGACTGGAAAACCCCATAAACAGCTTATTGGTCAGCGTAAACAAACCAAAAAGGCTTAAGGTATAATCCTTTGCCTCGCCAAGCGGGTCGTTATCAATAGCGCGCGGTAATAACACCCAGTTGAGCATGAAGACCCCACCAAGGCCAAAGCCCATAACGCTGATTAAGCTATAAGCCAGCGGTGCGCTGACGCTATGAGCGCTGGACATACCGCCCACCATACAGAGGGCCAAAGCGGCCAGTAAGACCACAGTATTGGCGAGCATCGCGGTTTTGAATGTGGGCAAAACCCGATCATTTAGCGCGGTCCAAACGCTCAAAGCCACCATCTGACTAAGCGCTAAGACCCCTACCCCCTTCATACTGATCGCCAGTGTGAATGGGCCATGCGCCCCCCAATAAATCAGGATGGAGCCAATGACGGGCGTGGTCAGGGATGTCAGCGCGCTGATCGTGAAGATGCTGATTAAGCGTCTGTTTTGCGTAAAAATCTTGACCAACCGGGTCAGGGTATGGTGGTTTTCTGGCTTTCTTTGGGTCAGGGCCACTTCGTGATAGGCGATAAGGCTGATCAGGACGCTGGCGACATAAATCCCTGCCAAAGCCAAGGCCAGGGTCTCAAACTCTTCTGGTTTTGGATGGTCCTGGGTCAGGAGTATTGCGGCCAGAAGGCTCATCACCAATTTTCCTAAGCCGCTAAAGCCAATTCTCAGGCTTGCGATCAGGCTTCGGGCTTTATTATCCGGTGTGATAAGCGCCAGCATGGCGTTATGCGGTACGTCTACGAGCGTGTAGCCCGTGCGAAAAAGGATCAAAACTAAGAAGATTAATCCAACGCCCCCGCCCCCCAATCTGTGTAAGGCAAAGAGCGTTATAAAACTCAAGCCCGCTATGATCGCCCCAGTAATGACATAGGGACGCGCGGTCTTTACTCGCCCAGCATAGCGATCGGCTAAAGTCCCCACCAAGGGGTCGCTGACACTATCCCAGACAAAAGATAGCCATAGAATGGTCCCCGCAATCGCGGGGTTTAAATTCAGCGCGTCGGTAAAATAAAAGAGCCCAAACACTTCCAGGCATGACCAGAGCGTGCTTTTGCCAAAATTGCCGCTGGCATAGATGCTGTGGCGTAATAATGTGCGCAAACCCCGATACTCCCCTTGCCTGCCACTTGGCTTGATGTGTCATAGCTATGTGACAGAGCCGTGTCAGGAGCTGGTACGCTCAGCGCGGGTTTAAGTGTGAAGGGGGTTGGAATGCACATCTTTATCAGGACAGGGTAGGGCGCTTTGGCCTTTTGGGGGCTGTTTCTTTTCCACGCGCGGATCTGAATAGCCAAACTGTGGCGTGGGCGGTTTTGCTACTTTGTCCTAGCCTACAGACCAGTTTTAACCTGTGTAGGCTGCTAGCGGTTTGGACTGAGCCGTCTTCCTGATCTGCGGTCATAAATCTAAGTCCATACGTAGGCCCGGTTTTAACTGTGAATCTCGGCTCCTCTCCAATCGCCTTCGCGATATCATTGGGAGCGATGATCCAGCTTCATGAGATCACGTTACCAAGTCTTATGGGTTGTTCTCCCGCTTCCGTATTCGACCAGCCGCCAATTTATTGCGCGTGCATCGCTTTGCGACTCGCGACATAATCATTTTAACTATTATCTTTTCGCATTTATGTTGCTGTTTATGCTGTTCTTTTCTCCTGTTTTTGCATGCAATGCGTGATTTGCTGCCTTTGCTTGAGTCGCGCGCTATGCACGATAATCGTGTGATAAAAGTTTTGCGGACATAGTGTGTAGGGTGTGGGTTTCATGGCTGTCGTGCATATATGTTTTATCAAGTATTGCGTTTTACGCGTTCCTTAAACGCTCTGCGTGAATCGCCTGTATTGTGGGTATCAAACACGAAAGGTGTAAATCGTACTATGCGCGGTATGTGTGATTTACTCACTAAACGGGCTTTCCATGCAACGCACAATAATGGTGCGTTTCGAGCTTTAGATGATATAAACGATTTGCTCGGAATACGAGGTATTCACACAAATTGTGACTTTTATGTATAGCATGTTTGCCGTGCATTTCGTGTTAAGCTGATATTAAGTTTAATGCATGAGTTTCTTCACAAACGTGCTAAACAGGGACTGCGTTATGTGCAGGACCTATCGAGGGGCCGTGCTGCTGGTCAGTGTGCGCACCGCATGAGCGCGACATGATAATTCGCTGAAGACGAGGCAGAGGCTTCCATGACCACCTACCGTCATCCCGTGATTGCGCTTTCAACCTCTAAGGGGGGCGCGGGCAAGACCACTATGTCGATTGCTTTAGCGGCGGTATTTGCCGATTGGGGCTACCGGATTGCCATGATTGATACCGATCCACAGCAATCGCTGATGGATTGGTCGCTCAAGCCGGGTAAGCCTGAATTTATTGATGTTTTCAGCGCTGAAGACGAAGATGTGCTGATTGATCTGATTGAGGCGTGCAAAAAAAGCCACCAAATCACGCTTATTGATGTTCAGGGCCGGGTCTCAGAGTTGGGCAATACCGCCATGGCCTGGGCGGATCTTGTCTTGATACCGGTGCAGGCGTCCGCCTTTGATGCGGCTGGTGCGAGTAACACCATTGCGACGATACGCCGGGTGGAACGTGCGCGACGCACAGAAATCCCATTCTCAACCGTGCTCAACCGTGTGCCGGCGGCCATTGCGTCACGCACTTTGTTATCCGTACGCGAAGCTTTTGATGAAAGCGGGATCGAGATTCTAACATCTCTGGTCGATCGAGAGGCGTATCGGGTTATGACCGCGGCGGGCGGTACAATCTACACCTTGGATAAAAGCCAAGCGCCAGGCTTGGATAAAGCCAAGCTAGAATGTGAGACGCTCGCGATTGCAGTCTCAGCGAAACTGGGTCTGATAGATCCAGCAGACGCAGATATTGAACAAGAACTGGCATAGGGCAGGGGCAATGGCAAAACCGCAAGCACCTAAACTCGTACGTCCCAAATTGAACTTGAACTTCGGTCCCAAAGGCGATGAGCCCGATATCGAGGGCGAGGTTGATGTCCGCGCGCAGCGCAAAGAAGTCGCGAGCCTGATGAATGAAGTTTCTGGTGCGCCGCGTGAAGTGAAATCAGTGGATGTAGCGACCCCTGAGGACAAAACGCGTGCGCAGCGTCTTCAGACAACAGGCGCGACACTCCAAGAGGGTAGGGCAGGGGCGTCTGACGCTTTATCCCAACCCGAAACCCCTTCAGCGCTCATCCCTCAAGAGCAGGGGGAGCAGGTGCCCGCTCCCTCGAAGCCCTTGCAACGGCGCCGGGCGCGAAAGAAGCTAAAGCGCGAACATAATTTCAGTTGTCGCTCGACGTTCGAGCATATCGACTTTCTAGATGCGCTCACCAATGACAGCGGTACCGTCGTCGAAGGGTTCGAGCGCGCGGTTTGGTTGCTGGCTAAAGAGGTGGCGCGAAAAAAGGAGTATCGAGGTCTTCCGGTAAGCGATGAAACTTTAGAGGTTGTGGAGAGGCTATTATTGAAGAGCGACAATAAATGACTTAAGCATTTTTATTAAGTATGTAATCTATAAATGCCGACATACGTTTGACCGCCTCCTCAGCAAGATACTCAGAATCTATTTCAACTGTTTCTCCTTTCCTGAGCCTATAAATGTCATGTAAAGGACGTAATCTAGATGTATCGGAAACAAGGGATGTCCAAGAACCCCCACCAAGTATATAAATAGGCTTCTTAGAAAGAACATACTCTGAATATTTTCCTGGAAGGGCATGGCTTTCTGATGGAGTGTATAAAAGAAGAGCGTCGCAGATGCTTTGAAAGAAACGAGACCTGTCTAAAGAAACTGGTCCGTGATTTATTACTTTCAAACGCTTTTCGTTTTTAAGTAAATAGAGCTCTCGTTGAGATAGCTGTCCTGTAATATGCAAAATAATAGGGTATTTACCGGTAGGGATTGTGCATAAATAATCTAAGAGTGTCGATAAGCATCGATTGTGATCAGAGAGTTCAAAACCTCCAGAATGAAGTAAGTTCAGAGATTTCTTATCAAAAGGACTAAAGGAAGAAAGGCTTTCTTGATTAGAGCTACTATATACTTCACTGAAGTGACCGATTATAGATGCCGGAAGATCATGTGGAGCATAGTTGCAAATGTCTCTATATATATAGTCAGAGATACATATAATACCTGAGCATCTTTTAAGCCACAGTTTAGCGAGCTCTCTCTCAAAAATTCTACGGATCAAGTGTCGCTCAAGTTCAACGCGATGTGGACTTTCGAACCAAGTATCACGAAACTCTGCAATCCAAGGTATGTTATAGCGTCGAGATAATAAATAGCCAACATAATGCGTAGATTCAGGGGGACTTGTAGTTATAACTGCGCAGTATTGATTTAAATTGCTTATAGACTTAGTAACTTTATGTGCCCACCTAATGTTTGGATCTGGATAGAATGCCCAAGTCCGAATAAAAGATTTGATAATGTTTAATAATGATGTCGCACCCACTACTTGGCCGCTCTGTTTCATTAGTGCATTGTTAATGTACTTTGTTTGAATTTCAATATTATCAAAAGTATGATCTTTGTTGTGGAACGGCGTCACCGTGGTAATGTTGTAGCCGAATTTTTTAAGGTACTTTACCGATAGATAGGGACGCCTAGCTCCACCTGATATTTCAGGTGGAAAGTGCCGTGTCACATAGAGGATATTTTTTTTCATGAATTTTAACGCGTCCTTGAAAAGTTATATACTACGTTGAATTTTAGGATGGAATTTATCAGATAAACAGGGCTTACTTCTTATTGACATGACATAGTGATAGGCTTAATTCCACTCGTAAGGGTGGGTCAAGCTCATTCAAATGAGCTTGAAACTCGCTGTAATTCGTAAGCTGCGACCAGCGATTGCATAACTGTCTACAATATTGATCTAGTTTTATGGAGTAACAACCATGCTTAATACTCTCATTGAAAAATGTCATAATAAATCGGTAAAAGTTGGTATCATAGGTCTAGGATATGTAGGGCTTCCACTAGCTGAGGCTTATGTAAATGTTGGTGTAAGTGTCATCGGCTATGATGTAAATCAAGATCGTGTTGATATTCTAAATTCTGGTCAGTCCGGAATGAAACATATCGATGATTCCAGAGTAAAAAGCATGGTTGATAAGGGCTTATTTAAGGCTTCATCAAACCCTAACGTGTTGTCTGAAGTTGATACAATACTTATTGCTGTCCCGACTCCTTTAGATATTCACCATCAACCCGACCTCACATATGTTATTAAAACATGTGAGGTAATTCGTGATCATATGCGCGAGGGTCAGCTTGTAGTTCTTGAATCAACAACATACCCAGGCACTACAGCTGAAGTGATGAAGCCCATTTTAGAGCAAAGCGGTTTAAAAGAAGGTGAAGACTTCGCTTTGGCTTATTCACCAGAACGCGAAGATCCTGGCAATCCAAACTTCAATACTTCAACGATACCTAAAGTAGTTGGATCAGATACATCTGAGGGATTGAAGGCTGCTCTAGCCGTTTATGACCTAATTGTTAATACGGTACCAGTAAAAGACACAAGAACTGCTGAAGCGGCAAAGCTAGTAGAGAACATTTATCGTTGGGTGAATATTGCAACGGTAAATGAGATGAAAATTATCTTCGATAAAATGGGAATCGATGTTTGGGCTGTTATCGACGCAGCAAAGACAAAGCCTTTCGGATTTCATGCTTTCTATCCAGGCCCTGGAGTTGGCGGACATTGTATTCGCATTGATCCTTATTACTTGTCATACAAAGCAAGAGAGTTTGGGTTGTCGACACAGTTTATCGAGCTGGCAGGTCATATAAATCAAAGTATGCCGCGCCATATCGTCACGAGAACTCTTGAAGAGTTGTCTTTGAGGCAGAGAAAGGCTTTGGCTGGTTCTAAGGTGCTTTTATGCGGGTTGGCATATAAAAAAGATATCGATGATATGCGCGAGTCTCCTTCTTTGGACTTGATATCAATATTGGAAGAACACGGAGCAATCGTTGCGTACCATGACCCTTATATCCCTGTTGTTCCAACCACCCGTGAACATCCTGAATATTCGGGGCGTGAATCAGTAGACATAACTGGAATTAAAAATTGCGATTATGATGTTGCTATTATTGCAACGGATCATACTAATGTTGATTACAAGCTTCTGTGTGAGAATACTCCGTTACTTATAGACACGCGCAATGCTCTTAAGGATTTGACTAGTGAGTTTAAAGATAAAATTGTTAAAGCATAAAGTGATGTCTAAGGGGGTAAGGAAACCAACTCTAGTCTTGAACAGGGTATTGATATACCAAGCTTTCTGAAATTAGTAGGTTGCTGAAATTCTCAGCTAGAAAGCGTGTCTAGTTAGAAGCGTGTAAGGCTATAAATATGCAACTTCTGAGGGGAATTGCTCGCTTTATTAAGCGATCATTCCCCTTTGCTTTTAGCTAGTAATGTACTACTATATCTCGGATGTGTGATGCTGAGGATTTACTAGAAGATCTAAAGTCATAGAGAAAGCCGAGGGCGATTGATGATTGAAGCGGGCTTAAATATTAAAGTATGAGCACGTTTCATTTTAGAGTACACGCGCATAATTATGATCTAAGGCAATATAGAGCAATTTATATATACAAGTGGAAAATAAAGTTCTCATCATTGAGGTTATAATGAAGCAGGAAAAGTTAGCAAACTCGATTAACAATCTCGCTTATCAGGTACATGCTTTATCGTCTAAGCTGGGTGTTATGTCGCGTGATCAATGTCAAAACAACTTTCATCTTTCTGATGAAAGCCTATTAGATGAGCATTCAAAATTACAGACTAAATATGCGGAATTGTTTCAAGAGTATACACAATTGAAATGTTCTGTGTCTTTTATAATTGGGTGTGAACTCGTTAGGGTTATTAAGAAGCCCTATTTAATTGCTTTATTACCAGGCAAAGTACTTGAAAAAATAAGAAGAAGAAAGAAGCTTTTGAAAAGCATACAAAGTAGAAGTGATCCTCTACAAGGGCTTAACGATTTTAAAAGTGATGATAGACTTTCACCAACTAGGGACGTTATAAAGCAGGCTGCCGATCTAATTGATGATAATAAGCTATTAGAGGCTACAAACTTGCTGCGAAAAGTAGAAGGAAAAAGATATAATATAAAGCTAAACTTGCTGCTATTAAAGCATAGAAGTGAAGATGAAGCATTTTGGGAGCACTCTGTTAATAAATACCTATCTCAATTTAGTCTTTCTCCTGTTAAGTTATCTAATGAAGGGCAAACCGTATTTGATCGATTATCTTGTAACCCAGGGTATACGATAACAAACGGTTGCCTTATATCTATTATTTTATCTGCTTATAATAGTGAAAATACAATTGTTTCCTCAGTTCAATCAATTTTAAATCAAACTTGGCAAAATATCGAATTGATTCTTATTAATGACGCCAGTACGGACCAAACTTTAAATTTAGTTAGGTCTCTCAGCTTCAAAGATACTCGTATTAAAATTATTGATAACCCGAGCAATTTAGGGCCCTATGTTAGCAAAAATAAGGCTCTTGAGCATGCAACTGGAAAATTTATCACTTGTCATGACGCAGATGATTGGGCTCACCCGCAAAGACTTGAAAACCAGGTAAAAAGTCTTCTGAGCGAACGTAACATGGTTTCAATTAGTTATATGCTTAGACTTAGTCAATCTGGTGTCCCGACACAGTTCATGAGGAAGAGTGAAGCGTCTCCTGATGGTGTTATGAGGTTAGCTTATGTATCCGCAATGTTTAATAGAGCTGTATTTGATGAAATCGGTTATTGGGATTGTGTCAGGTTTGCAGCTGATAGTGAGATGATAGCAAGAGCTAAGCTATTTTATGGCGATAAGTTTGTTTTTGAAAGTTCATTAGGCATGTTATGTTTAGATAATGAGGGCAGCCTTACTAACCATAAGGTTTATGGTATCGATAAAACTCGAGGAATTTCTCCAATACGAAAATCATATAAGGAATCATGGATGGCTTGGCACGAGCAATGCCGACAAGAAAATGAATCACTATACTTACCGTTCCCTCATTTAGATAGAAAGTTTATAGCTCCTAAAAAAATGCTTACAGACTATAATGGATCATAATTGATCTTTAATAGATCTTGTTCTATACCCTAACCAATAATCCACCATAGAGCCAACATCGATCGCTATTCCTCCTTTTAATAGAACTTTATGGCAAAAGATTTTTCCTAACACACCGGCACCAATAATAACAAGTGTTCCAGGTAGTACTACATTGTTAATCTGGTGAATGATATCTTCATATACAAAAGGTAAAGATATGTCTGTACTTTCATAAGATTCTAATCCAATCATTTTTGTATGAGTGGGAATAGTAATATGAGTAATCTTATCCGAGCAATGATTAAAAAGACCATTTAGTTCTTCAGGCTTAATGCTAGTAACAAACAACACTTTTTGAGAGTGTTTTACATATAATCGTATTGTATCGGTATTGAAAATTAATTGATGTATGCGTTCTTCAGTAAAAGCGACAGCGCTGATTTGTAAGGATAGTACCCCTTTAGCTATATGTAGAAGTGGGTAAGTAGCATCATTGTCTTTATATGATTGTTGTCCTTCAGTTGTGTCTCTTGCCAACCTATAGCAACTAGGAATACCTAGTATAGTGGCATTAGATATAGATTCGCGCAATTGAGTGCTAATTTTAATCCTTTCGGAAGTTGATAACCTATCTCTCCACCAGGCTCGTTCTCGTAATGCGATGTCTTGTGGGCTTAGCTGTTCTAGCCAGGCATAGGATTCTCCGTCCCCTATACGTATAAGCGATAATGGGTTGCTATTTATAATGGCATTGAGAATGTATTCTTTTAATAATCTGCTTTGATAATTTGAATACCTACAATCTAGATAATCAAGCCCATGCGATGCTAACTGATACATGGGTTCAAAAAAGTGAGTAAACTCTTGCCTTAAGTTCTTAGAGATAATTGATTTATAGTATTTACATACGTGTAGATGACTGCTTAGCTCTATATTAGCAGGAGTGCATACATTTAGTTTCTCTAAAGGGGTTAATTTAACTGAAGAGTAATTCATGACACCATGAATTACTTGGTTGTGCCTTGCCAATGAAGAAAGTGATACTTTATAGCTGGATGGATATTCCTCGAAACCGATAATATCATGATTAAGCATATATGATATAAAGTTAATATTGTTAACTTTAATTGCAACGGATAATAAAGTGTAAAAGGTGGCTCTGTCTTGTATTAGACTACTAATGAAGGCTCTAGCTTGGTCAAAAAAAAAGAATTTGGGGTTATGCCTGTATAATCAATTCGAAAAACATCTATGTAAAACTTGTATTCACGATCTTTTATACCTTTTGAATGATTGATGGTTTCAAAGAAAAATTTACTTCTTCTAAGGTATGAATATTTAAAGGTCATAAAGGTAATTTTCTTTATAATCCTGGGGCAGTATTTAAGACTAAAACAGTTATATAACAATGGCATACGGTCTGACAAAAATATTGCCAGCCTAATAAACTCCGATTTCAAATTATCCTTAATAGTGTCAATCATGATGAATCATTTTAACATTAAATTTGGGATTCAACATTATGAAAGTTATCATACTGCTGGAGAGTATATTGAGTTTCGCCAAAGTGTTTTACCTGTCCTCGTTCTAACCAAATAACCTTGTTACATTCTTTCAAAATTTGCTTGTGATTGTGTGATGCTAAAATCATTATTCCAGCGTTGTTTATTACATCCCTTAATCTTAGTTGCGCCTTTTTCTTAAAACTTTCGTCACCAGCTCCAAGCCACTCATCTAATAATACGATATCTGGTGAGAATGCAGTTGCACAAGAGAACTTCAAGCGCATTGCCATTCCGTTAGAGTACGTGCTTACAGGCATATTTAGATAGTTGCCCAATTCACTAAACTGAGCAATCTCAAAAATTACTTCCGGAATTTTTTTAGGATCGCGTCCTGACATTAGGGCTGCAAGTTCGATGTTGCGATACCCAGTGACCTCCGGCTTAATGCCTATGCCTGCAGAAAAAAGTGAAGATATCTCACCGTTGACTGAAACTTTACCTTGTATGGGAGTATAAATCCCTGCAACAACTCGTAAGAGGGTGGATTTTCCAGAGCCATTTCTTCCAATAAGACCTACACGGTCACCTTGTTTGATTTCCAAGTTAATATTTGAAAGAGCGACTATGCTACGACTTCTTTGTGAGTTATTGTTTACAATTATTCCACCAGCACTTTTGAGTTGGTTCCCAACTACTCTCTTACGCATTCCTCCGCCGAGTAGCGGATACGCAAGGGTAACATTTTTCAGAGATATGCTAGTCATGGGGTGATTATATCCAGAAGGCGATGCGCTGTCTAGCATAGCTGAAAGATAGAAGAGACAAAGCCATGCTTACGAGTGTTATTGCTATGACTACGGTTAGGCTTGTAAGGGGAACTTTACCCTCTAACATGGGCTCACGCACTAATATAAGATAATGTGCAATTGGATTAAATTGAAGATATTGCCACAGTTTCCCCATTTGATGAGGGTGCCAAAATACAGGGGTTAAGAATAGTAATATTCTCATTATGCTTGTTATCATATGGACAAAATCTCTGAAGCGGGCTCCAATGAGTGCAAACAGCAATGTGATCCAAATTGAGTTAAATACAATTAAAGGTATAAAAATAAGATTCCACAAGGATTGAATATGCAAATTAGGTTGTGTATACAATATAACCGCTAGGACAATGAGAGAATTTAGACCTGCTAGTATACAATTTCTACATACCGTTTGATAAACAAATAGAGAAAGAGGTAGTTTAACGCCATGTATCCAATTTTTCGAATTTACAAAAACACTGCAGCCATCTACAGCTATGGAAGACACATAGAACCATACAAAAAATCCAACAGTTACGTATGCGGGAAAATTGGGGTCGTTGTTCCCTGATATGGAAGAAAAGATTATTACCTTAACTAACACAAAGAGCCCAAAGGAGATAAATACCCAGCTAAAGCCTGCAAAAGAACGGAGAAATCTTGTTCTTATACTTTCTATAGATAAGGCGTACCATAATTTATACTTAATAAAACCGTTATAAAGATCTAACAATGACATTAACGGATCTCTTCTTTGCTGTAATCAATTATGACGTTAGGTATTACTGAATATGCCTAGAAGTGTTAATCATCTCTTTAACCCTAAAATAAAAGAACATCAACTCAAGCTACGAATGCACATAGTATCACAAGCAAGCTGCACGTACTTAGCCTAGTGCTTACCGACTTCGGTTGTATTAAAAAATTTTGTGCCAATTGTCTCGACGTTCTCCTTACCAGCTCTTAGGGGGGGGTAACAAAAAATATTCTAATGTCAAAAGAGTGTCCTGCAGATTTGTTAATGTGAGAGCCTGTTTTATAGGCTGGGTGGGCTTGCTGTCCGCATACATAGTATACTAGTAGCCATACACAATACAGCAGCATGGAAATCGAGTAGATACTTCTATTTCATAAGCTTGGTATAAATCAGGTCTACCACCATACTGAAGCAGCAAAGCTGAATGTGCTAGACTTAACTCCCCTTGGTTGTGAGCAAGAGCGGAGAAACGTCTGTGTTGAGAAGCTTTGGATGATTGATAAAATGGTTAACTAAATCGAAATGGGGCGAGGGATTTCTACCTTCATAGAAGCCATAACATATGAAATGCATGGCGGGATCAGCCCCCTTATCTTTTACGTCCTTATTTGTTGTCAAATACCATTCTGGGTCGAATACCTTTGAATTCATGAGAGTGACAGCATCTTTTTTAAACTGCAGATAATGTATAAGGTGGTAATAGGAGTTCGACACAAAATCTCTGTAGAGCCGTTTGATTAAGGCTTCGCTTAGCTTCAACCGAACATGTAAAAAGCTTTCACGATCGCAATTTTTATTTAATTTCAGAGAATTATTCTTAATCGAAGATTCATAATCTTCAATTTTTGTAATAAGCGACACGACTTCAGCGGTGTGCACTTGGTTACTATCTTCAATTTTCTGGAGGTCCTTTTCATGGGCGGAGACAGCTTGTTTAAGACTATGTTCTAGCAACTTAATTTTATTGTGTAAGGACTGAGTTTGTTGTTCATAGTTTATTTTTTCTCTATCGTGCTCTCTAGAGGCCTCTTGGGCTTTGTTAAAACAGTTTTCAATTTTTGTAATAAGCGACACGACTTCCGTGGTGTGCACTTGGTTACTATCTTCAATTCTATGAAGGTCTTTTTTATGGGCGGAGACAGCTTGTTCCAGGCTATGTTCTAGTGCCTTAATTTCACCTTGCAAGGCCTGGGTTTGTTTTTCATAGTTTATTTTTTCTATGTCGCGCTCTCTTGAGACCTCTTGGGCTTTAGCTTCGTAGTCCTCAATTTTTTTAGTGCAAGCCTCGAGTTCGGCGGTGTGCATTTGGTTAATATCTTCAATTTTCTGGAGGCCCTTTTCGTGGGCGAAGACAGCTTGTTCCAGGCTATGTTCTAGTGCCTTAATTTCACCTTGCAAGGCCTGGGTTTGTTTTTCATAGTTTATTATATGTCGCGCGAGTTCTGATGACTGCTCTTTGACGCGGTTTTGCTCGAGCCGCCTTAAGGACTGCTCTTGGTTTAGAGATTGTTGAATAGACAAAATCTTTTCTTGCAACCTTACAATCTCACCATTGTTCTTTTGGCTAGTTTCAAATAGCAATGTTTGCGTACTGACAAGTTTATTGCTGCGCGCTTCATAAGCTTCATTGAGTGAACAAAGCTCAGCTTTAACTTTTTCTAACTCTTCTTCCTTATCCTTCACGTCCGCAGCAGCTTGCTTAGCTTGATTGCGAGCTGCTCTTGCCTGCTTTTCTAACTTTTCGCTGTTCCATTGGTGGTAATGAGCACTGCCAAGCCTGTTAAATATAGACTTAACTATATTGTGCTCAGGGGACCCTACTTCTATTTCGGCAAGGTGGCTGAGTCGTTCATCATGATGAGTACCGCTCAAGATAATAGTTACGCCATTAGCTTGATCTAACTGAACGATTTTATTGTATTCGCTTATTTCTCTGATCATCTCGAGAACGTAAATTTCATGAGGTTTGTTGAGGTAATTGTAGATAAGGATTATGCTGTGATCGGAAACTTTTTGTCTCCAAATTTCTCTAAGTGATTTTATTGCCTCTTGTGATACATCCGTGTTAATAACAAGAAAATCGATTGAATTATCCTTGAAGCTGCGTAAAGCTTCAGTTGCGGATTGTTTAGTAAGGGTAGAAAATTCCTGGTAGTTTTGCTCGTTGTAGTCCAGCAATTCTTTGGCAGGTGCTTCTTCGCTGTATCCATAACAGCGCCCATCAATATTAAGTCGTTCCATAGCCTGACAAAAGCCAAAATAACTTTGTCCGTCAACTAGTCCCAGTTCAATTAGGGTGTTTGGTCTGACGATATCCATCAACCAAAAGGCTAACGGCATATGATACAAAAACATTGATTCTCTACGAAATCGAGATGGCCAAAACAGAGTTCGACTTGATAAAGGGTTGGAGATAGTTAGGTTGTCGACTTTTAATGGTACGTTCTCTTTTTTTACTGAGATGTTATTTTGCATATTGCTCAACTCTGAAATTATTTTTAGAGGGCTTTGTTGTATCTGTCTTTGCTGCTATCTCTGGCGTAGGTAGCATGGAACAAGAAATCCTGCAATCGGTCTTTTTGCGTCTTGTCAAGTGCTTCAGGGGTCAATTCAAAACGAGCCATACGACCTATCATGATTGCTGGAGGGCCGACCACTTCCTCGACGGCGTGATAGGTTTTGCGGTTGGCATAATCATCGAAAAGCACGGTTACGGGCCTTGAGATGTTCAATCGCGTCACCGCGAAGCAAGCGGGGCGAAAGCGTCCATCGATCAATACCACATCTGGGTGGCGGAAAAATTTTTCATTCCATATGTCCCTAGAGTAGCGGATAAATTTTTCCCAATGGGAGCTATCTTGAGGGCGCCCCCATTTTCCCACTGGGCCTATATCAGCGTAATAAACGACAGCTGGTGAGGAAAAGTCGACCGTATCTAGGTAGTGATTAAGATTTCTTGCCCAGACCGGATCGCTCTCAACTGAAAAGATAAGCTTACCTGGAAGCTCGGCGGCCATGACTGTAGACCCTCCCGAACCGTATTCGAGGATCACGGTGGCAGCTTTATAGGCTGATCTGAGGTGCTTTGCCTCTGCCTCGGGAAGGGATAGTTCTGGGCGAGAAGGGGCGGGCATGAGTGCTCTTAAAGTTCGTATTTTTGACATTGCATGCTAACGATCAACAGGTCAGCATGCAAGTTCATACCTGCTATATTGCTTTACTGTTCTGTGGATCACTACCTTCATTGAAAGGATTAGACTTGCAAAACATATTCGTACTATGCACGGGTCGCTGTGGGTCTGTCACATTTGCTAGAGCGGCGGCTCATATTGATAACTTTACAGCGGCCCATGAGAGCCGAACTTGGATGACGGGCTCTTCTCGGTTTGATTACCCCGCACGCCATATAGAGGTGGATAACCGTCTGTCATGGATGCTGGGAAGGCTTCACCATTTCTGGGGTGAGAAAGCGAGCTATGTCCACCTACTTCGCGACCGGGAGGATGTCGCCCGATCGTTTTTAAAAAGAGCTGACCGCGGAATCTTATTAGCTTATCGCACCCAGATACTTATGTCGGCGAAGACGCGAAATACAAAAGATACGCTCCTAGATCTCTGTCGAGACTATGTGGATACTGTTAATTGCAATATCACACATTTTCTTGCTGATAAGCCTCGCGTTATGACTGTTCGTTTGGAGGAGATTGACGACGATTTCCCTAGTTTCTGGAATTGGATCGGCGCGCGTGGAAATTTGGATGCTGCAATGTCTGAATGGGACCAGCGCCACAATGCATCTTGAGTACACTGAATGGAAAATGAGACTGTTAGATTGCAAAAGTATCTTAGCAGTGACTTATTAAGCGCTTTTCTGGCTTTTTCTTGTCACAAACAAGGTCAAGTTCTTCATCGCCATCGGCGGCCTCCTGAAGCTGGAGCTCTTGGGTCAGATCATGAGTGACCAGCCCCCTAGTCGCCCTCAGTCATTATGAGTATTCTTGGGATTCTGGTCCGCCTCTGAAGCTTTTTACCTGACGCCAGCTTGTCATAGACAAAATCAATAGACCGGGCATAGTTGGTGCCGATGGTTCGGCATGGGCATTGCGAATTTTTTTCTTTACCCGCCGTTTTATCATCTTGTTTCTCAGGTGCACGCCAAACTCACTATAAATATTGTATAGGTTTACATGCTGACGTAGTCCCAGCACCGACATTCTAGGTATCATAAACGTCTCGATAAAAGTAATGAAACGAGTTTCCAGGTTCTCCTTAATTCTGTTTTCATGGGGCTGATCTATGCGGCAGAATTTGTTATGGAATGTGGAATGGTCTACTTCGATAGTGCTGCCGACTCTCCGATGCTTAACCGGCCTATGGCTGCGCACCCGGCTAGCCAGGTGTCGATCCTAAGGCCTTACCTGATGGTTTGGTGTCTCTAATGCTCAATCAACTGCCCCGGATAGCCTAAGGAGGCCTATCTGGATGCATCATCTATCCCCAATGACGGCGAAACAGCGCTAACTGATTGCTAGGTATCATTAATCAGAAGTAACGTTTCTTAGTCTCTCTCTCTGCTTTAAGGAAGCCCAGTGTTTGTCCCAATCTTGTTCGTAAACTTGAATAAGGCGAGGTGCATCAGACTTAACCTCACTTATCATAACTGAAAAGTTGGGTCTTCTTCCAAACCAAGACCTCATTTTCTCTTCATCTACAGGATCGTGAACATGAGTGTTGTTTCTTCCAAATTTCCATTTGTATGGGACAGATACAACTAAGATCTTGCACCGCTGCAACAACTTCTGTGCAAATTCTTCCGCTAGTGGAACATGCTCCAATACCTGAAGGCATGTACCAATATCGTATACTTCATTGGACTCCCATTGCATAAAATCGGCCTGTACCGATTTTATGCCTTCGCCTCTATAAGGACGCGCCATATCGAGGGAGGTCTTTTGAGGGATCCAATCAAACCAATCAAGGTAGGGGCATCCAGCAGAGCCAATATCCACCATTGTCTTACAATCTTTTCCTAAACCTTCAACCAGTTGACGGACACTGTATAAATAAATGCTCTCAGAGCGCCCGGCCCAATACCCACTGCCTTTTTTTGTGCTCGAATCTTCCGCCATTATGATCCCACTTTCATTGCCAGTTACCGTTTACGTTTAGAATAATATCGTCTGCGGGGACTTCAGCCTCCTTGGGGATGCTAAACCTCTTATTTGTGAATGGAAATGACACGTAAGCCTTTTTAGGGTCATGCAGAATATATTTCTCATGCCATTTCTTAAAGGCTTCTCTGTAACTTCGCCTCGGTGCGCTAATGCCGTGAATTTCGCTTATTCCGTATACAGGATTGTTCTGAAGGCTGTCCTCAAGGTCTAAACAAAGCATGCCAAATTTATCTTGCACTTTTATTCTGTCAGGAAACAGTATGTGCGCGCGAGCAAGAAGCTCTGAGTCTGCAGAGAAGCGAACGGAATCCCAAAATCCCAAACACTTTTTGAATGCAGCTGCATCAAACATTGCGCTAATCGATGCACGCTGCAGCACCCCCCCAGCATGTTCTTGGCTTACCTGGCGAATGTTTGAAATTTCTCCGCTTGGTCTAACCCTTAGCATTCTAATCATGTTACCAGTAACTGTGTCTTTATTTTTAATATTAAATGAGACCTGGTTTTCAATTCGTTCAGGGTGCGCCCAATCGTCGGAATCGTGCCCTGTAATCCACTCGCCTTTTGCTTCCATCAAAGCAATATTTTTTGAGACATACGGCCCGACGTTGGCCTTGTTGCGAAAAATCTTCACACGATCGTCGCTTGCGGCGACTTCCTTGATTTCTGCCCAGGTGCCATCTTCGCTGGCGTCGTCCACGATCAGCAATTCGAGGTTCTGCCAGGTCTGACCGAGTATAGATCGCGCGGCCGCACGGATTGTCCCTTCAGCGTTGAAAGCTGGCATAATAACTGACACTTGGGGGCCGCCGGTCACCGGAGGCAGCGGTGTGGTGGTAAAGCGGTCGATTAGGGTGCCTTCGCCTTTTAGAGCGAGTGGTTCCACACCGAATTGTCCCAGATAGGCATTCAGGTGTGCAAGCCAGTCGCTTTCCCGACTTTGGGCCAGCGCGGCGTTAGCGCGCAGGATATGGGCGGTGTAAGCGAGGCCCTCAGGTAAATACATCTCTGCAAGGGCAATTGCCCGGTCATGCTGACCCCGTTTGGCCACGTTTGCAGCCCCCCAAAGCACATTGCGTTCTCGGGGGGTCATTTCTCCAGCATTTTTTCCGAGAAAACGTAATAATGGATTCGTGTTTTTCTGCCAGCCGCCAGGGTGGGTATCGATGAAAAACCGGGTTGAAAATTTAGGCCCCGGGTCGCGGAGCATTAAGGCGCCATATTTTAGATAATGCTCCGCTGGATCCATGCCCAGCTGGTCCACATCCGGGTACTTGGACCGGTACCAACTCGCATCGAAATAGCCTGATGCGCGGATCTTTGCCGCATCTTTTTTGAGTTGAATTGGATCATGCACCGTCTTTTCCCCCATTGCAGCTTATGATCTGAATGCTAGTGTAAACACCGCCTAATATTTGGCATAGGTTTTTGCATTTTACCACTCTATAGTTCAGGTATGATGCTTCTGAAAAAATTAGAAAATGTTTGATTGTGAGCTAAATCTCCATGATCATAGTCCCAGGCTGATTGGGTTTTCAGCCTAGGATTGCATAATGGCGGTGTTAAGGCTAATCGGCACATAATAAGTATCTAAACGTGTGTGCTCATCAAAGGCGGTATTATGGTGTTGATTGGCTTGCAACAGGCTAGTTATGCCACGGCACATGCGTCGACAAGGCAAGGCCTCTGTTTCAGGGGCATCAAAGGCGAGGGCTTCTTTAAAGCCGCCAATATTATCATCCCAAGCCAAATCGGACCAGCGTCAAGCATATTCTTGAAGTGCCAGGATCTGACATCCTGACGCAAGCCCTCGAGTAATAAATTGCCATACTCGAAGAGCTTTGATTGATGAGAAGGGGTTTTGACTTTTTAGAACTTGATCTAAATTATAAACCAGAATGACCTGGTTGGTGGCAACGATGCTGATATTGCTCATGCTTTGAACGGCGATAAAGGGTCCTTTAGAGTGCAAATAGCAATTGTGTGCATTTTGGGCTTGGACAGGACCACGTAAAGTGAGGTGACGTTCCGGTTCATTTTGGGTCGTCCAATAGGCGCGTTACGCGTCATAATCGCCAATATCAGCCCAGCCCATAGATACGGGCATCACACTGATTTATCCGCTTGGAAAAAGAAACTCCACAACGGCGTAATAAATTGAAATAGAGGGTGATGGTGAAAACTGTGCACTGTTGGAAATACAGTCTCTTGAGTATCTTGCTCGTGAATTAATGCTTTCACATGGTCGACAACGTCGCGGGCATAGTGTGTCATAGCCTCAAGCATAGCGCTGACTTTAAAAAGGAAGATTCCTGCATTCCAGTAATATTTGCCAGATTCAAAATAACACTGTGCAGTATCGAGGTCAGGTTTTCAACAAGGCGATTAACTTGAAGCGGATAAGAATAATCCGGCGCTGCTTCAATATAGCCATATCTGGTTTCAGTGTAGGTGGGGGCTATGCCAATTTTTTCAATTTGACCGCTAAGAGTTTTTCAATACTAAATGTAATAGCTTAATGAAAAGCTTTTACATCTTCGGTAGCATGATCGACTGGTAGAATTAAAGCGAGATCATTTTTATCACAGATTAGGCAAGCTAAAGCGACCGCGCCTGCTGAATCGCGCTCAAAAGGTTCTAAGATCGTAGCTTGGCCAGATGTTGTTTGCTCGATGTGTGCGCGATGTTTTATAGACCTGATGATGCATGTTGGGCCGAGAACATGTGCGTGGTGATTGTGTCATGCACGATCGAGTGTGTCTTTGAGCATGCTCTGGTGAGAGGCTAAAGGTTTAAATTGCTTTGGTTCTGATGGTGAAGATAGCGGCCAAAGTCGGGTACCGGAACCGCCGCATATACTAACTGGGCTAACTTTAATCGTCTGATGAAAATTTAACTTGAGGCCCCCAAATCATCTTGTGCATATTATCTGTTTATCAAGGCGTATTTAAACGTTATTTTTCGCTGTTTAAGCTTTGTAATGTCTATGGGACTATAGGGGCTTGATTTCAAGTTGAACTTATGGGTAAGCTAAATTCATGCTCCTGGTAGGGGCTTATATTTTTTTACGAGACCGGCAATGACCCGCAGAGACGCAAAAGTGATGGCTCAAGATACGCGCAAGGCTCGCATTGCCGCGTTGAGCACACTTGTCCTTCTCTCTGCCCTCCTCCTTATGACCTTCATATCTGGAGCCCGGGTGCCTGTCTGACGTGTCGCAAGACCACTAAAGCAAAGACCACCAACCCCCGCTCCAACCCGGAGCGGGGGTTTTCTTTTATCTCCATCCTCTTCCATCACCGCCAACGATTAAGGATTTGACCATGACCTTCGCCCTCGCGCTTCTTTTGACCCTGACCGCTAGCCTTGCCCTTACCGGCCTTTCCTCTCCCGTTCGAGCGCGTGTGAAGGTGTATCATGACTGAGTATGTCCAGATTTTTGACACGACTTTGCGCGATGGCGAGCAAGCCCCCGGCTTTTCCATGCGCGAAGAGGGTAAGATGATGATGGCCCAGGCTCTGGCCGATCTGAACGTAGATATTATCGAGGCGGGCTTTCCGGCGGCCTCGCCGGGCGATTTCCGCGCGGTGGAGCGTATCGCGCAAGAGATCCATGGCCCGCGCATTTGTGCCCTGGCGCGCGCTATTCCCGGCGATATTGAACGTGCGGGCGCAGCGATCCAGTCCGCGCCCAAGCGCCGCCTTCATGTGTTTCTCGGCACCAGTCCTTTGCACCGCGAAGCCAAGCTCAATATGACGCCGGGCGAAATCCTGGCGCGGATCCGCGACATGGTCGGTTATGCGCGGGAGTTTTCCGACAATGTCGAGTTCTCCGCCGAAGATGCTTTCCGCACCGAGCCGGAATTTCTGGTCGAGGCACTCTCGACGGCGGCGGCGGCCGGGGCCGCGGTGTTAAACGTGCCCGACACGGTGGGCTATGCCACACCGGATGAGGTTTTTGCGCGCTTTTCCATGTTGATCGCTGAGGTCGAGCGTGCGCCGGAGGTGATCTTCTCCACCCATTGTCATAATGATTTGGGGATGGCGGTCGCCAATTCCCTGGCCGCGGTGCGCGCCGGGGTGCGCCAGATTGAGTGCACCTTGACCGGTATTGGCGAGCGTGCGGGCAATTGCGCTTTGGAAGATGTCGTGATGGCGATGCGCACGCGCAAAGATATTTTCAATCTGCAAACCGGGATCGAGGCCCGTCATCTGATCGCGGCGAGCCATACCCTGGCCCAGGTGACCTCCACCCCGGTGCCGCGCAACAAATCCATCGTGGGGGCCAATGCCTTCGCCCATGAATCCGGGATCCACCAGCATGGGGTCCTGAAAAACCGCGAAACCTATGAAATTATGCGCCCGGAAGATGTCGGCGTTGATAAAAGCGCGATCATTCTGGGTAAGCATTCCGGCAAGCACGCCTTGAAGGCGCAGGCCGCCGATCTGGGCTGGAACTTGGAGGGCGAGCGCCTGGATGAGGTCTTCGCCGCGTTTAAACTCATGGCCGATGAGATTGGCTTGATTGATCAGGCGCGCTTGTGCGCCTTGCTGAGCCAGATGGAGAAGGGCGAAAGCTTTGAACCGCAATGGACTTTGGGCGCAATGGCACTCAATACCTCGGGCGAGGCGGGCAGCCAGACCCTGGCTCATATCGAGATGATCCATAAGGCCGATGGCGCCGTCAGCGGCACCGCGCGCGCCAGCGGAGCCTTGGATAGTATTTTGAGCGCCATCAATATCGCGCGCGGTATAGAGGCGCGGGTTAGTGCCATCGACATGCATTATATTGCGATGGACCCAGAACCAGTGGCCAGTGATCCGCAACGCGCAGATGTTCTGGTGGATATCGAAATTGAAGCTTTTGGCGGGCTCTATCAGGGCCGGGCCCGCGCGCGCGACATCATGCCGGCCTGCGTCAATGCTTATCTTGATGCGTTGAGTAATGGCGAAGCCGTTGCGGCGCGTAAAACCCAAACAATGACATCAGCGGCCTAAAGGGGACATACTATGGCGATTAATGCAGTCGAGACGATCTGGCATAATGGTAAGCTTATTCCCTGGGCCGAGGCGCAGGTTCACGCGCTCAGCCATGCTATCCATTACGGCACCTCGATGTTTGAGGGGATTCGGGTTTACGACACACCCAAGGGGCCAGTGGGCTTTCGCCTGACCGATCATATCGCGCGCCTGGGCGATTCAGTGCGAATCTATCATTTTGAGATGCCGTTTACTACGCAGGAGCTGGTCCAGGCGTGTAAAGATGTGGTGGCGGCCAACCATCTTAGCTCGGCCTATATCCGACCTTTGGCGATGATGGGCTATGGTTCCATCGGCTTGGTTCCGGCCGCCGATACGCCGATGGAGGTGTTCATCGCGGCCTTCCCGTGGGGCGCCTATCTGGGCGCAGAGGCGCGTGAAAAAGGCGTGGATGTGTGCGTATCCAGCTGGAATAGGCTGGCCCCGAATACCGTGCCGACGGGGGCCAAGGCGGGCGGCAATTATCTTTCCAGCTATTTGATCTCCCGCGAAGCCAAATCGCGCGGCTACGCCGAAGGCATCGGTCTGGACCGTGAAGGGCGCTTGTCCGAAGGGGCGGGGGAAAATTTGTTCCTCATTAAAAATGGCAAGCTCTATACCCCGCCGGCATCCTCTTCAATTTTACAGGGCATTACGCGCGATAGCATTATCAAGATTGCCGAGCATGAGGGCTTGGAAGTGGTTGAGCAGACCTTGGCGCGCGAGATGATGTATCTGTGTGAGGAGGCCTTCTTTACCGGCACGGCGGCAGAAATCACCCCGATCCGGTCCTTCGATGATCTGCCGACACGGGCCAAAGGCCCCGGCGAGATCACCCGCCTGATCCAGGATCGCTTCTTTGGCCTGTTTGAAGGGCGTACCCCCGATCATTGGGGGTGGTTAGAGCCTATAGGGGCCTATGAAGGCCAAGAGGCGCGAGAGGTGATTAGCGTTTAGGCCCTGCCTTCATCGTGTTGCGGCTGGACCGTGTTTTCTGATCTGCTAAGATCGGCAAGCGGCTAATGTACGGACAGGGCCGGTTGCGGCTGGACCGTGTTTTCTGATCTGCTAAGATTGTTCTGGACGTGGTTGAAGGTGATTACTTGTTGCGGCTGGACCGTGTTTTCTGATCTGCTAAGATAATGGCGTCAACAATGCCTTTGGCTTCTTGGTTGCGGCTGGACCGTGTTTTCTGATCTGCTAAGATGCGACTCGATAGTCTTGGAGCAAGAATTGTGTTGCGGCTGGACCGTGTTTTCTGATCTGCTAAGATTCTCGCTCACCACCTCATCAAGCTCTTGCGGTTGCGGCTGGACCGTGTTTTCTGATCTGCTAAGATACATTAAATCATTTGCCAAACCATGACCAGTTGCGGCTGGACCGTGTTTTCTGATCTGCTAAGATAGCTATATGGGCAATTTCCTGAAATAATTAGGAAATTGCCCATTTCCAAATGAGAAAAACTGAGACATTCGCTAAAATAACGCCAGCTGATTTGGATTTTTTTTCTGGCGCTTTCGACTTTGGTCGCAAAAACGTATGATGTTTTCATATTGGCGATCCGTAAATTGATAGATGTATATATTGCCCCATTCAGGCAGCGCCGCTTCGATGCGATTGACGTAAGTTTCAAACTGCTCCTTACCTTTGCAAAATCGCATATAATTAGAAAATTGGCTCATCTCAAAACCCAAATCAAGCAGATGCTGGCGAAATTGCGTAGCCGCCTTTCGCTGTGCTTTGGTTTCGACTGGTAAATCAAAAGTGACAAGAATCCACAAGATTTGATATCCACTTAAATGACGCGCTCCGGTATTGGCGCGCTTTGATACACTCATACCTCCCCCTCCAGGGCGGCGCGCCCTAAACTTGCCAATTCAAGCGGACTTGGGGGCTTAAAGATTTCCAATTGAGGCTTGCCGCTTTCAAAGCTCATCGCGAGAGAATGGACAAAGCGTGCAACCTGCACTGCTACAGGTGAAAGGCCAATACCGCTATCGAGATCAAAGGTCGTTAAAGAGGTGAGCGCGAACTTGGTCGTGGGTGCTAGCTCGGTCTGCGCCTCTTGAAGACAGTTGAACACTATTTGATCGACCAGGGGGCGATAGGGTTCCATCAAATCGTCAGACAAGGCAAAGGCATTGGCTCTATTGCTATGAAAGATGCCCAATGTGGGATGGAGGCCCGAGGCGCAAATCGCCCGCGAGACCACAGCGCGTAAAACCGTGTATCCGTAATTGAGAAGGGCGTTCACCCCCGGCGTGGATTGATCGCGAGAGAACTCTGCACCCATTAAAGCTTTCCAGTATCGGCGTGCGGCTTGGGCCTCGACATTATCCGGATCGCCAGAGCGCACTTTGCGCGCAAGCAGGTTGAAGCCCTTGCCATCCTTGCCATTGGCATTGAGCACATGGCCCTGCATACGGATTTTTGCCGCGACAATCCTTTGCCAGAGCTGCTTTTTCAAAGGCTTCGCTGCCTCGGCCTGCGCCCTTAAGCGGGCGCCTTGTAAATGATGACCTTCAAAAGGCCACACCACACTGACCGGGGCATGGTTGGGCCCGCACAGCACGACAGGAATGGCCCGTTCGGCCATGCGAACAAAAACGCTTGTCGACCAGGTTGTGCCATGGGCATGAACGATCAACGCGCCGATATCATCGAGCGGGATGCGCCCTTGCTCGTGCTTTTCTTGTGAGATGATCAAAAATCCGCGATAGACGTTGAGGTGCAGACCCTCTGTCGTGATATCAACAATCCGATCCATAGAGGGCCTGCCTATCGCTTTAGGGGCTGGGAAGGGCGCTTAGCGCTTACGCAATCTGCCGCTTTTGCGCCTTGCTCTCTTGGTCCTGCGGGCCAGGATCGAAGATCTGGCCGCTTGGGCTGATACGAATTTGACGACACTGGATCGCCTTCAAGCCGCTGGCAGTTTTTGAGAAAAATTTGAAAGGGTCATCTTTGTCGCGATTTCTATTATCCGTGTTTGCTTCATTATGCGGCGCAAAGAAAATTTGACCATTTCCACCAAACTTCACAACTCTGGCAATACAATAGCCTTTGTCGGGATGGTTATACGCGACCATATCATTTTGCTGTAGCCGCAGAACCCGACGCGCGGTGGGGTGATCTTTATGGAAAGGCGAAGTCCAGTCTCTCTGGTGAACATCAAACATTGTGACAACTTCACAATGCCATTTACCATCCAGGGTTTCCCAAACATCATAGCGATAATTGGAATCCCCCTTAAAGCCTTTAAAGACTTTACCGTCGGAATCGCGAATGGGGATGGTCGATAGGGTTTCCGCGACCCGAACCCGGCGAATATTTTTAAATTGCTTATGGGTTTTTTGAAAAACCGCTAACGCCTCAGCAATGTCCTTGTCTTTCTGGAGACCTTCGATCGCACTATAAAGTTCAGCCTGCAGGCGCTCATCACGAACATTCGGGATATCTTTGGCGACAAGAGAGTTGAAGGCTTTGCGGCGGACCACGATGGGATTGCCTTTGGCGTCTGTCTCTTGAGTAGGTCCATAGGCGGTATCATTGTGCAATTGACCCGCGGTCTGGCCCTTGCCGAGTTTATATCCAGCCTGGGACACCCGGCCATGGTCGGGCTTATGGCTGACCACAATGGGCTGTAGCGCCGCTTTCAAATCTTCACGGAAGCTAGGCCAAGGCGGATTGTCGGCAATAATTTTCTTGATGGCGTAATCGAAGTTTTGGCTGTCCACAGTGCGGGCCAAGCCGGAAATATGCTTCAATAAAGCGCGGGTTGTCACCCCGATCACGGCCGCGTCAATGGCATGATGGCGGTGATCTTGGCGGTTTTTGGGTTGCGCGACTTCAGCGTGATCTTGGTCACCCAGTAAACTGTTAAGCCCCCAATTTCGCCGCAGCATCTCGGTCAAGCGCCCAGGCGTGACCCACACATGATTACGTTTCTTTAGCTCGCCATGCTCATCCGCTTCCTCGAAAGGATAAAGACACTCCAAATATTCTTTGGCCAAGCGTGAAAGGTATTGTGTGTCGGTTAATTGGCGCGCAACAAAGTCTTCCTCGCCCTCAAATCGCGCCATAGCATCCGCCGCAAAGCGCCAGCGTTTATTCTTGGGCAAGATTTGTGCGCGGGCCAAAATCTCATCATAATGGCTTTGCCATTCGGTAACCTCTGCGGGCGCACGATTACGTTTTTGCCGGTTGGCGGCGCTGATACATAAAATCAGATTGGCTTTACTATCATCCAAAGTCCGCGACCAGGGTAGGATGTGGTCAATATCAACCTCACCAGAGAATAACATAGACGCAGAAATGGCTTGACCCGAGTAAATGCAAACCCGTCCTTCAGGGTCTTTCGGGTTCAACTCTTCCCATAATTTCAAAAGGACGCGGTTGCTCCCGTTATTGCGCTGCCCCATCTCTTGCAATAATGACCCGCGCGCCTCAGCCTCGCGGCGGTTTTTCGCTTGAGCCTTATTGTATTCCGTCTTCTGCTTTTCCGACATTTGCAGATCACGGGCCAGTTCCAGCACCATGCTTTGCGGCTTACCGTGCTTGACCAGTAAATCATTGACCAGGCGGCGCAGTTGATTAAGCCCAATATGGACGGTGGGGTTGGTGATCCGCCCTTTATAAAGGTCATAGCCAATCGGGATGGGGCCTTCTTTCAGGCCGTCCCGTAAACTGTCTTTCAGCTCCAGCTCGACCACATCTTCATCCCCGGATCCAGGCGGGATATGGCGTTCCATCACCTCTTGATAAGGGGGAAGGCAATCCTCGCCCGCTTCGCTTTCAAAGCCCAAGCGAGAGTGATTATAGCCACAGCGTTTTGCGGCTTCGGCTTCGGGAATGACATCCTCTTTCAGCGCGTCCAACATCGCGCTCAACGCGGTTAATCCTAAACGGCCATACCCCTGCGGCAAGGGCGCATCGATGATGGCGATAGCCTGATCATCATCCAGCTTATAGTGGGCCTGCAGCCAATCGAGCAGGCGCTCTGGATCTTCTTCTTCTTTCAGCTTGGTGAGGATCGCCCATTGTTCCTCCAGCGTGAAATCGGCCCATTGCCCGCCAAAGCGTTTGGCATCCGCCATCAGGACATAAACTTCATCGCCCACCAGATCTTTTCGGGTCTCACTTTCTTTATTGAACGTGGTTGTGCGCGGCAGTTTTAATTCTGTACGCAATTTTGCAAAGGACAGCTTCTTTTTCTGCCGCAATAACCAGATCAGCTTGTCGCGTTGCGCGCGGTTTAGCTTTTGATGGCTCAGATCGTCTAAAACAATCTCCAGCTCATTGACCTCTTTATACAGGCGGAAGGCCTGAAAAACGGGATGGGCTTTGGCCAGGCGCGTTTCTTTAGGGTTGAACGCACATTTACCCACTTGTGGCGGCTTTAACGGGCGTTGATAGAAAATAATGTCAAAGACATGTTTTTCGCGTTCAGATGTCAAAATGTCTGGATAGTATTGCGCCTGTGCCGCCCAAATCGCTTTAAACTCCGCTTCTAACAAGGCGCGGCTGGGGTAAAAGGCATAGCCCTCAGCCGTTAATAAATCAGAGCCCGCGCGCAAACGCACGGTTTGCCCCGCGCGCCGTCGTTTCGCCAGCCACTCGCCATAGGTGCGCGCATCGGACGCCATGATCTGCGCCTCTAAATCGCGCACCCCCGCCCCGATTTTACCCAAATCATTGTCTTTACGGTCGGTTTTCCGGTTGGATTTAAATCCGCGCCGTTGATTGAGGTGAAACACCGCCCGGCCAATATATTCCAGCGGCAGTTTTTCATCCAAGGCCCGCGCGCGCAGTTCATAGGGGCCATCGCTACCTCCTCCGGATTTTTGGGCGATATCGCCCGTTTCCTGAACCAAAGCCCGGCGCATTTTCGCATCGCGTGGCATCAGGCCATATTCGCTTAAAGTTCGCAGCAGGGCTTTACGGCGGCGGATATAGCGATCGCGCCGGCGCGACATTGCACGCGCTTCACGCCGCGCCACGGCCAGAGAGGCTTTGGATTTGGGGTCTCGGCCGTCGGAAAAAATTCGTACGCCCCCCCCCTTGCTCGACTCAGGTTCGCCTTTTGAGTTTAGGGCGTAAACCCAATAGCCTATAGAATTGGTGCCCAGATCAAATGCGAACAGCAGAGGTTTATATTTTTCAGTCATAAAGCCACCCTTAATTCAAGGCATTTTAAGGGGGGATTCTCTAAAAATCAAACCCTTCAGGTGAAAATTTTATTATGTGGTGATGTAGGGAATTAATAGTTGACCTGTCGTGTAAAGTCATATAGACTTTAATAAGTCGCTGGTAGAGAAAGCGTGCAATGCTGGGTCCAAACAGACAAAGCACGCCTCATCAAAGCAGAAATTGAAAATACCATCGATTAGACAGTTGGTCCACCCCAACTGTCGCTTTTACATAGCACATGGCACGTCAATCTTTTCAAGTGGTGATGTAGTTGCGGTTTGACGCTTGACAGGGGAATTCTCCTGTCGCAATTATGCTGAACTTATCAGATCAGAAAACACGCGTCTGGCCGTTAACAAGCCTTGATTGCACCAAATAAGGCCGTCCCTCCGGGGGCGGCTTTTTATGTTGAATGCGCACGCAACACTCGGTGAGTCGCGAAAAAAATGGACCAATTTCACATAATATTCGGTAGAATGTTTGATTTTTTTGAAATTAAAACGGGTAATTCTCTAAAATTTTCAGAGAATTACCCGCATATCGAGCTTAGCAGATCAGAAAACACGGTCCAGCCGCAACTGCTTGCTGCCATCGCGCGCGGAAGGTATGAGCTTAGCAGATCAGAAAACACGGTCCAGCCGCAACAGATCCAGGCTCAAGAAGCTGGTGCTCGCGAGCTTAGCAGATCAGAAAACACGGTCCAGCCGCAACAAGCCATGAGGTGCTATGATCTGTGCACAAGCTTAGCAGATCAGAAAACACGGTCCAGCCGCAACGGCCAACAGGCGCACAAGCGCTCAAATAACAGCTTAGCAGATCAGAAAACACGGTCCAGCCGCAACCTATAACCATGAGGCCTTTTAATCTGAACGAGCTTAGCAGATCAGAAAACACGGTCCAGCCGCAACCTCTTTACTCCGCTCGATGCGGATGGCTTAAGCTCAGGCCCAGGGTGAGTTGTCGCCGTTAGAGTGTGATTGCCGCGAGGGTCATCCCTCCCCAAAGGCTGTTTCAATATCGCGTGCGCCATGGAGAATTCGCACAATCACGATGCGCGTGTCTTCGTTGAGGAAATAGATGCAGCGCTTTTTATAAAGGCAGGCACGTAGCCCTTCGCGGACATGATCACGGTTGAGACCGGGATAATCACGCTCTACAATCCATTGAATTTTATTCACCAAGCCGTGTATGAAACGGGCTGCGGCATTGGGATTGTCTTCGGCTATATGGTCATAAATCGTATCGAGATCGCGCGCGGCCGGGCGGGTGAGAACTAAGGCTTTGCGTGTGATCGCGCTATCCCCCGCGTGATGATGTCCTGGGCCAGATTACTTGGTGCGTCGAGTGTGAGGACGTCGCCTGTGTCAAGCGCCTCCAGACCGGCATCTATGTCGGCGCGCAAATGGGCCAGGCGCGTTTCATGATCTTCCAGCGCGCGGAGCCCGGCGCGAACGACTTCACTGACATTGTTATAGCGCCCGCTTTCCAGCTGGGCCGTGATGAAGCGGTTATAATGCTCGTTCAAAAGGACGGTTTTACGTAAATCACCCATGGATGACCTTTCTATAGGGCAATATGCTCTTTGGGTGTGAATATATCATACTTATGTTCGGTGGGCCACAATGAAGTAGCGCGCACGGGTTGCATTTTATGCAATATTGATCCGCAATAAAATTGAGTAAAATTCATTCCGGTGTCACAAAGATTTGCTAACTCTGAACCATCGAGGGAGAGCAGGCGGGGCGTCCCGTCTGAAGCGGAGGCATATCCATGCGGGCTTTAGGTGGTTTGGCCGTTACGACGGCTCTATTGAGTGTTTCAACGCTGGCGGGAGCCCAAGAGGACCGCGCGGTATCCTTTCCAAATACGCAAGATGGTCGCACGGTTTTGGCGGTCGATCTGCATAGTCACAGCGTCTTTTCCGATGGGCATGTCTGGCCGTCCATTCGTGTCGAAGAAGCCGTGCGCGATGGATTGGATGCTTTGGCGTTTACCGAGCATCTTGAACACCAGCCCCATAGCCATGACATTCCGCATCCGGACCGCAATCGGGCCCATGAAGTGGCTGAAGAGCACGCGCATAATCGTGATATGACCGATGTTATGTTGATCAATGGTGCCGAAGTGACCCGCGGCATGCCCCCCGGTCACGTCAATGCGGTTTTCGTCACCGATGCCAACGCTTTATTAGTCGAGGATGCCGAGGCGGCGTTTCAAGCGGCAAAGGATCAAGGGGCCTTTATCTTCTGGAACCACCCCCATTGGTTACCTCAAGCCCCTGATGGCATTGCGCGCATTACGCCAATGCATGAAGACCTGATTGCACGCGGCTTGCTGCATGGGGTTGAAGTGGCGAACGGCACTTTGGATGCTTATTCTGAGCATGCCTTACAAATCGCGCTGGACCATAATCTGACGATTTTGGCGACTTCGGATATTCACGGCTTGGTGGATTGGACCCATGATGCAGGTCATGGCGGTCATCGCCCGATGACTTTGGTATTGGCGGACGAAAAAAGCCCATCAGCCTTGAAGGCGGCTTTGTTTGAAGGCCAGACTGTGGCCTGGCATTATAATGATCTGATCGGGCGAGAGGCCCATGTTGAGGCTTTGGTTGCGGCCTGTCTTAGCCTGAAGCCGGGTCAATATACGGGTGAGCGTAGTGTCTTGCCGATCACCGTAGAAAATGTTTGCCCGCTGCCCTTTATTCTTCAGAATCTTAGCGAAGAAACTTTCCAAAATGTCAGCGATGTCATCACAGTGCCATCACGCGGCGTGTATGACATACAGGTGCGTATGGGCGAGCAAGTGCGTGATGTGGCTTTGACCTTTGAGGTTCTCAACACACAAATTCGCCCCCGCGAGCATTTGAGCCTAACCTTGCGTGGTGAGGTGGCAGCGCAAGGCGAATAAATCCGTGTAAGGGGAGGGATTTATGAGAGCCGTATTTCGCGCTTTGCTGTGTGTGATCGTCTTGGGCGCGGGGCTAAGCCCCGCCTGGGCGCAGCGTGCTGATGGCAGTGCCGAGCATCCTTTACGAGTGTTGCTGATCCCTGCTGATGGGGGCACTGAAGATGGCACAAAAGCAGATTTCCTTCCCCTTTTTAATGCGATAACGCGATCGACCGGTCTCCATTTCGAAGTTGTGACCGGGCACAGCTATGGTGCGGTGATCGAGGGGATGTGCTCCGGCCTGGCCGATATCGCGTGGTTCGGGGCTGCGTCTTATATCGAGGCGCGCGATCGTGGTTGCGCTGAGCTTCTGGCCATGGAGGTCAAAAATGGCCAGTCGCAATATTATGCCGGGATTTTTGTGCAGGCGAGCTCTGAGATCCAAACTTTAGAGGATTTGCGCGGGCATTCTTTGGCCGTGGGCTCGGTTCACTCCACATCCAGCTTTATCTATCCGGTGGCGATGGTGATGGAGGCAGGCCTTGATCCGGTTGGTGATTTATCCAGTATTCGCATAACCGATAGCCATGCCAATGCCTTGCGCGCTTTGCAGGCCGGGGTTGTGGACGCAGGTGCGGCGTCTTTGGATTCCTATGTTCGCGCTGTGAACCAGGGTGCGATTGGCGTTGAAGATTTGCGCATTCTGGCGCGCTCCGCACCTATCCCCACCCCGCCCTTGGCGCTGCATCCCGACTTGCCGGCTGAGATGAAAGCCAGCTTGCGCACGGCTTTGCGTGATGTGCATACGGCCCCGGGGGTCACGCCGGAGATGATCCGCGGCTATGGCGGTAAGCGGGTTGATCGCTATGACGTGGATGTCAGTGATGAGATTATTGATACCGCCGCTGGACGCCTGAGCCAGGTTGAGGGCGAAGTGACGAACGCCATAGTGCGCGCAGCGAGCCGTCGCTGATGCGTGATTTCAATTCGTGTGAAGATCGGTTGGCGATAGACGGTCCGGCGTTAAGCTTTACGGGCGTCAGTAAGGCCTTTGGTGATGGGCATCAGGCTTTGGCGGATGTCAGTTTTGATGTGGCCCCGGGCGAGTTTTGCGTGGTCTTGGGCGCTTCTGGCTCAGGCAAAACCACTTTATTGCGCATGGTCAATGGCTTGGTTGATGTCAGCGGGGGTGAGATCGCTGTGACCGGTGAGCGTTTGAGCACGGCCAATATGGCGCGGGTGAGACGTAAAATTGCGATGATCCACCAGCAATTTAACCTGATTGAGCGCTTAAGTGTGGCGCAAAATGTTATGGCGGGCACGTTGGCACAGCAGACTGTGTGGCGTGCAATGATCAAGCTTTATCCTCGTTCGGTTCAGAATAAGGCGCTCGAGCTTATTAAGCGCGTGGGCTTGGGCGCGGACCATGTGAACCGGCGGGCGGCGCGTCTTTCTGGGGGGCAACAACAAAGGGTGGCGATTGCGCGCGCCTTGATGTGTGACCCGGCGGTGATTTTAGCCGATGAGCCGGTGGCGAGCCTGGACCCTAAGATTGCCCATGATGTTTTGGGTCTGATCCGTGAAGCGGCTCGTGAACGCGGTGCGGCCGTTTTATGTAGCCTGCACCAACCAGATCTCGCGCGCCAATATGGCGACCGTATTGTTGCGCTTCACCAGGGCGTGGTGGTGTTTAATGGTCCGCCAAGCGCCTTAAGTGGCGATGTCTTGCATCAGATTTATCATATGAGCGCCCCTGCGGCGTAGGCAAGCACGGGAGCGTTCTGCAATGAAAAGCGTATTAGGCCGTCGCGGCGTCGCGCCAAGTTGGAGTGTTCAACGCCCCTTTGGCTGGCGAACGCTGATTGGGTTGGTCATTATACTGGTGATCATGGGCGATAGCGCGCACCGTTTAGGGCTGGAGCGCATTTTCATCCAAACCGGTGAAGCGATTGCAGCCAGTGTAGGCCTGCAAGAGCGTTCGCAATTGGGCGATGCGGTGGGTCGCATTACCGGTGAGATGTTCCCGATCACGATTGAAGAACGCAAACCCGTGACGCGGATCGAGAATTTTGATGAAGCCCGCTTGCCACCTTTTTCTCATCTTGAAAGCGTTGATGTTCAAGAACAGGTGCTTAACTCTGATACTTTGCAATTAGAAACCGTCACGCATACCCAACGCGTTTTAGTCGAGCCTGCGGGCTATTTATTGTATGTCCTTACCAAGATGGTGGAGACGATTGAGATTGCCATCTGGGCGACGATTTTCGCGATTGTGATGAGCTTGCCTTTGGCCTACCTCTCGGCGCGAAACTATACGCCGCATTTTGTGATTTATGGGGCCGCGCGCGGTGTGGTGAGTTTCTTTCGGTCCATGCCGGAATTGATCACGGCCTTGTTTTTGGTCATCGCCTTTGGCTTTGGTCCGGTGGCTGGGATTTTGGCCCTGACCCTTCATGGCGCGGGCTTTTTAGGCAAATTCTATGCCGATGATATTGAGGCCGCCGATAAGCGCCCGCAGGAGGCTTTACAGGCGATTGGGGCAGGCCAGCTGAGCATTTTACGCCTGGCCGTCATCCCACAGGTCTTGCCCAGTTTTACCGCGCAGACCCTCTATTTGCTTGATCGTAATATTCGCATGGCCGCTGTTGTTGGCCTGGTCGGCGGGGGCGGGATCGGCCAGGAATTGAAAGGGCGCTATGACTTATTTGAATATGATAGAGTGGGCACGATCTTGCTGGTTTTATTCATAACCGTTGTGGGGCTTGATCAGATTGCCTCACGCATACGCCGCCATCTGTTATCGTAAGACGGCGGCGTATGTGATGATCGTCTAGAAGTCGCTGGTCTTTAGTTCGGCATCGCTCGTACAAGTACTGTTGGGATCATAAGGATCATTGACCGTGCGATAGGTCGAGGTCCAGGCGCGTTCATCGGCAGAACAGCGCAGATACCCCCGTTTGTGGCCATTTAAGTAAGCGACATGGTCATTGCCGTTTTCTGCTTCATGCAAGCGCCCCGCCCAGCTGCAATGTGAGGAGATGGAGGTCGCGGCGAATTCATGGCCAATTTTTTGCGAATTCGGGTTTTCGGGCTCCTTATGGATCGCCATGGCGGCGGCGCTATGCCAATCACCGCTCAGCACGATAGGATTGGCGACATCTCGAGAGAGGGCATCAATCAAGCGCTGGCGCTGGACCGGATATCCATCCCATTGATCCATATTGTATTCGCGCCCTGACGTATAACGATAGGGCGCAAACCACGTTTGCTGGGCCAGAACATTATAGCGCGCGCCGGAGCTGCGAAGCTGTTCCATCAGCCAAGCCTCTTGAACATCACCGGTCATGGTGCGCGCGGGGTTCATCAGATCGGGGCAGGTCTGGTCACTGGGAAAGCCATCCCCGCACACCTGATCGGAGCGGTATTGGCGGGTGTCGAGCAGGTTGATTTGCGCGGGGCCAAAGATATAGGCGTTATATTGTTGAAGACCGGCCAGGCTCGGGGCTTCTTCCAGGGGCATATGCTCATAATAAGCCTGGAAGGCAGCGCGCTTGCGGATCAAAAACTCTTCAAGTGTTTGTTTTTCTGGATCCTGAGGGATGTTACCCGCCCAGTTGTTGTCGATTTCATGGTCATCCATGGCCATAATCCACGGGGCCGCGGCATGGGCCGTTTGAAGATGCGGATCACTGCGATATTGGGCATAGCGATTGCGATAATCCCACAATGTTTGGATCTCTGATCCTGTGTGAGAGCGCACACTGGCAAAGGTATAAGTCTCGCCGCGATATTCGATATTGCGCACACCAACCGGATTGCCGCGCCCTTCATAGATGTAATCGCCAACATGAACCACGCAGTCCGGGCTCCAATCAGCCATGTCTTTATAGGCCGCGAAATGCCCACTTTCATAATGCTGGCAAGTCGCCACGGCGAGCTTCATCGCGCTGGCAGCACCGCTGGCGGTACGGGTACGCCCGATCGGGCTTTCATCCTCGCCATAATAAAACTGATAGAAATATTCACGGCCCGGTTCCAGATTGCGCGCGGTGACATGGACCGAATGCGCTTTGGCATCCGAAGTCTGCACTAAACCATCTTGAACCGTTTGGCGCATGGCACCATCGGCGCATAAACGATAGCGCACTTGCACACGGCCCGGGGCCATGCCGCCGCCATTTTCTGGATCGGGGGCCAGGCGGGTCCATAAGACGACACTGGTTTCGCGCGGGCTGCCCGAAGCAACACCAAGCGTGAAGTGGTAGTTCTGGCTTTGCGCGCGCGCCAGGGATGGGGTCCATAGGGCTGCGCCGGTGGCAGCCAGAAATAAACGCCGAGAAAGGGCCATATCGCTCTCCATGATTCATGGCCAAAACACGAAAAGAGGCGGCGCTCAGGGGGGTGAGAACGCCGCCATCTTTCCTCCAGGTGGGTCAAAGGGTTGAGGCGGCCCCCAACCCTTTGATTTTACCTAGAATGAGTATTCGTATTGCAGGAAGAAGGATTGTGGTTTCCCGTTCCAGCCATACTGACGATAGTAAGCAGAATCGTTCGGCCCGATCTCCCCGCGCACGGCCGCGCGTGAAACCTGAAGGCCAGACCCACCGGACATACGCTCATAATAGTCTTCATCCAGGATGTTGACGGCGCGCAGCAAGAAGCGGTGCTGGCGGTTATCGCCAAGGAAGTATTGGATTGAACCGTTCAGGACGAAGTAGTCACCAAAGTTGACGTCTTCCACAACGCGGTTCCCGCTGGCATCGACCATGCGCGCCAGGGTGGTCCCGGCGTAAGCATGCTCAGGGCCTTGCCAACGTGGGTTCAGGGCGAAGATCCAGCGATCAGTCGGCTTATAGGTGATCAGACCAGACAAGGTCCATTCTGGACGCTCGGCAGATTGACGGAATTCTTCACTACCCGCACGACCTGGAACCACGAAGCCCAGATTGCTGGATGTGCCGTCAAGACGGGCCATCACGCCATAAACGGGGTTTGGCTCTTTGGATTCCATATCCGTAAAGCTGAAATCGGCCTGCCATTGATCTAAGTCCACGGAGACGTCAATGGTGAAGCCTTGGATGTCTTGGGTGCTGCGCGAGTTGACCGCAACGCTTTGGCCGCCATCCAAATTCATAGACGCGGCGGTGGCACAGAATTCATCCGGCGCAATGATGTTGCGGCGATTGGCCGTGATCACATCGCGCGCATTGGGATTGCCTTCATACTCAAAGCAGACTGCTTCGACCGCGCGTGATGAGAAGAGATTGTTGATCTCGGTATCAAAATAACCCAGCTCGATATTATAGGTACCGCCCATAATCTCGCCATCGATCCCTAGACCCAAATTCAGGTTCTTTACATCTTGTGGCTTCAGGCCAGGATTGATGTTGGATGTCGGGCCGAAGGCGCCGATTTCATCAATCTTTGGTGCGCTGTAGGACGTACCACCCGATACACGGGCATAGATGCCGTAAGGCAGGTTTTGACGTACGCCATAGCGCCAGATGGATTGATCATCAAAGTTGGAATTGAAGTCCTGACGCGCGGCGAAGGACGCGCTCAAGCCTTGAAGGACAGGTAAAGACAAGCGCAGATCACCATAAACCCCGGTTGAGGACACGGTGACATCGCGCACACCATAAACACTGGCCGAATTGTCTTTATAGGAGGTGTTCTGCACGCCAGCGACGACCTGCAGATAGTCATTTACGGTGTATGAACCGCGGATATTGATCCCATAATCAATATAACCCGATTTGAACTGGTCAACCGTACCAAAGCCTTTGGTGGGGGTGCCATCGCCGAAATTGGCTTCAGACTGGATGACGTAACCGATAGGATTGCCGATCGGGAAGGGGTTGTCGAATGTGCCGTAAGGCTGACCGTTTTCAGGATTGATGTAATACCCAGTATCTGCACCGGTCGCTGAACGTGACAGATTGCCATAGGGGTTGGTGACACACCCGGCTGGCAAGGCTGGAATACCAGCCGCAAAAGCTTCAAACTCAGCCGCGGTGTTAAAGCGGGTGATGCCTTGGTTCGCTGCTTCAGCCTGAATAGCCGCTGGCAAATCTTGCAGGCGTGGAATGTTACAGATCCGTGCATCCAGCTCGCTATTGTGCAGGCGGGGATCTTGGTAGTGACCCTCGATATCCAGTTCAAAGCGATCGCCAATTTCGGTGTGGAAGCTGGCATGATAGATGGGGAATTCAGTGTAGTTCGGCTGATAAATCGTGCTGGTTGGGAATGAATCGCGGAAATCAATGGATGAGAAGGACGCACCAGCGCGGAACTCAGTCACATCATTGATCTGCCACAGATAGCTCATTCCTAAGCTGTTATAGCTGTATGGGAATTCATGCATGCCGCCAAGCGCAAGCACATTGTCTGCATAAGCGGATTCGTCAAACAGCTCATGCGCGTCGGTTTCATAGGAGCGACCGAAGAAAAGCACGCTGTGGCGACCATCCGCGGTCAGTGGGAAGGAATAATTGCCGTAAACTTCACGGGTTTTGAATGAACCGGCGTAAACCCCGAACTCACCCTTGGCCGTGCCGTCTGGGCGTTTAGATTGAACGCGAACAACGCCCAAACCGCCGTTAGATCCGAAATAAAGGCTTTGGCCGCCCCGATAGATCTCAACGCTTTCGATCATACGCGGATCAATCGCGGTTGCTGGCCACAAATCTTCTAAAGGCGAGCTGCGGTCAAAATAAGGAACACCGTCTACCATCAACAAGGTGTCGCGGTCGGTTCCGCCGTCGATGCGAATTGTAAACTCGCCTTCGTCAGGTGAGTAGCCAATATTGGCACCGCGGATCAGGCCCGCTGCGGCTTCACCGAAATTCGTAAAGCCCCCGGTTTCAATCTCTTCAGACGTGATAACCTGAACCTGGGTGCCGAATTCGGCCAGGTCTAACGCCAGATCGGTGATTTGCGTGTCCAGACGCTGGCCCTCTACCCGGATCACATCGCGGATGCGGCTGCGTGTGTCGCCTTCGCTTTGCGCCATTGCAGAATATGGCAAGGCAATGCTTGTCAGTAGCACGCTGGTTAGAGCGGCCAACGGTCGTTTCATGGTCGTACCCATTTCAATCCCCTTGAATGTGCATCTCACAGATCGCCGAAGGGCGAGCGTTCGCACGGTCGGGCCCAGCCATCGGCCCCTCCCAGACCAACGGCTATCAATCATGTGTGACAGGCGGGCGAAGAAAATTTAACGACAATATGAATTTTACTCAGTCGCAAAAATAGTGTTATTGAGTTTCCCTCAATTTACAAAAAGGGCGAGGATATGCCTGCAGATGATAACTTAGCCATGATTCACCCGCAGCGCCGTTTGGCGCGCCGCTATCAAGGCATGTTAGACCGCGCACAAGGAATTTTGTTGGATTGGGATGGGTGTATCGCCTTGGCTAATACGCCTTTTCCCGGTGCGATTGAGTTTCTTAAGGCCAATATTGAGCGTGTTGCGATTTTATCGAATAACTCAACGCATAGACCGCAAGACCTTCAGTCTATCCTGGCGAAAGTGGGTGTTGATATCGCGTTGAGCCGCGTCATCCTGGCCGGGGTTGAGGCTCTACGTCATGCGCAAGATCAGCGCTTTGGCGCCTGTTATGTTGTGGGGGTGCCCGCAATGGAACGCGTTGCGCGCGAGATGGGTATGCTCGCGCGCGATGGCCAGGAGGTTGAGACGGTGATTCTCATGCGTGATATGGGCTTTTCTTATGAAAAGCTCGCGCGTACAGTGCGTTATCTGGAGCGCGGGGCCCGCCTGATTGTTGCAAACCCCGACCTGACCCATCCTGGGGTTGAAGGCGGAGCCGTTCCCGAAACAGGCGCTTTGCTGGCGGCGGTGATGGCCTGTGTCGATGGGCAGGCCATCGAGATGGACGTCATCGGAAAGCCTTCGCCTTTTCTGTTTCATGCCGCATGCCGTTCACTAGATCTCGACCCTACCCATGTTGTCATGATTGGGGATAATCCGGCGACAGATATCGCGGGCGCGCAAAAAATTGGCATGAGCGCAATCTTGATTGGGCCGGATGAAGGCGTGATGTTGGGTGATCTGATGTAAGATCACCCTAAAACCGTTTTATAGATAAGACTTCAAAGGTTTGTTGCAGGGTATCGATAGAATGATCGTAATCGGCCAGGGCCAGATTAGCGATAAAAGCATCGAGCACACATAATTGTGCGATGCGACTGGTCATCGCTTCCGTTCTGAATTTCGTTTCGCGCGCCATGGTGAAAAGCTTAACATCGGCAAAGGCTTGGATGGGGGAGCGCGCAAAATTGGTGATCACGATCGTTTTAGCGCCGGCTTCTTTGGCCAGTTGCGTGGCCGTGACCGTTTCATGGGTCGCACCGGAGTGAGAAATGGTCAGGACCGCAACATCACTATTGGTGCGCGAGGCGCTGATGGCTTGAACATGGCTATCGACCACCGCTTTGGCTTCGATGCCGATGCGGAGCATGCGATATTGCGCATCTTCTGCGATCGGTGCGGAAGAGCCAATGCCATAAATCTCCACTCTCCGAGCTTGGCGGACAATCTGTACCGCTTCGTGGACGGCCTGTGGATCAAGCACAGACAGGGTGTCACGTAAGGCCTGCATGCCGGAATGGAACATTTTGCGGCATACAGTCGAAGCGTCGTCGTCGCGCTGCAAGTCCTCGTGAATATATTGAACCGGTTGAACAACCTCTTGCGCCAAGCTCAATTTGAACTGTTGGAAGCCTGTGAGGTCGAGCTGGCGGCAGAAATTGATCACACTGCCTTCACTGACGCCGGTGGCGCTGGCCAATTCCGTCACCGACATGCCAACAACCTCGCTTGAATTTTCAAGCACATAATTGGCAATGGCATTGGCGCTCGGTCCAAAGGTCTTCTGCTTGACGCGGATGCGGGTGGTCACATTTTCGACGACCCCGCCATTGGCGCTTTGGCTGCGTGATGAAGGTTTTTTTGTCTTACGATGATCTGTCATAGGCGAGTTCGCTGGTTAAGGATCGCCTGAGCCTAGATAGATTTGCGTGCTGAGTAAAACTCATTTCCATGACAGATGCTTGAAAATTCAGTGTGTCGTGATCGCGGAGAGGCTTGTTCAGCTTATTTTCTAATAAAGTCAGGCCTAATTGACTAAATCTTTGTCAGAACATTTTTCCCATTATTATTGTGACAGTTTTTGCGGGGGTGGATATGCGCGAGCTTGTTGTCATGGCTGGTCTGGCGTTAGTGGCATGGACTGGAGGCGTATTTGCTCAATCATCTTCGGATCTTACCCGGCTTATGGACCGGGCTGAAACGCAATCGGGCCGCCGCTAGCTTGAAACCTATCAACAAGCGCGCGGGCTGGGCTCGGCCCGCGCAGCGGGGCAATTTTTTGAGCGCGCTGGCGCGCGCTCTTTTCTGACAAAAAGAGCGCTAAAAAATTTCTATGTTATTGATATAATTTTTTTGATTAGTAGTTTTTGCACGCACTTAACGCAATGCGCGATCTATGTGGGGTGGTGTCGTAATGGATTTTCTTTGATTTAGCGCGGCGGCGCGGCTGATCTCTGCGCTTATTTATATCTGTCTTATTCGGGCTTAGAATGATAAGCCGATCATGATTTATCGTGATGTTTCCATGAGGTTTTTATGAAGGGCATTATTTTAGCGGGCGGCACGGGATCGCGATTATTTCCTATCACGCTTGGCGTCTCCAAACAATTGGTGCCGGTTTATGATAAGCCAATGATTTATTATCCGCTGAGTGTGCTGATGCTGGCGCGGATCCGTGAGATTTTGATTATTACCACTCCGGAAGATCAGGCCGCCTTCCAACGCCTTTTAGGGGATGGCTCGCACTTTGGATTGAGTTTAAGTTACGCGGTTCAGCCAGAGCCCAAAGGCTTGGCCGAGGCCTTTATTATCGGTGAGCGTTTTATCGGCTCCGATCCCTGTGCGTTGATCCTGGGCGATAATATCTTCTATGGTGCGGGGCTGGGGGAGATTTGCGCACGTGCCGGCGCGCGTGAGGATGGGGCGAGCGTTTTCGCCTATAAAGTCGTTGATCCTGAGCGTTATGGCGTTGTGGCTTTTGATAAAAGTGACAAGGCAATTTCTATTGAGGAAAAGCCGCACACTCCCAAATCTAACTGGGCGGTTACGGGGCTTTACTTTTACGATAATGATGTGATCGACATTGCGAAAAACCTGAAACCCTCCGCACGTGGGGAGTTGGAAATTACCGATGTCAATTCGGCCTATCTCGAGGCTGGCAAATTGCATGTGGAACAATTTGGGCGTGGTTTTGCCTGGTTGGATACGGGTACGCATGACAGCTTGATCGAAGCAGGATCCTTCGTGCAAACCATTGAAAAGCGTCAAGGGATTAAAATCGCCTGCCCTGAAGAAATTGCATTTGAACATGGCTATCTTACGGTGGAGGACTTGCTTAAAGCCGGTCAGGCCCTGGGGAAGACCGAATATGGTCAATATCTTATCCGTTTAGCGAAGGAGCAAGGCTGATGCAGGTGCGCGATTTAGCTCTGGTGGGGGTGAAGGAGATTACGCCCCAACGGTTTGGCGATGCGCGTGGCTTTTTCGTGGAAACCTATAATGAGGAACGCTTTCGCGATGCCGGGCTGTTGACGACTTGGGTTCAGGATAATCATTCATACTCAGCTGACCCTTACGTCTTGCGGGGGCTGCATTTTCAATCCGAGCCTTTTGCGCAAGACAAGCTGGTGCGCGTTTTGAAGGGCGAGATTTTTGATGTTGCGGTGGATATTCGTAAAGGCTCACCCACTTATCGCCAATGGGTAGGCCTTTATCTCAGCGCGGATAAAGGCAATCAGATTCTGGTTCCGAAGGGCTTTGCCCATGGATTTTTGACCCTGACGCCGCATGTGGAGGTCGCGTATAAAGTTTCGGCACCTTATGCGCCCGATTATGATCATAATATTCGATGGGATGATCCGGATTTAGCGATTAACTGGCCGCTTGAAGGTCATACGCCGCAATTGTCTGGCAAGGATGCGCGTGCGCCGTTTTTGAAAGACCAGATGGCCGGTTTTACTTATCAAGATAATGGTGTGCGGTGATGAAAGTGTTAGTGACGGGCGGGGCGGGCTTTATCGGATCGGCCGTGTGTCGCCATTTGATCAAGGATTTAGGTGCCAGCGTCGTTAACCTCGATAAGCTGACCTATGCGGCGAATTTAGACTCTGTCAAAGAGATTGCCGATCACCCAAAGTATGCATTTGAACAGGCTGATATCTGTGACGGCGAAGCCGTGGGTGCGATTTTAAATCGCCATCAACCCGATGCGATCATGCATCTGGCCGCAGAAAGCCATGTCGATCGTTCGATTGATGGGCCAGCGGCCTTCATGCAGACCAATATTATGGGGACGTATACGCTGTTAGAGGCGGCGCGGGCCTATGCCAAGGACCGTCCTGATTTTCGTTTCCACCATATTTCGACCGATGAAGTGTTCGGTGATTTGCCTTTTGACGGCTCTTTATTTCGTGAAGACACGCCTTATGCGCCATCTTCGCCTTATTCGGCCTCTAAAGCATCGTCTGATCATTTGGTTCATGCCTGGTATCGCACCTATGGCTTACCGGTGGTGATGACCAATTGTTCCAATAATTACGGCCCCTTCCACTTTCCCGAAAAGCTGATCCCACTTGTTACGTTGAATGCTCTGGAGGGAAAGCCGCTGCCCGTTTATGGCAAAGGGGATAATGTGCGCGATTGGTTGTATGTCGAAGATCATGCCCGCGCCTTGTGTCTGGTCCTGGAAAAAGGTCGGATCGGTGAGAGTTATAATATTGGTGGCAATAGCGAGCGCACCAATTTGCAAGTCGTTGAAAGAATTTGCGATACACTCGATGCCAAAACCCCGCTAAACCAAGCCCGGCGTGAGCTGATCACCTTTGTGAGCGATCGCCCTGGCCATGATCGACGCTATGCCATTGATGCCAGCAAGATTAAGGCCGAGCTGGGCTGGGAGCCAAGCGTGACCTTTGAAGAGGGCCTTGAGCGCACCATTGATTGGTATCTCGCCAATGCGTGGTGGTGGCGTCCGATCCGTGAACATCGCTATAGCGGTCAACGTTTAGGGGCCTAGTCATGCGTATCTTAGTGACGGGCCATCATGGTCAGGTTGTCAGCGCGTTGGTGAAAGCTGGGGTAAGAGACGGCGTTGATGTCATGGCTTGTGGCCGTCCGCAGCTTGATCTGGCTGATCTGTCAACGCTTGATCCGGCCTTGCAAGCGGTTCAGCCCGATGTGGTCATCAACGCGGCCGCTTATACGGGCGTTGATAAGGCAGAAAGTGAAGTTGATCTCGCCCATGCGATTAACGCCATAGGGGCAGGTGAACTGGCCCGCTTGTGTGCCGCGAAGTCCATTCCCATACTTCAGGTGTCGACCGATTATGTGTTCGCGGGGGATAAGGTCGAGCCCTATCAAGAAACCGATCCGGTTGCGCCCCTGGGCGTCTATGGTCAAAGCAAGCTGGCCGGTGAAGTAGCGGTGGCACGGGAAAATCCCCGCCATGTGATTGTGCGCACCGCCTGGGTCTATAGCGAGACGGGCCATAATTTCCTGAAAACCATGGTGCGTTTAGGCGTGGAGCGCGATCATTTGCGGGTCGTTGCCGATCAATGGGGCTCGCCCACCCATGCCGATGACATCGCCGCCGGGTTATTGAAGATTGCACAGCGCCTATATGAGGGTGAGGATAACCCGAGCCTTTACGGTGTGTTTCATATGGTCAGTGCGGGCTATACAAGCTGGTATGGTTTTGCGGAGGCTATATTTGCCGCCTTAGAGGCAGAAACCGGCAAGCGTCCAAGTCTAGAGGCGATCAAGACGCAAGAATATCCAACACCCGCCCCGCGCCCAGCCAATTCAAAGCTGGATTGCACGAAGATCAATCAGACCTATGGCGTCGCTCTCCCCGATTGGCAAAACCCTATCGAAAAAAGCGTGAAGGCGCTTGTAGGGGGTTAGACATCTAAAGCGGTTTATCAAGCACGCCGCGTTCCGTGATGAAGGCGGTCACCAGGCGCGCGGGCGTAATGTCAAAGGCCGGATTGGCGGCGGGCGATTGGGTGAGGCGGACCCGGGTCAGGGTTTGGCCATCCTCGCCCAGGCCATCAATATGGGTCACCTCGCTTTGATCGCGCTCTTCAATCGGGATGTCGGCCCCGCTGGCGAGGTTGGCATCGAAGGTGGTGAAGGGCAGAGCCACATAAAAGGGCACGCCATTGTCTTTTGCCGCCAGGGCTTTGAGATAGGTACCGATCTTGTTGCACACATCGCCATTGGCGGTGACGCGGTCGGTGCCGACGATCACGGCATCGACTTTACCCTGCTGCATCAAGAGCCCGCCGCTATTATCGCAGATCAGTGTATGAGGTACGCCATGTTCGGCCAGTTCATAGGCGGTCAAGAGTGCGCCTTGATTGCGCGGGCGGGTTTCATCGACCCAGACATGAACCGGAATGCCTTCATCATGGGCGCGATAAATCGGCGCCGTCGCGGTGCCATAATCCACCGTCGCCAACCAACCGGCATTACAATGGGTGAGAATATTGATCGCACGATCTGGATGCTGGCGATGGAGCGCGCGCAAAATTTCCAAGCCATGATCGCCAATTGCGCTATTGGTCGCGACATCCTCATCGCACAGGGCTTGCGCCTTGGCATAGGCGGCGTCAATGCGCGCCTGTCCCTGATATGGGGCGACGGCAGCCTTCATCTGATCGAGTGCCCATTTGAGATTGACCGCGGTGGGCCGGGTGGCGACCAGCTGATTATAGGCCGCGTCTAGATTGGCATCTGAGGGATCCGCGCGCAGGGCGAGCGCCAGGCCATAGGCCCCGGTCATGGCAAGCAGGGGCGCGCCGCGCGTCCACATCTCTTTAATCGCGCGGGCCGCTTCATCAATATGGGTCAGCTCAACAATGTCGAGCCGCCAGGGCAGGGCGCGTTGATCGAAGATATGCACCGACCAGCCATTTTCATTAACCCAGATCGAGCGATAAGATGTGCCGTTGATTTTCATGACTTAACCTCAATCTGCGCAAAGCTTTGAACCGCATTAGCATGGGCCTGGTCGCGCCAGACCCATTGGGTTTGCATTCCGGCGGCTTTGGCCGCGGCAATCTCGCCTTCATGATCGGAGAGGAAGAGTATGGCCTCAGGCGCAAGGGCTAGGGCCTCGGCAATCGCCGTGTAGGACGTGCCTTCCAGCTTAGGTCCGGTTGTGGTGTCGAAATAACCCGAGAATAAAGGCGTGAGATCGCCTTTCAGCGAATAGCCATAGAGAAGCTTTTGCGCCGGGACGGAGCCTGAGGAATAGACATAAAGCTTCATGCCCTGATCATGCCAAGCCTTGAGGGCCAGGGCCGCATCCTCATAGATATGGCCCTGAAACGCCCCGGTTTTATAGCCCTCTTCCCAGACCTGGCCTTGGAGCGCTTTGAGCGGCGTGGCCTTTTTATCTTCGCCGATCCAAGTGAGCAAAACCTCAATCACGCCCTCAACATCCAAGTCCTCACGCCCCGATAAGGCGCGGACATCGGCGAAGATGTCAGCGAGGCGCGCGTGATGGGCGCGCACATAGGCCGGGATATGCGCCGTGGCATAGGGAAACAGCACGTCATGAACGAAGCGAATACTGCTCGTTGTGCCTTCAATATCGGTGAGGATGGCTTGGATACCGGTATGGGTCATTTATACGCTTGAGCTTTCAAACTTCGGGAAGGTCGCGGCAATATCGCTGCCGGTATAATTGGGCACCCAGCCTTCAACAGTGTTGAAAAAGCGGATGGCGGCGATATCGGGCTCAGGCCCCATATCGAACCAATGGGAGGTGCCGGCCGGAACGCTGATCAAGTCTTCACGCTCACACAAGGTCATATAGACCTTGCCATCCAGGCGCAGATAAAACACGCCTGCGCCCTCAACGAAGAAGCGCACTTCGTCTTCGCTATGGGTGTGTTCGTCCAAGAATTTAGCACGAATGGCGGGCTTATTGGGGGTCTCGGCGTTACAGCGTAGAATATCGACCGTTTGATAGCCGCCTTGGGCTTTGATGCGATCAATGTCACCCGCATAGGCGGCCAGGACATCGCTGTCCGGGGCATCTTTGGCGAAGGTGGCGCTGGCGCTCCAGCGTTCAAACACCACACCGACGGCGTTGAGGGCCTTGGCGATTTCGGCTCCGTCCTGAGTGTCGATCAGAATCTCATGCGGATTATCATCGCGATAAAGGGTCAAACGGCTCATGGATTAACTCCTGCGGGTCAGGGCTTTGAGCTGCATCACATCCAGCTCACAGCTTAATAAATAGTCGAGCGCCTCACAGATGATCAGCGTCTCTTTCATGCTGGCACCCCAGGCATAAAAGCCGTGATCGCGAATAATATAGGGTAAGCGTGGGTTGAGGACCTTGGCCACATCCGCGCTTAACACGCCCATATCTTGCGAATTGGGAACCACCGGCAGGGTGACGCGACTATCATGGGTGTCAATACCGCGAAAGGCTTTGAGCATCTCATAGCCTTCTAAGACAATATCTCCGTCCACAACTCGGCTCAGAACGGCCCCGGCGCGCGAATGCACGTGTAAGATCGCATTGGCCTCAGGACATAGATCATAGATCTGACAATGAAGGCGGGTCTCTGCCGAGGGGGTTTTGGCCTCCAGGGGCGTGCCATCCATGCTGACCCGCATGATCATGTCCGGTTCTAGCCGACCTTTATGGTGGCCGGACACGGTGAGCGCCAGGCTGCCATCATCGAGACGCATGGAGTAATTCCCGCTCGAGGCCGGGGCCATGCCGCGCCCATCGAGCAACCGGCCCGCTTCGCAAATGGCATCCGCGGCGCGGGCAAAATCGGGAAGGGTTTGGCTCATCCGTGCGTCCTCGCTTAGAGTTTACCCAGACCCTCGCGCAGCAAGTGCGCGGCGAGCTCTAAGGTCTCTGGCTTTTTGCAATAGCAAAAGCGGATTTTCGTGCGGCCATCGGCTTTATTGCGATAAAAGCTGCTGCCGGGAACGGTGGCAATCCCAACCTCATCAATCAACCAGCGCGCAAAGGCGATATCCGTGTCATGACCGGTTTTGGCCATCAAATCGCTGGCATCGGTCATGATATAATAGGCCCCCTGGGTTGGATAGACCTGGAAACCAACCTCCTCGAGCACCGGCATCAAGGTGTCGCGTTTCGCGGTATAAAGCGCGGTCAGATCAGTATAATAGCTTTCTGGATATGCCAGCGCATGGGCGGCGGCTTCTTGTAAGGGCGCGGCGGCCCCGACGGTCAAGAAGTCATGAACCTTGCGGATGGCGCCTGTGGCCTGCGCCGGGGCAATCACCCAACCTACGCGCCAGCCCGTGGCCGAATAGGTTTTTGAAATGCCTGAAATCGTCACTGTGCGCTCGCGCATACCCTCTAAGTCGGCCATGCGGATATGGGCGCGGCTATCATAGAGCATGTGCTCGTAAATCTCGTCGGTGATCGCGACGACATCCCATTTTTGGCACAACTCGGCAATAAAGCTCAGCTCATCGCGGGTGAAGACTTTACCCGTGGGATTGCTGGGGTTGTTGATGATGATAGCGCGGGTTTTATTATTAAAGGCGTCGGCCAATTCCTCGCGGTCAAAATGCCAATCGGGCTCATACAGGCGCACGAATTTGGGCTCAGCCCCGGACAAGATCGCATCGGGGCCGTAATTTTCATAGAAGGGCTCAAACACGATCACTTCATCACCGGGATCAACCAGCGCCATCATGGTCGCCATCATGGCTTCGGTGGTGCCACATGTTACCGTCATCTCGGTTTCAGTGTCCGGGCGATGACCGTAATGACGCTCGGTCTTATCGGCTATGGCCTGGCGGATGTTTTTGGTGCCCCAGGTGATGGCATATTGATTGATGTCATCGCGAATGGCCTGACAGGCCGCTTCTTTCATTGAAGCCGGTGCGGCGAAATCAGGAAAGCCCTGGGCCAGATTGACACCGGCTTTGCCGGGGTTGGCGTTCATGCGGGCCTGAAACTGACGCGTCATGTCGCGAATGACAGACTCGGCGAAAACATTTGCTTTTTTTGAGGTATAAATAGCCATAGCCCAGATCCTAAAGCCGTGCCCGATGGTTCATGATCGACGTCGGCGAGGGTGAGTGATGAAACGGGTGAGGTGCGCCGGTCCGATCTATGATGGGGCTGGGGCGCGGATTACATCCTTTATGAGTGTGATTAGCGCTCTGGCTTTTGTCTGTAAAGTACGCAGTGAACACGGGGGTGCGCGCGCGCATTGTATCTCTACCACAAGGCTAATACTTATAAGGCGCATGAAAACTGGCCTGGGTCTTTAACCGATGATCGGCGTTGATGCCTTTTTTCAATTGCATTAGGACAGCCCTGAACCAGGGGGAATGAATGAAAATTGCCGTCGCCGGAATTGGCTATGTGGGTCTTGCAAATGCGGTTTTGCTGGCTCAGCATCATGACGTTGTCGCACTTGATATTACCCAAGCGCGCGTCGACCTTTTGAATGCGCGTAAAAGCCCGATCGTCGATGAGGAGCTGGAAGCCTTTCTGGCCGAAAAGCCGTTGACGTTAAGTGCGACCCTGGACAAGGCTGAGGCCTATCGCGATGCAGACTTTGTCATCGTGGCCACGCCCACCAATTACGACGCTAAAACCAATTATTTTGACACCTCGACCGTGGAAAGCGTGATCCGCGATGTGGTGGCGCTCAATAAAAAAGCTACCATCGTCGTCAAATCTACCATTCCTGTGGGCTTTATCGACCGGGTTCGCGACGCGTATGACACCGACCAGGTTCTGTTCTCACCAGAGTTTTTGCGCGAAGGCCGCGCGCTCTATGACAATCTCTATCCCTCACGGATTATTGTCGGAGAGCGCTCTGAGCGTGCCCAGGTTTTTGCGGATCTGTTGATCGAAGGCGCTTTGAAAAAAGACGCGCCGGTCTTGTTCACCGATGCGCGCGAAGCCGAAGCGATCAAATTATTTGCCAATACCTTTCTGGCGATGCGCGTGGCGTTCTTTAACGAGCTCGATAGCTATGCCATGGCGGGCGGTATGGATACGCGCCAGATCATTGATGGGGTCTGTTTAGATCCGCGTATCGGCGCGCATTATAACAATCCCTCCTTTGGCTATGGCGGCTATTGCTTGCCCAAAGATACCAAGCAGTTGCTGGCGAACTATACCAATGTGCCGCAGAACCTTATTCGTGCCATTATTGATGCTAATTCTACGCGTAAGGACTTCTTGTCTGACCAGATTATTGCGCGTGCGCCCAAACAAGTCGGTGTTTATCGCCTGGTGATGAAGGCGGGCAGTGATAATTTCCGTCAATCTTCGATCCAGGGCATCATGAAGCGTATCAAGGCCAAGGGTATTCCCGTCATCGTGTATGAGCCCGCGATGAAGGAAGATAGCTTCTTTGGGTCTCCCGTGGTGCGCGACTTAGAGACATTAAAGCGTGACAGCGATGTCATTATCGCTAATCGTATCACGCCGGAAATTCGCGATGTGGAGCATAAGATTTTCACCCGCGATGTCTTCGGCAGCGACTAATCTAGACGTCTTGTGTTCCTATCCAGTTATTTGTAAGAGCCTCCATGTCCACGCCCATCCTTGTTACTGGTGCAGCCGGTTTTATCGGAATGCATGTCTGCGAACGTTTGCTGGATCAAGGAGAGAGGGTTGTCGGGATTGATGACTTTAATGCCTATTATGATCCGGCGTTAAAAGAGGCCCGCGCTGAGCGTTTGAGCGCCTATCCGGCTTTTATCTTGGCGCGCGGTGATATTGCCGATGACGTTTTTGTCCGTACCCTGGCGCGCGAACACGGCGTAAAGCGCATCATTCATTTGGCCGCACAAGCGGGTGTGCGCTATTCTTTGGACAATCCGTTCGCCTATCAGCGCTCTAATCTTCATGGGCATTTATCGATCCTAGAAGCTGCGCGACAGAATGATGTGGACCATCTCGTTTATGCGTCGTCCAGCTCGGTCTATGGAGATCGCCCGTTAGAGGGGGCTGGCTTTCGCGAGGATGATCCAACCGTGAGCCCGGTCTCGCTTTATGCGGCGACCAAGCGCTCGTGTGAGCTGTTAAGTCAAAGCTATGCCACGCTATATGGTTTCCCTATGTCGGGCCTACGCTTCTTTACGGCCTATGGGCCGTGGGGGCGCCCAGATATGGCGTATTTCAGCTTTACTGAAAAGATTATGCGCGGCGAACCGATTGAGGTTTATGGCGAAGGCAAGATGGCGCGCGACTTTACCTATATCGATGACATTGTAGATGGGGTGATGGCGGTCTTGAGCCATCCGCCTGCGCGCCATGCTCATGAGGTTTATAATATCGGGGATAGTCAGCCCGTCGGCCTGATGGAGATGATCACAACGCTAGAGACGGCTTTGGGTCGTGAAGCGCAAAAAGTCATGCGCCCGATGCAGCCCGGGGATGTCACCGCCACCTATGCCGATATTTCAAAGCTGAAGGCTTTAACGGGCTATCAGCCCAAGATTAGCCTGCGCCAAGGGTTGGAAAACTTTGCGACATGGTGGCGCGCCTATCGCGCGTAAGCCTGTGTTTCTTCATAAGGGCTGTCTTGAAAAGCGCTTGCGTGGCCGCAGGCGTTTTTTTATGCCCTCATTCATCAATTGACATTTGTGGAAAGTGTAATATATTGACCTCGAAGTGAGGTCGTTATGAATGAAGATGCATCACCATCGCCCAGCCTACCAAGCGCCCAGATTGACGCTTTGGCGCCGGATTTCGAAGCGCGCTCGACGCAGGGCCTGGTGAAGCTATCGGATTATCGCGGACGCTGGTTGGTGTTTTTTTCGCACCCGGCGGATTTTACCCCGGTTTGCACCTCTGAATTTATCGCCTTTGAGCGGGCTCGCGCGCAGTTTGAAGCGATCAATACGTCCCTTTTGGGTCTGTCAGTCGATAGTCTTTATGCCCATATCGCCTGGATCAAGGATATTGAGGCGCGCTTTGAGATAAAGATCGGCTTTCCGATCATCGAAGACATTTCCATGGCGTTGGCGCGCAGCTATGGCATGATCCATGCCGCCTCCACCAATACTGCGGCCGTGCGCTCTGTCTTTGTGATTGACCCCGAAGGTTATATCCGCGCCATGATCCATTATCCGATGAATGTCGGGCGCAGCGTGGATGAAATCTTACGTCTTTTGAAAGCCTTGCAGCTGTCTGATCGGACGGGTCTTACCACGCCCGAAGGCTGGCAGGCCGGTGAGGATGCATTGTTGGCCCCGCCTATGGATCAAGGCGAGGCGGACACGCGTAGCGGGGCCACGCCCTGGTATTATACCCCGCGCTCTGGGGGGGTATCATGAGTATAGATCTGCCCATTCATGCCGATTTACGCGATGAGGCGAGCCGTTTGTTAAAAGCGCTGTCCCATCCGGCGCGTCTGCAAATTTGCTGCGAGTTACGCGGCGGTGAGGTCTCCGTGGGTGAGCTGGAAACCCGGCTCGACATCCAACAGCCCCGATTATCGCGCGAGCTGGCAAAGCTGCGCGAAGAAGGCCTGGTGGAGACGCGGCGCGCCTCTAAAGTCATTTTCTATCGCCTCAATGAAGCGAGCCGGGTGGAGCGCATGGTTCAGGCGATTTGCGCGGTCATGATGGGTAAGCCCTTGGCGAGCCCTGCCGCGCCAGACTTGCCCCAAAGCTCTGCCCCCTCACATCGCCCGGGCGGGTATGGCGTGTTCGCACGCCCCCTCTACGGGCATAATAGCGGAGACTAAAGCCATGAATAAACCAGACGTTACCGGTTTTTTCGATCCCGCGACCTATACGATTAGCTATATCGTCGCGGATCCAGAGACCCAGGCCTGCGCGATTATTGATTCCCTGTTGGACTTTGATCAGGCCTCAGGGCGTACAAGTACGGCATCCGCGGATAAGCTGATCAATGTGGTCAAGGCGCGGGGCCTTAACTGTGAGTGGATCATCGATACCCATGTTCATGCCGACCATTTGACCGCTGCGCCTTATATTCGCGAACAATTGGGCGGTAAGACCGCCATTGGGGCGCATGTTTCCACGGTGCAAAAGGTCTTCTCCTCCATCTTTAATGAAGGTCAAAGCTTCCATACCGATGGCAGCCAGTTTGATCATTTGTTTGAAGAGGGTGAAACTTACCACATTGGGAAACTATCAGGGCGCGCCATTCATACACCCGGCCATACCCCCGCCTGTATGAGCCATGTCATTGGCGATGCGGTTTTCGTCGGCGATACCCTTTTCATGCCCGATTATGGCACGGCGCGCTGTGACTTTCCGGGCGGCGATGCTGGAACCTTGTTCGATTCCATTCAACGCCTTTTTGAATTGCCTGATGAAACGCGTATGTTCCTGTGCCATGATTACTTGCCGCAGGGGCGCGATCAATACGTTTGGGAAACGACTGTTGGCGCGCAAAAACGCGGCAATATTCATGTGAAAGCTGGCACAAGCCGCGAGGCCTTTATCGAGATGCGCACCGCGCGTGATGCCACCTTGGCCATGCCGCAGCTTATTCTGCCTTCGGTTCAGATTAATATGCGCGCCGGTCATATGCCGCCGCCAGAAGCCAACGGGCAAAGCTATATGAAGCTGCCCATCAACATGCTTTAAAGAGGTCTTGTCATGGACGTTCACAAGATTGCCCCGGACTTTTCAGTGTCTCCGCAGTGCACGCCCCATGATCTCAGTCTGGTCCGCGCGCAAGGCTTTTGCGCCATCATGATCAACCGCCCCGATGGGGAGGCCGATGATCAACCCCCTGCCGGTCAGATCGAAGAGGCCGCGCGCGCCCATGGTCTGGAGGTGCGTTATCTGCCGATCGTGCCGGGCCAGATCACCGATGAAAACGTCGCCGAGTTTGCGCAGTCCTTGCAGGCTTTACCGGCTCCAGTGCTTGCCTTCTGCCGGACCGGCACCCGCTCGGCGAGCTTGTGGGCGCTATCTCAGGCGGGCCACCTCTCTACTGAAGCGATTTTGCAAACCACCAAAGAGGCGGGCTATGACCTTTCGGGCCTTACGGCTCGCTTAGAGGCCCGCGCGCAGGCCAAGCCCGGCGCGGTCCCTACCCCGGGCGGCAAAATTCATGATGTGGTGATTATCGGCGGCGGGGCGGCGGGTATATCTGTGGCGTCATCGCTTCTCAAGCGCCGCCCTGATCTTGATATCGTCATCGTTGAGCCCAAAACGGAGCATTATTACCAACCTGGCTGGACCTTGGTCGGCGGCGGCGTGTTTGATCGCAATCAAACCAAGCGCACGATGATGAGTGTCATGCCCCAAGGGGTGTATTGGGCCAAGGCGGCCTGCGCCGCGTTTGAGCCTGAACACAATGAAGTGGTGCTAGAGGGCGGCGAACGCATCCGCTATACGACCTTGGTGGTTGCCCCCGGCCTGAAGCTGGATTGGGATAAGGTGGAGGGTCTGCGCGAGACTTTGGGCCGCAATGGCGTCACCTCCAACTATCTCTTTGATATGGCCCCCTATACGTGGGAATTGGTGCAATCGCTCAAATCGGGACGTGCCATTTTCACCCAACCTCCGATGCCGATAAAATGTGCCGGGGCCCCGCAAAAGGCGATGTATCTGGCCTGTGATGCGTGGCGGCGTGCCGGTACGCTCACCAATATCGAGGTCGAGTTTCATAATGCTGGCGCGGTGCTGTTTGGTGTTGCCGATTATGTACCCGCTTTGATGGCCTATATTGAAAAATATAACGCCAAGCTTTGCTTTAATGAAAACCTGGTCGGCGTCGATGGGGCCAGCAAAACCGCCTATTTCAATGTCACCCAGGCCGATGGCACCAGCGTGCGTGAAGCGCGCGAATTTGACATGATCCATGTCTGCCCGCCCCAAGGCCCGATCGATTTCGTCAAAACCTCACCGCTCGCCAATGAGGCCGGTTGGGTGGATGTCGATGGGGAGACCTTACAGCATACCAAATTCGGCAATGTCTTCGGGCTGGGCGATGGTGGGTCCACCCCCAACGCCAAAACCGCCGCGGCGGTGCGCAAACAAGCCCCTGTGGTGGCCCATAATGTGCTCCGCTTCCTCGATGGAAAGGCCCCGAATGCCGTTTATAATGGCTATGGCTCGTGTCCCTTAACTGTGGAGCGCGGCAAGATCGTGCTCGCTGAATTTGCCTATGGTGGTAAACTTGATCCGTCTTTCCCGACATGGCTGATCGATGGTACCAAGCCAACGCGGCTGGCTTGGTTCTTGAAGGAAAAAATGCTGCCCAGCATCTACTTCAACCAAATGTTGAAAGGCGTGGAATGGCTGGCTGAGCCGACCTTGCTCACCCATACCCCCAAGCCCCATGAAGCCCAACAGGCGTGCGATTTCAAAGACGCGCCAAAGCCTTAATTCTTGAAACGGGGCAGGGGACAATCGCGCCCCTCCCCATATTTAGGCCGAATGCCATGCGCCTCAGCCCGTATTTTCCCATCCTGGATTGGATCAAAACCTATCGCAGCGAGACCTTGATCAATGATGGCATGGCGGCCTTGATCGTCACCATCATGTTGATCCCGCAATCCTTGGCCTATGCGATGCTGGCGGGTTTGCCGCCGCAGATCGGGCTCTATGCCTCGATCCTGCCGCTGATTGCCTATGCGCTGTTTGGCACCAGTCGCACCCTGGCCGTTGGGCCGGTGGCGATCTTATCCCTGATGACGGCCGCCGCCGCGGGCAAGATCGCGCCAGCAGGCAGTGAAGGCTATATCGAGGCGGCTTTGATCCTGGCGGTGCTTTCGGGCCTGTTCTTGATGGGCCTGGGCCTGTTGCGCATGGGGTTTTTAGCCAATTTCCTCAGCCATCCGGTGATTTCAGGCTTCATTACCGCATCGGGCGTGTTAATCGCGGCCTCTCAGCTTAAACACATTCTGGGCGTTTCGGCTCACGGTCATACCCTGTTTGAGATTATCTTCTCCCTGATCACCCATCTTGGCGATGTCAATTGGCCCACCTTGGCCATCGGCGCGGGGGCTTTAATCTTTCTCTTCTGGATGCGCGGGGCATTAAAGCCGCTGCTGGCTAAGCTCGGCATGGGCGAAAAGCTCGCTGCGATTATTACGCGCGCCGGGCCGGTCTTTGCTGTCATCGCCAGTATTCTTCTGGTCGCGGGACTTCATCTAGACGGGGCCGGGGTGAAGGTGCTGGGCGCGGTGCCGCGCGATCTCCCCACGCTTGGCCTTCCCCGTTTTGACGCGGATCTGTGGATGCAGCTGGCGGGCTCGGCCGCCCTTATCAGTCTCATCGGCTTTGTGGAATCGGTCTCCGTGGCGCAAACGCTAGCGGCCAAGCGCCGTCAAAGAATTGACCCGAACCAGGAACTTATAGGCCTGGGTGCCGCCAGCCTCAGCGCGGGGCTCTCCTCTGGCTATCCCGTCACCGGGGGCTTGGCACGCTCGGCGGTCAATTTCGATGCGGGCGCGCAAACACCCGCTGCCGGCGTTTTCACCGCGATTGGCATTGCACTCGCGACGCTGTTCCTGACGCCTTATCTCTATTTCTTGCCTCAAGCGGTTTTGGCCGCAACGATTATCGTCGCGGTCCTCTCCCTGGTTAACATCGCGGAGATTTTCAAGGTTTGGCGCTATTCCAAAGCCGACTTTGCCGCCATGGGCGCGACCATCTCAGTTACTTTAAGCTTCGGGGTCGAAATCGGCGTCCTGACCGGGGTGGGGCTATCCTTGATTCTTCATCTCTATAACACCTCCAAACCTCACTTTGCCATTGTCGGCCAAGTCCCCGGCACTGAGCATTTTCGCAATATCAAGCGCCACGACGTCTTGACCCAGACGAAGATTTTAACCGTGCGGGTCGATGAAAGCCTTTATTTCGCTAATGCCCGCTTTCTGGAAGAGACGATTTACCAGCTCCTTGCCGAACAGCCCCAGGTTAAGCATTTCATCTTGATGTGCCCGGCGGTCAATCGGATTGATGCTAGTGGGTTGGAAAGCCTGGAAGCGATCAATCACCGCCTGAAAGATGCCGGCGTCACCCTTAATCTCTCAGAGGTCAAGGGCCCCGTCATGGACGGCCTGAAACGCACCGACTTTCTTGACCACCTCAATGGCCAGGTGTTTCTCAGCCAGTTTGAAGCGGTTAAAACCTTAGAGGCGCGGGTTTAGCCCCAATCCTCATCCCTTTTCGCCTTTGAATGGTCGCAATGCTCGGCCCTCTTAAGGCCCGTATAGGATCATGAAGGGGAGGGGGCGATGGGGCTCGACATGGGTTGGAGTGGACTGGTTCTGGCCGTAGTCTTCGTTGCGCAGAGCCCTGATGCGGCTTCACATAGTCAAGAGACTCCGCTCAGCGCGCTTGAAGGGCGTTGGCGCATTCATGGCGATGGCAGTCAGATGGAAATCCGCGCCTGCGAGGATCAGCCAGACAGCGCTTGCGGTTATCTCATCCATTTGGGCTATACGCTTGATCAGCGCGATTATAAAACCAGCGATCTTTGGACCTGGGGCGATCCTTTATGCCAGAAACAGATTCTCAGTCATATCGAACCGGGTGAAGCGAGCGGTTTTACTGCACGCTATTACCAAGCCCATAAGGGCTCTCACGTGCTCGCGCGTATAGAGACGCAAGCCGCAGGGCTTGAAGTCTTTCTTTATCCTGGCGTCACCGAAGATGAAGTCATTGATTATGGGATTAGCGCGTTGATCGATGGCGGTGTGGGGGTGATCAGTACCGCTTCACTCGCCACGCGCGCTTTAATCGGTGAAGACCATCTGGGTCATGACGAAACCTGGCCGCGCGCACTGCGCGAGGATGAGACATGCCAGCCCCCAGGCTTTTGGGAGTGAGCGGCTCTCACCCTGGATAATAGACTTAAGAGCTAAGCCACGTAGCGCGCCTGCCTCTAGATTGATCCAAGGATCAACAAAAGTTATAACTTTAAGAGCAATCGGAGGCGAGTATGACAAGTCTGAAGCTTCGTCAAATTGGCAATTCTGTGGGCGTGGTCCTGCCCAAAGACATCTTGAGTGATATGAAGCTGGCGGCAGGCGATAGTGTCCATATCATCAAGACGGCTGAAGGTTATCGCATCACGCCGTATGATCCTGAGTTTGAAGAACAAATGGAAGCGGCGCGTGAAACCATGAAGCACTACCGAAATGCGCTGCGAGAATTGGCCAAGTAAGCCCGATGAAGTGGGTCATGAAAGAGGTTGTCTTCGCCATCCATGATGAACAGATCGCTGAACACGAGGGTGCTGAAGGCTTGAGAGATCTTTGCGGCCTTGAAACCGCTCTGATGCGCCCCGTGAACGCCTTCCATTATGGCGAAAGCGACCTTTGCGTCCTGGCCGGCCTTTACGCCGAAGGGATTTGCCGCAATCCCCCCTTTGTGGATGGGAATAAACGCACCGCCTTTCTGACAAGCGTTGTTTTCCTCGCCATCAATGGTCTTCGCTTGACCGCTTCTGAAGCGGATACGGTCATAATCGTGGTTAAGCTGGCCGCAGGCGAGATTGACGCCGCAGGCTATGCATACTGGTTGAGAACGAACCACGAGGTGAAAACTCTGGGCTGATCGGTATTAAGACTCGCCCACACGCTGGCGCGCAATTGAGCGCCCCGCCACAGAGATGTAAGAGAACATTGTCCCGGCGCTAACGTGATAGCGGACCGACATCTGCCTATTATAGATGAAGTCAGCGGCTAAGGGCTCCCAAACGACGATGATGCTTGACAATCATGACGCGCGATCGGGCTCTCACACAGCAAGACAAGCACGCGGGGCCAAGCTCAGCCCGGCCTCGCGTGCAGGATCAGTCTTTAAATGCCAGGGCCGCGGGGGAGAGGCTGGCAAAGGCGATATTGTCTTCAATGACCGGGGCGAGGGCGGTTTTCACCGCCGACCATTGATCGTGCGTTAAGATCGTCACCAGAATATGGCGTTGTGAGACATCAATGATTTGGCCCTTACGGCTCCACGCACCGTTATGGCCGGATCCAGAAAGCGCAGGCAAGACGGTCCACCCGCTCACCCCACATTGGGTGAGCACGCTTTCGATAGGCTTGATCACAGGCGGCTCAACAATCAATTCAAGACGCCAATGGGTCATATCCATATCTGCCCCCTCTTAGAGCACAAAGTCCGCGACCCGCACATAAAGCGGAATGCCGAGGATGAGGTTAAACGGGAAAGTCAATCCAAGCGATAGCGTTAAGGAGAGGGCCGGTTGCGCCTTTGGTAGCGCCAGACGCAAGGCGGCCGGAACCGCGATATAGGAGGCTGAGGCACATAAAGTCATCAACAAGGCCCCATCGGCCGGATTAAGGCCTAAGAGCTTGGCGCTGGCTAGACCTAAGCCCGCCCCGATGAGAGCCATGTAAATCCCAAACGCCAATAAGCTGGGTTGAAGCAAGCGAAATTGGCTCAAGAGCCCACGGCCTGCCAAGAGGCCCATGTCCAAGAGGAACAGACACAACACGCCGCGGAAGATGTCACTGAAGAAAGGCTTCACCGGTGCCATGCCCTCCGGCCCGACGATCATGCCAATGATGAAGCTGCCGATCAGCAACACCACAGAGCCATTGGCCAAAACTTCGCGCAGAATATGGCCTTGATGGCTTTGCGCATGAGCCGCGTCTTTTTTGCGGCCTTGAGCCCCCGCGAGAAGCAGACCGGTTAAAATCGCCGGGGCCTCCATGGCGGCGGCGATCCCAACCATATATCCGCCGGTCTGCTGGCCCATACCCGTCAAGGCATCGCTGGCCGCAATGAAAGTCACAATCGAGATCGAACCATAATGGGCGCTGATCGCCGCACAATCGGTGCGATTAAGGCCGGTCGTGGTTTTCAGTAGGCCAAAGCCAAGGACCGGCAAGCCCGCCGATAAAACAATCCCGGCGGCCACGAGGAAAAGAAGGGATAAAGATAGCCCGGAATGGATCATCTCCACCCCGCCTTTAAACCCGATCGCCATCACCAGATACAGCGATAGCCCTTTGGCGATGGCTTCGGGCAGGGTCAGATCTGAACGGATAAAGGCGGCGAAAAGCCCTAAGCAGAAGAATAAAACCGGCGGTGAGAGCAGATTGCTGCTGGCTAAAGAAAGAATATCCATATTAAAAGCCTCAAAGAAAAGGGGGCAAAGCCCCCTTTAGGATCAAGAAGAACGCGCTGCGGTGTGGATGTCGTCAACCACCTCGCGCTCAAGACGCAAGCGTGCTGCTAAAAGACCCAGATAGGCTTTTTCAACCGGGCCTTGATCATCAATCGCTACCAGAGAGGCCGCATAGACTTCCGCGGCATGCTCCACCCCTTCAACATCGCGCGTCACCTCATCAAGGTTAAGGGGCTTGACCAATTCCAGCTCGACAAAGGTGCGTGTTTCGCCATTAAGCTCAAAGGCGGCCATGCGCTCTTGAATGATCGCGCGCTCCTGGGCGCTGATCTCGCCATCGGCCTTGGCGGCACTGATCATGGCGCGAACGAGGGATTTCGCCCGCGCATCAAAGGCAATGTGATCGCCCGCTGCCGGTAGATAGGCCGTATTCTCTGGCGCGGCGTCATAATCAACCGCTGGCATGGGCGTGGCAGGCGCAGCGGCCGGAGCCCCCGCGCTTGCCTCTGAGGCCCCAGCCGCAGGTGTACGCATCTTGGTGACCGCGTGATAGGCCAGCCCGCCTAAAGCCGCGACCGCGCCATATTTGGCTGCCTTGCCGACGAATTTGCGCCCTGACTTTCCGGTCAACATGCCGGCGGCCAATCCCGCCAGAGCGGCCCCGCCGCCGACCATCGCCGTTTTTCGCGTTGAAGGATCGGTTTGTAGCGCCGTGATAAGACCATTGATATCAATCATATAGAAACCGCCTCCTTTGCGGATTCAGACCGTTTCGGCTGTGACGCGATCAACAGAAGCCCAACCCCCATCAAGGCGGAGGCCAAAGACCCGCTTAAAACCCCAAGGCGCACTTGGTCCATATAGCCCGGATCCTGGAAGGCGAGCGTGCCAATGAATAAGGACATCGTAAAGCCAACCCCGGTTAAGCACGCCAACCCATAAAGATGGAGCCAACCGGCGCCTTCAGGCTTGGGGGCGATTTTCAAGAGAATGGCCAAAGCCGTGAAGGCGAAGACGCCCACTTGCTTACCCAGGAACAAGCCTGCGGCAATACCCAGTGTCACCGGGGTCAATAAGGTTTCCAGGCTTAACCCGCTGAGCGATACCCCGGCATTGGCAAAGGCAAAAATCGGTAGGATCATGAAGGCCACCCATGGGTGCAGCGTGTGCTCCAGATGATAGAGAGGCCCCTTATCGCTGTCCTGCTTACCTTTGAGGGGGATGATGAAAGCCGCCAACACACCGGCCAGGGTCGCATGGACGCCCGATTTCAGAACGCAGACCCACATCACGATGGTCAACAGAATGTAAGGCGTTAAACCTTTAATCCCAAAGCGATTAAGAGCGAGCATGGCGACCAGACAGGCCCCCGCCAGGCTTAACGCCTGCAAAGACAGATTGTCCGTATAGAACAGGGCAATGATCGTGATGGCCCCAAGGTCATCCAGAATGGCAATGGCCAAGAGCAAGATTTTGAGGCTGACCGGCGCACGCGTGCCCAATAGAGCCAATAAGCCAAGCGCAAAAGCAATATCGGTTGCGGCCGGGATCGCCCAGCCATCACGCGTTAAGTCGCTGTCTATATTGAAGCTGAGATAAATCAGAACCGGAACGACCATACCGCCAATCGCGGCCAGCACCGGCAGGGCCAAGGTCTTCGGATTTGACAGCTGACCGGTTAAGATCTCGCGTTTGATTTCCAGCCCGACGAGCAGGAAAAACACCGCCATCAGGCCGTCATTGATCCACAAGATCAAAGCCTTATCAATGGCAAAGCTGCCCGCACTGATCGCGAGGGGCAAGCTTAGAAAACTTGAATATAGCCCGGAAAGCGGGGAGTTGCTGATGATCAAGGCCAAGGCGGCAGCCACCATCAATACGATCCCTGCCGAGCTTTCCAGTCGGATGAAGTCTTGCAGGCGTGAAAGAGCGCGGGTCATGAGACGAGCCTTTGTCATGCGGTTTCGTAAAAAAGCCGATCCCAGGTGAGGGGGAACTCACCTGGGATCATATCTGGATCCGCCCACTGCTTGGCTGAGAGGACGTAGGTTCGGACCCAAGAGATTGATAATCAACCTTTATGTAACACTCTCCTTGAGCGTTTTCGCGCTCAAGGGATGGGTATCGCAAGCGCAGAGACCGGGGGAAGGCGATCTGCGGTCTTGATGAGTTGACACTATCGCCAGCGGTTGATTAGATAAAATATAAAAACAAGATAATATGAATAGGAAAAAGCTATAATGCGCCCGACCCTGCGCCAATTGGAATATATCATCGCCGTGGCCGAAACCGGCCGGTTTAGTGATGCGGCCCTGCGCGCCGGGGTTAGCCAGCCCAGCCTCTCCGTGCAGATCCAGGAGGCGGAAAGCTATCTTAAAGCGCAAATTTTTGAGCGGGGCCGCCAAGGCGCTTTCCTGACGCCGATGGGTCAGGAAGTGGTACGGCGCGCACGCGCCATCGTGCGCCAGGTTGAAGACTTGCGTGAATTTACTCAGCATCACGGACAAAGTGTAGTTGGGCGTTTTCGCTTAGGGGTTCTGCCCACGATCGGGCCTTATCTGTTACCGCGCTGTACCAAGGCGCTCCATCACGACTTCCCCCATTTGCGGTTGAGTATTCGCGATGAGCGCCCGTTTGAGTTGGAAGAAAAGCTGCAAGATGGCCGGTTTGACTTTGTCATTTCCTGCCCCGATGATCATCCCGGCTCGCCGCATTTTTCCCTCTTTGAAGAGCGGTTATGGGCGTGCATGCCCCCCGATGATGATCTGGCCCAAGATAAAGGCCCGTTGGACCCTATGGCCTTGCGTCACCGCGAACTTTTATCCTTGGGGATGGGCCACCGCCTGACCTTGCTAGTGCACCGCCTCGCCGATCAGTTTGAAGCCCATCTCAGTACCGATTATGAAGGCACCAGCCTCGATACCATCCGCCAAATGGCGGCCCTGGGGGCGGGTATTGCAATCTTGCCAGAGCTTTATGTGCGCTGCGAAGCCGAACGCGATGAAAGCCTGGTGTTTCGCGAGATTAAAGATCCCGGCGCACGCCGTCTGATTGCCCTCATCTGGCGACCCCACAGCGAAAGCACCACCCAGTTTCAAGCCATCGGCCAGCTTTTACGCACCGCGGGCCAAGCCGCATTAAAGCGGGATTAGTGTTTAGGGAGAGATGAAAGCTCGCGCTATGGACGACTGATAACTTCATCCGCCCCAAATATTTCTGACACAATTATGGTGCGCCTTAATCCTCTGATTTTTCTGCCATTTAACAATTTTTTTCATTGAACGCGATTATTTACTGAACAAATTTGGGAAAAGTGACGACTAACCTTCTGTGAGTTTTCGTGCGGGCGTGCACGGGTGATGAGAAGGGGATTGATCATGGTTGCGATTTTTACGGGCCTGGGTGCAGGCATGGAGCGTGGGTCTGGCGCGGCTTTAGGCGGGGCTGGTCTTCTGGGCTCGGGGGCTTTAGGGCGCAATAACGAGAAAATCCTTCTCAATGGCGCAACGGGCAATCTTCTGATCAATCAACAAGATGAGTTTCTGGTGGGGCGCGGGCCTGATGTCGCGATCTCGCGCACTTATAACTCGCTTGGGGCCTATGATGATAATGGCGATTACTGGCGGCAAAGTACCGATCGACGCATTCTTGGCTTAACTGGAACGGTGAACACGCCCGATAGCACCGTCCAGCGCGTCTCTTCTGATGGCTCCGTGATCACCTACACCTGGAATGGCTCTTATTATCAAACCCAAGACGGTGCGGGAGCCCATGACCGCTTAAGCTTTGCCGCAGGGCAATGGACCTGGACCGATGGCGACAGCCAAACCCAAGAGGTTTATGCTCAACAAGGCGGCAATGATTGGCTGATCGTCGCCAAATCGGATCGCGATAACAATACGCTGACCTTTGGTTATCTCAATGGCAAGCTGGCGCGTATCACGACCCAGGATGGCAGTTGGAGTGAATATATCTGGAGCGGTAATAATATTACCGCCATCACGCATCATTACCGAGATCTTGTTACAGGGGTTGATAAAACCCTGACGCGAACACGCTATGGCTATGATGGTCAGAACCGCCTGATCCAGGTGAGCACAGATCTGAGCCCCGATGATAACACCATCGCGGATGGTAAGGTCTATACCACAACCTACACCTATCATGGCAATACCAAGCAAGTCGCCTCCATCACGCAGAGCGATGGCTCAAAGCTAGAGATTAGCTATGACAATTATGGCCGGGTGACCCGTACCAAACAGCACATCAATGCCAGTGAAGTCCGTACGACACAGTATAATTATCAAGATAATAAAACCATCGTCATCGATCCGGCCGGCCAACAAACCACCTTGCATTATGATGACCTTAATCGCCTCACTCAAATCGACAGCCCTCCCGCCTATGCCGGCGCAGAACCCCAATCAACACGCTATGAGTATAAGGATGATGGCGGGCAAAGTGCAGATTTTGACCAGGTGGCACGGGTTATTGATCCCTCTGGGGCGGTGACTAGCTTCGATTATGACGAAAGTGGCAATCTTATCCGCACCCTTGATCCTAATGGCAATGCAACACTGCGGACATACAATGCGCAGAACCAAATAATCCGCGAAACTGAAGCGCCAACAGGGATAAGCGACGACTCGTCTGTTACTTCACACAAGCGGTTTGTGTATGACGCTGAGGGTCATGTTCGCTTTGCGATCAGCGCCGAAGGTCATGTTATGGAGTATGAATACTCCTCTGAAGGCGAGCTACGCTTTAGCCGGGCCTTTACGCAGCATACCTATCCCAAAGGTGCGGACGTCCCGAGCTTAGCCCAGATGGAGGCCTGGAAGGCCGGTTTAGGCGATCTCTATTCCGTTCAAGTCTCTGAAACGCGTTATGATGCCCGCGGGAATGTCGTTGAGAGCGTCAATTTTGGCTATGCAAATGCCCTTGGCCATGCGGCGACCGATGAAGGCTATACCCATAGTTATTTTGTCCATGATCAAACGGGTAAATTGCTGTGGCGTAAAACCGGCACCAAGAGCAATGGGAGCGGGGCTGAGGACAGTTTTGTCTATGACGGCATGGGGCGTTTGGTGTTGTCGGGCAATTCTGTCACCGGCACAACACGCATGGTGTTCAATGATAGCGCCAATTCTACTCAAATCATTACGGCTGCAGGCCTAACAACCACCCAGGTCTTTAACAAAGCCGGGGAGTTGATTTCAACGACCCTCAGCGCGAGTTCTATTCAAGATACGACCCTGACTTATACCTATGATGATCGCGGGCAGATCCGCTATACTCAAAATGGCTTAGGTCATCATACCTTCTATCTTTACGATCATGTCGGGCGTAAAATTGCTGATATCTCTCAGACCGGGGAAATGGCCGAATACCGCTATGATAATAATGGTCGTCTCATTGCCAGCGTGCGATACGGTAACGCGCTCACAACCGCTCAGCTTAATCGTTTAACTGACCCTCATGATGAGATTGAGGCCTCAGAAATCCGTCCCGCAGCGCATCTTGAAGACCTCTGGGAATGGTCGGTTTACGATGCGGGCGGGCGCAAAGTGCAAACCATCCTCGGTGATGGTTCGGTCAAACGCCTGCAATACGATAGCTCGGACCGCATCATCAAAACCACAGCCTATCGTAATCGCCTCGCAGCCAGCGTCATCGAACAGCTCAAATCCAGACCCGATGAACTCGACCCCGCGCTCTATGCGCCAGTGTGG
>NZ_KB908063.1 GCF_000382325.1 Woodsholea maritima DSM 17123
CGGTACGGCCGGAGGGGGCGTCTTCTTGTGAAGTATCCTCGCTTGGCAAAAACAGCAAAAAAAGAGTTGTCATCCCGGAGAAGCGTCAGCGCACATCCGGGATCTATTGTCTTGGCCATTTAGGTCTATAGATCCCGGCTCAAAGGCCGGGATGACATTTTTTCTTTAAGTTTCCTCGTTTCGCTGCGGGCGGACGGTCGTCCTTGCGAACCCTGCGGGTTCGAACATGTCATGCCAGACCTGATCTGGCATCCATGGCGTGAGCTTGACGTTATTCTGACCGATCAAAACCTTGCTCAACGCTTTCGGTATGGCCCCCAAATCAAGTTTGGGGTGACAGCTTGGTGATTTATCCTCCCCTGCGAAGCGGGGGAGGTGGCCGGTACGGCCGGAGGGGGCATTTTTTCTCTTAGCTTTTCAATAAATACTGTCATCCCGGACGAACGATAGTGAGATCCGGGATCTATAAACATAGCCATCACGCTCAATAGATCCCGGCTCAAGGCCGGGATGACAGATTTTGATTTTTTCATGCCAGACTTGATCTGGCATCCATGCCGTAAACTTGACGATTGTTCTGGTCATTCCGAACCAAGCTCAACCCATCCGGAATGGACCCCGGATCAAGTCCGGGGCCGCGTGGATCCTGTAAACAGGGAGCAAAATGTCTCACCCCTTATGTGCGCATCATCAATTTAACCCGGTCCGCTGGCACACGGCGACCGTCTTGATCGATAAAGGCGAGCCCCAAACGCTCCCCGGTTTCGCGATCCTGCATCCAGACCGGAGGTTCATCGGTTTTAAGCAGATGGCGATTGCCCCAATCGGCCAACACAAAAAGCGGCAAGGCCAGATCAAGCCCCACCTCGGTCAGGCGATAGGCAAAGCGCGTGCGCGAACCATCCTCACGATAGGGCACTTTTTTCAAAATCCCCTGCTCGACCATCGTATTCAGCCGCTGGGTCAGAACCGAGCGGGACGCGCCCAAATCCGCGACAATATCCTCAAAACGCTGCACGCCATAAAGGGCTTCGCGTAAAATCAATAAGGTCCAGCGGTCCCCGACGACCTCACTGACCAAACTCAACCCGCATTCATCCAGCGCCAAGGGTGAGCGCCGACGAATCTGCTCATGATGATCGGGGGAAAACTCCGCGACCTTCGACATTTTGCCTCCTGGGGGCGGTTATGTGCGCTTGCGCGCTCCGCCTCTCCTTGCCTTTTATTTCATTGGTCTTCTGTCTTTAAGATACCATTGAGCCGGTGCGACGCGCGATAAGTCAAGCCTAGAAACCGGCGCTCATCTGCGACGCGCCAAAGGATATCCATTTAAACGCATTCACAACGCGGGCAATGCATTAAAAACAATGACAAAATAGCTTCATTGATGAAGCTTATCCCCCTCAGCATTGCCGCGTGCTTGCAAAGCCCAGCTCACGACTCTAAAGGTCCGTACTAATATTTTGCCTAATGGTATTATTCTTCCCAAAGCGCTGACCCTGATCGCCGCCCTAGCCGCGGCCATGCCCCCCTATCACAGTGATAAAAGGCACCATCAAGTGGAAAGCTTAAGCGCGCTCAATCCTCAGACCCAATCCTTACAAGCCTGCCTGCGCCAAGCCGTGATATGGGATTATCTCTGATCGAGCCTTTGTTGTTGCGATCAAACACCCAGAAGGGTGCACGCCCCTCCCCGGCCCGACAACACACCGACATATTCAAAATCTCGACCCCAGCCATCAGGCATCCGCCAAACCGTTTGATGTCTTGAGGCGTAAAGCCTTTGATAGCCCGGCCCTCAGACACACGTAAAACACGCATAGCCGACGCCACACTTATACTTTAAATCTATCGAATTCGCCTATAAGACTAACATTTGTCTGCAATCGCGACCCCACCGTGATTTTTTAAGCAAGCATGGATCGCTCGCCCATGGCCAATCCCGAACATCTCGCATGGTTACAAGAAGGCGTAGAGGCTTGGAATGCACGGCGAGAACGTGAACCTTTTACGCCGGACCTCTCTAGGGCAAATCTTAATAGGCTAGACCTAATTGGCACACACCTATTTAGTGTAAATTTTAACGAGGCAATACTTCAAGAGGCAAGCCTCGTTGGGGCATACCTTAGACAGGCACGACTTAAGGCTGCAAACCTGCAAGGAGCAAAGCTTGAAAGGGCAGACCTGGAAACGGCATATCTTCAAGGAGCAGACCTATTTGGCGCGAACCTATTTGAGGCAAACCTGCAAGGAGCAAGCCTTAGAGGGACAAACCTTACAGAGGCAAACCTGCAAGGAGCAAGCCTTCGAGGAACAAACCTTACAGAGGCAAACCTTAGAGGGACAAAACTTCAAGGGGCAAATATTCGAACGGTCGAGAACACCTATGAAAAGACCGTTTTACGAACCGACCTTTTTAAATCACTTCATCTCACACAAGAACAAGTCGACAGCATGGATGGCGATACCGGGGTCATCCTGCCTATAGGGTTAGATTACCCCCTGCATTGGCCCAATTTTGGGGAAGGCCCAGATCCGCGGCAGGATATACAGACCGGCGAAGCGCCTCAATCACCAGACCGCCCAACGCCCCTCGCCCAGCGCCTGGCCGAGACGGGACCGGTGGCTGCCGTCCTCCGCGATGGCAAAATTGACATTGTCTCCACACCGCCAGACGGCCACCCGGCTGTCACCTATCCCGAAGATCGGGACCATCTCTTTGACGCTATTCACGACGCCTGTACGAGATTCAAAACAGCTTGGAATGATAAGCCTCCGCAGGCCCCTATAAACATATTGAACTCCATTGATGCATGCGCCGCTCTATCAAAGGCCCGTGACCTTAATTGGTACAAGTGGGAAGACCTCTGCGCAGAAATCACGTTTGACTTAAGCCTGGACGAACACGCCGACTGGTATAAATTCGATGCAAGGGCAGAACGTATACGCAAGCGCATACTCGAGCTTGCTCCGCATATAAAACCCATCCCGCTCGCGCTCGCGCCCTCTCACCTAGAGCAGCCTACGCAAGCGCCCGAGATTGAGCTCACGCCCGAGAACGAAGATGACATCCCGGACCTAAAAGATACACTGCAAAGCCTCGTCAATGGATCGGCAAAAACCATCATCAACAACTATTTTACCGCCGACACACAAAGCTTTGTCATCCACCAAGCCGAAACCCTCCAACGCGAGGAGATCCCACTCGCTGATCCGCATGAGACCCGCAGCAGCGCGGTCTCCAAAGGGCGCTGGAAACGCGCTTTGCGCGCGATGGCCGGCTTTACGATGACATTTCTGCGCAATGTCGCCGTTGGTGTCACATCAGGAGTGCTCGGCAGTGCTTTGACGACCGAAACAGCCTGGCCACACCTCATCCATGTGTTTGAACAACTGCGCGATATCCTGCTCAAATTCTTTAAGGCGGGCTAGCGAAGCTAAGCCGGTCACAACAAGCGCGAAGCCTTCAACTTTAGAAGAATAAGAAGGATTTGGTAGCGGGAGAGGGACTTGAACCCCCGACACGCGGATTATGATTCCGCTGCTCTAACCACCTGAGCTACCCCGCCACAGGGTCATCATAATGACGCTTCGTCCGTTTGACCTTTTTGAAAAAGGTCGGGGCGGACAGGAGTTTTTGTCAAACCCACCATGCCCCGTAAAGAAGTCAAAACGGCGTTGGACGGTGATCCAACGCCGTCGAGAGGCGGGTATATACGCTGTGTCTGCGCACGGTGCAAGCCGCGCGCTGCACTTTATCTTAGGCCGCGCGCACCCCTTCGAGGAAGCGCGAAACCGCCGCGCGAAGCCCATCGGCTTCGGTATTCAGTGAGCCTGAGGCTTCATTGACCTGCATCGCACACTGGCCGGTTTCTGAGGCCGCACGGTCCACTTCGCGGATCGCATTGACCACCCGGCGTGAGCCGCCTGCCGCTTCTTGCGCAGAGCGGGTGATCTCCCCGGCGGCGGCGCGTTGTTCTTCCATCGCTGCGGCGATGGTGGTGGAGATTTCATTCATCTCCGCAATCACCTGACCGATTGAGTGGATGGCGTTTACCGCCTTGCCGGTCGCTTCTTGAATGCCGGAGATCTGCTCGGAAATTGAGCCCGTCGCTTTACCGGTCTGCGAGGCCAAGGCCTTCACTTCGCTGGCAACGACCGCAAAGCCCTTACCGGCTTCCCCGGCGCGGGCGGCCTCAATCGTGGCGTTCAGCGCGAGGAGATTGGTCTGCTCGGCAATATCATTGATCAGGCGCACGATGCCATCAATGCGGCCCGCGGCTTCGCTCAACAAGGTCACATCGGCATTGGCTTGCTCAACCCGGTCTGCCGCATTGCGGGCAATGTCACTAGAGCGACCGACCTGTTGAGCGATCTCACCAATGGTTGAGGTCATTTCCTCGGCCGCAGCGGCGACGGTTTCGACGTTTTGCGAAGACACTTCCGAAGCACTGTTCACATCTTGTGTACGCGCGGTCGCGGTTGAAGAGCTTTGATTGAGCGCGTCTGCGGCTTCTTCCATCTGATTGGCGGCAGAGCCGACCGCATCCAATGCGCGCCGCGATACGTTTTCGAACTCAACGATCAAGTCTTCAACGCGTTTGGCGCGGTGTTCACGCGCGATCCGCTCTTCTTGAGTTTCGGCTTCCAAGCGTGCGCGCTCCAGAGCGTTATTACGGAACACGGTCAGGGCCTGTGCCATTTCGCCCAGCTCGTCCTTACCATTGTCTTTAATTTCGCGGCTGTTATCGCCATCAGCCATAGCGCGCATCACGCTGGACATGCGTTGCAAGCGCTTCAAGAGGTGTTGGCTGACATAGAAGTAGGCCACACCCGCTGAGATGATCAAAGACGCAATTGAAATAATGGCCAGTAGAACCTGGCCTGAAACGATTGCGGCCCCTGCCCGACCAGATGCCACCTCTTCAAGGCTTGCGGCCAGGTTTTTAACTTCGGTGGCTTCTTGGACTAAGGCAGCGTGGGCAAAACGCGCGTCTTCAACCGCCAGTGCCGTGGCGTCTGTGGCTGTGATCTCAGCACGGCGCGCGGCAAAGACGCTATTATTACCCGAAGCCCGATCGAGAATGGAGTTCACAGTATCGCGCACATCACCCCCGATAACATCACCTAAAATCGCGACATTTACGTAGAGCTCGTCCGAGGCAAGTTCGAAATTTTCTTCAATATCATCAACCCGTGCGATCGAATCCGCGCCTTCCAATTCGGCAAACTGGGTCGCGATCAGGTTGATCGACATGATCGTGCGCAATAAGGTTTCCAAGGTGGCCGGATCATCGGCCCCGTCGAGCGCGCCTTCAAGTCCGCTTGCCGCCTGGCTACGTTCGGCCAAAGCGCTACGGATATGATCTACGCGGCGATCGCGCGCATCCAGCTTTTGCCCAACAGCGCGATCCGCCGCGCTGACGCGCTCACTTAAATCGGCCACATTCGCTTCAAGCTCTTGAACGCGAGCGGTTTCCAAACCGGCCGCACGAAGAGCTTCGACAGAAGCCATGGCATCATCAAGTAGATTGGCCAATTGCGCTTGCGAGGCGGTTTGGTCGATCCGCTCCCACGTACGAGAAAATGCGGCCAACTCCCCAGTGATGGCACTAGAAGACGCCACCAATTCCGAGGCCGCTTTATTCAAAGGCATCGCGCGCGTCGTAATGTTATCGAGCGCGGAGCGCGTTCCCCCGAACGCAACAAACCCGACAACCGCAGCTGCCAGGGTCATGGTGGACACAAGTCCGAATGCGGCAAGCAGCCGAGCCTGAACCGATTGGAATGATATCGCCATAGTCACCGCCCATTAACGTTAACGCGTTCATATGCTCAAAAGCGGCGCGCCTGACCCAGGCGCGCCGCCTTTGTTATGTTTTAGCCGCCCAGATTGAAGTCGAACGTACGCTCGATCCCATCTGTAGACGCATCTGAAGGCGCATAGCGCCAGCTTTCCAAAGCCCGAAGAACGGCGCGGTCAAATACACCTTCTGGATTGGCTTCAACCACTTCCACATTGGCTACCGTTCCATCTGCGGTCACAGTGTAACGCACGGTTACATGACCTTCGAGTTCGCGCCGCTCAGCCCCACGCGGATATTCTGGAGCCTCAACCGTAACTAGCTCACGATCTTGAGCGACGGCCTGGCCTGCGAATACACCGGTTAGCGCGATAACTGACGCTGCAACTGCATGTTTCATTTTCTTCATTGTTGTCATCCCTAACACCCAACCTAATTGCTGTGGTTTTCACAGTCATCTTCTCGAGACGGGATTTATCTTGATCTTGACCCCCAACTCGATGACAAACTTATTGCATAGAGTAGGTTGAAGACTGCTTAACAAGGATGTTTCTTCATTGAAGGCATCAATTAAAGCACGTTTCGTGCTCAATCTGGATTGTGACATGGGTCAAGCCAAAGCGTTGTAATAAACGCGTTTTCGCAGCCTCTAACACCTCTAATTGTGACAGATCTTTTGCAACGCACAAATGTAAAGTCGCCATGGGGCGATCTTGCGTAATCGACCAGACGTGTATGTGATGCGCATCAATTACGCCTGTCACGTGTGCAATCAAATCTTCGCGAATCTCTGAAGGCTCCAAATGAGGGGGCGCTTCCTCTAATAAGATTCGCCCTGAATCGCGGATCAAGCCCAAAGCTGAATGCCCAATCAAGACGCTGATAAGAATAGACAAGACCGCATCTATGGCCATCCAGCCTATTAGAATAATAACGAGTGCCGACACAAGCGCGGCCAAGGATCCTAAAAGATCGCCTATCACATGGGCCAGCGCGCCGCGAATATTGAGATTATCACGGTCTGCGCCGTGTAAAACACCAAAGGCCGCAATATTCACGATCAGGCCAAGCCCCGCCACGACCATCATGGGAGTACCTTGAATTTCAGGCCCCGTATTTAAACGCTCAATCGCTTCAATAATGATCCACAGGCTCATCATCGCTAAAACGACACCATTCGCGAAGGCCGCCAGGATTTGCAGCCGATCAAAGCCATAGGTGCGCCGGCCTGCAGCCGGGCGACGCGCCAAGCGAAAGCCAAGCCACGCCAGCAGCAGTGCTGCAAAATCGGTGAGCATATGGGCCGCATCGGCCAACAGCGCCAGCGATCCGGTTAGCAATCCTCCGATCACCTCAACCAGCATAAAGCCGCCTGTTAAACAGGCCGCAAATAAGGTGCGGGTTTCATTGGCCCCATGATGATGGTGATGATGGCCCAAGCCGTGTGCGTGGGAATGCGCGTGATCATGGTGATGATCGGCATGAGTATGTGAAGAGGATGGAGCGTGATCATGGGACATGGATGCCTATCTGCACCCATTTGCCCGTGATATACAATTTCCTTGTGCGCGGATTTAGCCGCCGAGACTGAAATTAAGCTCTTGGACATGCCCATCGCTTTGGGCGTCGGCGGGTTCAAATTTCCATTGCTCGATCGCACGTAGTGCTGCGCGGTCAAAAATTCCCGCCGGCTCAGAGGCCGTCACTTCCATGTTCGTTGTCTCACCCGAAGCGGTTATCGAGTATCTGATCTCAACATGGCCTTCAATATTACGCCGCTCCGCGCCGCGCGGATATTCCGGCGGGACAATCTCGACCGGAGTGCGCTGGGGCTGCGCCATGGCGCTGACCGACAATAAGACCACAGCCAAGCTGGCCATTGCGAGGCTGACCCCTTGAACAACGCGTCTAAGCATAGCTGCACCCTTTTCTGCCAAGCATCTGACACACAACACTTTGAATGAACGCTATCAGCGAAACTTTGAAAATTACTGAATCGCTTGCGTATCAAGGCGGGACACCATGGCTTAACAAAGCCCTAGACATGAAAACGGCGCACCCCGGCCAGGATGCGCCGCTTTAATTGTCTCAATAGAACTCAGACTTAGGCGGAAATATGAATCGGATGGCCCAGCGAGGCGAGCACCGATTCTGCAAAGCCTTCGGTCAAAGTTGGGTGGACGTGGATCGTGCCGGAAATATCTTCCAGGCGCGCGCCCATCTCAATCGCCAGCGCAAACTCGCCTGACAATTCGCTGACATGCTTGCCAACCGCATGAATGCCGACGATGACATGATCATCTTTGCGCGCCACGACGCGCACGAAGCCGCCATCTGCCCCGCCTTCCATGGCCAGGGCACGCCCCGAAGCGGCGAAGGGGAATTTACCCACAATCACATCCAGGCCCTTGGCTTTGGCTTGATCCGGGGTCAGGCCGACACCGACCAGCTCGGGCTCGGTAAAGCAGACGGCCGCAATCGACATCGGATCGAAGACGCGCTTGTGACCGGCAATCACTTCGGCCACCAATTCGCCCTGGGCGGTGGCTTTATGGGCCAACAAAGGCTCACCCACCAAATCACCAATGGCATAAACGCCGCGCATCGGGGTTTGACAGCGTTCGTCAACTTTGACGAATTTGCCATCCATATCGAGGCCCATATTTTCAAGCCCCCAACCTTCGGTCAGCGGGCGGCGACCCACGGCGACCAAGATCTTGTCGGCTTCCAAGCGCTGTAGCTCGCCCTTGGCATCTTCAAATTCCAAGAAGGTCTTACCGCTCTTCTGGCTGACACCTTTGGCCTTGCACTTCAGATGCACATCGACCTTATTCTTCTTCAGCCACATCGTGACCGGACGGGTGAGGTCTTTATCATAAAGTGGCAAGATCTGTTCTGCCGCCTCTACGAATGTCACCTCAGAGCCGAGCTTGCGGAAGGCAATGCCCAGTTCCAGCCCGATATAGCCCGCGCCAACAACGACCAGCTTTTCGGGCTTTTCGCTCAATTCCAACGCCTGGGTTGAGCCAATCACCGGCCCACCAAACGGCATAAAGGCAAGCTCCGTTTCCACCGAGCCATTGGCCAGAACTACGTTTTGCGCCTTGATGGTTTGGGTTGAGCCATCCTCCAAGGTCACGACGCAGGTCTTGGCATCTTCAAACCGGGCCCAACCGGCCACGATCTCAACGCCTGCGCCTTTCAAAAGCGTGCCCACACCCTTGGTGAGCTTACCCACGATCTGGTCTTTCCATTTGACGAGACCGGCCATTTCCAGAACCGGGGCCTTCTCCAGGGTGAGCCCCATATCCGCCTTCTCCGCGATATGGCTCATCTCTTCAAATTTAGACGCGGCATGGATGAAGGCTTTGGAGGGGATACAGCCACGGTTCAAACAGGTCCCGCCCAGGCCGTGCTTGTCCACAATCACCGTATCCAGACCCAATTGGCCCGCACGGATTGCCGCTGGATAGCCGCCCGGCCCACCGCCGACGACCAGAACCTCACACTCACGAATTTTCGTCATCATGCACCCTCTTTAGAGGACGACCCCGGCGATGCCGGGGCCGATAATGGTTTTAAAGTCGACCTACATGAATAAGGTCGCGGGATTTTCCAGATAGGCTTTGATGTCCTGGATCAACAGCGCCGCGTCATAGCCATCAACGATGCGGTGATCAAAGCTGGAGGACAAATTCATGATCTTGCGCGGTACGATGCGGCCTTCTGCGTCATAGCGTGGCAAGGTCTGCATCTTATTGACGCCAATGATCGCGGTTTCCGGCGCATTGATCACCGGGGTCGTGGCGATCCCGCCAATCGCACCCAGCGAGGTGATGGTCACGGTCGAGCCGGTCAACTCATCCTTGGTGCATTTACCATCTTTGGCCGCCGCGCCCAAACGCTTCAGCTCCGCTGCGATCTGCCATACATCCAGACTTTCCGCATGCTTGATCACCGGCACCATCAGGCCATTGGGGGTCGCGGCCGCGATACCACAATGGATGGCCTCATACTTGGTCAAGACACTCGCTTCGCCATCAAAATGGGCATTGGCTTGCGGGGTATCAGGTAGAGACTTCACCAGAGCCATCACCAGGAAAGGAATGATCGTCAACTTTTCCTGATCGCCCTGGCGCTTGGCATTCATATGCGCGCGCAGATCTTCCAACGCCGTCATGTCGATCTCATCGACATAGGCGATATGGGGAATGGAGCGCTTGGCATGGGCCATATTTTCAGCGATCTTGCGGCGCAGTCCAATGACTTTTTGCTCTTCCACGCCGGTACGCGGCGCGCGCGGATTAACCCCGCCGCCATGGGCAATTGCCGCCATCAAGCGCCCGCCAGAGGCGATGAAGTCATCCAGATCGCGGTGCGTGATCCGTCCGGCAGGGCCGGTGCCCGGCACGCTGGCCAGATCAATATCATTATCCAGCGCGCGTTTACGGATCGCCGGGCTTGCCAAAACGCGCTCCCCCTCTTTACGCGGGCTGGCCGTGATGGCCTTGGTCGCGGCCGGTGCGGGCGCAGGGACCGCTTTGGGCGCGTCTTTTTTGGGTTCTGGCTTGGCTTCAGGTTGAGCGTCGACTTGGGCTGCCGCCTCTGCCTTAGGCTCAGCCTTTTCCTCTGAAGGCGTGTCTTCAGCCGGTGCCGCGCCGTCGACAGCGATGAACAAGATCTCGGTTCCCACCGCAATCACATCGCCGGGTTCACCGACCAATTGCGTGACGGTGCCGTTGACCGCGCACGGAATTTCAACCGTGGCCTTATCCGTCATCACATCCAGGATGTGTTGATCTTCGGTGACTTTATCGCCGACCTTGATGTGCCATTCTACGATCTCGGCCTCGACCACGCCTTCGCCGACATCAGGAAGTTTATAGCGATATTCAGACATATCTATGCCTCCATCACGGTTTTCATCGTACGGATGAACCGTTCCTGTCCGGGGAAATAGGCCCATTCATGCGCATGCGGGTATGGGGTATCCCAACCGGTGATGCGTGCCACGGGGGCCTCGAGTGCGTAGAAGCACTCTTCTTGGATCTGCGCGATCAGTTCAGCGCCAAAGCCCGAAGTACGCGGGGCTTCATGGGCAACAATCACACGGCCCGTTTTATTGACCGAAGCGGCAATCGTTTCCATGTCATAAGGCACGATCGTGCGCAGATCGATAATCTCCGCATCAATCCCGGCCTTCTCAGCGGCCGATTGGGCGACATGCACCAAAGTGCCATAGGTCACGATGGTCAGTTCAGAGCCCGCCCGCACGATCTCAGCCTTACCCAGGGGCACGGTATAATGCTCATCGGGCACTTCGCCTTTGGGATGGGTCGCCCACGAGGTCAGCGGCGCATCAGGCACACCATTGAAGGGACCGTTATAAATCCGCTTGGGCTCAAAGAAGATCACCGGATCATCGCTCTCAACCGAGGCGATCAACAAGCCCTTTGCGTCATAAGGATTGGAGGGCATCACCACCTTCACGCCCGGAATATGGGTGAAGAAAGCCTCAGGGCTCATCGAGTGGGTTTGCCCGCCGCGAATACCCCCGCCGCACGGGGTGCGGATGGTGACGGGTGTGGTGAACTGACCGGCAGAGCGATAGCGAATGCGCGACAGCTCAGAAACCACCTGGTCAAAGCCCGGAAAGATATAATCAGCAAACTGGATCTCTGCGACCGGGCGCAGGCCCTTGGCCGACATCCCGATGGCCATGGCGACAATCGCGGCTTCATTGATCGGCGCATCGAAAACGCGATCAAGGCCATATTTCTTTTGCAGCCCTTGCGTGGCCCCAAAGACGCCGCCGAAATAGCCTGCATCTTCCCCAAAGATCACCACATCATCATCGCGGTCCAGCACGACGTCCATGGCAGAGTTCAGGGCCTGGATCATATTTTTAGTTGGCATAATTAAACCCCCAGATCCTGGCGTTGACGACGCAGGCGCCAATCGGGCTCTGCGAAGACATCCTCAAACATTGAATGAGTCGGGGCCAAAGGACCATCATGCAAGGTGCCATAGCTTTCAGCCTCTTTATAGGCCTTGGTCACCAGCGCGGTCATCTCGGTCTCCAGCGCCTGATGACGCTTCTCATCCCATTCGCCCAGACCGATGAGGTGCTGCTTCAAGCGCTCAATCGGATCGCCCAGCGGCCAGATCTGACCTTCGGTTTTCGGACGGTATTTCGTGGGATCATCCGAGGTGGAGTGCGCATCGGCGCGATAGGTATAAAGCTCCATCACCGTGGCCCCGCCGCCCTTACGCGCCCGCTCAGCGGCCCATTGGGTCGCGCCATGCACCGCCAGGAAGTCATTGCCATCCACGCGCAAGGACGCCAGGCCATAGCCCAGGCCCTTGGCCGCGAAGGTCGGCGCTTCGCCTTTGGAAATGCCCTGATACATCGAAATGGCCCATTGGTTATTGACCACATTGAAGATCACCGGCGCGCGATAGGTTGAAGCCAGCATCAGACCATTGTGGAAGTCACCCTCAGCCGTGGTGCCATCGCCGATCCACGAGGCGGTCACTTGATCTTCGCCCTTCATCGCTGCGCCCATCGCCCAGCCGACAGCTTGCGGGAATTGCGTGCCCAGATTGCCCGAGATGGTGAAGAAATTGCCCTCTTTCCAGGCATAGTGCACCGGCAGCTGGCGGCCTTTCAGGTTATCACGGCTGTTGGAAATACAATGGCACATCATGTCGACCAGATGGCGACCGCGCGCAATCAACAAGCCTTGCTGGCGATAGGACGGAAAGAGCATGTCGCTATCACGCAGCGCCATGGCGGCAGCGACCGAGATCGCCTCTTCCCCCAGCGACTTCATATAGAAGCTCATCTTGCCCTGACGCTGCAGCTTCAGCATGCGATCATCAAAGATGCGCGTCAGTACCATGTGCGAGAGGCCCTCGCGCATGGCTTCCGGGCTCAGCTTTGGATCCCACTCCCCCACCGCTTGGTGGTTATGGTCCAAAACCCCGATCAGGCCCAGCGCCAGATCGCGGGTCTCAAAGCCCTCAATCAAGGGATCGGGGCGTTTGGCCTCGCCGGCCTTTTGCAGGTCAAGATTGGAGAAGTCAGGCTCATCGCCAGGACGGAAAGGCGGAGCGGGTACATGGAAACGCGATTGTTGTGTGCTCATTGGGTATCCCATTTCATCCCCTGTTATCACTGCATCACCACTGGCTGAGTGGGGAGGATGTGACGCAGCACTTTTCGATCGCGGACTAGCGGGCCTGATCCCTTTTGTCCACAGGCAAAAAAGGGCCTTAAAGACAGTGCTAATTTGCTGCACACGCACAGTCCCGCATGAAACTTAGGAATCTGCCAAGTCCAACAAACGATGAAAGAAACAGCTAGCACTGAAGATATACAATATGCGCCCTCAAAGCGTCCAGACACCTTGCCCCTCTGGCACGAAAAAGCCGCCCTCCCGGCGGGAGGACGGCTTTTTTCAAACATAGGACCTATGCTTAGTTGAAGCGCTCTACCGCAATGGCTGTGGCTTCACCCCCGCCGATGCACAAAGACGCGACACCACGGCTCAACCCACGCTTTTCAAGCGCCGCCAACAAAGTCACCAGGATGCGCGCACCCGAGGCCCCGATGGGGTGGCCCAGCGCACAGGCACCGCCATTGACGTTGATGTTCTCGTGCGACAGGCCCATTTCTTTAATGGCCACCATCGGCACAACGGCAAAGGCTTCGTTGATTTCCCACAGATCGACATCGGTCGTGGTCCAACCGGCTTTTTCCAACACTTTACGCATTGCCGGTACCGGCGCGGTGGTGAAGTAGGCGGGTTCATGCGCGTGAGCCGCCGTAGCGACGATTTTACCAATCGGGTTCAAACCGCGACGCTGGGCTTCTGACAGGCGCATCATGACCAAAGCCGCAGCCCCATCAGAAATGGCCGACGCATTGGCCGCCGTCACCGTACCATCTTTATTGAAGGCTGGACGCAAGCTTGGAATTTTTTCAGGGCGGGCATTACGCGGCAGCTCATCGCTATCCACGGTGACATCGCCCTTACGCGTAGAAATGGTCACAGGCGTGATTTCACGCTTGAAATCGCCTTCCGCCGAAGCGCGTTGCGCACGGGCCAAGGTTTCCAACGCATAGGCATCTTGATCTTCGCGGGTGAATTGATGCTCAGCAGCGATCATATCGGCGAAGACGCCCATCGCCTTTTTCTCATAGGCATCTTCCAAGCCATCCAGGGCCATATGGTCTTGAATGATGTCATGGCCATATTTGAAGCCACTCCGATGATTGGGCAGCATGTGCGGGGCATTGGTCATGGATTCCATACCGCCCGCCACGATGACATTGGCTTCACCGGCCAATAAAGCATTACGGCCCATAATGGCGGCCTGCATGCCAGAGCCACACATTTTATTAAGGGTCGTTGCCTCAACCGATTTGGGAAGACCGCCCTTGATCGCAGCCTGGCGCGCAGGGGCCTGGCCCTGACCGGCACCCAAGACATTGCCCATATAAATCGTATCGACATCGTCCCCGCCGACACCGGCCTCAGCCATCGCCGCTTTAATGGCTTCTGCGCCTAATTCATTGGCGGACAAGGGGGCCAATTCACCCAGCAATCCCCCCATTGGGGTGCGGGCCATACCGACAATGACAATTGGATCTTCTGCGCTCATAGTCGTCTCCTCAGGGACTTATTGTTCTCTGGCTGTGCGTATCTTTGAAGAGGCGGGGGCTATGTCGTCAAGTATTTTCGCCGCACTTGCGAAGCGGCTAACCACCGCGCCCACACCTCAAAACTGGCTTATCACCCTTTTGATATATGGGGTTTTCTTTTTTATTCTAGCCCTCATCATTTTTGGGGCACACCCGTCATCGCTGCACATGCACACATCCTATTTGAAGCGCGAATGGACGTTTTGGCTGCTCAGCCCGCTTTATTTTGTAATCCCCAGCCTGGGCGAAGAAATCGTGTTTCGCGGCCTCCTCCAGCCGAAGCGACTTTTTGGCGGCACGTCAAAGGCTTGGGCGCTATCTGGCCTCAGCCTTCTGGCGTTTATACTCTGGCATCCGGTCCAGATTTGGCTCGGGCTTCCTAGCGCGCAAAGTGTATTCCTGGAGCCCGCTTTCTTGATGATTGCCGGACTATTAGGTCTGACCACAACGATCTTGACCCATAAAACCGGCTCATTATGGCCCGGCGTCATTTTGCATGGCGTGGTGGTGATCGGCTGGAAGGCGCTTAGCGCTTAAAATTTTAAAGCGGCATGACCGCGCTCACATCGCGTTCATCTTCCAGGCTCTAAACCTCGCCCCGCCGTGTCAATCGAATCACAGAACGATTGCACGCAAAACGCGCACTTGTTAAGCCTCGCTCTCGGATTAGGGGACACTCCGATGACCGAACAAAAATCAAAATCGCAAAACGCGTTGGCAGGCGTGATGCCGGTCGGTGCCTTTTGCCCCCTCCCCACCAACACGCGGAAAAAATCGCGCGGTCATCCCATTTTAAGCGGTGTAATCATGGCTTTAACGCTGGGCCTGTTGATCCCCGCCTTCATTCTGATTGCCATCATGCTGGTCCAACTCATTCCCACCAGCGTGGACGTCAAAACGGCGCTGACCCAATGGGGGGGCCTGGCGACCTTGGTGATTGTCGCCTTAGGGGGCAGTTTATGGCGGGTTTTACGACCCTAGCCGCCGCCCCCCTTCGCTTAATTCTGCGTGGCTTTGATCCAGCCGCCGCCCAGAACGCGGTCCGCATCTGGGGCTTCATAAAAGACGCAAGCCTGACCGGGGGCGACGCCCTGTTCGCCCTGATCCAGAACGATGAAGACTTTACCTTCGACAATCTCCAGACTAGCCGGGGCGGGTGGACGCGTAGAGCGAACTTTGACCAACAGGGCTAGGCCGTCCTGGTCGTCTAAATCACCCTCACCGATCCAGTTGACATCGTGCAGTTCAATACGCGCGACATTCAAATCTTCGCGCGCGCCCACAATGACTTGAGCCTTTTGCGCATCCAGCTTGACGACATAAAGCGGCTCACCCGTCGCGACGCCCAGACCGCGCCGTTGACCCACCGTGTAGTGAATAACGCCCTCATGCTGGCCCAGAACCCGGCCATCGACATGGACGATGTCACCCGGCTTCACGCTGCCGGGACGTAGTTTTTCCACCACGCTGGCATAATCGCCATCGGGCACGAAACAGATATCCTGGCTGTCGGGTTTGGCCGCGACAATCAAGCCAAAAGCGGCCGCCAGCTCACGCGTTTGATCTTTATCGAGCTTACCCAAGGGAAAGCGCAGAAAGTCCAACTGATCCTGGGTCGTGGCGAACAAGAAATAGGATTGATCCTTGCCCGCATCCTTGGCCCGGCGCAGCTCAGCGCGGTTTCCGCCCATGGTGCGCTGGATATAATGGCCCGTCGCCATGGCGCGCGCGCCCAATTGCTGGGCCGTCGCCAGCAGGTCGGCAAATTTCACTTTCTGATTACAGCGCACGCAGGGAATGGGCGTCGCCCCGGCCAGATAGGTATCGGCGAATTCATCCATTACCGCATCTTTGAAGCGGCTTTCATAATCGAGGACATAATGGGGAAAGCCCAGGCTTTCTGAGACTTTGCGCGCGTCATAAATATCTTGTCCTGCGCAGCAGGCCCCTTTGCGCTTGATCGCTTCGCCATGATCATAAAGCTGCAAGGTGACGCCCACGACGTCATAGCCCGCGCGGTGTAAAACCGCGGCACAGACCGAGGAATCCACCCCGCCCGACATGGCGGCCACCACGCGGTGATCACCCGGCGCACCGCCCAGGCCCAGAAACTCACCGGTTAAACCATATTGTTCCAGCAGCGCATCAACGCGCGCCCAGTCGGCCTTCTCCACACCGGGCGCACCGGGTAGAGCCATGGCCCCAGCCCCCGGGCTTACCGGGGTAGTCTTGAATAAAGTCGCCATATCCTCGCCTCCTGCGGGGTCAAGGCCCGCAGCAACCGGTTACAAAGTGCGCACCTATAGCGCAAAACCGGCCGGTTTTCCAGCCAAAGCCGCTGAGAGACTTAAAAAGCGCCTAGATAAACTGAAGCAGGGATACCTGAGACAAGGTGGCAAAGGTGCGCGCCGAAACATCCAGGGCCGCCTTGGCCTGTTGAAACCGGGTTGCGGTTTCAGCTGGATCCACCCCTTCGGTATCATGGACCATGATCGTTAACAGATCACGCTGTTTGATCTGCGCATCTATGGTATTATCGACCAGCTTATTGGTCGATCCGGCGCGGGCCTGAAGCGTATTGATCTGATCAAAGGCCCCGATTGCGTTTTGTATTTCGGTCTGGATGAAAGTCAGCTGGGCGGGCGTAATCTCACCCGCAAACGGGCCTGCCGCGCTAGCGTTAAAATCCGCCACCCGTTCAATCACGCCCATCAAATCGCGGCCCAGCTCATTGGCCAGCTCGCCCACTTCAATGGTGCGGTTCTTATTGATGGTCGCGGTGGGCTTGCGGTTATTGTTGACGAAGGTGTCATCAATCGTCGCGGCAGCTTGAAGGTCGGCAATTGTATCGGCCACAAAGGGCTTGGTATCAGTGCGCGTGCCACCGAAGATATATTCGCCCTTATGCGAGGTATTTAAAATATCCTGTGCGGCTTCGAAGATTTCCTGCATCTTGGTCATGATGAAGTCGCCATCATCGGTGGTCAGAGCTTTGCGCAGCTCTGTGGCCTGATTGGACAGCTCTTTCAGCGCCAAATCCTGAACGTCCATACGATTTTGCGCCATTTTACCTGCCGCGATATAGGTTTTAGACTGAGAAATCGCGCCCTTACCCGCCAGGATCAATTCCGCATCCAGGCCATAGCCTTTCAGATCGGGCGCTTTCAGCTCGGTATTGATCTGAAAATTCGCATCATAGAGCGCCTTTTGCGAGCGCATCAGATTATCGACCGAGGCTTGGATCACTGCATTAGAGGCAACACGCATCGCTTAGACCGCCCTTAAACCAGATTGAGCAGGGTTTCCGTCATCTCATTGGCCGCTTGCAACAAGCGTGCAGCCGCATTGTATGACGATTGATAAATAGTCAGATTGGCCAGCTCTTCGTCCATATTGACGCCTTCGACATCGCTGCGCTTTTGATCGGCCACGGTTTGCACAGATTGGGCGCTGTCATATTCACGCGCTGCGCGCGCCGAACGCGCGCCGATATCTCCGGCAACGCGTGCACCATAATCTTGCAAGCTGGCCGCGCCGGATGCCAATCCTCCGGCCGCAGAGAAGCTGTATTTCTTATTGAGCACATTATACAATAGTTGACCGCCGCGCGCATCGCCCTCGGTCAAGACCGTATCACCGGGCACGGCAGGCCCGCTCAAATCCAATTGCGCCATGCCGACCCGGCTACCATCGCTCAGCAAATCTGAACGCACGTGAAAGCTTTCCGTACGCGAGAATTTCGCGCCATCACTGGCCCCGAATAACTGACTGAAGGAAATGCCGGTCGCACCGCGCTGGGTGGTGTCCTCTACAATCTCGACCGTATAATTTTCATAGCCCGGCTGAGGCGTCAGCACCAAAGCGCCGCTGGCGTCCAGGCTATATTGCGCATAGGTCCCGATCCCGGCGGAGGCGTTATTGATGCCAGACAGCATAGTGCCAAAGGTCAGGCCCGCAGGGGCATTGGTAATTTCCTGAACCACACGGCCATCGGGGTGGCTGATTTTAAACTTCAGCGTGCCACCGGGATTAAAGCCATGATCCGCGCCATTGGTCTGCATGGTATTGTAGAAGCTGGGGTATGGCGTGGTGACCATGTCATTAAGGCCAAAGAAGTGCGAAAAGCCGCGCCCGCCCAGTGATGACGGATTTGCCGCATCATCAATAAAAGAAATGCCATGATCGGGATTAGTCGCAGAAATCGTCAAACGCCCATTGGTGAAGCTGGCCGTGCCGTTCGCACCCAAAGCGGTGTTGAGGCCCGCCACCAAACCATTGACCGTGCCCCCTGGGGCCCCGTTCACGGTAAACCCACCCGCGTTAAACTGCAGATCAATCGTGTCGATCAAAGTGCCGTCTTTATCAACGATCGCCAAGGTCGATTGGCCCGAACCCTGAACAATATCGGCGGGCAATAACCCCGTCTGACGCCCTGTCAAAGTGTTTAACGGGGGATAGGCTGAGGTCTGGTTGTGGGCCGCGTTTAACGCATCTGCCACGCCCGAGGTATATTCAGCCAATTCTGCCGCCATCGCAGGCAGATCCACATCACGTGCCTCGATCAGGCCGCGAATTTCACCGCCATGAATATTATGGGTGATATCAACAGGAACGCCGCTATTGCCATAAGAGGCGCTGACCCCCCCATAATCAATACCATAAGTCCCCGTTCCCGAGGGCACATAATCAAGAAGCGCAATGGTATTACCCAAAAGGAGCTGACCATTACCGGTACGCACAAACACGCGCCCATCGGGTTGCAGATCCCCGCGCACATCCATGATCGTGGCCAGCTCGTCCATCAATTGCGAGCGCTGGTTTTGCATGCCCGATAAATCAGAACCCGCCGCAAAAGTTTGGGCTTGAGCATTCAGGGCTTGCAATTCACCTAGAATTTCATTGCCGCGCCGGACACGGTTTCCTATCCGGTCATCGACCTCGGCCCGCATTAAACGAATTTCTTCGGACAGCCGCGCGGCCTCATCGAAATAGCTTTCGAGATCCGAGACCGCGGTCAAGCGTGAAACAGTGGTCGAGGGATTGGACGCCGCCGCAGCAAAGGCACTAAAGGCCGAATTTAACTTACCAAATACGCTACCCTGATCACTGGTCGAGCCAAATTGCGATTGAATACGATCCAAAGCATCGGATTTAGCCTGGGCCGCCGAAGCATCCCCACGCGCACGCAGAGATGCGGCCGTCAGGAAAGCATCGGCAATCCGGCGCACCCCGACCACTTCCACGCCCATGCCTTGGCCGGCACTGACGCGCGGCACCTGAACGACTTGGGTGCGCGCATAGCCAGGCGTGTTAACATTCGAGATATTGTTAGAGGTCGTGCGCAAGCCAATCTGGCTGGCATTCAGCCCCGAGAGTGCATTGGAAATAACGCCCATCATCGACATGGCAGATCCTCCACCCCGCGCCCTTCATCTCTTGCCCACTTAAGGGTAGAAATTGCCGAACCCGGCAGCTCCTGCCCAGCGGCGCATTCAAGATGGAAGACCAGGTAACCCATTATATTAATTATCCTTATTGGACATTCGCGTCCTGCAGCTCCTACTATTCGAGCCTTTGCTAGGATCACAAGGCGCAAAGCTTGGGCCAAGTAAAAGCCTGGCAAAGTCTTCCCGGCGGCTTTTGCCCAGTGACGTAAAAGAAGCGTTAAAAACTCCTCGTAAGCTATTGTTTTATAATAATTACTAACGATACGTAAATATGGCCCACCCCTTGCAGCCATACCCTCGCTAACGTGGCTGCAAAACGCAGCTCCATTAAAAAGCGCGAGAAATACCGCGCCATGGATGACTGGGGACTGCTATGTTTGCGCCTGTTTCACCTGCACCCTTGCCTGCGGGCAATAGTGCACCGGCTCGTGAGGCCGCCATGCCCGCGCGTGCTCCGAAAGATGAGACTTTCGAGCGCATGATGCGTGAAGACGCATCAAGCCGCGATGAGGCGCGTCCTGCCCCGCAAGACACGCGCGATGCAGGCCGTAATGAGCGTCCGAGCAGGCCTTCACGCGACAACAGTGATCATGGCGAAGATACACACGTGCGCGATCAAGACGCGCAGGCCCAAGATGGGGCTCACCCTGGCCCGCAGCCCAACACTCACGCTCAAAGCGCGCCTATACCTGGCATGAGCCCTGAAGATTTATTGGCCCTGCAAACTGGCGCACAGGCCCGTGAAACCGATACCGCGAATGCGCAGGCACAAAGCGCTGGTGCCCGCGCAGTTGAGGCCGCGCCTCAAGTCGAGCCTGAAGCTACGCCAGAGGCCCCCGTCGCACGCACGCCTAAAGCCAAAGGCGGGCCCGCCCCTGCGAACATCTCTGCGCAGAGCGGCACAAACGCAACATCGCGCCCAGACCAAAACCAAGCTGCACCAACCCAGCCCGCCTCAGCCCCTTCTCGTGCTCAAGACGCCCCTCCTCAGGCTCAGCCAGATAGCGCAGCACAAAAACAGGTCGCAGCGCCCAAAGCTGAGAATGCCCCCACGACGCCAAATGCCGCCCCTACGCCAAGCTCCGTGCAGGCGACTGAGAGCACCCCGCGCATTCCTTCCAGCGCCACACCTTCACAAGAGGCCGATACCCCGACACCTGACGCACAACAAGCTCCCCGACATGCTCAAAGTGAAGCGCGCCCTATCCCCCAAGAACGCGTAGACACTGCGCCTCGTAACGAGCCGCCCCAGCCCAGCCCCTCAGAGCCAAACGCTGAAGCTGTCAAAGCGCCTGCAAGCCTAGCGCCGACACCCGATCAAGCCGCGCAAGAAACTGAAAACACCTCGACGCCGGAGGCTTCATCAACGCGCGCCCCTCAAGGTGTCGCCCAGGATAGCGCGCACGCCGCTGCCCCCTCATCTGAAGCGAAGACCCCGGCATCTGCGCGAACAGAGGTTAAGGCTGAAGCAGGCCCTAAAGTTAAGGCTCATACCGAGGCTAAAACGCTCCCCACCTCTGAAATCGTGGACGCGTCGGTTAAAACCCCAAGCGTTGAACAGTCCCCTGAGACGGCACAGGATCCGCGTTCAGCCGCCGCCAACGCGCAAAGTGAGAATAGCCAGGCCCCTCAGGCCCAAGCCCAAGCGCTCGCGTCCCAAGACAAGCCAAAGGCGCAGAAAAACGAAAACACCCCGGTGGAAGAGCCCTCCTCAGACGGAGAGACTGAACGCAGCGCCCCACGGCGTGAACGCTTGCTCGACGCTTATGAAGACAAGGCCAAAGCCCATATCGAAAAAGGCGCTAAGTCAGAAAGCGGCGTAACGCACCAAACCCATCACACTCTAGCGCAATCCACACCGGCCACACCAAACAATCTGAGTGTTGAGGCCAATCCAGAGGCCCCCGCTGAGCTGCGCCGCGACACACCCCTTGAAAACCTGCACGCCAAGGCCGGTATTGGGGCACAAGCCAGCGCACCAACGCATACTCAACCTTCCGTATTGAGCGATCCACAGGCGAGCGCCCCTCTTGATGGGGGCGATGCGTCCCTCACAGGCGATAGCCGCATTGAGGGCACCACCGGTAATGAACGTGCAGGCCAGGATCGCGCGCAAGCCCATACGCAAGCGGGGCGCTTCGCGCCGGCTGCCGCCCATGGCATGGCCGCGCATATCGCCAAAAAATTCAATGAGGGCAGCAAGACCTTTGATATTCGCCTTGACCCGCCAGAGCTGGGCAAGGTGTCGGTGAAATTAGAGCTTGGCCCGAACGATCGCATCAAAGCCATCTTGTCAGCCGAACGCCCTGAAGCGTTGAGCGAGCTGCAACGCTCCGCACGGGATCTGGAAAAAGCGCTGCAAGACGCCGGGCTTGACGTACAAAACGGCGATCTCAGCTTTGAACTGAATACGCCTCATCATCAAGGTGGCGAGCAAAATTCATCTGAAAACTCGGGCTTTGGCCCGCGCCAAACCGTATTTTTCCATAATCCGCTGGACGAGGATCTCAACCTCGCCACACGCCCCGCATCCGTCTCTTTATATGGCTTTGCGCTTTCAGCGCGCCAAAGCCTCAATGTCCAAGCTTAGCGCTAAGAGGTCAAAATGCCCGAAGTCGCCGGAACGCAAAATGCACAAGCTCAAGCCAGCCAACAATCCAAAGCCCGCGTCGGATTGGCGGACAATTACGAAACCTTCCTAACCCTGTTGACGACCCAGCTCGCCAACCAGGATCCGCTGGACCCGCAAGATTCTCAGGAATTTGTCAGCCAATTGACCGCCTTCACCGGGGTGGAGCAACAAATCGCGCTGAAAGAAAGCATGGATAGCCTCCTACAGCTGCAATCCACCAGCTTGCAGATGAATGCCGTGGGCTTCATGGGCCAAAAGGCGATTGTCCTCAACGACAAACTTTCCTTGGGCGAGGACGGCGATCTGACCTGGACATATAACCTAGCGCGTGAGGCCGATGAAACCACTGTCAAAGTCTATGATGACAAAGACCGCTTGGTGAATGAGTACGACGCGCAGACCGGGGCCGGCGCACACGACTTCACCTGGGATGGAAAAAACGAAAAAGGTCAGCGTTTACCTGAAGGTGTTTACAGAATAGAAATTGTTTCGAAGGATGCTGAAGGTAACGCAATCGAAACTGACACGCGTACAGAGGGGGTCGTCACCGGCGTGGATCTTTCTGGTTCACAAGTTTATGTAGAAATCGGTGAAACTAAAATTCCTCTGGGCTTGGTTGTTGGCATTAAAAGCTCAACCACGAATACGAATTCATAACGGGCAATAGCCCCATTTGATTGAAAAATTCAATCAAGTGACAAAAAAAGCAGAAAGCTCCGATGGTGTTTACAACTGGAGCCACTTATGAGTATTAACTCAGCCCTTGCCGCAGGTGCATCTGGACTACTTGCCAACTCATTCGCATTGGCCGCGATCTCTGATAACATCGCCAATGTCAATACGGTCGGCTATAAGCGTGTGGCCACGACCTTTTCGGCCAATTATGAAACCACCAAGGGCGCAGGCGATGCGCGCTATGCAGCCGGTGGTGTATCTTCGCTATCGTCTTTGGATATCAGCACCGAAGGGCTGTTAAACCCCGCCAACTCCGCCACAGATTTGGCCGTTCGCGGAAAAGGCTTCTTTGTTGTCCGCCCAAACGCGTCTGCCGGGGTTGCTGATGCGGTCTATTTCACCCGTGCTGGCTCCTTTGAAACGGATAATTCTGGTTATCTTAAAAACAATGCCGGCATGTATCTCTATGGCTGGCCGGTTTCTTCCGATGGATCAGTTCCGGTAAACCCTTCCAATGTCAGCTTGCTAGAAGCGGTCAACCTGTCCAACATTGGCGGCGCTGCTGAAGCGACATCGCGGGTGCGCGTGAACGCAAACCTATCATCTGGCACAACCATATCGGCTGCAGCGACCGGCGCGCCTGCCACCTATGACCCGACAAACAGCGCTCTCAACATGGCCTCAGGCAATGTTGCGCCTGATATTGTTGTCCCGTTGGAAGTTTATGACACCCAAGGCGGCGTTCGCACGGTGAACCTGTCGCTTTTAAAAAGCGCGACCGCCAACCAATGGTATGCAGAGCTTCACATCACGCCCGCAACAGATGCTGTAACCGGGGCAAATCTTGTCGATGGTCAAATCGCGACCGGAACAATCGCCTTTGACACCAATGGTCAGATCGATACCACGAACACCACTTTACCGAACTCCTTCACCATTCAGGGTTCAGACTTTGCCGGGCCTTTGGGGGCAAACCAAGTCCAATGGGCACCCGCGACAGGGATTGGCTCACAAACGGTCTCTCTTGATTTGGGTGCAGCCGGCGCACCAGGCGGGATTACCCAGTATAATAGTCCAACCAATATCGGCTCGACCATTATCAATGGTGCCGTCTTTGGCTCCTTTGAAGGCGTTGAAGTCAGCTCTGATGGTTTCGTCTCCGCCCGCTTCAGTAACGGTGTGGTCCGCCAGATCTATCAAGTTCCCTTGGCCTCTGTCGTCAATCCAGACGGCATGGCGTCCGTTGGCGCAGGCTCCTTCGCTGTAACCCCTGAATCCGGTGCCTTTACCCTGAACGTACCTGGCTCTGGGTCTTCAGGCAGTGTGTCGGCCCAAACGCTGGAAAATTCTAACGTCGATATTGCGACAGAATTTTCAAATCTCATCATCACCCAACGCGCCTACTCCGCCGCATCGCGTATTATCACCACCGCCGATGAGATGCTGGCCGAGGCGATCCAGTTGAAACGATAGAGTAAATTCGCAATTTACTACACTTTAACCCCAGGGCCATCTACCCTGGGGTTAAATTTTTTCTAAACGCTTGATTTACCTGATATTTACCGAAGCGCTTAGGGCGGTGTTAAAAGCCTTCGCGTATAGTCCTCTTCATGACGGCACACAAAAGTGCTGCGTAAGATAAGGACTGGGTCGGATGGAACGTCGGTTTAAAAAGGAAAATTATGTGATCGGACCGGATGGGTCGCCCCTGACGGTGGCCGATCTACCGTCTCCGAACACGAAACGCTGGGTCATTCGGCGCAAAGCTGAAGTCGTAGCCGCCGTGCGCGGAGGTTTGATCAGTTTGGATGATGCGTGTGAGCGCTATCGGTTGACGGTTGAGGAATTTCTCGGCTGGCAGCGCGCGATCGACCGCCACGGCCTTGCAGGCCTACGCACCACACGCATTCAAGATTACCGTCAAGCACAGTAATCCCTCCCCATAGAGGGATGAGTAAAAGGCGATCCGGAAGCGGATCGCCTTTTTCTATTCACACATTAATGAGACGTTTACGGGACAAGTGGGAAAATTCTGCCTAGCACTAATGCTTTGAGAGCGAATTGATTCGTTTGGGTGGACTGTTTCCGTGAATGCATTTTTAGAACAATTGACGAAATTCGGCATCGGCCGACTGATCGCCATTTTTGGTCTGACGGCGGGGGCCGCAGCCGCACTGGTGATTTTCACCTCCAAAATGAATGGGGGTGGGGAGGCGTTGCTGTTTTCTGGCTTGCAACCCGCCGATGCCGCAACCGTGACCCAGCGCCTGGATCAGGCCAGTATTTCCTACACCCTTGCCGAAGGCGGATCAGCGGTTTATGTCCCCGCCTCCCAGGTCGATGAGGCCCGCTTAAGGGTGGCCTCTCAAGGGGCTTTAGGATTTGGCTCGGTCGGCTATGAGATCTTTGACGAAAGTGATGCGTTGGGCACCACCGCTTTTGTCCAAAACGTCAATGCCAAGCGGGCCTTGGAAGGCGAGCTGGCGCGTTCGATCAATACCATCAATACCGTCAGCGCCTCGCGGGTGCATTTGGTGCTGCCCGAACGTCGCCTGTTTTCACAAGACCAGGAAGACCCCAGCGCCTCGGTTGTCATCACCACGCAAGGCCGGGTGACGCAAAGCCAGGTCGATACGATCCGAAATCTGATCTCAACCGCCGTTACAGGTCTATCACCAGGGCGCATTACGGTCGCCGATGATCAAGGGCGCCTATTGGCCAGCCCATCAGGTGAAGGCGAAAGTGCCAGCGCCGCCGCCTTAGAAGATCGCCGCGAAAGCTTTGAATCTGATTTGCGTGAGAAAATCCGCGATGTCGTGTCCGGCGTGGTGGGCGCAGGCGGGGTGCGTGTGGTGGTTACCGCCCAGCTCGACCGACAAAGTTTAAGTGAAACCAGTCAGATCTATGACCCCGATGGACGGGTTTTGCGCTCTGAAGTCTCCTCAGACATCACCTCCAGCGATCAAAACAACCAAGATGGCGGAGTTTCGGTCAGTGAAAACCTGCCTCAGGAAACCGCCCAAGGTGCAGGCGATAGCGGGCCCACCCAACGCTCGCAATCCCAAGAGGAGCGCACCACGCGCAACTTTGAAATCTCGCGCACCGATCGCACCCGGATTATGGAGGCCGGCGGTCTACAGCGCCTGTCAGTGGCGGTGGTTGTTGATGGCATCACCAGCCTGAATGAGGATGGCACCCTCAACTGGCAACCGCGCACGGACGCTGAAATGGCGCAAATTCGCCAGCTTGTCAGCTCTGCTATGGGCTTTAGTGAGGAGCGCGGCGATACGCTGGAAGTGACCAATATGCAGTTCTCGCGCCCTGATCTCAGCTTGGGCACACCGGCCAGCTCTGCCTTCTCTCTGGCGCGCGGCGATCTGATGCGGATCGGGGAAATTGCGGTTTTATTCATCACAGCCTTAATTATTGTTTTTATGGTGGTGCGCCCCCTGGTTAAAACAGTGATTGAGCCAAGTCAGCTGGCCCTTGCCGGTGCAGGAGGCTCAGCGGGCGCACTGGGCGACGGGACGGCGGAGCGGACCGGATTACCGGCTGCGGATGGGGCCACACTTCCTGAAGATGATGATGAAGGCGAGACCATTGATATCGAGCATATCGATGGTCAGGTGAAGGCGTCCTCGGTCAAAAAGGTCGCTCAGCTAGTCGAACAACACCCTGAGGAATCCATGAATATCCTCAGATCCTGGTTGAATGAGAGCTAAAAATGGCGCGCGATAAAGATATTCGCCATGTCGATGATGCGACCCAATTAGAGGGCGCAGAGAAAGCGGCCGTCATCTTGATGGCGCTGGGCGAAGAACAGGCTCAACTTTGGGAAATGATGGAGGAGGAAGAAATCCGCATCGTCTCCCAGGCCATGGCCAATTTGGGCAATGTGTCCTCGAACGTCGTCGAAAGCGTGATTGTTGAATTTGTCGGCAATATGTCCTCCACGGGGACGATTTCCGGCTCGGTGGATAAGACCCAGCGCATGCTGGCCTCTTTCCTGCCCGGCAAAAAAGTCGAAGCCATCATGGAGGAGCTGCGCGGTCCGGCCGGGCGCACCATGTGGGATAAGCTGGGCAATGTGAATGAGGTAGTTTTGGCGAACTATCTCAAAAACGAATATCCCCAGACCGTCGCGGTGGTGATTTCGAAAGTAAAATCTGATCACGCCAGCCGGGTGCTCGGCGCGCTGCCGGAAGACTTCGCCCTGGAAGTTGTGATGCGCATGCTGCGCATGGAACCGGTTCAGCGCGAGATCTTGGAGAAGATCGAAGAGACCTTGCGGACTGAATTCATGTCCAACCTGGCGCGGACCTCGAAGCAAGACAGTCACGAAATGATGGCGGACATCTTCAACCATTTCGACCGTCAGACCGAAAACCGCTTTCTGGCCGCTTTGGAAGAGCGTAACCGCGATTCGGCTGAGAAAATTCGCTCTTTGATGTTCGTTTTCGAAGATCTCAACAAGCTCGACCCGCAAGGCATTCAGACCTTGTTGCGCGTGGTGGACAAGGAGACACTGGGCCTGGCCATGAAGGGGGCTTCGGACACGCTTCGCGATATGTTCTTCTCCAACATGTCCGAACGCGCGGCAAAAATCATGCGCGAGGATATGGCCGCCCTCGGCCCGGTACGCCTGAAAGACGTCGATGGCGCGCAACAAACCATGGTCAACACCGCCAAGGATCTCGCCGCGAAGGGCGAGATTTTGATCGCCGATGGCGGCGGCGAAGACGAGCTGATTTACTAGGACCCGATGAATGGCTGAACGCTACGAGAAATTCTCTTTCGATCGCGAATACGCCGCGGATGGGACCATTCTGCGCGATAATACCGGGATCAAGAAAATCCTCACGATTGAAGAAGCCGACGCGCAGGCGCAGGCCGCCGCCCAGGCGGCTTTGCATGGCGAAGAGGCCAAGGCCGCTCATGCGCGCGCCGATGCGCTGCGCCATATTGACGGGCGCTTACAAATCTTGCTCTCCCGCCTCCATCAAGAATCTGAAAGCCTGCGTCACGAGGCCGTTGAACTCGCCCTCATTACCGCGCAAGTCATTGCGGACAAAGCGCTGGAGCAATTTGGCGAAGAGAGCGTGCGTCAATGCATTGAAGAGGCGCTAGGCGATCTTCGCGGCGAACCGCGTGTCACTATTCGCTTGAACCCGATCTATGTCGATGCCCTCGCCCCTGAAATCGAGCAAATGGCCAAGCATATCGGCTATGAGGGCGCGATCCATGTGCGCGGCGATGACGACATGGCGGTGGGCGATTGCGTTTTAGAGTGGCGAAATGGGGCGATCGAGCGCACCCGCCAAGACATTCTCACCCAAATTCAAGGCGCGGCGGAAAAATGGCTGGCAACCCCGTCCAGCGCGCCTGACCACGCTGAAGACCCTGATTTCGATCAGGCCAGCGGACAATAGAGGTCTATCATGGCTGATGATGATTTAAATTTACCCGAGTTTGGCAATGAAGGCGGTAAGCCCGCCACCTTGATTGACGATGAATTGCGAACGGCCACCGATCTGGCACCGGTCTTCGATGTTCCGGTCAATATCTCGGCCGTTCTGGGTAAAGCCCAGATTGATGTCAACTCGCTTCTGAAACTGTCGTCTGGTTCAGTGTTGGAACTGGATCGCAAAGTCGGTGAAGCCATAGATATTTACGTCAATAACCGCCTGGTTGCGCGCGGTGAAGTCGTGGTCGTGGATGAGCGCCTGGGCGTGACCATGACCGAAATTATTAAGGATGGCGAAGGCGTCTAGCCGCCCCTTCCCAAAGCCTTGGAGGATATGAGCCATGCGGGTACTCATCGTAGGAAGTTTAGGCGGCCAGCTATCGACCGCCACAAAGATCGCCATGGATCGCGGCGCGAAAGTCGCCCATGTCGATACCGTCTCTCAGGCCACCGCCTATTTGCGCGCAGGCAAGGGTGCGGATCTGTTGATGGTCGATGTCGATCTGGACATTCAAAGCCTGATCCGCGCCAATGAGGCTGAGCGCATCACCGTGCCTGTGGTTGCCTGCGGTGTGAATGCCAGCCCGCAAAATGCCGCCTTTGCCATTCGCTCCGGCGCGAAGGAATTCATTCCCCTGCCCCCTGATGCAGAGCTGATCGCGGCGGTTCTGGCGGCCGTTGCCGAAGATAATCGCCCGATTATTGCGCGCGATCCGGCGATGTTGCAGGTCATCGAACTGGCGGAGCGCATTGCGCCGTCTGATGCTTCTGTCCTGATCACCGGGGAATCCGGGGTCGGTAAAGAAGTCATGGCGCGCTATGTCCATATGAAGTCCAAGCGCGCAAACCAGCCCTTTGTCTCGGTCAACTGCGCGGCTATTCCAGAAAACCTTTTGGAATCCGAACTGTTCGGACATGAAAAAGGCGCGTTCACCGGGGCGATTGCGCGCCGGGTCGGTAAATTTGAAGAGGCCGATGGCGGCACGCTCTTGCTCGATGAGATTTCCGAAATGGATGCGCGCCTGCAGGCTAAATTACTGCGCGCCCTGCAAGAGCGCGAGATTGACCGGGTGGGCGGCACCAAGCCGGTCAAAGTCAATATCCGCGTGCTGGCGACCTCAAACCGCGATCTCGCCCAGGCCGTCAAAGACGGCAGCTTCCGCGAGGATCTCCTCTTCCGCCTCAATGTTGTCAATCTGGCTGTGCCGCCGCTGCGCAATCGCCCCTCTGATGCCATCGCGCTGGCCGATCATTTCATCGCCAAATATGCCGACGCCAATGGGGTGGGCCATAAAACCCTCAGCGAAGACGCCAAGGCGATGATTACCGCGCGCGACTGGCCGGGTAATGTGCGCGAGCTGGAAAATGCCATGCACCGCGCGGTTCTGCTGGCGGGCGGTGAAGTGATCACGCCCGAAGCCATTCGCATGCCCGATGGCTCCGCCTTTTCCGGGATGTCCACCAAGACCCATCCCTTGGTCCAACACGCCGCCCAGGCTGCACACCTGCCCCAAGCCGCACGGGTGGGGATGACGGTCGCGGAAGTGGAGCAAAACCTCATTCTCGATACGCTGGATCATTGTCTGGGTAATCGCACCCATGCGGCGAATATTCTGGGCATTTCGATCCGCACCTTGCGCAATAAGCTCAAGCAATATTCCGATGAAGGGGTCAGCGTGCCGGGTCCGGGGGAAACCCGCATCAGCCCGGCCTAGATCTTAGCATTTTTGACTCGCGCTCGACCGATTTTCGCTTTGCCTTAATGCCTTAACCATAAAGCAGACCCATCATGGCAGACAGCTCGCTCACCCCTTCCTCTAGCTCCGGCATGCCGGCCTGGACCAAGCGCTTTTTGCGCGGGGATATTGGTATGGCGGTTGGGATCTTGGCCATTTTGACCATGCTGATCCTGCCGCTGCCCCGGTTTTTGCTGGACTTTTCGTTGGCGATTTCAATCTCGCTTTCGATCCTGGTTTTGATGACCGCGCTCTTCACCCGTTCGGCCTTGGAATTTACCGCCTTCCCGACCGTGCTCTTGATCACGACCATGCTGCGCCTGGGCCTTAATGTCGCCTCGACCCGGCTGATCCTGTCTGAAGGCTCCAACGGGACGGGCGCGGCGGGCCAGATCATCGAAGCCTTCGGGGCCTTCGTGATGCAAGGTAATTTCGTCATCGGGATTATCGTCTTCATCATCTTGGTCATTGTGAACTTCGTCGTGATCACCAAGGGTTCAGGCCGGATCGCCGAAGTGGCCGCCCGGTTCACCTTGGATGCGATGCCCGGCAAGCAAATGGCGATTGATGCCGATCTCTCCTCCGGCCTGATCAATGAGGATGAAGCGCGCGATCGGCGTAAAAAGCTGGAAGACGAATCCAACTTCTTCGGAGCCATGGACGGTGCGTCGAAATTCGTGCGCGGGGATGCCATGGCCGGCCTGATGATTACCGCGATCAACCTGATCGGCGGCATGATTATCGGCGTGGCACAAAGTGGTATGGCCTTTGGCGATGCGGCCAACACCTATTCCACTTTGACCATTGGTGATGGTCTGGTCTCACAAATTCCGGCCCTGATCATTTCAGTCGCTGCGGGTATTCTCGTCTCCAAAGCCGGTTTAGAGGGTCAGGCTGAAAAAGCCGTTTTCGGCCAGCTGGTCGCCAATCGCCAAGGCCTGGGTGTCGTCGCGGTCAGTGCCATGATTGTCGGTCTCTTGCCCGGCATGCCGCTGATCCCCTTTGCACTGATGTCGGCGGGTGCCGGGGCTTTGGCCTATTTCTCCCCCTCGCGCGAGCAGGTTGATGAGAAAAAAGCGATGGAAAAACGCCGGGCCGCGGGGCGTCCCGCTCCGGGTGAGCCGGGCGCAGAAGCTGAGAGCGAAAACGCAGAACCGCCCATCGAAGACAGCCTGGCCATGGACGATCTTAAGGTCGAACTGGGCTATGGTCTGCTGCCGCTGATCAATGACGTCGAAGGGCGCAAACTGACCGACCAGATCAAGGCGCTCCGGCGCAATCTGGCCCAGGAAAGCGGCTTTGTGATGCCATCGGTGCGCATCATCGACAATCTACAATTGTCTGCCGAAGATTATGTGATCCGCGTCAAAGAGATGGAGGCCGGGGCTGGCGTCTTGAAAATGCGTCATCTATTGGCGATGGACCCTACCGGAGCGCAGGTCGAACTGCCCGGCACCCATGTCAAAGAACCCGCCTTTGGCTTGCCTGCGACCTGGATCGAGGACGCCTTGCGTGAAGAAGCGACCTTCCGCGGCTATACTTTGGTCGATCCGGCAGCAGTTCTGGTCACTCATCTGACTGAAATTCTGCGCGATAATATGCCTGAGCTACTATCCTATGCGGAAACGGAAAAACTCCTCGCCGGTCTTTGTAAAGAGCATCAAAGCCTGGTTGAGGACATTACCCCCAACCAGATCACCAAGGCCGGTATTCAGCGGGTCTTGCAATCGCTGCTGAAAGAGCGCGTTTCGATCCGCGATCTCAGCACGATATTGGAGGGCATTGCCGAAGCGTGCAGCCATACCAAGAGCTTTGACGCCATTGTTGAGCATGTGCGCACCCGCCTGGCGCGCCAGCTGTGCTTTGCCAATCGGGGCATGGATGGGCAATTGCCCGTCATCACCATGTCCCCGCAATGGGAGCAATCATTTGCTGAAGCCCTTATTAATGATGGTGAGCGAAAACAATTAGCGCTCGCCCCCTCAAAACTGCGAGACTTTGTAAACGCTGTGCGTGTAGCCTTCGATCACGCAGGAAATATGGGTGAAGTACCAGTTTTGTTGACCTCTCCGATGATCCGGCCCTATGTCCGCTCCCTGGTGGAACGCTTCAGGCCCCAGACCATTGTGATGTCGCAAAATGAAATCCATCCGAGCGCAAAACTGAAAACATTGGGTCAGGTCTAGGGGTTAGGGCGCCATGCGTCTTCGTACATTTACCGGGAAAACCTTGCATGAGGCGATGAGCCAGGTGCGCCAATCCATGGGTCATGATGCGGTGATTATCGCCACCCATGATGCGCCCGGCGGCGGGGTGGAAGTGCGCGCGGCCGCAGAACGCATACCCCTGGCGCGCCCCGAACAAGATGCCCAAAGCCATGCCGCCCAGCGCAATGAAGACCGACGCAAAGAACGCGGTGATCATGCCGAGGGCTTGACGCGCATTGCGCGCGCCCTCTCCTATCATCGGGTTTCGGAACCTGCGGCAGAAGCGTTGATTGAATCGGCCTGCGCCTTTGAAGAGGGTGAAGCGACCGCCATGTTGGCGCGCGCCCTGGATGCGCGTTATGCCATGCACCCCATTGAGCCAGCCCCGCAACGCCCGCTAGTCTTCGCCGGAACGCCGGGCTCTGGCAAGACCTCGACCTTGGCCAAGGTCGCCGCGCGCGCGCTGGCGCATAAAAACTCAACGCTAATTATCGGCATGGACCGGGCCGCAGGCGCGCGTGAGCGTCTAGGTGCCTTTGCCCACGCCATGAGTTGCAAATTCGAAACCGCCCTTGGCCCCCATGAATTGGATGCCGTCATGGCAGGGGCAGAAGAAAGCGTTATCCTGATCGATAGTCCGGCGTGTAATCCTTTTGACCTCGACCAGCTTGATGATCTTCGCGACATCGCGCTTTCCAGTGAAGGCGAGATCATCCTTACCCATGAAGCTGCGATGGGCCCTGAGGATGGTGAAGACATGGCCGCGCTGTTTGCCTCCATCGGGGTCGCGCGCGCGGTGATTACCAAGCTGGATATTGCCCGGCGCCTGGGTGGGCTCTTAGGGGCTGGCGAAGCCGGGCTCTCTTATGCTCAAATTTCTGCCTCTCCCTTTATTGGCTCTGGGCTTGCGCCCGCCACACCCTTACGTTTATCGCGCTTATTGCTCGACGATTTCGACAGCCCCTTTGAAGGAATAAGCGGATGAACCGTCCGACCTCCGCATCCACACCTTTCCCGCAAAACGGACCGCGCACGGCCGGGCGGATCCTCGCCGTGGCCTCAGGTAAGGGCGGGGTGGGCAAGACTGTGATTTCCACCTCGCTCTCGCGCGGATTTTCCCGCCTGGGCGAGCGGGTTCTGCTGGTCGATGCCGATCTGGGCATGGCCAATGTCGATGTGCAGATGGGAATTACCCCCGCCGGGGATCTCGCCTCGGTCGTGTCAGGCCGGATGACCTTGCAAGAGGCCCTCTCCCCGGTACTTGGCGGATCCAAAGATCGCGGCGGCTTTGATGTGCTGCCCGGGCAATCGGGTTCAGGCGCGCTGGCCGGTCTGGATATGGATACCGTGAATGATCTGGCCGCCAATGTTGCCGCCGTCGCGCTTTCCTATGATCGCACCATTTTGGATCTGGCCGCCGGGGCAGAACGCACCAATATTCGCCTGGCCATTGCCGCCGATGATGTGCTGATCATCATCAATGATGAGCCGACCTCGCTGACAGATGCCTATGCCTTTGTGAAAACTTTGCGCATGCGCGATGAAGGGGCCTCACCCTTTATTGTCGTCAATGGCGCACCCAGCCGCAAAGCCGCTGAGCAAGCCTATCTGACCTTCGCGCGCACCTGTGAGAGCTTTTTAAGCTTCCGTCCGCCTTTGGCCGGTATCATTCGGCGCGACCCCCACGTGCCCCAGGCCATCCGCACCCAAACCCCCGTCAGTGTGCGCTATCCCACCAGTGATGCGTCTGCCGATCTGGAACGCCTTGCCAATGCCCTCGCGACCGGCGTAAAACACCGTTAGGGTTAAACCGCTGGCCCTTTAGGGGCTTAGCGCGCGGTTTTTATCAGGCGTGGGGGCGCTTATGTTCGATATGGTTGTAGAGCGGCTCGCCGAGGGCTTTACCGCATCAGATTGGTGGATGCTGATCGCGTTTTCGATTGTCGGCGCGCTGGTCATTCGGCGCTGGGATCAACTGACCCCGGCAGCCTTAACCGCCTATACGCTCGATTCCATTGCGCCCTTCTTCGGACGCATGTTTGAAGGCATTCCGGCCAATTTTGCTTTCCAGTTCGCCTTTACCCGTCTCGATGATAATGGTGCCGCCGCAGTGTTACGTCTGGCCCTGTATTTCGGGCTGATTGCGGCGATGTTCTATGCCCGCCGACGCTATGGCCCCCCGCCTGCACCGCCTCAAAAGAAACGCGGCTGATCGGCTTTACGCTAAAACTTGATTTTGGAATCCAAAGCTGCCCCCTCCGGCCTTTCAGGCCACCTCCCCCGCTATCGCAGGGGAGGATAAATCACCAAGCTGTCACCCAAACTTGATCTGGCATGACATGTTCGACCCGAAGGGTCGCAAGCGCGACTGTCCTCAAATAGCCGACAGGCGATAGGACAAATAAAAATTGCGCGCCCGCAGCGTAAGCGAGGAAACCTCTTAACCTGTCATCCCCGACTTGATCGGGGATCTATTGAGCGTGAAGGCGATGTTTATAGATCCCGGATCTCACTTTCGTTCGTCCGGGATGACAGTCCTTTATTTAATTCAGAACGCGTCCCCGGACTTGATCCGGGGTCCAGGGAACCCCCTCCCCCGCAATTGGGGGGAGGATAAAGTCCTCTATTCCACATCCACGACAAAGCCATGGCCGTCTTGGATGATTTGCGCCTGTAACAACTCCACCGCCTCGGCCCAGGCGGCATCGGTGGTTTTGGCCTCAAAATAAATCTCCTGACTTAAGGAGAGGAGCGGACCATAAAGCTGGGTACCCTCGGCGTCATCATGAATGGTAAAACGCGTGCTGGTGGTTTCAAGCTGGGTAAAGGCCGCACGTACCCGCGCCCAGTATTGCGCCGTCGCGGCCCAATATTCCTCCACCGCAAACGTGCCGACCAGCTCAGCCTTGCGATAGGTATTGACCCCCACTTCACGGACCAATTCCTGATGCGGTGTCGTGCGCAGGATCAGCTTGGAATTATCCTGTTCATGGGTCCACCCCCAAGGCGTGATGGTGTGGCGATTAACGGCCGCGATCACATCATAATCATCACGCGTCGTTGCATCACGGCGCGGTAAAGGCCGCCAGGATACCGGCGGTTGCCAGGTGGCGGCTCCCTCACCATGGTGCCAGCGCCCAACGCCCGCATAACGCGGGGAATCATCGACTTGATAAACGGTTTGCGACCAGGCCCCGATGCGCTCAGCCGCGCTGACCGGATCGACCCGCCAAGTTTGAAAACCTTCATAAGCCAGAACCTGGCTCGGTTGATATTGCCAGTCTTGACGCCAATGCTTGATCACAAAGGGCGCATCCTCATCACCGACCAGCAAGGCATGCTGCAGCGAAATGAAATCACCGGTATCGGCGATCACCCAAACAACCTCGCGCGCGCCGCTGAGTTTGGGCTCTTTCAGCTCATATCCCTCAGCAATGGCAACGGTTTCAGTGAAATCAAAGGTTACCGCATAATCGCCCTGCATCGCCAAAATAGCTTGGCGATCGGCTTCATACTGCGCCTCAGTGCGCGCAGCGCTCACCGCCGGACCCTGATTTAAATCAGCCGGCACACTCGTACAGCCCGCCACCATCAAGACAGCCCCAACCAGACCTATTCTTAGTGATTGTCGCATCATCGTCTTCCCCTTCCACACACACAGCCAGGCCCAGATGGCTAAAATCACCCGGTGCAAATTGCGAGCGATTCTGACTTGCGTTCTTAATAAGACTGAGGCACAACTATCGCAACTGAGAACCACTTGCAACTGTGGGCGCGCATCTTTCCACGCCTCCCCCATCGGGAAATCGCGTATCGGCAGATGATGTAAGGGGTTCAAAGTCTGTATCCGGCTTACCGGGAAAGATCCGTCCTTTCCCAGAAGAGCGGCGAGCTGGATACATAAGATCGCCCTGCCTTCCTCGATCAAAGGCAGGGCGATCTAAATTCATCTTGGCGCGTTTTGTTCCTGGCGCGCTTTGAGGGGAGTAAGCCCGGGCGATTGGTCATCAGCCCGGGCTTACTTATTTTTGTGGTGATGAGGATTGAGATCCTAATTCGCCAGGCGGCGCATGCGCCCTGCGATCTCATCCATTTCATCTTGCTCGGCTTTACGCACGCTTTCCTGAGCGCGGGCCAGGCGGCGCTCTTCAAGCAATTCGTATTTTTTCAATTCCTGGAAAGCCGTTTCCATGCGGGTGCGCAGCTCATCAGTTTGGGCCTGAACCCCATCGAGCGAGGCGCGAAGATTGTCTTTGCGCGCAATAACAGAACGGGCATAGGAGCCATAGGCCAAGAACCCGTCTTTATTTTCCTGCGCGACCACTTGTTCACCGGGAACGCTTTCTTCCAGGCGATCAATCTGATCGAGAATAGACTGGCGTGCGCGATCTATCTCGGCCATCTGTTTTTGAAGCTCTTCTACTTTGAACCGGGCCAGCCGGATCAAAGGTGCGTGCGAGCGTGTCATCCTTGAACTCCCTCATCCACCAAAATTGCGCTTAGGGCTGCGAAACTCTCCTCGATTGAGGAGGCCTCATCTTTTGCCTGATTAAGTAGCGCCTCTAACGGTTCATTGACCGTAATTGCCCGGTCCACCTCCGGGTTTGAGCCTTGTGCATAAGCGCCCAGCCGTATCAACTCGGCCATGTCCGCATAGGCAGCAAGATTTTTACGCGCCTCACGCACCAGGGGAGCCTCTTGGGGCTCATAAACCTCTGGGGCAGTGCGCGAAATTGATTTCAAAACGTCAATCGCCGGGAAACGTCCGCGTTCGGCAATCGCGCGATCCATCACAATATGGCCGTCCAGAATACCGCGTACGGCATCGGCGACCGGTTCGTTGTGATCATCACCATCCACCAAAACGGTAAATAAACCGGTGATAGACCCGCCACTCTTCACACCAGGGCCGGCGCGCTCCAACAGGCGGGGTAATTCTGCAAAGACCGACGGGGTATAGCCGCGCGTGGTCGGGGGCTCACCGGCGGCAAGACCGATCTCGCGCTGGGCCAGGGCAAAACGCGTGACCGAGTCCATCAGACAGAAGACCGATTTGCCCTGGTCGCGGAAATATTCCGCCACCGTCATCGTCATATAAGCCGCCTGGCGGCGCGCCAAGGCGGGCGCATCGGAGGTTTCAGTGATGACGACTGAGCGCGCACGCCCGTCCGGTCCCAGCACATCCTCAACGAACTCGCGGGCCTCACGCCCACGTTCCCCGATGAGGCCGATCACGATAACATCGGCGTCACATCCGCGCGCCAGCATCGACATCAAAACCGATTTGCCCACGCCCGATCCGGCGAACACGCCCAGGCGCTGCCCCCGACGCATCGGGGTAAACAAATTCATCGCGCGCACACCCAGATCCAGACGCTCGCCCAGACGATCGCGCGCATGGGCGCTGGGCGGTCCCCCTTTGAGGTGATAGCCCGCCGGGCCATCGGCCAAGGGGCCTAAATCATCCAAAGGTGCACCAAAACTGTCGATCACCCGGCCCAGCCAGCTTTCATGGGGGCGGACCAGTGCGCCTTCGGGCTGCAAAGTCGCCTCTGCGCCCGGGCGCACACCATGCAGATCGCCAAAGGCCATCATCAAAGCGGTATCGCCGCGAAAGCCGACCACTTCGCACACGCTGGAGCCATAGCGATGAGAAATCTGCGCACGTGCGCCCAGCGTCAGGCCCGCCATCGGGCCTTGCGCTTCGATCAGCAATCCGTTGACGGCCGCCACACGCCCCTTATAGGTGCGCGTTTCAAGGCCGCGAACACGTTCGATCAGACTTTGCACTGCGGTTCTCGCAATAATGAGCCTTTTGGCTCGGGCTTAAGGTTCATGGAGCGTTATAACGTCAGTGCGGTTTCAACCGCGTAAACATAGATCTCTTTCGCGCACCAACGGCCCACTTTTGACTGATTGGCCCGGTTAGGCTAAACTCAATTGCATTGATCCACAGGAGATTGCCGATGATTTCGGCACTGCACAATTTTGACCTAACCCTTTGTGCACACGCTGTTATCGGACGCCTTTATGCCCTCTTTATCTCTAACGGATCTCACCTACGTCACACCTGACGCGCAAACGCTTTTTTCTCAGCTTAATTACAGCCAAGGCCCCGAGCGCGTGGGTTTGACCGGACCTAACAGGTCTGGAAAGTCTACCCTCCTCGCGCTTATCACCCAAAAACTCACCCCCACGCGCGGGGTGATTAACCTTAGCGGAGCGGTGTTAAGCCAGGAGCAGAGCTGGGGCTTAGAGCGAAGTCAATGCGCTCCAAGTAATCGGGTTTTAGAGGGCAAGGATGAGACAGTCCTGCGTCATGGCGACATTTACGCCCTTGAGCGCCAGCTTGATCACGCTCAGCCATGACCAAGGCTTCACCGACAATCTCACCTTTGATCAGATACTTAACCTAGGTGTACAGCCTCACTAGATCTTTTCATTTTTGTCAAAATGCAGTGGAATCCTAGAAAAAACCGCTCAGCTGTTTCCTTTTTCGCCAAAATCTCTATGGTCCGCCTCAGATTTGTCCGGCCCGTCCCCCATAAGGATATCTGCGTGCAGAAGGGCCTTAAGGACAATTGGCGCGCTTTGTTCGTGCCTCTCACACAATAAAAACAGTTTGGCGCACCCACGCCACGACCCTGAATACGACGACAAGGATTGCCTATGCCGCTCGATAGTCAGCCTGTGCGGATCGCCGGATCCCGCCCGAAGCAGAAATCACGTTCGCGACGCCACAAAGATAATCTTTATGGCCAAATTCAAGAGACCAAGTTCAACCGCTATGTTCTGCATGATATTGCGCGCTATCGCCAATATCTGGCCGAAGGCGGGGCGAGCGTCTATTCTGAGGCAGAATTAAAAGCGCTCGAAGCCTCCGGCGTGTCCAATCGCCTGCCCCCGCGCGCCACGGGCTATTATCTTGACCTCGCCAAACGCTCTGAGGCGGTCAATAATCTGATCAAGGCGCGCCCGGAAGAGATGGATGACCTCTCCGGTGAGGCAGACCCTTCCAATCAGCTAAAATATTCGCCCATTCCGGGCCTCTTACATAAGTATGAGCTGGTCTTATTATATGTCGTGCGCACCTGCTCGTCCTGGTGTCGGTATTGCTACCGCTCCGACTTTCTGACCGGCAAAACGGGTAAAGACACCGCCTCCATCCATGAGATTGCCGACTATATCACCACGCATAATGCCAAGGTGGCCTCAGGCGAGATCACGGATAAGCCCCGCATTCGTGAGGCGCTTTTGTCGGGCGGCGATCCGATGGTGCTCTCTAATCGTAATCTCTTTGATTATCTGCATGGTTTGGCCGAAGCGGGTCTCGATATCATTCGCATCGGCACCAAGGAGATGGCCTTCTACCCCGAGCGCTTTGACGATAATTTCTTCGCCATGCTCGACCTGTTCCACGAGCTGCACCCCGATGTGATGATCGCCTTCATGGTGCACTTCACCCACCCGGATGAGTTTTTGCACGTCGAGGCCGATGGCCGCTATGTCTATAACCAGCATGGCCGCCCAAAGCGCAACCCTCTGGTCCAAGAGGCCGCAAGCCGCCTGCGCGCACGCAGCTTTGTCACCTTGGAAAACCAGACCCCGATTATTGACAGCGTCAATGATGATCCCAATGTACTGCGCCTGATGCAGCGCGAGCTTAAACGCATGGGCGTCAATAATCACTATTTCTTCCAATGCCGCGAGATTGAGGGCCATAAAGCCTTTGCCCTGCCCGTGGAAACGGCCTGGAAAATTCACGCGCAAAGCCAACACAATCTGTCAGGGATTGAGCGCTCGCGCTTTGCCCTCTCCACTGAAGCCGGCAAGACCGAAGTGGTGGGCGTGATTGAAGGCCGCGAAGAGCTGCGCGCCCTGGGCGGAGAGCTGGGCGATGCCCTGGCCGAGGGTCTGGTGATCTTCCGTTTACACCGCACCCCTGTGGAAAACCTGCAAGGCGATTTAATCATTGCACGGCGCAATAAAAATGCGCTGTGGATTACTGGATATGAAGATCGCATCCTTTATGATGGTCGAAAGGGTGCAAATGAAAAAAAATGGGGCCAATTGATGGCAACATTGTTGCCGGTGTTAAGCCAAGCCGCTGAATAATTTCAAAGCGTTAGATTTATCCAAAAAAGAGGGCACTGCAAAAAATGCCCTCTTTTTTTATTTTTTCTTTCACTGCTTAAGAGTGATTAACCTCCTTTAAGGACTTCTCGCCCTAAGCTGCGAAGCACGTTAACCATAGGGCTAACGCGCGGGTTAGTGATTCGCGCGAGTGTAAGGCGGAGATATCGATGCGGGTTCTTCTAATCGAAGATGACCGAGCTACCGCGCAGGGCATCGAACTGATGCTCAAGTCGGACGGCTTCAACATTTATACAACGGATCTTGGTGAAGAGGGCGTTGATCTGGGTAAGTTGTATGATTACGACATTATCCTATTAGATCTGAACCTGCCTGATATGCCTGGGTTTGATGTTCTCAAAACTTTGCGGATGGCCAAGGTCGATACCCCGATCTTGATCCTGACCGGTAATGCGGACATCGATAACAAGGTTCGTGGTCTGGGCTGTGGGGCCGATGATTACCTCACCAAGCCGTTCCACAAAGAAGAGCTGATCGCGCGCATTCATGCCATTGTGCGCCGCTCTAAAGGCCATTCTCAATCGGTCATCAAGACCGGGGATATCGCGGTCAACCTCGATGCGAAAACCGTTGAGGTCAACAATCAGCGCGTTCACCTGACGGGCAAAGAATACCAAATGCTGGAGCTTCTTTCTTTGCGTAAGGGCACAACCTTGACCAAGGAAATGTTCTTGAACCACCTTTATGGCGGCATGGACGAGCCCGAGCTGAAAATCATCGACGTGTTTATCTGTAAGCTTCGCAAGAAGCTGCAGTCTGCAACCGGCGGCGATCATTATATCGAAACCGTTTGGGGCCGCGGCTATGTTCTGCGCGATCCACACGAAGAAATGGAAGTCGGCGCCGCTTAATTCAGCGCCAACGTCCTACAGTATTAAAAACCCGGCTCGGCGCTCCGCCCCAGCCGGGTTTTTTAATATCTCAATGCCATCTCTCGCCATCGCTTACAAAAAAGGGGAGCCAGCGGCTCCCCTTTATACATCACAAGGCGAATTTAGATTAGGCCGCTGCGATCTTCGCCAGGCCTTCAGGCTTGGCATAGAGGCCGCGCTGACCGGGTACGGGACGGAAGGCGTTGGTGAGGCCCACAACCGTCTCCGCCGCGCCCAGGATCAAGAAGCCATCAGGCTGGAGCTGATTGGCAATCCGCTCAAGCACGCGGCGCTTATCTTCCACATCGAAATAGATCAGCACATTGCGGCAGAACACGACATCAAACTTGCCCAGATGACGGAAATCATCCAACAGGTTTAGAACCTCAAACCGCACCATCTGGCGCAGCATGGGCTTAATTTTCCAGCTATCGCCCATCTGGTCGAAATGCTTGACCAGGCGCTGGATGGCCATACCGCGTTGAACTTCAAACTGGGAATAAAGACCCGCTTTGGCCTTTTCCAGCACATTCGGGCTAATGTCCGTTGCCAAAATATCCGGACGCACACGCCCCATTTCATTGGCCAGGATGGCCAGCGAATAAGGCTCCTGCCCGCTGGAACACGCCGCAGACCAAATGCGAAGATTGCTTGTACGCGCAGGCCCCATGGCTGGAATGATCACATTCTGGAACATGTCAAAGGGGGTGCGATCACGGAAGAAGAAGGTTTCATGGGTGCACAGGGCTTCGGTGACAACCTTGGCCAAGCGTTGATCCATGCGCATCGCATCGACCAGCGCCTCAACCGAGGCCATGCCTTCGGCGCGCGCGACCGGAGCCAGGCGGCTTTCGATCAAATATCCCTTTTCCGGCCCCAAAACGAGACCTGAGCGTTTTTTGACTTCTGCGGCCAAAATTTGGTGTTTGTGCTCAGGTAGCATTATACGCCCCCCTTCAAGCGGCGTGAGAGTTCTACGCCGATATCTTTTAATGGTAAGATCATGTCCGCTAGGCCCGCTTCTGCGACCGCGCCGGGCATGCCCCAGACCACACTGGTGGCCTGGTCTTGAACGATCACCTGTCCACCGACATTGCGAATGACGCGCGCGCCTTCACGCCCGTCTGCGCCCATACCGGTCAGGACAATCGCCAGTAACGACTTTCCAGCCGCATCTGCGGCCGTCTTGAACATCGGATCTACAGCCGGGCGACAGAAATTCACCTGCGGGCCTTGGTCTAATTTGGCCTTAAACGCACCTGGGCTGCCATGAATGGTCATGTGCCAGTCCCCTGGCGCGATATAGGCATGGCCGCCTTTGAGGATTTCACCATCGGTGGCTTCCTTACACGGCATGCCGGCCTTAGTCAGGTGCTCGGCCAAAATCGCGGTAAACAGCTTGGGCATGTGCTGAGTGATCACCACCGGCACATCGCGAATGCCTTGCAGTGAGCCAATGACTTCGCGTAGCGCCTGCGGCCCTCCGGTTGAGGAGCCAATCGCCACCAGGCTGGGCTTCGAGCGTACAACCGGGCGGGTAGATACGGGAATATTGGCTGCACGCGCCATAACCGGTGCCGCGCGGCGCGGCGAGAGAGCCGCCAGCTTGTCTAGCAGCTCCTTACGATAGGCATCTGCACCCGCAACCCGGCCCGCTTCAGGCTTGGGCGCATAATCAGCCGCGCCTAAGGAGAGGGCTTTAATGGTGATCTCACCGCCCTTACGGGTCAAAGATGAGGCCATGACCACTTTTGAACGCGGCGAAGCCTTCAAGATCAGCGGTAACGCGGTTAGCCCGTCCATGCGGGGCATTTCCACGTCCAAGATCACCAGGTCGGGCTGCAGCTCTTGAGCTTTCTTAACGCCCTGCTCGCCATCAGAACAGGTCGCCAAGACTTGAAAACGCTCATCGGCGTCAATCCAGCGCGAGACCAGTCCGCGCACCACCGCAGAATCATCGACGACAATGACCGATGTCAGTCCCGTACGGCTTTGCGCCGCACCCATCTGTGTCGGTGAGCCCGTCATCCAGCGTCCTATCTTGTCTTAAACCAGGCCGACTTCAGCAAACTTGGATTCAATGATGTCGCCATCGAAGGGCTTCATCACATATTCGTCCGCCCCCGCGCGCAATGCTTGGGTGATGTTGGACATGTCGTTTTCTGTCGTACAGAAGACCACGATCGGCTTACGCCCACCCTCTTCTTCACGCAGTGCAATCAAAAAGTCCAAGCCATTCATGACCGGCATATTCCAATCGAGCAAAATCGCTTCAGGCATATTTTTTCGGCAGTAATCGAGGGCTTGTTGTCCATCGGCCGCCTCTTCACAGGCAAAGCCCATATCCTCGACAATCTTGCGGGCTACTTTTCTGATAACCCTTGAATCATCCACCACCAGGCAGGTTTTCATCACCGTCTCCTCTACGCCGCATAGGCGGCGTCAACCGCGATAAGTGCGCGCATGTCTAAGACTGCCATAAGTTCACCTTCTAAACGGTGAACGCCCTTGATCATCGAGCGCCAGCGCCCATCCAAATGACTAGGGGTGGGTTCCAATGTTGATATGGGAAGGCGCATCACCTCACCCACGCTATCGACGAGAACCCCATATAATTCAGATCCAACTTCCAGGCCGAGCGCCATGCAAGGCTCTTTCGCACCGCGTGGGGCCAAGCCCAACCGGCGACGCGCATCAATGGCTGTGACAATTCGTCCGCGCAAATTTAACAATCCACCGATTTCACTGGGCGCACGCGGCACGCTGGTCACCCCCTGGGGTGAGAAGACCTCGCGAATTTCACTCACCCCGGCCCCGAATAATTGATCGCCAATTTTGACGGTCACATATTCATAGGTCATTTCGGCGTTGGTTATGGTCGACATAGCCTGGCTCCTTAAGCCGCACGCTGATCATCAGATTGCGCCGCACGATCAAGAGCGGCAATGATACCGCCGCGATCATTGGAACTGATCACTTCATTGACGCTGTCATAGCTTGCGCCATACGCCCCTTCTGAGCTGATGCCCAGACGTGGAACTTCGGCGAAATAGCCTTCCTGGGCGAGACGCGATAGCGCCGCAGGATCGCCAACGATGGCCGAGTACACAGCCCCATGGGCCCCGGCATCGCGCGCTTCATGCAAGCTACCGGCAACGGTCACATCATAGCCTGCGGCGGCCAATAGAGGCGCCATCATGCGACGTGCAAACGCGTCGGCATCAACCAGCAGGATGGATTTGCGCCCCTGGATCCGGCGTTCCGGAGCCCCGCTCCAGGCGCGTTCCATATGCCAGGCGATGTCGATAACTTCAGTGGCTTTGCCCTTGATGATCGCAGAGCCGATAATCCCTGGACGCTGCGAGCCGAGCTGCAGATCAAGAGTTTCCTCGGCGACATCCATGATCTCGTCGACGGCGACACCGGCAGAACGCCCCTCTTCGGAGAAGACCAGCACGGCCTGACGGCCCTCACCGGCAAAGGTATCCATACCCGAAATGTGGACCAGCGGCAGCAGACGCTCGCGGTATTGCACCACGTGCTGACCATCGACCACTTCGATCTTGGCCGCATCGAATTCTTCCAGACGGGTGATAAGGCTGACAGGAACGGCCTTGGCCTCGGCCCCACCGGCCTTGACCAACAACAAGCGCTGGCGCTGCTCGGTTGAAGCGCGCAACGCTTCGGCGGTTTCGGTCTCGCCCTCTTCTTCGCTATGGGCGACCTCTTGAACCACACCATTGGGGTCCAAAATCATGATCACCGCACCATCGCCCAAGATGGTCGCGCCCGAATAGACATTGATCCCACGCAGCGCACCGGAGAGCGGCTTGACCACGATTTCTTCTGTATCGAGAACATCATCAACGATGAGACCGATTTTACGCCCGGCCGCTTCGACCAAGATGACATAACCAGACTCATTGATGTGATCGACATTATGACCGGTTTGCAAAACCGTATGTACACTGACGACGGGCAGCAAGCGATCACGTAGACGGATCATGTGCGCGCCATTGATCGCTTCGACTTTATTATCGCTGCCAGGGCCAACCCGGACCAGCTCACGCACCGCCAATTGCGGTACAGCATAGCGATCTTCACCGGCTTTCACGATCAAGGCAGAGACAATCGCCAAGGTCAGCGGAATTTTGATGGCAAAGGTGGTGCCTTTACCGCGCTCTGACATCACATCGATGGAGCCACCAATTTGCTCGATATTGGTGCGCACCACATCCATACCCACACCGCGCCCAGAAAGGTTAGTGACCTGGGCGGCTGTGGAGAAGCCAGCGGCAAAGATAAAGCGATGGATTTGGCCTTCGCTCATCGTGGCCAATTCGTCTTCGCTGATCAGCCCTTTTTCAACGGCTTTCTGTGCGATGCGTTCAGTATTAAGGCCCGCACCATCATCAGAAATCTTCATGATGATTGCGCCGCCTTCATGATAGGCAGACAGCTTAATCGTACCGACCTCAGACTTACCTGAGGCTTTGCGCTGTTCCTTGGTCTCCAACCCGTGATCAGCGGAGTTACGCACCATATGAGTCAGCGGATCTTTGATCAGTTCCAAGACCTGGCGATCAAGCTCGGTCTCTTCACCTTCCATCACCAGATTGATGGACTTACCCAGATCCTGAGAAATATCGCGAACAATCCGCGGCAGCTTACGCCAGGCATCGCCCACCGGCTGCATACGCGTCTTCATCACGCCGTCCTGCAATTCCGCGGTCACAGAGGACAAGCGTTGCAGCGGGGTTTTCAGCGTTGAATCTTCGTTATCACGAACGATCTGATGGAGTTGGTTACGCGCCAGAACCAATTCCGACACCGTTGTCATCAGGCTTTCAAGGACGTCCACACTCACCCGGATAGAAGACTGACCTTTTTTCAGACCGCCTTCATGCGCCGTATCATCACGCGGATCAGGCTTGGGCGCAGCAGGTTTCGGTGCGGGCGCAGCGGGTTTAGGTGCCGCCGCCGCAGGCGCGGCAGCCGGAGGGGCTGGCGTTGGCGCAGGCGCTACAGCCACAGGCTCAGCCGGGACTTCATCGCGCGGATTGATAATGTCGTCTGGGCCTTCGGCGGCCAGGAAGGCGGCTTCCAGGTCTTCCAAAGACACTTCACCCGGACGCAAAGTTCGCTCTTCACCCGCCTCAGAAGGCTGTGGGGTTGCCGCAGGGGCCGCTGGAGCCGCATCTTCAATGTCAGTATTCTGGAAGGCGGCTTCCAATTCGGCCAGGGATACCTCGCCCGGACGCAATGGCCGATCTAAATCAGAATCGAAGCGATCATCACTTGGCGCGGCTGCCTCAACAGGCGCCGGGGTAGGTTCAGGCTCAGGCTCTGGTGCGGGCGGCGGCGCAGCCGGGGCCGGTGCGTTCTTACGCATGGCCAGATCTTCCAGCTGGGTGATCAGATCACTGTCATCGCCCGCAGGTTCCGCCCCGGTTTCTTCCAGTCCGCCCAAAATATCTTTGGTGCGGTCGATGGATTTCAGAACCACGGTCACTGCCGCACTATCCGCGATCATATCTCCATCGCGGAATTTACCCAGCAAGGTCTCCCCCGCATGGGCCAGGGCCTCAAGCCGTGTCAGACCCAAGAAACCACAGGTTCCCTTGATCGTATGCAACAGACGGAAAATGTTATCGAGCGTTGCTCTGTCGGTCGGGTCGTTTTCAAACTTGACCAACTCAACATCAATAACATCGAGACTTTCAGAAGTCTCACCGAGAAATTCGACGATCAGATCATCCATGACGCCTACCTTAAGTACGGGCTCGATCAAGTATATTGCCTACTGTGTCACGCACAGAGTTAACGCATCGTTTTTGTCCGAGCCCACTCACTGAAATCAGTTCAACCAATCATGCCTTCCATAGGCGGGATTAAAGCTGAAAATTCCGTGCGCTCTTCTTCAACATGAGTATCGACGCGGCCATCGGCCTCGCGTGCGATAAGTCCGGTATAATAAGGCAAGATCGAGCGCCCATCGAAGCCATCATCGGGGGTCTTACCGGCCAGAGCCAGCTTCACAGATTCTTCGATCCGCGCCTTTTTACCTTGAGAAATCAATCGAATGCGCGTTCCGCCGCCATTAGATGTCACATCAAGAGTGACCTGACCGCCGCGCGGGATGGAATCGACCGCGAGCATTAACAGATTGAGCAATACCCGCGCGGCAGGCTTACCCAGACCACTAGCCTCGGTCTTCCAAATCAGCTCCTGCTTGGCCTCTTTATAAAGATTACCGGCCAGGCGCTGAATTTCGCGCATATCAATCACACCTGGGGCAGATCCGCCTGCCCCATAGGCCAAGCGCGCATATTCCAGCTTGCTTTGCGCCTGGCGCACACCGGTGCGCACCAGATCTAAAGCGTCATCGCGCATATCAGCGGCGTTTTCATCATCTAAAACGCTAAGCGCAGCCCCGAGCGCACTGACAGGGCTGACAAGGTCGTGACACAGCCGCGCACAAAGCAAAGCGGCCATTTGGGCGGGGGCGAGAGCGAGTGTATCTATCATAACATTCGCTCTTAGCTGATTCAGCCTAGCAATAAGGTTAACGCCGCGTGCAAAATTTTATACATCACGATCATCATGCGCGGCCTCGTCCCAGCCTGAGCGTGAGGAGTAGAAACTCAGCGCCATCAGGCCACCGCCCAAACCCAGCGAAATGACCACGCCCAAGAATAAGGCCAAATAACCGTGCCAAGTCATAGCACTATCAATGCTAAGCCATGTGATGACCGAGGCAATCACAGCGGCCAATAAAATTGCACCCAGCACCACCGCCAGCAAAATCGTCTTTGTCATTGATCTCTATCCTTAATCGCCCAAACCAGAAAATCCTTAACCAGTTAACGCGTTAAAAGTCACTTGGCAGACGGCAAAATTGATAGCAACATGCTGGTTCGACATATTTTGACGCTATGATCATAATATGTTGACAATAAGAGTGTAAGTTTAACGACTGTGATCGGGGATCAACCCTGACACTCATCGTATTGTTCAGCAACGCAGGAAAAGGCGCCACCCGTAATGTCCGGTTTTGACGTCCGCCTCGCTCATGCGCGTCGCTCTCGCGCTATGGTCTTATTCTTCACCCTGGGCCTGGGTCTGGTTTTGACCTTTGGTCTGCTGATTTCGCGCTTTCCCTCTTATGCCGAAGAGCAAAGCCGCGAGGCTGCCAGCAATCAGATCACTCTGCGCCATCAGCGCGGATCCGCTCAGGATGCTCAGAGCACAGAACTCACCTCAGCGGCTTTAACGCAAAGCCCTGCCCCGCAAACGGCTTTGGTCGGCGTCAATTTGATTGAGGCCGAGCACGAGATTTTCACCGGCGCGTGTGCAACCTGCATCCAAGATCCCGGTGTTGATGTCACTGTGCGCTCGGGTCAGACTTTCGCCAGCGTCCTTTCCGATGTCGGTGCCGAACGGGTTGAAGCCGCGCGCGCCATTGCCGCGCTGAACCCCGTCTATCCGGCACGCGATCTTCGCGCCGGTCAGGATTTGAAAGTTTATTTTGCCCCGCGTAAAATCACCCGTCAGGATGATGATACCGGCGAGGCGATTGAAGAGACCGTCCAGGCTCTGGCCGGTCTCTCCTTCCGCCCCGATAGTGAGCGCGTCATTACCGTTGCGCGCACCTATGATGGCACGTTCCAAACCCGCGAAGCTTTGGCGAGCTTTGATCAGCAAATGGTCCGCGCTCAAGGCGAAATTGACAGCAATTTCTACCTTGCCGCATTGGAATCTGGTGCAACCGACCGCATCGTTTATGAAGTGGCCGGCGTTCTAGGCTTTGCCGTTGACTTCCGCGCCATTCAGGCCGGCGATACGTTTGATGTGCTATTTGAACGCATGGTCGATGAAGAAGGGTCCGTGGCGCGCACCGGCGATGTGCTCTATGTGAACCTCAATCATCGTGGGCGGGATCTGGAATATTATCGCTTTGAAACCGAAGACGGCATTATCGGCTATTACTCGCCAGAGGGTGAAAGCGCCCAACGCCTATTGATGAAAACACCGATCAACGGGGCTCGCCTGTCGTCCAACTTTGGCCGTCGTTTCCACCCAATCTTGCGCACGTCACGCCCGCACAACGGCACCGACTTTGCCGCCCCGCGCGGCACGCCGATCATGGCCGCAGGTAATGGCGTAGTCGAGCGCGCTAATCGCTTTGGCAGCTTTGGTAATTATCTACGTATCCGCCACGCCAATGGCTATCAAACGGCCTATGCGCACCTGAATGGGTTTGCCAGCGGCGTGCGCGCCGGTAGCCGCGTGACCCAGGGCCAGATCGTGGCCTATGTCGGCACAACCGGGCGCTCTACCGGTCCGCATCTGCACTATGAAGTGCATTTGAACGGCACGCCCATCAATCCAATGAGCTTGGACCTGCCTACGGGCCGCCGCTTAAGCGATGCTGAGTTGGAAACCTTCATCGCCGCGCGTGATGAGATCCGGGCCATGCGCGACGCCTCACCGGCCGCCAACAGCGATTTCTCACAACCCCTGTTTGCCGCCAATACCCAGGCCGGTGACAGCCAGGACAGCGATGGACAGACTGAGTAATCGGATTTCGACATCGTAAGCACAAAAGCCGGGCCATCGCAGCCCGGCTTTTTTAATGGCGCATACAGATCTTTAAGGCTGAAGGCGCGCCTCTAAGAAGAGCAAAACCTCACGCGCGGCCTCAAAAGTTGGCTCCCCATCGGCTTGGATGAGGTCTTTGGTGAGAACGGCATGGGGAAAGGGATTGCCCGCCGGGTTCTTGGCGCTGTCCGGCATCACACGCTCGATCAGGCGATGCGCGCCCACCACGGATTTCAAGCGCTCAAAGCGCGGGGCTTGGCAGACCGGATCGCCAGAAAACCGCAGCGCCATAACATGAAGGTCTTCACGCGCCGTCAAGGCGGCCTCATCTGCGGGCGAAAGATGCAGGCTGCCCGCCGCGCCCTTCGCGCCCAGCGGCAAGGACGGCTCCCCGGCCACGGGGGCGACAACACTGGGGTCCAGCGCCATCGACCAGGCAAAATTACCCGACACGCATAGCCCGATCACCCCCACACCCGGCCCAGCGCATTCGTTATGAGCGTGGCGGGCCAGCGCGCGCAGCCATTGCGTCACGGGACTGGCGTGATTGCGGGCAAACAAATGGATCTCACGCGAGATACAGGCAGTTAAAAACGCCCCCATACCTTTGGCCTGACAGGCCTCATCCGCGGGGGTGCCCACGGGATCATAAAGCGCAGGCGCATAAACCCGATAGCCTGCCGCGATCAACCAGCGCGCCAAGCGCCAGAATTGCGGCACAAAGCCCGGCATTTCATGCATCAAGATGACGCCCGGCCCCGCGCCTTCGACCAGGACGGGATGGCCCATCCCTTCGGCCTCGAAATCAAAAGCGTTGTCGAAGGGATGCTGCGCATCCGATTTCAGGATTTGGCGATAGGGATCGGGGCTAAAATCTTCCATGGCGCTCTCATGCGGTTAGGCCTTAACCCTAGAACAGCCCCTTGCCCCCACCAAGTAAAAACGCCCCAACCCGGCCGGGTTGAGGCGTTTCATCAAATGAGCACGCAAGGCTTATTGAATGACCGCCTCTTGCGCCGGACGCACATTTCGACTGACCGCCGTGCCATTGACAGTTAGGGCATCGCCTTCAGCGCTGACATGAATGGCTTGGCCATCTTTCAAGCTTCCTTCCAAGATCATTCGCGCCAGCGGATCTTGCAGCTCCTTCTGGATCACCCGTTTTAAAGGCCGTGCGCCATAGGCCGGGTCATAGCCCTTCTGCGCCAGCCATTGAACGGCATGGTCATCCAGATCAATCGTCATCCGGCGATCCGCCAGTAATTGCGCCAGGCGCTGAATCTGAATGGCGACGATAGAGCCCATATGCTCGGCTTCCAAGCGGCGGAAGAGGATAACCTCGTCAATCCGGTTCAAAAACTCGGGCCGGAAGGCCATGCGCACCGCATTCATCACCTTATCGCGGGCCGCCTCAACATCCCCGCTCAAGAGATGCTCCGCGCCCAGATTAGAGGTCATGATAATCAAGGTGTTACGAAAATCCACCGTGCGCCCCTGACCATCGGTCAAACGCCCATCATCAAGCACTTGCAGCAAGACATTGAAGACATCCGGGTGCGCCTTTTCTACCTCATCCAGCAAGACCACCTGATAGGGCCGGCGACGCACGGCTTCGGTCAGGGCTCCGCCCTCTTCATACCCAACATAGCCGGGAGGCGCGCCGATCATGCGGCTGACCGAATGCTTCTCCATATATTCTGACATATCCAGGCGTGTTACGGCCGTTTCATCATCGAACAGAAACTCCGCCAAAGCTTTGGTCAGCTCGGTTTTCCCGACACCCGTCGGCCCCAGGAAGAGGAAAGAGCCAATCGGGCGGTTCGGATCTTTCAGGCCTGCACGCGCCCGGCGTACGGCATCCGACACGGCTTCCAATGCCGCATCCTGACCAATGACGCGCGAACGCAGACCGTCTTCCATCCGCAATAGCTTATCACGCTCGCCTTCAAGCATTTTTTCCACCGGCACCCCGGTCCAGCGCGACACGACAGCGGCGATTTGCTCATCCTCCACCACTTCCTTGACCATGCTGGCATGACCATTGGCGGGAGCATGATCGCCCTCCTCAGCCGCGCGCACGCGCGCCTCTAATTCAGGGATCTGGCCGTATTTCAGCTCAGAGGCTTTGGCCAGATCACCGCGCCGTTCTGCATCAGCCAATTGCGCGCGCAAGCGATCGAGCTGCTCTTTAACCTCGGTGGCAGAGGCAAGCTTGTCTTTCTCGGCCCGCCAAGCGGCGGTCAACTCATTGGAGCGCCCTTCGAGCTCCGCCAATTCTTTATGCAGACTATCGAGGCGCTTTTTCGACCCCTCATCCGATTCCTTTTTCAAGGCTTCGGCTTCGATTTTCAGCTGAATGATGCGCCGATCCAGCTCATCCAATTCTTCGGGCTTACTATCGATCTGCATACGCAGACGCGCGCTCGCCTCATCCATCAAATCGATGGCTTTATCGGGCAAGAAGCGGTCGGTGATATAGCGATTGGACAAGGTGGCCGCGGCCACAATCGCGCTATCGGCGATGCGCACCCCGTGGTGAACTTCGTATTTTTCCTTTAAACCGCGCAGGATCGAAATCGTATCGGCCACATTGGGTTCTTCCACGAAGACCGGCTGGAAACGACGCGCCAAGGCGGCATCCTTTTCCACATGTTTGCGATACTCATCCAAGGTCGTTGCGCCGATGCAATGCAGCTCCCCACGCGCCAAAGCGGGCTTTAACAGATTGGACGCATCCATCGCGCCATCGGTCTTCCCGGCACCGACAAGCGTGTGCATTTCATCAATGAAGAGAATGATCTGGCCATTGGCGGACTGAACCTCGTTGAGGACCGACTTCAAACGCTCCTCAAACTCACCACGGAATTTTGCCCCCGCAATCAGCGCACCCATATCCAGCGCCAACAGGCGTTTATTCTTGATGCTTTCGGGCACATCGCCATTGACGATGCGCAGCGCCAAGCCTTCGGCGATCGCGGTTTTACCCACGCCGGGCTCCCCGATCAGAACCGGATTGTTCTTGGTGCGCCGGGAAAGCACTTGGATTGTGCGCCGGATTTCATCATCGCGGCCAATCACTGGATCAAGCTTACCTTCGCGGGCGACCTCGGTCAGATCGCGGGCATATTTCTTCAACGCCTCATAGGTATCTTCTGAGGACGCACTATCGGCCGTCCGGCCCTGACGCAGATCATTAATCGCCTGATTAAGGCTTTGCGCGGTGACGCCAATTTGTTTGAAAATTTCCTGCGTAGGCGTGCCACCCACAACACTTAGGGCCTGCAACAGGCGCTCAGCGGTGATGAATTGATCACCCGCCTTCTTCGCGGCCTCCTCAGCGGTCGTGAAGACCTCAGCGGTTTTGGGCGCGAGATAAAGCTGGCCACTGCCGCCTTCAACCTGGGGCAGTTTTTTCAACGCCGCTTCGATCAGATCGCGCGCGGCATCCGCGCGCCCACCGGCGGCCTGGATCAGGTTTTTCGCTAATCCGCCATTGTCATCAATCAACGCCTTGAACAGATGCTCAGGCGTAAAGTGTTGGTGTTTGCGATTAAGGGCATAGCCCTGTGCGGCCTGAATGATCGCGCGCGCACGTTCAGTATAAGTATCAAAGTTCATATCTGTCTCCCGAGACTTCAGCGAGACACAGCCTGTTGGATTTGAACGCCTTCTTCGAAGCACGCTCTGGCTGCGTGTCCTTCACTTAGGTGTGACAAACACGCAACACAAGGGGGATGCGGCAAAATGGACAAAAAAAAGCGCCGTCCCGGCGGGACGGCGCTTTTTTTTAACATCCTTGCGCTTCGCGTTTAGGCCGCAGCGGTCTCTGATTTATCATCAGAATCCTTAGGGCCTGCGTCTTTTAAAGCCGCTTCAGCGTCTTCATCCTTGGCGACGCGGGGCTTGCGCGGACGACGTACACGCTTGGGCTTTTCCTCTGCGCCAACCTCAGGGCTCGGTGCAGGAGCGGGTACAGGTGCAGGTATTGGCGCGGTGTCACTCGATGTGCCATCCAGCTCACTCGCGCCATGGCTGACCTCATCATCCGCACCCTCAGGGCTGACCACAGCCAAAGGATCGCCAAAACTGTCGCTGTTAGGCTTTTCTGCGCGCGGTTGACGGCGCGGGCGCTGATCCTCATCCTCAGAGCGACGACGACCGCGACCATTATTATTGTGGCGACCACGGCGTGGACGCTCTTGACGATTGTCCTCGCCGTCCTGATCACCGTGAGACGAGTCACGAGAGCCCCCATGAGAGGCCCCATTATTGGCCTCTTGGCCCTCGCCCTCCTCGTTAGAGGTGTCGAGTGTATCCTCGCCCTCATCCGAGCTGTCATGATCGTCGCGATCATAATGATCTTCGCGCTCACGCTTGGGCGCGAATTGCGAGGCTATACGGTAATAATGCTCGGCATATTGGAGATAGTTTTCCGCCATAACCCGGTCGCCAGACGAGGCGGCATCGCGGGCCAATTGAGAATACTTCTCGTAGATATGACTGGCATTGCCCCGAACTTTTACGTCTGGGCCATTGCTCTCAAACGTACGGTTTTGGGGATTGCTGGACTTACGTCCGCGACCACGTTGACGCTTCATGGTTCGCCTGACCTCTTGCGGCGTTATCATTAAAATGCTTATCCCGGAGCCTTAATAGTCGCGCGAGGTTTAAGCCTTGCGTTTGTACACCCATGAAAAGGGTTACAAAGCGTATGTCCCTGGCCCGGATCTTTGAGCGACAAACCCCCGCTTTAAGACACGATTTTGAAATATCGCGTGCGTCTCGTTCGCTCGGGTTCTGAACCTAGCCTTATTATGTCCTAGATTCCAACCCCTTTTTCTCAGTGTGCTTGCGAAAAAGCGATGGCGCGATCACGCCCCCCTAAATCTTTAACGATTTCAACATCCTGAAAACCCGCCTGATGTGCAATTTCTTGCGCACGCGCACCCTGGTCATACCCAATTTCATAAACACCCACCCCTTTGGGCGCTAATAATCGGCGCGCTTCGCGAAATAAATGCGGGTAAGGATCAAGTCCATCCGCCCCACCATCCAGGGCCAGATGCGGTTCGAAATCGCGCACTTCTGGATCTAAACTGGCGATCACCTCATGGGCTATATAAGGCGGGTTTGAGATGATCAGATCAAAAGGCCCGCTCAAGCCGTCTGCCCAGCAGCCCTGTCGCATCTCGCAGCGCGCTTCCAACCCGGTCAACCTCATATTCTCGCGCGCCACCGCCAAGGCCTCAGGCGAGAGATCAACGCCCACCCCGGTTGCCTTGGGATATTCGCTGAGGAGCGCCAGGATTAACGCCCCTGATCCGGTACCCAGATCCAAAAATCTATAAGCTGGCACGCGATCAGGCCGGCGTTTGAGCGCGGCCTCAATCAAGGCCTCACTATCGGCGCGCGGGGTTAGAACATCACGCGTGACCTTCAGATCCAAAGTCCAGAAGGCTTGGCACCCTAAGATCTGAGAGAGAGGCTCGCGCGCTTCACGCCGTTTGATCCAGCACTCCAAACGCGCCAAGTTGTCGGCGTCAAGTTCATAGTCGGGATCGGTGATCAACCGGCTGGCGCTCATCCCCTCAAGGGCGAGGATCAGGCGGCGCACCTCCTCCTCGGCCTCATCAATTCCGGCATGAAGAAGGCGCGTCGTCAAAGTGCGGCGAAGGGCGCTGAGCCCCGCCACGCCTAACCCTCTTGCTCCATCGCGGCCAGACGCGCGGCCTGGTCCTCGGTGATGAGCGCGGAGATCACATCGCCCAGCGCGTCACCCGCGACGATTTCGGGCAATTTATACAGCGTCAAATTGATCCGGTGATCACTGACCCGGCCTTGCGGATAGTTATAGGTGCGGATCCGTTCAGAACGATCGCCCGAACCGACCTGGCCCTTACGCTCAGCGGCACGCGCAGCGGCCTTTTCCTCACGCTCTTTTTCATAAAGGCGCACTTGCAGGATTTTCATCGCCCGCGCGCGGTTCTGGTGCTGAGACTTCTCAGACGAGACCACAACAATCCCGGTGGGAAGGTGGGTCAAACGCACCGCAGAATCGGTTTTGTTGACGTGCTGACCGCCCGCGCCAGAGGCGCGCATGGTATCAATGCGGATATCACTGTCTTTAATATCAATCTCGATATTATCGGGCGCAGGCAAAACTGCCACTGTCGCCGCCGAAGTGTGGATACGTCCGCCCGATTCCGTTTCCGGTACGCGCTGTACCCGGTGCACACCGGATTCGAATTTCAATTGACCAAAGACGCCCGCGCCAGATACGGCCGCGATGATCTCTTTATACCCACCCACTTCAGACTCGGTGACGGAATCGACCTCGACCTTCCAGCCCTTCAAGCTGGCATAGCGCTCATACATGCGGAACAAATCGCCCGCGAACAGAGCGGCTTCATCGCCGCCGGTCCCGGCGCGAATTTCCAACATCACCGAAGCTTCATCATCGGCATCTTTGGGCAGCAGCAGCAAACGCAATTCCTGCTCCAGCTCCGGCAAGCGGGCTTTAATCTCTTCGCGTTCTTCACGCGCCAGCGCCGTCATATCGGGATCCGAATTATCCTCGATGATCGCTTCGGCCTCTTTCAGGTCCGCGCGCGCGGATTTCAGCTCCTTGGCTTTATCCGCCACGAGCTTTAATTCGGCATGCTCCTTGGACAGGCGCACGATTTCTTCCCCGTCTTGAGCCGCGCCCAAACGGGCTTCAACTTGCTCAAAACGGTCGATGACTTGGTCGAGTTTGGCTTCTTGTACACGCATAGGATAAGCGAATACGCTTGGATTGATCGTCCGTGAAGTCCCCTTTTACCGTTTATGCCGCTTTCCACAGCAAACCGGGGCCGACTGCAGGTGACAAGAAAGTGTTAACACTTTTTGCTTTCACCCCTTAGGCGAGCCTGCCATAGTGGGCCTTAGACTGGACTTTGAGGGGACTATCATGGCTGAGGAAACATCGCGCCACCCGGTACGGTGGGGCTGGGCCAGTGCGGCCAGCATTTTGGGTCTAGCCGCGCTGTGGATCAGCTATCCGCAGGCCGCGCAGCCGAGCGAAACCGCAGGTGCCCTTCCCCCTCTCTCCGCGCAGGAACAAACCTGGCTGACGCGCGCGCAGACCTGTGCAACCAGCGCGATTTGGGCTGATCGCCCGGGCCTGGCCTGGATGGAGCGTGAAACCCAATATATGCAGAGCACGGGTCAAATCTCACCGGCGCTGATGGAACAGGCCTTGGCGAATGATCCTGAGGCGATGTATCGCGTGGGTGTTTTGGTCTTAAGCTTTGGCTCCAAACCCAATCTCAATGCCGGATTTGAATATCTGTTGGGCGCAGCCATTGCAGGTCACCCACAAGCCATGCATGAGGTGGGCCTGGCTTATCTGCATGGCACGCTGAACCAGTTACAAGATCCGATCCGCGCGCGCAGCTGGTTGACCCGCGCCGCGCCCAGCATCCCTGAATCGGCCTATGCGCTATACTGGATGGTGCGCGATAATGGCGGGGATGTGAATGATATCACGATGGCGCGCCATGAATTACTGCGCGCAGGTTCAGCCTGCTATGTCCATGCGACGATGAATATCTATCTGCACCTGCAAAGAGGCGAGATTTTTCACAAGGATGCGGACAGCGCCGCGCAATTGAAAGATGCGGTAGAACGGTTCTTAATGGATCACCAAGACGTCGCGATTGATACCCAGGATTTGGTGTAAGCCTTACAGCTTTGCGACCTTGATGCGCACATCCATCTCAGGCGCTTCATAGGCGTCAAAGCGCGCCAGCAGACGATCGAGATCATCATCCACCATCAACATGGCGCGGTGCTCGGCGCTTAAAAAATCCTCATCGCGCATCCGGTCCAGGAAGGTTAAAAGCCCGTCGAAATACCCATTGGTGTTCAACACACCGACCGGCTTTTTATGGCGGCCCAGCTGGGTCCAGGTCCAAATCTCAAACAGCTCTTCCATGGTGCCAATCCCGCCGGGCAGCGCGATAAACGCGTCGGCATGATCGGCCATCATGGCTTTGCGCACATGCATGCTTTCAACGATATGCATGGTTTTGACCCGCGGATGTGCGACCTCTTTATGGGCCAGAAAATCCGGGATCACCCCGATGACATCCCCGCCCGCATCAATGACCGCATCGGCCAGAACGCCCATCAGACCGACCTGACCGCCGCCATAGACCAGGGTGCGCCCCGCGCGCACCAGCCCCGCGCCCACATTCTTCGCCAATTGGGTATAGGCCGCATTGATCCCGGTGCGCGATCCGCAATAGACGCAGATATTCGTCTTGGCCGTCATTTCAATCTGATCTTTCATGACTAAAGCCCCAGCGCGCTTTGAACAGGCCCGCTCCAGCCGACATAAATCCTATCGCCCTTAACAATCACAGGGCGCTTTAACAAGGTGGGATATTGCACAAGAAGGCCAATCGCGCCTTCGCGGGAGTTGGCCGCCTCGCGATCGCTTTCGTTGAGGGTGCGCCAGGTCGTGGAGCGGGTGTTGAGCAAGACCTCAAGCTCCACCTGCTCCAACCAATCGGGCAAAAGGCTCGCCAGATCCGCCTCTTCGCGCACATCCACCACGCGCATATCGGGATATAGCGGGCTTAACGCCTTAATGGCTTTACGGCAGGTATCGCAGGTTTTTAGGGCATAAACGGTCACTGACATGAGCCATGTCCTTATATTCATCACGTATTAAAAGGGCTTAGTCGCGTGCGGGTTTCTCAGCGACCATCAAATAATTGACCCCGCTATCGCCGGAAATAAAGAAGCTGTCTTTTAAGGGATTATAGCTAACCCCGACAGGGGTATGCACGTTGAAACCGGCCGTTTTAAGGCCCGCTTCTATTTCACCCGGACGCACCAGCTTGTTAAAGCGGTGAGTGCCGCGCGGCAGCCAGCCCAGCACATATTCGGCCCCGAAGATCGCAGTGGCAAAGGCGCGCGCGGTCCGATTGATGGACCCGACAATCATCACCCCGCCCGGCTTCACCAGGGCCGCACAATCGTCCAGGAAGCGCATGGGGTCGGCGACATGTTCAATCACTTCCAGATTCAGCACGCAGTCAAATTGCTCTGGCCCGCCTTCGGCCAGGATTTGCTCGGCTGTGCCATGGCGATAATGGATGGTAAGGCCCGCCTCTTCGGCATGAACCATCGCGGTTTTGATATTGGCTTCACCGGCATCCACCGAGGTCATATCCGCGCCCAGGCGTGCCATGGGTTCAGAGACCAGGCCGCCGCCGCAGCCAATATCCAAAAGCTTTAAACCCGAGAGCGGTTTGTCCACGCCCTCGCGCTTGAAATGCGTGCACAGAACTTGGCGGATATAGCTCAACCGCGCCGGATTAAACTTATGCAAGGGCGCAAATTTAGACTTGGGATTCCACCATTCCTGCGCCATCGCAGAGAATTTCGCCACTTCCTCTGGATCAATTGAAGGCGTGGACAAGGTATCCGGTTCGATAGAGGCGGCCATGGACTTAACCCTCTTGCTCGTCAAAGTTTTTGAACTGCACGACACGCACTTCTCAGGGATCTTGCGCGACACTCACATCAGCTTAACGCTAGACCCACTGCAAAGGCTGCACAATTTCACTTAACGCTTTATATGGGGCGCTTTAGGGTGCAAATCGAGCCCCTTGACCAGTCGCGTGCGTCATCGCCGCGACCTCTTTTCACGAAACAGCCCCCTGATGCCGAGCCAAGCGCGCCCCTTAGTTCTAAAATTCGGCGGGACTTCTGTTGGAAGCCCTGAGCGCATTCGCCACAGCGCGCGCATCGCCGCCCATGCCGCGCGTGAGGGCCGCCCAATTGCACTGGTGGTGTCTGCCATGGCCGGGGAAACCGACCGCATCTTATCGCTGTGTGAGGGCTTTGAGGGCGGCTTGGGCGAGGCGGAAACCGATCTGGCGCTGTCTGCGGGCGAACAAGTGTCCGCGGCCTTGATGGCGCTGGCCCTGCGCGAAGGGGGATTGCGCGCGCGCGCTTTTCTGGGCTGGCAAATCCCGATCCAGGCGGAAGGTCCCTTTGGGCGCGCCCAGATCAGCCAGCTCGATGGTTCGCTGTTAAAGCGCGTGATGGACACCGGAACCATACCGGTGATTGCTGGTTTTCAAGGCATTGATGCCCAAGGACGCGTCAGAACCCTGGGCCGGGGCGGCAGTGATCTCAGCGCGGTCGCTATTGCCGCCGCGCTTGAGGCAGAGTGTGATATCTATACCGATGTCGATGGCGTCTTCACCACCGATCCGCGCATCGTTCCTTCCGCGCGGCGCATACCGGCCATCGGCTATGATGAAATGTTGGAATTAGCGGCGATGGGGGCCAAAGTGCTTCAGACCCGCTCGGTCGAATTTGCCAAGGCGCGTAACGTCATCTTAAGGGTTAAGTCCAGCTTCTTAGCCCCCGGTGACAGTCAAGGAACTGAGGTCATGAACCCCAAAGATCTCGCAGAACGCCGCATCGTCTCTGGCATTGCCTATGCCAGAGCCCAGGCGCGTATCCGCTTGTCGGATTTACCCGAAAGCCCCGATACCGCAGCGGAGATTTTTGCCGCCCTCGCCCAGGCCGATATTGGTGTGGATATGATCGTGCAAACCCATGGTTTTGAAACTCAAGCTATTGCCTTGGAGTTCTCCGTCGAGCAAAAAGACCTTGCCCAAGCTTTGAGCGCGGTCAAAGACGTATTAGAACGCTTGGGCCAGGGCACGCTGGGCCATGAAACCGATCTCGCCAAAGTCTCTGTGGTGGGCACGGGACTGCGCGGGCGGGCCGATGTGGCGCGCACCCTCTATGGCGTTCTGGCCCAGGAGGGCCTATCTGTGCGCATGGTGGCCACGTCAGAGATTAAAATCTCGGCCTTGGTGCAGGCCGATGCGCTAGAGCACGCGGTGAAGGCCCTGCACGGGGCCTATGGCCTGGAGGCATAAGTCACCGGGGCGTCACTTATAATTGATACCTTTCCCTTTTGGGTTGAACAGGACTATCTGGGCCTATGACAGCAAACGCCATCCATACTCCTCAACGCGGGCCACGCCGTCTTCTGCGCCGGATCCGTGATCTTATGGCCGTGCAGGAAAACGCCCAGACGCGGCTAGATCGCCTGACCCATATTATCGCTGAGGAGACCCAGACCCAGGTCTGTTCGATTTATCTGATGCTGGCCAATGGCGCGTTGGAGCTGTCGGCGACCTATGGCCTGCAAGCCGATGCGGTTCACAAGACACGCCTGAAAGCCGATGAGGGCCTGGTCGGTCTTGTGGCGCGCCGCGCACGCCCGGTCTCGGTTGAGGATGCGCCCGCCCACCCCAATTTCTCCTACAAGCCGGAAACCGGCGAGGAGCCGTTTAAGTCTTTCGTGGGCGTGCCGATCCTGCGCGGGGGCCGTCTGGTGGGCGTTCTGACCGTTCAGACCCAGGCCAAGCGGCGCATGAATGAGGTCGAGATCGAAACCCTGCAGACCGTCGCCATGCTGTTGGCCGAGGTTGTCGTCAGCGGGGATCTGGTGACAGCCGAAGGCTTTAAGGGCCTGGATGTGCGCCCTACACGGCCAGAACGCCTGGTCGGAGCGGCGCTGGCCCCAGGCATGGGGATTGGCGTTGCCGTCCTTCACGAACCCCACGTGATTTCCGGACGCATGGTGGCGGAAAACGCCGAAGCCGAGGAAGAGCGGCTGGAAAGCGCGATTGCGCGCCTTCGCCGTTCGGTTGACGCCTTGCTGGATAGTGGGCGCCTGCCCGCCGGGACACCCTCGCGCGAAGTCTTAGAAGCCTATCGCATGTTCGCCCATGACCGTGGCTGGCTTAATCGCCTGCATGAGGCGGTACGCTCTGGCCTGACCGCCGAAGCCGCCGTGGAGCGGGTCAGAAACGAACATCGCGCCCGTCTGATGAAGGCGCGCGATGCGAATTTCCGCGAGCGCTTGCACGATCTGGAAGATCTCGCCAATCGCCTGCTTCGCCATTTGGAGTTGGAGCATGATGGGGCGAGCGGGCTAGAGCTGCCGGAAAATGCCATTTTGATTGCCCGCTCCGTCGGTCCGGCGGAGCTTCTCGATTATGATCGCACCAAGCTGATCGGTATCGCGCTGGAAGAAGGCTCGCCCACCGGCCATGCCGCCATCGTCGCCAAGGCCCTGGGCATTCCCATGGTGGGACAGGTGGAAGGCGCGCTCGATCTTCTTGAGGACGGCGATCGTGTCATTCTGGACGGGGAAACCGGCGTGCTGCATGTGCGCCCGCTGCCGGAAGTCACCAAGGCCTATGAAGAGCGTATGGAGAGCCTGCGCGCGCGCTGGCGCAGCTATGCCAATGATCGCCATGAACCGGCCGTCACCCGCGATGGGGTCCGCTTAGAATTGCACATGAATGCCGGCCTGTTGGTCGAGCTGGGCCAGATGGACGATACCGGCGCGGATGGGGTTGGCCTCTTCCGTACGGAATTCCAGTTCATGGTCTCTGATACCCTGCCCAAGCTGGACACCCAGATCGAACTTTATCGCGCGGCCTATGATCAGGTCAAAGATAAGCCAATTATCTTCCGCACCCTGGATTTGGGCGGCGATAAAGTGACGTCCTATACACCGTCTTTGCGCGAAGCCAATCCGGCCCTGGGTTGGCGCGGGCTTCGCATGGGCCTCGATCGGCCTGGGCTTTATCGCTATCAATTGCGCGCCCTGGTGCGTGCCGCAGCGGGACGCCCCTTAAGCGTGCTCTTCCCCATGGTTGCCACCCGCGAAGAAATGGCCCAGGCGCGTGCCTTTTTGAGACAGGAAGTCGATCACGCCGTGCGTCATGGCTATCAACCACCCAGCCTGGTGCGCGCGGGCATGATGGTCGAAACCATGGCAGCAGCCTATGATTTAGAGGCTTATTTCGACCTGGCGGATTTCTTTGCCGTCGGCGCCAATGATCTGATGCAATATTTTTATGCCGCCGACCGTCAAAACCCCAAAGTCGCCACGCGCTATGAGGTGATTGCGCCAGCTGCATTAAGACTTTTGAAATCTATTTCGGACGCATGTAAGCGTCACAATAAGCCCGTATCTGTGTGCGGTGAGATTGCAGGGCGGCCTTTGGAGGCCTGCGTCCTGGCTGCATTGGGGTATGAGCGCTTATCGATGGCACCGTCCAGCATTGGACCTGTCAAACAAGCTCTACGAAGCCTCGATGCCGGTCAGCTCGGCACCTGGCTTGCATCTGCGATGTCTCAACCGGCCGGGGGGCATATGCCGCATTTGCGGGCAGCGCTCCTTAATGCTGGGTCAGATGCAGGGCTCAACACGGAAAGTGTTGAAAAAGTCTTTCGTCTCTGATTAAGTTCGTTGATGTGGTGTGAGGGCCACATTTATGCCGACTGAGGGGTGGGGGCGTTCCCAAAAGGAGCGCAACGAGATGTCGAACACATTAATTAACTCAAATACGAACCAATTTGTTCCTATGGATGCTATTTTTCCGGCCGAAGACGGACACGTCGCAGGCCTTATGAGTGTTGGCGAGCGATTACGCCATGCCCGATCGAAGGCCGGTTTGACCCTCGATTCTGCATCTGCGCGCACTCGTATTCGCCGTGATTATCTAGAGGCGCTGGAGCATATGGACCCGCGTGGTCTACCCTCGCGCGCCTATACAATCGGATATTTGCGCACCTATGCGGCGTTTTTACGTCTGGATGTCGGCCCGATTGTGGATCAGTTCAAACAAGAGGTGGAGTGCGATACGGGTCGCGCTCAACCCACTGCGCCCAAGCAAAAGGTCGAGATCAAATTACCGCGTGGCGTTCTGGGTGTGGCCGTTATCTTGTGCTGCGTGATCGCCGCCGGGGCCTGGTATGCCACCCAAATCGGCAAGCAAGCCGAGCTTGCTGAAACCACACCGCGCGAAAGCGTGCGGGTAGAAGCGCCCAAAGCTTTGGTCGCTGAGCTGGAAGAGTCCATCGGGGTGGATCAGGTATGGGCGAATTTACCCAGCGCGCGCTCGCACCGCTCTTTAATCCTGCGCGCCAGTGCACCGACCTTCGTGGAAGTGCGTGATGCGTCGGGTCGGATTTTATTCTCTCGTGATCTGCAACCGGGCGAAGCCTATCGCGCCCCCGATGAGCCCGGTCTGACCGTGCTCACCGAAAATGCCGGGCGTATTTTTGCCTATGCAGGCGGACAATCTTTGGGTCCGATAGGCGAACAAGGTCAGGCGGTTGAAAATGTTTCAGCCGATACCTTGCTGGGCCGTAGCGCCAGCACCAATACGGCGGACGCGGCCTATTCGGGCGGGCTCTAAGCCGTCCTCTGAGGCATTTTATCATCTGTGCGAGGGGATGGCGCATGCCTTCCCCTCGCCTTATATCCGCGTTAGAAGGCAGTCTTAAAACACGCATGCCGCTTAACGCCTGAATGCGCAGCGGCCAGCCCCGAGGGCAAAGTCATGGCACAAGATCACACCTCCGTCCGGCCTTGGCGCGCGATTGAGCGCCGCGTTTCGCGCAAGATCCGCGTCGGCAATGTTGAGGTGGGCGGCGATGCCCCGATCAGCGTGCAATCCATGACCAACACCCCGACCACCGATGCGGGCGCGACCATTGACCAGATCCGCCGCCTGGAAGAGGCCGGGGCCGATATCGTGCGGGTATCCTGCCCGGATGAAGAGTCCACCGCGGCCTTTAAAACCATTGCCGCAGCGGCCAAAGTGCCCCTGGTGGCTGACATCCATTTCCATTATCAGCGCGCCATCGAAGCGGCCAAGGCGGGCGCGGCGTGCCTACGCATCAATCCGGGCAATATCGGGTCCATGGCACGCGTGCGCGAAGTCGTCCAAGCCGCCAAGGATTATGGCTGTTCGATCCGCATCGGGGTTAATGCTGGCTCTTTAGAGCGTGAGCTTCTGGAAAAATATGGCGAGCCCTGCCCTGAAGCCATGGTGGAAAGCGGGCTTAATCATGCCCGCCTGCTCGATGAGTGTGATTTCGATCAGTATAAAATCTCGGTCAAAGCCTCTGATGTGTTTTTGACCGTGGCCGCCTATATGGGCCTGGCCGAAGCCACCGATGCGCCTTTACATCTGGGCGTCACCGAAGCGGGCGGGGCGCGGACCGGCGCGGTGAAATCCGCCATCGGTATGGGTAATCTCTTATGGGCTGGGATTGGTGATACGATCCGCGTTTCTTTGTCCGCTGATCCGGTCGAAGAGATCAAAGTCGGCTATGACATTTTGAAATCGCTGGGGCTGCGCACGCGCGGAGTCAATATCATCTCTTGCCCCTCCTGTGCGCGCCAAGGCTTTGATGTCATCAACACGGTGGTGGCGTTAGAAGAGCGTCTGGCCCACATTTCTGAGCCGATCTCGCTGTCCATCATTGGCTGCGTGGTCAATGGACCGGGCGAAGCGACCTTCACCGATCTGGGCTTTACCGGCGGGGGCAAAGGCTCTGGCAAGATGTATATTGCCGGCAAACCCGATCATAATGTCTCTAACGAAGAGATGATCGAGCATATTGTCGAGCTGGTGGAAAAGCGCGCCGATATCCTACGCCAAGAGCGCGAAGCCACCGAGAAAGCGCGTGAGACAGCCCGCGATGCGCTCAGCGCCGCACAATAGCGCCTGGCTTAATTGGTTTTTTTCGGCGGGGTCGGGGTGAAGATCTCTGGCAGGGCGGAAAAGCTGATCCCCTCCTCGCGCAGGGCTTCACTTTCCTTGGCCGTCGTCTCCCCATAGACCAGGCGCTCGGGCTGCTCACCCTTATGCATGGCGCGCACTTCCTTGGCGAAGGTGTCGCCCACATAGTCAAAATTATTGCGGATATGGGCGCGCATTTTACGCGCAATATCTTCCAAATTCGACCCGTCAATATGGCTCATCTGGGTTTGTGCGCCCTCGGCCTTGATTGTCTGGGCCGACTGAGCCCGCTCGCGGCGCGCCTCTTTCTGGCGTGACGTGGCCAATGCTGGGGCCATCAACTGTTTACGCACGGCGGTGGAGCCACAATGGGGGCATTCCACCAGACCGCGCTGGGCCTGATCATCATAAGACGCAGAATTGCTGAACCAGGCTTCAAACCCGTGTTCATCCTCACAGATCAGCGCATAGCGGATCATGGCCCCTCAATCTCCTGATCACCGTGTAAGGCTGGAATACGCCCACGCGCACTGGCCACAGCCTCCAGATCAAGCTCGGCATAAAGAAGTCCCGGCTCATTATGGTCAAGCGTCGCGATCACTTCACCCCAGGGATTGATCACCATCGAGTGACCATAGGTTTTGCGACCATCTTCATGTTTACCGCCTTGGGCGGCCGCCAACACATAAGACCCGGTTTCGATGGCGCGCGCGCGCAACAAAACCTCCCAATGGGCGCGGCCCGTGGGCTGAGTAAAGGCGGCGGGCACCATCAGGATTTGCGCCCCGGCCTTGGCCAAACGCCGATAAAGATAAGCAAAACGTACATCATAGCAGATGGAAAGACCAATCTTGGCCCCTTGCGCCGACGTCTTCACCGCGCGTCGACCGCGCGCATAATTGGCGGATTCAGAATAGGTCTCGCCCTGGCCCAGGCTGACATCGAACATATGGATCTTGTCATATTGGGCTTTGATTTGACCATCCGGGCCAAAATGATAGCTGCGATTGACCGCACGCCCATCCGGGCCCAGCTGCGCCATCGAACCAATGAACAGATCAATATTCAAGGCTTCGGCCAGATCGCCATAGCGCACCATGCCCGGATCGGTATCCGGGGTTTTGATCGCGGCGAACAGAGCGTCTTTATCTTTCTGGATCAGATGGGTGCATTCAGGCGTCGCGATCAGGCGCGCGCCCTTGGCCGCCGCCTCGCGAATGGCCGCCTCGCTATCTGCAAGATTACCCATCATATCTACGCCGGAGCGCATCTGAACCAGAGCGATTTTCATTCTAAGCCGCCTTGCCCTCTAACAGAGCATCCAATTGACCGCGCATCTCCAAGGCCATCATATCATCACAGCCCCCGACATGGGTCTCGCCAATAAAAATCTGCGGGAAGGTTCTGGCCCCTTGGGCGCGATCCATCATTTCGCGTTTTTTTGCCATGTCCATGCCCGCATCGATACGGGTATAGCTGACACCTTTCTTTTTAAGAAGACCTTCCGCACGCACACAATAGGGGCACATCTCGCGGACATAAATCGTAACAGGCTGGCTCATAAAACGTCTTTCTTTTTTCGTATGATAGCGCATTGAAAACGGTTTATGCTGCGTTGAGCCTCAAACCGTCGTGTCGATGGGTTTGATCACACGGGCCAAGGCAATCGCACTGACTTTCGCTGCGCCCGCCCGCTTCAAGGCGCGCGCGCACGCCTTCAAGGTTGCTCCCGTGGTATAAACATCATCTATCAAAACGAAGCTTTTTCCAGAAATTTTATATAGCATACTTTCGCGAATTTTAAAGGCCCCTGCGACATTGCGCTGGCGCGCGGCTACGCCCTTTCCATCCTGGGTGGATGTTCTTTTAACGCGGGCCAGCAGGTGGGGTTCCACGCGCACATGCGAAACTTTGGCTAACGCTTTGGCCAATAATAAAGATTGATTATAACCGCGCTGGCGTAAGCGCTGCGGATGGAGGGGCACCGGGATCAAGCCATCGGCATCGCTCAAAAGCGCTTGTCCCGCGCGCGCCATCCAGGGGGCAAAACTCGCCAGCCCTTCGGTGCGGCCACCATGTTTGAACGCCAGCACCAGGCCCCGGCTCGCCTCATCATAGACCAGCGCCGCGCGCACATGTTCAAGGGGGGAGTGATCGGCCTGGCAGGGTGCACATTCCATCCCCTCGCCCAGATCATAATCGAAGGGCAAACCACAGCGCGCGCACCAGGGGGCTTCCAAAAAAGACAGCTTTTGCCAATCGGCGGGACTTAATGCCCCATGGCTCGATACCATCTCGCCTGACAAGGGCGAGACCGGCGGCCAGATCAGGTCGGTCATTCGCGTCAACAGCCAAGAGGCTTTTCTTCGCGTCCAATCCGCGCCATATCCCCGCCATGACCCGATCATCAACCTCGCGCCCCCTGATTTCTAATCGCCCGGCCCCGCCCACGCCCCAGGCTGCCCCGGTGGTGTTTGATCGCGCCTTGGTGCGCCAACACCGCACATCCAGCGCCGCGCAGTTTGGCGATTATGCCTATTTACATGCTCGCGCGCTAGACGATCTTCTTGATCGAGTTTGTCTTATTACGCGAGATTTTGAAACCTGTCTCATAATGGGCGCGGGCCCAGCGCTCGCCGACGCGCTCGATCATCATGATGCGCGTGCCAAAATGAAACACATCATTACGGCAGACTTAAGTGAGGCGCGCCTTCGCGGATCGCCCTATCCCAGCCTATGCCTGGATGAAGAGCGCCTGCCCTTGGGCGAAGCGCGCTTTGATCTCATCATCTCGGTGCTGCATCTGCATTGGACCAATGATCCCGTGGGCGCGCTGATCCAGATGAATTATGCACTGAAACCCGATAGCTTTTTTGCAAGCGCTCTGCTGGGCGGCAAAACCCTTCATGAGCTGCGCCACGCCCTGCACGCGACGGATGAGGCCCAGGGCCGCGCCCAGGCGCGCCGGATCTCGCCCTTTGCCGATACCATGGACTTTGCCCAACTGCTTAGCCGGGCCGGATTTAATATGCCGGTCAGCGATATTGACCGGGTTAATGTGCGCTTTGGCAATGCCTTTTCCCTGATGCGCGATCTGCGCGGCATGGGTGAAACCAATGCCCTGATTGAGCGCCCCCGCGAGGTGCCATCTCGCGACTATTTCCTGGAGGCCAGTGCGCGCTATCACGACCAATTCGGCCATGAGGATGGGAAAATCCCGGCCACATTTGAGATTATTCATGGGGCCGCCTGGGCCCCCCACCCTGATCAGCCCAAACCCAAACGCCCCGGTTCCGCAAAGGTCAGCCTCGCTGAAGCGCTCGGCACACAGGAAATCTCTGCCGGCGATAAGGCGGGGTAAGGTTTGCCGTCAGATAGTCGATGGGCGATCAGCCCGCAAGGCCCAACCCTCAAGTAGGCGATAGCCGGCAGGGCATTAAAGAAGTGTCCGCCCGCAGCGAAGCGAGGATCTCATGAAAAACTGTCATCCCGGATTTAATCCGGGATCTATTGTGCTTCAAGGCGATGTTTATAGATCCCGGGTCGTGCTTTGTTGTGCGCTAGCGCCTGTCGGCTACTTGAGCGCGACGCTTGCCCGGGATTGTTTGTTGTCGGTGGTGTTAGGGTAAAGGGGAAGCTGCGACCCTTAACCCGCAGCTTCAGCGTCAGGCGACCGTCCCGGGGTTGGGTTTTCACCCGCTGTCATCACGGCTCCCTGACGCTTCCCTTTTCCCGCTTGGAGAGTTGATTGGGCCTCTGGCTGACACCCACGCCCGCAAACAATCCGAAGCACGTCAAGGATAGCACAGTCATGCCCGCCCTGCAGCAGCCTCCCGCCCATGTCTGCGGCTTTGATGTCGCCAAGGACACCATCACCGCCTTCGACACCGCCACCGGGCGTGTCACGACTTTCCCCAACCGCTCCGCCAGCATCCGCAAGGCGCTGACAGGCCTGTCAGCCGACGGCCTGTGCGTGCTGGAGCCGACC
>NZ_KB908064.1:0-42500 GCF_000382325.1 Woodsholea maritima DSM 17123
GCGCTGGCGACCACAAAAACCGTCTCGCCAAAGGGGGAGCCGGTATCCATCCCCTCACAGATCGAACGAAAAACAATCCCGCGCGCCTTCATCGTGTGCAAAGTATCAATGAGATCAAACACGCTGCGCGCCAGACGGTCGAGCCGCCACACCACCAGCTCATCACCGGCATTTAAGGCCTTCATCATCTGGTTATAGGCCGGGCGGTCCAGACAGGCCCCCGATATACCATGGTCTTCAAACACCTGATCACACTGCGCCGCCACCAGCGCATCGCGCTGAAGATTAAGCGATTGATCATGCGTTGAAACGCGCGCATAGCCGATCCGCATGGCGGCCTCCTTTCCGTGTCCGGTGATAAGCGTAAAACCGCACTGAGCGCGCATTTTATCGTCTCTAATCCCTTCCTTTACGGGACGGGCGCGAAGTGGACGAAAATCCGGCGCGTTTTCACGCCGGATCAGGCGATCTCAATGATGGGTTGACCATAGCAGGGAAAATCTCTTTTTGGAAGGTTTTTGAGACACTTAGCCATACATGTGTATGCGCTATACAGCCTCGATAAGCTCTTGACGGCGCGCGCGGTTTCTTCATGCCAGAGGGGGAGCGCCCGCATGAACCAGTCATCATCACCACAGCAATCATCCCAGAAAAAGACCACCCTGACGGGGGCCATGGCCTGGATCGGGGCCTTTGCGGGCTTCTTATGGGGCGGCACCGCCGGGGATGCCGATCCCGAAATCGGGTTTTGGGCCGGGGCCCTGGCCGGGGCGCTCTTGGGCGCGGCAACGGGCTGGATTGGGGCGCTGACCTTACGCGTTGTGTTCCACATCGCCTTTCTGGCGCTGGCGCTCTTGCTCATCGCCGGGCGCGTGCTTTGGTTTTTCAACAACATGGGAGCGTAAAATGGCCACCCTCAAAACTCTGCTCATCGCAATGAACGCCGCTTTAATGGCCACAGCCCTGTTCACACCCCCCGCACCGGCGCAAGACACAGATGTAGAGCCGGAGCGCTTTACGAATCGTAATATTTTAAGAATGGCTGAAAATGAGCGCAGTGTTTGGTTGCACGGATTAGTGCTTGGATTGGCAAGTGGCATTGCCTTACGCGATCAGAATGCTTCTGATTGTGTAGCAGCTTGGTATTTTGAGAATGAACAACAACACTATGCTACTGTCATTGCTAATTTGGAAAGGTTTCCTGATCACGTCCCGCCGACGGTTGTATTAGCTCTCGCAAGACGCGAATGCCCGCAACTTCGCATAGATTACAACTAAGGAGAAGGGCCGCTAGATAACTGCGGTTCACCGAGCGGTAACAAAGGGTCATCAGAACTTCGGTTTTGTGAAATACTGAACTCTGATGATCCACTGATATGAGCGGCGACGCGGTTTATCTCATCCGAAAAGTTCTGCAACTCCTCGACGCTTAAGGGATTATCCTGATCATTGATCCTGTCTCTGGCAGGATCGATGATCTCGGTCTGGATGTCGGCCAGTTCTGCACTGCGCTGCATTGCAATGCGATATTCTTCAACATTTGTCGCATCTTCTGGAATTGTAACCCCGATCAAAGCCGATGGCGGAATGATCCGCCCATCGCGCGTTTCTGCGCTGCCATCCGGGCGCATAAAGATCACCGTGCCGTCATCAAGACGGGCGGCCTCCGCCTCCAGACGCTCCAGCTCTTCGGCATTGTCCACAAGTGCGTCATTCAATGCGCTTTGGGCCTGGGTTATCGCGCTCTGGGCGCGTGTATAGGCTTCGCGGTATTGCGGGTCTAACAAGCGCGCCTGCAAGGCGCTGAGCGCTGTTTGAACAATGTCCTGGCGGTCCTTGCGTTCTTGTCCGCGCAGGTCTTTATCGCCCGTGATAAAACGCCGGACCTTACCATTTTCCCGGCCCGCGATCTCATCCTGTAAATCTGAAAATTCGTGTTTCTGACGGATAAGCTGGGCGCCATGTCCATCCGCATCCCCTGCGGCGTTCAAATAATGCTCAGATAAATATCCCTTGTCCATAAAACCCCTTAAATATATGAATATTATAAGGATATGGACTTAAGATTGGGTTAAGATATTCACCGCGCGGCCAATTTAAAGGTGCTCGCTTGGGTTCTGCCGCCCATGGAGGAACGCATGAACAATAACAGCTTCACGCGTGACTTCATAATAAATCCAATAATCCTGGATGAAGTATTTACGATACCCAATGCGGACATCACTGGCATTTTGCCCAATATGAGGATTATTCATGAGGGCGACTAAAGCGTTTTCAAGTCCGCCTTTGTAAGTCTCAAGCTGGGCTTGCCCCCAGTGCTTTATTGTCCAGGCTGCAATAGCTTCAAGGTGCCGCTCTGCTGGCTTAGTAATGACCAGTTCAAGCATTTTTAGCGCGCGCCCAAATTCCTTCTATGAACCCATGAACATCTTCACGCGTCGTCAGAGCCGTGATTTGCCCGTTATCATAAGCGCGCTGACTTTCATCAATCATGGCTTGAAGCTGGCTGCGCTCTTGATCCTTACGAATAAGGTCACGTAAATATTCGCTATCATTTCCATAGCGTCCACTTTCAACTTGGGCTTTCACCCAGCTGTCCATAGGCTCTGGCATTGTGATGGTTTTGCGTATCATATATCAATCATACTAAATATGATCGAATTATTCAAGAGCGTCATAGGCTCACGGCATAATCTGGCGGCGCTTTACACCGAAGAAATATCCCGTTCAGCCCCTAAAGCGGATAAGCCAAAAGATGGCGGCGCAGATCATCATAAAGCACGGTGTCGCTATAGCGGTGCATATCGGATTTATTACGCAAAGAGAGCAATTCCTCCTTGTCCAGCAAGGTACGAAAATGCCCCGTCAATCTCTCGTACCGCGTGATCACGCTCCCGTATTTTTCAATAAATTCCGGGTTATCTTTATACTGACGGATAAAGGCTCCGATCTCACTAAGCTGGCTTAAGGCCTGACGCGTCTCATCGGGGTAAAGCTGCTCTGGGGTCTTGGGCAGATGGATAGAACAAAACAGCCGCACCGTCATTTCATAGACATGGCGCGTCTTTTCCTTTGGATCGCGGAACCTGGCCGCATGATGTTTGCGGTGGGCGGCAAAATTCGGGCCTTTTGAAACTTCTTCCAGGATTGCCCGGCCCCGCGCGCTAAGCGCACGGTTTTGATAAAGATACATCCCCGTTCCGCCAAAGGCGTGGCGCTCCATCAATGTCGCCTCAATGAGCTTTGCGCGCAAACGGGAGAAGAGCTCACGGATGGAGCGTTCAGACAGCCGGGTATCTCGCGCTGCCTGCGCCACCGTATGACCCTGCGCAAAGGCCTTGAGGACCTTTAAGAAACGATATTCCGACAATTTGGAACCGTGGTGATAGCGGTTACGGGGTCTGGGGTTCGAGGCCGTTTTTTGTTTTCGGTTCGTCATAACAGATTATATTTTTCATAGACTTAAATATTGTCTTGCCCGGCTTTGCTTCCGTAAGGCGTTTGACGCGCGCTTGGCCTGAGCATAGCCTCCTGATCATCCCCTCTAAAGACAAAAGCGCTCCATCACAGCGGCTTGAAACAGGTTTTGAAAGGGCCAGTGCGCCCGGATTTCAAGGCCTGTTTCGACCTGGGATCAATCAAGGAGCTGAGACGATGATCTGTCCTTACTGCAAAACCCACCTATCCGCCGCCAATGACCAATCCCACACCCCGCCCAGAACACTCTGGCTGGAGGAGCCGGACCGCCTGCTCTCGGTCAGCTATAGTTCCCGCCTGGCAATTGTCATTGCCAATCTGGGTCTATCGCGCCGCGCCCTGGCCGATGACATGGCCCATCACCTTTATCTTTATGAGGGTGTTATCCGCAACCGCGCCAGCGGGAAGGTTATTATGCTGGATGATGAAGCGATAGAGCGGGCCTTCAATAATGATGGCAGTTTTCGCTGGATTTCTGAATTCATCCGCCGCGGCGAACGGCCCGGCCAGCGGCGTATGCAAGAGCGAACCTTTGAGCGCCTGGCCCTGCTTGATCTTTATATCAAAATCAAACACCCGGCCATTGCGCGTCATTTAGCGCGCTAAGCCCCCAACCTAGGCACCGACCTATGATTTGATCCTTGACATCCGGCAAGGCCAAAAGGGCCCGCATACCGCAAGGTCCAGCCCCGCCGGATGTAAGGAGGATGCCATGCTTCGATCACCCAAGCGAGATGAGGCCAAGACCCCCTTCATGAAGTCAGTAGAGGGACTTGCCAATGTCCTGGCGCTCATCGCCACCTATTTAGGGACGCCCCCGCTTCACCGCGCCACCAGCGGGTTTATCCAACGCTACACGGCAGAGAATTACGGCGAAATGCTCGCCGATCCGGCCAGCTTCGTCTGGTTCTGCCTGGTCGCGGCCAGCGTGTTCTTCATCTCGCGCGCCACCTTATCAACCGCCATCGTCATGGGCGGTTTGATGCTGGCATCACGCTTTGCCTTTTAACCTCAAAGCTTAAGGAGCTTACGCATGAAAAAAGCCAAACACCATCAAGAAGCCGGGCCGATCAAAACTCTGATCATAGCCCTTGGCGCGTTCATCACGCTGGGCGGCATAACAGGTCTGGTTTCCGCTGAAATCGGGATGGGGCTGATCATGACCACGCTCGGGATCGGCATAATCTGGGCCGGATCGCACCTGCCCAATAAAAATCACATCACCTGGTAACCCGCCGCTCACAAGGGGCACAAAATCTATTGAAGGGGGGCATGATCCATGCCTCCCTTTTTTTAATCAAAGGACAATCAAGACCATGTTTGAAGATGCGTTTTACGCCCAGAACCGTTACGGCTCGGCGCGCTGGTCCGATGAAAATAATATCCGCAAGGCCGGATTATTTGACCCCAAGGGCCTTCAACTTGGATTTTTCAAAGACAAAACATTGCGCATGCCAGGCGATGCCCCGTTGATTACGATTGCCGGGGCCGGTGCGGGCAAATTTACAACCGTCATTGCGGCCAATCTGTGTATGGACCCCCAGACCCCCATGATGGTGCTGGACCCGCGCGCAGAGATCGCCGCGACCTCCCTTCACACCCTGGCGCGCGCAGGCACCTATGGCTATTGCTGGTGCCCCGTTGCCATGCACCACTTGCCGCAACATAGCTGTAATCTGCTTGATATTCTTACGCCCCAAAGCCCAACGCTCAAACCCGATACGGCCATGATCTTTTCCACGCTGATCCCCATTGGCCCCAATACGCGCGAGCCCTATTTTAAGCAACGCGTCCAGCAATGGTGCAGCGCCCTGACTTTGTTCGAGATTCACCGCAAAGGCTTTGCGACCCTGCCGGGCCTTTATCGTCAATTTCAAAAGATTGAAGGCGATCCCCAAGCCTGGGCCGATACGCTGTCGGGCATGTTACAATCCCACGAACCCGATATTCGCGCCAGCGCCGGGGAAATGCTGACCAAACAGCAAGATGCGCCGCGCGAATTCGGTGCGATTACCGGCGAGTTTCAAGCCTCTATGGGGTTCTTGAACGATCCATGCCTGCAAACCGCGCTTGAGGGGGAGGGTTTCTCGGTGAAGGCGCTCGCCCATCCCCTCCAGACCAGCCGCATTTTCCTGAATGTGCCTGCTGAATATATCAAGCTTTGGGCCCCGGTCTTGCGCCTCTTTTTCGCTTTGGCAATGGTCTATAAACGCCGCGCCCCCCTATCACCGCGCATTTTGCTAATGATCGATGAGGCCGGGCAATTAGGCTATTTTGAGGAATTACTCAAAGCCTTCACCTTCGGGCGCGGCGATGGCGTCCGCACATGGGCTTTTTTTCAAGATGTCGGCCAGATCACGCGTAATTTTGGACCTGATGCGGTTCAAAGCTTTTTAGGCTCGGCGCAAGTGCGTCAATTTTTTGGCGCGCGTGATTACCCCACAGCCAAGCTCATCAGTGATATGCTGGGCCATCAAACCCTGCATTTTGACGATCATTTGCAACAATCCGACGCCAGGCGGCGTAGACAAAAACTCCTGCAAGTGGTGATGAAAGGCGAAGACCCGTTCGAAGCGGCAACTGATTTCGGACAGGCTGATTTTGCCACCACCTATCAAAGCCAGCAAAGCCGTGCACTATTAAACCCGGATGAAGTGCTGGCCCTGCCTGAAGACAAACAAATCCTTTTTATCTCCGGCAAAAACCTTCATCCCGTATTGGGCGAGCGCAAGCCCTATTTTATGCGCGCTGACATGGCCGGGCTTTATCTAAACAACCCCATGCACCCGCCAGCGGATAGTGTGCGTATTAAAACCCGCTTTGGCCATAAAACTCTCAAAGTGTGTGAAGGCCCGGTCTCCCAAGACTATGCCCATCTGCCGCAATACCAAACCGGGCGCATGCGCTGGGCCGAAGGATACCCGGTTTAAACGCTTATTCCCCCAAATTTCCGCTGATAACCGGCCATGATGAAAAGGCGTAGCCCCCAAATAGAGGAGCCTTTTCATCATGGCTAAGCTTAGTAAAGCGCAAAACCGCTTCACCGATATTGCAACCCGGCGCGAACTCGATGCGCTGGAATCCCAGCGCCAAACACCCCGGCTAGAGCGTCATCTTACCCCTGGCGGAACCCTAACCCAACGCGTCCACCAAACCCTGCATGAGGCCGATCAGCGGCGCATGGCGTATCTGCGTGATCGGCTCAGCCGGACCAAGGATAAACCCGCGCGGGATTTGGCCCTCAGCGCGAATAAAGGCCGCGCCAAAGCCCAGTTTGATCGCGGGCGCTAACCTCAAAAAACAACCCATAATTGCATATTCTGCCCAAAGTTTGATATACTTAAGCATGCCGGGCAGCATGGACCTAAAGGAGGTTTTCCATGACCAGGCCCTATAAAGACGCTCAAATCACCGCTTCACCCGATTTTACCAAGGCCGCATCGCGGACCGGCCCCATTGACGCCGCGCAGTTTGAGCGCTGGCTCCAACAGCTGGGTGATATAGATCTGGATGACACTGAAAAACGCGAGATGCTTGAAACCCTTTGGCAGCTGATCGACACCGTATTGCGCATTCAATTCGGCCTTGATCCGGCCCAGCAGCTTTGTGGACAAAATCAGAATAAATCCACACCCCAGCCCGGCGATCAGCTAAACTTGAAGCCAACAGGTCAAGATCAATCAGACCCCAACATTCACGCATAAAGACAAGGAGGCGCGTATGAAACCCGAACCAAGCCCCAATCCCCAGCGTAAAGCCGTCATATATACGCGCGTCTCCACAGACCGTCAGACCCGCGAAGGCGATGGCCTACGCTCTCAGGCCACAGCCTGTGAAGAATTTGCCGCGCATAACGATTATACGGTGATCCGCACCTTCTCTGATGTCATGAGCGGCAAACACGCCGCACGTTCCGGCATGGAAGATATGCTTGCCTATCTGCGTGCCCATCCGGGCGATAACTGGGTTGTCCTGATAGACGATATAAGCCGCCTGGCCCGTGATCTGATGAGCTATCTCACGCTGAGAAACGAAATCGCGGCGGCGGGCGGCGAGCTTAAATCACCCAAAATGACCTTCTCGGATGATCCGGCGGCGCAATTGCCCGAACGGATGATGGCCATCATTGTTGAACATGAACGTATCACCAATGCCCGGCGCGCCTCTGAACGCATGCGCGCGCGGCTTCAAAACGGCTATTGGTGTTTTCCTGTGCCCTCGCCCGCCTATCGCTTCATCAATGATCCCGCACAAGGTGGTAAAGTTATGATACGCCAGGAACCGGCAGCGCGTGTCTTGGCCGAAACCTTGGAGCTTTTTGCCTCCGGCCAGCTCAGCTCACAAGCCGAAGTGATGCGTCACCTGAATGCCCAGCCGGGCTATCCCAAGGGTAAATCCGGCACGATCAGCAAGCAGCGCATCCGGCCGCTGCTCTCAAACCCCTTAAATGCGGGTTATATTCAATATGACCCTTGGGGGATCAAACTGACCAAAGCCCGCCATGAACCCTTGATCAGCCTGGAGACCTTTAAAAAAATCCAGGACCGCCTGAAGGGCCGCCCTGTCTTCCCGGTCCGCAAATCGATCAATGAAGATTTTCCCTTGCGCGGCTTTGTGTTGTGCGATGATTGCGGCCAGCCCTATCGCGGCGCGTTTTCCAAAAGCCGGAACGGCGCGCTCCACGGCTATTATGTCTGTCAGACAAAAAGCTGCTCATCCTATGGCAAATCGGCGCGAAAGGCCGATGTCGAGGATCAGTTTGAGGCCTTGCTCGCCTCACTGGCCCCACGCCCGGAATTAATGCGTATCGCCGCCGATATGTTCAAAACCCTTTGGGCCAACCATAGCGCCGCCCATCATGAGCGTATGGACACGGCCCAAAAGGGCCTCAAAGCGCTGGAAACACGCCTGCAAGGCGTGATCGAGCGGGCAATCCATGCAACACGGCCCAGCCTGATCAATGCCTATGAAGGCGAAATAGAACGTCTGGAACATCAGCGCAGTGTTGAAGAAGAGCGTCTGGCGAGGATGGAGCGCGAAGGCGCGTTGAAGACGCCTGATTTTGAAAAAGCCTATCGAACCGCCATGGAATTTCTGGCAAACCCCTTGAAGCTCTGGCGTTCCCAGCGAATCGAAGACCGCCGCGCCGCCGTCAAACTGACCTTCGCCAGCCAGCTGCGCTATAAAAGAAATGACGGCTATCGAACCGCCGACATCGCGCTGCCCTTCAGGGTTCTAGGCGACTTGACCCAACCTGGGTCAAGTATGGTGCGGACAGCCGGACTTGAACCGGCACGCCCATTCGGGCGACAGATTTTAAGTCTGTTGCGTCTACCGATTCCGCCATGTCCGCACATGTCTTTGAGGCTGCCCCCAAATCGATAGAGGCGCGATCCTACACAATCAGATGAGGATTTCCAGTCGCCAAAGCTGCATCTGAGCCAAGAAATACAGACATGAAAAAGCCCCGCCCCCGAAAGAGGACGGGGCCATGATCGCGCAAAGGCTATACTTAAAGGCTGACGCCGGTTTGGGACAGCACGGCGTTATTGGCGTTGGGATCGACATAATAGACATGAAGCTCGCCGCGGCTGAGATCGGCCCCATGATCAGGGAAAAGCGGAATGGGCCGGGTGATGGTGGAGACTTCTGGATAAACCGCAACACCGTTTAATTGACCAATGGGGGTCAGCTGGCTGGTGCTATCGGGGCGCCAGAACAGATGCACATTGCCAAAGGTACTGAAGGCTCCCTGACGATCAAAGCGCACCATGACTTGGGCGTCTTGAGGGCGTAACTCAACGGCTGTGGCTGTGATATTTGCCCCGCCCTGGCCTTGGCGCACAATGATGGGCAGCGTAAAGCCCAGCGCAATATTGACCTGTGCGGCCATGCCTTGACCGCCGGTATTGCTGGCCAGCAAAGCGGGCGGGGAGAGATCTTCGGCGTTTAAACGCAAATGAGAGCGGTATTCGCCGGCCGGCAGGCCAGCGGGACGACGCACGGCCAGGCGGATGGTTTGGGTTTCACCTGGGCGAAGGGTGATCCGGCTGGGGGAGAAGACGACAAAGCTAGCGGAGCCGCCGACATTGGTAACGACCTCATTGACCTCGCCATATTCATTCATCCGGGTATGGATCCAGTCAAAGGTATAGGCTTTGACGGAATTGGATGAATTGACCACGGAGATCGTCGCCGAACGCTCATTCGGTTCAATAATGATCCGTTGTGGGGTAAAAATCAGATCCGCATGGGCTGCGGTCGTGAAAGCCAGGGCGCACATAACCAGGGCAATGAGTTTTAACCCGAATAACCGTCTCATAATCGCTCTCTCTTAAGGGACTGGGGTAACTGTGATGGTGATATTTCCGGAATGAACTTCATTCATCCCATTGGGCGTTGCGACATCAGAGTGAAGGCGTGCGCCGACATAGAAGACTGCGCGTCCATTGGATTGGGCGCGAATGGTGCTGGGCAGTATCGTGACATCGTCGATGGTAAGCTTCACCAGGCTTTGTGAGGCCCCGCCGAGATAAGGCGAAAAGCTGACATCGACGGTGATTTCCTGATTGGGGGCCAAGCCATCGACCATCACTTCGGCGCGGTGGCCGTTGACGAAGCGCACGATATTGCCGCTTTGAGTAATCGAGTTGTCTGGCCCAATGGTCAAGGTGGCGGCGAGATTATCGGTCTTGACGAAGGTGCCAAAGGATAAGTCTTCGACAATTGTGACGGTGTAGCTGACCTGCGCGCGCGCATGGGTACTGAATGTCAGGCTGATCAAGGCAGCCAGGATGACAGCTAGCACCCGCACTTTTCACTCCCGCACCGACATAATGACCCAAAAAAAACGCCGCCCAAAAGGGCGGCGTTTAATCTGCGATGATTCTCAGCTCGATCTTAGCTGAAATTCGCGGTTAAAGCGATCGTACCGGTATAAACGGTGTTGGTCGCTTGGAAGTTTGCGGTTGCGCTGCTGGCTGTGATCGTACCGCCTAGAGCGAAGGTGACATCGCCGGTACCATTGGTGGTCATGGTGCAAGAGCGGGTCGTTGCAGGAGGGCCACCGGCGTCCGTGCAGGTGCCAATTGAGCCCGCGCCAGGAGCAACGACGGGGGTGGCAGATGGAACGACGGTAAAGCTACCGTTGGTGGATGGAACGCCAGATGCGCTCAGCGTGCCACCGGTCAACGGCCAAGACACCGTGACGTTGGTGAAGCTTGGAATGCCGGTGGAAACGGTATAGCTACCGGCGGTACCTGCGGTCAGAACCAGCATGTTTGAGGTGCCAGTAGAGGTGTTTGAGAAAGCACCCGCTGGGGTCATAGACCCGGCAGGCGCGTTGGTGCCGTCGGAGATCATCGTGATCGTGCCGAAGTTCAGCGGGGTGTTTTCAGTGATGGCCAATGCGTTGTTCAGGGTGACGCTAACATTGATGTTCTCGATTACCTGAGCTGAAGCGACGCCTGTTGCTGAGGCTGCGAGCACCAGAGCAAGGCCAAGCGGGCGTTTGAGAGAAAGAGTGTCCATGTCCCTACCTTGTTTTTGCAAGGGGCGTCGCCCCATTGGAAGTTGATAAGTCAAGCCTGAATTTGACTTCCACAAGGGCTATAAAAGCGCTTTAACGTTAACGAAGCGTTTCTCGTGAACGGACAATTGGCAAGTTTTAGGGAAAATTCAGCATAATTCTATACTTATTGACGTGAAGACTGGCGTGTTTGCGATAAAACGGTCACGGCGCAGGCCGGATAAGCCGCCTTTAGGATTTGACACGCCTGGGCGGCGCGCTCTGCATTGGGGAAGGGGCCAATCTCCAATTCATACTGTCCATTGCCCGGTGTTGAGCCGTCAATCAAGCCAATCCCGCGCAAGGTTTCAGGATAATGGGCCAGGGCCAGTAATAGCGCGCTATTACGACCAAAGGGGGTTTGATAGACCCCCAAGGCTAGGCCATAGCCGTGTCCGCGGGCGTGCCCTCTTAACGCTTGGTGGAGATCATCGCGCGATTGACGGCTAAAGCCAGAATTGAGACTGGCTATGAGGCTTTCATCACGATCAATTAAAGTGAGTTCAATACCCTTGATCTCATGGGTGCGTGTAATGCGCACATAGCTGGACCGGGTCAGGCGTAAATTGCGTTCGTTTAAAGTGGCCGGATCGACCTCTATTTGGTAATACCCCACCGGCAGGTGAGAGATCAGAAAATATCCTTCGCCATCGGTGCGCCCTTCCCCGCGAAGTCGTCCTGTCAGGTCAAAGATTTTAACCGGCGTCCCGGTGAGCGCGCGGTTATATTGCCCATTCCGGACATAAATCACCCCTTCCAGCTCTGCCGTAGGGACCACGGCGATATCAAAGTTTTGCGTATTGCCTGGGCGTGGAATGACCGAGAAGCTGGGCTCAAGCGGAGCCAGAAAGGGATCATCTAGGCTGGAGAGGTCAATTTCAATATCGCTCGCTTGGTGCGTGCCCAGGCGCGCGATATAGGCAATCCCGCGGGCATTGGTCAGGCCAGAGCGCCGGGCCTGAATGGCATTGATGCGCACATGCTCCAAGGCGCGGTCGCCGCCATTGAAGATGCCATCTTGGTTGAAGTCTTCAAAGACCCGGATGGAGAGTGCGCCAAAGGCACCATTGCGGTCACTGGTGATATGGGCCTGACGATCAACACTGTCCCAACCCACGGAAAGACGTCCATCAATAAAGGCGGACCACTGGCCAGTGGTCGACCATTGACCGCGCGGGCTGAGCGTAAGAAGGCCTAAATCCCAGTCGGCGCGCGCCTCCAGCGTGGTGTCTTTAGAAAGGAAGCTATAGCTGGCGCTCGCCTGGGTGCTGAGATCATTGTTGATGCGATAGCGGCTGCTGACATGGAGCAGCTCAACCTCGCCTTCTTTGAAGTTTGTGGTTAGCCTGGCCCGGGTCAAGACGCGATCGCGGTTAAACCCCCAGGATACATCACCCACGAATGAATCGTCATTGGGGTTTGGCCCGTCTTGCCAGCGCAGGCTGGTATCCAAGCTTCCGCCCAGTACGGCGCGGCTGGTGCGTAGATTGGCTTCATAGCGCGGATCCGTGCCCTCATCCTGGAATTGGCGAAGGTCAAGCTGGTAGGGGGAGTTTTGACCTAAAATGTTCGGTAATTGCCCAGAAATTGCGAGGCTCAAGGCGGAGGAGTTCTGAAGGCGTTCGCTATTTGTGAAGGGATAATCCACCCACCGCGTATAGCTCAACTGGGTTTGTTGGCCGAAGATACGCCGGCCCGCGCCGGCAGACGCCACAAAGCCGCCGGTATTATCAACACGCACCGTCGAGCGAAGGAGAGTATTGCCAATAAAGGTCGAAAGGCTGGCTGCGCCCTGATAATGATGCTCCCCATTGATGATGGGAGTGTCCAGGCCCAAGGTTAAAGATGAGCGTTGGCCCAAACGCATCGACAGCGAGCCGGACGCGCGATAGCCCTCTTGAGCCGCATCGCCCCCTTGATTCTGGTCGAATACGCTTCGCCCCTGCTGGGTCAGGGCAATGTTATACAAAAGGCCAGCTTGACTATCCGCCGTGACCGGGATGTCACGCTCTTCTTCACGCACCTGGCCTTGGGGGCCATAGAATTTAAGCACGAACCGGTTTTGCCCAGCAAACAGCATCACTTCATCAAAACTATAGCGCCCGTTTTCACTGGCGCGTTGCTGGTCGATCAAGACATCATTGCGATAGAGCTCGACATCCCATCCCGGTTGCAAATCGCCGTCAAAGCGGGTTGTGCCATAATCGGCTTGGCCAAAAAGGGGCTGGTTCGACACCCGAATGCCGCGCTGAATGGATGAGCCTTGATCAAAGGGGAGGCTGACCCCTTGAATATCGCCCCAATCGAGCTGCGTGGCTTTTAACGGGCCAAGCAAATCACCCTCACTTGAGCGACGTGAGAACGTGATCCGGGCTGAGGGTACAGGATTATCTTGTGTCCCGGAAAGAAATAAGATTGTTGAATGTTTTAAGAAATCGCCTTGGGCGATCAAGGAATATGACAGAAGATTATTTAAGGATTGGCCCGGTAATTGGCGCAATCGATTAGAGGCTTGCAAGTCGAACATCGGCGTGGACAGCCAGGCATAAGGCCGGGTCGCATCCTCATGAGCCGCTGTTTCCAACCCGCTTAGGGTGCTACCTGTTCGCCGGTTTGCGCGCTGAAGTTGAGCGATAATGGGAAGGGTCTGCTCGGTTTCCAGTTCCAGATACATAAAGCGCAGATTGGCGTCGACTTTAAAGCCTAACCAATCTTCCAAGGCGCGTGTATGCACATATATATCATAGCCATCGCTATAAAGCGCCTGCGCAGGCAAGGTCAGCGTCTTGTCCCCAAAACGCGCTTCGCCGGTTTGCGGATCTAAAGCGACACTTTGGTCTTCACTGAAGGCCCATCCGGAGACGGCTTGGCTGGTTTCATCTACACTGATCGCCAGATAAAGCGCATCAGCCAATTCGCGGATAGGGACCATGATGGAGCGCCCCCGCTTAATCGCGGTGAGCGGCGTGTCGAGCGTGTAGCGCCCGATTCGCACTTCGAACACGACTGTATCCCCGTCAGGAATACGCAAATAGGCAGCCTCAGATTCTGAGAGGAAGTGCGGCTCAATACGTTTTGTGAATTCACGCGCGAGGTCAATGAGTTGCTGATCTTGAGCCGGAGGCGTGTTGGCGCTCTGGGCCCAGCTCATACTGGTCCAGCTCAAGGCCAAACTTAGTCCGCATACCAGCGTTTTTTGGATCACCGAAACCACGCGCGAATCACTAGAGGAAACAACACCTTCTTATCCATTTTAAGGGCTTGGTAACCCTGGTTAACCTGAAGTTACCTGTGGATGACTCGCGCGATAAAACAAGTGGATCTTTATTTCTTGTTTTAAATCATGATGTTGACGGATGGGTCATATTTGCCTAGAAAGCAGGCGCACCCATCTCGATTTGGTAAATAAAATGCTAAGCTTTGTGGGACGTCGATTCACTTTAGGGGCTTTCCAGCGGGTATGGGCCGTTTCATCCTCTTCACATTTATGGGCTTGACCCTGATGTGCGCTCTGAGCGGGTGTGCGAGCCTTGGTTCTCGAGGTCAGGGGGAAGATGCGTCTTTCGTGCCGAGCTTGCCAGAAGTGCCTACCCAGACCTTGCCCTCAACCGCGCGTGTGCAGTCTGGTGGCTTAAGTCCCCAAGAAGAAGAGGCTTTGCGCCAGCAAGTCGTTTCGCTACAGGCGCAATTGACCCAGATGAAACCCGGGGTCGATCGGCTGCTCTCCATCGAAAATGATATCCGGATCTTGCTCGAGCAGCTTGCCGCGATTAGCGATACCAGCTTGGCGCAAAGTCATCTCGCAAGTTCAGCGCCGGGGGGTAACCCAGTTCGTCCGTTGGGGGCTTCGCCCGCACAACAACCCTCTTCCTTCCAGCCCCTGGCAAGCGGGGATGAGAGTGGGGGGGCTACGCAAACCCAAGCGAACACTACGCTCCAGCCTCTCTCTCAAAACGCCCCCCGCACGGATTTTGCCCCAACACAAAGCGCGGGGGGGCCTGCGAATTTATCCAGTCCGCCGCCCTTGACGCCTCCAGCGCAAACTTTGTTGCGAGAGGAGCAAGCGCGCGCCGCGCAGCAAAGCGCTCAGGCCTCACCCTCAACATCGCCATCCCCGATGCCCGCAACCGCATCGCCTACGCCGCGCCCGACACCGCCTCCTGTGTCTTCTCCCACGGTGAATAATCGCGATGTTGTCAGGGGCCAGGACGAGATTTTTGTCCATTTGGCCTCTTACCGCAGTGAAGAGATGGCGCAGGCGGGCTGGCGTGAAATGGTGGCGCAATATGGTTCGATCCTGGCTGGGCTTTATCCGCGTATCATTCGTGCGGATTTGGGTGAGCGTGGCATTTATTATCGCCTTCATGCCGGACATTTTTTGGATCAAGCATCAGCTCAGGCGCTGTGTGAGCGTTTGAAAAGTGTGGATGTATATTGCCAGGTGACCCATCTGGCTCCCTCAGGCGCTTAATCTCAACTTTAAATTATAGCTGGCGCACCACAGCAAGGGTTTATAAAGGCACATCGCTAAAAATGAATGCATTCGTTGAGTCTGACTCAAAAGTGGGTGCATCATGATTGAGGGCCAGGAAACACAGAAGGGTTTCCGTGAAATTGCGGATGGATTTTTTGCGAACGCGCCCAATCCAGCCGCGGTCTTCGATACGGATATGCGCTATTTGGCGGCCACTAAAGGATGGTGTGACGCCTATCATGTGATCATTGAAGAGATTTTGGGACGCACCCATTATGAGGTTTCCCCCGAAGTGCCAGAGCGCTGGAAAATTCTCCATCAGCGCACTTTAAAAGGCGAAGATCTCAGCCATGATGCCGATCCGTTCTTGCGCAGTGACGGGCGCATAACTTGGATCAAGTGGCATAATGTGCCTTGGTATCGCCAGGATAAGTCCATTGGTGGTCTTATCATGTATACGGACATTATCACCGATCAGGTCATTGCCCAGCAGGCCTTGAAACAATCGGCGGATGGTATTGCGCAATTGGACCCGTCTGGACGGGTGGCCGAAGTTTTTCAAATTTTCGCAGAACAGTTTAAACTTGAAAAATCCGATATGGTGGGAACCCATTGGTCGGACCTGTTTCATCCTGATGATTATAATGCCATTTCACGCCATTTTGAGCAGGCGCAAACTCAAGATTGTATTGATTTCGTTGCGCGCTGTGTGCGTCGATCGGGCAGTATTTTTCACGCCAATATCACGCTTTATCGAGTGGTGGATGATGATGAACTCTTGGTCGGGTTTTACTGTCACCTGAAAGATGTCACTCAGGAAGTCCGCGCGAATGAGGAGCTTGAGCGCAAGAATGCCAAGCTGGAGCTGGCCGAACGCTTTGGGCATATCGGCCATTGGCTGATTGATCTTGAGCATGATGAGGTTCAATGGTCTGAGCAGGTCTATCGCATTCACGGGGTCTCAAAGGCAAGCTATAAGCCCAATCTGCGCTCTATGATTGAGTTCTATCATCCTGAAGATCGCGCCCGCGTTCATGAAGAAATTCAGCGCGCCATCCGGGATAAAGCGGGTTTTGCCTTCGAAGTGCGCTTGATGCGGCTGGATGGTGAAATGCGCTATGTCCATGCCAAGGGCCAGTGCCAGCGCGATGAGCAAGGCCATGTGCGTGCGCTGTTCGGTATTTTCCAGGATATTACTGATTACACCAAGGTTCGTCTGGCGTTGAGTGAAACCCAGGAGCGCTATATCTTGGCCTCAGAATCGGCCAGCGTCGGCTTATGGGATTGGAATGTCAGAACCAATCACTTTTTTTGGTCGAGCGTATTTCAAGCCATGGTGGGCTTGAAAAATGATCGGACGCATACTGATTTTGTGGAGTTTGAAACCCGCCTTCATGAAGAAGACCGTGAAGGGGTGATCCGTGCCATTTCGGAACATTTAGATGACCGCGTCCCCTTTGATGTGACCTTTCGGATACGTCACGATCTGGGTCATTATATCTGGGTGCGCACGCGCGGTCAGGCCCGTTGGGATGAGCAAGGTCAGCCAATCCGCATGGCCGGTTCGGTGGATAATATGACGCGAGAAATGGCCGACCGGAATCTGCGCAGTGAAATGCTGGCAGTGTCGTCTTCGGTGAAAATCAATCCGCGTGAAAAGATCAATCGGGTGTTGAAAGCCGCCGCCAATTATTTCGGGCTTGAAGTCGGTATGGTCTGTGAGTTTGAAAATCAAAACCCGTGGGTGCGTTACGCGGTATCGCCGGATAACTCCATTCATGCCGGCACGCGCTTAGAGGCATACACCGAGTTTGAGGATGTTAACGATCAAACAGCGTGTGATGACTTGGGCGCTTTGGTGAAACCGGCTGGACGCCAACGTAACATTATTGGCGTGCCGATTTATGTGCATGGTAAGCGTTATGGCGTGGTGAGCTTTTCTTCTCAACATGAGCGCAATCAAAACTTTGAAGAAAATGATTTCTCCGCCATTCGCCTGATTTCGCAATGGGTTGGCTTTGAGCTGGAGCGTCAAACGGCCTTGCAAGCTCTGGAGGAGAGCGAAGCGCGCTTCTCCTTGGCGGTTCAAGGGATGAGTGTCGGGGTCTGGGATAGACCCAATTATAATCAAGACGCTGAAATCTGGTCGCCGGTGCTGTATCGCCTTTTGGGCTATGAGCCCGATGAAATTGAAGCGACCGCTTCGCGATTGAACACGCTTGTTCATGAACATGATCGCTTTAAGTTGGCTAAAAGCATACGTGATCATGTTGAAAATAAAGGAGACCCTTTCTCGCAAGTCATTCGTATGCGCCATAAAGATCATGGCTATAAATGGTTTTTAGCGTCCGGTCAGGCGATCTGGGGCGAGAAGGGTGAGCCAACGCGCATGATCGGATCCTTGATGGACATTGATGCGAGTGTGCGTGCCGATCAGATGAAATCTGAGTTTGTTTCGACGGTTAGCCATGAATTGCGTACGCCCATGACCTCGATCATGGGCGCGCTCAGCTTGGTACGTTCAGGCCGCTTTGGCGAGTTGGATGAGAAGGCCGCCAACCTGTTGGCCATCGCCCATTCCAGTGGCGAGCGTTTGGTGCGTTTGATCAATGATCTCTTAGATATTGAGAAAATCGAATCCGGCAAGCTGGACTTCAAGCCCCAACGCTCTTGCATCAAAACCATCATGGAGCAGGCGATTGAGCAAACGCGCCCCTTTGCTGATCAATTTTCCAGTCAGATTGAACTGTGTGATTATCCCAAGGATGTCTGGGTTCATGTGGACCCGGATCGTTTTGCTCAGGTTTTGACCAATCTCATTTCCAACGCCGTGAAGTTTTCGCCAGAGAACTCAAGGGTAGAGGTTGGGGCGCATTTGAAAGATGAGAGCATCATCGTTTCTGTGCGCGACTTTGGGCCGGGGATTGCACCGGAATTTCGCCCTAAAATCTTCCAGAAATTTTCCCAAGCCGATGGTTCTGATCAGCGCAGTAATAAATCGGGATCCGGTTTAGGGCTTTGTATTTCTAAGGCCATTGCCCAGCTGCATGGTGGGGATTTGACCTTTGAGACCAAGGTAGGAGAGGGCACGACCTTTTTGATCACTCTACCGATTCTTAGCGCTGATAGCGCGTGTTCGGAGGCTCAGCATGTCCGAGCTTAAGCGTTTAGCCTATGTCGAAGACGATCCGGATATCCGCGCGATTGCTGAGCTGGCCTTGGTTGACATTGGCGGCTTCGATTTGAGCCTCTTTAGCTGCGGGCAGGCGGCCGTGGAAGGGATGGAGGGCGCAGGCCCGGACCTGATCTTAATGGATGTCATGATGCCCGGCATGGACGGCTTCGAGACCGTGCGCCGTTTGCGTAAAATTGAGAGCTTAAGCGCGACCCCCATCGTTTTCATGACGGCGAAGGCTCAAGTGCAAGACATTCAGCAATATAAAGATTTGTCCCTGTCAGGGGTGATTACGAAGCCCTTCGACCCGATGAGTTTGGGCCAGGATGTGCGTGATATCTGGCGGGCGATTCAAAGCGGGCAAGCCCATGAGCCCAGTGTTTTGACCGCTTGGCAAAGACAATAGGAGGCGAGGATGAAGAGTGTGCGTGAAATCGTAGAGGGCTTTTCTGAAACGGCTCAGGCTCAGGTCCGCCATTTGGCGAGCCTGGCGCGGTTTGAAGCCGAGGAAGGCGATCACAGCATCGCGTTTCAACGTCTGGCAGAAGAAGCCCACCGTTTGGCCGGGGCTGCGGGGTGTTTGGGCTTTGAGTATTTCTCTGCGCGCGCTGAGATGATCGAGGAATTGGCGCAAAGCGCACTCGCCCTGGCGGATCAGTCCCAAGGTGCCTCGCCAGAGCTGTTACAGGCCTTGGAGCGCCTCACACACATGGCAGAAGAGATCCGGCCCGAAGATTCCAAGCTTCTTGCCGTCGAGCAGGCGACCCAGCGCGCGCGCAGCGAAAACACCCGCTATCTGGATGAGCCCGATCTACACCTCTTGCAAAATAAGGTCGTGTTGGTCGTGGATGATGATGTGTCTGTGCGCAATTTGGTGCGCGTTGTGATGTTGGAGCTGGGCGCGAAGACCGTGCATATGGCCAAGAGCGGCAAGGAAGGCTTTGAGATCGTCAAAAGGGCTATGCCGGACCTCGTGATCTGTGACTGGATGATGGATCAGGGTACGGGCCTTCAGCTTCTAAAAGTGATGCGCCACGATGATCGTGAAGCCTCAGCCCACATTCCCTTCATTCTCCTGACCAAGGTCAATAAAACTGCCGGCATTGAGCATGCGATCCGCGCCGGCGTGGATGACTTTGTCGTTAAGCCCTTCAACCGGCGCCGCTTGGTGGGCTCAATCAAGAAAGTGCTCGATAGCGTGAAGCTGCACGATGTGTAAGTGAGTCGATTGCCCGAATTTTTGGGTTTTCGCTGACCGTGTGCAAAATTTTGTGGTTTTTTACGTATGCCCTAAGGCTTGTTTCTGTTCAGTTTTTAGGAGTTTTGAGAAAATTTTTCGTTACAGTTTTGTGACAAGCAATAGAAATTTCTTGATATATATAGGGTTTAGGCCTATATTCACTTGCCTACGAGGTATGGAAGTTTTTCCGTACAAGGAGGTAATTGAAAATTATGTTGAAACGTCTCTTGGGGCTCGCCGTGATTCTCGGTTGGTTTGGGTTTGCGGCTTTGATCGCCACTTTCCCCCTACCTGCGGCTCTGGAGGTGGTCTTGGCCATTATCGGTATTGCGCTCACGCTGCTCGTCTTGGCCTTGTCGGGTCGTATGTCGAAGCGCGACCCGCTGACCTTGAACCTCACGGCTCATCGCCCACACTACTAGGACACTGACGCTTAAACGCGTCGTCCTGCCAAGACAAAGCCCCGCCTTCCTGTGGAAGGCGGGGCTTTTCTTTGCCTGGAATTTGGTGAACGCTTCTTAGAGGACGCTCAACCAGGATGGCTTGACGAAGGGAACGCCCAGATCGTCAGCGGCAGGCTTATAGGTGACTTCGCCTTCGGCGATATTCAAGCCGCGGGCCAGGTGAATGTCTTCGTTCAGGGCCTTGTGCGTGCCTTTATTGGCCAGCGCCATGGTGAAGGGCAAGGTCGCATTGGTCAGCGCCAGGGTTGAAGTGCGCGCCACTGCGCCTGGCATGTTGGCCACGCAATAGTGCACGATACCATCAACGATATAGGTTGGGTCCTGGTGTGTGGTGGCTTTAGAGGTCTCGAAGCAGCCGCCTTGGTCGATGGCGATATCAACGAGGACAGAACCGTCTTTCATGGTTTTCAGCATGTCGCGGGTGACCAGTTTCGGTGCTGCTGCACCCGGGATCAGAACCGCACCGATGACCAGATCTGCCGTTTTAACCGCTTCTGCAACCGCCGCAGGGGTTGAGAAGGCGGTTTTGACGCGGCCTTGGAAGATCGCATCCAGTTCAGCTAGGCGATTGATTGAACGATCGAAGATTGTGACGTCTGCGCGCATGCCGACAGCCATTTCCGCCGCATGGGTGCCTGATACACCGCCGCCCAGGATGACAACTTTAGCAGCCGTTACGCCAGGAACGCCGCCCAACAGAACGCCGCGCCCGCCTTCGCTTTTTTGTAGAGACAATGCGCCAACCTGAACCGACATACGACCTGCGACTTCAGACATAGGCTTCAGCAAGGGCAGGCGGCCATACACGTCGGTGACGGTTTCATAAGCAATCGCCGTACAGCCAGATTTGCGCAAGCCCTCGGTTTGAACCGGATCGGGTGCCAGGTGCAGATAGGTGAACAGGGTGTGGCGCGCTTCAAGCTTTTGGCATTCAACAGGTTGAGGCTCTTTCACCTTCACGATCAGCTCGCCTTCGGCGAAAGCGGCATCGGCATCAGGAACGATTTTCGCGCCAACCGCTTCGTAATCGCTGTCAGCAAAGCCTACGCCTTCACCAGCAGAGGCTTGAACAAAAACCTCGTGACCGGCCAAAACCAGCTCAGCTGCCCCGTTCGGGGTCAGGCCAACGCGGTATTCGTGGTTCTTGATTTCCTTAGGCACACCGATCTTCATGGCGATCTCCTTTATGACCCCTTATGCGCGGGGGCGTGATAATCTTGCGCCTACATACTAGATTTTCGGATATATGTGCAATAAAGAAGCCTCAAGGGGAATGAAATTTGACCCAAGGGGGATCGGGTGAAATAATATTTCATGCCGTGACGTGAATGGGGTCAAAATGTGAAGCTTTTGCGAAGGTTTGGGATTATGCATCTTGATACGATCGACGCCACCATTTTGACCCATCTGCAAAAAGAGGGGCGGCTCACCAATGCTGAATTGGCCGAGCGGGTGGGATTATCGCCTTCGGCTTGCCACCGCCGGGTGCGCGCCTTGGAAGAGAGCGGCGTCATTCAAAGCTATGTCGCGCTGCTGGATGCGGATGTGTTGGGCTATGGTTTGACGGTTGTGGTCTCTGTGACTTTAGAAAATCAGCGCCGTGAAACTATGGAGCGCTTTGAAAACGCTGTGAGTGATGTGGGCGCGATCATGGATTGCTTCTTGATGACAGGGGCGGATGATTATCTGTTACGCCTGCGGGTCAAAGACGCCCATGATTATGAGCGCGTTCACCGCGAGCAGCTTTCAAACCTTCCTGGCGTGACGCGTCTGGTTTCCAATATCGCGATGCGTAAAGTATTTGTGCGTACTGAGCTGCCTGTCCAGGGGCGTTAAGGGCTCTGGCGGCTCCTTATTGTCAGGGGCGACAGATTTCGCTAAAGGCCATACCATGACTGATGAACGCTATTCCAAACTGAACCAATTGGGCGGCTCCAGCGCTTTGCCGCAGAGCCCTGAAGTCGCTGAGCTGGAGCGGGTCTCAAACCCGACCACGGCTCAGGATTATTTGATCCGCTTTACCGCACCGGAATTTACGTCCCTTTGCCCGGTCACGGGGGCGCCGGATTTTGCCCATATCATGATTGATTATGCGCCGGGCGAATGGATCGTCGAATCGAAGTCTTTGAAGCTCTATCTTGGCTCATTTCGCAATCATGGCGCCTTCCATGAAGCCTGCACGATGATGATTGGCCAGCGACTGGTCGATGAGTTGCAGCCCAAATGGCTGCGTATCGGGGCCTATTGGTATCCGCGCGGCGGGATCCCGATTGATGTCTTCGGCCAATGGGGCGAAATCCCCAAAGGCCTGTGGGTGCCCGATCAGGGCGTACCGCCCTATCGTGGACGCGGATAACGCAGACAACAGTTTGGCCCCCTATCTTGGATAGGGGGCGTTTTGTATCAGCCTTGCCAGTATTGCACGCGCGGGGCTGGGCGCGGGCGTTCAACCGCCGCGTCGGTTTGGGTGCCAATATAGATAAAACCTGCGATACGCTCGCCCGATTTAAGTCCCAGAATGTCTTTAACATCCCGGTCATAGGCATACCATTCGGTCAGCCATTGCGCGCCAAAGCCCATGGCCTGGGCCGCGATCAGAATATTCTGGCAAACCGCACCAGCGGACAGGATCTGCTCCCACTCATTGACCTTATGGTTCTCGGTGACATCGGAAATCACACCGATCACCAAGGGCGCGCGGGTAAAGCGGGTGCGCTCCAAATCATAGCGTTCCTGGGGGGCATGGCCTTCATGCAGGCGGAAGATTTTTTCCAAAATGATCGAAAAGCGCGAGCGCGCTTCGCCTTGGAAGACCACAAAGCGCCAGGGGAAAAGTTTGCCATGATCGGGCGTGCGCGCTGCAATTTGTAAAAGGGCGTCAATCTGCTCTTGGGTGGGGCCAGGTTCACCCATGTCTTTAGCCAGGGTGGAACGTCGACGCGAGAGCAGCGTTAGGGTTTCAGAACAAGGGCTTGGTGTGGGCAAGGCTTCGCCCGGTGCTGGGGCATTTAGGGGGAAGGTGGGGGATGTATCCGCCATGGAGAGCCTCTTTAGATGTGTCGAAAAGCCGAGATGGTACTTTGACGGGCTGGAAACCCTCAGTCTATATCATCATCTTTAGAAAAGCCGACAAGAGCCCTTACTGCGAATAGGTCTCAATAAGTGAGGCCCGTTCACCTGATTGGAAAATAAAAGAATGGCGATTGAAATTATGGATGATGAAGAGATGAGCCCGGCGCAGCGTCGCCGTCAAAAAGTGCGCGCCTCCATCATTCAGGCTGCGGAAGCGATTTTCGAAGAAGATGGCGAAAGCGGGATTTCTATGCGCCGGATCGCGGAGCGGATCGATTATTCACCGGCAGCGCTCTATAAGTATTTTGAATCTAAGGAAGCTCTGTTCGAAGAGATTCGCGAACAATTCTTTATCCGCTTGATGAAGCGAATGCGCGCGGTCGAGCCTGAGTGGGGCCCACAGATTTGCCCTGCCTGTCTACGCGCCTATGTGGAAACAGGTTTGGAGCAGCCCTCGCACTATCGTCTGGCGTTCAGCGCAGATGGGTGTGGGGATGAAGAGGCCTTCGAAAAAGGCCAGCACGCCATGCATGCGGCCGATTATCTGGAGGGCAAGATCACCCAGAGCATTGAAGACGGGTGGTTTCGCGACTGTGATCCACGCTATGCCGCGTGCAGCGTGTGGGCGTCTGCGCATGGTTTGACCATGTTGTGTGTGACAATCCCAGGTTTTCCAGGGGCTAAACCGGGGTGTGAAGATGTGACGCTGGACACAATGATCGATTTTCAAGGCGAAATGCTGATGCGTTCGTTAGGATCTACCCAGCTGATTGGCGAATTGGATAAGGGCTATTCTCCGACCTGTAAGAGCTCACAAGAATAATTTAAAAGTCCGGATTTAGGGGTGCGCTGCAAAAAATCGTCCTAAAACTGAGAAAATAGCGCTCATGTGAACGCTGTTCACTTTGCAAACGCTGTTCAAGGGTGTATCTAGCCCCCATGGGATCAAAATGGGAGCAGACCATGACGCGTGCAGACTCAAGTGGAAAAAGCGCAAAGCCCCTTAAACCCGGCTTGGCGAGTGGGGTGGCGTTGGCCGCCATCCTTGTCGCGTTGGGCGTGTTTGGTGTGAGTTCCTTTCGTGCGGTTGAGGCCCGTCAGGGTGAAACCAGCGCCTCTCCCATCCCCGTGGATGCTTTCGAAATCAATTATATAAACACGGCTGAGATTGAGGAGCGCTTCCCCGCCCTCATTCAGGCCAAGCGTGAAAGCGCCCTTGGGTTTGAGCGGGGGGGCCGGGTTGACCAGATCCTGGTGGATGTGGGGGATGAGGTGGCGCACGGTCAGGTTCTTGCCATTCTCGATATCCGCGCCCTTACCGCGCAAATTGCCGCCGCTGAGGCCCAGGCGCGTGAAGCGCGCGCCCAAGGGCAATTGGCGCAAGTCACGCTGGAGCGTCAGCGTCAGCTGGTCGAGCAAGGCCATATCTCTGCCCAGCGTCTTGATGAAGCTTCCGCCCAGGCTGATGCAGCCCGTGCACGGATCGCCGGCGCGCAGGCAAGCCTTACCGCTTTACAAGTCGAGCTGGATTTGGCGAACTTGAAAGCGCCTTTCGCGGGGGTGATTACCGCCCGGCACATGGATGAAGGTGCGATCGCTTCGCCCGGTGCCCCGATCGTTCAGATCGTCGAGCATCAGGCCCTAGAGGCCAGCGTCGGCCTTCCCGTAGAGGAAGCCGCAGGGCTGGTGGCTGGCGAGCGTTATCATTTTGAGGTGGACGGGCGCCAGATCGAAGGTCGGTTCAGGGCTGCGACCGGCGTTGTCGACCGGCAATCGCGCGTCGTCAGCGCCGTTTTTGATATTGATGCCAGCCAAAACGTGGCACCGGGCGCTGTTGCGCGCCTGATCCTCAATCATAGCTTGGCCGAGCGCGGCTTCTGGGTGCCGATCAGTGCCCTGTCTGAAGGTCGGCGCGGTCTATGGACCGTCTATATTCTCACACCAGAAGGCGAGGGCAGCGGGGCCGGTCAGGTTGTAAGCGCACGCACCGTTGAGGTGATCCACACCGAGGGGGAGCGGGTTTATATTCGCGGCGCGGTGGATGATCGCAGCCTCATCATTCATGGTGGAACCCAAAGGGTGACCCCCGGTCAGCACGTCGTCCTACGCCGGGCGGAGGGGTAATCATGGTCAGTCTATTTTACCGCTATCCGCGTCTGACGATATTGACGCTGTTTTTAATCGTGGCGGCGGGTCTGGGCTCGCTTGCGACATTAGGCCGACAAGAAGACCCTAGCCTGATTGAGCGCTTTGGCACGGTTGTCACCTATTTCCCGGGGGCTTCGGCTGAGCGTGTCGAAGCGCTGATTACCGAGCCCTTAGAAGCGTCCATCATGGAATTGGCGGAGATGGATGAGGTGATCTCAACGACCCGCGCGGGGGTGTCGGTGATCAATGTCGCCTTCCGCGAAGATCTCTCTGAAAGTGAGGTCGAGCAGACCTGGACCAAGTTGTCTGAACAGGTCACGAGTGTGCGGCCTTTACTGCCCAACAACGCCTCTGCGCCCAAGATTAACCGTCAATATATGGGGGCGGCCACGATTGTGATCGGGGTGAGCTGGGCCAGTGAGGGCGAGCCTAATCTGGCGATCATGACCCGTTTGGCGCGCGATCTGGAAGACCGCCTGCAAAATATGTCGGGCACGGAAGAGACGGAAATCTTTGGCGAAGCTCAAGAAGAAATCCGCGTCGAAGTGGATCCAGAGGCTTTGGCCGCTTTGGGCCTAAGCGCGCGTGATGTCGCCGACATTCTGGCTGATTCTGATGCCAAAGTGCCTGCCGGGGCCATAACGGGACGCCATATTGATCTGTCGGTTGAGGTGGCGGGCGAGCTTGATTCGTTGCAAAGGGTGCGCGCCGTTCCGATCGCACAAACCCCAGATGGGCGCTTTGTCAGCGTGGGCGATGTCGCCACGGTGACCAAAGGCGTGCGCAGCCCGGCCTCTAGCGTTGCGCTATATGATGATCAGCGCATGATCTTCCTGGCCGCCTATCTGCAACCGGAATTACAGGTCGAAGAATGGTCCAATCGCGCCGAAGCCTTGGTCGATGCCTTTAATGATGAAGTTGATGGTATCAATGTTGAGGTTCTGGTCGCGCAGTCTGATTATGTGTCTAAGCGTCTGAATGGTTTGGCGCTGAACCTGCTGAACTCCGCGTTGATTGTCTTTGCCGTATTATTCTTGATGATGGGTTGGCGCTCGGCGCTGGTGGTCGGGGCGGCTTTGCCGCTGACCATCTTGTTGGTGCTGTTGCTGATCAATGTTTATGGCTCGCCTCTTCACCAAATGTCGGTGACGGGTTTGGTGGTCGCGCTGGGTCTGTTGATCGATAACGCCATCGTGGTGGTGGATGATTATCGCATCCTGCGTCGGCGTAAGATGAGCCGCGTTGATGCGATGGAAAAAGCGGTGAAGATCCTGTTCGTACCGCTATTGGCCTCAACCGTAACGACCGTGCTTGCCTTTGCCCCGATTGCTTTGATGCCAGGCGTGGCGGGGGAGTTTATCTCCATGATCGGGGTGTCGGTGATTTTCGCCATTACCGCGTCTTTCGTCTTATCAATGACCATCATTGCCACCTTTGCAGCCTGGTTTGACCATGATGAGCGTTCAGATGCGCCGGGCCCGTTTTGGCGCGATGGATTACGCTCCAAACCTTTGGCCAATGCCTATCGCGGTTTATTGTCAGGGATTTTGAAACGCCCCAGCCTCGGGATCGTTTTGGGGTTGTTACTGCCGATTGCCGGTTTCATGGCCGCTCAGACCTTGCCGATGCAATTCTTCCCCGCTACGGACCGCGACATCTTTCAGGTGCGTTTGACCTTGCCCGCGACGGCTTCCATTGTGGAAACTGAAGCCGAGGTTGCGCGCGCCACAGACTTTATTGCCGCGCGCGAAGGGGTGGACCATGTCGCCTGGGTCATCGGGAAAAGTGCCCCGCGCACCTATTATAATGTCTTAACGGGGGATGAGGGGCGTGCGAACTATGCCACCGGCTGGGTGAAGACCCGCTCTAACGCCGATACCAAGCGCATCTTGCAAACCCTTCAGGACGATATGCGCAGCGCCTTTCCCGATTCGGTCTTCTTGACCTTACCGTTTGAACAAGGTCCGCCCTTGGTGGCTCCGATTGCGCTGCGCGTTTTTGGGCCAAGCTTTGACCAATTGGTCGAAACCGGTGATGAGATCCGGGCGATTTTGGCCACCACGCCGGGGGTAACCTATACCGAAGCGATGATGGAGCGCGGGATCCCCGTGGCACGTCTGGCCGCTGATGAAGCGGCGGCTCAATTGGCGGGGCTGCGCCTTACCGATGTAGCCGGACGGATCCGGAGTGATCTCGATGGCGTTGTCGGGGGCAGTATCCTAGAAGGTGTGGAAGATATTCCGGTGCGCGTTATCGCCAGTGATGCCCGCCGTGCGCGTATTGGCGATGTCATCGCGACGCCTTTACCGGGCCAGCCTGGGGTCGCCAGCGCGTCAGTGGGGGCCTTGGGTGAGTTCGAGCTGGAGCCTAAAATCACCTCCATCACGCGCTATAATGGTGAGCGGATGAATATGGTGCTGGGCTATCTCAGCCCCTATGTCTTGCCCGATCCGGTCTTGCAAGATTTCTTCACCCGCTTTGAAGCGGCTGGGGTTGAAGTGCCTGCGGGCTATCGCCTCTCCATCAGCGGTGAAGCCGAAGAGCGTGGGGATGCCATGGGCGGATTGATGTCGACCGCGCTGCCCTTGCTGATCTTGATGATCGGGTCTGTGGTGCTGGCGTTCAATTCCTTCCGCTATGCCGGCGTCGTCTTTATCACCGGCTTCCTTTCCGTCGGCTTGGCGATGTTTGGGGTGTGGCTCTTTGGCATGCCTTTGGGCTTTAACGCCATCGTCGGCACGATGGGCCTGGTGGGCCTCTCCATCAATGGCTCGATTGTGGTCTTGTCCGCGTTGAAAGCCAACGCGCAGGCCCGCGCCGGGGATTTCATCGCCATTCGTGAAACGGTGATGGATGCGACCCGCCATATTGTTGCGACGACTTTGACAACCATGGGGGGTTTTGTGCCCTTGATCATCGAAGGCGATAGCTTCTGGCTGCCCTTCGCGGCCGCCGTGGCAGGCGGGGTGGCGGGATCTGCGATCCTGGCGCTGATCATGGCTCCGGCGGCTTTTGTCTGGCTGATCCGTAGCGAGGGCGTGCGCCTAAGCTATGATGAGGCGAATGATCCCCATATCGGTGATGAGGACAAGGGCTTGTCAATCGCAGCCCAATAAGTCAGCAAGGCGGCGCTAATTTCGTTAAAGGATTTACCATGACTGAGCGCCGCCGCGGCCCCTGGATTATTCACGGGGAAAAGATCGCTTATGACACGCCTTGGATGACGGTCACCGATTATCAAGTGACCTGTCCAGATGGTAGTCCTAGTAGTTATGGTGTGATGAGCCCGAAAAATCTTGCCATCGGTATTGTGCCGTTGTTTGACAATGGCGATGTGATGCTGGTCGGGCAATATCGCTTTGCGCTGGATGCCTATAGCTGGGAGCTACCTGAAGGGGGCGGGCCGAAAGGCGATATTCCGCTGGCCAGTGCAAAACGGGAGCTGAAAGAGGAAACCGGTCTAAGCGCGGATCATTGGCAAGAGATTTTGGGCCTCGATCTCTCAAATTCCATCACAGATGAGTGTGCCCATGCCTTCTTGGCCTGGGGCCTGACCCAGGGTGAGGCCGAGCCCGAAGGCACAGAAGATATCACAATTCAAAGAGTGCCATTCCAAACAGCGCTAAAAATGGCCATGATGGGTGATATTCGTGATGCCTTTACTCTGGTTATGTTAGCCAAGGTGGACTACATGGCCAGAAGAGGCGATTTGCCCGAGGCGCTGTGCCAGGTGATCTTGGCCCAGCCCCAAGCTTAAAAAGGTCGATCCATGAGTTTAGCGGAGATCCGAACCGAGCGCGTCGCGCCCTTGGGCGATGTTTGGGCGCGTTTGCGTGTAGAGGCCGCCGGGGTGGCCGCAGAAGAGCCCATGCTGGCGAGCTTTATCAATGCCGCCGTTTTGCGCCATGGCAGCTTTGTTGAAGCGTTGGCGCACCGGATTGCCGCCAAGATGGCCGACCCCCAGCTGGATGTCCTTTTGATCCATGATGTGGTCAATGAAGCGATCAAGGCCGATGGTGAGATCGCAGAGGCCGCCGCCGCCGATATGCTGGCGATTGATGAGCGTGATCCAGCCTGCCGCTCGCTGCTGCAGCCCTTCCTCTATCATAAAGGCTTTCATGCGGTTCAAGCCTATCGCATTTCCCATTGGCTGTGGAATGAGGGCCGTGAAGCCCTGGCCTTTCACATTCAAAGCCGGGTGTCGGAACGCTTTGGCGTCGATATTCATCCGGCGGCCCGCATTGGGCGCGGGATCATGATGGACCACGCCACCTCCGTGGTGATCGGTGAAACGGCCGTTGTCGGCAATGATGTCTCAATCCTGCACGAAGTGACTTTGGGCGGGACAGGCACGGCCGGCGGTGATCGCCATCCCAAAATCGGTAATGGTGTGATGATCGGGGCAGGGGCCAAAATTCTGGGCAATATTCATATTGGCGATGAAGCGCGTGTTGCGGCGGGCTCGGTCGTGTTGAAATCGGTCGAAAGCCGTTGCACTGTGGCCGGCGTTCCGGCCAAACCTGTGGGTGGTCCGTGTGATCAACCCGCCAAAACTATGGATCAGGTACAGATCGCCGATGGGGATCTGGACACACAAGACGATTAAGACTGAGTATAAGGCGGTATGGGGCATTGAACCCTTGGCCCGTCATGCCTAGTTTGGGCTCAATCGATTCCCATTCATCATGAGGACAATGCCGTGAACAAGAATATGACCGTCGAAGAAGGCGTGAAGCTGGAAATGTATCTGCAGAAAAAGCTTCATGATGACCTTAAAGTTCAATTGCGCAATCGTCCCGATGAATGCGCCGAGATTTATAAGGGCGGGGAATGCCTGGGCGTCGTGTCCAAAAATGTTGAGGAGGGGGAAACCTCTTACTCATTCGAGATCACCATTTTGGATATTGATCTGGAAGAAGTTTAACATCCACATCGGATACACATAAAAAAGGCGGGCCGTGGGCCCGCCTTTTTTATGTGTAGACTTTACAAGGTGTGCCTCATTAGAGCACTTCCAACATGCTGGCCACCAAGGGGTGACGCACAATGTCTTGGGATGAGAGGCGTTGGACGGAGATGCCCTCCACCTGATCGAGCTTTTCGCTAATGCCTTGCAGGCCAGACAGCTCAGGCAGAAGGTCGGTTTGGGCCGGATCACCGGTGATGACCATGGTGGAATTCCACCCCAGACGGGTCAGCAGCATTTTCAGTTGCATATAAGTGCAGTTTTGCGCCTCATCGACGACCACATAGGCATTATTCAGGGTCCGTCCGCGCATATAGCCGATGGGGGCAATCTCAATCAGGCCTTCAGCCATCATGGCGCGCAGGCGCTTGGGCGAAAGCCGATCAGAAAGCACGTCGTAAAGCGGGCGCAGATAGGGCGCGAGCTTTTCTTCCATGGCACCGGGCAGGAAGCCGATGGATTCGCCCGCTTCAACCGCGGGGCGGGACAGGACGATGCGGCCCACTTCACCGGCTTCGAGCGCTTCAACGCCTTTAGCAACGGCCAGGAAGGTTTTCCCGGTTCCCGCAGGGCCCAGCGCCAGCACCAGATTATGGTCATCAATGGCGCGGATCAGTTTTTCCTGACCGGCAGAGCGCGCCTTGACATTTTTTTGATAGCTTTGGTCCCGCAAGGGTTCACGATCATCGGGCGTCCAGGATGATCCGGGGAAGAGGGCGCGGACCTTATCTTCCTCATAGTGATCCTGATTGAACTGGCCTTGGCGTCGTTTCACTGTGCGTTTGCCCATGGTGGGACCTCCAGACATTAAAAAGCCCCTGGCCAAATGGCGAGGGGTGAAACACTGCGGCAGAAAGAGAAGGCAACTTCAGCATCGGATGGTGATGGGGGCGGCGTATGGCCGGCATATCTGGGTACGGGGACCAATCTGATAGGCAAGGCCCAATTCCTCCGATCCAAAGTTAAAGCGATCAAGGTCGAATCGCGAGATTCTGTTTACACCTCGAATCGCCAGTGCATTATGAGTGTAGGATGATTGATAAAGCCTTGTCGACGAGAACTGATAAAAAGCTCAAAAATATAAAGACCCTGTTGGGGAGGAAATGTTAATGACTGTCTATGCCCTCGATGACTATGTGCCCCAAATTGATTCGGATGGGGTCTGGATTGCCCCCACGGCCAGTGTGATCGGCCAGGTGATCATGAAGGCGCGATCTAGCGTTTGGTTCAATGCGGTCGTGCGCGGGGATATGGATCTGATCACCATTGGTGAGGACACCAATATTCAAGATGGTGCGGTGCTGCACACCGATGCCGGGATCAAGCTGACTTTGGGCCGGGGCATTACCGTCGGCCATCAGGCGATGTTGCATGGGTGTGAGATTGGCGATTATTCGCTGATCGGTATTGGGGCCACTGTGATGAATGGGGCCAAGATCGGGAAAAACTGCCTGATCGGGGCGCATGCCTTGATTACTGAAGGTAAGGAAATCCCGGATAATTCTCTGGTCATGGGGGCACCGGGCAAGATTGTCAAAACCCTCGATGAAGGCGCTGCGGTCATGTTCAAAGCGTCTGCTGATCATTACGCCGATAATGGCGCGCGTTTTGCCAAGGGCTTGAAGCCTATCGTATAAGCCAAAAGAAAAGGCGTGAGCCGCGCTCACGCCTTTGATCAAACGCCGTGGGCGGGCATTATTTTAGCTGCGCGTCCAAAGGGCGCGGATGCGTTGATCGCTGTCTTGACCCAGATTGAACCAGGCGGCGCGATCGCGTGAGGCATCGACGACCAAGAGGTTTTCTTCACGCTCCAGCACATGGCTCAGCTCATTACGTAGGATCGCCGCGGTTGTGGCCCCGCGTAGCAACCAAACGCCAGCGCCAATGGTTTCGATCTCACCATAATTGCGCAAGGTCTGGCTAAAGCTTGCCACATTGTCGGCTTCCAGTTGGGCAATCACCACGAAGTTTGCGGTTTGGGTTTTGACCTGGGGCTGGGTGCGCTCGCTGGGCTCGCGGCGCATTTCATCCATCCACAGGTTGAACTGGTTAATCTCACCGGCCTTGCGCCAGCCCTGATCGCGGGTCTCTGAGACCTCGGAATGCGAGGCCACCCGGCCTTCACCGACAAAGGCGCGCATTTGCGCAGGGGTGTAGGGGCCATAGACGCGCCCATCCACCTTCACAAACCAAGTCATTGTAATTCCGTCATCACGCGGCATAATTCTTTATTCTCCCGACCCTTGGGGGCCCTGATTGCCCACGACTATCAGACATAGATGGGGCAAGTTTTGGGCCAGACCTATTATATGGCTGGGAATTGTGAAAGTTTAAGCGCTTTCACTGACACTTTATCAATCAAATTTTAGAGAGGTCTAGCTCTGACGCTCAGTGGGCGGATCAAAGGCAACGGCAAAACCATTGTCTAACCAACGCGCTACGCGGCCAAACATCTCGCCGACCTGCACGCGTTCGCCCACGCGGGGGCGTTCCAGGCATGCAAAAGCCGCACCTGTAACCGAAACATCGACCACATCGGCTTTAATCATGACCCCATCGGACAGCTTAATACTGGCACGTCCGCGTCCGGGTTTGCGTGGCGAGATCCGGTCTTCGTCCAATCCCAGACGTGCCATATTGAAACGCCAGGTAATGGCATCTGCCAGTTTATCTTTTTTGCGGGTGGAGGCGATAAAGCGCACCGCAAATCCGGCCTTACCCGAACGCACGACATCGCCTTCGATCCGGCCCAGGCCGTCGATCAACATGATGACCCTGTCACCCATGGAGGGCGGGTTTTCTGTGCGAATGCGCGCGCCGCCGGGGGAGACATCGACCAAGCGGCAGGGAAATTCCCCGCGCAAGGGATCTAAAAATCGGCCCGGTAAAGATAAGGGCACACGACGTCCGCCCCGGCGTTCCTGGGCGGCGCGCGCGGCGATTTTGATCTGTCGCCGATCAAGGCGATGCGGGTTTGTAGAAATTCCGGACATCGATGCTACCTTATGATGGTGGCTATCTTGCCCTAGGAAAATGAAAAAAGCGTAGCTGTTAACCCTTGCTAGTGATCATTTGCAGCCAGCAAAGTGTCGTAATAGCGCGGCGCGTGCAGATGACATTCAACACTGGGGGTTGGGGTGCGCGCGGGATGCAGTTCGCGCAGCACATGGCGAATGATCGGGCGGCGTTCGAGATGGCGCGCGCGGGTCATCGGCTGATAAAGCCCTAAAATACGGTCCGTCTGTCCTTCAGGACCGCGTAGCGGTAGCAATGAAATCTCCACATCCACACTTTCCCCATCCAGCGCAATGGCCTGGGCCATGGCCGTGGCGGGGGCAGGGGTGGACAAGGCCCCTTCTAACAGGGCGGTCATATGCGCGCGGTCAAAATCCTGCCACAGGCTGAGGAAGTTTTGATCTTTGAACTCTCGTCGATGCATTTTGCACAGGCTGGTGCCTGCCAGACGGAAGACATGGTGTGCCGGATCCATACGCCGCAAGATAAAAAGATTGCCCAGAAGGCTCGCCAGATCGCGCGGTGCAATATCCGCACGCGTCGGGGCCGAGGCCCCGCGCCGGCGCGCATCCCAATACGCATAGAGTGTCTGTGTATGTGCGTGTCGCATACCCGCCCCATCCTGTCCTTATCCGTCCCACCGGCGGGCTCGTCTTGAGACAGGCGCTCCGGTCTGGGCGGGGCAAGTGCAAAGGTCTTGCCAAATCGTTGACGCGCGGGGCTCGCTTTAGGGATCGCAGGCTTTTTCACGCGCCTAAGGGATAACGGTCCAAGGCTTGCATGAGTTCGTAAAAATCTTTGGGAGCCGCTCATGCGTGTATCACCACGATACGCTGCCGCCTTGGCAGCGGTTTGTGCCAGTTTTACAGCCTGCCTGATGACGCCATCGGTTGAGGCCCAACCGGTTTCACCGCCACCCCCCCCGGTCTATGGCTGTTGCACGCATGGCTCTGGCCCGATCCTGCGCACGCCTTCGGTCAATGTTCACGCCCCAAATGTCTATGTGGGCGGAACCAACGTGAATGTGGGCGTCAATGTCGGGGCCCATGTGAATGTCAATGTGAGCGCGAATGCCAGCGCGAACGCTTATGCGCGGGCCAATGCCGGGGCCAGCACCGTGGTCTATGCCGGGGGCGGGGTCATTTCACGCGGTGGGCCGGGTAATGTCACGACAATTAGCGGGCTGAACCTTGTCGATCAACAGATGACGGTGATTGAGGAAAGCCGCTCGCGCTGGGTGGAATCCTGGCGTGTGGTGCGCGCGGTATGTCTAGATGATACAGGCTCGCCCCATCCTGCCTCGCGCCCGGATCAGGATGAAGAGGTTGGCGCAGAGTATGAAGGCGAGATTTTCCGCTGCATGTCGGGCACCGCGATGCAGGTCACGATCGGCTGGCGCGTTGACGGCGAAGACCGCTATGAGGGCGGGGAGACTTTGATGTGCCAAAAGGGCGAGGCTCTTCGCCACCGCACCGGCGGGGATCTTTATTGTGCCCCGCAAGAAGCGCGGCGCAATTGTAATGAGCGTTCCCTGCTTCGCCGGTGGGGGCCGGGGGTGAAGCTCGTCTATATGCGTTATGAAGAACATTACACCGAAGTGGTCGAAGAACACACGCAGCGCACATCACAGATGACGCTCATGCTGGATGGCGGGGTCGGCGGATATCGGTGATATCCCTGTTCTGCCTTTAAAAATTAAAAGAACCACCACTCAACCTTTTCAGGTTTGATGTCTGATGCCCTGATCCCCATCGTGGGATCAGGGTTTTTCTTTTGTTGTTTTGTAATAGCCCGAACGTAAAGCCATCTGAAGCAAAGAAAAGCTGTCATCCCGGACGAGCTTTTGCGAGATCCGGGATCTATTGTATTTGCCATCAAAGTTCATGGATCCCGGATCAAGTCCGGGATGACAGTTTAGGGATTTGTCATGCCAGACTTGATCTGGCATCCATGCCGTGAACTTGCATCACATTCTAATCGACCAGAATTTCGCTCAACCCGTACGGCATGGGCCCCAAATCAAGTTTGGGGTGACAATTTCTTGAAAAGTCCTCGCTGCGCTGCGGTCGCGCACCTCTTATTTGTCCTATCGCCTGTCGGCTATTTGAGGACATTCGCGCTTGCGACCTCTATGGGGGCGATTTTGGACCCCGGATCAAGTCCGGGGCCGCGTCGAGAAATGTGTAGAAACGCGTTCCCGGCCAAGCGAAGCGCAGAGCCGGGATCCATTTAGCTTGCCATGAAACGCAACAGATTCCGGGTCGCGCTAACGCTTGCCCGGGATGACAAGAAAACTTAGTCCCCTAACATCGTCATCCCCGACGCCCTAGGCGTCTGGGGATCCATGGATGGCCAGATGCTGCGCATCGGCCATGACGTATAGGATTTATGTTTCCACATACGAAAACGCTCGCAAGCCTATGGCATTGCGAGCGTTTCCCCCCGAGATAACGTGTCTAAATAAGTGTGTTAGTGGCCGCCCGGATCCCGGCTGGAGAAGGTGGCGGCATTGCCCACCGCAATCGCGCTGCCCGTGACATAGGGGTTATAGCCTTGGGTCGTGACTTGGGTGCGGGCAGAAATCGCGCCGGAATTAATCTGATTGATCGTGCCAGAATTTGCCGTCACGCAGGCCGAACAGATGTAGGCCGATTGGGCATTACCCATGGCGGTAGCGCTGGCGACCACGCCCTTACCGGCCCCGGCATTGACCAAGGTGGTGGCGCTGACATCTCCAGAATTGGTTTGCGTCACGCCGCTATAGACCGATCCGCCCAGGGCGGAGGCGAGGGCGGTATTGCCCACGGCATTTGAACTGCCCAAGGCTAAGCCTTCATCATGGCCATATACGCTTAGAGAGGCGCTGGCTGAGACGCCGCCGGTATTGATCTGTGCGCCATCAATTCGGATCGCGCCATCATCATTAAGGACTTGCGCGGTATTGCCCACACTTTGGGCGGAGGAGGTTGCCCCCCAGATCGCATCGCCTTCATGATCGACATCAGACACGCTGGTAATGGCCCCTGAATTGGTCTGATCAACGCCAATATGGGCTTCGCCGCCATAGGTGCGGGCCGATTGACTATTGCCCGCGCTCACCGCACTGGCGCTGGCCGTGCGTGAGTTGACACTGTTGACATCGCTGCGGGCTTCGGCGCGCACGCTGGCGCTGCTCGATTGGCGCGCGGTGACGCTTTGCGGGCCATAGCCATTGGTCTCCAGCGCATTGGCTGTGCCTTGGGCTACGGTGGTCAAGTCACCAGTATAAGCGTCTGGATCACCATTATCGAGACGTAAGAGCGCAATGGCCTCAACCGTGCTGCCACTGGCCGTTTGATCGGAGGTCATATCCAGTGCGCCCTCATGGATGAGGGAGGCGGAATTGGCCTGAGCCACGCCGGAGCTGTTCAATCCGCCATAGATATTGGTGGCATTGGCTTGTGCGCGCGCACGGGTGTCGGCCGCCATGCTTTGCTGATTGGCAAAGGCGGTTTCGTCATAATAATCGCCCGTAACGGAATTGCCCTGCGCGGTGGCAAGGGCGACGCCGTCATCGGCCTGATCAAGGGTGAGCACGGTTTCAGAGGTGACATCGCCACCGACCGCGCCCTCTTGGGTGTTTTGCCCGTTATTGATAGGTGCCGCGTAGGAGGCCGCTGATAGCCACATCGCGGCGCTCATGCCCGTGATCAATAGAGGTCCGCGCTTGAACATTGGGGGTCTCCGATCCCGTATAGGATGTCTCAGTCATCACGCCGCCAGAGGTATTGGATGGCCCGATCGGGTCATAAAACTGGCAGGCTTGATCGGCGTTAACGCCATAAATTTGTGCAGAAATTTCCAGAACGGCGCGCTCAATCACCGAACGCACGGCCAGCTGGATCGGCTCTAAAGAGCGCCCACCGCCAGACACATCCAGCACCACATCATTCCAGAAAGAAAAGACGCCGGCAGACATTTCATGGCCGACGATTTGTTTCTGGTAAGACACCACATCGACGACTTCCAGGGTCTGGGTGTCAACCAGGCGCAGGTCCAGCCCGACATTCATCACGAAGACGCGGCGTGAAAACACACCAGCCGGATCAGAATCGCGGCTATCACCCGCAAATACATCCTGCCCGTTGGAGCGGATATTGGTGTTAAGCTCGGTAATGCCGCCGACCAGATAATAATCAGACCCGGGTAGCGAGCCCGCATAAATCTGACGATAGCCGGCCTCATTGGCGCTATCACCGATCAACTGATTGTTGGCATAGCGCAATTCCAGCTCTGATACAGAGGTATCAAAACGCTCCACCAGGCGCGCACCAGATTTGGCAAAGGCCGAGATGGCCATCAAGGACGCGCCCTGGGTGACTTGAGCCCCATTCTCTGGTGAGTATTGGCCGGTATAATCGGCAATCCGGCCCACCGCGATGCGCGGCGATTGCAGGCCTTGGGCGCGCGCATAGCTCGCCATACACACCAAAGCGTCAGAATAAGGCGTTGGATTGGTCGTGACAGGGGCGTTGCCGGTCGGGCGCGCATAGAGCCCGTCCGAACCGGCATTCGTCGTTGCGCACGCACTTAAAGCGAAGGCCGAAACAGCGCCGGTCAGAATCAGGCGCGCGGTCTTGTTCAATGTGAGCATGGAAAACCCTGTCCTATCGTGTTCATACTTGTCCCTTTGTTCGCAAAGCCTGTGCCAAATGCGAGATTGGGATTAAGCGCCTGTACTCATAGAGATTATTCGCACTAAAGACGGAGTGACCGTCTGCTCATTCCTGGCTTGAACCACTTTTGAGTGTGTCAGACACGCTCAGAGCGTTTTGAATTGACACACTGTGGTTAATGCCGGGCCGGGCCGTGGTGATCTATCGGTTGCCGCCCTGGGTATTGGCATGGGCGCTGACATCACCGGTATTGATCTGTTTGGCATTGACGATCACGGTGTTGTAATTGCCCACAACATTGACATTCAATTGATTGCCAACCGCCAGGGATGAGCTTTGATTCAGCGTACTGCCCGACCCAACGCCGCCATAGGCCTGGCCAGAGGCGCGGGCCTGGGCGCTGGCTTGCACGCCAACCCCGGTTTGGATCACACCGTTCAGGATAATCCGGTTGCCATTGGCATCGCGCGCGACACGGTTGACATAGGCGCTGCGTTCTTGGCCGGGCGCTTGGCCATAGGCACGGCCCCATTGCGCGGCGCTTTGCTGGGCAAGGGCGGGGCTCGCGCTTACCAACGCTATGGCGCAGCTCGTCAAGGCAAGGCGAAGGCTCGTGGGCGTGGTCATGGTGTATCAGTCCCATCCAAAAATAAGACACATCAGTCTTGTAACCTGCAATCGCTATGCCATTTGTAAGAGGCCTGATAAAAGTCAGACAGAGGTTAAGGCTGAGGCCCAGACCAAGGGTGGGGGAGAAGGTAGAGTATGGAAAAAGATCCACGTGAGGATGCGCCTGCCGGTGAATTCGGCCCGCATGAAACGGGCCCTTATAGCCATAAGCCTGGCCCAGAAGGCGATCCCTGGCAGGCCCGACGGGTGCGCCGTCCGCGTTTAGGGGGCCCAATCTTCAACAATATTCCGCTCACCATCCTCGCCCTGGTCGCGCTTATGATTGCGGTCTTCGCACTGGATTCGTTGGTCCCTAGCCTACATGGCGTGTTCTGGATCTGGGGTGCGGTGGTGACGGGGCCATATATGGATCTGGTCCCCAATGCGCCCTTGGGCGGATTGCCACCTTATCTGCTTCATGTCTTCCTGCATGGCGGGTTGATGCATATCGTGATGAATGCGTTTGCGCTGTTGGCCTTTGGCGCAGCGGCGATGCGCCCCTTTCGGCCCGGTCCGATGGGGGTGATTGGCTTTCTCAGCTTCTTTTTCATCTGCGCGCTGGGCGGCAGCGTGTTTCACCTGCTAACCCATTTAAACACACCCACCGTGATGGTCGGGGCCTCGACAGCCGTGTCTGGCGTGCTGGCCGCGGCAGGCTATGCTGGCGGCGGGCGTGAAGGGATGATGCGCCTGGCGCTGCCCTGGTTGGGAATCAATCTGGTGTTTGCGGGTCTGGACCTGTTTATGGATTTCCCCATCGCCTGGGCAGGACATATCGGCGGGCTCGCCGCAGGGGCGATTCTTTATCCCTTCTGGCTTAAAATGTATGGTCGCCAGTTACCGCCGCACCAGCCCTGATCACGATTTAAAACAGGCTGTCGATATGACGTTCGCCATCAATGACGAGGCCCTTGATGACAATCCGCCCCTCAGCACCGACCGAAGCGATGAGTTGCACGCGGTCTTCATTGCGCAGCGCCTCTAAGGCCAGCGCCGTCTCGCGATCGGCATAATACCGCTCGATCGTATAGATGACGTTGAGGACATCGCGGCCACTGCTTTCAATTTGGCGGCGACGGATCGGCCGCTCGGCGGCTTCTAATTCACCCCCAGGCGCATCTGCATCAGTGGGCGTGACCTCTTCATAGTCAAAGTCTTGGCGTACCCAAGACACTTGCCCCTGCACCACCAGGCCTTGGGCCTGGGCGGGTGGGCTCATATAAAGTTCAACGGCTTGCCAGCGCCCTTGAGGGCCTGGCGCGATGCGGACATAGACCGTGTCGCCGGTTTTCCAGCCCCGCTTGGGGGCCAGGAAATTCTTGGTATCGAGCTGATGGAGCGGGGTGCGGATCTGAATATAATGCCCCAGCAGGACATCGCGCGGGTCCACAGGCTCCATGGAGAGGATGATCTCATCGCCCTCTGCGCGCGCTTTGGCATGAATATAAACCAGGCTTCCCAACAGCGCGCAGGCCGCAAGGCCCAGGGCGATCAGGCGAATAAGGGCGATCATGAGCGGGCCTCCGTCTCTGGAGACGATTTAACCAAGGCTTTTCGTAACAGCGGCAGGCTCAAGACCAGCGCCAGGATTAAGGCCCCGCCCAGGAAAAAGAAGAGGGCGGTGTTTAATAAATCGCCGAACAGCTCATAATAGATATAGCTGACTTCGGCGATGAAGAGGCCAATCCCGACAATTCCGATCAGCTTTTGATCGGCTTCGGCTCCCGATATGATCATCGTAACCGCCAGGCTGAGAACGAGCGCGCTCAACGCAATGCTGATCGCCAAGGCCCAGTTTGCATGCGCCAAAGTCTCCGACAGGGCCGGAGCCATGATGAAGCTGGCCATGACCAGCGCCAAAGCGGCGGTGTTAAACAAGGACAGGCGCTTAATGCCATAATCCAGGCCAACGTGAACCGCGCCTAATAGCAAAGCGATAAAGGCGGGTAGCCAAAAGGCACTTTGTCCCAAAGTGATTTGGTCGATCAGGCCAAGCGTTGTGTCATCGACATTGACGCGCTGGCCTGCATTATCAAGCACATTGACCTTCAAGATAAAGCCCATAATGACGGCCGCCAGCGTGAACCAGGCATGCGCCAAACCCATGCCATACACTCCACGCCCACTCCAGAAGCGCGCGATGAGCGCTAGGGTCAGTGTGATGAGCGCAAATAGAGAGAGGCTTTCGATCTGAGTGAGCAGTTTTAGATCCACCAAAGTCATCATCATATAGCTGAGCCAGCCGAGGCCTGTCAGAGCGAGCAGGTTAAGGCTGACTTTAGAGCGCATAGCGCTGGCAGAGGCCCAGCCGATCACCCACAAACCTAAATACATCCAAAGAAGGTCGGGCGCGTAGGGGGAGTTAATCTCCAGGCTCAACCAGAAACCGCTAATCACGGTGAAAGCAATCAAAACAGGACGCGAAGGGGTGAAGATGGCCGTCGCTAAGGCGATGCCGGCCCAGATCAAAACCCCGGTATTGCGGAAATCGGCCATGTTAAATGTCTGCGCGGTCAGGGCAATGCCTGCACCAAAGAGCAGCGCACCTAACAAGGCGAGGCTATGGCCGAGGCCGCGTGATCCCCGCCAAAAGGCGAGACCTGCACCTGTATAGGCACTCAACAGCGTTATAAGGATGAGGGCAAATTTCCAGATCCGCGCCATATCAGCCCAGTTGGCAGCGACAAAGGTCAAGGCACTCATCGCCAGCAGGACAATGCCCAGCACAAGACCGGCATCGCGCGCCGACCAATTGGCCCGGCGTGCGCGCGCATCGTCTAAAATGGCCTTACGGCTGTCTTCAGGCACCCAACCGGCCTCGATCCACCGATCAAGATCCTGGTCTAATCGCCCGCGAAAGACGTTACGCATGATGGACCCCACTTTCCCTCACTTATGATCTTACCAAAGTCTTAAACGGCTGGGGAGCGAAAAAAGTTTACACCTTCATGACGGTTCAGCAGCAAAGGCGTCACCAAGCTGTAATCGAGCTGTCATCCCATCTTGCGCGACGCACAAAAAAGTCTATCTCTATCGCTCTGCACGGCGGACAGCGGTGTCATTCGGATCTGTTACAAACTTGTAAAAAGATCTTGCGGTGGCGACGAGGTTTCGTTAATGTGCGGCTTCTTCCTTGGTTGGGGATATATTTGGCCTGGCGGCTTTGGTTTGTCGGGGCGGGTATATTTTCGCTGTTTGGGTAGTGTTTTGGTGATTGGGCTGGGTGATCTGGCTTTGATGACTGGGGCGCGTTCGGGTGGCGGCATTGAGGGTGGTTTGACTTTTCGGAGTTTGGCTGCGCGCGGTGTGAGAGAGGGAGTTGACGGGGTTTCGGTTTCGCTTTAGACACCGCGCTCCGCTTCGGGAAGTCGGGTTGGTTTGAGCTTCAGGCTTTGATTGATTTTGAGTTTTCGAAGGGCTGTTCTTTCCGGTTAAGTCCGGTGAGGGTGGTAAGACGGATCTTCGGATTAGGCTTACTGAACTTCACTGCGACGCCACTGAAAAGAGCGGTTGACGAGGTTGGGGTTGTTCTTTAGACACCGCGCCTCGCTTCGAAGTGAAGTTGAAAATCTGATCTA
>NZ_KB908064.1:47500-53736 GCF_000382325.1 Woodsholea maritima DSM 17123
CGGAGGCGCGCGAAGGTTGGCTCAGAGCGGTCGGACATCGCTCGTTGAGTGCAATGGCATAAGCCAGCCTGACTGCAAGACTGACAGGTCGAGCAGAGACGAAAGTCGGTCATAGTGATCCGGTGGTCCCGAGTGGAAGGGCCATCGCTCAACGGATAAAAGGTACGCCGGGGATAACAGGCTGATGATGCCCAAGAGTCCATATCGACGGCATTGTTTGGCACCTCGATGTCGGCTCATCGCATCCTGGGGCTGGAGCAGGTCCCAAGGGTTTGGCTGTTCGCCAATTAAAGCGGTACGTGAGCTGGGTTTAGAACGTCGTGAGACAGTTCGGTCCCTATCTGCCGTGGGTGTTGGAAATTTGAGAGGAGCTGCCCCTAGTACGAGAGGACCGGGGTGGACGTACCTCTGGTGGACCTGTTGTGGCGCCAGCCGCATTGCAGGGTAGCTAAGTACGGAAGGGATAACCGCTGAAAGCATCTAAGCGGGAAGCCCACCTCAAAACTAGATTTCCCTATCAGAGCCGTGGAAGACCACCACGTTGATAGGCTGGGTGTGGAAGTGCAGCAATGCATGAAGCTAACCAGTACTAATTGCTCGATCGGCTTGATCTTAAAAAGCTCATGAACGGCGGTCGATCCGCCCATGAACACAAAAAGATAAGCCCCCATAACAAAACGTCAGGCTAACCCCCTGACATCACCATCAGATAAAGATGTCTTCGATAAAAACTGTGTGTATGTCACCGACCGGGTGGCTATAGCGAGGGGACCCCACCCGTTCCCATCCCGAACACGGCCGTTAAGACCCTCTGCGCCGATGGTACTACATCTTAAGATGTGGGAGAGTAGGTCGTCGCCCGGTCCGTAACATACACACATCAAAAACATGCTATACTTTGTTAACCCATTCCGCAGCGCGAGTGATCGTGCTGGTTCCGGTTTGACGCGGGATGGAGCAGCCCGGTAGCTCGTCAGGCTCATAACCTGAAGGTCGTAGGTTCAAATCCTACTCCCGCACCCAAATTAACCCGTCAGGCTTATGCTTGGCGGGTTTTTTCGTTCCGGGGCGGATTAACGCTCTTAGCGTTTATAGAGTGCACGTAAGTGCTTCTCATATTGACCTTTTTTCCAGACGCCAAGCATGTTACGGTTCACCGTCATAAGGGAGGCGCACATGGAAACTTTAACGACTTTAACGATCAAGACCTTTGAGGCTTTAGGCGACAATAACTTTATTCTACGTGCGCAAAATGGCGAGGATACGCTTACCCTTGAACTCATCGAGGTGAAAGCGATGGGGCAAGCTGAACGGGAGGGCGGTGCGTTTGCGATACTGTTCCAAGGCCCGCCTCAGCCGAAACTTGATCAGGCCACCTATGGCTTGGAGCATTCAGAGCTCGGCACTGTGGCGCTCTTTTTAGTCCCCGTCGCAGAAAAGGCAGTCGGCTTTCAGTACGAAGCGATCTTCACTTAAGCGGGCAGGGCACTTGGTTCCGGAGATTTGTGCATCAGGTCATAAACCCCTTTATCCTCAGTCTTTTCAAAGCCAAGGCGTTTGTAGAGGGTCATAGCGGGATTGTTTTTCTCGACATGAATGCCGACGCTTTTTCCCTGGGCCTCAGCGTCACTGATGAGGTCGCGCAGGATTGCCTCACCCATACCTAGGCCGCGTGCTTCAGGCATCAGAGCGATGTCGATGATGCGATGCTCTTCAGGCCAAGCTTCGATATAAAGCCGCCCGATCGCTTTCATATTGCGCTCAATAATCAGCCATAAGGCATCAGGGTAATGGGCCTGGTAGTGCTCGTGCTGGGCGCGAAACTGCATGGCAATGAAGTTTGCCTTTTGATCTTCCGACCACGGGGTCATGGCCAGTTCACCCTCACGGGTTGAACGATACAGCTGTTCGAGGAAGGGGAGGTCCGCCGCCCCCATATCCCGGTAAAAGATAGAGAAAGCGGCGGCATGCCCCAGAGTTGGTTTTGAAATCACACTTTAGTCCTGAATGAATTAGTCAGCAGGGTTGGGTGTAATGTCGTGGGTTACAGCGATACTGGCAAGTCCGGAGCCCAGTGCGCTCCAGCTTGGGCTCCAGTGGTCAGGCTGAGTTTGATTGATAAAACTCGCGCTGTGACCGGCTTGGTCATAGCTATAGAGGTTCAAGGTCAGATCCGCTTGAGGCTCGAGCGACAAGCTGCCATCGCCCGGCACGTGAGCAATCACGCTCGGCGTGCTCCATACATTGTTCGCTCCGTTTTGGTGCCAGCCATAAAGCGGGCTTTGTGCGCCGCTACCGACCTGGGCAACAACGTAAAGTCCATTATCGGCATTAACGCCAACGGTAAAAGTGTAGAGCGTGTCCGGGAAGGACGCAAACAACACCCAAGGGCTGAACTCATCCTTGTTGACTTGGGTTTGGACCTTTTTATAGAGGCATTTGCCAATACGGGCAAAAATATGCACCAGGGCGAAGCCATCAATGGCCACGACAAGCTGTTCAAACCCGCTAAGGCCTTCAGCGATGTCTTGCCAACCCTGCCATTCTGGCTTTAGCAGCGGATCACGCTGTGTTTGGATATTGATATAGGGGACTTGATCCCCATTGATTCCCGCTAGAATGATGCGACCATCCGCATTGTTTCCGGCTGTTAGTTGAGCCAGACTGCCTGGAATTTCTTGCCAATCTGACCAGGCTTGAGCGGGGGGAACTTGTTCCTCCGCGGTGACTTCGATCGGCTCATCCGTGCCAGGAGGGGTCACGGTGACGGTTTCTTTTTTGATTGTATACGTGTTGGCGTATTTCCACCAAATCGATTGAGAGCCGGTGGCGTCTGTCACGAAAACATTGGGAAGACCGGTAAATCCACGCAGCATTACGGTGCTAGTGAAATCTGTGACGCCATCAGGATGGCCTAAATTTACAGGGCCGTTAAAGCGCTGAGTACCTGCGCTTGCAGATTCGCAAATATAGTAGAGATTATTGTCGCTTTGACCTTGCGCCAAAATCGCGACATAGCCCTCACCGGTGATGCTTGCCTGCAAAGTGTTTGCGTGATAGGTGGCACCGCTCAGGGTCGTGAAACTGTCCTCAAACGGGCCATTTTCCGTGACCTGTTCTTTGTGAACCAATTGGTTTTGTTCATTGATCGCGGCTAAGAAGCTGCGAAAATAAACAGAGCTGCGCCCCGTCGGTAGCGCGAAAAGCTCAGAAGACTGTACATCGTCCATAGGCATGATATTGCCCTTCATATTTGATCATCGGCCCTTGGGCCGAACATGTGTTCAACCAAGTCGCCTAGTCGCGGGAGGGGTAAAGCCCAACCAGCGCAATGATGAAGTTCAAGGTGATATAGGGCTGCATATTGTTATGCGCTTGGCCCCCACCCGCTTCTGGCAATGTTTCAAACGCCAAATCGACCAGGTTTTGATCATTGTTAGAATAAGAGGGTGCAAAGAATTGTGCAAACGTCCGGGTTGAGCTGGGTTCTCTTTCATTTGCAAAACCTGTAGTGCCGCGCAAGGTGTGTGTGTGCTGGGGCAGGGTGGCTTCCGTTAAGGTAGAGGTTTCGCTGCCTATACGCTCACCAAGACGACGCGACGTTAAGCCCGGGCCGCGACCGGGGTGCATGGGCGCGCGCCCTTCCATATTGGGTAAAGCCACAGTGGTTCTGCCATCACCGCCATAGGTCGTCCCGATCAGGGAGAACAGGGTGGTATTGTTTGCAATCGGCAGTAGTTGGCCATCACAAAAGGCCCAGCCGCGTGGGGCGAAATTGCCGGCAAATATGCGGATTTCTGCGATAAAGGGTTCTGACATGATCGTCTCCTAATGGCGGCTTGGGTAAATGCCAAACAGCGCGATAATGAAATTCACGCAGATACTGGGTTGCATATTATAGTGTGCGCGACTTCCGCCCGTCTGGGTAATAGTCTCGCTATTGAAGTTCACAGACGGGTTGTCTTCTGCATAGATTGGGGTGGAAGCGGTTTCGGCAAAAACGCGTCCAGCGGGACTGTCGCTATCGCCCGGTTGGGTGTTGGCTCTTATGTTATGTGTATGGCTAGGCATTTGATTGACGGTCAAGGTCACTTTTTCCGCACCGCCTTTACTGCCCAAACGACGCTCAGACAGGCCCGGGCCACGGCCCTGGTGTAAGGGGATGCGCCCGCGCATATCCGGTAGGCCAAAGGTGGTACGCCCATCCCCGCCATAAATCGTCCCCAATAACGAATACAGAGCATCATTCTGAGAAACGGCCAGCAATTGGCCATCACAAAACGCCCAGCCGCGGGGGGCAAAATTGCCCGCGAACATACGAATTTCACCCACATAAGGGTCTGACATAATTCAATCTCCTAATTGCGGGATGGGAATAGGCCCTGAAGGGCGATGCAAAAGGTCAAGGTGATATAGGGCTGCATGTTTTCATGGGCCTGACTGCCGCCGCTGTTTGTGACGGTACCCGAACGCAGAGATGTCGCGTTGACCGCCTCATAATCACGGAAGGGTTGGTTGCCAGGTGAGGCGGGTGCAGATAAAAAGTGGCTGGTGGGTTGGGTTTGGTTGGCGGGGGTCGAGTTGGCCCGCACATAATGCGTATGCTCAGGCATTTCATTGTTACTTAGAGTGTGGGTTTCTTCGCCTGATTTTTGCCCCAAGCTATGCCCCTCACCGCGATGAATGGGCGTGCGGCTGCGCAAATCCGGTAAGGCAAAGGTGGTGCGCCCATCCCCGCCATAGGTTGTTCCCAGTATAGAGTACAAAGATTGATTTTGATTGATGGGCAGGATTTGCCCATCGGTGAAGGCCCATCCGCGCGGGGCGAAATTAAACCCCATCATGCGGATTTCAGCTAGAAATGGTTCTGACACAAACTTCCCCCTTATAGCGAAGCGTGATCTAAATCACGATTAAGGTGCAAGGGAATATTCCCTCCAAAAAAGGAGTTTAAGTTAAGTCGGTCACATGATTTCTGGCAACAGCGAAATCAAAATAAATATAACTGAACGCGTATATTTAGTGCTTGACTTGCAAAAAAAGCCCATAAAAAGAGTGCGTGGACCCAAATTCTCTTTAAGGGGGTTTTTGTGCTTAGTTTTCACTTGAACGAGAAAGCTAGTTCGCGCTATGAAGCACATTGGGGTGGTCTGAAAGTCAATCTATTTAGGGTTGATGTCGCTTGATTCTGAGCTTTGCGTTTATTTCGCCTGTTCGGTGTAGAGCGTTATGACTTCAAATCACCTTTCGGGGGATTTTTTGCCGCTTAGTTCGGGGTGTTGTGCTATGAAGTTGGTCGATTTTAAAGTGTTTGTTTTGGGCGTGGGGTTGCTTCTCACAAGTTTTGTTTGGTTGCCCAATACAGCCCAAGCGCAGAGCTTTACGTGTAATCTAACGCTAACGTCGGGCGCTGTAGGCAGTATTAATATGAGCTCGCAAACATGTTCTAACGGCTTTGCGAATGGAAATGATATAATATCGCTAGGTAACGATCACAATGTTAGTCCCCAAGGATTAACCGTTTTTCCTGGCGTAAATATTACTGGATTGAGTGTTGAGGTAAATGGCGGTCCTGCCTCAACTTCAGGCCCAAGATATTTATGTAATGGCACGTCAGTATCGTGTGACTATGATATAGTTTTTACATATTCGGATACAGAGTATGCTGTTCAATTTTCAAATTCGGGAATTGGAGCTTCTGTTGATGTAACATCTAACCAAGTTGCGCCCACTGTGAGCACTGCCCCTGAAATCGCCATTACATCTGATGAAGGTGGAGCTGTTGCAGATAGCGGAACAGATACATTTGCATCATCCAAAACCGCGGGCGTTGCGACGAATGTCACTTACACGATCACGAACTCCGGCACCGACACCTTGACGATTACGACCCCGACGGTTGTGGCAAACATCTCGGGTGAAACGAATGTCACGGTTAATTCCTTGGTCTTGGGCTCAACCACAGTGGCACCGGGCGGGGGGACAACCACCTTGGTTGTCAATTATACGCCCACTGTGGCGGGTAGCTTCGATTTTGATCTAAGCTTGGCTAATGATGATGGCGATGAGAACCCTTATAATATTGCTGCCTCTGGTACCGCGACAGGTACGCCCGATATCGCGGTCAGTTCGTCTCAGGGCGGGGCGCTTACCGATGGCAATCCTAATGCCTTGGGCAATAAGGCCGTCGCCACGCAAGACACCTTGACCTATACGATCACCAATCCGGGTTTGGC
>NZ_KB908065.1 GCF_000382325.1 Woodsholea maritima DSM 17123
ATGGCCAAGGAAAAGTTTGAACGTAACAAACCGCACGTCAACATTGGTACAGTTGGTCACGTTGACCACGGTAAGACGACGTTGACGGCTGCGATCACCAAGTATTTTGGTGAATTCCGCGCCTATGATCAGATTGACGGCGCGCCGGAAGAGAAGGCACGCGGTATCACGATTTCTACGGCTCACGTTGAGTATGAGACGGAAAACCGTCACTATGCGCACGTGGACTGCCCCGGTCACGCTGACTATGTTAAGAACATGATCACCGGTGCGGCGCAGATGGACGGCGGTATCCTGGTTGTGAACGCGGCGGATGGCCCTATGCCACAGACCCGTGAGCACATCCTGCTTGCCCGTCAGGTTGGTGTTCCTGCGCTGGTTGTGTTCTTGAACAAAGTTGACCAGGTTGACGACGAAGAATTGTTGGAATTGGTTGAGATGGAAGTGCGCGAGCTGCTTTCGTCTTACGATTTCCCAGGCGACGATATTCCAATCGTTTCTGGTTCTGCTCTGGCCGCACTTGAGGGCCGTGACGCGAATATCGGTGAAGACAAGATCCGTGAGCTGATGGCGGCTGTGGATGAATATATCCCAACCCCAGAGCGTCCGATCGACCAAGCCTTCTTGATGCCGATCGAGGACGTGTTCTCGATCTCTGGTCGTGGTACGGTTGTAACGGGCCGTATTGAGCGCGGTATCTTGAAGGTCGGTGACGAAGTTGAAATCGTGGGTATCCGCCCAACGACGAAATCAACCTGTACCGGTGTTGAAATGTTCCGCAAGCTTCTTGACCAAGGTCAAGCGGGCGACAATGTTGGCGCACTTCTGCGCGGTGTTGACCGTGAAGGCGTTGAGCGTGGTCAGGTTCTGGCCAAGCCCGGTTCTATCAAGCCACACGCGAAGTTTGAGGCCGAGGCCTACATTCTGACCAAAGAAGAAGGCGGTCGTCACACCCCATTCTTCAATAACTATCGCCCGCAATTCTACTTCCGTACCACCGACGTCACCGGTATCGTGACGTTGAAGGAAGGCACCGAAATGGTGATGCCAGGCGATAACGTGGAAGTAAACGTTGAGCTGATCCAACCCATCGCTATGGAAGAAAAACTGCGCTTCGCGATCCGCGAAGGTGGTCGTACCGTAGGCGCTGGCGTCGTCTCGAAAATCATCGAGTAGGCTCTAGGATAACACATTACGAGCTTGGGGCGGTGCGCCCGTCAAACGTCGCACCGCCCACAAGGCGTTTATACATAAGGAAACGGGACCGGACCGATGGAGAGACAAAACATCCGCATCCGCCTCAAGGCGTTCGACCACCGCGTTTTGGATAATTCCACGCGTGAGATCGTTTCGACGGCGAAGCGCACCGGTGCGAACGTTCGCGGGCCGATCCCGCTGCCGACTCGTACTGAAAAATTTACCGTTCTGCGTGGCCCACACGTTGACAAAAAGTCACGCGAACAGTTTGAAATCCGCACTCATAAGCGGGTTCTTGATATTGTCGATCCCACCCCACAAACAGTTGATGCTTTGATGAAGCTTGACCTGTCTGCTGGTGTGGACGTCGAGATTAAACTAGGGGCGTAAGGCTCATGGCTCAGGCAAATCTGCGCACGGGCGTTATCGCGAAGAAGATGGGTATGACCCGTGTCTTCGGTGATGACGGTGCCCACATTCCTGTTACCGTTCTCCTTTTGGACAACGTACAGGTGGTCGCTCAGCGCACGACCGATACCGATGGCTATGTCGCCCTTCAGTTAGGCGCAGGCAAAGCTAAAGTTAAACGGACTTCAAAGGCTATGCGGGGCCACTTTGCGAAAGCAAGTGTGGAGCCGAAGCGCAAAGTGATTGAATTTCGTGTGGCTGAAGAGAACCTCATCGAAGCTGGGGCTCAAATCACCGCTGACCACTTTGTGGTGGGTCAGAAAGTCGATGCGGCTGGTATCTCAGTCGGTAAAGGCTTTGCCGGTGGTATGAAGCGTTGGAATTTCGGGGGCTTGCGTGCGTCTCACGGCGTATCGATCTCTCACCGTTCCCATGGTTCTACCGGTCAGTGTCAAGATCCGGGCAAAGTCTTCAAAGGTAAGAAGATGGCCGGTCATTTGGGTGCTGAACGTGTAAGCGTACAAAACCTTGAAGTCGTTCGTATCGACGCTGAACGCGGCCTGATCATGGTGCGCGGCGCGGTTCCAGGTTCGAAAGACGGCTGGGTTGAACTGCGCGATGCGGTTAAAGGTCCAAAGTGTGATGAACTGCCTTTCCCAGGCAAATTCGTCAGCTTTGCCGATCTGAACGCTGAACCTGTTGCAGAAGCTGACGTTGCAGCGCCTCAAGAGGCTGCTGTTGAGGCTCCTGAAGCACAAGAAGAAGGGTCTACGACATGAAAATCTCTGTAACGACCCTTGATGCTGGTAAAGCAGGCGATCTGGAGCTCAATGATGCCATCTTCGGTATCGAAGAGATCCGGTCTGACCTTCTGCAGCGCGCGGTTAAGTGGCAATTGTCTCGCCGTCAGGCTGGCACCCACAAAACCAAAGAGCGCGGTGAGATTGCTCGCACCTCTAAGAAATTCGGTCGCCAAAAAGGCGGCGGCGGTGCCCGTCACGGCTCTCGTCGTGCACCGATCTTCGTTGGTGGTGGCGTAGCGCATGGTCCTCGTGTTCGCTCTCATGCAACCGAGCTGCCCAAGAAAGTACGCGCTTTGGCTTTGAAGCACGCTTTGTCATCTAAAGCGGCCTCAAACCTGATCATCCTGGAAGATGCTAATCTGGACGCGCCTAAAACCAAGGCCCTTCTGGAAAAGCTTGGCAAGCTGGGTGTGTCTAACGCGTTGGTGATCGATGGCGAAAGCGTCAACGAGAACTTTGCGAAAGCGGCTGCGAATGTGGGTTCGATCGACGTTCTGCCTGCGCAGGGCTTGAATGTGTATGACGTTCTTCGTCGTGACACTCTGGTTCTGACGAAAGCTGCCGTTGAGAAAATCAATGCGCGCTTTAACCCAGAGGAGGCTGCGTAATGCCGGCTGCTCGTCACTATGACACCATCTTGGCGCCTGTGATCACCGAGAAATCAACTCTGCTCTCTGAAGAGAACAAAGTTGTCTTCAAAGTGCGCCTGGATGCGAACAAAAAAGACATCGCCGAAGCTGTTGAAGAGCTGTTCAAAGTCAAAGTTAAGGCTGTGAACACCCTTCGCACCAAAGGCAAGGTAAAGCGTTTCCGCGGCATCGAAGGACGCCGTAATGACGTGAAAAAAGCGGTTGTGACCTTAGAAGAAGGCCACTCCATTGACGTAAGCACTGGCCTTTAACAGGCTGGCGGAAAGGAAGAGAAATGGCGCTTAAGACATTCAAGCCGACTTCTCCAGGCCGCCGGGCTCTGGTGCTCGTCGACCGCAGCGATTTGCATGCCGGTCGTCCTGAGAAAACCCTCGTAGAGGGTTTGCATAAATCAGGCGGCCGCAACAATACCGGTCGTATCACTTCACGCCGTCGTGGTGGTGGGGCGAAACGTCTGTATCGTGTGGTGGACTTCAAGCGCCGTAAGTTCGACGTTCCAGGTGTAGTCGAGCGTTTAGAATACGATCCAAACCGGACCGCATTCATTGCGCTTGTCAAATACGAAGATGGCGAGTTGGCCTATATCTTGGCTCCTCAGCGTCTGGCAGCAGGTGACACGGTCATCTCTGCAGATCGCGCGGAGATCAAGCCAGGCAATACGATGCCTCTGAAAAACATCCCTGTTGGTACCATCATCCACAATGTGGAGATGAAGCCAGGCAAGGGTGGTCAGATTGCACGTTCTGCAGGGGCTTACGCTCAATTGGTCGGTCGTGACACCGGTTATGCGCAGGTTCGCCTGATGTCGGGTGAGTTGCGTATGATCCACGACACATGCTTGGCCACGATTGGTGCGGTCTCTAACCAAGACCACATGAACATCAATCTGGGTAAAGCTGGTCGTAACCGTTTGTTGGGCAAGCGTCCATCCGTTCGCGGTGTGGCTATGAACCCGGTTGATCACCCGCATGGTGGTGGTGAAGGCCGGACCTCTGGGGGTCGTCACCCTGTGACACCTTGGGGTAAGCCAACCAAAGGGCGTAAAACCCGTAGCAATAAAGCTACTGATAAATTCATCATTCGCTCGCGCCACGAGCGCAAGAAACGCTAAGGGAGCGCGCTGAATGCCCCGTTCTGTCTGGAAAGGTCCGTTCGTCGACGGATACCTCCTGAAGAAAGCCGATGCGGCGTTGAACAACCCGAAGAAACCAGCGATCAAAACCTGGTCTCGTCGTTCAACGATCATGCCGCAATTTGTGGGTCTGACCTTCCAGGTTCACAATGGCAATAAATTTGTTCCGGTTGTCGTGTCTGAAGACATGGTAGGCCACAAGCTGGGTGAATTTGCACCGAGCCGCACCTATTATGGCCACGGTGCCGATAAAAAGGCGAAGAGGAAGTAAGCGATGGGTCAGGCGAAAAACCCCCGCCGCGTCGCGGATAATGAGGCGCGGGCTAAATTGCGGATGATCCGCATCAGCCCACAAAAGCTCAACCTCGTCGCTGCACTCATTCGTGGCAAAAAGGTAGAGCGCGCCCTGAACGATCTGACCTTCTCTCGCAAGCGTATTGCGAAAGACGTCAAGAAAGTTCTGGAATCTGCGATCGCCAATGCTGAGAACAATCATGGTCTGGATATCGACAGCTTGGTCGTATCTGAGGCCTATGTCGGCAAGAATTTGGTCATGAAGCGTTTCCGTGCCCGCGCACGGGGCCGTGGGGCCAAGATCTTGAAGCCGTTCTCTGAGCTTACCATTGTGGTACGCGAAGTCGAGGAGGCCGCATAATGGGTCAGAAGATTAATCCAATCGGTATCCGCGTCGGTATCAACCGGACCTGGGAATCGCGCTGGTATGCTCAAGGCTCTGAATACGCAAAGCTTCTCCATGAAGATCTGCGCGTTCGCGAGTATTTGAAAAAAGAGCTCAAGAACGCGTCTGTGTCGCGTATCATTATCGAACGTCCGCACAAAAAATGTCGCGTGACGATCCACACCGCCCGTCCAGGCGTTGTGATCGGTAAGAAGGGCGCTGACATCGAGAAGCTGCGTCGCAAGTTGACGAAATTCGTCGACGGCGAGGTTTTCTTGAACCTGGTTGAAGTGCGCAAGCCTGAAGTTGATGCGAATTTGGTCGCTGAATCAATCGCTCAACAGCTCGAGCGTCGTGTGGCTTTCCGCCGTGCGATGAAGCGCGCGATGCAATCTGCGATGCGCATGGGTGCGCTTGGCTGTAAGATCATCTGTGGTGGTCGTCTGGGCGGTGCGGAAATTGCACGCTCTGAAAAATACAGCGAAGGCTCTGTACCGCTGCACACGCTGCGCGCCGACATCGATTACGGTGTCGCCGAAGCGTTGACCGCTATGGGCATTATCGGGATCAAAGTCTGGATCTACAAAGGTGAGATCCTCGAGCACGATCCTCACGCCCAAGAGCGTCGCATGCAAGAAACCGGTGAGCAACGGTCCCGTTCGGGCCGTCAAGCTGCCTAAGAGCTGATAGGAGAAGGATATGCTTCAGCCGAAGCGCACCAAATTCCGCAAGGCTCATAAGGGCCGGATTCACGGAAACGCCAAAGGGGGTTACAGCTTGAACTTCGGGTCTTTTGGTCTGAAGGCGCTGGAACCAGAGCGGGTAACCGCTCGTCAAATCGAAGCGACCCGTCGTGCCATTACCCGTCATATGAAACGGGCAGGGCGCGTGTGGATCCGTATCTTCCCAGACCTTCCCGTGTCGAAAAAGCCGACCGAGGTCCGGATGGGTAAAGGTAAGGGTTCACCCGAATATTGGGTAGCTAAAGTTAAGCCGGGTCGCATCATGTTCGAGATCGACGGCGTGTCCCCAGAAGTAGCGCATGAAGCGTTGCGTCTGGGCGCAGCCAAACTGCCGATCAAGACCAAAGTTGTCGCCCGTATCGGTGAATAGGAGCATCTGATGAAAGTCGATGAGGTTCGCGCACTAAGCGATGACCAGCTTTTGGAAGAGCTCCTGAAGCTGAAAAAAGAACAATTTAACCTGCGGTTCCAGCAGGCCACTGGCCAGCTTGAGAACACCGCGCGTTTTCACGCCGTTCGCCGTGCGATTGCACGGGTAAAAACGGTTCAGCGCCAACGCGTGCTGCAAAGTCAAGGGAGCTAACGATGCCGAAGCGTATCCTGCAAGGCGTCGTGGTGAGCGACAAGCAAGAGAAAACCGTTGTAGTCAAGGTCGAGCGGACCTTCCTGCACCCCTTGCTTCGCAAAACCGTACGTCGGTCAAAGAAGTATCACGCCCATGATGAGGCGGGATCTGTTAAGCTGGGTGATCGTGTGAACATTCGTGAATGTGCACCGAAATCCAAATTGAAGCGGTGGGAAGTCGTTACTGACTAATCATAGTCTAACGCTTTCCGTATTTTACGGAGGATCACAATGATCCAGATGCAAACTAATCTGGACGTGGCTGACAACTCTGGGGCCCGCCGCGTTCAATGCATCAAGGTTCTTGGCGGGGCGAAGCGTCGCTACGCCAATGTGGGCGACATCATCGTCGTCTCTGTTAAAGAAGCCAGCCCGAAAGGTCGGGTGAAGAAGGGTGATGTTCGCCGCGCTGTTGTCGTTCGCACAGCCAGCAACATCCGCCGCCGTGATGGCAGCGTGATCCGCTTCGACACCAATGCGGCCGTTCTGGTCAACAACAACAATGAGCCGATTGGCACCCGTATCTTTGGCCCCGTGCCACGTGAGCTGCGCGCAGCCTCACACATGAAGATCGTGTCTTTGGCTCCGGAGGTTTTGTAAGTCATGGCTGCAAAGATCAAGAAGGGTGACAAGGTCACCGTGCTGGTCGGCCGTGATAAGGGCAAGACCGGTGAAGTTGTAAAAGTTATCCCGGCTGAGAACCGTGTGGTTGTCTCTGGCGTGAACATTGTTAAACGCCACCAGAAACCCACCCAGTTCAATGCGGGGGGTATTGAAGAAAAAGAAGCTGCGATCCACGTTTCAAACGTGGCTTTGGTTGATCCAAAGTCCGGTGAAGCGACGCGCGTTGGCTTCAAAACCTTGGATGACGGCCGCAAAGTTCGCTTTGCTAAGAAATCCGGTGAGGTCATCGATGGCTGATACTGAACACTACCAACCTCGCTTGAAGACGCGCTACCGCGAAGAAATTCGTGCGCGTATGCAAGAGAAATTCAACTACGCCAACGAAATGATGATCCCGCGCTTGGATAAAGTCGTGATCAACATGGGTGTAGGTGAGGCGGCACAGGATTCTAAAAAGATCCGTGGCGCTTTGGCGGACCTGGAAGTTATTGCCGGTCAAAAACCTGTCGCAACGGCAGCAAAGAAGTCCATCGCAGGCTTCAAACTGCGCGAAGGTCAGATCATCGGGGCGAAAGTAACGCTTCGTAAAGACCGTATGTATGAATTTCTTGACCGTCTTGTGACGATTGCTCTGCCACGACTGCGTGACTTTCGTGGATTAAATGGTAAGAGCTTCGATGGTCGTGGGAATTATGCGATGGGTTTGAAAGAGCATATCGTGTTCCCAGAGATCGATTATGATAAAGTTGAGAAGGTTCGCGGTATGGACATCATCGTCTGCACCACGGCCCAGACCAATGAAGAAGCGAAGGCCCTGCTGGCTGAGTTCGATTTTCCGTTCTCGAACTGACGCAGCAGGAAAGTAGACCCATGGTGGGTCTGCACCGCAGGAGTAGGATGAATGGCTAAAAAAAGCGCTGTTGCGCGAAATCGCCGCGTTCAACGCCTGGCTAAGCAATACTTGGCTAAGCGTGAAGCGTTGAAAGCGATTGCTAGAGATACCGAAAAGCCCGTTGAAGAGCGCTTTGCCGCTCAGTTGAAGCTTGCCGCTTTGCCGCGCAATTCAGCACCAACGCGCATTCGCAACCGTTGTGAGATCAGCGGTCGCCCACGGGGTTTCTATCGTAAACTCAATATGTCTCGTATCGCCTTGCGCGACTATGCCAGCCACGGGTTGATCCCTGGCATGGTCAAGTCTAGCTGGTAAGAGGAGGTCTATCCATGGCTGTAAACGATCCTCTCGGTGATATGCTGACCCGTATCCGCAACGCTCTGATGCGTAATCGCTCGAGCGTGAGCACCCCAGCATCTCGCTTGCGCGAGCGCGTGTTGAACGTGTTGTTGGAAGAAGGCTATATTCGGGGCTTCACGGAAAGCAACGATGAGCGCGGCTTCCGCCAGTTCGACATTGAGCTGAAATATTTCGAAGGTGAACCTGTGATTTCTGAGATCAAGCGGATCTCGAAACCCGGTCGCCGTGTGTATCACAAGGTCAAAGATTTGCCGCTGGTCCAGAACGGTCTGGGCATCGCGATCCTGTCAACGCCTCGCGGCGTGATGTCAGACGCGGCGGCGCGCGCCAACAATGTTGGCGGTGAAATTCTTTGTCACGTCAGCTAAGGGAGTAGGGCATGTCTCGTATCGGCAAACTGCCTGTTGAAGTTCCCGCTGGTGTTGACGCCAAATTGGCCGATGGCACTTTGACGGTTAAAGGTCCTAAGGGCACTTTATCGCTGGCTTTCGTCAGCGATGTTGATGCCAAGATTGAGGACAATGCGGTCACCGTGACCCCCCGTGACGAGACCAAAAAGGCTCGTGCAATGTGGGGTATGCAGCGCGCACTCGTTGCCAATCTGATGACCGGTGTCACCACGGGCTTTACCAAGACCTTGGAACTCGTCGGCGTCGGTTACCGCGCACAAATGCAAGGCAATACGTTGAAATTGGCTCTGGGTTTCTCCCATGATGTCGAATTCGCTGCGCCTGAAGGCATCACCATCACAACGCCTAAACCCACCGAGATCATCATTCAAGGTGCGGACAAACAGGCTGTTGGTGAAGTTGCCGCGGTGATCCGTCGCTATCGTCCGCCAGAGCCTTACAAAGGCAAAGGTGTTAAATACGCCGGTGAGTATATCCGTCGTAAAGAAGGTAAGAAGAAGTAAGGGCTTAGGCGATGGCATTGACATCAAAAGAAAAGCTACGCCGCCGCGCACAGCGCAACCGCGCACGGTTGGTGAAGCTTGCGAATGGTCGCCCGCGCTTGTCGGTCTTCCGTTCTTCAAAACACATCTACGCTCAAATTATCGACGATTTGAGCGGCAAGACCTTGGCGGCCGCCTCTACGCTTGAAAAAGACGTATTGGGCGATAACCCCACCGGTGCTACCGCTGATCTGGCGAAAGCCGTTGGCGAGCTTGTTGCAAAGCGTGCGCTGGAGCAGGGCTTGAAAGACGTCGTGTTCGATCGCGGCGGTTATATTTACCATGGGCGTATCAAAGCGCTCGCCGATGCCGCCCGTGAAGGCGGTCTTAACTTCTAAAGGGGCGACGTATGGCTCGAGAAAACGACCGCGGTCGCGACCGCAAGCGCGGTAAGGAAGAGGAAGTCGATAACGAGTTTATCGACAAGCTCGTCCACATCAACCGCGTAGCTAAGACCGTTAAGGGTGGCCGGAACTTCCAGTTCGCTGCTCTGGCTGTTGTAGGGGACCAAAAGGGACGCGTTGGCTTCGGTCAAGGTAAAGCCCGTGAGGTGCCTGAAGCGATCCGTAAAGCTACGGAAGAAGCGAAAAAGACTTTGATGCGTGTGCCTCTGCGTGAAGGGCGTACCCTTCACCATGATGCTCATGGGCGTTGGGGTGCAGGTAAGGTGATCCTTCGTGCTGCCCCTCCAGGGACCGGGGTTATCGCCGGTGGTCCTATGCGTGCGGTGTTGGAATCTTTGGGTGTTCAAGATGTGGTTGCGAAATCAACCGGGTCTTCTAACCCATACAACATGATCCGTGCGACGTTTGAAGCGCTGAAAGGTCAAAAGAGCCCACGCACTGTTGCTGCGAAGCGCGGTTTGAAAGTGGGTGACATTGTGGCGCGCCGCAATGATGGCGCGTCCGCACCTGAAGCGATTGAAGGCTAAGGAGAGGCAATCATGGCTGACACAAAAACGGTCAAGGTTCGCCAAACTGGCAGCCCTATTCGTCGTCCTAAAGACCAACTTGCGACCCTTAAGGGTCTTGGCCTAGGCCGCATCGGTCGTGAGCGTGAGCTGGAGGATACTCCAGCTGTACGTGGCATGATCGCAAAAGTGGCTCACATGGTTGAGATCGTTGAGGAGCGCGGCTAACGCCGCTCGTTAAGGGAGATCCCAATGCGCCTCAATGAATTGAGCGATAATGACGGTGCGGTCAAAAAACGTCACCGTGTGGGCCGAGGTATCGGCTCTGGTAAAGGCAAAACTGGCGGACGCGGCGTAAAAGGCCAAAAGTCTCGCTCAGGTGTTGCGATCAAAGGCTTCGAAGGCGGTCAAATGCCCCTTCACATGCGTCTGCCTAAGCGTGGCTTTAACAAGCCCAACCGCTTGGCCTTCGCTGAAGTCACTCTGGCCCGTCTGCAAGCCGCGATTGATGCTGGCAAGCTGGACGCGGCCAATGGCGTCACTGAAGACGCGCTGGTTGCTGCGGGCCTGGTGCGCCGCAAAAAAGACGGTATCCGTCTGATTGCAACCGGTGAATTGTCTGCCAAGGTTGCTCTGGAAGTAACCGGGGCATCGAAAGCTGCTGTTGCAGCGGTCGAAAAAGCAGGTGGCACTGTCACCTTGCCTGCCAAAGCGGATGCGGAATAAGGTACAGCTCCCTATATGGGAGCTGTTTACCGTCTTATTTTAAGTCTGCATACCGTTAGAGAGTGATTGCGTCATGGCGTCTGCCGCCGAACAACTTGCCCAAAACATGAATTTTGGTTCCTTCGCGCAAGCCAAGGAATTGCAAAAGCGTATTCTGTTCACGATTGGTGTTCTGATCGTCTACCGGATCGGGACCTATATCCCGATGCCGGGCGTGGATACCAATGCTTATGCATCGTTCTTCCAAAACCAGCAAAGTGGTATTTTGGGAATGGTGAGCATGTTGTCAGGCGGCGCTGTCGCGCGTATGGCGATCTTCGCCCTCAGTATTATGCCTTACATTTCTGCCTCGATCATTATGCAGCTGATGACGGCCGTGGTGCCGAGCATGGAGCGCTTGAAGAAAGAGGGCGGGGAAGCCGGGCGTAAGCAAATTAACCAATATTCTCGCTATCTCACCGTACTGCTCGCCACGGTTCAGGCCTTTGCCATTGCGATTGGCATGGAAAATCCCGATCCGACCACTGGCGCGACGATTGCGATTGATCCCGGTTGGTTCTTCCGTATCACGACTGTTGTGACTTTGGTCGGTGGTACAATGTTTATTCTGTGGTTGGGTGAGCAAATTACCGCGCGCGGCGTGGGTAATGGGGTCTCCTTGATCATCTTTGCGGGTATTGTTGCTGAACTGCCGCGCGCGCTGATCCAAACCTTGGAGCAGGGGCGCACGGGGGCCATGCCTGCGGGTCTTTTGATCTTCATGATTGCCCTGATCGTTGGCGTCTTGCTGTTTGTGGTCTTTATGGAGCGCTCGCAGCGTCGGCTTTTGATCCAGTATCCTAAGCGCCAAATGGGCAATCGCATGATGGGGGGCGAATCGAGCTTCCTGCCGTTGAAGCTGAATACGGCCGGTGTGATCCCTGCGATCTTTGCCTCTTCACTTCTGCTGTTGCCGTCCACGATTGCGGGCTTCTCTGCCCAGTCAGGCGCAGAATGGCTGCGCACTGTGGCGGCCCTTCTCGGCCCTGGTCAACCGCTTTTCTTAGGCTTTTACGCTTTCTTGATCATCTTCTTCTCGTTCTTCTACACCTCTGTGGTCTTCAATCCGGAAGACACGGCGGACAATTTGAAGAAACATGGCGGCTTCATGCCGGGTATTCGCCCCGGTAAGCGCACGGCCGAGTATCTTGATTATGTGCTGACCCGTTTGACGGTTCTGGGCGCGGGCTATCTGACCATTGTCTGCTTACTGCCTGAAGCGCTGCGCGCCTATTCAGCCATTCCATTTTATATTGGCGGTACGTCCATTCTGATTGTAGTCTCGGTCACCTTGGATACTGTTCAACAAATTCAATCCCACCTGTTGGCCCATCAGTATGAGGGCCTGATCAAGAAAACAAAAATGAGGGGACGGCGTCGATGAACATTGTTTTGTTCGGTCCGCCGGGTGCAGGGAAGGGAACCCAGGCCAAGCGTTTGGTACAAGAGCGCAATTGGGTTCAGCTTTCGACCGGAGACATGCTGCGTGAAGCCCGTCAAGCGGGTACACCCTTAGGCCAGAAGGTCGCTGACATCATGGACAGCGGAAATCTGGTCTCTGACGAGATTGTTATCGCTTTGATCCTGGAACGCTTGGAGGAAGCGGAAAAAGCGGGCGGCGCCATTTTTGATGGCTTCCCCCGTACTGTGGCCCAGGCTGAAGCGCTAGATGACCTGCTTCGCTCGCGGGGCGCACAGATTGACAGAGTTGTCCGCCTGGTGGTGGATGAAAACGCGCTGGTCCAACGTATGGAAAAGCGCGCGAAAGAAGAAGGCCGCGCCGATGATACGGTTGAGGCTTTTAAAACGCGTCTTGAAACCTACGCCAATCAAACCGCGCCACTGATTCCTTACTACGAAGGTCAGGGCAAATTGGCAGATGTAGATGGCATGGGCACGGTAGAATCCGTCGCTGAGGCTATTTCTGAGGTTTTAGACCGCGAATAACCCGCCGTGAGGTGTTAAAAAACACCCCACAACTGAAACTCCAGCGCATTGAGCTATTGACCTAGCCGACGCGCTGCATATAAGTAGCGCCCTTCGCGAAAAATAGGGCCACATCGAATTTCGCTGGTGACCAGCGGTTTCGGTGAGTGTGGTTCGATTTTTCGCTTGTTGCGTTTTGGATTGAGGAGAGCGTCGTGGCCCGTATCGCCGGCGTCAATATTCCGACGAATAAGCGCGTTTTGATCGCGCTTCGCTACATTCACGGCATTGGTCCGGCCAAGGCGCGTGAAATCTGCGAAAAAGTAGGTATTGCTGAGGAGCGCCGTGTGCACGACCTCAGCGATGCCGAGATTTTACAAATCCGCGAAACCATCGATGCGGGTTACACGGTTGAGGGCGATCTTCGTCGTTCAACGGCTGTTAACATCAAGCGTCTGATGGATCTTGGTTGCTATCGTGGTCTGCGTCACCGCCGGGGTCTTCCTGTGCGCGGTCAGCGTACGCACACGAATGCGCGTACCCGTAAGGGTCCAGCTAAGCCCATCGCTGGCAAGAAGAAGTAAGGCTTAAGCAATGGCAAAAGAACAAGGCCGTGTTAAGCGTCGCGAGCGGAAAAATATCACCGCAGGCGTAGCGCACGTGAATGCAAGCTTCAACAACACCATGATCACGATCGCGGATGCCCAAGGCAATGCGATTTCTTGGTCATCTGCCGGTCATATGGGCTTCAAAGGGTCGCGTAAATCGACCCCTTATGCGGCTCAGGTTGCGGCTGAAGATGCTGGACGTAAAGCTCAAGAGCACGGCATGAAAACCCTTGAGGTTAAAGTGTCTGGCCCTGGGTCTGGACGCGAGTCTGCGCTGCGTGCGCTGCAGGCGATTGGTTTCACCATCACGACGATTCATGATGTGACACCTATCCCACACAATGGCTGTCGTCCGCCTAAGCGCCGTCGCGTTTAAGCCGAGCTAGAATTTTATGATAATGCGTGCCCGATTGACGGGCACGCCTTTCCGCTAAAGGGGAAGTGTCGTGATCGAGAAAAACTGGCAAGAACTGATCCGTCCTATGAAACCGGAAGTTCAGCCTGGCTTCGATCCCGCCAGCCAAGCTCAGATCATTGCAGAACCGCTAGAGCGCGGTTTTGGTATGACTTTGGGCAATGCGCTGCGCCGGGTGCTCTTGTCCTCGCTGCAAGGTGCGGCGATTACCGCTGTTCAGATCGACGGTATCGTTCACGAGTTTTCCTCTATTCCTGGCGTACGCGAGGATGTGACCGATATCATTTTGAACCTGAAGCAGGTGGCTCTTCGCATGCATGCGGAAGGTCCAAAGCGTCTGGTTCTGAAAAAATCTGGTCCCGGTGAAGTCACCGCTGGCGACATCGAAGAAGTCGCTGACGTTGAAGTTATCAATAAAGACCATGTGATCTGTACCCTTGATGAGGGCGCGGATGTGCGCATGGTCGTGACCGTGAATACCGGTAAGGGTTATGTGCCTGCTGATCGTAATCGTCCTGAGGACGCTCCGATCGGTCTTATTGGTGTCGATGCGTTGTATAGCCCTGTTAAACGGGTGGCTTACCGCGTTGAGAACACCCGTGAAGGTCAGGTCCTTGACTATGATAAGCTGATTTTGGACATCGAAACCAATGGTGCGGTGACTCCAGAAGATGCTGTCGCGTTTGCGGCGCGCATTCTGCAAGATCAGTTCCAGATCTTTGTTAACTTCGATGAGCCTCAGGCTGCGCGCAGCGCTGAAGACGATAAGCCAGATCTGGACTTCAACCCAGCTCTGCTTAAGAAAGTTGATGAACTGGAATTGTCTGTACGTTCAGCAAACTGCTTGAAGAACGACAACATTGTTTACATCGGCGATTTGATCCAGAAGTCCGAGGCCGAAATGCTTCGTACGCCAAACTTCGGTCGTAAATCGCTTAACGAGATCAAAGAAGTTCTCGCGCAAATGGGTCTCCATTTGGGTATGGACGCGCCAAACTGGCCGCCAGAGAACATCGAAGATTTGGCCAAGAAATACGAAGATCAGATCTAAGACGGCCTGCGCGAGCAGCCCCCGATTAGATTGCAAGGAGAACTCCAATGCGCCACGGCGTCGCACATCGCAAGCTGAACCGCACGTCCTCACACCGTCGTGCGATGATGGCCAATATGGCGGCTTCGCTCATCCTGCATGAGCAAATCGTCACCACACTGCCTAAAGCAAAAGAGCTGAAGCCTTTCATGGATAAGCTGATCACTTTGGCAAAACGCGGTGATCTGCATGCCCGCCGTCAGGCCATCTCTAAAATCCGCGACAAGGACCAAGTGTCTAAATTGTTCGCGACCTTGGGACCACGCTATGAAGAGCGTAATGGGGGTTACACCCGCGTTCTCAAAGCGGGCTTCCGCCACGGCGATAACGCCCCGCTCGCAGTGATCGAGCTGGTCGATCGTGATCCTGCAGCCAAAGGCGCTGTGGACCGTGAGCGTTTGGCTCAAGAAGAAACTTCAGAAGATTAAGATCTTCGCTTGTTTCGATCCAGATTTAACCCCGCCTCTTTGAGGCGGGGTTTTTTCTTTGCGCCTTCTTTGGACGCTTAGGCGGATTGTGGCGCTGGCCCGATGAGGGGATTAGCCTTCACCCTGGGACAGGTCTTCATGACCAAGGGCCTTACGGGCCTGGGCCCGGTGGGCAGAGGTGATTTCCCCGCCAATGGCTGCAAGGATGGTCGCGATAACAGTGCCGTCATCGACAAAGCCCAAGGGGCCAAGGAAGTCTGGGATAAGATCGATCACCCAGAGAAAATAGAGAAGACCTAAGGCCAGGGCCGCGCGGGTGCGCAATGATACATCGCCATCCATCATGGCATAATAGGCCGCCACGACATCTTCGAGGAAGGGGATGCTGCGCGCGACTTTACGCACTTTGTGCCAAAAGCCTTGTTCAACCTCAGCCTTCTTCTGCTCGAACTCGGCTTCATCCATGTCTGCTGCGGCTTCGATACGGCGCTCGGCTTCAATCTCGGCGCGTTCACGGTCGCGGAATTTAGCCGGGTTATCATAATATTCCAGATAAACGGGTTTGGTGTCTTTTTCGATCTTGGCTTGAATTTTGGCCGCCTGGCTGGGCTTAAAAAGTGGTCGATTGTCCTGCGTCATCTGTTCATTTCCCCCTCATATGAGCCCGGATAGATTACCGTAACTGTGCGACATGAGCATTCTTTCATTTGCGGGCGGGGCAAAATTTCTTACATCTGAAATAGCCCACCCTTTTGATAAACGTAAAGATGGTGAAAATGTTTCGATCAATCGCTTTGAGTGTTGGTTTGGCGTGCGCGATTTTACCCGCAAGTCTGGCTCAAGAGGGCGTTTTGGCCCGTGTGGTTCCTGAAGACCGTCAAGAGATAAGCTTGTCGTTCTCGCCTGTGGTGTCCAAAGCCTCACCGGCGGTGGTGAATGTCTATTCCCGCCGGGTTGTGGCTGGGCGCTCCCCTTTTCAGGGCGATCCTTTTTTTGAGCGCTTCTTTGGCGGTCGGATGCAATCGCGTCCGCAAGAGGTCCAATCCTTGGGCTCAGGCGTCATTGTGGACCCAACCGGTGTCATCGTGACGAATAATCACGTCGTCGCCGGGGCGCAGGAATTACGCGTTGTGCTGTCAGACCGGCGTGAATATGAGGCGACTTTGCTGCTGGCCGATGAGCGGGTTGATTTGGCCGTTCTGAAGATCGAGGCGGAAGAGCCTTTGGAGACCCTGGCCTATGCCCATCCGGGCAGTGCTGAGGTGGGCGATCTGGTTCTGGCGATCGGTAATCCCTTTGGCGTTGGGCAAACCGTCACCTCGGGTATCGTTTCAGCCCTGGCGCGCACCGATGTGGGCATTTCCGATTATGCCTTCTTCATCCAGACCGATGCGGCGGTAAACCCAGGTAATTCTGGCGGCGCGCTAGTGGATATGAAAGGTCGGCTGATTGGGGTGAATACCGCGATTTTCTCACGCTCTGGTGGGTCAAACGGTATCGGCTTTGCGATCCCTGTGGAAATGGTCTCGCGTATTGTTGATGCGGCCTTGGAGGGCGGCGAGCTGGTCCGGCCTTGGCTGGGCGCAAAGCTGCAACCGGTTACGAATGATTTAGCGCATTCTTTGGGGCTTAACCGCCCGGTGGGTGCGATCATCTCCAGCATTTATCCAGACAGTGCCGCCGATGAGGCGGGCCTGGAGGAGGGTGATGTCCTTATTTCCATTGATGGGCGTGATGTGAATGATGAGAATGGCGTACGCTTTCAATTTGCCACCCGTGCGATCGGCGATGATGCGCGTCTTGTGGTGCTGCGCGATGGACGTGAGCGGACCTTGCATGTCGCCGCCAAGGCAGCACCGGGCGAAGCCGATGGTCATCGTATGGGACTAGAGGGGCGTAATCCCGCCGCCGGGGCGCAAATCGTTCAGCTTTCACCCGCCTTCAATGAAGACAATGGCATAGATGCCTTTATGGAAGGCGTGATGGTGGTGGATATTCAACGCCGCTCTGCCGCAGACTATTTCGGCTTCCAACCGGGTGACCTGATTATTGCGATCCAAGACGAGCGTGTGTCTTCGGTTGAAGATTTAGAAGCCATTATCGAACGCTTCGATGGCGAGAAGGAATGGCCGATTGAGATTGAACGGCGCGGTGAACGCTTCCGTAGGGTTTTGCGAATGTAGCGCCGCTCGCCATGTGGTTTAAATTTGTTCGGTCTAAAAGGTGAACGCAATCAAAGCTTTACTGGGGTCGTAATTCTTATTACCTTTGATCTGTGACAATAAACACAATAAAAAGGGGAATTCAATGATCCGGGTATTTTGTATTTGTGCGCTGGCGATAATGGGTTTGGCTGCGTGTGCAACGACTTCAGGCACTGACACTGACGTGGCCGCGAATGAAGAGACAACGTCTCAGCCCACACAAGATTGTCAAAACGCGCCGCGTCACACCGGCACTCGCATGGGTAGTCGCTGCTAAGTGAACCGTCTAGGGAGCGGGACGCACCTGACGACGACCAAATTGCTGACGCGCGCGGGTTAACTCGCGCGCGTTTTCATTTTGCCGACGCGTTGGAGCAGGGCTCCTGTTTGCGCTATGGGGATTATCATAGGTCGGTTGAGCTTGCACTGGGCGTGAAGAGTATTGTGCTGCGGCCATGCGATCAATCGCGGCATAGGCATTGGCATAGGCGTCGGTGTTCATCGTTGAGGTGGGGTCGCGCGGATCATGGCCAAAGCTGTTCGGCCCTTTCTTACCCGGGAAGAAGGCAATCAAACCATTCAGCCACATGGAGACCAGCATAGCCCCGATCCCGAACAGGACCAGGACGCTATTGCCAGACGGGGCCCCTTTGATGGAGCCGACAAGCGCGAGGATGAGACAGATCGCGCCGATCCAGAAGGATAGTCCCGCCGGGATAATCATCCAGCCCGACATGTTGTGATCGTGGAAGCGTTTAACAACGACCGCGATACTGGGCCAGAAGGCCATTAAGCCAAAAAGCCCTGTGAGGATCATGGGCTGGCCGGGGACGAAGACGCCTTTTCCCAAAACATGAATATCGACATAGGCCAGAATGATGCTGATCGCCCAATAGGGGATCAGAAATCGCTGCCAGTATTGACCCAGTGACACCCGTCCGTTTGGCGAAAAATAAAAATTCATGCCCTCTCTCCCTCTTATCGCAAAAGTTGCATGAGGAAGCCTTCAGGCGTGTTAAAAAACGTGGTTAAAATCGCTTTAAAGGGCCTGGTTTTCGCGTTTTAAGGTCATAATCGACCACACATGGCCAAAGGGATCGCGTAGCTTACCATGGAGACCAAAAAACTCTTCTTTGGGTTCGCGAATAACGCTGGCACCGGCAGAAATAGCGCGATCAAACCAGGCCTGCGTATCGTCCACATTGAGGGTTAAAGTCGTGGTGGTCCGCCCATCCAGGCTATCGGGGGCGATATTGCCGGTCTGGGTTTCCATCTCTGGAAATTCATCGGCAAGCATCAGGATGGAGCCATTGAGCGCCAAGGTCGCATGCATCACCATGTCTTCATGGTCGTATAGCTCCAGGACTTCAGCGCCGAACGCTTTTTCATAAAACGCGATGGCGGCTTTGGCCTGTCTGACACACAGATAAGGGGATAATCCGGGTAATGATGGCGCGCTCATACTCAATCCTACTCACTATCTTTGCGTTCAATCACTAAAATGCGGGCCGCTCCTTTTGGGTGGGCGACATGTTCTTCACCTTCTTCCAAGGTCAGGGCATCACCGGGTTTAAGGGTAATGATTTTTTCTTCGCCCTGGTCCTTATAATGCATATCAACTTCACCGGTAATGACCATAAAAACTTCGCGGCCGGTATTCTGATGCCAACGATAGGGCTGGTCCGTCCAATGGACTTTCACCGCGACATCATCGAACATGGCGATCTCTTGCGCGCCCCAGGCGCGATCTGAGGTGAAGGTTTGGGTCTGGGTCAACTTCATGATATACACCTTTTGTTCTAGTTGCGATCTAGAGTTTTATTTCAAGACTTTGCCTAGCATATTTCCTCTTTTCCTGTAAAGCGTGTCCCGAATGTCCGATCTTTTTCAAGCGGCTGGCCTTGACGCCGAACTTCCCAAACCCTTGGCGGAGCGCTTGCGCCCGCGCCAATTAAGCGAAGTGGTCGGCCAGGATCATGTGCTGGGTCCCAAAGGCCCGATTGGGCGCATGATGGGGCAGGGGCGCTTGTCTTCGATCATTTTGTGGGGCCCGCCGGGGGTGGGCAAGACCACAATCGCGCGCTTGCTGGCCCAGGGTGCGGGGTTGGAATTTGATGCCATTTCGGCGGTGTTTTCCGGTGTGGCGGATATGAAGAAGGTGTTTGAGCGTGCCCGCGCGCGCCGCGCGGCCGGCCAAGGCACACTTCTCTTTGTGGATGAGATCCACCGCTTTAATCGCGCCCAGCAGGATGGCTTTTTACCCGTGGTCGAGGAGGGGGTGATCACCCTCATCGGGGCGACGACGGAAAACCCCTCGTTTGAGCTGAATGCCGCGCTGCTCTCGCGCTGTCAGGTTCTGGTCTTGAAGCGTCTGGATAGCGCCGCGATGGAGGCCTTGCTGGCGCGCGCGCAAGATGAATTGCAAACGAGCTTGCCGCTGAGCGATGAGGCGCGCCTGGGCCTGATCGCCATGGCCGATGGCGATGGACGCTATCTGCTCAATCTGGTTGAGGAGCTGGTGGCGCTGGCCCCTGACGCGCCGCTGGATAGTCAGGCCCTGGCGGAGGTCTTGCAAAAACGCGCGCCGGTCTATGATAAGGATCGGGAGGAGCATTATAATCTGATCTCGGCCTTACATAAATCCATCCGCGGTTCAGATCCTGATGCGGCGCTGTATTGGTTTTGTCGGATGTTGGCGGGCGGGGAAGATCCGCTCTATCTGGCGCGCCGTTTAATCCGTATGGCCAATGAAGATATTGGCCTGGCCGATCCGACGGCCATTCATGCTGCGCTGGCGGCGCGTCAAACCTATGAGGTATTGGGCAGTCCTGAAGGCGAGCTGGCCATCGCCCAGGCCGTGGTCCATATGGCCTGCGCGCCGAAATCCAATGGCGTCTATACCGCCTATAAGGCGGCGATGCGCATGGCGAAACAAACCGGGTCTTTGATGCCGCCCAAGCATATTCTCAACGCTCCGACCAAGCTGATGAAGTCCGAAGGCTATGGCAAGGGCTATGAATATGATCATGACCAGCCGGGAGCTTTTTCCGGTCAGGATTATTTTCCCGATGAGATTGTAGAACGTCCCCAGTTTTATGATCCCAAGCCCGTGGGCCGTGAAGCCCCGATTAAAGAGCGTCTGGATCATTGGCGGACCATCCGTGCGGCCCGGCGAAAGTCTGACGGGCCTTCATAAATCTTGATGACCCGATGACGCCGTGCGCGTATGCTGCACCCTTAGGGGGATTAAGCATCATGACAGGTTTTGCACGCATACTGGCGCTCGCTTTGGCCTCGGCGTGTTGGGCGATGATCAGCGCGGGCGCGCAGGCTCAATCCTGCCCCGGTGAAGGCCCGCGCCTGGGCTCATCGCGCATGATCACGCTCGATACCACGGGGGGCGGGGCCTATGGTACTTTGCAATATCCCCACAGCTTTGATCTCAACGCCCATGAGCTGGTCTTGACCTTCGATGATGGTCCCAGCCCCGATTATACCCGCCAGGTGCTAGAGGTACTGGATAAGCATTGCGTCAAGGCGGTGTTCTTTCTGGTCGGGCTTTATGTCGATCGCCACCCCGACATCGTGGTGGAGATTGCCCGCCATGGCCACACGATCGCAACCCATACCCAAACCCATCGCCTGCTGCATCGGTTGAGCGATGAAGAGGGTTTGCTGGAGATTGAGCGCGGCTTTGCCGCCGCGCGCCGCGCGCTGGCGGGCTCTGGCTATGAAGACGCGCTGGCGCCAATGTTTCGCTTTCCCGGCCTCAATCATACACGCGCCCTGCGTGAGACTTTGGCCGAGCGTGATATTGCCGTCATCAGCTGTGATCTGGGTACGGATGATTGGCGTTCCATCAGCCCGGATGAGTTTTACCGCCGGGCTCTCCGCAATATCGAGGCGCGTGGATCGGGTATCGTCATCATGCATGACACGCATTTTCGCACCGCCTCGAAGCTGGATGAGCTGCTTAGCGAGCTGGCGCGGCGCGGCTATACCAGCGTGGGTGTGCGCGTAAGTCCTCAATCACACGCGCCTGACACCCATTAACTACCCATTCCCCCTTGCCAGACAGGGCGTATCGCCCTAGTCCAAGGGTAATGAACCATCTTCTTATCATTGCGGCTGGTGGAGCCTTGGGCGCGGTTTCGCGTCATTTGGTCAATCAAAGCGCGATGCGCGTTTTGGGTCCGGAACTGCCCTATGGCACCTTTATGGTCAATGTTCTGGGCTCGCTGGTGATGGGACTGTTGGTGGGCTGGCTGGCCCGTGTGGGGCATCCCAATGCGACCGAGCTGCGCTTTGCCTTCGGGGTTGGCTTTTTAGGGGCGTTTACCACCATGTCGGCCTTCAGCCTGGATATGGTGGTGATGATAGAGCGCAAGCATTGGGTTACGGCCCTTGGCTATGCGGGCTTAACGCTGAGTGTGTGTGTTTTTGCGGTCATCATAGGTTTGATGATCGCGCGAAAGGTCTTTCATCCATGAGCGGTGTGCAAACCGTCATTATTGGCCCGGACGAGGCCGATACCCGCGTCGATCGCTGGTTTAAGCGTCATTATCCTCATGTCAGCCATGGCATGATTGAAAAGTTGTTGCGTAAGGGCCAGATCCGCGTCGATGGCGGCCGGGTGAAGGGCAATACCCGGCTGGAAACAGGCCAGAGCCTGCGCGTGCCGCCGATGCCGGCACCGGGCGAAGTGGCCCCGCGCACCGGTATCAGCGAAGACGACGTGATGATGATGCGCAATATGGTCATCTATGAAGATGACGACATGATTGTGCTGAATAAAAAGCCCGGTCTGCCGGTGCAGGGCGGCAGCAAGGTGACGCGCCACATTGATGGCTTGCTCGATGCCTTTGCCGATAATCAGGGCCGGCCCAAGCTGGTTCACCGTCTGGATAAAGATACCTCTGGGTTATTGGTCTTGGCCAAAACCGTGAAATCTGCCGCATATCTGGCCAAGCTTTTTAAGACCCGCGATCTGAAGAAGACCTATTGGGCGGTGTGCCTGGGCGTTCCTGTGCCTAAAGCCGGAGAGATTAAAGGCTTTATGCGCAAAACCTCCTCCGATCAGGGTGATCGCGAGCTGATGGTCGCCGCTAGTCATGGCGATGAGGGCGCGCAATACGCGCTCACCCGCTATGCCGTAGCGGGGGAGGCGGGCAGGCGCGCGAGTTGGGTCGTGCTGCGCCCTGAAACCGGGCGCACGCACCAGCTGCGCGTGCATATGGCCGCGGCCGGGCATTCCATTCTGGGCGATGGCAAATATCTGTGTGACATCCCAGAGCCCGGAGGCTTGTCGAAAAAGCTGCACCTTCATGCGCGCAAGCTGGAAATCCCGCGCTCGGGTAAGCCCGATCTGGTGATTGAGGCGCCCTTGCCTGAACACATGGCCAAAACCTTTGATAGCTTCGGTTTCAATCCGCGTGATGATCTGAGCCTGGTTGAAGTGGCCCTGACCTGAGGAGGCGAGCATGCCCGGTTTAAAGCTCGCGGTGTTTGATATCGACGGTACGCTGGTGGACTCGCGCCAGGTGATTGCGCGCGCCATGGACCGTGCCTTTAAGGCCGCCGGGCTGGGCGGCATGGACTATGATCAAACGCGCACCATTGTGGGGCTGGAACTGACCGAGGCGGTTTTGCGGCTGGCCCCGCCAGACTATCCAGCCGAGCAAATTCCCCATCTCGCCGGGCTTTATAAACAGCAATTTGTGTTGATGCGTGAAGAGCCAGACTTTGCAGAACCGCTGTATGAGGGCGCGCGTGAAACCGTTGAGCGTCTGGCCGATGAGGGTTGGCTGTTGGGCGTTGCGACCGGAAAATCGCGGCGCGGCGTGGATATGGTCTTCGCCCATCACGACTTTCACAAATATTTCCAGACCTTTCAGACCGTGGATGGCGGGGTGGGTAAGCCCCATCCGCGCATGGTGCTCGATGCCATGGCGCAAACCGGGGCGCGCCCAGAAGAGACGGTGATGATTGGCGATACCCATTTCGATATGGAAATGGGCCGCGCCGCCGGGGCCCATACCTTGGGCGTCAGTTGGGGCTTTCACACGGTAGATGAGATTGAAAGCGCCAATCCCCATTCTATTCACCATGATTTTGCATGTTTAAACCGTGCGCTGGACGCCTTTGGCGCGCGCGCGAACCAAGAGGCTTAAGTCGATGAGCATGAGTAAGGCCAAGGCCGAAACCAAACCGCTGCCCAAGCGCTTCTATAAAGATGTCGCCGTGGGGGAGGTGGAGGGCGTCCTGACCATCCTGCTTGATGGGCGTGCGGTCAAAACCCCGGCGCGCAATACGCTGTCGGCCCCGTATGAAAATCTCGCCTTCGCGATGGCTCAAGAATGGGCCGATCAGGATGAGGTCATCAATCCCTTCATCATGCCGTTGACCCGGCTTGCCCATGTGGCGGTGGATAATATGGCGCAATATCGCCAAGCCGCCGCGCTGGAAATCGCCAAATATGCCTCCACCGATCTGTTGTGCTATCGCGCCGAAGATACGGTGCTGGCCGCGCGTCAGGCCAAGGCCTGGACGCCTTATCTCGACTGGGCCGCGAGTGCGCTTGATGCCCGCTTTGACATCACCGAAGGCGTGGTCGCGATTGAACAGCCTCATGGCTCGATTGAGGCGCTGCGCCGTCATGCGCTGGCGCTGGATAATTGGCGTTTAACCGGCCTTTCCAGTGCGGTGCCGATCCTCAGCTCGGCGATTTTGGGCTTTGCCTTGCTAGAGGCTGAAGGCAGCGGCGAAAACCTCTTCGAGGCCTCGCGTCTTGATGAAACCTATCAGAGTGAACGCTGGGGCGAGGATAGCGAAGCCGCCCAAGCCGCCGCGAACAAAAAACGCGACCTGTTGGCTATTGAGCGTCTCTTCCGTCTTCTGGATGAAGCGGAGGGGTGATCGCCTGGACCCCGGATCAAGTCCGGGGCCACGCCTTTTTTTTAAAGTATCCTCGCTACGCTGCGGGCGCGCGTTCGCGCTTGCGACCCCTATGGGTTCGATTTTGGACCCAGGATCAAGTCCGGGGCCGCGTTGTGGTGAGTGTTAACATGGGTTCCCGGCCTTGAGCCGGGATCCATAAACTTTATTGGCACAGCCCAGAGATCCCGGATCTCACTGCGTTCGTCCGGGATGACACTATGGGGATGCTTTGAGCGTAACCTTCTGTGTAGTCACGCCCCCTCAGTCAGCTTCGCTGACAGCTCCCCCGGAAACAGGGGAGCACACACACTCTCTCTCTCTCTGTCATGCCAGACTTGATCTGGTATCCATGCCGTGAGTGTGCAGTTTATTTTGAACGACCAGAACCCCGCTCGACCCGTCCGGCATGGACCCCAAATCAAGTTCAGGGCGACGGTGTTTTGCGCATTTCGCCAAGGATGCAGGCACGATGGAGCGCCATCGCCAACTTCCCTCTCTATTTGCCCCATGCGCAAAGCGGTGCTAGCAAAGGGGATAGAAGAATCCTTGCCTTATACGGCCCAGCCCGACGGGGAGCCCCAATGAAAGAGATCCTGCAAGAGCTTGAGCGCAAGCGTGAAGCCGCCCGTTTGGGCGGAGGCGAGGCGCGTATCGAGGCCCAGCATGCCAAAGGCAAGCTGACCGCGCGTGAGCGTATCGACCTGTTGCTGGATGAGGGCAGTTTTGAAGAGCTGGACATGTTTGTCGAACATCAGTGTTCGGACTTTGGCATGGCCGATAAAAAAATGACCGGGGATGGCGTGGTGACGGGCTCTGGCACCGTCAATGGCCGTCCGGTCTATATCTTTGCCAAGGATTTCACCGTGTTCGGGGGCTCGCTGTCGCTGGCCCATGCGCGTAAAATCATGAAGGTCCAGGATGCGGCGCTGAAAAATGGCGCGCCGATCATTGGTTTGTTCGATGCGGGTGGGGCGCGGATTCAAGAAGGCGTGGATGCGCTGGGCGGGTATGCGGAAATTTTCCAGCGCAATGTGCTGGCCTCCGGTGTGATCCCACAAATCTCTGTGATTATGGGGCCTTGTGCGGGCGGGGATGTGTATTCGCCCGCCATGACCGATTTCATCTTCATGGTGAAAGACACCTCTTACATGTATGTGACCGGGCCAGACGTGGTCAAAACCGTCACCAATGAAGAGGTGAGCCACGAGGATTTGGGCGGCGCGTCCGTTCACGCCAAGAAATCCGGCGTTGCTGATGGTGCGTTTGAAAACGATATTGAGGCGCTGATCCAAATCCGCCGCTTGATTGATTTCTTGCCGCTGAATAACCGCGAAAAAGCCCCGCGCCGTCCCAGCTATGATGATGCGGAGCGGGGGGACGAGGCGCTGGACACTTTGGTGCCGCCCAACCCGAACAAGCCCTATGATATGCGCGAGTTGATCGAGAAGGTCGCCGATGAAGGTGATTTCTTTGAGATCGCCAAGGATTACGCCACCAATATCGTAGTGGGCTTTGGCCGCCTGGATGGCGAGCCTGTGGGCTTTGTCGCCAACCAGCCGATGAGCCTGGCCGGAGTGCTCGACATTGATGCCTCGAAAAAAGCCGCACGCTTTGTGCGCTTCTGTGATGCGTTTGAAATTCCTGTCGTGACCTTTGTCGACGTGCCGGGCTTCCTGCCGGGCACCAAGCAGGAATATGGCGGCCTGATCAAGCATGGCGCGAAATTATTGTTCGCCTACGCTGAGGCCACCGTGCCCAAGCTGACGGTGATTACCCGCAAAGCCTATGGCGGAGCCTATGATGTGATGGCCTCGAAACATTTGCGCGGCGATGTCAATTACGCCTGGCCAACCGCGGAGATTGCGGTGATGGGGGCCAAGGGGGCCGCGGAGATTATCTTCCGCAAGGATTTAGGCGATGAAGAGAAAATGGCCGAACACGTCAAGGATTATGAAGACCGCTTTGCCAACCCCTTCGTGGCGGCCTCGCGCGGGTATATTGATGATGTGATCATGCCGCATTCAACCCGCCGCCGCCTGATCAAGGCGCTGAAAAAGCTGCGCAATAAACAGCTGACCAATCCTTGGAAGAAGCACGATAATATCCCGCTCTAGGGTATGCCCTCAAATCAAGTCTGGGGTGACAGGGGGTAGAGTTCTTGTCATCCCGGATCTCACTCTCGTTCGTCCGGGAACCCGGTTGGGGTTTTGGCCGTAACGCGGCCCCGGACTTGATCCGGGGTCCAGCAAACTTTTCGCTCCCAAGCGCGAACATTCTCAAAGCCGGTAGCAAAAAAAATTAGGTCCTCCCGCTGCGCCGCGAGGATTTTACTGTAAGTCTGTCATCCCGGCTCAAGGCCGGGATGACAGTTTTGAATATGTCACGCGCCATGACCGCAAGACGATAGTCAACACAAAAAAGCCCCGCTCAAGTGAGCGGGGCTTTTTTCACGCGGCCGGTCGGGGAGGGGCTAGCCGCTGATCACCTCGTCGGTGAGGGTTTCCAAGCGCGCTTCGTAAGAATTGGTATCTGATTGTGGATCGCTCAGGGTGTAGACCAGGTAGGTCGTCTGGCCATCTTCCCAGGCCATCACCCGCATGGGGTTTTCGCGGCCTTCGCGGGCCTCGATCTGGAAGACCAGAACATGGGTGGGCGCGATATACCCGGCTTGATTGACCCGCTGTGAGGGCTGATCCAGTTGCGCCAGCACCAATCCGCCTTGGCTGGCGATATGCTGGGCCAGGATGGCCAAGGTTTCTTCGGCCGAATAAGGGCTTTCCTTGATGACCATGAAGCCCGGCTGGACATCGCTAGAGCTGGTGAGGGACGCGTTCGACGTGGTCGAGGCTGAGCTGCACGCTGATAAGCCCCATGCGCAGAAAATCAAAGCTGTAAGCGTCAAAAACCGTTTCATTATACCACAAGCCCCTATGGTGCGACCCCTGGATTAGGATAGAGGTCTTGCATACGTCATAGAGTGAACGCAGTCATTGCCAATTGCGTTCCATGGTTAATGCTTTGCTGCGCGCAATAGAGTTTTAAGGGCTTGATTTTATACTGCCGATCGAGTGGGGCAAGATGAAAGACATGCAGGATGCTAGTGACCTCTTTGATCATCTCTACAGTGATGGTGTTTATAACCGTCATTATCCACTTGGCCGGTCTATCGGCCTTAATGGCGGTGATGCGCGTGCGCGCTGACCATATTCGCCCTTATGAAAGCTTCCTTCGCCAGGCCGTGTTTTTGGCGGGGGTGGTGATTGGTTTATTTGCCCTCCATACCCTAGAGATATGGGCCTATGCGATCGTGTATAGCGTGTTGGGGGAATTTGCGAGCTTTGAAGAGGCGCTTTATTTTTCCACCAGTGCCTTTACCACGGTGGGCTTTGGCGATGTGATCCAGGCACAACCCTGGCGCATGGTTGGGGCGATTGAGAGCGCAAACGGATTTTTGCTGATCGGCTGGTCGACGGCGTTTTTACTGTCCGTGATCACACGCTTACGCTCGGCTGAGTTTGATTGGCTCGACCGGCGGGCCAAAAATCGCGATGAGGACTTGCCGGGATAGGGTAATACACGTATAGGATGTGTGTGGGGTGCGTATTCGCTCAAATTTTGAGCCCTAGGATAGGTACGCCCCCTCATGTCTTATCATACGCTAAGTCTTTATTATCTGGCCAATAATGACATTGGCTGGTCGCTGAAGGATTTCTGCGACACTCCGGTCAATGATGTCATTCTGGCCTTTATTGTGCCCAGCCCCAATGCGCCCAATGATGTCAGCCAGCTGGATTTTGATCCGCAGCTAAAAGCCCAGCTCAGCCCTGAGTTGATTAAAACTGTCCAGCAAGAGGGTGCGCGCCGCGTGCGCGTAGCGCTCGGCGGAGAGCCCGGTCATTTCCCGCTGCAAACCTGGCAAGCCATCGCGGCTGCGCCCGCGCGCACGGCCGAGCGTTTGGCCAGCCTGTGTGAGGCCTATGGTCTGGACGGTGTGGATATCGACTTTGAAGAAACCGGCTCGCTCAACCATGGTCAATTTGGTGTGGCGATGCTGGTCGCGCTGACCCATGCGCTCTATGATCAATTACCTGCCGAGCGGCGCATCATCACCCATGCCCCGCAATGTCCCTATCTCTATAGTGCGGGCTCGCCTGATTATAGTGGTTCCTATTTCCGGGTGATGGATCAGGCGGGCAGTGAAATCACGGCCCTCAATATACAGTATTATAACAATGACTGGTTTACCCAGCCGCTGACCACCCATGTGGCGGGGCTCAATCTGACCCCGCCCTTTGGGTCCAGTTTAATGGGGATCGTGGCGCAATCGTCCATCCCGGCGGCCAAATTGATCGCGGGCTTTCCAGTCATGGCAGGCGATGCGGGATCGGGCTATCAACCGGTCGCGTCCTTGATCAGCGATGTGATCAATCCGCTGAAGGGCGCCGGCGATTATCCCTTTGGAGGGATTATGGGCTGGAAAGCCCAAGCGGGCTGCGAAAATTGGTTCACCCCGTTGAGCCTGGCGCTGAGCGCCGGTTAGTCGCCCGGTTAGAGGCTAGATTAGAGCATGATGACCTTTGGGGCAGGGATGTGGAAGCATGCCCTTGCCCCGGAGGGTAAGAGCGCGCTAAACCGTTCAATCAACATTCCTTCGTAATCAAGAGCTCCACGGTCCGATGTTCCATAAAATCCTTATCGCCAATCGCGGCGAAATCGCCGTTCGTGTCATTAAGACCTGTCAGCGTTTGGGCATTCCCACCGTGGCCGTCTATTCCGATGCGGACGCTGACAGCTTGGCGGTAGAGATGGCGGACGAGGCGATCCATATCGGGGGCTCTTTACCCAGCGAATCGTATCTCATGATGGACCGGATCATCGCGGCCTGTGTTGCGACCGGTGCGGACGCGGTTCATCCCGGCTTTGGCTTCTTGTCAGAGAATGCCGCCTTCCCCAAAGCGCTGGCGGAAAAAGGCATCGTCTTTATCGGGCCGAACCCGCATGCGATTGCCGCGATGGGCGATAAGCTGGAATCGAAGAAGCTCGCGGCTGAGGCTGGGGTGAACACCGTGCCGGGCTATCGCGGGGAAATCGAAGACGCCGATCAGGCCGTCACCGTCGCCAGCGATATTGGCTTTCCCGTGATGATCAAAGCCTCTGCCGGGGGCGGGGGTAAGGGCATGCGCATTGCGCGCAGTGTCGATGAAGTGCGCGAAGGCTTTCAGGCCGCGCGTAACGAGGCGAAATCCTCCTTCGGTGATGATCGGATCTTGATCGAGAAATTCGTGGAGAAGCCGCGCCATATCGAGATCCAGGTTCTGGGCGATAAGCATGGCCATGTCGTGTATCTGAACGAGCGTGAATGCTCGGTGCAGCGCCGCAATCAGAAGGTTTTGGAAGAGGCACCATCGCCCTTCCTGGATGCGAAAACGCGCAAAGCCATGGGCGAGCAAGCGGTCGCGCTCTCTAAAGCGGTGGATTATGATAGCGCCGGTACGGTGGAATTCATCGTCGATCCGGACAAGAATTTCTACTTTTTGGAAATGAATACCCGCCTACAGGTCGAACACCCGGTGACCGAGTTGACGCACGCCATTGACCTGGTTGAGCAGATGATCCGTTCGGCGGCTGGTGAGCCCTTGGCCTTCCAGCAGCGTGATATCCAGATCCAGGGCTGGGCCGTTGAGGCGCGTCTTTATGCTGAAGATCCCTATCGCGGTTTCCTGCCTTCTATCGGCCGCTTGAAGCGCTATGTGGAGCCCAAAGAAGGCCCGATGGGGCCAGGCCATCTGCGTATCGATTCGGGTGTGCGTGAAGGCGATGAAATCTCCATGTTCTATGATCCGATGATCGCCAAGGTGATCGGGCAGGGCGCGACCCGCGAAGCGGCCATTGATGCGCTGGCTAGCGCGCTGGATCGTCTGCATGTCGATGGTTTGCAGGCGAATGCGCCTTTCCTGTCTGCGGTGCTGGATGAAGAAGACTTCCGCACGGGCCGCATTCACACCGGCTATATCGAAGAGCATTTCCCCGAAGGGTTTAACGGTACGGTGCCGCGTGAGAATCAATTGCGCTATCTGGTGGCCGCCAGCGCCTTTGCCCAAACGGTGGAGGCCGAGCGCGCCGCCCAGATTGAAGGGCGCTTGATCCCTGCGCGCGTTACCGGCGAACGTCAATGGGTGGTGATCTTGAATGGTCAGCACTTCCCCGTTGAGGTGTCTCTATTGCCCCATGGCGCAGAGATTTGGATGCCCAATCTCTCCAGCGAGCGCGTGATGCTGACTACGGATTGGACGCCGGGCCAGCACCTCTTTGAAGGCAAGCTTGGTGCCGAAGGCTTTGCGGTGCAGATCCACAACCGTACCGAAGGCTATAGCGTGCGCCATCGCGGCTATAGCGCGACGGCTTTGGTCTGCACTCAGAAAGTGGCCGCCCTCCATGCGCGCTTGCCGGAAAAAGAGCCTGTGGACACCGCCAAGCTGGTGCTGTCACCCATGCCGGGCTTAATCGTGGCGGTCAATGTCGCCGTCGGGGATGAAGTAAAGGCAGGCTCACCGATTGTTACGGTTGAGGCGATGAAAATGGAAAATGTCCTGCGCGCCGAAGTTGATGGCATTGTCAAAACCGTCGCCTGTAAAGCCGGGGACAGTGTTGCCGCAGACGAATTGCTCGTTGAATTCGAATAAGATAGACAACCCAATCGATAAGTTACGCGCATCAGGTGTCCTGGTGCGCGTTTTTTTTTTGGGGGGAATTAAGCCCACTGCTTTATCTCGGGCCGCGCCTCATTTAATCATACTTTTTGCCATTTTCCGCCTTATTCATCTCATTTATGAGTTGCGTGACTTGGGGATTTAGCCGGATCTGGTTAAATACGTACGTAGTAATTAGGGGGACTGGAATGCTGAATGCGTTTTGGCATAGTCTATCACGTGGATATTTTGATTTTAAAGGGCGTGCGCGTCGATTAGAGTTTTGGACGTTTTTACTCGTCGACTTATTAATTTATTTCGCCATTATTGGTGCGATGGTGTATTTGTCAATCATTGAACAGGCCGGTCAATCTGGTCAATCTGTAAATGCAATTAAATCAATTCTTGTGTTGTTATTTTTCATTTACTTTGTTGCTTTTTTTATTCCTCGACTTGCGGTATCTGTGCGCCGTTTACATGATGTCGGTTTAACGGGATGGTTGATTTTTCTTGGTTTTATTCCGTTTGGAGGATTTGTTTTGCTCATCATTATGTTGCAAGACAGTCAAATGGACAATAAATATGGCCCCAATCCGAAAGAATTGGCGCATTTGAAAGCTATGAAATTGACAACATGACCGGTTCTTCGCACTGTTAAGCCAAACAGTGGGAGGTATCCATGGACTTTCAAAAGCTGCTACTCGATCCCAAGGGGCGCATTGGTCAGAAGAATTACTGGATTGGTGTTGCCATCTTGCTGGGTGGCAATATCATTTTGGGGGGCATCCCCTTCATTGGTTGGATGATTTGGATTCTTTTGGTTTTTTGTGGTGTTTGCGTATACGGTAAGCGCTTGCATGATGCGGGGCGTTCGGCCTGGCTGCATGCTATTCCTTGGGCTGTTACGCTTTTGCTGGGTCTGATCGCGGTTATGATCGGTGGCGCGGCGGTCATTAGCATGATTATGGCCGGGGATCATTTGTCCGATAAACAGGCGCTTGTCCATGTCGGCGGGGCCATGTTTGGGGCTTTAAGTGTGTCCAGTCTCGGGCTGGTTGTTTGGATTGCTTACACGCTTTGGGTGGGTTTATTGCCCAGCCAGGCCGGTGACAACGCCTATGGTCCACAACCTAGCTCTGAAGACGAAGTGTTCTCACCCGTGTCCCATGCGAGATCAAACGGACAAACCGTGGACGGTGAAGCCGTTGATGTAACTGGCCAATCTTCAACATCTTCGTCTGCAGACCCAAAAACACCTTCATAGACTTAGACTTGACACGTCAATATTGTTTTGGCGTGTCAAATTCTTAATGTTATATTGACCCTCATTCTCATCTTTTGCTTGCCATCATGCGCGAATATGCGTTTACCAAAGCTCTGGGGAGATTAAACAGAAGGGGAAATCTCATGGGTTTCGTTGACGCGGTTAAGTCCGTTCTCTTGCAAAATTACGCCAATTTCCAAGGCCGTGCCCGGCGTAGCGAATATTGGTTCTTCGCCTTATTCTATTTTCTGGTTTACATGGGTTTGAGTATTCTGGCCGCTGTTTTAGGCAAAGCTGGAGGCATCATCAGCATCCTGATGGGCCTATTCATGTTGGGTGTGTTGATCCCAAATATCGCTGTGGGCGTTCGTCGCCTTCATGATACCAGCCGTTCGGGTTGGTGGCTCTTGATCAGCCTGGTTCCGATCATTGGCGCGATCTGGTTGATTGTCCTGCTGGTTCAAGACAGCCATGGTGACAATCAATACGGCCCAAACCCAAAGGGCGGTGAAGGGTCTGCACCGATTGCGCCTGCCGCTGTTTAAGCTTTGGGTTAGACCAGAAAAAAGCCCCGCGCTGCGGGGCTTTTTTTTATGTGTCAGATCTGATCTTAGCCATATTTGGCGGCGAAAGCCTCATCGCTCATGCAGAGATAGATGATGAATTCGATGAAGGCGATCAGGGCGGGGATGAAGGTCCAACAAAACACCAGGTAAAGAAGGCCTTGAACGGGGCGACCTAAATAGAATTTGTGAATGCCAATCCCGCCTAAGAAAAACGCTAAGAGTGCGGCGGCGATTTTACTTTTCTGGCCTACAATGGGTACGATTTGTGCTGCGCCACAGGATGGGCAAGTCGCCGCGCTTTCATGCAGAACTTTGCCGCAGGCTGGGCAATATTTTTTGTTTCCAACAATATCGGGTGATGCGCTTTGTGTGGTTTCGGTGGTCATTGTCCCCTCCCTGAAGCAATATTCTGACCTAATCTCCTCCTTAAGATACCGCGTTTGCAGAAGCGTTAACAGGATTTGTTGGTCCTATGCGCACCGTGCCAGCGTCTCAGTGAAAGAATAAATCTCTGCCCTTCCTGACTTACGCCCACGCTAAAATTACGATATGAACCCGCCTTATGGCGATTAAATATCTTGCACTTCCTGGTCAACGCGTTAGCCCCGATCAATTCTGGCTGGGTTTGGCGATCATTGCGATGCTGGATGGCATTCGGGTCAGTATTTTAGGCGGGGCCAGCGGCTTTATCAGCTTTCTGCCGATCTTGTTCTTACTGTCCATGCTGCATACGAATCGGTTGCGCAGCGTGGGCCGATCTGGGGCGTTATTCTTTATCCCTTTGATTGTCGGCTTTTTAGCAAAAACTCTTGGTGCATTAATCGGCATCACCCTGGCTTTATTCCCTGTGATGATGGCCAAGGTCGAGGAAACAGGCGTGGACATGAATGATGATGCGGCCGTTGCGGGTGTTCTGAGTTCGCATGAGTTTAACGCGTCCTTTCGCGCCTATATCGAATCGAACCCGCATATGGTGGCTGAGTTGGCTCCCAATGGGTTGTGGCCAGCGATGATTCTCTTCTGGCTGGTGATGTTTGGCTTTGGGTTCTGGTTTACCCAGATGCGATCGCGCGCAGGGGCTCTTTAAGGTCTCGACAAAGACTGCGCGCTTAAAGCGGCGCAGCCTCGTCTTGCGTGGCACCAAAGACGCTTTCAAAAGCGCGGCGCATCGTGTGATCAACCTCGTCCATCGTGACGGGATGGCCCAAATCCACCAGGCTGGTCACACCATAGCGGGGATCAGAAATGCCACACGGGGTTATCCCGCCAAAATGACTTAAATCTGGCTCGACATTCAGGGCAATGCCATGAAAAGACACCCATTTGCGTAGGCGAATGCCAATTGCGGCGATTTTGTCTTCATGCTCCGGCCCGCCGACCTGGCTGCGATCAACCCACACACCCACACGGTTACAGCGCCGCTCGCCTGTAATATTATAGGGCTCTAAAGTACGGATGATCCATTCTTCCAGATTTTTAACGAAGGCGCGTACATCGCGGCCCCGTACGCGCAGGTCCAGCATCACATAGGCCACGCGCTGGCCGGGGCCATGATAGGTAAATTCTCCCCCGCGACCTGCTTTAAACACTGGGAATCGGTGGCGATCTTTAAGATCATCCTCCTTCGCGCTGGTGCCGGCGGTATAGAGGGGGTCATGCTCTAACAACCAAATCAGCTCGCCCGCTTCACCGCGTGCGATGGCTTCGGCGCGCGCTTCCATAGCGGCTAAGGCGTCAGGGTAGGCGATACGAGCAGCAGATACAGCCCAGCCGGTTGGGGAGTGTGTCATTTTTTCAAAGGCCTTTAACGGGTCAGAAACCGGCATAGAACATTGTTACCCTTTAGTGGGAGATCAAGGCCTTTCGGCCGTTAGGGAAATAAATGAGCCAGTTGGGTGCAGTTCCAGTCGAATTATCTGTGGTTTTGGGCCGCTCGCGCATGCCTATTCAACAGTTTTTGCGCATGGGCCGCGGTGCGGTGATCCCTCTTGATGCTCATGAGCAAGACGAAGTGTGGATTCTTGCCAATAACCACCCCATTGCGCGCGGTGAGATTATTATCCAGGGCGACCGGGTTGCGGTTTCAATTACCGAAGCTGCCGATGTCTATGATTTCTACGCCTAAACCGGGCGAGGGGCTTTTAGCGCGCTGAAGGCTCTGTAAAAACTCCTTCACAAATCCCCATAAGCTTGCTACCCACCCGCTTCCCAATTTTCGCGGCCGTGGCGGAATTGGTAGACGCGCAGCGTTGAGGTCGCTGTGGGGTTAAACCCGTGGAAGTTCGAGTCTTCTCGGCCGCACCATTATTTCAAGTTCTCCTTCGCGTCCGCTCAGTCGATCCTCGCTGACGCTGCGGGCGGACGGTCGTCCTTGCGAGCCGTGGCTCGATTATCCCGATCCTCGCTGACGCTGCGGGCGGGCATTCTTGAATGCCCTACCGGCTATCGCCGACTTGAGGGCTGCGCTTGCGAACCCATGGGGCGAAGTGTGCAATCGCTTATATTGGACGCGTAGGTGTTTTCTTTTGTCATCCCGGACGAACGTCAGTGAGATCCGGGACCTATGAAGTTTGCCAGTAAAGCGCATAGATCCCCGATCAAGTCGGGGATGACAGGCTTGAGTTTTGCCCTACCGCCTATCGGCTACTTGAGGGCAGCGTTTACGAACCCATGGGGCGAAGGGATCCCGACCCAAGGCCGCGAACCCTGTCGGCATTTTCGCATTCACGCGGCCCCGGGCGTGATCCGGGGTCCATGCCTGAAAGGGTGTGGTCGGGGCTCGCGCTATAATCAACGCGCTTTCGTGGGCTTGTGGCAGGGCTTTGTGGGTGAGTGTCGTCACTGCGTTTGCATGATGGTCCCCTCAGCTAACGAAAAGGGGGCAAATCCAGTCACCATTCCTAAGGGGGGCGCTTCAAATCTTCGTGCAAGCAATAAAAAGCGCAAAAGCGCAGGGAAAGGGGCGAGCTTACCCCCTCTACCTGTATTTTCGTGAGGCGATGACATTGCGCAAAGCCTGCTGTCATGACATAACGCGCGCTTCTATTCCCGAGCGGGCGCGGCCGGACATGGTATGGCGCTTACCCGCGCCGGTTAGTGTTTAACCCTTAAAGCCGCCTGTTCCGGCCCAGACTACGAAACAAGGCCCTGTTAACATGAACGTTCAAGAAATTTCTGCTGAAGGTCTCTCGCGCACTTTTGAAGTTGTGGTTCCTGCTGCAACGCTCGAGACCAAGCTGAGCGCGAAAATCGACGAGATCCGCCCTGAAGTCCGCCTCAAAGGCTTCCGCCCGGGTAAAGTTCCTGCAGCCCACATCCGCAAGATGTTTGGAGCGTCTATCATGGGCGATATCCTGCAAGAGCTGGTCCCCCAGGCGACGCAAGAGACTTTGGATGAGCGCAATCTGCGCCCGGCTTCACAGCCCGATATCGAAGTCAAGTCTGACGGTGAAGACGTCATCAAAGGCGGCAAGGATTTCGTTTTTGAGATTCGCGTCGAAGTGATGCCAGAATTTGAAACCGTTGATGGCTCGACCTTGAAGCTGGAACGTCCTGTGGCCCCGGTCGGCGATGAGCAGATCAACGAGGCGCTGGAGCAATTGGCCAAAGACAGCCGCGGCTATGATGACAAGGGCGAAGGCGCTGTGTCGGAAGAAGGCGATGTGGTTGTGGTTGATTTCGTCGGCAAAATCGACGGCGAAGTCTTCAATGGCGGTTCAGCCAATGATTCGCGCGTCGCCATCGGCGAAGGCGCATTCATTCCGGGCTTTGAAGAGCAATTGACCGGCGTCAAGGCGGGTGATGACGTTGAGATCAAAGTCACCTTCCCAGCCGATTACGGCGTTAAAGATCTGGCCGGTAAAGAGGCGATTTTCGAAACCAAAGTCAAAGCCGTTGAAGCCGCGCAAGAGCCGCAGATTGATGATTCTCTGGCCGAACGCCTGGGCCTGTCTGATCTGGAAGCGCTTAAAGAGGCGCTCTCGAAGCGTTTCGAGACTGAGCACGCTCAGCAATCACGCATGAAATTAAAGCGTGCCTTGTTGGACCAGCTCGATGATGGCCATAAAGGTATCGACCTGCCTGCGCGCATGGTTGAAGCGGAATTCCAGAATATCTGGAAAGAAGTTCTGGCCGCGAAAGAGGCTGATCAGCTGGAAGACGATGACAAAGCCAAGTCTGACGAAGAGTTGGAAGCCGATTACCGCAAAATCGCTGAGCGCCGCGTGCGTTTGGGTCTGGTTCTGGCGGAAATCGGTCGCAAGGCCAATGTCGAGATTTCTCAAGAAGAGATTGCCCGCGCCGTCAACCAAGAAGCCATGCGCTATCCTGGCCGTGAGCGTGAAGTGATTGATTACTTCCAGAAAAATCCTGGCGCGATTCAAGCTTTGCGCGCGCCGATCTATGAAGAAAAAGTCGTGGACTATCTTGTTGAGTTGGCCGATGTCAGCGAAAAAGAAGTCTCTCGTCAAGAACTCTTCAAAGAGGACGAAGCTCTGGTCTAAGACCGACTTCGAATTGCTTACACAAAAAGCCTCTTCCCTCGGGAAGGGGCTTTTTGTTTGGGGTGGGGTGGAGTGTGGACCCCGGATCACGTCCGGGGTGAGCGTTTTTCATGAGCCCCTCGCTTCACGGCGGGCGGCATCTCTTTATTGCCCTTACGGCTGTCGCCTACTTGAGAGCGTTCGCGCTTGCGAGCTGATCGCCCGATTATCCTCCCCTGCGAAGCGGGGGAGGCGGTCCGATAGGACCGGAGGGGGCAAGGGATTGTAAAGCCAGACACTGTCATCCCCGACTTGATCGGGGATCTATGGGCCTTTCTGGCAAGCTCAATAGATCCCGGATCGCGCTTTTTCGTGCGCTACCGCCTGTCGGCTACTTGAGCGCTACGCTTGTCCGGGATTGTTTGTTGTCGGTGGTGTTAGGGTAAAGGGGAAGCTGCGACCCTTAACCCGCAGCTTCAGCGTCAGGCGACCGTCCCGGGGTTGGGTTTTCACCCGCTGTCATCATGGCTCCCTGACGCTTCCCTTTTCCCGCTTGGAGAGTTGATTGGGCCTCTGGCTGACACCCACGCCCGCAAACAATCCGAAGCACGTCAAGGATAGCACAG
>NZ_KB908066.1 GCF_000382325.1 Woodsholea maritima DSM 17123
CCACACTGGCGCATAGAGCGCGGGGTCGAGTTCATCGGGTCTGGATTTGAGCTGTTCGATGACGCTGGCTGCGAGGCGATTACGATAGGCTGTGGTTTTGATGATGCGGTCCGAGCTATCGTATTGCAGGCGTTTGACCGAACCATCACCGAGGATGGTTTGCACTTTGCGCCCGCCCGCATCGTAAACCGACCATTCCCAGAGGTCTTCAAGATGCGCTGCGGGACGGATTTCTGAGGCCTCAATCTCATCATGAGGGTCAGTTAAACGATTAAGCTGAGCGGTTGTGAGCGCGTTACCGTATCGCACGCTGGCAATGAGACGACCATTATTATCATAGCGGTATTCGGCCATTTCCCCGGTCTGAGAGATATCAGCAATTTTACGCCCGACATGATCGTAAAGATAGAAGGTATGATGACCTAAGCCATTTTGAGTATAGCGGATCTGCCCGCGATCATCATAGGTATAAGTCAGGGTCGTATCTTGAATAGAACTCGCGCTGAGGGTCGTTGAAATCAACTCCCCGGCTTTGTTAAAGACCTGGGTGGTTGTTAGGCCTGCAGCCGTAATGATTTGAGTAGAATTGGCGCTATCATTGAACACCATGCGTGTTGTGCCGGTGACAGAATTGCCCGACAACACCAAACGCCCCATGCCGTCATAGACAAAACTGTCCTCAGCCCCGCTCCCATTGCTCTTGGTGCCGGTTTTACGCCACAGCAATTTACCCGTTTGATCATGGACAAAATAACTATGGGTATAGCCTTCATCGGTCGCCGCATGGCCAAGGGCATTTGCATAGCCAAAATTGACGCTCTCAACGACATTCCCGCGGGCATCATAACGCGTTTCAGAGACTTGAACGGAATAGAGATCGCCTAAACCGGCCTTCCAGGCCTCCATCTGGGCTAAGCTCGGGACGTCCGCACCTTTGGGATAGGTATGCTGCGTAAAGGCCCGGCTAAAGCGTAGCTCGCCTTCAGAGGAGTATTCATACTCCATAACATGACCTTCGGCGCTGATCGCAAAGCGAACATGACCCTCAGCGTCATACACAAACCGCTTGTGTGAAGTAACAGACGAGTCGTCGCTTATCCCTGTTGGCGCTTCAGTTTCGCGGATTATTTGGTTCTGCGCATTGTATGTCCGCAGTGTTGCATTGCCATTAGGATCAAGGGTGCGGATAAGATTGCCACTTTCGTCATAATCGAAGCTAGTCACCGCCCCAGAGGGATCAATAACCCGTGCCACCTGGTCAAAATCTGCACTTTGCCCGCCATCATCCTTATACTCATAGCGTGTTGATTGGGGTTCTGCGCCGGCATAGGCGGGAGGGCTGTCGATTTGAGTGAGGCGATTAAGGTCATCATAATGCAAGGTGGTTTGTTGGCCGGCCGGATCGATGACGATGGTTTTATTATCTTGATAATTATACTGTGTCGTACGGACTTCACTGGCATTGATGTGCTGTTTGGTACGGGTCACCCGGCCATAATTGTCATAGCTAATCTCTAGCTTTGAGCCATCGCTCTGCGTGATGGAGGCGACTTGCTTGGTATTGCCATGATAGGTGTAGGTTGTGGTATAGACCTTACCATCCGCGATGGTGTTATCATCGGGGCTCAGATCTGTGCTCACCTGGATCAGGCGGTTCTGACCATCATAGCCATAGCGTGTTCGCGTCAGGGTTTTATCAACCCCTGTAACAAGATCTCGGTAATGATGCGTGATGGCGGTAATATTATTACCGCTCCAGATATATTCACTCCAACTGCCATCCTGGGTCGTGATACGCGCCAGCTTGCCATTGAGATAACCAAAGGTCAGCGTATTGTTATCGCGATCCGATTTGGCGACGATCAGCCAATCATTGCCGCCTTGTTGAGCATAAACCTCTTGGGTTTGGCTGTCGCCATCGGTCCAGGTCCATTGCCCTGCGGCAAAGCTTAAGCGGTCATGGGCTCCCGCACCGTCTTGGGTTTGATAATAAGAGCCATTCCAGGTGTAGGTGATCACGGAGCCATCAGAAGAGACGCGCTGGACGGTGCTATCGGGCGTGTTCACCGTTCCAGTTAAGCCAAGAATGCGTCGATCGGTACTTTGCCGCCAGTAATCGCCATTATCATCATAGGCCCCAAGCGAGTTATAAGTGCGCGAGATCGCGACATCAGGCCCGCGCCCCACCAGAAACTCATCTTGTTGATTGATCAGAAGATTGCCCGTTGCGCCATTGAGAAGGATTTTCTCGTTATTGCGCCCTAAAGCCCCCGAGCCCAGAAGACCAGCCCCGCCTAAAGCCGCGCCAGACCCACGCTCCATGCCTGCACCCAGGCCCGTAAAAATCGCAACCATGATCAATCCCCTTCTCATCACCCGTGCACGCCCGCACGAAAACTCACAGAAGGTTAGTCGTCACTTTTCCCAAATTTGTTCAGTAAATAATCGCGTTCAATGAAAAAAATTGCAGTGATCTCCCAAATAGGCATCACCAAGAATGATGTCATTGGCCATGGAAATGTTGAGCAGCAATACCGAAAAGGAAAATGCATTCAAAATTTGCGCCTGAGAGGCGTATCCGCTATTGAAGATTTTGAAACTTCATCGACAGGGGGACTTCGATGAACATGGATTCGACTTTATTTCTATTAAATGAAATGGTCTGGACAGCCGGAATTGTTGCGGGGCCCATATTAATTGGTACTTTAATCGTCGGACTGATTATAAGCGTTATTCAAGTTGCTACCCAAATTCAAGAAATTACGCTCAGCTATGTCCCCAAGATGCTGACCGCGGCAGCTATACTGATTATTCTTGGATCATGGATGCTGGCGCAAGTTCTTCAGTTTGCGATCCGCGTGTATCAATATATTCCTAGTATCGGCCAGTAAGATGGATCACCTTACGCTGACTATAATGTCAACCCTGATTATCGCTCTTCGGTTAATCCCCGCAGTGGCTTTTTCCCCTCCTTTTACGCTTATTCGCGTGCCTTCCTACGCCAAAATTACAATCTGCATCATCATGGCTTTACTTGCAGTTCAAGATTATGGACTTCAATCGGAGCGAATGGATACCTCTCTTTTGCTGTCAGCCGCAGTCGGTGAACTCATAATCGGATCTGTGCTAGCGTTATTTTTACAATTTTTGTTCGCCGCCATCTATTTTGTTGGGCGTACATTAGACATCCAAGCAGGTTTTGGCCTAGCGCTTTTAGCCGACCCTACTTTGAATAATCAAACGCCATTACTCGGGACATTTCTGGCTTACGGAATGGCTGCGTTGTTTTTTTTAACAAACGCACATTTTGACTTCTTATACATATGGTATCAAAGTTTGGCTCAATACCCCGTCGGTTCGGTGGATATTAGCAGCCTTAATATTGAGCCTTTGCTATCATTTATAAACTCAATATTTTTTATGTCGCTTGGTTTGGTGAGCCTCGTTCTGGCCCCACTTTTTATAGTTGATCTTTCTATCGCTTATATTTCAAGAACATTACCTCAAATGAATGTTTTGCTACTGGGGTTTCAAGTTAAAACAATTGTTGTTTTGGTATTTTTGCCATTTGTGTTTACTGTTTCTAGCGTTGTTTTTCTCAAAACCCTACGCTTTACCATCAACTCCATTTATCACACAGTATAATGGCAGAAGATAATCAAAATAAAACCGAAGAAGCGACCGCGCAAAAACTAAAAAAAGCGCGGGAGAAGGGGATGGTTGCCAAGGGCAATGACCTTGGTTTTTTTGTGGTTGTTTCCATCTCAATTGCTTTTTTCGTAACTATCGGCCCATCTGCCTTTTCAACTTTAAAAATAAGCTATTTAACCTTGCTAAATAATAATCTCGATTTCATTCGAGACGACGCCCCTCTAAAGTCCGTGTTTACCTCGACCTCACCTGATTTTATTTTACTAATGCTCGCCTTTTTTGGCTCTGTCATTGTAGGCATTACCTTTTTTGAATTCATGCAAATTCGAAGTGTTGTAATTTCTTTTTTCCCACTCAAGCCTGACTTTAACAGGCTCAATCCCGGGAAGGGCCTTAAGCGCATTTTCTCTGGAAAAATGCTTAAAGAAACCCTCAAAAACATCATTAAGATGACGCTTTATTGCTCTGCAAGCGTCATTGCCATCATTGTTATCCATCAATATTTTAAACATACGATGACCAACGCATCTCATTTCCTAACCGCACTAAAATATGGAATTTTGATTTTTCTTTGCCTGTATGCAGCGATTGCCCTGGCTGTCGCCATCATTGACCAAATCATTTCTCGACAAGAGTTTAAAAAGCAAATGATGATGACGAAGAGCGAACTAGAAAAGGAGGTTAAAGACCGCGAAGGCGAGCCTCGTATGAAGAAAAAACGTAAAAACCTTCATAAGGAACTTATTAAACAATCTGCGGCGCTCGATGCCGTTCCTGGATCAGACTTTCTCGTCGTTAATCCAGAGCATTATGCAATAGCGATAACCTATGACACGCAAAAGATGTCCGCGCCTTTCATTAAAGCGAAGGGCCGTAATAATTTAGCTCTACTGATGAAGCGTGCCGCAGGGATCTATAATGTCCCAATTGTTGAAAGCCCCCAACTGGCCCGTGGGCTTTACAAGGATTGTGAAACACAAGCCGAAGTCTCGCCTGCTTATTATCGAGATATCGCTAACATATATGTTAAGTTAAAATATTAGGATGGGCATTATGATTAAAAAATACTTACTAAACAACAAAGATCTAGTTTTGGTGTCGGCAATAGTTTTAGTTATTCTTACGCTGTTTGCGCCAATACCATCAATAATTCTTGATCTTGGTATATTAATGAACTTCGGTCTAGCTTTAACGATTTTATTGCTTAGCCTTTATGTATCAAGACCTGTCGAATTCTCAACCTTTCCCTCTTTGCTGTTGATCGCCACCTTATTTCGCTTATCGCTTAATGTTGCCGCAACCCGGCTTATCCTCACCGGCGGTGAAGCCGGGCAAGTCATTCAGTCAATCGGGTCTTTTGCGGTTGGTGGTTTTTTTATTGTTGGTTTGGTCGTCTTTTTTATTCTTGTTGTTGTGCAATATGTTGTTGTAACAGCTGGTGCGCAACGGGTCTCTGAAGTAGCGGCGCGCTTTATGTTGGATTCATTACCTGGTCAGCAAATGAGCATCGACGCTGATCTCAACATGGGCACAATCGCGCATGAAGAGGCAAAGGCTAAGCGACAGCAACTTGATAAAGAAGCTTCCTTCTATGGCGCAATGGATGGTGCATCAAAATTTGTAAAGGGCGATTCTATTGCCGGCATTATCATTGTTTTCATTGACATTATTGCCGGTTGGATAATCGGCATGGCACAGATGGGAATGGCCTGGGATGAAGCTTTACAACGTTTCTCACTGCTCACAATCGGTGACGGGATTTCTACTCAGCTTCCCGCTTTAATCATCTCGATTGCGACGGGCATTCTTGTTACGCGCTCTGCCCATGATAACAATCTCAGCAATAACGTTTTTGAACAGCTTTCGTCTGTTCGACGCATCCCCCTCATGGTCAGCATCATTTTAACAGCGCTTGTTACGCTGCCCGGAATGCCAAAATGGCCTATGCTATTCTTTATCCCCCTAACCATATTTCTAGCTTGGCGTATGTACCAATACTCGAAGCAAGAAAAACTGAACGAAGGCGAAAGTGAGGGCGCTATCAGTGAAGATAGCCCCCAAACCCTTCCGTTGAGCGTCGCCATGGGCATCGAATTAAGTGAACGCTGGCAAGGTGAACGTAATGAATTGATCAATTATGTGGCTTCATTTCGGGAAGCCCAAAAAGCGAAACTCGGCCTTGTGTATCCGGCCATTAAATTTATCAAGGATGAAAAATTGGCTCGCGCAGAATACGAAATACGTATTTATGGTACACGCTACGCCAACGCCATAATCGAGCCAGATATGATTATGGCTATTGAAAGTGCGTCTACTAAACAAAAAATAGATGGAATATCTGCTCGCGAACCTGCATTTGGACTTAAAGCCGTCTGGGTTGAACCTGAGCAAGCCGAAGATGCAAAGAGCAAAGGCTATAGCTTGGTCGATCCACTTTCAATTTTTAAAACACATCTTTCTCACATTCTTCAACGTGAAGCATCTGCTTTAATTACGCGTAATTATACCATTGAATATTTGGATTATGTTAGAGCTCGCCAGGCGGGGCTCGTTGAAGAGCTCATCCCCAATATCTTATCCATGTCCGATGTGCAGCGCATTTTGCAAAACCTAGTTTCAGAGAATGTTCCCATTAAGAATATAGATCTTGTTGTAGAAACACTTGTGGACGTAGCGCGAACTGAAAAAGATATACCTACTTTAACTGAAATTGTACGTCAGAATATGGGACATGTAATTTGCGACTATTTTAGAGGCAATCATAATGATCTGGCTGTTTTAAGTTTGGAGCCGCGACTAGAACATCAGATTAAACAATCTATTCAGGCTAATGGCGGCGGTGAGCGTTTTGCATTAGAGCCTATGCTTGCTGATAAGCTGACTCAGCAGCTTCTCAAGTCTACACACGATATGATGGAGGCCGGCCGTGCTCCTGTCATGTTATGTAGTTCGGATGTTCGCCGAGCTTTACAGTATCTGTGCAAGAGAGCAATTCCGAAGCTGTCGTTAATATCAGTCGCTGAACTCACGTCTAATATCGAATTGGCCTCATTTCATGTTATTAGCTTGCCCCAGGAAGAACGACCTAATCCGCTCAATCATAATTCAACGATGAGTTTTACTCCAAGTAAGGTCTAGAATATCCATGAAATACAGTGAAAAAGTACAAAGATTATTATCTTATCTTGAATTAGATCCCGATAACCGTAATCTATTATCTGATGTTATTGATTCTGCTCTTCAAGATGGTCATCCTTTATTAGCTTATGAATTACTTAATAATAAGGTTTTTTTCAGCGGCCTGACGGATAAGGAGGTCTATTTATCGGCTTTATGCGCACTTCAGTTTAAAGATTATGAGCAGGCAATTAATCTCTTCTCTAAGCTAACTGAAAAGTACCCTACGGATCCCATTATAAATTTTAATTTATGTTACTGTTGCTTTCAACTCGGGCAATACAAGCAGGCACTTGAAAGTCTTTTACCAATGACGACCCGCTCTCTCCCCCAAGCTGCCAGCCTGGAGGTGCAGTTATTGCACCACAGTGGTGAACTTGATCTTGCCATGGACAAAGCAAGAGACTCACTCACGCGTTACCCTGACTATGCCGATCTTAAATATACAACAGCGCTTCTTGCACTTGACGCTGAGGATTTCGACTATACACGCAGTTTATCAGATAGCTCCAGTGAGGATCATCCTACGCTGAACTTAATCAAAGGCAACTTAGATTTGCTAGATGGCGACGTCGATAAAGCTAGTTTTGCCTTCAAACGTGCACTTGAATTGTCACCAAATTCGCCACGTGCATTGATTGGAATTGGTCTCGTCGAATTACTTCATAAACGATATTCCACGGCCGGTGCGTATTTTGATCAAGCCGCCCAGACCTTAGAAACGCACTTAGGAAGTTGGGTAGCAGCTTCATGGGCATACATTCTCAATAATGATTTAGAGACTGCTGAGCGACGCCTAAATACCGCGCTTTTATTAGACGACACTTTTGATGAAATACATGGCGGACTGGCAGTGATTGATGCGTTACGAGGCGAGATCCCCTCTGCTCAACGCAAACTAAGAGTGGCTTTTCGTCTAAACCCCCAGTCAGGCGCAGCACAATTGGCTTCATTTATTGTGCTCAATCAAACGGGACGCACCGAAGACGCTTACAACTTATTACAAAAGGCTCTTGAAACAGATTTTATGGGACAAGGTGCCAACTTAACGCAAATGATCCAAAAATTTTCATCCCAAAATTAGGGTATGTTTTTTTGACGGGTTTCTATCAGTTTATCTACGGCGTCTGATAGCTCATGGGACTTAGACACAACCTGCTCGACATGATCCAATACGTCCGCAAAAGCAGGGCTAGATATAAGATTAAAATTAAACATATCACTAAGAATAATTTTAATGGCCACTCTGCGCCTCTCAATGCTGTTTCTTGCATTTTTTATTTCTACCCAATAGTTTGTTCCTAAAGGCAAAACTTCATTCTGTGTTGCTCGAAGAGTGGGCTTAGTATTATTACAAGCTCTTTTTTGTAGAGCCCTTTCTAATGATTCAAGAATAAGTTTAGATGAATTAATACGTGTCATTGCTTCGAAGGATCACTTTTGTGTTTCAAAAGTAATGATGCCTCAGACATACGCAGGTCACCAGGCTCATCATGATCAGAGAGCACATCAATAGTTTTGAGCTCAGTGATTAATAGCTGCAGGTTAGCTTTTAGCGGCGCATTAGAATTATTATTTGCACAGCTAGCTTGAAATGCCTTTATCGCATGAGAAAAATTATCATTAACCAGAGCAACAAACCCCTCAACGGCTTTAGATATATACTCAATAGGCTCAGTCTTTCGTAAATGTTCCCATGTTTGAAATGCATGATGAACATCGCCTGAAGTTAACTCGAAGAGTCCTAACTGAAACAATCCTAAAGTATAATTTGGATTAAGTTCAACTGATTTTTTAAGATGTCCATAGGCCAAAGTTAAATTTCTCGTTTCGATGTAGGATGAGCCTAATAGAAAAAAAAGTCTATAGTCATCAGGGTACTCATTAATATAGCCTTCCAATAATAATTCACGTTCAGAATCAGTAACTTGTGAGCTAATTAAATCGGCAAGAAGTTCGTCTGGACACATCATTATAATTTCATACCACGCTTAATCATATTTAACGCCTGTGCATGCAATTGAGATATTCGAGCTTTTGAGTATCCCAAAAATGAGGCGATTTCAGTAAGTGTCAGGCCATCTAAATAGTGATAGTGTATAATATCTTGTAATCTTTGGGGTAGAGATTTTAATCTTGACTTGATCATCACCTCAAGCGCCAAACGCTCTGTTCGCCCTTCTACATAATAATCACTAACTTTATCCATGTGCGATATTAAATAGCATAACGCAATATTGTGAATTTCAACCTCTAATAATTCAAGGTCCAGTACGGCGGGAAACTCTTTCTTAGATTCTTCGACTTTGTAATTATATAAAGCATTTTCCTCAGAAGATTGAGACAATCCATCAATAATAGCACCTTTTATTCTCGAATATCCATAGGCTTTAAAAGGCACCTTATAGTTTGGCTGATAGGTCTGTATAGCATCCAATAGACCAATAAAAGCCATATGATTCAAATCACTAATCTCCAGCCTTCGTCCCGAAAGCTTCCGATTATATGATCTTGCAACATCTATCGCATAGTCTTTATAATATTCAAAAATTTTGACATCAACATCGGAATCATTATTAAATATTTTTCTCCACCATAGCAAGGCTATAGAGTATTGACTATCCACTATTGAGTTAAGTCCCTCGCCCATGATACTTGTCAAAAACTACCTACAAGACCTTGAACAATGAGCGCCCATCCTTCTATTAGAACAAACACCACAACTTTTATTGGAAGTGAAATAGTTGCCGGAGGTACCATCATCATACCCAAAGACAACAAAATACTCGCTACGATGAGTTCAATGAGCAAAAAAGGCAAAAGAACTAGAAAACCAATGGTAAAAGAGGTTTGAAGCTCATGAATCATGTAAGCGGGAATTAAATTAAGCAAACTTACACTGGCGACCGATTCGGGATAAGGCAAAGAGCGTAAGTCATAAATAAAATGAAGCTCTTCTGGGGATACTTGTGACAACATAAAGCTCTTTAAATTTGACGCCCCAAGACCCAGAAATTGCTCGAGACCAATTTCTCCATTAAGGTAAGGAAATAAGGCCTCCTCGCTAATACTTGTTGATGTATCCTTCATTATAAAAACGGTAAGAAAAAGTGACAATGCCACCAGGGCTATATTAGGGGGTGTCTCTGGCATCCCAAATGCGTGTCTAATCATCGAGAGAACAATTATTATCCGTAAGAAACACGTACTACAGATAAGTAAGGCTGGAAAAAAAGCCATCAGTGAAAGGCTTAGGCTTACCCTCAGCATGTTTTCGTCGATGAGTGGGGCTATTGAAGAAATTATATTACTCATCAAGTACAATGACCTCAAAACTTGTCTTTGACGCGATAACTAGAAATTTTTTTTGGTCTATGTTTACTGTTGAAACTGTGACTTCAGGGTGAACACTTTTTGTAACTACATCAAACCCATAATCTAATACTGGGCTTTCACGGGTTAAATTTTTAAGAATACCCTTAATTTGTTCACGGAAAATGATAACAGCCCCATATCCTACTAAAAGAAGAATTATTATAGCACTAACTCGAAACCAAGGCAGACGTATGGCCTCGCCAGTTGCGACAGAACTTGTCAACCATATAAAGGAGCAATCTGCCAACTCAGCGAGCAAAGACATGATGAATTTTTACACCAAACTTATCACCGTCAATGACAAGTTCGCCATTGGCTATTGTTTTCCCACTCACTCTAAGTTCAATTAGCTCAGACACACTCTTTTCAACCTTTACAATATCGTAGGGCTTTAACTGTCTAAGCGCTTCTACCTTAAGCACTGTACCACCGACAAAAAGTTCAACGTTAATGTCTAAGTATTTTTCTAACTCGTTCATGGCCTTACCGTGAATTTAGCTAGATTACGTAGCGAGGGCTCAGCCACTAGCTTTGCTTCTAGCTTACATTGATTGTTTACATAAAGTTCTAACTCATCATCAAGCTGATAAGGAAGAGGTACAACCTCACCAGCCTTCAAATTTAAAACAGTTTGTAGGGGTAGCGGTATTTCGCATAGCTTTCCACTCACCTGTACGGGGATGTCATTGATCAATTGTTCGAAGGAGATATATGTTTTTGAAGGAAATTTCTGTTCGTAGTAACGCTCGATATAATATTCAAGTACAGTATTAGACAAATTTAATAATATCCTTCCTGATGGAAAGCAAAGTTGATAACCGAAATAAACACTCGGCTCCCTCGTCCCGGACAGAATCGATAAATTCGAATTCGCTACTCTCGAGAACCTCTTAAAAACATCAACTATGAAGCCTGGAGGAATTGATTTTTCTTGAAAGCTATTTGGGAATAAGAGATCGACTAACTGAAACGCATCATCAAAATTCGTCATAAAGTATGAAACAGGACCAGTGCACACGTAATCATAGGTCTCTTCCAAGCGCCCTTCAATAGGAACTAATTTAACTACAACTTCTGTATAATTAGATACAATAAGGGCTAGTAACTCACTTTCTATAAAGCTTCCAATTGGTTTGCTTGATATCTTCTCTTTCAATTTCCAAATTTGGCTCATTACCTGCCCCTAATACCGAATAATTGCTGAATCATATCATTAGAGACACTTAAAACTTGAGATGAAGCCTGGTAACCACGCTGTATGATTACGAGATCACCAAATTCATTTGACAGATTTACATTAGATGCTTCAATCCGATTCGATAGTAAGCGAGTTTGTGTATCACTCGCTTTAAAAATGGAGTATGATCCAATATCGAACAGTCGATCTTCCAACACTTTTATATCTTTGGGGTTATCGGACTCTGCAATCGCTATATCAGCAATTTCTATGGTTTCACCATTTGTATAACGTGCCTCCAGGCGCTCCTGTGAAGAAAAGGTCAAAGTCTGGAGATTACCCAAAGGCAGTCCATTCACTTCATTCAGTGAAATTGTTGAAATAGAACCAGAGGAAAACGAGGTAACAGAGTTAAAGTCTACTGTAAAATCTAGTCCTTTACTTATAATTTGAACACTCTTTGACGCACTTGTGGGATTAATGATCCCACCGTTAAATTCTATCGCATCAGAAAACAAGTTATTATTTGCATCGTCAACAATATCAAAATGCCATCTATTCGAGCCTTCTTCACTTTTTTTGAAGTTAATACTAAAGATTAGGCCCTCACCTTCACTGTTATAAATTTGTATATCATTTATCTTATGCTCGGTGGCAGCTGAAGAAATATTTCCTTTTAGGCTTAAGGTAGAAGTTGGCTCTGGATTGTATTGCTCATACTCGGAAACATTAACTGCAGCAAGCTGTCCTTGTTTATCGATGGCTGCAAGCTTGTATTGGGTGCCTGATAGTAAAAGATTACCACTCTCGTCAACTTGAAACCTGCCGGTTCGAGCGAAGACTAGATTATCCCTTTCATCGAGAAGAACTAAGTAGCCCTGCCCCTCTAAAGCAAGGTCCAAATCGCTTGACGTTTGGCGTAGTTCACCAGCGCTGAGATCAATTACAGTATCTGTAAGCTCTACCCCGCCCCCTCGCTTACTCGACATTTCAAAATCCAAGGCCTGAAAATACGGATGGGAGGCCTTGTAGGCTTCACTATTGAGGTTAGAAATGTTGTTACTGATTGACTTTAACCCTGCTGAATAAGCATTTAAACCACTCATTGCAACGAAAACAGAGCCCAGCATTATGAAGCTCCCTCGACAACAGAATGGATCAAATTGCTCGGAATATCCGTTTGAAGTTGTTGATCAGCCGTCAACACACTCATACGTGTACCTTGATCGGTAAAGGTTACACTTTTAACTTCACCACGTTGAATGCCGTTCTCTTGAATGATATCAACCTGTTGACCTAATATTGAGACAACGCTGTCACGCGCCTGTTGATTAACAAGAGCATCTATTCCATCATTGATGGTTTGACCTTGTTGAATTTGAGTAAACTGAGCCAGTTGAGAAACAAATTCAAAATTTTCCAAGGGCTTTAATGGATCTTGGTAAGTCAACTGGTTTAGAACAATCTTCAACAATTCTTCAAAGCTCAGCCCAAAAGATTGATCAAGAGCATTGCTTTGTTGGGCTGAGATTGACCTTGTATCCTGAGGCGCTACGGCATTAACCTGCATGATCTCTCTCCTCATAACTGGTTTTGAATTGGAGTTGTTTAAGAGACAGGCCATATTTGGAAGCTAATGTCTGCACACCTGATTTAAGCCTTGATGACACTTGACTTTCAGGCAAGTTTAAGAATAGGGAAAGCTTGTTCTGCTCAAAAACGAAATTCATTAAGTGCGATTTGTGTTGATTAGTGACTTGATAACGCCCATTACGCGCTATAGGCCGAGTGTGGACAGATTCATGTTCAGACAAATGTCTAATTCCAGTAACATCTGTAATAACCTGCCCGTTTATGACTAGCGCAGGCATCTTAAATCTTCCCATGATATACGAAGTTATAGGGCTGTCACCAGAGAAGGACGTCAATCTGTTAGCTTGTTTGGTTTCAAAACTATCAGGTTGTTGTACAACCTGTTGATAGTTATGATTGTATACATCGGCTATTTGGATTGATGCTCTGATGCCGATATTTGCAGTACTCCAACGTATAGGCTTAACGCGAAAAAAAGGTCCTTCATCGCTTTCATGTGCAGATTTCAAAATAGAGTCAAAGCTCTGTTTCAATTTCACATGAGGCGCTTCCTTCAGAGTGAAGTAAGACTTGCTTGGTCCTGGATCATAAGCGATTGAGATCACAGTGTGCCCTCCCGCGCCTTAGCTCGCTCAGACGCTTTGACAATATCTGTTAAAAGAGCACGACATGCAGGCTTTAAATCTCCCTCTCTGGAATCCACTATTGCATTGAGATATCTAAGAAAATCATCCGGCAAAGCGCTTCCGCCTTCATGTTCCTCATTCTCAAACGCTTGTCCACTTGCCAGATGAACTAAAGCTTTATCGTTCTTACGTGCATTAATAACGCGAGTGCTTTTCATGAACCGGTAATAGAAATAGAGCCCACCACCAATGACCAATACAAGTCCTCCAAGAGACAGGGCTTGTCGAACGTTAACTTCTGATATCTGGGTTTGGACGTTAACATGGGGACGAGCATTCATGTTTTCAGGTTCAGAGTTTTGTCTAAAGACGTCAGATAAGACACTCTGTTGAAGCTCAGTTTGATTCATCAAACTTAATAGTGTTGGGTCGAGCTCAATTGTGTCTAATTCAACGCCTCTCGCATTTGATCGCAACTGAATGGTTTCAGAAGGAAGTTCATGACGCAGAGAGCTCTGAGACGTAGTGACATCTTGATCGCCATTCATGCGAATGATGGTTACGTTTTCTGGATGTAAATCTGGAATCGCCGCTGAAATCAACGCCTTGATATTATCTTGTAAATTTAAAGAAAAGGTCTGCCCAGGTGAGAGTGACAAACTAATGGCCGCCTTTACCTCGGTTTGATTGCCCGCAAACATGCGTCGTTCAGGGATTGACACATGAACACGCGCCTCATCAACCCCTTGGATCAACATCAAAGTTCGGGCAAGTTCACCTTGAATTGCTCGCTGAAATTTAATCTTCTGAGCAAAATCAGTCAGGCCCATTTCCGTTTGGTCAAAGAGCTCAAAACCTTCAACAGCACTGTATAAGCGATCCGTACTGGCCGTAGCTAACCGCGCACGTGCTTTCGTGTGAGCGGGCACTAAAACAGAGCTTCCTTCATTGTTTAGGCGATAACGGATACCCGCTTCTTCTAACAGATGGACGATATTCGCAACGTCATGAATGCGCATGTTTTCGTAAAGGGAAACATATTGAGGGCGCAATAATGTAAAGTATATGGCAAAGAGTAAGGTCACAAAGCCCATAAAGCCCGCAGCTCCGACCCATAAAATTTTATTTTTGATATATTCTTGCATGGACATGATTAAATTTGAATATTCATAACGTCGCGGTAAGCTTCAACGACCCGGTTTCGAACCTGCATAGTTAGCTCGACCATGAGACGGGTTTCTTCCATCGCGATCATCACTTCATGAACCGGAATGTCATCATTCAAAGCAAATTCGCGAACTTTCTCAGCTGTCGTGTTGAGTTTTTCCTCGACAGCATTAAGGCCATCAATGAAAATACTTTGGTAACTGATGTTTTGAATGCTGTCGGCTTTCAAAGGCGAATCGGTTGAACTTAATACAGTTGACGTTTCGACTGACGCCATCTGGCTATATATTGCGTCAATCATGGCTTATCCCCCCATCTGAAGAGCTTTAGAGTACATTTGCTGAATGATACTTATCGAAACCAAATTAGCTTCATATGCTCTTGATGTTTTCATCAATTGGGTCATTTCGTAGGCATGATCTATATTTGGATACTGAACCAACCCATTCTCATTGGCTAAGGGGTGATCCGGCTCAAATTTAAGAGTGTGCGGGTTATCTGATACTTGAATATTTGCAACCTGACTACCGAAAGCACGACGAGTAACGCGCGCGTCACCATAGATCTGGCTAAAACTTTGAGCCGCATGACTGATCAAACGCTGAGGCGAGTATGCATCATCTGAGCCAACAGCACTTGCGCTATTCATATTGGCCAGGTTTTCAGCAATAATTTCCAATCTTTGCCATTCAACATTAAGAGCTGAGGCTCCAATTTCAACTGGATTCATTATCGTGCTCCACTAGATATAAGGGCATGATTCAGCGCCATATGCTTACTAAGAATGGTAATTAATGCACCATAGCGCAAAGCGGTTTGAGAAGATTCAGCCAGTTCCAAGTCAGGTCTAATCTCCGAATTGGGTCGCGCCTCAATAGTATAGCCTGAAGCCTTAACTTGCTGGATATCCTTTGCTGCAGCAGCCAATGACAAAGCGCTTTCAAAATTTACTGTTTGAGGCTGATAGCCTTCACTATTAATATTTGCAATATTATTGGCGATATAGGTCTGGCGCAAATGTAGACCATCAATAGCTTTTTGTAAGATTGCCGATGTAAGACTTTCCATACTGCCCTCTACTGCACAATAATTTCTGCATGGAGAGCTCCAGCAGATTTGATGGCTTGAAGAATACTGATAATTCGGCGTGTATCGACCTGAGCTTGTGACAGCCCTTGAACCAAGTCGGCAACGGTTGTGTTATCAAAAGTCGCAACGACATCGTTTTCTGATGATTGAACTCTCAAATCAGTATTGGTGATTACCAGACTCGAAATATCTGTTCCAACTCCTGAGAAGAAAAGCGGTTGAGATGCTGTGTTCGTAGCATCAATCGTAATACGAATATCACCCTGAGAAATGACAACACTTGATATGCGAACATCTGCTCCCGCTACAATCGTGCCTGTGCGTTCATTGATCACGATGCGAGGCGATGTGGCTGGTGTGATCCGAAGTTCAAGCAAGTCTGCAATAAAACGGGTTAATTGGTCCGGGGAGCCAGAATAATTAATCCGCACCTCATCAGCATTTACAGCGCGCGCGAGTGGATAGCCATAGGCGTTGTTAATGCCCTCACTAATACGACTTGCTGTCGAAAACTGAGGCTCGTTCAAGTAAAAAGTCAAATATCCCTCGGCATTTAACAATACGCTATTGACCGCAGCCTCAACAGTCGCTCCGTTCTCAATACGTGCTGTAGTGGGATAGTTTTGCTGTTGGCGATCAGCTTCGGCTTCAAAATGATATCCACCCGCGATCAAAGACCCCTGTGCTAAGGCATAAGGCCTACCATTTGGGCCGAGCAAAGGCACCATCAACAAAGTTCCACCCGCTAGGCTACGCGCATCACCGGTTGACGATACAGTTACAGAAATTCGGTCGCCTATGTTTGCAGATGGAGGCAGTGTCGCCATCACAACAACAACAGCTACATTTCTTGAAGATATGTCTTGATCTGATACCGTCACACCAAGACGATTGTAGACATTCTGAAGGGCTTGTCGCGTAACCCCACTTCGAGGGCTGTCGCCAGAACCCGAAAGGCCAACAACTATGCCATATCCAATTAAGGGATTATCCCGCCAGCCTTCAAAGCGGCCCAAAGCTATTAAAGGCACATCCTGAGCAATGGCAGACACCGTCCAAACAGCCCAAACACTACAAACTGCAAGGATTCGACTTACAATAGACATCACAACAATCCCAGTCGATTGAGGAGCGATTGCACGATGCCAGGCTTAGCAGCGCGAGAAACAAAACCTTGGCCTTGGTAATTAATTTCCGCGTCCGAAATTCGCGTTGAAATAATGGTGTTTTCTGGGCTGATGTCTTCGGGCCTTATTTTACCTCGAATAGCTATTTCAGAACTTTCCCCATTGACCTTCATGACCTGGCGCCCCTCAATTATATAAGCGCCAGTAGGAAGAATTGCGATAATGTCAACGCTAATTTGGGTCGTGAAACTTTCAGTACGACGAAATTCGCCTTGCCCCGTAAAACGTGAACCTGCGCCCACCCGGTCATAGTCCTCAACCTGTGGTTTGCCAAAATTCACGTTCAAGTCAGTACGGCGTTCGGCAGAATTTTCAGAGGTGTTGCGAGCTTCAGCGGCTTGGTAAACAATTACAATTAAACTGTCCCCAATCTGTGAGGCCTTTTGGTCACCCGCAAGATGAGCCCAGCTTGACCTAGAATATAAATCGTCAGCGTAAGAGTCTGGAAATGCGGTTAAAATTGGCAAAGCCAAGCAAAGTAAGCTTAATTTGTTCATCGCCCCTCTTCCTTAAAGGTAAGAGCTGAAGCCGGAACTTGAAAAACTGAACCTTTGAGATCGCGTACAAAAGCTCGATCAGCATTACCAAGCGGATAGACGCTCCATACAGTTCGCTCGATAAGTACGGGCCCCCTCACAACAGTAAGGGTCAATGGCTGATCCGCAGCCATGCTATTATAGTCGGGTAGATATGTTTGCCCCAAATGATGACCTGCAGGAAGCTGGCGTGCAGCTTTTAGGCTCTTGTAAGTACGGTCGTACACTAAATCAAAACCGCCCTCTGGTTTAGTTTGACAAGGAACATTATCAACCAAAGCCTGTGTGATCACTTGCCCTTGTGCCATTGGCTGGTTGAGAGCGAAACACTCGCCCCACAGGCCTGTCATGATTGTAATGGTCGCCAGAACAATCATCATTAACGCCTTAGATTGTTCGCTAATTCATAAAGGCGGTCAGCGGCTTGAACCATTTGAGCATTAGCAGAATAGGCACGCTGAACAATCATCATTTGAACCATCTCATCATTGAGATCGACATTGGATTGCTCGACGATACCCTGCATCAACGTCCCTCCACCATCTTGTCCTGGTGCCATGGTGCGTAAACTCGTAGGCTTTAAAACCCTATAAAGCCCACCATCCATAACCTCCACAGCCTCTTCACTGGCTATTTTAACCAGAGAAATCTCCCCAATGTCATGAATGTCACCCTCGTTTAGCTGAGCCTGAACAAGGCCTTCTCGGTTTATGATAAGAGCTTCGGCTTCAAAAGGGACGCTCACATTGGCGCGAAGCACCAAGCCGTTTTGATCAGTAAGCTGACCATAGTCATTGACTTTCAAGCGCCCACCACGGGTCAAGAATATTTCCCCACTTGGCCCCATCAACTCAATAAAGCCCTCACCATCAATCGCGATATCTAACTCATGGCCCGTTGCGCGATACTCTCCCGGCTCATTCACAGTCGATACGGTTTGGGTTCGAACCCCAGCCCCTTCAACAATGGACCGGTCAACCGAAAACGGCCCACCTGATTCAACAGGAACACGTGTTAGGATGTCGGTATATCGCACTTCGACCCGTTTAAATCCTGGCGTATTCAAGTTGGCCACATTATGAGCCAACGCATCCATGGCCCGCTGTTGGTTAACCAACCCTACCCCAGAAATATCAAATGCCTGTGCCATGTCTTATCCCTTTTGAGAAAAGGTGGAAATGACTTGCCCCATAAGACCATCATAGGATTGTAACAAGCGCGATCCCACTTCGGCCTGACGAAGGGCCGCAGTCATTTGAACCATTTCATAGCCAAGCTCTACATTTGAACTTTCCAGCATGCCTTGGCGCAAAACCGGCATCTCAACTTCATTCAGCCTATCTTCGGCATGCCAATAGCGGGTACCGTTAATATATGACAAAGTTTGATCAGAATCTGGAGCGAATACGCCAACACGGCCAATGGGTAGGTCATCTTCCAAGACAACCCCATCTAATAAAATTTCCGCAGAAGACGATCGAACAATTAAGTCGGACCCTGACGCGTCCTGTAATACAAATCCGTTAGAGTCAGTAAGATACCCATCTTCATTACGAACAAATTGACCGGCGCGCGTGTATAGGGTCAGGTCATCTTGGCGAACCGCGAAATACCCTGGCCCGCTTAATGCAAGATCAAAGGGCAATCCTGTCTCTGTAAAGCCAGAAGGCGACATGGGAATAGATGTCGACATCAACCCGTCAGTCCAATTGCCCTCTTGCGCTTGCAGAAGAGACAGACTTTGACGTGTAATTACATTTTGGAAACTGACTTTGGCTTGATACCCAGGCGATGTCATGTGATTGACATTTTGCGAAATGGTCTCAAGACGCTGTTGAGACGCGCTAAAAACAGCTTGAGCTATTTCAACAAAACCTGACATGACTTCCCCCTATTTGGTCTTTTTATCGTCAAAAAAATCCCCTATCAAGAGAGGCGAGGAAAGTTTTTCTCTGTACGCGTTTATTGAATGTAAATTTGCTCAAGTTTTTCCAATCCCACAACAAGAATAGAGTTTTGTGATATTGTTGTGACAATTAAGAGTACATTTAAGATGGATGTCGGGAGTATAAAACCTAAGTACCTTAGAGACTTTCGTGATATAGAGTGTCTCCCTCTGCCAGCAGGTAGCTTCAAGTCTACATATTTTTCTAATGCCTACTCTGCGTTTCTCAATCAATGCACTCTAACAAGCGTCAAGTGGAGTGAGGCACAAATCGCGGATCATCTAAACAAACATGGCAAGCTGAGCGATCATGACCGCGCCGCACCTTTTTGCTCTCCGCCTGCAAAGCCTGATATGGATCGATTTAAAACACGTCCTGAACCGGCAAAGATCATTAAGCGCTTAGCTCTAATCATCGCGGAGCGCAGCTTATCACCCTATGATCTAGAAGTAGCCAATAAGGCGCTCATTGGCGAAGACTGGCAACCCAAAGAGCGGTTTACACACATATATAATCGAAAAGATGGCCATCTGTTATTAACTCCAGATCCAAAACACATCCCAAGCCTTATGAGATTATTGTGCCGGCAAGTTAATAGCGCTGAAACAAAAGATCCGAGTTCTGCCCTGATTGCTTTTGCGAATACTATGATGATCCACCCCTTTCGTGATGGAAATGGGCGATTGTCACGCACATTACTAAATGCCATGCTGTATAACCATCACCACCCCATTCTCATCTCAGGGGCCATGAGTTATTTTTATGATTCAATGTTGATTGGCGCGCTGCGATTTAGTAATCGCACTGATCCAGATTTACGACCTCTTGATTGGACACTCGGACGGATGGTTGAAGTTTTGGGCCATATTGTCGCTTAGTTGCTTTAGATAGACCATTTCCACCTGATGAATTACACCTGTATGCGTCCGCCGGATAGCCATCTCGCATGGAGATGCTGGCCTGCCTAATGTCATGCGCGGTGATCTTTCCCCCTGCTCCACCCGCAACGCTCCCAAGAGAGTATGGGTCAGGATAGAATTGCCCTCAATATTACCATTATTTGCAAAACGCTTTTCACCAATCGTTTTAGCGCCGGTTCTTTCTGCAGTAACCGCGAAGGGATCTTGGATGCCATCACGCAGATTAAATATCGTCTGCGGGTTGATTTGCACCCAATCTTTATCGACACCCATCGCGAGACCAAGCAGTCCGTTGAGCACCGTGTCAATGCGTGTGGTGTGCGTGCCCGCCTGTGTCGATGGTCGCTCAAGAAGGGCTAGGCCGCCCGGCCTGTCATGACCCTGCGGACCAGTGCTGAGGCCATAGCCAGCCTCATCCTCGGCCCGCCCGATGGCGCTGTCGGGTGAGGCGCGGGTGTCGCCCGGTTGGATTTTGACCGTACCGGTTTAATGAGGGGGGCGGGTGTTCATGGGTGGTATGAGGCATATCACGCAGCCCTTGGCCCGCCACACTCAGCGCGAGGGTTTGGCGCTGCTCGAAGCGATAGGTTTCCAAGACTGGGCGCGCGCGCACGACCGGATCGGCCAAGACTTGATCACTACGGGCATACACCTGATCGCCCGCCACACTCTCTTCAATCGGTTTCGGCCCGGACGGTGTCATCACCGGGGTGCCGGCCACAAAACACGCCCCGCGTGCGATCAGCTCGCCAATCGTTGAGCCGATAACACTGGGTAAGCTGGCACCCTCGATCAGCAAGCGCGAGGTGGCCAGGCTTCGTTGCTAAAAACGCAATGCTTTTGCTGCGCCTTAGGGGCTTTGATCTGAGTTAGTGGCGTAATACCTTAATCTCCGAGGGATCATGCTGATCTTATCGGTGTTTTTTCTCTACGAACTTGACGTCATGAAACTAACCGCCAAGCGGTTCTTCTTTGTATTCAAACCATTTTAGACAAATATGCCTTCCAATCAAGAAATAAGTAACAACAAGTAGTAAAAAAATCCGCAATTGACTCTGAAGATCAATACCAAACAAAACATCTATAAAAATAACAAGAATAAACGAACTTAGAAACACGTATGAATTTATAAATACTAGCAAAACAATAATTGTTATTATTTTGTTGATAGTATTATATCTTAAATCAAATTCACTCATAATACTAGATCCACAGCTCTATAGCCGAAAATATAGCTGTTTATAACAAAGCCCCATCCTGCTTGAACTAATAGTGCTTTACCAACTGCGCCTGTATTTAATGCAAATGGACCATTTTTCCCGGATGGATTTACTCTATAAGCTGATGCGTCATATTGATTCTTTATAGAAATCCCTGAGAGCCGAAAATCCAACACTGTTGCGGCCCCCGCCGCTCCACGCGTAGACCCAGCAATTAAAGCATCCATCGCCACAGTTCCTCCATCAATACTGCCATTATTCGCATATTGGAAGCCAGCTGAGCTAATACCAGAGTGTAATCCACCTTGAGTGAATCCAGTTGCAAATCGCCCGATCATGCTATTGTTTACGAAGTTTCTCGCACCCCCAGGGCCTCGCAGTAGCTCAACAGACTTATGTAAGCCAGATTTTCCCAAGGATCCGCCCGCGCCACCCGCCGCGCCAATAAACCCTGAAACTGCAACTTGCGTCCAATCAATGGGCCGACCCAAGTTGTGAGATAATAAACCTTGTATCCCTAATTCAATGCCAGCGGAGGTTGCGCCGGATGCGACCGCACTTATCCCTGCCGATGTCACGACTTCGCCTAGCCTTAGGGGAAAGGTGTCTGTCATCTGCCTACCATTTTTTAAGAGAGGTGTTGGATTTCCACCTGAGTATGAAGTCCCGCCGCGTCTACCGCCACGAGAAACGCCCCCTACCACATCATCTGCTGAACGCGCTGCGGCTTCACCCAAATTCCCACCATGACGAGCCCCGCTTGCCAATTTATGGGTTAATGTTGCTATTCGTTTTGCGCCGATTGCCAGGCCCACACCAGGCACGATTGACAGTGCTGACGCGGCAGCATTGACATAATCACCTTCATAGGCGTAGAGCGCTGCATCGGCTAAATCCGCAACAATGCCAAAGCCTTCAACCATTCCCAATGCGGCTAAGGTAAGATGTATGCCTGTGGTATCAACCGGGCCCCCACCCCATTGAGTTGCCGCAACATTGGCACGAAGCTGTTGGGTTAATCGCCCGTTCGGCCCCCAGGGATCTTCAACATGATGCAGGGTTTTGCCGAAGTGATAAGCACGCTCTGCCCGGGCTGCGTAAAATTCCGCATTGGCCTGACGTAAGGATTGCAGTTGATCAAGGCGTTGATTAAGCAGGTTTGTAAGTTGAGCCTGCCCCGCAGCGCGCGCTTGAGCTATCATGACATCACGACGTGACGCGCGTACGGTTATAACCTCAGTTTGCGCCGCAAAGCGTGATGCATTGGCCGAGGCAACATAATTAGCTCTAACACCATCTATAGCCTCAGCATTGGCCGCAAGGGCGTGGCCCGCTGCATCACCGACCGGATTGCCATTCTCATCGAGTTGCGCAGAGCCCAAATTGGGGCTAAAGCCGCCTGCGCCCAAAAGCGCCCCGCCGATACTTTCCCCGATGGTTTGTCCGATGACATCGGGCAGGACGGCCAGGACATTATCGCCGAAGCTGGTGCCATCGATGAGAGATCGAGTGGCTGCGCCGCTAACCGCACGCGCACCGCCCGTGACAATGGAGCGTTGCCATGGTTTATCCAGGCCCTGAACGAATTTCGATCCGCTTACCCTCTGCCCCACTCCAGCCATGACCCCGGCGGCGGCCACGCCAGACCAGGAGAACTTATCCTGCCAGCCCATGGCTATGCCAACGCCTTGGCCCAGGGCATTCGCCGCTGCCCCGCGCACCGCGGCCCCCGCTATTGTGCTGCCCGGCCCGACCCCGCCGGTAATCCCGGCCGAGATCCCGGCCATAGCGACGGCATTCCAGGAGAATTTATCCTGGATGCCGGTGGCGACACCAAAGGCCTGGCTGGCAATGGAGCCGGCCGCCAAACCTTTTATGGCGGTATGCGCTACCAGCCAATTTTGGGTCACGACACTGACCGCGACGGCGATGACGACCATGAAGATTTGGCCGATGCCGCCGCAGCCCTTTTTGCCTTTACGCGCGACGGGTCTAGGCTCGGACGGTGAGGATGGGGTCAGATCCCCAATGGCCTTATTGGGATCACAAGGGGTAAAGGTGGTGGCATTATAGGTATTGCGCATCACCCCGGTGGGTAGCAGCAGAGATTGGCCTTCGATCAGCTGGCTTTGACCCGACAGGCCATTGGCCTCAGCGATTTTATACCACAGCGCGCTATCGCCCCAGATCCGCGAGGCAATGGACTGCAAGGTATCGCCATTTTGAACCGTGTAGACACCCCCGCCAGAGCCTTGATTGAAGGAAGGAATTAAGGCTGGAAAAGACCTTCTAGTTTTGGATGCTCATTCAGTGGTAAGTTTTCTATAGAGTATTTTCTAAATTCAACCTCAGGGTTTGCCAACCCAATGCTTTTAATATGTTGATTATATAGAAAGTCTGCAAAAGTTTCGCTGCAAAATATGTGAGTATAGTCAACGTATTTTATTGAAAATATGAAAGGTAGTTCCCTATCATGTTGTTTAAATGTCAATGACTCAAAACCATATTTTAGTTGTGAACGCTCCAGATCGACAATATCTATCTCTTGATTGGGCTTGACCAGCCAGTAAGATTGAGTCCCTAATCTCATCGGTCCAAAATAATCCAGATCTTGATTAAACGCACTCGATTTGAGTTTTTTCATCATCTCTTGATTGATAACCATTCCAGAAGCAATAAGATAAGTAATGGCACCCACTTTTTTGGTAGGATCCATTTTCTCTAAATAAACTTTCTCCCAACATGTGAATTCACACTCGCCCAACAAGTGTCTTATAATTAAATTGCGAATATTGCGATCCCTTACAATAAGAGATGTATAATCTTCGCTTGCAAACATCACCCGCCAAATCGCCATTATCTTAGATTCTCCAGATATTTTGCTTCATCTTGTAAGAAGCGTACAACTCCCTCCCGGCCATATCTACTTTCGGCTCGAATTAAACGATCTGTCAAATTGTCTAAAGCTGTACGAGTGTGTAGGCCACTACCTTGATGTACACCACGCGGTAAGTTAACACCATTTAGTGCATTATTCACATCAATATTGTGACTCCTTAATATCTCACGAGCCTCGGCGGCCCATCGGTGACCATGAGGCACGATATGATGCGCCTCATATCCTTCGGGGGTTCGCCGGCCTGTTCTTGCTAAATTATCCCTTAAGGCTCGATTGGGATTGCTGCGTGATGATTGTTGTCCTGCTTCTATTAATTCATCCAGTGCATTTGCACCCGAAGCCCCTGAGGCTGTTCTACCCGCGGGATAATTCCCTCTTGAGTTATTAGTTCTTTCATTGCGATGAGGTCGATCATAGGGTCCAGCAGGATCTGGCAGCTCCTGATTTGCCCTTTCCCTACGCGCCTGAGCGGCCTCTCTTGTAAGGTGAACGTCTCCATTTCTATCAATAGTAAAGCCTTCAACATTATTACCGAGCGTCCTGCGTATTTCACTCGCAAGAATAGCTTCAATATCTCTATCATAGGCACGCGAGTTACTATAGCGTGTTTCAATAAAAGATACATATGGGATATCCTCATATACACCGCGTGATATCCAGTGGTGCTCAATTATAGCTGTTGTTGATCCAGATCCGCCCAAATGTATGTCAAATCGGACACCCCTAGCCTCATCCAGAGTCAGGATAACAAGATCGTCTCGATCTGAAAAATCATTATCCCAGTAATTAGAAAGTATTCTATATTTTATACCACTAACATCATCCGGGTCTACATTATTAACACTCGAACGACCTAATAGATATCGTGAATCATTACCCTGAGACGTGCTGATATGTCCAAGGCTCGCGATTTGATACGACCCGGGAATTGGCCCGCTTGCTCCTTCTTCATATGCGCTTTGGAGTGCCGCAACATATTCGCGAATCTTTTTTTCTCGGGCGCTTTGCTTCATGTGATCAGTAATCGCCCCGCCGATACTTTCCCCGATGGTTTGTCCGATGACATCGGGCAGGACCGCGAGGACATTATCGCCAAAACTCGTGCCCTCGATCAGCGAGCGGGTGGCCGCGCCGGCGATACCGCGCGCGGTGCCGGTAACGATTGAGCGCTGCCATTGCTTATTTAGGCCTTGAACGAAGTCCGAGTTGTCTACTTTGTGCCCAATCCCGGCCATGACCCCGGCGGCGGCCACACCAGACCAGGAGAACTTATCCTGCCAGCCCATGGCCATAGAGGCACCCTGGGTGAGGACATTGCCCACCACGCCCTGTGCCACCGCATTGGCGGTTCCATTCGAGAAGATGTTCGCTGCGCCGACTTTTGCGCCGATGCCGCCCGAGATCCCGGCCATGGCGACGGCATTCCAGGAGAATTTATCCTGGATGCCGGTGGCGACACCAAAGCCCTGGCTGGCAATGGAGCCAACCGCGCCCGCCGCGGCGCTCGCTGCGGTGGTGCTGCCCAATAATTTGCCGCCCAGTACGACATTCTTCGTAATCAAAGTCACCGCGACGGCGATGACGACCATGAAGATTTGGCCGAT
>NZ_KB908067.1 GCF_000382325.1 Woodsholea maritima DSM 17123
CGTCTCGAAAATCATCGAGTAGGCTCTAGGATAACACATTACGAGCTTGGGGCGGTGCGCCCGTCAAACGTCGCACCGCCCACAAGGCGTTTATAAAAGCTCCCAATGGGAGCTTTTTTCGTGTTTAAAGGGTGTGATGGATGGGCGCTATAATAGCTTATTGATTTATAATGCCTATTAATATTTCAGGTTATTCTTATTTATATGCAAATTATTCTAAATGACATGTTATCAAAGTGCGCGTGTGCCCATTTAGCAACAACCTAACCGTCTCATTAAAATAAATACATGTAATGATCTTGACCGAACATTTAGAATGTCGGCACGATAGCGCCATGAGTTGAACCTGCTTGCAGGAGCTCATGGAGGGAGGGATTTCAATTGACTGAATTCAATGAAGTTCTATCTCAGTAATTTATAAAAAGCCCTAAGGGCGAATATCTGATCGGGGAATACAATGAAATCTATGAAAAATGTGCTCATGAGCACATCCATGTGCGTTGGCATGGGTGTTGTCGCTGCGATGGGTGCCGTGCCTGCGTTTTCAGCCAGTGCGATGGCGCAATCATATACAACAGGTGTCCTGACGGGTAATGTATCTGATGACAATGGCAATGCGTTAGATACAGCAACTGTCACCATTATCTCTTTGGATCGTGGGTTTTCACGGACCTCTGGCGTGAACTCAAGCGGTAGCTTCCGTTTTGCGGAGCTGCAGTCAGGCAGTTACCAGGTTGTAATTTCCGCACCCGGTAAAGTCCGCACTCAGGATAATGTTTCGATCCGTCCAGGCCAGGAAACATCATTTAACTTTGAATTGCGCGCACTAAGTGATGGGGAAGACGATACGATCATTGTCGTTGGCCAGGCGATCCAAGGTCTTGTGTTTTCTCAAACTACGACTGGTTTGCAGGTCGATGTTGCTGAAACTATCAAGCAGGTTCCTCTTGATTTCAGCCTAACATCCGTAACTTTGTTGGCGCCAACCGTGAATGTGGGTGATAGCGCTTTTGGTAATCAGCCTTCAATTGGCGGCTCATCGGTTGCTGAAAATGCGTTCTATGTTAATGGTTTGAACGTTACCGACTTTAATAACTATATCGGTGGCTCTGAGCTTCCCTTTTATTTCTACGAAAGTGTGGAAGTAAAAACAGGTGGTTACCCGGCTGAATTCGGTCGCGCGACGGGTGGTGTTGTTACGGCAGTGACAAAGTCAGGCTCCAACGATTTCATGTTGGCGCTTCATGCTAACTGGGCACCGAGCAGTCTTCGTGAGCAATCTGCGGACACGCCCGCGCGTGCAAATCGGTTGTATGAGGAAGATGACACGAGCTTTGTCATTGAAGCAGGGGGCCCAATTATCAAAGACCGTCTGTTCTTCTATGGTCTATATGAGATTAATGACCAAGAGACGCGGACATTTGCGTCTCAAGCTACTCAGACCTATGTGGAAACTACGGATGATCCTCAATATGGATTCAAAGTCGACGGCTACATAACAGATGACCATCATGTTGAGTTCACCTATTTTGATACATCATCTGATACGACTCGTAGCACCTACAAGTTCTATAATGACTCTGGACAAACCCTATACAATCTAGAGCCAGGTACGACTGTCTTTGCAAATGGTGGGTCAAGCTATATAGCGCGTTATACGGGCTCATTTACAGACTGGTTGACGGTTTCTGCTGCGTATGGTCGTAACAAAGATTCAAGTTCAACTGATGGGGGTGATACTTTACGGGTTGGAGATTACACTGGTAAATTTGAGTCTCCCGAAGGTGTGTTTGAATCACTCAACTCTCAATCTATATCCACTGAATCAGAAGTAGAAACTGAGCGTGAATTCTATCGCGCTGATGTGGATATTGAGTTCGAATTCATGGGTAGCCACAATGTCCGATTTGGCTACGATCTTGAGAAATTACACCTGAAATCAATCAGATCGCGCATTGGTCAGGATGATGCTGCGTATTACTACTATACAGCGCGTACAGATGAGGATGACCGGGTGACCGCCCCCAACATGGCGGATGGTGATGAATATGTGGAGTTGAATATTTTCCGCTCTGGCGGTGAAATTCGGGGCGAAAACACCGCCTACTACATCCAGGATGCATGGGATGTAACGAGCCAATTGTCGCTGATGCTGGGTTTGCGGTACGACCAGTTTACCGTGAATAATGTCGTAGGCGATGCATTGGTTGAATTTGATGGTGAAATTGGACCGCGTCTTGGTTTCAACTATGATTTGTTTGGCGATGGTCAGACAAAAGTTCGCGGATCATTTGGTCGTTACTATCTGCCAACGGCAACCAATACCGCTGCGCGTATGGGCTCTTACGAACTTTATATGAGCCAGTACTTTAAAGATCCAAATGGCGATGGGGTCTGGAGTGCGGATGAAATGGACGATAAAGGGGTTCCGCTCTCTCTTGGCGACCAAATTGTTGATTGGGATGGAGCAAGAAGCTGTCCTGCAGGTGGCCCTGCTGCTACAGGATCAAATGGCTGCCGTGTGACCGGGGATGGATCTTTGAAAGATACCACCAGCCAGATCAGCCGCAGTTTGCAATCAACGTATGAAGATGAATACATTCTTGGTGTAGATCACCAACTAAATGACGATTGGACTGTTGGGGCGACCTTCTTCTATCGCTCTTTGGGGCGTTTGTCTGAAGACTCTGCGATTGATGCAGCTGTAATCGCCTATTGTGAAGAAAATGGCTATGCTCTGAAAACAGCAGCAAAAGACGGCTGTGCCGATATCTGGGGTGGTTTCCATCAATATGTCATTCACAACCCTGGTGAAGATATGAAAGTCATTCTTTCAGATCCGCTACCGGGTGAGACAGAATTGCGTGAAGTCAGCTTGTCTGCTCAAGCTCTTGGCTATCCAGATGTTAAGCGTGAATATATTGGGGTCGAATTTAGCTTCGATCGTGCTTTCGATGGGGTTTGGGGGCTTCGCGGTTCTTACGTCTTGTCCGAAAGTAGAGGAAATGCTGAGGGGCAGGTCATTTCAACGATCGGCCAAACTGATGCTGGTATTACTCAAGATTGGGACCAGCCCGGTCTGATGGACGGTGCTGATGGCTTGCTGCCAAACCACCGTGCTCACCAATTCAAAGTGTTTGGCTCGTATCAGCTGACAGAAAACGTGTTGATCGGCACCAATATCAGTGTCATTTCGCCCCGCAAATTCGGTTGCTTAGGCTTCCACCCAACTGATACTTTTGCTCGTGCCTATCGTGCTGCATCATGGTTCTGCGATGGGAAGCCAACCCCACGTGGTACGCAGTTTGAAAGTGACTGGATCAAGCAAATCGACTTTTCTGTACGTTATGATGTGCCGATTGAGTTTGCTGGCTCTGAGTTGACTTTGCGGGCAGATATTTTCAACGCCTTTAACTTCAAAGGGGCGATGGATTTGAACGAATTTGGTGAAAGCCCGAATGGTTCAGCTAATCCCGATTATCGTAAAGTGCAGTCCTATCAGGAGCCACGATACATTCGCCTGGGGTTTGACTTGACATTCTAATCTCGCCTATTTGCTCTAATTGTTCCTAACTGGCGGCAGGCTTATGTCCTGCCGTCTTTTTAATGTAATTTTTCTACTATAAGTTGATTTTAATTGGGTTTAAGCGTCTCGGTTATTCGTTAAGTAATGAATTCGAAATGTGCTCATTTATTATCTTATTACCTCATTGTTATAACGTACGCTTAAATAAAACTTCATCTAGTATTAATTATGTGTTGTTCATTTGTAACAGATGGGGTGCGTTCATCACACTCGTCATCGAAATGTCATTGACGAATCCGCTTCTTCCTAGGAACGATATGTGTCTGACCTGTTACAGCGGGTTAGTGATCGGGGAGGGGGATAACGTCAAAAAGGCGAGACCCTTCCAAACATATAAAAAATGGTTCAATTGGAGGGACAGACATGCTGTCACGATTGTCGAAAACTGCCCTTTTGGGTAGTTCGCTCTTGGCTGGCGTAACGCTTTTGCCATTGGCGCATGCACAAGATGCGTCTCAAAACGCATCGGATAATCAACAACAAGATTTGATCGTTGTTACGGGTTCGCGGATTGCGCGCCCGGATTTCAACAGCGAAAGCCCAGTAATCTCACTCACCGGTGAGCAGGTCTTGCAAAATGCAGATGTTACGCTGGATACCTATTTAAATACTCTGCCCCAAGTTAACCCCGCCAGTTCTACGACATCGAACAACCCAGGCAATGATGGTCAATCGAATGTTGACTTGCGTGGTTTTGGTGCCAACCGCAATATCGTGTTGATCGATGGTCGTCGTGCGATGCCATCGGCATCAAACATGACGGTTGACTTGAACACTATTCCACAAGGATTAGTAGACCGCATCGACGTGGTTACCGGCGGTGCGGGTGCTGTGTACGGTGCTGATGCAGTAGCGGGTGCGGTAAACGTCATTTTGAAAGATGACTTTGATGGTGCCGAATTCCGCGCTTCGTATCAAAACTCCACTGAGTTCTGGGATGCCAAAGAATATCGCTTTGCGGGCACTGTAGGGGGAGATTTCTCCGAAGGTCGCGGTAATGCCGTGTTCTCGCTCGAGCGCTCTTTCCGTGAAGGTATGGTTAAAAGCCAACGTCAATTCTCCGAACAAGCCACCTCAACCACCAGCTTCTTTCCTGAGGGTTCTTTGTTGTTTGGGGCGAACTCTCCCACTGAAGCCGCGATCGATGCGGTGTTTGGGGGCTATGGTATCGCTGCGGATAAAGTAGATGTGGGTAACCGCTTTGGGTTCAACATTGATGGCACCTTGTTCTCTGCGGGACGTTTCAATACGCCTAGCTCCAATATTGAAAACTTCCGCTACCCTGTAGATGGCAGTGTCAATCTTGGCCTGTATCCAGATGTTTATTCCTATAACTTTGACTATGTGAACTTGCTGACTCTCCCTCTGGAGCGGACCTCCTTCATGGGTAAGAGCGAGTATGACTTTGAAAACGGTGTATCTGTGTGGGGGATGTTGGGGTGGACCGAGTACACCTCGGCCTCGGCTCTTGCTCCAACACCTATTTCGACCGTCTTTACAACAGCAGTAGGTGAAAATTCCCCAACTCAAGCGGTCTCAACCTTAGTTGAACCTGGGCGCACTGTTGGCTACCAGCTGATCGTTCCCGTAACCAATCCATTCATTCCAACCGATCTTGCGACGATTTTAGCCACACGTACGGGCGACGACCCAAATTTAATTGGTTCGGGTGCGACGGAACCTTTCATGATGCGGCAACGGACTTTGACGGCGGGGTTGCGTCAGTCTGAGTTTGAAAACACAGTAACGCAGTTCGCCTTTGGTGCATCGGGTCCAATTGCCAACAGCGGATGGGATTGGAATTTCTATCTGTCTGAAGGCCGTACTGAGGTTGATCAGAAGCAAACCGGTAACATCGACACTAATCGCTTACAAATCGTGCTCGAGGCCGCGGATGGCGGTGAAAGCATTTGTGCCGGCGGTTTTAATCCGTTCGGTCGTAATCCTTTGTCGACTGAATGTGCGAACTATCTCTCAGTTGATTCCATCCAGCGTACGAAGTTTACTCAACAATTGGGTCAGCTTTACGTAACGGGTGATGCCTTCGAAGTTCCAGCCGGCATGGTGTCGATCGTTTTGGGTGCTGAATATCGCGGGTTCGAATTTGACTTCGATCCTGGTTCTGCGGGTGGGCCAATTTCTGGCTTTAACGCGCAAAGCCCCACCGGTGGCACGAATAGCTTCCGCGACATCTTTGGTGAAGCTTTGGTGCCTTTGGCAAGCTCAGTGGATCTGACTTTAGGTTATCGTCTGTCTGAAGCAAAATTCGAAGATGCGAACTCTGATGCGACAGGCAGCAGTAAGGACTCCGCTTATAAGGCCGAGTTGAGCTGGGAAGTGAATGATTGGGCGCGTTTCCGCGGGTCTTATCAGCATTCTGTTCGTGCGCCGAACTTCAATGAATTGTTTGCTGGGGGCGGATCTAACCCTCAATTTTTCGACCCTTGCACGACTTTAGGGGTGAAACGTCAAGCTGATTCTGCCAATATGGAGGCTTTATGTGGTGCAAACGGTGTAGCTGCGCCGGCCACATTTGTGCCAACTCCTGGTTCACAAGTTGGTATTACTTTGGTTGGTAATACAGATCTTAATCCAGAATCTGCGAACACCTATACTGTTGGCTTTGTTTTCTCTGATCCTTTAAAGAACAGCCAATGGACAGAGCGTCTTCGCGGGTCTGTTGACTGGTGGCAAATTGATATTTCAGGGCCAATCTTGACCCCTGGTGTTAACCAAATCATCGCAGACTGCTATAATTATTATGGCAATAACTCCACCTATGATGTAAATCATCCAGCGTGTCAGAGCCTTGGCCGTTACGGCGGTGATATTCTTGAGGTTTTACTTGATCCGCGCCTTGGTGGTGATGCAGATGGTAGCTATCCAAACCAGAATGGCGGTAGCCAATCGGCCTCTGGTCTCGACTTCCAGGTGAATTGGGGTTTTGATTGGGATTGGTTCAACCTGCCGTCCAGCATGGGTAGCGTTCAGACCAATGTGTTGTTGACCCATGTCATGAAGTGGGAACAGCAAGAATATGATGGGCTACCAAAGCTAGACTTTGCAGGGACTGTATCCTTCTTCGGTGAAGGCTTGGGGACGTCCTTCCCTGAGTGGAAAGCCAACTGGAATACACGTTGGTCCTTCAGCAAGTTCGATATCGACTCTCGCGTTCGCTATATCTCATCCATGGATAACCGCGCATCGGTTATCTTCCCAGGTGAGACGTTCACGGGGACCGATGCAGCTTGGTATTGGGATCTGTCTGGGACGTATCAGTTCACCGAAGGTGTAGCCTTCACCCTGGGTGTGAACAACGTCTTCGACCGTGAGCCTGAAACCTACGCACCAAACGTACAATCAGGTACTGATCCGTCACTGTACGACATTGTCGGTCGGCGCGTCTTTGGTCAGGTCTTGGTACGCTACTAAGGTCGGGCCGATGTAAACCCGAAATGTCTTGATATTAATCGGGTTTACCTATGAGTGAGAAGGGGGCTGCGCAAGTGGCTCCCTTTTTCACTGAAATACTGCATTTTTCTTTAAATAGGGCTTCCGTTTAGGCGCGCTTATCGCTACAAGACCTGCTTCCTAAGCTTGGCGCGTCGTGGTGGAGTGTGGTAAGGCCCACACCCCGCTGATGTGGTGGGCTTGATATAGGGGTGTAGCTCAGTTGGTAGAGCGACGGTCTCCAAAACCGTAGGCCGGGGGTTCGAGTCCCTCCGCCCCTGCCAGTTTTGATGGCGATAAACGTGGGTTAAATCCACACAGGAATTGAAATTAAGTCATGGCGCGACAGACACGACAAAAACAGCCCGCTACGCAAGGGCAGGGCTCAGGTGGAGCGTCTTCAAGCGTTCCGACCAAGAAGAAATCTGTCAACCCGCTGAAATTCTTCAGCGAGGTGCGTCAAGAGGCGCGCAAGGTCACGTGGACCAGCTGGAAAGAGACCTATGTCTCAACCATTATGGTGGTCATCTTTGCTGTGATCGCGGGTATTTTCTTTTTCGCAGTGGATAGCTCTATCGGGGCCATCGTCAAATGGCTGCTCGGTTTAGGCGGTTAAGAGGTCCTAGAAATGAGCGCAAAGTGGTATATCGTTCACGCCTATTCGAACTTCGAAAAGAAGGTGGCTGAGGCGATCCGCACAGAATCTGTGTCAAAGGGCTTGGAAGACAAGTTCGAAGAGATTTTGGTGCCGACCGAAGAGGTTGTTGAGGTGCGCAAGGGTCGCAAAGTGGCCTCTGAGCGTAAGTATTTCCCCGGCTATGTTCTTGTCAAAATGGACATGACCGATGAGGCGTATCACCTGGTGAAAAATACGCCAAAAGTGACCGGGTTCTTGGGGTCTGGCAAAAAGCCTTTGCCGGTGCCTGAGCGCGAAGTCAAAGCGATCATGGGTCAGATTGAAGAGGATGCTGAGCGTCCGAAGTCAACTGTCACTTATGAAGTCGGTGAGACGGTCCGCGTTATTGATGGTCACTTCCAAAGCTTTAATGGCCTGGTTGAGGAGGTCGATGATGCGAATTCAACCTTGAAGGTTGCGATTAACATCTTCGGTCGCGCAACGCCGGTCGAATTGGAATACTCTCAGGTGGAGAAAGCCTCCTAAGAGTTTAAATCGTGCGGGAGGCTCTGGCGTAAGTCCATGTCAGGCCGTACCGCGCGAGCCCTCGGCTTTCATGAGGAAAGTCGTTTTCGTAGACGAGGCAAGTGCCTCATCAGGAGTGGGATATGGCTAAAAAGATTACCGGCTATATTAAGCTGCAAGTGCCTGCCGGTGCAGCAAACCCATCACCGCCCATCGGTCCAGCCTTGGGTCAGCGCGGTGTGAACATTATGGAATTCTGTAAGGCGTTTAACGCTAAGACCCAAGAGATGGAAAAAGGGATGCCGATCCCTACCGTCATCACGGTCTATCAGGATAAGTCTTTCACCTTCGAAACCAAGACCCCACCGGCCAGCTATTTCTTGAAGAAAGCCGCTAAGGTTCAAAAGGGTTCAGGTGAAGCGGGTAAGTCGGCTCCGATCGCGAAAGTCTCTTTGGCCCAGTGCCGTGAGATTGCTGAGGCGAAGTTCAAAGACCTTAATGCGAACGACTTGGATCAAGCGACCAAGATTATTGCTGGTTCTGCCCGTTCTATGGGCCTGGAAGTCACGGAGTAAGACCTATGGCGAAAGTTGCTAAGCGTATCGCGGCCGCTCGCGAGGGTCTGGACCGTAACAAATTGTATAGCGTGGCTGAAGCTGTGTCTGTCATTAAGGCGCGCGCTACCGCTAAGTTCGACGAAACTGTCGAGGTTGCTGTGAACTTGGGTGTTGATCCTCGTCACGCTGATCAGATGGTTCGCGGCGTATGTCTTTTGCCAAACGGCACGGGCCGTACGGTTCGCGTTGCGGTTTTCGCGCGCGGTCCTAAGGCGGAAGAGGCTGAAAAGGCGGGCGCAGATGTTGTTGGCGCAGAAGATCTGGTCGAACAGATCATGGGCGGCAATATCAACTTTGATAAAGTGATCGCGACCCCTGACATGATGCCTTTGGTGGGCCGTCTGGGTAAAGTTCTTGGTCCACGTGGTATGATGCCAAACCCGAAAGTGGGTACGGTGACGATGGACGTGACCAAGGCTGTCAACGATTCTAAAGGTGGTGCGGTTGAATTCCGCGTCGAGAAAGCCGGTATCGTACACGCAGGTGTCGGTAAAGCCAGCTTCTCTGAAGAGGCCTTGGTTGAGAATATCAATGCGTTGCTTGATGCTTTGGCGAAAGCCAAGCCATCAGGTGCGAAAGGGACATTCATGAAGCGCGCGGCGTTGAGCTCTACCATGGGCCCAGGCGTGAAGCTGGATGTCTCTCACATCTCTGTTAGCGCGTCTGCGTAAGGCACGCTAATATCTAAGTTTCCCTTTGAGGCTGACTTCGGTGGGGCTCAAAGGGGTAGGGGATGCGCTCCAATCTCTTTGAGGTGAAAGCGCATCTATCCTGTCCGAGATCATAGGGGGCTGGGCAACTGGCTTTAATACCCATCTGGGTCCCTGTGTGAGACAGAGCGAGACTGACACGTTTTGCAATGAGTTTTGCAAAGCATCTCATGTGTTGGATCGAGCCCTGGGACAGGCGTTGCGCCGTTATAAGCGTATGCACCTGATCATCAGGAGGCGCGCTTTGATGGCGTTGTTCCGAACGGTTCGTGGTGAACCGTTCATTCAGGGAGACCGCAATGGATCGTAATGCGAAACAGGATGCGATCGAAGAACTCTCAGAGATCTTTGATAACACCGGTTCGGTCGTCATTGCCCATTATTCGGGCTTGACCGTTGCGGAGATTTCATCACTGCGGGCGCGTCTGCGCGAGGTTGGCGGTACGTTCAAAGTTGTTCGTAACCGTTTGGCCAAGCGTGCTTTGCAAGGAAAACCCGGTGAGGGTGCTTCGGACCTGTTTCAAGGTCCAGTTGGCATTGCCTACTCCGACGATTTCGTTGCTGCGCCAAAAGTTGCGATCGAGTTCGCGAAGTCGAATGACAAATTCGTCATTCAAGGTGGCTTTATGGACGCAGAAGTTTTCGATGCCGCTGGCATTGATGCGCTGTCCAAAATGCCGTCTCGCGAAGAGCTCATCGCGACCATCGTGGCCCGTCTCACTGGCCAAGGCAGCCAAATCGCTCAGCGCGTTACCGCGCCGGGTGCTGGTCTTGCCGGCGCTATCGAGGCGATCCGCGAGCAAGCCGCAAGCTGATCACATCTTCCGCTATCGAACTGATACACATAACTTGCTTATGCTAAGGACCTAATAAAATGGCTGATATTGCAAAACTCGGTGAAGAACTTCTCGCTCTGACCATCTTGGAAGCGAAAGAATTGAATGATTGGCTCGAAGAGCGCGGCATTAAAGCGGCTGCTGCCGTTGCTGTTGCTGGGCCTGCTGCTGGCGCTGATGCTGGTGCGGCTGTAGAAGAGAAAGACGAATTCGACGTCATCCTCGTGTCTGCAGGCGACAAGAAAATCAACGTGATTAAAGAAGTCCGCGCCATCACTGGCCTGGGCCTCAAAGAAGCGAAAGACTTGGTTGAAGCCGGTGGTAAAGCCGTTAAAGAGGCTGCTCCTAAAGCGGAAGCTGAGGAAATCAAAAAGAAACTTGAGGAAGCCGGCGCAACCGTCGAACTCAAGTAAGCGTGACAGGGGCTGGGACATCCAGCCTCTAACGCGACCCGGTTTAGACGGGCGTGTGGGGTCTTCCACACGCCCGTCAACCCGTTTAATAGTTAACCAGGCTATCCTCGCTGTCCCGGGATAGATCTGGCTGGGTCTACCGCCCCCCTCTTTCCCCTCAGGTAGGCCCGTTTCGGCGGACAGGGTAAGCGTATGTCGCGCTTATCACAGACGGCGCAAGGCACTAGGCCTGCAAAGGGAGCGGAAATGGGTCTGTCGTTCACCGGCAAGAAACGCATTCGCAAATCGTTCGGTCGCATTCCAGAAGCGGTCACGATGCCGAATCTCATCGAGGTTCAAAAGCATTCCTATGAAAACTTCCTCATGAAAGACGTCGCAGTTGCGGCGCGTGGGGATGAAGGCCTGCAGGCCGTCTTTAGATCGGTCTTCCCGGTCAAGGATTTTTCAGAGCGTGCTGTTCTGGAGTTCGTTTCATATGAATTCGAAGCGCCTAAATATGACGTAGAAGAGTGCGTACAGCGCGATATGACGTTCGCTGCGCCTTTGAAGGTCAAAATGCGCCTCATCGTCTTTGATGTAGATGAAGAAACGGGCGCGCGGTCTGTTAAGGACATTAAAGAACAAGACGTCTATATGGGTGATATTCCCCTGATGACGGACAAAGGCACCTTTGTGGTCAACGGGACTGAGCGCGTCATCGTGTCTCAAATGCACCGTTCGCCGGGCGTCTTTTTTGACCATGACAAGGGTAAAACCCACTCGTCTGGTAAATATCTCTTCGCGGCGCGCATTATTCCTTATCGCGGGTCTTGGCTGGACTTTGAGTTCGACGCCAAAGACATCGTCCATGTGCGTATCGACCGGCGCCGTAAACTGCCAGCGACCACGCTGCTTTACGCGCTCGGCCTTGATAAAGAAGAAATTCTGGGCACCTTCTATAATGCCATCAGCTATGAGCGTCAGGACAACGGTTGGACCGTGCCTTATGTGAAAGAGCGCTGGCGGGGGGCCAAGCCGCAACGCGATCTGATCGATGCCAAATCTGGCGAAGTGATCGCACCTGCGGGCAAGAAAATCTCTGCACGCGCGGCGAACAAGCTGGCTGAAGATGGTTTGGAATTCCTGCTGGTGGCCGATGATGATTTGTTTGGGCGTTACCTCGCCGAAGACATCGTCAATATGGAAACCGGTGAGATCTTTGCCGAAGCCGGGGATGAAATCACCGCTGAGCTGATGGTTGAGCTGAAGGACAATAGTGTTGATGCGATCGATATTCTGGATATCGACGGCGTCAATGTTGGTCCTTACATGCGTTCAACCTTGTCAGCGGACAAGAATGACACCCGTGAGCAAGCGCTGATTGATATCTATCGCGTGATGCGCCCAGGTGAACCCCCGACCCCGGAAACCGCTGAAGCCTTGTTCCAGGGCCTGTTCTTTGATTCAGAGCGTTATGATCTTTCGCCCGTTGGCCGGGTGAAGATGAATATGCGCCTGGATCTGGAATGCTCGGATGAGATCCGTGTGCTGCGTAAAGAAGACATTGTCGAAGTGCTGCGCACTTTGGTGGGTCTGCGCGATGGTAAGGGCGAAATCGACGATATCGATAACCTCGGTAACCGCCGCGTGCGCTCTGTCGGTGAGTTGATGGAAAACCAATACCGCATTGGTTTGCTGCGCATGGAACGCGCCATCAAAGAACGTATGAGCTCGGTCGATATCGAGACTGTGATGCCGCATGACTTGGTCAACGCCAAGCCTGCAGCCGCGGCGGTGCGTGAATTCTTCGGGTCGTCTCAGCTGTCTCAGTTCATGGACCAAACCAACCCCTTGTCTGAAGTGACGCACAAGCGCCGCATGTCAGCCTTGGGCCCAGGTGGTTTGACCCGTGAGCGTGCCGGCTTTGAAGTCCGCGACGTTCACCCGACCCACTACGGCCGGATTTGCCCGATTGAGACCCCTGAAGGTCCAAATATTGGTCTGATCAACTCATTGTCGAGCTATGCGCGTGTGAACAAATATGGCTTCATCGAAAGCCCATACCGCAAGGTCATCGACGGTAAGCTGACCGATGAGGTCAATTACCTGACCGCGATGGAAGAAGCGCGTTATAATATCGCTCAGGCCAATGCGACGGTCGATGATAATGGCATGTTGGCCCACGAATTCGTCAACTGCCGTGCCGGTGCCAAGCGTGATGCGACTTTGATGCCGCGTGAAGAGGTGCACTATATCGACGTGTCGCCTAAGCAGGTGGTTTCAGTTGCGGCCTCGCTCATTCCCTTCTTGGAAAACGATGACGCCAACCGCGCTTTGATGGGTTCGAACATGCAACGCCAAGCGGTGCCTTTGGTGAAAGCCGAAGCGCCTTTGGTCGGTACGGGTATGGAAGCGGTTGTGGCGCGCGATTCTGGCGCGGCGATTGCGGCCAAACGTGACGGTGTGGTTGAGCAGGTGGATGCGCAGCGTATCGTTGTGCGCGCAACCGGTGATGTCGATTCCAGCCAGTCTGGCGTGGACATCTATCGCTTGATGAAATTCCAGCGCTCGAACCAATCGACCTGTATCAATCAGCGTCCAATCGTGAAGGTTGGCGATGCGGTACGCACTGGCGATATCATTGCGGATGGTCCATCGACCGATCTGGGTGATTTGGCTCTGGGGCGTAACGTGCTCGTGGCGTTCATGCCGTGGAACGGGTATAATTTCGAGGACTCCATTCTCATCTCTGAGCGTATCGTGACCGATGACGTCTTCACCTCTATCCACTTGGAAGAGTTTGAGGTCATGGCGCGCGATACGAAATTGGGCCCTGAAGAGATTACCCGCGACATTCCAAACGTCGGTGAAGAAGCGCTGCGTAATCTCGACGAAGCCGGGATCGTGGCTATTGGTGCTGAAGTCGGCCCCGGCGACATTCTGGTCGGTAAGGTGACGCCGAAGGGTGAGAGCCCAATGACGCCGGAAGAAAAGCTTCTGCGCGCCATCTTCGGTGAGAAGGCCTCTGATGTGCGTGATACATCCTTGCGTCTGCCACCAGGCACCACCGGGACCATCGTTGAAGTTCGCGTCTTTAACCGTCATGGTATTGATAAGGACGAGCGGGCCTTGTCGATTGAGCGTCAAGAGATTGAACGCTTGGGCGAGGACCGTGATGACGAATTGTCGATCCTGGAGCGCAATATCTATTCACGTCTGAAAGACATTATGTTGGGTAAGCATGCGGTCTCTGGTCCGCGCGGCTTTGCCAAAGGTGATGTCACCGAGGACGCCTTGGCTGAAGTGCCGGCCTCACAGTGGTGGAAAATCGGTCTCGATGACGAGCAGGCCATGGGCGAAGTCGAAAGCTTGAAAAAGCAATACGACGAAAGCAAAGCCCGTCTGGATCGTCGCTTCGAAGACAAGGTTGAGAAGCTGCAACGCGGTGATGAGCTGCCTCCGGGCGTGATGAAAATGGTCAAAGTCTTTGTGGCCGTGAAGCGTAAGCTTCAGCCCGGTGACAAAATGGCCGGTCGTCACGGCAACAAAGGGGTTATCTCTAAGATCAACCCCTTGGAAGACATGCCATTCCTGGCCGATGGTACACCGGTTGACATCGTTCTGAACCCGTTGGGCGTGCCTTCTCGCATGAATGTCGGTCAGATCTTGGAAACCCATCTCGGCTTTGCGTGTAAGGGTCTGGGCCGTCAAATTGAACGCGCCGTCAACGCTTACAAGCGTGATGGTTCGATGACGGAGCTGAAGGCCGCGCTCGATAACGCCTATGGTCCAGATCAGGAAATGCCAGAAACCGAGGAAGAGCTCGTCGAGCTTGGTAAAAACCTCGCCAATGGTGTTCCGATTGCGACCCCGGTGTTTGACGGTGCACGTGAGAAAGACATCGTTGATCACTTGAAGCGTGCTGGCTTTAATGAAAGCGGGCAATCTGATCTCTATGACGGCCAAACGGGCGATAAATTCAAACGCCCGGTTACGGTTGGGATTAAGCACTTGCTGAAACTCCACCACTTGGTCGATGACAAGATCCACGCCCGCTCAATCGGCCCCTACAGCCTGGTCACCCAACAGCCGTTGGGCGGTAAGGCCCAGTTCGGGGGTCAGCGCTTCGGTGAGATGGAAGTGTGGGCGCTGCAGGCCTATGGTGCAGCTTATACGCTTCAAGAGATGCTCACGGTGAAATCCGATGACGTGGCAGGCCGGACGAAAGTCTACGAAGCCATTGTTCGCGGCGATGACACCTTTGAAGCTGGTATTCCAGAAAGCTTCAACGTTCTGGTCAAAGAGATGCGCTCTCTGGGCCTCAATGTTGAGTTGATAAACGAGTAAGGCCGCTTCGGCAGTTAATGTCTGAGGGATGCGCTCCGGCCCTCACTAGGGCGCATCCCATCACCGTCAGGGAGACGGACAATGAACCAAGAGGTCATGAATATCTTCAATCCGTCGGCTGAAGGCCCTGCCTTTGACCGGATCCGGATTCAGCTCGCCAGCCCAGAGAAAATTCTCTCTTGGTCGTATGGCGAAGTGAAGAAGCCTGAAACAATTAACTATCGGACCTTTAAACCTGAGCGCGACGGCCTGTTCTGCGCACGGATTTTTGGCCCAACCAAAGACTATGAATGCTTGTGCGGCAAATATAAGCGCATCAAGTATAAAGGGATTGTCTGTGAGAAGTGCGGCGTTGAAGTGACGCTGGCGCGCGTGCGCCGTGAGCGCATGGGCCATATCGAGCTCGCAGCCCCTGTGGCCCACATCTGGTTCTTGAAGTCTTTGCCCTCTCGCATTGCGTTGATGATGGATATGGCTTTGAAAGATGTTGAGCGCGTTCTCTACTTCGAAGCGTATCTGGTGATGGAGCCGGGCCTGACCCCGCTGCAACATAACCAGCTTCTGACCGAAGAAGAATATTACGAAGCGATTGACGAATACGGTGAAGATGCTTTCACCGCGAGTATTGGTGCCGAAGCCATTCGTGACGGCCTGGCCGCGCTTGATCTTGAAAAAGAATGCGAGCGTATGCGTCAGGAAATGACCGAAACCGGTTCTGAGCTGAAGCTGAAAAAGCTGGCAAAACGCACCAAGCTGATGGAATCCTTCCTCGGGTCTAACAATAAGCCTGAGTGGATGATCATGACGGTTATTCCGGTCATCCCGCCAGAGCTGCGCCCGCTGGTGCCTCTGGATGGCGGTCGTTTCGCGACCTCTGACCTTAATGATCTCTATCGCCGTGTGATCAACCGGAATAACCGTTTGAAGCGCCTGATTGAGCTGCGTGCGCCGGACATCATCATCCGTAACGAAAAGCGGATGTTGCAAGAGTCTGTGGATGCGCTGTTCGACAATGGTCGCCGTGGCCGCGTCATTACCGGTGCCAATAAGCGTCCGCTGAAATCGCTTTCAGACATGCTGAAGGGTAAGCAAGGTCGCTTCCGTCAGAACTTGCTGGGTAAACGCGTCGACTATTCGGGTCGTTCGGTGATCGTGGTGGGGCCTGATCTGAAGCTGCACCAATGTGGTCTGCCCAAGAAAATGGCGCTGGAGCTGTTCAAGCCCTTCATCTATGCGCGTCTTGACGCCAAGGGCCTGTCCGGCACGGTGAAACAGTCCAAGAAGATGGTCGAAAAAGAACGCCCAGAGGTTTGGGACGTTCTTGATGAGGTGATCCGTGAGCACCCCGTCATGCTCAACCGGGCACCGACCTTGCACCGTTTGGGCATTCAGGCGTTCGAGCCGAAACTGATCGAAGGTAAGGCGATCCAGCTGCACCCGCTGGTCTGTGCGGCGTTCAACGCCGACTTCGACGGTGACCAGATGGCCGTTCACGTTCCACTGTCGCTGGAAGCGCAGTTGGAAGCGCGCGTCTTGATGATGTCGACCAACAACATCTTGTCGCCTGCCAATGGTAAGCCGATCATCGTGCCTTCGCAGGATATCGTTCTGGGCCTTTACTATCTTTCGATTGAGAAAGAGGGCGAGCCCGGCGAGGGCATGACCTTTGGTACCATGGCCGAGATCGACGCGGCGCTGGACGCCGGCGTGGTCAGCCTGCATGCCAAAGTTAAGGCCCGGTATAAAGTCTGCGACCCAGATGGCGAGATCCGCGCGCGCGTGATCGAGACCACTCCGGGTAAGATGAAGTTGCTGGAGCACTTCCCGAAACACCCGAAACTGGGCGTTGAATTGCTCAATGGTCTTTTGACCAAGAAAGCCATCGGGGGCTTGATTGATGTGGTGTATCGCCACACAGGTCAGAAATCGACGGTGATCTTCTGTGATAAGATCATGGGGCTGGGCTTCAAAGAAGCGGCGCGTGCGGGTATTTCCTTTGGTAAGGACGACATGCTGATCCCTGCGGCCAAGCAGGTTCTGGTGGATGAAACCAAAGCCTTGGTTGGCGATTACGAGCAGCAATATGTTGATGGTCTGATCACCAAGGGTGAGAAATACAACAAGGCCGTTGATGCGTGGTCGAAGTGTACCGACAAGGTCGCGGACGCCATGATGGAAGAAATCTCTAAGCCTATGATTGGCGCTGACGGTAAAGTCGGTGAGGTCAATTCGGTTTACATGATGGCCCACTCAGGGGCGCGTGGTTCGAAGAACCAGATGAAACAGCTCGCCGGCATGCGCGGTCTGATGGCGCGTCCAGATGGTTCGATCATTGAAACGCCGATCATCTCGAACTTTAAAGAAGGCCTGACCGTTCTTGAGTACTTCAACTCAACCCACGGTGCCCGTAAGGGTCTGGCCGATACCGCGCTGAAAACTGCGAACTCTGGGTATTTGACCCGTCGTTTGGTCGATGTGGCGCAAGACTGTATCATTACTGAGGATGATTGCGGCACGGAAATCGGCATCGAAGCCAGCGCCGTCGTTCAAGGCGGTGATGTCATCGTGACCCTGGGGCAACGTCTTCTGGGCCGTACGGCCGCTGAGGACATCAAGCATCCCGAAACCGGTGAGATCATTGCCCCGATCGATAGCTATCTGGACGAAGATCTCTGCCAGGCCATCGAAGATGCTGGCGTTGTCTCTGTGAAGATGCGTTCGCCTTTGACCTGTGAAACCCGTATCGGTGTGTGTGCGGCCTGTTATGGTCGTGACCTGGCGCGCGGCACGAAGGTCAATATGGGCGAAGCCATCGGGGTTATCGCGGCTCAGTCTATTGGTGAGCCGGGTACCCAGTTGACGATGCGGACCTTCCACATCGGTGGTACGGCGCAGGTGTCTGAGCAATCCTTCGTCGAAGCGACCCATGAAGGGACCATCCGCTTCAAAGACCGCTCAACGGTGAAGAACTCTGAAGGGGCCTTCATCGTCATGAGCCGTAACATGCAAGTGGCAATCGTCGATACCGAAGGTAAAGAGCGCGAGACCCATAAGCTGCAATACGGATCGAAACTGCGCGTTGATGAAGGCGATAAAGTCGAACGCGGTCAGCGCTTGGTGGAATGGGATCCTTATACCCAACCGATGGTGACTGAAGTTGGCGGCCGGGTGAAATTCCTTGACGTGACCGAAGGGGTCACCGTGAAGGAAGAAGCCGATGAGGCGACCGGTATTTCGTCTAAAGTCGTGATCGATTGGCGCGGTAGCGCCAAGGCGAGCGCCCTGCAGCCCGCTGTGGTCATCGTGGATGAGCATGGGGAGCCTGTGCGTCTGCAAAATGGGGCACCAGCCAGCTATATGCTGTCTGTAGGCGCGATTTTGTCGGTCAATGACGGCGACGAAGTTCAACCCGGTGACGTCATGGCGCGTATCCCAACCGAGGGTGCGAAAACGCGTGACATTACCGGTGGTCTGCCGCGTGTGGCGGAACTCTTTGAAGCGCGTCGTCCAAAAGATCACGCCATCATCGCTGAGATTGATGGGCGTATCGAATTTGGCCGCGATTATAAGAATAAGCGCCGTATCTCGATTGTCCCTGAAGGCGATGCGGAACCGGTGGAATATCTGGTGCCAAAGGGTAAGCACTTGGCGGTTCAAGAAGGTGACTTCATTGCCCGCGGTGAATACCTGCTCGACGGTAATCCAGCCCCGCATGATATCTTGCGTATTATGGGTGTCGAAGCGTTGGCGAACTATCTGATCGATGAGATCCAGGAAGTTTACCGACTGCAGGGCGTGCCGATTAACGACAAGCACATCGAAGTTGTGGTGCGTCAGATGCTGCAGAAGATTGAGATTTCAGACCCTGGTGCGTCTGGCTTCTTGATCGGTGAGCAGGTCGACAAGCTGGACTATATCGAGATGAACGAACGCCTGGAAAAAGAGGGTAAGCCTCTGGCCAAAGGTGATCCGGTCCTCTTGGGTATTACCAAGGCCTCGCTGCAAACGCGCTCCTTCATCTCTGCGGCCTCCTTCCAGGAGACCACCCGCGTTCTGACCGAAGCCTCGATCCAGGGTAAAGTCGACACGTTGGAAGGCTTGAAGGAAAACGTGATTGTTGGTCGTCTGATCCCGGCCGGTACCGGCGGGATGATGCGTACCTTCCAATCCATTGCCGATAGCCGCGATGAAGAGGAAATTGAAGAGCGTAAAGCCGAAACGATGGAGGGCGGTGTTGAAGCTCTGCCTAGTGAAATCGCAGAAGCGGCCGCTCAAGAGGCGCAATCTTAATTGCACCTTTTAAAATGACCTGAAGGTGAGGGGAGTGCGGTTCGCGCTCCCCTTTCTTTATGGTGAGTCGCGCGTTCCAGAATCATCGCGCCTAGGTGCGTTGATTGCCCTATAAAGACCACGCCCAAAGATAGAGTAAGGATGCGTATTCGCCCAACAGGCGAGCTGAGGCGTTCGCGAGGGGGCTTAAGTCTTGCAAAACCGTGTTTGACCCCTTTAAATGGCGCGCGTGAGTGAAAAAACGCACACCATGTGAATAAATGGTGACGAGGGCGTCTTGACGGAACCGATTCATGTGAGTAGGTTCCGCGCTCGTTTTCGGGGACGAGCCGTAATCCTCATGGATTAGACGTCGTCCGAAATTGCGAAAAGATTAGGTTTCAAGCCGCCTGCAAGTGTCGTCATAAGGATGGGCATGTTGCGGGTGGATTTACGCGTCCTGTGGCAATGCTGCTGCAGGCGCTGAGCGGACATTAGGACGTAGCGGAATGCCAACGATTAACCAGCTCATCCGCAAGCCGCGGAAAGACAAGCCGAAGCGCAACAAAGTGCCTGCGCTGCTTGCTTGCCCGCAGCGCCGCGGTGTATGCACACGTGTGTATACGACCACCCCGAAGAAGCCAAACTCAGCGCTTCGTAAAGTCGCGAAAGTTCGTTTGACCTCTGGTTATGAGGTGGTGAGCTACATTCCGGGTGAAGGTCACAATCTGCAAGAACACTCAGTGGTTCTGATCCGTGGCGGTCGTGTAAAAGACTTGCCAGGTGTACGTTACCACATTCTTCGCGGTGTCCTGGATACCCAGGGCGTAAAAGACCGGAAGCAACGCCGTTCGCATTACGGCGCGAAGCGTCCGAAGTAAGGAGAGGTCTATGTCTCGTCGTCACCGCGCTGAGAAACGTGAAATTCTGCCTGACGCCAAATATGGCGATAAGGATCTGACGAAGTTCATGAACTACATCATGCTCGATGGTAAGAAGTCTGTCGCTGAGCGCATCATTTATGGTGCCCTGGACATCATCGAGGACAAAGCCAAGCGTGAGCCTGTGGCTGTGTTCCATGACGCTTTGTCAAATGTGTCTCCTGAGGTTGAAGTTCGTTCACGCCGTGTTGGTGGTGCGACCTATCAGGTGCCTTGTGAGGTTCGCCCTGACCGCCGCAAGGCGCTGGCGATCCGCTGGTTGGCATCTGCGGCGCGTAACCGCAATGAAAACACGATGCGTGAGCGTCTCGCAGGGGAATTGTTGGATGCGGCCTCTAACCGCGGTTCGGCAATTAAGAAACGTGAAGATACCCACCGGATGGCGGAAGCTAACCGGGCCTTCGCACACTATCGTTGGTAAAATTTATTTAGCGGCAAAAGCGGTTCTAAAGGACTTTTCTCATGGCTCGCACGCACAAAATTGAGGATTATCGTAATTTCGGCATCATGGCTCACATCGATGCTGGGAAAACGACGACGACCGAGCGTATCCTCTATTACACCGGTAAATCGCACAAAATTGGCGAAGTGCACGATGGCGCTGCGACCATGGACTGGATGGAGCAAGAGCAAGAGCGTGGTATTACCATCACCTCTGCCGCGACCACCTGTTTCTGGCGTGAAAAGCGTTTGAACATCATCGACACCCCAGGCCACGTTGACTTCACGATTGAAGTTGAGCGCTCTTTGCGCGTTCTGGATGGTGCGGTTTGCTGTTTGGATGCCAATGCGGGTGTTGAGCCTCAGACCGAGACCGTATGGCGCCAAGGCGACAAGTATAAAGTCCCCCGTATGGTGTTCGTCAACAAGATGGACAAGCTGGGTGCGGACTTCTACCGCTGCGTTCAGATGATCATTGATCGTCTGGGTGCAAAGCCGGTGCCGGTTCAGTTGCCAATCGGATCTGAAAACGAGTTTGCGGGTGTGATCGACCTGATCAAAATGAAGGCGATCATCTGGGAAGAAGAAAGCCTCGGCGCTGCCTTCCACGAAGAAGAGATCCCTGCGGATCTGGCCGATAAAGCTGCTGAATACCGCGAGCAATTGATCGAAACCGCCGTCGAAATGGACGAAGCGGCCATGGAAGCTTACTTGGAAGGCACTGAGCCAACCAATGAAGAGCTGATCAAATTGATCCGTAAGGGCACAATCGGTCTGCACTTCGTGCCTGTACTTTGCGGTACGGCCTTTAAAAACAAAGGTGTACAGCCGCTTCTTGATGCGGTTGTTGACTTCTTACCGTCTCCGGTTGAAGTGCCTGACATTAAAGGTGTTTTGCCAGATTCAGAAGAGCCAGTCGTTCGCAAGTCTTCTGATGAAGAACCTTTGGCGATGTTGGCGTTCAAAATTGCAAACGACCCCTTCGTTGGCTCTTTGACTTTCTGCCGCATTTATTCTGGTCACCTGGAAACCGGTGTCTCGCTCTTGAATACCGTTAAAGGTAAGAAAGAGCGTATCGGTCGTATGCTTCAGATGCACTCCAACTCTCGTGAGGACATCAAAGAGGCCTATGCCGGTGACATCGTGGCTATTGCGGGTCTGAAAGACACCACCACGGGCGACACGCTGTGCATTCCATCCAAGCCTGTAATCTTGGAGCGTATGGAATTCCCAGAGCCTGTGATCGAGATCGCGATTGAGCCTAAGTCTAAAGGCGACCAAGAAAAACTGGGTCTCGCGCTGAACCGTTTGGCCGCTGAAGATCCATCTTTCCGCGTCACCACTGACGAAGAATCTGGGCAGACCATCATTGCGGGTATGGGCGAATTGCACCTCGACATTTTGGTCGACCGTATGCGCCGTGAATTTAAGGTTGAAGCAACCGTTGGTCAGCCTCAAGTGGCTTACCGCGAGACTATCAGCCAGACCGCCGAAATCGACTATACCCACAAGAAACAATCTGGTGGTTCTGGTCAGTTCGCGCGTATTAAAGTTCGGTTCGAGCCTTGCGAGCCAGGCGAGGCGTTCAGCTTCACCTCTGAGATTGTTGGTGGTTCTGTTCCTAAAGAATATATCCCTGGCGTTGAAAAAGGTATCAACTCCGTGCGTGAAAACGGTCTTCTGGCCGGCTTCCCGCTGATCGACTTCAAGGCGACCTTGGTCGATGGTGCCTATCACGACGTTGACTCAAGCGTACTGGCCTTCGAAATCGCGGCACGTGCTGCAATGCGTGAAGCCAAGGGCAAGTTGGGCATTAAGCTGCTGGAACCTGTCATGAAGGTCGAAGTGGTAACGCCAGACGAGTACACCGGTTCTGTTATTGGTGACTTGAACTCTCGCCGTGGTCAGATCCGTGACCAGGAAATGCGCGGCAATGCTACCGTCGTGAATGCGATGGTGCCGCTGGCGAACATGTTCGGTTATGTGAACAACCTGCGTTCTGCAACGCAAGGGCGTGCACAATTCTCAATGGTATTCGATCACTACGCGCCTGTGCCGCAGGCTGTGGCTGACGAAGTGATTTCAAAAATCGCCTAAGACCGCTTTGCGGGACTTAATTGGCGCTAGAGATAAGAGCGAGTAAAGAAAATGGCCAAGGAAAAGTTTGAACGTAACAAACCGCACGTCAACATTGGTACAGTTGGTCACGTTGACCACGGTAAGACGACGTTGACGGCTGCGATCACCAAGTATTTTGGTGAATTCCGCGCCTATGATCAGATTGACGGCGCGCCGGAAGAGAAGGCACGCGGTATCACGATTTCTACGGCTCACGTTGAGTATGAGACGGAAAACCGTCACTATGCGCACGTGGACTGCCCCGGTCACGCTGACTATGTTAAGAACATGATCACCGGTGCGGCGCAGATGGACGGCGGTATCCTGGTTGTGAACGCGGCGGATGGCCCTATGCCACAGACCCGTGAGCACATCCTGCTTGCCCGTCAGGTTGGTGTTCCTGCGCTGGTTGTGTTCTTGAACAAAGTTGACCAGGTTGACGACGAAGAATTGTTGGAATTGGTTGAGATGGAAGTGCGCGAGCTGCTTTCGTCTTACGATTTCCCAGGCGACGATATTCCAATCGTTTCTGGTTCTGCTCTGGCCGCACTTGAGGGCCGTGACGCGAATATCGGTGAAGACAAGATCCGTGAGCTGATGGCGGCTGTGGATGAATATATCCCAACCCCAGAGCGTCCGATCGACCAAGCCTTCTTGATGCCGATCGAGGACGTGTTCTCGATCTCTGGTCGTGGTACGGTTGTAACGGGCCGTATTGAGCGCGGTATCTTGAAGGTCGGTGACGAAGTTGAAATCGTGGGTATCCGCCCAACGACGAAATCAACCTGTACCGGTGTTGAAATGTTCCGCAAGCTTCTTGACCAAGGTCAAGCGGGCGACAATGTTGGCGCACTTCTGCGCGGTGTTGACCGTGAAGGCGTTGAGCGTGGTCAGGTTCTGGCCAAGCCCGGTTCTATCAAGCCACACGCGAAGTTTGAGGCCGAGGCCTACATTCTGACCAAAGAAGAAGGCGGTCGTCACACCCCATTCTTCAATAACTATCGCCCGCAATTCTACTTCCGTACCACCGACGTCACCGGTATCGTGACGTTGAAGGAAGGCACCGAAATGGTGATGCCAGGCGATAACGTGGAAGTAAACGTTGAGCTGATCCAACCCATCGCTATGGAAGAAAAACTGCGCTTCGCGATCCGCGAAGGTGGTCGTACCGTAGGCGCTGGCGTCGTCTCGAAAATCATCGAGTAGGCTCTAGGATAACACATTACGAGCTTGGGGCGGTGCGCCCGTCAAACGTCGCACCGCCCACAAGGCGTTTATA
>NZ_KB908068.1:0-1473 GCF_000382325.1 Woodsholea maritima DSM 17123
ATAATGGCGCGTTCAGCTTTGATGTTTCGATCGCCAGCGATGACCCGGATGAGAACCCGTTCAACTTTGTGGTCTCCGGCACAGGCACCGGCGGTGCGCCGGATATTGCCGTCAGCTCGTCTCAGGGCGGGGCGCTGACCGATGGGGTTGCGAACACGCTGGGTAATAAGGCGGTTACAACTCAAGATACGCTGACCTATACCATTACCAATGTCGGGACGGCGGACCTGACGGGTCTGGCCTTGACGGTTGATAATGAAGTCAATGTCGCTTTGGGCACGGTCACGCTGCTGACGGGGACTTCCATCACGCCCGGCGGCACGGCGGTGACCTTCCAAGTACCGTATACGCCCACCCATAATGGCGCGTTCAGCTTCGATGTGTCGATTGCGAGCAATGATGGTGATGAGAACCCGTTCAACTTTGCGGTCTCCGGCACAGGCACCGGCGGCGCACCGGAGATTGCGATCAGCTCATCTGAAAGCGGTGCGGTCAATGATGGCGCGACGGATACCTTTGTCTCAACGCCTGCGGCGGGTTCAGCCAGCACGGTGACCTATACGATCACGAACTCTGGCACCGACACCTTGACGCTCACGACCCCGACGGTGGGCACGAATATCTCTGGTGCATCCAATATCACGGTCAATTCCCTGGTCTTGGGCTCAACGAGCGTCGCACCAGGCGGGGAGACAACCACTTTGGTTGTCAATTATACGCCAACCCTGGGCGGCAGCTTTGGGTTTGCGCTTAGTCTTGCCAATGATGATGGCAATGAGAACCCTTATGATATTACCGCTTCGGGTACGGCGAGCGCGTCACCCGATATCGCGGTCAGCTCGTCTCAGGGCGGGGCGCTCACCGATGGTGTGGCGAACACACTGGGTAATAAGACTGTCGCCACGCAAGACGCCTTGACCTACACGATCACCAATCCGGGTCTGGCTAATCTGACGGGTCTGGCCTTGACGGTGAATAATGCCAGCAATGTGTCGATTGATAATACTCCAGCTTTGTCAGGGACTTCCATTGCGCCAAGTGGTACGGCGGTAACCTTCCAGGTTCAATACACCCCGACCAATAATGGCGCGTTCAGCTTTGATGTTTCGATCGCGAGTGATGATCCGGATGAGAACCCGTTCAACTTTGCGGTCTCCGGCACGGGCACCGGCGGTGCGCCGGATATTGCTGTCAGCTCGTCTCAGGGTGGGGCGCTTACTGATGGTGTGGCGAATGCACTGGGCAATAAGGCGGTCACAACTCAAGATACGCTGACCTATACCATCACCAATGTCGGGACGGCGGACCTGACCGGTCTGGCCTTGACGGTCGATAATGCCAGCAATGTCACTTTGGGCACGGTCACGGCGCTGACAGGAACTTCCATCACGCCTGGCGGCACGGCGGTGACCTTCCAGGTGCCGTATACGCCCACCCATAATGGCGCGTTCAGCTTTGATGTTTCGATCGCCA
>NZ_KB908068.1:1573-15736 GCF_000382325.1 Woodsholea maritima DSM 17123
GCCAGCACGGTGACCTATACGATCACGAACTCTGGCACCGACACCTTGACGCTCACGACCCCGACGGTGGGCACGAATATCTCTGGTGCATCCAATGTCACGGTCAATTCCCTGGTCTTGGGCTCAACGAGCGTCGCACCAGGCGGGGAGACAACCACTTTGGTTGTCAATTATACGCCAACCCTGGCCGGCAGCTTTGGCTTTGCGCTTAGTCTTGCCAATGATGATGCGGACGAAAATCCCTATGACATTACCGTGTCCGGCTCTTCAACGGGGCAGCCTGATATTGCGATCTCGGCTTCTGAAGGTGGGGCGCAAACAGATGGTGTTGCACATGTTTTGGGGAATAAAGCCGTGGCAACGCAAGACAGCGTTACCTATACCCTCACCAATGAAGGTTTAGCCGATTTGACGGGCTTGGCCTTGACGGTGAATAACGCCAGCAATGTCACCATCAACAACACCCCGGCTTTGACGGGGACTTCCATCACGCCGAGTGGCACGGCGGTGACCTTTACAGTGGACTATACCCCTGTGATCAATGGCGGGTTTGGGTTTGACGTTATCGTCGCCAGTAATGACCCAGATGAAGCGCCGTTTAACTTCACGGTCTCAGGCACGGGTACCGGGGGTGCACCGGAGATCGAGGTGAGTTCATCTCAAGGTGGGGCTTTGAGCGATGGTGTTGATCAAGCGTTGGGTGATAAGAGTGTCACTACGTCTGACACCCTGACCTATACCCTCACCAATACGGGCTTGGCAGATCTCACGGGTCTGGCTTTGACGGTGAATAACGCCAATAATGTTACGATTGCCAATACCCCGACGCTGACAGGGACTTCCATCACGCCCGGCGGCACGGCGGTGACCTTCCAAGTCGAGTATCAGCCCACCATCAATGGCGCGTTCAGCTTCGATGTCTCGATTGCCAATAATGACGCCGATGAGACCCCGTTCAACTTTGCCGTCACGGGCACAGGCACCGGCGGTGCACCGGAGATTGACATCACGGGCACTGGCGGTGGTGCGGTCAATGATGGCAGCACCGATGAAATTCCCGAACCTGCCCCTGCGGGTCAGGGCTCAATGTTGAGTTATACCATCACCAATTCCGGGACAGAGACGTTGATGGTGAATATGCCCAGCGTATCGGGCAATGTATCAAATCTCACCAATGTGACGATTAACTCGATTTCGTTCCAAGTCACCGCATCGGCCTCGACAAGTGCACGGCGTTTATCGCCTCAAGCTGTGGGGGATAGGATATCCTTGGTACCGGGGGCAACGGCACGTCTGGATGTGAACTACACACCTGTGACCTCTGGCCCGTTCAGCTTCACGGTCTCGCTGGCCAGCAATGATAGCAATGAAGCGCTTTATCAGATTGGCGTAGCCGGAACGGCCAGTGGCGCGCCGGAGATTGAGGTCAGCTCGTCTGAAAGTGGCGATCTCAGTGATGGGGGCACGGATAGTGTTGCCTCAGAAGTGATCGCCGATGAGCGTTCGCAAATCGTTTATACCCTTACCAACAGCGGTAATGCACCGCTGACTTTGACTGCGCCAAACCTTCAAAGCGCGCTAAGCGGCCAGACAAATGTCACGGTCAATGATTTGAGCTTGGCTTCGACAAGCGTGGCCGGTGGGGCGAGCACAACCCTCACCGTGGGGTATACGCCGACGGCCGGGGGCGCATTCGCCTTCACTCTCAGCCTGGCCAATGATGATGCGGATGAAAATCCCTTCGATATTACCGTAGATGGTAATGCCGAAGGTATTCCGGCACTGGTCGCGATTGTCGCCGGTGATGATCAGGCCGCAGTGATCAATACCGCTTTCGCATCGCCTTTGAGTGTGCGGGTGAGTGATGCCAATGGCTATCCCGTTCCAGGGGCCACCGTTGTGTTCAGCGCGCCTGGTGCTGGGGCATCCTTGATCTTTGCTGAAACGGGTTCGGCCAGTCAAAGCGTGGTCACCAATGATGAAGGCTTGGCGGTAAGCTCGTCAATGACGGCCAATGATACCGCGTCGCGGTATCTGGGCGGGCGTTCATTTGAACCCTATGCGGTCACAGCCCGTGTAGAAGGCGTAGAAGCCGTGCGCTTCTCGCTGACCAACAGCCGTGATAGCGCGGCGGATATTGCCCGCACGCAAGAGGTGATTGCCTCTTTCGTGACCCATCGGGCTGACCGCATCGTCTCTGTTCAGCCAGATCTGGTGGTCCGCTTGAAGAGTGTGCTCGACGGGTCTCAGCATCGCAATGGTTTTGCCTTTGATGCCACACCCATGGGCCAGACCGGACAGTTTGAGTTCTCTCTTCGCGCCTTTGCCCAGCGGTGGGGTGCCCATCGCCAGCGCAATGACGCTGTCAGCCGCCTGTTTGCGGAGGCCGATGATCAAGCGGCTCCGGCCTCTTGGCGTGAAACGCCTGAGCTCGATACCGGCAGCCTCGCCTTTGCGGGGCCTGGATATAGTCAGGAGGCTCCGCGCGATCGGGCACAGCCGCGCCGCAGTGCGTCGTCAAACTCTAGCCGCGCGGTTCAGGCCGGTGTTGGCGGCAGTGATGGCGAGCTGCAAAATGTCGATGTCTGGGTTCAAGGCTCATTCTCCAATGCGGAAACCGGCGGGAATAAGAGCCAGAATGCCTTCTTCTTCGGCGGGATTGATTATCGCTATCGTGAGAACGCCTTGATCGGTGTGATGGCGCAGCTTGATATCTCGGATGAGGATAATGCGGGCGAAAATACCGCCGCCGATGGTCTGGGCTGGATGGTCGGGCCATACACAGTGGTCCGCCTTCATCAAAATCTCTATTTTGATGGCCGTGCGACCTATGGCTGGTCGGATAACCGGGTCAATGCGCTGGGCCTCTTCTATGATGATTTCTCAACCGAGCGGATGTTGTTCCAAGGCGGTTTGACCGGGGACTTCACGGTCGGGCGCTATACCTTCAATCCGTTCGCGCGTCTGACTTATTACTGGGAAGAGCAGAAATCCTATGAGGACACTCTGGGTAATGCCATTCCAAAGCAGAGCTTTGATCTGGGCCGGTTTGAGTTTGGGCCGAAAGTCTCAATCCATCTGCCTGCAGAGAACCGCTATGATCTGACATTGAACTTCGGCGTCTCTGGGCTCTATGATTTCGATCAATTGCTCGATGATGTGCGCATGACTACCGGTATTCTTTCGGCGCAGGATAAATTCCGCGCTCGGGTAGAAAGCGGGGCCGTCCTGTTCATTCCGGGGCCGAATGTCTTTGTGCGCGGTGAGGGCTTCTATGATGGGATCGGGGTCGGTGACTTTGATGCCTATGGCGGCACGATCAGCGTTCTGGTGCCGTTCTAAGTTTTTAAAGCATATGGCAAAAAAGAAGGCGGGCCCGGTGGGCCCGCCTTGTTCTTGAGTGTTTATGCTTACCCGATGGCATGGACATAATGCGTGGTGGGCGCTGCATCGAGCATGGCGTTTATGTCGGCCCATTGACCTGATGCGATCAAGCTTTCGATATGGGCTTTATGTTGGGCTTCGCTTTGCCAGTCTTCGACCAAGGTGAAATGAGGTGGGGTCTCACGATGGCGGAAAATCCGGACACCCTCACACCCTTCGACTTGGGGGAGATGGATTTGGGTCTGATCCATCAAGGCGCTAAAGGTCTCAAGCGCTTCGGCTTTGACGGTAAAATTGACGAGGACGGAAATAGACATGGACGCTCCTTTACTTTGAGGAGGCCGTTATAGAAAGGAGCGGGGGCTGGCACGAGCCACGATAATGTGAGGGAGCACCTAAATCCTGCGCATTATTCAGCGGCGCGATAGCTGAGCGCGTGATGTGTCGTGCCATGATAGAGCGAGGGCGCAAGGCCAAAGCGGCGTTTGAAATCGCTGCTGAAATGAGAAGGCTTAGCATAGCCCAGCGCATAGGCGGTTTCGCTGACGCTGGCTCCGCGTAACAGTTGGCGGCGGCCTTCTTCCAGGCGGGTGAGTTTGAGATAATGCATCGCACCCATTCCGGCGAGCGCTTTAAATCGGTGCGCAAAATGCGAGGGGCTCATCGCGACATGCTGCGCAATATCATTCAAGCTGAGGGGGCTTTGCCAGGATTGCTCCATATAGGTCATGGCTTGATAAAGTTTGATGACATCGCGGCGAAGTCCGGCGAGCAAGGCCGAAGCTGCCTCACTTTGCAGCAGATGAAAAATGATTTCTTTTAAGATCAAAGGGGCCAGAACAAGCCGCGATTCTGGGCTTTCCAGACATTCAGTCAAACGAAAGAGCGCCTGATAAAGCGAGGGCTCGATGGGGCCCACAAAGGCAGCGCGGGGCGCAGGCGGGCGGGCGGGTTGTGAACGCACAGCGATCAAGTCAATCACCGTTTGGGCCACCAGGCTGGGGGGCAATTCCAACTTGATCGCCAGATAGGGCGTCACAGGGTTTGCCTCAACATCTGCGCTATAGCGGCAATGGCCTTGCATCACTAGGGCCTGGCCTTGCGCATTGATCAAAGGTGTGGGGCCGAGATGAACAATCTTACGTCCTGACAGAGCCACCGCCAGGGTCATCATCTCGCCTTGATGGCGGCTGACATGCTGGTCTGTGTTCGCGCGGAACAGGCGTAGACCGGACAAGGCGGTGATATGCGTGCCGGGGGTCGGGGCGTGATGCAGCGCCCATTGGTGTAAGGTTTTGAAGACGTTATCGTCTATTGCAGGCGCGCTGGGGGCCTGCGCGGACCCGCGTATTGTGGAAATTTTTCTCGTCATGGCGATACCGGCTTGAAACGAAAGTCAAATCCGGTGAAGTCTAGGGCGTAAACCTGCGGGCGTCACCCCTGCGTTCAAGAGTGCCAAGAGAGCTAAGGCCATGATCTCTATCGTTATCGCGATCGTCTGCTGTGTGATGTTGGGCGTGGTTTTTTATCCCAAACTGCGCCGCGCGGCCCTATGGCGTGCGATGATTACGCCCTTGGCCTCGATCATTGGCTCGGGCTTTTTGATCTCAGGCCCGTTGTTGACCAGTGTTTTTGGCGGATGGGCGGTTTTCGCCATGGGCGGGCTTTGCGCGCTAGCCTTTCTTTATGGGTCGGCCATCCGGTTTTCGATGCAGGTCGAAGCCCAAACCGGTCCTGCCCAAGGTGTCGTCGAGGGCGTGGAGCGGGCTTCTGACTTTGTCCTCTCGCTCGCCTATTTCATTTCGGTCGCCTATTATTTAAACCTCTTTGCGGCCTTTGGTTTAAAGGGGCTAGGCGTCATTGATCCTTTATGGATCCGGGCGGTATCGAGCGCGGTGATTATGGGCCTGGGCCTCATTGGGTTTTTGGGCGGGCTCAAAGCGCTGGAGGAGCTGGAGGTTTTTTCCGTCGGGGTCAAGCTTGCCATTATTGCAGCGGTTTTGGTGGGGCTTATCGTTGCTCAGCTGGTTGATCATGATGGCGGGCAAGCGGTTAGCTTTGAGCTTGAGAACAAGATCGAGGATTTGCGCATTGTCTTGGGGCTTTTGATCCTGGTGCAGGGCTTTGAAACGTCGAAATATCTGGGCTCAGCCTATAGTGTGGATCAACGCGTGAAAACCATGCGCTGGGCGCAAGGGCTCTCAACCCTGATTTATCTTGGCTTTATCGGTCTGGGCGCGGTCTATTTCCAAGGCGACCTACCCAGCCAGGGCGCAGAAACCGTGATTATCGAGCGCCTGGGCGTTTTAAGCCCCATCGTGCCGGCCCTGTTGATTATGGCGGCCTTGGCCTCGCAGTCTTCCGCGGCAGTTGCGGATTTAAATGGTGCGGGCGGATTGATCTATGAGACGTCTAAAAAGCGGATCTCTGTGGCCTGGGGCAATCTACTAACGGCCGGTCTGGCCCTGGTCCTCACCTGGGTCGCGGATATTTTTGAGATCATCACCTATGCCTCAAAGGCTTTCGTTTTATATTACGCGCTGCAGGCGCTGCGGGCCGTGATCGAGGCCTATCAGGCCCGGCGCTGGGGCCATGTTGCGCTTTATGGTCTAGGTGTATTGATCGCAGGGGTGATTTTAGTCTGGGCGCAACCGGCTGAGGTTTAGGCTAAAATGTCTGGCTCCGCCTATTGTTCATAGTTTCATGAAATGCTATGCGTACTTTCGTATTTCGTCGAATAACGAAGAAGCGCGATGGCTGAGACTTTAGATCCTATCGACCTGGAAGATGTTGCGACTATCGCCAAGGCTTTGGCCCATCCTGCGCGTGTGCAGATCCTTAAAACCTTGATGGAAAAGCGCAGCTGCATCGGGTGCGATTTAAGTGATGAGGTGGGGCTGGCGGCCTCGACTACGTCAGAGCATTTGCGCATTTTGAAGGCGGCGGGGCTTATTGAGGGGGAAATTCAGCACCCACGCGTGTGTTATTCGCTCAAACCTCAAGGGCTAAGCGCGCTTATCGACTTTCTTTCCCATTTGGCGGCGACGCCGATGGATCAGCGCCCGCGCACATAAATCAGGATCATCATTATGGGTATGTTTGAACGCTATCTGAGTGTTTGGGTTGGATTAGCGATTATCATCGGTTTGGCGCTGGGCCAGTTTTTACCTGGCCTGTTTGCGGCCTTGGCGGGGCTGGAGTTTGCCAAGGTCAATCTGGTCGTCGCCGTTTTGATTTGGGCCATGGTCTATCCCATGATGATTGCGGTGGATCTGGGTGAGATCAAGCATGTCGCGAAAGAACCAAAGGGCTTGATTATTACTCTGGTGATCAATTGGTTGATCAAACCCTTCACCATGGCGGCACTGGGCGTGGTGTTCTTTAAAGGGGTGTTTGCGCCATGGATTCCGGCCGCGGATGCCAATGGCTATATTGCCGGTCTGATCCTATTGGGTGCTGCGCCGTGTACCGCGATGGTCTTCGTCTGGTCGCAACTCACACGCGGCGATGCCAATTATACTTTGGTGCAGGTCAGCGTGAATGACACGATTTTGGTCTTCGCCTATGCGCCGTTGGTGGCGATATTATTGGGCGTTACGAATATCCCCGTGCCGTGGAATACTTTGATCCTGTCGGTTGTGCTTTATGTGATTGTGCCGCTGATAGCCGGGCTGGTAACGCGCGCGCTGCTCTTGAAGTCCGGCGGCGGTGAGGGCGCGATCAGTGCCTATACCGCTAAGATCAAACCGCTGTCTATCTTAGGTCTGATCGCAACTGTGGTGATCCTGTTTGGGTTTCAAGGTCAGGTGATTTTAAGCCAGCCCTTGATTATCGCGCTTATTGCTGTGCCGCTGCTGGTGCAATCTTATGGTATTTTCGCGGTTGCCTATGGCGCAGCCTGGGGGCTGCGTGTGCCGTTTAAGGTGGCTGCGCCGTGCGCCATGATCGGGACATCAAACTTTTTTGAGTTAGCCGTGGCGGTCGCGATTAGCCTTTATGGTCTCAATTCTGGCGCAGCCTTGGCGACAGTGGTGGGTGTCTTGGTCGAAGTACCGGTGATGTTGTCTCTGGTTGCGTTCGCTAATCACACCCAGGGCGCATTTGACCGACGTGTGGCAGAACGGGCGCACCAAGAGGGCGTTGGCACAAATGTCTAACATCAGGCATTGATTGTTCGCGCCGAGTGTGAGATAAGCGCCGCCTTGTTTTCCGCCGGGCATGATCCGGCAAGGGGCCAATGACATACAGGTGTATGCATCATTGCGAATTGACCATCCCCTTTTTAAACCGCTGAATCCACAAGGGTTTATTAAGCGGTTCTCGGATAATCAAGACGAGCCCGGGTCAACGACCGAAAACGGATAGCGACCCCCTTATAATCAAAACCGCCCTTGAAGGCGGGTTGCCCGTTTGCGAACCGCATGAATGCGGGCTGAAAGTATGTCTTTGACCCAGTTTATTGATCTTGGCCTTGCCGATCCTATTTTAAGCGCTCTTGCCGAAGAGGGCTACCAAACCCCAACCCCGATTCAAGCCGCTGTTATTCCAGCGATGATGAAGGGCCGTGACATTTTGGGTATTGCCCAAACCGGTACCGGTAAAACCGCCGCCTTTGTGCTTCCGGCTTTGAATAAAATTGCCGAAGGGGTCGAGCGCCCTGCGCCTAAATCCTGTCGTACCCTGATCTTGACCCCAACGCGTGAATTGGCTTTGCAGATTGCCCATAATGTTCGCGCCTATGGGCAGAATATCCGCTTTTCCAGCACCACCGTCGTGGGCGGGGCGAGTGCCTATCCGCAAATTAAAGCTATGGCGCGCGGGGTGGATATCCTGATCGCGACCCCGGGTCGCTTGCTCGATCATGTGCGCTCTAAAGCGATCACGCTTCATGCCACCGAAACGGTGATTTTGGATGAAGCCGACCAGATGATGGATCTGGGCTTCATGCCTGCGGTGCGCCAGATTCTGGCCTCCAGCGCAGCTAATCGCCAATGTGTGATGCTGACCGCGACCATGCCGAAGCAAATCCGCGCTTTGGCCGATGAGTTTTTGAAGAACCCTGAGTGTGTTGAGGTTGCCCCGCAATCGAAACCCATTGAGCGTATCGACCAGAGTGTCTGGTTTATGGAACGCGCGGAAAAGCAGGAAAAACTCCACGAGTTGTTGTCTGCGCGCGATATGGAGCGCGGCATTGTCTTTACCCGGACCAAGCGCGGTGCGGATAAAGTTTGTGAGAAGTTGGAAAGCCAGGGCTTTGATGTCGCTGCGATCCATGGTGATAAAAGCCAGCCACAGCGCTCGCGCGCTTTGCGAGCTTTTCGCGAAGGCAAGCTGAAAGTTCTAGTCGCGACCGATATCGCAGCGCGCGGTATTGATATTGATGGCGTCAGCCACGTCTTCAACTTCGAGCTTCCCAATGTGCCTGAAGCCTATGTCCACCGTATTGGCCGGACCGCGCGCGCCGGGGCCAGCGGGATTGCGGTGTCCTTCTGTGATGCCAGCGAGCGTAGCTATCTTTATGAGATTGAGCGCCTGACCAAGACGCGCCTGCGTTTTGCGGCACAAGATGAGGCGGGCGAGGAGCTGACCGATCCGCGTGATCTGCCGCATTTCGGCCGTGAGGGCAGCCCGTCTTCACGCCGCGGAACCGCCCATCGTCCGCGTAATAAACGCCCCCCTGTGCAACGCGGTCTGCATAAACCGCATCCGCGTGACGGTGGCCAAGGCGAGGAGCGCGGCGAACGCAAGTTTAATGATCGTCCGCGCCGCGATAATGATGCCGGTGGTGAGCGTCGCTTCAACCGCGATGACAAGCCGCGCGGTGACCGTCCATATGGTGATCGTCCACGCCGCGATAATGATGCCGGTGGTGAGCGTCGCTTCAACCGCGATGACAAGCCGCGCGGGGACCGCCCTTATGGTGATCGTCCACGCCGCGATAATGAAGCGGGCGGTGAGCGCCGCTTCAACCGCGATGACAAGCCGCGCGGTGACCGTCCATATGGTGATCGTCCACGCCGCGATAATGATGCCGGTGGTGAGCGTCGCTTCAACCGCGATGACAAGCCGCGCGGTGACCGTCCATATGGTGATCGTCCACGCCGCGATAATGATGCGGGCGGTGAGCGCCGCTTCAACCGCGATGACAAGCCGCGCGGGGATCGCCCTTATGGTGATCGTCCACGCCGCGATAATGAGGCCGGTGGTGAGCGCCGCTTCAATCGTGATGACAAACCGCGCGGTGGGGATCGTCCTTTCGGTGATCGTCCGCGCCGCGATAATGAGGCCGGCGGTGAGCGCCGCTTCAACCGCGATGACAAGCCGCGCGGTGACCGCCCTTATGGTGATCGTCCACGCCGCGATAATGAGGCCGGTGGTGAGCGCCGCTTCAACCGCGATGATAAGCCCCGTGGGGGAGATCGTCCTTTCGGTGATCGTCCGCGCCGCGATAATGATGCGGGCGGTGAGCGCCGCTTCAACCGTGATGACAAGCCGCGCGGTGACCGCCCAAATGGTGATCGTCCACGCCGCGATAATGAGGCCGGTGGTGAGCGCCGCTTCAACCGTGATGACAAGCCCCGCACGGGGGCCAAGCGGCCTTCGTTTCAAGGGCGCAAAGATGGACAGCTCGAGCGCCGTCCCCGGCGCACCGGTGAGGGCGGAAATCGCTAGTTCATTGCCTTAAAACTTAAACGAAACGCCCCGCTCTTGCGGGGCGTTTTGCATTTGGGGTTTGAAACAATAAATGTGATCGCTCAGGCGATAAAAACCGATATTAGATGGGTGCGATTTTGTGTATGACGCGCAGCATTTATCATGTCCGTCATAACGCGGATGGCCGCAGGGACGTGATCTGGAGCGCCGCTCAATGGCCAAGTCGCGATTATCTACCGCGCACCCGATGTCTCAACCCTCTAAATCTTTATCTCCACCGCAATCGCTGCGCGCTGCACGTGGTCCGATCGGCTGTTTAGGCCCGTTGGCGGATCTGGAAAGCCATCTGCCTGAAGAATGGTGGCGTGATCTGTTTGATGACCTGTATCTGAAAACCGATGGCGATGTCGTTGAAAACGATGTGATCACGGCCGAAGAAATTGATCTTTTGATCGCGACCACGGGAATCACCGCCCATGAGCGGGTCTTGGACCTTTGCTGTGGTCAGGGCCGGCACACTTTGGCCTTGGCCAAGCGCGGCTTTACTCAGCTGACCGGGGTGGATCGCTCGCGCTATTTGATCCGGGTTGCGCGTCACCGCGCGGACGCTGGGGGTTTTACCGCGTCCTTTAAAGAAGGCGATGCGCGAAAACTGCGCGTGCCAGAGATGAGCCAGGATCTGGTGATGATCATGGGCAATTCCTTTGGCTATTTTGCCAGTGAGGATGATGATCTTAAAGTGTTAAAGCGGGTGATGAAGGCCCTGGCTCCAGGGGGACAGATTTATCTCGATCTCACCGATGGCGATTGGATGGGGCGCAATTTTGAAAAACGCTCCTGGGAATGGATCGACCAGAATCACTTTGTCTGCCGCGAGCGCAGCTTGTCATCGGATCGCCGCCGCCTGATCAGCCGTGAGGTTGTCGTTCATGATGAGCGCGGGGTGATCGCCGATCAGTTTTACGCCGAGCGCCTGTATAATCGCGAGCAAATCCAGGCGCTTTTAAATAAGGCGGGTTTCAAGGATGTGCGCTTTCATGGCCGCTTGTCAGTCGAATCAGAGCGTGCGCAGGATTTGGGCATGATGGCCCATCGCGAGATTGTCACCGCCCATGCCCCGCGCCGTGCTCTACCCAAGAAAATTGGGCGTGAACCCATTGATGTGCTGGTCCTGTTGGGCGATCCGCGCTTGCCAGATCCGGTGAAACGCGGGGGCCAGTTCAATGAAGAAGACTTTGACACGCTCAATCGGCTGAAAAATGCACTGGCCAAGCTGCCCGGCTATACCTTCAGCTATCATGATAATCACGCCAGCCTGGCTTCAGCGCTAGAATCAAGTCGCGCCCAGCTCGTGCTTAATCTGTGTGATGAGGGCTGGAATAATGATGCCTTTAAGGAGCTGCACGTCCCGGCCTATTTAGAGGTGTTGAACCTGAAATATACCGGCGCGGGACCGGCCTGTCTGGCGGCCTGCTATGATAAAGCCTTGGTGCGGGCGCTCGCGGCGTCTTTGGATGTGCCGGTTCCGGCGGAAACGTATTTGCGCGCCAGTGATCAGGCCGCGACCTTGCCCGGTATTTTCCCGGCGATTCTCAAGCCGAATTTTGGCGATAGTTCTATCGGGATTACCAAAGACGCGATTGTCCATGATAAGTCCGCCTTGTTGGCCCGGATCGAATCGCTGCGTCAGCAATTTGGGGCCAAGCCGATCTTGATTCAGGAGTTTCTGACCGGTCAGGAATATACCGTCTGCCTTTTGGGCAATCCCGAAAGCGAAATCCACGCCCTCCCGATTCTGGAGGTCGATTATGGCCTGCTCGATGCGGGCCTTCCTAAAATCTTGGGCTATGAGTCGAAATATTTGCCCGGTTCGCCCTATTGGACGGACATCCGCTATATTCCCACGGCGTTGGAGCCTGAACTTCAGCAGGCCTTGATCACCTATGCCACCCGTCTGTTTGAGCGTTTGGGCTGTCGCGATTATGCGCGGTTTGACTTTCGCGCTGATGCGCAAGGCCAGATTAAGCTCCTGGAAGTGAACCCCAATCCGGGTTGGTGCTGGGATGGCAAGATGAATCTCGCCGCGGGGCTGGATGGGTTGCGCTATAGCGATCTTCTCGCGCGCATTCTTGATCATGCCTGCCAGCGCTATGGCCTGGAAGGTAAAAGCCTTGAGCGAAAATCTCTTGAAGGGGCCGCTCTCTTGTCCTGAAATGGCGAGGAGAAAAGTGCAGTGCAAACTCACAACATAGAAGACATAAGAAGTGGCCGGAGGCGCTGGTCCGGGTCAGTGCGCCTCCGGCCCGCTAAGGCAGGGGGTGCGGATGCCCTAGCGTTGGACGAAGACGCCTACAGTTGGGCTGTAGGTCATCCGAATGGTGTTAACGGAGCCCCCGAAACGGGCGGACGCCAGGCTGCCGATAACGTTAGTGATGATGGTTTCGCTTTCGAAATGACCTTGCAGGAAGACATCCACGATGGTGTACGGCGTGATGGCAACGTGCTGGGTTGAAAGCACTGGGCGCGCTGAGATCGGCTTACGATCAACAGGCAATTCATTGACCATGGCAGATTGGGCCAGACCAAAGATCAAAGATGGATATTGCTGATAGGAAACCTGGTTGACCGCAGCAAAAGTACCAGAGGGTACATCGGGTGCCTTGGCAGGCTCTGAGAAGTTATTGTTGGCAAAGGTGTACATCATGCCGTCTTGGGCTGGCCCAGGAGAGGTCTCAGACAGCTTAGAGATCGTTGAGCCGTTAGCGTACACCGTATTGGACGCATACATCCAATAGTCTTCTTGCCACTGGACGGTGTTGGATTGAAACGGGTCAATCGTCAGCCAGATGACATTGGCAGACGAGTTAGATGTGCGCTTCATCAGCGTAATTTTTTGGCCAGCATTTTTGATCACATCAAGATCTGCAGGCGCGATATCGAGGGCTAAGGTATATTCCATCTGGGGTCTCCCTTTGAACAAGACCGAGAGGGCGAAGGTGTGTTTGCCCTCTCGAAAGCGTTCCCTTTTGAAAACCTGCCGATTGCGTGATGAGCGCCTCAGGTAAGTCCCGAAAATTACGGATAGAATGACCTTAGATTGCATTAATGCTATTTTAGGTGGTATTTTTCGCTTGACGCTTGAGTACAAAATGTGATCAAAAGGGAAACGTTATGAGAAAATAGCGTCAGGTCGCGAAGGGGAGTGCGAGATGACGGCGATTGGATATGCGCGCGTATCAACCGATGAGCAATGTGTGGATCTTCAATATGACGCCCTGAAAGCGGCGGGGTGTGAGACCATTTTGTGCGATGAGGGGGTGTCAGGGGCAGTGCGTCGACGTCCCGCATTAGATGAAGCCCTTAGAATCGCCAAGGCGGGGGACGTCTTCATTGTCTGGCGTCTAGATCGTTTGGGGCGCTCGCTCAGCCAGCTTATAAATCTCACGGCTCATTTTGAGGCTGAGGGTATTGGCTTTCGATCGATTAGCGAGAGTATTGACACGACTTCACCCGGCGGGCGTCTGCTTTTCCATGTCATGGGCGCGCTGGCCGAGTTTGAACGCGCCCTGATTGCGGAGCGTACCAAGGCAGGTATGGCCGCGGCACGCGCGCGCGGCACCCATGTGGGGCGTCCTTATAGCTTGAGTGTGGAAGATCGCTCAGCCATTCGCCTTAAAATGCGCTGCGGTGCGCGGGCGCAAGATCTGGCTACGGCCTATGATGTCTCCCTGAGTGCTATATATCGCGCGGCGAAGGCTGAACCGGTCATCCCAAATGCGCATTAAATACGCATGTGAATAACTAAATGCAGACAAAGCTAAGTCGCTGCAAAGGCATTGGTTCGTGGGCGAAGCGCTGTGTGGAAAAGGCCGGGGGGCTGTTAAAGGGGGTTGAGGGAATCCCGGCCCCGGCCTAAACACCGCGTCCTCGGTTGAGGCGGAAACAATCCGGCTCGATCATCAGGTTTAAATTTCGCTAACTTTAGTGATTTTTCCTCTTGATCGGCTGTTTTGTTTTTACTATAGATCGGGGCTTCTTCCTTGGTTGGGGATATATTTGGCCTGGCGGCTTTGGTTTGTCGGGGCGGGTATATTTTCGCTGTTTGGGTAGTGTTTTGGTGATTGG
>NZ_KB908069.1 GCF_000382325.1 Woodsholea maritima DSM 17123
CTTGCTCGCCGGATCGAGGTCAGCTGTTGCCTGCCGGGCGTGGGCAAGCGCACCGCCATCACCCTCGCCGCAACCATGCCGGAACTGGGAAGCATGGACCGGCGCCAGGCCGCAAGCCTCGCCGGGCTCGCCCCTCATCCCAAGGACAGCGGGACCCTCAAGGGATATCGCCGGATGCATGGCGGACGCTCGGGCGTCAAGCCAGCTCTCTTCATGGCAGCCTTGTCCGCAAGCCGCGCTAACGGGCCATTAAAAGAGGTCTATCAAAGGCTTATCAACAACGGAAAGAAGCCCATGCTCGCAATCGCTGCCCTCATGCGAAAGATCATCGTTATCCTCAACGCAAGAATCAGGGACGACAGAAAATATCAGAGTTGATGACAGTATTATATTTAAGTCTATGCTTTGCTGAGAGGATATGAAGTTTGGATCCCGGATCTCACATGCGTTCGTCCGGGAACCCGGTTGAGAGAGTTGCCTCTGCGCGGCCCCGGACTGGATCCGGGGGCCATCGACCCCAGAGGGGTCGCAAGCGCGAACGCGCGTGCGCAGCGAAGCGAGGATACAACACACACCCCCTCCGGTCCTAACGGACCACCTCCCCCGCTTTGCAGGGGAGGATAATCGGGCGATCAGCCCGCAGCGCTGCGAGATCCCTAAAAACCAATTAGAAACCGAGACAAGACTGTCTATTGCGTCTCAACCGTGACACTGTTGAGGGCATTGGTCACGGTTTCAGCCTGACCATTCATGGCATCCACAAAGACGGAAATGCCGCCAATAATCGCCACCGCGAACAGGGCCACCATCAGGCCATATTCAATGGCGGTTGCGCCTTTTTCATCGCGGACAAACCGGTTTAGAAGGGCTGACGTGTGCCGTGCAAACGATCGCGCAATTCCGCGGCCAAGGGCTTGTCCGCGGGCGGCATGTCGTATTTCAAAAGATCGTTTGGCCTGACCCATGCGATCGTCTGTCCTTCCTGGGGATCGGGAAATCCGTCCCATTTGCGGCACACAAAAAGCGGCATCAACAGATAGCCACCCTCCATGGGCTCGCTGGCAAAGGCGAAGGGCTGCAGGCATTGCTCACACGGCTCAACCCGCAATTCCTCGCGCAATTCGCGAACCAGAGCGGCCTGAGGGCTTTCGCCCGGCTCGACCTTGCCGCCTGGAAATTCCCACAATCCGCCATGGGCTTTATGGGCCGGACGGCGGGACAGCATGACGCGCCCATCCGGGTCCACCAAGGCCCCCGCCACCACGAGAAGCAATTTCGGTGTGCCCATAAGAGCGCCATGTTCAGAACTCAGCATAGTCATCAGGATCTTCAATTTCGTTAAAGAAGAGGGTTGAGCGGACATTAACCGCAGATATGCCCGTCATTTAGCGCTCTTCGCTGGCGGTTTCACCCTCCTGAGGTGCGTCTAAATCATCGGAGACCAGGCTGTCATCCTCTTCCAAATTCGGATCTTGCGGACTGGCGCTGGGCTGAGCCGTGGGTGCCGGGTCTTCCACCTCAACATCATAGCGCTGGCGCAGATCATCCAGCAGCGCCTCAATCTGATCAAAGGTCAAAAACCGCACGATGGAGGCGCGCATGTCCTCCAGGCTGGGACGAGGCTGCTGGCGGCGCGCTTCGACCTTCAAGACATGCCAGCCAAATTCACTTTGAAAGGGTTCAGAAATTTGCCCCACCTCGGTATTGAACGCGGCTTCCGCGAAGGCCGCCAAAATACCCGAGCGGGTGAAATAGCCCAAATCCCCGCCATTAAAGCGCGTGGCCGGATCTTCACTGACTTGGCGCGCCAGGGCGGCAAAATCTTGACCCGCTTCGAGCAAGCGGATCGCCTCTTCAATCTCTTCGCGGCTGGACAGCAGAATATGGCGCGCGCGCACTTCACTGCGGCGCGGGGCTAAACGCGATTGCTGGTCATAGATCTCTTCGATTGCCTCTTCACTGACAGCTTCGGCGATCAGGGTTTCCATCAGATAATTACCCAGGATCCGCTCTTGCGCCATGCGCAGGCGCCGGGCCGCTTCAGGGCGTTGATCTAGCCCGCGCCGACGCGCCTCCAGAGCCAACAAGCGCTGATCAATCAGCTGTTCCAAAATATCATCGAAGACGCCATCGCCGGGTGCAACCGGCGTTTGCGCCGTGATGATGCCTTGCTGAACCGCTTCATAGCGCACATCGCGAAAGGTGATGATCCCCTCGCCCACGCGCGCAGCAATGCTCACATTCTCCTCGCTTTGGCGGGTATGGGTCACAGGGCCAATATCCTCGCCCTCATCGCCAGAGGGGTCACCCCCTTGGCATGCACACAGCGCCAACAGCATGAGAACAGGAAAAAATAACCGCATTTTCAGTGGGTTTTTCATATATCCACCCTAGGTTTCGGGGCAAGAAAGCTGGCTGACAACCGCCCGCCTTCATTGACACTCTAAGCGGGCCTCCTTAATTGACATGTGTTCTAATTCAATTGGGGGGGTGCGGTCGATAGAGACCTTGCAATTAAGGTCTGTCTTGGCAATCACCCAGACCCCACATTCTACACCAAGCCCCCACAAGGCCCCAAACCATGTTAACATTTGCGCGCAAATTCCTAGGTTCCTCTAACGACCGGTATCTGAAAAAGCTTCAGCCGCAAATTGACAGGATCAACGCTTTAGAGCCGGACTTTCAGGCCTTTAGTGATGAGGCCTTGCGCGGCAAAACCGATGAGTTTCGTGCGCGCCTGGACAAGGGCGAAAGCCTTGACAAGCTGCTGCCTGAAGCCTTCGCGGCGGTGCGCGAAGCGGCAAAGCGCACCTTGGGTTTGCGCCATTATGATGTGCAGCTGTCGGGCGGTATGGTGCTCAATGATGGCTCTATCGCGGAAATGAAAACCGGTGAAGGTAAGACGCTGGTGGCAACACTGGCGGTTTATCTCAACGCGCTTCCGGCGAAGGGCGTGCATGTCGTGACCGTCAACGATTATCTCGCCCAGCGCGATGCCGAGCAGATGAGCCATGTCTATGGCGCCTTGGGCCTGACCACGGGCGTCATTCTGCACGGGATGGATGATCCTGCGCGCCGGGCGGCCTATGCCTGTGATGTGACCTATGGCACCAATAACGAGCTGGGCTTTGATTATCTACGCGATAATATGAAGTTCAGCCGCAAGGAAATGGTTCAGCGCGGTCATCACTATGCCATCGTCGATGAGGTGGACTCCATCTTGATCGACGAAGCGCGCACGCCGCTAATCATCTCTGGGCGCACCGATGATCGCACCGATTTCTACAAGCAGATGAATACGATCATCCCGCTCCTCAATGATGAGGATTATGAGGTCGATGAAAAAGCGCGCTCCATCAGCTTTACCGAAGACGGTAATGAGCATTTGGAAGACGTGCTGCGCGCCCAAGGCTTATTGGAAGAGGGTGATCTTTATGACGTTGAAAATGTCACAATCGTTCACCACGCCAATCAGGCCCTGAAGGCCCATAAGCTGTTCCAGCGCGATAAAGACTATATCGTGCGCGAAGATAAAGTCGTTTTGATCGACGAATTTACCGGGCGGATGATGCCGGGTCGCCGCTTGTCTGAGGGCCTGCACCAAGCCATCGAAGCCAAGGAAGAGGTCGAGATCCAGGCCGAGAACCAGACATTGGCCTCCATCACCTTCCAGAATTACTTCCGCCTTTATGACAAGCTGGCCGGGATGACCGGTACGGCCTCCACCGAAGCCGAAGAGTTTCACGGCATTTATGGTCTGGGCGTGGTTGAAATCCCCACCAACAGGCCGATTGCGCGTATTGACGAAGAAGATGAGCTATATCGCACGGCCCAGGAAAAATATGACGCCTTGGTTGCGGAAATCGCCCTGGCGCATCAGAAAAAACAGCCCGTCCTGGTCGGCACGGTTTCGATTGAGAAGTCCGAAATCATCTCTGCCTTGTTGACGGACAAGAAATATATCGTTGATCTGGGAAATCGCCTGCTCGCGCGCGCCGATGACACAAAAGACAAGGCGGAAAAAGAGCGCCTGACGAAGGCCGGTACGCTGCTGCTCGAGATGGGGCGCGCTGCCAAAGCCAAAGACATTACTGTCCCACACAAAGTTCTAAACGCGCGCTATCACGAGCAAGAAGCGCGCATCGTGGCCCAGGCCGGTCGTCCAGGTGCCGTGACCATCGCCACCAATATGGCAGGGCGCGGAACCGATATTCAGCTGGGCGGCAATGTGGATGCCCGGGTTGAAGAATGGGTCGAAACCCAAACCGCTAATGGCGTTGAGCCGAGCGACGAGGCGATCGCCGCCCAGCGCCAGGTCTTCGCCGCGGAAGTCGCGGAGCTGAAGAAAGAAGCGCTCGCGGCCGGTGGACTTTATGTGATCGGGACCGAGCGCCATGAAAGCCGCCGGATTGATAACCAGTTGCGTGGTCGTACGGGCCGCCAGGGCGATCCGGGCCGGTCTAAATTCTACATCTCCGTCGAAGATGATCTGTTGCGGATTTTTGCGCCTGAACGCCTCGACGGTATTATGCGCACCATGGGCATGAAGCCCGGTGAAGCGATCCAACACCCCTGGATGTCGAAAGCCGTTGAGACCTCACAGAAAAAGGTCGAGCAACGCAATTATGATATCCGCAAAAACATCCTGAAATTCGACGATGTGATGAATGATCAACGCAAAGCGATCTTCGAACAACGTATTGAATTCATGGAAGCCAAGGATGTATCTGACGTCGTGCGCGATATGCGCCATGAAACGGCTGAAGATCTGGTCGCCCTGCACATTCCGCCTAAAGCCTTTGCCGATCAGTGGGATATAGAAGGCCTGAAAGAAGACATCGTCAAACACTTCGCCCTTGAGCTGCCGGTTGAAGACTGGGCCAAGGAAGAAGGCATTGCCGATGAGCAAATCCTGGAGCGCCTGATCAAGGCGGCTGATGAGGCCTATGCCGAAAAAGCCGTCAATGCCGGTCCTGAGTTGATGCGCAATATCGAAAAGCAAATGTTGCTGCAAACCATCGACATCAATTGGCGTGAGCATTTGCAGGCGCTGGATGCTTTGCGCTCGGTCGTGGGCCTGCGCGGCTATGCCCAGCGTGATCCGCTGAACGAATATAAGACCGAAGCCTTCGCCCTATTCCAGCACTTGCTGGGCAGCCTGCGTTCAGAAACCACGCGGATCTTGTCAAACCTGCGCATCGGGATCAGCGCCCCGCCGCCAGAGCTGCGCCCCGCGCCCCGCAATGTTCAAGAAACCCATATCAACCCCAGTACCGGGCGTAATGAGATGGACCAAGGCGCACCGCAATCGAGCGCGCAGAGCCCCTTCCAGGCGCGCACACCGGCCCAAACCCTTGACCCCAATGATCCTTCCACCTGGGGCCGGGTCCAACGTAATGCCGCCTGCCCGTGTGGGTCTGGCAAGAAATATAAGCATTGCCACGGGGCTTTGACCTCATAAGACAAAGGGCGGGTTTTCCCGCCCTTTTTATTGCCCTATCGCCTGTCGGCTATTTGAGGACAGTCTTCCTAGCAAACCCTTTGGGTTCGATTGACCCTGGATCAAGTCCGGGGCCGCGTAGAGGCAACTCTCAACCGGGTTCCCGGCCCTGAGCCGGGATCTACTCTACCCATCGGACACAGCTGGAACTTGAATCAAGAAGTGTCATCCCGGACGAACGTCAGTGAGATCCGGGATCTATGACCCTTGCCATTACGCTCAATAGATCCCGGCTCAAGGCCGGGATGACATTTTTTTCTTTTGTGTCTTCGCTGACGCTGCGGGCGCGCACTTTTTATTTGTCCTATCGCCTGTCGGCTATTTGAGGACAGTCGCGCTTGCGACCCTTCGGGTCGATCCTGTCATGCCAGACTTGATCTGGCATCCAT
>NZ_KB908070.1 GCF_000382325.1 Woodsholea maritima DSM 17123
GCAGCCGCGCATGATGGCCATGAGCTCCACCAGCACGTCGATCAATGTCATCAATGGCACGTCTGGTAATGACACACTTACAGGTACGAGCGGTGACGATACGCTCTATGGTCTTGAGGGTGACGACAGGCTTAATGGTGGTGACGGTAACGACCTTTTGGAGGGCGGCGATGGTGATGACACCCTCTATGGCGGCAATGGAAATGATGTTCTCAACGGACAAGCTGGGGATAGTGCGCTTTATGGTGAAGCCGGTAACGATACAATCTATACTGGTATAAATTGGTCACGAACGGATGGCGGCTCCGGCCGTGATACAATCCACATTCAAAGCGAAACGGGCTACATTTATGGAGGGGATGGCGATGATACCCTATATCCGTCCAAAAGCTTTAGAGGATGGACCGCGGGAGGGTTTGAAAATCGCGATTCAGGTTCTGATACCCTTAGCTACCAATATTGGGATCATGGCATTCGCTTAAACATGGCCTATCGCCCCAGTACTTGGGACACCCATAACTCGGCTTGGCTGCGAGATTTCAATACCCGTCAGTATGTGGCCTACAATATTGAAAATGTGGGCCAGTATAAAACTCTAACGGTCATGAATATCGACAATGTGACCGGCAGCAATTTCAATGATCTCATCACTGGTGATGCACAAAATAATGTCCTAATCGGGTTGAATGGGGATGATGCGCTGAGTGGTGGAGTCGGCGTTGATCATTTAATCGGTGGCGCTGGCAACGATACAGCGGCCTATAACGGTGCCCTCAGTCATTTCCGACTTACACGCTCAATCGATGGACGTGTCCGCGTCATTGATACGAGTGGGGCAGAAGGCATTGATTATCTTGATGGTATCGAGACCCTTCGCTTTGAAGGCTCTGGCGGCGCGACTGTCTCTACTGCTTCGATTGTCGCATCTCCCTGGTCATTAGATGCTTTGATTTTGCCTGAGGGTCATGCGGATGATGTTGTGACGCGTCATTTCTATGATCTTGATGGGCGTTTGGTGGCTTCGCTTAATGCTGAGGGTGGTTTAAGCGAGATCGTGTATGATGGCGCGGGCCAGAAAATTTCTGAGACCGCCTATGCCCATGCGATTGATCCAGGGCTTCGTAAAACCGGGTCTTTAGCCGATCTGTTAAACAGCGTTGCCAGAGATCCAAGCCAGGATGTCACGCAGCGTTATGTTTATAATGGCCAGGGCCAATTACGCTTTAGCATTGATAGCTTAGGACGCGTCAGCGAAAACCGCTATCATGATGAGGAAGGCCAGGCCTGGTCGGCAACCGGGGGCGTGCGCACTCAGCTGGCCTATGCCACCAGCCTTGGCAATTTAGCCCGTTATGATCTGGACACGGTTAAATCTGCGGTGGCCGGGCTGGCCAAGACCGCAAATGATCGTAGCGTACGTCAGGTTTACAATGCGTATCAGCAACTGGTCTACACCATTGATAGCCAGGGCGCGGTCAGCCATCTCGATTATGATAGTGCAGGGCGGGTTGTTAAAACCACGCAGTTTGCGGATCTTTATACGGGCAGCGAACTGCCCGCTGAGAGCGCTCTGGATAGCTGGGCGGCAAGCCATAGCGCCCATGCCCGTATCAACCGCAGCTATTATGATAGCCGCGGCAATGTCTTAGCCACGATTGATGGCGAAGGTTATGTCACACGCTTTACATATAGTAAGCAGGGTCAGGTTGAGACCCGCACGCGCTTTGATAACCCGGTCAGCGCGAGCGACGCCTGGACGCTGGCCAACATCGACACAGCCGCCAAGGGCGCGGCGAGCCAAACCTTGTATTATTACGATGAGGAAGGCCGCTTAATCTGCACCAAAGATCCATCGGGCACGGTGGCGCGCACCTATTACCACAATCATGGCCGCGTGGTTTGGGAAACCGTCGGAGCCTTCCAGGGGGATGTATCTGTTACCGATCCCAATCGGACGTATAAGCAATATCATTATGATAGCGCCGGGCGCGTAAAGACGGTTCACACCTACTTCACCGACCCCTTCAACCCCAATGTCACGCAGGCGATGTCCAGCACATCCTATCACTATGATGCTCTGGGTCATTTGACTGCGACTACAGATCCGCGTGGGCATACCACCCATTTTGAGTATGACCAGCTGGGCCGAGTGATTAAGACCACCGATGCTGAAGGCGGTGTAACGCGAAGCGAATATGATGCCTTGGGCCGGTCGCGCCGGGTGATCGATGCCAACGCTCATGTGAGCTACAACTATTATGATAAGGCTGGGCGCGTGGTCGCCACCGTAGACAGTGAGAACTATCTCACCACCACGCAGTATACCGCCTTTGGTGAGGTTCAATCGGTTACGCGCCACGGCAATAAGGTCGTCGGCACGCCGAGCTTAGACATTTTCCCGACAGTCAGCCCTAATGCGCAAGAGGATGCGACGACGTCCTTTATATATGACAAGCTGGGCCGTCTGGTTTGGACCAAAGATGCAGAAGGCGGGATAGAAAGCTATACGCTCAATGCCTTTGGCGAGCGCATTGTGGTCAGCAATAAGCTGGGCGGGATTACCCAGTATATTTATAATGATAGAGGCTTGTTAAAGGAAAGCACTGTCACAATTGATAGCTCACCTGACCCTGATGAAGATCGCACTGTCGATCAGATCTTTGTCACGCGCTATACTTATGATGACCAAGGCAATCTTATTGCCAAGCTGGAAAATGCTGGCCAAGCTCAAGAGCGCCTGACCCAGTATGAATACGATCTCTCTAACCGCTTGATCAAAACCATAGGTGAAGCGCGTGATGTCGTCACATCACCAACATCCGGCGTAACAGCCTTTACGCCCATAACGAGCCAAATCTATGACGCGCGCGGCAATGTCATTGAAAGCATCGCGCCGAATGGTGCGCGTGAACTGTTCTGGTATGACAGGCTTAATCGCTTAACCCATAGCTTAAGCCCGCTCGGAACCTTGACCCGTCATTATTATGATCTGGCGGGCAACCGGACAGAAAGCCGGGTTTATGCCACAGCGCTGCCTTTACCTGCCCATGCGAAAGATGGCGCGCCAAACGAACCCGCAGGGGACTATCGCTCAACCCGCTTTGAACATGACAAGCTGGGCCGTGTTACCGCGCAAATCACACCCAATATCGAGATCGGTTACTTTGATGGCACAAATTATAAGGTTGAGACCCGCGATCTGAGAACATCGTATCTCTATGACGCCAATGGCAATGTGGTGAAAACCACAGATGCCAATGGGGCTGAGACCTTTAGCTATTACGATAAGATGGGCCGCAAAACCGCTCAGGTCGATGGCGAGGGCTATCGTACCGACTGGGCCTATGACAGTGATGGCAATGTCATACGCGAAGTGCGCTATGCCACAAAGGCTTCCGCGCCAAGTCTGGGCACGCCGCCAAACGTCTCCTCACACAGCGATGACCGCATCACTGAGTTCGTCTATGATAAAATGGGACGAAGAACTGAAGAAAAAAGATTAG
>NZ_KB908071.1 GCF_000382325.1 Woodsholea maritima DSM 17123
AGCGGATTGCCATCGCCATCGGTTGCGCGTGCAGAATAGACAATTCCGGTGGCATTTTCATTCCAACTCGCACTGGTCCCAGATGACCAAACAGGAGCGATATCATTCAAGTTCTGAACATTGATAGTGACGGTATGGTTGACAGAAACCGCTCCATCACTGGCGGATAAAATAACCTGATAAATATTATTGCCATCATGGTCGTGTGGGGCTTCAAAATTAGGCGCTGACTTAAACTGTAAAGCACCCGTTGAGGCATTGATGGTGAAGTCAGCCGCATCATTGCCCCCGGCGATCGCATAACGGACCGCATCGCCGTCCTTATCCGATGCTTGAGCAGTATAAACAATACCGTTTACATTTTCATTGACATTAATAGCGCCGACTGAAGACCATTCGGGAATATACTCATTAATATTATAGACTTTAAAATTAAATGTTTTATCGACATGATTAGTGCCATCGCCCGTTTGAACTTCATCTGTAACGGTTAAAGTCAGAGGAATGATGACATAACGCCCTTGCACGTCTTCACCGCGCGCAAGGCTGGAATCTTTAACTAAATTCTCGTAGTCAAATTCTTTGAGCTGATAAATATGAGCTGAAATTTCGCTCATCCGTTGGCGATTATAATTATCTTCTGTAACTTGCGCTGTACCTAGACCATCAAAGTCAACAACATGACCCACGTCTAATGTAAAATAGCTCGCATAAGGATTGTTATCAGCAAATCGAATGGCGAGGTGTTTACTATCTACATCCTCGGCGGACACGCGCAACAAGGCTGTTTGAGTGTCTAACGGCTTGCCGGTAAAATTTTCAAAAGTCGAAACTGGGCCACTATCACGCCAGGTCGGAGGGTGGTTATACTTATAGACAATACCGCCAGTTCTTCCCGTCTTTGCGAAGTAATCGGCAATATCTGCGAGCGATTCTTCTACACCAAGTTCTTCTAGGGTGATATCAAATGAGGCCTCACCAAGATCATTAAAGGCCATTGTTTCAATAGCATCGCTAGAGGCAGGATTGGCCCCATTTTTAACGACGACCCGCGTATTCGCTTCATCGTTTAAATAAATGATCAGATCATTATTATCTTGCTCAAACGTCAAATGCTGGATGTCAATCTGATCGTTAAAGACGATCTTATCCTGGCCACCGGCATCAATCAGCGTGTCAGATCCCATACCTTTTCTGAAATGATAGGTATCATCGCCCAGTCCGCCGTTCAGAATATTGTTCCCGGCGTCACCGCTTAACGTGTCAGCATGTTGAGAGCCGGTTATATTCTCAAACCCGATAAAATGCTGTTTGTTAAATGCGGTAAACCAACCCTCATTGCCGCTTTGATTAAGGGTAGAGCTTAAGTCAAAAGTTACGCCTTGAGTGAAGCGCTCAAATGAAACTGTATCTTGACCTGACCCGCCAATATAACGGCTCCAATCTGACATTGACTCAGTGAAAATAAGCGTGTCATTACCCGAGCCAAGATCAACATAGGCAGTACCGGCATTCAGTAAGACTGTGTCATTGCCTGCGCCACCATACGCCCCATGATGTACATCTTTGCCATCGACGGTCCGATAATTATTACCCTGGCCCAATTCAATACGGTCATTGCCCGCGCCGCCATCCAGCCTATCACCCCCACCGACACCAATTAAGGTGTCATCACCATCGCCTCCTTCCAAAACATCATCGCCATCGCCAGAGCGAATAACGTCATTGCCTGCTCCGCCTTTGAGAATATTATTTTCATTATTACCGATAATGAGATCAGCAAAATCGCTACCTATTATACCTTCAACATTTTCATGAAGCAGTTTGAAGGTACCACCTTCGAAGACATAGGCCTTGGCTTGTGCATCATAACGGGTCAGATCTGCTTCAATCCCGGCCAGAGCATTTGCAAAGCTGATATAATCGAGCCCTTCGCCCCCATTAAAATAGATATTCGTCTGACCATCGATAACAATATACGTATCATTGCCAGCGAGGCCGTAATAATGGTCTGCGCCTAATAGACCGCTTAAAATATCATCATTAACGGTGGCGCTATAGTCTTCACGGATGTCTGCTATATCGATAATGACCGTGTCTTCAATCGTGTGAAGGCCATCGCTTATACGCAAGCGCACACTATAGCTGTTATCTCCGTCAGCGGAATTGGGGTTTTCAAAATCTGCTGCATTGATGAAATTGACCCGGCCCGTCACTTGATTAATGGCAAAGCGGCCCGCATCTTCTCCACCGACAATTGAATAAGAAAGCAGATCACCGTCGCCATCTTTACCCGCAAGAACATAAACACCTTCGGCCTTGTTTTCAGGAACGAGAACATGGGTCAGAGACTCCCAGACCGGCGCGAATTCATTCTCATTAAGGACAGAGAGCGTTACATCACGCTCTATCGCGTGTTCACCATCAAAGGCACGCACCCGGATCTCATACTTATTATCCGCGTCTGCATCGTCTGGATTCTCATGATCTGGGGTATTCACAAAACGGATATTGCCGGTCGTCTTATCAATCGCGAACTTAGAAGCATCTGTGCCGCCAATGATTTCATAATCAAGCGTGTCACCATCCGCATCTAATGCCGCGGCACGGTATGCAATACCCGTGAAATTTTCTTTGACTTCGGCGCTGGCTTCAAATTGCCATTGCGGCGTGTTGTCATTGCGATTGGTCACCTCAATTTCAACCGAATTGTTGGTGGTAAACACTCCGTCATGCGCGCTAAGTGTCAAGAAATACGTGTTATTGTCATCGCGGTCGCCGGGGGCTTCATAATCAGGTGCCGCTTTAAAGCGTAAGATCCCCGTTTGGGGATCAATCGTAAAGAGAGCGCCATCATCATTATTGTTAGTCAGAATGGAGAAGCTGACACTCCCGAAATCATCCGTAACACTAGCTTGATAAAGGGCGGTGTTCGCATTCTCTTCAACGATAATTTTAGGGATAGGTGGCCATACAGGAGCTACATCATTTACATCTTCGATAGTGAAAGTCAGATCTTTTCTAACACTATGGCGACCATCAGAAACTTGTAAGGTCACATTATATAGATTATTTTGACCATTATCTTTAGGATCTTCATAATCAGGGGCAGACTTAAAAGATAATGCGCCTGAGATGTTGTCTATCTCAAAGAACTCAGCGTCAACACCACCCGCTATCGAATAATAAAGCTGACCGCCAGCGTGATCTGTGGCCTTTGCAGTATAAACAGAGCCACGCGTGTTTTCCTTAATGGCAGCGCTAGAAGCAGACATCCACACTGGCGCATAGAGCGCGGGGTCGAGTTCATCGGGTCTGGATTTGAGCTGTTCGATGACGCTGGCTGCGAGGCGATTACGATAGGCTGTGG
>NZ_KB908072.1 GCF_000382325.1 Woodsholea maritima DSM 17123
GGGCACGCCGCCAAACGTCTCCTCACACAGCGATGACCGCATCACTGAGTTCGTCTATGATAAAATGGGACGAAGAACTGAAGAAAAAAGATTAGGGGTTAAAATTGACGGTCAATCTAACGCGCAATCTGTTATTCTTTACGCATATAATGCTTTAGGTCTCGTTACAGATAAAACTGAGGCGACGGGAGAGAGGCAAAGCTTTGCTTATGATGATACAGGGCGATTAGTCCAGGAAAATCAAGCAAGTTTTATTAATAATAATGGTGAAGTTTCAACACCGATTATTAGATACACCTATGATGGTTTTAGCAATGTGCTGACGACGACCCAGAACGGTGGCAGCGATGGCGACCGCACCTTCTCTCGCCTCTATGATGATGCCGGTCGATTGTATCAAGAAATCAACGCTCTAGGCCATAGCCGCACCTATCGTTATAATAGCGCCGGTCAGGTTGCGCGCGAAGACTATAGTCGCACGGACACCTCAGGGGTCCTTCATTATGAAGCGATTGGCTATGATTATGACCTTGCAGGTCAACTGCTCGAGCAAACTCAGCTCAGTGCGCCAAGCCTTAACGGGCCATACACACTTGCAACCGGCAGCATCAAAACGCAGATGACGTATAACGCCTATGGTGATGTGGTTGCGCGCGGCATCAATGGCGTAAACATCGAAAACTTTGAATACGACCGGGCAGGGCGCGTTACCCGCACCAATCAAGGCGATGGCATATATGATCTTGTGTATCATGATGCACTAGGTCAGCAGACCCTGACCATAGCTTCAGACGGGCGCAATATGTCTACGCTCAGCCGCAGCGCGGCGCTTGGCGCCTTCGGGGGAGCCAGCGGGGTGATGGGCACACTCGTCAGTGATCTCGTCGCGACCATTACCGTTTATGACAAACGCGGCCAGGCTATCAAAGTCATTGAGCCACAACGCGAACGTGCTGAGGGCATAAAAGATATGCTCACGACACTGCGTGAATACAATGCATTTGGCGAAGCCTCTAAAGAAACTAACGCCGCCGGTCACACCATAACCTACATGTATAATACGATGGGCCGAATGGTTGAAAAACAGCTACCCAGTACGAGCCATACCAATGCCGCCGGCGTGACGTCCGCATCGACGCCTCAAGAGTATTACCACTATGACACCTCTGGGCGATTAGTCGGTTACGTTAACGCGAAAGGGGCCCGTACTAGTTATGCCTATCTTGCGGGAACCGGATATAACGGTTCTCAAGGGCAAATTCTAAGCGAGACTGATGCTCAAAATTTCACACGGACAAATCACTTTAACAATTTCGGTGAAGTCGTTCGCATTACCAATAAGCTCGGCTATCAAACTCAACAAAGCTTCGATAGGTTAGGACGCTTGGCCAGTGTCACACAAGCAGAAAACAGCCTAACTGAGTATTATCAATATGATGAGCTTGGACAGCGCACCAAGCGCTGGAATAATGCTGGCCTGGGTCAGGACGCCACGCATGCCGAAGAAACTCACTACGATATCCAAGGCCGTGTGGTTAGGCATAAAGCTTTCGGCGGCGATATAACGACAACACACTATTCGCTAAAAGCCGGAAGCATTGGCTTTGGTTTAAATTCACAGCTTTATTGGGAGAAATCCACCACCATGGCCAATGGAAAAGCCATGGTTGAGCGCACAGATGTGTTCGAGCGTGAATTTTATCGCAGTGATCTCGGTGGGCATATCACCACGACGAGTTATGATGGGGCCGGACGCGTTATCTTAAAGGATGTCGACAGCACATGGTTCAATAACCAATATGGTGATGTTGAATACAGTTATTACAACACCAATCGTGTCAGCCAAATCGAAGCTTTTACCGGCTCCACCCAAGTTCTGCGCAATGTTGGCGACAATACTGGAAAATCTTTAAGTGATCCAACGTCAGATCTTGAACGGACTGAGCGTTGGCAAAACGTCATCGACGCCAAAACCATTGCCGCTTACAGTTACGACATTGTCGGCAACCAGATCAGTGAACGTTTGAGCGAAACCGGTTTAATCCGGATGCACATCCAAGATAACTGGTCATGGGAAGAATTGGGTGTACAAAATGATCAGATCATTTTTGGTTGGGTTGCCTTAACTGATTTCACAGAAAATGTTCCCTACGAAGAAGTATTGGTGAATTCCAGTGCGCAATTTGATGCCCTTGGGCGCATGACCCAATGGTCTGAGGCAGGGTATAAGTCAACGCGCACTCAGTTTGAAATGCCCGCGGCTTCGGTCAGTTATCAATATGATCTCAACGGCAATGTGCGCCATACTCAGGCAAATTTCAAAACGCTCGATAGCGAAGGCAATGTTACCGGTTCTGGCAGTCATAATTATTGGTATGATTACGACCATCTTGATCGGGTGACACTCTCAAAAGGTGCTCTGGTCAATGGCAGTCTGGTTCGTGGGTCAACCGGCGCGATTATTGGTTATGACGCAGAAGGCCAACGCGCTTTCGTCATTAATGGAAGCGACAATACCCGCGAAGACTACAGTTATGATAAGGATGGCCGCTTAAAAGGCGTTAAGATCAATAATTCTGACCGCGTCAGCTATGGCTATGACGCCCTGGGGCGTATGAATAGCCAACTTGAAAAAAATGCATCCGGCTTGACCATAGTAGATCGCAAAATGACCTTTAACACCAAGGGTCAACTGACCAACGACACCAGCTTCACCCGACATAGCGATAAAACGCGTACCACAATTTCGACCTTTGATTATGGCACGGGCACAAACTATGCGCTTGGGAGTGCACTCTCTCAAAGCGCGATCCATAAAGAGAATAATGTCCAGAAATCAACCTCTACAACCACGTATGAGTTTGATTGGTATGACAGCGCCAAGCAGACCAAAATCACCTATAGCGCCCAGGGCCAAACCCATGAAACCCGCCAGGCCTATCACCTTATGGGCGGGCAAGCCTGGTTGGCCAGCGCCTCTGTGCTCGACGGCAAACCCTATAGCGTGAACTATATCAACAATGTTACGGGTCAGGTCGTGATCCGCGAACAAGTTGACAACCTTCCAGGCGGCCAGCCTTTAGAATTCTGGTATCGCTATGGCGGTAAAGAAATGGGTGCGGTGGGCAATAATGGCGGTAGCGATCAAAGCTATAATGCCTCGATCAATGATCGCCAGACAACACCGGGTCAAGGCCCCTTCCGCAATGGCGCGTCCAGTGGGACCAGCTATGCGGACTTTGATCAGGGGCTCAGCCCGATCAACTCCTATAATCAAGGCTCTGGCGGGGGTGTCTACACGGTTCAAAATGGCGATACCTTGCAGT
>NZ_KB908073.1 GCF_000382325.1 Woodsholea maritima DSM 17123
ACTGCAAGGTATCGCCATTTTGAACCGTGTAGACACCCCCGCCAGAGCCTTGATTATAGGAGTTGATCGGGCTGAGCCCCTGATCAAAGTCCGCAAAGCTACTGCCGGTTTTGGCTCCATTGCGGAAGTCGCCGTCTCCGGCCTTTTTGGCGCGTTCATCAATTGATTGGGCATAAGAGAAGTCTGTATTGCCGTTATTTCCGATATAGCCCATTTGCTTATCGCCAAAGCGATACCAGCGTTCATGCGGCTCACCGGTGGAGGTGTGATTGTTTTCATCGCGCGCAATCACCTGACCACTCATATCCAGGGTATAATTTATGTGGCGCGCGCGGCCACCGGTTACATTAGCTTTGGTCAGCCAGGCCTGACCGCCGACATTGATATATGACTGCGTCGTGACGCCGTTCCGAGAGCTAACTGAGCTGCTGACGGTAATGGCTTTCTGCACGGCGTTTGAATACCAGTCATACTCATAGGACGTTGTATTTGTAGATTGGAATTGATTATCGACTTCATGGCGGGTTGTGTTGCGTAACACAGAGCCGAGCGCTTCATTTCCATTCGCACCATAATAAAGGCTTGCACGCGAAGTGTTAACTTTATTGTCTTGGCGAGTATGGCTGATGTCATCCGTGATTTGACTTTTCGCGTTATATATCACCGTGCGATCATAAATTGGAGTGTCGCTCGTATGTGCTGGATAATCCATCTGTTGGGTCATGCGTCCCAATAGATCATACTTATAAAGTGCGCGCTTACGCTCAACTCCGCCTTCTGGTCTTATGTGTACAGTTTTAAGGTGACCACCTGCATCATACTCATAGCGCTCTTGCGAGCCATCGCGGCCCTGGGTTACCGTGGCGCGCCGACCATCTTGATGGTATGTCACACTAAAGCCCGTACCGACTTTAATCGTTGACCCATCCCGCACGCCGCCGGAGATCAGCACCCGATCCATCAAATCATAGGTAAACCATTCGTCTTTAGTTTTGGCAGCCCCTTTGATCTGACCATTATTATCAAGGTCGTGATAAGTCGCCAACGAGCGCATGACATTGCCCCGCTGGTCATATTCATAGACTAAAGAAGCCCTTGGCAGCGCCCCACCCAATTCTTGCCATTCGCTGAGACGCCCTAAGGCATCATAGTCAGCACGCGCTTGGGTTAAAGTAAAGCTCAGCTCTTTGGATGTATCTGTAACAACCCATTTCTGTTGCGATGTGTTCCACTTTGCTTCGCCTTGATCAACAATACCTTTTTCGATTAGGTCATAAGAAACCTGATTGCCAACAATGTCATAAGAATAGGTTGAGCGTAATTCAACATTGCTGATTTTCTTGTTCCAAGATAGTTGGACTGCACCATTTGCACTTCCTGGATTATAATTCAAATCAGGAGCATTTTCTGCTCGGAAATAGGTGGATACATTTGTCCAACTCGACTTTACACGATTGGTATTGTAGTATGTGAATTGAACATCACTGCCCTTTTGGGGGTCTGTTTCATCGCTCTCTTTCAATACAACCCGGCCCGCACCATCATAATGTGTGGTTGTGATGTGACCGCCTAAATCTATGCGCTCAAGTTCACGCTCAAAGATATCTGTTTTCTCGGTCAATGTTTTACCGTTGGCCATGGTTGTAACCTTGACCCAGCCTCCGGTTTGCCCAAAGCCACCCGTGAGTGCAGCCTCAAAAGCATAACTTGACGAGGTTATATCCCCGCCGAACGCTTTATGTTTGGTCACCCGCCCTTGGATATCATAATGGGTTTCTTCAGCTTCAGCCTCGCCTTGACCCTGACCTGCATTGTTCCAACGCTTAATACGTTGACCCATTTCATCATAAGCAAAGGATTCAACTAATCCTGCGGGATGCTGGATCTGAACCAACCGACCTAACTTGTCATACGTATGCGTTGTTGTACGCCCAACTTGATCTGTACTGGTCACGACTTCGCCAAAGCGATTATAGGTAAAGCTATTAACGCTGCCATCACGATCTTTCTTCGTTATGACTAAGCCTTGTTGTCCGTCATAGCCCGTACCAGCAAGGTAGTTATATTGCGTCCAGGTGTTTGCATCTTGGCCTGTATGTTCAGCAACCAAACGCCCTGAAGCATCATAATAGTATTCTTCGACGGGGGTTACTTCCCACTTACCTCCATGGTAGTGAGTTGCCATAACCTTAGGTAGGGTTTTATATATCAAACGACCCATCGTGTTATAAGCGTAGCTTATCGCATGTCCCGCAGCATTCGTTTCGACCGCGACCTCACCAAAAGCATTATATGTACGATACGTTGTGCGATTATCCCGTACACCTTCAGCCCGCTCACGCTGTGGCTCACGCACCTCGACCGCTTGGCCGCGCTTGTCATAAACGGTGATCGTGGCCACCATGTCATCCACAAATCCCGCGAAAAGCCCGCCAGCTTGTTGGAATACATCTATCGCGGCTTCTCGCGTCAGACCTGACATCTGGCGGCCATCAGAGGAAACTGTCAGGGTTTGGTTTCCAAGCGCGTCATGCATGTGGATATCCCACACACCGTCGCCTTGGTTAGAACGGATAAGCCGACCAGCATTATCATAAATGAAGAACTCAATGTCTTGAGTTTCAAGTCCGCGTGCAATAACCTCACCAAAAGCATTGTAACGCATATGCGTTTTAACGCTATCGGCTGAAATCACAAAGCTACCTTGGCTTTTATTGAACTGTCTTTGACTGATCAGTTGACCTGCAAGATCATAGTCATAGCCAATAGCTTCATGATGCAGGGCCCCTGAGGTGTCCGTGCGTTGGTATTCCTCACGAACGACCCGATCAGCCTCGTCATAATAATATACCCTCTTATGACCCAATGCATTGACTTCTTCGAGCACACGTCCTGCGTTGTCATAAGTGCGGGACATAGTGCGATCACTCGTCCGATCGCCTTCATAAACCGTCTCACTTAAATTGCCGAACACATCATAAGTATAGCTGAGTGTCGGTGTAACTGCTTGTCCTAAATGGTTGATGAAGCTCGCTCGGCTTTCACTGATCATACGCCCCGCGTCATCATAAACAAATCTTTGCCGGTCGCCCGTTGCATGAGTCTTGCTGACAATTTGACCACCCGAATTATAACTATATAGTATAGTTGAGCCTATATAGCTAATATCCAGCTTTCCATCATCAATTTGACCAGAAGTTGCCTTAACCTCTAATCTTTTTTCTTCAGTTCTTCGTCCCATTTTATCATAGACGAACTCAGTGATGCGGTCATCGCTGTGTGAGGAGACGTTTGGCGGCGTGCCC
>NZ_KB908074.1 GCF_000382325.1 Woodsholea maritima DSM 17123
CTACACCCAACTTTGAAGCCCCACACGATCATGATCGCAATAACAGCTATCAGATCATTCTACGCGCCAGTGATGGCACCTTCAGCGCTGATCGCGCGCTCTCCATCCAGATCCGAGATGTCAATGAAAGCGCGCCAGTCTGGACATCAGGCTCAGGTAATACAGTAGACGAAAATTATGCAGGCTATGTTTACGATGCCTATGCCCATGATCCGATCGATGGCGATGGCATAAGCTACTATATTGTTGGCGGCCATGACGCTGATGATTTCGTGATGGAGTATAATAATCGGCTGAGATTCCGTAATGCGCCAAACTGGGAAAACCCGAACGATCATGATGGCAATAATAGCTACTCCGTCATCTTGCGGGCGGATGATGGCCATGGGCGCTATACCGATAAAACCATCACCATTAATGTCAATAATGTGAATGAATATGCGCCAAACTGGACATCTGGTAGTGGCACAACCATTAATGAGAACCACAGTGATGTTGTTTATGATGCCCGAGCAACAGATGGGGACTGGAACAGCGTACATTTTTCAATTGTTGGTGGCTATGACGCTTCGCAATTTATGCTTGTAGATGGCTATCGGCTTAAATTTAAAACGCCACCAAATTACGAGCGGCCTTTAGATCATGATCGCAATAATAGCTATCAGATCACTCTACGCGCCAGTGATGGGTTAAAATATACCGATAAAGCCATACAAATTAATGTGAACGATTTGGATGATACTCCAATTGCTAGAAATGATAGTTTCACAAGAGCTGGATGGCAAAACGTATTGGCAAACGATCATGCAGCTCCAGGAACAACTATAAGGGTTGTTAGCGCATATTATAACTCGAGGGCGCTTCAAATAAATAATAGTCAAGTATTTTTCAATGTAATAATGCCTAACACTCTTTATCACTTCAATTATACTATTGAGGATAGTAGGGGTGAACGTTCAACTGCAAGTGCCACTGTTATCCATTATTCGGCAGGTGTTTGGGGTCGTGCCGGTGGCTCAAGTGACGGGACATATATTTTCCCCATTGTTCTTGATTTGGATGGAAGTGGTTCAGCAGATTTATTGGGTTATGACGCCAGTTCGGTGGGTTTAATCTCAGAGAGTAATGATGGGGTTTTGCGTTCAGGCTGGGTGGGTCCGAAGGACGGGCTTTTGGTGCTTGATCGCAATCAAGATGGCGTCATTGATCGTAAATCTGAAATCTCCTTTGTTGATGACTTACCCGGTGCGCAAACGGATATGGAAGGCCTTAAGGCCTTTGACACCAATGGGGATGATCGCTTCGATGCCAGCGATGATCAATTTGATGCCTTCCAGGTCTGGGTTGATGCCAACCAAAATGGTCGCAGTGAGGCTGGCGAACTTCGCAGCCTCTACGAGGCCGGGATTGAGGGCATTGGCCTAACTCTGACCCGCCCTAGCGAGACGATTGATGCAGGTACAGGCAATCGGATCCACAATAAGGCAAGCCTTTATTTCACCAATGGCCGTGAAGGCATGGCGTTTGACGTTGCCTTTGGTGTGGATCGGCTCGAAGGGCAAGACGATGTCGATTGGTCCAAGCTTGATCTCGCTCAAGATGGGCTGTTTATGGCGCTGCCGCGCCTTCCGGCGTCTTCAGCCCAAATGAGTAGCGAAAATGCCGGGCAATTTCTCACCTCTGCAGATCTCCAAAACGCGATGCAGCCGCGCATGATGGCCATGAGCTCCACCAGCACGTCGATCAATGTCATCAATGGCACGTCTGGTAATGACACACTTACAGGTACGAGCGGTG
>NZ_KB908075.1 GCF_000382325.1 Woodsholea maritima DSM 17123
GCACCCGTTGAGGTATTGATGGTGAAGTCGGCCGCGTCATAGCCGCCAACAATAGAGAAGGTTAGAGGATTTCCATCGCCATCGGTCGCCGTGGCGCGATAGCCCGTGTTCAAGCTACCTTCATTCGTATTGTGAGAAGCTGGGGACGTAAATATCGGCGCATTGTCATTTTCATTAGTAACCGAAATGGCGAGAATTTGATCAGCATACCGCGTGCCATCGCTAGCTCGCAAGGATATGCGGTAAATATTATCACCATTGGCATCCCCTGGAAGATCTGCATTTGGTGGGTTCTTAAAGGAGAGCTTTCCGGTTGCATCCATTTGGAAGTTACCGGCATCTTCCCCGCCAATAATGCTATAAGTAACAGCCCCACCATCGCCATCTGTCGCATTGGGTACGTAAACAATACCGGAAAAATTCTCATTGACTGAAATATCGGTTCCAGAGTTCCAGCTTGGAGCGAACTCATTGACATTATTAATTTTTACGCTGAAGGTTTTATCATTATGTCGTGTACCATCACTCGCGCGAAGGACAATAACGTAACCATTATTCCCATCTTGATCGTGCGGGTTTTCAAAGTCGGGTGAATTTTTAAACTGGAGCGCCCCTGTCGTAGCATTAATCGTGAAGGCACCAGCGTCTGCGCCGCCAACAATTGAGTAAGTTATAGATTGCCCATCGCCATCACTGGCGTGAACAGTGCTAATAACGCCCGTTACATTTTCATTGACCGCAATATTGCCACCAGACGTCCAGCTTGGCGTGAACTCGTTGATATTGCCAACTGAGACGCTAAACGCTTTATCATTATAGCGCGTGCCATCACTGGCGCGCAGGATTAGCGCGTAGCCATTATTGCCATCTTGGTCATGCGGCGCTTCATAATTGGGGGCTGTTTTAAACTGTAGCGCCCCAGTTGCGGCATTGATGGTAAAGGCGCTGGCATCCGTGCCGCCAACAATTGAGTAAGTTATAGATTGCCCATCGCCATCACTGGCGTGAACAGTGCTAATAACGCCCGTCACATTTTCATTGACGGCAATATTGCCACCAGACGTCCAGCTTGGCGTGAACTCATTGATATTGCCAACTGAGATGGTCACGGTTTTGCTGATAGTGTGACGCCCATTCTGGGCACCAATCTGAACAACATACACATTGTTCCGATCAACATCCGTTGGCGCTTCATAATTGGGGCTTGTTTTAAAGTATAGCTCACCCGTTATAGCATCGATAGTGAAGCTGTCCTTATCGGCCCCTCCTGCTATCGAATAAGAGAGCCCTGAGCCACTTCCAAGCGAGGCTTGCGCTCGGTAGGCCAGCCCCGTCGCATTTTCATTCACACTGGCTGTATCACCAGACACCCACACTGGCGCATAGAGCGCGGGGTCGAGTTCATCGGGTCTGGATTTGAGCTGTTCGATGACGCTGGCTGCGAGGCGATTACGATAGGCTGTGG